>NZ_LT635470.1 GCF_900120295.1 Blautia sp. Marseille-P3201T | reverse complement strand
TCAAGATGAGATATCCCATTCGAAAGAAGTAAGACCCCTTGAAGACGACGAGGTAGATAGGGCAGAGGTGGAAGTGCAGCAATGTATGGAGCTGACTGCTACTAATCGGTCGAGGGCTTGACCTAATAGTGGAGAAAGCGGATTATAGAAGTATCCAAAACTTCACTGAACGGCAGTTGGAAAGTTTCGTTTTATATATGTAGTTTTGAAGGTATATATCTTCAGTATGGCCCAGTGGCTCAGTTGGTTAGAGCGCCGCCCTGTCACGGCGGAGGTCGAGAGTTCGAGTCTCTTCTGGGTCGTTTACTTTCGATTGAAAGTAAATGAAAATTTATGGGATCTTAGCTCAGCTGGGAGAGCATCTGCCTTACAAGCAGAGGGTCACAGGTTCGAGCCCTGTAGGTCCCATTTATTTTAAAAGTTCATATGGGCGATTTCCCGAGTGGCCAAAGGGGACAGACTGTAAATCTGCTGGCAACGCCTTCGGTGGTTCGAATCCACCATCGCCCATTATATGCCGATGTGGCTCAATTGGCAGAGCAGCTGATTTGTAATCAGCAGGTTATCGGTTCGAGTCCGATCATCGGCTTAACGATAAGATTTAGTAATAAGTTTTATTGTATAATATTATATCGCGGGGTGGAGCAGTCTGGAAGCTCGTCGGGCTCATAACCCGAAGGTCATAGGTTCAAATCCTGTCCCCGCTACTCATGCCCAGATAGCTCAGTTGGTAGAGCAGAGGACTGAAAATCCTCGTGTCGCTGGTTCGATTCCGGCTCTGGGCATTTAATATGGAGCATTAGCTCAGTCGGTAGAGCACTTGACTTTTAATCAAGTTGTCCGGGGTTCGAATCCCCGATGCTTCACTATTGAAAAAAGGTTTAAATTCTTATTTTAAGAATTTAAACCTTTTTTGTTGTTTATTTTAAAAAAATTTAGTAGAATTAACTTAAAAAGTAGGAGGTAAATGCTATGAGAAACAAAAGTGTAAGGGGATTTGCAGCAGCCTTTTTTCTGATAACTAGTGTTGTTGTAAGTAATATGGAAGTACAGGCAGCTCAATGGAATGTAAATAATTCTGGTTGGTGGTATCAAGAGGATGATGGAAGTTATCCAGCTAATACATGGAAATCAATTGGTGGAAAATGGTATTATTTTGATGGAAATGGCTATATGTTGACTGGGTGGAGAGAAATTGATGGAAAATGGTATTATCTTAATTCGGATGGAGCAATGGCAAGTAATACCTGGGTAGGAAATTATTATTTGACTGGAAACGGAGCAATGGCCACGAACACCTGGATTGGAGATTATTATGTAGGGGCAGATGGTCAATGGAGAACAGCTCAGTGGATGAAGACAAAACAAGGATGGTGGTATTGCCATGAAGATGGAAGTTATACAACAAATAACTGGGAGTATATAAAAGGAAAATGGTATTATTTTGATAAAAATGGCTATATGTTGACTGGGTGGAGAGAAATTGGTGGAAAATGGTATTATCTTAATTCGGACGGAGCGATGGCAAGTAATACCTGGGTAGGTGATTATTATTTAACTGGAAGCGGAGCAATGGCCACGAACACCTGGATCGGTAATTATTACGTAGGTCCGGATGGAAAATGGGTGAAAGACATTTCTATAGTTTATGAGATGGAAGTTGCTAATATTGTAAATAAGGAGCGTGCTGCCAATGGTTTAGAGCCATTAGAATATGATTATGAGCTTGCTGAGGCAGCCGGTGTTCGTGCAAAAGAGTTAGAGCAGAATTTGTCACATACACGTCCGGATGGAACATCATGCTTTACTGTTTTACAGGAGTTTGGTATTGAATATTGGATGTGTGGGGAAAATATTGCTGCGGGACAAAAATCACCTGAGCAGGTTATGACTGGATGGATGAACAGTCCGGGTCATCGTCAGAATATTATGGGTCCATATACACATATAGGTGTAGGATATTATGTAGATAAGAATGGAAGAACAAATTGGGTACAGTTGTTTATCGGAAAATAATATAAGCTGTAAGAATTGTTTTGCTATTAGAAATAAAAAAGAACCAGAATCAATGAGGGGGGAAGGTTGATTCTGGTTTCTTTTTTAATATTTTTAAATATTAAAAAGAAGGAGAGCCGGTTTTCTATTCCGGCAATATGAAAAAGAAAAAGATTTTTGAAAAAGTCTTATCGGCTTTTACAAGTTATACTATAAAGGGTAAATGTGATGAATTTGTGATGAAATGATAAAAGAAATGTGAAGAAAAGAAAAAAACGGAAAATAGGATTTTATTACTTTACAGGGAATGAATTTCATGCAAGCGGAGCGTTTTCATTGTATAGGACGCAAGTTCTTGTACAATAAAAAAGCAAGAGCAGAAATCTGAGGGGGGATAGATTTCTGCTCTTGTTCATTTCATAAAAAAGAAGGAGTTACTGGCAATAGCTTTGCCAGTAATATGAAAAGAAAAAGATTTTGAAAAAAGTCTTATTGGCTTTTACAAGATATACTATACTATGTAAATAAGGATAATTTATGACGAAATACTAAAAGAAAAATGAAAAAGAGGAAATTTCATTTATTCTTTTTTTATAAATACTTTTGAATTTCTTATCTTTCTGATTTATAGAAAGGATCGGCAGGATATCCTCCAGCGGATTTCTGCATTCCTCTTTGTATAGCATCTTTGGAGTTTTTCCAGTCAGCATCTTTATTTTTATAATCGAATTTATCACAGAACCACTCTAAATCATCAGTAACGCGTTGTAGGTTTTCTGTCATTAAAGAAAATAATTGCTGATAAAATTCTGATTTTTCTTTATGGGATAGGAGTTCTTCGGCTGTTTCTACTAAATCACCAAAGTGAGGGAGGCAGAACCCTTTACTGTTTTTGAAAAGTTCCTGAAATTCTTTGTTTTTACGATAAAGTTCAAAAAAGGTATCTAAATATCTGGCATAAGTGTTTTTGGAATAATCACAGACATAGCAGGAGTTATTCTGTTCTTTTATCCATGTACCCAGAGAGGTTTGAGGATTGTCAGGATTTAGTTTGGCTTTTTTGAAATGTCCCAGCATGGATGCTTTTTTTGGAGAGAACATTTTTATCTGTTGTTTTAATTCTTCATTTTTCTTTTTAAAGTGAGTTGTGAGGATAAGTCCGGTGCCAAGACGATTTCCGTAGTGAAACATTTTTTTATAATGGTCCCGGCAAAATCCCATTTTATCTGTTTCTGCCCTTATATCATCTTCCATGTAGGAAGCACCTTGTCCTAGAACAAAGTCCAGGGCATGTTGTTCCAGGTTTCTCTCGATAAAGCAGAATGGGCATTCATCATTTGCATGAAATGCGTCCATTAATGGAATGGTGTATATTTTTTCTTTCATAATGCGTCCTCTATTCTTTAAGATGTCAGGGCAAAAAGATGCCTGCTGGATTGTTTCGTGCTTTTATTCCCACAATCCTACAAAAAGAGTATCACAGTTGGAAGCACTTGAAAAGGGAATTTTACAGAGAAAAATTAGTATTTGCAGGTTCTTTCAGAGTTTGGTAAGATAGTAAAGTAATGACAGAATTTGAGGGAAAAAGACATGAAAAAAAAGATTGATTTATTAGAAGGACCAATTGCAGGAACGCTTGCTCGCCTGGCTTTTCCTATCATGGGAACTTCCTTTATTCAGATGGGATATAATCTGGTTGACATGATATGGATTGGAAGACTGGGAAGCAACGCAGTGGCAGCGGTTGGAGCAGCCGGTATGTTCATGTGGCTGGCAAACGGATTTACAATGATACCCAGAATTGGCGGACAGGTAAGTGTAGGGCAGCGTTTGGGGGCAGGAAATCCCGAAGAAGGAGCAGAGTTCGCCAGAGGAGCTTTGCGTATGGGAGCATTTTTAGGTGTTCTGTATGGAATTATTAGTTTGCTGTTAAACAGGCAGTTAATTGGATTTTTTAATTTGAACAGTCCGGATGTTATATGGGATGCCAGAGTTTATTTGATGATTACTTGCGGACTGATTGTATTTTCCTTTTTAGATCAGGTTATCGGAGGAATTCTGGCAGCTATGGGGAATACAGTGACCACCTTTCGTGTTACTACGGTAGGGTTGGTGATTAACTTAATTTTAGACCCACTTTTGATTTTTGGTATCGGACCATTAAAAGGAATGGGAGTTGCAGGAGCAGCTTTTGCAACAGTATTTGCACAGATTATAGTATTTGTCCTTTATTTAAAGGCAGTATGGAAAGAACCAATTATTTTTGGACGAATTCATCTGTTTGTAAGGACACCGAAGGAGCATATAAGGGAAATTGTGAAAATAGGTCTTCCTTCTGCTATGCAGGATGCATTGATGTCCATGATTTCTATGGTAATTGCACGTTTTATTGCAGGCTGGGGAGATGCAGCAGTAGCAGTTCAGAAAGTAGGAAGTCAGATAGAGTCTATTTCCTGGATGATGGCAGGCGGTTTTTCCACAGCAGTGAATGCTTTTATTGCACAGAATTACGGAGCCGGCAAAAAGAAGCGTATTAAGAAGGGATATCGAAAAGCCATTGAAATTATGGCGGTGTGGGGTGTAATTACTACATTGCTTCTGTGGGTATTTCCGGAATTCTTCTTCAAAATATTTATTAAAGAACCGGATGTTATTCCTATGGGTGTAGATTATTTAAGAATTATAGGGATTTCAGAGATTTTTATGTGTCTGGAGGGAGCTGCCACCGGAGCTTTCCAGGGAATGGGAAAGACTGTACAGCCATCTGTTACAGGGATTTTATTCAATGCGCTTAGAATTCCGGCTGCCATGTTTTTATCTGCTACGGGATTGGGATTAAACGGTGTCTGGTGGGCATTAAGCTTATCCTGTATATTCAAAGGAACCATATTGCCATTATGGTTTAAGTTGGTATTAAATAAATATGAGAAACAGGAAATAAGGGAGGAATTGAAATGACACAGCAACATATTGTATTGATTGTTTTGGCAGCAGTCATTATTTTAGCAGGAATTTTTCTTGCTGTGAAAGGGAAGCCATCTATGATAAGGGAACGTTTTTCCAGTGGAGTTTCACCTGAAAATGAAAGAAAGTTTATGATGACAATTGGCGGAGCAGTCTGTGCTATTGGTCTGGATTTGCTGGTTTTACAGCTTTTATCCTTGCGTATAGTACTGAGTTCCGAGCAGACACTTTTAGTGCTTGGAGCAGGACTTGTGGTGTTTGTGGCAATTATCCTTATTGGACAGAAATATTACAGAAGATAAGGAGATCAGAGCTATGTTAAACTGTTTTTGTGTTGGCATGGGAGGCTTTATAGGGGCGTCAGCACGATATTTGCTGAGTCTTATCCCCATACAGGGGAAATCAGGGTTTCCATGGACTACCCTTTTCATCAATGCGGCGGGAGCTTTTCTCATTGGTTGTATCTCTGCATTTGCGGCAAAAAGAGGAATAGGAAGCAGCTCTCTGATTTTATTTTTAAAGACGGGAGTATGTGGGGGATTTACTACTTTTTCCACATTTGCGTTGGAAAGCTATGTGTTAATAGAAAATGGGAAAGGCGTTCTTTCAGCAGTTTATATGGCTGCAAGTGTGTTGATATGTCTAGGGGCAGTGATGCTGGCACAGAAAATAATTTAAAATATTTTTATAAAGGAGAGGATAGAGATGAGCAGAGAATATCATATTGAGACAAAATGTATCCAGTCCGGTTGGAAACCGAAGAAGGGTGAACCGAGGATGATGCCTATTTATCAGAGTACAACTTTTAAGTATGACACAACAGAAGAAATGGGCAGATTGTTTGATTTAAAGGACAACGGATATTTTTATACAAGATGCCAAAATCCTACCAATGATTTAGTTGCAGCTAAAATTGCAGATTTGGAAGGCGGAGTTGCTGCAGTGCTCACTTCCTCAGGTCAGTCCGCAATTTTTTATTCTATTTTTAATATTTGTGAAGCAGGAGATCATGTAATCTGTGCTTCTGCTATTTATGGCGGAACCTTAAATGTGTTAGGTGTAACAGCAAAAAAAATGGGAATTGAATGTACTTTTGTAGATGTAGATGCGCCGGCAGAGGAATTGGAAAAAGCATTTAAACCAAATACAAAGGCAGTCATTGCAGAAACTATTGCAAATCCATCTTTAGTTGTATTAGACATTGAGAAAATGGCAAATCTGGCACACAGCCATGGTGTTCCTCTCGTAGTGGATAATACTTTTGCTACACCGGTAAACTGCCAGCCGTTTAAATGGGGTGCTGATATTGTAGTGCATTCCACAACAAAGTATATGGATGGACATGCAGCGCAGGTAGGCGGCGCTATTGTAGACAGCGGAAATTTTGATTGGGAAGCTCACGCTGATAAATTCCCGGGACTGACAACTCCTGACGAGTCTTATCATGGAGTGGTTTATACAAAACAGTTTGGAAAAGCTGCTTATATTACAAAAATCAATGCACAGCTTATGCGCGATTTAGGTTCTGTACCTTCTCCTATGAACTCCTTCATCTTAAATTTAGGATTGGAGTCATTAGTTTTAAGAGTGGAAAGACACTGCTACAATGCACAGAAAGTTGCAGAGTATTTAGATGCACATCCACTGGTTGGAAAGGTAAATTATCCGGGACTTACACAGGACAAATATCATGATTTGGCACAGAAATATATGCCAAATGGAACTTGCGGAGTTATTTCCTTTGAATTAAAGAAGGGCAGAGAAGCGGCTGTGAAATTTATGGATAGCTTGAAGCTGGCTTCTATTGTTACTCATGTGGCAGATGCTAAGACAAGTGTATTGCATCCTGCAAGTCATACACACAGACAGTTAAATGATGAACAGCTGGTTGCAGCAGGAGTTTCACCTGGCATGATTCGTTTTTCAGTAGGAATTGAGCATATTGACGATATTATCGCAGACCTTTCACAGGCATTGGAGGCTAGTGAAAAATAAGTATGAAATCTTATCAGATTACAGAGTGGAGTCATGAGCTGTTTAAGCTGCAGGTAAATCCAGAGGGATTGTACATTGATGCAACTATGGGGAATGGACATGACACGTTATTTTTATGTGAATTGGCAGGAGAAAGTGGAAAAGTTCTGGCTTTCGATGTGCAGGAAAAGGCGATTATGTGTACAACAAAGCTTTTAAAAGAGCATAATGTGGAAAACAGGGCAAAACTTTATCTGGACAGCCACGAAAACATGGATGAATACGCAGAGGCAGGAACCGTAGACGGGATTTATTTTAATTTCGGATATTTGCCGGGAGGCGACCACAATCTGGCAACAAAGGCGGATACCAGCGTAAAAGCCATTGAAAAAGGTCTTGAACTACTGAAAAAAGGCGGTGTTATGGCACTTTGCATTTACAGCGGAGGAGATACGGGATTTGAGGAGAAAAATCGAATTTTAGAGTATTTAAAGAAGTTGAACAGTCGAAAGTATGTTGTGATTGTCAATAGCTATTATAACAGGGAAAATAATCCTCCCATTCCTGCTTTTATTGTGAAAAAGGGATAGAATAGCAGAGAGTAACATATACTACAAGTAAGAAATGTCGGTTTTATATTTTTATGAAAAAAGAAAAAGGCTCAGGCGTGTTACTTGCAGTGTTGTTTTTGATACTACCCTATCTTTTGACAGTAATTATTTCAGGAAGAAAGGCATGTCCTTTAAGCAGGCAGCCGGATTTAGAAGAATATATACCGATTTTGGCAGCAGCTCATATTGACTGGGAATGTGAGAAAGAAGCAATTAAAGCGCAGACGGTGATTGAGAGAACCAATTTATCTTTAAAAAATAAATCAGAAGAAGCCATAAAGGATATTCAGGAAGCGGCTGATTATTTAAAGAAAAAAAACATGAGTGGGGAAGAATTGAAACAATTTCGTATGTTTCAGGAAGCATCTGCCTGTACAAAGGGAGAAGTTCTTGTGTTTCAAAATGAAAAAAGAGAATTGCCCTATCATCCTCTCAGTCAGGGAAAAACCAGAAGCGGAGAAGAAATTTTGGGCGAAAAGTTTGCTTACATACCCTCAGTGGAAACACCAAAAGATATAGACAGTCCTCTGTATATAGAGGGCTGTTATTTTTCTTTAAAGGAATTAGAGGAGAAAATTAAAAAGAGTTATCCTGCCTTTTCTATAACAGCAGAGACAGAAATCGAAATAACAAGAACAGACAGCGCTGGGTATGTCATGGAAATTCAGATTGGAAATCAGGTGTTTCAGGGAGAGAGAATAAAAGAACTGCTTAATTTACCTTCCTCTTGCTTTAGTGTACAAAGCAGTCAGGGTGAAGTACGGTTTTTATGTAAAGGTATTGGTCATGGAATGGGAATGAGTCAGTATACTGCTCACAATCTGGCATTGGAAGGAAAAAGTTATGAGCAGATATTGGGATATTTCTTTCCTGATATGGAAATACAGAAAGAAAAATGAAAGATGTATAACTTCTGCTTTTCTGGTAATCCTATATTTGAAAACAAGAAAGGGGCGGATGAGCCCACTAAGGCAGAGGTGAAAAATATGAGTAAAAAAGGAAAAATTCGTGTAGCACTGGGAAGCTTACTGGCACTTACTCTGGTAGTTACCTGTGTGGCTGTTTACCAGTCCGGGAGTAAGAGCAGAGCAAATGAGAAAGAATTTGTTAAGGAGAACGAGGAAGATATTGTTGACCAGGCAATAAAAACAGAGGAGCGAGAAGAGACAGAAGAAGAAACACAGGATGTAAATACTACAGAAGTAGAGGGTACAAGAGAAGTGGAAGACAGTACACAGGAGAGCACAGAAGAGCCTGCTCCTGAAACGGCGGCACCGGAAACAACACAGGAACAGGCGCCCGCACCGGAGACAGAAAATACATCTGCACAGGCAGCAGCAGCACCGGAAATTAACTTTACAGAGAGTTCCTTAATGGAATGGCCGGTAAATGGACAGGTTATTTTGGACTATAATATGGATAATACAATCTATTTTCCAACTTTAAATGTGTATAAACTCAATCCTGCAATCGCTATTTCTTCAGAAGTAGGTTCTCCTGTGGCAGCAGTTGCCAACGGAAAAATTGTGTCTGTGGTAAATAACGAAGAAACAGGACAGACTGTTACGGTAGATATGGGAAATGGCTATCAGGCAGTTTACGGACAGTTAAAAGATGTACCATTTCAGGCTGAGGAATATGTTTCTGCCGGAAGTGTGTTAGGTTATATCAGTGAACCTACAAAATATTACACAAAGGAAGGGGCAAATCTGTACTTTGCTTTATCAAAGGACGGAGTTCCATTAGATCCGATGCAGTATCTTCCTTAAAAGAAGAGCATTCACAAATTCTGGCTGGGAGAGTATAATAAACTATGCGGAAAGAAAATCCGCAGCCGATTTTATCTTACAGTCAGTATCTTGTTTGGGTGAAATACTTTTTAATCGGCGGCTTGATATATAGAACGTCATGTCTTTGGGCAAGACGTTCCTTACATAGATTTACAGGAGAAAAAGATGAATTATACGTATATGGTAAAGTGCAGCGACGGCAGTTTGTATACTGGATGGACAAACAATCTGGAAAAGAGGATTGCCAGTCATAATGCTGGGAAAGGTGCAAAATATACAAAGAGCAGATGTCCGGTAGAGCTGGTTTATTTTGAAGAGTTTGAGACGAAGACGGAAGCTATGCGCAGGGAGTATGAGATTAAACAGTTGAAAAGAGAAGGAAAATTAGAGCTGGTTAAAAAATTTTTGTGATATCATAACTTTGAACCGCCACATGACAGGGCTAATTGTCCGGTATCGATGTGGCGGAAATTTTTTTCGTTGTACTAGTCTGTGATTTGTTTTTTTAGATAATGTCCTACAATGTTTGCAAAGTTGGAAATATCGTGAATGTAGGCAAAATCCTTTCCGAAGATTTTCTTTTCTGCCTGAAGGTCTTCTTCCTCACCGGCAAATACACCTAAAACAGAGATTTTACGATTTCGCAGCCTGCGGACTTCGGTGGCAGTATCTTTTACTGCAAAGTCCAGACAGTAGGGCTGTTTTTCTGCTTTTTGACGGGAGTTTGCGGCAATAATATCATTTGGATTTCCATCGCTTAATACGATCAGGATTTTATTTTCCTGCGGCTGTTTATCAAGGCTGTCGGCAGCAGCTCTGATGGCAAGTCCATCTCGATTGTTGGCTGAACCGTAAAATTCGAAGATATTTTCATCAGCATCAGAATTATCAAGGTAATCCCGATATTCATTTAAGATAGTGTAAGAACCAAAAGTGCAAAATCCCGTTACACGATGGGGAATTTCTGCAAGACTTAGAGCACGGCTTATAATAAATCCCTGAAGCGCTACAAGACTTTGGCGTCTTTGCTGTGAGCCGCTGGCATCAATGAGAACTTCTACGGCAAAATCGGAATTATCCTGTAAAAGCTCCCGTTTGAATAGCATGGAATTGTCTGTTCGACCTAAATTCCAGAGCTTTTCCGGACAGATTGTGCCGTATTCACTGGTACACAGTTCCCGTTCCGTTCTGGTGAGTAAAGCTCTTTTTAACAGATTGGAAAGGGATAGAATATTTTGTCGTGTGAGAAGAAAATTCTTTTTATAAATGTGAAGGTTTTCTTCCTTTATTCTCTTTACATAATCTGTTTTGGCATTGTTTTCTGTCTGATTGTGAAGAACACCTTTTGTGATATGAAGCCTGCAGTCTTCGTGTATGCCCGTACACATCTGTTTTTGTAAACGTGATTTTTCATTAGGTGGAAGAATACTTTTGCCATAATTTAATTCAATATACTTTTCCAGATGTTCGGAGGACTGCTTATCAAGAGAAAGAAGTCTGGCAGTTGATTTATCCTGTTTTCCGTTATCCTGAGCATCTACATGACCGCTGAATATGTTGACAGTATCTTCTTCAGAGATAAGGTTATCCTGTTCCTTGGTTTCTTCAGAGTCTTCAGTGCCGGATTGCAGACCATTGGTGTCTCTGCTAATCCCTTTGAAATATTCTGCAAATCCTTTTTCGTAAGCTGTATGATAGACTTCATCAATACATTTACACACATCTTTTATAGAGTTTGTATGAGAAAGTGCGGCAATTTTTAAAAGCAGAGGCTGTAGCCTGGGGTTTCTTATTTTTTGGTAAAGCTGAAATTCTAAATAGCAATATTCCAGATAATCCCAGTCCGTATGAGAAAAACGAAAGGCATCTTTTTTTAGAGTTTCACGAAAAGCTTTCCTCCGGATGTTTTCAATTCCCTTTCGCTCTGCACAGACCTTTTGGCAGACTGCGCTGTCTATACAGAGTTTGGAAATCAGGAAAAGAACGGAAGGTTCTGCTCCATATTGTATTTTCTTTTGCATGTAGGTTTCAAAAACCTCTGCGTCAAAATATTTTTGAAAAGCTCCCTGTAAAATCATATTGTAAAAAGCAATTTCAGGAGATTTCTGAAGGTCTGCGGGATTGATTTTTACATCACAGTTGTAATCTTCACTGACTGTCCACAGGAGATTTTGCAGTCTGTTTTCCATCATGTTTTCTTTCATTAAAACACATCACCGCTTTTCCATGTATCAGGGATACGAGTCATAACAATGTCGCTGATAAGTTCACGTTCAAAAATATCAAAAGATTTATTTATGATACCCATTTCTATAGCTTCTATGGGTGTTAAACCACCGTGAATAAGGCGAATTGCGCCGATAAGTCCGCGCATATCCACAGCCTTTGTAGAAATTTCTCCGTTTTTTGCTTTTAGCTGTAAGTCCAGAAACAGTCCGCAGAATTGTTCCAAAGCATCTGCTTTGATATGAGGAAAAACATTACTCAGAATTTGCTCCAGACGTTCCATAGTAAGAGGGGGCATATTGATTACCATAAAACGGGAGACAAGGGCTTCATTTAATTCTTTTGTTCCCGCATAGCCGTAATTCATAGTACCGATAAAACGTGTGGCAGGATGAAGGGCAATTTTTTCATAACCAGGTACGTCCATAATCCTGCGGTAATCCAAAACAGCGTGGAGAACAGCTACCGCATCATTTTTGGCCATATTGATTTCATCCAGAATACCAAAACCACCGGAAACAGCACATTGATAAATAGGTCCCTGTCTTAAAGTAACTTCATTATTTTTAAAAGTATCTGTCCCGATGAGGCTGCTGCTGTCTGTATTTACATGAAAAGAGATGTTATAAGTGGGGCGGCCGAAAATCCATGCCAGATTTTCAGCCAATATATTTTTTCCTGTTGCTTTATCTCCGCACAGGAGCAGATTTTCCCCTTCTAACAGGGCAGTAACTGCCTGTGTAAGTATTTTTGTTCCATAAAAAGGCATGGATGGTTCGGTAAGTCTTGCCTTTAGTGAGTCGGGCAGTGGATATTGGCTTTTGAAAGTGTCAATACGTGACTGCAAAGCTTCGTTGAAATCCATAAAAACCCCTTTCTGCAGATATTAGATTACCTGCTGAATTTCATAGTTATCGTTTACAATGACAATATCTGCATATTTACCTGGGGTAAGAGAACCTACTTTGTCGTATACACCAATACTCTTAGCTGGGTTTCTGGTTGCTGCAAAAATAGCAATAGCTTCAGGAATACCAAATTCCATAGCTTTTTTCATACAGTCGAAAAGATTAGTAGCAGAACCTGCAATTGTACCGTCAGAAAGAGCTGCAAAGCAGTCTGTCATAGTAACTTCCTGTCCGCCCAGTTCGTATTTACCATTTGGCATACCAGTTGCCATCATGGAGTCGCTGATAAGGACAACACGTTCATCACCGAACATCTTAAATGTGGTGCGGATTGTGGCAGGATGAATGTGGAAACCATCGCAAATCAGTTCTACCATACAGTCCGGAGTATCACAGGCTGCGCCTACAACGCCCGGGTCTCTGTGAGCAAATGGAGGCATAGCATTGTATAAATGAGTTACGTGCCTTGCACCCATATCCATGGCTTTCTTTGCACAGTCATAATTTGCAGTAGTATGACCAATGGAAATAACAACCTCATCTTTCACTTCCTGAATAAAGTCAAATGCTTTGTCCACATTTGGAGCTAATGTTACCAGTTTAATCTGATTTCCGGAAGCTTCGTTACATTTTCTGAAGAAGGATGCATCAGGAACGGAAATGTATTCTCCTGCCTGTGCGCCTTTCTTTTTAATATCAATCAATGGACCTTCCATATTGACACCGATAATGTGAGCAAGCTCTTTTGATGGTTTTACTTTTGTTGCAGTAGCGAAAATATTCATAAGCTGTTCTTTGGCAAGTGTCATGGAAGTGGGGCAGTAGGAAGTAATGCCGTGTTCTTTTTCATATTGTAAGATAACCTTTAAGCCTTCAGGATCTGCATCACAGAAATCATGACCTTTTGCGCCGTGGCTGTGAACATCTACAAGTCCCGGAATGACTTTTAATCCAGAAGCATCGATGACAGTTTTGTCTGTTACTTCTGTTTCGGAAGCTGCAATTCTGTCGTTTTCTACATATAAATCCTGCTGCAGGAAGGTGCCGTCTTCCTGAAATACAAAACCATTTTTAATAATCATAGTGAATTCTCCCTTTTGTTTATTATATTTTCATTATAAGGAGATGTAAGGGTGAAATCAACCTTTATCAAAAGGATTATTTTTCTGTTGTTTCCCTTCGTATCAGGCAAGGTGTAACAATTTTGTGAATTGGTTCTTCTAATGGAACTGGTTTTCTTTTCTTCCGTTCATTCATCTGCTCTACCAGAAGGCTTACCGCTTCCAGTGCAATTTTTTCAATATGCTGTCCTACGGTACTGATAGGGATTGCGGCTTCTGTGGAGATAGGAGAATTATCAAACCCTACAAGATAGTAGTCTTCAGGTAATTTTCCATATCTTTGTATCAGAAGATTTAAAAATACATTGGCATGGGTATCACTGGAAATAAAAATTCCTTTCTTTTCATTAGGGTAATCTTTTTCTATTTTATCTAAGACTTCACTTAAACTTTCTTTCATCATCTGATAGCTGTTTCCCAGATTTTTATAAATGATTTCATGTTTCAGATTTTTCTCCCTGCAAATATCTAAAAATCCTTGAATACGGCCGTAAGCAGGAATATCCGGAGCGGTGGGGGAATTAATATGTATGAAGATATCGCAATTATGGCTGGCAAGAAGGCAGGTAGCCTGTACACCACCCATGTAATTGTCTGTGTTTACGCTGCATACATATTTATCCTCGCGCTCAATGGTAACAATCGGAATATGTAAATCTGCAAGCTCTTTGGACGGAATGGTAAAGCTCATAATAATTAGACCTTCAATTTTATATGCAAGAAGCTCCTGAATATATTGACGTTCTGTTTCAGCATGTTCATTTCCGATAAAGACAAGGAATTTATAACCGAATTGCTCGTAGGTGAGCAAAATCTGGTTTAGCATTTCAGAATAATAGTGATTGTGCAAATTTGGTATAACGATACCAATAAATTCTGTTTTACCATTTGCCAGAATGCGGGCAACTTTGTTTTCTTTATAATTTAGTTCTACCAGTGCTTTTGAAATGATTTCCTGATTTTCTAAGGTCAGGGAGTCAGGATCATTAAAATATCTGGAAATCGTTGTTTTTGAAAAATTAGTATATTTTGCAATGTCGTTAAATGTTACATTTTTTTTCTTTGTCATAATAGCCTCTTTTATTAAAAAAATTATTCACCTGTTTTATTATGTAGTAGTATATCAAAAGTTTTTTTTAGGAACAAGGAATAATCGGTTAAGTAACCGGTTTTGTGAAATGTTTCTAAAAGCAAAACAGTAAAATCGTATAGTTTTTACAAAGTTTACCTAACAGTGCTGAAAATAAAGGTTTTTCGTTGACGGAATGCTGGTTGTGTGCTAGTATGAAATCATAAAGTAACCGGTTACTTTACTGGTTATACAATGGGCGAAGAAAGAAGCAGGAGGAAAAATCCATGAAAAAGAAATTTATGATAAAGTGTATCGCATCGACACTTGCAGGGGTACTTTTGACAGGAACACTTACAGGATGTACTTTTGGGTTTGCCAGTGATCCGGATGATCCCAATGAAACGGAAAAAGAAGTTCCTATTGATACTTCTACAGACAGTTTTTCTTATAATTCGGATTTAAAGGGAACAGAAATTACACTGTTAAATTCGAAAGCAGAAATTCAGACAGCGTTGGAAAAAATGGCAAAAATATATGAGGAAAAATCAGGTGTACATATTGAGGTTATGCCGGTTACAGACGGGGACTCACCGTATACGAAAGTGGTAAGCATGTACAATTCCGGTACACCGCCAACAATGGCTATTTTGGATACAACAGATGTTATTGCACTGGCAGAAGAGAAAGCACTGGATTTATCAAATGAAGCGTGGATTAGTGAAGCTGAGGAATATGTGACCAAAATTAACGATAAAGTTTATAGTTTTCCGTTATGTATTGAAGGAAGAGGGCTTATTTATAATCAGAAAGTGATTGAAGAAGCTTTAGAAGAGGAGTTCAATCCTGATGAAATTACTACTTTGGAGGAATTTACAGAGCTTTTAGATGCACTGGTAGAAGCTGGGATTGAACGTCCTGTTTCTCTGGCAAAGGAGGACTGGTCTTTAGGCGCACATCAACTTCAATATATTTATGAAACAAATGATGGAACATCACCGGGAGCACAGGAAGTCATTGAAGAGATAAAAGCAGGACAGTTAGAGTTAGAAAATTATTCTCGTTTAGATGAATTTCTGGATATGTTTGATGTTTTAAAGAAATATAACGTTGCCAAGGGTGATCCACTGGGAGCTGACTATGATGAAATGGCGATTGATTTGGCAGATGGCAAGACAGCATTTTGGTTTAACGGAAACTGGGCATGGCCAAATCTTGCAGAAGCAGGAGCAGAAGAAGATGATGAATATGGTTTTCTTCCATTTTTCATGAATAATGATACAGAGGATTTTGTAAATACAAAAATTCAGGCATCACCATCAAAACAGGTTATGATTGACGGACAGATTGCTGATGAAAAACAGCAGACAGCAGCAAAGGAATTTTTGAATTGGATTGTATATAGTGAAATTGGGCAGCAGATGATTGTGAAAACATGCAGTCTTATTCCTCCTTTTGGAAATAATCCTTATGAACCAATGGATCCGCTGAGCAGAGATATTTATAAGAAAATGCATGAAGATAAAGCATTTAATGCTTCTGCGATTGTTCCAAACGATCACTGGGCAGTATTGGGAGCTGCTATGCAGAAATATCTTGCAGGCAGAAGTGACAGGGAGGAACTGACACAATCTATTGAAACTTATTGGTCTGAACAAAAATAAGAAAGAAGGCTGAATAAATGAAAGCAAATAATAAAAGAAAAGATTTTTGCATATTTGCATTACCGGGCATGTTTTGCTTTGTTGCAGTGGTAATTCTTCCATTTCTTTATGGTGTGTATTTAACACTTACAGACTGGAATGGTGTATCTGATGTAAAGAATTTTATTGGATTGGCAAACTTTGCAGGAGTTATGAAGGATACACAGTTCTGGAGTTCTCTGTTTCTCACCTTTAAATATGTAATTGCCGTAGTTATTCTTGTAAACGTGTTAGCTTTTGGTATTGCATATTTGCTTACAAGGGGGATTAAGGGGCAGAATTTTTTCCGCGCAGGATTTTTTACACCAAACCTTATTGGGGGAATTGTACTGGGATATATTTGGCAGTTTGTATTTTCCAGAGTTTTTGTAAATATCGGAGAGGTTACCGGATGGTCCTTTTTTGAAGTTTCCTGGCTGTCAGAGCCGAATAAAGCCTTTTTGGCACTGGTATTGGTATCTGTATGGCAGCTTTCCGGTTATATGATTTTGATTTATGTGGCAGGATTTATGGGATTAAGCGAAGATGTTATGGAAGCAGCCAGCATTGATGGGGCATCCGGCTGGGTGAAAATGAGAAAAATTATTATGCCATTAATGATGTCATCTGTGACAATCTGTCTGTTCTTAACATTATCAAGGGCATTTATGGTTTATGATGTAAACTTGTCTCTTACTGCAGGAGCGCCTTATGGAACAACAGAGATGGCAGCTATGCATGTATATGAAAAAGCATTTACATCAAGACAGTTTGGCGTTGGTCAGGCAGAAGCATTTATTCTATTTGTAATTGTGGCATGCATCAGTGGTTTGCAGGTATATATGACGAAGAAGAGGGAGGTTGAAGCATAATGAAAAAGAAGAAAAGCAATATTTTTTCTACAATAATTTTAATTGTGTTATTTGCAGCGTATATGTTTCCTTTTATCATGGTAGTTATCAATTCCCTGAAACAAAAGAGAGATATTATAAAAAGTCCGTTTTCATGGCTGTTTACCATAAAGGGATTGTCTTTTGATAACTTTGTAAAAGCTTTTACGCAGATGGACTTCCTCAATGCATTTAAAAATTCCCTGTTGGTAACAGCAAGCGCTACAGTGCTTGTAATTTTATTAGCAGCAATGCTGGCTTATTATATTGTGCGTCACAATAATAAAATTTCAAAGATTACATTTGCTTTAATGGTAGCATCTATGATTATTCCATTTCAGGCAATTATGATTCCTTTAGTCAGCATTTATGGTGGAACTTTAAATGTTTTAAATCACAGATTGACATTGATTTTCATGCATACCGGATTTTCCATGGCAATGTCTGTATTTATGTTCCATGGATTTATCAGAGGAAATATGCCGATGGCGTTGGAAGAAGCAGCATATATAGACGGATGTACTCATACGCAGACCTTTTTTAAGATTGTATTTCCGTTATTAAAACCTATTATTTCTACAATGGCAATTTTAAACGCACTGGCATTTTGGAATGACTTCCTACTGCCATCACTGGTGCTGACTGATAAAAAACTTTTGACACTTCCGCTTTCTACTTATAGTTTTTATGGTACTTATTCTGCAGATTACGGAACGATTATGGCAGGGCTTCTTCTTTGTGTTATTCCGATTTTAATTTTGTACGTAGTGCTTCAGAAACAGATTATCAGCGGTGTTGTAGCCGGAGCAGTGAAATAAGAAGGGAAATTGATTATGATTAAAGATACATTACATTTAAAATCGCCGGGAAACTGGATTAATGATCCAAATGGATTTATCTACTATAAAGGAAAATATCATTTATTTTATCAATATTTTCCATATTTGCCTGAATGGGGAACGATGCACTGGGGGCATGCAGTCAGTGAGGATCTTGTGCATTGGGAACATTTAGGGGTGGCGCTGTTTCCTACAAAGGAATACGATAAAAACGGAATATTTTCGGGGAGCGCCATAGAAAAAGACGGAAAATTGTATTTATATTATTCCGCTGTTAAATATCTGGAAACAGATGAGGAGGACATTCTTCGGGCAAAAGATGAGAAATTTGAAACAAGTCAGGCAATGATTATTTCTAAAGACGGATATTCCTTTGACAATATGAATAATAAGAAAAAAATTATACCTGTAATTCATGATGAGAATATTGCAGATGCCACGCATACAAGAGATCCTAAAGTATGGAAGTATAAAGACGGTTATTATATGATTTTGGGAAGTACCATTTCCAGAGAAAAGGGACGCATTCTTTTTTATAAAAGTCAGGATGCTGTGAATTGGGAATATGTATGCCAATATGAAAATGAGGATTTTGGAAGTGTATTAGAATGCCCTGATTTATTTGAAATAGACGGACAGTATATTCTGCAGGCTTCTCCTATGGATATTATGAAAGACGGCATGGAATACGCACATCAGTCCATTTGTGCGCCTGTATCCTTTACAGAGGAAGAATGCAGGATTTCTATGGATAAGGGGTATCAGTTCGTAGATTACGGCCTTGATTTATATGCTCCTCAGACAAATCTAGATAAAGAGGGAAATCGTGTTATGATTGCCTGGGCAAGAATGCCAAAACCAGTTAAGGAAAAGTCAGAGAGAAGTATTTGGAATGGGATGATGTGTATTCCGAGAATGATGGAGATAAAAGATGGGCATATTTACTTCAAAGTTCATCCTGAAATAAATGCTTATATGTCAAAAAAGGTAAACTCTATAGAAAATATAGACTTTACAAAGCCTTTCCGGTTAAAAACGCAGTTAAAAGAAGGAGAAATTTTAAATATTGGCGGTTATAAAATCTTTATAGAAGATGGATGTGTAAAGGCGGACAGAAGTCAGGTATTTAAAGGGATTGAAAATATCAGAAACATAAACAGTACACCGAAATTAGATGGTCCGTGTAAATTGGATATTTTCGTAGAACCTAATTTAATCGAAGTCTTTGTGAACGATGGAATATATGTATTAAGCAATGTTGTATATGATTTGCAGAAAAAGATAGAAGGTTCTATTGAGGAGCTATTTATAGAGGCAGAGGTTTAAAAAAGGGCTGTCGTTTTAAGTCATATCTCGAATATTTATATATTCTGAGATAATGTTTAAAGCGACAGCCTCTTTTGCTATGCGGAGGAGTTTACTTTTATAGATTAACCAAAGTATCTCTTTAAGAGACCTTCAAATGCTTTACCATGTCTAGCTTCATCTCTAGCCATTTCATGAACTGTGTCATGGATAGCGTCAAGGTTAGCAGCTTTTGCACGTTTCGCTAAATCAAATTTACCAGCTGTAGCGCCGTTTTCAGCTTCAACACGCATTTCCAGGTTTTTCTTTGTGCTGTCAGTAACAACTTCACCTAATAATTCAGCGAATTTAGCAGCATGTTCAGCTTCTTCCCAAGCAGCTTTTTCCCAGTATAAACCGATTTCAGGATATCCTTCTCTGTGAGCAACTCTAGCCATAGCTAAGTACATACCAACTTCAGAACATTCACCTTCGAAGTTTGCTCTTAAATCAGCTAAGATATCTTCGCTAACGCCTTTTGCAACACCTACAACGTGTTCAGCTGCCCAGCTTCTTTCTTCAGACTGTTCGATGAATTTTTCTGGTCCTACACCACAAACTGGACATTTTTCCGGAGCTGCATCGCCTTCATGAACATAACCACATACACTACATACAAATTTTTTCATAATAATAATCTCCTTTTCATTTAAAATAATTTTGCTATGAAATCTGGCTTCGCCAGGTTTTTTTAAAGTAATAACAGTAATGATTACTATTTTAATTTAACATACTTGACTATATTTGTCAACTACTTTTTGATAATTCTTTTTCGTTTAAGCAGTCATTGCACAACCCATAAAAAGTAGTTGTTTGATCTGTTATTTTTCCGTCAATATTAGCAGCAACTTTTTCTACCATACAGTCGAACTCGTTGTTTTCTATATCTTGTATACAATGACAATGTGTACAGATAAAATGACTGTGCGGTCGGGTATTGCAATCAAAGCGATCAGGACTGTTTCCGGTAGAAATCTTTGCAATTTCTCCAAGTTCTACTAAAAGTGACAGGTTACGGTACACAGTTCCCAGACTGATATTGGGAAATTCCCGTTTAATTTCAGCATATATCTGATCTGCGGTAGGGTGTTCTTTAGATTTTTGAACGTATTCCCGAATACATTCTCTTTGCCGGCTGTATTTCAAAGTAGCCATATATTCTCCTTTCTGCCAGAAAAACAACTGACGAATTAAATAATAGTAATTGTTATTGATATTATACTATCATACTTGATTGAAATAGTCAAGTATGATAGTATAAATGTTGGATTAAACAGTAATCATATTTATGACATGTTTAATCCAACATTTATTTGCTATGAGGAGGATTTATTTTTATAGATTAACCAAAGTATCTCTTTAAGAGACCTTCAAATGCTTTACCATGTCTAGCTTCATCTCTAGCCATTTCATGAACTGTGTCATGGATAGCGTCAAGGTTAGCAGCTTTTGCACGTTTCGCTAAATCAAATTTACCAGCTGTAGCGCCGTTTTCAGCTTCAACACGCATTTCCAGGTTTTTCTTTGTGCTGTCAGTAACAACTTCACCTAATAATTCAGCGAATTTAGCAGCATGTTCAGCTTCTTCCCAAGCAGCTTTTTCCCAGTATAAACCAATTTCAGGATATCCTTCTCTGTGAGCAACTCTAGCCATAGCTAAGTACATACCAACTTCAGAACATTCACCTTCGAAGTTTGCTCTTAAATCAGCTGCGATGTCTTCGCTGACGCCTTTTGCAACACCTACAACGTGTTCAGCTGCCCAGCTTTTTTCTTCAGACTGTTCGATGAATTTTTCTGGTCCTACACCACAAACCGGACATTTTTCCGGAGCTGCATCGCCTTCATGAACATAACCACATACACTACATACAAATTTTTTCATAATAATAATCTCCTTTTCATTTAAAATAATTTTCAGTTATCAAATCTGGCAGATACCAGTGTTAAAACAATAATAATAATGATTACTGTTTTAATATAATATACTTAACTAAAAATGTCAAGTATTTTTTGAAAATTATTTTTAAATAGTATTTGCAGAAATAAAAAACTTAAACTTACTCTTGATTTTTTTAAAATAAAGGTGTAGTATGTTAAATATCAATAAGTAGTAATTAAAACTACATATAAAAATAAACAATACTACAATATAGGAATTTAATATATAAAATATCATATAATATACTTATAGAAATGAAGGAGTGATTGGTATGAAACTGAAAATTAAAGACCCCGGAAGTGCAATAACTCATTTTATTGGTTGTATTATGGCTATTTTGGCAGCACTGCCATTGTTGCTGAAAGCTGCAAGAGAACCGGATTATATTCATATCATAGCTATGAGTATTTTCATATTGAGTATGATTTTATTGTATGCGGCAAGTACGATTTACCATACCGTAGACTCAACAGAGAAAGTAAACAGAAGACTTCGTAAATTGGATCACATGATGATCTTTATTTTAATTGCAGGCAGTTATACACCGGTTTGCTTAATTGTCCTTAAAGGAAAAACAGGATTATTGCTGTGTGCCGCTGTATGGATTACTGCAATTATCGGAATTATTGTAAAAGCATGTTGGATTACATGTCCGAAGTGGTTTTCTTCTGTAATATATATTGGAATGGGATGGCTGTGTGTATTTGCTTTTGTTCCTATTGTACATTCCCTTTCACCGGCCGGATTTGGCTGGCTTTTAGCTGGAGGAATTATTTATACAGTAGGTGGAATTATTTACGCACTTAAATTGCCGATTTTTAATGCACATCATAAAAATTTTGGCTCTCATGAAATTTTTCACCTTTTTGTCATGGGTGGAAGTATTTGTCATTTTATTGTAATGTATTTCTTTGTAATGCCTATTCCGGCATAAGATGTGTAAAAAGATAAGAAAATGTGGATAAAGCAGATTTGCAAGAGGTTCTTTGTGGATTTCAGCAAATCTGCTTTTATTTTATTTATATTGTACATGAAGAGTTTAAAAAAATACCATGTACAATGTTTCTTTTTTACAATAGAGTAAAAGAAAAAAGAATAGTTGGAGGGAAAAATGAGAAGAAAACAATTTATGGGTGTATTGATGGCTGTTCCTGTAGCAATTGCTTCAATGGGAACACCGGTATTGGCACGAGAAAATCAGAAGGGCGATGTTGTGCTTAAAGTAATTACAGGAGAACAGATTACGTGCAATGCGAATACCGGATAATGTAACTTTGGTATATTGGGATTATTATCATCATGAGCAGAAGGTTTATGATAAGAATATTCGCCTTCATAGAAAGTTGACTGACAAATTGTTGTTTGCAGGTGGGGGCTGGACTTGGAATGGCATTGCACCAAATTATAGAAAAGCCAGAGCAACGTTGAATGCAGGAATGTCGTCTTGTAAGAGCCAAGGAATAGATAAGGCAATTTGTACTTTTTGGTTCGATAACGGAACAGAAACACCGGTAAAAACAGCAGTCTATTCAATTATTTATTTTGCTTATCTTTGTTATCATCAGAACGTAAATTTAGAATTATTGGACAGATGGTTAGTTCAATTAACGGGATATGGTACAGCAGCTTACCAGCTTTTAGATGCATTTGATAGTCCCCAAGGTATTCTTGAGGAAAATAGGAATGCAGATAATCCATCAAAGTATATTTTGTATCAAGATGTGATGGGAGGACTATTTGATGGACAGATATCACAGTTGCAGTTAGGAGAGTATTATAAAGATTTACATAGACAATTAAGAGAATTACACAAAAAAGGCACCAAATATGATGAGGTGTTTTTATATTACGAAATTTTGGCAGATATACTTGCAAAAAAGGTTATGTTGGGTATTGATATGCGAAAAGCATATAAGGAAAAAGATAGAAAAAATATGGAGCTTTTAAAGGAAAAAATTGAAATTTGTGCATCAGAAATTCCTAAATTGAAGGAACAAAGAAGAAAGATTTGGTTTAATGAATGTAAGGTGTTTGGATTTGAAGTCCTTGATATTCGTATTGGAGGAGTTTGGGTTCGATTAAACAGTGCCGTGCAGAGAATAGAATTTTATCTGAATGGAGAAGTAGAAAGGTTGGAAGAATTGGAAGAGCCTATGCTTATTTATAATGAAGATAAAATAGATAAAAATCATAAATTATGTATGGAGAATTTTTGGCAAAATATAGTAAGTGCAGGGAATATTGCCGGCATATAGCAAACAGGAAAGGAAAAGAAATGGGAAAATTAATATTAAATGTAATTCACCGTCCGGAAATGGTGCCGGAATATGCGGAAAAGGTAACAGGACATGGGAAAGAGGAGGATATTTCAAGAAGTTCCCTGCTTACAGAAAGTCTGGACATTTTCAAGACGCAGCAGGAAATTGCCCATAAAAACGGACTTAAGACGACGATCCAGATGACCTATGCAAGTTTATTTAATGAGGAAGCAGTGGAAATTGCAAAGGAACACCATGAAAAATACGGAGATGAGATTGCCTTATCCTTGTTGGGACTGCCCTGTGAGGAATTCCGAAAGAAGTATAAAACAAAGGATTTCTGTATCTGGATGTTTTCTATGGAGGATAAAAAGGCGATTGTAAGAGATGTATTTGAAAAGTTTTATGAAAAATTTGGTTTTTATCCTCAGTCTACAGGCAGTTATTACATTGATGCAGAACTGATGAACTTTATCAAACAGGAATACCCTTCCATTAAATGTGCAGTAGCCACCTGCTGGGAAGAAGGTCCAAAGGCTTATCATACCTGTAACAATTCGTGGTATACCCTTTTTGACGGAGGCCCATGGAACCCATGGATACCATCTAAACAGAATATCCATGCACCGGCAGCTAATGAAGAGGAAGACTGTGGCGTTGTGGCAATTCCCCACTTGTCCAGAGACCTGTTGGCATGTTTTGATGGGAATGGTTCTAATTTTGGGACGCATCCACAAAATGTTCTGAGGGGGATGATTTATCAGGATGGGGAATACCCTTATTTATATAATCTGATTGACCAGTATCGCAGTCTGGAAAAATACAATCGGGGATATGCGTATAACATGATGTTTGTGGGACCGGGCTGGATGAATAAAATGGGAAGATGGGAAGCACCTTATGAGCTGCTTTTAAAGAGCTATGAAGATGGAATGGCCTATTATGGGAAATTGAAAAAAGAAGGGCTTCTGGAAGAGCAGACCATGAGTGAATTTGCAGATTATTACCGTTCCACACATACATATCAACAGCCAGAATGTGCCCTTTGGAAAGACATTTTATATGGTTCGGATAAGCAGTATTTCTGGTATGCAGATCCCTATATGCGTACCTGCCTGGACATGAACCAGGGAGGAGCCATGATAGACCTGCGCCCTTATGCAGCCAAGCTGGAATGGCCTGTAGGGATTGGAACAAAGCATGTGCAGGATGCCAGTTATCCGTTTTTAATCCAGGCGAATTACAGGGCCGGGTATTTTACCCATTATGCGGGAGAAGGAACTATTAAGAGTTTAAAGGTTTCTTATCAGGGAGAAGAAGTGGATTTATGCCTGTGCAGGACAAAGGCACATTATCAGGAAGAAGGTATCAGGCACCAGCTGATATTGGATCCGGTTAGCATTGAGTTCTCAGATCTGACGGTGGAAATCACCTCTACTTTTGTGTTTGAGGAGGGAAGTTCCAAGATTGAAATTATTCGTGAAATTACAGACAGCAGCAATCCAGATGTGTGTGTGGAACTGAATGAATATATGACAGCCTGTTATGGAACTACGGAATATCCGGAAGATATGAGTAAGATTGTACTTACAGTAAAGAATGAAGAAAAAACAGAAAAACTGAACTATGCTTATCTGTGCAGAGAAGCGGAGATTATAGATGCAAAGGAAGCATCTGCAGTTATACCGGAAATTCAGACAAGGGTAGGAGTGAGCTGTGAGGAAGAGGGCGTGAGAGGATATTATAGAGAAGGATATGCGTTTAGTCCAATGTTTACATTAGGTATGAAGAAAGAATTAAAGAAAGGGGAGAGATTAAGAACATGGCTCAGTCTGGAAAAGGAAAATTAAACTACCGTTGTCCTTCCTGTTTTATGAGGGATTTGGATATTGATATGTTTTATGACAAAGAGAAGGAAGAATATTACTGTCTGAGATGCTGTTATACAGGGACAGAGGAGGATGTAAAAGAGAAAAACCAGATGGCAAGATTTCGCTATCGAAATATGCTAAAGAGATATACAACATTTGAATAAAAAATAGTTAAATCAGAGCTGGGAGATAACAGCTCTGATTTAATATTCTGAAGTTAAATAAGACTGAAATGCTCCATTGCTTTGTAAATACCATCTTCTTCAACAGAAGCAGTAACGTAGGAACAGATTTCTTTAATAGATGGTGTTGCATTGCCCATAGCAATACTATTTGGAACAGCTTCAAGCATTGCTCTGTCGTTTTCACTGTCACCAAAAACGTAACAATCCTCTTTGGATTTACCCAGATATTCACAGAGAAAGTCAATTCCGCTTGCTTTTGAAAAACCTTTTTGAATGATTTCATACATATTATTAGAACGGTCAATACACTGGAAGTATTGAGATAAATAAGATTTTAATTCTTCATTTTCCGGTGTGGGTGGAAGTATTGCAAGGATTTTATCATAAGTAAGGGTATCACTGTGTAAAACATCTTCAATATTTTCACCTTTAATTTGGAAAATTTTTTCAGCAGCACGAATCCATTGCTCAGCGTTTGGAAGGGTATAATCAAAATAAACAGCATGGGATGCTTCATAAAGCACAGATACTTTATATTCTCGAAGTTTGTAAACAAGATTTTTGCAGAAGTCATTTGTAAGTTTACGAGAAAATAATTCTTTGTTATGAAGGAAAATATTTATTCCACAGCCACACACATAACCATCAAAATTCAAATCGGTTATTTTTTTAGGGAGGCTGCTTTTGGTTCTGCCTGTATTGATAAAGAGAAGATGTCCGTTGCTTCGGGCTCTTTCCAATGCGAGCTTTACACTGTCAGGCATAACGCCGGGACCTTCTGTGATGAGTGTGCCGTCTATATCAAAAAATAAAAGTTTTGATGTCATAGATCAAATATCCTTTCTGGTAGTAGAGTTAAAATTCTGTATTCTATGAGGTATTTTAGGACAGAATGGAAATATTGTAAAGTATTAATCGAGTTAAAAAGATTGATACAATTTAATTAAATGTATAAAAATCCTCCATTTACAGACACTATTTCCAGAAATGGAAATTTTAACAGATGGAGGAATTTTTTAATGAAAGCGACAGGAATTGTAAGAAGGATTGATGATCTAGGCAGAGTAGTAATTCCAAAAGAAATCAGAAGAACGTTAAGAATAAGAGAGAGTGACCCAATGGAAATTTTCACAGACCGGGAGGGGCAGATTATTTTAAAGAAATATTCTCCTATTGGCGAATTAAATACTTTTGCAAAAGAATATACAGAAGCGCTGGCGCAGGCAGCAGGCTGTATTGCCTGTATTGCTGACAAGGATCAGATTATTGCAGCATCAGGAAATGGCTGGAGGGAATATGAGCAGAAGACGATTAATCGAGAACTGGAAGAACTGATTTCAGATAGAAAAAATGTCTGTACTGCAGAAAAAAAAGAATTTATTAGAATTACAGAAGGAGACAAAATGGAATATGCTTCTCAGGTAGTATGGGTAATTACCTGTGCGGGAGATGCTGTTGGTGCGGTGATTATTTTGGAGAAAGAAGGCGGCCGTAAGTTTACAGATACAGAACCTAAGCTGGCACAGACAGCAGCAGGATTTTTGGGGAGACAGATGGAACAATAAAAACTGAAGCTGCCGCTTTAAGTGCATATCCTGAATATTTATACATTTTATGCTCGGTCTGTGCTCACTTTGAGCTTGTAATCTCAAAGTGTATAAATATTTGTGGATAATGTTTAAGGCGACAGCTGTATTTTTTTATTCAATAGAAGCCTGTCCGACTTTTTTCAAAAGATCTGATTTTATTTTATAAAGTTCATCAGATAAATCTACATAGACTTCCTGAGGATTGACAAAACGTCTTGTTTCATCCCATAAAGTATTTAACTCTTTGCGACAGATTTCCTGAATTTCCATTACAGAAGGAGAAGTATAAACACATTCTCCTTTCTGGAATACAGGAACAAGAAGTTCTCTTAAAATATAAGAACCTCCAGGAATTTTAGTTTTCTTCCATGTGGCAATAGGATCAAAGATAATCATATCTTCATCAGCATTAAATACTTCATTTTCCAGGCAAATTAAATCAGCACGTATTTTACCGGTATGTTTATCGTAAATTCGCTGGATTGTTTTATTTCCCGGATTTGTGATTTTTTCAATGTTTTCGGAAAGTTTAATTTTAGGTATAAAATCCTCATCATCTTTATTTTTAATTGCGGCCAGCTTGTAAACACCTCCAAATGCGGGATTATCATTGCAGGTAATCAGATTTGTTCCTACTCCCCAGGAATTAATCTTTGCACCTTGAGCTTTTAAGCTTTCGATTAAATATTCATCAAGGTCACTGGAAGCGGAAATAATTGCATCTTCAAAACCAGCGTCAGCCAGCATTTTATAAGCTTGTTTGGAAAGGTAAGCCAAATCACCACTGTCAATACGAATTCCATATCCTTTTAAATCAATACCTGCTTCTCTCATCTCCTTAAAGACACGAATGGCATTGGGAACACCGGAATTTAAAACATCATAGGTATCAACCAGAAGAATGCAGGCATTTGGATAAAGTTCGGCATATGTTTTAAATGCAGTATATTCATCAGGAAAACTCATAATCCAACTGTGAGCATGAGTACCTTTTACAGGAACCTGAAACATCTGTCCTGTAAGAACATTAGAAGTTCCAATACAGCCACCAATAACAGCTGCTCTTGCACCATAAAGTCCTGCATCAGGTCCCTGAGCACGGCGAAGTCCAAATTCCATAATACCGTCACCTTTTGCTGCGTAAACAACACGGGAAGCTTTTGTAGCAATTAAACTTTGGTGGTTTAACAGATTTAAAACGGCAGTTTCAATTAACTGAGCTTCCATAACAGGCGCAATTACTTTTAAGAGAGGTTCTCTTGGGAAAACAACAGTTCCCTCAGGAATAGCATAAATATCACCTGTGAAATGAAAACCTCTTAAATATTCCAGAAAGTCTGTATCAAAAATTTTCAGACTTTTTAAATAATCAATATCATCAGGGGAAAAATGGAGATCACGAACATATTCAATAATCTGTTCCAGCCCTGCTGCAATGGCATATCCGCCACCACAGGGATTTTTCCTGTAAAAGGCATCAAAAACAACGATTTGGTCTGTGGGATTTTTAAAATATCCCTGCATCATAGTTAATTCGTATAAATCAGTCAATAATGTCAGATTTAAAGCTCTCATATCATAGTGCTCCTTTTGCATTTAGTGCAAACATTATACCACTTTTGTAAAAGAATTAAAAGGTTTGAGTTAGCTTCATTCCATGATATTCTTCCAGTGTAAGTCCTGTAAGAGAAAGATAGAGAGAAAGGGTTTTGCCTACAAATCGTATGTGCCAAGGCTCAAAGGGATAACCTGTAATATGTTCCTTTCGTTTGGGATAACGGAGAATAAACCCGTGGATTGGAGCATGCGTCTTTAACCATTTTCCTTCTGTTGTATCAGAAAAAGACTCTTCCAGTTCAAAATCTAAGGAAGGAGAGGAAACATCAAGAGCAAGCCCGCTTTGGTGTTCGCTGGTTCCAGGGGCAGCTACGGCTGTGCTGTTTCTTTTTAAGGCATTTTCGTATAATTGTTTTTGACTTAAGTAAGAGCGATATCCGGAAACTCCTGTAAGGCAGATATTATCCAGAGAAGCTTGAGCGAAAAGAGCTTCTGCAGCAGAAGCGGCAACACAATCCAGTTGTCTGCGTTCGTAGTTGGCAGAAGGAGAAAAAGGAATTTGTGCAGTTGTAAGACTCTCCGGTACATAATCAAATGCCAGAGGAGAAGAAGGATTAATAAGTTGTGTATAGTAGAACATAGGTAAGCACCTGCCTTTTTATAATAAGTATAAGATATGTGGTTATATAGGAAAATAGAACTAAAATTAAAAAATGCTCTTTAGTATGATAAGATAAAAGAGAAAAAGTGAGAAAGTTGCATAAAAAAAGAGGGATTAAAAAGGCTGAAACAGAAAAAATAATTTTGAGTATATTACTACGTTGAAGTGCGAAAAGTCAAAAGGGAGAAGTGTTATTGGGCATATTGATGAATGAAACAGAAAGTGCTATCATACGCATTGTAAAAGATAAATATATTTTAATTGAAAAGGAAAAGAGGCAATCACTATGGCAGCAAATGCAAACGTAGTAAATAAGAAAAAAAGTTTTAAGGAAAGATTTCATGATTATATGATGGGAATGTCAAAAATTGTACCATTTGGTTTAAATGATAAGGAAGATAAGTATTACCACAGCATTTTTAATTATGATAAATAAGAGATAAAAACAAGGGAAGATAGGGCTGAAAAGTTTCTGTCTTCTTTTTTTGTGCATTAATATGAATAGTAAGAAAAGAGCAATTAAGGTATAATTTTTTGTTGTCGTACCCAATCTGGCAACAGAAAGGGGGTGGCATTTGGATATATATAACTTTTTAGTTACCGCCATTATAGCATATACATTTTTTAGAAGCAATATACTGGCAATATAAAAAGATAATAAAAATACACAAAAATCCATAGAATTCAGCCTGTGCTTTTTTGGGAACAATGTCAATGGATTTTCATGTTTCTCCATGCTAAAATATCTGCAGTGGTAAGCTATTCAATATCATATACCGCATCATTTCAGGCTTATTCCATTACCTATATTACTATAGTTGTTAGGAGGTACAGTATGAACGATACGAAGATTGATGCAATGTTTGAAATATTGCAAACCATTACAAAAGATATCACTGATATGAAAAAAGACATGACTGACATGAAGAAAGATATGATCGACATGAAAAAGGATATCCAAGGATTAAAAGAAGAAACAAAGGATATAAGGCTTCATATCGAAAATGTAACAGACAAAAATATATCTTTACTGGCAGATAGTCATTGCAAGCTATTTCAACGATTGAATGAAAGTAATCAATCATTAAGTAATCAGCTAGCATATCAGATTAAAGTAAATTATTTGATTTCTGACATGGAAAAAATGAAGCAAGAAGTGGCAGAAATTAAAAAACATATTTTATAATTCAAAGAAGGTGTAAAGTCATTAGATATTCTAATGGTTTTACACCTTTTTTACGTTTATTTCTCAAAACCATGATAGTTCGTATCTTTTCTTTCCGTTAAACTAAAGCACAGATTGCTGAAACAGGAAGGAGAAACAGGATGTCAGAAATCACATTGAAAAATGTTTCAAAAATATATGAAAACGAGCAGTATGCAGTCAGGAATGTTAATCTGGAAATTCAAGATAAAGAATTTGTAATCTTAGTAGGTCCATCCGGGTGCGGGAAGTCAACGACTCTTCGCATGATAGCGGGACTTGAGGAAATTTCAGATGGAGAGCTTTATATAGACGGAGAATTTAGTAATTATTGTGAACCGAAAGACAGGGATATGTCCATGGTTTTCCAGAATTATGCTCTGTATCCCAATATGACGGTTTACGGAAATCTGGCTTATGCGTTGAAAATCAGAAAAATACCCAAAGATGAAATTAAAAAAAGAGTTCATGAAGTAGCAAAAATCCTGGAAATCGAGCATTTATTGGACAGAAAACCCAGCGCACTCTCAGGAGGACAGAAACAGAGAGTTGCTATGGGAAGTGCAATCATCCGAAAACCCAAGGTTTTTCTAATGGATGAACCTCTGTCTAATCTGGATGCCAAGCTTCGCACACAGATGCGAATTGAGCTGGCAAAGCTACATAGAAATCTGGAAACTACCATTATTTATGTTACACATGATCAGACAGAGGCAATGACATTGGGAACAAAAATAGTGGTAATGAAGGATGGCTTTGTACAGCAGGTTGCTCCTCCAGCAGAGATTTATAATAATCCGGCGAATTTATTTGTAGCCGGTTTCATCGGAGCGCCGTCCATGAATTTTTTTGATGCATGGGTATCTGTTGAAGATGGAAGAACACTTCTTTATCTGGGTGGAAATGAGCTTGGAAAGAAAATCTATCTGGATGGAGAAAAGGGAGAAATTCTGCAACGAGAAAAAAATGGCGAAAAGGTAATTCTGGGAATTCGTCCGGAAGATATTTATGAGTATGAAGAAGCGAAACAAAGAGGTTTTGAGAAAAACAGTGTGGGTTTAGAAGAAACAGTAATTGCCAGAGAGCTTTTAGGCGCGGAAGTTGTTTTATATTTTCAGGCACAGGGAAGAAATCAGGCAGTGCGTTTAAAACCGGAGAATGAAACAAAACGAGGAGAAAGTATCAGCTTCTATTTTGACACAGAAAAGCTTTATGCCTTTGACATAGACACACAGCAAAATTTATTTTATAAGGAGGGTTTTATTCATGCATAAAAAGAAAAAAGGCAGTTTGGCTCCTTATGGATATTTGCTGCCGTGTATGTTGGTTTTTGCAGTATTTTTGTTTTATCCCTTTTTTAAAACAATCTATTTGAGTTTTTACAAAACTGACAAGATGGGGCAGGCAAAGCTCTTTGTGGGAGTGGATAATTATACAGAATTGTTAAGTTCTCCATCTTTTCTGAACAGCTTGAAAGTAACCTTGATTTTTGTAGGGATTGTTGTGGTAGGAAGTATGCTTTTAGGCTTAATCACCGCAGTGTTGTGTAATAAAGCATTTCCGGGAATTCGTTTTTTCAGTACGGCTTATGCGTTGCCAATGGCGATTGCATCAAGTTCCGCAGCTCTTATCTTTAAGCTGATGCTTCATCCTTCCGTGGGAATTGTAAATAAGCTTCTGGGGCTTGATATTAACTGGTTAAGTAATCCGGAAACAGCGCTGTACTGTGTGGCAATCCTCACAGCATGGTTAAACAGCGGAATAAACTTTCTATACTTTTCCGCAGGACTTGGGAATATTGACAATACCATTTATGAAAGAGCTTCTGTAGACGGAGCAAGCGGTGTACAGCAATTTTTTCATCTTACATTGCCGGGGCTGTCTCCAATTATGTTTTATACATTAGTAGTAAATATTATTCAGGCATTCCAGTCTTTTGGGCAGATTAAAATCCTCACTGAAGGAGGACCAAATGAAACCACAAATGTAATTGTATATTCCATTTATCGGGATGCTTTCTTTAATTATCGTTTCGGAAGTGCAGCAGCACAGTCCGTAGTCTTATTCTTTATTGTAATGCTCATTACACTGGTAATGTTCCGCATAGAAAAGAAAGGGGGAAAACCATGATAAATACAAAGGCTTTGCGAAAAAGAAGAATAAATACAGGAATACGGGTTTTGATTAATGTGATTACCGCCATTATCGTGTTAATTCCCCTTTTGTATGCGGTTAGCATTGCATTTATGCCATCCGGGGAACTCTTTACTATGGATTTGAATTTATTTCCGAAAAATCCGACTATTGAAAATTTTAAACAGGCATTTGCAAGCGTGCCCTTGCTTCGTTTTATTGTGAATTCGTTTATCATGGCAGCCTGTATTACCCTGGGACAGATTATTACCTGCTCCCTGGCTGCCTTTGCCTTCTCCTTTTTAGAATTTAAAGGAAAAGGTGTGTTATTTATGGTTGTTATGGCTACGATGATGGTCCCGGGAGAAGCAACAATTATTTCCAACTATCTTACAGTAAGCCAGCTGGGTATGTTAGACACATATTCTGTATTAATTGTACCTTACTTGACATCGGCAATGGGAATTTTCCTGTTCCGGCAGTTTTATAGCACATTTCCTATCTCTTTGTATGAGTCTGCAAAGCTGGATGGGTGCAGCAACTTGAAGTTTATTGTGAGAATTTTGATACCTCTTACAAAATCAGCAATCGGAGCAATGGGTGTTTATACCTTTATTAATGCATGGAATATGTATATGTGGCCGCTGCTGGTAACAGGTTCTGATGAAATGAGAACCGTACAAATCGGTATCAGTATGCTGGACAGTGTAGACTCTCAGTCAATTACACTTATGATTGCAGGTGTGGTAATGGTAATTATTCCTTCAATATCTATATTTATTGTGGGACAGAAACAGCTTATTCGAGGAATGTTTGCAGGAGCAGTAAAAGGCTGACAAAGAAAGGAAAAAAGAATGAAGAAAAAATTAATTTCAGTGATTTTAGCAGGAACAATGATCATGGGGACTCTGGCAGGATGCGGAGGAAACAAAACTACAGAAACAGGAAATAAAACAGAAGATAAGACAGAAGATACCAAACAAACAGAAGATACAGAAGAATTTTCTATGGCAGATGCTTCTGAGATAGATGGCACAGAAATTTCTTTCTGGCATTCTATGGGAGGGGTTAATGGACAGGCCATTGATACATTGGTACAGAAATTTAACGATGAAAACGAATATGGAATTACAGTAAAGGCTCAGTATCAGGGAGAATATGACGACTCTTTGAATAAACTCAAAAGCGCTCAGATTGGAAATATGGGAGCAGATTTAGTACAGGTATATGAAATCGGAAGCAGATTTATGATTGAATCAGGCTGGATTACACCTATGCAGGAAATGATTGATGCGGACAACTATGATGTGTCTCAGATTGAGCCAAATCTGGCAGCATATTATACTATTGATGACCAGCTGTACTCTATGCCTTTCAACTCTTCTACACCGATTATGTACTATAATAAGGAAATGTTTGAAAAGGCAGGCATTACGGAAATTCCAGACAGTCTGGAAGGAATTGAGGCTATTGGCGATAAACTTTTAAATGAAGGCGGCGCAGGACAGGTTATGTCTCTAGGCATTTATGGTTGGTTCTTTGAACAGTTTATCGGAAAACAGGGGCTGGAATATGCCAACAATGGAAACGGAAGAACAGAGGCTGCTACAGCAGTTGCTTTTGATGAAAATGGTGCCGCAGAAAACATTTTGACTGCATGGAAATCCCTCTATGACAAAGGATATGCACCAAATGTAGGAAAAGGCGGAGATGCAGGTCTGGCAGACTTTTCTGCAGGGAAATCAGCTATTACACTGGGTTCTACAGCTTCTTTAAAACAGATTTTGCAGGACGTAAACGGAAAATTTGAAGTAGGTACTGCATACTTCCCTAAAGTAAAATCCACAGATGAAGGAGGAGTTTCTATTGGCGGGGCATCTTTATGGGCATTAAACAACAATGATCCTAAGAAAACAAGAGCAACATGGGAATTTGTAAAATTCCTCATTTCTCCGGAGTCACAGGCATACTGGAATGCACAGACTGGATATTTCCCTGTGACAACAGCAGCTCAGGAAGAACCGGTGTTTAAAGAAAATGTAGAAAAATATCCGCAGTTCCAGACAGCGATTGACCAGCTCCATGACTCTTCACCGGAATATGTAGGTGCATTATTAAGCGTATTCCCGGAAGCGAGAGCAACAGTAGAATCAGAAATTGAAAACCTGCTTAACGGAAATACAGATGTAAAAACAACAGTAAAAAATATGGCAGATGCGATTAATAAATCCATTGAAGAATATAATCTTGTAAATGAATAATTGAGGTGAAAGAGCATGACAGAAATATTTGCTCACAGAGGCGCCAGCGGATATGCCCCGGAAAACACACTGGAGGCTTTCCGACTGGCAATGGAACAAGGGGCAGATGGTATGGAGTTAGATGTACACCTTACCAAAGACGGAGAAGTAGTGGTTATCCATGATGAAACTCTTGACAGAACCAGCAACGGACACGGTAATGTAAGAGACTATACATTGGAGGAACTGAAAAAATTCTCTTTTCACAATCACATGGAAAAATATCAGGGAGTTCAAATACCTACATTAAAAGAAGCTCTGAATTTGGTAAAGAACTCCCGCATAAAGGTAAATATCGAATTAAAAACAGGTATTTACTGGTATGAAGGAATTGAAGAAAAAACCATGGATATTGTAAAAACAATGGGTATGGAGGACAGGGTAATTTACTCGTCCTTCAACCACTATAGCATTCAGAAAGTCTTAGAACAGAATAGCGATGCAGAAACTGCATACTTATTCAGTGATGTTCCGTTGAATATGGAAAAATATGCAAAAGACACAGGTGTAAAAGGACTGCATCCGGCAGTTTACCACCTGAAAATGGCGGATTTTCTGGAAACATATATGAAAAGTGGGTTAAAGGTACGTGTGTGGACTGTAAATAATAAAGAAGATATGAAGATGTTTATAGATGCAGGAGTAGATGCGATAATTACGAATTATCCTAAGGTATCTGTGGAATTGAGAGAAAATTTTTGAAGTTCAGCGTATAACTTTTGATTTTCTCCTTATTAAGATAAAAGGGTATGGAATTAACCATACCCTGCTCTGGATATCCAGAGAAACCTTGTCGGTCAAATTATTTTTTTCTACTGGTCTTGTCGACCAAAAATATTATGAAATATCTTATCTATAGTATACATGAATTGAAAAGAAAGTCTATTGGGAAATTTGTACAAATTTTGGAGAGAAGTTAGTTGACGAACCCTTACAAACTGTGCATAATAGATTTTAACTGACAAGACAGTTGGAATGACAGTTAGAGGGAGAAAAGGATATGAAAGAATTTCTAAAAAGAAAAAACATTATTTTTTCAGCGAAAAGATATGGTATCGATGCTTTAAGTGCTATGGCACAGGGGCTATTTGCTTCTTTGCTGATTGGTACGATTATCAGTACGCTGGGAGAGCAGCTTGGCATTGATATTCTGGTAACGGTGGGAACTTATGCAAAAGGAGCTACAGGTGCAGCCATGGCAATTTCCATCGGTTATGCTCTGCAGTGTCCGCCATTGGTACTGTTTTCATTGGCAGCAGTAGGAATGGCAGCCAATGAGCTGGGAGGGGCAGGCGGTCCTCTGGCAGTGTTGGTGGTAACAATCTTTGCGGCAGAGTTTGGGAAATTAGTATCTAAAGAAACGAAAATTGATATTATTGTCACACCATTTACAACAATTGCTGTAGGTGTACTTTTATCCTTGTGGTGGGCGCCGGCAATTGGCTATGCTGCAAGCAGTGTAGGAAATGCTATTATGTGGGCAACAGAGCTTCAGCCATTCTTTATGGGAATTTTAGTATCAGTAATCGTAGGAATTGCCCTGACACTTCCAATCAGCAGTGCGGCAATCTGTGCGGCTCTTTCCCTTACTGGTCTGGCAGGTGGCGCGGCAGTGGCCGGATGTTGTGCACAGATGGTAGGATTTGCAGTGATGAGTTTCCGTGAAAATAAGTGGGGCGGACTTTTTGCTCAGGGAATTGGAACATCTATGCTGCAGATGGGGAATATTGTGAAAAATCCAAAAATCTGGCTTCCGCCGACTCTGGCATCTGCAATTACAGGACCATTGGCAACTTGTCTGTTTCACATGGAGATGAATGGAGCAGCAGTGGCATCCGGTATGGGAACCTGCGGTTTTGTAGGCCAGATTGGCGTGTATACAGGATGGGTAAATGATATTGCAAGCGGTGCAAAAGCAGCCATTACACCTATGGACTGGATTGGAATGGTACTGATTTGCTTTATTCTTCCGGCAGTGCTTACATGGCTCATTGCAATTCCATTTAGAAAACATGGATGGATTAAAGAAAATGATTTGAAACTGGATTTATAAAAAATGAAGATGGTATTATGACAAAAAAATTACGTCATAATATCATCTTTTTTCATATTTGTAAAAAATAACTAAAAAACACAAAAAAATGTATAAAATTTAGAAACAAAAAAAGGGGGATTTTGTTGAAAAGAAGGGAAAATGATGCTACAATATTATAAGTATAGTAGAATTATTAACTATATAGGTCACCAAGACAAAATACTAACGAAATAATAGGCCTCAAGGTTGTCGGTGTCCGATTTGCAGGAATACCGGCTTTTTTATTTCAGAGGAAATTACGTCCTAAGAAATAAAAAATGCTCCACAAGGACTATTCTGCGGATGACAGGCAGATGTTGAGGCTAGAAATAATTACCCCCCTCCCTTAAAAGTCATAGTTGTTAGTACGCTATACCCAATTTTTAGGGGGGGGGGTAGTTGCGCAATGAGGTAGAGAGATATGAAAAGAATTGACTTACACTGCCACGTACTTCCGGGGGTGGACGATGGAGCAGCAGATATGGAAGAAAGTCTGCGTATGCTGAAATCTGCCGCCAAGCAAGGGGTATATGCGGTTGTTGCCACTTCTCATTATTCCAGACAGTTTCGCAATGAAGACCCGGAACGTTTCAGAATATTGAGAGAAGAATTGCAAAGAAAAGCCCGAACAGAAATAGGAGAAGATTTTACTATTTATGCAGGGCAGGAAGTTTTCTACACAGAAGACGTAGTAGAAAAACTGAATGAAAAGAAACTTCTTACATTAAATGGAAGCTCCTATGTATTGACTGAGTTTCATCCTTCTATGCCATATTCTATGTTCATTAACGGTGTGCGGGAACTGACTATGGCACAGTACACTCCGATTATTGCTCATTTCGAGAGGTACTCGGCGCTGAGAGAAAAAGGACGTGTAGAGGAACTGATCCAGGCAGGCGCTCTGATGCAGATGAACTATAAGCCCATTGGAGGCAAATGGTACGAGGAAACAACCAGATGGTGCAGAAAGATGCTGAAGGAAGGAAATGTTCATTTTCTCGGAAGTGACATGCACAACATGAGAACGAGAAAGCCGGAACTTATGGAAGCTTCACGCTGGATGGAAAAACATCTGGATAATGAATATATGAAGGATATCTCCTATGCAAATGCAGAGAGAATTCTGGCGAATAAAATTTTATAAAGAAAAGGATTGAGATGATGGAAAATACGCGCGAAGATGAATTAGAAATTGATTTAAAACAGATTTTTTATGTCTTAAAAGAAAAAATATTAGTGATTATAGCCATGGGCTTATTGGTTGCATGCCTTAGCTGCGTTGTGACAAAACTTTTTATTACTCCCACGTATACATCAACTTCCAGTATGCTTTTGCTGATGGAAAACGGACTTGAAACAGCGTCTGACGTACAGATGGGAACACAGCTGACAAAAGACTACAGCGTACTGATTACAAGCCGTCCGGTTTTAGATGAAACAGTGAAAAATTTAGACCTGGACATGACTTATGAAGAATTAAAAGAAAAAATTTCTGTGGAAAATCCGGAAGGAACACGTATTTTAAATATTACAGTAGAAGATTCAGAGCCTAAGATGGCACAGAAGATTGTAAATGAAGTTGCAAATATAGCTTCTCAGTTTATTGGGGACAAGATGGAAGTAAAGGCGCCAAAGATTATTGATGAAGGTCAGCTTCCAATTCATAAATCCAGTCCAAATATGAAGAAGAACGCAGCACTAGGGTTACTCTTAGGGCTGTTTGTCAGCGCCGGTGCATTTGTAGTAATCGCTATTATGGATGACACTATTAAAACAGAGGAAGATGTAGAGAAGTATCTTGGACTTTCAACATTGACTAGTGTGCCGGATAGAAAAGACTATATTAATGAAAAGAAACATGGAAAAAAGAAAAAAAGTAAGAAGGGGAGAAAATAATGGAACAGAAAGTCGTAATGACAGATATCAGAAAAAAGGATTATTTTTACGAAGAAGCAATTAAAACCCTTCGTACCAATATTCAGTTTACAGGTAAAAATGTAAAAACAATTATGTTTACCAGTTGCTTCCCAAATGAGGGAAAAAGTGATGTGACATTCCAATTATGTCAGGAAATCGGAAACATGGGCAAGAGAGTACTTCTCATTGATGCGGATATTCGTAGATCTGCTTATGTGAGCAGATATCGTATTAAACAGAAAGTCAATGGTTTGTCTCAATATTTAAGCGGACAGCTGGCAAAGGAATTTCTGATTTATCAGACAAACTTTCTCAACGTAGATATTATCTTTGCAGGGCCGATGGCGCCTAATCCTTCTGAACTTTTAGAAGAATCGGCATTCCATGAGTTACTTACAGAGATCAGAGAATATTATGACTATATTATTATTGATACACCGCCGGTAGGAAGTGTTATTGATGCGGCTATTATCGCAAAGGAAAGTGATGGAGCTGTACTGGTAATTGAAAGCGAGCGTGTCAGCTATAAGGTGGCGCAGAAAGTGAAAGAACAGATGGAAAAGACGGGCTGTAAGCTTTTAGGTGTGGTGTTAAATAAAGTAAATATTGAGAAAAACAAATATTACGGTAAATACGATTATTATTACAGCAGTGATAGTAAAAAAAGATAAAAAGGCAGAGAGAGAAAAATGAGAAGAAAGAAAAAAACCTCATGGGCGTGGAACTTTTTGCTGGTCCTGATATGCGGAGCTCTGGCAGTGGCTCTGGCAGGCTTTATAGTCTGGGATTCTAAGACAGAAGCGGCGAAAAGTGAAAAGCTGGTGCAGGAAGTAAAAAATGAAAAAGAAAATGTAAAAAAAGAAGATACAGAAGAAAAGAAAGACAAGAAGGAAGAAACACCAGAAGAAGTGAAAGAAGAGAAACCGGAAGAACCTCAGATGCCTGCGGGAATTTCCTTCTGGGGAGATGAGTTTTTTACAGCAGAGAATGAACTGCAGTATTCCTCAAGAGTAAAGCTGGAAGAGAAACTAAAAGCAGAAGGATATACACTGGAGTATGCCAATAAAACACTGGCAGGTGCAGGTACTTTATCTGTGATGAAAATGGCAGGGGTGCCACAGGCTGATTTGGATAAATACATTGAAAAGCACAAAGCAAGTGCGGGAGGCACAACCCCTCCGGTGACAGAAACAGGCATTCGTGATTTAACAGCAGAAGAAATGGATCGTTTTGATAAAGATTATATCCCTGTTATTACTATGGGATATTATGGTGGATGGAACAAAGATCCAAATGAACTGGCAGAACAGCAGCAGAAAGTTCTGGATACTTTCGGAGCGAATAAAGATAAATTCATTGTTGTCGGTGTGAGACCAATGGATGGCAGTGTAGATATACCGGAATATGAAAGAGTAATGAAAGAAACATGGGGAGAACATTACATCAGCACTATTGATATCTGTACTGTGACAACAACAACGGCAGACGGACAGACACAGGTTGCAGATGCACTTTATGATAAGTTGTTAGAATTGGGTTATATTGTAAAATAAAAGAAACTAGAAGAAGCAAGAGGTGGGAGCATGTATAGAAAGAATGCCAACAGTTGGTTAAAACATTGGGACTTTATATTATTAGAAAGATGCTTATGTTATTGCGGGGACAATCATAAGTTGACATATATACTACAAAGAAATGTGAGGGGAAAGAGAGAAATCTATGTATAGAAAAGATTCAGAAGGATGGTTGAAACATGCAGACTTTATAATCTTAGATATGATTTGTTTGCAGTTGGCATATGTTCTGGCATATGCAATTAGCGGATATGGGTTCAATCCATACGAAACTATTATTTATCGTAATATGGCTGTATTTTTTATGCTGGCAGATTTAATTGTGATTTTCGCATATGGCACAATGAAAAGCGTATTAAAGAGGGGCTATTATCGGGAATTTGTAGTGGCATTAAATCATTCGGTTATGGTTGGTGCATTAGCAATTTTATATTTGTTTTTGATTCAGCAAGGACAACAGTTTTCAAGACTAACATTAATTCTTACAGTTGTTATTTATCTTATCGTTACATATTTAGTCAGGGAGTTTTGGAAGAGTGTTCTGCGTAAAAAAATGAAAGACGGAGGAGAACGTAAGTTACTTATTATTACTTCTGAAGATGTGGCTGAACAAGTAGTTGAAAATATGAAAAAAAATAATTACGCAAGATATACTTTAGCGGGTATTGCTGTTATTGATACTGACTGGACTGGGAAAAATATTCATGGAGTTCCAGTAGTCGCTAATGAAGAAACAGCACCTATGTATGTGTGCCAGGAATGGATAGATGAGGTACTAATTGTTATTTCAGAAGTATTACCATATCCAGCAGAGTTAATTGATAAAATAACGGAAACTGGTGTAACAGTACATTTAAATCTTGCAAAGATTACAAATGTGCCAGGTAAAAAACAGTTTGTAGAAAAGGTTGGAAATTATACGGTATTAACTACAAGTATTAATTATGCATCAACTAGACAATTAATGTTGAAGCGTTTGATGGATATAGCGGGCGGCTTGGTTGGATGTATTCTAACAGGGATTATTTGTATTTTTGTCGGTCCAGCAATATATCTTGCTTCACCAGGACCAATTTTCTTTGCCCAGGAACGAGTTGGGAAGAATGGAAAGAAATTCAAGATGTATAAATTCCGAAGTATGTATATGGATGCTGAAGAACGTAAAGCAGAGCTTATGAAAGATAACAAACTTGGGGATGGAAAAATGTTTAAACTTGACTTTGATCCTCGTGTTATCGGAAATAAAATTCTTCCTGATGGAACACATAAAACTGGTATTGGTGATTTTATTAGAAGGACAAGTTTGGATGAGTTCCCGCAGTTCTTTAATGTGTTGAAAGGAGACATGTCGATCATTGGGACTAGACCTCCCCTGATTTCTGAAACTTCTTTGTATGAGCTTCATCACAGAGCACGGCTAGCTATTAAGCCAGGAATTACTGGGATGTGGCAGGTGAGTGGTCGAAGTGATATTACCGATTTTGAAGAAGTAGTAAGGCTTGATAAAGAATATATTGAAAATTGGAATATCGGAATGGATATAAAGATTTTATTAAAAACAGTGCTAGTAGTATTTAAAAAAGATGGCTCAATGTAATCTTAATTTGCAGCTTATTATGCGGGGATAATGAGCTGCAAAAAGATATAAATAGATAAGTTATAAATAAAAAAACAACTGAGGAGGTTTATGAGTTTATGAAAGGAATTATTTTAGCTGGTGGATCAGGAACAAGATTATATCCACTTACTATGGTCACATCAAAACAATTATTACCAATATATGATAAGCCAATGATTTATTATCCTATGTCTGTATTAATGAACGCAGGTATTCGAGATATTTTAATTATTTCAACACCGGCAGATACACCAAGGTTTAAAGATTTATTAGGCGATGGACATCAGTTTGGAGTAAATCTTCAGTATGCGGTTCAGCCTAGTCCAGATGGACTGGCACAGGCATTTATTATTGGAGAAGAATTTATCGGTGATGAACCGGTAGCAATGGTTCTTGGTGACAATATTTTTGCAGGCCATGGGTTAAAGAAGAGATTAAAGGCTGCGGTTGAAAATGCAGAAACAGGAAAGGGTGCGACAGTATTTGGTTACTATGTAGATGATCCGGAACGTTTCGGAATCGTAGAGTTTGATAAAAATGGAAAGGCTATTTCTATCGAGGAGAAGCCAGAACATCCAAAGAGTAATTACTGTGTAACTGGTCTGTATTTCTATGATAACCGTGTTGTAGAGTATGCAAAGAACTTAAAACCAAGTGCCAGAGGCGAACTTGAGATTACAGATTTAAACCGTATCTATTTAGAAGATAACAGCTTAAATGTAGAACTTCTTGGACAGGGATTCACATGGTTAGATACTGGAACACACGAATCTTTAGTGGATGCAACGAACTTTATCAAGACAGTAGAGCAGCATCAGCACAGAAAGATTGCCTGCTTAGAAGAAATTGCCTACTTAAATGGATGGATCTCTAAAGAGAAAGTTCTGAAAGTTTATGAAGTCTTAAAGAAAAACCAGTATGGACAATATCTGAAAGACGTACTGGATGGAAAATACCAGGAACATTTGTATTAAGAAAGAGGGCAGAAGAATGACAATTATCGTGACCGGAGGAGCCGGATTTATTGGAAGTAACTTTGTATTTCATATGTTAGATAAATATCCTGACTATAGAATTGTATGCGTGGACAAGCTTACATATGCAGGAAACTTATCTACTTTAGCACCAGTAATGGATAACCCGAATTTCCGTTTCTGCAAGATTGATATCTGTGATAGAGAAGCAATCTATAAATTATTTGAAGAAGAACATCCAGACATGGTTGTAAACTTTGCAGCAGAGTCTCATGTAGACCGTTCTATCGAGAATCCAGAGATTTTCTTAGACACAAATATTAAAGGAACTGCTGTTATGATGGATGCTTGCCGTAAATACGGTATCCAGAGATACCATCAGGTAAGTACTGACGAAGTTTATGGAGATCTTCCATTAGACAGACCAGACTTATTCTTTACAGAGGAGACACCAATCCACACAAGTTCTCCATACAGCAGCTCCAAGGCAGCAGCAGACTTATTAGTTCTTGCTTATCACAGAACTTACGGACTGCCTGTAACTATCAGTCGCTGTTCTAATAACTATGGTCCATACCATTTCCCAGAGAAGTTAATTCCGTTAATGATCGCCAATGCTTTAGTAGATAAGCCATTACCTGTTTATGGCGAAGGATTAAATGTTCGTGACTGGTTATATGTCGAAGATCATTGTCGTGCGATTGACTTAATCATTCATAACGGACGTGTTGGAGAAGTTTATAATGTCGGCGGTCATAATGAAATGAAGAACATCGACATTGTAAAGATTATCTGTAAAGAACTTGGAAAGCCAGAAAGTCTGATTACTCATGTAACAGACCGTAAAGGTCATGATATGCGTTACGCTATCGACCCAACAAAGATTCACAACGAATTAGGTTGGTTACCAGAAACAAAATTTGAAGACGGAATCAAAAAGACAATTCAGTGGTATTTAGATAACAAGGAATGGTGGGAGACAATCATTTCCGGTGAATATCAGAACTACTACGAGAAAATGTACGGAAACAGATAAGAATATTAGGAGCGATAAGAAATGAAAGTATTTGTAACAGGCGTGGCAGGCCAGCTTGGTCATGATGTCATGAATGAATTAAGTAAAAGAGGTTATGAAGGAATCGGCTCTGACATCGCTCCAGAATATTCTGGAGTGCAGGACGGAAGTGCCGTTACAACAATGCCTTATGTTTCTTTAGACATTACAGATAAAGAAGCAGTAGAAAAAGTTCTCACAGAACAGAAACCAGATGTTGTTGTCCACTGTGCAGCATGGACGGCAGTAGACCTCGCAGAAGATGATGATAAAGTAGAAAAAGTTCGTGCTATCAATGCTGGTGGAACAGAAAACATCGCTAAAGTCTGCAAAAAACTTGACTCCAAAATGGTTTACATTTCTACAGACTATGTGTTTGACGGACAGGGTACAGAACCGTGGTTACCAGACTGTACTGACTACAAACCATTAAACGTCTACGGTCAGACAAAGTTAGAAGGTGAGCAGGCAGTAAGCGGTAACCTCGATAAATATTTCATTGTCCGCATTGCATGGGTATTTGGAGTAAATGGAAAGAACTTCATCAAAACAATGCTTAACGTAGGAAAAACACACGATACCGTTCGTGTCGTATCCGACCAGATTGGAACACCAACCTACACTTACGATTTAGCAAGACTTCTCGTAGACATGATTGAAACCGATAAATACGGTTACTATCACGCAACCAACGAAGGCGGCTATATTTCCTGGTATGATTTCACCTGTGAGATTTTCAAACAGGCAGGATATACCACAAACGTAGTACCTGTGACCACAGAAGAATATGGCTTATCCAAAGCAGCCCGCCCATTCAACAGCAGACTCGATAAATCCAAACTTGTAGAAGCAGGATTTACCCCATTACCAACATGGCAGGATGCATTGAGCAGATATTTACAAGAGATTGAATACTAAAGATTTGAAATAAAAAAAGGAAGTAATAAAAAATGGGACAAATAAAAGTGACAAAGGCTCCAATCGAGGGATTATATGTAATTGAGCCTACCGTTCATGGAGATGATCGTGGATATTTTATGGAGACTTACAATCTTAATGATATGAAAGAAGCAGGTCTTGATATGAATTTTGTACAGGACAATCAAAGTATGAGTACAAAAGGTGTGTTACGAGGACTTCATTTTCAGAAACAGTATCCACAGGGAAAGCTTGTGCGAGCAATAAAAGGTCGTGTCTTTGATGTGGCTGTAGATCTTCGCTCTGATAGCAAAACTTATGGTCAGTGGTATGGAGTAGAACTTACTGAAGAAAATAAAAAACAGTTTTACATTTCAGAAGGATTTGCTCATGGATTTTTAGTATTAAGCGACACGGCAGAATTCTGTTATAAATGTACAGATTTTTATCATCCGGGTGATGAAGGTGGTCTTGCATGGAATGATCCAGAAATTGGAATAGAATGGCCGGATTTAGTGGGAAGATATAATGGAACGTCATCTGCAGAAGGATATATGCTGAAAGATGGAACAAAACTAAATTTATCGGACAAAGATCAGAAATGGGTTGGATTAAAAGATACGTTTAAATTTTAAGAACTAATATATGTGAGGAAGAAATTTATGATTATTACAAAGACACCTTTTAGAATGTCATTTTTTGGCGGTGGAACTGATATGCCATCATTTTTTCAGGAAAATGGAGGCTCTGTATTGTCAACAACATTTGATAAATATTGTTATGTAAATGTGAGACATTTACCACGCTTTTTTGATTATTCCACAGAGCTTTCTTATTCAAAAACAGAGAGAGTTACAGATGTTGAAGATATTCAGCATCCGGCAATTAGAAATGCAATGAAGTTTTTGGATATGCATGAAATTCGTTTAACATATGAAGCAGATTTACCGGCTCGTTCTGGCTTAGGAACGAGTAGCTCTTTTGCAGTTGGTATGTTGAATGCTTTTTACGCATTAAAAGGGAAGTATGCTGATAAGAAAAAACTTGCAGATGAAGCAATTTATTTGGAGAGAGAATTGTGCCAGGAAGCTGGCGGTTGGCAAGACCAGATAGCAGCATCATTTGGAGGTTTTAATCGTATTAACTTTACAGATGAAGGCTATGAAGTACTTCCTTTAATTATTTCTCCAGAGAGAAAAAAACAGCTTAATCAAAACTTGATGATGTTCTTTACTGGATTCACACGTTTTTCATCAGATGTTCAGAAAGCAAATGCAGCAGGAAAAGTAGACAAGACAGCACAGCTTAAAGAAATGCTTTCTTTAGTAGATGATGCGGAAAAGGTATTAACAGATAAAACAGTCGATTTAGATGAATTTGGACGCATGTTAGATCATACATGGAAATTAAAAAGACAAACTGGAAATGCAGTTTCTACAAGCAATATAGATATTCTGTATGAAAAAGGAATCAAAGCTGGCGCATTAGGAGGAAAATTACTTGGTGCAGGCGGAGGCGGTTTCTTAGTTTTTTATGTACAACCAGAAAAACAAGCAGAAGTTAGAGAAGCAATGAAGGAATTGATGTATATTCCATTTTCTTTTGAAGATGGAGGAACAAGAGTTATCCATTATACTCCAGAATCATATGAACCATTAGTGTAAGGAGAAACATAACATGAAAGTTGTAATTATGGCTGGCGGAAAGGGAACAAGAATTTCTTCAGTTGCCAGTGACATTCCAAAACCTATGATAAAAATTGAAGGCAAACCTGTTTTGGAACATGAGATTGAATGCTTACGAGATCAGGGTTTCAAAGACATTATTCTTACCGTAAGTCATCTGGGTAATATAATAATGGACTATTTTGGTGATGGAAGCAGTATTTCTCCGGTAACAGGTAAGAGTTTTGGTGTAAACATTGAGTATTATTTTGAAAAAGAACCTTTAGGAAATGCTGGTGCTTTATTTAAAATCAAAGACAAGTTGACAGAAGACTTTCTTCTTTTAAATGCTGATGCAATGTTTGATGTGGATTTTAACAGATTTGTTGAATTCCATAAATCTCATGGTGGAATGGTTACGTTATTTACACATCCTAATAGTCATCCGTATGATAGTGGTCTGATTATAGCAGATGAAAATGGGACTGTACAGAAGTGGCTGGCAAAAGAAGATGAGAGACCAACTTATTATAAAAACAGAGTCAATGCTGGTCTTCATGTAATTTCACCAGAAATTTTGAAACAAGAAATTGACACTCCTAAAATTGATTTGGATAGACAGCTTTTAAAACCTTTATCTGGAACTGGTAAGATGTTTTGTTATGATAGCCCTGAATATGTAAAAGATATGGGAACACCAGATAGATACTATGCAGTGTGTGAAGATTTTAAAGCCGGAAATGTTCAGGGAAAAAACTTAAAAAATAAACAGAAGGCTATTTTTCTTGATAGAGATGGAACAATTAACAAATATGTTGGATTTTTGAGAAATATAGATGAGTTTGAATTACTTGATGGTGTATCGGAAGCAATTAAAAAAATAAATGAATCGGGATATTTGACGGTTGTAGTGACAAATCAACCAGTGATTGCTCGTGGGGAAGTAAGTTTTGAGGAATTGGAGAAAATCCACAACAAAATGGAAACTTTATTAGGCAAAGATGGTGCGTATATAGATGGATTATATTATTGCCCACATCATCCACACAAAGGATATGAAGGTGAAAGGCCTGAATTAAAGGTAGAGTGTGAATGTAGAAAACCGAAGCCTGGTATGCTGATAAAAGCAGCAGAAGATTTTAACATAGATTTAGAGAAATCTTGGATGATAGGTGATGGTGAAAATGATGTTCTGGCAGGAAAAAATGCTGGATGTAAAACAGTATTAATTGGTAGTCAAGATTATCAACAGGATTATACTGTTTCATCATTAAAAGAGTTTGTAGATAAAATGTTGTAATTGGAAAAAGGAGTTTTAAAGCAATGAGAAAACTAGAAGAAAGATTACAGAAACACATTGATTTATTAGTAGAAAGATACCCTGTATTAAAGAGTATTGAACAGTCTATTATTGACGCATATTTAGTTATGGAAGAATGTTATGAAAACGGTGGGAAACTGTTGATTGCAGGAAATGGAGGGTCAGCAGCGGATTCAGAGCATATAGCTGGTGAATTAATGAAAAGATTTAAAACTCCTCGTCCGGTAAAAAAAGAATTTGCAGATAAACTTATTGAGATTGATCCAGAGAGAGGATCACAACTTGCAAATAATCTGGAGTGTTCGCTGATGGCGATTCCATTAGTAGCACATGAAGCGTTAACTACAGCATATATTAATGATGTTGATGGTTTAGGTGTATTTGCACAGCAGTTATTTGGATTTGGAAAAGAAGGAGATGTATTCTTAGGAATTTCCACATCTGGAAATAGTAAAAATGTGTTGCCTGCTACTGTAGTTGCACGTGCATTAGGAATTAAAGTTGTTGGACTTACGGGAGAAAAAGGTGGCGAATTAGCCAAGGTAGCGGATGTGGCTGTGAAAGCTCCAGCAACAGAAACATATATGGTTCAAGAATTACATTTGCCAATTTATCATTGTTGGTGTCTTATGCTTGAAGATAAATTTTTTGGAGCGTAAACAAAATGAATAAAACAAAAAAAATATTATTTGTTATGCCGAGGTTGCCATTTCCGGCAACTTCGGGTAGAAAAACTTCCTTATATCATTATTGCCGGATATTATCTGAAGAATTGGGATATAGACTAATAGTTGCAGCTTTTCTTGAAAAAGGAGATGACCCTCAATTAAGACCAGAATTTATTGATAGACTGGAAATATTGCCAAAACCATCAGCAACGACAAAGATTAAAAATATTTTTGTGGATTCTGTATTATTGAAGAAAAAGCCAATGCAGGTTTCATTATATTGGAATCCAAATGCTAAGGTTGTGATTGATAAAATAGTGAAGGAAGAACAACCGGATATAATTATTGGTGATATGGTCAGAAGTACAGAATATATTAAGAATTATCCGATATACCGTATTGCAGATTTAGATGATCGTATTTCATTACGTTATCAACGACAGCTTGATTATGATATTTCAGGTATAAATCCATATGGAGCTTTTTTAAATACTGTTCCTGAAATTATTCAGAAGATTATGTTATGGAAACCATTGAAGGTTTATGTGGTAAAAAATGAAATTAAATTGCTAAAAAAATATGAGTTGGAAATTGCAAAGCAGTGTGATAAGACTGTTTTAGTGGCTCAAAAAGAGGTTGATGCACTTAATAAAGAATTACATGAAGATAAAGCATACGCTATTCCTATTGGGGTAGATGTTAATTATTTTTCGTACAGAGAAAATTTTTCTGAAGAAAATTATATCGGTTTTTTAGGGGCAATGAGTGTAGCACATAATGAAAATGCAGTTAGACATTTTATTGCGGATATTTTACCGCAAATAGTAAAGGAAAGACCAGAGGCTAAGTTTTTAGTTATAGGTGGTGGAGCTTCAGAAGATTTGAGAAAACTTGAATCAGATCATGTACATTTTACTGGAAGAGTAGATGATGTACGAGATTATCTGGAAAAATGTAAGGTATTTGTATGTCCCATGACGTTTGGTAGTGGAATTAAAACAAAAAATCTTGAGGCTATGGCAATGGGAATAGCGACTATTACAACAACAATAGGTGCAGAAAATATCGATGCAGAGAATATGCAAGAGTGGATTATGGTTGATAATAGTGATGAGTTTGCAGAATCGGTTGTAAAGCTATTAGAAGATGATGCTTTTAGACATTATATCGGTGAAAGTGGGAATAAATTTATAAATCAAAATTATACATGGAATGTAACGAAAAATAAATTTGACAAATTGTTAAAAACGATAAAATAACGTTAATCATAAAGTAAAGCATGAAAGGAATTACATATTTGGGAAGCAAGGGTATGTATAGAAATATGAAAATAGGAATATGGGGATATTATGGTTTTGATAACCTTGGAGATGATTTGATTCTTGATACAATGTTATCATGGATTCGTGACATAGATAAAACAGCAGAAGTAAGTGTATTTATAAAAAAAGATCAGGAGGAACAGATACTAAAAAAAAATAATATAAAAAGACAAGAAAAAAGAACAATATCAGCGGCATTGAAATTTGCGTGGAATGAGGCTGATCTGTTTATTATAGGAGGTGGAGGAATTTTTCCCTCATGGACAGCCTCAAGACTAATGTTTTATTCAATGATTGCATTTATAATGAAAATCAAAAAAAAGAAGTGTATATGTCTTGGCGTTGGGGTTGAAGAAAAAAATCTCTTGAGAAAAAGTAACCGTTTTTGGCTGGAAATTTTAACTCGAATGGTAGATAGTTTTACAATTAGAGAATTAAAATTAAGAGAAGATGATGAAATCAAGCCTATTAAAAGTGAAAAATACATTCAGCCAACAGCGGATATTGTGTTTTCACGTTTTGTAAAAAAATTACAGAAAGAGAATAAAAGATTCAATATTTTTTTGGCGGATATATTTGATATATTTCCAGATTTGGATAAAGAAGTATTTGAAAAAGAAATTGTTGAAATTGTCCAACAAATCATTAGTATGGGGTATGAAGTATATTTGATTCCATTTACAAACACAAAAGATCAAAAATTTGATGATATGATTTGCGGCAAAGTGAATTCTAAACATTGTCATAGTATAGAATATTCGAAAGATATAGATAAAATTACTGATGAAATTGCTAAGGGTCAATTTTCTTTATGTATGAGATTTCATGCTATTGTGCTGTCAACAATATATGATATTCCGATGTGTTCAATATCGTATGGTGATAAGAGTAGTAAATTAATGGCTCGCATAAACATGAAAGAATATAATATTGATTTTGGTGATAATAATGGAATCCAAAAAAAATATATTAATTTAGATTCAAAAAACGTGATGAAAAAAATATGTATGATGATTAAAGATGAAAAAGAGATTCGTGAAAAGTTAGTAAAACAAAGTGATATATTAAAAAAAGAATCTTTAGAAAACTATTATATTTTAAAAGAATATATGGAGTAATGATTTATGAAAGTATTGATAGATGATGGACTGAGAATACAATTAGGAACAGGCATTGGAAATTATTGTCTGTATTTATATAAATCTTTAAAAAATAGAGGATGTAATGTTGAATTGAGTGATTATAAGGCAACATCTAAAAATCGAAAGTTAAAAAGATTACAATATATGAGATACATAAATAGTTCTCAATTTAGAAGAAAAATAGAAGGGTATGATATTGTTCATTTCGCAGGGCAATTTTTACCTATGAAAAAAGTAAAAGGTGTAAAATATGTGGTTACGGTTCATGATTTAACATCTTTTATTCATCCGGAAACAATGTCTTTTTTTACGGCATTAACATCAAGATTAAAAATAAAAAGAATTATGAAAAATGCTGATGCTATAGTAACTGTTTCAAATTCTGTCAAAAAAGAAATGACAGAATATTTTCCAAGATATTCACAAAAAGTAACGCCAATATATCCGGGAAATTATGATAATATAAAGAAAATAGATAATATGGATCAATTTGATAATGAAAATTTGAAAAATGTGGAAAATAATCCGTTTTTCTTATTTGTTGGAACGATTGAAAAAAGAAAAAATGTAGGTTTAATAATTGACTCTTTTATAAAGTTAAAAGAAAAAACAAAAGAGGCACATAATTATAAGTTAGTGCTTGCAGGTAGGCCAGGTTTTGGATATGAAGAATTTTTTAAAGTAGCACAAGAATCTAAATTCTCACAGGATATTATATTTACAGGGTATACATCAAATGATGATTGTAGCCGATTATATTGTAGGGCAGCAGCATATATTTTTCCTACAGTATATGAGGGATTTGGTTCAACACAATTAGAATGTATGTATTGTCATACACCAATTATTTTAAGTGACATTCCAACAAATCGTGAAATATCAAAAAATTATGGCCTTTTCTTTTCTTTAGAAAGTATAGATTCGTTGGTTGAACAGATGATGGTGATTGTAAATGGAAAATATGATTATGAGAAACACAATAGGTTAGCAGACGAATATTTAAAGAATTTTGATTGGGATGATATAGCGGATGAATATGTCAAGTTATACGAGGAGATAGAAAATAAAAAATGAAAGAAAAATCGGTATTTATAATTCTTCTGAATTATAAAGGATATGAAGATACAACAGCGTGTATAAACAGTCTTAGAAAAGTTAGTTATCAAAATTATCATATTATTGTAGTCGATAATTGTTCTGATGATGGATCTTATGAGAGATTAAAAGAAGAAAATCCAGATTGCATAGTAAAGTTGGCTGAAGAAAATAATGGATTTTCGGCAGGAAATAATATAGGTATTCGTTATGCTATGGATCATGGAGCAGATTATATTATGTTGTTAAATAACGATACAGAAGTTAAGCCTGATTTCTTGGAAAAGATGGTAAATGTTGCAGATGATAACATAGTAGTAACGCCATCCATTTACTTTTATTCAGAACCCAATGAGATATGGTATGCGGATGGAAGAATAAATTATTCAAGATGTACAGTGAGTAATGGAAATGACAAAGAAAGTAAATACTGTAATTATGCATCGGGCTGTTGTCTATTGATGCCACGAAAGGTTATTGGAAAAGTAGGATACTGGGCAGAAGAATATTTTATGTATTATGAGGATATGGATTATTCAATTAGAATACTCCAAAATGGATTCAAGATTTTTTATAATAAGGATGCTGTTGTATATCATAAAGTAGGTAGAACAGCAGGGAGAAAGTCAGAACTTAGCATTTATTATAATGTCAGAAATCGTTTTTACATAATGAAGAAGTATAATTTTGAAAAAAGATGTTGGATATATACTTTATTTACGAGAATTGTTCGTGGAATAGAGGGAATAATAAAAAATTCCAATGAGGCTATTACATTTCAAGCTCTGTTAGATTATAAGAAAGGATACATGGGAAAAAGAAAGGAAATCTAAAATGCAATTGATGGTAAAAAAAAGCACCATAGAAAAAAATATTCAAAATATTTTTATAATTTTTATGCTAATAATGAGTGTTTTAGTAACATTTTACGACGGAAGCTTAAATATGATATTTTACTATACTATTCTGGGTATATGTTGTTACTTTTTCATGTTTAAGAATCATTGTACGATAAAAAAGAAAATTTATCCAATATTACTATATGGTATGCTAACAATCGGAAGTACCTTTTTTAACGGATTTATTGGAAGTGATTATGCACTTGTCCAAATGCTTTGGAGGACATTAAGAATTTTTTGTACAATTTTAGTTGGGTATTATTATTCAGAATATTCAGATGAGAAAAGCCGAAAAAAAATGTATTATATTATTTATATTTTAATACTGATTTCTGTTGCATATGGATTTTATCAAAATATTGCAGGAATTGGTTGGGGTTATAATAGTAGGATGGATTCTTTTTTTGGACATCCAATAACATATGGAAGTATACTAATATTTGGGTTTTGGATGACGCTGTATTTGTTTAAATCTGTATTGGTAAGGGGAGTATTTAATATATATATTATTATGGGACTACTTTCTACTAGAAGTAGATCTGCATGGATAGCGTTAGCTTTGATGGTGGTATTATTTCTTATTAAAAGTAGTTCTGATAAACTTGATAAGAAAAAAATCTTTTTTTTAATATTTTGTATTGCTGCTGGGATTGTTTTCACATTTACACCACAGTTTGAAACAATTTATGAGTTTATTTTTTCAAGATTTTCTGGAACAATGGAAAGTGCATCAGCTACACAAAGACTAGGAAGTTATGCGTATATTTTTATGCGTTTAATAGGTGGAAATCCAATTCATATATTTTTTGGATATGGTGAAGGAGCAGCTAACAGTGTAATGGAAATGACAACGATTACCTTAGCATCCTTTGCAACAACAGATTGCCAATATTTAACGATCTTATATAATTATGGATTACTTGGACTGTTAATGATAATTTTATTTGCAATTAAAATTGTTAAAAATTATTTTAAAACTGCTTGTGATCCTGAACAGGAAATGCTAATTCTTTCAATATTAGGTGGCGGTTATGTTACAGCTATTTTTTATGATATATATGGATGGTTAAGTATATCAACATTATTAATGTTATTTATTGGCATATATTATGGAAAGGAAAAGTAAGTATATGAAATCCAAATATATATTGAAAAAAATTAAGAAAGAAATTATATTGTCGAGATTAAATGCGGAATGGAAAAAAGAAAACAAACATAATCATACTTCTATAGGGAAAATATGTAATTTGGATTGCATTACTGTTGAAAAAGAAAGCTATGGAGTATTAAATGTTAATAATTTTGATCATGATCCATCAAATATGGTTGGACTGGAAATTGGGAATTATTGTTCAATAGCTGATGATGTTAATTTTTTATTGGCAGGCGAACATAATATGAGTTATATATCAACGTTTCCGTTTATGAGATATACACCAGACCAAAAAGTATTAAGTGACAGTTTATCGAAAGGAAAAATAATTATAGAAGATGATGTTTGGATTGGCTATGGTGCTACAATATTATCGGGAGTTACAGTTGGTCAGGGGGCAGTTATTGCCACCAGAGCAGTAGTAACCAAAAACGTTCCAGAGTATGCCATAGTTGGCGGAGTACCAGCCAAAGTTATTAAATACAGATTTAGTCCAGAAATGATTAAAGTGATGCGTAATATAGATTATTCTAAAATAGATTTTAGTGTGGTAAAAAATAATCCGGATTTATTCAATTATTCAATTGAAGAGACACCTGTAAATGAAATAAAAGAAAGATTAATTAAAATGGGAGTTTACAAGGATACCGATGAATAATAGTAAGAAAACAATAACAAGCATTATAGGAGTGACTTTAAGTAATTGTACGACCATATTATCTGGTATTGTAATAGGTTTCCTTATACCTAAAATATTGAGCGTAGATAGTTATGGATTGTATAAAACATTTACTTTGTATACAACATATATTGGATTTTTTAGTCTGGGAATTATTGATGGAATTGTTCTTGATTATGGTGGTTACAATTTTGAACAATTGAATAAAGAAAAGTTCCGGAGCTTTTTCAAATGGTATATGTTTGTACATTTTATTGGATTTATTGTACTGGCAATAATTAGCTTTTTCCTAAAAAATGGTGATTTTAAATTTATTATTTTGTTATTAGGAATAGATATGATAGCGGTGAATGTAACGGGGTATTATCAACAAATATCACAATTTACGCAGCGGTTTCGTGAATATTCTATTAGAAAAGTATTACAATCGGCGAGTAACATAGTTATTGTTTTACTTATGTTTGGATATTATTATACTCAAAAAAGCGAAATTGGATATCAGATTTACGTCTTTGCATTGGTGTTGGTAAATGTATTATTGACCGTATGGTATGTATATACATATCGAAGTATTTCCTTTGGAAAATCAGAAAGGATGAGTGATATGAGAGGAGAAGTCATTCATCTTATAAAAATAGGTTTTCCATTATTATTTGCAAATCTATGTGCTACGCTGATTTTAACATTAGACAGACAGTTCGTAAATATTTTATTTGATACTTCAACATATGCTGTATATGCTTTTGCCTATAACATGCTTTCACTGGTTACAGTAGCAACATCTGCTATAGCAACAGTTCTTTATCCTACATTAAAAAGATCTACAAAGGAAAGTATGGTTGAGAATTATCCAAGACTTATAGCACTTATGCTTTTATTAGTATTTGCTGCAAATGCAGTATATTTTCCTTTATGCTGGTTTGTAAAATGGTTTTTACCTAAATATAACGATTCCTTAGTGATTTTTAGAATAATATTTCCAGGACTTGCAATAAGTTCCGCTGTGACGGTTGTAATGCACAACTATTATAAAGTATTGGGAAAAAATCTACGTTATTTTTTTAAGAGCTTAATTGTATTGGGAATATCAGCTTTAGCAAATGGAATTGCGTATGTCACTTTTAAGACACCGGCATCTATATCAGTTGCATCCATAATTACAATGGTTATATGGTATGTATTTATAGAACAATACTTTGTTAAAGAAATAGGATATAGAAGATGGAAAAATCTTATATATTTATTATTTATGATTACGATTTTTTATGCATCAAGTGCGATTTCAAATATATGGTTAGGATTTTTGATTTACATTGTTGTGTATAGTGCGGTTACATATTTACTTTTTAAAAATGTTATAATTTCAAGTCTAAGAAAAGTATTTGAAAGGAAGGTATGATACTGGAACAATAAGAAGGGAATGAGAAAATATTTTATCAATGATTTTGTTAAACATGAAGGAGCCATTATCTTATGTTCCTTTGTGTTTAACCTTGGCAATGTTGGGACTTATGCCTATTAGTATTGTGCTATGGAAAAATAAGAAATTAACATTATGTAGTATTATATGGTGGTATTGTATGCTGGCATATGTATTAATAGTAATTATGATAACTATTTTTTCCAGAGAGCCAGGTTCAAGAAAAGGTATAGATTTACAACTTTTTGCTACATGGGGAGCTTCTACGCAAGCAAAAGCGTATGTTATAGAAAATATTTTTATGTTTATACCATTTGGCATGTTAAGAGCCATTAGAAAAAAGAAAAATTCCAAAACGAAAGAAATATTCATATATATAACGGCATCTTGTCTTATAGAAGGAATCCAGTTAATTACTGGTAGAGGATATTGCCAGTTAGATGATGTTATTATGAATATTCTTGGAGGAATATTGGGATATATTTTTATAAAATTTTTGAATACTATTTGGAGAAAAATGTGTGAAAGGAACTAAAATTAATGGAAGCTTTATATTGGTTAGGGGGACAATTCCAAAACCTGCTTGATCCGGGAACTGCACTGGGGGCTTTTTTAATAAGTTGTTTGGCGGGGTGGACATGCTCTTTTATAGCTGGTGCAAAGTGGAAAGAACATACGATGAAAAAGAATAAAATTACCAGTGGTGAAATTAAAGGCTCAATTCATCAGGATATGCATACTCAAGCACAGGGAGATTCAAGTGTTATACGGAAGACTTCAAAAAAGAATGAGATTAATGTTAAAAAGGTTGATGGTGATGTTTGGCAGGATTCAGAAAAATAAAAAGAAGAATAATATTTCTGCAGACATAGTTAATGGGAACATCATACAGGATTCATCTGTAGAAAATAATTATATAACGATTAATGATCCAGCGATTGCAATTCGTAATATAGGAAAAAATTCTGAAAAATTGACAAAATGTTTTGAGAGCATAAGAGCATCATTAGCTTCACAGCATAAATTATATCCGTATTATGAAACTGGAATCCAGGAAATCAATGGTAAAAATTTTTTATATAGTAGACCACTTGTTCCAGAAGCTAAAACAAAATATCCAAATCGGATAAAGGGAAGATTTAAAATTGCGGATGAAGAAGTAGCTGGAAAATACTCGTTGAAAGAAATGGCACGAAGAGCATATATTTCGCAAAAGCCTGTTGAGTTAGAACCAGTTGAAATGATAAAAATGCTTGGTGAGGAAATAGATCCATATCAAGATGGCTTTTTAGAAGAAGTAAAAAATACTAATTTCAGATTAGTGCCTGAAAAATTACCGGAAGCAATTTCGTGTATATTAAAGGTAGATGGCTCTGACTTGGAATATGATGTGATGATGAAGATTCAACCAGTTGATCCAGATAAACATATTTTATGTATCGCAAATGAAAATGACAATGATGGTTTGAAAATTATAATCGTATACAGTTTAGTGGATAGAAAAATATCACTTACTTATAGATTGAGTTTTGGTACATGGAGTGATGTGAGAAAATTTACGCTATTCCAGATGACTGCATTAAAAGGCTCAGTAATAAAAATAGAAACAAAGGAAGAAAAAGAAGAATTATTCAAAGCAACATTGCAAGAACCGCTTAGTTCAGAAAGTATTGAAGAGTTAAAAGGAGATTTGGAGTTAATAAAAAATGTAATTTTGGTAGAATCAGAATTTGGAGTATCATTCAGTATTTCTGATGGCTTTGATAATGATGATCAGGAGATGCTTTATTTTCTGGCTAATAGTATTAGGAAAATTCCACAGGAAATGCAATGGACTTCATATAATGCAGAGGCAAGATTGACTCCTGCAACAGAAGTAGATACAAAAGATTTATTTAAGCCAGAGTTTTCTATTAAGTATACAGAAATTGTTAATATCAAAATTCAACAGTTATGGATTAAAGACATTAAAATCAGTAATGAATTGAAATGTTGTAGATTTGCGAATCCAGATCAAGCGTACAAAGATTTTATAGCAGCACAGCAGTCAGAGGATAAACGAATCAAGATTGATTTAGTGCCAGCAGATAAAGAGAGAAAGGCATCACGAATAGCTGTATTTGAATAATGAAACAACCTTTACTTCAGACATTTATATGGAAATTATTGAATTGTGTGAATAGAAAATATGTTCCGGAAATTCTGAAATTTACAGTTGTTTCCAGAGTAGCTTATATGAAAGAAAAGATATACATAATCTCCAGAAATATTATATTATATGTGATTGGATTGACATGGTGATGCGGATTAAGTGAATATTTTGAAGAAAACGTGAATGGAATAGTGAAAATATTTGTTAAATTCACCCTAAAATAATAAATAGATTGAACTTAGAATATATGGGATGTATAATTATAGAAAATGAGGAAGGAAAACTGTAATGGCAGAAAAACTAAATATAGATGAACAGATAGAGGAAGCTAGGTTGTCATTGGAAAGAGTTAATAACTGGATTAATAGTTGCGATTCTAAAGCTAGTATAATATTAGCTTTAATAGGTGTATTATTGACTATTATCTTTACTAGCGATAGCTTAAGTGCTATGGGGGAACTATTTAATAAGTTATTTTTAGAGAATAAGATTAGCACATGGTTATATTTGTGTTTTTTTACTGTATCAATTGGTATTTTAGTATATGGTATTGTTCATTTAGTGTTTGTTTTGATTGCAAGAGTAGAAATAAAGAGTAGTAAAGAAAAGAACTCCATATTATTTTTTGAAAGTATTGGGGAAAGAAAAACATTTGAATTATTTCGAGAAGATATTATGAAAATGAACAAAAAATCTTATTTAGATGATTACCTTTCTCAAATTTATGTAAACTCTAAAATTGCCAGTAAAAAATATAAAAATTATAATACAGGACTTAGGTGGACCTGTGTTGGTTTGATTCTATTTGTAATAATACTTCTAATTGGATTAAATTTATATTGAGAAAAAGTGAATTTAGGGAGGGGACTAGAGTGAATATGCGATCAGAGATAAAGTTTCTAGAGAAATGCACTTTTGAACAAATTGAACAGATTACAAATTGTTTACAGGAACAATTTCCTGTGTCATCCAGGTGGGAAATACAGAAGATAAAAACTCGTGATATAATACCTTTATGTAAAAATGTATATACTGAACGATTGAAATTTGCACGAAAAAGTATAGATAATTGTAAAAAATATAATATTCCTTTATTTTATCCATACATGATTACATATGCTGATGGAAGTCAACACATAATTGTACCACCTATTATAGAAAATCGTGGAGGAAAATTTTATTTGGGTGATGGGATGCATAGAATATATAGCCTAATAAAATTTGATATAGAATTTGTTTATGCGATAATTGTACACGATTGTTGTTTACCTTTGCCAGGAATTCCACAAAAATGGAGTAAGATTAGGACTCAACAGCTTCAATTACCAGGTCATTTAAATTTTGAAAATTTTTGCAGGGAAGGTCTTACAGGATATTCCAGGTTTTGTAATAGTGATGTTTTTTGGAAATATACGGAGGATGAAAAGTGGACTATGGAGAAATTTTAGAAGAATTAATTTCATGTAAAGAAATAATCGCTATTGCACTTGGAGGTTCGAGGTCAAGAGGAGAAAATACACCTAATTCAGATTATGATTTGTTTTGTGTTGTATGTGATAAAAAATTTGAATTATTTCGGAGAGAGTTTGCAAGTTTTCTTGAGAAAATTTCATGTGTAAAATATGCGGCTGAAGTTTTTTATTTAGAAAATTGGGGATATTTGTTTAAAGCGATAGATTCAGATGGAATTATATATGATATTTCTATTATATCTAAAGCAAGAATACAAGAAATGGGTATACGTTCAACTAATAAAATCATAAAGGATACTGACAATGTATATCAACATTTTGTAGAGCAAGCAAATGATAATGATTTTTTGGTAAGCAAACTGGAAAAAGAGCGACTTAAAGATTATGGAACTCTTTATGGGTTTGAGAGAAAGAGATTTTCGCAGGCAATTTCAAAAGAAGATTATTGGTATGCTGTTCGCTGTCTGGAACGTATGAAAAATTATTTGATTCGGTGTGTAAGAATTGAAAAAGAAGATTTTTCCAAATCTCAGAGTTGCCCAGAAAAGGGATATTTAGATGTAAATGATTGTTTAAAAGAAATATATATAATAGATGGAAAAATAAACACCTTAGTTTTTACAGCAGAAAAATTGGACAAACTTTTTCAAAAGATTATTATGAATGTAGATATACGAAAAAGGAGTCAGTTACATGTCGAAAGTTGAGCAAAAACTTCTTTTTATTAATATGGAGTACAGTCAAGCAGAAATTAATGAACCAATTAATGTTGATGTTTTAGCACAGTATTTTCCTAAAAAATTATTTAATAAAAATAATACTTTTTTTATATACAGAGATATTGATGATAAGAATTATTTTGAAATAGAACAATACGACATTATATTAATTTCAAGCAAGATTTCTTCGTTTAATGAATTACAGAAGATATTAGAGCTTTGTAAAAATAAAATTGTTATTTTAGGGGGAATATTGGCAATATGTGCTGCTGATAAGTTAGCTTATATTTATCGGAATGTTATATTTAATACGGGTGAAGGAGAAATAAATCTTGAAATTTTATTAAGACTGGCATATTCAGTCGAATCAATAAAGGAATTAAAAAAAATAATAAAACAGCAGGAAATCCCGAACATTACTTTCTGGGATGAAAATGAAAAGGCAGTATATTTCACTAGGAAAGAAGTATGTGATCTAAAGACTCAAGGTTGTCCCCGCCATTATAAAGTTTCGGAAATTATAAAGCAAAATGGATTAGTTCGTATGGAAACTAGTAGAGGTTGTCCATGGAATAAATGCTCATTTTGCATTATGCCTTGGAAATATTGTAATGTAAAGTGGCGTATGTTTTCATATTCAAAGATTGAAGAGGAAATAGATTTATTAATTAAATCAGGGGCAAAACAAATAATTTTTACGGATGAAGACTTCATTGGAAATTATGATCATATTATAACGTTGTGTTCTATAATTGAGAAAATTAGTCGCAAATATAAAAATAAGGTATTTTTTGGAGGTAGTACAAGTGTTTTAACTTTACTAGGGCTTGGTGAAGATTTGGATTTTTGTTTAGCAAGAATGAAAGAAGTCGGAATTTTCTTGTTATTTATAGGTATAGAATCTGGAAGTGATAGTCAGCTATTGCGTTTTAACAAAGGTGTATCATCAAAAGAAAATGAAAAAATAATATATGAGCTTCAGAAATATAGATTTCAAATTGATGTTGGATTTATTATGTTTGATGCGGATACAACTATGAAGGAATTAGAAGAAAATCTTGATTTTATCGAAAGAACAGGATTAATTAATTCAATATCTAGGTTTGCTAAAAAACTTCGTATTACTCCACATACAAGATTTTTTCAAGAATATAAAAGGCGAAATTTAATAACATCTGATTTAGACATTGATGAATTATTTTATGTATATAAGTTTACAGATCCACTAATTAATCTGATAAGTGATTATATAGAAAAAATGGATTCTGAAATTTTGAAAGAATCATATCACTTGCAGTATATTTTACGTTCGACCAATACTTTGGAACAAAAAGAAATGGCTCAAAAAAGATTAGCTTTTTTGCGTAGCTGTAGCTATAATTTTTTAAGGACATGTATTAATGAGTATAAGGAGAAAAAGAAAATATCACCAGAAACAATATTAACAATATATAATGAATGCCTGGAAAGAGAGGGACAATATGAGTGTGATTGATATTAAAGGTGAAAAATGCTGCATTTTGGATGATTATACAAGTGATGATTCAGTCCCTTTTGAAGCAGCAGAATATTGGTATTTGGATTTATTTATTATTATTTTAGATGATATGGATGGAGTTTTTTCTTCTGCAAAACAAAAGTATATGGTACTTGAATATCCGAGCTATACAGAAGTAACTATAAATAATACAATAAATGATTGTATTTGGTCAGTACCATATATGGCATATTTGTTTCAGAAAAACGGGACAAAAAGATATAAGTCGATAAAATCAATAGTAAAATTTTATAATGAACAAATAGAGTCACATAAAGAGTTATTAGATGAATTAGAAAATTATCGCTTTTATCACATGGGAATTTCTGATTATGAAAAGAAAGAAGGGAGACATTATATAGAATATAAAATATCTGCACGACAACCTGACAAGTGGAAATGCTATTATATTCAAGAACACTATATTACACAGATTGATTCATTGGGACTTTTAAATTTAGCTGATCCGGAAGGGTTACATAGTTATAGATATTATCCATTAAATTCTAAATATGATATTAGAAACGATGAGATATATTTTGATAACAAACATTTATCGTCGAATGTCGTATATTTGATAAAGTCATCATATAATAAGTTGATGCAATATTCAAATGCTATTACTAATAAATATTTAAAATATAAATTGCAAGGATTAATCTTCAAAATTGATATTGTTGGATTTACGAAATTATATAATAAAATAGCTGATCAAATGAAAAGTTTTGATGAATCCGGAAAAGAAATTGCCATACATTTTGTAGCAGGGTTATCAAGTATTTTTGAAAATAGAATGAGAGAATTTGGAGTTTATCAATATACTATTGAGGGCGATGGAATTACAGGCGTTTTACCATTTGAAAATAGAAATGAAATAGCATTGATCTTAGAATGTATAACGGAGATAAAAAAAGATATAGATGGATTAGCTGAAAAAGTAGGAGAAAGCATATGCTTAAGAGTAGCTTTAACATCAGGGGAATATTTTTATGGTAAGTTAGCTGGGCTGAGTTCTTCGAAGCAAGTATCAGGTGAAATATTTATTACACTTAGTCGAATGGATCAATTTTTACAGGAATACATAGGTACTAATAAGGAATTTTTAAAAACAGGGATAATTATTTGCTTGAATGAACAGCTATATTTAGATAATATAAAGATATTACAAGACATGAAATATACCAAAGTGCATTCAAAAGAAAAATACAGGGAAACTATAATAAAGTCAAAGCTTATATATAAGGAGGATTAATTATGCAGAACTTTAAAATTTTAAAAACACCGGATTTCTTGGAAAAAAAGATTCCTGCAGAGTGTGTTCCACATCGTTTTGCTATAGCAACTAATATATTGCTCTGTACACCAGATAAAGGATTGCTTTTATTTAATTATGAACCTCAAAAATGGAATCAATGGTATCCTTATTTTTCTTCGGTTAATGATGTATATGATTTTAAGGGAGAAACATATCAAGAAATAGTGGAGGAATTTTACAAAGAAATTATACCAAGAGAAAACGTTCAAAATCGTGTCTGCAAAGCGGAAGATAATTTTTTGAAATTATTAGAAATCCCAAATGGTGAAGTTAAATTAGAGGAATCTCCAATTAAACCTGAAATATGGTTAAAATATTCGAAAACACAGAATATCTGGACTTTTTATTATATTGAATTTTTACAGGTAAAAGGTATTTCTAAAATTGATTTGGAAGTATTGGATAAGAATGTGGTTGATTTTATGCCACTAAATGAAGTAGTTGTATCGTCGGTATTAGAAAGCGGCAAATTCAAGGGGATTGATGTGGTTGATAATACGTTAGATATTATAAAGGATAAAGAAACTTTGAAAAAAATATTAAATTTATCAATTGTAATATAAATAACTTTGTATAGTAAGCGCAAAATAATTCGACGGATTGTGTTGCCCTAAAAATGAATCCATAATAATCATTAGAAAATGCAAGCATTTCACTTTATCTTCTCTTGCCAGAAATGATAGATGCGAGCATTTTACTCTATCCGATTTATGGAGGTGTGCTCATGAGAAGCAAAAGAATACCTGCCAAAGAACAATACCGTCTCATCATGGAATGCCGTCAAAGTGGATTGACAGATCATCAATGGTGTGTGGAACACGACATCAAACCGGGGACTTTTTACAACTGGGTAAAAAGGCTGCGTCAGAAAGGTTGTGTGGATTTGCCAGCGTCAACCGGACGCAGCTATCGTGCACCGGAAAGCCAGGAAGTTGTCAGAGTGGATTTTCATGATACTGACCCGCTCCCATATGAACAGCCATTCAATGTGATTCCGGTAGCTACGGAAAGAAATAACCTTTCCGTAGCAGAGCCAATGAAGCTGTCTGTAGGAAGCTTCCATCTAACAATACCAAATGGAACAGATCCTCAGCTTCTGGCTCAAACGCTCCGCATTGTGAAGGAGTTGGAATGTTAGGGGATATCACAGCCGCCGATGAAATCTATATCGTAACAGGCAGAACGGATATGCGGAAATCCATTGACGGGCTGTGTGCTATTGTAGAAGAACAACTCCATATGGATCCAAGGCGAAGCGCCCTGTATCTTTTCTGTGGAAAACGTTGTGACAGGATCAAAGCTTTGCTCTGGGAGTCTGACGGATTTGTGCTGCTGTATAAACGCATGGAAGTCCAGGGCAGGTTCCGCTGGCCCAGAAATCAGCTGGAAGTAAAGCAACTGACCTGGCAGCAATTCGACTGGCTCATGTCCGGTCTTGAAATCGAACAGCCAAAGGCATTCAAACCTACGCAATGATCGTGTAAAAACTCTATGCCAACCAACAAAAATGGAGAGCTTTCCACACCCTGTATCATGTCTGCAATCCCTTGTAAATACTGGATTTTCTGCTTCTTTTTCATTGCTTTTTATGGTATAATAAGAGCAATGAAAAAGGAGCAGAAGACATATGGCCGATAATTCAAAAGATTCAAAAATCCTTGCGTACAAGGACATGATCAACCAACTGAATAAGACGATTTCCGCACAGACAGAACTGATCCAGTCTTTACAAAAAACATTGGAAGCAGACCGTCTGGAAAAAGAAAACCTTCGTCAGCAGATTGAATATCTCACGAAGAAACTCTTTGGTACTTCCAGTGAAAAACGGAAAGATATCGATGGTCAGCTGAATCTTTTTGATGAAGCCGAGCAGGAGGCAGATCCGACATGGAAACAGGAACTTCCTGATGACATCACTGTTCCGGAACATAAGCGAAAAGCACGACGGACACATGCAGATCTCTTTAAAAATGTCCCTTCCTGCGACGAGATCATTTCTCTTCCGGAGGAGGAGCGGAACTGTCCAACCTGCGGAACACAGATGGAATGTATTGGGAAAGAATTCGTCCGCCATGAATTCCGGTTTACCCCTGCCAAAGGGAAAGTAGTAAATATCTATCGTGAAACCTATAAATGCCCGGAGTGTGCCATATCAGAGGAACACCCGGATGATCAGACATTTGTCAAAGCGCCTGTCCAGGAACCATTGATCCCAGAAAGTTATGCATCGGAATCCGTTGTAGGATGGGCAATGCACCAGAAGTACCAGAATGGTCTGCCATTAAACCGGCAGGAATCGGAATGGAAGCAGCTGGGTGTCCCATTAAGCCGGGCTACGCTTGCTAACTGGATCATTTACTGTGCCGAGAATTACCTCTGTCATGTTTATGATTATTTTCACCGTCAGTTACGGATGCGTAAATATCTGATGGCAGATGAAACCCGGGTTCAGGTACTGAATGAGCCGGAGCGCAATCCTGAAACAGGTTCCTGGATGTGGCTCTTCCGCAGTGGAGAAGATGGGCTTCCGCCGATCCTGCTCTATCATTACACAGAGACAAGGGCAAAGTTCCATGCGGCATCTTTCCTGCAGGGGTTCCGTGGATATCTGGAGACCGATGGATACCAGGGTTATAACGATCTGCCGGATATCAAACGCTGCTCTTGCTGGGCACATGTGAGACGTTATTTCACAGATGCCATACCGAAAGGGAAAGAGTATGATTACAGCCTTCCGGCGGTGCAGGGAGTACAATTCTGCTCCAAGCTGTTTGATTGTGAGCGGTACTCAAAAGCAAAAAATCATACTGCGGAGCAGAGAAAACAGTTCCGTCTTGAAAAGGAGAAGCCGATACTGGAGGCATTCTGGAATTGGCTGGATCAACAGCGTCCAAATAAGGGAACCCGTTTGGCGAAAGCGGTGAACTATGCCCAAAATCGGAAAGACACCCTGATGACCTATCTGGAAGACGGTCATTGCAGTTTATCCAATAATCTTAGCGAGAATGCAATCAGACCATTCACTGTTGGCCGGAAAAACTGGCTGTTCAGTGCCAGTCCGAAGGGAGCTGCCTCTAGCGCTATTGTGTATACAATGGTTGAGATGGCAAAAGCGAATGACCTGAATACCTACAAATATCTGACATACCTCTTATCACAGCGGCCAGACGCTAAAATGTCAGATGAACAGCTGGAACAGCTTGCCCCATGGAGCGAGACTGCGAAAGCGAACTGTCAAAACTAAACATAGCGCAAAACGCTTGCATCTATCATTTTGGTGCAAGCGTGATTCATGGGCAGCGTAGCAATATTTTGCGCTTACTATATAATGGCTAGGGATTTTATTTAGCTAGTAAAATTGGGATTATAGAAATATTTTGTGAAAAGAGGAGAAAAGGAATGGAGTCGCTTTATATTGTAATGCCAGCTTATAATGAAGAAAAGAATATAAAAAAAGTAGTAAAGCAATGGTATGCAGTTTTAGATGGAAAAGCAGAAAATTCAAAATTGGTGATTGCAGATAGCGGGAGTACAGATAGAACTCATGAAATTTTGATAGAATTACAGAAAGAATATCCTAAAATTGAAATTTTAGAAGATACAGAACAATATCATGGTCCTAAGCTAATTGCTCTTTATGATTATGCGATAAAAAATAAATGTGACTATATATTTCAGACAGACTCTGATGGTCAAACAAATCCCGATGAGTTTGCTGCCTTTTGGAATATGAGAAAAGAATACAGTGGTGTGTTTGGAAATAGAACAGTAAGAGGAGACGGGAAGGACAGAGCTTTTGTAGAGAAAGTAGTTTGTTTCTTGCTAAGGATGTATTTTGGAGTGAAGGTTCCAGATGCAAATGCTCCATTTCGTTTAATGAAAACAGATGTTGTTAAAAAATATCTCTATAAAATACCATATAATTACAATTTGCCTAACATTATGCTGGTTACATATTATGCTTATTGCGGCGAAAAATTATTTTTTCATGAAATATCTTTTCAATCACGTCAGGCAGGTGTAAACTCAATTAATATTCCTAAAATAGTTAAGATTGGCTGGAAAGCTTTAGGGGATTTTCATAGTTTTAGGAAGGAAATGAAAAATGAATTTAAAAGAAAAAATTGAGGAATATAAAGACGTTCTTCCTTATTTATTTTTTGGAGTGTGCACAACGCTTGTAAATGTAATAGGATATTGGATTTGTGCATATTTATTGAAATTTGGATTGATGCCTAGTACAATTATAGCGTGGTTTTTAGCGGTGTTATTTGCTTATATTACAAATCGTAAATGGGTATTTAAAAGTAATGCGCAAAGCAGAAGCGAAATCGGAAGAGAGGCATGTTATTTCTTTCTTTGTCGATTAACGACAGGAGTTGTGGACTGGGGAAGCATGTTCCTATTTGTTAGTATTCTGCATTTAAGTGATATTTTCAGTAAATTTGTTGCAAATATTATTGTAATACTGTTGAATTATATTGCGAGTAAATGGGTTATATTTAAAAAAAGGGAAAAGAAATAGTGATGGAAAAGACGAAAAAGAAAAGAAGCTTGATAAGCAGCAATCAAGAAAATATTATAGCGTTTTTAGTATCAACTGTAATAGCTTTTTTTTTCTTGTTAAAGAGTTGGCAGCATCCATGGTTAAACGTGGAGACAGGAACTGACTCAAGTGTATTTAAAACGATAGCGATGATGATGGAAAAAGGCTATATGCCATACAGAGACTCGTTTGACCATAAAGGACCTCTTTTATATATATTGAATTGGATAGGGGGTAAAATTTCAAGTTATGGTGGAATATGGGTAATTGAGCTGATATTTTTGGCAGTTACGATTTTTATGATTTATAAAATTGCAAGATTGTCATGTAAAGGCAATTTTGCAATGATTGTAATGCTTGTTTCTCTTTCTTTGCTGTTTGGATATTTTGATGGTGGAAATTTAACAGAAGAATATGCAATGCCATTTTTAACCATTGGAATTTTTATTTTTATCGATTATCTAAAGAATAAAAAGATATCAATGATGAGATTAATCCTTTCGGGGCTTTCTTGCGGAGTAGTTTTGTTATTACGTCCCAATATGATTGCAGTGTGGTTGACTTTTTGTATTACGATATTTGTTATACATATATGGAATAAGAACTGGAAAGAATTAGGAAGCATGATAATAGGATTTTCTATAGGTGTTTTGCTGATTGTTTTACCAATTCTTATATGGCTCGCAGTTCATCATAGTTTGGTTCCATTTTGGGAAGATTATATTGTGTTTAATACACAATACACATCTGAAGAAGGAAATAGAGCGTTGTTTTCCGCAAAATGGGATTCTTTTTTGAGCTTTTTTAATACTTCTGTATGTATGATAGCTTTTTTCAGTATGCTGTATCATTGCAAAGAAAAAAATAGAATTTTAAACAGAACGTATTTGGCATATATGATTTTTAATTTGTTACTTATATGTATGTCCGGAATGGTTTATTCTCACTATGGAATGATAATTGTTCCGATGGTATCGTATCCTTTAAGCTTGATTTTTTCAGATATAGAAGATATTGAAATTAACAGTATTTCTAAAGCAATCAGCATACTTGTATCTATATATGTGTTAAGTACCATGATACTGCCGGATTGGATTGAAACGGTGAAAGGATTGCCGAATACTTTTGAAAATAGAAAAGATTGTAATATTTCGGATACAGCAATGACAGTTGCGAAGATTATAGAAGAAAATACTGAGGATAGTGAGAAAATTTCAGTATATGGAAATTGGAATTTTATTTATATTCTTACAAATCGAAGTCATGCAACCAGGTATTCTTATCAATTTCCAATTTCGGAAGTAAAACCGGAAATAATGGAAGAATATATAGAACAAATGGAAGAAGAGCAACCACCCATTGTTGTGGTACAAGCTGAATGTAAAGATGATACAATTAGTAGCTTTTTGGAGGATAATCAATATGAATTGATTTGGTCTGAAAATAAAGAAACAATGGATGAAGCACTTGTTTATATGAAATAAAATGAAGGGAACTATGGAGAAATCTGTAGTTCCTTTTTGTATAGAAATAAAATGGATTAAAAAACTCTAGTATTAAAATAGAAAATATGCTATGATGGGTAACAGAGAATACAAGATATAGTATAGGATGAAATTAAAGGAGCAAGGAAATGAAGAATTATATCAGTCAGGTTATGAAGGAATTTCCTGAAGCAGAATATAATGTCTGTAAATTGGAACAGGGATATGAGCGTTTGAAAAGAGACGATATGACAGAAGAGGATATTTTACAGGCGCTGACAAAGGCTGCTGTAGAGCTGACGCAGGAAACGGAGCCCAAATGGGAATATATTGGTGCCCGTTTTTTATATATGAAATTTGAGAAACAATTAAGAGTGGAATTAGAAATAAGAGGGATAAAAGATTTTTATGAGAAAATTCAATATCTTACCCAAGAAGGGCTATACGGTAGTTACATTTTAGAGCATTATTCAAAAGAGGAAATTCTGGAAGCGGAAGGTTATATCAAAGCAGAGCGCAATGGTTTGTTTAATTATTCCGGATTGGATTTACTTCTCAATCGTTACGTTATTCAGACCCATGATCACATTAAATTGGAGACACCTCAGGAAATGTATATGGGAATTGCACTTCATCTGGCAATGAAAGAAAAAAAGGATAAAATGAAGTGGGTGAAGAAGTTCTATGATATGCTCAGTAAGCAGGAAGTAACCATGGCAACGCCTACCTTGTCAAATGCCAGAAAGCCATACCATCAGCTTTCCAGTTGCTTTATTGATGTAGTTCCTGACAGCTTAGAGGGGATTTACAGAAGCATTGACAGTTTTGCAAAAGTAAGTAAGTTCGGTGGCGGAATGGGAATGTATTTTGGAAAGGTGAGGGCAACAGGCAGTACCATTCGAGGCTTTGAAGGAGCAGCAGGTGGCATTATCCGCTGGATACGCCTTGTCAACGATACGGCGGTAGCAGTAGACCAGTTAGGTGTAAGGCAGGGAGCGGCAGCAGTATATTTAGACGTATGGCACAGAGATTTACCGGAATTTTTACAGCTTCGTACCAATAACGGTGATGAGAGAATGAAGGCTCACGATATTTTTCCGGCAGTGTGTTATCCTGATTTATTCTGGAAAATGGCGAAGAAAGATTTAAATCAAAATTGGTATTTAATGTGTCCTCATGAAATTTTTATGGTGAAGGGATGGCGTTTGGAAGACTGCTACGGAGAAGAATGGGAAGAAAAATACAAACAGTGCATAGAAGACAAGAGAATTAAAAAACGCTGTATTAGCATTAAGGAAATTGTACGTATGGTTTTAAAATCAGCTGCGGAAACGGGAACACCTTTTACTTTTAACAGGGATACGGTAAATCATGCTAATCCCAATGGGCATAAAGGGATGATTTATTGTTCTAATCTGTGTACAGAGATAGCCCAGAATATGCAGGAGGTGGAAAGTGTTTCCACAGAAATTCAGACAAAAGACGGTGAGACCGTAGTGGTTACGACTACGAAACCGGGTGATTTTGTGGTGTGCAATCTGGCAAGCCTTTCTCTGGGACATCTTCCCGTAGATGATAAGGAGTACATGAAAGATATTGTAGGGACAGCAGTAAGAGCGCTGGATAATGTAATTGATTTGAACTTTTATCCTGTTCCCTATGCGCAACTTACCAATCAAAAATACAGAGGGATTGGTCTTGGAGTGAGCGGATATCATCATCTTTTGGCAAAGAAAAATATCCTTTGGGAAAGTCAGGAGCATTTAAAATTTGCAGATGAATTGTTTGAGATGATAAACTATTTTGCTGTTTCGGCAAGCGCAGATTTGGCAGAAGAAAAAGGTGCTTATCGCCTTTTTGAAGGCAGTGACTGGCATACCGGTGCGTATTTTGAAAAGCGAAATTATGTGTCAAAAGAGTGGAAAGAATTGGAATACAGGGTAAGAAATACAGGAATGAGAAACGGCTATCTTTTAGCAGCAGCCCCTACCAGCAGTACCAGTATTCTGGCAGGAACTACGGCAGGTCTTGATCCCGTTATGAAGAAGTTTTTTATGGAAGAAAAGAAAGGAAGTATGCTCCCCAGAGTAGCTCCGGATTTGTCTGTGGATACTTATTATTACTATCAGAATGCACACAATATCGAACAGAAATTTAGCGTGAAAGCCTGCGGTATCAGACAGAGACATATCGATCAGGCACAGAGCTTAAACCTCTATATTACCAATAATTATACACTGCGACAGCTTTTTAATCTGTATGTAGAAGCATGGGAAGCAGGAGTGAAAACCATTTATTATGTGAGAAGTAAATCCCTTGAAGTAGAAGAATGTGAAAGCTGTGCTTCATAGGAAGAAGGAGAAGAAGATGACAGAATTAAAGAAAAAATCGCTGTTTAATCCCAACGGAGAGACAGATGTACGTTTTCGCAGGATGATTGGCGGAGATACTACAAACCTAAATGATTTCAACAATATGCGGTATGGATGGGTGAAGGATTGGTATCGTCAGGCAATGAATAATTTCTGGATACCGGAGGAAATCAATCTTTCTCAGGACAGAAAAGACTATGGAGAGCTTTCCGAAAAAGAGCGTCAGGCTTACGATAAAATTTTAAGCTTTTTGGTGTTTTTGGACTCCATTCAGTCTGCAAATCTGCCTTGTATTGGGGAATATATTACGGCAAATGAAATAAATTTATGTCTCTCCATTCAGACTTTTCAAGAGTGTGTACACAGCCAGAGTTATAGCTATATGCTGGATACAATTTGCAGTCCGGAAAAGCGCAATGAGATTTTATATCAGTGGAAAACAGATGAAAGATTGTTAAAGAGAAATACTTTTATCGGCGAATTATATAACGAATTTCAGACAAAAAAAGACAGTTTTACATTGCTGAAGGTTATGATGGCGAATTATATTTTAGAGGGCATTTACTTTTACAGTGGTTTTATGTTCTTCTATAATTTGAGCAGAAATGGGAAAATGCCCGGTTCTGCGCAGGAAATTCGTTATATTAACAGAGATGAAAATACCCATTTGTGGCTGTTTCGAAATATGATTTTACAGTTAAAAGAGGAAGAAGCGGAGCTTTTTACAAAAGAAAATATACAGGTTTTAAAGGCAATGCTGATAGAAGGTGTGGAACAGGAAATTGCGTGGGGACATTATGTTCTGGGAGACGATATCCCCGGAATTTCAAAGGAAATGATTACAGAATATATAAAATATCTGGGAAATTTACGTTTCACGGGACTGGGTTTTGAAGCGGTGTATCCGGGATATGAAAAAGAGCCGGAAAGTATGAAGTGGGTGAGTTATTATTCTAATGCAAATATGGTAAAAACAGACTTTTTTGAGGCGAAAAGTACCGCTTATGCAAAAAGCACTGCTCTTTTAGATGATTTATAGGAGAAAATATTGACTTTATACTGTGCTTAATACTATTCTATTAAATATGTATGGAGACAGGAGGACAGTGATTAAGTGGAAAAACAGGAAATTCTGGCAATTTACGGAACAGAATATAAAGAAATGACAAAAACTCTTTTAAAGGAAGCTGATTTGGAGGGGCGGATATTAAAAAAAGAGCGGAAAATAGGAATAAAACCAAATTTGGTAGCGCCTTCAGAAGCTTCCTACGGAGCGACTACCCACAGTGAAATTGTGGCAGGAATTATAGAATATTTGCAGGAGCGAGGATTTTCAAATCTGGTCATATTAGAAAGCTCATGGGTAGGAGATAAGACCGCAGAGGCAGCAGAAGTCTGTGGTTATTATGAACTTTCAGAAAGATATCATGTGCCTTTTATTGATTTACAAAAAGATACTTATAAAACATATCCTTGCCAGGGAATGAAACTGAAAATCTGTGACGAGGTAAAAAGCTTAGACTTTTTGATTAATGTGCCGGTGATGAAAGGGCATTGTCAGACAAAGATTACCTGTGCACTGAAAAATTTAAAGGGGTTGATACCAAACTGCGAAAAGAGGCATTTTCATGCCATGGGACTTCATGAGCCCATTGCTCATCTGGCAGCGGAAATTGCACCGGATTTTACAGTGGTCGACAGCATTTGCGGAGATTGGGATTTTGAAGACGGAGGAAATCCGGTGGAGCTAAACCGTATTCTGGCTGTGGCAGATCCGGTGCTTTGCGATGCTTATGTATGTCATTTTATGGGGTATGAGGTGGAAGAAGTACCGTATATAAAAATGGCAGAAGCCTTGGGGGCAGGGGACGCAGGTTGGGAGCATGCACAGCTTCGTGAGCTGAATACGCCAAGACAGGGAGAATATATTCCGAAAACGAGAAAAGTCGTAGAGGTTTGTGATGCAGTAGAGGAAGTAGAGTCTTGCAGCGCCTGCTATGGTTATCTTCTTCCGGCTCTTTGGAGACTGAAAGAAGAAGGGCTTTTGGAAAAGCTGAAGGATAAAATCTGCATTGGACAGGGATACCACGGAAAAGAGGGGAAACTGGGAGTAGGGAACTGCACAAGAGGATTTCGGAATTATGTGAAAGGGTGCCCGCCCACAGAAGAGGAGATTTATGAGTTTTTGAAAAATTATATAATTTTCATGCAAAATGTCTGAAAAGAATATTGACACCCTATATGGTATCACATATACTATAAGCAGGAGGTATGAAAATGTCAAAATGGGATAAATTAATATCACGTATATGTAATTTATCAAGAAATCTTCGATTTGAGGAGCTAAAAAAAGTATTGGAAGCTTATGGGTACGTGATGTATGCACCAAGAGGAGGAAGCAGTCACTATACGTTTAGAAAAAAGGGATGTCAGCCAATTACCATACCAAAACATGAGCCAATTAAAAAAGTTTATGTAGAAATGGTTAGGCAAGTTGTAGAGAGTGAGGAAAGGAATAATGAAGAAGCTGAATGATTATATGGCGATGTCATATCGAATGGAAATTGTAGAAGATAAAGAAGAAGGCGGTTTTGTAGTTTCTTATCCAGATTTACCGGGCTGTATTACCTGCGGAGAAACCATAGAAAGTGCAGTAACGAATGCACAGAAGGCAAAAGAAGAATGGATGATAGCAGCATTTGAGGAAGGAATTGAAATTCATGAACCGGACAGCTTAGAAGATTATTCCGGTCAATTTAAACTGAGGATACCTCGTAGTTTACACAGAGCATTAGCAGAACACTCTCAAAGAGAGGGAGTCAGTATGAACCAGTATTGTGTATATCTATTATCAAAAAATGATGCTGTATATAAGAAATAAAACAGGACAGTCGCTTTACGATTGAATAATCGTGAAGCGACTGTCCTGTTTAAAAAACATTTTTTATTAAACGGTAATCCATCCCATTGCTTCTGATACGGCAAATACCAAAATCAGAATTAAGCAAATAGGAGCAATCCATTTCAGCATAATATTATAGAATTTCTTAAACTTAAATGCTCCGTTTAACTCTACCTCATCAGAAACTACTTTAGAACCAATAAAGTGTCCGATACAGATACAGGTCAGGATTGCAACGATTGGCATCAATACACTGTTGCTCAGGAAATCAAAGAAATCCAGAAGACCAAGACCGATAATCTTGATAAAGCTCAAAGGTCCGAAGCCTAAGGAAACAATAGCGCCTAATACCAGTACATAAATGGTAACCGTGATTGTTGCTTTTTTTCTGCTCCATCCAAGCTTATCTCTTATAATAGAAACGTTTGTTTCTAAAAGAGAGATAGAAGATGTCAAAGCTGCAAATAATACCAGAAGGAAGAACACAGTTCCGATTACACCGCCTAGAGTCATATCTTCAAAAACCTTAGGAAGTGTAACAAACATTAAGGAAGGTCCTTTGCCCAGTGCTGCTTCGTCACCGCCTGAAAATACAAAAACAGAAGGAATAATCATCAAACCTGCCAGAAAAGCAATCGCAGTATCGAAGATTTCAATCTGTCTTACAGATTTTTCCAGATTGCAGTCCTTCTTCATATAAGAACCGTAGGTAATCATAATTCCCATTGCAAGGGACATGGAATAGAATAACTGTCCCATAGCTGCAAGCACCGTAGTAGCGGAGAATTTAGAAAAATCAGGAAGCAGATAATATTTTACACCCTCCATAGCGCCTGGGCGTGTAATACAAAAGACGGAAACGCCTACAATCAGTACGACTAAAAGTGGCATCATAATACGGCTTGCTTTTTCAATTCCCTTTTCCACACCAAAGATAACTACAACAGCAGTAATGATAACATATAATGCAAACCAGAATACAGGAGAAGCGGTCTGGCTGATAAATCCGTTAAAATATTCATCACCGGCAGCAGCAGCAACATCACCTGTCAGGAAAGTTACAAAGTATTTTATAACCCAGCCGCCGATTACACAGTAGTAAGGTGTAATAACAAAAGGAACAACACATGCCAGATAACCTACAAATTTAAAACGTTTATCAAGAGCTTTAAAAGCACCCACGGCACTTAAACCTGTCTTACGTCCAATGGCGATTTCTGTTATCATAAGAGTGAAGCCAAGAGTTACCGCAAGAATTAAATATACTAGCAGGAAGATACCTCCTCCGTATTTTGCAGCAAGATAGGGAAAACGCCAGAGATTGCCGAGACCTACAGCTGAACCTGCGGCAGCAAGGACAAATCCCATTTTGTTTGAAAAAGATCCTCTTTTTTTGTCCATAAACATCACCTCTTAAATTTTATTATAGTCAATGTCACTTTAAAGTGGTACACTGACTGGAATATATAGCCCTTATTATGCCACTGAATTGTAAAAAAAACAAGAATTTTCTTAAAAAAATTAAAAAAACATAAAAATTATAAAATATACTTGACGAAGATATGTATATATGGTAGACTACATAAGTCTGAAGAAGAAAAAGAAAGCAGAGTATCCACTCTCACCCTAGCACAAATGAGTGACTACGGTTTATATGAAGATAATGAGGCGCAAGGCGTTTTCTTATGCGGATAAACAGTGGATAGTTTGTAGAACTATCCTTTTTTATTATATATTAGGAAACTGCTCTGTCAATTCTTATTCTTTCTTTAATTAAGTTCAAACAGCTTATGGCTGTTAACGGTTTATCAATATTATGGAGGTGCACTACTATTAGCGATTTAATGATTAACGAACAAATCAGAGATAAAGAGGTCCGTCTTATAGGCGCAGAGGGAGAGCAGCTGGGAATTATGTCTGCCAGAGAAGCGCAGAAACATGCGGCGGAGGCAGGATTAGACCTTGTGAAAATTGCTCCTACAGCAAAACCACCGGTTTGTAAAATTATCGATTATGGTAAGTATAAGTACGAATTAGCCAGAAAAGAAAAGGAAGCTAAGAAGAAACAGAAAACCATAGAAATCAAAGAAGTGCGTTTATCCCCGAATATTGAGGAAAACGATTTGAACACGAAAGTCAACAATGCCAGAAAGTTCCTGACAAAAGGAAATAAGGTAAAAGTTACTCTGCGTTTCCGCGGGAGAGAGATGGCACACATGCAAAGCAGCAAATATATCTTAGAGAAATTTGCTGAAATCCTATCTGATGTTGCTGTTGTAGAAAAAGCACCAAAGGTAGAAGGAAGAAGCATGACTATGTTTTTGACGGAAAAACGTTAATAAGAAAAAGAGTTTAAGGAGGACATAAACATGCCAAAAATGAAAACAACTAAAGCAGCTGCAAAGCGCTTCAAATCAACAGGTACAGGTAAATTAAAAAGAAATAAAGCTTATAAGAGCCATATCTTAACAAAGAAATCTCAGAAAAGAAAGAGAAATCTTAGAAAAGCAGCTATCACAGATGCAACTAATGTAAAGAACATGAAAAAAATCTTACCTTACATCTAATCGTTTGTGTGTAAGTATGTGTTTAATATAGGAGGAAATTAAGAATGGCAAGAATTAAAGGCGGATTAAACGCTAAGAAAAGACATAATAGAGTATTGAAACTGGCTAAAGGTTACAGAGGAGCTCGTTCCAAACAGTATAGAGTAGCAAAACAGTCTGTAATGAGAGCTTTAACAAGTTCTTACGCAGGCAGAAAACAGAGAAAACGTCAGTTCAGACAGTTATGGATTGCACGTATCAACGCTGCTGCAAGAATGAACGGATTATCTTACAGCAAATTTATGTATGGTTTAAAATTAGCTAACGTTGATTTAAACAGAAAAGTATTAGCTGATATGGCTATCAACGATGCTGCCGGATTTGCTACATTAGCAGAATTAGCAAAATCTAAATTAGCTTAATGAAATTTTCAGACCCCGTAAATCCTTTATTTACGGGGTTTTTCCATGTCTAAAATCAAGAAAAATGGTGTTGATTTTGGAACGTAATATACAAGCAATATACATATAATATACAAATTATACATCTGGAATTTCTATTTTTTGCAATTCTGCTAATAACTCAGACGGTAGCTTATGGGTATATGTTCCTTTGGTTATGTCAGATACGGAATGTCCCATGATGAGCTTTATATAATAGTCATTTAAGTTATACCTATCTGCCAGAGTTGCAAAGGTATGTCTGGTATCGTGCGGTGTGTGATCAATTTGCAATTCTTCTATCAGGTTCTTCCAGATGGTATTTCTAAACAGTGTATAGTAGTAAGCGCCACCTTTCGTGTTGGGGAATAGATATTTATTTCCCTTCCTGTAATATCTCTTAAAGAATGGTAGGATAGCATCATGGATCGGAACGACTCGGTCCTTTCCGGCATCTGTTTTCATTCCACAGATAACATACTGTTCTTCAAAATTAATATTTTTATTTTCAATGTTCAAAAATTCTGATGCTCGAAGTCCTGTATAAATCATAATCAGGATAATATCTACATACAGAATATCTTTCTTTTTCCAAAGCATTTCTACTTCATCTTCTGTGAAAGGTTTATGTATCTTTTCTTTTGTTTCTGTATAATCCCAGTCACATAGATTTGCAACGTTTACATCTACATACTTTCTTTTTATGGCATACTCATATACCTGTGACAGGACAGTTTTTATCAGGACAACCGTAGAATTTGATTTTGAAGACACACCATCTGCTATTTTCTGGATATCATCTGTCTGGATATTTTTAATTTTCCTGTCTTTGATGTCCGTAAAACGACTGTATGCAAGATTATAATTTCTTAAAGTACTGGAAGAAGGCGGTCTTTTTCTGGCTTTTTTATATTCAAACCAAGCTTCGTACACCTCCTTAAATGTAGGTTCTTTTACAAGGCTTGTATGCTCTTTTACAGGCATTCCGGAGTTGTAGTTGGCCAGAAACATATTTGCTTCTTTAGACTTTTCGAAATAGCCCAGATACTTGAATTGCTGCCTAAAACGTCCGTTCACTTCTTTGTATCCGTTGGTTACTCTTACTGCATAGGGTTTGCGCCGGTTCTTGCCTAGATAGACAACAGAGCCATAGCCGTTGGGATTACGCATAAAATCATCTCCTTTTCAATTTTGGGTATAAAAATAACAGCCATCGAAAATATGTTCCGATTGCAAGGCTGTTCCGAAGATGATACAATATATTTGCTAAAAACTCTTGTATATCTTCGGATATATATTAAGCCGTTCCTGTTGGTAGCAGGGGCGGTTTTTTTTAGTCTAAAAGTTCTGCAATTGTAATAGCAAGGTTCTGATAAATTCCTACTGTGATAGGCATAGCAAAAGGTATAATTATAGGAGCAGCATCTTCTTCGTATCGATATACAGTAGTTCTTTCCTTTGCTGGATCAACAATCCAGTATTCCCGTACTCCGAAATCAGAATAAAGAGCATTTTTTGTAGAATAATCCACTTTACGGCTGCTGGGTGAAACAATTTCAATCACAAAATCCGGAGCACCATTGCAACCCTTGTCAGTAAGCTTGTTTTTGTCACAAATAACACTAATATCCGGTTCTACATAGTTTTGAGTGTCTTCTCCCAGAAATACGGCAAATGGGGCAGGATAGACTTCACAAGAGCCATACTGAGATTTTATATATTCCCTTAATGTTCCGGATAGTTCCATTACAAGTTTCTGGTGGATACGGCTTGGCGGAGCCATGTTGTAAATTTTTCCATTAATCAGCTCTGCACGCTCCCCATCCGGCAGAGAGTAGATATCTTCCAGTGTATAGGTGTTTGCTTTAGGTAATGGCATAGTAACAACTCCTTTCATAGCTATTATAGGCTGATACAATTTGACAAATACATTTTTTTGACATATAATATACTTAACAAGGGAGCTGGAAGGTGACTGCACTTCACCCGTCCCGGCGAATAAGTTTTAAACTATTAAGGAATAGCCGTCTACTTTTCTCAGGAGCAGGACGGCTATTTCTTATGTGTATAATTCAGAATTGCAACAATCAGTAAAGCAACGCTTACGATTAGACTTAATTCTTCGTATGTACTCATAATAATCACCGCCTTCCGTAAGGTCTCGGAATAGGTGAGAGCACGTCCCCCAGCTGCCCAGGTAAGTATATTATATTATCAAGGTGTTTGCCCCTGTGTTGACAGGGGCGAGGTTATATTCTATTTAAAATCATTTATTCTTAAGCAATTTTCAAAAGCGAGTTCTTGAAGTGTTTTGTACAATGGCTGCACATTGAATTTTTTAGGGAACTCTAACTTGTGAGAAATATATTGTACATCATGTGCTTTAAGATTAGCAGTCTTTATGTATGTGAATGTAAGTTCGCTATCATCAAAACCAAATCCAGCAGTTTCCATTGTCACATCAACAATAGAAAACAAGTTGATTGACTCAATACGCATTTTTGCTCCGGTTGCCCCTTGCTTATCAGAGAAGATAATTCTCTTATTTGTAAAAACCAAAGCATCTCGAATAAGTTTGAACCCCATTTCGATGTTTTCTCCGTCCATAAGATACATTCCAAATTCCTGCTGCAATTGTTCGGGTGAAACTTGACTATAATTTCCAAGTCCTCCTTGCACAAGACTTCCTCCTGCCGCACCTGCGACAGCTTTTGCTCCATTTAGCATATCTTTCATTCCGAATGCTATAATATTACCCTCCTGTTGTTTATTTTTTATTAAAACGCCAGTGGCGATTTAATTCATTTTTACTTTTCCTAAAACTTTTCCGATACACTGAATTTTTTCATTGCCTGGTATAATGTCATATTTCTCATTATGGGAAATTAAGCCTTTTTCTCCAGCTTCCTTTATGAAACATTCATTATTCAGAATAAAGACACCTACTTCCCCGTTTTCTATGATCTGTCTTTTCTGCACATAGACTAAATCCCCATCTTTATAAGTGGGCTCCATGCTATCGCCATTAACACCAATAATAAAATCAGCACCAGGAAGATATGGAGCTTCGATTGTATCTGTTGGGATATCATCAAAATAGAAACCGTTTCCAGCGGAAGCTATCTTGTGCATATAGATATAGAGGCGGACTATGGTATTATTTCCTTTTTCCACAATAATCGGATTTTCTTCTAAGTAAGATATATGGTCTTGCTGCTTTTTGATTAGTTCCATGCGTTCATATTCTCTGTCTAAAATCATGTTAATGGTTTGCTGACCAAACAAATCAAGAGCTTGGTATTTTTTTATAAACAATTTATCTTTTGGAGATAATTCATCAGAAAAAGAATTCATTAAATAATTAGGTGTTATTTCTAAAACACCGCAAAGAAGTTCTATGGTATCTGGATCAGGTTTATTCTTATCATTCTCCCAATCGCTAATAGAATTATGTGCAGCACCAATTTTTTCTGCTAACTGTTTTTGAGTGTATTTTTTTGATTTTCTAGCAATTTTTATTTTTTCTCCGAATGATGGCATTTTTTCACCTCCTGTTAGTTGAAGTATAACATTGAATTTCGATTTTGTAAATAAAACAATTTCGATAAAGTCGAAAAATAATGTTGACATTTCGAAACAAACGATATATTATAATAATAACTTCGAACAAATCGAAAATAGGTGATGAATTTGAATGTTGGTTTGAAGATAAAAGAATATTTGAAAAGAAATGGGATTTCCCAGACTTACATAAGTAGAGAAAACGGAATAGAACTTCCGAAATTAAATTTGGCTTTGAATGGAAAAAGGAGATTTACATTTGAAGAATATACAATTATTTGTGGGGCTTTAAAGGTAAATACTGATAAATTCTTGAAGCCAAGGCTGCCAGAGGAAAGAGGGGAATAAGAAAGCGGGGTGAGAGAAATGTGGATATCAAAAAGAAAATGGAATGAACTGAATTCCCGTGTACGTATCAGTTTCTTATGCTGTTGATAAAAAATACGGAGAAAATGTAGGTAATTCCTATAATAAATATCTGATTACAGATCTGCTCAGAGAAGAACTGGGATATGAAGGTGTGGTTTGTACGGATTGGGGAATTACCCATGATATTGGAAAAACAGAAGAAGAATTTGCAGGGAAATGCTGGGGCGTAGAACATTTGACAGAGGCGGAGAGACACCTGAAAGCTCTTGAGGCAGGTGTTGATCAGTTTGGAGGAAATAATGACGTGAAACCTGTGCTGGAAGCTTATAAGATGGCATGTGAAAAATATGGAAAAGAAGTGACAGATGCCAGATTTAGACGTTCTGCGTATCGACTGCTTCTCAATATTTTTCGTACAGGACTTTTTGAAAATCCATATCTTGATTTGGAAAAATCTCTGAACATAGTGGGATGTCCGGAGTTTGTAGAAAAAGGATATCAGTCACAGCTGAAATCAATTACGATGTTGAAAAACAGGGAGCATGTACTTCCATTAGAAAAAGGAATGAGAGTGTATGTACCGGAAAGACATTTGAAATCTTATCTGGATTTTATGAGTCATCCTACCGGGGAAAAGACGGTTACACCGGCCGGAAAGAAGGCAGCAGCAGATTATTTTACTGTCGTAGAAACACCAGAAGAAGCAGAGGCAGCACTTTGCTTTATAGAATCTCCGATTTCTGTAGGGTATGATCCGGAAGACAGAAAGAGTGGAGGAAATGGTTATGTTCCGGTAACTCTTCAGTATCGCCCATATCAGGCAGTATGCGCCAGACAGAAAAGTATTGCAGGAGGGGATCCACTGGAAAAATCAGAGAATCGCAGTTATAAGAATAAATGGAACCAGGCAGCAAATGAAGAGGACCTTGATCTTGTGATAAATATGCGAAAGGCTATGGGAGATAAACCGGTTATAGTAATTGTTTCTATAAAAAATCCTATGGTTATGTCAGAGTTTGAGCCTTATGCAGATGCAATCCTTGCAGAATATGGTGTTATGCCAAAGGCAGTTTTGGACGTTATCACCGGAAAGTTTGAACCGAGAGGGCTTTTACCTATTCAAATTCCAACGAATATGGAAACAGTAGAATGCCAGAAAGAGGATGTGGCATTAGATATGGAATGTTATCAGGACAGCGAAGGACATGTGTATGACTTTGGATATGGATTGAATTTCGCAGGTGTTATATCGGATTTCAGAACAAGAAGATATAAAAAGTAGGACAGCGAAAGGATAAATAAAAATGAAAAAGAAATATGAAGAACGTTTACTGCAGCTTTTAAAGGAAAAAGAGGAAAATACAGAGTATTATGAAGCGCCGCTTCTTGTCAAAAATCTTCCTGATTGTGAAGAAAAAGGAGCTATGGACCCGCGTCTGTATAATGACATGAAAAAGCAAATGAAGATTTTTGCATTTATGCCGGCAAGATTTATGAAAATGGATACTTCAGAAAAGGGAATTGCAAAATTAAGAAAAATGTTCAATGGAGTAAAAAGTATTCCCTGTGTAGAAGGAGAAATAAAAATTCAGGAGAAAAAAGTAAAAGCAGAGGACGGGTACGAAATTCCTGTAAGAATTTATAAGAAACAAGGAGCACTAGAACAAAACCTGCCGATTTTATACTATATACATGGAGGCGGCTTCTTTGGCGGTTCCTGTGATGTGGTAGAAGAATCTGTGAAGATGCTTGTGGATAAAACAGGGATTTGTGCCGTATCTGTGGATTACAGACTGGCACCGGAACACCCATATCCTGTCGGACATCAGGATTGTTTTTCTGTTTTAAAATGGATTTATGAAAATGCAGAGCAGTTTGGCGGAGACAGAAATCATGTGTTTGTGGCAGGAGACAGTGCAGGAGGAAACCTTGCTCAGTATTGTGCGACACGTGATAGAGAAGAAAAAATTAATTTATTGAAGGGACAGCTTCTTCTTTATCCAACTTTGAATATGGCAGGAATAGAAGACGAATATTTCAAGCCGGGCATGGAAAATTTTGAAATGGCACCAAAACAAAAACGTGGACTTACTAAAATGATAGGTATGTTTTCAGGAATGACAGCAGGACTGGAGCCAATTCTTGGAACAAAGGATATAAAAAATGATTATCTAAATCCTTATACAAAAGAGGCAAAGAATAATCCACCTACATTTCTGGCGGTAGGTGAGCATGATTTTCTTAAACTGGAAACTCTGGGCTATGGGCTGAAACTTCATAATGCAGGAGTAGAAACAAAAATGGTGCTTTATAAAGGATTTGGTCATGCGTTTTTTGATAATACCGGAGTATATCCTCAGTGCGAAGATTGTATAGAGGAAATGGGAAAATTTATTTTAGAACATTGTGAGAGATAAGAAGTAAATAAAAGGGTACTTGCTCATATTGATGGCAGTGATTATAATAAAAGAAAAAATGAGGAGGTATATCATGTATCGTATTTTAATTGTAGAAGACGACATAGATATTGCCTGTGCAATAAAGAAACATTTGGAAGCCTGGAATTTACAGGCACGCTATATAGAAAATTTTGCAGATGTTATGACGGAATTTTCATCCTATAATCCTCATCTTGTTCTTATGGATATATCACTGCCATTTTTTAATGGATATTACTGGTGCCAGGAAATCAGGAAAATCTCTCAAATTCCTGTTTTATTTATTTCCTCTGCATCGGATAATATGAATATTGTGATGGCTATCCAGATGGGTGGAGATGATTTTGTGGCAAAACCTTTTGATTTATCGGTGTTGACTGCAAAGATACAGGCATTGCTTAGAAGAAGTTATGATTATACAGGACAGGTTTCTGTTTTGGAGCATAAAGGCGCTTTTTTAAATACAGCAGAGGCGGTTCTTTTTTATCAGGACGAAAAAATCGAACTGACAAAAAATGAATACCGGATTTTGCAGACCTTGATGGAGAATAAAGGAAAAATTGTAAGCAGGGAACGTCTTATGGAAAAACTGTGGGAAAATGACAGCTTTGTAGATGAAAATACATTAAGTGTCAATGTAAATCGTTTGCGGAAAAAGCTGGCTCAGGCAGGACTTTCTGATTTTATTACCACAAAGGTGGGAATGGGATATACGATTGCCATTTAGAGTTTAAGGAGAAAATTATGGAAATATTCAAGATATATATAAGGAAACAAGGGGGAAAAATTCTCTTTTATCTGTTGTTTTCTACTGTTTTTTTCTTCCTTTTCCAAATGTATCAAATACCTCTACATGCAGCTTTTTATGCGGTTTCCGTGGGAGGCGTCTTTGGAATAGCGGTTTTGATTTTTCAATTTATGAAATTCCGTCAGAAATATATTCAGCTGGAAAGAGCCGTAAATCAGAAAGAATTTTTGTTAGAAAATTTACCAAAGGCAGAAGACGGACTGGAAGAAGAATATGAGAAAATTCTGGAACATTTGTATAAGAATATACAAGATATGGAAAATGTACATAATGAAAAAGAGCAGGATATGTTGGAATATTATACTTTATGGGTGCATCAGATTAAGACTCCCATTGCTTCTATGTATTTAAAGCTGCAGTCTGAGGACAGTGAGTTTTCCAGAGAAATCGGAACAGATTTGATGCGAATTGAGCAGTATGTGGAAATGGTGCTCTGCTATCTGCGCCTTGACAGCAGTGAAAGAGATTATGTTTTTCGGGAATATTCCTTAGACAGTATTATAAAACAGGCAGTACGCAGGTTTGCACCGCAGTTTATCCGTAAAAAGATAAAATTAGAATATGAAACTACCAATGCAATTATTCTGACAGATGAGAAATGGCTGCTGTTTGTGATTGAACAGCTTTTGTCCAATTCTTTAAAGTATACAAAGCCGGGAGGATGTATTTCCTTACAGTGGAAGCCACAGCAGATTTTGGTAGTGAAAGATACGGGAATTGGAATTGCCAAAGAAGATTTGCCCAGAATTTTTGAAAAGGGTTACACGGGATATAACGGAAGAGAAGATAAAAAAGCAAGTGGCATAGGCTTGTATTTATGTAAAAGGATTTGTGAAAAGCTGGGATATGGAATTCGGGCTGAGTCTGAAATTCATAAAGGCACAGAGATTATCTTGGATTTAAAGAGAAAAAAACTGGAAATAGAATAACAATCTTTCAAAAATGTAAGATGAAACAGGGAAATGTAAGCAGAAGTTATGGCGAAGCATTTCCCTTTTTTGATACAATACGTTTGAACAAAGCAAGGAGGAAAACGCAATGGCAATTTTAGAAGTAAAGAATTTAAAGAAAATATATACGACACGATTTGGAGGAAATCAGGTAGAAGCCCTTCGAAATGTGAATTTTAGTGCAGAAGAAGGAGAATACACTGCGATTATGGGCGAGTCAGGTTCCGGAAAAACAACTCTTTTAAATATTCTGGCAGCTCTTGATAAACCTACCAAGGGAACGGTATGGCTGGATGGAAAAGACATGTCTAAAATAAAGGAGGCAGAACTTTCTACTTTCCGCAGAGAAAATCTGGGTTTTGTATTTCAGGAATTTAATCTTTTAGATACATTTTCCATTAAAGACAATATTTTTCTACCGCTGGTATTAAGCGGAAAAGGACACAAAGAGATGGAATATAGATTAGCGCCTATTGCAGAAAAGCTGGGCATTACAGCAATTTTAGAAAAGTATCCTTATGAGGTTTCGGGAGGTCAGAAGCAGAGAGCAGCAGTGGCCCGTGCGCTGATTACCAATCCGAAGCTTATTTTGGCAGATGAGCCTACGGGAGCTTTAGACTCCAAATCCACAGATGAACTTTTAGAGCTGTTTTCCGCAGTAAATGAGGAGGGGCAGACAATTTTAATGGTAACCCATTCTGTAAAAGCGGCAAGTCATGCAAAACGTGTTCTTTTTATCAAGGATGGTGAGGTGTTCCATCAGATTTACAGAGGAAATAATACGAGACAGCAGATGTACGAAAAGATTTCCAATGCCCTTACTGTTCTGGCAGGAGGAGGTGTGACAGAGTGAAAACCGGATTTTACCCTAAACTTGCGTGGACGGGAATAAAGAAAAATAAAAAAATTTATGTGCCTTACATGCTGGCTTGTGCGGGCATGATTATGATGTTTTATATGATTTGTTTTTTGAGTACCAGTGAAATTGTAAGAGGAATGAAAGGCGGAGAAACCATGCAGATGACTTTGTCCTTTGGTTGTCTGGTTATCAGTGTTTTTGCTTTGATTTTCCTGTTTTATACGAATTCCTTTTTGATGAAAAGAAGATATAAGGAATTTGGCCTTTACCATATTTTAGGTATGGGGAAGAAAAATGTAGCTTATGTTATGATATGGGAATGTATTCAGATAACAGGAATTACACTTGTTTTCGGTATTGGCTGCGGTATTTTCTTCTCAAAATTAGGAGAACTTGCCATGATAAAAATGCTGGGAGGGAAAGCGGATTTTCATTTTACGATTTCTGTATCATCTGTAAAAGATACAATAACTATTTTTCTTCCGATTTTTCTTTTGATTTTATTTAAATGTCTGTTTCAGATTTTCAGAATGAAACCGGTGGAATTGTTAAAAAGCGAACAGGTGGGGGAAAAACCACCAAAGGCGAATTGGATCTTAGCTGTGCTTGGCATTGTTATTTTAGCAGGAGCCTATGTCATTGCCCTGTCTATTGAAGAACCTATGCAGGTAATTGGTATGTTTTTCGTAGCTGTAATTATGGTAATCGGAGCTACTTATCTGTTGTTTCAGGCAGGCTCTGTGGTATTATGCAAAATTTTGAAAAACAATAAACATTATTATTATAAGCCCAATCATTTTATCTCTGTTTCTTCTATGATGTTCCGCATGAAAAGAAATGGGGAGGGACTTGCCTCCATCTGTATTTTATCTACTATGGTTCTGGTTATGGTATCTGCTGTTTCCTGTCTTTACATGGGGGCAGAAGACTTTTTGAATTCTCGTTATCCTCAGAAACTGGTGGTAGATGTGCAGACGGAAGATAGCGAAAAAGTAGAAGAATTTTATGATGTTGTTTCAGATGTTTTGAAAGAACAGCAGATAGAGAAAAAAGATGAATTATTTTATACTTATCTGGGAGCAGCCGCTTATTTAGATGGAAAAGAATTGGCTATGAGTCCAGAGCGTGTGGAGAGTTATGGAACAGATGTGTATAAGCATATCAGGCAGTTATTTTTTATTCCCGTAGAAGATTATAATCGTATTATGGATAAGCAGGAAACTTTGGAAGGAAATGAAATTCTTCTCTATAGCACAAAGATGGCCTATGATTATAAAACACTAGCTCTGGAAAATGGAAGGGAGTGGAAGATAAAGAAAGTTGTGCCCAAATTTGTGGACAATGGAATCGATGTAATGCAGACAATTTCTTCTATGTTTATTTTTGTGAAAGATAAGGAAGTGCTTTCCGAAATCAGACAGGAATGTGAGCAGTTAAGCGGTATGGAAACAGCTATGAATAATTATCGCGGCATTAATTTGAAAGCAGATGCAGATAAACAAATCGAAGCAGCACAGGAGCTTCAGAAACGTGGGGCAGAGTTTGAACAGCAGAATGAAAATCTCCATGTTCTGGTAGAGAGCAGGGAAATGGAAAGAGGAAACTTCTACTCACTTTATGGCGGAATGTTTATACTGGGTATTCTTCTTGGAATTGTGTTTATTGTAGGAATGGTTCTCATTATGTATTATAAACAGGTAACAGAAGGATACGAAGACCAGCAGAGATTTGAAATTCTTCAAAAAGTAGGGATGAGCCGGAAGGCAATACGAAAAAGTATCAATTCTCAGGTGCTTACCGTATTTTTTATGCCTCTGATTGCAGCAGGTATTCATACGGCATTTGCTTATCCTATGATGAGTAAAATTATTGTATTGTTTGGAATTAATAATCAGAAATTACTTCTTTCGGTGACAGCAGCATGCTATATTATTTTTACACTTTTCTATGTGACCATGTATCTGGTAACTTCCAGAGCTTACTATGGTATTGTAAGCAATAAAAAGGAGGATTAACCCCTGGATAGGGTTCCATTTTTGCGCAGTATTGATAAAAAGTGTCTATAACGCTTTGTAATTGAAGAGAAAAAGAAAAGAAAAAAATTAAAAAATATATCCCCTGGGGTGGCTTGTCCCGGGGGATTTTTCTATATATAATGAGGAAGCTAAAACACGAAGAAAAAATTAGGAGGATGAATTCCATGAAAAGGAGAATGAAGGTATTAACTGCCTTATTATGTGTTTCTGCTATGGTTACAGGCTGTGGTGCTTCCGGAAATTCCGGAACAGAAGCTGCGAAGGCAGATACACAGAAGGAAGGAACAAAAGAAGCTGGAAAGGATACAGACAGCAAGGAAAAAACAGAGGTGACGATTGGATTTTCCAGTGAAGGTGACTCTTTTGACCCTTGTACAGGATTTGGATATACAGGTTCTCCTATCTATTCTACTCTTGTAAAAATAAATGGAGATGAGCAGATTGAGAATGATCTGGCTACAGAATATACCACCAGTGAAGATGCCCTTACCTGGACTTTTAAAATCAGAGATGATGTAAAATTTACAAATGGTGAGCCATTAAAAGCATCTGATATTGCATTCACTTTTAATACAACAAAAGAAAAAGCTACCTATATGGACTTAACTATGCTGGAGAGTTGTAAAGCGTTAGATGACACAACTGTAGAATTTAAACTTTCTAAGCCATGTGTAACCTTTATCTATACAGTTGCACAGATGGGAATTGTACCGGAAAAAGCATACAGCGATAAATTCGGTTTAGAAGCAGACCAGATTATTGGTTCCGGCCCTTATAAAATGGTTCAGTGGGATAAAGGACAGCAGTTTATTTTAGAAGCAAATGAAGATTATTATGGTGAACAACCGGAAATTAAAAGAGCAGTCTTTTTAATTCAGGATGAAGACGCCAGATTTGTAGCTGCAAAAGCAGGAGAAGTGGATATTGCATTAACTTCTGCAACACTTGCCACAACAGAGATTGACGGTATGCATGTGGAACAGGTAGAGTCTGTAGATAACCGTGGGATTACAATGCCTACTGTACCTGATGAAGGAAAAAAGACAGAAGACGGATATAAAATTGGAAATAACATTACTTCTGACGTCAATGTAAGAAAGGCTATGTGCTATGGAATTGACCGAGATAAAATTATTGATGAAGCATTAAATGGATTTGCTAAGCCTGCGTATTCTGAATGTGATGGTATGCCATGGTGGAATGAAGAAGATGTAATCGAAACAGATGTGGATTATGCAGTAGAACTTTTAGAGCAGTCCGGCTGGAAAGACACAGATGGAGATGGTATTCGTGATAAAGACGGAGAAAAGCTGGCTTTTAACTTGATGTACTTTGCAGGTGATTCCATGCGTCAGGCAGTTGCTATGTCTGTGGCAAATCAGGCAAAAGAAAACATGGGCTTTGAAATCAATGTAGAGGGTGTAAGTGAAGATGAAACTATTAAGAGAATGTTCTCTGAACCAATGATTATGGGATGGGGGTCTGAGAGTCCAATGACCTCTTATATGCTGTTCCACAGCAGTAATGCGGGGAAAACAGACTGGTATAATCCTGAATTTTATACAAATCCTACCACAGATGAATATCTGGATAAGGCAATGACTTCTCTTACCATTGAAGACTCTTATGAGTGGTGGCAGAAAGCACAGTGGGATGGCACAACAGGTACTTCCATGAAGGGAGAAGCGCCTTGGGCATTCTATGTGAATATGACACACCTGTATTATGTAAAAGATGGTTTAAATATCGGAAACCAGAGAATTCACGCACATGGTGCAGCATGGCCGTTGATTGCAAATCTTGCAGAATGGACATGGGAATAGAAATAGCATAAAAACAGAAAAAGAGTTGTTGCATTAGGGAAATAATGCGGCAACTCTAATTGTGGTTATAGAGAGTATAGGAGAAAACAAATGAAGAGTAAGTATTATCTGAAGCTTACGGGAAAGTATCTTCTGCGAATGGTTACCCTGCTGATAGCAGTGAGTATCATAAGCTTTATACTGGTAAGTCTTTCACCGGTAGACCCGGTGCAGCAGTATGTAGGTTCTGTTCCCAATGTAAGCGTAGAACAAAGAGCAAAAATAGCAGAATACTGGGGGCTCAATGACCCTCCTGTGGAACGCTTTCTGGCATGGGGAAAATCCCTGCTTCACGGAGATTTTGGCGTATCCTTGATTTATCGAAGACCTGTTCTGGATGTAATCAAAGAGAAGTTTGCAACCTCCTTGGCATTGATGATGACGGCATGGGTATTTTCCGGCATTATCGGCTTTGCCATTGGATGTGCCATGGGAATTTTTAACGGAAAATGGATAGATAAAATTTTAAAGAAGGTCTGTCTGATTATGTGTTCCATTCCCACCTTCTGGATTGGAATTGTCTTTCTGATGCTGTTTTCCGTACAGCTTGGCTGGTTTCCCATGGGCATGAGTGTACCAAAAGGTGTTCCGGCAGATCAGGTTACGATTTTGCAGAGAATTCACCATTTGATATTGCCGGCATTAACTTTAAGTTTTCTCTCTTTTGCCAATGTGGCGCTGCATACAAGAGAAAAACTGGTAGATGTTTTGGAAAGTGATTATGTATTATTTGCAAAAGCAAGAGGAGAGTCCAAGTGGAGTATTTTAAAAAGACACGGCCTTAGAAATATTATGCTTCCTGCCATCACCATGCAGTTTGGCTCTTTCAGTGAGCTTTTCGGAGGTTCTGTTTTGGCGGAAACAGTGTTCTCTTATCCGGGACTTGGTGCGGCTGCATCTGCGGCAGGTATGGGCTCAGATATTCCTTTATTGCTGGGAATTACGTTGTTTAGTACCTTATTTGTTTTTGTAGGAAATATGCTGGCGAATATTATATATGGAATTGTAGACCCGCAAATCAGGGAGGGATATAGAAATGAATAGCAAAATTTTAAACAGACGAAAAAAGACCATTCTTTTTGCCATTCTGATTTTTGCGGTATTGCTTGGTGTTTATTTGTCAGGTACATTTTTAAGCGATGAGCTGATACAGGCGGACTTTTCACAGAAAGGCTTAGCGCCGTCTTTAAAACATCCTTTTGGAACGGATATGCTGGGAAGGGACATGCTGGTAAGAACCATAAAAGGCTTATCTGTAAGTATTGTCGTTGGCGTAGTTGCATCCAGCGTCAGCGCTGTGATTGCTTTAATTGTAGGAGTAATCGCAGCCACAGGAAAATCATGGCTGGACCATTTGATGAACTGGCTCATTGATTTAGTTATGGGAATTCCTCATACAGTGCTTTTGATTTTAATTTCTTTTGCCTGTGGAAGAGGATTAAAGGGCGTTTTAATTGGCGTGGCGGTTACCCACTGGACAGGCTTGGCACGTATTATCCGAAGCGAAGTCCTTCAAATTCGTTCTCAGCAGTACATAGAGGTTTCTAAAAAGCTGGGACATTCCAGTTGGTGGATTACCGTACATCATATTTTACCGCACATGGTACCGCAGTTTTTAATTGGGTTAATTTTAATGTTCCCTCATGCCATTATGCACGAGTCAGGTTTGACTTTCTTAGGTTTCGGGCTTTCTCCGGAACAGCCGGCAATCGGAATTATTCTTTCTGAGTCCATGAAATATATTTCAGCAGGTATGTGGTGGCTGGCATTTTTCCCTGGACTGATGCTGGTGATTATTGTTTTATTATTTGACCGTCTGGGAGAAAATCTGAAGAAGATTATTGACCCGTACAGCGCTCATGAATAGGAGTAAGAGATGAAAAAAGAACCGATTTTATCAGTAAAGGATTTGTCCGTATCCTTTCAGATGTATGATAATGGACTTGAAAAATATGATTTAAAAGTAATTTCCAATCTGACCTTAGATGTACGGCCGGGAGAAATTGTAGCTATTGCGGGCTCCAGCGGTTCCGGTAAGAGTCTGCTGGCCCATGCGGTTATGGGACTTTTGCCGGAAAACGCTTCCATAAGCGGAGAGATTTCTTATAAGGGGAAAGTGCTCAGTCAAAAAGAAAAAGAAGCTTTGCGTGGAAAAGAAATGGCGCTGGTGCCTCAGTCTGTCTCTTATCTGGACCCGCTTATGAAGGTGGGAACACAGGTACGTGGAAGAAAGGCAGATAAGGAAATCATAAAAGCTCAAAGAGAGATTTTCCGGAGATTTCATTTAGATGAAAAAACAGAACAGTTATATCCTTTTCAGCTTTCAGGAGGAATGGCGAGAAGAGTTTTAGTTTCTACGGCAGTATTAAGCGGGGCAGAGGTGATTATTGCAGATGAGCCTACGCCGGGACTGGATTTGGAAATGGCATTGGAGGCTCTGAAAATATTCAGGGAGCTTGCCGATGAAGGAAAAGCAGTTATTTTAATTACCCATGACATTGATTTGGCGTTTCATATTGCAGACAGAATTGCAGTATTTTATGCAGGAACTACGGTGGAGATGGCAGATGCAAAGGACTTTCTTGAAGGAGTAGATGCCCTTCGTCATCCGTATTCTAAGGCGCTGTGGAAAGCTCTTCCGCAAAATGGCTTTGAACCAATTCCCGGTTTTCAGCCTTATGCAAAATATTTGCCAAAAGGGTGTCTGTTTTCACCCAGATGTCCTCATAAGACAAAAGAATGTGAAGAAAATATTCCCATGAGAGAGGTACGTGGGGGATATGTGAGGTGTATACATGCAGATTGAAGCAAAGAATATAAGCTTTCGGTATAGTGATAATCAGCCGTGGATTTTACATGACGTAAGTCTGAAAATAGAAGAGGGGGAGAGGGTAGGCTTAATCGGACCAAGCGGATATGGAAAAAGCACGCTGGTAAAAATTATGTCCGGATATTTAAGACCTACCAAGGGAGAAGTTTTGCTGGACGGAAAGCCTTTGCCGAAAAAAGGAGTATCTCCTGTTCAGTTGATTTACCAGCATCCGGAAAAAGCTATCAATCCCCGCTGGAAGATGAAAAAAGTGCTTCAGGAGTCGGGAATGTTCCGTGAAGAAGTGATGAAGGCGCTGGGAATTGAGAAGGACTGGCTGGAGCGTTATCCGAGAGAGCTTTCAGGCGGAGAGCTTCAGCGGTTTTGTGTTGCCCGTTCCTTATTTTCCGGTACACATTTTCTTTTTGCAGATGAAATGAGTACCATGTTGGATGTGATTACACAGGCACAGATTTGGAATTTAATGTTAAAAGAAGTAGAGGAGAGAAGGCTGGGACTTTTAATGGTTACCCATAATGCAGAGCTGGCAAAAAAAATCTGCACCAGAACAATCAATCTGGCGGAAATCAATAAAAGGGAGGATATCTGAAAATGTATGTAAATATTGTACTGTTTGATGATTTTGAAACCTTGGATGCCTTTGGACCGGCAGAAGTTTTCGGAAAGCTTCCGGAGGAATTTCATATCCGTTATCTTTCTGTCTCCGGAGATGTAATCAATAGTGTACATGGAGTAAAAGTGTGGACAGACTTTCTTGTACCGGAGGAAATTGACGGGATTTTAATTATTCCCGGAGGAAAAGGCGCAAGAAGGCTTTTATGGAAAGATGAAAGAGCATTAAATATTATAAAGAGAGCAGCAGAAAACGCCGATTATTGTTTGATGATTGGAAATGGTTCTGCAATTCTGGCACAGACAGGGCTTTTGTACCGCAGGAGAATTGCGGATTTTCCCATGGATACTAACTGGAACAGAATGTTTACTGCCGGTATAGAGAGAATAGAAGGGGCAAAGGTAGCCATTGACGGCAAGTTTTATTCCTGCGGAAATACCGTATTGGGTATGGATACTGCTCTTTGGGTGATTACAGACATTTTGGATATTGCCGCCGCAGAGAAGGCGGCGAAGGAGCTGGGATACCAGTGGAACGAAAACGCAGACGAGGATATTTATTGTTAGTATGCAGCCCCGCCTTTTAGGAGAAAAATATGGAAGATAAAAAACAGACCACGTATGACAAAGCAATGGTGAACCGTCTGGCAAGGGCAACGGGGCATTTAAAAATGGTGAAACAGATGGTGGAAGACGGCAGAGACTGCAGTGAGGTGCTTATCCAGTTGGCAGCAGTAAAATCCGCAGTCAATGGCGCAGGAAAAGAGGTTTTAAAGCAGTATATGGAAGAATGTCTGGAAGAAGAACTGGAGTTTCAGGATAAAGAAGGGCTTGGAAAACTGAAAAAAGGGATTGACAGCTTTATTAAATAAAATTATCATTTTGTGAACCGCTCGTGTGCGGAGATTGTGCTGTTGTACAATCTTTTTTAAAAATGCCCCCCGGGGAGGCTTGTAAAGGTCGGATAAGTAGTATATGATAAAGATACAGTTACTGTTACAGGTTACTGAATTACTGCATGAATATGCAGATGCCGTATACATCCTCCGCAAAAAATGTTATACGGCACAAAGCAATGTCGAATCCTCATAGACAAAGAAACAGAGACATATCGATGGCAGGGTATGGACTCTGTTTTTTTGTTTAATGAAAAGATAGTTGATATAAGACATTTTTCAAAAGGGAAGAAGTTATTTGCAGCCTATGACGCAAAAAGAAGCTGCCGAAAAGTTACAGGTGCATCCTTCCACGGTCAGTCGTGCAGTACAGGGAAAATATTTGCAGTGTGCTTGGGGAATGTTTCCACTTTCCTTTTTCTTTTCATCGGGAACAGAGAAAAGTACGGAGTATGTGAAAGAATGTTTAAAAGATGTTATAGAGAATGAGGATAAGAAAAATCCATACAGCGACAGGGCTTTGGCAGAGAAATTGCAGGAAATGGGTATTGACATTTCCCGCAGAACCATTGCCAAATACAGAAATTCCATGAACATCAGTGAAGCTCTTGGAAGAAAAGTGTATTAAATATGAATACCGTATTTGTGGATACGATATTGCAGACTTTGTCTGCGGATACCAAGGGCATCGGCAGTTTTTGTAATATTGTATCCAAAATGCTCTAAAGCAGAACACAGAATTTTATGTTCATATTCGTCCATCATGTTTTGCAGAGATGTATCTTGAAAAGAGACAGAAGTATCGGGAACTTGTTTCAGAGTTTCCGGTGCTTTTTTTGTCTTTAGAAGATAAGAAGGCAAATGCTCCAAAAGAATGGTATTTCCATCAGAGATATTGCGGACATAATCTAATACATGAAATAATTCCCTTACATTTCCCGGCCAGTTATAATGATAGAAAAGTTCCATGACTTCAGGACTGAGTTCTGTGGAACTGTGCACGTATTGAAACACAGTAGAACGAAGATGATATTGAATAAGTTCTTCTAAGTCTTCCTTGTGATTTCTAAGGGGAGGCAGTTCAATCATAACGGTGGAAAGACGGTAAAAAAGGTCTTTTCGCAATTCGTTTTCTTTAATGCAAAGGAAAGGATCTTTATTACAGGAAGAAATAATACGCACGTCCATGGAAATATCCTTTTGCCCTCCTACTCTGCGGAAAGAATTTTCCTGAAGGGCTCGCAGAATTTTCGACTGCATAGCAAGGCTCATGGAGTTCATTTCATCTAAGAATAGAGTTCCCCCTTCTGCTTCTTCAAAATATCCGGTTTTATTTTCACTTCCTGTAAAACTGCCTTTTTGTGTTCCGAATAAAAGACTTTCAATGAGAGTTTCCGGAATGGCAGCACAATTTAATGCTACGAATTTTTTGTTCTTTCTGGGGCTGCAACGGTGAATACTTTGAGCAAAAATTTCTTTTCCGGTTCCTGTTTCACCTACCAGAAGAACAGAATTGTTCTGAGAAGCAATTTTTCTGGCTATGCGAACTGCTTTTTGTAAACCTTCTCCGTGTCCGATGATATGGTCAAAGGTATAACCGGAAAATCGGGTAGGAGGAGTATTAGGCTGGAAATCCCGCAGCGCTTTTTCAGATTGTGCCATTTTTTCTTTATTGCAGTTAATCATTTCCTGTGTCTGTTCAAATACAATGGCTCCGATTACCTCATTATCTTTGGAAACAGGATAAGAAGTATTTACAGAGGCAATAGAAACACCGGCAGAAGTAGAAAAATTATCTACCCGGTTAATCACAGGTGCCTTGGTACGCAAAGCGGTCATAGTGGTGCTGATTTGTTCATCAAGGGCAAATAAATCCAAAAGATGGCGGCCTCTGATATCAAGCGCAGGGGGAATATGGGAGAGATTACGGCTTGCCTGATTGAAAAACAGAGCATATCCATTTTCGTCATAAATCTGAACCCCATCCGTAATTAAATTTAAAGCTTGAATTAACAAATCTTCCAAATGGTTTTGTTTGGTTAAAAAATAATAAAAACCCTGATTTGAGGCATCCATTCTTTTGTAGGAAAAAGAGTCTCCGTCCCAGATAAATTCACCGTTTATATCTTCTTCTGCAACAGGGAAAACAGAAGTAATATGCCTTTGATAAGAAATCCAGTTTTTAAATAAGGGCGCATAAGTATTTTCTATCTGAATATTTCCGTACTGTACATGAAGAAACTGATAGTGTTCATTGACTGTAAAACAGATATCATAAAAAGCTTTCATAGGAAAACACTCCTTTTGTAATTTATTGGTGCGTATTGTTTTGATTATTATATCAGCAGAGAATAAGAAAGACAAGAAAAGTGCCAAATAAATTTGCATAATGCAAAACAATTTGGCGTTTATAAAACATCTTGGAAAAAGAAAATCATGGAAAAGCGCTGTTTATTGGTTGGCACGGAAATTGCATATTAGTATGGTAGAAAACAAAAGAAAGGAGCGAGCCGATTTTTAATCGGACAGAGAAAAGTATGGAAGGAAACAAAACAAACAAAAAGCCCATACGCTGGAATGTGTTCATTCCTTGCTTTCTGGTAGTAGGGGGCGCAGCGATTTTAGGTATTGTAAACAACGAATGGCTGACCAAAGTGACAAAGGGGATTTTTTCATGGTCTTTGGACTCTTTTGGATGGCTGTATCAGGTGGTTGCCATGGTAACCTTGGTGGTAGTGGCATTGCTGGCTTTTTCAAAGACAGGTAATATTCGTTTTGGAGGGAAAGACGCCAAGGCGGAATATTCTTTCGGTTCATGGTTTGCCATGACACTTACCGGAGGTATTGCAACAGGATTGATTACTTATGGTGTAAATGAAGTTTTAATTTATTTTGGAAATATTTACGGTGAATTGGATGGATATGGAGTAAAAGCACTGTCTGATGAAGCGGCGCAGTTTGCTATGGGACGCAGCTTCTACAACTGGACCTTTGTTCCGTATGCCATGTACGCACTTTCAGGAGTAATCATTGCGTATATGTATTTCAATAGGAAAAAAGAGCTTTCTGTTTCTGCATCTTTAATTCCTCTTTTCGGAGAGGGGGTTACAAAAGGCTTTTGGAAAGCGCTTATTGACGTTTTGTCTGTACTTGCCATTGCACTTGGACTGGCATCTTCTCTTGGTGCAGGACTTGCTCTTATCGGAACAGGACTTTCTTCTGCTTACGGTATCAAACAAGGACCGATTGTATGGTTTGTTTTAACGGCAATCATTACAGCCACTTTTACGGTTGCATCTGTAACGGGCATTGATAAAGGTATTAAGTGGCTGGCAGGACTGACTTCTAAGATTTTTTATGTACTTTTGATTGTATTGTTTTTAATTGGTCCGACATTGTATATTCTTAATATGGCAAATGTGGGCTTAGGATACTGGCTAGACCGTTTCTGGACATGGGGATTTGATCCGGGAACCGTAGGAGGCGAAGCTTTAGTTACATGGTGGACCATGTATGACTGGGCTATCTGGATTGCCTATGCTCCATTAATGGGTATCTTCTTTGCAATTATTGCTTATGGAAGAACGGTTCGTCAGTTTTTGGTAATCAACTGGATTTTACCGGCATCTTTTGGTTTTGTATGGTTCTCAGTATGGGGTGGAACTGCTTTGAAATGGCAGACAAGCGGAAAAGCAGATATTATTGCCACTATTCAGGAAGAAGGTGCAGTAGCCGGAATTTGGGAATTCTTAAAACATGTGCCTTTAGGTGCAATTATTATTCCGGTAATTATTGTGGCGCTTATCGCTGCTTTTTCTACCACGGCTGATACCATGTCTACAACTATTGCTGCTTTATGTACAAAAGGGGCAAAACACGATGAAGAACCGGCAATCTGGCAGAAAATTGTATGGGGCGTATCCATTGGACTTATTGCATGTATTATGGTTGCCTTCGGAGGCGGTGAACAAGGTGTTGACGGTGTAAAATATCTGGCTGCCTGTGGTGGTTTTGCGGTTCTTACTATTTTTATTTTACAGGTTGCTTCTGCAATAAAACTGTTTTTCTTAGATAAGGAAACGAAGAAAGATATTATGTAGCAGGAGGTTACAAATGGAGAACAGTAAAAACATAAAAAAGGTAGAGCTGGGTAATCCCATTCATCTGGAAGAATTTGTAGCGGTCGCACGATATGGGGCAGAGGTTACTTTCTCTGAAGAATACTGCCAACGTGTAAAGAGAAGCCGCAAGTTAGTGGAAAAATGGGTAGATGAAGAAAGAGTTATGTATGGTGTTACCACAGGTTTTGGCGCTCTTTGCACAAAAGCAATCGGAAAAGAAGAAACAGCACAATTACAGGAGAATATTATTTTAACTCATGCGGTTTCTGTGGGCGAACCCTTGAAAGAAGAAGGGGTTCGTGGAATTATGCTTATGGTTTTACAGAACTTAGGTCGTGGGAATAGCGGTGTGCGTCTGGAAGTTTTAGAACAGTATAAAGAGTTTTTAAATAAGGGTGTTATTCCAAAAGTGCCGGAGTCAGGAAGCGTAGGCTATCTGGCTTTGGAGGCACATACGGCTTTGGTACTGCTGGGAAAAGGAGAGGCATGGTATCAGGGAGAATTACTCTCAGGAGAAGAAGCCCTAAAAAGAGCGGGTATGAAGCCTATGGAATTAAGCTCCAAAGAAGGTTTGGCTCTTGTTTCCGGAACAACATCTCCCACAGCCCTCGGAGCGCTGGCGTTATATGATATGTTGCAGGCTGCCAAGACAGCAGACATTATCGGTGCATTGACGGTTGAAACTTTGAAAGGTGTGATGAATGCTTTTGATGAGAGAGTAATGAAGGTCCGCCCTCATGGGGAGCAGGGTAAGGTAGCAGAAAACATAAGAAAAATCCTGAAAAGTTCCAAAGTAATAAAGAAATATCAGGGAAGCCGTGTACAGGATGCCTTATCTTTAAGATGTATGCCCCAGCTTCACGGTGCGTCCAGAAAAACTTTGGAAGATGCAAGAAGAACATTGGAAATTGAAATAAATTCCTGCTGTGACAATCCGATTATCTGGAGCGAGCCGGGAGAGGAAGATGTGATTTCTGCTTGCAATGCAGACTCTTCCTATGTAGGGCTGGAGATGGATAGCGCCAGTATTGCTGCCTGCACTTTAGGTAAAATGTCTGAGCGGCGAAACAACAGAATTATTGATGAAAATCTGTCCGGATATCCGTGGTTCTGTATCAGCAAACCGGGGTTGAATTCAGGACTTATGATACCCCAATATACACAGGCGGGACTTCTCAATGAAATGAGAGTGCTATGTTCACCGGCAACTATTGATAACACACCTACCTGCGGAAATCAGGAGGACTATGTTGCAATGGGATATTTTGCCTGCAGAAAGGCAGTAACAGTAGCAGAAAAGCTGGAATACATTCTTGCCATAGAACTTTTATCCGACTATGAAGCCCAGCAGTTTCAAGATAAGGAGGTGGAAGTAAGTTCTGTGTCAAAAGCTGTATACAGTGAATTAAAAATGACAGTTCCTGTTATGGAAAAAGACATGATTTTGCATCCACATATTGAACATATTAAAAATCTTATTCATTCCGGAAGAATTTTGGAAATTGCGGAAAGCGTAGTAGGAAACTTAAAATAATATAGAAAGCATCATGGATATTTGGTATAATATGAAATATCCATGGTGCTTTTTGGATTTATAGAAAATTGTGTTCTATGAAATAAAAACTGCTCCATGAGGATTGCACTGCGCAGGGGAGGTAATTATGAAAAAGAAAAAAATTGTTTATTCAGGTATATTCATTGTAATTTTATTCTGCATTGCAGTGATTTTTTATTGTATAGGCTATGAGAAATCTTTAAAAGAAAATCAAACAGTAACTTTTCATGCTATTATTACGGATATAGGAGCAAATGATAGCTATATTCAGGTGGAAGGACTGGAAACTAATGATATCAACAGCCGAGGAGCATTTGAGTTTTCAATAGAAGACGATACAAAATTAGAATGGCATAATACCCCTATAAAGCTTTCGGAATTTGATGTGGGAGATTGTGTTGCCGTAACTCATACAGGAAGTATTATGGAAAGTTATCCGGGAAAAATTGAAAAGGTAACAAAGCTTCAGCTTTTAGATGATGAGAAATAAAGAAAGAGAGTGAGAATAAAATGGAAAAAATCAAAAAGGAAGAAATCTGGTCAATACCAAATTGTATGGGATATTTTCGTATTCTGCTGATACCGGTTTTCTGCGTAATTTATTTGAATGCAGACAGTGTGAAGGATTACTATCTGGCAGCGGGAATTGTTCTGGTATCAACGATTACCGATTTGTTTGACGGAAAAGTAGCACGAAAATTTAATATGGTAACGGAACTTGGGAAGTTCGTAGATCCTTTTGCAGATAAACTGACTCACGGGGCAGTGGCATTATGTTTGTGTACCAGATATAAGCGTATGATATGGCTGGTAGTGCTCATGGCAATTAAGGAAGGTTTTATGGCAATTATGGGATTGATAAATCTGCGCCGAGGCAAGAAATTAGACGGAGCAAAATGGTACGGAAAAGTATGTACCGCAACTTTATTTATAATTTTAGGTGTGCTGGTCTTTCTACCGGAAATTCCAAGTGGAATTGCAGATGTATTGATTTTAAGCGAAATGGTAATTATGGCGATTGTGCTGGTTTTGTATGCCTTTGAATTTCGGAAAATGGCAAAATGATTTTTCGGGAATTGGTTCTTGCATCTTTGGCAGAAAAGAACTATAATTGTCTATTTATAAGCAATAGTTTTAGGAAGGAATAGTGAAAGTATGAGTGTCTATGCAATTTATTTTAGCCCAACAAGAAGTACAGAAAAAATTGTGAAATTATTAGCTAAGGAATTTGGTACATATGGGGAAATTGATTTAAGCAAACAGAATTCAGGGGAAAACGTAAGAGCTTTTAAAGAAGATGATATCTGCATTTTCGGTGTGCCTTCTTATGGCGGAAGAGTACCTGCGCCTGCACTGGAGCGTATGAAAAAAATGAAGGGAAATAAGGCAAAGGCTGTTTTGGTTGCCGTATATGGAAATCGTGCTTATGAAGATACATTGCTGGAATTAAAGGAACAGGTGGACTTATGCGGATTTCACGTAACAGCCGCTGTGTCAGCCGTAGCAGAACATTCCATTATGCACCAGTTTGCAAGAAAAAGACCGGATGCAAGAGATAAAAAAGAACTAAAAGAATTTGCTCAGAAGATTATACATAAAATCAAATCCGGTGATGAGAAAGAGATTTCCGTACCGGGGAATAAGCCTTACCGTAAATATAATGGCGTTCCGTTAAAACCAAAAGCTGGAAAAGACTGCAAAGGCTGCGGCTTATGTGCTCAGGTCTGTCCGGTAGGCGCAATATCTTCCGAGTCACCGAAAAAGACGGACAAAAGTAAATGTATTTCTTGTATGCGATGCGTTCAGGTTTGCCCGAAAAAAGCAAGAAAAGTGAATAAGCTGAAATTAAAAATTGCATCTATGAAAATGAAGAAAGTTTGTGAAGACAGAAAGAAAGACGAACTGTTTCTTTAAGATTTGTAAAAATACAGCAGGATAAAGGAGAAGTGCCTTTTGTCCTGCTGTGTTTTAATTTATGGAGCTGTCATTTTAAGTGCATATCCGGAGATATTGATACATTTTATGCTCAGTCTGCGCTCACTTTGAGCTTGTAATCTCAAAGCGTGCTCGACAAATTCGTTAAAAGTGTATCAATATCTCGAACAATACTTAAAAATGACAGTTCCGTTTTTTATAATATAGTTTCTAAAATGTGCAACAGTAAAGGTAGATTTGCTGAAAACAGACCTCCATAAGTGGAAAACTTTGAAAAATGAATAGGAGTTTCTTTTTTATAGGCATAAAATGTACTTACATTGTTATCGACTTCAGGAGTTTCCTCTGTGAGAGGATGAGACTCTATTGTGACGTAAGGGGTTATATCTATAGGAGGTTCATCCTCAGAATGGTATTCAATATCTGGCTCTGTGGAAGTATCAGACTCCTCTTCTTCTGTCAGTGATTTTTCTAAATCTTCATAATAGGTAGACTCCGGTTTATCAGCGTTAAGCTCGTCAGGTGACATCAGAAAACCATTTTCATCGTATTCAGGTCCAACGTAATCTTCGGCTTGTACAATAAGACAGGAACTCATGCACAGAGATATTGACATCAGAAAACCTATCATTTTTCTTTTCTTCATAAAAACCTTCCCTCCGTTATTAAGACAGTAACATTCATGGTGACAAAAATTTTTTGTTTTATAAACTCATTATATCCTATATAGAGGGACATATCAAATTGTTTCGTCATTTCCAAATAGAAAAGTCAAAAAACAATCTTGCCAAAAGCGGTCTAATATGTTATTTTATTAAAGTATGTCAATAATTTAACGATAAAAACAGTGGAGGAAGACAGAGTATGTGGAAAAAGAAGCAGAATAAATTCCCCGGCGGAATTCATCCCACAGATGGTTATGACAAGGCAATGACCATGGACCTGCCTGTCCATGAATATTGGCCTGAGACAGTTACGATTTTGTCAGAGCAGTCTTTTGGCGGAAAATGTCAGTTGTTAGTCAAGCCACAAGATAAAGTAGAAGCAGGACAGCAAATCGGAATTCCTGAGGCATTTATGGCAGCTCCTTTACATGCAAGTGTAAGCGGAGAGGTTCTCCGAGTAGAAGAAGTAAACAATCAGGGAAGAAATATTCTGGCGTGTATTATTAAAAGAGGGGAAACCTCAAAACAGGATGCACAGGAATATGAAAGCAAACTGGTAGATATTGAGAATTTTACAAAAGAAGAAATTATTGCGGGAATTCGTGACGGCGGTCTTACAGGAATGGGCGGCGCAGGATTTCCGACTCATAAGAAATACGAAACAGATAAAAAAATCGATGCGCTGCTGATTAATGCAGCAGAATGTGAGCCGTTTTTAACATGTGATTATCGCTTGATGCTGGAATATAGCTATGCAGTAGTAAATGGTATTCGTCTTTTGTTAAAGGCTTCCGGCGCTCCAAAAGCATATCTTTGCATGGAAGACAATAAACCGGAGGCGGCAAAAATTCTTGGTAAAATTTTAGAAAATACAAAAGATATAGAAGTAAAGGTACTGCCGACACAGTATCCTCAGGGTGGAGAGCGTCAGCTCATTCAGGCTGTTATGGGCAGAGAAGTGCCAATGGGAGGACTTCCGGCAGAGGCAGGAGCGATTGTGTCCAATGTAGGAACAGCCAAAGCCACAGCAGATATGCTTCTTGGAAAGACACCTCTTATCAGAAGGATTGTGACAGTAACAGGCTGTGTGAAAAATCCGGGGAACTATTTGGTTCCAATCGGAACTTCAGCAAAAGAGCTGGTAGAGCTTTGCGGAGGAGTGACAGTAAAGAATAACAGAGTCATTGCAGGCGGACCGATGACAGGTCCTTGTGTAGCTTCTGACTGGAATGGTGAAAGTGAACTTTTCTATGTAACAAAGAACACTTCCGGAATTTTAGTTCTTCCTGACAGTCAGTATGAGGAACAGCCATGTATTCGATGTGCAGGCTGTGAAAGTGTGTGTCCGGCGGGATTAGTTCCTTATCAGATTGAATTTGCATATTTAGAAGAAGATTACGATTTGTGTGAGAGCTTATACGCCAGTGAGTGTATTGCCTGTGGCTGCTGCTCTTATATCTGCCCTGCCAAGAGAGAACTGTCTGTAAGGACAAGAATGGCAAGAGATATGGTGAAACAGAGAATGAGAGAAAGGGCGGTGAAAAAATAATGAGTCAGACAAGAGTAATTAACGGACCGCATCTTCGTACTCCAAGAACAACCAGAAATGTTATGATGCACGTAACAATTTCCTTAATTCCGGCACTTTTAGGAGCAATATATTATTTTGGAATTCAGGCATTATACTTGTCAGGTCTTTCTGTGGCAGTATGTGTGCTGACAGAATTTATATGGCAGAAAATTACAAAAAAGCAGGTGACAGCAGGGGATTTCAGCGCTGTGGTTACAGGTCTTTTATTAGCCTTTAATATGCCGGTTACGGTTCCGGTGTGGACACTTGTTGCAGCAGACGTATTCAGTATTTTAGTTGTAAAGCAGATGTTCGGCGGAATTGGAAATAACTTTGTAAATCCTGCTCTTATGGGAAGACTTCTTGTTATGGTAGCATGGCCGGCAGCCGTAATGCAGTATGTGGTGCCGAGAACAATTTCCGTAGATGCTGTTTCAGCGGCAACTATTCTGGGAACAGCGAAAAGCGGTGCAGAAACAGGTTACAGCTATCTTCAGATGTTTTTGGGCGAAATGCCGGGAGCAATGGGAGAAACAAGTAAATTACTGCTTTTAATCGGTTTTGCTTACATGTGTTATAAAAAAATCGTAAATGCGGAAGCAGCAGTTACCTATATCGGAACAGTTACAATTTTAACGTTTATCTTCGGACCGGATGGTCTCTTTACAGGCGATATTTTATTAAATCTTTTCGGCGGCGGTCTGATTATGGGCGGTTGTTATATGCTGACAGATTATGCCTTTGCATCCAGAAAAGGTAAGTTGATTTATGCGGCTGTGGCAGGTATTATTACTGCGGCAATCCGAATTTTCAGCGTTTATCCGGAAGGTATTTGTTTCGGTATTTTAACAGCAAACTGTATGGCAGGTATGTTGTCTGTGCTTTATAAAAAGCATGTGTATGGAATGAAGAAAAAAGAAGCGTAGTGGAGGAAAAATATGAAGAATAAAAACGTAAGAGGGATTATTGCATTAGCAGTTGTTACAGCACTTTCTTTCGGAGTGATTATGGGCTCTAAGGCTCTCGCAAAGGACATGGGAACAGGTGCTTCTAATACAGCAGAAGAACAGGTAAAAGAAGAAATCGATACCAAAGGTGCAGAAGGTATTGAAAAAGCTGTTAAGACAGAAAATGGTTACATGGTAACTGCAAAAGTAAAAGGATATGGCGGAGATATTGTGATGAACGTATCCTTTGATGCAGAAAAGAAAAAAGTAACAAAAGTAGAAGTAACAGAACAGAAAGAAACAGAAGGTCTTGGAGCAAAGGTTGCAGACGCAGAATTCCTCAGCCAGTTTGAAGGTGTGGAAGCTCCTGTATTCTTACCGGGCATGAGCCTTGAAAAAGAAGAAAAAGTATCTGATGAAGAACTTTTAAAAGAATTAAAAGACGGAACTTATGAGGCAAAAGCAGATGCTCCTGACAATAACGGATTTACAGATGTAGTAACAGTAACCGTAAAAGACGGAAAAATTGCAGAGGTAACCTGGGAAGCAGTGGGAGCAGACGGAAGTACAAAGAGTGTGCTGTCTGAAAACGGAGAATATGTAATGACAGAAGACGGACTTACATGGAAGGAACAGGCAGAAGCTCTTGCAAAAGCAGTAGTAGAAAATCAGTCTTTAAGCTTTTTAAATTTAGATGAGCAGGGAAAAACAGATGCGGTTTCCGGTGTAAGTATTTCTATCGGCGGATTTACAGCTCTTGCAGAGAAATGTTTACAAGAAGCAGCAGGAATTGTTCAGACTTTAGAATTGAAAGACGGAACTTATGAAGCAAAAGCAGAAGCGGCAGATAATAACGGATTTACAGATGTAGTAACAATGACTGTTGCAGACGGAAAAATTACAGAAGTAAACTGGGAGGCAGTAGGAGAAGACGGAAGCAAAAAGAGTGTACTGTCTGAAAACGGAGAATATGTAATGACAGAAGACGGACTTACTTGGAAAGAACAGGCAGAGGCTCTGGCAAACGCTCTTATTGAAAATCAGTCCTTAGATTTCCTTCAGGTAAATGAACAGGGAAAAACAGATGCAGTTTCCGGTGTAAGTATTTCTGTTGGCGGATTTATCAGTCTTGCAGAAAAATGTATGAATGAAGCAGCTGGTGTTGAAGAAACAGAAGAAGCTCCTGCAAACGGAACACAGGTAGATGTAGTATCAGGAGCAACGATTTCTTCTACGGCAGTAGTAACAGGAATAAACAAAGCATTTGAATTTTTACAGACAGTGAAATAAGAAAACGGAGGATATAACATGAAATTAAGATATCCGGCAGAAGCCTTTGCTTTTGGGATTGTATTATTTTCAGCAGGAATGAAGGAAGCCTTTGCGGCAGGTATTCTTGTGATTTTGTCCGTAGTATTTGCTGAATTTCTGAAAAATCTTTTACAGGATTTTGTACCTGACTGGAGCTTAAAACTCTGTGTATTTATTGGGACAGGAGCGGTAAGTTCATCAGCATTTTTGCTGGCATTTTCCTATCTGGGAACTTCAGTAAGTACAGGACTTTGGATTATGACTGTTCTTCTGGGACTTTTTGCAGCAAAGCATGTATTGGCAGATAATATAGAAGCAGAGTACGGAGAGCTTTTCTGGGAATGTGCCATTGCATGGGGATTTTGGATACTTTTAAGTATTGCCAGAGAATTCTTCGGCTCAGGAATGGTCTTCGGAAACATGATTTTGGAAGCGGAAATGCAGTCTAAAGTATTTTTAGAAACAATTTTCGGATTTTTGACAGCAGGTATGACGCTTGCCTTTACCAACGGAATTATCAAGAAAAAGATTACAAATACACACAGCTTGCTGTTAGTTATTCCATTGGCAATGTTCATCAGACCATTTGATATGGAAAGCTTCGGAGAAATTGTGGGATTAGTATGGACTATTCTTGTTCCGATTATTTTATTTATTTCTGTAAAGAAAACCTTGAAATTTGCAAGAACAGGAAAAGCGTTCCGTGGATTACCGGTGGAAATGCTGGCAATGGGATTTATCTATATGATTTTAAGTATTTATTAAAAGAAAACTGTCGTCTTTGCAGTTGAAAACTGCGGGGCGGCAGTTTTTGTATAACTTGATTTAGAAATGGAATTATTCATCTTTGACACTATAAAATCTGCATGTTATAATTTTTTCATAGAATTCCTCTGGGAGATAGAGGAAGAATATGCAGAAAAGATGTTTAAGTGATCTTACAATTAAGAATGATTTTATGTTTGGTGCAGTGATGATAAATCCTGAAAATTGTAAAGAGTTTTTGGAAAGAGCATTGGAAATAGAAATTGACCATGTAGATGTCAGTCGGGAAAAAAGTATGGTCTATCACCCTGATTATAAAGGTATTCGTTTAGATGTCTATGCCAAAGATGAGAAAAATACTTGCTATAATGTGGAGATGCAGATGACGAAAAAACCTGCACTTGGCAGACGCAGCAGATATTATCAAAGTCAAATGGATATGGATATTCTTTTGTCAGGAAGAGAATATGCAGAATTACCCGATAGTTACGTGATTTTTATCTGTGATTTTGATCCTTTTGGTGAAAGAAAATATCGTTATACTTTTCAGATGCAGTGCAAAGAAAGCAATCGAACACCATTGGAAGATGGAAGAAGAATTGTATTTTTGAGTACTTGCGGAGAGAATAAGGATGAAATTTCCAAGGAACTGTTGGCTTTTTTGAAATTTGTAAAAGCAGATTTAAAAGAAAGTCAGGGGGATTTTCATGATGACTATGTGAAAAAGCTTCAGGAGTTTATCAGGCATGTAAAAGAAAGTCGCGAGATGGAGGAACGCTTTATGACTTTAGAAGAAATGTTAAAAGATGAGCGAAAAGAAGGATTAAAAGAGGGGATAAAAGAAGGAACAATAAAAGCTCATAAAAAAATTGTATCGAAAATGTTATCTAAGGGGCTAAGTGACGAGGAAATCATGGAGCTTTGCGATATTTCTTTGGAAGAATTAGAAAATCTCAAAAATCATAGATAAAAACAACATCTCAAAAAATTCTAATATCAAATCTGTTTTATATCTATTGTTTATAAGTCATATCTATTAGTAACTTTTCAGACGAAGTTAAAAAATCAGGGGAATTCTATGATTGAAAGAGAATTTGGAAATCTTCTTTTTAGGAGGCGGAAGATGAAACTAAAAAATGTATTGATTGTTGTAAAGGACATAGAAAAATCCAAAAAGTTTTATAAAGATTTATTTGGACTTGAGGTTGTTCTGGACAGCGGGGGAAATGTAATTTTAACAGAAGGACTGGTTCTTCAAGAGGAAAGCCTTTGGAAAGAAACAATACACAGAGAGTTATGCTCGAAGCATAATAAAACAGAGCTTTATTTTACAGAAAGAGATATGGAATATTTTTTAGAAAAACTTCAATCTTATGAAGATGTTATAGAATATGTGACGCCTTTGACAAGAAATCCATGGGGAAGACAAGTTGTGCGATTTTATGATTTGGACGGTAATCTTATTGAGGTTGCCGGTGAAGAATAAGGAGAAGTGATAGTGATGAAATTAGATACCATGCACCATATTGCAATTATTGGCAGTGACTATGAAAAGTCTAAAAAGTTTTATGTGGATATTCTGGGGTTTGAAGTTATTCGGGAAAATTACAGGGAAGAGCGGAAGGATTATAAAATTGACCTTCGTCAGGGAAATATAGAAATCGAATTGTTTATTATTCCGGGATGTCCTAAGAGATTAAGTTATCCTGAGGCAAATGGTTTGCGTCATCTGGCATTTAAAGTAGAGTCGGTAGAAAAAACGGCAAAAGAGCTGGAAAAGTTGGGAGTAGAGACAGAGCCAATTCGAATAGATGAATTTACAGGAGAGCAGATGACATTCTTCTTTGATCCTGATGGATTGCCTTTAGAATTACATGGATAAAGGAGGACGCAAAATGGATAAAAAGAAAAAATTAAGAAAACGGACATTGATTTTTGCTGGAATATCAGTGATTTGTATTGTCGTGGGAGCATTAAGCTGGGGATATTACAAGAAAGTAACAGAGTTTAAAACTTCAAAATGTGATTTTATACCATCGTCTACTTTTGACGCAGTAGTACAGAAGATTGATATAGAAAACAGCCAAATGGAGGTCATCATAGAAGAAGATACAGCAATACAGGAAGGGACAGAACCCCAAAGTGTGATGCTTGATTGTGAAAAGGTAGATTACAAATTGTATAATACAGAGCAGGGAGATAGGATTGAGTTTTCCTGTAAAGAAGAAAGGCTGGATGACGATAGTGTGAAAATATCTAATTTCACCAGAAAAGAGTGAAAATCACGTGCTTGACATATTTCTTTTAATTATGTACTATAAGAGTATATAACTGCATAGTCTAAGTGGTCGTTGAACCTTAGGTTCAAGGTTAAAAGGGAAACCGGTGCAATTCCGGTACAGTCACCTCTGCTGTGAAGCGGACGAGGAAATAGAAGCCATTGAATAGCAATTCGAGAAGGCATTTCCAAGGATGAAGCAAAGTCAGAACACCTGCCATGTATATAGAGTATTTCCGGGCTGAGGAGATTTTTTTGCGTACAGCAATATGCAGTGATAAAATTCATATTGAATGATTGAGTGAGAGGTTCTTTTGCCGATATGGGAAAAGAACCTCTTTTTATATAATAGGAAATTCCGACTTTTGTTGGAACAATGAATGAAAATAGCCCACACAAAGGTGGGCATAGGAACAAGATGACGCTCGTTAGAAGATATAAAAACCTTCTACACCAGCCTCATCGGCAAATAAATCATCTTCGTTTAAAAAGTAATCCATATCCAGAAGCTCCTCCTCGCTCATATTGCGAATGTCCTTAGGAGTCATTCCTTCTGGTGGATTGTCAATGTATTTTTTGCGTAATTCCTCGATATCTGTTTTCATGGGAACCATCCTCCTTTTAGAGGATTATAGCATAGAATGTAAAAAAAGAAATCATGCAGAAGAACGCTTTCCGAGAAATTTGGACATTGCTTTCTCATAAAGTTCTTCGAGGGATACGCGTTGGTGATTATAATAAAGTTCCAGGAACTCCATTTTGTGCCTGCAGCCGGGACATTCCAAAGGATCATAGCCGAAGGAAGAAAGAATGGCATTGCGCCACAGGTTGAAGCTTCGGTAAATGCGGTGCCTGCTTTTGGGGATAGCCCGGTAGAGTTTTGCATCTGTTTTTCTGTGTCTGGCATATAAGCCGCCATAACGGATCATTTTAAAGTGCTTTTCGGGGATATGGCGGATCAGCCTTTTTATGAAATCCATGGCAGGAATAGTTTCCTGTATATATTGATCATCCTCATGGCGGTTATAATGAAAAGTCACCATTTCGCCATCATAGGAGTCAATTCTGGAGACGGCGATGACAGGTCGGCCAAGATACCGGCCAATATAGCGGATGACTGCTTTAGGGTCACAGAGGTTTGGTCTGGCATAAACATAGAAGCCCTGCTTGTGTTCATCATAACATTTGGCTTTTACTTTTTTAAAAGAAGAACCGAGGAGAGTTTCCATCTCATTGAGGAGAGCGGTGCGGAAAGCATTCCGAAGAAAGGTGTAGTTAAAATGCTTTACGGGTTTCCAGAGTCCATCATCACTAAGACCGCCTTCGGAAATAAGGCAGTGAATGTGAGGGTTCCATTTGAGATCCCTGCCAAAGGTATGCAAAACCATGAGAAAGCCGGGGGTAAAATTTTTGGATTGATTGATTTTGAAAAACATACGGGAGACGACACTGTTGACGGAATGAAAAAGGCAGTCAAGGAGTGTGCGGTCTTTGAGAAAGAAATCCCGAAGGTTTTTGTCAATGGTAAAAACACAGTGGCGATGGCTGGACTGTATGAGTTTGAAAGCCATGCTGGTAGAGCGCTCCATGGAATATTTGATGCCGCAGGTAGGGCAAAAGCGGCTGTGACAGCGGAAAGGAACGAATTTTAGGTTACCGCAGTGGGTGCAGGCATACATGGCACCGCTGAAGGAAGGATCACCGCAGTGGATCATTTTATCAATGTTTTCCATTTCCGTTTTTCTGGGATGGAGGGTATATTTAATTTCTTCATAATAGTCGGTAAAAATTTTTTGAAGTATATTCATGAGAGTATTATGACAGATAGGGAAGGAAAAAGAAAGCCCCAACCCCTCAAAGATTGAGGGGCAGGGGAGTTGAAGTGTCGAAGACACTTTTTTATATAGGAAATTATGTCCTATACAATAAAAATGTTCCGCAAGGATTGTGCTGCGGTGGGCGGGGATTATGTTGCTTTTTTTGAGGATGCATATTATGCGTATGAAAGGGGAAAAGAAGATATGAAACAAAAGAGATATTCTTTTGGAAAACAGTTGCTCAGTATGATTTTAGCAATAGTTTTGTTTTTATCAGGATTTACAGTTCCAGTAAAAGCAGATAACAGTCAGAACGAGCAGTCAAACGCAGCAGAAAAGCCATACGTCTATTTTCAATATGACGATGGCAGAATTCAGGAAATGGGTGAGGATCAAACCTTTACCTTAAATTTATTTGATGCAGGAAAGTTTGTTCTTGCAGGAACAGATAAGGAAGCAGATTGGCAATTTTCAGCTGAGGTGCAGGTCACAGACACAGAATATATGACACATTACTGGGTTGACAGTGATGGAACTTATATTCCGTTTGATGTGAGAAAAATTGAGGGATATGTTTGTAACGCAGACAATCCTGACGAAATTTTTCAGGAATTTTCTATTGACAATGTTTCGGCAGAAGTTGAGGAAGTAAAAGCTTTTGTAGAAGAACAGGAAGTTTCTATGGATAAGCCATATCAGATGGCGGGAAACAGTGAGGGCAATGTAGTTGTAAAAGGAAGAGTAAAAGGAACAAAAGAGTTTAAAACTATTCCGACTGATGCTTTATACTATGAAAAGATAAGCGGCCCTGGTATGATTTTTGGAGCAGGAAGTTTCATGATGTTGGGAGATGGAGAAGCAGTATTCAAAGCTTCCCTTTATGAGGATAGAAGTCTTACTGTAGAATTTAAGGTGGTTTCCGGTGCGGTACAATTGCAGGATTTTGCAGTAAACGTCCCTGAGGTATGGTATATTGACTCTTGGAATGCTTTGGGGGGATATTATGTGGGAATTATTCAGGGACAGAACGCAGAGAATAATTTTAATTGTAGTTTTGTTCCAGAGAATGCTACAAATCAAAAGCTTGTATGGGAAGCATTGACACCGGATATTGCAGAATATATGGAAGCTTTCGGAAATGGAATTGTTCCGAAAAAAGCAGGTTTGGCAAAATTTAAGATTTCCAGTGAAGAAAATTCAAATATAGCTCATGAAGTCAGCGTGGAATTCCGTTATAAACATCCTTTAGAAGAGGCAAAAACAGAAAAGGAAGTTTATGAATTAGAAGAGGGAAAGAAAACTGAATTTAAAATCAATACAGTACCTTCTGAAGCAACAGAACAGAGATTTCAGTGGTCTTACAGCAACGAAGGAATTGTAAAAGTAACGGACAATGTAGAAACAGAAACAGGAAATGTAAACGCACCAAAGAAAACAATTCATTACCTGGAAGCCTTGAAAGCAGGAGAAGTTACAGTAACCGGTGTTCCATATGATACAACTGCCGACTGCAAAAATGTAGAATTTACTGTACGTGTTACAAAAGACGGAATTGTTCCGGAAGATATCAATTATCTGGAAATGGCAAAAAAAGATATTGAACATGGAACAGCATATTTGTCTAAGCAAAGTATGGAAAAGTACGGAGATGAATGGAACATTTTTACTGTTTTACGTTCCGGAAAAGAAATAGACCAGAAGACATTGGATAAATATTATGAGAGCGTAGAAAAACAGGTAAAAAAGAGTGCGGATAAAATGCGTGCTACAGATTTAGCCAGAGTAATTATTACATTAGAGGCTATGGGAGAGAACCCGGCGGATGTAGGTGGTGTGAACTTACTGGAAAAATTGTATAACAGTAAGACCATAGCATCTGATACATCGAACTGTCCGATTTGGGCATTGATTGCTTTAGATGGATGGAAGTCAGAAATTCCTGCTGATGCAATATGGACAAGAGAAGAGTTGATTGAGCAAATTCTTAGTTTTCAGACGGAACAGGGTGGATTTGGTTTATTTAATAATAAAACTTCAAGTATTGACATGACAGGTATGGCATTACAGGCGCTGGCTCCTTATTACAAAGATGATACATATCCTGAAGTGAAAAAGGCAGTAGATAAAACTTTAGAATATTTAAAGAGCCAGAAGACGGATAAAGCAGGATATTTAGATGGAGGCAAGGAAAACAGCTGTACAACAGCACAGGTACTTACCGCAGTTACTGCATTACAGATTGATCCAATCAGTGCAGAAACAGGATTTACATCAAATGAGAATAATATGGTGAAAAATCTTCACAGCTATAAAACAGAGGATGGATTTGGCTGGCAGGATGCAAAACAGACAAATGGTATGGCTGTTCAGCAAGTAACATATGCACTTGAAGCATACAGACGTTTTGCAGAGCAAGAAAATAGTTTATATGATATTACAGACACGAAAGTACAGAATGGTTGGGAAGAAACAGAAAACGGCTGGCAGTATTATGAAAACGGGAAAAAGGCAGTTGGTTGGAAATTAATTTCCGGATCATGGTATTATTTCAATGAAGACGGATATATGGAAACCGGCTGGGTACCGGTAGGAAATCACTGGTATTATATGAATAGCAGTGGAGCAATGGAAACCGGCTGGGTACTGGTAGGAAATCACTGGTATTATATGAATAGCAGTGGGGCAATGGAAACTGGCTGGGTATTGGTAGGAAATCACTGGTATTATATGAATAGCAGTGGAGCAATGGAAACCGGCTGGGTACTGGTAGGAAATCATTGGTATTATATGAATAGCAGTGGAGCAATGGAAACCGGCTGGGTACTGGTAGGAAATCACTGGTATTATATGAATAGTGATGGAGCAATGGAAACCGGCTGGGTATCAGTGGAAAACAACTGGTATTATTTGTATGGAGACGGAAGTATGGCAACTTCTCAGTGGATTGGAAATTATTATGTAAAGTCTGATGGAAGTATGGCAACTAGCCAATGGATTGGCGGATATTATGTAGATGCATCCGGAAAATGGGTACAAAATGCTTAAAATTTAAAATAAAAAAAGGAGAAAAGTTATGAAACAAAAAAAGCAACATATAAGTGGAAAAATTTTTAGTTTAATTTTAGTTATGTTTCTTATGATTATTGGTATTGCTTTTCCGATAAAAGCGCAAGCCGCAGAGAAAACAGGTCATGTAGTTATTTCCGTAGAACGTTTTACTATAGGACAAGGATATATTTATGAGCCGGTTTTTGTTCCGTTTGAAGAAGGGGATAATGCGGCAACTTTGTTGAAAAAAGTGATTGGTAAAGAGAACTTTGTAGGGCAAGACTCATATTTAGAAGCTATTGTAGGTGGTGATTTAGGAACAGATAAGGTAGTAGTACCTGAATATATTGAAAAACTTAGTAATGGGATGGTGACAACAGAAACAGCCAAAGAATATGGGAATGATGATGATGCGTTGGGTGAATTTGACTACAGTAATCTTTCTGGATGGATGTATCATGTAAACGGCGAAGAAGTAGGATATGGAATTTCTGCTTATGAACCTAAAGATGGGGATGTATTGAGATTTCAGTTTACTATGTATGGCTATGGAACAGATTTAACAGGTTATGAATGGGGAAATCCAGAACCTGTTATCGATATTTGCAATAAAGATGAGATTACAAAGTTAATGGCAGAAGTAAATGCAGATAGAGAAAAATTGATGGCAGTGCCTGAAGTAAAAGCAGCATATGATGAAGCGGTCCAATTAATATCTGCGGTAATTACACCAAAAGAGGAAATTGATTTAGCAACAGCAAAATTAAGAGAAGCAGTAGAAAATGTTAAAAAGGAAGGCTGGCAGGAAACTGCGGAAGGCTGGCAGTACTATGAAAACGGAAAAAAGGCAGTTGGCTGGAAATTAATTTCCGGAACATGGTATTATTTCAATGAAGACGGAGCAATGGAAACCGGCTGGGTACTGGTAGGAAATCATTGGTATTATATGAATAGTGATGGAGCAATGGAAACCGGCTGGGTATCAGTGGAAAACAACTGGTATTATTTACATGGAGATGGAAGTATGGCAACTTCTCAGTGGATTGGAGATTACTATGTGAAGTCTGACGGAAGTATGGCAACTGATCAATGGATTGACGGATATTATGTAGACGCCTCTGGAAAATGGGTAAGAAATGCATAAGTAAAGGACAAACATAATTCGAAACCGGGCAGAGAATAAGAGAAAAATTTGAAAAATAAGGCTGTCACATTAAGCAGTAATCAGGAATGCATATACATTTTTGATATACACTTAAAGTGACAGCTTTATAAGTGTTTCGATGTTTTATTTCATATAAGTAATCTTTAATTCTTCTTGAAAATGATCACTGTAATGCAGTTGATAATCGTCTGTAATGAAAACTGCATGAACATCAGGAAGGCTGTTGATTAATTCCAAACCTTTGTCCAGACCAAGAGCAAAGCAGGAGGTGCTAAGTCCATCTCCATCTACAGACTGGTCGGAAATAATCGTTACAGACACCAGATGATTATTGTAAGGATAGCCTGTATCAGGATTTAAAATATGATGATAGAAAGCTCCGTCTTTTTCAAAATAACGTTCATAAATACCGGAGGAAACTACGGATTTATCTTCAATATCAAGGACTGCAATGGTTTCACTTCTGTCTGCAAAAGGTTTTTGAATTCCAATACGAAAAGGGGTATTATCCGGCTTTTTGCCGATACAAAGAACATTTCCGCCGAGATTGATAGTAGCGCTTTTTACTCCTTTTGATACCAGAAACTCTTTCATTTTATCTGCAATATATCCCTTTGCAATCGCTCCCAAATCAAGCCCCATGCCTTCTTTGGCAAAAGTCAGTTTGTTTCCTTCTATTGATACATCTTCATAGTTTACTAAAGGAAGAGCTGCCTGGATAGCTTCGTCAGCAGGCACTTTTTTTTCTTCTGAGGTAAAATCCCACAGAGAAGATATGGGTGCAATGGCAATGTCAAAAGCACCATCTGAGAGACTTCCATAGTAGAGTCCCTTTGAAATTAATTCTGCTGTCTCAGAGGAAAGGATGAAAGCACCGTTTTCCTGTTTTAGAGTTTGATTGTTTAGCTGGGAAATTTCACTGGAGCTTAATGTTCTGCTAAAAAGTTTTTCATATTGATCGCATAATTCCATCACTTCATCCAGAAGTTTTTTATCTGCAGAGTCATAAATATTTACGGTGACAACAGTATTTAATTTAAAAGCAGTGGCAGAAATGGGTTCATCCGGCTGCTGTTTTTTTTCATAAATCGCAGCGAAACCTAAAAGGGTTACAAATAATAGTCCAATGGTAAATAGAAATAATGATTTTTTGTTTTTCATAAATGCTCCTCTTATTTGTTTAAATCAAAAATATTGTAAGGTTAAGGTGTTGTTTCTGTCAAGAAAGAATATAATAGAGTGATGATAATCAGAGGGTAATTATGAAAAAAATAGTTTTAATCCTGTGTTTTTTTGTTCTGTTTTGGGTAGGGGAAAAAGGAATGGAACGGGCCGTAGAAACAGTAAATGAGCTTTCGGATCAGGATCACCCGGAAATTGCATTGACCTTTGATGATGGTCCGCATGAAATTTATACGGAGAGACTTTTAGACGGATTAAAAGAGAGGGGTGTGCAGGCAACTTTTTTTCTCATTGGGCAGAACATAGAAGGAAGGGAAGATGTAGTAAAGAGGATGAAAGCAGAAGGTCATCTTATTGGAAACCATACTTATCATCATGTGAATTTAAAGGGAATTTCAGAGAAAGAGGCAGAAGAAGAAGTTATAATGGCTTGTAATAAAATTTATGATACTGTAGGCATTTGTACCTCTTTTGTACGTCCGCCTTTTGGAGAATGGAAAAAAAACTTAGATTTTGATATTACTATGATACCGGTGTCATGGAATGTGGACTCATTGGACTGGACAACAGAAAATGTAGAGAAAACTGTAAAAAGGGTAGTGAAAGATGTGAAAGAAGGTGATATTATTTTAATGCACGATATTTATGCTTCCTCTGTAGAGGCAGCGCTTCGTATTGTAGATATTTTACAGGAAAAAGGATATGAGTTTGTTACTGTAGATGAATTACTTTTAGAATAGAGGAGAAGAAACAGAGATGGATTTATTTGATTATATGAAGGAGCAGACACTGGAAAATGAGTCACCTCTGGCAGCCAGAATGAGACCTGTTACTTTAGAGGAAGTGGCAGGGCAGGAACATATTATCGGCAAGGATAAGTTGCTATACCGGGCCATTAAAGCAGATAAGCTGGGCAGTGTTATTTTTTATGGACCACCGGGAACAGGAAAAACTACCTTGGCAAAAGTCATTGCCAATACCACCAGCGCCAGATTTAAGCAGATTAATGCCACAGTAGCCGGCAAAAAGGACATGGAAGAAGTGGTGAAGGAAGCCCAGCAGTACTTGGGAATGTATGGAAAGAAAACGATACTTTTTGTAGATGAAATTCATCGTTTTAATAAAGGTCAGCAAGATTATTTACTGCCATTTGTAGAAGACGGTACCTTGATTTTAATAGGGGCAACAACAGAAAATCCTTATTTTGAAGTGAATGGAGCGCTTCTTTCCCGTTCCATTGTTTTTGAATTGAAACCTTTGGAAAAAGAGGATATCTGTAAACTTTTAGAGAGAGCGGTTTCTGATTGTGAAAGGGGCATGGGAAGCTATCACGCAGTTCTCCATGAGGATGCCAAAAATTTTCTGGCAGATATTGCAGGAGGAGATGCAAGAGCTGCTTTAAATGCCCTTGAATTGGGTATACTTACCACACAAAAAAGTGAAGATGGCAAGATACATATTGATTTAGAAACGGCTTCCCAGTGTATTCAAAAGAGAGTTGTCCGCTATGATAAGACTGGAGATAATCATTATGATACTATTTCTGCTTTTATTAAAAGTATGCGAGGTTCAGATCCGGATGCAGCAGTATTTTATTTGGCAAAAATGCTGTATGCAGGAGAAGATATTAAATTTATTGCCCGCCGTATTATGATTTGCGCTGCAGAAGATGTTGGAAATGCAGATCCTCAGGCGCTGCAGGTTGCAGTGGCAGCGGCACAGGCGGTGGAGCGTCTTGGCATGCCGGAGGCACAAATTCCATTGGCACAGGCAGTGACTTATGTAGCATCTGCGCCAAAGAGCAATGCAGCTTATATGGCTATTGCAGAGGCTATGGAAGCGGTGAAAAATACAAAAACTACTGTGCCGGTACATTTGCAGGATGCTCATTATAAAGGGGCATCTAAAATGGGACATGGAGCAGGATATAAATATGCTCATGATTATCCTAACCATTATGTAGAACAACAGTATATGCCTTCGGAACTTCAGGGAAGAGTATTTTATAGTCCTACTGAGAATGGATACGAGCAAAATATCAGGGATTATTTCAAAAAAATCAAGGAAAACAGTTGAGTTTCTTAAAGTAAAGTGATAAAATCAATCCAATAAAAACAAAGTGAGGCAGAGTTATGAGAACATTTCAGAAATCATCAAAACTAGAAAACGTATGTTATGATGTAAGAGGACCGGTTTTAGATGAAGCAAACCGTATGCAGGAAAGTGGTATTGACGTTTTAAAACTGAATATTGGAAATCCTGCGCCATTCGGATTCTCAGCCCCGGAAGAAGTGATTTTAGATATGATATATACGCTTCGGGATTCACAGGGTTATTCAGATTCCAAGGGGATTTTTTCTGCGAGAAAAGCGATTATGCAGTATTGTCAGATTAAAAAAATTCCCAATGTGACAATTAATGATATTTATACGGGAAATGGTGTCAGTGAGTTAATTAATATGGTGACACAGGGACTCTTAGACAATGGCGATGAAATCTTAGTGCCGTCACCTGATTATCCACTTTGGACAGGCTGTGTTTCTTTAGCAGGAGGAACACCGGTACATTATATTTGTGATGAGCAGTCAGAGTGGTATCCTGATATTGAAGATATTAAGAGCAAAATAACAGATAAAACAAAAGCAATTGTATTGATTAATCCCAATAATCCTACAGGAGCAGTATATCCAAAAGAGCTTTTGCAGGAAATTGTAGAAATCGCAAGAGAGCATGAGCTGATGATTTTCTCTGATGAGATTTACGACAGACTGGTGTTTGACGGAATTGAACATACTTCCATTGCTTCTTTAGCACCGGATGTATTTTGCATTACCCTAAACGGACTTTCAAAATCTCATATGATAGCAGGATTTCGATGTGGCTGGATGGTGTTAAGCGGTGCGAAGGAAAAGGCAAAAGGTTATATTGAAGGCTTAAATATGCTTTCTAATATGCGTCTTTGTTCCAATGTTCCGGGACAGGCAATTATTCAGACTGCTTTAGGTGGTTATCAGAGTGTAAATGAATATTTAATGCCGGGGGGCAGAATTTATGAGCAGAGAGAATATATTTATAACGCAATTAATGACATCCCCGGATTATCTGCAGTGAAACCAAAAGCAGCGTTTTATATTTTCCCGAAAATGGACACAAAAAAATTCAACATTTTAGATGATGAAAAGTTTGCTTTAGATCTTTTAAAAGAAAAGAAGGTACTTATTACACATGGAAAGGGATTTAACTGGGGAGAGCCGGATCACTTCAGAATTGTGTATCTGCCAAGTGTAGAGGAATTGAGAAAGGCAACGGGAAAATTAAGAGACTTTTTTGCAGGATATCATCAGAAATTATAAAGAAAAACGAACGTTATAAACAGAACTGTCACATGAAGAAATAATCGAGTGGCAGTTCTTTTCTCGTTATATAAGAAATTAAATTAGCTGACTAATAAATATCATGTGACTTATTTCTAAAAAAAGTGTAAAATATCAAAAATCTGCTTGATATTTCATAACTTCTGCCATAATATAAGTTAGTCGACTAAATAATATAGCGAAAACTTCGTATTCACTGTATGAAGGAAAGGAGCATAAAAATTAAAATGGAGAAGGATGACAGTCTGCATGGAAAATTTGTGCAGCTTACCCATCTGTATTACAGAAATACATTTAAGATTTTAAGTGAAACAGGCATTCATCCCAAGCAAATTCCACTGCTGATTTTATTGGATAAGCGGGATGGTATGAGCCAGAAGGAAATCTCAGAAGAACTGCATATCAGCGCCCCTACCGTGGCAGTTTCCATGAAGCGTATGGAGAAAGCAGGGATTATTGAGAGAAGAAATGATGAGCATGACCAGAGAATGGTGCGTATTTATCTTACGGCACAGGGAAAGAAAATGATTGAAAAATCCAGAAAATGTGTGGAAGAAAATGAAAAAATGGTCTTTTCCGGTTTTTCAGAGAGTGAAATGTGTCTCATGAAACGCTTTTTTGACCAGATGATTAAAAACTTGGGCGGAGATGATAAGCACCATTGTTGTATGTAGGCAGTAAAGGAGGACACTATGTTAAAAATGTTTCATTATATGAAAGAACGATGGCATTACATTGTAATGATTATCCTTCTTTTATTTGTTCAGGCATTTTGCGATTTGTCTTTGCCGGATTATACATCTAAGATTGTAAATGTAGGAATTCAGCAAAAAGGCGTGGAAGACGGAGTGCCAGAGACCATTGAACAGAAAAATTTGGAAACACTGCTGTTGTTTATGGAGCAGGAGGAACAGGATACGGTATTAAACGCTTATGAAATAGAGGATGAGCAGTATCGGTTAAAGAAAACCACAAAAGAGGAAAGAGAGGAACTCAATAGCATTTTGGGTATTCCGGAGCTGATTGCAGGCAGTATGAAGGAAGAGGAGCTTCAGGCAGCAGCGCAGATGCCCAAGGAGCAGAGAGAAGCTTTTTTAGAAGATGCCAGAGCAAAGCTTGAAGAAATTCCGGACTCTATTATTACGCAAAAAGCCGTAAGCTTTGTGCAGGAGGAATATAAGCAGCAGGGGCAGGATATGGATAAGCTCCAGACGAATTATATTTTATTCAGTGGTTTAAAGATGCTGGGACTGGCATTTCTTGCCATGGCAGCAGCCGTTATGGTTACCTTCTTGTCTTCACAGGTTGCGGCAACATTGGGAAGAAATTTAAGAAACAGTGTTTATCGCAAGGTGATTTCTTTTTCAGGAGAGGAATTAAACCATTTTTCCATTGCTTCTTTGATTACCAGAAGCACCAATGACGTGCAGCAGGTACAGATGCTCTTTACCATGCTGTTTCGTATTGTTCTGTATGCGCCGATTTTAGGAATTGGCGGTGTATATAAGGTGTTCCAGACAGACGCATCCATGACATGGATTTTAGCGCTGGCAGTGGTTGTGATTACACTGTTTGTTTTCCTTGTTTTCAAGCTGGTTATGCCGAAATTTACAAAGCTTCAGTATTTAATTGACGAGTTGAACCTGGTAGCAAGAGAAATCCTTACCGGTGTGCCGGTTATTCGAGCTTTCAGTCGAGAAAAGCATGAGGAAGAACGTTTTGAGGATGCCAATGCAAAGCTGACAAAAACCAATCTTTTTGTAAACCGCTGTATGACATTTATGATGCCGTTTATGATGCTTTTGATGAATGCCATTACCGTTTTAATTGTGTGGAACGGTTCTCATGCCGTAGACGCGGGCAATATGCAGGTAGGTAATATGATGGCATTTATGCAGTATGCAATGCAGATTATTATGGCATTTCTGATGATTACTATGATGTCTATTATGATACCGAGAGCCAATGTAGCGGCAAAACGTATCAATGAAATTATGGAAACAGAAGTCAGCATTAAAGACGAAGAAAATCCGGTGCAGCCGAAAGAAGAACAAAAAGGTGAAGTGGTCTTTGAACATGTGGGCTTTGCTTATCCCGGTGCAGACGGAAATTCTCTTACGGATATTAGTTTTTCTGCAAAAAGAGGAGAAACGGTTGCGTTTATCGGAAGTACAGGAAGTGGCAAGAGCACGCTGGTAAATCTTATTCCGAGATTTTTTGATGTGACAGAAGGAAGAATTTTGGTAGACGGTGTGGATATCCGACAGATGCCGTTGCATGAATTAAGAGAACGAATTGGCTATGTACCGCAAAAAGGTGTGCTGTTTTCCGGCACTATTGACTCCAATATCCGTTACGGAAAAGAGGCTGCCACAGAAGCAGAAGTACAAAGAGCAGCTGAAATTGCGCAGGCATGGGATTTCATAGAAGAAAAAGAAGACGGTGTGCAGTCAGCCATTGCACAGGGAGGAACCAATGTTTCCGGCGGACAGAAGCAGAGATTGTCCATTGCAAGAGCCATTGCAAAAAATCCGGAGATTTATATTTTTGATGACAGCTTTTCTGCATTGGATTATAAGACGGATGTAGTATTGCGAAGGGCATTGAAAAAAGAAACAAAGGATGCCACTACACTGATTGTAGCACAGAGAATTAGTACCATTCTTCATGCAGATAAAATTTTAGTTCTGGATGAAGGTCATGTGGTAGGACAGGGAACTCATAAGGAGCTTTTGAAATCCTGTGATGTATATCGCCAGATTGCCATGTCACAGTTATCAGAGGAGGAATTAGCCGATGAGTAATGGAAGACCAAGAGGACATGGAGGACACATGTCCGCAGAAAAAGCCAAAGATTTTAAGACAGCAATGAAAAGGCTGTTAAACTATATGAAGCGTTACAGACTTCAGCTTGCCGTGATGATGGTATTTGCAGTGGGAAGTACGATTTTCAACATTGTAGGTCCTAAGGTTTTGGGAAAGGCAACCACCGAGCTGTATGAAGGTCTTGTTTCCAAGATAAGCGGAGGAGCAGGCATTGATTTTGGAAAAATCGGTGAAATTCTTCTGTTTGCGTTGGGCTTGTATTTAATCAGCTCTGCCTTCTCGTTTATTCAGGGCTTTATTATGACGGGAATTTCCAATCAGGTTACTTATAATCTGAGAAAAGACATTTCCGTAAAAATCAATAAAATACCTTTGAAATACTTTGAGAGCAGAACACACGGAGAAATTTTATCACGTATTACCAATGATATTGATACCCTGCAGACCAGTATTAACCAGAGCTTTACCCAGTTGATTACCTCTGTTACCATGCTGATTGGTGTTCTGATTATGATGCTATCCATTAACGTATATATGACTGTGGCGGCAATTCTGATTTTGCCGATTTCCATGATGATTATCGGAAAAGTCATGAAACATTCGCAGAAATATTTCCAGCAGCAGCAGAAATATCTGGGAGAAGTCAACGGGCAGGTAGAAGAAATTTACAGCGGCCACAATGTAGTCAAAGCATTTAACAAAGAAGAAGATGTTATCCGTGAATTTGAGAAAACCAATGAAAAGCTGTATACCACAGGATGGCGTTCTCAGTTCTTCTCAGGAATGATGATGCCGATTATGCAGTTTGTGGGAAATCTGGGATATGTTATGGTAGCTCTTTTAGGTGGATTTTTAGTAATTAAAGAAAAGGTTATGGTAGGTGATATTCAGGCATTTTTCCAGTATATTCGAAACTTTACTCAGCCTATTCAGCAGATTGCGCAGGTTACCAATATGCTTCAGTCATCTGCAGCAGCGGCAGAGCGTGTCTTTGAATTTTTAGATGAGGAAGAAGAAGACCAGACAGCAGAAAATCCTGTGGATATCACAACCATAGAAGGAAATGTAGAAGCCCGTCACGTTGCGTTCGGCTATCAGCCGGAGCATTTGATTATTCACGACTTCAGCGGTGACGTGAAAGCAGGACAGAAGGTTGCCATTGTAGGACCGACCGGAGCAGGAAAAACTACCATGATTAAGCTTTTAATGCGCTTCTATGATGTAAATTCCGGTGAAATTCTCATTGACGGTCATAACATTAAAGATTTTAACCGCATTCAGTTAAGAGAATTATTCGGAATGGTATTACAGGAAACATGGCTGTTCCACGGAACAATTATGGAAAATATCCGCTACGGACGTTTGGATGCCACGGATGAAGAGGTTATTGCAGCAGCAAAGGCAGCGCATGCCCATCACTTTATTATGTCCCAGCCGGGAGGCTATCAGATGGTTTTAAATGAAGAGACCAGCAATATTTCACAGGGACAGAAGCAGCTTCTTACCATTGCAAGAGCGATTTTGGCTGACAATAAAATCCTGATTTTAGATGAGGCAACTTCCTCCGTAGATACCAGAACAGAGGAACGTATTCAGGCGGCTATGGATAACCTGATGAAAGGCAGAACCAGCTTTGTCATCGCACACAGATTATCAACCATTCGTGATGCAGACTTAATTCTGGTTATGAAAGACGGAGATATTATTGAACAGGGAACACATCAGTCCCTTTTGGCAGCAAACGGATTTTATGCAAATCTGTATAACAGTCAGTTTGAAAAAGCGGAAAGCATATAAAGAAAATATAGTAAAAAATGGAGAAAAGATAGTTTTTTTATCTTTTCTCTATTTTTTTGCAAAAAAGGGCCCGAAATAAAAAAAGCTCTCGGTATTATATAGTAAAAGACGAGAGGAGGTTTTTCTATGAGTCAGGAAAAGCAGACAAAGCTTTCTGTATCCAGAAAAGAAGTAAAATATTTGCTGTCATTGCAGGACCGTTTATTTTTATTAGATGCCCTTGACCATATCTTAACACCGGACGCTTACGGAGGATATGACGGCTATACCGTACGTAGTGTATATTTTGACAGTATTACAAATGAGGACTATATAGATAAGAAAAGAGGGGCAGATGAAAAAAAGAGAATTCGTGTGAGGATTTACCATACGGAGGATGCCACAGCGAAATTTGAACTGAAAAGGAAAAGCTTTGGAAGAGAACTAAAGGAGAGCTTAGTAATATCCAGAGAAGATGCGCAGCGGCTTTTAAAGAGAGATTTTACAGCGCTTTTAAATTATGACAGCGATGTGGCAGGATACGCCTATGATTTGATGACAAGCAGGCTGTACCGCCCTGTTTCCCTTATTGAGTATGACAGGAGGGCATACACACACGAGAATTTTAATACCAGAATTACGCTGGATAATCATTTAAGGTATTGTGATTTTTGCTATGACTTATACAGTGATAAATTAAATTTTAAATCAGCCATGCCAAAAGACCAGACAATTTTGGAAATCAAATACGACCGATTTTTATTTAAACAGATACAGGATGTGTTGGCACAATGCGACTTGAGTAAAAAGCCTCCCAGCAAATTCGGAACGTCAAGGCAGCTTTTAAAAGAATATTATTATTAACGGAAAGGGTGAAAAACATGAATGGAAATATAGAATTGGCAATCAGTATTGTATTTACACTTTTTACAGGAGGTTTGATGATGCTTGTGTATCGTTTTTGCCACGATGCACTGACCTATAACAGGCGGTTTAATATTACACTTTTGATGCTGGCATTTGTTTCTACAATTTTACTGACTTTAATTCAGGACAATCCTATGCTGTCCTTAGGCGTGTTGGGTTCTTTATCTATTTGCAGAATTCGAACCAATACAAAAGACCCTAGGGATTTAGGATTTGTCTTTTGGGCATTGTCCATTGGAATTTCTTCGGCAGTAGGTGCATTTGCAGTTTCCTTTGTCAGTTCCTTGCTGTTGGGTACGGTATTGCTGATTTTTAATCACAGCTTTGAGCGGAAAAAATCCAGAATGGTGATTGTACGTGGGGAAAAGCAGACCTTAGAGCCTGTACAGGAAATGCTGGGACAGGCGCAGGGCAGCTCTGTGCAGAGTAAAAATGTATTTGCAGATACCTTTGAACTGGTATATAAGGTGCGAGTAGAAGAAAAGGAGGAAGAAAATCTGCTGTGTAAAATCAGCAAAATGGAAGGTATTCACGGCGTAAATATTTTATCGCCGAAGACAAAGGTTGCATAAGAGCAGGAGGGCATTATGAAATATAGATTAGGATTGTGTGTGGGAATATTATTTTTCAGCTGTCTGTTGTTTGGATGCAGAGAAAAAGAAGAAAAATTTGAAGGAACCTTGACGATTTCTTTTATCACAATAGGAAAAGGAGACGCTTTTTTAATCGAAACACCGGATAAAAATTTTTATATGTGGGATACAGGAAAAAAGGAAGACAGAGAGCAAATTTTGGCAGTGCTTCAGAAAAAGGGAGTAAAAGAGCTGGAAGGAATTTTTCTCTCCCACGGACACAAGGACCATGCTGGAAATTTGGAGATGCTGTTACAGGAATATTCGGTAAAAAAGCTTTATCTGTCAGGGAAAGATGATGTTTCGTATAAAAAAACAGATGCAAAAGCTCTGGCAAAGGAATACGACGTATCGGTTACAGAGCTGGCAGGCGGAGAAGCCCTTGACTTGGGAGGTGCAACCGGAGAAATCTGGCTTCCCGATAAAACAAATTATGAAAATGAAAACAATAATTCGGTAGTAATGCGTTTAGTTTATGGGAAAACAGCTTGCCTTTTTACAGGAGATATGGAAGAAGAGGAAGAAGCAGAGTACCTGTCAGAAAATCGAAAAATTTCTGCAAATATTTTAAAGCTGGGCCATCATGGAGAAGAGGATGCAACAAGTCCTGCGCTTTTAAAACGAGTAAATCCGGAATACGGAATAATTACCGGAAATGCAGAAGAAAATCCGGAGTCCGTAAATACCAAAACGCAGGAAAATTTAGAAAAATGCGGTGTAAAACCATATTATTCAGAGGGAAATCAGCTTGGTATTGATTTTATTTTAGATGGAAAAGAAGTAAATGTTTGTTTGATTGAGAAAGAATGAGGTGGCAATATGAAAGAAATATTTAATATGATTAACCAGAAACCCGAACCTATAACAATTTTAATCAGTCTTGCGGCAGCGTTGCTCCTTTCTGTGATTTTGTATGGCGCATATCGGCTGGCAAATACCAAGGAAAGCTATCAGCCCCAATTTGCCGTTACCTTAGTGACAATGGCGCTGATTTCTACGGTGCTGATGGATTTGATACAATCCAATCTGGCGTTGTCTCTGGGGATGTTGGGCTCACTTTCCATTGTACGTTTTCGTACCAATATTAAAGACACCCGAGATATCGGATTTATTTTTTGGTCTATGGCAATCGGTTTGGCAGCGGCTACTCAGAGTTATTTTATCGGTGCAGCCGGTTCTCTGATACTGGCATGTGTGATGATTGGAACAAAGAAAAGAGCGGCAAAGCAGGCAGCCATGCTTATGGTAATTCGAGGCAGTCATACGGATTTGGACAAAATGCAGGAGTTGGTAAAAGAACAGACAGAAAGTGTAAAGATTAGAGCAAAAAATATTCTGGCAGAGTCTTTTGAGATTGTTTATGAGGTACAGCTTCCTGAAGAAAGAGGCAATCAAATCATAGAGGCAGTTTTTGGCATGGGAGGTATTGACAGCGTTAATCTTCTGGCTCAAAATAGTTAAGAAAATATACGGCAGGAAAACGGAAAAGGAGTTACCATGGGGCAGGAAGAAGAAATCAGTATAGAAAATATAGAATACCTGATTGAAAAGTATATGGCTTTTTTGATAAAAACAGTCAGCAGCTTTACAGGACGTTATATTTCTATTGAAAATGATGAAGAGTTTGAAATTGCACTTTTGGCATTTACAGAAGCCATAGAAAAATATCAGCCGGAAAAAGGTGTATTTTTAGCTTTTGCAAAGCTGGTAATTGTCAGCAGATTAAAAAATTATGTGGAAAAAGAAAAGAAGCACGAAAAGGTGGTGTCTCTGGATGCGCTTTATGAGACAGGGCAGGATTTTCAGGCAGAAGAGGCAGAGGAGCAGGATAATCATCTGAAACAGGAAATTTTAAAATATCAAAAGGAGCTTCTTTTCTTTGGGCTGACCTTTGAAAAACTGGCAGATGAAGCGCCTCGCCATAAGGATACAAGAGAAACAGCTTTAGATGCAGCCGAAAAAGCAGGAAAGGATGAAGAAATCGTAGAAGAAACGTACAGAAAACGAAAACTTCCCATACGAAGGGTAGCTGTTCTGGCAGAGCTTACAGAGAAGGTAATCAAACGAAGCAAAAGCTTTATTCTTGGCGCAATGATTATTTTTGCAAAGGAATTTCCAAGTCTTTTGTATTGGATAAGGGGAACGAGGTGTAAAAATGTATCATAAAGTGATTATTTTGGAAATAAAAGACGGATACGCATTAGCAATGACAGAAGATGGGGAGATTATTCGTATAAAAAAGAAAGCGGGAATGAAAGTAGGAGCTGCTGTCTATGTGCTGGAAGAAGATCGGTACAAAAAGGTGCGGACATTGCAGTGGCAAAAAGCAGCAGCCATTGCGGCAGCTATCCTTCTTTGCATCACTTCTTTGCTGCTGCCACAATTTAGCCAACAGGTATATGCTATGGTGGAATTAGAAGGTGTAAAATCAGTCAGCGTGAAAATTGATAAAAATTATAAAATTCAAGATGCTTATTCTTACGATGATACCGTGTCTTTAAAAGCCTTAAAGGATTTAGAAGGTCAAAAACTTCAGGATTTAAAAGAAATCGCAGAAGAACTCCGTGATGCGGATGGTAGCTTGACAGTTGTTTACGCAATGTATAAAGAAGACGAAAAGGTTTCAAAAGAACTTGAAGAAGCTTTACAGAAAATTTTCGGAAACGAGAATGTAACTTATATGAAAGGAAAAATAGAAGAAATTCAAGAACCTGATAAAAAACAAAAAACAGATATTATCACGGGAAAGAAAATCATAGCAGAACCAAAACCGGCAGAGGAAGATGACGAGGAGAATACAGAAACGGATATAGAAGATGCAGAGGAGCCGGAAAATGAAGAAGATGAAAGCTTTTCAGAGGAGGATGAACCTGACAGTGAGGAGACGGATATAGAGCCGGAAACAGAAGAACCGGAAGAGCCGGAGGTGACGGAACAGGAAAATAAGAAACCGGAGACGTCGGCACAGGAAAATCAAGAACCGGAGGATACAGAGGAAGAAGAACAAGAAGAAACGGAAGACGAGGAAGACTAAGAAATAAAAATGACACATTAGGAGATTGCGCTGTTGCGCAATCTCCTATGAAACAAAAAATATTGATACATTTTTAGCGAATTTGTCGAGCACACTTTGAGATTACAAGCTCAAAGCGAGCGCAGACTGAGCATAAAATGTATCAATATTTTTTTCATGAAGTTATGAAAAATTATTTTGTAACCATAGTTGTGATTTCTTCACAAATCTGAGAAAGCGATTTTCCGTCTGTGGAAATGAGAATATCGGCAGCCATGTGGTAGCGTTCTTCTCTTTCTTTCATCAATTTTGTGATATCGTCGATATTTTTCTTTCCGTTTAAAACAGGGCGGGATTGGTTATGCTGCACTCTTTTTAAAATGGTTTCCGGTTTTGCAGTGAGAAGAATAACAGTGCCGTGCTTTTTCATTGCCTGAATATTTTCGTCACGCAGTATAATTCCGCCGCCGCAGGACAGAATTCCTTTTTCTTCTTGGAGAAGCTTTTTTAAAAGCGCTGTTTCTAAATCACGAAAGTAAGCTTCTCCTTTTTCCTGAAAAATATTGGAAATTTCCATTCCCTGTTCCTGAACAATCATTTCATCCATTTCAAAAAACGGAAGTTCTAATTGTCTGCTTAACTGGCGGGCAACGGTGCTTTTTCCTGTTCCCATAAAACCAATTAAGATTAAATGTTGCTTTTGCAAAGAGTTCATATAAAATCCAGCCTTTCTGTGATGTTGTTTTTATTTGTTGTTTCTTCTGCGTTTCTTTCCGAGAGATAAGGACAAGACACCCGCAGAACCGGCAAACATGGAGCCAAGCAGACCTATATTTGCCATATCAGCTGTTTTCGGAGCTGTTTTTTTCTCGGTTTTCTTTTCCTTTATGGTTACTTTAATGGTCTTTTCCACAGAAGTGCCGTCTTTATCTGTAACCTTATAGGTAACAGAATAAGTTCCTGCCTTGGAGGTGTCCACATTATTTTTTATTACGTTATCCTTGGTAAGCTTCAGCTTTCCGTCTTCTTTATCGGTTGCGGTTACTTTGTCTAAAGGATTAAACTTATCGCCGACCGTCAATGTGATATCTTTTGCATCGATAACAGGCGGTGTGTTGATTTTGGCAGGTTTTGGATTGACGGTTATGGTGATTGTTTTTTCTGTTGAAGCACCGTTTTTGTCCGTAACCTTATAAGTGACATGGTAAGTACCTGCTTTTGCAGTGTTTACGTCATTTTTTATTACATTGTCATTGGTAAGTTTGATTTCGCCGTCTTCTTTGTCGGAAGCAGCTGCGTAATCCAAAGGATTAAAGGTATCGCCAACGGTTAATGTTATGTCGTTTGCTGTAATTGTCGGCGGGGTATTTGCAGCAGCTTCTTTTTCCCAAAGGGCATATAATGTAATATCCTTTGTCACAGGTGTGGTAAAATCATAAGGATTTGAAAATTCCTTATCCAGATACCATCCTTTAAAAAGGTATCCATCTTTTGTAGGAGCCGATGGTTCTGTAGCTGTTTTTCCATTGGCAATAATCTGGTCTTCTACAATACTTCCACCCATAGTGTCAAACTTTACAGTACAGTCATTTACAGCAGTAATTTCAGTATAGAATGTCCAATGGGTTGGTTTGTTGTTATTATCTTTTCCTGCCTGTAAGATTGTTTGTTTATCGCCGGCAGGTATGGTAAGGATACTTGTATCTTTGTTAAAAGAGGAGTGATTTTCCTTTGCCAAAACGTTGATGAGGGCAGGAGAAATCACTTTACTTAAATCTACGGATTTACTGCCATCTGGATTTACTGTGTAAAATCCATCCAAGTCAATAACCATATTGCCGGTATGATAGGATACAAGGTTACAGCCGACATATTTTGTCATACCGGCTGAGATATAAACTGTTTCCTGGCTGACAGAGTGGTAACCGACTTCTAAGCTATCGCAGCCTCTAAAATCAAGAGTAGTGAGTTCGAGATTGCCATGATAGTCTATTTCACGAAGCTTTTTGAAATTGGAAACATCAATGGAAGACAGATGATTACTGTAACAATCCAAAATTTCCAAATTCGGTAAATCAGAAAGGTTTAGAGTAGTCAGTTTTTTATTAGATGTTATCGAGAGCTTTGTTAATTTTTTTAGTCCTTTTAAGGAAAAAGAGGACAAATTAGAATTATAGATGCTGAGAGTCTGTAATTCTGTAAAGTATTCAATTCCCTTTGTATCTGAGATGTCTAAACTGGAAAGCATCATAGAGGTCACGCTATTGATTTCAGCTTGTGTTAAAATACCTTTTGAATTGTTTTCCTTGTCAATTTTATTTTCTATATATTTGCGGAAAACGGCATCAGGAAAGTTTTTCTCATCAATAGAAATACCTGTTGGTTTTTCCTGAGCTTCGGGAGTTGTTGCGGGTTCTTGAGCTTGCGGTTTTTCCTGAGCTTCAGGAGTAGTGGTCGGCTCTTGAGTTTGCGGTTTTTCTTGAGCTTCAGGAGTAGTAGTCGGCTCTTGAGTTTGTGGTTTCTCTTGAGCTTCAGGAGTAGTAGTCGGCTCTTGAGTTTGTGGTTTCTCCTGAGTTTCGGGGACTGTTGAAGGTTCTTGAGCTTCCGCTTTTTGACCTTCAGTTGCAGTTGCTTCTTCTGTTACAGTTTGCTCTTGCGCTAATGTGGTGGTAGGCATTCCTGTAAGTGCAGTTGATACACCAAAAATGATTGCAGAACTGATTGCTGCTATTTTTTTCGCTTTCATAAAAACAACTCCTTTCATCTTATATTTGTATATAAATTATACCATAAATGGAAGGAAAGGGAACTAAAATTTGCAGAAAATAATAGATTTTTAGAAAAGTTTTCTTGTTATATACGGTCCAATGCGGTAAAATATTGTAAAAAGTATAGATTGATAGGAAAGAGGGGATTTGTTTATGAATTTATTACAGATAATGCAGAATAGAAGAAGTGTAAGAAATTATACAGGAGAAAAAATCCCAAAGGAAAAACTGGATAAAATTTTACAGGCAGGACTTTTATCAGCGTCAGGAAGAAATAAAAAACCATGGGAATTTGTGGTAGTGCAGGAGAAAGAAACACTTGAAAAACTGTCTCACTGCAGAGTCGGAGCAGCAAAGATGTTGAAAAATGCCGGCTGTGCAATTTTGGTATTTGCAAATCCGGACAAAACAGATGTGTGGGTGGAGGATTGCTCCATTGCTATGAGCAATATGCATTTAATGGCAGACAGTCTCGGACTTGGAAGCTGCTGGATACAGGGAAGACTGCGGGAAGCAGAAAACGGAGAAAGTACAGAAGCATATTGCCGCACATTATTAAGTGTACCCAACGAGTATGTTTTAGAGGCTATTCTTTCCATAGGGATTTTGGAAGAACATCCGAAAGCGCATACTTTGGAAGAATTGGAGAGGGGAAAAATACATTATGAAGCTTATTAAACCAGATAAGAAGTATGCAGAAAGTTATTATAGGGCAGCAGAAATATATAAAGAAAAGAATATCAAATTATATGAATTTTTTGATATGCCTTTTGAGCAGATGGCAAAATACACAGAAGATATGGAAAAGGGAAAAAACTTGCCAAATGGCTGGGTTCCTGCTACCTGTCTTTGGTTTGTAGATGAACAGGAATTTTTGGGTGAAATAAGCATTCGCCATGAACTTACAGAAAATTTAGAACGACTGGGCGGACATGTAGGTTATGGTGTGCGATATGATAAATGGGGGCAGGGAATTGGAACGGAAATGCTTCGGCAGGCCATTCTTTATATTAGGAAAAATTTGCCGTTAAAAAAAATATTGCTTACCTGCAAAGATGATAATTATGGTTCTATCGCTGTTATTGAAAAAAATGGTGGAGTGATGCAAGACAAAATAGAGAATGTGGTAGATGGGAAAAAGAGATTGACGAGGAGATATTGGATAGAGATATAGAAAAAGATTAGAAAATATAAAGAAAAACATTCTTTATTTCTTCTTAAAAAGCTGATAAAATATAATTATCAGAAAACTTTAGCAAGGAGGGATTTTTATGGAGAAAAGGATGTTTAAGGTGTACGCGAAAAGCGATGAAAAAATCCAGTTAAAGGTTATTCCAGGACATTTTGTAACTTCACAGTCTCATATTACTCATTATTTGGACATGACTACTATGAAAACAAGATGTGCGGAAGCTGGTAGAATTGCCGCTGTATTAGCAGAGCGATATGAAACTACAACTCCGGTAGACTCTATTATCTGTCTGGACGGACTTGAAGTTGTAGGAGCATTTCTGGCAGAAGAGCTGGCACAGGCAGGAGTGCTTTCCATGAATGCACATAAAACCATTTATATTGTAACTCCTGAATTTCATCAGAATGGTCAGATATTATTCCGTGATAATGTCCAGCACATGGTAAGAAATCGAAACGTAGTTATTTTAATGGGTTCCATTACCACGGGGGAAACACTTCGCCAGTGTATGGAAAGTGTTTTGTATTACGGAGGAAAAATTCAGGGTGTATCATCTATTTTCAGTGCGGTAAATAAAGTGGTAGGAATTGACATTAATGCAGTTTTCCACAAACAGGATATTCCAAATTATGAGTCCTATCATGCACAGGATTGTCCGATGTGCAAGAGACATGAAAAAATTGATGCCATTGTAAACGGATATGGGTATTCTAAATTGTAAACAAAGAGAGCTGTCGCATTAAATACATATTCAGAATTTTTCTGAACGATATTTAACGTGACAGCTCTGTTTTGTGATTTTTATGTTTTACAAATCCCAATCAATGTCATTATGAGAAATTGTTCCATTTTCTTTTCTATCTTGTCTTCCCTCTAATAGAGCAGCCAGTTCATCTGGTTCTGGCTCAACTTCTGGAATGAATTTGATAATAACCTTATAGAGTACATCAATATCGCTTTCAGGTACTAGTTCAATTAGATTTTTTAACGTTTCCAGACTCATATTTAAAACCCCCTACAATCTTTTATATGCCTGACCTCGTGGGATAATATTTTCGATGTAAATAATATCGTTTTTCATTGAAAAAAGAATTCTTAAATCACCAACACGAAGCCTATAAGCTTCATTTATACCTTTTAATTTTTTAATATCACCTAAAGGGATTTTTTCAATTGCTTCTTTTAAGCGCTTTTTTCGTAAGTTTATCCGCAGAGTTTATATATTTTACTGCTTTTTTGCTGTATTCTATTTGTACTGCTTCAACCTTCTTTCTTTTATTATTATAATATCCCACTTTTTCATCCATAGCAATAGCGTAAATCATAAAAAAATTTCTGGCTATATTTTCCGTTTTCCTGTATACTGAAACCTATAAAAACACAGTGAATTTATGCAAAGTGAAAGAGGGGAGAAGAAAAGCTCCTTTTCTGGCAGTAAGAGCAATTACAGGTTGTACCGATAAAGAAGCAAAAGATAATTTTGAGGAAAACTGTAAAAAAGTATCGGAAAAGTCGGCAGAGTTTGTGAGACTGCTGTTAAAAAAGTGGAAAGAATAAGGAGAGAGGGGGAATAAGATGGAAGAAGCACTGAAATTCAGAAAAGGCGACCGCATTAAAATCGAAGGAGAACTTTATCAGGTTTTAGGGGGCATTGAGCTTGTAAACCGCAGTGACGGAGCCCGCTGGACAGAATATTATGTACAAAATCTTCAGAACGGAAAGGAACGCTGGTTAAGCGTGGATGAAATTTATGATGAGTATGCAATTTATACATCATGCGACAGTAAGGGATTTTCAGAAGAAGAATTGGATGCCCAAGGCTGGAAAAATGCAGACTCCGGTGTAGAAGAGGTGTTAGGCTGGTTTGGCAATGTGGACGCAGAGCAGGGGGAGAAAGCTTCTTATACAGAGTACGAAGACAGTACAGGGGAATATTTGATGTCCGTGGAACATTGGGACGGTGAAACAGAGTACGCAAAGGGCTATTATCTGGATAAAGATGAGATTGAAGTTGCCAGTGATTTGCAGCAGGCAGGAAATCGCCAGTTTCGTGTGGATTATAATAATTGCCAGCCAAGACATCCCCAGTCGGTGAAAAATAAGAAAAGAACTACCAATAAAATCATTGCATTAGTTCTAATAGCAGTCATGGCGTGGGGAATATGGGCAATTACCAGAAGTGTATCAAAAAAGGAAATTCGAAATTACTTGAAAGACTCATCTTTTTATTCTTATGAAACGTCCATTACTTCAGATTTGAATGAAGATGAGAAAGCGGATGTATATAGCACCCATCGCTCCATAGAAATGGCGGCAAAAGATATTATTATGGCGATTGATGGAAAAACCGAAGATGTACAGGAAAATACAGAGGATGAAAGTGTGGCAATTCTAACAAAGTATGAGTACTGTCTGGTGTATGAGAGCGAAGAAGGAAAAACTATGATACAGGTAAGCAGCAGGGCTTATACATATCAAAGTACCACAGACCCTTACCATGCCACACCTACAACATCAAGGCATTATCATAGTTTCTACTATTTCAGGGGATTTTCAAGAGATGCTTCCAGATATAACAATCGGGCAAGTGGTTATCAGAATTACAGTGGCACAGCGCCTGAGTATAATTACTCAGATACATATCAGAATTATTCTAATACGGTGCGTCAGGGGAGTACAGGCACAAGAACTTCTTCCGGAGGCGGAACTGGTTTTGGAAAATAAATAGAAAAAGATGGAGGACTATTTTATGGAAGAATTATTGTTAATTGTTATTTATTGTGTACTGGGAACCGGTTTGATGCTTTTAGGAAATATGGTGGTGGACTGGGTAATTCCCTGTCACTTTCCCACAGAAATTAAAAAAGGAAATGTGGCTGTAGGATGTGTGACTGCCGGTATTTCTGTAGCTATCGGTATTATTATTAAGGCAGCCATTATGTCTCCGCAGGCGGCAGTAGTGGAGGAAAGCATTTTAGAAGGCGTGGCGTCTACGGTTTATTATTATGTAATTGGACTGATTTTCTGTATTATCGGATATTTTATTACGCTGCTTTTAAACCGTAAATATGATTTGAATAAAGAAATCGGTGACGGAAATCCGGCGGCTGGTATTATGACAGCCGGTATTTTTGTAGGACTGGCAATTGTAATCAGTGGAGTAATTATGTAATGCAGGAAAAGAAATTTTCATACAGACGTTTAATGTTTACAACTTTTGTGATTTCCGGCTGTTCCATGGTGTATGAACTTTTAATCAGTTCTGTAAGTTCCTATCTTTTGGGAGACAGCATTTTGCAGTTTTCCATTACCATAGGACTTTATATGTGCGCCATGGGACTGGGTTCTTATTTATCCAAGTTTGTAAAGGTACAATTATTTGACTGGTTCATTTTCGTGGAAATCGGCGTGGGAATACTGGGAGGAACCAGCTCCATTTTGCTGTTTCTTGCAAATGTATATTTAGAAAGTTATTCCCTTGTCATGTACAGTGAAATTATTTTAATTGGTGTATTGGTTGGACTGGAAATTCCTCTTTTAACCAGAATTATTGAGGAAAATGCAGGGAATTTGCGTATTACCCTGTCCAGTATTTTCAGTTTTGACTATATTGGCGGATTGGCAGGTTCTATTGCTTTTCCACTGCTTTTGCTTCCCCAGCTGGGATATTTTTCTACGGCATTTTTAGTAGGAGCAATGAATTTGGGAATTTCTCTGTTTATTTTGTATTCTTATCGCCAATACATAAGAAGAACGGTTCTCTGGAAGGTGATGATTTATATTGCCGGTGCAGGAATGATACTGGGAATGTTGTTTTCAGAAAATCTGGCATCGAGTATTGAGCAGGGATTGTATCGTGATAAGATTATTTATTCGGAACAGACACCTTATCAGAAATTAGTGCTTACCAAGCATAAAGATGATGTGCGTCTTTATATTAACGGAAATATTCAGTTTTCTTCTTCTGATGAATATCGTTATCATGAGGTTTTAGTCCATGTGCCTATGTCAGCGGCAAAGAAACGGGAAAAGGTGCTGATTTTAGGAGGCGGAGATGGGCTTGCCGTGCGTGAAGTGCTGAAATATAAAGAAGTACAGCAAATTGATTTAGTGGATTTGGACGCAGGGGTAACAGAGCTTTGTAGAAGTCATAAAGATATTAAAAAATTAAATGAGGGCTCTTTAGACAGCCCTAAATTAAAGATTTATAATGAAGATGCCTATGAATTTCTGGAGAATAATGCTGGAAAAAGGACTTATGATGTTATTTTGGTAGATATGCCTGACCCCAACAGTGAGACTGTAAATAAATTGTATACGGATTTATTTTATCGCCTGTGCAGCCGTAATCTTTCTGAGGAGGGAGTTATGGCTGTTCAGTCTACCAGCCCTTATTATGCCGGAGATGCTTTTTGGTGTATTCATGAAACCGTAAAGCAGGAGCTGCCCTTTGTATATCCTTATCATGTGCAGGTTCCTTCTTTTGGAGACTGGGGATTTCAGCTGGCATCCAAAACAGAGATACAGACTGAAGGTTTGACCTTGCAGCAGGAGGGAAAATTTCTGACACAGGATAATCTGCAGGGGATTTTTCTTTTTGGAGAGGATGAACGTTCCCAAAAGGAACTGGGGGTAAATTCTTTGTCAAGTCCGAAGCTTTTACAGTATTATCTGGAAGCAGAGAAAAATTGGGAATAAAGTAAATGAGACAGTACCCTAGGAGAACAGGGCAATTTGTGCTATACTGTTATTTTAGAAAAAAGTAGTTTGGAGGAATTGCCATGAATATGGATAGAATACCGGCTTATGAGTTGATTTTAAAGGAAGAAATTTCGGATATTCATTCCGAAGGTTATTTGTTAAAGCATAAAAAAAGCGGTGCAAGAGTGATGGTGCTGAAAAACGAGGATGACAATAAGGTGTTTAATATTGCTTTTCGTACACCTCCCGCAGACAGCACAGGAGTGGCGCATATTTTGGAACACAGTGTATTGTGCGGCTCTGAGAATTTTCCATTAAAAGACCCTTTTGTGGAACTGGTAAAGGGTTCTTTAAATACCTTTTTAAATGCCATGACTTATCCGGACAAGACCATGTATCCGGTGGCAAGCTGCAATGAACAGGATTTTAAAAACCTGATGCACGTTTATCTGGATGCTGTGTTTTTTCCGAATATTTATGAAAAGGAAGAAATTTTCCGTCAGGAGGGCTGGCATTATGAGCTGGAAAACACAGATGCCCCTCTTACTTTAAACGGAGTTGTTTATAATGAAATGAAGGGTGCGTTTTCTTCACCGGAGGATGTGCTGGAAAGAGAAATTTTTAATTCCCTGTTTCCAGATACACCTTATGGTGTGGAGTCAGGAGGAGACCCTCAGTGTATTCCTGATTTGAAATATTCTGAATTTTTATCCTTCCACAGCCGTTATTATCATCCGGCAAACAGCTACATTTATCTGTATGGAAATATGGATATGGAAGAACGCCTGAACTGGATGGATGAGGAATACTTAAGCAAGTATGATGAAATTCCCGTTACTTCTGAAATCGGACGTCAGGAAGCTTTTTCGGAAATCAGAAATGTGGAAATGGAGTATTCTGTAACAGAAAGTGAACCGGAAGAAAATAATTCTTACTTATCCTATAATATTGTTGTAGGTGACAGTCTGGATATTGAAAGAAGCGTTGCTTTTGAAATTCTGGATTATACACTTTTAAGCGCTCCTGGAGCTCCTTTAAAAAAGGTTCTTTTGGAAGAAGGAATTGGAAAGGACATTATGGGCTCTTATGAGGACGGAATTTATCAGCCGTTTTTCTCTGTTATTGCGAAGAATGCAGACCCGGCAGATAAGGACAGATTTCTTTCTCTTATCCGCAGCACATTAGAAGATATTGTAAAGAACGGGGTAGATAAAAAAGCCATTGAAGCAGGAATTAACTATATTGAATTCCGTTTCCGTGAAGCTGATTATTCTTCTTTCCCTAAAGGGCTGATGTACGGAATTGATGTATTTGATACATGGCTGTATGATGATACAAAGCCATTTGAGCGTTTGAAATGTCTGGATATTTTTGATGCGCTGAAGAAGAAGGCGAATACAGGATATTTTGAAGAACTCATTGAAAAATATCTGCTTTCCAATACTCACGCATCTGTTGTAGTGGTAAATCCAAAGCGAGGCTTGGCAGCGGAAAAGGAAAAAGCTTTGGCAGATAAGCTGGCAGAGTATAAAGCATCCTTGAGTCAGGAACAATTGGAAAAACTGGTGGCTGATACAAAACATCTGAAAGAGTATCAGGATGCAGAAGAAACAGAGGAAGCTTTGAAAACCATTCCTCTTTTAAAAAGAGAGGATATCAGCAGAGAAAGTGCAAAAATCTATAATACAGAAAAGCATGTGGACGATACCTTGGTGCTTCACCACGAGATTGATACCAATGGAATTGGATATTTAGAACTGCTTTTTGACATGAAATATGTTCCGGAAGAATTAGTTCCTTATATGGGAATTTTAAAATCTGTCTTGGGATATGTAGATACAGAGCATTACGATTACGGAGATTTGTTCAATGAAATCAATGCCAGAAGCGGTGGTATTCTGTTTGGAATTAGTGTGTTTACAGACTCGAAAGACAATCAGAAATTCACACCAATGGCGGGAATAAAGGCAAAAGCACTTTACAAGGATATTCCTTTTGTTTTTGAAATGATAAAAGAAATTTTAAAAACATCAAAATTAGAGGATGAAAAGCGTCTGTATGAAATTATTGCGAAAATGAAGTCAAGGCTGCAGATGAGTCTGGTATCTTCCGGACATACCACAGCGGCTATGCGTGCGCTGTCATATTTTTCAGCAGGTTCTTGTTTTCAGGAAAAAATCAGCGGTGTTGATTTTTATCAGCTGGTAAATGATATTGAAGAAAATTTTGAACAGAGAAAAGCAGATGTTATTGCAAAACTAAAAGAATTACTGGAATTTGTTTTCAGGGCAGAAAATCTTATGGTAAGCTATACATCAGAAGAAAAAGGATATGAAGGTCTGGAAAAGAAAATCAAAGAATTTAAAGAAATTCTTTATACAGGTGAAAAACAAAATGCAGCTTCTTATTCATCCTGCGTTGTGAAAAATGAAGGTTTTAAGACGGCAGGACAGGTACAGCATGTAGCAGCGGCAGGTAACTTTAAAGAGGCAGGCTTTGAATATACAGGAGCACTGCGTATTTTAAAAGTGATGTTAAGCTATGAATATCTGTGGATGAATATCCGTGTAAAAGGCGGAGCTTATGGATGTATGAGCTCTTTCAGAAGAAATGGGGACGGATTTTTAGTTTCTTATCGAGATCCGAATTTGGGAAAAACACTGGAAGTATTCAGGAAAACAGGCGATTTTATCCGTTCTTTTGATGCAGATGAAAGAGAAATGACAAAATATATTATTGGAACGATTAGCGAATTGGATGTTCCTATGACACCTTCTGCAAAAGGAAATATGTCTTTAAATGCATGGTTTTCTAAAGTAACAGAAGAAGATATGCAAAGAGAGCGTCAGGAAATCTTAAATGCGCAGCCAAAAGATATTCGGGAACTGGCAGGGATTGTAGATGCCATGATGGAACAGAACCGTATTTGTGTAGTAGGCAGTGAAGAAAAGATAGAACAAGAGAAAAAGGTATTTGGAGAAACCAAACATTTACTGTAAAAGGAGAATTTATGAGGGCAGATTTTAAATCAGGATTTGTGGCAATTATCGGAAGACCAAATGTGGGGAAATCAACCTTGATGAACCACTTAATCGGACAGAAAATTGCCATTACTTCCAGAAAACCACAGACAACAAGAAACAAGATACAAACTGTGTATACAGGGGAAAAAGGACAGATTGTTTTTTTAGATACTCCCGGTATTCACAAAGCCAAGAATAAATTGGGAGAATACATGGTAAATGTAGCCCAGAGAACTTTTAAAGATGCAGATGTGATTTTGTGGCTGGTAGAACCAACTTCTTATATTGGAGCAGGAGAGCGGCATATAGCAGAACAGTTAAAAAACTGCAAGCTTCCGGTTATTTTAGTAATTAACAAAGTAGATACGGTAAAGAAAAGTGAAATTGCAGGCTTTATTGACGGATATCGAAAGCTGTATAATTTCTCTGATATCGTACCGGCATCCGCACTTCGGGCACAAAATCTGGATACTGTATTGGACTGTATTTTTAAATATCTGCCGTACGGACCGATGTTTTACGATGAGGATACCATTACAGACCAGCCTCAGAGACAAATTGTGGCAGAGATGATACGAGAAAAGGCACTTAGAACTTTAGATGAGGAAATTCCTCACGGAATAGCCGTTACCATTGACCAGATGAAGGAACGTACAGACAAAGATCTGGTGGATATTGACGCTACTATTATCTGTGAGAGAGACTCCCACAAGGGAATTATTATCGGAAAACAAGGGGCAATGCTGAAAAAAATCGGCAGTGCAGCCAGATATGAAATTGAACATTTCTTAGAAAAACCGGTAAATCTGAAATTGTGGGTAAAGGTAAAAAAAGATTGGCGTGACAGTGATTTTCTCATTAAAAACTTTGGATACGATAAGAAGGAAATTTAATGAATGATTTCATTACAGTAACGGGTATGGTTTTATCTGCCATGCCCGTAGGAGAATATGACAAACGTCTGGTGATTTTAACACGAGAAAAAGGGAAAATCACAGTTTTTGCAAAAGGTGTAAGAAGACAGAACAGCACGATGATGGCTGCCGCAAATCCTTTTGTGTTTGGCTCTTTTTTGATTTATGAAGGGCGCACAGCATATCAGCTGCGTTCTGCTTCTGTTAAAAATTATTTTTCAGAACTGGCAGGTATTCAGCCAGAAGTCTACTATGGATTTTATTTTTTGGAGCTGGCAGATTTTTATGCAAGAGAAAATACAGACGAAAAAGAAATGTTGAATTTATTATACATTACTTTGAAGGCATTGATTGCCCAGAGAATAGATCCAATACTTATTCGCTATATTTTTGAGTTAAAAACTGTTGCAATTAATGGGGAAGCTCCTTATGTGTTTGCCTGTGAAGAGTGCGGTACAACGGAGGGGCTGCAGTGGTTTTCTGTAAAGGAGTCCGGTGTTTTCTGCAAAACTTGTGGTAATGGAAAAAAAGGTGTAATGTATATCAGTCCTTCTGCTCTGTATACCATGCAGTTTGTTATTGCAGCAAAACTGGAAAAGCTCTATTCTTTTACTGTAACAAAAGAAGTACAGGAAGAATTGGGAAAGATTATGCGCTCCTATATGAAAGAGCAGATTGATAAAAATTTAAAAAGTTTGGAAATTTTACAGATGATGATTTAAAAGAGGCATTTGCTGAAGAAATTCAGAGAATGCTTCTTTTTTTACCAATAATTAAAAATAAACAAAAAATAGTATATAAATATATAAAAAATAAACAAAATGCCAAACGTTTGCTGAAAAATAGAGATAAAACAACGAAAAATTCATTGATTTATAATGCTCTTGTAGGTTAATATGGAAAACATGAAAACTATATATCAAAATGGAGGAGCATAATATGAAGCGATGGAAACAAGTTTGTAGTACCATGCTGGCAGGAACAATGTTATTTCAAATTCCGGTAGTGGCGGCACCGAAGGAAGAGAAAGAAATAAGGTCTCCTTGGGCATCTGATTGGAAACCGGAAGATGGTACAACTACAGGCGATGCCTATCAGATTTATCCGGTTCCGCAGGATATCCAATATCCGTCAAAAACAGAATTTGACATGGATAAGAACGTGGGAGTTATAAGTGGTGAAGATGTGGATAAAGCCACAAAAGACTATTTAAATGAAGTGTTGGAAGAGTTTGGAAGAACACCAAAGAAACAAAAGAAAGCTGGAAATGGCAGTGACATCATTGTTGGTGTAAAAGGCAGTGGGGATGAGGCAGATCAATACTTTGCAGATAAGGAGCTGGATAACAAGCTTTTTGGACAAAGTGGTGCGTATGCATTAAGTGCTGATGGAGAGGATATTATTATTTTAGGAAAGGATACAGAAGCAGCATTTTACGGAGTTGCTACTTTAAAAATGATGTTTTCTTCCTTTAACGGAGAGAAATTTTATCCTGTAGAAATTCGGGACTATGCTTCTATTGATGCCAGAGGCTATATTGAAGGATTTTATGGAAGCTGGACACACGAACAGAGAAAGAGTCTGATGGAATTTACCAGAGATGTAAAAATGAATTTGTATGTATACGCTTCCAAAACAGATGAGTACCATACTTCTAAATGGGCTGAAATGTATCCTGAGGACATGCTAAACCAGTTTAAAGAATTGGTAGCATTACAGGAGAAAAATAAAACAGAATTTTCATGGGCAGTACATATTGGAGATATGTTAAGAGGCCTACAGGATAATCAGGAGGAAGAATATCAGGCAAGAAAGAAAAAACTTATGGCGAAATTTGATCAGTTATATGATATTGGAGTGCGCCGTTTTTGTATCTTAAATGATGACTTTGGAGCAGGTTCGCCGGAATTGGTGGTTCGTCTTATCAATGAATTAAATCAGGAGTACATCAAAGCAAAAGGATGTAAACCGATTATTTACTGTCCGCAGGGCTACAATGTGGCATGGTCACAGGGAGCAAACGGACAGAAAGAACTGGAAACTATGAAACAGTTTGACAAAGACGTTCTGATTTTCTGGACAGGACAGGATGTAAACTCTCCGTTTACACAGGAGTCAATTACTTATGCAAAAGAAAAGACAGGGCACTCTCCGGTGTTCTGGGTAAATTATCCATGTAATGAGCATGCAAAATCAGGTATCTTTTTAGGAAGCAGCGCACATTACATCCGAGATAATATTACAGGGCTGGCAGGTGCGGTATCCAATCCTATCCACTTTGCAGAAGCGGATAAAGTGGCATTATTCCAGCTGGCATCTTATTTCTGGAATGTAAACGACTATTCACAGCATACAGAAGAAGTATGGGAACAGTGCTTTAAATACTTAGAGCCGGAAGTTTATGATGCATACCTGACCATTGCAAGAAATGTATCTAACTGCCCTGGTTCAGGACGTGTACCGGAAGGATTTGAAGAGTCCTTATATCTGGCAGATACCTTAGATGCAATCAAAAAAGCAGTAGAAGGAAATGCGTTTACTGCAGATATGCAGGAAGTGAAAGATTTAAAAGCAGAATTTGCTCATATTCTTTCTGCAATCAAAACTTTTAAAGAAGAATGCACAAATAAAGCTTTGGTACAGGAGCTTACCAATCCGGGAAACCGCGAAGGTGGAGAAGGCTGGCTGCAGGCTCTTGAAAATGTAGTAAAAGCAGGACAATACATTTTGCAGGCACAGGAAGAAATGGCAAAAGCAGAGCCGGATATGGGTATTGTATGGCAGAACTTCTCTGATGCATCAGCAGAGATGGATACTTATAATAAACGTACTTACGAATTCCCGGCAGGCGGTACACAGTCTGTAAAAGCGGGAAGCCGCAGACTGGTTCCATTTGTAAATGCTTGTATGAATGATGTGAAGGCAGTTGTAGACGAACTCCTGGCAACAGGAAATGCGGAAACACCTGCTGACAGAATTTATACAAATATAAGCAAATATGCAGCGACACCATTGACCATTGATGAAAAAGAATATGGTGTTCGCAATGTAAAAGTAACTTTAGAAAAAGGCCAGTACATTGGTATTAAGACAAAAGAAATTGCTGAAATTTCCAAAGTCATTCTGGAAGGCTCTGACTTAGCAGGACTGACTGTAGAATATGCTCTTTACGGTAATGACTGGAAAGAAGTAGAACCGGGAGATTTACAGGAAAACTTAGAAGCAAGATATTTACGTCTGGTAAATAAAGGAGAACAGCCGGTAACTGCTATGGTGAAAAAGCTGGCAGCAGTGATTGAAAACAGAGCAGTTTCCATGTCTGTAAAAGGAACAAATATCAAAGAGCTTCAGTCCGGTTCATGGGATATGATGTTTGACGGCAATGTAGAAACTTTTGTAATGACAAAAGGAGCACAGAAAACAGGAGATTATATTACCATTGACTTAGGAAGAACACAGGCAATCAATGACATTACTTTCCAGACAGCAGATGGAGACCAGAAAATTTATGATGCCAAGGTATCTATTTCCAAAAATAATAAAGATTTTGAGGAAGTTGCCACATGGAACAGCAACAGCGGAACTGTAAATCCTCCTCGCAGAGAGTACAAAGCCGATGCAAAAGGAAAAGAAGGACGCTATGTTCGTTTGCAGATAGCATCAGATAATAAAAATCAGTTAAAGATTTTTGAAGCAGAAGTAAATAAAGGTCAGAAAGCTCCGGGAACTATTTCTCCTGATTTTGCTCTGACAAGTGATGAAAAAGCAGATAAGAAAGCTCTGACAGATAAAAATCTGGCAACTGTATTCCAGATTTCTGAAACAGACAACAAGAGTTATCTGGAATATAGAATTACCGATAATATAAATCTGGATGGCTTTACTGTATTACAGGCAGGTTCCTGTGAAGCAAAAGTTACTTTAAAAACAGCAGACGGAAAAGCAAAAGATTTAGGAAAGCTGACAAAGAGTACACAGGAATTTACAGGCTGGGAAGAAAATGTTCATGCAGTGAGATTTGAATTCCCTGCAAAAAAAGATGTAAAACTTAACGAGATTATTCTTAAATATGGAGAAAATCCATCCGGTGATGTGGGACAGGTAGTTGAAAACATTCCTGTTGATCCGGGAGTAGAGGACTCAAAAGAAACGGTAAACCTTGCACTGAACCAGCCGGTAGAAGTGTCAGGTATTGAAACGAATAACGTAAAACCGGAAAGTGCAGTAGATGGTGATGAAAATACAAAATGGGACAGTGCTGCATTAAAAGGAAGCGGTGCTAAGAGCCCACAGTGGATTATTGTTGATTTAGGAACTTATACAAATATGATTTCTGAAATCAAAATGAGCTATTATAACAAAGTATATCCAACGGATTATGATGTACAGGTATCCAATGATAAGGAAAACTGGGTAACCATAAAAACTATTAAAAAAGAAAATAATGGTGCACCAAATCCGGTAGATACTGTAAAAGAAGAATTTGCACAGCCGGTAGAAGCCAGATATGTGAGAATTCTTTTTAGAAGTATCAATGCAGACGCAGCCGGTAACTGTATTGGATTAAAGGAACTTACTGTAAATGGTGTAAGACGTCATGTGCCGGTAAGTTATGTATCTGTTGCTGAGTTAGAAAATGTAAATGTAGAAGTGAATGCAGAAAATGTAGCATTACCTGCACTGGCAGAGACAACTGTAAAAGCAGGAGAAGAAAAAGAACAGTCATTACAAGTTATTCCTGTGTGGGAGACAGAAAAAATAGATACTTCTAAACCGGCAGATATTTTAGTGAAAGGTATGTTGCCGATCAATTATAGTCTTGTAAATCCAGAAGCTGTGGAAGCTCAGGTTCATGTAATTGTAGGAGAGGGAGAACAGCCGGAAGAACCGGAAAAACCAGAAAGAAGCAATCTGGCATTGAACCAGAAAGTAGAAGTTTCAGATGTGGAAACGGGATTTGACGGAAACAAAATGGAACATGTGGGTGAACATGCTGTTGATGGAAAAGCAGATACAAGATGGAGCAGTGGTCCTTTAAATGATAAGATGGGATTAGGTGGAGAACCAGGAGATCAATACATTTTGGTGGATTTAGGGGAAGGCAAAAATACGATAGATGAAATTAGGGTTTCTTATTTCAATAAAGTATGGCCAACTAATTATACTGTGGAGATATCAGCAGATAAAAATACATGGGAAACTGTAGCAACAGTAGAAAGAGAAGCTGAAAATATTTCTGGTGTTATAGATGAATTTAAATTAGAAGAAACTAAAAATGCAAGATATGTGCGCTTATCTTTCCCGAAAGATGGTTTGAATACCAATGCGGCAGGAAGCAGTGTTTCCATTACAGAGTTGGAAGTATATGGAATAAAAGAAAATGTTGAACAACCAGACAAAGAAGAATTGCTTAAAATTATTGCATTGGCAAAAGAAAAGCTGGCTAATAAAGATCAGTATACAGAAGACAGTGTAAAAGCGTTAGAGAAAGCTTTAAAAGAAGCAGAAGAAGTTGCAGCAAATGAAAAAGCAACTGCAGAAGAAGTTGCAGGATGTATGGAAAGTTTAAAAATTGCTATAGAACGTCTTGTTAAGGATACCAGTGAATTTAAAATTACTGCACAGGCAAGTATAGGAGGTTCTATTGAACCAGAAGGCATTATTGAAGTGAAAGCTGGTGAAAATCAGAAATTTACTATGATACCGGAAGACGGATATTTTATAAAAGATGTGTTGGTAGATGGAGAGAATATTGGTGCACAGGCAGAATATATCTTTGAAGCAGTAGAGGAGAACCATACAATTTATGTAGAATTTACAAAACAGGCAGATAAAAGTCTTTTGGAGCAAAAATTAGGAGAGGCAAAAGGATTGTTAGGACAGACGGATAAGTATACAGAAGAGTCCTTACAAAATCTTCAGAATGCTGTGACAGAGGCGGAAAAAGTTCTGGCAGATGAAACAGCAACAAAAGAAGCGGTTGATGGTGCAGTTGTTGCCTTAGATGAAGCCATGACCGGTTTACAGGAAAAACCAGAAGAACCGGGTAAGCCAGATCCGGAACCGCCGGCAGATAAGAGTAGATTAGAAGAAAAAGTTCAGGAAGCAGAAAAATTTTTGAGCCGGAAAGATGTATATACACAGGAAACATTAAACAATCTGGAAGCAGAGATAAATAAAGCAAAAGAACTTCTGGCAAAAGATGATGCTTCAAAAGAGGAACTTGCAAAAGCAGAAGAAGCTGTACAGAAGGCAATGGATGGATTGGAAAAGAAGGCAGCGCAACAACCATCAAAGCCATCAAAACCATCTCAGAAACCAAGCGGCAAACCATCCTCGGGTGTGAAAACAGGAGATGAGGCAATGCCTGTAATTTTCTTAGGTTTGGGGGCAGTTGCGCTGCTTGTAGGTGTCAGCGCTTTTAAAAAGAGAGAAGATTAAAAGAAAATCTCTTCTTTAGAGGTTGAAAACCTGTTGCTTAACAGGTATAATAGGCTTCATAAACAAAAATGCCATAACAGTATTTTGAAAAAATGTAAGATAGAGGAGATTGTACAATGGAAAAGACAATGGAAAAGATTGTTGCACTTGCAAAATCCAGAGGATTTGTATATCCGGGTTCTGAAATTTACGGAGGTCTGGCAAACACATGGGATTATGGAAATCTCGGTGTTGAATTAAAAAATAATGTAAAAAAAGCATGGTGGCAGAAATTCGTAATGGAAAGTCCATACAATGTAGGTGTTGACTGTGCCATTTTAATGAACCCTCAGACATGGGTTGCTTCAGGACATTTGGGAGGTTTTTCTGATCCTCTTATGGACTGTAAAGAATGTCATGAGCGTTTCCGTGCAGATAAGATTATTGAAGATTATTGTGCAGAAAATGGAATTGCTATTGAAGGAAGCGTAGATGCATGGTCACAGGAACAGATGAAAGATTTCATCGAAGAACATCAAATTCCATGTCCTACCTGCGGAAAACATAACTTTACAGATATTCGTCAGTTTAACCTGATGTTTAAAACTTTCCAGGGTGTTACCGAAGATGCAAAAAACACAGTATATTTAAGACCGGAAACAGCACAGGGTATCTTTGTAAACTTCAAAAACGTACAGAGAACATCCAGAAAGAAACTTCCTTTCGGTATTGCACAGATTGGTAAATCTTTCCGTAATGAAATTACACCGGGTAACTTTACATTCCGTACTCGTGAATTCGAACAGATGGAGTTAGAATTCTTCTGTAAACCAGATACAGACTTAGAATGGTTTGCATACTGGAAACAGTTCTGCCTTGACTGGTTGCATAGCTTAGGATTAAAAGATGAAGAAATTCGTTACCGTGATCACGATAAAGAGGAATTAAGTTTCTATAGTAAGGCAACTACAGACGTAGAGTTCCTTTTCCCATTTGGCTGGGGCGAACTTTGGGGTATTGCTGACAGAACAGATTATGATTTAACACAGCATCAGAACGTTTCCGGACAGGATATGACTTATTTTGATGATGAAACAAATCAGAAATACATTCCTTACGTTATTGAGCCGTCACTTGGTGCAGACCGTATGGTACTTGCATTCCTTTGCAGTGCTTATGACGAAGAAGTGTTAGATGCAGAAAAGAATGATGTTCGTACTGTACTTCGTTTCCATCCTGCACTGGCACCTGTGAAAATTGGTGTACTTCCGTTATCTAAGAAGTTAAATGAAGGTGCATTAAAAGTATTTGAACAGTTATCTAAGAAATATAACTGTGAATTTGATGACAGAGGAAACATTGGTAAACGTTACCGTCGTCAGGATGAAATTGGTACACCATTCTGTGTAACTTATGACTTTGACTCTGAAACAGACGGAGCAGTTACAGTACGTGACCGTGACACAATGGAACAGGAAAGAGTAAAAATTGAAGATTTAAAAGCATATTTCGAAGAAAAATTTGTATTCTAAGAAATGCTTGTAAAGGAAACAGGAGCTGCTGTAAGCGGTTCCTGTTTTTTTGTTACATAGGAAATTGTGTCCTATGCAATCTGGTATGCAGAAAAAAGGAATTTTTTGTTGAAAAATGTTTTGGATGATGTATTATGGTTATAATAGGCTAATTTTCTGAAGAGTGGAGGAGTTATATGAAAAGCAGCAGTATTAAAAAACGCTGCCGAGATTGCTGCGGTGGATGATGATATTCTTTTTAGTATTAATATTACCTGTGAATATATGTTTTCAGCTATATATGCAGCACCAGAACCAAAAGGAAAGTTCCCGGGAAATGTTTGGCCAGCTGGAACAATTGATTTATACAAATGAAGAAGATATTAAAAGTCAAAAAGATGAGTTTTCCAGGCAATGTATTCAAACAGCAGAAATGGCTGTATATTTTGTAGAGCATTATCCGGAAACTATATCCAGTATTACACATACAAGAGAATTGGCGAAAAAGCTGGGAGTAGATGAAATCCATTATTTTACACCGGAAGGAGAAATCTATGCAGGTACTCATCCGGAATATTATGGATTTACGTTTCATTCAGGGGAACAGATGGAGTTTTTTGCACCAATGCTAGAAAATCGTTCTTTGAAACTGTGTCAGGATATTACACCGAATACAGCTAAAGGAAAGGAAATGCAGTATGCGGCAGTATGGATGACGGACGGAAGCGGGATTGTGCAGATTGGAATGGAACCAAGGCGATTATTGCAAAAGTTAGAAGAAAAAAGTCTGCCAAATGTTCTTGCTATGATGCCCTTTGAGTTAAATGGGTATTTACACGTTGTAGATAAAAAGACCGGAAAAGTTATTGCATCTACGGCAGATAATTTAATTGGAACAGATATGACGAAAGAAATTTCGAAATATAATCGGGATACTTCCATAAATACCTTTCACTATAACTTTCAGGGGAAAAGGTATTGTGTCTATACAAAAAATTCAGGAGATTATATTTTGGTCAGAACGTATTTATCGCTCTATCCAATAAAGGAAATGTTTAATTCTACTGTCTTGATATTGCTGTATATTATATTGGTTTCTGTTAGTATTATTGGAATTATTAAATGGTACGTAAATAAGAAGCTGACAAAAAACCTGACTTTAGTTATAGACGAGCTGAAAAAAATCGAAGATGGAAATATAGAAAATATTACTTTAAAGACAGGGATTATAGAGTTTGATGAATTGCTGTTTTATATTAATCAAATGTTGGATAATATTCGTTCCAATTGGGATAAAATTTCTTATATTATGGATAAGGGAAAAATTCCGGTGGGGATTTTAGAAAAAAATTTATTTTATAAAAGAACTTTTGTAAATGAGAGAATGCTGGATATTTTGGGAATAGATGACTATGATGAAATAGAACTTCAGGAAATGTCCGCTTTTGTACAAAGGAAAATCGAAGAAGCAGAAGCCCATGAAATAGATTTTGCAGAACACATTTATGAGTATGACAAAAATGGCGAAAAAAGATATCTTCGTATTGAAAAAGATGTAGAAAAACAGAGCGTTACATATTATGTGACAGATATTTCCTTGTGGTGGGAAGAAATCTATCAACTGCGTGAACAAAGTGAAATTGATTTACTCACCGGACTGTATAATCGAAGAGGTTTTCATGAGAGAATAAATCGTCTTTTTATGGAGCCGGAAAAATTAGGATGTGCTATGATGATTATGGCAGATGCTGACAATTTGAAAAAATTTAATGACATTTATGGACATCACGTAGGAGATGAATACTTAAAAAGTATTGCAGAAATTTTTCAAAGTATTTCAGGTAAAAATTCAATCTGTGCCAGATTGGGAGGAGATGAATTTATTATTTTTTTATATGGATTTTCATCCATGCAGGAATTGGAAAATGCGGTTTGTAAAATAAGAGAAAAACGCGGAGAGCCATTTATCAGCCGACAGACAGAGTTAAAGGATACATTTCAATTTTCTATGGGTACAGCATTTTATCCTATGGATGGACAGGATTTTCATTTACTTATGCGTGTTGCAGATGAAAATATGTACCAGGAGAAAAAGAAGCGAAAATTTTCGGGGGGGGGGTATAGTCATATATGAAAATTGAAAAACAGCTTATAAAAAAGTACAAAGATTTTATTCAATGGGGAATTATAGTGCTGGTAATTACTGCGTTGTTTGTATGTCTGATTGTAAATACTATGCAAATAAATCAGGTTATGCAGAAGGAGACGGAAAGTTATGTAGATGATATCACAAATCAGATGAACAGAGAAATTTCCAATCGCATGCAAAGTTATGAACGCTATGTTGAAGAATTAGGAAACTCTTTTTCTGAAATGCCTGGTTACATACTGACAGAACGTGTTTTAGAAAAGAAGAAAAATCCATTGTTATTTGAAAATCTGGTTGTTGTAGATAAAGAAGGAAGTGTGCTGCCAAAAGACTTTGAATGTGAGTGTTTTGATAAATATCTTCAGGAAAATCAGGATATTTTTGATGAGGCGAAAACAATTTCTGTAGATAATGATAAAATTTTCTTTTCTACACCCTTCAAAAAAGATGGAACCTTAGACCGTGTTTTAATCGGAATACAGAGCAGTGAAGACATACAAGCTGTTTTATCAGAGATTAATTGCAAAAAAGGCGGCTTTAGCTGTATTGTCAGTGAAAAAGGAGAACTGATTGTAAATGCAGAAAATCAAAATGGCAATCCTGAAAACAGGCAGGCTCTTTTAGAAAAAGCAAATGGTGATTTAGAGAAATCTATAAACAAAGTCATTGTAAATACGGAGGAAAAAGGGCAAAAGATTTTTGAATTGGGATTAGATGGCGGAAAGACCATGATTATGGCTTGCAATTCATTGGAATTTAACGACTGGTATCTTCTTTCTTTTATACCTTCTACGATATTAGAAGAAAATACAAATCAATATATAGAGAAATATTGGCTGATTACATTGCTGAGCGTATCTGCCTTCGTTATCGTATTGTTTAAAATACGCCGTGTTTATAAAGAAAATGTAAAAAAGATTGAAAAAGTTGCTTTTACAGATTTTATTACCGAAGGAAGAAATGATGCAGCATTTCTAATAGAGGCACAACAGATAATAGAAGAGAATATAAAAAAGAGATATGCCATGGTTTTTTTGAATATTTTAAGATTTAAAAATATTAATGAAAAATATGGTGTGGCAGCCGGCAATCATGTTTTGAAATATACCTATCAAATATTAGAAAGCTGTATTGATGAAAATGAGTTGGTTGCAAGAAGTGAGAGTGACCATTATTTTATACTTCTTCAGGAAGAAACAGAAGAAGGTGTTCAGAGACGAATTGATGTTATGATGCAAAAATTATATGGGATTGCAGGCGAAACAGCTTATGGATATGGAGTCAGCTTTTCCCAGGGGGCAAGCTTTGTCGAAGAAAACAGTGAGGATCTTCGCACGTTTCAAAACAGGGCAGTAGTAGCCAGTGAATACTATGATAATGACAAACGTTGTGTATTCTATAACCATGAACTTTATGTAAAATTAAATAAGGAAATTGTATTAAATGACTCTTTTGAGAGTGCTGTTAAAAATCAAGAATTTGAAGTTTATTTGCAGCCTAAGGTAAATTTGAAAAATGAAAAGACCGGCAGTGCAGAAGCGCTGGTTCGGTGGCATCATAAGGATTATGGTCTGATATCTCCGGCAGAATTTATTTTGCTGTTTGAAGCAAATGGAAAGATATGCCGTTTGGATTATTATGTTTTTGAAAAGGTATGCAAATTGTTAAACGATTGGAAGAAACAAGGTCTGCCGCAAATCAAAGTATCAGTAAATTTATCCAGAGTGCATCTTATGGAAAAGGGAATTAAATGTCTGGAAGAATTGAAGAATATAAAAGACAAATATCATATTCCGGATGGACAGATTGAGCTGGAACTTACAGAGTCTATGTTTATTGAGATAAAACATTTAGAAAAAATCAAAAAAATAATAGCACAGATGAAGGAATATGGATTTTTATGTTCTTTAGATGACTTTGGCTTTGGATATTCTTCTTTATCTCTGTTAAAGGAGTTTGATGTAGATACAATTAAGCTGGATAGACTGTTTTTTGTGAACAGCAATGAAAAAAGCTGGATTGTATTAAAAACATTTATTTCTTTAGCCCATGAATTGGGAATTACAGTTGTGGCAGAAGGGGTAGAAGAAAAAGAACAGATTGATAAATTAAGAGAAATGAACTGTGATTTAGTGCAGGGATATTTTTATTCAAAGCCATTGCCGGTGGAAAAATTTGTAAGCTGGATGGAAGAAAGAATGTAGTAGTATAGGTAAGGAGAAGTTATGGACGAAAGAGAAGAATTGTTGAAAAAAGACAGGGAAAGACAGAGGAAAAGGGAGGAGCTGCGGGAAAGACGAGAAAAAGAACTTAAAAAGAAAATTGCGATTTTTTCTGGAATAGCTGCTTTGCTTGTTTTGATTTTGGGTTTCGGTATCTTTGCAGGCGTGCAAACGCACAAAAAAGCGGAAGCAGAGAAGAAGAAAGAAAAAGCAAGACAGGAGCAACTGGCAAAAGAAAAGGCACAGGAAGACTTAACCATTGACTTTCTGGCTGTTGGAGATAATATAGCTCATGGTCCTGTTTATAAATCAGGGCAGCAAAATGGAGATGTATGGAATTATGATCATATTTATGAACCTCTAAAGAATGATATAGAGGAAGCTGATTTATCTTTAGTTACTCAGGAAACAATTTTCGTAGAAGACAGGGAAGACGTTTCCGGCTATCCTGCTTTTGGAACTCCGGTGGAAATTGGAGATGCTCTGGTAAATGCCGGGTTTGATGTGATCGCCCATTCCTCCAATCATGTTCTGGATAAAGGTACAAAATCGATTGAGTATACCTTAGACTGGTGGAAACAACAGCACCCGGAAACAGAAATTCTGGGTATCCATGAAAATGAAGCAGCAGCAGAAAAGATTTCTGTAGTTCAGTGCAAAAATTTGAAAATTGCTATGTTAGATTATACATACAGTTTTAATGGGTTGGAAATGCCGGAGGATAAGGAGTACCTGGCAGATTTGTTTGAGGAAGAAAGAGCACGTAAAGATATTCAAAAGGCAAAAGAAGTGGCAGATGTTGTCATGGTGGTCATGCATGTGGGAGATGAATATGTGCAGGAGGTAGATGATCAGACGGCTGATTGGATAGAGTTGTTTTTAGAAGAGGGAGTGGATATTGTTATAGGTTCTCATCCTCACGTACTGCGGCCGATGGAAACTCTCACAGGAGAAGACGGACATAAGATGCTGGTATATTATTCTCTTGGAAATTTTGTAGCAACGCAAAATGATTTGCCTTGTCTTTTAGGAGGAATGGCTAAAATTACCATTCGTAAGGATTTGGAAACCGGAGAGATACAGATACCAAACCATGAGTATATACCACTTTTGATGTATTATGAAAGAGAAAATCCGAAAGCGGCAGTCTATAAACTGGAGGAATATCCGGAAGAATTAGTGGAAAAACATTCTGTATACAAGAAAAATCCCGGAGAGTTTTCATTGGAATATTATCAAAACCTGTTTAATAAAATAAAAGAACAGGGGAATGAAGACGCGATTTAAAGAAAAATGTTAAAAATGCACAAAAATAATTTAAAAATAAGAAAAAAACATACATAAAAACCATAAAAGTATTGAAAAAGCAGTTTCTTTTTGTTACAATAGTAATCACATTGAGTGACTTGTAAGGAGGGAACGGCAAAATGACGAAAAAAAGAAATATTATTGTCGGACAATCAGGTGGTCCAACAGCAGTAATCAATTCAAGTCTTGCAGGGGTTTATAAAAATGCCATTGAACGTGGATTTGATAAGGTATATGGTATGCTCCATGGTGTTCAGGGGTTATTGGATGAACAATATGTGGATTTATCCACACAAATTCATTCTGAGTTGGATATCGAGCTTTTAAAGAGAACACCCTCAGCGTTTTTGGGGTCTTGCAGATTTAAATTGCCGGAAATTCATGAGGACAAAACAATTTATGAAAAACTATTTAATATCTTAAATAAGCTGGATATTGATACCTTTATTTATATCGGTGGAAATGATTCTATGGATACCATTAAGAAGTTGTCTGACTATGCGATTATTACAGGACAGAGCCAGAAATTCTTGGGTGTGCCAAAGACAATTGATAATGATTTGGCATTGACAGATCATACACCGGGATTTGGAAGCGCTGCTAAATATATTGGCGCATCTACAAAAGAAGTAATTCGTGATGCTCAGGGATTGAATTACAAGAAAAATACGATTACCATAATGGAAATCATGGGAAGAAACGCAGGATGGCTTACAGGTGCCACAGCCCTTGCCAAGACAGAAGACTGTGATGGTCCGGATTTAATTTATCTGCCGGAAGTTCCTTTTGACACAGAGCGTTTCCTGAAGAAAGTAAAAGAACTGCTGAAGAAAAAATCATCTATTGTTATTGCGGTTTCTGAGGGGATTAAGCTTCAGGATGGAAGATATGTATGTGAACTGGGCAGCGTTGGGGATTATGTAGATGCTTTTGGACATAAACAGCTTCAGGGAACAGCTACTTATCTTGCAAATTTCCTTGCAGCAGAATGCAACTGTAAGACAAGAGCAGTAGAACTTTCCACACTTCAGAGAAGTGCTTCACACATGGCTTCTCGTGTAGATATAGAAGAAGCTTTTATGGTAGGCGGAGCAGCAGTAAAAGCTGCGGATGAAGGCGATACAGGAAAGATGATTGTCATTGACAGAGTTTCTGATGATCCTTACATGAGTGCAACCGGTATTTATGATGTTCATAGAATTGCAAATGAAGAAAAACTGGTGCCAAGAGAATGGATGAATAAAGAAGCCAATTATGTGACAAAAGACTTTATTGACTATATCAAACCATTAATTCAGGGCGATTATCAGCCGATTATGGTAAATGGTCTTCCAAGACATTTAGTGTTAAAGATGAAAAAGAAATAATAATACAGGAAGTAAAAACTTTGGAGAAGGTTTTTATAGAGGAACAGTCCGAATTGGGGAATTCGGGCTGTTCTGTGTTTCTGGGGGTTGTAGTTTATCTGGCAATATAGTATCATTATGTATATTGTAAACGAAAAGGAGAACGAACATGAAACAAACAGCACTGGTAATTATGGCAGCTGGAATTGGCAGCCGTTTTGGTAAAGGAATTAAACAGCTGGCAAAGGTAGGGCCAAGTGGGGAGATTATCATGGACTATTCCATTCATGATGCATTGGAAGCCGGATTTAATAAGGTTGTTTTCATTATTCGCAAGGATATTGAAGAAGAATTCAGAGAAGTTATTGGAAACAGAATTGAAAAAATCACACAGGTAGAATATGTATATCAGGATATTCAGGATTTACCGGAAGGTTTTACCTGCCCGGCAGAACGTACAAAACCATGGGGAACAGGACATGCCGTTTTAGCAGCAAAAAAAGTGATAAAAGAGCCTTTTGTAGTAATCAATGCAGATGACTATTATGGAAAAGAAGCTTTTGTAAAAATTCATGAATACCTTACTGCGGACAGAGAAAAGACAGACAAGATGGATATCTGTATGGCAGGATTTATTCTGGAAAATACGTTAAGTGATAATGGTGGTGTTACAAGAGGAATTTGTGCATTAGATGAACAAAAGAAGCTGGTAGGTATTACTGAAACCTATAACATCCAGAAAACAGAAAATGGACCGGCAGCAGTAGATGAAGAAACAGGTGAGAAGACAGCTCTTGATGAAAAAACACTGGTTTCTATGAACATGTGGGGCCTGACACCGGAGTTTTTGGAAGTATTAGAAAAAGGTTTTAGAAAGTTTCTTGCAGAAATAAAACCGGGGGAATTGAAAAAAGAATATTTACTGCCGTCTGTAGTAGATAGTATGATTAAAGAAGGAACGGCTCAAGTGTCTGTACTGAAAACTCACGATACCTGGTTTGGGGTAACTTATCAGGAAGATAAAGAAAAAGTTATGGAGTCTTTCAAAGAATTAGTGAGAAAAGGTATTTATAAAGAACAGCTCTTTTCATAAACTGCGTGACAAAATTCTTATTTTGTGGTATTTTAATATATGACAAAAATACAAAAAATAAGAATGATTGTGCAAAAAGGAGCGATTATGGGTAAATATTTTGGAACAGATGGTTTTCGAGGCGAAGCAAATGTAAATCTGACAGTAGAGCATGCTTTTAAAGTAGGACGCTTTTTAGGATGGTATTTTGGAAAAGATCACAAAGCGCAAATTGTTATCGGAAAAGATACCAGAAGAAGCAGTTATATGTTTGAATATTCTTTAGTAGCAGGTCTTACAGCGTCTGGTGCAGATGTATATCTTCTTCATGTTACTACAACACCAAGTGTGTCTTATGTAGTCCGTACAGAGAATTTTGACTGCGGTATTATGATTTCCGCCAGCCATAATCCTTTCTATGATAACGGAATTAAAATCATGAATGGCAATGGACAGAAGATGGAAGCTGCTATAGAAGAACAGATTGAGAAATATATTGACGGTGAGTTGGAAGAACTGCCTTTGGCAAAAAGGGAAGACATTGGAAGAACTGTGGACTTCTCAGCAGGACGAAACAGATACATTGGATATTTGATTTCTATTCCTACTCGTGCGTTTAAGAATGTAAGAGTAGGGCTGGACTGTTCAAATGGAAGTGCATCTGCGATTGCAAAAAGTGTTTTTGATGCGTTAGGTGCGAAAACTTACGTTATTCATAATGAACCGGATGGTACGAACATTAATACAAATTGTGGTTCTACCCATATTGAAGAATTAAAAAATTTTGTGAAAGAAAAACAATTAGACGTAGGATTTGCCTACGATGGTGATGCAGACCGCTGTATTGCCGTTGATGACCAGGGTGAGGAAGTCAATGGGGATTTAATCATGTATGTATGTGGAAAATACATGAAGGAATGCGGAAAGTTAAATAACAATACAATTGTTACAACAGTAATGTCAAATTTAGGACTTTATAAAGCATGTGACAGAGAAGGAATTGCATATGAAAAGACTGCAGTAGGAGATAAATATGTTTGCGAAAATATGATGGCAAATGGTCATTCTATTGGAGGAGAACAGTCCGGACACATTATCTTTTCTAAACATGCTACAACAGGAGATGGAATTTTGACTTCATTAAAATTAATGGAAGTGATTATTGAGAAAAAACTTCCATTAAGTGCATTGACAAGAGAAGTAAAGATTTATCCCCAGGTCCTTAAAAATGTAAGAGTACATGATAAAAAAACGGCAAGGGAAAATCAAAAGGTAATAGAGGCTGTTCACAAAGTGGAAACAGAGTTAGGAGAAGATGGAAGAATTCTGGTAAGAGAAAGTGGAACAGAACCTTTGATCCGTGTCATGGTGGAAGCGCCTACTGATGAAGTATGTGAAAAATATGCAGAACAAGTAGTAGATGCCATGAAAGAGGAAAATCTGATTGCCGAATAAGGAAATGAGGTTAAAAGGGTGAAAAAACAAGTCGTACTGATGGTTCTTTTAGGTGTTTGTCTGTTGAGCGGATGCAAAGGGAAAGAACCTACAGATTATGAAAAAGGCATGGAAAATCTGAAAAAACAGAATTATAAAGAAGCACTGGAAAATTTTCAGGGAGCAATCAGCGCCGGTGAGGATGCCGCAAAAGCATGGAGAGGTGCAGGGATTTCCTGGAGCGGCCAGGGAGCTTTTGATAAAGCAGAAGATGCCTTTTTAACGGCTTTGGATTTCACGGATAAATCGGAGGAAAACCTCAGGACAGACTTGAATTTTTACCTTGCAGATGCACAGTACCATCAAAAAGAATATCGGGCATGTATTAAGACTTGTGATGAAATTTTAGATGAAAAAAAAGAAAAAAACGGGTATTTTCTTCGAGGGAGTGCATATCTTCATTTAGATGAGTATAAAAAAGCAGAGAAGGACTTTTCAAAAGTAATTTCCGGTTCTAAGGAATATGAAGATTATCTGGATATCTATCGAATTTATCGGGAGTGTGACTTAAATGCAGACGGAGCAGAATATTTAGAAACAGCTCTGGAACTAAAAGCCAAATCTCCTGAAGATTTCTATAACAGAGGAAGAGTATATTATTACTTATCGGAGTTTGAAAAGGCAGAAAAAGAACTGAAAACAGCATGGGAAAAAGAATATGCACCGGCGGCTATTTATCTTGGAAAAGTATATGTAGAAGCGAAAGAGCCGGAAAAAGCGGAAGCTATGTATCAGAAATGTTTAAAACAGGAAGAACTAAAAGCAGAGGCTTATAATGGCTTGGCATATTGCTCTATGGAGTTGGAAGATTATGAAAAAGCTTTAGAATATATTCAAAAAGGATTAAAAGTGAACGACAAAGAAGTAAATCAGGCATTACTTTTTAATGAGATTGTTATATATGAAAAAAATCAGGATTTTGCTTCCGCAAAAGAGAAAATGCAGCAGTATTTAACGTTATATCCTGCAGATGATACAGCTGTAAAAGAAAATTATTTTTTGCAGACCAGATAAGAAGGGACACATGAAAATTTGTGTAGAAGGAATGGTGACGATATGAAGCTAAAAAGAGTAATGTTCATTACTGCAGTGATGGTAATGGTAGGGGTTTTTACAGGCTGCGGTAAAAAAGAAGAAAAAACGGAACAGCCAAAGGTAGAAGAGAAAGAGCCTGAAATAGAAAAAACTGTAGGTGAAGTAGTAGAGGAGCCGGAAATTCCGGCAAATCAAAATTTACTAACCGGTTTGGGAGATTTATCAGAGGAGGCAATCGGAAAACGTCCTGTGGCGGTTATGGTAAATAATGTAGAGAAAGCTATGCCTCAATATGGAATTGGGCAGGCAGACATTATTTTTGAAATACCGGTAGAAGGGGATGTAACCCGGTTTATGGCACTTTACGGAGACTATACAAAAGTTCCTAAAATCTGCCCAATTCGAAGTTGTCGTTATTATTTTCCGGCGATTTCTCAGGGATTTGATGCCTTTTATGTAAACTGGGGAATTGATGAGACTGTTTCTGATTATTTGAATTCTCTGAATATGGATCAGATTGAAGGAATTACCAATACAGGAGGTCTTTTCGGAAGGGATCAGGATAAGAGAAATCAGGGATATGCGCTGGAGCATACAGGATATTTCGATGGTACACAGTTAACTTCTTACATTGAGTCAAAAGGACTTCGCACAGATTTAAAAGAAGATAAGACAGGGTCTGCATTTTCCTTTAATGGTATGGAGGAACAAATAAAACCTGTTTCTTCAGATTGTACTTCTGTTCAAATTGATTTTGGCTCACAAAGTGCGGCTTTTACTTATGATGCTGAAAAAATGCAGTATTTAAAGCAGATTAATGGAAATCCGCAAATTGATGCAGTGACAGGAGAACAGCTGGGATTTACCAATGTATTTGTTTTAGAAACAGAGATTTCCGTAAGAGATGATGTGGGACATAAGAGTTTAGACTGGGACGGCGGTGCAGATGCCAGGGGATATTATGTTTCAAATGGTGGCATGCAGCCAATTACATGGTCAAAAGAAGAAGGAAATGAAAATTCTTATTTGACTTTTTATGATGAGGCAGGCAATGTATTGAATATTAATAGAGGAAAGAGTTACATTGCTCTGAATTATAAAGATAAAGCAGCATTTCAGTAAATAAATGGAGAGACAGGAGAAAGACATTTAAGAACAGTCAGTCTCCTGTCTTTTCTCTTTTATAGAAAAATGTTTAAAAATGCTATGAAATTACAAAAAGAAGTGTTAAAATAGGTATTATTTAAGAGGAGGGCATGACATTGAGCGAATATAAAATAACTTGTTGTTCTACAGTAGATATGCCGGCGGCATATTTTGAAGAAAAAAAGCTTCCATTTGTATGTTTTCACTTTCACATGAATGGGGTAGAATATCCTGACGATTTAGGAAAATCTATGCCATTTGAAGAATTTTATAAAAAAATAGAAGAGGGTGCAGAGCCTACCACAGCTCAGGTAAATGTCCAGCAGTATATGGAATTATTTGAGCCAATTTTAAAGGAGGGAATGGATATTCTTCACCTGACTTTGTCAAGTGGTATAACCGGTAGTATTAATTCAGCTAATATTGCAAAAGAGCAGTTAGAAGAAAAGTATCCTGAAAGAAAAATTTTTGTTGTAGACTCTTTGGCTGCGTCTTCCGGTTATGGAATGTTGGTGGACGCTGCTTTAGAAAATCAGGATCATGGATTTTCGCTGGAAGACAATGTAAAATGGATAGAAGAAAATAGAAACCGCCTTCATCACTGGTTTTTCTCTACAGATTTAACCAGCTTTATAAGAGGTGGAAGAATATCAAAGGTTTCCGGTTTTGTGGGGCAGGCTTTGAATATTTGTCCTCTTATGAATGTTAATACAGAGGGGAAATTAATTCCACGAAATAAATACAGAGGGAAGAAGCAGGTTATGCGTGAAATGGTGAAACGAATGGAAGAGCACGCACAAAACCAGACACAGTATAGCGGAAAGTGTATGATGTCCTGTTCTGCATGTGAGGAAGATGCCAGAAAAGTAGCGGATACAATAGAGGAAAAATTTCCAAATCTCAATGGAAAAGTTCAGATTAACAGCATTGGTACAGTCATCGGTTCGCATACAGGGCCGGGAACCGTAGCGCTGTTTTTCTGGGGAGATGAGAGAACTGAGTAAAATCTATGTAAAATTTTTCTAACGTTTTTGAAAAACACTTGCAGGACCGGAGAAACAATGATATATTGAACCTCGATAGTGTTTGAAATTTGATAAGGAGAAAAAGGAGAATTTTATGTTAGAGAAGTACCTGATTGTGTTTTTTGTATCTATGGTACCATTAATCGAATTAAGAGGTGCAATTCCCATTGCAGAGGGTATGCAGCTGCCATTTGTACAGTATTATATTATTGCAATTTTAGGAAATATGCTGCCAGTACCAATTATTTATTTCTTTGCCAGAAAAGTTCTGGTGTGGGGAAGCACCAAACCGGTAATAGGGAAATTCTTTTCCTGGTGCCTTGATAAAGGGGAACGTGGAGGAAAGAAATTACAGGAAAAAGCAGGAAAAGGTTTGTTTGTTGCATTGCTTTTATTTGTAGGAATTCCGCTTCCGGGAACAGGGGCATGGACAGGAACTCTGGCAGCCAGTATTTTAGATATGGATTTTAAATCCAGTGTAATTGCGGTTATGCTGGGAGTTTTATTGGCAGGTATTATTATGGCTGCTGTAAGTATGGGTGCATTTGGAGCATTAGGCGTACTTTTTTAGAGGATAGTTATAAGAAAATTGAACAAATAACAGATAAAAGAAAAGGCATCATTCTTAATTTATTTTTGAGAATGATGCCTTTTTAATGTATTTCGTTGTCCATTGGAAAATACCTCACATTGAATAATGAAAAAATTTTTGTTTAGGTTTTAAAAATTTCTGGTGGTCCGTACCTCTCTTTCTTTAAATTATGAAAGTTGTTTTAATCTTTTGGTGGTATCAGTCCTTTCTAATCTTTTTCTTCTCTTTCGATTTATTTTATGGTTAAACTATAACATACGAATGCCTAAAAGTCAATAAGAAAACAGAAAAAAATATAAAAAATTTTTAAAAGACTGTATTAAAATAATATATATTATAAAATATCAGAAAATTTAAGAAAACTCCAAAAGTGGAAAAAAAGAAAAAATAATGATACAATAAGGTTTAAAAGAAAACAACAGAAAGGTCGCAGAATATGGAAATAAGAAAGGCATTATTAGAAGAAATTCCTGAAGTTATGAAAATATATGAAACAGCAAGGTGTTTTATGGCAGAACATGGAAATCCAACACAGTGGGTAAATGGCTATCCTTCGGAAGAACTGGTAACAGAAGACTGTAAAAACGGAGAATTGTATGTATGTATTTCTGATGAACAGATTGCAGGTGTTTTTATGTTTACCCAAAAGCCGGATATTACATACAGAGAAATCTTTCAGGGAAAATGGTTAAATGAGAAGCCTTATGGAACGATGCATCGAATGGCATCATCAGGAATAAAAAAAGGAGTATCATCTTTTTGTCTGGATTGGTGTTTTAAGCAGTGCGGAAATGTAAGAGGGGATACTCACGAAGATAATTACGTCATGCAAAATGTATTTGAAAAAAATGGTTTTAAACGATGTGGAATTATTTATGTAGCAGATAAAACACCAAGAATTGCATATCAAAGGGAGAATTAAAAAATGGAATTATTAGAGAGAAATGCACCATGCTGGTGTGGAAGTGGAAAAAAATATAAGAAATGTCATTATAATTTTGATGAGAAATTAAAGCTTTATGAAAGTAAAGGTGTTTTAATTCCATCTCATGATATGATCAAGACACCGGAACAGATTGCGGGAATTAAAGAAAGTGCAAAAGTAAATATTGAAATTTTGGACTATGTGGCAGAGCACATAAAGGAAGGTGTTACCACACAGGAAATTGATAACTGGGTAGCGGATATTACGGCAAAAGCAGGAGCTGTGGCAGCGCCTCTTAACTATGATGGATTTCCAAAAAGTGTGTGTACATCTATAAATGAACAGGTATGCCACGGAATTCCCTCAGATGATATTGTGCTGAAGGATGGCGATATTATTAATGTAGACGTATCTACGATTTTGAACGGATATTATTCAGACTCATCCCGTATGTTTTGCATTGGAAATGTCAGTGAGGAAAAAAAGAAACTGGTAGAGGTGACTCGTCAGTGCGTGGAGAAAGGTTTGGAACAGGTAAAGCCGTGGGGATATTTGGGAGATATGAGTCAGGCAGTTTATGAGCACGCTCACGCTAACGGATATTCTGTAGTAAGAGAAATTGGCGGACATGGAATTGGACTGGAATTTCATGAAGACCCATGGGTAGGATATATTGGAAAGGCAGGCACAGGGATGCTGCTGGTTCCGGGAATGATGTTTACCATTGAGCCGATGATTAATATGGGAAGCCACGAGATATTTGTAGATGATACAGACGGATGGACGATTTATACAGAAGACGGTAAACCATCTGCCCAGTGGGAAATTATGGTGCTGGTGACAGAACAGGGATGTGAAGTTATTTGCTATTAAAAGAAAAAGGGTTGACATTCTATTTTTTTAATGGTATGTTGTAATTGCTTATATGACTGACGGAAGTGGAAATGACCACAGGGAGTATAAGCCAAGGAAGCCGACCGTCTGGGCATATATGCTCGGGCAGTGGGCTTTTTTGTGTATCAAAAATCCTGTTCTGTTTCACCGAGTATATCGTTCATTGAAAAAAAGGAGAAAAATTCATGGAAATGTTATCATTAACAAAAGAATTGAAAGAAAATGCATATCCGGGCAGAGGAATTGTTCTGGGAAAATCAGAGGACGGAAAAAAAGCAGTAGCTGCTTATTTTATCATGGGAAGAAGTGAAAACAGCAGAAATCGTGTATTTGTAGAAGATGGCGAAGGAATTCGTACACAGGCATTTGACCCTTCTAAACTGGTTGATCCAAGTCTGATTATTTACGCTCCTGTACGTGTTTTAGGAAACAAAACCATTGTAACAAACGGAGACCAGACAGATACGATTTACGAAGGTATGGATAAACAGCTTACTTTTGAGCAGTCTTTAAGAAGTCGTGAATTTGAACCGGACGGACCGAACTATACACCTAGAATTTCAGGAATTATGCATGTTGAGAATGGAAAATATAATTATGCAATGTCCATTTTGAAAAGCAATAACGGAAATCCACAGGCATGTAACCGTTATACATTTGCTTACGAAAATCCGGTAGCAGGAGAAGGACATTTTATCCACACTTATATGCATGATGGAAATCCACTTCCAAGTTTCGAAGGAGAACCAAAGCTGGTGGGTATTCCAAATGACATTGATGAATTTAAAAACAGCCTCTGGGAAAGTCTGAATGAAGAAAATAAAGTATCTTTATTTGTTCGTTTTATTGATATTGAAACAGGTAAGTATGAAACAAGAATTGTAAATAAAAATAAATAAGAAGTAGAATGGAGAAAATCATGAAAGAATTAGCTTTAAAATACGGTTGTAATCCAAATCAGAAACCATCCAGAATTTATATGGCAAATGACAGTGAACTTCCTATTCAGGTATTATCCGGAAAACCGGGATATATCAATTTCTTAGATGCGTTTAATGGCTGGCAGTTAGTAAGAGATTTGAAAAAAGCAACAGGTCTTCCGGCTGCAACATCTTTCAAACATGTATCTCCGGCAGGTGCAGCAGTAGGTCTTCCTCTTACAGAAACTCTGGCAAAGATTTACTGGGTAAATGATATGGATTGGAAGAATTTTTCGCCAATCGCCTGCGCTTATGCAAGAGCAAGAGGCGCTGACCGTATGTCTTCCTTTGGTGATTTTATTGCCTTGTCTGATGTATGTGACAAAGACACTGCATTACTGATTAAAAGAGAAGTATCTGACGGGGTTATTGCACCGGGTTATACAGAGGAAGCTCTGGAAATTCTGGGACAGAAGAAAAAAGGAAACTACAATGTGATTGCCATTGATGAAAATTATGTTCCGGCTCAGTTAGAGCATAAAGAAGTGTTTGGTATTACTTTTGAGCAGGGACGTCAGGAGCTTTGCATTGATGACGCATTGATTTCTAATGTAGTTACAGAAAACAAAGAGCTGACAGAAGAAGCCAAAAGAGACTTAAAAATTTCCCTGATTATTTTGAAATATACACAGTCTAACTCCGTATGTTTTGTAAAAGACGGACAGGCAATCGGTGTAGGCGCCGGACAGCAGTCTCGTGTACACTGTACACGTCTGGCAGGTCAGAAGGCAGATAACTGGTGGTTAAGACAGTGTCCGAAAGTTTTAAATCTGCCATTTAAAGAAAGTATCAGCCGTGCAGAAAGAGATAATGCTATTGACGTATATATTGGTGAAGAATATATGGATGTTCTGGCAGACGGAGCATGGGAAAATACTTTTACAGAAAAACCGGAAGTGTTTACGAGAGAAGAAAAGAGAGAATGGCTGGATAAAATGCAGGATGTTATTCTCGGTTCTGACGCATTCTTCCCGTTTTCTGATAATATTGAAAGAGCACATAAAAGCGGTGTGGCATATATTGCACAGCCGGGCGGCTCTGTACGTGATGATGCAGTAATTGAAACATGTAATAAATATAATATGGTGATGGCATTTACAGGTATTCGCCTGTTCCATCACTAAGAGGAAAGAAGAAACGGAGATACCATTTGTTAGTATCTCCGCTTTCTAAAACTCTGAATATCCTATCCAGAGTTACTTTGTGTTTATAGTATATACAATAAATCAGAGTTTTATGAAAAGTAAAAAGGAACTCTTCCAGAGTCCCTTTCTTTTGAATAAGTAATAATATCTTTCTCACTCCGGAAAAAGACTTCTTTGTACTTATATACTACCGATTTTATTGATTGTTGTCAAGAGCAATTTTTATTTTTGAAATTTGTTCTGTTAAAGAGTCATCATCCGATAATTCAAGAATTTTTCTTAATTCAGCCAGTTCGTCTTGTGCTTTATTACGTGCTTGCTTTATCTTTGAAATATATTCTAATTTGTCATCTAATCGTTTAGTTAAATCAGAATAATATCCCATCAAACCAACGGTTTTTGCAATTGCTTCATCAATCTTCCTCATGTCAGTGTTTGATAAAGAACCTACAAAACCACCAAGTCTTGCTTTACTAACACACATCATATTTGAAGCATTGGCTTGGCCATCAAGGATAACGTTTCCTTCTGCATCTGTTAGAGGTGTAATATTTGCAACGCAAGGTAACGTGCTGATATCATGTGTAATTGGAATTACGATGGTGTTACTGGAGTGGGTGTTAGCAATATCATTTTGAATAATAACAGAAGGTCGTTCTTTTTGCATTTCGCTTCCAATTCCGCAACCAAAATTACAACGATATACTTGCCCTCGTTTTACTGTACGAGAACGAGCATTCTGTGCAATGGAGTCTAAATATAATTTTGTTTTTAACCATTCAAGCATCTTTTGAACTTGTCCAAGTTCTATTTTCATTGGCATCCCTCCCAGAATTTTATATGGTACAAACAATATTTTGCGATAAAGAAAGGAAGAGAGTTTCAGCAATCTCTTCCGATTATAGGATTGACAAGTATCTGTAGCCTAATTACTAACACTATAGATTATTTTCAAATGAAATGCAATAAAAGTCATTAATAATATTCAGTATTAAATATATTAAGCTGTGAAGAACAAATAAATGTAAAATATGAGGATTATTGCTACTATTCCACCTATGATATATAACATTTTTCTTTTCATTTTATTTTGTTAGCCTCCTTTATTGAAAGTTAAATTCATATTTATATTCTTCTGGATCAAATTGGTCTGCAAATAATCCAGTAATAACACTTTTTGCATTTTCTTTTGCTCCATCTAGTAATCCATTGGCAATAGCATTTTTCTCTGCGTTGTCTTGCATTTTGATAAAGGCTTTGTTGCTCTCTGTTGTGATATAACATAGTTGTAACATCTCGACCTAATAAGATATAATCTTAGGAGGAAACGAGGTATGTTACAGATGAGTCAATACTATGAACCAGAATTCAAGAAGAAGATAGTCCGTCTTCATCTTGAAGAGGGAAGATCCCTCAAAGGTCTTGCTGAAGAATATGGTGTATCCAAAGCAAGTATATCTATTTGGACAAAACAATTCCGTGAAGAATGCCAAACAAACGACGAAGCCAAAGCCGATTATGATTACATGAAAGAGAATCTACAGCTTAAAAAGCAACTTGCAGAACTCCAAAAGGAAAATGACTTCTTAAAAAAAGCAGCGGCATTCTTTGCGAAGGAAATCGATTAGAGGCTTATCGATTCATTCAGAAATACAACAAAGACTTTGGACTCAGATGGCTTCTTAGAAAGTTTAACATCTGTCCAAATGCTTATTACAATTATCTAAAAAATCGAAAAGCTGATTATCATCAACAGAAAGATGAGATCAAAGATTCCATTCGAGAAATCTATCATTCTCATGGCGGAGTTGATGGATACAGAACTATACATGCCTATCTTATTCGTAAAGGATACGATATTAGCCGCTTAACAGTTCACAAATATATGAATACTGAAATGCAGTTGTTTTCAATTTCAAGAAAAAAGAAAACAACATATGAACATGGCGTCGCTCACAAAGTATACGAGAACAAACTGAATCAGAATTTTCGAGCAGATGAAATCAATCACAAGTGGTGTACAGATTTTACTTATCTTTTCCTGACGGATGGCAGCAAGCGTTATAATTGCACGATTATAGATCTACATGACCGAAGCGTTATTGCAAGTATAACGGACAGAAATATAACCGCTGATTTAGCGAAAAGAACGTTGGAAAAAGCAATTCATTCTCAACCAGGAATTGACTTGAGCAAGCTTCTCGTGCATTCGGATCAAGGAAGCCAGTACACATCAAAAGAGTTCACTGAATTTTGTGAGGAGCTTGGCATCACTCAAAGTATGAGTAAGGCTGGATATCCATATGATAATGCTCCTATGGAAAGATATTTTAATACATTGAAAAATGATCTTATTTACCAGCATTATTATCGTACAGAGGAAGAACTTTACACAGCAATCGAAGAATTTGCGTATGTACAATATAATCATGTACGACCGCATTCTTATAATAACTACAAAACGCCTTATGAGGCACGCTACGGGAGTGTATAACTCCTGTAGTGGAAATTAGGTCGTAGTGTTACAAAAAAGCTTGACCACAACAAATACATTACAGAATACCGGAACATCTTTATTACTGGAGCAACTGGAAGTGGCAAAACTTACATGGCCTGTGCCTTTGGCATGGAAGCATGCAAGCGCTATTACTCAGTGCGATATGTACGACTTCCTGATTTGTTATTGGACTTACAGGCTGCCAGGGACGATGGAACTTTTTCGACTGTCCTGAAAAAATATACCAAGCCAATAGTGTTGATTATCGATGAGTGGTTGCTTCTTAAACTGACAGAAGCTGAAGCCAGAAATCTTTTTGAACTGATACATAAAAGACGTAAAAAATCTTCAACAATCTTTTGTTCCCAGTTCCGTGAAAGTGAATGGTACCAGCAAATCTGTGATGGTGAAAGTACTCTTGCCGATGCCATCATGGATCGTATATCGTATGATTCCTATAAGATCGATATTGAAAGTGTTGACCCATCTAAAGACCTCTCTATGAGAGAAGTATATGGACTGGATCCAGCAATGGCAAAGTAACTTAATAAACAAAATGGGGTGGCTCCGTTAGTCCGGACAGGTGGCTCTCGCCACACCGGACTGGCGGCTCTGCCGCACCGTAATATTCAATAGTTTTAGAGGAATATTTGATGCAGCATAAAAAACATTGACAAAGACCAGGTTTTTGATATACTTTGAGAGTAAATAATATGTCAAAGAACAGATAGGAGAGTGAAGTATGAGTATTAAAATTGGTATTTTAGGATATGGTAACTTAGGTCGAGGTGTGGAATGTGCAGTGAAGCATAACCCTGATATGGAGCTGACAGCAGTTTTTACACGCCGTAATCCTGCAGACGTTCAAATTTTGACAGAGACAGCAAAGGTTTATCACGTAGATGAAGCTGTAAAAATGAAGGATGAAATTGATGTTTTAATTCTCTGTGGTGGAAGCGCTACAGATTTACCGGTTCAGACTCCTGAATTTGCACAGTATTTTAATGTGGTAGATAGCTTTGATACTCATGCAAGAATTCCAGAGCACTTTCAGGCGGTAGATGAGGCTGCTAAGAAGGGAAATAAGGTTGCTATGATTTCCGTAGGCTGGGATCCGGGTATGTTTTCTTTAAACCGCCTTTATGCAAATGCAATTTTACCGGGAGGAAAAGATTATACTTTCTGGGGAAAAGGTGTTAGTCAGGGGCATTCTGATGCAGTTCGAAGAATTGAAGGAGTACTGGACGCAAGACAGTATACAATTCCTGTAAAGGAAGCTTTAGATGCAGTAAGAGAAGGGAAAAATCCAGAACTTTCCACACGTCAGAAGCACACAAGGGAAGTATTTGTAGTTGCTCGTGAAGATGCAGATAAGGCAAAGATTGAGCAGGAAATTAAGACAATGCCAAATTACTTTGACGAATATGATACAACTGTATACTTTATTACAGAAGAAGAAATGAAAGCAGAACATATGGGACTTCCTCATGGTGGATTTGTAATTCGCAGTGGAAATACAGGATGGGAAGACGAACATAAGCATGTGGTAGAATACAGCCTGAAGTTGGACTCCAATCCTGAATTTACATCATCTGTTATTACAGCTTATGCAAGAGCTGCTTATCGCATGAGTCAGGAAGGACAGAGCGGCTGCAAAACAGTGTTTGATGTAGCTCCTGCTTATTTAAGTCTTCAAACACCGGAAGAACTTCGTGCAAAAATGTTGTAAAGTACAGAGAAAGTGAGTAAAAAAGTGAGTTCTAAAGTAGATGCGAAAAAAGAAACAAAGAGAATTCTGTTTGGTCTTATTGGTGCGGTGATTATGGCAGTAAACATTAAAACTTTTGTGCGGGCAGGAGGGCTGTATCCCGGTGGATTTAACGGTGTCACGCTGTTGTTCCAGACCATTTGCGACAGATTTTTCGATATTACAGTGCCGTTTTCTCCGATTAGCCTGGCATTAAATGCCATTCCGGCAATTATCAGCTTTAAAGCGATAGGAAAGAAATTTACAGTTGTTACCAGCTGTATGATTGTTGCTACCAGTATTCTGACCGATATTGTTCCGGCAGTTCCTATTACGGAAGATATTCTGTTAATCAGTATATTTGGTGGGTTGATTAATGGAGCAGCAATCAGTATTTCACTGATTGGAGGAACTTCAACAGGCGGAACTGATTTTATTGCCATTTACTTTGCGGAAAAGAAAAATAAAGATGTGTGGAATTATATTTTATTGGGAAATGCGGTTGTGCTTTTAATTGCCGGTTATCTTTTCGGATGGGATAAAGCGCTTTACTCCATTATTTTCCAGTATACTTCTACACAGATGATACATTTACTGTATCAAAATTATAAAAAGGTTACGTTGTTTGTGGTTACAGAAAATGCGGAAGCTGTTTATCAGGCTATTTCAGAAGTTACAAACCACAGTGCAACAGAATTTTCAGCAACGGGAATGTATTCTAATGAAAAACGAAAAATGATTTATTCCGTTGTGTCCACAGTAGAGGCGAAAATGCTGACCAGAAAAGTTATGGAGGCAGATGCCCATGCTTTTGTAAATATTGTAAAAACAGATACTTTGCTGGGACGTTTTTATCAGGAAAATAATTACTAAAAAAGATTGTGCAACAGCACAATCTTTTTTAGTAATCTTATTTTTTACCGCTGAAGCAGTAAGTACATATTTTACACGGTTCAATTGGAATGGAAGATAATAAATCGTCAAGACGATGGAAGTGCAGAGTTGTGAAGTTTAACTGCTTTCCGATTTCTTCCAACATTTCTTTATAGTTTTGGGAGTCTGGATCAGCATAGGACTCTAAAATTTCACGACTTACATTTTCTCCTTCTCTTGCAGCAATAATTCTTCTTGTGATTAAATCCATTTCGGATTTAGAACGGGAGAAGTTCAAATAAGGGCATCCAAACATTAAAGGCGGGCATGCCGGACGAATATGTACTTCTTTTGCACCGCTGCTATATAAAAATTCAGTTGTTTCGCGAAGCTGTGTTCCGCGGACAATAGAGTCGTCAATCAGTAAAAGTTTACGATTTTTAATCAATGCCTCAACAGGAATTAATTTCATTTTCGCAATGAGATTACGCTGTTCCTGACGGGATGGCATAAAGGAGCGAGGCCACGTTGGAGTATATTTAATAAATGGGCGGGCAAATGGAATGCCGGACTGGTTTGCATAACCGATAGCGTGGGCAATACCGGAGTCCGGTACACCTGCTACTAAATCTGGTTTTACATCGTCGCGCTGTGCATCACGCTGCGCCAGTTTTTTACCACATTCGTAACGCATGTTCTCTACATTGATACCTTCGTATGTGGAGGTAGGATAGCCATAATATACCCATAAAAAGGAACATATTTTCATTTCATTTAATGGTTCTGATACAGTTTCGCAGCTTTCAGGAGTCAGATAAACAATTTCTCCCGGTCCTAATTCTTTTAAGGTTTCATAACCCAGATTGAGATAAGCAAAACTTTCAAAAGAAACACAATGTGCTCCGTCTTTATGTCCTACAATAAGAGGAGTTCTTCCCATGCGGTCACGGGCAGCGTAAATGCCTTCCGGTGTCAGAACAAGAAGCGTCATAGAACCTTCAATTAATTCCTGTGCGTAGCGAATACCGTCTACAATAGTTTCCTGCTGGTTGATTAAAGACGCAACAATTTCTGTCGGATTGATACAGCCGCCGCTCATTTCTAAGAAATGTGTACAGCCGTTTTTGTAAGAAATATCAACAAGTTTCTCTGTATTGTTAATTTTACCTACTGTTGTAATGGCAAAACTGCCTAAATGGGATTGTACCAAAAGAGGCTGTGGCTCATTGTCCGAAATACAGCCAATACCGCAATTTCCTTCCAATTCATCTAAATCACCATCAAATTTTGTACGGAATGGTGTATTTTCGATGTTATGGATTGAGCGGCTAAAGCCATTTTCTCCATGGACTGCAAGTCCTCCGCGTTTGGTACCTAAATGAGAATGATAGTCTGTTCCGAAAAATAAGTCCAGGGTACAACTGGACTTAGATGTTACTCCAAATATTCCACCCATTGCTGTTCTCCTTTTCTTGGAATTACCAATTTAGTCTTCTCCTTATTATATACTCTCAAATTGCCTTTCGTAAAGAGATTTGAAGAAAGTTTTTCACTTCGCAAAGGAGAAAAAATAGTGTATAATAGAGAAGCAGATGTGCAAATAGACAAGAAAAGGAGAAGAAAATGAAATTTATTTCATGGAATGTAAATGGTCTGCGGGCGTGTGTGAAAAAGGGATTTACAGAATTTTTTGAACAGGCAGATGCAGATTTTTTTTGTATACAGGAAACAAAGCTTCAGGAAGGACAGATTGATTTTGCACCGGAGGGATATTTCTGTTATTGGAATTATGCGGTGAAAAAAGGTTATTCCGGTACAGCAATTTTTGCAAAAAAAGAACCATTAAGTGTACAGTACGGTATTGGCATAGAAGAACACGATCAGGAAGGGCGTGTGATTACTTTAGAATATGAGAACTTTTATATGGTTACAGTCTATACACCAAATTCTCAAAGTGAGCTGGCAAGGTTATCTTATCGTATGCAGTGGGAAGATGATTTCAGGGATTATCTGCAAAAGCTAGATGAGAAAAAACCTGTGATTATGTGCGGTGATTTAAACGTGGCACATAAGGAAATAGATTTAAAAAATCCGAAAACCAACCGTCATAATGCAGGATTTACTGATGAAGAAAGAGAAAAATTTACCGCATTTTTAGAAGCCGGATTTACCGATACTTTCCGTTATTTTTACCCTGATAAAACAGAGATTTATTCCTGGTGGTCCTATCGTTTTAAAGCCAGAGAAAAGAATGCAGGATGGAGAATTGACTACTTTTGTACTTCAAAAAGACTGGATGAAAAGCTGCTTTCCGCTTCCATTCATACAGAAATTTTTGGTTCAGACCATTGTCCGGTAGAGGTTCAGATTGAATTATAAACAAAGAAAATGGGGGCAAAGATATGTCAGATTGCGAAAAGGTAATTTTTCATATTGATGTAAACAGCGCTTTTTTATCATGGGAGGCAGTTTATCGTTTGGAGCAGGGCGGAACAATAGATTTAAGAGAAATCCCATGTGCTGTAGGTGGAGATAAAACCAAGAGAAGGGGCATTATTCTGGCAAAATCTTTGTCTGCAAAAGCCTGTGGTGTAAAAACAGGAGAACCATTGACAGAAGCTCTGAAAAAGTGTCCGTCTTTGATTGTAGTCCCTGCGCATCATAGTATGTACCGCCAGTATTCTCAAAAGTTTCTGAATATTTTAAGAGAATACAGCCCTCAGGTGGAGCAGTACAGCATTGATGAGGCATTTATGGATATGACGGGAATGGAAAAGATTATAGGAGACCCGATAGCTTTTGCCCATAAATTAAAAAACAGAATTAGTAAAGAGCTGGGTTTTACTGTAAATATTGGAATTTCCAGCAACAAATATCTGGCAAAAATGGCATCGGATTTTGAAAAACCGGACAAGGTACACACTTTATTTCCAACGGAAATTAAAGGGAAAATGTGGCCTCTTCCGGTATCAGACCTGCTGTTTGTAGGAAGGGCTACAGCGCAGGTTTTAAAGAAGCTGGGTATTTATACCATAGGAGACCTGGCTAATACAGATGTGGAAATTTTAAAATGCCATTTGAAAAAACAGGGAGAGAGCATTTGGAATTTCGCCAATGGCAGAGATACTTCCCTGGTGGAAAGCGAAAGTCAGGGGAACAAAGGATATGGAAACAGTACAACCATTGCCTTTGACGTGTCAGATGAAGGCACTGCAAAAATGGTTCTTCTTTCTCTGTGTGAAACAGTGGCAGCAAGACTTCGAAAGGATGATGTAAAGGCAGAAGTAGTGTCTGTTTCTATTCGGAATTTTGAGATGAAAACAGTTTCCCATCAGAAGGTTATGACAGCGCCTACCAATATCACAGGAGAAATTTATGACATGGTCTGTGTACTCTTTGACGAACTGTGGGACGGTACGCCTATTCGTCATTTAGGCGTTCATACCAGCCGTGTTTCCAGAGAAGAACGGGGACGACAGATGTCTTTGTTTGATTTAAATACCAACTATGAAAAAATGGAAAAAATGGATATGGCGGTAGACAAAATCAGGAAAAAATTTGGCAACAATGCCATTATGAGAGCCTCTTTTCTGGATAATAAAAAGGTTGAGAACATGACAGGCGGTCATCCAGACGGAAGACAGGTAGATTTGAAAACATTGAAAGAGAAGAAAAAATGAGTGAGATAATCGAAGAATTTTTTAATGGATATTGCAAAAATTATGATATGGCAAGAACTGCCATAGGAGAATTTACAGATGAAAACGGAGTTTTACAGTTGGAACAGATTGATTGTGATTATGGGAAATGTCCATACAGCGAAGACTGTGAAATGATGCACAAAGTATTTGAATTTATGAAAGAAAGGGAAGGGAAAGAGAAATGTTAAATATCAGGGATATTCAGAAAAGTGACAGACAGGAATTCTTTCAGATGGCTAAGGAGTTTTACGGGGGTCCTGCATGTGACCATGACGTTCCGGAAGAACATTTTGAGGCAACTTTGCAAGAATGTATGAGAAGCAGGGAATATTCCCGTACATTGATGTTGGAGGATGAAACCGGTGTAGTAGGATATTTCCTTATTGCAATTACCTGGAGTAATGAAGCAGGAGGAATTACAATCTGGCTGGATGAATTGTTCTTTAAAAGCAGCTCCAGAGGAAAAGGCTATGGTACACAGGTGTTTGACTGGGTGGAAAAAGAATATCCACAGGCAAAGCGTTTCCGTCTGGAGGCAACTTACAGTAATGAAAGAGCAATTTCTCTTTATAACCGTTTGGGTTATGAAGAATTGCACTATTATCAGATGATTAAAGACCGTTAAATATTACTTCCGCTGTTTGCTGCAATCATGCGTTTTACATCGGGCACTGCACAGAGAACAGGATAGAGAAGCTGGGAAATGAGAAGTCCGCTTATTCCCTGAATAAGATTGGCAGGAATACTGGCAGCCGCGCCTTGTCCGTACAGAAAAAACTCAAAGAGGAAATATCCTCCGGCTACCAGTACAATGTCTGCAATTCCTCCAAGAGCTAATGGCAGATAGTGTTTTTTAGAAGAACCTGCAAGTTTCTGAAAGGCAAGAGCAGAGAGAAAAGCGATCACTCCTTTGATAAAAAAGGTAATGGGAACATAGACCAGATATCCACCTAATAAGTCTGCCAGACAAGAGCCAATTCCGGCAATGAGAAAGCCCCATACAGGTCCGAAAAGCGCTCCGGACAGAATAACAAGAGCATCTCCGGGATGGATATAACCACCTGTTCCGGGGGTGGGAATACGGATAGACATGGTGGCTGCACAGGTCAGCGCCATAAAAAGGGCGGACAGAACTAATTTTTTTGTTTGAAATTTCATAAAACCAGACTCCTTTATCTAAATTTGTTGTGATTACTATAATATAAAACTGGCTATGTATAAATAGCCAGTTTTATAAAAGATAAGCAGTCCAGTATATTGCTTTTTATTCGCGGAAAGTTAAAGATGTGTCAGTCATGGAGTCAATAATTGCCAGAGACTCTACGCGGATACCTCTTTCACGAAGCATATCGCCGCCTCTTTGGAACCCTTTTTCAATTACAATTCCTGTACCTTCTAAGGTTGCGCCTGAAGTATGTACAATATCAATCAGTCCGTTTAATGCGCATCCGTTTGCAAGAAAATCGTCAATAATCAGCACATGGTCTTCAGGACTTAAAAATTTCTTTGCCAGAATAACATCATAAACTTTTTTATGTGTGAAAGACTCAATTTTGGTTGTATACATTTCTCCGTCAAGGTTTACACTTTTTGCTTTTTTTGCAAAAACAACAGGTACATTGAAATACTGTGCTGCAATACATGCAATTCCAATACCGGATGCCTCGATAGTCAGAATTTTTGTAATCGGTGCATCTGCATAAATCCTTTTAAATTCTTTTCCGATTTCGTTAATCAGTGGAATGTCCATCTGATGATTTAAAAAACTGTCTACTTTCAGTACATTTCCCGGTTTTACTGTACCGTCTTTTAAAATACGTTCTTTTAAAAGCTCCATTTGTATTCCTCCTGTGTATTGTCATTTAAACAATCATACGATATATTTATTAGAAAGGCAATTTATTTTTTTGCTTTTTAGCAAATTCAAAGAGAAAAGGAGCAAAATTATGAAGGAATATGAAATTATAAGAGAGATTATTAACCTGTGTCCGGGAAATCATACAAGAGATACTTTTATTGAGGAAGCGGAGCTTCCTGACGATGCAGATTTGGAAGCTTATGTAAGAGAAAAATTTAAAAATGAAGCAGAACTGAAAATTGAGCGTATTGACAGGGAAGATGGCAGTGTGGTCTTTGATGTAATGACAGCAGCCATACATCAAAGATATACGTTCTCAGAATTTTAAACGGGATTTTACATTGCTTTTTTGAACAGGTTTGTTATAATGAAAGGAGTGCGAGAAAGGAGGATATTATGGCTAATAATCATGAACATACCCACGTAATGGAAGATGGAACTGTTGTTACGCACACCCATGGACATACTCACAGCCACGCGCATACGAAAGCAGTTCTCAATCGACTTTCCCGCGCAATCGGTCATTTAGAGTCTATTCGCCGCATGGTAGAAGATGGCAGAGACTGCAGTGAAGTCCTCATACAGCTCTCAGCAGTGAAATCAGCTATTAACAATACAGGGAAGGTAATTCTGCAGGATCATATTGAGCATTGTATTGTAGATGCCATTGAAAGTGGTGATCACGAGGCTTTAGATGAGTTAAATAAGGCTATTGACCGTTTTATGAAATAAAGGAAGAAAGGAAGAGAGCAATGAGTGAAGAAAAGAGACAGTGTGACAGCAAAAGCTGTACAAAGGAAGATTGTGCAGGATGCAGCCACGCAAAGGGTGCAGGAGTTCCAAAAGAAAATTTAAATGCATACTCTAAAATTAAAAAAGTAATTGGTGTTGTCAGCGGCAAAGGAGGAGTAGGAAAATCATTAGTAACTGCTTCTTTGGCAAATGAAATGGCATTTCAGGGTTACCATGTAGGAATTATGGATGCAGATATTACAGGACCTTCTATTCCGAGAATGTATGGTTTAAAGGGTTCTGCGGTAGCAAATGACAAAGGCATTTATCCAATGGAAACAGGCAATGACGTAAAAGTAATGTCTGTGAACCTTTTACTTCCGCAGGAGGATGCACCTGTTATCTGGAGAGGACCGATTTTGGCAAATATGGTAAAACAGTTCTGGACAGATGTTGTATGGGGCGAACTGGACTATCTTTTTGTGGATATGCCGCCGGGAACAGGAGATGTACCTCTTACTGTATTTCAATCTCTTCCAATTGACGGAATTGTGATTGTATCTTCTCCTCAGGATTTAGTACAGATGATTGTAAAGAAAGCGTATAACATGGCAAAAATGATGAATGTGCCTGTTTTCGGATTAGTAGAAAATTACAGTTATGTAAAATGTCCGGACTGTGGAAAAGAAATTTATATCTTCGGAGAGAGCAAAGTGGAGGCAGCAGCAGAGAAAGTAAATGTTCCTGTAATCGGAAAAATGCCATTGGACAGAGACATTGCAGCAGCAGTAGATGCAGGGCAGTTTGCAGGGGTTGTCAATACTTATCTTTCAGGTGCAGGTAAATATCTGCCGGAGGTTTAAAGCTTTTGCTTTTATATGGAGAAAAAATAGAATATTTTATAAGAAAAATAGTCGGTCTTTCGGAGGAAAGACCGATTTTTTAAATTTCAGGAAAAAACATTGTTAAAAGTGTATAAAAACAAATGGATATATGTCAAAAAAATGTAAAGAAGCAATGAAAAAAACGAAACAACTGGTACTACCAGATAAGAGCCGAAAACAGGCGACTTTTGTTGACAAAGCGTATATTTGGTGTGATAATGGCAAAGATATAGAAAGGGATGAATATTTATGGTAGAGCGCCAAATCAAGCTTACTGCAAATGAAGACGTAAAAGAATTCGTAAATCAGGCCAGTAAATGTGACTTCGATATTGATATTTTTTACAATAGAGTGGTAATTGACGCAAAATCAATATTAGGAGTTTTAAGTATGGATTTGACTAGAGTTTTAACAGTCAGATGCAATGGTCATGATGAAGGTTTTGATAAGTTTTTAAATAAATTTGCAGTAGCGTAGGAAACAGGGAGCTGTCGCAGGAGTTGCGGCAGCTTTTTGTTTTTGTTATACTGGCTATAGAAAAATCTTAGTAGAAATATGGTAGAAACATGGAAAAAGAAAGAATAAAAATTTCTGTCCGAAATCTGGTAGAATTTATTTTGAGAAGCGGAAATCTGGATAACAGAAGAACAAGTGCGGCAGACAGGGAGGCAATGCAAAAGGGAAGCAGAATACACAGAAAGCTTCAAAAGCAGATGAAACCTTCTTATAAAGCGGAAGTTCCCCTAAAATGGGAAGAAGAATATCCCGATTTCATCATTGAGATAGAAGGCAGAGCAGATGGAATTATAGATGACGATGGCGAGTGTGTCATTGATGAAATAAAAGGTGTATACAGAGACTTATATTTTCTGGAAGAGCCTGTGCCGGTTCATAAAGCACAGGCTATGTGTTATGCTTATTTTTATGCCAGCCAGAAAAAAATTTCGAAAATCGAAGTACAAATGACATATTGTCATTTGGAAACAGAGGAAATTAAGCGGTTTCGGGAAGAATTTTCTTTTTCTTATTTGAAGAAATGGTTTGAGGATTTGCTCAGTGAATACTATAAGTGGGCAAATTTTCAGTATCAGAGGAGAATAGAAAGACGCAGCTCCATGGAAGGATTGGAGTTCCCTTATCCATACAGAAAAGGGCAAAAAGAACTGGTATCAGGAGTATATCATACCATGCGGACAGAAAAGCAGCTGTTTATTCAGGCGCCTACGGGTATCGGAAAGACTATGGCAGCTATTTTTCCGGCAGTTCGTGCGGTAGGAGAAGGATATGGAGATAAAATTTTTTATCTTACTGCAAAAACTATTACAAGAACGGTGGCAGAGGAAGCTTTTCATATTTTAAAAGAAAAGGGATTGTCTTATAAAACTATTAGTATTACGGCGAAAGAGAAGCTGTGTCTATGTGAAGAAACGGACTGCAATCCGGAGAAATGCCCTTATGCAGAGGGACATTTTGACAGAGTAAATGTAGCAGTATTTGAGATTTTAAATGCAAAAGATACCTATTTACGGGAAGATTTACTGGATCAGGCAGAGAAACACAGGGTATGTCCTTATGAAATGTGTCTTGATATTTCTTCTTGGGTAGATGCCGTTATTTGTGATTATAATTATGTTTTTGATCCAAACGTATATTTGAGACGTTTTTTCGGTGACAGTGTAAAAGGTGAGTACCTGTTTTTGATTGATGAGGCTCACAATCTGGTAGAGCGGGGACGAAAGATGTACAGCGCTGTTTTATGTAAAGAAGATTTTTTAGAAACAGCCAAAATTGTGAAAGAACACAGCGCAAAGTTGTATAAGATTTTAAAGAAGTGCAATCGGCTGATGTTGGAATATAAGAGGGAATGTGACGAATATACCGTGATGGAAAATATTGCAGGACTTTCGTTGCAGCTTATGAATTTATTGGGAGAGATGGAGAATTTTTTGGAAAAAGACCATGAGGAAAGAGTACAGAAGGCTGTGCTGGAATTTTCTTTTTCTGTTCGGCATTTTCTGAATATGTATGACCTTGCAGATGAAAATTATGTGATTTACAGCCATTATGATGAAGAACAACGGTTTCTTGTCACTCTTTATTGCGTCAATCCCAAAAGAAATCTTCAGGAATGTTTAAATAAAGGAAAAGGAACAGTATTTTTCTCAGGAACATTTCTGCCGTTGCCTTATTATCGTTCTTTATTCAGTGAGAGACGAGATGATTATGCAATTTGTGCCAGTTCACCGTTCCTTCGGGAAAACTTAAAGCTTTTGGTTGCCTGTGATGTAAGTAGTAAGTATACAAGGCGCAGTGTTTCGGAATATGAGAAAATGGCTGAGTACATTTATGCGATGGCAGCAGGAAAACAGGGAAATTATATGGTGTTTTTTCCTTCGTATCGCATGCTGGAGGATATTTATGAGATTTTCCGAGCTAAGGCGGAAGAACGACAATTTAAAGTATCCTGTATTTTACAGAGCAGTAATATGACAGAAAAAGAGCGGGAAGAATTTCTGGAGGCTTTTCAGGAAAATACCACAGGAACTTTAATTGGTTTTTGTGTGATGGGCGGAATTTTTTCAGAAGGAATTGATTTAACCGGAGAGCGGTTGATTGGCGCCGCCATTGTGGGAACGGGACTTCCACAGGTTGGCTGCGAAAGAGAAATTTTGAAAAATTATTATGATGAGAAAGCGCAGAACGGCTTTGCCTACGCATACAGATATCCGGGAATGAATAAGGTGTTGCAGGCGGCAGGCAGAGTCATTCGTACAAAAGAGGACAGAGGTGTGGTACTCCTTTTAGACGAGCGTTTCCTGCAAAGGGAATACTTAGAATTATTCCCACAGGAATGGCAGGGCTATGAAAAGTGTACCATCAAAAATGCAGGGCAGAAAATCAAAGCTTTCTGGGATAACTAAGCCATGAGGTCATCACAATGGAGATAGTTCAGAAACTTCTTGGCAGCAGGAGAGGACAAAAGCTTTGGATTATAGGCAAGGACAAGTCGGCGTTTTGGGATGGTTTCCTTTAATTTCAACGGATAAAAATCCTTTTTATGAGATTTCAGAACATAGTCGGGAACAACGGTAATCCCCAGTCCGATACGGGCGAAGTCAAGGAGCAGGTCATTGCTGGAAAGCTCTGCCTCAGGTGTGAGGGACACGCCGTTTTTAATAAAAAACTCATGGAGAAATTCACTGGTTGTGCTTGTTTTATCGAGCATCAGAATGGGATATTGAGCAAGCTGTTTCAGAGAAAGACTCTGTTCCTGAAGGTTGAAAAATTTCTTTCCTGCCACAAAGACATCCTGAAATTCTTGTATAGTACAGTACATATCTTTATTGGTAAGATGCGGGTTTGGCGCATTGGTCACAATAAAATCTACCTTATTATTATGCAGTAAAGAAACGCAGCCTCCTGACGTGGAGTTGGTTACTTTAATAGGAATGTTCGGAAATTCCTTGTGAAAGCGTTTGAAATAGGGAAGGAGAAAATAACGGCAGATGGTATCCGAAGCTCCCATGCGCAAAGGCGCTTGTGAGGGCTGAGCGTGAGAAATCTGCCGTTCTGCATTGTAGAGCAGGTTGACCGCAGGTTCTACATAGCGAAGCAAAGCCTCTCCTTCCGGTGTCAGAGTGACTTTTTTTGTATTCCTTAAAAATAAAGGGTGTCCCAGCTTACTTTCTAAAGATTTTACAGCCTGACTTACCGCAGACTGGGAGATGTAGAGCTGACGGGAGGCTTCTGAGAAGTTTAAGGTGGTGGCAACATAGTAGAAAACTTTGTATAATTCGAAACTGATATCCATGATTGTTCCTTTCTATTGCTTTGGGTATATAGGTGCTCAGCTATTTCGTCGCAAATTGCTCCATTTTTTTATTTTTCTCCGCCACTTATCGATGCTTTGTACGCAAAACTCGTGCTTACGCACTCAGACACGGCTTCCAAAGCATCATTATGCTCGAAAAATTGCAAAAATGTTCGCATCATTTGCTAAGAAATACTGAGCCTATATATACGGAAAGTAATAGAAATGGGGAGGGTAAAAGAGTTTAGGGTGAGAAGAAGCTGGCTATATATAATTTGATTATACTATATTAGAAGTTAATTAAAAAGTCAATAAGTATTGCTAATAAATAATATAAGTTATATTAATTTTACTAATAAAGTGAAATGTGATAAGCTAAGAACAGAAGTGGCACAAGAAAACTATACGAAAGCCATTGCCTTACAGGCAGAAAGGAGCGAGCCCACATGAGCAGTGTAAAACGCGTCTATGTTGAAAAGAAGCAGGACTTTGCGGTTCAGGCAAAGGAATTAAAAAGTGAGATTGAAGGTTATTTAGGTATTAAAGATGTAACAGGCGTGCGTGTGCTAATTCGCTATGATGTAGAGAATATTTCTGACGAGGTATTTGAAAAAGCATGTACTTGTGTATTTTCAGAGCCTCCGGTAGATGATTTATTTAGAGAAACTTTTGAAATGACAGAGGGAGCAAAGGCATTTTCTGTGGAATATCTTCCGGGACAGTTTGACCAGAGAGCGGACTCCGCAGTGCAGTGTGTGCAGTTTTTGAAAGAGGACGAAACACCGATTATCCGTTCTGCAACTACTTATGTAATTGAAGGTAATATTTCTGATGAGGAGCTGGAAGCAATTAAAAATCATTGCATTAATCCGGTAGACTCCAGAGAAGCAGAAGCTGCAAAACCGGAAACACTGGTAACAAATTTTGAAGAGCCGGAAGATGTTAAGATTTTTGACGGCTTTATGGAAATGCCGGAAGCAGACTTACAGGAATTATACAATTCTTTAAATCTGGCTATGACATTTAAGGATTTTCTTCATATTCAGAATTACTATAAAAATGAAGAAAAACGCAATCCTTCCATGACAGAAATCCGTGTGCTGGATACTTATTGGTCTGACCATTGCCGTCATACAACATTCTCCACAGAATTGAAGAATGTTACCTTCGGCGAAGGCGATTACAAAGAGCCAATCGAAAAAACTTACGAAAAATATCTGGAAGACCGTCAGGTACTTTACAAAGACAGAGATGATAAATTTGTTTGCCTTATGGATTTAGCTTTAATGGCAATGAAAAAGCTGAAATCTGAAGGAAAATTACAGGATCAGGAGGAGTCTGATGAAATTAACGCATGCTCCATCGTTGTTCCGGTAGATGTAGACGGAAAAGAAGAAGAATGGTTAATCAACTTCAAAAATGAAACACATAACCACCCAACAGAAATCGAGCCTTTCGGTGGCGCTGCAACCTGCCTTGGCGGTGCAATCCGTGACCCGCTTTCAGGACGTACTTATGTATATCAGGCAATGCGTGTGACAGGTGCGGCAGACCCAACTGTTTCCGTAAAAGAAACTATGAAAGGTAAACTGCCTCAGAAGAAGCTGGTTCGCGGCGCTGCTCACGGATATTCTTCTTACGGTAATCAGATTGGCCTTGCAACCGGTTATGTAAAAGAAATCTATCATCCGGATTACGTTGCAAAACGTATGGAAATCGGCGCTGTTTTAGGCGCTGCTCCAAGACGTGGCGTTATTCGTGAAAATTCTGATCCGGGCGATATCATTATCTTATTAGGCGGACGTACAGGACGTGACGGCTGCGGCGGTGCAACAGGTTCTTCTAAAGTACATACAGAAGAGTCTATTGAAACCTGCGGTGCAGAAGTACAGAAAGGTAATGCGCCTACGGAAAGAAAAATTCAGAGATTGTTCAGAAGAGAAGAAGTCAGCAAGATTATTAAAAAATGTAATGACTTTGGTGCCGGCGGTGTTTCTGTTGCTATCGGTGAGCTGGCAGCAGGGCTGAAAATTGATTTAGATAAAGTTCCAAAGAAATATGCAGGACTTGACGGTACAGAAATTGCTATTTCCGAGTCACAGGAGAGAATGGCAGTTGTGATTGACCCGAAAGATGTAGATAAATTCCTTGGATTTGCAAAAGAGGAAAACTTAGAGGCAATTCCTGTTGCAACGGTAACAGAAGAACCAAGACTGGTAATGAATTGGAGAGGTAAAACCATTGTAGACTTATCCAGAGCTTTCCTTGATACAAACGGCGCTCATCAGGAAACAGACGTATTTGTAGAAATTCCGGGTAAAGAAGACAATGCTTTGACAAAGACAAAAGAAGTGAAAGACGTAAAAGAAGCATGGCTTTCTACTTTAGCTGACTTAAATACCTGTTCTCAGAAGGGACTTGTGGAAATGTTTGACGGTTCTATCGGAGCAGGCAGCGTATTTATGCCTTACGGCGGTAAATATCAGCTTACAGAAACACAGACTATGGTAGCAAAGGTTCCTGTATTAAATGGTAAAACAGAAACAGTTACTATGATGAGCTATGGATTTGACCCTTATGTATCAAGCTGGAGTCCATATCACGGAGCTGTTTACGCAGTGACAGAGTCTGTTGCAAGAATTGTGGCAGCAGGTGGTGATTACAGCAAAATCCGTTTTACTTTCCAGGAATACTTCAGAAGAATGACAGAAGACCCACATCGCTGGAGTCAGCCATTTGCAGCGCTTTTAGGTGCTTATGCGGCACAGCTTGGATTTGGACTTCCGTCTATCGGCGGAAAAGACTCCATGTCAGGAAGCTTTAATGAAATTGATGTGCCTCCTACATTGGTATCTTTTGCAGTTGATGTGGCAAAACAGAAGGATATTATCACACCGGAACTGAAAAATGCCGGAAATAAATTAGTATGGCTTCGTGCACCAAAGGCTTCTTATGATTTACCTGATTTTGAAGCTTTAAAAGAACAGTATGACAAGCTTCATGAAGACATTCAGGCAGGCAGAGTTGTTTCTGCTTACGCTTTAGACCGTCAGGGTATTGCGGCAGCCGTATCAAAGATGGCATTCGGTAACCAGATGGGTGTAAAGCTTTGCGACAGCGTAGAAGAAGCAGCCGTATTCGGAGCAGGCTTTGGCGATATTATCTGTGAAGTGGCACATGATAAAGTAAATGAACTGAAAATGGATTGTGTTGTAATCGGTGAAGTAACAGATAAAGCAGCATTTGAATATAAAGATATGACAATTTCTATGGCAGAAGCTTTGGAAACATGGAAAGCGCCATTGGAAAACGTATTTAAAACACGTTCCGGTTCTGAAACAGACGATGCAACAAAGAGCATGGACAGAGGCTTATATGATACAAAAGAAGTTCATATCTGTTCTCATAAAATTGCACAGCCGACTGTATTTATCCCTGTATTCCCAGGAACAAACTGTGAATACGACAGTACAAAGGCATTTGAACGTGCAGGTGCAAAAGTGATTACAAAAGTATTCAAAAATCTGGATGCAGCAGATATCCGTGACTCCGTAGACGCTTTTGAAAAAGCCATCGACCAGTCTCAGATGATTATGTTCCCGGGCGGATTTTCCGCAGGTGACGAACCGGACGGTTCTGCAAAATTCTTTGCAACTGCATTTAGAAATGAAAAGATGAAAGAAGCGGTTATGCGTCTGTTAAATGAAAGAGACGGTTTGGCTCTTGGTATTTGTAATGGTTTCCAAGCTCTTATTAAACTGGGCTTAGTACCTTACGGAGAAATTGTTGGACAGACAGAAAATTCTCCGACACTTACCTTCAATACAATCGGACGTCATATTTCTAAGATTGTATATACAAAGGTTGTAACAAATAAATCTCCATGGCTGTTAAAAGCAGAGCTTGGCAAGGTTTATGCAAACCCTGCTTCTCATGGTGAAGGTCGTTTCGTAGCAAATGATGAATGGCTGCAGAAGCTGTTTGCAAACGGTCAGGTAGCTACACAATACTGTGATATTAACGGCAATGTTACGATGGACGAAGAATGGAATGTCAATGGTTCTTACTGTGCAATTGAAGGTATCACAAGTCCTGACGGACGTGTGCTTGGTAAGATGGCACATTCTGAAAGACGTGGTGATGGCGTTGCCATGAATATTTACGGTGAACAGGATATCAAGATTTTTGAGTCTGGTGTAGAATATTTTAAATAAAGAAAAATGATAGGAGTATCCGGCAGGAAGTTATCTGCCGGATACTTTTTTCTAGAAAATTAAATTTACATGGATTTAAAAAAGTATTAACAAATTAAAGATAGAAGCAGGGAATGGTGTATGTTACCTTTATCATAAAGAAAAATGCAGTCAAAATGATGGAGGTAAGTATGAAGAAATTAGACAGGAAATCTATAACTATGAGCATGCTGGGGCTGGTTGCTATTGTAGGAGTTGGTCAACAGGTTTTAGCTCAAGATATAGAGAAGACCTCTCAAGAGGTTCAAGCACCAATTCTTGTTACTGAGGTTGTACCTAATACAGATAACTTAAATAGTCTTGATGCGTATGAATATTTTGAATTAACCAATATTACAGATCAAAGTGTAGATATGGAAAATTATGATTTGGTTTATTTAAATGGTGAGAAAACAAGTGTTTGGACTCCTGATTTTGAAAGTATTCCCGCAAAGTCCAGTGCGATTGTTTGGATTAGAAATGAAGGGAATACCGAAATTACAAAATCTGATTTCTGTGCATATTATACCGAAAAAGGATATGGAGAAATAGAAGAAAATTCTCTTATAGGAGAACTGGAGTGTGATGGGTTAAGTAATTCGGGAACCAGACAACTTCAAATTCTGTCAAAAACAGGAAAAATTCTTACGACAGTGGAATACAATACAGATGAGTCGGAGAATAAAAAAATAGATGTAGATGAAGCTATTTGCTTTTCTTATGATAATAGTAATGTTACATCAAAATATGATTGTGAACCAACGCCTTTAACAGTAGCTCCGGAAGACATAAAATGTGGATTTACCTTTCCATCTAAAGTAGATGCAGCAAATATGATAGCAACAGAGGTTTCTAATTTAGATGAGAATACAGACTTAAATATTGAAGTGACGGATACGAATTTAGGGATAGATCAAATCCTTTCAGGGAAAATTATAATTGATGGAGAAAATGAATATCCCCTTCATTACAATGAAAAAGGAAAATTAGTAGGGACAGTTCCGTTTTCAGATTTGGAAGACAAAGAAAGTTTTTTTTATCAAGCTACAATATTTGATGGAACAAACACAGCCAAAACTCAGGAACGGCAGGTAGTGATTCATAAGGACGCAGAAAAGCCAGAGATAGATATTACAAAGGTACCACCGCTTACGATAACGGAGGTTCTTCCGGATACTTCAAATGTAGAAGGCGCAGATGCGTATGAATTTATTGAAGTAAGTAATAACTCGAATCAGGAAATTAATTTAAAAGATTATGGGATTTATTACGTATATCCGGATACCGGAGTTCAGACGGCATGGTGGGAAACAAATAAAGATAAAAAAATACAGCCGGGAGAAGCACTGGTGTTTTGGATTAAAAATGGCTCGAATGATTATCTGACAAGAGATGATTTTAATGCAAATTTTGGAGTAGAGTTATCAGAAAATGAATTGATTGAGGTTTCCAGTGGTGGTATGGCGAATAGTGGGAAAAGAGGAATTCGGATTTGTACAAATGTAGGAGACGAAATTGATAGTATTGTTTATAATGATGCAAATGCAGACAATACAATAGCAGATAAGTCAATTACATATCAAAATCAGTATACCAATGGCATTTTTCAAACAGTTATGACAAGTGATGAGGCAGAACCTACGCCAGGGACAATTACTGATAAAGAAAAGGCAACTTATCAGGCGCAGTTGACAGTACCAGCAGATTCCCCAAAAGTGGTGGACCATACAGGTACAGCCTTTGATAATTCAACAGAGTCATTTCCGTTTTCAGTAGAGGCTTTTTCAAATGAAACTACAATTAAAACAGTGATGCTATATCTAAAAAATAATAATCAATCCCAATTTGAAAGTTATAAGCTGGTTCGCAGCGGAGAAAACCAATTTGAAAAAGTATTAAGTAATGTGGATTTGTTAAATAAGAAAAACTTTACATACTATTTTGAAGTAAGCGATGGATATTCTACCATTCAGACAGAAGAAAAAGAAATTTATAATACAGATGCAGAAATAATGGAAAGCTTAAATTTGAAAGACGGGGATATTGTTACCGATAAACAGCAAATTATTGCAAACGGCAATCAATTACAGATTGACGGCGTGGATGTTTCTGAAAAATCACAGAAATCAATTAATGGAAATGGAAAAATTGCCTTTGAGGCAACTGATACAGATGTATTTTTTAAAAATGCGGTAGCCGTTGATGGAGAAGTTGTAGGAGTATTCAATGAGGGAACTTATAGTGATGTGGCTACCTATGTATACGATATTCATGCGGAAAAATTTGACGTAGAAAATAAGACAATTACCGTAGAATTTCATGCGGGAAATAAGGCAAATGTTCTGGAGCATAATATAGAAAATAATGATGACTTTACCATTCGGAATATTCGCTTGATATTGCCAAACGGAAAGACATTATTTCCAATTTCTTATCAGGCGAAAAAAGGCTTGGGGGCTGTTGAGCATGATAATATGGATCAAGCGCCGATGATAGATGTATCCATACCATCGCAGGAAACCGATATTTCTATGGGAGACGGAACATCAAAATATGAAATATTATATGCTACTTTTCACTTAGAAGATACCGATTTTGATGCAATACGATACTTGTGGGATACAACACAGGAAACAGATGGTGAACATGTAATTTCCAATGGAAAAAGCCAAATTTCTGTAAGAGTAGATAATACGGCACCGGAAATTATCAGTAATATAGAAGAAGGAAAGCTGTACCATAGCGGAACAATTGAAGCAGAGGTAAAAGATACAATTAGTAATCAAGTATCTATGGCGGTACTTTTAGATGGTAAGAGTATTTCAGTTCCGTATGAATTTCGTGCACTGGAAATGAAGCAGGGAGAACATATTATTCAGATTACAGGTAGAGATGAAGTAGGAAATATGGCAGAAAAAGAAATTCATTTTGCCACACCGGTAGAGTCAGCAACCATAGATGAAAATGTTTTGCCTGAAAATGGTACAACAGTACAGACTGCTCCAATATTGTCAATAAAACCAACAGATGAAACAAATGATGATATGACAGTTACTTTTAAAAAAGGTGAACGATATCAGTTGGGCGACAGCAACATTGTGAAAGATAGCGGAATTAGCAATCAAAGTGGAATAGTAGAAAAAGCTTTTGAAGAAAATATAGGAAATGGTTTTCCGTATGACAGCTTCCAGCTTCAGTTAGATGATACAGTAGATGAGAATACAGTTATTTCCTTAGAATGGTCTGGAAATAGTAACAATGAAAAGACATTTATGTATGTATATAATACAGCCTTAGAACAGTGGGAAAAAATAGAGGCACAACAGACAATCATAGAAGAAGGAATGAAATTAACAGGAGATGTAACGTTAAAAGACCATATTTTAGATGGCAAAGTGAATGTCATTGTACAGAATGGAGAAGGGTATACACCTACACAGTATGATGAAAATTCAGGAGCTTCAAATTATTCTATTAATGAAACACCGGACAATGTTGAAACCTTCAATGAGAATGATACACCAAGAAACGAGTATGATTTTACATTTGCAGTAGAAAGCGATACGCAATATTATAACGAGGATTATGAAGACAATCAAGATCAGACGGTAGACGGAGCGTATCAGCATCAGTTGAATATTCATAATTGGCTATTAGGAAATCGGGAAAGAATGAATATTCAGTACTTGTTCCATGATGGAGATATTATTGATGACGAACCAAATCAAAAGGAATGGGTTCAGGCTGACGAAGCGTATCAGAAATTAGATGATGCAGAGTTTCCTTATGGAATTCTTGCAGGCAATCATGATGTAGGACATCTCAATGGTGATTATGGAAATTATCAGCAATATTTTGGAAAAAGCCGTTATGAAAATAATCCATGGTATGGGGAGAGCTATAAAGATAATCGGGGACATTACGATTTGATTACTGTTGGTGGAATTGATTTCATAATGATTTATATGGGCTGGGGAATTGGAGATGAGGAAATTCAATGGATGAATGATGTATTGGCACAATATCCGGAGAGAAAGGCAATTTTGAATTTCCATGAATATCTTTTAGCAAGTGGGGGATTAGGAGAAGAACCACAGCGTATTCATGATGAGGTTGTTGCAAAAAATGAAAATGTATGTATGGTTTTATCCGGTCATTATCATAATGCAAAAACAACGGTAGATACTTTTGTTAATGAAGATGGAACACAGAGAAAGGTTTACAATTTATTATTTGACTATCAGGGCTTAATTGAGGGTGGTGCAGGATATATGAGATTGATGCACTTTGACTTAGATAATGAAAAAATTATTATTCGTACATTTTCTCCTTCTCATGGCGGTACGGAATATGAAAACTATGGTGATTATGATGCGAAACCGTCAGAAAATCCCAATGTTGGAAATGAATTTTGCATCGAAGATGCAAATCTAAATGATGCAGAAACGTTTGAAATTCCTTTTGCAGAGCTTGGTATTCAGCCGGAAATAAAAACTTTAGAAACAACCAGTTTAAATGTGAATGTTTATAATGATGATGTAATTGGCAGTGTAACAGATGTTAAAAGCGGAACCGATGCTTCCTATGTTTGGGAAACAGCAGAAGAAGGAATGAATGGCTGGTATGCAGAAGTTACAGATGATAATGGTGGATTTTCCAGAACAAATGTGCATTATATAAATGTACAATATGATACAGAAAAACCGATTTTAACAGTTCCGACAGATACAAAATTAAAAGAGGGAGATTGTTTTGATGAGTGGGAAGGAGTAAGTGCGGTTGATAATGTAGACGGTGACATCACAAAGAATATTATTATAACGGGTAAAGTCAATACTAGTATAGCAGGTGAATATGAACTTATTTATGAGGTTACAGATTTTGCAGGAAATAAGACATCCATTAACAGAAGTGTTGTAGTAGAACCGAAGAACGCAACGCATATAAACCCAGAAGATAACACGTCTGGCAACGGGAAACCGGATGGAGGAAACGATGATAATACTACAGCTGGTTTGAAACCACAGAGTACAGTACATAATAGCACAAATGTAAAAACAAAGGATGAAAATGAGGTTGGAATTTTGTTAGGAATAGCGTTTCTTGCATTTGTTACAGGAGGAAGTATTTTTGTGTATACATTAAAAAAACACAGATAACAGATAAGGGTAAGAAATAAATCCCTCTTGAAATAGCATAAATTTGTTATTTCAAGGGGGGATTTTTGAATTTTTTTACAAAAAATTAAGAAAAAAGTCAGAGTTTCATTAAAAAAAAATATGATTTAGTTGCTATAATAAACCAAGTCAAGAATGAAATTTTATATGATGAAAGGATAGTTATCACAAGCAAGAATAAAATTCCTTATACAAAAGAAAATGAGGTGTCAATATGGACAAGATATCAATAGTAATTCCTTGTTTTAATGAAGAGGAAGCAATTCCGGTATATTACATGGAAATGAAAAAAATTATGAAAGAAATGTCCTATGTAGGTTTTGAACTGTTTTTTGTGGATGATGGTTCTTCCGACAGAACATTACAGGAATTAAGAGCGTTATCCGATAAAGACGAGAGATGTAATTATCTTTCTTTTTCCAGAAATTTTGGGAAAGAGGCTGCCATTTATGCAGGACTTTCTCATATTACAGGAAATTATGGAGTTGTTATGGATGTGGATTTACAGGATCCTCCTGCACTTTTGGCAAAGATGTATGAGCTTTTGCAAAGTGAGGATTGGGATTGTGTTGCCACGAAAAGAGGCGATAGAAAAGGAGAGCCGAAACTCCGTTCTTTCTTATCTGACAGTTTTTATAAAGTCATTAATAAAATGTCAAAGACAGAAATTGTCAATGGGGCAAGGGATTTCCGAATGATGAAAAGAACCATGGTAGATGCAGTGCTTTCCATGAGCGAGTACAATCGTTTTTCAAAAGGAATTTTTCAATGGGTGGGATTTCGCACTACATGGCTGGAATTTCCAAATACCAGTCGTTGTGCGGGAACAACAAAGTGGTCTTTACGAAAGTTGGTGTCTTACTCATTGGAAGGGATTACAGGTTTTTCAGTAGCTCCCTTGTCATTGGCATCTGTGGCGGGAATTACTTTTTGTGGAATTTCTTTTCTGCTGATTATTTTTATTGTTATTCGTACATTAGCATTTGGAGATCCTGTTCCGGGATGGCCTTCTTTAGTTTGTATCTTGTTTTTTGTAAGTGGAATTCAATTATTTTGCACAGGAATTGTAGGGCAATATTTGTCAAAGACCTATTTGGAAACAAAACACAGACCTCTTTATATTTTAAAGGAGTCCCATGAGCAGAAGGAAGATGCAGATGAAGAAAACAGAAAAAATTAAAATACCTTTGCTGCTGTTTGTTATATGTCTGGCAGTATGCTGGATTTTTGTATTACAGTATGGAATTTTTGGCTCGAATTTAGACTGGATAAATCAGCACAGTGTACTGCCGGACTATTTTAGACAGAGATTTTATGATACAGGACAGCTTTTTCCCGATATTGCGTGGAACTTAGGTGCGGGACAGAATATCTATAATTTTTCTTATTATGGTCTGTTTAATCCTATTATTTGGATTTCTTATCTCCTTCCCTTTGTTCCCATGAGTCTATATATTCAGATTACCTCCATTTTATCCTATGGTGCGTCTGTGGTGATTTTTTACTGCTGGTTAAAGAAGAAATGTGATGACAGAATTACTCTGGCATGTACGTTTCTGTTTCTGTTGGCAGCGCCTTTGGTGTATCATTCCTATAATCAACTGATGTTTGTCAATTATATGCCTTTTCTGTGTGCTGCCTTTTTAGGTGTGGATAAATATGTAGAGGAAAAGAAGAAAGCATTGCTGTTATGCGGCGTGTGTGGAATGATACTTACCAGTTTTTTCTTTAGCATAGGCGGACTTCTGGCGTTGGGGATTTATGGAGCTTCCAAATTTACAGAGAAAGGAATAAAAGAATTTTTTAAAAACAGTGTCTCATTAGCCGGTGTGCTTCTTCACGGCGTGCTTTTGTGTGGGATTTTGCTTATTCCTACGGCATTTGTACTTTTTGGTCGAGGCGGAAGCGGTTCACAGGCAGGAATGGCAGTATCGCTTTTTACTGTTCAGCCTATGCGATTTCTGTACACATCTCATGGTGTGGGGATGTCTGCACTGGCGTTGATTGCCTTATTTGACGACATGATATGCAGGAGAAAATGGCAGGAAAAATTTCTTTCAGTCAGCCTTTTTTTGATTTTTACTGTTCCTCTTGCGGGATATGTATTAAACGGCGGACTTTATGATAAGGGAAAGGTTTTTATTCCGTTTCTTCCGCTTATGTGTATGGAAGTTGCCAAATACATAGACCGCATTAAGAAAAGGGAAAGCACTTTTCGGGATATTCTTCCGTATCTGATAACGGCAATTTTCTTGATTGCAGGAAAAACATTCTGGGCGTTGTTAGACTGCGGAGTAATGCTGCTCTGCTTTCTTATCAGAAAGAGATTTTCAGCGTTTCCTTTGGCTGTATGGGTTTCCTGTGTGATTTTGTTTTGCTCTGGTTGGACAATCAACAAGGGGAGCGACCATATTATTCCAAAAGAAGATTATGAAAAGATTTTAGATAGAGATACTAAGGCAGAAGTAGAAGAAATTTTAGGCAAAGATGCAGGCTGGTATCGCATGGAGGAACAGCAGGGAGGGAAAAAAGAATTACAGGACATAAACAGAATAGAGGATAGCAGACAACTGATTACCTCTGTATATTCATCTGCTTACAATGAGGAATATGATAAATTTCGCAGGGAAACCTTTGATATAAACCAGCATTTTCGAAATAATATGATGCAGGCAGTGTCAGACAATCCATTGTTTTTACAGCTTATGGGTGTGAAATATGTAATTGGAAAGCACCCTTTGGCAGGGTATGAGCTTTTAGAAGAAGGAAAAAACGGAAATCTTTATGTCAATTCTCATGTAGCGCCCATAGGGTATGTAACCAATGAGGTGGTGGCGGAAAAGAATTATCAGACCTTGGATTTTCCTGCAAATCAGACAGCCTTCTTGTGGAAGGCTGTGGCAGAGAGCGCCCAGAGTGAGGAGGATTTTCCTACTATGAATACGTATCCTTTGGAAATACCGGAAATCAACGAAGGAGAAAACCAGATTAAGAGGACTTCTTTTGGCTGGAGCTTTTCTCTTTCAACAGAGAAAAAAGTCAGTATACCCATAAAAGATATACCGATGACAGAAGATTTGTTGTCTGTGAAATTTCAGGTGAAGAATAAAAAAGACAAGGATATGTATATACGGCTTTGCGGGCAGACCAATCGTCTTACTGCAAAATCTCATGAATATGCCAATCACAATGAGTCCTTTGCCTATACGGTTACTCTTAATCAGGAAAACCAGACAGCAGATTTTATTTTTGGACCGGGAGAATATGAGATTTCTAATTTAGAAGCATTTACTGGAAATTTAAGTGAATTAAGCAATGAAAAATTGTATGAAACACCTTTAAAATTAGAAAAAACAGAAGGCGATACGCTGATTTGCAGTGTGAATAATAAAGAAGCAGGATATCTGATTACTAGTATTCCTTATGATGAAGGGTTTGAAATACACATAAACGGAGAAAAAACTTCTGTGGAAAAGGTAAATACAGCATTTGTAGGCGCAAAAGTGCCGAAGGGAAAATGCACCATTGAAATTTCTTATAAGGCAGAGGGAAAGACATTGGGATTTCTCTGCACAGGTGCGGGGATATTGCTTCTTTTTGGGTACAAAATTCGTTGTAATAAAAAGGGGAGAATGGTACAATATTGAAAAGTATAAAAACAGGAGATAATTATGAAATACTATTTTGCCCCTATGGAGGGAATTACAGGATATATTTACCGACAGGTTCATCATCAGTTTTTTCAAGGAATAGATAAATATTTTACTCCATTTATAACACCGGGAAGTAAAAAGCTGATGACACCCAAGGAATTGCGTGATATTTTACCGGAAAATAATGAAGGATATGCTCTTGTGCCTCAGATTTTGACAAATCAGGCACAGGATTTTATTCGATTGGCAAAAGAATTACGAGAATACGGTTATGAAGAAGTGAATTTGAACTTAGGCTGTCCTTCCGGAACGGTAACAGCGAAAAAGAAAGGTTCCGGATTTTTAGAATTTCCTGCCAAGCTTGAGAAATTTCTGGATGAAGTATTTGAAAATCTGGATATGAAGATTTCTGTTAAGACAAGGATTGGAAAGGATGAGCCGGAGGAATTTACAGAACTGCTTCGGATTTACAATCGATTTCCTTTGGAAGAACTGATTGTGCATCCCAGAATTCAAAGCGATTATTATAAAAATGAGCCTAGAATGGAACAATTTCAAGAGGCGGTGAGATGCAGTCAAAATTCCTTATGTTATAATGGAGATTTGTTTACAAGGTCAAAATGTGAAAAGTTCTTTGAAGAATATCCTTCCATAGAGAAAGTGATGCTAGGACGGGGACTTTTGGTAAATCCGGCGTTGGTACAGCAGGTGCAGAAGGGAACAGTGTTAGAAAAGGCAACGCTAAAAGCTTTTCATGACAAGTTGTGTGAGGAATACACAGAAGTCATGTCGGGGGACAAAAATGTTTTGTTTAAGATGAAAGAATTGTGGTTTTATATGGGAAACCTGTTTGCAGATAATCAGAAATATTTGAAGAAAATAAAGAAATCTCAGAACTTGAAGGAATATCGGGCAATCGTAGAAGAAATGTTTCAGGTATGCTCGTTGGGAATAAAGGAATAATTTATGAACGATAAGTTTTTAAATCAGATTACAGAGTTTATTTTTGTAGAAGATAAGCCTGAAAAGTCAGATGTGATTTTCATACCGGGAAGCGGGTTTCCGCAGTTGGCAGAGGAAGCAGCAAAGCTGTATCATCAAGGACTGGCGCCTTATATTTTGCCTTCAGGAAAATATAGTGTTTTAAACGGGAAATTCGCAGGAGTACAGGAAAAGAAAGAGATTTATGACGGAGAATATGAGACAGAATGGGAATTTTTAAAAGAAGTTTTGAAGAAAAATCATGTTTCGGAAGAATATATTTTAAGAGAAGACAAAGCAACGTATACTTATGAAAATGCTATTTATTCCAGAAAAGTAACGGATTACTTGGGAATGGAAATAAAAAAGGCAATTTTGTGCTGCAAGCCTTATCATGCCAGACGAAGCCTTTTGTACTATCAGCTTTTATATCCGGAAACACAGTTTTTCGTGCGTCCGATACAGGACAGTGACGTAAAGAGAGAGAACTGGTATCTGACGGAAAAGGGAATTCGACTGGTGTTTGGGGAAGTGCAGAAGATTGGAGAGCAGTTTGAGGATATTACAAGGGAAATGGAGAAATGATTGAGATAAACATTGCAGGAGGTTTCAGGTGAGAAAACGAATTAATAACTCGGTGCAGTTTTAAAAACTGGCAGCGGATTGTATCGAGGTAAATGAAATTGAAAGGCGCTGACAGGAACTGCACCGAATATTTATTTTCTTTAAAATGAAATAGAGAGGAAGCAGTTTAGATGAGAGAAACAGAATTAAGAGAAATATGGAAAAAAGAAGAACAAATAGCGCATATAAAGGGATGGGATTTTTCACATATTGATGGAAAATATGATGAGGAAAAGGATTTACCATGGGATTATAAAAATATAGTAAGCCAATATTTAAAAGATGATATGGAGCTTTTGGATTATGATACTGGTGGCGGCGAATTTTTACTATCATTAAATCATCCGTTTGAGAAAACATCAGCCACAGAAGGATTTCAACCTAATGTAGAGTTATGCAGAGAAAAATTATTGCCACTGGGAATTGATTTTAGAGAATGTTGTAATCCTGCGGATATTCCTTATGACAGTGAAACCTTTGATGTGATTATCAATAGACACGGTGCTTTTAATGCGAGGGAATTGTATCGTTTACTAAAAAAGAACGGCATCTTTGTTACGCAGCAGGTAGGTGGCGATAATGACAAAGACTTGGTAGAAATGGTGCTTCCCGGAACAAAAGGTTTATTTTCGCATTTGCGTTTAAAAGAGCAGATAAAAGTATTTGAAGAGGCAGGCTTTCAGATTGTTCGTGCAGAAGAAGCGTACAGACCGATTAAATTTTATGATATTGGAGCATTTGTGTGGTTTGCACGTATTATTGAGTGGGAGTTTCTGGATTTTTCCGTAGACAGATGTTTTCAAAGATTGCTTAAAATGCAGGAAATATTGGAAGAAAAGGGAGAAATTGAAGGAACGATACATAGGTATTTGATTGTAGTAAGGAAGTAAATGCAGATAGATGAAATAATCAATATCGAGCAATCGTTTTCCAATTTTGGGGAAATCCCATTTTTTCTAGTAAATCATGATTGTTTAGGTGGGTAAGTTTTTTTGAAATGGCATTGATTAATTGTATTAAACGTTTTCTAAAAATAAGAAAGTCCTTATCAGGAAGAAGATATCGGAAAGCGATTACTACTGCAAACAAATCATTTTTTCCGTATTGATATTGTATTCCCTGTTTTGGAATAGACATGTTATGATGTAGCGGTAAATCAGAAATAGCATCTCGTGTGCGGTATGTAAAAAGCCGTTCACTGTGAGCACAAACATTTCTAAATTTGGTAAGCACAGATAGAAATTGTTGCATTTGTTTTCTATTAACATTTTCAAAATTTTTACAAACCTTTGTTTGTAGAGATTGGGGGAATACTTGATACATTTTTGAGAGATTACCAAATGTAAGGATAGAAACTAATATCCAAAGTGGGATATTGTTGTAGATAGTTCGATAATAATTGATAAATTCATAATCAGTGGTATTTACGGCACGCTGTAATGTAGAAATTAATCTTGAAATAGTTCCTTGGGTGGATTTATTTAGATTATAATTTCTATTATCTAAATAAGCAGTTTGTAATTCACCGTATTTCTCTGTAAAATAATATGATGTAAGAGAACGGAGATGACGTTCGATTTGAAGCAAATATTTAAAAAATAATTCTCTTAAATCGGAGTCAAATTCATATAATGCAACAATTTCATTAAAAGTAGTGCCTTGTTTATAGGTTTTAGTAAAAGGAATTCTAAATAGCTGTTTATAGCCATCAATTAAAGGAAAATAACCAATTTGCTTAAGCGTGGCTTTGGCATATTCTTTATCTGGTATAATAAGTCCTTTGCTTTTTAAATGATTTATTTGTTACTCAAAAGTGTAAAAAGTTTTTTGGGGCATAGGCAGTATCCTCCTTGATAAAGTAAAAAAGGAGAGACCCGAAGGCTCTCCCTTGGTTACAGGCTTCGCAAGTTTCTGTAACACGATCGCTGAATTCAATGTAACAAATTTTTATAGAACTGTCAACAGTTCAAAAAAATTTCGGCAGTTATTTATAATATGTTTGAAAAGGTAGTATGTGTAATTTGTGAATAAGTGATATAATAAGAAAACGTAGTTACAAAAAATGAAGATGAAGAAAAGGGGAAATTGCCATGAAAATTACAAAAATAATATTAACTACAATCATGATTATGGTTGTCGCACTGGGAGTATTCCGAATTTTACCCTTCAATATAACAAGGCCCATTATGTTTACTTCACTTGCCACTTTATTCTTGCTAAGAAGTATAGAGTGCAAAAAGAGCAGAGATAAAACAGGATTTCTTTTTACACTTATTGCCTCCGTATTTATTTATATCATTGTTATTTTCAACATTTGTTCTTCATTTCTTGGTTATGAGAAAGTTGATAATCGAGACTGCTTGAAAAATATAAATCCTTCAGAAATAGTTGAAATTAAATGTTCAGGAACAACCGGTGGAAAAGACGGAGATTTTGAGTATTTCTTAGATAAGGAGCAGCAAGAGGAGTTTGTAGAATTATTAGGAAAAGTGAAATTGGGAAGAAAAGCAGCAAGAGAGGAGACGTTGTCTTCAGGAGCAGTTACCTATTATACATTGGAGTTTGAAGATGGAGAGGTGTTAGAAGTCAGCCCCGGGACATTTTTTATGGTAAATGACGATTATTATTATTTTTTGAATTATGATAAAATATGGGATGAATTTTTAGAATTGTAGATAAAATTACAGGCTGATATTTCACGCAGAAATTATTGTGAAATATCAGCCTTTTTGTAAGAAAATTATTTTCCTCGATATTTTTTATAACTTTCCAAAATATAGGAGCGTGCTTTTTGCGCTTCTTCTTTTGGAAGATTTTCCATACCTCTTAGAGGATATTCCATGTTTAATTCGGAATATTTCTGTTCTCCCATGTTGTGATAGGGGAGGACTTCCAGCCCTTTTATATTTTTATGGGAAGCGAGAAGCTTTCCGATACCGTCCAGTTCTTCTTTGGAATTTGTAAATCCTTTCACAATGACATGACGGACAACCACGGGAATTTTTGCTGTCTCAGAAGCTTTCAGAAAATCAAGAACGGGCGAAAGGGGGTGTCCTGTTAATTTTTTATGTTCTTCTGAAATACTGTGCTTAATATCCAGTAAAATCAAGTCTGTATAAGAAAACAGCTTTTTATAAGCCTCGGATTGTTTTTCTCTATAAAGAATACCGGAAGTGTCAAGGCAGGTATGGATATTTTTTGTCTTTGCAGCCTGAAACAAGTCTGTGACAAATTCCAACTGCATCAAAGGCTCGCCTCCGGTAACGGTAATTCCTCCATTCTGATAAAATCCTTTGTTTTTTTCATAGATTTCCAGAATTTCCTCTACGGTCATAGATTGTCCTTTTTTGGGAGCCCAAGTGTCCGGATTATGACAGTACAGGCAGCGCATAGGACAGCCCTGCAAAAAGACTACAAGTCTGATGCCGGGGCCGTCTACTGTGCCAAAGGTTTCAATGGAGTGTACAAAGCCTGTTTTACATTCCGTCATGGAAGGTTCTTGAGATAACCTCATCCTGCTGTTCTTTTGTCAGCTTGTGGAAGTTTACTGCATATCCGGACACACGAACAGTAAGCTGCGGATATTTTTCAGGATGTTTCTGTGCATCTAAAAGGGTTTCCTTTGTAAATACGTTGACATTTAAGTGATGTCCGCCTTTTTCTGCATATCCGTCTAATAAATTTACTAAGTTATCGATTTGAGCATTACTGATATTCATTGAAAATTCCTCCTGTAAAAAGTATTATTGTAAGTCAATGTTTGGTTCGCAGCAAGCGCAGTCCGGTTCTAATTCAAAAGCAATATCATTAAAGAAAACTGCATCATCTTTTCCCAGAGCGCCCGGAATAATGGAAAAGGTATTGGAAATACCGTCCTGTGCGTCCTTAAACGGAAGCTTGGAAACAGAATTTAAGGATGCAACAGCGCCGTGGCTGTCTCTGTGGTGCATTGGGTTAGCGCCCGGAGCAAATGCCTGTCCTGCTTTTCTTCCATCCGGTGTAGAACCTGTTGCTTTTCCATACACTACGTTAGAAGTAATGGTAAGGATAGAAGTTGTAGGAATTCCTCCACGGTAGGTATGATTTCCTTTAATATATTCCATAAAGGTGTGAACAATATCATAAGCAATATCGTCAACTCGGTCATCATCATTTCCGTATTTTGGAAAATCTCCTTCGATTTCATAATCTACGGCAATGCCGTTTTCATCACGAATGGCTTTAACTTTGGCATATTTAATTGCGGACAGAGAGTCGGCAACAACAGAAAGCCCTGCAATACCTGTTGCAAACCAGCGTGTGACTTTTTTATCATGAAGCGCCATCTGCAATCTTTCGTAAGAATATTTGTCGTGCATATAGTGAATGACATTTAAAGTATTTACATAGACACCGGCAAGCCATTTCATCATATCCTGAAATCTGCCCATAACCTCATCGTAATCTAAATATTCGGAAGTAATAGGACGGAATTTTGGACCCACCTGTTTTTTGGATACTTCGTCAACACCGCCGTTGATTGCGTATAACAAACATTTTGCAAGGTTTGCACGAGCGCCGAAGAACTGCATTTCTTTTCCGATGCGCATAGAAGATACGCAGCAAGCAATGGCATAGTCATCGCCGTGAGTTACACGCATTAAATCGTCATTCTCGTACTGAATGGAAGAGGATGCGATAGAAGTTTTGGCGCAGAAGCGCTTAAAGTTTACAGGCAGCTTTGTAGACCATAAAACCGTTAAGTTTGGCTCCGGAGAAGTACCCAGATTTTCCAGTGTATGAAGGTAACGGAAGGACATCTTTGTCACAAGGTGGCGTCCGTCAATTCCCATACCGGCGATGGACTCTGTTACCCAAGTAGGGTCACCGGAAAACAGCGCATTGTATTCAGGGGTTCTTGCAAATTTCACAAGACGCAGCTTCATGATAAAATGGTCGATAAATTCCTGAATTTGTTCTTCTGTGAAGGTATTGTTCTTTAAGTCACGTTCTGCATAAATGTCAAGGAAGGTAGAAGTACGTCCAAGTGACATAGCAGCACCGTTCTGCTCTTTAATAGCAGCAAGATAGCCCAGATATAACCACTGGATAGCTTCCTGGACGTTGGCAGCAGGGCGGGAAATATCAAATCCGTAAATTTTACCCAGCTCTTTTAATTCTTTTAAAGCACGGATTTGCTCGGATAATTCTTCACGTTCTCTTGTTACATCAGAGTACATGGTAGTACGTGTGGTATTTTTTTCATTTTCTTTATCTTCAATCAGACGGTCTACACCGTAAAGAGCCACACGGCGGTAGTCACCGATAATACGTCCTCTGCCGTAAGCATCCGGAAGTCCTGTAATAATATGGCTGGAGCGGCATGCACGCATTTCCGGTGTGTAAGCGTCAAATACACCGTCATTATGTGTTTTGCGATGCTTGGTAAAAAATTCTACAACCTCAGGGTCTACGTGATAACCGTTGTCCTCACAGGCTTTCATTGCCATACGGATACCGCCGTAAGGCTGTAAGGAGCGTTTGAAAGGTTTGTCTGTCTGAAAACCTACGATTGTTTCTAAATCTTTATCTAAATATCCCGGTCCATGGGAAGTGATGGTGGAAATGATTTTTGTGTCCATATCCAGTACACCGCCCTTTTCCTGTTCCTGCTTTGTAAGTTCCATAACCTGATCCCAAAGTGTCTGTGTAGCTTTTGTAGGACCTGTAAGGAAGGCATCGTCACCGTCGTAAGGAGTGTAATTCTTCTGAATAAAGTCCCTTACATCTATCTCTTTTGTCCAATTTCCTTTGTTAAAGGAAATCCATTCTTCTCTCATAAGTCTGTGTCCTCCTATATCTTGTGGTTAGTTATACATAACTTTTCTTGTATAGGTGGATTTTATAATATTGGACTAAGAAAGTCAAGGTGGTATTGTGTTTATAATTCAATACAAAAAAAGAGCTTCTTAATTAAAAGAAACTCTTTTCATAGAAAAACTCTTATTTTTCGGAGATTTCAGGAAGTTCATTTTCTTCTTCTTCCTCATGGGGCTCATATTTTTCGAAGACTTTTCTTAAAATAATGGAGCATACGTAAGCCACACTGGCAAAGCCCAAAAGTAGCCACAGCATACTGCCGTATACCAGTGTTGAAGCTGTTAAGCAGGTAAGAAATCCCAGTCCCAGAGGAATAAGCATTAAAAGAATGGTCCAAGGGAGATTTAAAATTGCAATTAACAGGGAATTCTTAAAAATATTTTTAATATTATTTATGAAACGTGCCGTATATGGGAAAACATATACCAGTATCATAAAATAAAGAATACCTAATGCACCGATTAAAATCTGGAAAATTGTGCTCATATTCCCCGGAAGGAAGGCAGTGGCACGATAATCAACATAAATAAAAATTCCGATAGCTGCCATAATCAGCCAAATAATGGTAGACTGTTTGAAGTTTTCTTTAAAAGCTTTTAAGAAGCCTTTGAAAATATAAGACTCTTCTCCGCGTACCATTTTCAGAGTAACAGTATACATTGCGGTGACAGAAGCGCCGGCAGTAATAATAGGAATACAAAATACAATACATAAAATATTTAAAATCATAATGTCACATACACGGGACAGAAAACGCATAACCGGACTGTCCATATTAAATAAGCTGCTCATAATAAAAATCCTTTCCTGCTTTAAATTTATTCGTCAAAATTTTCTTCGGTTTTTTCAGGAAGATAAATATGAACGGTTTCGATACGATTTCGTTCTGCTTTATCCACAACAAGTCTTATGCCGCCATCTGTGGTGACGGACTCGCCGGCAGTAGGAAACCTGTCGAGCTGTTCAATAATATAGCCTCCAATGGAGTCGTAATCATCAGAAGCAATATTCAAATGAAGTATTTCATCTAAATCATCAAGGCGGGCAGAGCCGAGAGCTATATATTCCCGATCTGGGATGATTTCACGAAGCTCTTCTTCCTCTGAGTCATATTCGTCATGAATATCCCCGACAATTTCCTCAATTAAATCTTCCAGAGTTACAATACCGGAGGTTGCTCCGTATTCATCCAATACAACGGCAAAAGTTACTGAATTTTCTTTCATTTCCATCAGAAGCTCAGAAGTTTTTTTGTACTCGTAAGTGAAATAAGCCTCTCTTAAAATTTTTCGTACAGAAAAATCTTCTTTACCTGTAAGAAGAAGGTCTTTTACATTGACAATACCGATAATATTGTCGGTGGTATCTTCAAAAACAGGAAAACGAGTATGCTTTTCGTTACGAAACAGAGCTACTAAATCTTCGTATGAACTGTTTACATCAGCGAAGGTTACATCAATACGCGGAATCATAACATCTTCTGCCTGAGAATCGCCGAAATCAAATACATTGTAAATCATTTGGCGTTCTTCACTTTCAATGACTCCCTCTTCGTGTCCTACATTTACTAAAGTTCGAAGTTCATGTTCGGTAATGGTATTTCCTTTTGCGCTGGCATCAATTCGCATAAGTGTCAGTACACCCTGGGCTAGCTTATTAACAATAAAGATAACCGGAGTCAGGATAAACATTAAAATATGAATGATCTTTGCATAGGACAGTGCCATTTTTTCAGCATGTACAGTTGCCAGAGTTTTGGGGGTGATTTCTCCAAAGATTAATACCAGAAGAGTAATAATACCTGTACTGATACTTACGGCAGCATTTCCGAACAGACGCATAGTAAGCGTAGTGGCAAGGGAAGATGCACTGATGTTTACAATGTTGTTACCGATAAGAATGGTACTCAGGAGTTTGCCGGAATCTTCAATTACTTTTAAAAGTGTCTGGGCTTTTTTATCACCCTGATCGGCTAATGCCTGAATACGAATTTTGTTCACTGTTGTCATAGAAGTTTCTGCTGATGAAAAGAAAGCCGAAAGGCAAATGAGAATTATCAAAATCAGAAACTGTATGGCGTCACTGGAATCCAATATGTTCAACTCCTTTGATAATAAATTATAGCTGTGGCTATTAAAATCTAATATACATGATTTTTGTTTGGATTGCAAGAAATCTGTATGAAATCCCTGTGAAAAAAGTTGATTTTTGGGGTGTCGGAAACAAGAAAATTGTGTTATACTAAATCAGAATGGAAAAGCAGAACTTGTTCACATTTAACTTAGAAAGGGAATAAGGGAAATGAATAGAAATAAAAAAAATTTACATAAAGTGGCAGCCAATGTGCTGGGAGTTACCCTTGCTTCTGCACTGGTAACAGGAGCAGTAGCAGAGACAGCGGCTCCAATCCCTGTATTTGCCGCACAACAGGAAACACAGACACAGGAAAAAGTTGTTTATTTGAATGGAAGTATTCAGGCGGGAGAAAAGGCTGACGGAACCAGTCAGGCACAGGCAGTGGACTCTTTTGAAAAGGCGTTTAGTCTGGCAGGAGGGCAGGGAACTGTTCTGGTTTGCGGTACAGTAAATGTCAGCACGGAAAAGAAGTTACACATTCCGGCAGGCGTTAAAATAAAAAAAGATAATGGATTTACCGGAGCTTTGGTAAAGGTCACAGGAAAAGGAAAACTTACAGTAACCGGAAATGGAATTACAGCTCAGGATGTAGATGTTTCAACAGCAGAAAGCGGAAAAGACGCATTTGTAATAGCGAAAGTGCCGCAGGTAGTTATGCCGGAACAGATTACATTGAATAATTTAGCAGAATGGAATACTTGCAGTTTTGCTCTGTTGGGATTTGCAGGAGAGGGAACTTTTGCATGGGGAACACAGACACCTCCGTCTTCTTATGAAACAGAGATGAAGGTGGTGTTTACACCAAAAGATACAGAAAATTACGATTACTCTCTGGTTTCCGGCTGGGACAGTCAGAGTAAAACAGTAACCAGAAGCATAAAAGTTTTCATCGAGGCATTAAAGCCTCAGGAAGAAAAGCCGGCAAAACCAATGGCAGAGGTTCAAATTCCTGCTGAATTAAAATTTGCTACAAAGGAAGAATTTAAAAATCTGGATTTTATAAATGCCGGATTTACAGGGGAAGGCGTTTTTGCATGGGAAACACAGACAGAGCCCTCTTCTTATGAGACAAAGCTGAATGTAGTATTTACTCCTTCTGATACAGAGAAGTACGACTATACACAGAATGCAGGATGGAATGCCGAGAATAAGACGGTTGTCAGAGAGGTGAAAGTGCTTGTTGAGGAGTTGAAGGAGGATTTGGGAACTCCTGAGATACCGGAAACAGAAGTGCCGGAAATTCCGAACGGACCGGAAACATCTCTTCCAACAGAGCCGGAAACAGAAACTCCGGAAGCACCAGAAGTACCGGAAACAGAAATGCCGGAAAAAGATGACGTACAGATTGAATATATAGATTTAGAACAACCGGCAGAACCGGAAGTGGAAGAAGAAAAGGAAGAAGTTGTCTATCAGGCAGAAGAAGGACAAACAGGAGAAATTGCACAAGAGGTTCCGGAAGCGCTTCCTGTAGGAAGCCTGATTGATGAAACAGGTGTGCAGGTATCCGGTGATTTTATTCCTTATTATGTAGATTTACAGGTTACTTATAATGAGGCAGTAAATGAATTGCCGGATGCAGGAATTGGAGAAATCCTTTCAGCCTATGAGTTAAAACTTTGGGACTTAAAAGAGGATAAAGAATATCAGGTTCCGGAAGGAAGGAAAGTAAAAGTCCTTATTCCTCTGCCGGAAAATGCAAACTGTTTTTCTGATTTATCCATTGCACATTATCTGGGAAATAACCAGTACGAATATTTTGTGTTTTCCAAAGACGGAAAAACAGGGAATATGACAGTAGAAGAAAAGGACGGAGTAGAATATCTGGCTTTTGAAACAGCTTCTTTCAGCCCGTTTAATGTAGGCGGCCATCAGATTGTAGGTCCTGGTGTAAACAGTGATAATCATAAACCTTCAACAGGAACGTCTCAGTCAACGACACAGACGAATACTTCTGCATCGAATTCTTCTACGCAGAGTACAGTAAAACCAAATACACAGAAAAAACCTGCACAAAAGAATACAACATCGGTTGTTCAGATTGTGAAAACAGGAGATGAGTCAAAAACCGTAGTTTATGTACTGATTGGTTTAGGAGCTTTGATTATTGCAGGGCTTGCTGTCTTTTTTGGAAAGAAGAAAAAATAGAAAAAGGTTATGAGCAATAAATCCTTCCCATATACTGATATATGGGAGGGATTTTTCTATGGAAGAAAGAATTTCAAAAAATGTAAAACCTATGCTAATGATAAAAGCGCTTTTGCTTGCTTATGTAGCAACCGGAGTTTTACTGCTTGTTCTGGCCCTTTTGTTGTATAAGATAGGACTAGGGGAAGGTCAGATAAACATAGGGATTATGGCTACATACATTATATCCTGCCTTCTGGGAGGGTTTTATTTGGGGAAAAAGATGAAATTCAGGCGATTTGCATGGGGGATGGGAGTGGGGACAGGATATGCCCTTCTTCTTATGGCTGTTACCTTTCTTACCGAGCATCAGATAAGTGGAGATTTTAAGGAAATGCTCATGATGTTTTTCCTGTGCTTTTTCGGAGGAACGCTAGGGGGGATTTTATCTTAATACAGCAGACAATTTCTACTTGCTAGGCGGTTGCAGCTATGCTATAATACCGCTAGATGCTATATCTTAAATTATATCATACATGGGAGGATTATGTTATGGAACATATCAAAACATTAAATACAAAAAGCTTACAGAATACAGTAAAAAAAGGTGGATGCGGTGAATGCCAGACATCTTGTCAGTCTGCATGTAAAACATCCTGCACAGTAGGAAACCAGAGCTGCGAACATAAATAAAATAACACAGTGCGTTTTTTTCTGGGCACATGGCTGAATGGCAGCGGTGTAAAAGCCGCTGCTTAATTATTGCATAGGAAATTGCATCCTATGCAATAATTAACGCTCCGCGAGGATCGCACTGCGGCAGAAAAGAATTCTGTTGCGGGAGCAACCGGCTGCAGGCGGAGAAATTGCATAAGAAAGGAGAAACACGGTGATACATCGTTATAAGAATAATGGCTACAATATTGTACTGGATGTAAATAGTGGTTCTGTACATGTAGTAGATGAGCTGGTTTATGATGTAATCGGACTTCTGGATGAAGGACAGGAAGAAACTGTTGTTTATGAGAAGTTAAAAGATACATATAAAAAAGAAGATATTCAAACAGCATTGGAAGAAATTCAGGAGTTAAAGGATGCTGAAATGCTGTTTACAGAAGATATTTACAGAAATGCCATTGAGCATTTTAAAGAAAGAGAAACAGTGGTAAAAGCGTTGTGTCTGCATATTGCCCATGATTGCAATTTAGCATGTAGATATTGTTTTGCTGAAGAAGGGGAATATCACGGAAGACGAGCTTTGATGACTTATGAAGTAGGAAAGCAGGCTTTAGACTTTTTGATTGCAAATTCCGGCAATAGAAAAAATTTAGAGGTAGACTTCTTTGGCGGAGAGCCTTTGATGAACTGGCAGGTTATTAAAGACTTAGTTGCTTACGGAAGAGAGCAGGAAAAAATTCATAATAAAAATTTCCGTTTTACTTTAACTACAAATGGTGTGCTTTTAGATGATGAAATCATGGAGTTTGCCAATAAAGAAATGGCAAATGTGGTATTGAGTATTGACGGAAGAAAAGAAGTACATGATTTTATGCGTCCTTTTAGAAAAGGAGCAGGAAGTTATGATTTAGTAGTGCCTAAATTCCAGAAGTTTGCAAAGAGCAGGGGAGAGAAGAGCTACTACGCAAGAGGTACTTTTACACGTCACAATTTAGATTTTTCCGAAGATGTGCTGCATTTGGCTGATTTAGGTTTTGATCAGATTTCTGTAGAGCCTGTAGTGGCTGATGAAAAAGAGGAATATGCACTGAAATGGGAAGATGTTCCGAAAATCTGCGAAGAATATGACAAACTTGCCAAGGAAATGATAAAGCGTAAAAAAGAAGGAAGAGGATTTAATTTCTTCCATTTCATGATTGATTTAACAGGCGGTCCTTGTGTATATAAACGTTTGTCCGGCTGTGGTTCAGGTACAGAGTATCTGGCAGTAACTCCATGGGGAGATTTATATCCTTGTCATCAGTTTGTAGGTGAAGAAAAGTACCTCATGGGAAATGTATGGGACGGTGTAAAACGTACAGATTTATGTGAAGAATTTAAAAATTGCAACGTATATGCAAAAGAAAAATGTCAGAACTGCTTTGCAAAATTTTACTGCAGCGGTGGTTGTGCGGCAAATTCCTATAATTTTCATGGATCTATCAATGATGTTTATGAACTGGGATGTGAGCTTCAGAGGAAGCGTGTGGAGTGTGCCATTATGTTAAAGGCAGCAGAGGCGGCAGAAGAACAAGAAAATTAAGCAAAGAAGGGAAAGACAATGAAGAAAAACAGAGGGATACTTGTACTGGTTTTAACAGCAATCATTACAGGATTTCTGATTTTTACCTCAGCAGTGGGATTTGGACCTACCGGTACAGGTGCTGCAAAGAATATTAAGACAGGTCTGGATTTATCCGGCGGTGTAAGTATTACATATGAAGCATCAAAAGAGTCACCTACAGAAGATGAAATGGCAGATACCATTTACAAACTTCAGAAACGTGTGGAAAACTATAGTACAGAAGCGCAGGTTTACAAAGAAGGAGAAAACCGTATTATCGTAGAAATTCCCGGAGCAAAAGATGCTAATAAAATTTTAGAAGAACTGGGAAAACCTGGTTCCCTGTATTTTATTGAGCACAAAGACTCTGCCGGTGAAGAGAACTATACATATAATGCAGAAACAAATGAGTATGAACTGACAAAAACGATTGAAGAAATCGAAGCGGATGGCGGTATTGTTCTTACAGGAACAGATATCAAAGATGCAAAAGCTGCAGTAGCTCAGGATGACTTAAAAAATAATGTCAATGTAGTTAGTTTATCTTTCACAAAAGAAGGAACAGATAAATTTGCTGCTGCTACAAAAGAAGCAGTGGAAGCGGGAAATGATACCATTGGTATTTATTATGACGGAACTTTTGTCAGCGTTCCAAGTGTAAAACAGGAAATCAAAGATGGTCAGGCACAGATTGATGGTATGAAAGATGCAGCAGAAGCAGAAAATCTGGCATCTACTATCCGTATTGGCGGATTGAAGTTAGAATTAAGTGAACTTCGTTCCAGCGTGGTTGCGGCACAGCTTGGTGAAAAAGCAATTTCCACCAGTTTAACAGCAGCAGCTATTGGTCTTGCATTAATCATTTTATTTATGATTTTTGTATATCGTATTCCGGGACTTGTATCCGGTATTGCTTTGATTATTTATGTATGTCTTGATTTGATTGCTTTAAATGCTTTTGATTTGACATTAACTTTGCAGGGTATTGCAGGTATTATTCTGTCAATCGGTATGGCGGTAGATGCCAACGTTATTATTTACGCTCGTATTCAGGAAGAAATTGCAGCCGGAAAGAGTGTCAGAACTGCGCTTCAGAATGGATTTAAGAAAGCGTTTTCTGCAATCTTCGATGGTAACATTACTACTTTAATTGCTGCCTTTGTATTGAACTGGCTGGGTTCCGGAACGGTAAAAGGATTTGCACAGACTCTGGCGCTTGGTATTGTACTGTCTATGTTTACAGCATTAGTAGTATCTAAATATCTGATGTATGCAGTATATGCAGTAGGTGTAAGAGATGAGAAATTTTACGGAAAGAGAAAAGAAAGAACACCAATTCCTTTCCTGCAGAAGAGAAAAGTATTTTTTGCTGTATCTCTTATCCTAATTTTATGTGCGCCTGTTTCTATGTTGATTTTCAAAGGTACAACAGGTGAGTCCCTGAAATATAGTCTGGAATTTAAGGGCGGTACTTCTACAAATGTAGAATTTGACAAGGATATGAGTATTGCAGAAATCGATGAAAAGCTTACACCTTTAGTAGAAGAAGTTACAGGTGATAAAAATGTTCAGGCGACAAAAGTAGTAGGAAATAATCAGGTTATTATTAAAACAAGAACTTTAAATGTAGAACAGAGAGAAAAATTAGAGACAGCTTTAATAGATAACTTTGGTGTAGCACAGGAAGATATTACATCAGAGAGCATTTCTTCTACTGTCAGCAGTGAAATGCGTGCAGATGCAGTAAAAGCCGTTATTGTAGCTACTGTACTGATGCTTTTATACATCTGGTTCAGATTTAAGGATATTCGTTTTGCAAGCAGTGCGGTTATTGCTTTGCTTCATGACGTATTAGTAGTTCTTGCATTCTATGCAGTGGCAAGGGTTTCTGTAGGAAATACTTTTATTGCATGTATGCTGACTATTGTAGGTTACTCTATCAATGCAACGATTGTTATCTTTGACCGTATCAGAGAAAACCTTGCAGGTGCAGGTAAGAAATTTGATTTGGAAACATTAGTAAATGCCAGTATCACACAGACACTTACAAGAAGTGTTTATACTTCCCTGACAACCTTCATTATGGTATTCCTGTTATTTATTATGGGAGTTTCTTCTATCCGTGAATTTGCATTGCCTCTTATGGTAGGTATTGTATGCGGTGGATATTCTTCTGTATGTATTACAGGTGCTCTTTGGTATGTTATGAAGAAAAAATTTAAAAAACAGAATTAAACTTAGAAAAAAGGAGTTGTTACATTAAATAGCAATCAGGGTATTTAAAATATTCTGTATATGCACTTAAAGTGACAACTCCTTTTTTGGAATTATAAGGTGATAAAATGGAAAAATGGGTAGTTTCTGCAAAAAAAGCAGATTTTCAAGGGATTAGTAATCGTTTTGGGGTAGACCCTGTGATTGCAAGATTAATCAGGAACAGAGAATATATTACAGATGAAGAAATTGATCGGTACCTTCATGGGAAAATCAGAAATTTACATTCATGGAAACAATTGAAGGGAATTGAAGACTTATTAAATATTTTAATTCAAAAGATAAAGCAGAAGAAAAAAATCAGAATTATCGGAGATTATGACATTGATGGCGTTTGCTCTACATACATTCTTCTTCAAGGATTGAAAACAGCAAATGCGTTGGTGGATGTAGATATACCGGACAGAATGAAAGATGGATACGGCATTAGTAAAGAACTTATTGAGCGGGCATACGAAAAAGGAATTGACACGATTATTACCTGCGACAATGGGATTAGCGCCATAGAACAAATTGCATTTGCAAAAGAGAAGAATATGACAGTTTTGGTAACAGATCATCATGAAATTCCGTATGAAGAAAAAGAAGATGGAAGTATTCAAAGATTTTTGCCGAATGCAGATGCTATTGTAAATCCAAAGCAGGAAGGCTGTCCTTATCCTTTTAAAGAAATTTGTGGAGCAATGGTTGCATTTAAGGTGGTATGGGGATTGTTTGAAAAAATGCAGATTTCTTTTTCTGAAATAGAGAAGCTTATTCCTTTTGCAACAATTGCTACTGTAGGAGATGTTATGGATCTGGTAGATGAAAACAGGATTTTGGTGAAAGAAGGATTAAGGCGCATCCAGAACACGGATAATGAAGGTTTAAAAGCGCTTATTCGTGTCAACAATTTAGAGAACAGAGAAATTACAGCATATCATATTGGATTTGTATTAGGACCATGTATTAATGCCAGCGGAAGATTAAGTACGGCAAAAAGAGCTTTGGAGCTGCTGCTTTCAAAAGATACAAAAGAAGCATCTGTATTAGCAGAAGACCTGAAAGAGTTAAACGACAGCCGTAAGGATATGACAGTAAAAGGTGTAGAGAAAGCTGTGGAGATAATTGAAAACACAGAGCTGAAAGAGGACAGAGTATTGGTGGTTTATCTTCCTGAGTGTCACGAAAGTCTGGCGGGAATTATTGCAGGGCGTATTCGGGAAAGGTATACAAAACCGGTTTTTGTGCTTACAAAAGGAGAAGAAGGTGTAAAAGGTTCAGGACGTTCTATTGAGGCATATCACATGTTTCAGGAAATGGTAAAATGTAAGGAACTTCTTACAAAGTTTGGAGGACATCCCATGGCAGCGGGGCTTTCTATGAAAGAAGAAAATATTGAAAAGTTTCGCAGAAAGTTAAATGAAAACTGCACACTAACGGATGAAGATATGATAGAAAAAGTGGTGATTGATGTTCCTATGCCAATGTCCTATGTAACGATTCCTCTTATCCGCCAGCTGGGACAGTTAGAACCCTTTGGAAAAGGAAATACAAAGCCTGTTTTTGCACAAAAAGATATTCGGTTTTCTAAATGCAGAGTTTTGGGAAAGAATAGAAATGTGGTAAAAATGACGGCTCAGGATGGATTTGGCTTTTCAGTAGAATGCGTTTGGTTTGGGGACGGAGATGAGTTTGCAGAAAGATTGAAAGAAAAGGAATTGTGGGATGTAATTTATTATCCATCTGTTAATTCTTTTCAAGGCAGAGAGAATATTGAAATGATTATTCAAAATATCCGATAAGAAAAATAAAATTTGCGTCAGCAGAAAAAAGATGATATACTAAACCACATAAAAATCACAAAAACGACACAATTTGATATAAAGGGCAGGGGAAAATGATGGAAAGTTGTAAAAAGAAAAAAATTGAAGAATATATCAGAAGTATTCCTGACTTTCCGCAGGAAGGAATTATTTTTCGAGATGTGACCAGTATTTTGGAAGATGCAGATGGATTTGCGCTTGCAATTAATTCTATGCAGAAGTTATTAGAAGACGTGGATGTTGATGTTATTGTAGGAACAGAATCAAGAGGATTTATTTTTGGAGCTCCTATCGCGTATAATTTACATAAACCTCTTGTGTTAGTGAGAAAAAAGGGAAAACTTCCATGTGAAACCGTAGAGCAGAGTTATGATTTAGAATATGGAAGCGCTGTAATTGAAATGCATAAGGACTCGATTAAACCGGGACAAAAAGTAGTAATTATTGATGATTTAATTGCTACAGGAGGGACCGTAGAGGCAGCGGCTAAACTCATTGAAAGTCTTGGGGGAGAAGTTGTAAAATTAGTCTTCCTTATGGAACTTGCAGGATTAAAAGGCAGAGAAAGATTAAAGAAATATGACGTTCAATCTGTAATTTGTTATGAAGGAAAATAAAATCAGGTGATGGATAAGAGGTGACGTTTTTTATGGAAGAAAAAAAAGAAGCTGCCTTAAAAGCAGAAGAAATTGAAAAAATTAAAAAGGCAGATGCCAGCGTGAAAACCATGGAGGATTTCACCAGTCCGGAAGTGCTCTATAAAGAGCTTATAAGCAGTGTTCGGAAATACCATCCATCTGCTGATATTTCCATGATTGACAAGGCATTCCAAATTGCCAACAATGCACATAAAGGACAGGTCAGAAAATCCGGTGAACCTTATATTATTCATCCTTTGTGCGTAGCAATTATTCTGGCAGACTTAGAGCTTGATAAAGAGACTATTGTAGCGGGACTGCTCCATGATGTGGTAGAGGATACCGTTATGACATCAGAGGAAATCCGTGAGGAATTCAGTGCAGAGGTAGAACTTTTAGTAGATGGTGTAACAAAGTTAGGACAGCTGAGCTATTCTGCTGATAAAGTGGAAGTTCAGGCTGAAAATTTAAGAAAAATGTTTCTGGCAATGGCCAAGGATATCCGTGTTATTTTGATTAAGCTGGCAGACCGTTTGCATAATATGCGAACTCTAAAGTATATGCCGCCTCATAAGCAGAAAGAAAAAGCCAGAGAAACTATGGACATTTATGCTCCCATTGCCCAACGTCTTGGTATTTCTAAGGTGAAGATTGAACTGGATGATTTATCTCTTAAATATCTGAAACCGGAAGTATATTATGATTTGGTAGAAAAGATAAATCTGAAAAAGAGTGAGCGTCAGGCATTTATTGACCAGATTGTAGGGGATGTGCGAAGTCATATTGAAAAGGCATCTATCAATGCTCAGATAGACGGAAGAATTAAGCATTTCTTCAGTATTTATAAGAAAATGGTAAATCAGGACAAAACACTGGATCAGATTTACGATTTATTTGCTGTACGAATTATTGTGGATACGGTGCGCGACTGTTATGCGGCGCTTGGTATTATCCATGAAATGTATAAACCAATTCCGGGACGGTTTAAAGATTATATTGCTATGCCTAAACCGAATATGTATCAGTCTTTGCATACAACTTTAATCGGACCAAGCGGACAGCCCTTTGAAATTCAGATAAGAACTTTTGAAATGCACAGAACAGCAGAGTATGGTATTGCCGCCCACTGGAAGTATAAAGAGGTTTCTAATAACGGAAAAGTCAGTGTTACACAATCAGAAGAAGAGAAGATGAGCTGGCTGCGCCAGATTTTGGAATGGCAGCGCGACATGTCTGATAATAAAGAGTTTTTAAGTCTTTTAAAAAGTGATTTGGATTTGTTTTCTGAAAGTGTATATTGTTTTACACCGGCAGGAGATGTAAAAACTTTGCCAAATGGCTCTACACCAATTGATTTTGCTTATAATGTTCACAGTGCAGTAGGAAATAAAATGGTAGGCGCCAGAGTAAACGGAAAGCTGGTTCCAATTGAATATGTGATTAAAAATGGTGACCGTGTAGAAATTATTACTTCTCAGAATTCCAAAGGCCCCAGCCGTGACTGGTTAAAAGTAGTGAAGAGTACACAGGCGAAAAATAAAATTAATCAGTGGTTTAAGCAGGAATTAAAAGAAGATAATATTTTAAAGGGTAAGGAAATGCTTATCCAGTATGCGAAAGTAAAGGCAATTTCTCTTGGAGAAATTCAGAAACCTAAATATCAGGAAGCTGTGATGAAGAAATATGGTTTCCGTGACTGGGAATCTGTTCTGGCTGCATTAGGACATGGCGGTCTGAAAGAAGGACAGATTATCAATAAGCTTCTGGAGGTTTATAATAAAGATCATAAAGCAGAGCTTACAGATGAAAAGGTATTGGAAGCAACAGCAGAGCATAAGGACAAACTGCACATCGGCAAATCGAAAGGCGGTATTGTCGTTAAGGGAATTCACGATGTGGCAGTACGTTTCTCAAAATGCTGTAATCCTATTCCCGGAGATGAAATTGTAGGATATGTTACCAGAGGACGAGGGGTAACCATTCATCGTACAGACTGCATCAATGTAATGAACATGTCGGCAGAGGACAGAAATCGTCTGATTGATGCAGAATGGCAGGTACCTGCTCATGAAAGCGCAGAGCGATATATGGCAGATATCAATGTATTCGCTTACAATCGTACGGGGTTAATTGTAGATATTTCTAAGATATTTACGGAGAGAAAAATTGACATTCTCGCTTTAAATACAAGGACTAATAAACAGGGAATGGCAACGATTAATATCTGCTTTGATGTAAGAAGTAAAGAAGAATTAAACAGTTTAATTGAAAAAATCAGACAGGTAGAGAGCGTGAAAGACATTGAGCGTACAGCCGGTTAAGGAGAATTTATGAAAAAAATGATGCTGAGAGGGATTGTAGTAGGTCCTGTACAGACAAATTGTTACTTTTTAAAAAATGAACAAACACAGGAAGTCTTAATCGTAGATCCAGGTGCAGAGCAGGAAAGGATTATTTATGCTTTGGAAAAGTTACAGGGGAAACCTGTTGGTATTTTACTGACACATGGTCATTACGACCATGTGTGTGCGGTAAATGAATTGAAAAAGCATTATCATATTCCGGTGTATGCGGCCAGAGAGGAAGAGATGCTTTTAGCTGATGCCAATCAAAATTTATCTGCAGCATGGTCAGGGGTTCCGTATAAAGTAAAAGCCGATTTCTGGCTGGAAGACGGAGAAGAAATTCAGGCTGCCGGATTTGAAATTACAACAATTCTCACACCGGGGCATACAATTGGTTCCTGCTGTTATTGGATTAAAGAAGAAGAAACTTGTTTCAGTGGAGATACTGTATTTTACGGAAACTGCGGCAGATGTGACCTTCCTACAGGAAGTATGAGCCAAATGCGTAAAAGTTTGAACAAAATTTTCAACATACTGCCGGAAAAAACAGTTATTTATCCGGGGCATGGGGAAGCTACGGATGCAGAGTTTGAAAAGAAAAATAATCCTTACTTATAAGAAAATATAGAAAGAGGAAGAACCTTATGATTGGAATTTCCTTTAATAAAAGAGAATTTGAATATGATGCCTACACTCTGGTAAAGGCCTTTTATCCGAAAGAGGATATCGAAATGTATTATACAGAGGAAGTAGAAGAGGAAAAAAGTTATGAGAAACTGATTTCTATTCTTTACGGAGAAAAGATACTTATTCGACTGTGCTTTGGTGATAAAGTGCGGGAAGGAGAGCAGGTATTTGATGAAAACGAAGACAGAAAAATCAGAAAAAATAAATTAAAACAGGTGTTGTATCAGCTTCTTGTAGAAGAAACCGGTCATACCCTTCCGTGGGGGAATTTGACAGGTATTCGTCCGACCAAGATTGCCATGGGACTTATTGAGTCAGGTATGAGTAATGCAGAAGCCGCAGATTATATGAGAAAAACATACTATACCAGTGATGAAAAGACAGCACTTTCGATTGCGATAGCTAACAGAGAAAGAGAAATTTTAAAAAACATAGATTATGAGAATGGATACAGCTTATATGTGGGAATTCCGTTTTGTCCAAGTATATGCCTGTATTGTTCTTTTAGTTCTTCGCCTTTAGAGAGGTGGCGTGATAAAGTTGATGATTATTTAGATGCACTGCTAAAAGAACTTGATTTTATTTCGGAAATCATGAAAGATAAGACTTTAGATACCATATATATAGGCGGAGGAACACCTACAACTCTTGAACCGGAGCAGCTTCGAAGATTATTGGGACATATTCAGGAGAAATTCCCTGTTGAACAGGTGAAAGAATATACCATTGAGGCAGGAAGACCGGACAGTATTACCAGAGAAAAGCTGGAAGCAATCAGAGAATACCCTGTTACCAGAATTTCTGTAAATCCTCAGACTATGAATGCAGAAACCTTAAAGATTATCGGAAGAAATCATACTGTGGAGGATACACGACACGCCTTCGCGCTGGCGAGGGAATGTGGATTTGATAATATTAATATGGATTTAATTGTAGGTCTTCCGGGAGAACATAAGGAAGACGTAGAGAATACGTTAAAAGAAATTGAGAAACTTGATCCTGACAGTCTTACCATACATTCGCTGGCTGTGAAACGAGCAGCAAGGCTTCGTATGTTTAAGGATCAATATGAAGAAATGGGATTTGAAAACAATCAGGAAATCATGGAAATGGCGATGGAATATGCCAGAAGCTGCCAGATGGGACCATATTATTTGTATCGGCAGAAAAATATGTGTGGAAATCTGGAAAATGTAGGCTATGCAAAAGTTGACAAAGCAGGAATTTACAATATACTTATAATGGAAGAGAAACAGACCATTATAGCTGCCGGAGCAGGGGCATCTACAAAGCTTGTTTCCGAAAAAGGACAGCGTATTGAACGTATAGAAAACGTGAAAGACGTTACCAATTATATTAATCGTATTGATGAAATGATCGCAAGAAAAAGAGATGGAATTGTAATATAAAAGATAGGAGAAGATGTGTATGAAGTTAAAGAAAAAACCGGTAACCGGTATGAAAGATATTTTACCTCAGGAAATGGAAATTCGTGATTATGTTATTGGGTTGATTAAAGATACTTATAAGCAGTTTGGTTTTACATCTATGGAGGCTCCTTGTGTAGAACATATTGAAAACCTTACAAGCAAACAGGGCGGAGATAACGAAAAACTGATTTTCCGTATTTTAAAAAGAGGTGAAAAACTGAAAATTGACGAAGCAAAGGAAGAAAATGATTTAGTAGACAGTGGATTACGCTATGATTTGACCGTTCCTCTTTGTCGTTTTTATTCTAACAATGCAAATGAACTGCCTCAGCCATTCAAAGCTCTTCATATTGGAAATGTATTCCGCGCAGATCGCCCTCAGAGAGGTCGTTTTCGTCAGTTTATGCAATGTGATATTGATATTTTAGGTGATCCTACATTTTTAGCAGAGATTGATGTTATTCTGGCTACATCTACTTTAGTAGGAAAACTTGATTTTGACAGTTTTACAATCCGTATTAATGACAGAAGAATTTTAAAAGCAATGGCAGCATACAGCGGATTTCCGGAAGAGTCCTTTACTCAGGTGTTTATTATTCTGGATAAAATGGATAAAATCGGCATGGATGGTGTGGCACAAGAATTAGAAGAGTCCGGTTTTGCAAAAGAAAGTGTAGAAAAATACATGGACTTATTTAAAGCAATGGGAAATGGCATTGATGGTGTTGCTTACTGTAAAGAGAAACTGGAAGGCTTTCTAGATGCAAAAGTAGCAGACGATTTAACAACGATTATTGAGAGTGTTATGCAGGCAAAAACAGCTAACTTTACTTTAGAGTTTGATCCTACTTTAGTGCGTGGAATGTCTTATTATACAGGACCAATTTTTGAAATTTCTATTGACGGTTTTGCAGGAAGCGTTGGCGGCGGCGGACGTTACGATGAAATGATTGGCAAATTTACAGGAACACCTACACCGGCAACAGGATTTTCTATTGGATTTGAACGTATTGTTATGTTGCTTATGGAAAGAGGATTTCAGGTTCCAGGAGCAAAAGAAAAGAAAGTCTATATGCTTGATAAGAAGCTTTCCAATGAAAAACTTCTTGAAGTAATGAAAAAAGCAGCTGAGGAACGCAGCGCCGGTCAGAGTGTTAATATTGCTTATGCAAAGAAAAATAAAAAATTCCAAAAAGAACAGTTGGAAAAAGAAGGATATGCTGTCATTACAGAAGTTTATAATGACACCGTATTATAAGAAGGAGAATTTATATCATGGCAGAATCAATGAAGGGGCTTAAGAGAAGCCACAGATGTACAGAAGTGACAAAGGCAGAGATTGGAAGTACTGTAACTTTAATGGGATGGGTACAGAAAAGCCGTAACAAAGGTGGAATTGTATTTGTAGATTTACGTGACCGTTCCGGTATCATGCAGATTATCTTTGAAAATGGAGATATTGACGAACAGGGATTTGAAAAAGCAGGACGTTTAAGAAGTGAATTTGTAATTGCTGTAAAAGGTCATGTGGAAGCACGTTCCGGTGCAGTGAACCCAAACCTTCCAACAGGAGAAATTGAGGTAAGAGCAACAGAACTGCGTATTTTATCTGAAGCAGAAACACCTCCATTCCCAATTGAAGAAAACAGCAAGACAAGAGATGAAGTTCGCTTAAAATATCGTTATCTGGATTTGAGAAGACCGGATTTACAGAGAAATATGATGCTTCGCTCACAAGTTTCTACATTGGTGCGCCAGTTCCTTGCAAAAGAAGGATTTCTTGAAATTGAAACACCAACTTTGATTAAGAGTACACCGGAAGGAGCAAGAGATTATCTTGTACCAAGCCGTGTACATCCGGGAAGCTTTTATGCGCTTCCTCAGTCACCACAGATTTTTAAACAGCTTTTAATGTGTTCTGGATATGATCGTTATTTCCAGATTGCAAGATGCTACAGGGATGAAGACTTACGTGCAGACCGTCAGCCGGAATTTACACAGATTGATATGGAATTATCCTTTGTAGATGTGGAAGATGTTTTAGATGTCAATGAAAGAATGTTAGCGTTCTTATTTAAAGAAGTATTAGGTGTAGAAGTACAGCTTCCAATTGAAAGAATGACATGGATTGATGCCATGAACCGCTTTGGCTCTGACAAACCGGATTTACGTTTTGGAATGGAACTTACAGATGTATCTGAAGTAGTGAAAGACTGTGAATTTGCGGTATTTAAAGGCGCTTTGGAAAATGGAGGAAGTGTTCGCGGTATCAATGCAAAAGGTCAGGGAGCTATGCCTCGTAAGAAAATTGACAAATTGGTAGAATTTGCAAAAGGTTATGGCGCAAAAGGCCTTGCGTATATTGCCATTGGTGAAGACGGAACAGTGAAATCTTCCTTTGCGAAATTTATGAAAGAGGAAGAAATGCAGAACTTAATTGCTGCCATGAAGGGTGAAAATGGGGATTTATTACTTTTCGCAGCAGATAAGACAAAACTGGTATGGGATGTGCTTGGAGCGCTTCGTCTGGAATTAGCAAAACAGATGGATTTATTAGACAAAAATGAATATCGTTTTGTGTGGATTACAGAGTTCCCACTTTTAGAGTGGTCTGAGGAAGACCAGAGATTTACAGCTATGCATCACCCGTTTACAATGCCAATGGAAGAAGACTTACAGTACATTGATACAGATCCGGGCAGAGTTCGTGCAAAAGCTTATGATATTGTATTAAACGGAAATGAAATCGGCGGAGGTTCTGTACGAATTTTCCAGGACGATGTTCAGGAAAAAATGTTTGAAGCTTTAGGATTTACAAAAGAAGAAGCACAGAAACAGTTTGGCTTCCTTCTGGATGCTTTCAAATATGGAGTACCGCCTCATGCAGGTCTGGCTTACGGATTGGATCGTTTGGTTATGCTTATGGCAAAGGTAGACTCTATTCGTGACGTTATTGCTTTTCCAAAAGTAAAAGATGCTTCCTGTCTCATGTCAGAAGCACCGGACATCGTAGATGAAAAACAGTTAGAAGAACTGGGAATTGCCATTGTGGCACAAAAAGAAGAAACAACAGAAGAATAGAAAAGCTATAAAAATTAAGAGGAGTTATTGGATAAGAAATCATTCAAAATATTTATACCTTTCAGCGAATTTGTCGAGCACGCTTTGAGATTACAAGCTCAAAGTGAGCGCAGACTGAGTGCAAAAGGTATAAATATTCTGGAGATGTGTTTAATCCAATAACTCCTTTTGTACGTTTCCGAATATAGCTTCGGCAATTTCTTCATTCATTTCTATTTTCCAGTTGACGCCGTCATTTATTAAAGGAATTTCCACATCATGGGAGACGGTGTTGTGATTATTTTCAATACAGAATAAGAGCAATTCCTGCTCTTTTTGCCTTCTGCCTTCAGAACCGGCAGAGAGAGCGTCTGAAGTTTTTACCCATTTTGATAATTCTTCTTTATAAGTTTCCATAATACTGTGAAAATTTGCACTTACAATTGATACTGTGACTACAGCCGTAGTATCTTCTTTCTTTTCATCTAATATTTTAAAGTCAAAGCAGGTGTTGATTTGCTGCGCAATGGCATGGGCAATGGAATTATTGTATGTATCTTCTGTGTCCAGAAGGGTATCTAAGGAAAGATAAATTTTCAGCTGTTCTGCATCAAATTGTTGGATGGTGCTAAAATGTGTCTTTACAATCTCTTTTGGACTTAATAAGTTACAGTCTGTTATATAAGATAAAAAATTTCCGGTTAAAAGTTCTTGAAGTTCTGGAGTGTGAAGCACTGTCCAAGTTTCTTTTTCTTTTGCCAGAGAAAGAATGGCAGTCACTTCTTTCGTCTTATAATTGTTCTTCTGCAAAAGTTTTTCTAACAGCAGATAAGAGTCATGAATGGAAAACTCCACCGCAGTAGGAGCAGCATCTTGTTCAATATGTTTTTTCAGGGAAGCTTTGCTAAAATCTTTTGCCAGTTTTTTTGTATCGAGGATAGAAAGTTTGACTTTTGCGGAAGCATTGTTTTTTGTTACCGTAATTTTTTCAGTCTTGTACTGGAAATTTTTATAAAATAAAGTAAAGATAGACGCAATATCTTCTTCCAGTTCCTCTGTATCACCATCATAAGGAAGAAGATCTTTGGCAGTGATACAATTTTGAATGGTTTTTATATCTGTGCTTTTTAATTGATTGAGTTCTTTTTCAACAGCATGCTGTACTGCTTTTTCTTCTTTGCTTAGACAGCCGGATAAAAGAAAAACAAAAAAGCAAAAGGAAAGAGCCAGAAATAGTTTTTGTGTTTGCTTATTCATAATTTTCTCCGATTTTCATTTTATATACAGAGAGTAGTTTAACAAAGACAGGGAGAAGTTGCAATATATTCTGTAATACATTGCAACAAAGTTGCAAGAAAAATGTAAAGAACACTGTAAAAATTAAGAAAAAATTCTGGGACAGACGATAAGTTTTCTGATATACTGATGTCATACAATATACTAAGAGGGTGGCTGTAAAATAAAAGTTGAAGAAGGGAAAGTGTAAAGTATGCAGAAAAAACAAAAAATTATAATTGGAGTTTGTACCGTATTATGTGTAGGAATAATTGGGGCAGGAGTTTTTTTTGCTCGTAATAAGGAGAAAGGGAATAAAGAGGAGATTGCTTATGTTATGAGTGTTTCTTCTATGAACAATATGGCAGGAACACAGAAACTGGCAGGAGTTGTGGAGTCTCAGAAGACTTTAGATATTCAAAAGGATACAGAAAGAGAAGTAAAAGAAGTTCTGGTAAAAACAGGAGATGAAGTTGATGTAGGTACTCCTTTGTTTACTTATGATACTGAGAAACTGGATACAGAGCTGCAGCAGGCAAATCTGGATCTGGAAAGAGCCGGTAATGATATTGAAAACCAAAAGGCGCAGGTTGCTCAGTTGGAGAAAGAAAAGAAAAATGCATCTGAGAAAGATAAGCTTTCTTATACTACACAGATACAGTCGGCGCAGATGGATTTAAAGAAAAGCGAATATGAGAAAAAAGCAAAAGAAGTGGAAATTAACCGATTAAAAAATCAGATTGAAAATTCCACAGTTACAAGTGAAATGAAAGGTGTAGTGAAATCTGTTAATAATTCTGCAAATGGTGAGAGTATGAACCCTTACGATGGCTCTCAACAGGCATTTATGACAATTTTAGCTACGGGAGAGTATCGGATTAAAGGAAAAGTAAATGAACAGAATATTACTCAAATTGTAGAGGGTGCACCTGCAATTATTCGTTCCAGAGTTGATAAAGACGCTGTTTGGAGAGGAACCTATACAGCAGTTGATACGAAAAATCCTAATAATAACAGCAACGAAGGCATGATGTTTGGCAGTGGTCAGGACCAGCAGATGACTTCCACTTCTTATCCTTTTTATGTGGATTTAGAGTCTTCAGAAGGGCTGCTTTTAGGTCAACACGTATATATTGAACAGGATATGGGATTAGAGGAAAGAGAAGCAGGAATTTGGCTGGACGAGGCATTTATTGCAGATGTGGACAAAAAACCTTATGTATGGGTAGAGTCCAGGAAAGGCACACTGGAGAAAAAGACAGTGGTGCTGGGTACTTATGATGAGAATATGATGCAGTATAAAATTGAGAGTGGATTGAAATCTTCTGATTATGTGGCTTATCCCCAGGATTTCTTTAAAGAAGGAGTAAAGACTACTCATGAAATGCCGGAAAATATGATGGGAATGCCTGAGGGAGATGGCGCAATACCGGAAGGCGATATGGAAATGCCGGAAGGAGAGATGATACCAGAAGAAGGTCAGGAGCCGGAAGCTTCTGTGTCCGAAGGTGAAGCAGCTGTGGAGTAAAGGAGGCGGAAAAATGCGAATAAATAAAAAAACAGCAAAGATTGCCGCAATCAGCACAGCAGGCGTTCTTCTTATGGGAGGCGGTATCTGGTTTGCAGCAGGGAAATTGAAAAAAGCAGAGATAAAAGTTTATTCTATGGAAGAGTTATCTCAGCAGATGTGGGGCGAAAGTAACAGTTTGGAAGGAGCAGTCTCTTCTAACGTATCGCAGGAAGTACGCCTGATGGATAAACAATTAGTTTCTCAAGTTCATGTACAGGAAGGGCAGGAAGTCAAGGAAGGGGATCCTTTACTGACTTATGATATGACATTGGTAAGTATTGACTTAGAGATGGAAAAATTAAATAAAGAGCAGATGAAGGTAAAGAAAACAGGTCTGGAAAATGAACTGAAAAACCTGAAGGATGATAAGAAAAATATGGCTTTTGGAAATAAACAATACAAAATTGAATTCCTTACTAATATTGAGGAGGAAGAGCCAAAGCCGGAGGAACCAAAGCCGGAGGAACCAAAGCCGGAAGAGCCGGAAACACCTCCAGAACAGGCACGGCCGTCAGGGGTATATAAAAGATTGTATCGAGATATAACGATTGACAAGACTGAATTTCCCAATGATGATGCCATTATAGAAAATGCAATTCCTTATTCCGGGAAAGGAACCAAAGAGGATCCTTATGTATATGTGTGTCAGAAAGGTGTTCTTATACAAGGAGAATTTTTAAATCAGCTGGCAGGTTTTGATGCCTCTGGAGCAAGAGTGAGAGATCCTTACTATTGTAAGCTGGAAGTCCGCAGTGAAAATAGTTTTGACGGTACTTTGCAAGCAGCCATGATATTAGATGGAAGTGCCATAGAAGCAGCTGTAGAACCAAGCACCTGGTTTCGTACCCGACTGGGTAAAAATGAGTGGGAGGAAATGCTTCCGGAAGAGGATGTTCCACAGGGAGAATTGCTGCCTGAACTTCCGGATGGAACAGGAGATGAAGTTCCAAATGATGAAATTATTGGAGGATATTCCAAGGAAGAATTAGAAAAAGCAATTAAAGATAAAGAAAAAGAAATTAAATCCATAGAGCTGGATATCAAAGAGGCAGATTTAAAAATAAAGAAAGTAGAGCAGGAATTACAGGGAGAAACAGTATCTAGCACGGTAAATGGTATTGTGAAAAAAGTAGGAGATCCTGCCAAGGGAGAAGTAGACGGAGAGCCTTTTATTGTAGTAGAAAGTAACGAGGGTGTTTATATTAAAGGCGTGGTGAGTGAAGCACTGCTGGAGAAGGTGCAGCCAGGTCAGCTTGTGACAGGCATGGCTTATGAGTCAGGTACTTTTTTTGAGGCAGAAGTAAAAGAAGTTTCTCCTTATCCGGCCAGTGGATATCAAAATTATGGGGGAAGAGAGTTGACGTATTATCCTTTTACTGCATTTATAGCAGATAGTACAGGGTTAAAAGATAATGAAATGGTTAATATGGAGCTGCCTGCAGAAGAAGGAAGTATGTCAGGAATGTTTATTGGCAAAGAGTACATTCGAAGTAAAGATGGAGAAGACTTTGTTTATAAAGAAGGGAAGAACGGAAAACTGGAAAAACAGCCGGTGCGTACAGGGCAGACTTTTTATGGTTCTGTAGTAGAAATTAAAGATGGTTTGACCATGGAGGATCATATCGCATTCCCTTATGGCAAAAAGGTAAAAGAAGGAGCAAAAGTAAAAAGAGCTTCTTTGGCAGAAGAAAATATGTTTTAGGAAAGGAAAGCAGCATAATGATTGAAAATATTAGATTGTCTTTTCAGGGAATTTGGGCTCATAAAATGCGTTCCTTTTTGACTATGTTGGGAATTATTATTGGTATTGCATCTTTAATATCCATTGTGTCTACAATTAAAGGAACAAATGAACAGATTAAGAAAAACCTCATTGGTGAAGGTGATAATGTGGTAGACGTTTATCTTAGCCAGGGAGGGAATGAATACGAAATGGAATATCAGGGGGTACCTGAAGGGGTACCTGTGATTACAAAAGAACAGAAAGAAAAAATTACAGAATTAGATGAAGTGACAAAAGTAACTTGCTATCAATCTCGAAAATATGCTGATAGTGTTTATTATCAGGATAAAACCATGAATGGCGGAAGTGTTTTTGGGATTGACGAAGATTATCTGGATACTTGCGGATATCAGATTATACGAGGACGAGGTTTTTCTGAAAGCGACTATGGAAAATTTCAGAAGGTAGTTCTTATTGATGAAATCACTTCCAGTAATTTCTTTGAAAAAGGTCAGGAAGTAGGTAAAGTAATAGAAATCAAAGGTGAACCATTTACTGTAGTAGGTGTTATTAAAAAAACAGAAGAATTTGAACCTGTGATTAATAACAGGGAAGAATACTATACTTACTATAATGAAAGCAGCGGAATGATATTGATGCCGGACAGTGTATGGCCTGTTGTGTATCAGTATGATGAACCACAGCTTGTATCAGTGAAAGCAACTTCTCCGGAAAGTATGAGTTCGGCAGGTAAGAAAACAGCAGAAATTTTAAATGAAAGTATTGTTTCTTCAAGTGGGGATATTCAATATAAAGCCCGTGACATGATGGAGAAAGCAAAGGGATTGCAACAGATTAGCGAAAGTACAAATCGTCAGTTGCTGTGGATTGCCAGTATTTCTCTCTTGGTAGGGGGTATTGGTGTTATGAATATTATGCTGGTATCTGTAACAGAAAGAACCGGGGAAATTGGTTTGAAAAAAGCCATAGGTGCGAATAAGCGAAGAATTTTAGGACAATTTCTTACAGAAGCAGCGGTACTTACCAGTATAGGTGGAATTCTAGGTGTTTTTGCAGGAATTGTTTTGGCAGCGGTTATTGCTAAAATGTCAGGAGCTCCTATGGTCATCAGTGTGCCGGCTGCAGCACTGGCAGTTATTTTCTCAACGATTATTGGATTGATTTTTGGTTTATTGCCATCTGTAAAAGCTGCAAATTTAAGCCCAATTGAAGCTTTAAGAAGAATGTAAAGTAAGAATGGAGCTGTTGTTTTATAAAACGACAGCTCTATTTTTGGAGAAAAAATGATTGTATTTGAATGGGCTGTATGGTATCATTAAAAACAATGACCTAAATTTAGGAAAAGGAGCTGAGAATGATGGGGAAAAAGAAAATTGCAATTATTACAGACAGCAATAGCGGTATTACTCAGAAAGAAGCACAGCAGCTTGGAATTACAGTTCTGGCAATGCCATTTTATATTGATGAACAGTTGTTTTTAGAGGATATTACCTTAACGCAGGAAGAATTTTATAAACGGTTGGCAGAAGATGCAAGTATTTCAACTTCTCAGCCCTCACCTGCAGATGTTATGGAAACATGGGAAAATCTTTTAGGAGAATATGACGAGATTGTACATATTCCTATGTCAAGTGGATTAAGTAATTCTTGCCAGACAGCTTTTGTACTGGCTAAGGAGTTTCATGATAGAGTACAGGTAGTAGATAATCAACGTATATCCGTTACCCAGCGCCAGTCAGTATTGGATGCTATGGAACTGGTAAAGGCGGGAAAAGATGCAAAACAAATAAAAGAAATTTTGGAAAAAGAGGCAGGAGAGTCCAGTATTTATATTACCCTGGAAACTTTAAAATACCTGAAAAAAGGAGGAAGAATTACACCGGCAGCAGCAGCTCTTGGTACGGTATTAAACTTAAAACCGGTGCTTCAAATTCAGGGGGACAAGTTAGATGCCTTTTCTAAGGCAAGAGGGAAGAAACAGGCAAAACGTACCATGCTCCAGGCTATGAAAGCAGATTTGGAAGGCAGATTTAAAGAATACGTGGATAAAGATTTACTTTGTCTTCAGGCAGCATATGCGGGAAATGAAGAGGAAGCTATGGAGTGGAAAAAGGAATTAGAAAGTCAATTTCCGGGAATGCCGGTGTATATGGCTCCGTTGTCTTTAAGCGTGGCATGCCATATCGGTCAGGGAGCTTTGGCAATAGCAGCATCAAAAAAAGTGGAAGTGGAGTAATAGACAGATGAAGAAAATTATAGAAAAAATTGAAGAAGTAGTAAAAGAAGCATTTACAGCTTCAGAATATGACGAAAAATTTGCAAAAGTGACAGTGTCTAATCGTCCTGACTTATGCGAATATCAGTGTAATGGCGCTATGGCAGCAGCAAAGACATATAAAAAAGCACCGATTATGATTGCCAATAGTGTAGTAGAAAGTTTAAAGAACAACGAAATGTTCGAAAGCGTAGAAGCGGTTAATCCGGGATTTATTAATATTAAATTGAATAAACAGTTTTTAGCAGATTACTTAAATGATATGCTGGCAGATGAAAAACTTTCTGTGGAGGAAGCAAAAAATCCAAAGACAATTGTTATTGATTATGGCGGTCCGAATGTGGCAAAGCCGCTTCATGTTGGTCATTTGCGCTCTGCAATTATTGGCGAAAGTATTAAGAGAATGGGACGCTTTTTAGGCCATAAAGTTATTGGGGATGTTCATTTAGGTGACTGGGGACTGCAGATGGGCTTAATTATTACAGAACTTTCCAAAAGACAGCCGGATTTAGTGTATTTTGATGAAAATTATGAAGGAGAATATCCAAAGGAGGCTCCCTTTACAGTAAGTGAGCTGGAGGAAATTTATCCTACAGCCAGCGGAAAATCCAAAGAAGATGAAGCATATAAAAATGAAGCACTGGAAGCAACTCTTCAGCTTCAGAAGGGAAGAAGAGGCTATCGTGCTTTGTGGCAGCACATTATGGAAGTTTCCGTAACAGATTTAAAGAAAAATTATGCAAAATTAAAAGTCGATTTTGATTTGTGGAAAGGTGAAGCCGATGCAGATGCCTATATTCCTGCTATGGTAGATTATTTAAAAGAAAATGGCTATGCATATTTAGATCAGGGCGCTCTTGTAGTAGATGTAAAAGAAGAAACAGACACAAAGGAAATTCCACCTTGTATGATTTTAAAATCAGATGGTGCTTCTCTGTATAATACAACAGATTTAGCTACTATTGTACAGCGTATGGAGGATTATAAGCCGGATGAAATTATTTATGTAGTAGATAAACGTCAGGAGCTGCATTTTGTTCAGGTATTCCGCTGTGCAAAGAAAGCAAAACTGGTAGATGAAAATACACAGTTATCCTTTGTTGGTTTTGGTACAATGAATGGAAAAGACGGAAAGCCGTTTAAGACAAGAGAAGGCGGTGTTATGCGATTAGAACGCCTGATTGCAGAAATTAACGAGGAAATGTTCAAGAAAATCACAGAAAACCGCAGTGTAAAAGATGAAAATGCAGAAAAAACAGCGCAGATGGTTGGCTTATCTGCGATTAAATACGGAGATTTGTCCAATCAGGCATCTAAGGATTATGTATTTGATATTGAGCGATTTACTTCCTTTGAAGGAAATACAGGTCCGTATATCTTGTATACGATTGTTCGTATTAAATCTATTTTAAGCCGTTATGCAGAAAGCGGAAAAAGCATAGATACGAAAATGATGAAAGCGGCAGCCAATGACAGCGAAAAGGCATTGATGTTAGAATTATCCCGCTTTAATTCAATTATTGCACCTGCATTTGAGGAAAAAGCACCTCATAGAATTTGCTCTTATATTTATGACCTGGCAAATGCTTTTAACAGTTTTTATCATGAAACAAAGATTTTATCAGAAGAAGACGAAGAAAAGAAAGCATCTTGGATTTCTTTGTTGACTTTAACGGAAAAAGTGCTGGAAACATGTATTGATTTATTAGGATTTGACGCACCAGACAGAATGTAAGGAACTCCCGCAAAGGAATATATAGACCTTTGCGGGTTTTTTTGTTATTTTGAACAATAGGATTTGTTTAGTTTGTATAATTGTTCGAAAAATGTGTACAAATAGAAAAAAATAAAAATAAATAATTGCGAAATGTCAAATATTATAGTATGATTACACAAAATATTTGTGCAGAGTGCATGAATGTTTGCTCTAGAAAGGAGAAAATCATGAAGAAAAGAAATATGAAGGTATTCAGTTTACTTTTGGCAGCCAGCATGACAGTTCCGCAGTTAGCAGATTATTCACAGCTTTCCGGACTTACCGTAGTACATGCGGCAGTTAACGATGAGGCTTCTCAAAAGGCAGTAACTGAAACATGGCATCACTTTAAAGCGGGGGCAACAAATGATAATGGACAAAAACCTGCTGTGTTGAAAAATACCAACGAAAATGCAATTGATCCTAAAGGAGGAGAAATCAGTCTTGTATTAAAAACTTCACAGGACGCTGCATTAAACAGATTACAGATTTGCCCATACTGGGTAGATGGAAATAACTTTTTAAGTGCAGCAGGGTTTGATGCAAGCAGCAAATGGTTCTTCGAGTATAAAGCAACGGATTTGCCAGGTAATTATCCGGAACTTGGTGTTTCTGAATGGAAAGCAAATGAAGAAGTTCCCATTGTAATTTCCTGGAAAGAAAATGTATATACCATTACAATTAACGGACAGAAATGTGCAGAACAGACTGTTCCGACAGAGACACTGGAAGCATTAAAAGGTGGAAGTTTTGCAATTAAGGCAGGTACTTTTGGTGAACAGGTAACAGATATTTATTTTAAAGATGTGCAGATTAAAAACAGTGCCGGAGAAGTAGTTGTAGAAAAAGGAGCTGACACATGGGTATTGGCTTCTGAAGAAAATGGTGAAACTTTCGAAGAAGGTAAAGAAGTTACAACAGTATCTTTAACAGGTAAAGTTGTAGACAAAGATAAAAATCCGGTTACAGGAGCCACAGTTACTGTTGGGGACAAGAGTACAACAACCGGTGAAGGCGGTACTTGGACAATAGAGGGTGTTGAAGCCGGAGAAGTTGAAATTGCAGTAAGTAAAGAGGGATATAAAAATTCAACAACAACAGTTACAGTAGCAAAAGAAGATTTAGTAATTGAGGATATTATTTTATCTACAGGAGAAGCGGTAGATTTTGAAGAAACAGCAGATGAAACCATTTCTTCTGATGAGATGAAAGTATCCATAGACAGTAAGTTTCCGAGAGTTGCAGGGTATGAAATCTTAAAAGGCAATGGAAAAGGCAAGAAAATGTATGGTCAGACAGAAAAGCTGGATACCATTGTGCTTAATCAGACAAAGGCTGACGATAAAACCGGTATTGCAGTAAAACCAGAAGTTACTTCCCAAAAAGACGGGGAAAACAAAATGGTTTACACTATGAAGGTGAATGATGATAAAAACAACATTCATGCAACTATTAAGGCAGAACTGGTAGTAGAAAAAAATACACTTGCCTTTAACATTAAATCTGTAGAAAGAGAAAAGGACTCAGAATTAGTAAAAACCATCAATATTCCAAACCACAATCTGGTATCCGTAAGAACCACACAGGCAGGTGCAAAATTTGATGGCGCAAATATGTCTAATGATACAAAGAAGAGCGGAGATACACATCAGAATGTTGCAGATATGAAAGCAGGCAAAACAGGATATATGTATGCTTTTGTATCATCTTCTGATTTAAGCGCAGGTCTTTGGAGTAATTCTGAAAATAATGTAAATGCTGACTGGCAGAGAGTTGTTGCCAACGCGGCAGAAAAAGATGGATATCATGAAACAGGTTTAAGCAGTAATTATTGGACATGGCAAAAAGGGAAAGGGTATAGAGAAGAAAGCAAAGATTATGAGCTTCCTTCCACAAAAGTTGCTATTACAGCAGATGAAAACAGTGATAAAAAAGTAGACTGGCAGGATGGAGCCATTGCATATCGTGATATTATGAATAACCCCAAAGGAAGTGAATTAGTACCTGACAGAACTGCCATCCGTATTGCAATGAACTTTTCCAGTCAGGCACAGAACCCATTCCTGATGACATTGGATAATGTTAAGAAAGTATACTTAAATACAGATGGTCTGGGACAGAGCGTTCTGTTAAAAGGCTATGGAAGTGAAGGACATGACTCCGGACACTTAAATTATGCAGATATTGGTACTCGAATTGGCGGCGCAGAAGACATGACAACTCTTATGAAAGAGGGTGCAAAATACGGAGCTACTTTCGGTATCCATGTAAATGCCAGTGAAACTTATCCAGAGTCTATTTACTTTGAAGAAAACAGACTGAAAAAAGATGACAGTGGAAAATATTCCTATGGTTGGAACTGGCTGGATCAGGGAATTAACATTAATGCGGATTATGACTTAAGAAACGGTCGTGAACAACGTTTCTTAGACTTGAAGAAGAAATTGGATGCGGCAGATCCAGATGGAAAGAATGATCTTGACTTTATCTATGTAGATGTATGGGGGAATGGTCAGTCCGGTGACAATGGAACATGGGCAAGCCGTCAGCTGGCAAAAGAAATCACAGAAACTTGCGACTGGAGATTAGCAGGTGAATGGGGACATGCAAATGAGTATGATTCTACTTTTCAGCATTGGGCAGCAGACCTTACCTATGGTGGAGCGACAAACAAAGGTATTAACAGTGCGATTACAAGATTTATCCGTAACCATCAGAAAGACTCCTGGGTTGGTGATTATCCAAGCTATGGCGGAGCAGCTGTAAATCCACTACTCGGCGGATATGACATGAAAGACTTTGAAGGATGGCAGGGAAGAAACGACTACAAAGGATATATTGAAAATCTCTTTGATGATGATGTATCTACAAAGTTCCTTCAGCATTATGAAGTTATGCAGTGGGTAGAGGGACAGCCTACAACTGTAGGAGGAGCACAGTGGACACCTGAAATGAAGGTTGTTCTTCAAGACAAGGAAAGAAAACAGACTGTTACAGTTGAAAGACAGTCTAATAATGGAAGCGATGTAGGATACAGCCTGAGAACTATGAAGTTTGATGATGGAAATGGCGAAAGAGTCATTATGGACGGCGAAAAATACTTAATTCCATGGTACTGGGATGCAAATGGTAAATCTTTAGGAGACAATTATAAGCTGTATCATTGGAACCAGGCAGGCGGAACTTCTACATGGACACTTCCGGCAGGATGGTCTAATGCAAAAGTATATGAACTTACAGAAAATGGTAAGAAAGAAGTTACAAATGCAACTGTATCCGGCGGTAAAATTACGATTAATGCAGAAGCAAAAACACCTTATGTTCTTTATAAAACAGAAGCAAAAAATCCGACAAATGCAGAGTTGAAATGGAGTGAGGGAACTCATCTTGTAGATACAGGATTTAACAGCGCTTCTTTAGAACAGTGGAAGATTACAGGTGAAAAAGATGCTGCACAGATTATTCACAGTGCAGGCTTTAACCCAATGCTGCGTCTGAACAATCAGTCTGATGAAGTGGTTCTGGAGCAGAAAGCCAAAGGTCTTGAAGCAGGAAAACAGTATGTAGCAATGGTAGGAGTTGATAACAGAAGTGATGCAAAAGCTTATCTGGAAGTTACATCTGGAGATAAAACAGCATCGAACTATACAACAAAATCTATTGCGAAGAACTACAGCCAGGCAGATGCTCATAATACAAATGAAAGTAATGCCACAATTGAAGGTCAGGGAAGTTACTTCCAGAACATGTATGTATTCTTCACAGCAGATGAAAACGGAGAAGCAACAATCCGATTGAAACGTGACAAAGGAGAAGGAGAAGTTTATTTTGATGACTTGAGAATTGTTCAGAATGACTCTGAAAACTTCCCATCTGAAGATAAATTCGTACAGAACTTTGAAACAGTTCCGCAGGGATTATGGCCATTCGTAGTAGGAGGAGCAGAAGGCGTTACAGATAACCGTACTCACTTATCTGAAAAGAATAAAAAGGATCCAAAATATACATCTGCAGGCTGGTATACAAAGAAACTGGATGATGTATTAGAAGGTGACTGGTCCTTAAAAACAAACGGCTTGACTCAGAGAGAAAAGCTGATTTATCAGACAATTCCACAGAACTTCCGTTTCGAAGAAGGCGTTACATATAATGTAAGTTTTGATTATCAGTGTGGTTCTGAGGGAACTTATGCATTGGCAGTAGGTAACGGAGATGTGGAAAATAAAGATGTAGAATACACACCATTAGAGTCCTCTATTCCAGATGGACAGAAAGCAGAAACAAAACACTGTAAATTCCGTATTACAGGTGCAAAAGGGGGACAGAGCTGGTTTGGTATCCAGTCTACAAGTACAGCTCCTGATCTTCAAAAGACTTCAGGTGGTGATGCAGACTTTGGTGGATATAAAGATTTCGTTTTAGATAATCTTGTAATTGAGAAATCAAAAGCTCAGAAAGCAAAACTGGAAACTTTAGTATCTGAAAATGAAGGACGTTATGAAGCGAATTACAGCGCTGAAACATGGAAAACATTTACAGAAGCTATGAAAGCAGCCAATGAAGCATTAGATAATTTTGATGCTGAGCAGGCAATTGTAGATAAAGCATACGAAAACTTAGATAAGGCGATTAAAGGTCTGGAAGTAATCGGTGCAACAATGTCCGGTACTATTACAGATGCAGAAAAACGACCAATTGAAAACATTACTGTAAGCGTGAAGATGAAGGATAAAACAATTAAGACTGTTACAAACAGCCGTGGTCAGTATGTCCTTCCAGGTGTTTTATTCGGCGAATGGACAGTAACAGCGGACAGTCCTGTTTATGCAAAAGCAACAGCAGATATTAAGGTTACAAAAGATAAGCTTGAATTTGCACAGGACTTCCAGTTAAAAGATACACAGTCTTCTGTAGAAGGTCATGTAACAGCAGCAGGTAAGAAAGTAGAAGGTGCAGTCGTATCTCTTACAGGAAAGAGCCAGCCGGAAGCAATCCAAACAGATGCAAATGGCGCATATCATTTTGACAAACTTTTAGCAGGAACTTATACCTTAAAGGTAGAAAAAGAAGGATATGATGTATATACAACAGAAATTACTGTGACAAAAGAAAAAGGATTTGTTCAGAACATTATGTTGCAGCCGGTATCTACTGCAGACTATGAAAATGATTATAGCGATGGCAAAAAAACATGGGATAACCTTGCAGGAAATACCTCAAGTACAACGATTAGCGTAGCTGAAGAAGCAACAAAGATTAAATTCCCGGGCGGTGGTCATGCTAACGTTTATGAAACAGCAGCGCCAACCTTCAAAAATGGTATGGTTGAAATGGATATTACACCGGAAAAGAGCGGCGTTCGCTTAGGAGTTCTTCTTCGTGCAAACGATATGAATAATCGTGTATATATTGGTGTGGGTGATGCAGAAGACAAGTGGTTTGCAGAATACTGGGGTAATGGTGGAAATTCATGGTCTGACATGTATTCCGGTCCAAAAGCATCAGCAGGTAAAACCTTACATCTGAAAGCAGAAATTATTGATAATACAATTTCTTTATGGGTAAATGATGAAGAAGTTATTAAAGGATTGAAAATGGATGGAATGCCAACGGCAGCAGGTGCTGTAGGTCTGAATACCAGAAATTCTAACAATGTAACTGTAGATAATGTAAAAGTAACTTCCTATGATATGCCGGAAGGTGATGTGGAAACTGTTTCCGGTCATGTAGCTGATAAAGACGGAAATCCAGTAGAAGGTGCTTCTGTAAATATTAAGAGTGCAGAAAAAGCAGAAGAGGCAGCTATTGACAAAACTACAAAGACAGACGCTCTTGGAAACTATAAGTTTAAAAATATTCCATTAGGAAATTATACTTTGACGGTGACACAGGGCGAAGAAACAAAGTCTGTACCTGTTGTAGTTACAGCTACCAATGATTATATTGTAGCTCCGGAAATTCATCTGGGAACAGAAAAAAATCCACAGGTTGATAAGAGTAACTTAAATGCGGCGATTGCAGAGGCAGAATTGAAATTAACAGGTGAAGCAGATTATACAGCAGACAGTTGGACTGTATTTAAAACTGCATTGGAAGAAGCCAAAGCAGTTGCAGCAGATAACACTGCAACCTTTAATCAGGTAAATGATGCAGAAGCAAAATTAACACAGGCTATGAACGGCTTAGTAAAAATTCCGACAAGAGATAAGTTAAAAGCAGCAATTGATGCAGCAAACGATAAGAACAAAGAAGATTATACAGCGGATAGCTGGGCTGTATTTGCAGAGGCATTAGCAAATGCAAATGAAGCTTATGATAATCCAGAGGTAACAGAACAGCAGCTGCAGGATGCTTTAAATGCACTGTTAAATGCTTCAGAAAATTTAAAACCTGTTGGAGAAAACCCAGAAAAACCATCAAAAGATGAGTTAAAAGCTACAATTGCAGAAGCAGAGAAGATACTGGGAGATAAAGATAAGTATACAGCAGAAAGCTGGAGAGCATTTACGGATGCACTTCTGAAAGCACGGGCGGTAGATGCTAATGCAAAAGCAACAGCAGAGGAAATTGCAGTTGCTGTGACAGAATTGAAAAATGCACAGAAAAATTTGGTAGAAGTACAGCCGCCAGTTCCTGAAAATGTAACAAAAGAAGAACTGCAGCAGATGCTGGATAAAGCATCTGCACTGAAAAAAGAAGACTATACAGCAGAAAGCTGGAATGTGTTTGCAGAAGCTATGAAACAGGCACAGGCAGTACTCAACAAGGAAGAGGCAACACAGGAAGAAATCAATGCAGCAGCAAAAACTTTGGCAGAAGCACAGGGTAAACTTGTAAAAGTTGATAAAACAAAACCAAGCAAGCCAAGTAAACCAAGCACAAGTAAGCCTACGAAGACAGCAGATACAGCTCCAATTCTTCCAATGGCAGGAACAGCAATGGCAGGTTTGGGAATTTTTGCAATGCTTCGCAGAAGAAGAAAAGAAGATAAATAATTCCTGCAAAATGTGGAGTGAGATTTTAAAATCTCGCTCCCTTTTTTTGGGTTTTATGTTAGAATGAAAGCAGCAGAAACAAAATGGGGAAAATTCCAAATATATTGGGGGAAAGAAAATGGAAAAAATGAAATTAAAGTATCTGGAAAAAATGGCAGAGCTGTATCCGACAATAGCAGAAGCATCTACAGAAATTATTAATTTACAGGCCATTTTAAATCTTCCGAAAGGAACGGAACATTTTATTACAGATATACATGGAGAATATGAAGCTTTTTCTCATGTATTAAAAAATGGTTCCGGCTCCATAAGAAGAAAAATTGATACAGTTTTTGGACACACTATGAACAGACAGGAAAAGAAAAGTCTTGCTACGTTAATTTATTATCCAAAAGAGAAGATAGAATTAATTAAAAAGCAGGAAACCGATATGGAAGAGTGGTATAAAATAACGCTTTATCGTTTGATTGAAGTGTGTAAAAAGGCTGCGTCAAAATATACACGTTCCAAGGTGAGAAAAGCACTTCCAAAAGATTTTGCCTATGTTATTGATGAACTGATTACAGAGCGGTGGGATGTTACTGACAAAGAGTCTTATTATGAACAGATTATATGTACGATTATTGAGATTGGTCGTGCAGAAGAGTTTATTATTGCTTTATCAGAACTTATCCAGAGACTGGTAGTAGATCATCTTCATATTCTGGGAGATATTTACGACCGAGGACCTGCACCTCATCGAATTATGGATAAACTGGAAACCTATCATTCTTTAGATATTCAGTGGGGAAATCATGATATTTTGTGGATGGGAGCGGCTGCCGGACAGGAGTGTTGTATAGCAACAGTAATTCGAATTTGTGCCCGTTATGGAAACCTGGATATTTTAGAAGATGGATATGGGATAAATCTGTTGCCGCTGGCAACATTTGCCCTGACATATTATAAAGAAGATCCATGTCAATGTTTTAAAATAAAAGGAAATCATCGTTTAAATCCCGTAGAACAGGATTTAAATATGAAAATGCATAAAGCAATTTCTATCATTCAGTTTAAATTAGAAGGTCAGCTTCTCATGCGAAGAAAAGAGTTTGGCATGGCAGACAGGGCGCTTTTAGACGATATTGATTATTCTGAAGGAACAATTCGTCTAAATGGAAAAGAATATAAACTTTTGGATAGTTATTTCCCAACAATCGACGGGGAAAATCCCTACGAATTATCAAGAGAAGAGAAGGAAGTAGTGGAAAGATTGACCGCAGCATTTGTGAGCTGTGAAAAGCTGCAAAGACATATGCAATTTTTGCTGAAAAAGGGAAGTATGTACAAGATCTTCAATGGAAACCTGCTGTATCATGGATGTATTCCCATGAACGAAGATGGCAGTTTCAAAGAAGTGCAGATTTATGAGAAAACTTATAAAGGAAAAGGCCTTTATGAGGTATTGGAAAGCTATGTTCGCAAAGCTTTTATGTCAAGAAACGGAAGGGAAAAAGAAAGAGGAAAAGATATGCTTTGGTATATCTGGATCAGCCCTAATTCTCCTCTGTTTGGGAAAAGCAAGATGGCAACTTTTGAACGTTATTTTTTAGAAGAAAAAGAGACTCATAAAGAGATAAAAAATCCTTACTATAATTTTTTGGAAAGCAATGAGGCAGCAGAGAAAATTTTTGCAGAATTTCAGGTACAGGGAGAAGAAAGACATATTGTAAACGGACATGTTCCGGTGCATCATACATCAGGGGAAAGTCCGATTAAGTGTAATGGGAAAATTCTTGTAATTGACGGAGGTTTTTCCAGAGCATATCAAAAAGAAACCGGCATAGCAGGATATACTTTAATTTATAATTCGTGGGGGATGATTTTGGCAGCTCATGAACCTTTTACCTCTACAGAGGATGCTATTACGAAAGAAAGTGATATTCTTTCCGATAGTATTCTGGTAAAAAGGGTGTCAGAGAGAAAAAACGTGGGAGCAACCGATACAGGTATAAAATTAAGAGAAAGGATAGCAGAACTTACAGAGCTCTTAGAAGCATATAGAAATGGACTGTTGGTAGAAAAATTATGATTTGCAAAAATATTAAAATTCAAGTAGCGGGTTCCGCTAAAGATACACATTTAGAAACTTATATTTTAGGAGATGTGATGGATGGAGCAAGAAATCGGAAGTCACCGCTTGTGCTTATTTGCCCGGGAGGCGGCTATGCCATGACATCTAACAGAGAAGCAGAGCCTATTGCACTGCAGTTTAACAGTATGGGATATCAGGCGGCAGTTTTACGGTATTCCTGTGCTCCGGCAATTTATCCGACTGCTCTTTGGGAAGTTGCTGAAAGTGTAAAACTGATTAAAGAGAACGCAGAAGAGTGGAATGTAGATACGGACAGAATTATTATTATGGGATTTTCAGCAGGCGGACATCTGGCAGCAAGTTATGGTGTATTCTGGAATGAGCCATGGCTTGCAGAGAAAATGCATTGCGATAAGGAATTATTAAGGCCTAATGGGTTGATTTTGTGTTATCCTGTAATCAGTTCAAAAGAAGAAATTGCACATAAAGACAGTATAAAAAATCTGTTAGGTGATTTTTACGAAGAATTAAAAGAGAAGATGTCTTTGGAAGATTGGGCTGGAAATCAGGTCCCAAAAACTTTTCTGTGGCATACTTTTACAGACAATGTAGTTCCTTTTTGGAATTCTTTCCGTTTTGCAGAAGCATTGGGAAGAGCAGGCGTTCCGATGGAATATCATTTATATCCAGAAGGGGGACATGGTTTATCTTTAGCAAAAGAACAGACAGCTAATATAGAAGGAAAAGGAGTAGAAGAGGGATGCCAGAGCTGGTTTTCTCTTCTGCAGTCCTGGCTTCTTCGCAATTTTGGACTTTATTCGTAAAAAAGCCTTGCAATTATAGAAAAATTTGTGATATAATATCCGCGTTGCTAAATGCAATGTAGAAAATAACCACGCCTGTGAATTCAACGGGGGGTGCTTAAAAAGTCCCGGAGGAGCAGAAGCAGGTGGAAGACAAAACCAAAGGAGAGAAAAAAATGAGCGTTATTTCAATGAAACAGTTACTTGAAGCAGGTGTTCATTTCGGACATCAGACAAGAAGATGGAACCCTAAAATGGCACCATACATCTACACAGAAAGAAATGGTATCTACATCATCGACTTACAGAAATCTGTAGGAATGGTTGACGATGCATACAAAGCAATCGCTGACATCGCTGCAGAAGGCGGCACAATCCTGTTCGTAGGAACAAAGAAACAGGCTCAGGATGCTATCAAAACAGAAGCTGAAAGATGTGGAATGTTCTATGTAAATGAAAGATGGTTAGGCGGTATGCTTACTAACTTCAAGACAATCCAGAGCAGAATTGCAAGATTAAAAGAAATCGAAGCTATGGAAGCTGATGGAACATTTGATGTTCTGCCTAAGAAAGAAGTAATCAACCTGAAAAAAGAACTGGAAAAATTACAGAAAAACCTTGGCGGAATTAAAGAAATGAAAAAACTTCCAGATGCTATCTTTATCGTAGATCCTAAGAAAGAAAGAATCTGTGTACAGGAAGCTCATACATTAGGTATTCCGTTAATTGGTATCGCTGATACAAACTGTGATCCAGAAGAATTAGATTATGTAATCCCAGGAAACGATGATGCTATCAGAGCTGTTAAATTAATCGTTTCTAAAATGGCTGACGCTGTTATCGAAGCAAACCAGGGCGAAGCTACTGATGCTGAAGAAATCTTCGTAGAAGAAACAGAAGAAGTTGTAGAAGAGTAATCTTTATTCAAAAAGGAATAAATGAAGCTGTCGTATAAAATCTGGTTTTATATGACAGCCTCATTCCGTATAAAAGGTATTATACAGGAGGAATTTAAAATGGCTATTACAGCAGGAATGGTAAAAGAATTAAGAGAAATGACAGGCGCTGGTATGATGGACTGTAAGAAAGCTCTTACAGCAACAGAAGGCGATATGGATAAAGCAGTTGAATTTTTAAGAGAAAAAGGTCTTGCAACAGCTCAGAAAAAAGCTGGACGTATTGCAGCAGAAGGTCTTTGCCAGACTTTAGTTTCCGCAGATGAAAAACACGCAGTTGTTGTTGAAGTAAATGCAGAAACAGACTTCGTTGCTAAGAACGATGTATTCCAGGGATATGTGGCTCAGGTTGCAGAAGCAGCTATGGAAACAGAAGCAGCTACAACAGAAGAATTCCTTGCTTCTCCATGGAAATTTGATACAACAAAAACTGTAAATGAAGCTTTAGCAGCACAGATCGCTGTTATCGGTGAAAACATGAACATCAGAAGATTTGCGAAAGCATCTGAAGAAAACGGATTTATCGCTTCCTATACACACATGGGCGGTAAAATCGGCGTTTTAGTTGATGTTGAAACAGACGTTGTAAATGATGCAGTAAGAGAAATGGCTAGAAACGTAGCAATGCAGATTGCTGCTTTAAAACCACAGTATACAAACAGCTCTGAAGTAAGTGAAGAATATATTGCACATGAAAAAGAAATTCTTCTTGCTCAGATTATGAACGACCCAAAAGAGTCCCAGAAACCGGAAAAAGTTATTCAGGGAATGATTAGCGGACGTATCAACAAAGAATTAAAAGAAATCTGTCTGTTAGATCAGGTTTATGTAAAAGCTGAAGACGGAAAACAGAACGTAGCTAAATATGTAGAAGAAGTTGCAAAAGCTAACGGTGCTAAAATTACTGTAAAAGGATTTGTTCGTTTTGAGACAGGCGAAGGAATTGAAAAGAAACAGGAAGATTTCGCTGCTGAAGTTGCTGCACAGATGGGAAACTAATCTGAACTTCATGTCAAATATTTAAGAACCACCCCTTGTAAATAATACATTTACAAGGGGTTTTTGCATAAAATGACACTAGAAGAAAAGTGCAAAAAATTCAGTAATAATTAGGTATAGCAATCGTATGGATTTTACCAATAAAATATGATATAATGATGAAAATAAAGATAGTATGGAAAGGAGTGCGGTATTATGTTAGTAAGTGCAGATAAAAAATGGGAGTATGCTCTCGGAATGATTAAAGTAGATGGCTTAGAACCGTCTCCGGAGTTCAAAAATTTAATTGCAAAAGAAAAGCGTGGAGAAATGACCACAGATGATATAAAGAAAGTTTTAGATAAAAAATATAAAATGAAGAAATAGAGGTGTTCTTATGAAGGATCCTTATGTGTATCCGCATACGAATATTTTGAAAAATTTAGCAAATATACAAGACGAGAAAGAATTATCTTGTATGGAAGCAGAATATACCAGTGTACGACTTGCAGAACTTGTAACAAAGGAATTTGCAAGTCGTTTTGATTTTGCAGCGCTTTGTGATGTTCATTATTATATTTTTCAAGATGTCTATGAATGGGCAGGAAAGGTAAGAGTCATTAATATTGAAAAATCGGAACCGGCGTTAGGGGGCATTTCCATAGAATATTCAGATTGCTTTGATATCGAAAAAGATACAAAAATTATTTTAGATAGAATGGAGCATTGCATTTGGGATAAAATATCAATTGAGGAGGCGGCAGTGACATTTTCAAGATACTTGGCTGAACTTTGGAAAGTACACCCATATCGAGAAGGAAACACACGTACAGTCATTACATTTTGCAGTCAGTTTATAGAGAGCAAAGGACTTTATATAGATAGTGATTTGTTCAAAGATAATGCACAATATGTGAGAACAGCTTTAGTTGCTGCAAGTGCAACATTTTCAGATTTAGGAGATAAGAGAAAGCCTGAGTATTTAGAGAAGATAGTTTTGGATGCTTTGGAAAGAGGTCAGGAGATGAAACAAAGAGTTTCAGATGTAATAAAAGAAGCCGGATTTATAGTGACGGAAAGCCAAATTCGTAAAATTGTATATTGGAACCGTTTAGAGAGATACGAACACAAAAAAGCAGATGTTAGATTATACTTATCGCAAAATGAGGAAATGAAAAAATGACTTATATAAAAAATCAAATATTACAGAACAATGCTCTTGAGGCATGGGCAATGTCAATTAGATATTGTGACTATATTTTAGAGGGAAAGGCAACCTTGGAATATCGTAAACATTTTGTATCGGCACTTCATAATGCTGTGGAATTATTTTTGAAACAGTTAATGCTAAATAATGTAGATTATCGTGTGATACAATTAAAAAATGGATGCAATTCAGATGGATTTCCAGCGAGAGACTTTTACAATTCTACAAATTTAAATGATTATTTTAGTAGTTTGGATAAAGAAACTATGAAAAAATTTTTTTCAATAGAATTTAATAAAATGATTGATATCACAAAAGAGTTATTTAGGGAATATTATGAAGAAAATAGTGGGATATCTGTAAAAGACGATTTGACATTACTGAATAAGTTGAGAAATAATGAGACGCACTTTTTTATTGATAAAGATACATTCCTTACAGAGAACGAATTTCAGCAACTTCATAATTTTATGATAACATTTTATGATATTCTGCATTTTTATTCACTATTACCATTTTGGGGAAGTGGTGAAAGATGGGAGTATACAAAATTACAATTTGATAGACAGGTACTGAATGATTTTATATATAAGGAAGCTGTGAGAAATGCGAAATTTGTTAAGCAGCTTAAAGAACAATTAGAATGTGAAATTTTCCTGAATAGTGAAGAGGAGTCTGCATACGATATTGCAGATAGCATTGCCTGTGTTTTTAATGAGTATCAGGGAAATAAGTTTGACGACTTATGGGTATATGTTGAAATGATGCTTGAATATAAAATATTGACTTATCATGATGAAGTAGAAGAATACGAAATAGAAGGACAATATGGAATGGGAAAAGAATGTAACATATATCGCCAATATTATATAAATGTTTAAATTTAGAGTTATATATTGTTTGTAATAGATTTTGATAGAGGAGCGTACAAGATTTTGGTATAAGTATTAAAAAACTTACTAGTAGTCACAAAGGACATAACATTACCGGAGAAACAGAAAGTTCTTCTGTAATGTTATTGGCCCTCTGGCATAGAGACATATTTTGGATGTTCTGTGTCTTGAGTTTTCAGAGTTGTCATAGCCGGTTCTGCGATACCTTTTTTTAATTATGCGTTATTACAATGCTTGCTTTATCACGGTAAAGTATAATGGCAAATATAACTTTCGTATTAAATAGACAACAAGAGAATTCAATAAAAAATAAGAAGAAATTCAAACTTTCAAATACACATCCAACGCATCCATTTTTTTCGTAGCATCTTCCTGCCCCAAATCATACATTTCCTGAATTTTCTCCAAATCTCTTTCAATACGTTTGATATCTACAAATCTGGAGGGTTTCAGCACAAAGATTTTCCCCGCAGCTTCCAAATCCTTTACCATATCCAACTGCTGATTATATATTCGATAGCGATTATTGATTGCTTCTGTCAGATACGGATATTTCCGATAATAAATTTTTGGAAAGAGTGCATTACTTTTCTTTTTTCGGTAGTCCTCCGGTCTTGTAAGAACCACAATATTTTTATTGCATCCCATATCCATAAGCTTCTCAATAGGAATACTGTCAGATATGCCGCCGTCTAAGTAACTCTTACCGTGTACAATCACAGGCTTTGACAAAAACGGCATAGAACCGGATGCACGCAGATATTCTATCTGGTCTTCCTTTTTCAAATCATCAATTTTTATATATTCTGCTTTGCCGGTTGTCATATTCGTTACTACTGCGTAAAAATCTTCTTTTCCGTTTTGATAGGTTTCAAAATCAACAGGGTCTAAGTCGTTGACAATTTTATTAAAACAGAAATCCTTATTCATAATATTTCCTGTGGTAATCAGTGAGTGAAACCCCATGTAATTTTTGCTGGAGGCAAATCTTTTATTATATCTCAAAACCCGTCCCATTTGTTTTGATTTGTAATTCATTCCAAATAAAGCTCCGGCAGAAACGCCGATTATAGTGTCTATGGAAATGTGATTTTGCATAAATACATCCAGTACACCGGCGGTGTACAATCCTCTCATAGCCCCACCTTCCAGCAGTAATCCGGTTGTCATAGTTGTTCAGCTCCTTCTTGCTTCTTTTGATTTCTAATTTTATACTTTTAAGAATTGTAAAGCAATAGTTTTAAAACCTTAAATGGAAAAAATTAGGATTTTATACGAAAAATCCTCTAAAATTAAGTGAAAAAAACGAAAAAGAATATATGTTTCCCCTTGCATAATTTATAGGATTAGTATAGAATGGACGTATAAGTGGTAGAAAGTGGTGAAAAGTGGTGCTAAATGGGTGGCTGGTGGCAGAAGTACCTGTTAGGTGCCATGGAGAATTGTAAAGGGGAGATTTACAGTTCTCACGAAAGAAGGTGACGTTCATATGTTCATGGGAGAGTATAGTCATACAATTGATGCAAAAGGAAGAATGATTATTCCGGCTAAGTTCAGAGAAGAGCTGGGAGAAGAATTCGTACTTACCAAAGGATTAGATGGTTGTTTGTCTATCTACCCCAATGATGAATGGAAAGCCTTTGAAGAAAAGCTGAAAGCTTTACCACTTAATGATAAAAATGCAAGAGCCTTCTTACGTTTCTTTGTAGCCAGTGCTACCATGTGTGAATTGGACAAGCAGGGGAGAATACTTGTACCGGGAACGTTGCGAGAATTTGCTGGTCTGAACAAAGATGTGGTATTAACTGGAAATCTTACAAGAATCGAAGTCTGGAGTAAGGAGAAGTGGTTGGAAAACAGCAATTACGAAGACATGGATGCCATTGCAGAAGGTATGCAGAGTATGGGTATTGTTATCTAAGTATGCTAGGAGAGAAAAATGGAATTTAAACACCAATCCGTATTACTGGAAGAAACCATAGAGAACTTGAAGGTAAAACCTGACGGAATTTATGTTGATGGAACACTGGGAGGCGGCGGACATTCTTATGCGATATGTCAGCAGTTATCTGCCAAGGGGAGCTTGATAGGTATAGATCAAGATGAAGCAGCAATAAATGCTGCGGGAAATAGGTTACAGGAGTTTAAAGAACAGGTAACGATTATCCGCAGCAATTATTGCAACATGAAAAGAGAATTACAAAAGATAGGAATTACATCAGTTGATGGAATTGTTTTAGATTTAGGGGTATCTTCTTATCAGTTGGACAATAGTGAGCGCGGCTTTACTTACAGAGAAGATGTCCCCCTTGATATGCGTATGGATCAGAGAAATCCTCGTACAGCTAAGAATATTGTGAATGAGTACAGTGAAAATGAACTTTACCGCATTATCCGTGATTATGGCGAGGACAAGTTTGCAAAGAATATTGCGAAACATATATGCATGGCAAGACAGGAAAAAGAAATAGAAACAACAGGTGAATTGATTGAGATTATTAAACGTGCAATTCCCATGAAGATGAGAGCAGTAGGCGGTCATCCGGCGAAGAAAACTTTTCAGGCAATTCGAATTGAGTTAAATCAGGAATTGGACGTATTAAGAAATTCTCTGGATGATATGATTGAATTGTTAAATGATGAAGGAAGAATTTGTATTATTACCTTCCACTCTTTAGAAGATCGTATTGTAAAAACGATTTTTAAAAGAAATGAAAATCCTTGTACATGTCCTCCGGGATTTCCTGTATGTGTATGTGGGAATAAATCCAAAGGAAAAGTGATTACAAGGAAACCCATTCTTCCAAGTGAAGAAGAACTGGAAATGAATAAACGCTCAAAAAGTGCAAAACTGAGAGTGTTTGAAAGAGTAAAGCAGTAAGTAAAATGACCTGACAAGGGGAGAGTTTCATGGCAAGTACAAGGAACCGAAATGAATATAACAACAGAAAAGTGCAAAGGCGCGGAGTCTATTTTGAAGATGGAAATGCAGCCCGCCGTTTAGATGAGGTACCTAGTCAGCCAAAGAAGAAACTAAGCAGGACTGCACAAAAGAACCGGGTGAAAAGTACAAATATGGGACGGGGATATATGGTATTTCTTTCTTTGATTTGTGCTTTGGCTACAGGTGCCTGTGTGCATTATATTAAACTGACTGCAGAATTAACAGCAAAGCGCAGTGCAGTAGCAGAAATGGAACTTCAGTTAAATGAACTGAAAGCTGAAAATGATGCATATTACAGTGATGTAATGACAAACGTAGACTTAAATGAGATTAAAGACAGAGCGATTAATGAACTGGGTATGCAGTATGCAACAGAAGAACAGATTAAATATTATACACCGGGAAATAACAACTATGTGCGGCAGTATCAAGATGTACCGGAAAAATAAGCAGGTGGAAGATTGAATAAACAAGAGTCTCAAAAAAGAAAACTTACAAAAAAGATGAAATTAAAGCTGGCGGGGGTATTTGGAATAGCTCTGCTGGCTTTAGTCAGTTTATTGGTAGGAATTACCGTTATCAATGCAAAATTCGGGAATAAGTATACGCAGCAGGTACTTTCTCAGTCACAGCAGCAGTATACCAATAAAACATTACCCTTTAAACGAGGCAGTATCACAGACAGAAACGGAACCATGCTGGCAAATAGTGTAAAAGTCTATAATCTTATTTTAGACTGTAAAGAAGTAAATGGACATGAAACTTATAAAGAACCTGTAAAGGAAGCGTTGGAAACGGCTTTTGGAATTGAAAATAGTGAAATTGAAAATCTTTTGGAAAATGAAGAAACAAAGGATAGCCAGTATCAGATTTTGAAAAAAGAAATTACTATGGAAGAGAAAAAAAGCTTTGAAGAAGCCAATAAAGTGCCGGATGATGAAGAAACCAGAAAGACACTGGGAGAGGATGAAATAAAAAGGCGTCAAAATGTGAAAGGAATTTATTTTGAAGACACCTATAAACGTGTATATCCTTTAGATAGCCTGGCATGCGATGTAATCGGTTTTACAGACGCGGGAAATACTGCAACATGGGGGCTTGAGGGATATTATAACAGTACCTTAAATGGAAGTAACGGACGAAAATTTGGATATTTAGATGAAAATGCTTCTCTGGAGCAGACCATTGTAGAGGCAGTAAATGGTAAAAATCTTACAACCACACTGGATGCCACTATTCAAAGTATTGTAGAAAAGTATATTACAGCCTTTGATCGTGCCTTGTCAGCAGGACCGAATAATAAAAAAGATGCAAAGAAAAAAGGTGCAGAAAACATTGCTGTTATTGTAGAAAATCCCAATAACGGGGAAATTCTGGCTATGGCAAGTTCAGGAACTTATGATTTAAATAATCCCAGAGATTTAACAGGAAGTTATACAGACAAAGAAATTGAAGCTATGGATGATGAACAGACCAAAGATGCTTTGTTTAATATGTGGAAAAACTACTGTGTCAGCCAGAACTTTGAGCCAGGTTCTACAGTAAAACCTATTGTAGTGGCCGGGGCTTTAGAGTCAGGAGCAATTACAGAAAACAGCCGTTTTATGTGTGATGGAGGCGAAGAAATCGGCGAAGATTTTGTGCGCTGTGCTGTTTATCCGGACAGCCACGGTGCGGAAAGCCTTGGAGAAGTAATCCAAAATTCCTGTAATGACGGCATGATGGCCATTGGAAGGAAAATGGGGGCTGCAAGATTTTTAGAGTATCAGCAGCGATTTAATTTTGGAACCAGAACAGGTATTGATTTGCCTAATGAAGAAACAGGTCTTTTATTTACAGAAGATAATATGTATGAGATGGAGTTATCGACTTCAGCTTTTGGTCAGGGATTTAACTGTACAATGATACAGGAGATTTCCGCTATGGCTGCTGCCATTAACGGAGGAATTTACTATCAGCCTCATCTTGTAAAAGAGATTACAGATGAAGATGGAAAAGTGATAAAGAGTATTCAGCCTAATGTTTTAAAGCAACCAATATCTGAGGAAGTTTCTGCGGATATCCGAGAATATATGGGGATGAGTGTAACAGATGGTACCAGTAAAAAGTCTAAGGTAAACGGTTATTCTATGGGGGGAAAAACAGGAACAGCAGAAAAGCTGAATGAGAAAGAAAAAGGAAATTACCTTGTTTCTTTTATTGGATTTGCCCCGCTGGATAATCCGGAAGTGCTGATTTATGTAGTTGTGGATACCCCAAATGTAGAGGACCAGGCATCCAGTTCCTACCCACAGTTTCTGGCTCAGGCAATTTTATCAGAAGTTCTTCCTTACATGAATATTTATATGGATGAACCTACAACAGAAGAAACTGTTTTATGGGAAGGTTTTTACGGAGTGCCAAAGCTTACAGATATTGAGAAAGACGGTGTTTCTAATCCTTATGGAACAATTTTAGATCAGGGATTTGGAGATGGAGATCCTCAGGATGTAGAGAAGAATAACGAATATTCTGACGGAATTACAAATGAAGATGCCGGAATAGAAGAAGATGATCCGGAGTATGAGGATGATCCTTACGGAATGGAAGAACTGGAGGATGACATCCGAAGATAAACGTATTTTAGGATATTGATACATTTTCCCTTAACATGCAGTTGGGAGATGTATCAATATTTCTGAAATACGTTTTTTTATTTTTTCATATAGAAAAAAGAGAAAACATATAGTGTAAGGATAATGGAAAAGGGCAGAATTATGAGGAAAAACAGAACGTATCATAAAAAGAAAACAGTATTGGTCTTTGCTGTATGTATTTTTCTTTTAGCAGGTCTTATGGGGCGAATGGTGTATTTGATGGTTATTCAGTCGGATTATTATGCTAAGAAAGCAGAGCAGCTTCATGAAAGAGAACGAGACATTAAGGCTGCCAGAGGGCGTATTTTAGATTGTAAAGGAGAAATTCTGGCGGATAATAAAGCGGTCTGCACAATTTCTGTTATTCACAGTCAGATAAAGGAACCGGAAAAGGTAGTGGAAATGCTTCATAAAGAGCTGGGAATTTCTGTGGAAGAGGCTCAAAAGCGAGTGAAGACAGTTTCTTCTATAGAAAGAGTAAAAACAAATGTGAATAAAAAGACAGGAGATAAAATACGAAGCTACGGATTAGAAGGGGTAAAAGTAGATGAAGATTTTAAACGCAGCTATCCTTATAATGAACTGGCTTCAAAAGTTTTAGGGTTTACAGGAGGAGATAATCAGGGAATTATTGGATTAGAGGTTATGTATGAGGAGGTTCTAAAAGGGATTAATGGGAAAATTCTCACTACTACTGATGCCAGAGGTATTGAATTGTCAGAGCTGGGGGAGAGCCGTGTAGAACCTGTGCCGGGCTACGATTTGTGCCTGAGTCTGGACAAAAACATTCAGATGTATGCGCAGCAGGCAGCAGAAAAAGTCATGGAGCAGAAACAGGCGGATGCTGTGTCGATTTTACTTTTAAATCCTCAAAATGGAGAAATTTATGCAAATGCCAATGTGCCGGAATTTAATTTAAATGAGCCTTTTCAGCTAAATACAGATACCACAGGAATGACAGAAAAAGAGAAGCAGGATGCCTGTAATCAGATGTGGAGAAATCTGACCATTAATGATACTTACGAGCCGGGTTCTACTTTTAAGATTATAACTATGGCAGCCGGACTTTCTCAGGGAGTCGTGCATCCGGATGACCAGTTTTCCTGTCCCGGTTTTAAAGTGGTAGAGGACAGGCGAATTCATTGTCATAAAAGGACAGGACATGGGGCAGAAAATTTTGTGCAGGGAGCCATGAATTCCTGTAACCCTGTATTTATTGAAGTAGGATTGCGCCTTGGAGTTGATAATTATTATCGGTATTTTCAACAGTTTGGATTGCTGAAAAAAACTGGGATAGACCTTCCGGGAGAGGCGGCTACGATTATGCATAAAAAAGAAAATATTGGTGAAGTAGAGCTGGCAACGATTTCTTTTGGTCAGTCCTTTCAGATTACACCTGTTCAGCTGGCAACAACTGTCAGTTCCATTATTAATGGCGGAAGAAGGATTAACCCCCATTTCGGAGTAAAGGTGGTAGATGAGAAAGGAAATCTGATAAAAGAATTAAAATACAAGGAAGAACCGGGAATTGTTTCAAAAGAAGTTTCAAAAGAAGTGTGCAGCATTCTGGAAAAAGTAGTGTCAGAAGGATCAGGGAAAAACGCTGCTATTGAGGGGAGAAGTATTGGGGGAAAAACAGCAACATCCCAGACACTTCCAAGAAGCGCCAATCGTTATATTTCTTCTTTTTTAGGGTTTACGCCTGCAGAAAATCCGCAGATTTTGGGGATTTGTGTTATTCATAATCCACAGGGAGTTTATTATGGAGGAACAATTGCAGCCCCGGTTATAAAAGAAGTTTTTGAGAATATACTGCCTTATATGGGGATTGAAGGTTGATAAATAGACGAAAAAGCATTATACTAGAAAGAGCAAAAATACATATTTAAAGAGGTGTACTATGACAGATTTTAAAATGGCTTTACCGGTACTATTGGCTTTTGCCATCAGTGTAATATTAGGTCCTATTGTCATCCCATATTTGAGAAAATTAAAAATGGGACAGACGGAGCGCGTAGAAGGTGTGCAGTCTCACTTAAAGAAAGCAGGGACGCCTACTATGGGAGGGATTATTTTCCTGCTTTCTACAACAGTGACTTCCTTGTTTTATGTAAAAGATTATCCAAAGATTATCCCCGTTTTATTTTTAACACTGGGATTTGGAATTATCGGTTTTCTGGATGATTATTTAAAAGTAGTTCTGAAGCGTTCTGACGGACTGATGCCGGCACAGAAAATGGCATGTCAGATTGTGGTAACTGCAATTTTTGCTTTTTATTTAGTGAAATTTACGGATGTAAGTTTAGCAATGAAAATTCCATTTTTCCCGGGACATGAAGTAGACTTTGGAATTTTGACCATTCCTATTTTGTTTGTAGCAGTGATTGGTGCAGTAAATGGAGTAAACTTTACAGATGGGCTGGACGGACTTGCATCTTCTGTGACAATTATGGTTGCTACCTTTTTCTCTGTAGTTGCGATTGGGACAAAGAGTGGTATTGAACCTATCACTTGTGCAGTTGTAGGTGCTTTAATGGGATTTTTACTGTTTAATGTATATCCGGCGAAAATTTTTATGGGAGATACCGGTTCATTGGCGCTTGGAGGTTTTGTGGCAGGTACAGCGTATATGCTGCAGATGCCGTTATTCCTTTTAATTGTAGGTTTGATTTATGTAGTGGAAGTGCTTTCTGTAATGATACAGGTAACCTATTTTAAAGCAACACATGGAAAGCGTTTCTTTAAAATGGCTCCTATTCATCATCATTTTGAATTATGTGGATGGTCAGAGACAAGAGTTGTAGCAGTATTTTCAATTATTACAGCGATTTTATGTCTGATTGCATTGATGGGGGTATAAAAATTGCAGAAAAAGAATTTGACAGAAAAAAAAGTATTAGTGTTTGGAACCGGAATTAGCGGAATTGGCGCTGCAAAGCTTTTGGAAAAAGTACAGGCAGAAGTCATTCTCTATGATGGCAATGAAAAGCTCTGTAAAGAGGAAATCAGAAAAAAACTTCCGGCTGACAGTAAATGTGAGATTGTGCTGGGAGAACTTTCAAGAGAACTTTTAAAAAGTCTGGATTTAGTAGTAATGAGTCCGGGCGTTCCTCTGGACATTCCGGCAGTAGAGCAGATAAAAGCAGCAGGAATTCCTATCTGGGGCGAGATAGAACTGGCATATCAGATGGGTGCAGGAACTGTACTGGCAATTACAGGAACCAATGGAAAAACAACCACAACTGCTCTTTTAGGAGAGATTATGAAGGCTTATGCGAATTCAGTGTTTGTGGTGGGAAACATTGGAAATCCGTATACAGAAGCAGCTCTTTCCATGGCAGAGGACAGTTACACAGTGGCAGAAATCAGCAGTTTTCAGCTGGAGACCATTGATACCTTTGCTCCGAAGGTTTCCGCTATTTTGAACATTACGGAAGACCACTTAAACCGACATCATACAATGGAAGAATACATCCGTGTAAAGGAGCTTATTACAGCAAATCAGACTAAAAAAGATTATTGTGTTTTAAATTATGAAGATGAAGTGCTTCGTGATTTTGGTGAGAAATGTCCTGCCCAGGTAGTATTTTTTTCCAGTGAGAGAAAACTGGAGAAAGGTGCGTTTTTAGATGGGGATGCTATCTGTCTGAAAACAGATACAGAGACTCTTGAAATTGTAAAAACAGGAGAGCTGAGAATTTTAGGAAAACACAATTATGAAAATGTAATGGCAGCTTCTGCAATGGCATATTATGCAGGTGTTCCGGTGGAAGTAATCCATAAAGCGGTAATGCAGTTTCGTGCAGTAGCTCACAGAATAGAGTTTGTAGATGAAGTAAATGGTATTGCATATTATAACGACTCAAAAGGGACAAATCCGGATGCTGCAATCAAAGGTATTCAGGCAATGAACCGTCCAACGCTTTTAATCGGAGGTGGTTATGACAAAGAGTCCTCTTATGAAGAATGGATACAATCCTTTGACGGAAAAGTAAAATATCTGGTATTAATTGGGCAGACAAGAGAAAAAATTCAGGAAGCAGCCCATAAATGTGGATTTATGAATACTATTTTAGCAGATAATTTAGAAGAAGCAGTTTCAATCTGTACACAAAAAGCAGAAGAGGGAGATGCTGTTTTGCTATCACCTGCTTGTGCAAGCTGGGGACAGTTTGATAACTATGAGCAAAGAGGCGATAAATTTAAAGAATATGTATATGCTTTAAAGAAAGCATAAGAAGTTCCTGCCCATAGTTATATTTCATGAAAAGGCAGAGGCATTTGCTTCGGAAATCGTGCAGACGGTCTGCGTAAATTGATTATTAGAAGATGTTGAGGTGTTAGCAAATTGCGGCACCTCATTTCTTTTTCAGTTCTGTGTGTTGTAATTATGTCATAGATTTAAAGAAACGGGAAAAGAAAGAGGAACAAGTGACAATGGAAGAAAAGAGTAAGGAAAAAGACTTTGATAAAATCCTCTTATGTTTGATTTTGATTTTGGTAGTCGTTGGTTTAGTCTTTCTTTACAGCACCAGTGCGTATAATGGAAGGGTGAAATTTCATGACTCTGCGTATTATTTTAAGAAGCAGCTATTTGCTACGTCTTTGGGACTTATGGGCATGTATTTGGTGTCCTGTATGGATTATCATCTGTTAGTAAGGTTTGCACCTTTTTTTTATGTGATTTCTCTGCTTTTATCGCTGGCAGTCTTATTGTTCGGAGATGAATATAACGGTTCAAAACGCTGGTTATCTATTGGCCCCCTCTCTTTTCAGCCTTCGGAATTTGCAAAAGTGGCAGTGATTTTACTTTTGACGTTTATTTTAATAAGAACAGATGAAAAGAAACAGGGAATTGGGTATATGATAAGAACTATGGCAATTCTCCTGCCTATTGTGGGGTTGGTGGGAACTAATAACTTGAGTACAGCAATTATCATTCTGGGAATTGGTGTGATTTTAATTTTTGTTTCTAATCCAAGGTATCTGCCATTTATTGGAATTGGAGCAGCAGGGATTATATTTATCGGTATTTTTTTGAGTATGGCAAGTTATCGTTTGGAAAGGCTGGCAATCTGGCGAAATCCGGAAGCTTATGAAAAGGGTTTTCAGACGATTCAAGGTTTGTATGCCATTGGAAGTGGGGGGATTTTTGGGAAGGGGCTGGGAAGCAGTCTGCAAAAGCTGGGGTTTGTCCCTGAAGCACAAAATGATATGATTTTTTCAATTATATGTGAGGAAACAGGGCTGGCAGGCTCATGGTTCCTGATTTTTTTATTTGCCATTTTAATATGGAGGCTGATGGTAATTGCTACTCACGCCCGCGATTTGTGTGGTGAACTGTTGGCAGCGGGAATAATGGGGCATATTGCCATGCAGGTGATTTTAAATATTGCTGTTGTAACGAATACCATACCAAATACAGGAATTACCTTGCCTTTTGTAAGTTATGGAGGGACTTCTGTGCTGTTTTTACTGGGAGAGATGGGGCTTGCCCTGGCTGTAAGCAGGGATAGTTACAGTGGATAAAGCACAGAAATGTAACATTTGCATAGCATATAGTATCAGAGAATTTTTAATCGAAAAAGAGGAGTGTATGGCTTGAAGGGAATAAAAGTTGTGGGCGGAGTTCCTTTAAACGGCGAAGTAAAAATACAGGGTTCCAAAAATGCGGCACTGCCACTTATGGCTGCCGCACTTTTAAATAAAGGAACTACTATTTTATATGATTGCCCCCAAATTGCAGACGTTTTTGTGATGGAGGAAATTTTACGGCTTTTAGGGGCGAAAACTGTCTGGAATAATCATACATTGGAAATAAATACAGAATTTATTGACAAAACCCAGGTAGATGAGGAGCAAGGGCGAAAAATGCGCTCGTCTATTATCCTTTTGGGAAGTCTTTTAGGAAGGTTTCAAGAAGGAGCAGTGCCTCATCCCGGAGGATGCGTCATAGGAAAACGCCCCATTGATTTGCATTTGAAGGCTTTGAGAGAAATGGGAGCAGAAATTTCGGAGATACAAGGAGAAATTTTTGCAAAGACAAGGGGATTAAGAGGAAGTAGAATACATTTTCCTTTTGTCAGTGTGGGAGCAACACAAAATGCAGTCTTAGCCTCTGTACTGGCAAAAGGCGATACGATTTTGGAAGGGTGTTCCAGAGAGCCGGAAGTCTGTACGCTATGCAGATTTTTAAAAAAGGCGGGAGCGAAAATCGAAGGCATTGGAACCTCTCGATTAATGGTTACCGGAGTGGAAAAGCTTCACGATGTAGTGTTTCAGGTTCCCAAGGATAGAATTGCAGCAGGAACTTATCTTTGCGCCAGCGCTATTACAAGAGGACAGTGTGTTCTTTTAGATGCACCTGTGGAAGAAATGGAGGCAGTGCTTCTAGCCTATAAGAAAATGGGTGGACAATACACCTGTAATAGTGGTAAACTGACTCTATGCAGTTTTCATGCAGATAAACCATTGGATAATTTGCAGACGCAGGTATATCCGGGCTTTCCCACAGATTTACAATCTGTTTTTATGGCTGCTTTAACTGTGGCAAGAGGAGAAAGCAGAATTACAGAAAATATTTTTGAAGATCGTTTTAAAACGGTTCCCCAATTACAGGCAATGGGAGCCAGAATTGAAATGGAAGGAAATACAGCCAGGATTTTACCGGGGGAATTAACAGGAACAGAAGTAATAGCATCAGAACTTCGTGGTGGAGCTGCGCTTTTGGTTGCAGGGCTTGCGGCAAAGGGAGAAACTTATGTAAAAAACTGCAGCTATATAGAGCGGGGATACGAAGATATTTGCAGGGATTTATGTATGTTGGGCGCACAGATTTATAGGGACTAAAGGGGAAATATATGAGCAGGAGAAAATTATACAGAATTCTCATAGAAGGAATTGTATGCGCAATATTGATTTTTGCACTTGTTTTTTTTGTGGGATTTCGTGTGACAAAAGTAGAAGTAAAGGGAAATGAATTCTATACAGATAAAGAAATCAAAAAGATGGTTTTAGATGCACCGATTGCTAAGAATACTATATTGGCAATGATGATTAAAACAGAAGAAAAAACAAAAGATGCCCAGTTAATTGAAAAAGTCACATTAAAAAGAGAAAATATGAATACGTTGGTTGTTCAGGTAAAAGAGAAAAAACTGATTGGCTATTTTGATTATGAAGGAAAATATGCGAATTTTGACAGACAGGGAGTTGTCCAGATTTTGACAGAAGAACCCATTAAGGATGTGCCATATATTGAGGGACTTGATGTAAAGAACGTCAAACAGGGAGAAAAATTAAAGGGAGTGAATACGAAAAAGCTGAACACTATTTTAAGTGTGGGAAAAATGTTGGAAAAAACAGAGCAAAAGCCGGACAAGCTGGTTTTTAATGAAATGAAACAGTTGGTTTTGTATTATGGGGAGATTGAAGTTCGTCTGGGCAGCGATGAAAATATGGACGAAAAGATGAACCGCCTGGTAGGAATTCTTCCCCAGCTGGAAGGAATGGAAGGAATTCTCCATTTAGAAAATATTACAGAGGATACCCAGGCAGTGGTGTTTGATGATACCCAAAAAAGTGAAACAGATACTTCAGAAGAAGATGGAGAAGAAACCGATCCAGAAGAAACCAATCCGGAAGAGACAACGGAAGACACAACAGAAGACACACAAGAAGACCCGGAAGCAGATGTAAAAGAAAATACAGATGAAAACACAGATGAAAATCAACTGGAATATAGTGATGGCGCAGATGCAGCGGATACTCGCTCCGGGAAAAGAGAATAAGAAAAAAATTCTAAAAAATACAGAAAAAATTAGGGAAATATGAATTTACCAGTTGATAAATTTTAAAAAAGCATTTATTATATATCTATATGTATTGTTGATACATACCGGATTTCCGGATATTGAAGAAGTGAACAAATGTAATATACATTTCAATCCATACAAGTGAGCTAAAGGAGGAAATACAGTGTTAGAAATCATGACAAACGAGGCTGAATCATCTGCAAAAATTATTGTTGTGGGTGTAGGCGGAGCTGGAAATAATGCAGTAAACAGAATGGTAGAGGAAGCAATCGGTGGAGTTGAATTCATCGGAGTAAATACAGATAAACAGGCTTTAACTTTATGTAAAGCACCTACAGTCATCCAGATTGGAGAAAAACTTACAAAAGGACTTGGTGCAGGAGCAAAACCGGAAATCGGTGAAAAAGCAGCAGAAGAAAGTATTGAAGAAATCCGTCAGGCAATTCAGGGTGCAGATATGGTATTTGTAACTTGTGGTATGGGCGGCGGAACAGGAACAGGTGCTGCTCCGGTTGTTGCAGGTGTTGCAAAGGAAATGGGAATTTTGACAGTTGGTGTTGTTACAAAACCTTTCCGTTTTGAAGCAAAAACACGTATGAGCAATGCTCTGGCAGGTATTGAAAAATTAAAAGAGAGTGTAGATACACTGATTATTATTCCAAATGACCGCCTTTTAGAAATTGTAGACCGCCGTACAACTATGCCGGAAGCACTGAAGAAAGCAGATGAAGTACTTCAGCAGGCAGTTCAGGGTATTACAGACTTAATTAACTTACCTGCACTGATTAACCTTGACTTTGCAGACGTTCAGACAGTTATGATTGATAAAGGCGTTGCACATATCGGTATTGGTGAAGGAAAAGGCGATGACAAAGCTATGGAAGCTGTTCAGCAGGCAGTATCCAGTCCATTGCTTGAAACAACTATTGAAGGTGCATCTCACGTTATTATTAACGTATCCGGTGATATTTCTCTTATGGATGCAAACGATGCGGCAACATATGTACAGAACATGACAGGCGAAGACACAAATATTATCTTTGGTGCTCTGTATGATGACAAAGAAGCAGATTATGTAAGAATTACAGTTATCGCAACAGGTCTTGATGATGAAACAACACGCAAGGCAAGCGTAACAAGAGATAAAAATGCAGCAAAAACAGGAAAAACTGCAAGAACACAGCAGGAACAGCCGCAGGCACAGGCACAGCCAACATATCAGATGCCGACTTTTAAACAGCCGACATTCCAGCAGCCACAGACTACCTTTACAAGCAATGTTCCTAAAAAAGACATTCAGATTCCGGATTTCCTGAAAAACAGAAGATAGAACCTGATTTAGAGCTACCCCCGGGTAGCTCTTTTAAAAAATAGTAACGATTTTGTTATTTGGTTCTGTCATAATCCGAAAAATCTATGAATAGAATACGAACATAAGAAACATAAAATTTCAAAGGGGAGGTTTTTCGCTATGAAAGTTGGATGCGTAAAGGAAATTAAAAACAATGAGTATCGTGTGGGCATGACACCGGACAATGTAAAAAGCTATACCAATGCAGGACATGTTGTCTACATTGAAAAAGGTGCAGGAGAAGGTTCCGGTTTTACAGATGCAGAATATGAAGCAGCAGGGGCAGTGATGACAGATACAGCAAAAGAGGTATGGGATGCTTGTGAAATGATGATAAAGGTAAAAGAACCTTTAAAAGAAGAGTATAAGTATTTTCATAAAGATTTAATTTTGTATACTTATCTTCATCTTGCTGCGGATCGTCCTTTGACAGATGCATTGCTTGAAGCTGGGGTAAAAGGGGTTGCTTATGAAACATTGATAGAGAGAAACAGAACCATTCCTCTTTTGGCACCTATGAGCCAAATTGCAGGGCGCTTAAGTGTGCAGGAAGGCGCCAAATATTTGGAAAAGCCATTTGGAGGAAAAGGTATGCTTCTTTCCGGAGTTCCGGGAACGCCAAAGGCAAAAGTTGTAATTTTGGGAGCGGGTAATGTAGGTACAAATGCCTGCAAAATTGCAGTTGGAATGGGTGCTGATGTTACAATTTTTGATATTAACCTGGAAAGATTGGCATATTTGGATGATATTTTTGAAGCCAGAATTCAGACAATGTACAGTACAGACGCAGCAATAGAAAATGCAGTGAAAGATGCTGATTTGGTAATTGGTTGTGTATTAATTCCAGGTAAGGCAGCGCCAAAGGTTATGAAAAAAGCTTATCTGAAGGAAATGAAACCGGGAAGTGTAATTGTAGATGTGGCAGTAGACCAGGGTGGATGCTGTGAAACAACCAAAGTGACTTACCATGATAATCCGACTTTCGTAGTAGATGGTGTGGTTCATTACTGCGTGGGAAATATGCCGGGAGCTGTTCCCAGAACTTCTACTATAGCACTTACTAATGCAACTTTAAAATACGGACTCCAGATTGCAGATAAAGGTCTGGAAAATGCCTGCAAAGAAAATGATGTGATTTATTCAGGTATTAACACCTATGGAGGCAAGCTGACATGTAAAAATGTGGCAGACAGCTTTGAGGTGGGATATACGGAAATTAAAGAGCTATTTTAGAGAAAGTAGAAAATTCTGTTAAAATAGGACAAGTAAAGGGACTGTTGCATAAAAAAGTTTTATAAAAGATGTAACAGTTCCTTTTTTCGTTTTAATAAGGAAATGACGGGAGGATTTATATGGACAGCTTTATAGACATTTTAAAAGGTATCCAGTCTGTTGTATGGGGACCGATTACCCTGATTTTATTGGTGGGAACGGGATTATATTTTACAATACGTTTGGGGTTTTTACAAATTACAAGATTGCCTAGAGCTATCCGGTATATTTTCGAGAAAGAAGAAGGCGTAGAAGGAGATGACGGTGATGTATCTGCTTTTGCATCTCTTTGTACCACATTGGCAGCGACTATAGGAACCGGAAGTATTGTAGGCGTTGCAACAGCCCTTAGAACCGGAGGACCGGGGGCACTTTTTTGGATGTGGGTATCTGCTTTCGTGGGAATGACCACGAAGTATGCAGAAGGGGTACTTGCAGTAAAATACAGAACTATCGATGAAAATGGAGAAATTGCAGGCGGTCCTATGTACTACATTCAAAATGGTATGGGTAAAAAATGGATTTGGCTGGCGAAGATTTTTGCTGTTTTTGGTGTAATGACAGCACTTATGGGATGTGGAACATTCCCACAGGTAAATGCAATTACTGAGTCCGCACATTCCGCTTTCGGAATACCTATCTGGCTGATGGGAATTATAGTAACTATTGCGGTAGCAGCAGCGGTGCTGGGTGGTATTAAATCCATATCCAAAGCTGCTGAATTTATTGTACCAATTATGGCTATTTTTTATGTGCTGGGATCTGTGGCAATTATGATTATTAACGCAGATGCCATTCCGGGAGTATTTCAATCTGTTTTTGACGCAGCTTTTCATCCTAAGGCTATGATTGGAGGTGCTTCCGGAACAATTATTATTTCAGTTATGACTGCTTTACAGACAGGCGTTGCCCGGGGCGTTTATACGAATGAGGCAGGTCTGGGAAGTTCTCCGATTGTAGTTGCAGCGGCAAAGACAAATTCCTGCGTGCGTCAGGGACTTTTGTCTATGACAAGTGTATTCTTTACAACCTTGATTATTTGTACTATGACAGGGATTGTCGTGATTTCATCAGGACTTTTAGATACCACAGCTTTAGATGGAAGTTTACTTTCCAATGCAGCCTATAATCAGGGACTTCCCGGAAATATAGGTATGTATATTGTATCCATTGGACTGGTATTCTTTTCATTTACCACCATTATCGGCTGGTGCTATTATGGTGAAAGGTGCCTTTCCTATCTGGTAAAAAGCGTACACTGCTCTAAGATTTTTAAGATTGTCTATATTCTCTGTATCGCAGTAGCACCTTATCTTACATTAGAAACCGTGTGGATATTGGCTGATATTACCAATGCATTAATGGCATTTCCAAACCTGATTGCGTTACTGGCTTTAAGTCCGGTGGTAATTGCGGAAACAAAGAAATTTTTCAATAAAGAAATGAAAAAGTAAAAAAATGAAAAATAGGTACAGGCTCAATCATTCCATAACAAACACGTCCATTTTTTGGTTTTTCTCCGCCGCTTATGGATACTTTGCTCACCAAACTCGTGCTAAGGCACTCAAACAAGGTTCACAAAGTATCACTATGCTCGAAAAACTGCAAAAATGTTCCTATCGTTTGTTATGGAAGATTGAGATTGTACCTTTTACATATTTAAACGTTGTTGACAAATATTGTAGTTTTTATTTTTTGTTTGTGTAAGAAAATTAGGCTTGTTTTAAATGCTCCTTTACAAGTTCTATTGGAATTTCTTTTCCAGTCCAGATACGGAAGGCTTCAGCTCCCTGATATAAGAGCATGGAGTAACCATTAAAGGCTTTGCATCCTTCTGCTTTTGCTTTTTTCAGCAAGGTAGTTTCCCAGGGATTGTAGATAATATCTGCTACAGCTAGATGTTTATGGAAGATGGAGTTATCTTCAATAATGCAGTCTTCTGTATGAGGAGCCATACCCACGGAGGTGGCATTTACCAGAAGGGAGCTGTCTTTGACAGATGATTTTAAGTCCTGTTTATCAAATAAATTGTGAATGAAGATTTTACAGGTGGTTTCCTTTTCTAAATTTTCCTGTAAGGTTTTTATACGAGGTAAATGTGAACTATTCGGACGTGAAAAAATATGTATAGTATTTACACCATCAAGAGCGGCCTGGGCACAAATTGCCGTTGCAGCGCCTCCAATTCCCAGAAGTGTCATGGTCTGGTTTTTCATATCAATATTCTGTTCTTTTACAGATTGCATAAATCCAATGCCATCTGTGTTATGTCCAATGAAGTTTCCATTTTTATTTTCCACTGTATTAACTGCACCAATAAGCCGGGCAGCAGGGGAAAGACTGTCCAAATAAGAGAGTATCTTATTTTTATTGGGCATTGTGAGATTAAAGCCCTTTACATCCAGAATACGCAGTCCTTTTACTGCATCTTCTAAAGTTTTCTCATTAATTTGAAAACATAAATATACATAATCCAAATTGAGGTGCTGAAAACTGAAATTATGAATAAGAGGAGAAATGCTATGGTTTACCGGTTCTCCCAGAAGTCCGGTTAATTTTGTTGTTCCTGTAATAGCTGGCATGGATAATCCTCCTTAAAAATATATTATTATTTAGAAGTTTAAAGTGAAACAGTGGTGGTGTCAAGTGAAAAAGTGTGATAAAATCCTAATAAAGAAAAAATGAGGAAGTGATAGGATGAGTATTATAAAAATAAAAAATGTAGAAATCGGAGAAGGAATTCCGAAGATTTGTATTCCTTTAACAGGGAGAAGCAGAGATGAAATTGTAGAAGAAATGAAAATTGTAAAAGAATATGGACCGGATTTAATAGAGTGGCGTGCAGATTTTTTTGAGGAAAGTGATAATTTGGAAAAAGTCTGTGAAATGTTGGAAACAATAAACGACAATTTTAAACAAAATCCTGTTTTATTTACCTTCCGTACAAAAGAAGAAGGCGGAGAAAAATTCATTATGCCTGAAGATTATGTAAAGCTTTTAAAAGAAGTTTCAAAAAGAAAGCTTACAGATATTGTAGATGTACAGGTATTTTGGTATCCAATGAATTCCAAAGAACTAGTAGAGGAGTTAAAGAATATGGGGGTGACAGTACTTGCATCCAGTCATCACTTTGAAGGAACTCCTTCAAAGGAGGCAATTTCGGAGGCATTGTATACCATGGAAGAATGGGGCGCTGATTTTTTAAAAATTGCGGTAATGCCGCAGACGGAAGAAGATGTTTGTGCGCTTTTAGCAGCTACAATAGAAAGGAAGCAAAAGAGCCGAAAACCGATTATTACTATGTCTATGGGACAGAAGGGAATGTTAAGCAGAATTTGCGGAGAGTTTACCGGTTCTTGTATTACTTTTGCTGCGGGCAGGCAGTCATCAGCGCCGGGACAGATAAAAGCAGATGAAATGAGAAAAGTCCTTACAGATATTCATGAAATATTAAAATGATTAACATAAAGCAGGTAACATAAAATAAAAAATAAGGGTTGATACTGTCGAAAAGATTTTGTATATAACCATGTGTTTTTGACAAAATCAGCACCCCCTAACCTCTATAATAAGATTACTTATTCCAGATAAGTAAGAGAGTCATGCAGAGGTTTAGGGGGTGTTTTGTGTACTGCGAAGTATACGTGGATGTTTTTTTTGTAGTAAACCTTCTGCCCGGTTTCTTTGTGCTGTGCCTGACCAACCAATTTCTTACAGGAGCTGCCAATCCTGTAAGAGCGCTTTTGGGTGCAGCAGCGGGAGCTATGGGAAACTGTTTTATTCTTGTATTTTCAAGAGAATTGTTCAGTCTCCAAAACGGAATTTTTTATATTGTGACAGCTGTACTTATGGTAAGTCTTGGGTGCAGTGTCAAAGGACTGAAAAATTTGATTTTGAAAATGTGTGTATTTCTTGGATGCAACTTCCTGCTGGGAGGCTTTCTTTTTGTGTTTTCACAAAGAGCAAGGAGAGGTATTTTTACATTCGGAGGAATAACAGCGCTCTGTTATTGGATTTTATACATAGGTATAAGACTCTGTAAATACTTAAAAGGGAAAAGGGAACTTTACTGTGAGATGCTGATAGCACTAAACGGAAAAGAAATAAAAGTAAAAGGACTGTATGATACAGGAAACTGCCTTTATGACAGGGTAACAGGTACATCTGTTTGCGTCATGGTAAAAGACAGTTTTTTTCAATTATTGACGGAGAAACAACAGCAATTTCTGGAAAGCTTTTGCATTATGGAAATAGCAGAAGAGAAAAGAACAGAAGAGGAAGCAGCTTTTTTTCAAAGGTTAAATCCCAGATTTCTGCCTTATACCAGCGTAGGATGTCAAAGGGGACTGCTTCCTGTTGTAACCGTGGATAAGCTTACGATAAGAGGGCAGGAAGAAGAAAAGAAAATTCTGCATACTGCTGTTGGGATTTCATACACAAAGTTGTCTGAGAAAGGGAGATTTCAGGCAATCATAAGTCCGGAAATATGGAAAAAATAAGAGGAGGAGTTTTGTAAATATGGATATCTGTGTTGGAGGGAACGTGAAATTTTCAGGATTTAAAGGGGTTTTTCTGCCGAAGAGAAATGAATTGCACTATATTGGAGGAGCAGAAGTTTTGCCGGCGCCTCTTACAACACAAGAAGAAGGAGAAATGCTGGATGCCTTGTCCGGTGAGAGAAAAGAAGAAGCAAAAGCCTGTTTGATTGAACATAATTTAAGACTGGTAGTTTATATCGCAAAAAAATTTGATAATACAGGAGTAGGGGTTGAGGACTTGATTTCCATTGGTACCATTGGACTCATTAAAGCTATTAACACCTTTGATCCTATAAAAAAGATTAAACTGGCAACTTATGCTTCACGGTGTATTGAAAATGAAATTTTAATGTATTTGAGAAGAAATAGTAAAACGAAATTAGAGGTTTCTATAGATGAGCCGCTAAATGTGGATTGGGACGGGAATGAATTGTTGCTTTCGGATATTTTGGGAACGGATGAAGACGTGATTTATAAAGATATTGAAGACGAGGTAGAAAGAAAGCTTTTAGGAAAGGCTATTGATAAACTGACAAAGAGAGAGCAGACGATTGTGAGACTGAGGTTTGGGATTAATATGCCTGATGGAGGAGAGAAAACACAAAAAGAAGTAGCTGATTTGCTGGGAATTTCTCAATCTTACATTTCCAGATTGGAAAAGAAAATTATGAAACGATTAAAAAAAGAGATTGTCAGATATGAGTAAGGCTTTTTTGCCAGTAAGAAATTTTAAATTTGTATAAGAATTGTAAAAAATTCATAAAAAACAAAGTAAAAATTGGTTAAAAAATATAGCTTGACGATAAGCACACCATGGTATATAGTTTATATATGTTCATTATACACAATGAAACGGAGTAGTGTGTTACTGGTTAAGCAGGCATAAACGAAACTGTTTTGTTCACAGAAGGTGATTTGAAACAGGTAGTTTATGCCTTTTTTGTGTTTTTGAAAAGGGAGAACCTAAAAATGTATTGTATTTTGAGAATTTTGAACAATAATGCACTGCTTGCAAAAGTAAAGGAAGACGACAGTGAAAGAATTTTACTGGGAAAAGGCATTGGATTTGGCAAAAAGGCAGGGGATGAGTTTACAGAAATTCCGGGAGCGTCGGTGTATACACCGGTGGTTCGGGAGGAAAGAAATTCTGCCATGAATGTGGTGAATACCATTGACCCTGTTTACATTGAAGCAGCAGCTAAGATTATTGAAGAAGCAGAGCAAGTTTTTGACACGATAAAAAGAGATATTTTATTACCTTTAGCTGACCATATTGCCTTTGCAGCAAAGAGAGAACAGGAAAAGATATTTTTGTCTAATCCGTTTGTACCGGACATTAAAATTCTGTTCGGAAAAGAATATGCCGTTGCTTTAAAAAGCAGAGAAATTATTGAAAAAATGACAGGTTACAGGATTTCCGATGATGAAGCGGGATTTATTGCGCTTCATATTCATTCCGGACTTTCTGATGAACAGGTATCAGATACCTTAAAGACCACACAGATTATTGACGATTGTATTTTAATGATTGAGGAATGTTTAGGAGATAAAATTCACCAGGACTCTTTTGCTTATATTCGTTTGATGAGCCATTTATATTATATGGTAGTCAGGGCAAAGACAGGAGAAGCAGTAAATATAGAATTAAATGATTTTATTCGAAGCAAATATCCTAAGGCCGGTCAGATTTCGGAAGTAATCTGTCACTATATGGAGAAGAAGCTGGAGAAAAAACTGGATAAAGAGGAAATAGGATTTCTCGCTATACATATCCAGCGTATTATGTAAGAAAAAACTTTTTATAGAAGAACATTTTGAGCGAAAGGAGTTATTTAAAATGAAAAGTTTTGAGTACACAGTAAAAGATGAATTGGGAATTCATGCAAGACCTGCAGGAATGCTGGCGAAAGAAGCGAAGAAATACGAAAGTAAAATTACAATTACAAAAGAAGGAAAGACAGTGGATGTTACAAAACTGATGATGCTTATGTCTTTAGCAGTAAAATGCGGACAGACAGTAGAAATTCAGGTAGAGGGAAGCGATGAAGAAGTTGCTTTTGAAGGAATGAAAGCGTTTTTTGAAGCAAATTTATAAGGAATGGCAGGGATAGATATGAAACATCTGAATGGTAAATCTGTATATAAAGGCGTGGCACTGGGGAAAGTCTTAGTGCTGAAAAAAGAAGATTATGTTGTAAAACGAGTAAAAATAGAAAACCCGGATGAAGAGGTAAAACGTGTAGAAGCTGCAAGGGAAAAATCACAGGAACAGCTCCAAAAGCTCTATGAAAAGGCTTTAAAAGAAGTAGGAGAAGCCAGTGCAGCAATCTTTGAAGTACATCAGATGATGTTAGAGGATGATGATTACAATGAGTCCATTGAAAATATTATCCGTACGCAGGAGGTAAATGCAGAGTATGCAGTTGCTTCTACAGGTGATAATTTTTCAGAAATGTTTGCCAGCATGGACGATGATTATATGAGAGCCAGAGCTGCAGATATTAAGGATATTTCAGAACGTTTGGTAAGAAATCTTTCAGGACAAAACGGTATAGATACAGAATTTGAAGAACCTGTAATTATTGTGGCAGAGGATTTGACACCAAGTGAAACAGTTCAGATGGATAAAGATAAAATTCTTGCCTTTGTTACTGTACATGGTTCTACAAATTCGCATACAGCTATTCTTGCCCGTATGATGAATATTCCTGCTTTGATTGGTGTGGATATGAATTTAGACGAAATTCAGTCCGGTACTTGTGCTGTAGTAGATGGTTTTGATGGGGCATTTATTTTAGAACCGGACGAAAAGACAAAGGAAGAAACAAAAGCTAAAATTGCATCAGAGGAAGAAAAGAAAAATCTGCTGCTGAAGCTGAAAGGAAAAGAAAATATTACAAAAAGCGGTAAGAAAATCAATATTTATGCCAATATCGGAAGTGTAGGAGATATGGGCTATGTTTTGGAAAATGATGCAGGAGGAATTGGGCTTTTCAGAAGTGAGTTTCTCTATATTGGAAGAAATGAGCTTCCTACAGAAGAGGAACAGTTTCAGGCTTATAAGCAGGCAGTTCAGAATATGGCAGGCAAGAAAGTAATTATCCGTACGTTGGACATTGGTGCTGATAAGCAGGCGGATTATCTTAATTTAGACAAAGAAGAAAATCCGGCATTAGGATACCGTGCAATTCGTATCTGTCTGTCACAGCCGGAAATTTTTAAGGTACAGTTAAGAGCGCTTTTCAGAGCTTCCGTATATGGAACGCTTTCCATTATGTATCCAATGATTACTTCTGTAGAAGAAGTAATGAGAATTAAAGAAATCGTAAAAGAGGTAAAGGCAGAGCTTAATGCTTCCGATATTCCATACAAAGATGTAGAAGAAGGAATTATGATTGAAACACCGGCAGCAGTTATGATTAGTGATGAGTTGGCTGAATTAGTGGATTTCTTCAGTATTGGAACAAATGATCTGACACAGTATACTCTTGCAATTGACCGTCAGAATGAAAAGCTTGAGGAATTTTATAATCCTCACCACAAGGCAATTTTAAAAATGATAAAAATGGTGGTAGACAATGCACATGCTGCAGGAAAATGGGCAGGGATTTGCGGAGAATTAGGCGCGGATACAGAACTCACAGAAACTTTTGTAAATATGGGAGTGGATGAACTTTCCGTAGCACCATCCATGATTTTAAAGCTTAGAAAGATTGTTCGAGAAATGGAATAGAGAAAATGAATTACATAAAAAAGCATAAAAAAGCAGCTTTGCTTATTGGGGTTATGATAATTTTTCTTGTGGCATTTTTTGCATGGCAGAGGAAAATTACATTATCCAATACCCTGTCCGGGAAACTGGAGGACAGCCCCAGAAAGGAAACCGCAGTAGAAAGTGAGTTTTATTCCAAACAGCTTACTCAGAAAGAGTATGAGGTATACCTCTTTTTAAAAGAAAATATAGAGAATTTAAAAGGTGGTGTACTGACTCTTCCCGAACCGGTAAATGGAAAAGAATACCAGAGAATTGTTACAGCACTGGAGTGTGAAGGGAAAAATTCCTTTTACGGTTTTGTAGAAATACCCATGACAGAAGATGAAGTTTATATCCAATATGAGGATAAAAATTTAAACCGAATTACAGAAAATGAAATTTCTAAGGTGATTTTATTCTTATCTTGTGCAGAAGGAATTGAAATTCAGGCAGCTTTTGCACAGGACGGAACGATTTCTAATCTGAATGAAATCAGAGAGGGACTGGCAGTTAATAACGAAAGCAAGGTTGATGAAATTAATAGGAAACTGCAAAATACGGAGCAGATTTTGGATGAAATTATGGCAGGATTGCCCGAGGGCAGTGGAGAAAAAAGTACTGTGGATTATTTCCTTAATTGGCTGAAGGAGAATATGACTCCCACAGACAGTATGGAAGTGGCAGGAGAAAAAGTGTCCCATATAGGAGAAATGTTGGACAAATATTACATCAGCAATCATGCGGCAGCAGTTCTGGATGGGAAGGCAACAGCTTTGGGATATGCAAAAATTTTAACAGAGCTTTGTAACAGAGCCGGCATGGAATCCCACATTGTAGCAGGAACCTGGCAGGGAGGCTGGGTGCAGGATGAAAGTTATGTATTTTGCGCAGTTTCTATGAATGGACAGACAGTCTATGTAGATGCCAGTGGTATAAAATCCAGTTCCCTTGCAGGAGAACGTTATCTCACAGAGGAAGAAGCTTTTAATCATTTAAAGACAGCAGATTATTTTTCATATAAGTAGGAGGAGAATATGTTTAATTTTTTTAAGAAAAAACAGGACAATGCTTTTTATCTTGGAGCGCCTGTAAAAGGAAAAGCAGTTGATTTAAAGGAAGTAAATGATCCCACCTTCAGTACAGGAATGCTGGGGCAGGGGGTAGCAATTATTCCTTCCGAAGGTAAAATTTATGCACCGGCTGACGGAGAAATTGCAATGGTATTCGATACACTTCATGCAGTAAGTATGACAGCAGATAATGGAGTGGAAATTTTAGTTCATATTGGGCTTGATACTGTGGAATTAAAAGGAAAAGGCTTTGAAGGCCATGTAAAAGCAGGGGATAAAGTAAAAAAAGGCGACCTGCTTTTGACTGTAGATTTAGATGCCGTAAAAGAGGCTGGCTATGATACCATAACACCGATGCTGGTATGTAATACAGATGATTATGCAGCGGTAGAGGGGATTTTTGGCAAAGATGTAATGCCAAAAGATGATGTGGTAAGCATCAAAATGAAATAATAACAAGGTATTTTACACCGGTTTTCCGGTCTAAAATAAAATGATGGCGGCACGTTCTAAGCGGGTTTCCATTGTATGGTAAAAGGGATTAAAACAGGAAAAAGAAGGAGGATTTTTATTATGATGAGATATCTTCAAAGATTAGGAAAATCCCTGATGCTTCCGGTTGCATGTCTTCCGGTTGCAGCTATTTTACAGGGTATCGGATATTGGATTGACCCTACAGGCTGGGGGGCAAACAATGTAATTGCTGCTTTCTTATTAAAGGGCGGCGGATGTTTAATTGACCAGATGCCAATTTTGTTTGCGATTGGTGTTGCTGTTGGTATGTCTGATGACAATGACGGTACAGCAGGTCTTGCAGGTCTTGTTTCCTGGATTATGACAACAACTCTGCTTTCTACAAATGTTGTAGCTATGCTCACAAAAGTAGCAGTAGAGGAAGTAGATCCTGCATTTGCTAAAACACAGACACAGTTCATCGGTATTTTATGTGGTCTTATTGCAGCAGCATGCTATAATAAGTTTAAAAACACAAAATTACCAGATGCATTTTCATTCTTCAGCGGTAAGAGATGTGTTGCCATTGTTACAGCAGGTGCATCTCTGATTTCCAGTTTAATACTGTTCTTTGTATGGCCAATCGTTTATAATGCATTAATCGCACTTGGTGAATTTATTATGAAATTAGGTCCAGTGGGAGCAGGTATTTACGGTTTCTTCAACCGTCTGTTAATTCCATTTGGTCTGCACCATGCATTGAACTCTGTATTCTGGTTTGATGTTGCCGGTATCAGTGATATTGGTAAATTCTGGGGACAGATTGAAGGCGGTATCTTAGGTGAAACAGGTATGTATATGTCCGGTTTCTTCCCTGTAATGATGTTTGGTCTTCCGGCAGCAGCTCTGGCTATGTACCACACAGCAAAAACAACAAAGAAAAAAGTTGCAGCAGGTCTTTTAATGTCTGCAGCAATCGCTTCATTCTTCAATGGTGTTACAGAACCTCTGGAATTCTCCTTCATGTTCCTTGCACCTGTATTATATGTAATCCATGCTTTATTAACAGGTATTTCTATGGCAGTTGTAGCAGCCCTTCCTGTGCGTGCAGGATTTAACTTCAGTGCAGGTCTTGTAGACTGGATTTTGAGTTACAAAGCTCCATTTGCACAGAACCCACTGTGGTTAATTCCAATCGGTCTGGTTGTTGGTGCTATCTACTATGTAGTATTCAGATTTGTAATCGTAAAATTCGATATGAAGACACCTGGTAGAGAAGATGATGATATTGATGAAACAAAAGTAGAGCTTGCAAACAATGACTTCACAGGTATTGCAAAAATTGTTCTGGAAGGTGTTGGCGGTGCTGCTAACGTTACATCTATTGACAACTGTATTACAAGACTTCGTCTTGAAATCAAAGACTACACATTAGTAGATGAAAAGAAAATCAAATCTGCAGGTGTAGCAGGTGTTATCAGACCAAGCAAAACTGCTGTTCAGGTTATTATCGGAACAAAAGTTCAGTTTGTAGCTGACGAATTTAAAAAACTTTGTAAATAAACAAAGGAAGTTCTAATCCCTTTTAAGATATTGGGTTACTGTTTTGAGCGGCGCTTTGAAACAGTAGCCCATTTTCTTGCTTCTGCAAAGATATATACTTAGTTATTCTATTGGAAAACATGTCCATTTTCTTGTTTTTCTGCGCCGCTTAGTGATATTTTTCCAGCCAAACTCGTGCAAATGCACTCAAACACGGCTTTCAAAACATCGCTATGCTCAAAAAACTGCGAAAATGTTCCAAATTATTTTCCAATAGAACAACTTTGTATATATTTTACAGAATGAAAAGAGTAAGAGAAAAAGGGGAAAATGAGAGGAGGAATATAAAATGTTAGAGGTTTGTGTAGATAGTGTGGAGTCTGCCATTGCAGCTTTTGAGGGCGGCGCAGACAGGATTGAGTTGTGTGGTGATTTACCGGTAGGAGGGGTAACGCCTTCTGAAACGTTGTTTTGTATGATTAGAAGGTATACGGATTTAAAAATACGTGTGCTTTTGCGTCCTCGCTTTGGAGATTTTTGTTACAGCAGCTATGAGCTGGAAATGATGAAGGAAGATGTACAAAAATTTGCAGAACTGAAAGCACAGGGAATTGTCACAGGTGTTTTAACACCACAGGGAAGTCTGGATATGGAGCAGATGGAAGCTTTAATAAGTTGTGCGGGAAAGGCAGATATAGCCCTTCACAGAGCCTTTGATGTGTGTAAAAATCCTCTGGAAACTATGGAGGATGCCATTTCGCTGGGAATAAAGACTATTCTTACCAGTGGACAGAAAAATTCTGCATGGGAGGGCAGAGCGCTTTTAAAGGAATTAGCGACCAAAAGCAAAGACAGAATTGAAATTCTGGCTGGCGCAGGAATAGATGCAGATACCATTGCAAAGTTGTATAAAGAGACAGGGATTACTTCTTATCATTTGTCAGGAAAAATCAAAAAAGAAAGTAAAATGGAGTTTCGCAATCCTCAGGTTTCCATGGGCCTGCCGGGATTTAGCGAGTATGAAATCTGGCAGACTTCCAAAGAAAACGTAGAAAATGCAAGAAAGGTCATAGATAAGTTTTTTTAAGCGCCACTTACCATGAGCAGAAAGCCACTTACCTGATAAATATAGATTTTTTTAAAGAGCTCTTATATAATGAAACCATAGAAAAGAGGTGAATAAATGAAGGTATCATTGAAGCTGATTTCTGATACAGAGCAGGAAGAAGCAAAGTTATATGTACATGAAGAAACGGACAATATTAAGCGACTGGAAAGATATATTTCAGAAGATGGATTTTATTCCGGCTATTTACTGTGTCAGAAAGAAAAGGCACAAATTCCCGTAAAGCTGGAGACAATTTATTATATTGAAACTATAAAAGAGGTTCAGTATGTGCATACGGAAAAAGAAATTTACAGGGTAAAACAAAGGCTGTATGAGCTGGAGAGAATACTGCCTTATTATTTTATGAGGGTTTCCAAATCAGCAATTTTAAACTTGCATGGAGTAAAGGAGTATAAGCCATTTTCCGGAGGAATTATGCTGGCAGAATTTGACAATGGGGATGGTACCTACATTTCAAGAAAATATGTAAAAGAGCTTAGAAATAAAGTCAGGGAGGGATTGCTATGAAGAAATTGTCGGAGAATGGGCAAGATATCATAAAACATGGTGTGATTATGGGATGCGTCATGTTTATTGTAACAACGGTGTATCTGGGAATACAAAAGGATAAAGAGTTTGCTTTGCTTGTTCTGCCTTATTTGGGGTTGTTTCTTATAGGATATATGTTGACAGGCATGTTATTTTTCTTTGTATATTATAGAAAGGAACGGGAACAAAAGGACGGATTTTTGAAATATTGTATGAAAGGTATTTCCGGTATTTACTGGATAAATAATGCTTTTATTTTGATTTTGGCACTGGGAGCGTTACTGGCAAAGCAAACACCAATTCGCATAATTTTGCTTCTTGATGCAGCTGTGATGGTTGGATTTCTGGTTTTGGATTATGTATATATTTCTAAATGTGCGGATGAATTAAACCACACCTTTAAGCCTCAAAGAGTGATGTTAGTGGATTTAGACGAGTGCCCAGGAAGCGCAGAAGCATTTTGTATTGAAATTGAGCGATACTGTATTAAGAATGGAAGAAGCCTGGATTTTGTTAAAAGAGAGAAACCGGCAGAAATATATATGGATAACGAACATTATATGGTAGAGCTGGACTCTTTTTATCAAAGATTTGGACCGATGTACGCGCTGAAATTTATTCAGATAAAAGACAGATAAGAAATTAAGATAGAGTTTTCATGCAGAGCAGAGTATTTTGAAATTGTTTTGTATGAAAACTCTTTTTTTCTTTTGGGAGAAATTGCGCCGTAAGCAAAAACAAATTATAATAAAGGAAACAAAGTTCAGATTGAAAAGAGAGGGTGCTACAGTATGAAACGAGTTTTGATTATAGATGATGACAAAGAATTATGTGCTTTAATGAAAAAATGTATAGAGCAGGAAAATCTATCTGCTGTAACAGCATACAGCGGTATAGAAGGATTACAAATTATAAAAGAAAATCAGAATAACAACGTTTTTTCGCTTATTATTTTAGATGTGATGATGCCCTATATGGATGGATTTCAGGTGTTAAAGAAAATCAGAGAAGTCAGTAACATTCCCGTATTGATGCTGACTGCAAAAAGCAATGAGGAGGATAAGGTTTTGGGACTGCGGCTGGGCGCAGATGATTATCTGACGAAGCCTTTTAGTATCAACGAATTGACAGCAAGAGTACATTCACTTATTCGCCGTTATACTACGTTAAATCCGGCTTTTTCAGAAGAAACCGATTGTATTTGCTTAAAAGATATGACCATTGACAGAGCTAACCGCAGTGTTGTGGTTCAGGATACTTTGGTGGAGCTTACAAGTAAAGAATTTGAGCTACTTGTGTTTTTGGCTTCCAATAAAGGACGTATTTTTACCAAAAAACAAATTTATACACAGGTTTGGGAAGATGAATATGCTTTTGATGACAGCAATATTATGTCTTTTATCAGTAAACTAAGAAAAAAAATCGAGCCAAATCCGGAGCAGCCTTTTTATATTTTGACAGTGCGAGGGGTGGGATACCGTTTTAATAAGGAGGCTTAGTGCGTAATGAGTATTTATTTTTTTCTCAGTCTTATCTTTTTAGGCGGTGTTATCCTATACCTTTTGTTTAAGCTGCGCCATATTTACCAACAGATTTCTCTTATAAAAGAGGTTCTGGAGGATATAAAGGCAGGAAACTTGAACAGGCGTGTTCTGGCTCAGGATAACGACAGAATAAAGGAGATTTGCTATGATATTAATGAAATTGCCATGGACAGTCAGGCACAGCTCATTCATCAGAAACAGTCGGAGCAGGCGTATAAAAGCTTGATGACAGGTCTTTCTCATGATGTGAAAACGCCTCTTTCCTCTTTGGTAGGTTATTTAGAAGCCGTAGAAAAGGGAATAGTCACCGGAGAAGAAAAAGAGGAGTATGTCCATGTGGCATTTGAAAAAGCACAGCATTTGAAGCATTTTGTGGAAAATTTATTTGAATGGGTAAAATTAGACGCAGGAGAGCAGATATTTCATTTTGAAGTCTTAGATATAAATGAAATATCACGAAATATTATGGCGGATTGGATACCTGTCTTAGAAAGCAGAGATTTTCAGTATGAGATTGTTATACCGGAACAGGAATATTGGATGTTCGTGGATATAAATGCCTATACACGTATCATCAATAATCTTTTGCAGAACATTCTCATGCATAGCCAAGGGGACGAAATGAAATTTCAGATTTTAGAAAATTCACAGGAAATGAAAATTATTCTGGAAGACAATGGAAAAGGGATTTCAGCAGAGCATCTTCCTCATATTTTTGAAAGATTATATCAATGTGACAATGCCCGTTCTGGCAAGGGTAATGGTTTGGGACTTGCGATAACTAAGGAACTGGTAAGCGCACATAAAGGAATGATTACAGCAGAGAGTATTCTTGACAAGGGCACGAAATTTATCATATCACTTCCTCAAAAAAATATTACAAGGTAAAAACAAGGTTACGGCAAGGTTTTGGCAAGGTTCATAGCCTATTATGTTAAGTGTAAGGAGGATATTTTATATGAGTGATAGGATAATTGAAACAAAACAGTTGACGAAAAAATACGGAAATCAGACAGTAGTAAATAGTGTCAATCTTCATGTGAAGAAAGGGCATATCTATGGACTTCTGGGACGTAATGGTGCAGGAAAGACCACGATTATGAAAATGATTTTAGGATTAACATCCATTACTTCCGGCAGCGCAGAGGTATTTGGCAAAAATATAAAGGGCAATGAGAAAAGGATATATCCTCGTATTGGTGCAATGATAGAAGCTCCCGGTTTTTATCCAAATCTGACAGGAACAGAAAACCTTGAAATTTTTGCAAAGCTTCGTGGTACGTCTGCCCCTGATGCCGTAAAGAAGGCATTGGAAGTAGTAGGACTTCCATATAGAGATAAAAAGATTTTTTCAAAGTATTCTCTGGGTATGAAGCAGCGTTTAGGGATTGCCAATGCAATTTTGCATGATCCGGAGGTATTGATATTAGATGAACCCACCAATGGTTTAGATCCCATTGGCATTGCCCAAATGCGGGAATTTATAAAAAAGCTAAGTACAGAGAACGGAAAAACAATTTTAATTTCCAGTCACATTCTTTCAGAAATCGCACTTCTTGCAGATGACATTGGAATTATTGACAAAGGTGTTCTTTTAGAAGAAAGCAGCATGAAAGAGCTGGAAAAGAAAAATAGGAAATATATTTTATTACAGGTTTCCGACGTTCCAAAAACCATTCTGATTTTAGAACGCAGATTTCAGGTAAAGGATTATTCAGTTCAGGATGAGCAGACTGTACGTATTTATGATACGGAATTAAATATGGGAGAAATAAATAAGGTTCTTGTTATGGAAGCTATTGCAGTGCTTTCCTCCGGAATTTGTAATGATACCTTGGAAGATTATTTCAGGAAGATTACAGGAGGTGAGGGGATTGCTTAAACTGGTGGAAGTTGAATTTTGTAAGCTGCGTCGCAAAAAAGTAATGTGGATTATGCTTCTGGCTGCTTTTGTTATGCCGTTTTTTGCTTTTTTATATTTTGGCTATTTGGGAAAGACAAATATAGAACCTGCACTTTTTTACAAATGGTCTGCTTTTGGTTGTACATTGTTTCTTATTCTGCCGTTTATTTTAGGGCTTTTGAGCATCATGCTTATACATGATGAAAACCAGTATGATATGTTAAAACAGCTTTGGATAGTACCGGTGAGCAAAATAGGATATTTTTTCAGCAAATTTTTTATAGTATTTCTTTATTCCCTCTGTTTTATGATTATCAATGCAGCAGCTTCCGTATTATTTAGCGTAATTCCCAATTATGTAGCTTTTGAGTGGAACAGCATTGCATTTTTGGTGGAAAGATGTTTGGAGATTGCAGGATTGACAGCCTTTGCGGCTTTGCCTGTTTTAGCAGTGACAGTTTCTCAAAAAGGATATATTTTTCCCATGTGCATAACGTTAATTTATATTTTTGCCGGATTTTTTATAACACCTGTAAATTCTTATTTGCATCCGCTTTCCTGTATTTCTGTAATCATCTCCAGAGGCGGAGCAGTTCCGGGGATTGCACTTTTAGAACCAAATCTTCCTCTTGCATTTTTCAGTATGTGTGTATGGGGAATTGCTTCTGTGGCATTGGCTGTCGTTACATTGGGTAAGAGAAAGTAGGGAAAAGAAATGAAAATCTTATTATGGGCGGAATTTCAGAAACTCCGCCGTTCAAATCTTATTTTGTTTACAATTTTTGCAATTGTTTTTACGGCTGTTTTTGTTTTTTTGGCAGGAACGACAACAGCATCGCCGGAACAAATCACAGTGGGGAGTGTAGGTTGGTATATGACAATGACGCAGGTATGGGAGACAATTCTTGTGCTTCCTGCGGTAATTGCACTTTTGGGAAGCTATATGATTTGCCGTGAAGAGCAGGATGATACCATAAAAAATCTGCGTCTCATTCCCGTAAATGAAAGAAAATTAACAGCAGCGAAAATGATAGTTCTCTTTCTTTTTAGCGTTTTGGCTTATTTCTTACTTTTTCTGCTTACTTTTTTAACAGAAATGGTTTTACATGCTTCAGAATTATCGGTGAAAGTATTCTTTGATTTCCTGAACATGTACCTGCTGGAAGGAGTAGGCGTCTTTTTTGCTGTTTCACCGATTATTGCCATTGTGCCTTATTTGAAAAAGAACTATTGGCTTGCTTTGGTGGCAGCGGAAATTTATTCCTTTGCAGGCTTGTTTATGAGTATGTCAAATACTTTAAGAAGTTTTTATCCCATTACGGCAATCTTTGGTATTTCCGGTTATTATGAAACTACCGCACAGGAAAAGCTCTGCAGTTTTCTGGTTTTACTGCTGTGCGGCACGCTTGCCCTTGTCTTTCTTCAAAAATTAAATCGCAGACTGTAAGGTTATTTCATGGTACTGCAAATTTCATTCTTAATTTCCAGAGCAATCTGGGACAATTCCTGAATGCGGGAGTCTGACATCCGTCCCACAGGGGCAGAAATGGAAAAGGCATATTTGGGTTTATTTCGATAATCCGGTATGCTTACGGCAATACAGCGGACTCCCAGTTCATTCTCCTCATCATCCAGAGCATACCCTTTTTTTCTGACTTCTTCAATTTTTTTCAAAAACTGGGCATAATCAGTAATAGTGTGAGGTGTCAGTTTTTGAATAGAGCTGTTTTCCCACAGAGCCTTGATTTGTGTTTCGTCCAAATCTGCTGCGATGGCTTTTCCTACACCGGAGCAGTAAAGGGGGATACGACTGCCAACCTTAGAAACCATGCGAATGGAATTTTGATAAGACTCTTCTTTATAAATATAAACTGCGTCGGTATGTTCCCTTTGAACAAAGTGTACGGTTTCTCCGGTAAGTCTGGAAAGCTTTTTTAAATAAGGTCTGACGGTATCCAGAATATCCATACGTGCCAGCAGCTTATTGGAAAGCGCCAGCAGCTTAAAGGAAAGAGAATATTTGCCGGTTTCCCCTTCCTGCTTCACATAACCCATGTAGATGAGTGAGCATAGAAGTCTGTGAACCGTACTTTTATTTAAGTCAAGATGGCTGCAAAGCTCTGCAAGTGTAACAGGACCGGTTTCTGCCAAGGTTTCCAGAACAAGAAACAGGCGGTCAGCCACCTGAATTGGATTTTTCGTTTCCATATAAAACAAATCTCCTTTTTATGTGTTGGCGCTATTGTAACACTTTCTGCTACTTGTGGCAATGAAAAACACTTGACTTTTTTTGGAAGTGTAGTATAATTCAAATTACAAAATACCACATAACGAAACGATATTCCATAATATGGAACGATAAAAACAGGAGGAGAATATGAGCACAGTTACAGAAAAGATTTCAACACTTGGCGTTGTACCTGTTGTTGTATTAGAAGATGCAAAGGACGCAGCGCCTTTGGCAAAAGCATTGGTAGAAGGCGGACTTCCATGTGCAGAGGTAACCTTCCGCACAGATGCAGCAGAGGAGTCTATTAAAATTATGACTTCTGAATATCCGGATATGTTTGTCGGAGCCGGTACAGTTCTTACCATTGAACAGGTAGACCGTGCAGTAGCAGCAGGAGCAAAATTTATTGTCAGCCCGGGCTTTGATCCGGAAATTGTAGATTATTGTTTAAGCAAAGAAATTCCTGTATTTCCGGGATGTATTACACCGTCTGAAGTAGCACAGGCAGTGAAAAGAGGATTAAAGGTTGTAAAATTCTTCCCGGCAGAGCAGTTCGGCGGTGTTGCAACAATCAAAGCAATGGCAGCTCCTTATGTGGGACTGAAATTCATGCCCACAGGCGGTGTCAGCGCTAAAAATCTGGAAAGCTATTTAAGCTGTGATAAAATTGTTGCATGCGGCGGAAGCTGGATGGTAAAAGGCGATTTGGTAAAAGCAGGTAAATTTGACGAAATTAAAGCAATGACAGAAGAAGCAGTAAAACTGGTAGCAGAAATCAGAAATAAATAAGTACAAAAAGGAGAAAAAACTCATGGCAAAAAAAGTAATTACTTTTGGTGAAATTATGTTAAGACTGGCACCGGAAGGATATTATCGCTTTGTACAGGCAGATACCTTCGGAGCAACTTACGGCGGCGGAGAAGCAAACGTAGCGGTTTCTCTTGCAAATTACGGATTTGATGCAAAATTTGTTACAAAACTTCCAAAACATGAAATCGGACAGGCTGCCATCAATTCTTTAAGAAAATATGGTGTGGATACTACGGAGATTGTACGTGGCGGTGACAGAGTAGGTATTTATTTCTTGGAAAAAGGCGCTTCCCAGAGACCTTCCAAGGTTATTTACGACCGTGCAGGTTCTTCTATTGCTACTGCACAGGCTTCTGATTTTGACTGGAAGAAAATTTTTGACGGAGCAGACTGGTTCCACTTTACAGGAATTACTCCTGCATTAAACGATGAAGTTGCAAATATTTGTCTGGAAGCTTGTAAAGCTGCAAAAGAAGCAGGTCTTACCATTTCCTGTGACTTAAATTACAGAAATAAATTATGGTCTAAAGAAAAAGCCGGTCAAGTAATGGGTGAAATCTGCAAATATGTAGACGTTTGTATTGCAAATGAAGAAGATGCAGCAGACGTATTCGGCATTAAAGCCGCAAACACAGATGTTACAACCGGTACAGTAAATCATGAAGGCTATAAAGATGTTGCAAAACAGCTGGCAGACCGCTTTGGTTTCCAGAAGGTTGCCATTACATTGAGAGAGTCCTTATCTGCCAATGATAACAACTGGTCTGCAATGTTATATGACGGACAGGATTACTATTTCAGCAAAAAATACAAAATGCACATTGTTGACCGTGTAGGCGGCGGTGACTCCTTTGGCGGCGGATTGATTTGTGCTTGCTTAAACGGATATGATGCACAGTCTACCATCGAATTTGCAGTAGCGGCATCTTGTCTGAAACATTCTATTGAAGGTGACTTTAACATGGTTTCCATGGATGAAGTGACAAAGCTTGCAGGCGGAGACGGTTCAGGCCGTGTGCAGCGATAATTAAATTTTATATGGAAATGAAACCCTTATTGCCATTGGGGAACATTTAGATAGAAGGGGGCTGCTTGATTGCAGTCCCTGATTTATATAAAGAAAAAAAGGAGACAGGTTATGAGAAGGGATTTTGATTTATTGTCACTTGGGGAAATTTTACTGCGTCTGTCACCGCCTGATAATGAGAGGATTGTAAGAGGCGATACCTTTCAAAAGCAGGTGGGCGGTGCAGAATTAAATGTGGTTTCCGGCGTATCTTTGCTGGGACTTCGCACAGGTATGATTTCCATGCTGCCGGATAATGCCTTGGGAACTTATGCAAAAAACCGTGTGCGTTTTTGCGGTGTCAGCGATGATTACCTGATTTATGACAAGGATACAGATGCAAGACTTGGAATTTATTACTACGAAAACGGTGCATATCCCAGAAAACCCAGCGTGGTTTATGATAGAAAGCATGCGTCCTTTTGCAAGTTTTCCGCAGATGATTTTCCGGAGGAAATGTACGGCTCAACAAGATGCTTCCATACCACAGGAATTACACTGGCATTGTCAGAAAATACCCGTAAAAATGCCATAGAAATGATAAAGCGGTTTAAAGAAAATGGGACAATTATTTCCTTTGATGTGAATTTTCGAGGCAATCTCTGGACAGGAGATGAGGCAAGAGAATGTATTGAAAGTATTCTTCCTTATGTGGATATTTTCTTCTGCTCGGAGGAAACGGCAAAGCTGACTTTCTTAAAACAGGGAAACGTCTATGAAATTATGAAAAGCTTTACAAAGGAATATCCGATTTCTTTTGTTGCATCTACACAGAGGGTGGTACATAGCCCGAAGGTACATTCTTTTGGCTCTGTATTTTATAATGCCAAAGAAGATAAATTTTATGAGGAAGAGCCTTACAAAAATATTGAGGTGGTGGACCGAATTGGAAGTGGAGACGCCTATATTTCAGGAGCTTTGTATGGTTTGTTAAAACACAATTTTAACTGCCAAAAAGCTTTGGAGTACGGCAATGCTACCAGTGCGGTAAAGAATACCATTCCGGGAGACTTACCTTCCAGCGGATTAGATGAAATTGAACGTATTATAAAAAATCATCAAAGCACAGGACTTCAACTGGAAATGGACAGATAGGAGTATTGGATTGACTCTCAAACTCATAGGATAGATTAAAACCATGGGTTTGGGAGTTTTTATGCGTGTATGTGAGCTGAAGCAAAAAGAAGTCATCAATATCTGTACCTGTAAAACTCTGGGCTGTCCTTTAGATGTGGAGTTTAATTGTAAAACAGGGAAAATAGAAGCGCTGATTGTGCCTGTTCCGGGAAAAATGTGCGGGTTGTTTGGCTCTGTCAGTGAATATGTTATTCCTTTCTCCTGTATTCGCCAGATTGGAGAGGATATTATTCTGGTGGAAATACAGGAGGAGAAATTTCTCAGAAAGGAATAGAGAAAAGGTTAAGAGACATCCTTTGGTGACGGGGGTGTCTTTTTACATCTTAGGCAAAAGTAGAGAATAGAAGCAAACAGAAGAACAATCACTCCGGCAATGATAACAGGATTTAAGTCTTTTTGCGAAGCAGACCGATAATTTATGTAAAAATAAAGAAGCATGATAAGGAAATTCATGGTGGAAAGAAGACTTTTTATATTTCTATATACCCAGTTCTTATTTTCAGCAGTAATTTTAACAGGAACGTTCCAAATATCGGGAAAATGACCGACAAAAATCAGTAGTCCGTAGAGAAGCGCTCCGATAAAGGAAGGTATCAGTATAGAAGATTTGCTTCCAAAAGCATCTGCTTCTCCGGCGAAGTTATAATGAGTGGGAATTTCTTCCGGTATCTTTGACCAAATCAGGACAGGATAAAGGAATAATCCCAGAAAAAGAAGGAAAGACAACAGATTTAAAACTCTTTGATATGGTGTCGTTACAAGCTTTTCTTTATGAAACATAGAAAATCCCTCCTTTTAAAATTCTGCAAAAATAATTAAATTACTTTATTTTCTAAATAACATTCCAGCAAATACGATGGATTTTCATAATACATACTGCTGTTGTAGTCATCTATTTTATCGCTGATAAATGAGTTGTAAACCTTGAATAAGGCATCAATAACACCTATCTTTTCATATTCTGCCACGGACTTAATCAATCTTTTATATACTTTGCCTATGTCCCAATGGGATGGAATAGCATATTGACATGCGGACACATTGTCAAAATTTCCTGTGCTGATTTTTGCTTCTCTGATGAAATCGTCACTGACACGGTCTATATTGTCGCTGTGATAGATATCTGCTAAGTCATAGATTTTTTCAAGATTTTTTTTACCCAATGTATTTACAACGGCTGCTCTTGTATTCGTTGTTTTTCTTGCAATATAATCAATCAAACTACATGTAAAAAATAAATCGTTTTCTTTTGCTGGTTCTCGTCCCTTATTTTCCATTATATGACCTCCTCAAAACCTCTATATTCCAGACATTATAGATAGATACAATTTTTGGCTCGTATCGTTTTGCCCACCGCTGCGCCTGTTCTTTTATAATCGTACAGTAAAATCCGTTTCCGAAATCTTTTGTATTTCTTCCGATACGAATTTCGGGATTTTTAACAGGTATATAACCACCATGGTATACTGTCATTTTTGCCATTTATCATTTACCTTTCTATTCAAAATATCCTGTATCAAGCTAAAGTTGTTATTTTTATCATAGCCATATTATAGCAGTTCTATATATTCACTACAATAAAAATTAGCAGACTTGTGTTATTAAAAGAATGAATGTTTATTTCTAGAGTGATATAATTTATGCTAAAGAGAACGATAAATTAGAAGGTGTTAAGATAAAAAAGGAGAAGAAAAATGAAACTTGAAGAAACAACTTTGAATGAGACAAATGAAAATGGAAATAAGAAATATACGATAGGTATGAAAAATGTTCAGATGTATTGTTATCTTCTTGCCATAAAAGATGAAATGAATGTTTATAAAGCAATAATTGAAGCTATACCTGATGAAAAAGAAAGCATGATGATTTGGTTAGATGATTTTAACTTTCCAAAAGATGAGATTGAGGATATAAAAGAAGAGATAGAAAAGTATTTTGCAGAAAAAAACATCAATTGCATTTTTAAACCTGGGAAAAGAGTATAGAACTGAAAAATAATTGTAAAATTTTGTATCTAAAATATTCCTTCTTGCAATACTTAAAATGCTATGTTATATTTACCTTATCAAATACACCCCCACGGGGTATAGGAGGTATGGGAAAATGAAAGCAGATAAAGCACAGATAAACAGATTATTAAAAACAGCCAGAGGTCAGATTGACGGTATTCTGAAGATGGTGGAGGAAGACCGTTACTGTATGGATATAGCGCATCAGATTATGGCAACGGAAGCTGTTTTAAACAGAGCAAATAAAGAAATCCTCACAGCGCATTTAAAAAGCTGCGTAACAGGAGCAAAAACAGATGAGGAAAGAGAAGAAAAAGTGGATGAACTGGTAGCTTTATTGGGTAAAATCTTATAGCAGGAGGAAAAACATTTGAATAAAAAATATAAAGTGACAGGAATGACCTGCTCTGCATGCTCCTCCAGAGTTGAGAAGTGCGTGGAAAAGCTGGATGGAGTCAATACCGTCAGCGTCAATTTACTGACAAACAGCATGCAGGTAGATTTCGATGAGAGTAAGCTGACAGAAGAAAAAATAGCAGACAGCGTGATACAGGCAGGGTATGGGATGGAAATTCCCACAGGGAAAGTCGAGAAAAAAGAGGAAAAAGAAGATATTGTAGAAAAAAATATTGAGAGTATGAAAAAACGTACGATCTGGTCCTTTATCTTCTTAATTCCCCTGATGTATGTGGCAATGGGGCATATGGCAGGACTTCCTCAGCCTTCCTTTTTAAAGGGAGATGCCAACGCAGTGTCCTTTGCATTGACACAGCTTCTTTTGTGTATACCTGTGTTGTATATAAACAGAGCTTATTTTGAAAGGGGATTTCGCTCTCTCATCCACGGAGCGCCCAATATGGATACACTGATATCCGTAGGTTCAGGAGCATCTTTAGTATACGGAATATTTGCTATTTACCGCATGGGATATGGTCTGGGTACTCAGAATATGGAACTGGTACACCGTTATTTACATGATTTGTACTTTGAGTCAGCAGTGATGATACTTGCCTTAATCAATATCGGAAAATATTTGGAGGCACGTTCTAAAGGAAAAACAAGTGAAGCCATTCAAAAGCTCATTGATTTAGCACCTAAGACAGCGCTGGTAGAAAGAAACGGGCAGGTGGTGGAAATTGCAGCAGAAGATGTGTTGACCGGAGATATTTTACAGGTGAAGCCGGGAAGCAGTATTCCGGCGGACGGCGTTGTAGTCGAAGGGATGACCAGTGTAGACGAGGCAGCCATTACCGGAGAGAGTATGCCTGTTGAAAAGAAAGAAGGAGATACGGTAACAGCAGCTACTTTAAACAAAACAGGATTTATCAGAATGAGAGCTGTTAAAGTAGGACAGGATACCACTTTTTCTCAGATTATCCGTCTGGTTGAGGAAGCCAGTTCCAGCAAAGCGCCTATTGCCAGAATGGCAGATAAGATTGCGGGAATTTTCGTTCCCACGGTTATGGGAATTGCTCTGCTTACGGGGATTGTCTGGTTGTTTATGGGAGCAGAATTTGAATTTGCCCTGTCCTGTGCCATTGCGGTTTTAGTTATTTCCTGTCCCTGTGCACTGGGACTTGCCACACCGGTTGCTATTATGGTAGGAACAGGAAAAGGCGCGGAAAATGGAATTTTAATTAAATCCGGCGAGGCATTGGAAATTACTCATAACGTACAAAGCGTTGTATTGGATAAAACAGGAACTATTACAGAAGGAAAACCAATAGTTACTGATATTATCAGCTTTGGAATGTCCGAAAATGAGATTTTAGAAATCGGTGCAGCTCTGGAAAAGAAAAGTGAACATCCTCTGGCGGAGGCGGTGCTTTTAAAGGCAAAGGACATGGAACTGCCCAATGCGGAGAATTTTGCGGCAATCCCCGGAAAAGGAATTACTGCAAAAATTCAGGGGAATGTTTATTATGCTGGAAACCAAAAACTTATAAAAGAGCAGGGGATTTCCTGTGAAAAGGCATTAAGCAGTATTGAAAAACTTTCGGAAGAAGGAAAGACACCCCTTATCTTGGCAGATGAAAAGCAGACACTTGGTGTTATTGGTGTTGCCGATGTGGTAAAACCAACCAGTGCAAAGGCAATTCAGGAGTTGAAAAAACTGGGCATTCAGGTTATTATGCTTACAGGCGATAATGCCAGAACAGCAAAAGCAATTCAAAAGCAGCTGGATATTGATACGGTGATTGCAGAGGTTCTTCCACAGGATAAAGAAAGAGAGATTTCCAGACTTCAGGAGGAAGGAAAGACCGTAGCCATGGTAGGGGACGGGCTAAATGATGCGCCGGCTCTTGCAAGAGCAGATGTAGGAATTGCCATTGGAGCAGGAACAGATGTTGCCATTGAAAGCGCAGATATTGTCCTGATGAAAAATGATTTGCAGGATGTGGCAACTGCCATAGAGCTGAGTAAAGCAGTTATCCGAAATATTAAGCAGAATTTATTCTGGGCATTCTTTTATAATGTATGTGGAATTCCCCTTGCAGCAGGAGTGCTCTATCCGGTATTCGGATTGAAATTAAGTCCTATGTTCGGAGCGGCAGCTATGAGTCTCAGCAGTCTTTTTGTTGTAAGTAACGCGCTGCGATTACGATTTTTTCATTCTCTGAAAAAAGGGAAAACACAGCCTGAAAATATACAGGAGAAAAAGGAGGAAAAAAATATGTATACAATGAAAATTGAAGGAATGATGTGTCCTCACTGTCAGGCGGCAGTTACAAAAGCGCTGGAAGCTTTAGAAGGAACAAAAGCAGAAGTGAATTTAGAGAAAAAAGAAGCTTATGTAGAAACAGGACTTGAAAAAGAAGTTTTAAAGAAAGCAGTAGAAGACGCAGGTTATCAGGTGCTTTCAGTAGAATAGACGGAAAGGAAGAAAATCATGATTCGAGTAGGAATGGGATATGATGTCCATAAACTTACAGAAGGAAGAGATTTAATTTTAGGAGGAGTGAATATTCCCTGGGAAAAAGGTCTGCTGGGACATTCTGATGCCGATGTAGTGGTTCATGCCATTATGGATGCTCTTTTAGGTGCAGCAGCGCTTCGGGATATTGGAAGACATTTTCCAGATACAGATCCTCAGTATAAAGGTATTTCCAGCATCAAGCTTTTGCAGCATGTAGGGAAACTTTTGGAAGAAAATATGTATGTGATCAATAACATTGATGCAACGATTATTGCACAGAAACCAAAACTTTTACCATATATTGATACTATGATTGAGAATGTGGCTGATGCACTGCATTTGGACGTTCATCAGGTAAATATTAAAGCGACCACAGAGGAAGGTCTTGGATTTACAGGAAGTATGGAAGGAATATCTGCACAGGCAATTTGTGCATTGACACATGTGCAGGATTTTATGACAGATGACAGAAGCGGCGGCTGTGGAGGCTGCTGTAAGGAGAACAGAAGATGAGTATATTAAATGTGCAGAATTTATCTCACGGATTTGGCGACAGAGCTATTTTTCAGGACGTTTCTTTTCGTTTATTGAAAGGAGAACATATTGGACTGGTGGGGGCCAATGGTGAGGGAAAATCTACCTTTATGAATATTATTACAGGAAAGCTTATGCCGGATGAAGGAAAAATTGAATGGGCGAAAAATGTCCGTGTGGGGTATCTGGACCAGCATACAGTTCTGGAAAAGGGCATGACCATTCGAGATGTACTGAAATCTGCATTTTCATGGCTTTTTGAAATGGAAGCGCAGATGAATGGGATTTGTGACAAAATGGGTGAGGCATCACCGGAAGAGCTGGAAACCATGATGGAAGAATTGGGAACCATACAGGATATGCTCACCATGCACGATTTCTATATTATTGACTCCAAGGTGGAAGAAGTCGGAAGGGCTTTGGGGCTTACGGCAATCGGACTGGATAAAGATGTCACAGATTTAAGCGGTGGACAGAGAACAAAAATTCTGTTGGGAAAACTGCTTTTGGAAAAGCCGGATATTTTGCTTTTGGACGAGCCTACCAATTATTTAGATGCGGAACATATTGAGTGGCTGAAACGCTACCTGCAGGAATATGAAAATGCTTTTATTTTGATTTCTCATGATATTCCGTTCTTAAACAGCGTTGTAAATCTCATCTATCACATGGATAATCAGGAATTAAATCGTTATGTGGGAGATTATGACCATTTTCAGGAGGTTTACGCAGTAAAGAAAGCGCAGCTTGAAGCGGCTTATAATCGCCAGCAGCAGGAAATCAATGAGCTGAAAGACTTTGTGGCGAGAAATAAAGCAAGAGTGGCAACCAGAAATATGGCAATGTCCAGACAGAAAAAGCTGGATAAGATGGATGTGATTGAGCTGGCAAAGGAAAAACCAAAACCGGAATTTAATTTTAAAACAGCCAGAACACCAAGCCGTTTTGTAGTAGAAACAGATGATTTGATTATCGGTTATGACGAACCGCTTTCCAAACCATTGAATTTAAAGGTGGAAAGGGGAGAAAAGATTGCTCTTACCGGTGCCAATGGTATTGGAAAATCTACATTATTAAAGAGTATTCTGGGGATTATTTCTCCGCTTTCAGGGAAGGTGCATTTAGGTGATTATCTGGAAATCGGATATTTTGAACAGGAGATGCCACAGGGAAATAAAAATACCTGTATCGAAGAAATCTGGGAAGTGTTTCCTTCCTATACACAGTATGAGGTCCGCGCAGCACTGGCGAAATGTGGTTTGACAACAAAACATATAGAAAGTCTTGTGCGTGTATTAAGCGGTGGTGAGCAGGCAAAGGTGCGTTTGTGTAAGATTATTAACAGGGAAACGAATGTGCTGATTTTAGATGAGCCTACCAACCATTTAGATGTAGATGCAAAAGAGGAACTAAAGCGGGCTTTAAAGGAGTATAAGGGAACAATTTTGATGGTATGTCATGAGCCGGAGTTCTATGAAGGTCTTGCAACAGACGTGTGGGATTGCTCTCAGTGGACAACAAGGATTTAGAAATGAAACAGCCACAGATGGAAATTTCAAAAACTGTATTGTATATAAAGGAATAGCAGGTATAAATAAAAAATATGCAAGAAATGAAAAATAAACTTGCAAAAACAGAAACTTGGATTTATAATACAAGAAAAAATCAGATACAGGAGGAAAGTCATGTCATACGTAGATGAGGTTATAGAATTAGTAGAAAAGAAAAATCCAGGAGAACCAGAATTTCATCAGGCAGTAAAGGAAGTTTTAGAGTCCTTAAAACCAGTAGTAGAGGCAAATGAGGAAAAATATCGCAAAGAAGCACTTTTAGAGCGTTTGGTTGAGCCTGAAAGAGTAATTATGTTCCGTGTTCCTTGGGTAGATGACAATGGAAATGTACAGGTAAATAAAGGGTTCCGTGTACAGTTTAACAGTGCAATCGGACCATACAAAGGCGGCTTACGCTTCCACCCATCCGTATATCTGGGAATTATTAAATTTTTAGGATTTGAACAGATTTTCAAAAATTCTCTGACAGGGCTTCCTATTGGCGGCGGTAAAGGCGGAGCTGATTTTGATCCGAAAGGAAAATCAGACAGAGAAGTTATGGCATTCTGCCAGAGTTATATGACAGAATTATATCGTCATATCGGTGCAGATACAGATGTTCCGGCAGGTGATATCGGAGTAGGTGCAAGAGAAATCGGCTATCTGTTTGGACAGTATAAGAGAATTCGTGATGCTTACGAAGGTGTGCTTACAGGTAAAGGACTGACTTATGGCGGCTCTTTAGTAAGAACACAGGCAACCGGATATGGTCTTCTCTATCTTACAGAAGAATTGTTAAAACTCAATGGAAAAGAATTAAAAGGAAAAACAGTTGCTGTTTCCGGTGCAGGAAATGTAGCAACTTATGCTATTGAAAAAGCTTATCAGTTAGGAGCAAAACCAGTGACATGCTCTGACTCCACAGGCTGGGTATATGATCCAGAAGGTATTGACTTAGAAGCATTAAAAGAAATCAAAGAAGTGAAACGTGCACGTTTAACAGAATATACAAACTACAGACCAAATGCAGAGTACCATGAAGGAAAGGGTGTATGGACTGTAAAATGTGATATTGCTCTTCCATGTGCAACACAGAATGAGCTGCATTTAGAAGATGCAAAAGCATTAGTTGCCAACGGATGCTTCGCAGTAGCAGAAGGTGCAAATATGCCAACAACTCTGGAAGCTACAAAATATCTGCAGGAAAACGGAATTATCTTTGCGCCTGGTAAAGCGGCAAATGCCGGCGGTGTAGCTACTTCCGGACTTGAAATGTCACAGAACAGCGAAAGATTAAGCTGGAGTTTTGAAGAAGTAGATGAAAAGCTTCAGGGAATTATGGTAAATATCTGCCACAATATGGTAGATGCAGCGAAAAAATATGGATTTGAAGGCAACTATGTAGTAGGTGCCAATGCAGCCGGATTTGAAAAAGTTGCAGAAGCTATGATTGCTCAGGGTGTGTGCTAGTATAGTAAAAATTCTGTTGACAAATTCCGTATTTATGAATAAACTAAGAGAAGATAAGAAAAGGCATGGAACGAAAAGAGTACAAAGTGATTTCTTTTCAGAGAGAGACGGTCATCGGCTGGAAGCTGTCTTAGAGAAAACTTTGGAAAGTGCATTCGGGAGCTGATTTGGTGAAGGGAATTCCTAAGCCGGATACGCAGTCCTGCGTTATGGGAAATAAGTGGAAGATATTATCTTCAAATAGAGTGGAACCGCGGATTTTTCGCCTCTATGTCGTTTTGACATAGAGGCATTTTTATTTCACAGAAAATTTATGGAAAGGGCGTGAAATATGGGATTTATCAATCATATAAAAGAAGAATTTCAGGTTATCAGGGAACGGGATCCTGCAATTAAAACTCCTCTGGAAGTTTTGCTGTATCCCAGTTTTCGTGTTATGATACAGTATAGAAGGGCCCACAAATTATATGAGAAAGGTCATTTCTTTCTGGCGCGGTGGGTTTCTCAGCGGGCAGCCAGAAAAACGGGAATTGAAATTCATCCCGGAGCAAAGATTGGCAAAGGGTTATTTATTGACCATGGTTCAGGGGTGATTATCGGAGAAACTGCTATTATTGGCGATAATGTAACACTGTATCAGGGTGTTACTCTGGGAGGTACCGGAAAAGAAACGGGAAAACGTCATCCTACTTTAAAAAATAATGTTATGGTAAGCGCCGGAGCGAAAATTTTAGGCTCTTTTACTATTGGTGAAAATTCTAAAATTGGCGCAGGAAGCGTGGTACTGGAAGAAGTTCCGCCTAACTGCACAGTTGTGGGTGTACCGGGTCGTGTAGTAAGAAAAGGAAACCAGAAAGTTCCAAGAAGTGATATGGACCAAATTCATCTGCCGGATCCAACCTTAGATGATATTCATAAACTGCAGCAGGAAAATGACAGATTACGTTCCGAATTACAGCGTATGGGTTATGAATTAAATGATATAAAAGAAAGAGAAGCACAATGCCGCCGGGCAAGAGCTTTAGAAGCAAAAGAGAGAAGACAGGAGGAAGAAAGAGAAATATGAGAATTTATAACACACTGACAAAGAAAAAAGAAGAATTTATTCCTTTAGAAGAAGGAAAAGTAAAGATGTATGTCTGCGGACCTACCGTTTATAACTTTATTCATATTGGGAATGCGAGACCAATGATTGTATTTGATACAGTACGCCGCTATATGGAATACAAAGGATATGAAGTAAATTATGTATCCAACTTTACAGATGTAGATGATAAAATCATTGCAAAGGCGGTAGAAGAAGGTGTAAGTGCAGAAGAGATTTCCAGCCGTTATATTAAAGAATGTAAAAAAGATATGGCAGACATGAATGTAAAACCGGCAACCACACATCCGCTGGCAACACAGGAAATTGACGGAATGATTGATATGATCCAGACATTAATGGATAAGGGATTTGCTTATGAAGTAAATGGTACAGTATATTTCCGCGTAAAGAATTTCAAAGAATATGGAAAACTGTCTCATAAAAATCTGGAGGATTTGCAGTCAGGATTTCGTTCTTTACAGGTTTCAGGAGAAAACCAGAAAGAAGATCCATTAGATTTTGTGCTTTGGAAACCGAAAAAAGAAGGAGAACCTTTCTGGGTATCACCATGGAGTGAAGGCCGTCCGGGCTGGCATATTGAGTGTTCTGTTATGTCTAAAAAATATCTGGGTGAAGAAATTGATATTCATGCAGGTGGTGAAGACCTTGTTTTCCCACATCATGAAAATGAAATTGCCCAGTCTGAATGCTGCAATGGAAAGCAGTTTGCAAGATACTGGATGCATAATGCATTTTTAAATATTGACAATCGCAAAATGTCAAAATCTCTTGGTAATTTCTTTACAGTAAGAGAAATCGGAGAAAAATATGATCTACAGGTACTTCGTTTCTTTATGTTAAATGCACATTACAGAAGTCCATTGAACTTCAGTGCAGAGCTCATGGAAGCTTCTAAAAATTCTCTGGAAAGAATTATTACCTGTGTAGAGCAGTTAAAACACTTGTTGGAAACAGCAAAAAAAGCAGAAATGACAGAAGCAGAAAAAGCATTAGAAACAGAAGTTTTGGAATATGTAAAGAAATATGAAAATTCCATGGAAGACGATTTTAATACTGCAGATGCCATTGCTGCAATTTTTGAACTGGTAAAATTTGCCAATACAAAAGCTGACGAGAACAGTACCTCTGCTTTTGTACAGTATCTGTTTGATACTATTGTACATTTAAGTGATGTTTTAGGTCTGATTGTCAATAAAGAAGCAGAAATTTTAGACGAAGAAATTGAAAAGCTTATTGAAGAACGTCAGATGGCAAGAAAAGAGAAAAATTTTAAAAGAGCAGATGAAATCAGAGATGAACTGGCTGCTATGGGTATTATCTTAAAAGACACAAGAGAGGGTGTACAATGGAAGCGAGCTTAAAGAAATTCAAGGAGCTGTTTGAACTGGAGGATACGGATATCAGAACCTATTCTCCTCTGACCCTTGCTTATATCGGAGATGCTATTTATGAGTTGGTTATCCGCACTATTTTAGTGGAAAAAGGAAATACGCAAGTAAATAAGCTGCATCAAAGAGCCAGCAAATTAGTAAAAGCATCTGCTCAGTCAGAGATTATCGAAAAGCTGAAACCATATCTTACAGAGGAAGAAACGGGTATTTTTAAAAGAGGAAGAAATGCAAAATCTTTTACAATGGCGAAAAATGCCAGTATGTCCGATTACAGAAGAGCTACGGGATTTGAAGCTTTGATGGGATATCTGTATCTTACAGAACAGTGGGACAGAATGTTGGAATTAATAAAAATAGGAATTACAGAAGGAGAAAAGGATGGAGAATAAATTCCAGGAAACAAAGGTAGAAGGCAGAAATGCGGTTTTAGAAGCGTTTCGTTCCGGAAAATCTGTGGATAAGTTATTTGTTCTGGAAAAATGCGAGGATGGTCCGGTACGCACCATTTTGCGTGAAGCAAAGAAGCATGATACCATGATTAAATATGTAAAAAAAGAAAGACTGGATCAGTTATCGGAAACAGGAAAACATCAGGGTGTTATTGCTATGACTGCAGCGTATAATTACGCAGAAGTAGAAGATATTCTGGCAGCAGCCAGAGAAAAAGGAGAACCGCCGTTTTTGGTATTGCTGGACAATATTGAGGATCCACACAATTTAGGAGCAATTATCCGTACAGCCAATCTGGCAGGTGCTCATGGTGTGATTATTCCAAAGAACAGAGCCGTAGGGTTGACTGCAACGGTTGCAAGAACGTCTGCCGGAGCATTAAATTATACACCTGTTGCAAAAGTTACAAATCTTGCAAGAACCATTGAAAGTCTGAAAAAAGAAGGGATTTGGTTTGTATGTGCCGATATGGGCGGAACACAGATGTACGACCTTGATTTAAAAGGTGCTATTGGACTGGTTATCGGTAATGAAGGTGATGGCGTGTCTAAATTAGTACGGGAAAAATGTGATTTTATTGCATCCATACCAATGCAGGGAAATATCGACTCCTTGAATGCATCTGTAGCGGCAGGTGTATTGGCATACGAGATTGTAAGACAAAGAATGGGAAAATAATACAGGAATTCGTTTATGAAGGAATATGAAAAGTTGAACGATGAGGAACTTTTTAAACTTTTGTGGGAAGGTCAGGAAGGTTTAGAAGAATATCTCATCAATAAATATAAGGGAATGGTATTGAAAAAAGCACATGCCATGTTCCTTATTGGGGGGGAACAGGAGGATTTAATCCAAGAAGGGATGATTGGACTGTTTAAAGCAGTCCAGGGATATCGTCCTGATAAAAGTGCATCTTTTGCCACATTTGCTAATCTATGTATAGAAAGACAGATGTATAAGGCTATTGAAATTTCAGGAAGACAAAAACATAAACCATTGAATTCATACATTTCTTTAAGTGAGATGGAAGGACCTTTGTATAATGCAGAAGATGTTACACAGCAAAATCCGGAAGAAATTGTTATCGGAAAAGAAAATGTCAGCATTATGATGGAGGACATCAAGAAACGTTTAAGTCCTTTTGAAAACAGAGTATTGGATGCTTATCTGGATGGGGAGAATTATATTCAGATTGCAGAAATGACAGGGAAACAACCAAAATCGATTGATAATGCACTGCAAAGAATACGAAATAAAATTCAGGGAATGAAATGGTAAAATAAAAAGAAATGTTTATGAGAGTTCGCATATATAAAACCCCCTTGAAAAATCAAGGGGGTTAAAAAAGCTGCCAAGCGGACTTGAACCGCCGACCTCCGCCTTACCAAGGCGACGCTCTACCGACTGAGCCATGGCAGCATATTGTTTGGGTGTCTCACAAGAATAAATTTTATCAAAAAAAGGAAAAAGTGTCAACCCTTTTTTCTACTTTTTAGGAGGTAATACATGAGGAGAAAAGTACATGCTATTCTGTTGGCAGCAGGTTTTTCGCGTCGATTTCAGGGGAATAAATTACTATATCCTTTGGAAGGGAAAGCATTGTACCTCTATTTGACAGAACGCCTGGGAGAACTTTTAAAAGAAGGCATACTGGACAGTTTGGTAGTGGTTACGCAATATGATGAAATTCTTCAGGAAATGAAGAAAAGGAAAATAGAGGCAGTAAAAAATGAGAACAGTATACAAGGAATTTCTTCTTCTTTGAAGCTGGGATTTTGTAAAGCACAGGAATTTAAGAAAAGAGGAGAAGAAAATTACTATATTTTTTTTGTGGCAGATCAGCCTTATTTGAAAAGGAAAACAATAGAAGATTTTTTGAAAGCCTTTGCACAGTCTGGTAAGACTATTGGCTGCGTCAAGTCAGGAGCAGAATTGGGAAATCCTGTTATTTTTCATGAAAAATATAAAGAAGAACTGGAAAATCTGCAAGGGGATAGAGGCGGAAAATGTATATTGCGGAAACATGAAAGCAAAGCGTTTTATTTCATGGTAGAGAATAGAAAGGAATTAAAGGATATAGATGAAAGAGGAGAATTGTCATAAATGGGCAGTTCTCCTCTTTTCTGCATTAAGATTATTCCGGATAAACCAGTCTGTCTTCAGAAATATTTAAAAGTACATTGTTTAAAAATTTATCTGCCAGCCAGTTTGCCATATTCAAATTCATATCCAGATAGTTTCCGCAGTCTTTTGCGGATGCTCCCGGAACCTCATCATGGAAATCACGGATAAAGGTAAACATTTCTGTAATAAGCGGGACAATTTCTTTGGACTCGTAATCTCCTGCCAAAAGAAGGTAGAAGCCTGTACGGCAGCCCATAGGTCCGAAATAGATGGTCTTATCAGAAAAATCTTTGTGGTTCCTTAAAAAAGTAGCGCCCAGATGTTCGATGGTATGAACTTCCGCAGTATTCATAACAGGTTCTTCGTTTGGAGAAGTCATGCGTAAATCAAAAGTAGTAATAACTTCTTTTCCTACAAAATCCTTGCGGGATACATAAATTCCCGGCTGAAGTTTTATATGGTCAATGGTAAAACTTGCAATTTTTTCCATGTCTTTCATCCTTTCCTTTTATTATGTTGATTTTATTATAAACATTTTGGGAGTTAGAAGCAAGCAGTAGTTGATGATAGAGATAAAACGTGTTAAAATATCTAAACAAGGGAAATTGTAGTAGTTGGAGGACAGAAAAATGATAAATGATAAGAAAGTTTTATTCAGTGGTATGCAGGCTACCGGAAATCTCACATTGGGGAATTATTTGGGAGCGCTGAAAAACTGGGTAACCTTAAGTGATGAATATGAATGTTTTTATAGTGTTGTGGATATGCATTCTATTACTGTAAGGCAGGACCCGGCTACTCTTAGAAAAAGAGCAAGGGCTTTATTGACTTTATACATTGCAGCAGGACTTGATCCTGAGAAAAACTGTATTTATTACCAATCTCATGTAAGTGGACATGCAGAACTGGCATGGATTTTAAACTGCTTTACTTATATGGGTGAATTAAATCGTATGACACAGTTTAAGGATAAGTCTGCAAAACATGCAGATAACATTAATGCCGGATTGTTTACTTACCCGGTACTTATGGCTGCTGATATTTTGTTGTATCAGGCGGACGTAGTTCCTGTAGGAATTGACCAGATGCAGCATCTGGAGCTGACCAGAGATATTGCTACTCGTTTTAATAACATTTATGGCGATGTATTTACCATACCGGAAGCATATATCGGTAAAGTAGGAGCGAAAATTATGAGTTTACAGGAGCCATCTAAGAAAATGTCAAAGTCAGATGAAAATCCAAATGGAAGCATTTATCTTATGGATGATCCGGATACCATTATGAGAAAATGTAAGCGTGCAGTGACAGACTCTGAAGCCTGTATCGCTTATCGTGATGAACAGCCGGGAATTAAAAATCTGATTGATATTTACTGTGCATGTATGAATAAAACATCAGAGGAAGCTGTAAAAGAATTTGATGGAAAAGGCTATGGTGAGCTGAAAATGGCAGTGGGTGAGGCTGTTGTCAGTGTGCTGAAACCATTGCAGGATGAAGTAGCACGCCTGGAGAAGGAAAAAGCATATATTGATTCTATTATCAAGGAAAATGGTGAAAAAGCGCAGTACTTTGCAAATAAAACATTGAGAAAAGTACAGCGTAAAGTAGGATTTCCTGATAGAATTCGTTAAAGAACGGGAGGTGTCTTTATGACTGTTGAAGAAGTAATTACAGTTTTGGCAATGCAGGAAGAAATTTTGCAATTTAATCATTTCACGAATGAGGATGCATGGGCACTTGGTAATTTGCTGGTGGCGGAAGCAAAAAAAAGAAGCTTAGACACGGCAGTGGAAATCCGTCTGAACAATGGTTATACTGTGTTTAAGTATGCAGGAAACGGCACAACCTTAAATAATGAAGAATGGATGAATAAAATGTTTGCATCTGTAAGACGGATGGAAAAAAGCACCATGCTTTTATACAGTGAACTAAAACGCAGTGAAGAAACCTTGGGAGAAATTGGACTTGATGAGAGGGAATACTCTTGTTTGGGCGGAGGATTTCCAATACGCGTGGAAGAAGTGGGAGTGATTGGAGTAATTATGGTTTCCAATCAGAGTCATTTTATCAATCATGATATTATTGTAAAAGCTGTAAGCAGATATCTTCACATTGATGAAGTACCACGAATTCGGGCATTATAAAAAATAAATTTATTTCAGGAGGAAAAATATATGCCTAAAAAAGCACCGGGAAGAACATTTTTAATGGTTGTAGGAATTTTTCTGATTATTGGAGGACTGTTTAATGCGATTTCCTGTATTATGAATTTTGCAGTGATGGGACAGGAAGAGTTTGCTCCGATTTTGGAACAGACCTTAGCGCAGACAGGAATTACCAAATCTACTTATCAGGTGAGTCTGGTATTAACTGCAATACAGGCTGTAATCGGTGTCGTAACAGGAATTATTGGAATTTTAAACAGCAACAAAATCGAAAAAGCATCTTTGTGTTATGTTTGCGGAATTGTTTTGATTGCGTATGCATTAATTTGCAATGCATATAGTGCTTTTAGTGGGGTGTTTAGCATTTTTTCAGTGATTTTTTCATTGATTTTGCCATTGTTGTATTTCTGGGGAGCATTAAAAAATCGTCAGGCATTACAGGATGGACAGGGAACAGCTATAAAATGATTAGAGTTAGATAGCAAGTGCGGGACAAAACGGAAGGGGTTCTGTTTTGTCCTGTTGTTATATAAAAAAGGATAATAAGAGGAGAGAGTATGGAACATTTAATTAAGGTAATGGATTTATGCAAAATTTATAATCCGGGTGAAAATGAAGTTAGGGCATTAGACCATGTAAACCTGGAAATTGACAGAGGTGAATTTGTTGCAATTATTGGGCAGTCCGGTTCAGGAAAATCGACTTTTATGAATATGTTAGGATGTTTGGATATTCCTACATCGGGAAAATATTATCTGAATGGTACAGATGTATCCACAATGTCTGATAATGAGTTATCTCTAGTCAGAAATAAAGAAATTGGTTTTATTTTTCAGGGATTTAATTTAATTCCTAATCTTACAGCGGTGGAAAATGTAGAGCTTCCTTTGATTTATAGAGGAATAGATAAAAAAGAGAGAAGAAGACTGGCAACAGAGGCATTGGAAATGGTAGGGCTGAGTCATCGAATGCATCATAAGCCATCAGAGATGTCAGGCGGGCAGCAGCAACGTGTTGCTATTGCCAGAGCGATTGCGGCGAAACCACCGGTAATTCTGGCAGATGAGCCTACAGGAAATCTTGACTCCGCTTCCAGCAAAGAAATTTTAAATATTTTAAAAAATCTTCATAAGGATGGAAGAACCGTTATTTTGATTACTCATGATGATGGAATTGCTGCAAGAGCAAAACGTGTTGTAAGGATTATGGATGGGAAAATAGAATCAGACAGAATAAATCCGGAATATGAAAAAGTGGAGGAAACACATGAAGACAAAAACTCTGAAGAATAAAAATACGATTATGTTAATTACTCTTGGAATTGTGGCAGTTGTATTGGTTCTTCTGGCAATTATCGGAAACCAGCGAAAGGGAGGAAAAGGTACAGAACCTGTTGTAGAAGTTGTTTCTGTAGAAAAGGGAGATGTGAGTCAGGAAATTGAGGCATCCGGTAATGTGGAAAGTGAATGGAAAAAAACATTTTACTCACCGGTGAATGCTACGATAGAAACTATGACGGTGGAAGCCGGTGACAGTGTAGAAGCCGGACAAAAGCTGATAGGGTTTAATATAGATAATTTAGAGGCAGACAACCAAAAGGCAGAGCTGACAGCAAAATCAGGCAGATTGGAACTGGAGGACGCACAGGAACAGGCTGATTATGCTGCTTCTAAGGTGGCAAAAGCAAAGGCAGAAATTCCGGATTTGGAAAAGCAGATTGAGAATAAGAAAAGTGAAGTTTCCAATTTAAAACAGCAGATTGCAGAAACACAGAAAGATGCACAAAAACAGGCGCAGGAAAATGTAGAAAATGCATATCAGGAGGCTGTGCTGGCTGCAGAAACAAAGTATCAGGAAGAAATGGATGTTTATAATACAGTTACAAAACCTGAGTATGATAAGCAGCTGGAAGAACTGAAAAAGAAAATTAATGATGGAGAGGGAACTGAGACAGATAAAGATGATTATCGGCATTTATTAGATAATCCACCAAAAGCTCCGGAAAAGGAAGAAGTAAATCCAGCAGATTTTCAGTTTACAGGTACAAATGTGGCAGATACTTCTGCACTTGAAACTGCAATGGAGAATGCAGCGTCTGAGTTAGCGGCGCTTCAGTCTGAACTGGCATCAAAAGAAGCTTTAGCACAGTCTGATACACCGGGACTTACGGATGCAGCAAAAGAAAAAATCAGAATTTCCAACAACCTGACGGAACTTGAAACAAAAAATCTTCAGGAACTTTTAGAAGAAGGAAGAAAAGGAATTGAAGCAGAATTTTCAGGGGTGATTTCTGATACAAGAGTCAGTCAGGGTGCTACCGTAACACAGGGAATGGAACTTTTTACACTTCAGAGTATGGATGATGTATGTGTAGATGCCAGTATATCAAAATATGATTTTGATAAAGTGAAGGAAGGGCAGAAAGCTACTGTTAAATTAGGCGATAAAAAATACAACGGAACCATAGAAAAGGTAAATCGTATTGCAGTGCCAAATGAAAAAGGAGCTCCTACCATTGGGGTTGTAGTACATATAGATAATCCGGACGATGGGATTTTCATTGGAGTAGAAGCAAAAGTGAGTATTCAGGCAGCAGAAGCAAAGGATGTTCCTATTTTACCGGTGGAAGCAGTTAATATTGGAAAAGACGGTTCTTTCTGTTATGTAGTAGAAGACGGAACGATTAAGAAAAAAGAGATTGAAACAGGTGTGATTTCAGACTCTTTTGCAGAAATTAAAAGTGGTTTGAAAAATGGTGAACAAGTTCTTGTAGATATAGGAAATCACAAGGAAGGAGACAAGGTAAAACCACAGGAAGCGAGATAAAGCTATGGGAAATATAATTGAATATGTCAAAATGGCAATTCAAAATATTATTGCCAATAAAGGGCGTTCCTTTCTTACTATGCTGGGAATTATCATTGGAATTGCCTCTGTTATTGCTATTGTATCTATAGGTGAAGGTACAAAAAACCAGATGAACAGTGAAATTGATGCTGTGGGCGGAGGGCAGATATTTATTTATTGCAGTGATGATGCTATAACAGAGGATGAATATATGACTGCAGAAGATATGGAAGCTATTCGCAAAATTAATGGTGTAGAAGGCGTTTCCAGCAGCTTTAGCATTATGGGTGAGACTGTAACAGGAAAAGGCGATTTTTCTGCTACAGTAACGTTGGAAACACAGGATGCACCCATTGTCAATAATCTTGCGTTAAAAAGAGGCGCTTATTTTACGGAAGCAGATGTGGCAGAAGGGCGAAATGTGTGTGTGATTTCAGATACAGATGCAAAACGTTTATTTGGCTCAGATGATGTTATTGGAATGGATATTGATGTACAATGCTATGATTTGACGAAGAGTTTTCGAATTGTGGGCGTTACAACACAGAAAGAAAATGGTACTTTTGTAAGTTATACTTATGAGGGAATGCCGGTGACACTCTCTGTTCCTTACACTGCAGCGGTAGATTTTGTAGGGGACACAGCAGGAGAGTTTACCAATATGGTTGTGCAGGCAGACAAGAAAATGGACTCTCAGGAAATTTCAAAAGAAGTGATAAAAACATTAGAAAAGAGACATCAGTCAGCGGGAGAGGATTACTATCAGCTTCAAAGTTTTCAGGATGTTATGAAGATGATGAATGATATGCTGGGCATGGTAACTGCATTTATTTCCTTTGTGGCAGGGATTTCTCTACTGGTAGGCGGTATTGGTGTTATGAATATCATGCTGGTATCTGTAACGGAACGGACTAGAGAGATTGGTATCCGAAAAGCCCTGGGAGCAAAGACCTCTTCGATTATGATGCAGTTTTTGGCAGAATCAGCAATTCTTACAGTAATCGGCGGAATTATCGGAATTATTCTGGGAATTGCAGGAGGATATGGAATTTGTTCTGTGATTAGTTCCACTCAGGGGATGACAATTACCCCGGGAATTAGTGCTGTTACCATTATGGTAGCAACTTTGTTTGCTTGCGCGGTAGGTGTTTTCTTTGGAATTTATCCGGCTAAAAAGGCAGCAGCATTAAGTCCCATTGAGGCATTGCGAAGAAACTAGTTAATGATTTGTCTGAAAGTGAATGAGACAGTATTTTAAAAGAGATTTGCCATATCCTCAGGGAGAGGAATGGAAAAATCCATGGTTTTTTCTGTAATTGGATGTATAAAGTTTAAACGATAAGAATGGAGAGCGACACGTTGTATTTTGGAAAAATCAGGATTGTAGAGATAATCTCCAAGAAGGGGATTTCCTATATATTTCATGTGTACGCGGATTTGATGTGTCCTGCCTGTTTCCAAAGATAGTTTGAGAAGGGAATAATCTTCTCTGGAAGTTATTAATTGATAGTGCGTAACAGCCTGTTCTCCATTTTGAAAGTCTATACAGCGCTCAATAGCAGAATTTTCTTTTCGTGCTATGGGCGCTGTAATAGTATCTGTATCTTTTTTTGGATTGCCGGATACTACAGCCAGATAAGTTCGGTGAATTTCTCGTCTTTTCATTTGATTGGAGAGAATAGATGCGCTCAGGGCATTTTTAGCTATAATAAGAAGTCCGGTAGTATCTCTGTCCAGACGGTTGATACAGCGAAAGACAAAGGTTTCTCCCTGCATTTTATAGTAATGCGCGATGCCATTTGCTAAAGTGTTGTCATAGTTGTTAATAGAAGGATGAACAGGCATATCAGCAGGTTTATTGATTAACAGAATATCTTCATCTTCATAAATAATATCAAGTGGAAGAGAAACAGGAACAATGTTTTCTGAGGGAGCCTCTTCTAAAAGGCGGAGCGTAAGGATATCATTGGTTCTTAAAGGGGTTCGTACATAGGCCCATTGGTTATTTACCAGAATTCCCTGACTGGTCTTTTTGAGCTGTATAATAATTTGTCGGGAAAATCCCTTTTGTTTTAGAAAGTCCCCTACTGTACATGGGAGATTTTCATCCGTTATGGTATATTCAAAAATACGGTTCATAAAAAATACTCCTTAAAAAAGGGGGTGTGGCATATGCTGCATCCCCTTTTGTGTGCTTTTATTTTGCTTTTACTTTATTCCATAATTCATTATAATAGCTGTCTACGTCATCTCCCAGAAATTTAAAGGTTTCGCAGTTTACTAAATCTTCTGGTTCCGGGAAGAGGATTTTGCTGTTACGAATATCTTCATCTTCAATCATTTCTCTGGCTTTCAGATTTGGAGTAGAGTAGGTAAGATATTCAAAGTTCATGAGTGCAATTTCCGGACGACACATGAAATTGATGAATTTTTCAGCATTTTCTTTATTCTGGGCATTTTTGGGAATTACCCAGGAGTCAATCCACACATTAGAACCTTCTTTCGGAATAACATATTCTAAATCTGGATTTTCGCGTTTGGTGTAGCCCGCTTCACCGGAATAGATTACGCCAAGAGCAGCTTCATTTCCAATCATTTTATCTCTGACCTGATCTACTACATAAGCCTGCACCAGTGGCTTTTGTTCAATTAAATCTTCTGTAGCTGCTGCAAGCTGGTCTACTTCTGTACTGTTGATAGAATAGCCCAGACGTTTTAAAGCCACCGCAAAGGCGTCCCTGACAGAATCCTGCATAAGAATGCTGTCTTTATATTGCGGATCCCACAAGATATCCCAGCTGTCTACCGGTTCTTTTACCATAGATTTGTTATACAAAATACCTACGGTACCTACGCAATAAGGAACAGAGTATTTGTTTTCAGGATCAAAGCTTTTAGATTGTTCCATATAGGTGGTATCCATATTTTTAATATTGGGAATATTGTCCCAGTTAATTTCTGCCAGTAAGTCGTTTTCAATCATACGCTGAATCATATAGTCAGAAGGACATACCACATCATAAGCAATGGCCTGAGAAACAATTTTCGGATACATAATTTCATTTGTTTCATATTCTTCGTAAGTGACAGAAATTCCCGTTTCTTCTTCAAAAAGTTCAATTGTTTTTGGGTCTAAATATTCTCCCCAGTTATATACAATAACTTTTTCTCCTGAGTGGTTTTTCAGAGTATTGAAGTTGTAAAAAATTCCTCCAAAGACTAATACGATAATCAAAACTGCAGGAACAGCAAAGCGGAAAGACCTGCGAAAAGCAGTTTTTTTGGACGTCCTTTTTATGTCTTTTGACTCTTTTGGACTGGCATTTACACAGATCATAAGTACCAGAACACTGACGAAAAGAAGGGTGGAAAGAGCATACATTTCCGGTCGAATTCCTTTTCGTACTTCAGCATAAATTTTTGTGGAGAGGGTATCTACACCTGGGCCTTTTGTAAAATGAGTGATAATAAAATCATCTAAGGACATAGTAAATGCCATGAGAAAGCCAGATACTACACCTGGCCATATGTCAGGAAAGACAACTTTAAAAAAGGCATAAACCGGTCCGGCACCTAAATCCTGTGCTGCCTCATAGGTACTTTTACTTGTCTGCTTTAATTTAGGCAGAACACTTAAAATTACATAAGGAATACAAAAAGTAATATGAGCCAGCAAAATTGTGGAAAATCCAAGGGTGACTCTGCAGGCAATGAATAATAACATCAGTGAAATACCAGTTACAATTTCAGAATTCAAAATAGGAATATTGGTAATTCCCATCATGATAGTTTTTCCTTTGGACTTCATGGCATTGATACCAATAGAGGCAGCAGTACCAATGATTGTTGCCAGGATGGCAGAAACCAGCGCTATAAAAAGAGTATTATAAAGAGCTGCCATAATTGCCTTATCCTGAAACAGGGAGGAGTACCAGTGAAGAGTAAAACCACCCCATTTTGCCCGGGATTTTGAAGCATTAAAAGAAAGTACAATTAACGTTACAATAGGAGCATACATAAGGAAAAGAATAAGTCCAAGATAAATATTTCGTGCAGTCTTTTTCATTAAAATAAACCTCCCTGTCCGTTTTTATCATATTTTCCTGTTAAAATCATGCTGATTAAAATAAAAATCATCAGGACTAAAGAAAGTCCGCTTCCTACATGCCAGTTGCTTCCCTGCTGGAATTGTCTGTCGATGACATTTCCAATCAGCAGAATTTTGCTGCCGCCTAAAAGGTCTGAAATAACAAAAGTAGTAAGAGCCGGCACAAATACCATAGTAATTCCGCTGATAACTCCGGGCAGACTTAAAGGAAAAATAATTTTTCGAAAAGTATAAAAGGAGGTAGCTCCTAAATCTCTTGCAGCAAAAATAACATCCTTATCAATTTTACAAAGAGCATTGTAAAGGGGCAGAACCATGAAAGGAAGGAAATTGTAAACCATGCCTAAAACGATGGCTGCCGGCGTATTGATTAGCTGTAAAGGAGGTATATGAAAAAATCCTAATATTTGATTAATTACTCCGTTTTTTTCCAGTAAAGTCTGCCATGCAATGGTGCGAAGCAAAAAATTCATCCACATGGGAAGAATAAACAGCAATACAATAAAGCTGGTCTGATTGATTTTCATATTGGAAAGCATCATTGCCAGCGGATATGCCAGAACCAGACAAATAATTGTGCTGATAACGGACAGAATTAAAGAAAGACAAAGGGCTTTGAAATTTTCTGCTGTTCCGATGGCCAGAACATTTTCAAAGGTGAACTGTCCTTCGCTATTTGTAAAACCATAGAATAAAATCATGGCAAGAGGAATTAAAATAAAAGATATAGACCATAAAAGATATGGACCGGATAAAAGCTTCTTTTTATTCATTGATTCCAATCGCCTCCTCATCTTCGGACTCAGGTTTGTGCATGATCTGAATGTCAAAAGGATTTACGTGAATGCCCACTTTCTGTCCTACAGGGAACATATCAGTACTGTGTACCAGCCATTCAAAGCCGTTTGCCTGTACTTCCATTTCATAATGGACACCTTTGAAAAGCAGGTGAGTAACAACACCTTGTATGGTACCTTCTTCCGGGGCGAGTAAATCCACATCTTCAGGCCGAATTACCACGTCTACCGGTTTATTTTTCCCAAATCCTATATCTACACAAGGGAATTTAGCTCCCAAAATTTCTACCAGTTTATCTTCCAGCATAGTACCGGAAATAATATTGCTTTCACCGATAAAATCTGCAACAAAGGCATTTTGCGGTTCATTGTAAATATCTTCTGGTGAACCCATCTGCTGGATATATCCCTGGTTCATAACCACAATAGTATCAGACATGGTAAGGGCTTCTTCCTGGTCGTGAGTGACATAGATAAAGGTAATACCAAGTTCGTTTTTTAAGCGGATAAGTTCATATTGCATGTCTTGACGGAGTTTTAAATCCAGGGCGCCTAATGGTTCATCAAGAAGCAGAAGACGCGGTTCGTTGACAATAGCTCTTGCAATAGCAACTCGTTGCTGCTGACCACCGCTTAAAGAATCAGGAAGACGGTTTTCATATCCATCCAGGTTTACCAGTTTTAAAGCATATTTTACCTTATCTTTAATATAAGCAGAGCTTTTTCCAGAAATTTTCAGACCGAATGCAATGTTTTCTTCAATGTTCATGTGAGAAAAAAGAGCATATTTTTGAAAAACGGTATTGAGGTTTCTTTTGTTCGGAGGCAGGTTGGTAATGTCCTGCCCATCAAAAATAACCTGACCACTGTCAGGAGCTTCAAATCCTCCTAAAATACGAAGGGTTGTAGTTTTTCCACAGCCGCTGGGACCAAGAAGTGTGAGAAATTCATTTTCTCGTATGGAAAGATTTAATTTGTCCAGAATTAATTGGTCGCCGAAGCTTTTGGATATATCAGTTAAGGTGACTAAATTGTGACTCATGGGGCTCCTCCTTTGTGAAAATCATATTTTAAGCCATAAAAATCCATTCTGAAAATTATTATACTAGAGGAAAAATACATGTCAATATGTAAAAACTTCAAATTACATTGTATTAAAAAAAACTTTGTGGTAGAATATTTTTGATATCTTGAAAAGATATCATTCGTTATGTGGTGAAACTAATAAAAACAGGAGGGTATTGCATAGATGAAAGAAAAATATGTAGCATATGTCGGAACATATACCCATGGAAGCAGTATAGGAATTCATTTGTATGATGTAAATGTAGAGGAAGGAACTCTTTCTGAAAGAAAAGTAATTCCGGTAAATAATTCTTCCCATTTGGCGAAGTCTTTAAACGGCAAATACCTTTACTCTATTGCAGATGAAGGAGTAGCCGTGTTTGCTATTGAAGCGGACGGTGACTTGACATTTATTAACAAAGTAGATATCGATGGTATGAGAGGCTGTCATCTATCTACGGATGAAGAAGGAAAATATCTTTTTGTAGCAGGTTATCATGATGGGAAGGTAACAGTTGTACATACACATCGAGATGGACGACTGGGAAGTGTAGTAGATGGTGTTTTTCATAAAGGATTGGGAAGCGTAGGAGAAAGAAATTTTCGCCCGCATGTAAGTTGTGTACGTCCTACACCGGATAATAAATATCTGTGTGCTGTAGATAACGGAATTGATCAGATTAAAATTTACCGCGTAAACAGGAGAACAAAACATCTGGAACTGGTGGATATTTTAAGATGTCACAGAGAATCAGGACCTAAAAAAATAAAATTCAGTAAAGATGGAAAATTTGCATATTTGATTTATGAATTAAATAATACTATTCAGGTATACAGCTATGATGGAAGCGGAAAAAATCCTGTTTTTGAGTTGTTGCAGACAGAAAGTACATTGGCTTCTCATGATGATGAAACCCATGACGCAACATCTGGGCTTTGCATGTCACCGGATGGGAACTATATTTTCTGTTCAACAGCGGGAGAAGATACGGTTGCCATGTATAAACGAGATGAGAAAACAGGTCTTTTGGAAAAGCAGTGTATTTTGCCGATCAGTGGAAATTATCCAAAGGATTTGGCTGTTTTTCCAGATGGAAAGCATCTGGCAGTAGTAAACCATGAGTCAAACTCTATTACTACATTTGCTATCGACTATGAGAAAAAATTGCTGGTGATGAAAGGAAAACCTATGAAGGTAGAAACACCAAACAGTATTATTTTTTCTAAATGTCAGGATTAAGTTTTAAAATTAATAAAAAGGAAGTGCAAAGTTATGGAAAGCGGGCCTTATCCCGGGAATATTAAAAATAGAATAAAAAAAGAAAATCCATATTCCTGTGGACAGGTCGTCTCTCGTATCCTGTTTTGCAGGATATGAAGGGAGAAACCATGATTAGAATATTTAAGACAATTGACGGAAAAATTCATCAGGTAGAAGAAGCCAGCGAAGGATGCTGGCTTGCCCTGACGGATCCTACGGCAACAGAAATTTTTGAGGTTGCGAGAAAGTATCGTATTGAAGTAGATGATTTGAGAGCACCTTTGGATGAGGAAGAACGTTCACGTATTGAGGTAGAAGATGATTACACCTTGATTATTGTGGACACTCCGATTTTGGAGGAAAGGGGAGAAAAGGACTGGTACGGCACCATTCCTTTATCAATTATTGTAACGGATGAAATTATTATTACAGTATGTCTGGAAGACACTTCTGTTCTGGGTAGATTTATGGACGGACGTGTTCGTAATTTTTATACGTATATGAAAACCAGATTTATTCTTCAGATTTTGTATAAAAATGCAAGTATGTTCCTGCATTATCTGCGTATTATAGATAAGAAAAGTGAAGAAGTAGAAGAAAAGCTTCAGGAGTCAACAAAAAATAAAGAGTTGATTGAACTTTTGGAATTGGAAAAATCTCTGGTTTATTTTACTACATCATTGAGGTCTAATGAAATGGTGCTGGAAAAACTTTTAAAAGTAGAGCGCATTAAGCAGTATCCTGATGATACAGATTTGTTGGAAGATGTTATTATAGAGAATAAGCAGGCTATTGAAATGGCAAATGTGTACAGTGGAATTTTAAGTGGAATGACAGAGGCTTTTGCATCTATTGTATCTAATAATTTGAATATTGTTATGAAGTTTTTAGCAACAGTTACCATTGTTATGTCAATTCCTACGATGATTTTCAGCGCTTATGGAATGAATGTAAATCTCAAGGGAATGCCTTTTGCATCTCATCCGGAAGGGTTTGCAATTGTAATTATACTTTCACTGCTTTTAAGTTTGATAGTGGCGTTTATCTTTTCCAAAAAGAATTTATTTTAATAAGCAGGTGTTAAAGGAGAAATTATGAATTTTTTAAACAAACTGGAACGAAAGTATGGAAGATATGCCATACATGATCTGACAAAATATATGATTGGATGTTATATCATCGGTTATATTTTGGTGTATATCGGGCAGGCATTTGGAGGGAACTTTTTCCAATATTTACTTTTGAGCCCTTATCATATTATGCATGGACAAATATGGAGAATAATTTCATGGGTTTTAATACCGCCATCCAGTTCTAATATTATATTTGTGTTGATTATGCTGTCTTTTTATTATTATCTGGGGACAGCATTGGAGCGGACTTGGGGAGCATTTCGTTATAATGTCTATATTTTAGGAGGAATGTTCTGTACAGTTATTGGAGCATTTATTTTGTATTTTTTCAATGGACAAAATGAAATGTTTTCGCTTATGAATGGAATGAGTTTTTCTACTTATTATATTAATTTGTCTATTTTCCTTGCTTTTGCTATGAATTATCCGGATATGGAAGTTTTATTTATGATGATCCTTCCGATTAAAATAAAATATCTGGCACTTTTAGATGGAGCATATTTGCTTTATGACATGATAAGAGGTGGATGGGGCACACGTACTGTAATTATTGCATCCTTATTGAATTTTATTATTTATTTTTTAATGACAAGAAATTATAGAAGAATTTCTCCTCAGGAAATTCATAGAAAACAACAGTTTAAAAAAGCGGTTCATCCACAGATGACACCGGGAGAAACCAGACATAAATGTGCAGTGTGTGGAAGAACAGAAAAAGATGGGGAACATTTGGAGTTTCGTTACTGTTCAAAGTGTAATGGAAACTATGAATACTGTCAGGACCATTTGTTTACTCATCAGCATATAAAATAGGAGGATTACTGATATGCGTAGAACAAAAATCGTTTGCACCATGGGGCCAAATACGGATAACAAGGACATTATGGAGGCTTTGGTAAAAAATGGGATGAATGTAGCCCGTTTTAACTTTTCTCATGGTGATTACGAAGAACAACGCAATCGTATGGATTTATTAAAGCGTGTCAGAGAAGAACAGGGAAAACCGGTTGCCATTCTTCTTGACACAAAAGGACCTGAAATTCGCACCGGTATTTTGGAAAATGGAAAAAAAGTAACACTATCAGAGGGAGCAGACTTTACTTTATATACAAAAGAAATTGTGGGCAATGCTTCCGGCTGCTCTATTACTTATACTGGTCTTACAGAAGATGTGAAGCAGGGAAATAGAATTTTAATTGATGATGGTTTGATTGAACTGGAGGTAAAGGAAGTCACAGAAGATGCCATTCATTGTCGTGTTGTAAACGGGGGAGAACTGGGAGAAAAGAAAGGAATTAATGTTCCAAATGTAAAAGTGCAGTTACCTGTTGTTACAGAAAAAGACAAAGCAGATATTATTTTTGGAATTGAACAAAAAATAGATTTTATTGCAGCTTCTTTTATTAGAAATGCAGAGGGCGTAAAAGAAATTCGCAAAATTCTGGAAGAACATCATGCAGAAGATATTGCGATTATCGCAAAAATTGAGAACGCAGAAGGCTTGGAAAATATTGATGAAATCATCGAGGTGGCAGATGGCATTATGGTAGCCAGAGGTGATTTGGGAGTGGAAATTCCTGCGCCTCAAGTTCCTCATATTCAGAAGATGATTATTCATAAATGTAATGCTAATTATATTCCGGTTATTACGGCTACACAGATGCTGGATTCTATGATTCGTAATCCACGTCCTACTCGTGCAGAGGTGACAGATGTGGCAAATGCTATTTATGATGGAACAGATGCCATTATGCTGTCCGGTGAAACAGCAGCAGGAAAATACCCTGTGGAAGCTTTGAAAATGATGAATGAAATTGCAGAAAATACAGAGCAGTATGTCAATTATGATCAGTATATTATGCACAGAACCATGTATAAGAAAACAAAAGTATCCTGTGCGATTGGAATTGCTTCTGTTCGTACAGCCAGAAATATTGAAGCGGATTGTATTGTGACACCAACGATGTCGGGAAAGACAGCCCGTTTGATTTCCAGTTTTCGTCCGGTGATGCCGATTTATGCCATTACTCCTAATGAAAGAGTAGAGCGTAAAATGCAGCTTTATTGGGGAGTTACACCATTAAAAGGATATCAAAGAGATACGGCAGAAAATGTTATTTTAAATGCCATGGAAACTTTGAAGGAGAAAAAACTGGTGAAAAAAGACCAGATGGTTGTTGTGACAGCAGGGGATCCGGCTACAAACAGCAGTAAGGCAGAAGCGAATGTTACAAACATGCTTCATGTTATGGAAGTGATTTAAAAAAAATTACAGTTATTGCGTTAAGCATTATTGGATAGATATGCTTAGTGCAATAGCTGTTTTTTAACTTTATAGGAAATCTGAAGCAACCCAATCCGGGAGGAGAATTCTGCAAGCAGAAATGAAATTATCACTTTGTGAACCGCTCGCGCGCGGAGATTATGTTGTTGCACAATCTTTTTTACTTGAAAAGCAAGTGGTATTTCCGTATAATGAAGGTATTCGTTTATGTAAGGCGAAAATCAGAGAGTTACAAAGGAGCGAAAAGAATGGAGAAAAAGACATTTGTTACAAAGGAACAGCTTGAAGAAATTATAAAAATATACCCAACTCCATTTCATCTTTATGATGAAAAAGGAATTCGAGAAAATGCAAAAGCCATGAAAGAAGCTTTTTCATGGAACAAAGGATTTAAAGAATATTTTGCGGTAAAAGCAAATGCCAATCCATTTTTAATTAACCTTTTAAGAGAATATGGTTTTGGCTGTGATTGTTCTTCTTACACGGAATTGATGTTGTCAGAAGCCATTGGCTGTGTGGGAGAGGACATTATGTTTTCTTCTAATGACACACCGGCAGAGGATTTTCAATATGCAGCTCAATTAGGAGCTACAATTAATTTGGATGATATTACTCATATTGAGTTTTTAGAAAAAGCAATTGGAAAAATACCTGAAAGAATTAGTTGTCGTTTTAATCCCGGCGGGGTTTTTGAAGTGTGTAATGGAATTATGGATAATCCTGGTGATGCAAAATATGGGATGACGGAGGAGCAAATTTTTGAGGCTTTTCGTATTTTGAAAGAAAAGGGTGCTAAAGAATTCGGAATTCACGCTTTTTTAGCAAGCAATACAGTTACCAATGAATATTATCCAATGTTGGCAAAACAGCTTTTTGAATTGGCTGTGAAACTTCAGAAAGAAACAGGGGCAAAAATATATTTTATTAATCTTTCAGGCGGTATCGGTGTTCCTTATACACCAGATGAGGAACCGAATGATATTCGAATTATAGGTGAAGGTGTACATCGTGTGTTTGATGAAGTTTTAGTTCCGGCAGGCATGGGTGATGTTGCTATTTATTCCGAATTGGGACGATTTATGATGGGACCTTATGGCTGTCTTGTTACAAAGGCAATTCATGAGAAACATACATATAAAGACTACATTGGTTTAGATGCCTGCGCAGTAAATCTTATGCGTCCTGCTATGTATGGAGCGTATCATCATATTACGGTAATGGGAAAAGAAGACCTGCCATTGGACCATAAATACGATGTAACTGGTTCTTTGTGTGAAAATAATGATAAATTTGCCGTGGATAGAATGCTTCCTGAAATTCAAAAAGGGGATATTCTGGTGATTCATGATACAGGTGCACATGGGTTTGCCATGGGGTACAATTATAATGGAAAATTAAAGTCAGCAGAATTGCTTTTAAAGGAAGATGGAAGTGTTCAGCTGATACGTCGTGCAGAAAAACCGGCAGATTACTTTGCTACGTTTGATTGCTTTGATTTTTATGAGAAATTAGTAGAAAATCAAAAAAAATAGGATAAAAATAGGGAATTGTAGGTTTTTTACATTATTTTCAAAAAAAGCTTGCAATTCTCTTTTTTTTGTGATAACATATTTTATGTTCCGTAAGGAAATGCCGGCGTGTCGGAATGGCAGACGAGGCAGACTCAAAATCTGTTGTGGGCAACCACGTGCGGGTTCAAGTCCCGCTGCCGGCATGAAAAAAGCACCGATGGTTTCGGTGCTTTTTTGGTATATGCTCAAAAATAGTTGGAGGGAACTTATGGAAAGTAGAATAAGAAAAGTAAAGAGATTTGCTGTGGTGGGAATAGCTGCGTTATCCGTGTGGATGATGCCAGTACCAGCAAAAGCAGCAGAAAGAGAAACAAAAATTCATTTTATATCATTAAATAATTCCACAGATGCTATTTTGCTGGAAAGCAATGGACATTATGGTTTAGTGGATTCAGGTGAGGATTGGGATTATCCGGATGGAACAGATAATAGATATCCTTTAAGGGATGACATTACAAGAGGTATTGGATATGAACAGCAGGTTATTCATTATTTGAAAAATCAAGGGGTAGAAAAATTAGAATTCTATATAGCAACGCATTCTCACAGTGATCATATAGGAAGTGGGAATGAAATTTTAGATGCTTTTCCAACAGATAGATTATACATTAACCAATATGACGACTCTTATATTATAAAAGAAAATGACTCGCATTTATGGGATAATCAGTATGTGTACGATGATATTATAGAAGCGGCTAAGAGAAACGGGACAGAGATTATTAAAGATTTAGATTTAGAAGAGAATGCGGAGTATCGCTCTTTTACTTTGGGTGATATGTCCATAGATTTATTAAACCTTGAGCGCAGAAGGGATGAAAATGGACAGATAATTCCTGTTGTAGATGAAAATGAAAATTGCATTGTGACAAAGGTTACGGCGTTCGGGAGAACGGCACTTTTAACGGCGGATGTAAATCCCGCAGAGGGAGATACAGGTAAAATTGCAAATCAGCTAATTGAGGAATTGGGAGATTTGCCACAGTATCAGCCAGAAGAGAGTATAGAGATTGAGTTAGAAAAAGAGTATATAGATAAAAATTATAGGGCGGTAAATGGAACCGCTCTGGATCTTCCTGAAAATCGTGTGATAAAAGATACAGGAGTCTTGAAAGAGATTGATGAATCACAGATAAATACCGGGAAAAGAATTAGCATTGATTTAATGAAAATGGCTCATCATTCCATTGATTACAATAATACTACATATTTCTTGACTTCTTTAAATCCTAAAGAGGTAGTAATAACAGGATATGAACATTCTTTTAGTGAGAGAGAAAGAGACTGTCTTCCGAATGCAAAGGTATATGCCACAGTTACAAATTCGGCAGCAGTAGTTGCAGAATTTCATGAGTCAGGTGTTAAAACGCAGTATACAAAAATGTCACCGGAATGGATGGAAATTGGTGATAGTCAGTATTATTTTGATGAGAATGGAAGAACTTTTACAGATCAAAGTGTACATGAGATTGAAGGAAAAGTATATTGTTTTGATAAAAAAGGGGCGGTTGAAAAAGAAAATCGATGGGTAAAAGTTGATGGGAAGTGGAAATATTGGCTTACAAGTAAAGAGTTTCAGAAAAATAGCTGGCTAAATCTGTACGGGGCAACTTATTATTTAGATGAAGAAGGGAATGCGGCTACTGATTGGAAACAAATCGACGGAAAATGGTATTATTTTAATGAAGATGCGGCCATGGTAACGAATACTTGGATAGGCGATTACTATGTAGATGAAACTGGTGTATGGAGACCTGAAGTATTAAAAGATCAGTGGATGTTATCAGGGGATAGATGGTGGTATCGCCATAGTGATGGAAGTTATACAACATCCAATTGGGAGAGAATAAATGGTAAGTGGTATTACTTCGATGCGTCAGGCTGGATGCTAACAGGATGGCAGAAGGTAGGAGGGGACTGGTATTATTTGTATAGTGATGGAGCTATGGCAGAAAATACTTGGATAGGAAACTACTATGTAGATGCATCTGGTAGATGGAAACCAGAAATGCAAAAAGAAAAATGGATATTATCGGGAAATAGATGGTGGTATCGTCATAGCGATGGAAGTTATACAACATCCAATTGGGAGAGAATAAATGGTAAGTGGTATTACTTTGATGCGTCAGGCTGGATGCTAACAGGATGGCAGAAGGTAGGAGGGGACTGGTATTATTTGTATAGTGATGGAGCTATGGCAGAAAATACTTGGATAGGAAACTACTATGTAGATGCATCTGGTAGATGGAAACCAGAAATGCAAAAAGAAAAATGGATATTATCGGGAAATAGATGGTGGTATCGTCATAGCGATGGAAGTTATACAACATCCAATTGGGAGAGAATAAATGGTAAGTGGTATTACTTCGATGCGTCAGGCTGGATGCTAACAGGATGGCAGAAGGTAGGAGGGGACTGGTATTACCTGTATAGCGATGGAGCTATGGCATCTGATGTATGGGTAGGAAATTATTATTTAAAATCGGATGGAAGTATGGCTGTGTCGGAATGGGTTCAGAATGGTAAATATTATGTAGATGAAAATGGACTCTGGGTAGCCTAGAATAGAATTTATAAAAAATAAAAGATGTGGCATCAAATGGTTTTAATTATGTTTGATGCTACATCTTTTATTATTTTATAGGAAATTGCGCCTTATGAAATAATAAATGCTCCGCAAGGATGCGCAGCTTGCGGAAATGAAATTATCTTGTGGACCGCGCACGGAGATTGTGCTATTGTACAATTTTTTTTGGTGTGTAGATTATTTTCTTAACTGTTCAAGGAATTCATAAGGAATTTTTAAATTGCCTTTTCCACATCCTAAATCAATATGGGGCTTGTTACTTCCATGAAAATCACTGCCGCCGGATTGTTTTAATCCGTAACGTTTTGCCAGTTGTTTCGTGAATAATTCATCAGAAGGAGTATAAGAAACGTATAAAGTTTCTATGCCGTCTAAACCATTTTTTGATAATTCGTTGACTAAACTTTCCAATCTAGCTTTTGATAGTTTTGTGAGGATGGGATGGGCAAAAATCGCTTTTCCTCCACCCTCATGAATAAGCTGAATTGCCTGAAAAGGAGTGACCTTTTCTCTGGGGACATAACATTTGGCGTGATTTCCCAAGTAGCGGTCAAAAGCTTCTTTCATGGACCCTACATATTTATGATCAAGAAGAAAACGTGCAAAATGAGCGCGAGTCCAGACGCTGTCCGGAAAATCTGCTTCCATGAGTTGGGGTGTTATGCAGATGCCTTCGTTCTGAAGAAGCGACATCATTTTTTTATTACGCAATTCTCTTGAAGTCTGGAATTCAGAAAGGGTTTTTTGAAAATATATATTTTTCCAGTCAATATCCAGACCCACAATATGAACATCGGTGGAATTCCATGTAGTAGACAGTTCGATACCGGGAATAATTTCTAAAGCAGTTCCTGAAGCTGCTTCAAATGCTTCTTCTAAGCCGGCTGTTGTATCATGGTCAGTAAGGGCAAAAGCAGCTAGATTTTTGCTGAGTGCATAGTGAACTAATTCGGATGGTGAAAGAGTACCATCTGAAACAGTGGAATGGACATGCAGATCAATATATTTTTTCATAAGAAACTCCTTTCGGTGTAATGAAAATAGTACGGGAAATTTGCCGCAATGTGATCCTTGCGGGGCGTTTTTGCTTTATAGGACGAGATTTCCCATGAAACAAAAAAAGGAATACTGTATAGTATCCCTTTAAAAAGCAGTTCGTACGGGAATCGAACCCGTGTTTCCGCCGTGAGAGGGCGGCGTCTTAACCGCTTGACCAACGAACCGTACTTACACATCATACCGTATAAAGTAATAAATGTCAATACTATTTTTAGAAAAAATAAAAGAAAAAGAAATACTATTGACATCAGAACTTATGTTCGATAAAATAAAGGAAGAGAAAAAGCATTTGAAAATATCTTAAAAATGCGATATGATACATAAGACTTTGCGTTAAAATAAAACAAGAGAGGGAAAATGTATGGAATGGGAATTTACATTTTTAGATATGCTGCAGAACATTCAAAATCCGTTACTTACAAAGATTATGGCTTTTATTACCATGCTGGGTGAAGCTGGATGGTTTTGGATTGTATTAGGAATTGTTTTGTTGTGTACAAAGAAATATCGAAAATGCGGAGTAGCAGTTCTCTTTGCATTGATTTTAGATCTTATATTGGCAAATATAATTTTAAAGCCATTAGTAGCTAGACCAAGACCATGTTGGATTCGTGAGGATATCGAGCTTTTGGTTCGGGTACCTAAAGATTATTCATTTCCTTCCGGACATACTATGGCATCCTTTGCTTCGGCGGGAGCATTACTATTCACAGAAAAAAGATTTGGTATAGGAGCCTGTGTACTGGCAGTACTTATGGGAATTTCACGATTGTATTTTTATGTGCATTTTCCAACAGATGTTTTAGCAGGTGCTGTTTTAGGAATTTTATGCGGAATTGCCGGTGTTTATTTGATGAAATGTATGCAGAAAACAAAGCTGGGAAGGTTTTATTCTGCTGGGAAATAGTATAATCGATGAGAGCAAGTTTATTTAAGAGAGGTTTGTAAAAATGGCAAAGAAAAATACGTATGATGCCAGTAGCATTACGGTACTGGAAGGTCTGGAGGCAGTTCGAAAGCGTCCGGGTATGTATATAGGAAGTGTTTCACGAAAGGGATTAAATCATCTTATATATGAAATTGTGGACAATGCAGTAGATGAACATTTAGCAGGATACTGTAATAATATTAGAGTTACTCTGGAAAAGGATGGCTCTGCTACGATTGAGGATGATGGAAGAGGGATACCGGTAGGAATGCATGAAAAGGGGATGTCAGCGGAACGTCTCGTTTTTACTACTTTACATGCCGGTGGAAAGTTTGATGATTCTGTATATAAAACAAGTGGAGGACTTCATGGTGTAGGATCTTCGGTAGTGAATGCGTTATCAGCGTTTTTGGATATAAAAATCAGTACAGGCGGATATGTTCATCATGATCATTATGAAAGAGGTGTTCCAACTATTCCCTTGGAAGAGGGACTTTTACCAAAGTTAGGACGTACCAGAACAACGGGAACTTGTATTAATTTCTTGCCAGATGATGAAATTTTTGAAAAAACCAGATTTTCTTCTACAGAAGTAAAAAGTCGTTTGCATGAAACTGCTTATTTAAATCCGGAATTGACAATTCTCTTCCAGGATAAAAGAGGTGCAGAACCAGAAGAAGTTGTTTTTCATGAACCGGATGGTATTGTAGGATTTATTAAAGATTTAAATAAAAAAAGTGAGTGTATTCATGAACCTGTTTATTTTAAAGGGGAAAGTGATGGGATTACTGTAGAGGTAGCATTTCAGTATGTAAATGAGTTTAGAGAAAATGTACTGGGATTTTGTAATAATATTTATAATTCAGAAGGTGGAACACATCTTACAGGATTTAAAACTACATTTACATCAGTTATGAATACTTATGCCAGAGAACTTGGTATTTTAAAAGAAAAAGATAATAATTTTACCGGTGCAGATGTACGTAATGGTATGACTGCTGTAGTATCAATTAAGCATCCGGCGCCTAGATTTGAAGGGCAGACAAAGACAAAGCTGGATAACCAGGATGCATCAAAGGCAACAGGTAAAGTTACAGGTGAGGAAATTGTACTTTATTTTGACAGAAATTTAGATGTATTGAAGAGTGTTCTTGCCTGTGCAGAAAAATCAGCAAAAATACGTAAAACAGAAGAAAAGGCAAAAACAAATCTACTGACAAAGCAAAAATATTCCTTTGACTCCAATGGAAAGCTGTCCAATTGTGAAAAAAGAGATCCTTCTTTATGTGAGATTTTTATTGTGGAAGGGGATTCTGCGGGAGGAAGTGCTAAAAGTGCCAGAGACAGAAGTTTTCAGGCAATTCTTCCAATCAGGGGAAAGATTTTAAATGTGGAGAAAGCTACGATTGATAAGGTTCTTGCCAATGCAGAAATTAAGACGATGATTAACGCATTTGGCTGTGGATTTTCAGAAGGTTATGGAAATGATTTTGATATTACAAAACTTCGTTATAATAAAATTATTATTATGGCAGATGCAGATGTAGATGGGGCGCATATTTCTACTTTGCTTCTTACTTTGTTTTATCGTTTTATGCCCGAATTAATTTATGAGGGACATGTATATATTGCAATGCCTCCTTTGTACAAAGCCATGCCTGCGAAAGGTAAGGAAGAATATCTTTATGATGATAAGGCATTGGAAAAATACAGAAAAACCCATAAAGGTTCATTTACTTTACAAAGATATAAAGGTTTAGGAGAAATGGATGCTCAGCAGCTTTGGGAAACCACATTAAATCCTGAAACCAGAATGCTTCGCCTGGTGGAAATCGAAGATGCAAGAATGGCATCAGAAGTAACGGAAATTCTTATGGGTACAGAAGTGCCGCCAAGAAAAGCATTTATTTATGAGCATGCAAGGGATGCCCAGTTAGATATATAGGAGGTTTAGGATGGCTAATCTACAGGAAAATATTATTAGAACCGAGTATTCGGAGATTATGCAGAAATCATATATTGATTATGCTATGAGCGTTATTATTGCCAGAGCGCTTCCTGATGTACGTGACGGATTAAAGCCGGTACAGAGAAGAACGCTGTATGATATGTATGAACTGGGAATTCGATATGATAGACCTTATCGAAAATGTGCCCGTATTGTAGGAGATACTATGGGTAAATATCATCCCCATGGTGACAGTTCTATATATGAAGCGCTTGTAGTAATGGCGCAGGAATTTAAAAAGGGACTTCCTCTTGTTGATGGTCATGGGAATTTTGGCTCTATTGAGGGGGATGGGGCGGCTGCTATGAGATATACAGAGGCTCGCCTTCAGAAAATTACACAGGAAGTTTATTTAAGTGATATGGATAAACATGTGGTAGATTTCCTGCCTAATTTTGACGAAACAGAAAGAGAACCGGAAGTTTTACCGGTGAAAATCCCAAATCTTCTTGTAAATGGTGCAGACGGAATTGCCGTAGGTATGGCAACCAGCATCCCTCCTCATAATCTGGGGGAGGTTATTGATGCGGTGATTGCATATATGAAAAACAATGATATTACGGTCAGAGAATTGATGGAATATATTAAAGGTCCTGATTTTCCTACAGGTGGTATTGTTGTTAATAAAGACGATTTACTTTCCATCTATGAAACAGGAACAGGAAAAATTAAACTTCGTGGAAAAGTAGAAGTTGAAAAAGGAAAAAATGGAAAATCGTTATTGGTAATTACAGAAATTCCGTATACTATGATAGGGGCTAATATTGGCAAGTTTTTAAATGATGTAGCAGCTTTAAGTGAAAGCAAAAAAACAACAGATATTGTAGATATTGCAAATCAGTCCTCAAAAGAGGGAATTCGTATTGTTATTGAGTTGAAAAAGGGCGCTGATGTAGAAAATCTAAAAAATATGCTTTATAAAAAAACACGTCTGGAAGATACTTTTGGCGTAAACATGCTGGCAGTAGCTGATGGTAAACCGGAGACATTAAGCTTAAAGCAGATTATTGAGCATCATGTGGACTTTCAGTTTGATATTGCCACAAGAAAATATACCAGTTTGTTGGCGAAAGAACGAGAAAACCAGGAAGTGCAGGAAGGTCTTATAAAAGCCTGTGATGTAATTGACTTGATTATTGAAATTTTAAGAGGAAGTAAAAATAAAGAACAGGTAAAAAAATGTCTTATTTATGGTGAGACAGAGGGTATTCATTTTAAAACAAAAACAAGTGAACGTCAGGCGAAAAAGTTTCATTTTACAGAGCGTCAGGCGACAGCAATCTTGGAGATGCGTCTTTACAAACTGATTGGATTGGAAATTGAAACCTTAATGGCAGAGCACGAAGAAACTATGAAAAAAATTGCTTCATACGAAGATATTTTGAATAACTATTCATCTATGGCTAAAGTTATTATTAAGGAATTGCAGAAAGTAAAAAAAGAATATGGCAGAATGCGGCGCACCGTGGTGGAAAATGCTGCAGAAGCTGTTTACGAAGAAAAGAAAATCGAAGAAATGGAAGTGGTATTTTTAATGGACCGCTTCGGCTATGCAAGAACCGTGGATAAATCTACGTATGAAAGAAATAAAGAAACAGCAGACAGCGAGAATAAATATGTATTTAGCTGTATGAATACAGGTAAAGTTTGTCTGTTTACAGATGCAGGACGAATGCATACTATTAAAGTGCAGGAACTTCCTTTTGGTAAATTCAGAGACAAAGGTATACCGGTAGATAACGTGAGCAACTATGACAGTGCAGTAGAACAGATTGCTTTTGTAAACAGCATGGCTGACATTATCAGTTCGACCTTGTGTTTTGTTACGGCAAAGGGCATGGTGAAACTGGTAGAAGGAAAAGAATTTGATGTGGCAAAAAGAACGATTGCATCTACAAAACTAATGGAAGAAGACAGTATTGTTATGGTTCAGAATGCGGAACCTATGGAACATTTGGTTTTGCAGACAAAAGAAGGATATTTCCTGAAGTTTTTGAAGGCGGAAATTCCATATAAAAAGAAAACGGCTCTTGGAGTGCGAGGAATAAAAATGAATGAAAGCGATTGCATAGAGCATGCTTATATGTTAGAAAACCGTACAGAATATACGATTTCTTATAAAGAAAAGAATATGGTATTAAATAAATTGAAACTTGGAAAGAGAGATACAAAAGGAACGAAAACACGAGTTTAAGACGAGAAAAGAGGTAGATAGTTGAATAGGAAAGGAAAAGCAATAGCCTTTTTTCTGATAACCTTTTTATTTTTGATTTCATCAGGATGTGTGCTAAAACCTGATAGTGAAAGTGTGAAAGAAGAGAAATTGCCGGAAAGGAAAATTGAAACTTCGGAAGAAGCACTTTTTTATGGATATCAGAGTTTGTCGAAGGAAGAACAGCAGATTTACAGACAAATTGCAGAAGGTTTAGAAAAACAAGAGTCGGAGATTAGAATAACGCCAATTGAAGAGGATAGACTGACCTCTGTTTTTAATATGGTTATGATTGATCATCCTGAGTATTTTTGGACAGAAGGGGAGTTTCAATATACTACCATAGAAGATTTGACTGAAGATACAAAAATGGCCATTCAATTAATGCCGGTATATTCTATAGAGAAAAAGCAAATAAACGAGTTGAAATTACAAATAGAACATCAGGCAGAAGAATGGATTTCTCAGATTGATGGTTCTTTAGATATATACGAGAAAATAAAAAGCGTATATGAGCTTTTAATTCGAGAAGTAGAATATGATGAAACCAGTTCTTATAATCAAACAATACAGAGTGTGTTTTTGGAAAAAAGAACAGTTTGTATGGGATATGCAAAAGCAACGCAGTATCTATTGAATAAAATGGGAATTTTTTGTACGTTGGTCACAGGAACTATTTTGGAAGAACCGAATTCCAGTCATGCGTGGAATTTAGTTCAAATTGGGGACAGTTATTATTATGTAGATACTACATGGGGCTCTCCTGGTTATAATGGGAAAGATGAGCGTGAGGCTTGGATTTCTTATAGCTATTTATGCTGCAGCGACAGGGTTTTGAACGCTACACATAGAGCAAATGAAGATTTACAGTTACCGCCTTGTTCTGATGAAAGCTATAATTATTATCGGAAAAAAGGATGTTTTTATGAGGAGTATGACAGGGATTATATTCGAGATATCCTGAAAAAAGATATTGAAAACAAAAATGAAAAGACAGAACTTTGCTTTCAAGAACAAGAGGAGTATAGACGGGCTGTGGAAGATATTGTAGAAGGCAATTTGATACAGGAAGCTATTCAAGAGATTACTACACTTTCACCGGGAGAACAAATTTCCTGGCAAATTTCTTATGGAGGAAAGGACAATTTGCTGGTAATCTTGTGGAATTGAAAAAAGAACTTGCAAGTTTACGGGAATAGTGTTATCCTAATAAAGAACTAGAATAGTTATCAGAGCATAAGAGTGGGCCGGTGGTCCACTCTTATCGTTTGTATATCTAAGGGATATAGGGAGAAGGTGAGAACATGAGCAAAAAAGAAATTTATGAACAGAAAGCAGAGGCATTGCTGGAGCCTATCGTAGCAGAATATCATTTTGAACTGGTAGATGTGGAATATGTGAAAGAAGGAAGTAATTTTTATTTGAGAGCTTATATTGATAAGCCGGAGGGGATTACCGTAGATGATTGTGAAGTTGTCAGCAGAGCATTTTCCCAGAAACTGGACGAGGAAGACTTTATTGAGGAAGCTTATATTATGGAAGTAAGCTCTCCCGGACTTGGAAGACCTTTAAAGAAAGAGAAGGACTACAAAAGAAGCATGGGAAAAGAACTGGAAATCAGGACCTATCGTGCAATCAATAAAGAGAAGGAATTTTACGGCGTTTTAAAGAAATATGATGAAAGTAGTGTGACGATTGATTGTGAAGGAGAAGAAATGACTTTTCAGAAATCAGACATCGCGCTTATTCGTTTGGCATTTGATTTTTAATTTTAGGAGGAAAGTAAAAAATGAACACAGAATTATTGGAGGCACTCAACATTCTGGAGAAAGAGAAATCTATCAGTAAAGATACTTTGTTAGAGGCTATTGAGCAATCTTTAATTCAGGCATGTAAGAACCATTTTGGAAAAGCGGATAATATAAAAGTGAATATTAATCCTGAAACATGTGATTTTGGTGTGCTTGCAGAAAAAACTGTAGTAGAGGAAGTTTATGATCCGGTTACAGAAATTAGTCTGGCAGATGCGAAGATGATGAATTCTCAGTATGGATTAGGTGATATTGTAAATGTAGAAATTAAATCCAAAGAATTTGGACGTATTGCTACACAGAATGCAAAGAATGTTATTTTGCAGAAAATCCGTGAAGAGGAAAGAAAAGTGATTTTTGATCAGTACTATGGAAAAGAAAAAGATGTAGTAACTGGTATTGTACAGCGTAATCTGGGAAGAAATTATAGTATTAATTTGGGAAAAGCAGACGCGATTTTAACAGAGAATGAGCAGGTAAAAACAGAGGTATTTAAACCTACAGAAAGAATTAAAGTATATATTCTGGAAGTAAAAGATGCGCCAAAAGGACCGAAGATTATGGTTTCCAGAACACATCCAGAATTAGTAAAACGTCTTTTTGAAGCAGAAGTTACAGAAATTAAAGATGGAACTGTAGAAGTAAAGAGTATTGCAAGAGAAGCAGGCTCCCGTACTAAGATTGCAGTTTGGAGCAACGATCCGGATGTTGATCCGGTTGGTGCATGCGTAGGTATTAATGGCGCCAGAGTAAATTCTGTTGTAGAAGAATTAAGAGGAGAAAAAATTGATATTATCAACTGGAGTGACAATCCGGCTCTTTTAATTGAAAATGCATTAAGTCCGGCAAAGGTTATTTCTGTTCAGGCTGATCCAGAAGAAAAAAGTGCAACTGTTATTGTCCCGGACTTCCAGCTTTCTCTGGCAATTGGTAAAGAAGGACAAAATGCAAGACTTGCGGCAAGACTGACAGGCTTTAAAATTGACATTAAGAGTGAAACACAGGCAAGAGAAGCCGGTGAATTGGATTTTTATGAAGAAGAATATGAAGAAACAGCTGCTGAAGAAAGCATAGAGGAAGTAAGTGCAGAAGAAACAGCAGAAGAGTAAGGTGAGCATATGAGTACAGGAAAGAAAGTCCCTATGCGGAAATGTGTGGGCTGTGGTGAAATGAAGAACAAAAAAGAAATGATGCGTGTATTAAAAACAGCAGAGAATGAAATTGTTTTAGACACTACCGGCCGTAAAAATGGAAGAGGCGCTTATTTATGCTTTTCTAAAGAATGTTTACAAAAGGCCGCAAAAAACAGGGGACTGGAACGTTCTTTAAAGATAGCTATACCAAAAGAGGTTTATGAAAACCTTGAAAGGGAGTTTGAGAATGTTGAGCAGAAATAAAGAGCTGGCTTTTTTAGGCCTGGCAGCAAAAGCCGGAAAAATTGTAAGCGGTGAATTCGCTACAGAAAAAGGCGTAAAATCAGGTCAGATTTTTTTAGTCCTTACAGCACAGGATGCATCAGAAAATACAAAGAAGAAGTTTAACGATATGTGCACATATTATGAAGTGCCTTTATATAATGTAGGAACAAAGGAGGAGTTAGGGAACGCCATCGGAAAAGATTATCGAGCATCTCTTGGAGTGACGGATGAAAATTTTGCTTTGGCAATGATTAAAAAATTGGAAAAAATGGGTCATTAACATGAGAAGGAGGGCAATATATGTCAACAATAAGAGTTTACGAACTGGCAAAGGAAGTAAACAAAACAAATAAAGAGGTTTTAGATTTTTTAAAATCCAAAAATATAGAGTTAACCAGTCACATGAGCAATGTAGACGAAACACATGCCAATATGGTAAGAGATAATTATAAAAAAGGAAATAAGAATGCTCAAGAAGGAAATTCTTCTGTAAAACAGGAGAATGGTGAAAAACCTAAGAAAAAGATTATTCAGGTATTCCGCCCTCAGAATGCCAGTCATACATCTGAGAAGAAACAAAAACCACAGGAGCATAGAAGCGAAGAAAACAGAGGTACACAGGATTTGAAACAGGAAAATAGAAATAACAACCGTCCAAATAATAATCGTTATAAAGAAAACGGAGAAGGCCGTCAGGGAAATCGTAATAGCAACGGAGGGGAAAACCGTTCAAACAATCGATTTAACAAAAATAATGGGGAGAACCGTCCAAACAACAGAGGGGGAAACGGAGAAAACCGCCAGAACCGTCCAAATAATCGTTTTAATGGAAATGGGGAAAGCCGTCCAAATAACCGTAATAACGGAGAAAATCGCCCAAATAATAATCGCTATAATGGCAATAATAATCAGGAAGGCCGTTCAAATAATCGTTTTAATGGAAACGGAGAAAATCGTCAGGGAAATCGTTTCAACAATAATAACGGAAATGGAGAACGTTCAGGAAATCGTTTCGGAAATAATCAGGGAGAACGTGGAAATGGACGTTTTGGCGGCAGAAATGATGGAAGAGGAAATGACAACAGACGTGAACAATCCTCTAAATTTGATGCTCCAAAACTGGAGTTTGTAGAAAAAGACAGTCGTAAAGCAAACAGAGAAAACAAGAAAAAAGATAACCGCAGAGATGAATATCAAAATCAGGGAAAACGTCCAAATCAGGGTGGATGCCGTCAGACACAGAAAATCCCGAAAGCGATGCAGCTTCAGAAACCGGTATCTCATCCTAAGGAAGAAAAGAAAGAAGAAGTAAAGGAAATTACACTTCCGGAAAAAATGACAATTCGTGAACTGGCTGAAAAAATGAAAATGCAGCCGTCTGTGATTGTGAAAAAACTTTTCTTAGAAGGTGTTATGGTTACCGTAAACCATGAAATTGATTTTGAAAAGGCACAGGAAATTGCTTTAGATTACGATATTATCGCAGAGCAGGAAGAGAAAGTAGATGTAATCGAAGAACTTTTAAAAGAAGAAGAGGAAGATGCGGCTACCTTAGTTTCCAGACCACCGGTTGTATGTGTTATGGGACACGTTGACCATGGTAAAACTTCTCTTTTGGACTGCATTAGAAAAACACATGTTACCGATCGTGAAGCCGGCGGTATTACACAGCACATTGGTGCCTATATGGTAAGTGTAGACGGACAGAAGATTACTTTCTTAGACACACCGGGACATGAAGCATTTACAGCAATGCGTATGCGTGGTGCAAATGCTACAGATATTGCAATCTTAGTAGTAGCAGCAGATGACGGTGTTATGCCACAGACCGTAGAGGCAATTAACCATGCAAAAGCTGCAGGAGTAGAAATTATTGTTGCAATCAATAAAATTGATAAACCAAGTGCAAATATTGAAAGAGTAAAACAGGAGTTATCTGAATATGAATTAATTCCAGAAGACTGGGGCGGAAGCACAATTTTTGTTCCGGTGTCTGCTCACACAGGCGAAGGAATTGATAACTTGTTGGAAATGATTTTACTGACTGCTGAAGTTGCAGAATTGAAAGCAAATCCAAACAGAAGAGCCAGAGGTCTTGTAATTGAAGCTGAGCTGGATAAAGGAAAAGGTCCTGTAGCGACAATTTTAGTACAGAAAGGAACACTGCGTGTAGGTGACTTTATTGCAGCAGGAGCATGCTCAGGTAAAGTTCGTGCTATGATTGATGATAAAGGAAGAAAAGTAAAAGAAGCAGGTCCTTCTACACCAGTTGAAATTCTGGGATTAAGTGATGTGCCAAATGCAGGAGAAATTCTGGTTGTTACAGAAAATGATAAAGAAGCGAAGAACTTTGCGGCAACTTTTGTATCTGAAAATAAAAACCGTCTTCTGGAAGAAACAAAGGCGAAAATGTCTCTGGATGACTTGTTTAGCCAAATTCAGGCAGGTAATTTGAAAGAATTGCCATTGATTGTAAAAGCAGACGTACAGGGTTCCGTGGAAGCGGTAAAACAGAGTCTTGTAAAACTTTCCAATGAAGAAGTTGTTGTAAAAGTAATTCATGGCGGTGTTGGTGCAATTAATGAATCTGACGTTACACTGGCAAGTGCTTCTAATGCGATTATTATCGGATTTAACGTAAGACCGGATGCAACTGCAAAATCTGTTGCAGAGCAGGAAGGTGTTGATTTACGTTTATATCGTGTTATCTATCAGGCAATTGAAGATGTGGAAGCTGCTATGAAGGGTATGCTGGATCCTGTATTTGAGGAAAAAGTTATCGGTCATGCAGAAGTGCGCCAGATTTTCAAGGCATCAGGTGTTGGAAATATTGCAGGTTCCTATGTGCTGGACGGTATTTTCCAGAGAAATTGTAAAGTACGTATCAGCAGAGAGGGCGAGCAGATTTTCGAAGGCGAGCTGGCTTCTCTGAAACGTTTTAAAGACGATGTAAAAGAAGTAAAAGCAGGATATGAATGCGGTCTTGTATTTGAAGATTTTAATGACATCAAAGAAGAAGACAGAGTAGAAGCATATATTATGGTGGAAGTTCCAAGATAGAGCTTTTAGAAGCGGAAAGGAAATCATGAGAAAAAACAGTATTAAGAATACCCGGGTAAATGCAGAGGTTCAGCATGAGCTGGCAAGCTTAATTCGGGAAGGGATTAAGGACCCAAGAATTCATCCTATGACATCTGTGACAGCAGTAGAAGTGGCTCCGGATTTAAAAACATGCAGAGCTTACATCAGTGTTATGGGAAATGAAGAGGCAAAAAATAATACCATTGCAGGCTTAAAAAGTGCAGAAGGATATATTCGCAGACAGCTTGCAAAAAATATCAATCTTAGAAATACTCCGGAAATTCGTTTTATTTTAGACGAGTCTATTGAGTACGGTGTTGCCATGTCAAAATTAATTGATGAAGTCACCGGAAAAGAGGAGGTGCAGAAAGATGGAGAAGATAACCAGTGAATTAGCGGGAATTAAAACAGCAGCTATTGCCGGCCATGTGCGGCCAGATGGTGATTGTGTAGGTTCCTGTATGGGCTTATATCTGTATTTGAAGGAGAATTATCCTGAAATTGAGGCAGATGTATATTTGGAGGAAGTAAAGGAGGGATTTTCCTTCCTGAATTCCATCCATGAGGTAAAAAAGGAGCTGGATGAGAATAAGATATATGATGTGATATTTATTCTGGACACCAGTGTGAAAGACAGAGTAGGTGTGGTAGGAGCAGCCTTGGATACAGCAAAGAAGACGATTTGTATAGACCATCATGTGAGTAATAAAGGCTTTGCAGATATTGATGTAATTTGTCCTTCAGCCAGTTCTGCTTCAGAGCTTTTGTATACACTTTTGGAAGAGGAAAAAGTAACAAAAAGCTGTGCTGAAGCTATTTATACAGGAATTGTCAATGATACAGGAGTGTTCCAATATTCTTGTACAACACCGAAAACTATGCGAATTGCAGCAAAGCTTATGGAGACAGGGATTGAGTTTTCAAAAATTGTCGACCAGGCGTTTTACGAAAAAACCTATGTGCAAAATCAGATTTTGGGCAGATGCCTTATGGAAAGCATTCTGACGTTGGATGGAAAGTGTATCATTGGAAGTGTTCGTAAAAAGGATATGGAATTTTATAACGTTACACCTAAAGATTTAGATGGAATTGTACAGCAATTGCGAGTGACAAAAGGAATAGAAGTTGCTATTTTCCTTTATGAAGTAAAGACACAGGAATTTAAAGTAAGCCTGCGCTCAAATGGTAAAGTAAATGTAAATGAAGTGGCATCTTATTTTGGCGGAGGCGGTCATATTCTTGCCGCAGGATGTACTTTGCATGGATCTGTTTATGATGCCATGAATAATCTGCTGCGTGCCATTGAAAAACAATTATTGAAAGATGCGAATTAGAAATGAAAAACGGAATCATTAATGTTTATAAGGAAAAGGGTTATACCTCTCATGATGTGGTCGCAAAGCTTCGTGGAATTTTAAAGCAGAAAAAGATTGGACATACAGGAACATTAGACCCTGATGCGGAAGGTGTTCTTCCGGTATGTCTGGGAAAAGGAACGAAGCTTTGTTCTTTACTGACAGATAAGAGAAAAACTTATGAGGCAGTTCTCCATTTAGGTATAGAAACAGATACACAGGATATTTCCGGCAAGGTTTTAAAAGAATGCCCTGTAAGAGTTTCTCCATCAGAAGTGGAAAGTTGTATAGCAGGTTTTTTAGGCAGGCAGCAGCAAATCCCACCTATGTATTCCGCACTAAAAGTACAGGGAAAGAAACTGTATGAACTTGCCAGAGAAGGCATTGAAATTGAACGTCAGCCGCGGCCGGTTACTTTTTATGAGATAAAAATATTATCTATGGAATTGCCTTTTGTGCGGTTTTCAGTAACATGTTCCAAAGGTACATATATTCGGACACTTTGCCATGATATCGGAGCAAAGCTGGGATGTATGGGATGTATGGAAAGCCTGGTCAGAACACAAGTGGAGCGTTTTTCTATTACGGACAGTTTAAAATTATCGCAGATAGAAGCTCTTGTGCAGGAAGGGAAAATAGATGAGAAAATTGTTTCTGTAGAAGAAATGTTTTCAAATTATCCGGCTTTTTTTGCACAGCCACATTTTGATAAAATGCTGCAAAATGGTAATCCCATTCCTTATAAAGATCAATCTCTTGGAGAAAGAGTACGTATGTATACCAGCAGTGGCGTCTTTATTGGAATTTATGAATGGAATACTTCCAGACAGCAGTACAAGCCACTGACAATATTTTGTACCCCTCAGGATTTCCAATGAGGCAAAGGAGAAGCTATGATTTATACAACAGAAGTACCTCATTTGAATTCCGGCATAAGGAGTGCAGTTACTCTGGGAAAGTTTGATGGATTTCACAGAGGTCACCAAAAACTAGTGGAATGTATTAAACAAAAATCCAATGAAAACTGCCGTACCATAATTTTTACTTTTGATATATCCTGTAAGGCTTATCAGCAAAAATGTATACCAAAGCTGCTTTTGACTTATGAGGAAAAAAGAGAAGTGGCAGAGGCGCTTCATGCAGATATTTTGGTGGAATGTCCTTTTACAGAAGAATTGATGAATATGGAGCCGGAAGCTTTTGTAAAAGAATATCTGGTGGACAGGCTTCATGCAGAATATCTGGCAATCGGCTCGGACTTCCATTTTGGACATAACCGTAGTGGTACTCCCCGGCTTCTTTTTGCATTGGGAGAAAAATACGGATTTACAGTGGAAATTATTGAAAAAGAAAAAGACGGTGAAAGGGAAATCAGCAGTACGTATATTCGGGAAGAGTTAGAACAGGGACGAATGGAAAAAGTAGAAAAACTGCTGGGATATCCTTATTTTATTAAAGGGGAAATTGTTCATGGCAGGCAGCTTGGAAGAACTATAGGTGTACCTACCGCAAATTTAATTCCCCCGCCAATGAAAAAATTGCCTCCAAATGGTGTATATGTCACACAGTCTTTGATTGGAGGAAAGATTTATTCCGGAATTACAAATGTAGGGTATAAACCTACTGTAAAAGAAAATTTTATCGGAGTGGAAACCTATCTTTTTAACTGCAATGAAGATTTATATGGGCAGGAAGCAGAAGTCAGGTTTTACAAATATTTACGTTCTGAGAAAAAGTTCGGCTCGTTATCAGAATTAAAGACACAATTAGACACAGATGTAGAAACAGCTCGAGCTTTTTTTGAGAAAGAATATGGACAAGTGCTGGAACTTCGATTATCATAAAGTAAAGATTTTAAAAAGAAATCTTTTTTTACGAAGGAGAGAAAAATGAATATAGAAAACCTATTGTCGCTGATAGGCGGTCTTGGTCTGTTCTTATATGGAATGACCGTTATGGGGGATAGCATTGAAAAAGCGGCAGGAGCAAAGATGAGGAGTTTCCTTGATTTCTTTACCAAAAACCGTTTTATCGGTATGATGTTTGGTATGCTTTTCTGCGCTATTGTACAGTCATCAAGTGCAACAACGGTTATGGTAGTCAGCTTTGTAAATGCAGGACTGATGAATTTAGTTCAGGCTGCAGGGGTAATCATGGGTGCCAATGTAGGTACGACCATTACGTCTCAGCTGGTAGCATTTAATCTGTCTCAGGCAGCACCGGTATTTTTAATGCTGGGTGTGATTGTTACAATGTTTTGTAAAAACAATAAAGTGAAGCAGATTGGTGAAGTGGTATTAGGATTTGGTGTTTTATTTATGGGATTGTCCCTGATGTCAGGAAGCATGGAAGGAATGAAAGAGTCTCCTTTTGTTGTGGACATGCTTCATAGCATCGACAATCCGTTCTTGGGAATTCTCATTGGATTTATCATCACTGCAATTATTCAGAGTTCATCTGTTACAGTCAGTATTGTACTTTTAATGGCACAACAGGGACTTTTGCCTCTGTGGATATGCTTCTATATTATTTTAGGCTGTAATATCGGTTCTTGTACAACAGCACTGTTGGCGAGTATCAGCGGCAACAAAGATGCAAAACGTGCGGCAATGATCCATTTTCTGTTCAATGTAATAGGAACGATTGTAATCGCTACGATACTGCTTCTGGGAGAAAGCTGGGTAGAAGCCGGAATTCGCAGAATTTCCGGTGACAATATTGGAAGATGTGTGGCAAATGCCCATACATTCTTTAAAGTTTTCCAGGTAATTATCTTATTCCCATTTGCAAAATGGATTGTAAAACTTACATACCTGTTCGTACCGGATAAAGCAGGACAGGAAAAACAAAAAGGTTTTCAGCTGGAATATATAGGACCATCCAGTGTGTTTTCACCGAATACAGCAGTGGTAGAAGTTACAAAGGAATTAGAACGTATGGGAAATATGGCTGTGGAGAATTTAACAAAAGCCGTAAACGTTTTAATCAAACCAGAGGATAAGATGATACAGGAGGTTTATGAAACTGAGCAGAAAATCAATTACATGAACCACGCCATTACCGATTATCTGGTAAAAATCAGTCAAAGCACATTGCCGATTGATGATATGAAAAATATTGGCGGTCTGTTCCATGTGGTAAACGACATTGAGAGAATTGGAGATCATGCAGAAAATGCAGCAGATTCAGCAGTACTGCGGAAAGAAAAGAACATTTCTTTTAGTAAAGAAGCAGAAGATGAACTTTTGAATATGCTGAATAGAGTTATTCAGATTACGAATTACTCTATTGATATGTTTTCCAATAACAGCAAGGAACACCTTCAGGAAATTCTGGATTTAGAGAACGGCATTGACCAAATGGAAAGAGATTTACAGGAAGCCCATGTAGAAAGGCTGAAAAAGGGCCAGTGCAGGCAGGAAGCCGGAATGCTCTTTTCGGATATTATTTCAGGGCTGGAAAGAGTGGCAGATCATGCTACAAATATTGCGTTCTCTATTTTGGACGAGGAACCGGAAGAATAAAAAACGTATAATATACAAAAGATAAGCCTAAGGGAAAGTGCCCTTGGGCTTTTATCATTTCAAAATTTGTTGAAAAGCCTCAGGAAAGGGATATATTATGCGAAATAGTCAGAAATTAAAAATTATTATGGCAGCAGCCGGAATTGTTTTATCAGGAATATTTTTTGGAGAATGTAAGGTGTGGGCAGAGCCTCAGGCGCAATGCGAAAAAAACAGTGCTTATGCAGATGTAAATACATGTCTTAATATTCGTGAAGGAGCAGGTACGCAGTATCGGGTTTTAGCACAGCTTCCTAAAGACGGATATTGTGAAATTGAACGCTGGGAAGGTGACTGGTGTTATATCAGTTCAAATGACATTTCAGGATATGTTTTTCGGGATTATCTGGAAACGGGATTTACAAAAGAGGAGTATTTAAAAGCTACCAATCAAAAGGAAATGAAATATGCTTATTCTTTGCAGCAAAAGGAAGGTGTAGCTGCATCGGCAACAATATCAGGAAGACGACAGGAAATAGTGGATTTTGCCCTGCAGTTTGTAGGAAATCCTTATGTATGGGGAGGAACCAGTCTCACAAACGGAGCAGATTGTTCTGGATTTGTACAGAGCATTTATAGACAATTTGGTATTTCCCTGCCAAGAGTTGCTGCGGATCAGGCAAATGCAGGCACCAGAATTTCTGTGGAAGAAGCTTTGCCCGGCGATTTGATTTTTTATGCGGAAAACGGTTCTGTTTATCATGTGGTAATGTATATTGGAAACGGAAAAGTAGTACATGCCAGCAGTTCGGCTTCGGGAATTAAAGTTTCCAATTTGTACAGGGCACATGCTGTAAGCGCAGCGAGATTTTTTATTTCATAGGAAATTGTATAAATACTTCTTTACAAGCAATGTATGATATGCTATACTCAAAACGTTGAAATTAGCCGTAATTCAGAAATTGGAATCTCCAACCGTTCCTTAATTACCGGCGATTAGATTAAAATTAATGGAGGAAAACAAAATGATTTCTAAAGAAAAGAAACAGGCAATCATGGCAGAATATGCAAGAACACCAGGTGATACAGGTTCACCAGAAGTACAGGTAGCTGTTTTAACAGCAAGAATTCAGGAGCTTACAGAGCACTTGAAAACAAACCACAAAGATCATCATTCAAGACGTGGTCTTCTGAAAATGGTAGGTCAGAGACGTGGATTACTTGCATATCTGAAGAAAACTGATATTGAAAGATACCGTTCTTTAATTGAGCGTTTAGGTCTTAGAAAATAATCAGAACCAGAGGACGGGGCGGAAGGTTTTCCGCCCTTTTTTTCACGCAAGCCAGATACCGAGACCACTGAAAAGTATATTTCAAGAAGTGTATTTTTCAGTTGTTTCGGACGGGCTTTGCTGTTAAGTTAAATAGGAAAAAGGAGACAAAAGTATGTATAAGAGTTTTTCAATGGAACTGGCAGGAAGAACACTGACAGTTGATATAGGACGTGTGGCAAAACAGGCGAATGGTGCTGCACTTATGCGTTATGGTGATACAACTGTATTGTCTACAGCTACAGCTTCTGATAAACCAAGAGAAGGAATTGATTTCTTCCCATTAAGTGTAGAATATGAAGAAAAAATGTATGCAGTAGGTAAAATTCCGGGTGGATTTAACAAAAGAGAAGGAAAAGCAAGTGAACACGCAATTTTAACTTCCCGTGTTATTGACAGACCAATGCGTCCATTATTCCCAAAAGATTACAGAAATGATGTAACTTTAAACAACATGGTTATGGCAGTTGATCCAGAGTGCAATCCGGAAGTTGTTGCAATGCTGGGTTCTTCTATTGCAACTTGTATTTCAGATATTCCATTTGACGGTCCTTGTGCAGCAACACAGATTGGTATGGTAAACGGAGAACTGGTTGTAAATCCTTCTTTGGCACAGAAAGAAATTTCTGACCTCCAGCTTACAGTTGCTTCTACAAGAGAAAAAGTTATCATGATTGAAGCAGGAGCAAATGAAATTCCTGAAGCAAAAATGATTGAAGCAATCTTCAAAGCTCATGAAGTAAACCAGGAAATTATTGCATTTATTGATAAAATTGTTGCAGAATGCGGAAAAGAAAAACACAGCTATGAAAGTTGTGCAGTTCCAGAAGAATTATTTGCTGCAATCAAAGAAATTGTAACACCGGAAGAAATGGAAGAGGCTGTATTTACAGATGAAAAACAGGTTCGCGAAGAAAATATCCGTGCGATTACAGAAAAACTGGAAGAAGCTTTTGCAGAAAATGAAGAATGGCTGGCTGTATTAGGAGAAGCTGTTTATCAGTATCAGAAAAAGACAGTTCGTAAAATGATTTTAAAAGATCATAAACGTCCAGATGGAAGAGCAATTACACAAATTCGTCCTCTGGCAGCAGAAACAGATATTATTCCAAGAGTACATGGTTCTGCTATGTTTACAAGAGGTCAGACACAGATTTGTACAATCACAACTCTGGCGCCATTATCTGAAGCACAGAGATTAGACGGACTGGATGAATTTGAAGTAAGCAAACGCTATATGCACCACTATAACTTCCCATCTTATTCTGTTGGAGAAACAAAACCATCAAGAGGACCGGGACGCCGTGAAATCGGACATGGTGCGCTGGCTGAGAGAGCTTTAGTACCGGTTATTCCGGGAGTAGAAGAATTCCCTTATGCAATCCGTACAGTTTCTGAAACTTTTGAGTCGAATGGTTCTACTTCTCAGGCCAGCATTTGTGCATCTACTATGTCCTTAATGGCAGCAGGTGTGCCGATTAAGAAACCGGTAGCCGGAATTTCCTGCGGTCTGGTTACAGGAGAGACAGATGATGATTATCTGGTACTTACTGATATTCAGGGATTGGAAGACTTCTTCGGCGATATGGACTTTAAAGTAGCAGGTACACACGATGGTATTACTGCAATTCAGATGGATATTAAAATTCATGGTCTGACAAGACAGATTATTGAAGAAGCAATTGCAAGAACAAAAGAAGCAAGAGAATATATCTTAACAGAAGTTATGGAAAAATGTATTTCTGCTCCAAGAAAAACAGTGAGCAAATATGCGCCCAAAATTGTTCAAATTCAGATTGACCCGGAAAAAATCGGTGATGTAGTAGGTCAGAGAGGAAAGACAATTAACGCAATTATTGATGAAACAGGTGTAAAAATTGATATTGATGACAATGGTGGTGTATCTATCTGCGGAACAGACCAGCATATGATGGATAAAGCAGTAGAATATATTAAGACAATTACAACAGACTATCAGGAAGGTCAGATTTTTACAGGAAAAGTTATCAGTATTAAGGAATTCGGAGCATTTTTAGAGTTTGCACCTGGAAAAGAAGGAATGGTACACATTTCTAAAATTGCAAAAGAAAGAATTGAGAAAGTAGAAGATGTACTTTCTATTGGAGATGTTGTTAAAGTTGTTTGTCTTGGAAAAGATAAAATGGGACGTATCAGCTTTAGCATGAAAGATGTTCCAGAAGAAGCATAAAAATTGTATATAGAGAGGTTAAAGGACGGCATAGGAAAGAATATCCGTCCTTTTTCTCCATAAACAGGAAAATGCAGAGGTGAGAATATGCGTTATCATAATATTACAAAAGACGATATGTTAAATGGTGATGGGCTTCGGACTGTTTTGTGGGTAGCGGGCTGCGACCACGGCTGCAAAGGCTGTCAAAATCCGGTGACATGGGATCCCAACAGTGGATTGGAATTTGATGATGCTGCAAAGGAAGAAATTTATGAGCAGCTAAATCAGAGTTATATTGCGGGAATTACATTTTCCGGCGGCGATCCGCTATATTGGGGGAATGTTTCTGATGTAACAGATTTAGCAAGAGAAATAAAAGAAAAATATCCGAAAAAGACGATTTGGCTGTATACAGGATTTGTATGGGAAACAATTTGTGATATGGATATTATGCAATATGTAGATGTACTGGTCGATGGAGAATTTGTAGAAGAAAAAAAAGATGTTTCTCTGAAATGGAAAGGCAGCTCCAATCAAAGAGTTATTGATGTGCAGCAGTCTTTGAAATCAGGAACAGTGGTATTACATGCCTAGGAGGAAAGATGAGAAGAATTGCAAAGTTTCATAAAGTAAGTGAGACACAGTTTGTAGAAGGATTTCTGGATTGCTTTGCAGAAAGAAGCGAAGCAGAAGCAAAAGAAATTTATGAAACATTAAAATTACCCAGAAGAGCAACAGCAGGAAGTGCAGGATATGACTTTTTCAGTCCGGTAGATTTTGAACTGAAACCCGGCGAAAGCTTAAAAATTCCTACGGGAATTCGTGCGGAAATGGAAAATGACTGGGTATTAAAATTATATCCGAGAAGTGGATTAGGCTTTAAATTCCGTTTACAGTTAAATAATACAGTGGGAATTATTGACAGCGATTATTTTTATTCTGACAATGAAGGTCATATTTTCATTAAAATTACAAATGATTCTAACGAAGGAAAAATTGTTCAGGTAAAAGCAGGTACAGGATTTGCACAGGGAATTTTCTTAGAATATGGAATTACAGTAGATGATGACGCAACTGCTGTAAGAAATGGCGGATTTGGCAGTACAACAGGGAAATAAAAGAAGTGATAGCATGCCAGTAAACACTTGCATGTTATCTTTTTTTATGATAATATATTTTGAGAGTCAAAATAATTGAAAATCATAATAGTTTAGAACTCCGGGAGGATAAAAGCATGATAATAGAACCAAAAGTAAGAGAATTTATTTGTACTACAGCACATCCGGAAGGGTGCAGAGAAAATATAAAACAACAGATTGCTTATGTAAAGGCTCAGAATATAAAAGAAGGACCTAAAAAAGTATTGGTAATCGGTGCATCTACAGGATATGGCCTGGCAAGCAGAATTACAGCAGGATTTGGATGTGAGGCGGGAACGATCGGTGTTTTCTTTGAGAAGCCTTCTAATGGGAAACGCACAGCCACACCGGGATGGTATAATACAGCAGCTTTTGAAGAAGAAGCTCGTAAAGCAGGGATTTACGCAAAATCAATTAATGGAGATGCTTTTTCGAAAGAAATAAAGAAAAAGACCATTGATTTAATTAAACAAGACTGGGGAAAAGCAGATATGGTGATTTACAGCCTTGCGGCACCCAGACGCACAGACAAAGATGGAAATTTGTGGGTGTCTTCTTTGAAAACTACAAAAGAGGCATTTACAGAAAAGAGCTTGGATTTACGAAATAATACGATAGTAGAGAAAACAGTAGAACCTGCCAAACCAGAAGAAATTCAGGGAACCATGAAAGTTATGGGCGGTGAAGACTGGATGGAATGGATAGAGGCATTAAAAGAAGCAGATGCTATAGAAGAAAATGCATTGACTGTGGCATATTCTTATATTGGACCGGAGCTTACCTATCCGATTTATTTTGATGGAACCATTGGACAGGCAAAACGTCATTTGGAAAATACAGCAAAAATGATCAGACAGAAGTTTCCTGAAATCAGTGCTTATGTTTCAGTAAATAAAGCGCTGGTTACACAGGCAAGTGCAGCAATTCCTATTGTACCCCTGTACTTTGTTATTTTATATAAAGTTATGAAAAAAGAGGGAAATCATGAGGGGTGTATTGAACAGATTGCTCGTTTGTTTAAAGAAAAACTTTCAAAAGAAGTGGTATCGGTAGATAATGAAGGAAGAATTCGAATGGATGACTGGGAATTATCAGATAAAGTACAGCAACAGGTGATTTCTGCATGGGAACAGGTAACAACCGAAAATGTAGCGGAAATTTCAGATATTGAAGGATATTGGGAAGATTTTTATCGGATGTTTGGATTTCATTTCCCGGAAGTGGATTATGAAAAAGATGTAGAAATAGACATTAAAATACCAAGTATAGAATAGTGGATATGCCTCAGTCATTCCATGGGAAACAAAACAGTCTTATTGTTTGTTAATGGAATGCTGAGGTTTATATCCGCTAAAAATTAGTTTTCTTTTTCCAGTTCTTCTTCAGTTTTTAAGTTGGCAATGAAATCATGGAATGCCTCAGCAGCAGCCATGTATTCATCTTCTCTTTCGATATTAGTAACAATTGGTGAATCATTTTCTTCAGCATAACGGAATAAATAAGTTTCACCATCTGTATTTTTTCCATTTTCATTTAATGGCACCAGTGCAATATATTCTCCAAAACCTTCCACAGGGAAAGTGGTAAGTACAGCACATTCTAAAACAGTGTCATCTTCCAGAGTTAATTTAATAGTAGGATTTGGAACTTTTGGGATAGTTCCCTGGTTGTTTCCACCTGCGCTGGAACAATTTGCAGTGCAGGAAGCGCAGTCGCTTGGATTGCAGCTTTCAATATCGGTTGTATATGTTTTTTCGCTCATTTTCTGACCTCTTTCTTCATTATAAGTTTTAAAAATATTTTACCAGATACGGAAAAGGAATGCAATACAGAAAGGATTTGCATTTTTATTTCCAGACACGTATAATGGAAAATGAATGATTGTTTTTGTAGGCATACTTTTGTTCTTATCAGAGAGGGGGAAAAGAACTTGGAGAAAGATACATCTCATTTAATGAAAAGAGCAGAGCATTTTAAAACAATTCTTACAGCAGAGGGATTTTTAGTAGGGGCTGTTGCAGGTCTTGTCGTACTTTTGTATCGTATTATTTTAGAATATGCAGGCAAAGGCATGAATAAAGTGTTAGAATATGCAAGACAAGAGCCGCTGGCAGCAGTTTTATGGTTTGTAGCACTGTTTATCATTGCCTGTGTTGTGGGAAAACTGGTAAAATATGAACCCATGATTTCCGGAAGCGGAATTCCTCAGGTAGAGGGAGAGATGATGGGAAAATTAAATCAGGTGTGGCAGCGTGTGCTGCCTGCAAAGTTTCTGGGTGGTTTTCTATCATTATTTTCAGGCCTATCCCTTGGAAGAGAAGGTCCGTCTATACAGATTGGAGCTATGACAGGAAAAGCAATTTCTCAAACTTTAGACAGAGGAAAAACAGAGGAGAAATATTTAATTACCTGTGGTGCAAGTGCAGGACTGGCGGCAGCTTTCCATGCGCCTTTAGCGGGAGTTATGTTTTCTCTGGAAGAGATACATAAAAACTTTTCGGTGTCGGTTTTAATATCTGTTATGACGGCATCGATTACAGCAGATTATATTTCCAGCCAGTTTATGGGATTTCAGCCGGTATTTCAGTTTGATGTGGGAATGGAGATGCCGCCTCAGTATTATTGGCATATTGTGATTTTAGGTATTCTTTTAGGGATTATGGGCGCCTTTTATAATAAGATGACAATCTGGGTGCAGAGCTTGTACTTTAAAGCAAAATGGTTAAATGAAACAACACGGCTTTTTATTCCCTTTTTGCTTGCCGGTATATTAGGTCTTGTTATGCCTCAGATATTAGGAAGCGGACATCCTCTGATTGATATGGCGGCAGAGGGAAACATGATGCTTACCTCTCTTTTGATTTTATTTGTGGCGAAATTTCTGTTTTCTTTGATTTGTTTTGGATCGGGAGCTCCTGGTGGAATTTTCTTTCCTCTTTTAGTGTTAGGCGCGCTTTTAGGCGGAGTTTACAGTAATTTTGCAGTTCAGTACATGGGATTGGATGCTTCTTATATCAGTAATATGGTTCTTCTTGCCATGGCAGGATATTTTACAGCTATTGTAAGAGCGCCTATTACAGGAATTATTTTAATTTTTGAAATGACAGGTCAGGCAAGCCAGATGCTTTCTATGTCCTTAGTGTCTATTGTGGCATATCTGGTAGCTTCGGCACTGAAATCAGAACCTATATATGAAAGCCTTTTAAGTGGATTGTTAAAGAGACGGGGTGAAAATATCCCGGAAGGTACAGGTGAAAAAATTTTGCAGGAATTTGTGATTTGTCATAATAGCTTACTGCAGAATAAGATGATTCAGCAGATTGAATGGCCTAAAAATTGTTTGCTGGTATCAATAAAACGGGGTGGAAACGAATTGATACCAAAAGGAAGAACGATACTGTTTCCGGGAGACATTCTGGTGACTTTAACGGACGAAAGGGATGCTCCGGCAGTATATGACTATATGGAGGAAGTATGTGCGGAGAAAAGAGAATAGAAACAGCACCGGGAAATAAATGGATACAAGGTGTGGAAAAAAAGAAAGATGGTTTTGTATTTACTTTAGAAGCAGAAAAGGATGCGGAAGTTTTTTTGCTGCTTTATACAAAAGAGAGAGTTTTAGAAATCCCATTTTTGCAGGAAGGAAGAAATGGAAACCTTCTTTCTATGGAAGTAAAAGGAATTTGCGAATATCCGCTGAAATACAATTATAAAATAAATGGAGAAGTGATACAGGATGAGTATGCAAAAATTTTGTATCATACGGCTTCTTTTGGAGAAAAAGATGAAAATATCTGTTGTGGGTATCTGGAAAGTAAATTTCATTGGAATGATGATAAGTTCGTTCCTATAGAACTTTGTAATTCTATTCTGTATAAATTACAGGTACGCAGTTTTACAAAAAGCAAGACCTCTAAAGTCAAACATAAGGGGACTTTTCAGGGGGTCAGGGAAAAGATAGAGTATTTAAAAGACTTAGGAATTACAGGTGTTCTCTTGATGCCGGCTTATGAATATAGAGAACTTCAAAAACCTCGTGTAAGAGGCAAAGCAGGGGAGCATCCGACAGAAGAAAGCGCAGCAGACAAGAGAGTAAACTGCTGGGGGTATACAGAAGATGCCTGTTATTTCGCTCCTAAAGCAGCTTTTTGTGCAACCCAAAATCCGGCAAAGGAATTTTCCGAGATGATAGATGCTTTTCATCAGGCTGATATGGAATGTATGATGGAATTTTATTTTGGGAAACATACAGCACCTGCAAAAATTCTGGATGTTCTTAGGTATTGGAAGATTACTTATCATATTGATGGTTTTCATATTATGGGAGAGGGGATTTCACAGGAACTGTTTATGAAAGACCCAATTTTGGCAGATTGTAAGTTGTTTTTCCATGATGTAGATGGTTATAATATTTTACATGGGGAAGCACCTAAATTTAAAAATGCAGCAGAATATAATGAAGGATTTTTATATTCTATGCGCCATGTATTAAAAGGGGATGAAAATATGGCAGAAGAATTTATGTTCCGTCAGAAGAGAAATCCTCTGTGTAATGGTGTCATCAATTACATGGCTGATCAGGATGGGTTTACAGTTATGGATATGGTTTCTTATGAAGAACGTCATAATGAAGCCAATGGAGAAGGAAATCAAGATGGAATTTCTTATAATTGCAGTTGGAATTGTGGCGTAGAAGGTGTGACTCGAAAAACATCTGTTAAAGAGCTTCGTCTAAAACAGATGAAAAATGCATTTTCTCTTTTATTATTCAGTCAGGGAACACCTTTGATTTTCCAGGGAGATGAATGGGGAAATACACAAAAGGGAAATAACAATGTATGGTGTCAGGATAATGAGTTATCATGGATTGACTGGAATGGAAGAAAAAATCAGGAAAAATTATGGGAATTTGTAAAAAGAGCTATTCAAATCAGAAGGGAAAATCCTATTTTACACTGGAAAAAAGAATTAAAAGGCAGTGATTATCAGGCGCTTGGCTATCCGGATATGTCTTATCATGGAAGGCAGGCATGGTATGTAGAAAAGGATAAGGAAGTTCGCTCTTTAGGAATTTTATATTGTAATGAATATGCAGGAAAAGCTTCTGAATTTTTATTTTTAGCATTTAATTTTCATTGGATTTCTCATGAGATTGCTCTTCCGGGTGCAGGAAATGAAATAAAATGGAATGTTCTTCTTTGTACAGAAAGCAACAAAGAAGAAAGACTGCAAGAAGGGTCAGAAGTTACAGAAAAAACCATAGAAGTACCTCCAAGGACAGTTATGATTTTAGCAGGAAAGCAGGAACAGGACGTATGCGGATTTGGAAGCATTTTAAAACGATTACAAGGCACAAGCTTTTAGTGATGAAGTATTGCTTTAAAATAGGACTTTATAAACAGGGATTACTCCATGATTTATCAAAATATTCATGGACGGAATTTTCTGTAGGATGCAGGTATTATCAGGGAACAAGAAGTCCTAATAATGCAGAAAGAGAAGCCACAGGGCTGTCTACTTCATGGATTCACCATTATGGAAGGAATAAGCATCATTTTGAACATTGGGTTGATTATGGAATTGATTGCGATACGATTATTCAGGGAGTGCCTATGCCAAGAAAGTATATTGCAGAAATGGTCATGGACCGAATTAGTGCATCGAGAAATTATCATCCGGCTACATACACAGATGCGGCACCTTTGGAATATTTCCTGAAAAGTAAGGAAAAGCTGTGGTTTGTTCATGAAAAGACGAATGAAGATTTGGAATTTTTGCTCAGGATGTTAGCAGACAGAGGGGAGAAAGAAACACTCAAGTACATTAAGCACGTATATCTGAAAGGAATGTAAAAATTTATGAATATACAGGGAGAACAGATATTAGAACTTATCAAAGGGTTATGGAATTTTGTACCGAAAGAATATATGATATTGATTTATCTCATTGGAACAGTATTTGCTTTTTTAAACTGTTTTATGGGATATCGATTAAGAAAGGTATGGGGATGCATTTTAGGTATCCTTATGGGCGGTGGAGCCAGCTTTGGAGCCGGTCTGTACTTTTTGCAGGACAAGATGATGGCAGGACTTGCAGCGGCAGCAGGAGCCTTGATTTTCGGACTTTTGGCATGGCTTTTGTATAAGTTTGGTGTGTTTGTTATGTGTACCGGACTGGTATATGGTATTGCAGTTTCTTTTTTTCAGGACGCAACGCTTACACAGCATTTCATTGCCTTAATAATCGGTTTGTTTGCCGGAACTTTTGCTCTGGGTTATGAAAAACAAATGGTTATCGGAATTACGGCTCTTTGCGGAGGCGTGGGCGGTATTCATTTACTGTTGGAAATGTTGGGAAAAGATGCCGGAGCAGGGGAGCTGATTTTAGGTCTTATTATGGCTGCTATCGGTGTGGCGGTCCAGGCATCTCCTTTTATGAAGGAGAAAGACTGGGAAGCAAAACTGTTTCATCTGCCAAGCGGTAGAAAGAAGAAAAAAGTAGTGAAAAAGACAAAAGTCAAAGAAGTAAATCATAGTACAAAAGGAAAGAAGAACAATAGCAGCAATAATAAGAAAACAGGGACAAAAAGGAAAAAATATCAGGAAGATGTTTTTGACGAAGAGGATTATGATGAAGAAGATTTGAAGGTGACAAATCGTGAAGAGTTTGACAAAACTCAGGAATATGAAATAGGAAAAAAACAATACGATAAACAAAACCAGATGCCTTATATGGCACCTGGAATCGGAATTGATTTGGATGATTTAAACCGAGAATTGTCACAGGAAATAAAGAAAATTTACAAAGATGATGGTCAGTAAAGGCTGTCATCTTTTATTGCGTTCACTTTGAGCTTGTAATTATTGACAAATACAGGAAATCTATGTATACTTTAGGAAAATAGTTTGATATACAAAATATTTGAAATATTAAATATAAACAAGGAGAAATTATGACAGTAAAGATTATAGGGACAGGAAGTGCTGTTCCTGCGTATTGCATGAAAAATAATGATTTTACAAAATTTATTGATACCAGCGATGAGTGGATTGTTACAAGAACAGGAATAAAAGAAAGGAGAATTGCCAAAGAAGAAACAACTGCAAGTCTGGCTTGTGAGGCAGCAAAGAAAGCGTTACAGTCTGCAGATGTAAATGCAGAAGAAATTGATTTAATTCTTGTGGCAACTTGTTCTCCGGATACGTTTTTTCCAAGTACAGCCTGTCAGGTACAGGCTGTTTTAGGGGCAGAGAGCGCAGCAGCCTTTGACATGAGTGCGGCTTGTGCAGGATTTTTGTTTGCATTAAATACGGCTTATGCCTATATTAACAGCGGTATTTGTAAAAAAGTGCTGGTAATCGGTGCAGATACCATGACACGTTTTTTAGATTGGCAGGACAGGGGGACTTGTGTCTTATTTGGAGATGGGGCAGGTGCAGTGGTTTTGGAAGCATCGGAAACAGGGCTTTTTTCTTCTGTGCAGCATGCAGACGGCAGAAGAGGAAATGTTCTAAGCTGTTCTGTGGGGTATGAGGAGAGAAGCTCTTATCTTCAGATGGATGGACAGGAGGTATTTAAGTTTGCGTTAAAAACAGTTCCGGAATGTATTGAGGAAGTTCTGGTAAAAGGAAAAACAGAAAAAGAAAAAGTGAAGTATTATGTTCTTCATCAGGCAAACAGCAGAATTATTTCCGGTGTTGCTAAGAAATTGGGAGAAAAAGAAGAGAAATTTCCCAGAAATATAGAAAAATATGGAAATACTTCCGCTGCAAGTATTCCTATTTTACTGGATGAGATGAATAAGGAAGGAAAACTGGAAAAAGGAGATATCCTTGTTCTGACCGGATTTGGAGCAGGACTTACATGGGGAAGTACGCTGTTGAAATGGTAACAGAATAAAACGGGGAAAGTCAGGAAATCCTTAAATAAAAGATAAATTTTAAGATATTTAGGGAGAAACTTATGAAAGCGTTTATGGATGAGGACTTTTTACTGTCCACCAATACTGCAAAGAAACTGTATCACGATTTTGCGGCGAAAATGCCCATAATAGACTATCATTGCCATATTCAGCCTGGTGAAATTGCAGAAGACAGAAAGTTTGAAAATATTACACAGGTATGGCTGGAAAGCGACCATTATAAATGGAGACAGATGCGTGCAAACGGAGTAGAGGAATATTATATTACAGGAAATGCATCAGATAGGGAGAAATTCCAGAAATGGGCAGAAACGCTGGAAAAGGCAATTGGAAACCCACTATATCACTGGAGTCATTTGGAACTTCAGAGATATTTTGGTTATAGAGGTATTTTAAACAGAGATACAGCCCAGGAAGTCTGGGAAATCTGTAATGCTAAGCTTCAGGACTTTTCTATGAGTGCACAAAATCTGATAAAACAGTCTCATGTAAAATTACTTTGTACTACAGATGATCCAATCGATGATTTAAAATGGCATAAAATCATAAAAGAAGAGGAAAGTTTTGATGTACAGGTACTTCCTACATGGAGACCGGATAGAATTTTGAATATAGAAAAGTCGGATTATCTGGATTATTTGAAAGAGCTTTCAAAGGCGGCAGATATGGAAATTCAGAATTTTCAGGATTTGAAAAAAGCAATGAGAAAGAGAATGGAATATTTTAAAAGTATGGGTTGCTGTATTTCAGATCATGGTTTAACTTATATGGTTTATATTCCGGTTAAAGAAAATGAGATAGAGAAAATTTTTTCTGCCCGACTTTATAACAAAAAAATTTCTTTAAGAGATACTGCAAAATTTAAAACAGCATGTATGGTTTTTCTGGCAGAAGAGTATGAAAAGTTAAATTGGGTTATGCAGCTTCATTACGGCTGTAAAAGGGATAATAATAGAAAGATGTATAAAAAAATCGGAGCGGATACAGGTTTTGACTGTATTGGAGATATTGCTTCAGGAACAGAGCTGGTGGATTTTTTAAATGCAGTAAATGAGAGAAAAAATTTGCCCAAGACAATTTTGTATAGTTTAAATCCCAAAGATGATGAATTGATTGGAACAATAATAGGATGTTTTCAAAACAGTGATGCAGTGGGAAAAATTCAACAGGGTTCAGCATGGTGGTTTAATGATAATAAAACAGGTATGGTAAAACAGATGACTTCTCTGGCAAATTTAGGGCTTTTGGGAAATTTTATCGGTATGCTTACAGACTCCAGAAGCTTTCTTTCCTACCCTCGTCATGAATATTTTCGCAGAATTCTCTGTGATTTGATTGGAAGCTGGGTGGAAAATGGAGAATATCCTAAAGATATGAAAACTTTAGAAAAGATTGTGAAGGGCATTTCTTATAATAATGCAGTAGAATATTTTGGATTTCAATTATAAGTAAAATTGTTGTAGTATTTTGACACAATTCATGCTAATATAGTACGGATAAAAAGAAAAAGGAGAAAAAGAGTGGAAAATCGTAAAATTATCCAAGTGGAAGAAAAAGTGCCGCCAAAACTTTTAATTCCGTTAAGTATTCAGCATATGTTTGCAATGTTTGGAGCATCTGTGCTGGTTCCGTCTTTATTTGGCATGAACCCTGCTATTGTTCTTTTCATGAATGGTGTGGGGACTTTATTGTTTATTTTGATTACAAAAGGAAAGGCACCGGCATATCTGGGTTCCAGCTTTGCTTTTATCGCACCGGCAATGGTAGTTATCAGCAAGTTTGGATATGAATATGCACTGGGAGGATTTGTCGTTGTTGGCTTTTGTGGCTGCATCTTGTCACTGATTATTTATAAGTTTGGTTCGGATTGGATTGATGTGGTACTTCCACCGGCAGCAATGGGACCGGTAGTAGCACTCATTGGTCTGGAACTTTCCGGCACTGCGGCAAAGAATGCAGGCTTACTGGATGAAAAAATTCAGACAGAAAGCGTGATTGTATTTTTAGTAACTCTTGGTGTTGCAGTATTTGGTTCCGTAGTATTCCGGAAATTTTTATCTGTTATTCCGATTTTGATTGCTATTTTAGCAGGATATGTTGCTGCAATCATCTGTGGAATTGTAGATTTTACACCGGTAGCAGAGGCAGCATTCTTTTCATTGCCGAACTTTACAACACCGAAATTTAATGTGGAAGCTGTTTTTATTATTTTACCGGTTATTCTGGTAGTTGCTTCTGAACACATCGGACATCAGATTGTAACAGGAAAGATTATCGGAAGAGATTTAATTAAAGATCCGGGACTGCATCGCTCTATGTTTGCAGATAATTTTTCTACTATGCTGTCCGGTTTTATTGGCTCTGTGCCAACTACCACTTATGGAGAAAATATCGGGGTTATGGCAATGACGAAAGTATATAGTGTGTATGTCATTGGAGGAGCAGCAGTACTCTCTATTGTTTGTTCTTTTATTGGAAAACTGACAGCGCTTATTCAGACAATTCCAAGCCCGATTATCGGTGGTATTTCTTTCCTGCTTTATGGTATGATTGGAACATCCGGTATTCGTATTCTGGTAGATGGTAAAGTGGATTATAGCCGTTCCAGAAATATGGCATTGACTTCTGTTATTTTCGTTACAGGTCTGTCCGGAATTAAAATCAGTATTGGTGAGATTGAGCTGACAGGAATGGTTCTGGCATGTATTGTAGGAATGATTTTAAGTTTGATTTTCTATATTTTGGATAAATTGAAATTGACAAATGACAGAGAACAGGAAATGGAATAAAGAAAAAATATTTTCAGTTAAGCGGTATAGCCTTTGAATGGGGTTATACCGCCTTTTCCTTATTGGGAGAACTTTGTTTTGTAATTTTCGCCCCACTCAACCATAGCGTCTAAAATTGGTTTCAAGCTGTACCCTGTTTCTGTCAGGGTGTATTCTGTATGTGGCGGCACTTCTGGAAATACCTGACGTGTAAGCAGCCCGCTTTCTTCCATAGAACGTAAATTTGCAGTCAGGACTTTTTGAGAAATTGTTCCGATAGATTTCTTTAATTCTCCAAAACGCTTTGTGCCCTCTAATAAATCGCGGATAATCAAAACTTTCCAACGGTCGCTAATCAGCATTAACGTTGTTTCTACCGGACAAGCCGGTAATTCTTTTCCCATAAAACAACCTCTTTTCTTTCAATAGTTTCTTTTAGGTAACTATAGCACAAAAAAGTGCTTACTTTACGAATTTGCTTTACGGCTATATCATAATCTTGCAAACGGAAAAGAAGGTAAACTGATTGTAAAAGAAGCTATAGAGAGAGGAATTGATGTTACTGCGGTTGTGCGGGGAGAAAATCAGTCTGTTGCAGCAAAAGTTATCAAAAAAGACCTGTTTGACCTGACAGCTTCTGATTTGGAGGGATTTGATGTAGTTATCGATGCTTTCGGTGCATGGACTCCGGAAACACTTCCCCAGCACAGCACTTCTTTGAAACATCTTTGCGATATTGTAAGCGGCAAAAATACCAGACTTCTGATTGTCGGTGGTGCAGGCAGCCTGTATGTAAACCCGGAACATACGGCACAGGTTATGGATGGTGCTGATTTCCCCGATATTTTCAAACCGCTAGCTTCTAACATGGGGAAAGCATTAGAAGAACTTCGTACCAGAAATGATGTAAAATGGACATATTTAAGCCCTGCCGGAGATTTTCAAGCAGAGGGTGCAAGAACCGGGAAATACATTCTGGGCGGTGAGGAACTGATACTGAACTCCAAAGGCGAAAGTGTAATCAGTTATGCGGATTATGCAATCGCTATGGTTGACGAAGCTGTAAGCGGCAAGCATATTCAGCAGAGAATTTCCGTTGTAGCGGAATAATCGAAAAATACCGGAAAGTCTTCTGCCTGTTTCCATGTATGCCCACAAAAGACGATAGGGAGGAGAATGTTATGACACAGCAGGAACGATTGCTTTATCTAATTGAATACTTAAAAAATGAGAGTATAGAATGGAATGGTCTGGAAATTCCAGAAAATGAAACAGAACAAAAAAGATTATTACGTTCCCTTATGAATATACGTTCACCAAAGGCGATATCAGAGAAATTTTTAAACATACAAGATGAATATTTGAAGGAAAAACAGAAACACAAAAAAATTGTTTCCCTTGCAGAACTTTCTCCTGTCAGAGAGGGGATTTATTTATGGCAGCGGGAATAGAGCTTCGGTTAGAATGTTCTCGCATTATGACAGCACAGAAATTTGCAGAACCCACAGGAAGGGCAAAAATTACAAAAGCGTATAATCTTCCTTGTCGTTATGTACTTCATACAGTAGGACCGATTATTCAGGACGGAGTAACAAAAAGGGATTGTGATTTGTTGGCAGACTGTTATCGTTCCTGCCTGGCACTTGCCGCGGATTACGGATTGAAAAGTGTGGCTTTTTGTTGCATATCCACAGGAGAATTTCATTTCCCCAATGAAAAAGCAGCGGAGATAGCTGTTGATACGGTAACAAATTATAAACGGCAAAATCAAAGTGGATTGGAAGTGGTTTTCAATGTTTGGAAAGATACAGACTATGAAATATACAGACAGCTATTGTTCTCAGATGAAACAACTTGAAGAAAAAATTAATACAGCAGATGCTATTTTGATTGGGGCAGGAGCCGGAATGTCTGCCTCAGCCGGGTATACCTATTCTGGAGAACGCTTTGAACATAATTTTTCTGATTTTATTAAGAAATATGGTTTTAAGGATATGTACACAGCAGGGTTTTATCCCTATGAAACTTTAGAGGAGCATTGGGCATATTGGAGCAGATATATTTATATCAATCGGTATGTACAAAAATCCAACAAACTGTACAAAAACTTGCTAGAGCTTGTAAAAAATAGAGATTATTTTGTGTTGACAACAAACGTAGACCATTGCTTTCAAAATACAGGTTTTGATAAGCAACGCCTTTTTTATACACAAGGAGATTATGGTCTGTGGCAATGCTCTAGACCATGCCATTTGAAAACGTATGACAATGAAGCTGCTGTCAAGAGAATGGTTGAAGAACAAAAAAACATGCGTATTCCATCTGAACTTATTCCATATTGTCCTGTCTGCGGTGCGCCTATGACCATGAATTTGAGGATAGACCAAACTTTTGTTGAAGATAACGGCTGGCACAAGGCAGCCAGCAGGTATCAAGATTTTTTACGGCAGCATAAGGGACAGTCTATTCTCTATCTGGAATTGGGTGTAGGAGGGAATACTCCGGGCATTATTAAATATCCGTTCTGGAAAATGACTTATCAAAATCCAAAAGCTGTTTATGTCTGCATCAATTTGTCGGAAGCATATATACCGACAGAAATTAAAAAACAATCCATCAATATTGTAGGAGATATAAAGGAAGTTTTGTCCTATTTCACAAGGGAAAAACATGTGTGCTGATATTTTCAGGAGGTATAAAGACATTAAAAAAGTTATTGACATATACTAATAAAAGTGTAATAATAAATATATGCCAATAATAAAAGAGAGGAAAGCCTATGCCAAGACCAAATAAACCAAAACGAGTAAAGAGAAAGCCTGTCTGTGAAAGCTTTTTTCCAAAAGGGAAAGCAGAGCAGTGCCATGAAATTGAAATGTCAGTAGAGGAATACGAAACCCTTCGTCTGCTGGATTATGAAGGAATGACTCAGGCAGAGTGTGCAAAGGAGATGGGTATTGCCAGAGCAACGGTGCAGAGTCTTTATACAGAAGCAAGAAAAAAAACAGCCAGATTTCTGGTGGAAGCAGCCGGACTGCGTATTCGTGGAGGGAATTTTGTAATAGAAGAAGAGATGGAAGGAAAGGGCAGAGGCAAGAAAGGAGTTTATACTATGAAGATTGCAGTTACTTACGAAAATGGAGAAGTTTTTCAGCATTTTGGTCATACAGAACAGTTTAAAATTTACCATGTAGAAGATGGAAAGATTGTTTCCTCAGAAGTGGTAAATACAAATGGCAGTGGACATGGCGCATTAGCAGGATTTTTAAAAGAATTAGGAGCAGAGGTTTTAATCTGTGGAGGCATTGGCGGAGGTGCAAGAAATGCATTGGCAGAAGCCGGAATTCGTCTGTTTCCGGGAGCATGCGGAAACGCAGATATTCAGGTGGAAGCATATCTGGGAGGAACTTTAAATTATAATCCGGATACGATGTGTAATCATCACCACCATGAAGGTGAATGTGGGGAACACAAAGGAGAAGATCACCACTGCGGCGGACATTGTGGCAAATAAAAATATTATGGAAGGTGCATAGCAGAGGGTTGCCGTGCATCTTCCTTTTTTAGAACTTTTTAGAACAAAGGGAAAATGTTCTTGACAATAAGTTGTAAGTCTATTAAAATTAATATTTGTAGGATTGCTGGAATAGCTCAGTTGGTAGAGCACTTCACTCGTAATGAAGGGGTCGTGGGTTCGAGTCCCATTTTCAGCTCTTATAAAGGGAAAGAGGCTGTCGCATTAAGCAGAAATGCAACAGTCTTTTTTTTGTAAGAGATATAAGGAAGGAAAAAGAAAGATGGGGAAATTATATTTTCGCTACGGAGCTATGGGAAGCAGTAAGACTGCCAATTTATTAATGGTTCATTATAATTATTTGGAAAGAGGAAAACGCCCTGTTATTTTGAAACCCCGCATTGATGTAAGAGATGGAATTAATATTGTAAAATCAAGGATAGGTTTACAGGCAGAGTGTATTTTAGTCGAGGATTTTCATATAGAAAAGGACCAGTATGATGCAATTTTAGTTGATGAGGTAAATTTTTTATCGGCAGAGCAGATTGATTGGCTGGCAGAAATTTGTGATGCGTATAACATACCGGTGCTGTGTTATGGACTGAAAACAGATTTTCAGGGGAAACTGTTTGAAGGTGCAAAACGATTATTTGAGTTAGCTGATGTGATTGAGGAAATTCCCACTATTTGCTGGTGCGGAAAAAAAGCGCATTTTAATGCCAGAGTTGTGGATGGGAAAATTGTACGAGATGGAGAACAAATTGCTTTGGGAGCCAATGATTTGTATGTTCCACTTTGTCGGAAACACTTTATGCGTGGTGAAATTAAAGAATATTGTGATATTCATCAGCATGATTAAAATAAATTTTTTAATAGGACAATCGAAATATGTTTAGAAAAAGGGGCCGTCGCATTAAGTGTATATCCCGAATATTTATACATTTTACGCTCAGTCTGCGCTCACTTTGAGCTTGTAATCTCAAAGCGTGCTTGGCAAATTCGCTAAAAGTGTATAAATATTTGTGGATAATGTTTAAAGCAACAGCCTCTTTAAAAATTTTAAATTTTTTAAAAAATTCAGGGATATTTTTCTGTTAGGAAACGTCTAATCTATGTAAAAGAAATTACCGATGAGGAAAGGAGGGCGCATGAGATTGAGAAAAGAGAAGTTGGGAGAATTAATCATAAACTCTGAGCGTCAAATGTATTGTACGGCCAAAACAATATTAAATGATGATCAAGACTGTGCAGATGCCATTCAGGAGACAATAGTGAAAGCGTTTCAGAAAATTGATACATTGAAAAAAGAGAAATATGCGAAAACATGGCTTATTCGGATTTTAATAAATGAATGTTATAACATTATCCGAAAAGAAAGTAAATGTGTTTCTCTTGAAAATGCAGAAGAATTAGCATATACGCAAGTGGGAGAATGGTCGGACTATGGAGAGTTGTATTCGGCGGTGAGGTCGTTAAATGAAGAGCTTAGAATGCCTGTTATTTTGTACTACGGAGAAGATTTCAGCATCAGGGAAATTGCACAAATTTTGGAGATAACAGAGGGAGCAGTTCAAAAACGATTAGCCAGAGCCCGTGCAAAATTAAAAGTGCGGCTTGAACAGACGGAGGTATTGGTATGAAATTAGATGATATAAAAAAAGATATTCCTGAAACGCCAGAGTTTATCCATCAAATAGTTTTGGATGAGGTGGAGAAACAAGTTGCAAAAAATGAGATTGTAGTAGATTTATCAGAAAAAAGGAAGAAAAAGCAATGGAAAAGCATTCATGCGGCAGCAGTCGCAGCTGCCTGTATTATAGGAGGCTCAACCATTATTTATGCAGGTTCAAAATTATACGGTATGCTTATAGAAAAACAGGGAAAATATAGTGTAAAAACGAAAATTGAGAAAGAGACAATTCCTGAAGAAGAAGGATTACCTGAAGAAATGAAGGAGGTTACCATTGAAACAGGATACATTCCGGAAGGAATGGAACGGAGAGACGAAGCACATCTTTCTTACAAGGACACGCCTATGTTAGGTGGATTTGCTTTTGATACAGTTCTTTTGGATAGTAATGACTTTGGAAAAGCTTTGACAGATGTAAATGTTGTGGAAAGTGAAAAAGGCACCTGGGGAGGACATGAGGGCATATATTTACAGTATCAGGATTTGGAACAGGACGGAAGTTTTAATCAACGTATGTATTTGTTATATCCGGAAGAATACCGTGTATTGATTATGTATATCGGAGATGATGTATTAAAAGAAGAAGCTGTTAAAGTAGCAGAAAACATTTCCCTTGTTGAGACAGAACATGTAGCGAAAACAAAAGACATGTATACATGGAGTGAATTTATTTCACCGGAAACAGACACAAGTGAGGTTGAAATTACTACAGAAGTCTTCAAAAACGAATTAAAAGTCTTTGACGTAGGAGAAACTTTTCAAATGGAATGTTCAGGAGAAAATGAAGCAGGGGAATATATTTCCTCAGACAATATTTCTGTAAAGGTTCATTCTGTTCAGACAGCAGATGATTTAAGCCTTTTAGATGAAAAACTTGTGCAACAAGAATGGAAGGACGCTGTGGGAAGTGATGGAAAATTGGTGGATAATACACTTTCTTACATAAAAAAAGGAGATGGCGTAGAAACACTGGATGAGGTGGTAAAGACAGAAACAGTGAAACAGAAACTTGTATATGTAACTGTGACTTATCAGAATAACAGCGATTCTACAATAAATCACATGATGTATAATGGAAACATTATGTTATTACAGGATAAAGATGAAAAATATTCTATCTATAATCCTTGCAGTAATTCAGAAAAAGCGTGTGATTATGTGGAAGGAAACAGTGTTGCCCGCGCAACGGAGATGCGGTATGGAAGCGTAAGAGAAGATTACGGAGGAAGCAATTATATACCATCTTTACAGCCGGGAGAGAGCATAGAAGTATCCATGGCATGGATTGTAAATGAAAATGATTTGGATAAGATGTATTTGAATTTGTCTACTTATGGTGGAAATGTGGAATTTACAGAAGGGGCACTGAAAACAGGAGTGGTTGATATTCGTCAATAAATGCAATAGAAAACAGGGGGCTGTCGTAATCTTTCAAGCGGCAGCTCCTTTTTGGCGCATAGGCATAGTAATTCATAATTGGAAAAGGAATTGAGGAACAGGGCTTTTGATGATATAATCGTATTCTAGAGAGATATTGAAAAATTCGGAAAGTTATGGGGATAGAAGGATGCAAACATATACATATATTTCAGAGGGAAAATTTGGATTTGTTGAAAAAGAAAAACCGGTTATCATGCATGAGAGAGATGCGATTGTCAAAGTAACACTTGCAAGTATTTGTTCCAGTGATATTCATATTAAACATGGAAGTGTTCCTCGTGCTGTACCTGGTATTACTGTCGGACATGAAATGGTAGGTATTGTAGAGTCAGTTGGCGCTAAAGTGACGCATGTAAAACCGGGAGATCGAGTAACGGTAAATGTGGAGACGTTCTGTGGGGAATGTTTCTTCTGTAAGAAAGGCTTTGTAAATAATTGCACAGACCAAAATGGAGGCTGGGCGCTTGGCTGTCGTATTGATGGGGGACAGGCAGAATACGTCCGTGTACCGTTTGCAGATCAGGGATTAAATAAAATTCCAGACCTGGTTACAGATAGACAGGCTTTACTGGCAGGCGATGTGCTGGCTACCGGATTTTGGGCTGCAAAAATTTCAGAAATTACAGAAGAGGATACGGTTTTAATTATCGGAGCAGGTCCTACAGGCATCTGCACATTACTGTGTGTTATGCTGAAAAAGCCAAAACGAATTATTGTATGTGAAAAAGATGAAAATCGAGTACGTTTTATCAAGGAGCATTATCCAGATGTATGGACGGCTGCACCGAATGTCTGCGAAGAATTTGTCCGCAATCACAGCGAGCATGGCGGCGCTGATGTGGTGATTGAAGCAGCAGGAGCAGACTCTACTTTCCGCCTTGCATGGGAATGTGCCAGACCGAATGCAATTGTTACAGTTGTTGCCCTGTATGATCAGGCACAGACATTACCTCTGCCTGATATGTATGGAAAAAATCTTACTTTTAAAACCGGTGGTGTAGATGGTTGTGACTGTGAAGAAATTTTGCGTTTGATTGCAGAAGGTAAGCTGAATACAGAACCGCTTATTACTCATACATATCCGCTTGAAAAAATCGAGGAAGCTTATGAAGTATTCGAAAATAAGAGAGATGGCGTGATGAAAGTGGCAGTGGAATGTGAGAAAAGATATGTTTCATCAATTTGAGAACTTGCAAATAAGCATAATTTACAGCAAACGTAAAACTATTTCCATAGAATTACGCATGGACGAACTAATTGTACGCGCTCCTAAAGGAATGAGCTGCCGTGAAATAAATGTATTTCTTCATGAAAAACAAAGCTGGATTGAAAAACATTTGGCGAAACTTCAGGAACGAAAAAGGGTGTTAGAACAGCTTTCGCCATTTACGGTGGCTGAAATACGAGAACTGGCTGACAGGGCATTGATCATTATTCCTGAAAAAGTTAAAAAGTATGCTCCTATTGTGGGTGTTAGTTATGGAAGAATTACTATCCGTAATCAGCGCTCACGATGGGGCAGTTGTTCCAGCAAAGGAAATTTGAATTTTAATTGCCTCTTGATGTTATTTCCGGATGATGTAATTGATTATGTAGTAGTTCATGAACTTTGCCATAGAAAACACATGAACCATTCTGCAGATTTTTATGCAGAAGTAGAACGCGTTTTTCCGGAATACCGCAGATGTCAGAAGTGGCTGAAAGAGAATGGAGCTTTATATATTAGCCGACTTCCATAGGGCAGTATTAGGGGATTTGGTGAAAGTTAAGACTACAAGAAGTAAAGTGAATACTTTTTCGAATGTTGGGAGGGCAAGAAATAGCTATCCAGATGGTTATTTTTTAGATTTGACTTTTCATAATGCCCCTTGTTTATATCTTGTGGAAGTAGAATTACATAATCATGATGTGTATGGTCACATTGGAGAGCAGATACTTCGGTTTGGTATTTCTTCTGAAACAGATAAGTATAAGATGAAAAAGACGCTTCTTTCTGAAATTGAGAAAGATGGTAAAAAGCAACAAAAATTGCAGGAGTTTTTTGAAAAATCAAGATATAGCAACATGAACGAGCTAATGGATAAAGTTATTTACGAAAATAAACCAGCCGCAATTATTGTAATTGATGAGGCAACAGATGAATTGTTCCATGTTATGGCACAACTGACTATGAGCACAGAGGTTATAGAAGTACAAACTTATGTATCCGGAAATAAAAAATTGCATCGTTTTTCGCCATTTAAAGGTGAAATTATGACAGATTTACCATCTGATATTGATGCAGATGAACTAGATACCATTGTCGCTCCGGCAAGAGAAGATGGTTTTCGTGAAGAATTTATGAAAAATAATTGTTGGTTTGCTATCAGGATTTCTGGGGCTATGTTGGATAAAATTAAATATATAGCAGCATATCAAGTAGCTCCTGTTTCAGCAATTACATATTTGGCAGAAGTCGAGAAAATTGAAAAGTATAAAGATACGAACAAATATATTGTACATTTTAGAGAGGGGACTTTAAGAAGGATTAATAAAATTTCATTAGGAAAGAAAAAAGGACTGGCTCCTCAGGCACCGAGATATTCATCATATAAGACTATTATGAAGGCAGATACGTTGGATGATTTGTGGGAGTAAGAAATAATTTAATTATTATTTTATATAACAGGAGGAAATACTGTGAAAGAAAGTAGAGGACAGCCAACAAATGGCGTACTTTAATAAGCTGTCTTATGGCAGCCTTTGAAAAATTATTATTTTGAAAAGCTAGGAAGCTAATTGTGATTCGGAAAGAATTCCTTCTCTGATGAGCAGTTTCTTAGCCTGTTTGATAGCCTTTTCCTTTTGCTTTTCTTTCAAAGGTTCAGGTATATCAATCTTGTATAAATCGGTCGGATTCCACGCTTCACCAGTGGACAGCATCTGATAGATAGCAGTGAGAATCATCCGGGCGATGGCAATAATGGCTCGTTTTTTACCACGGCGCTTCATAATACGTTCATATTTCTGTTTATAGTAAGGAGACTTGTCGGATTTCACGGCTGCATGAGCGACTTGCACCAATGCAGGTTTGAGGTAGACACCGGCACGTGTTATCCTGACAGATTTCTTCTTACCAGCAGATTCATTGTTGCCGGGAGTCAGTCCTGCCCAACAACAGAGGCGTTTGGAATTAGAAAACGGAGTCATATCGGTACCAATCTCGGAGATAACAGTAATTGCACTGTTACGGTCAACACCCGGAATGGTACACAGTAACTGGACAGCATTTTCATAAGGGGCAATCAAAGAATCAAGCATAGTGTCTATATCATTGATTGTAGATGTGATATAATCCAGATGTGCGCGGACGAGGCGCATACGGTATTTTTGGGAATCGGTCATCTGATACCCTTCGATGGATTCAATGACACTGCCAGACTTTTTCTTTAGGGAACGGAGAAGTCTGGAAGCTATTTCTTCGTGGTTGATGGAATTGTCGGATCGTTCAATCAGGTAGTCAATAACAGATGTAGCTGATTTCCCAAAGATATCGGAAACAACCGAATCTAATGCGACATTACAGACAGTAAGCGCATTCTGATATCTGTTCTTTTCGCTGGTACGGCAGGAAGTCAACTTGTAACGATATCTTGTGAATTCACGCAAGATACGGATTGGTTTACAAGGGATATAGCTCCCAGGAACCAGACCTAATCGAAACAAATCCCCAATCCATTTGGAATCTTTTGTATCATCCTTGTTACCTTTGACTGCTTTTACCCATTTGGGGTTGGCAATAGTGACGTTGATATCGTCTTCCAAGAGATTGAATACAGGAACCCAGTATTTACCGGTAGATTCCATACAGACATCCCGACATTGGTTTTCAATCAGCCAATTTTTGAATTGCAGGATCGAATTGTTGAAGGTGGAGAAACGTTTCTTTTGGTAAGAAGGTTCTACTCCGGAAATGGTTTTAATGATTGTGGCAACGAGAAAAGATTTGTGAACATCGACGCCACAGCAGGTTTGATAAACAACTTTCATGGTCAAAACTCCTTTCAAAGTGAGATAAAGAAGCCATTGACTGCTCCACCACACATTTAACAGAGAAGTTAAAACAATTCTTACTGTACGGTCTAAAAGAGCCACTTATTTGTGCTTGAAAGATGGAACTCACACTGATTATTATGCTGTCTAAAACCGAAGAAAGTCTTTACGACTCACCTCCCCGTGCTTTGTAGTATAACTTCTTTAACAATTATTTTATCAGTAACGTGGGGGATTAAAAGACTTTCATTACTATTTGTGCCGCCGACTTGGCGGCGGAATGGAGATTATTATGAATTTTCAATTTGCACACTATAATTACAATGTAAAGGATTTAGAAAAATCTATTCAGTTTTATGAAAAGGCGCTAGGATTAAAGGAAGTAAGACGTAAAGAAGCTCAAGATGGAAGCTTTATTCTTGTTTATCTGGGGGATGGGAAAACTGGATTTCAACTAGAATTGACCTGGCTGCGCGATTGGGAGAAAGATCATTATGATTTAGGGGATAATGAAATACACCTGGCATTTACTACGGACAACATGGAAGAAGCTCATAGAAAACACGAAGAAATGCAATGTATCTGTTATGAAAATCCGAAAATGGGAATTTATTTTATCAGTGATCCAGATGGTTATTGGATTGAAATTGTGTCCAGAAAAGAGTGAATTATTTAAAGTTTTATGATGCTCAAAGCCATAAGCATTGGTAGGAAGACTACTGGGAGTATGGCTTCATTGCTTAAAATCGATATGGACAGAACTTACTTTACGACGGTTGAATCAGGAAAAAGGAATATCTTTTTGTAAAATATTGAGAAAATTGCAAATGGATTAGGTGTAACGATTTCAGAACTATTTGAAGGTATAGGAGGAGACTGCAGTGACTAATACAGAAATGCAAATTAATAATATTGTTTATGAGGAATTTTCAAAGTTAATCAAAACTATCGAAGGCGATTTCAAAACTAATTTTATTAAGAAGAGATATAATTTTTTACTTAGTCAGCTTGATGAAACAATAACAGCCAATATGGTATTTGTAAGCAGTTTTGAATCAAAGAGTGGATTTGCTATTGAGACATGTGCAAAGAGAATTGCTCGATTGAAATTTGGAGAAGAAAATGTGCCTACAATTGTTAATCCGAGAAATATAAAACATAATATCAACCCTAACACAATTAGTGGACAGATAATTGTTACGGACATTGATACAGATAATGGAGATCTTAGAGGAAATATTTCTACATTTAGAGCGACAAATGTGGCATCTGGTAAGGGAAGTTCGAGAGTAGAAAGTGGGGTTACTCAGAGCAGCATTAAATCGTTACTTCCAATGGCTCAGAGATATAAAGTTGCAGGATATCACATAAAACCTGTTGATTTGGCTTTTTTTGATGGAAAAGACTGGGTTGTACTCGAACTTAAAGCTGGTGGAGATTTAGATAGTTCAAATGCTCCTGCAAATGTTGAAAAGCTTCTTACAATTTATGCTGGGTTGAACGTGCCTAATTCAAAGGCATATTTTGCGACACTATATAATAAAAACGGAGAAGGGAATACATGGACGGGAGCAGTTAAGAAACATATGGCCTTCCCTGAGATGTTCCTTATTGGAAAGAAATTCTGGAATATAATTCTTCCAGACGGAATTACATATGAGCGCTTCACAGAGCTATATAAAATGGCATTAGAGGAACTTGACCTTAATTCAAGAATAAAAGAAATGATAAGAAGGACTGTTAAATAATATGTCGAACACTTTTGATGAATGTTTGTCAAAGTTTATTAAGAATGAATTGTGCGAGATGAAAAAAACAATTCTTGAAAACTTTGATGAAAATATGAATAATAGAAAACATAATTTATTTTGCGCTTTCGATAATAAAAAAATCATTATGTATATGATGTTGGGAAGAAGCTTTGATTCTCAACTTGGAACACGATTGCAGCATATAGCATTGTATTTAGCAAGAAAAAAATATGGTGCTGAATATGCGCCTAATTTAATGGTTCTTTCATATGATGATGCGAGAGAAGGATTAGTTGTAAAGACAGTATCGGACCCAATGGGAAGAGGAGACCAACAGAAGATAAAGTGGGCATCCTCGATTGAAAAAGCAGATGAGATTATTGAAAATGGTAGAAAACGTTATAAAAAGCAACAACCGGGCATGTTTAAAGAGTATTTTTTTGAGATGAGTAAAGAGAAATCCGAGGAAGTTCATAAAAGAATTAAACCTAAGAAGGGAACTTCTTTAGATAGAATAGCAGATTTATTATTTATATTTGGTGCTGATAAGAAATCTATAAGTTGTTATGAACTCAAAGCAGGAGGAAATTTAGATACAAAGAATACGGATGCAAATAAAAGAGAAGTTGAAGAGTTTTATGATTTGTTTGATTTCTATACGTTTAGAGAGTCTTTTTTTGCTACGTGTTATAACAATATGGGAGAAGGGAATGAGCCTCAGGGAGATATTTTTAGAAAAATTGCAAGGGATAAGCAATTACGTGGTTCGGAGTTTTGGAAAAAGATTTTACCGGAGGAATATAAATTTTCAGATTTTGTAAAATTGTATAAGAAAGCTTTTGATGACTCTGAAATCGAGAAAGATATTGAAAAGAAAATAGAAGAGGCATTAACGCGTTGATGAATTTAGTTAATATTGATTGTTTAGAGTACATAAAGACTTTGCCTGATCAATCAATTGATTTGATATTGACAGACCCTCCGTATAATATAGCTCAGTATTCCACTGGTAATATACCATTGCCGGGGAGAAGCGCTGTTAATAATGATTTGGGAGAATGGGATTTAAAAGAAATAAATCCATTTGACTTTGTTGATGATTTTAAGCGTATTTTGAAACCAGACGGTAATATTTTTATTTTTACCAGTTATAATTTGATAGGAAAATGGCATGAAGCATTTGATCCGGAATTTGATACTTTTCAATATTTTATATGGCACAAAACGAATCCTATGCCTAAAATATTTAAGAATGGTTTTTTGAATAGTTGTGAAATGATTGTGTGTTTATGGAATAAAAAGCATAAATGGAATTTCTCAAAACAAAATGAAATGCATAATTATTTTGAATGTCCGATATGTATGGGAAAGGAACGATTAAAGAATCCAAAACATCCTTCTCAAAAGCCTTTAAAGTTGTTAAGACATTTGATGACAATAGGAAGTAATGAGGGAGACACAGTATTTGATCCGTTTATGGGAGTTGGCTCCACAGGTGTTGCTGCAAAAGAGCTTAATCGTAATTTTATTGGATGTGAAATTGATCCTATATTTTTCGAAGCCGCAGAAAAAAGAATAAGAGAAACAGAAATTAAGTAAAATCCCAAAAGAGAACTATAGGTTCTCTTTTGGAATATCGTAATTTGTTATTAAAAGATGCTGTGTTGTGCGGTCATTTCTATTCATGAAACTAACCATATATTTTTTGTCAAAACTCCGTATTTGAAAATTATCTTTGTATAAATTATAGATAAATTCTGTATTTTTGATTACTAATAAAAAATTTGCCGGTGTTCGCTTGAGAAACTCACATAATCTTATTTGATCTTTTGCGTCAAAGTGATTTTGAGCGTATGTTGAAAAATTACTGTCGTATGGTGGGTCTAAAAATATAAAGTCATTTTGAGTTAAATGCAGTCCATTGAGGAAAGTCTCAAAATCATTACAACAGATGTCAGCATTTTTTAACTTTTGATATACGCTATCTGAGAGAAGATAATCAATTTTTTTCTGTAAATCCTTTTTATTGTAAGAAATACCTCCGTAAGGGACGTTGAATTCCCCTTTTTTATTATACCGAAACATGGAAGAGTAGCAGTATTCTCTGATAAAGAAAAAAACAGCTGCTTGTCTTCCAGGGCTTAACTCACTAGGGTGATTTTGAAGATATCGAATAAACATATAGTAAGCAGATTTTAGAGAAGCTTCTATGTTATCAAGTCTGTCTTTATTAGGAAGTTCGCCGTTTTTTGTTTCAAGTGTTTGTGAACGTTTGATTTTGCTGTTTAGATTTTTTTTCAATTCTTGGAGAAATATAGCATTATAGTTATCTGCCAATTGAGAGAAAAAAGGAATATGTTTATGTATGAAATCATTAACAGATATTTGTGAGTGATATAAATCCAAAACATCTTTTGGGTGATTTTCTACAAATGTTCCTAGTGCAGTAAATTCTTTAGCCTGTAATTCAAGGTAATGAATGAAATCAGGATTTTTTTTTGTTATACACTGATAAAAATTAATTAATTCTGCTGATCTGTCGTTGACACAACAAACAGGAGATTTAACATTAAAAAAAACAGCTCCACCGCCTAAAAAAGGTTCAATATATCTTTTGAATTCTATAGGCATACAGCTTTGAATAATTTGAAGTTCTTTTTCTTTTCCACCTGGCCATTTTAGTATTGTCTTCATAATAACCATCCTTCTTAAATTCAATCCTTCTTATAATAGCACAAGTAGTACTTAGAAAACAATAGCTATTATTTCTTGAGTTTCCGCAAACTGTAATTCAAAAAGGAATATGTCTGCCTAAAGAGCAATCTGCCGACTTTTTGAAAAATTCAGAATGGCAGTTTTGCGATTAGGGGCACTTAAATAAGCCCCGCCGGAACCGGACTTTGGAAGACGTATTTTTCCTGTCTGTTTAAACTACCAGCTTAAGACAAAGCTGACGGTATGCAGGCCGTTTCGGTCGGAACCATAGCCGAATGCCTTCTTTTGCATAAGCCAGTATGCCGGAAACACCTTTTGCCAGCCGATAATAGCAGAAAGATATTTTTACTTTTATTGGAGCTGCTTTTTTTATAATGGCAGCCTTAAGGGCATTCGTTTCCGGCTTCATGGAAAGATGTGCCAGAAATGCCATACATAAAGTGATATAAAAATTTAAGGCATTGATTGCTTTGAGCTTCCGTACCCGGAAGTTTTCAAATTGGAACATCTGCTTTTTGCAGCGGAAATATTCTTCAATGCGCCATCTGGAAAAATAAAGCTTTGCCACCTTTATCACATCATTTTTCGATTTAATCTCTTTATTGGTTGCAAGCATCATAGGGTGCTCCGTAACGCCATAAACAAGGACTAAATAAATATTTTTTCTGGATGCAGTGATCTGTACTTTTACATGGGAAAGATAAGCCTCGTGCTCTTTCCCTTTGTAGAAAAGAGGAAGCTTTACTTTGCCTTTTCTCCGGTTGCGCAGTTCGGTGGCAAATACCCATTTATTATGATATAAAAGCTTCCGCTTTGCAGTCAGACGGATGACATATTCCTGGTCCATGGAGTCCAGCTTGAGGAACATCTTGTTATCGTCATAGCCCCGGTCCATGACAAAGGTTGCTTTATCAAAGCGTGCAGCTGCACGCTCCATGGCAGAAAAAGTAATAGCATTGATGGATGTAAAGCTTTTTTCCTTTGAAGAATGTATTTCTGAAAAAAGACTGACCGGATGATTGCTGTTGGTCAGTACAGTGGCTTCTGTGACATGATACCCTTTTTTATAAACATTTTTTGCAGCGGTACTCTCAGAACCATCACGTACCCGTCCAAGAGACTCAAATTTATAACCATCCGGTTTTACAACATCACTGTCATCGATATGAATGACAGGGTGAGCCGGACACCATTTTTTTATGTTGTCCAGGTAAGCATCTAAAGCGTCTTTTGGTGTGCCTTTTGATAAATGTCTGGAAAGGCGGTCGACGCTATTAATCTTTTTGGAATGCTCATGTAACTGGTCAACAATGTCTGTAAGCAGACAACTGTTGGAAGCAAGCATACCATAATTCATGTCAGCCATAAACTTTCGTTCCGGTTTGGGAAGCTTTTTGGAAAATTTATTGGAAAAAGTTAAAATTTCCCGTTTCATTTGGTAGGTTTTTGATGTAAAATTAGCCATAAGGGATCCTTTCTCTTTTTGTTTAGTAAAGTTATCGTTTGGTCACTTTAATTTTACACCAAAAAGAGATAGAATTCCTTATATTTTGGGCATTTTTGAAAAGTTGTGTATAAACAGCAAGACTGGTTGGGTGTTCTGTGGACAGAACTGCGGAAACTCAAGCTATTATTTTTAAGCTTCCACAAACTGTAATTCAAAAAGGAATATGTCTGCCCAAAGTGCCAATCTGCTGACTTTTTGAAAAATTTAAAATGGTTGTTTTGTGATTAGGGCACTTTAATAAGTTTCGCCGGAACCCGGCTGTTTCTTTATTGGTAAGATAAAAGTATGATATTGGTAAACGCAAAATAGCGAGTACCTGTTCAAAATCATCCGATGTGAGATAATAGACTCATCACTACAAAGTCTAAATAGTTTAGTACTCAACTTTTTAGACTTTATCACAGGAGGTGAGTCATGAAATCTCACACAAGTTTAGTTGCACAGCAAACCCGCCTGAATGAATGGGCTGATTTGATCCGAGACTGTCAAAACCGTCCACAGGGAATGAAAATCGATGAATGGTGTCAGCTGCACGACATTACAAAAGCGAGTTACTACTGGAGACTCCGGAAAGTCCGTGAGGCTTACTTAGAAACTGCGGAGCATACACAAGCCTTTGTAGAAGTTCCTTCCTCTGCACTCCATCCGGTAAATACGACCTCAGAGCATAAAATCGCTGCCATAATCAGAAGTGGAAGCAACCTCACGTTGGAAATCACCGACCAGGCTTCTGCCTCCTTTCTAAGTACACTTTTGGGAGTGATCAGAAATGCTCAATGATGGTACCGGATTCAAAAAAGTGTATCTGGCAACTGGATTTACGGATCTGCGCAGAGGAATTGACGGCTTGGCAAGAATCATACGTTTTCAGTTCCAGCTCGATCCTTATGATAAGAATACATTATTCTTATTTTGCGGTAAGCGTACGGACCGGATAAAAGGACTCATCTGGGAAGGTGATGGATTTCTCCTTCTGTATAAGCGGATTGAAAATGGGAACTTCCGATGGCCTCGTACACAGGAGGAAGCGCTGGAGATCAGCACAGACCAGTATCGAATGTTGATGCAGGGTCTGGAAATCGTTGCCAGACATCCCATAGAAGAAGTTCCTGATCCTGGATTCTCCTTATGATTTGTGCAAAACATAGAAAATAAAATCACTTTCATCCACACCGGGTTACCCAGTGCAATATAAAATTGAAAGTTATTCACATCCTGAAAGTTTTCTGTGAGTTTCTATGATACTCTGGATTCCAAAACTTTTCAGATTGTGGATAACAGTCATAAATATCTGAAATTCTGGCTTTTATCTTCAGGTATTCATGACTGTTATCCACCGTCAAAGTAACGAAGGTAACAGAATGCAAAAATAGCCAAAAACTGTTGATTCTGCTATAATACCACTTAGGAAAGTGAGGTTTGGTTATGGCAGTCAATTATACGGAGGAACAATTAAATAACGTTGATAAGTCGTTTCTTATCCAGCTTCTTTTACAACAGCAGGAACAGTTGAATGCTTTAACAAAGGAGCTTCACGCATCGAATGAAAAAATGCAGCTTCTGATGGAACAGGTGATCCTTGGTAAGCAGAACCGTTTTGGCAGGTCTTCTGAAAAAATGGAAGATACCAGTCAGATCTGTTTTCGAGAAGTAAACGGAACGATTGTCTTTTTCAATGAAGCAGAAGCAGTCTGTGATCTTAATGCGGCAGAGCCTGAGGATCTGGAACTGAAGTCTCCAAAGCAGCCGAAGCGTAAGGGAAAGAAAGAAGCAGATCTTTCCGGGCTTCCGGTCAGACGGATCGACCATTATCTGTCCGCGGAGGAATTGGAAGCGGAATTCGGTGTCAGGGGTTGGAAACAGTTACCGGATGCCATTTCCAGAAAATATCATTTCGTACCTGCGAAGGTAGAAGTAGAAGAACATCACATCGGTGTGTATGCCAGCAAAACAGATGAACACATGGTGAAAGCAGACCATCCAAAGACGTTACTGCATGGGAGTCTGGTATCACCATCTCTGGGTGCTGCGATCATCAATGGAAAATATGTGAACGCAGTTCCTCTCTATCGATTGGAGCAGGAATTCCAGCGTTATGGCCTGCAGATCACAAGGCAGAACATGGCAAACTGGTGCATACGTTTGGCAGAGGAATATCTATCAATCCTTTATGATTATCTTCATAAAGAATTGTATTTCTACCACGTCATCCAGGCAGATGAAACGCCGGTGCTTGTAAACCATGACGGGCGCAAAGCCGGAAGCAAAAGCTGGATGTGGGTATACCGTTCCGGACATTTGTATCAAAAACGGCAGATTGTCCTGTATGAATACCAGCAGACGAGAAATGCATCCCATCCACGGGAATTCCTAAAAGGGTACGACGGCATCTGTGTAACAGACGGTTACCAGGTCTACCATACTTTAGAAAAAGAGTTGGAAGAACTGACCATTGCCGGATGCTGGGTGCACTGTCGCCGCAGATTTGATGAAGCCTTAAAGCTGATTTCGAAATCCTATCAAAAGGAATCCAATGCATTTCTTTTGATGAAACAGATTCAGGCAATCTATCGGGAAGAAGGGAAGCTGAAGGACCTTTCTTCTGATGAACGGCTTAAGCAACGGCAGGCGGTTATCAAACCACTTGTGGATGCGTTTTTTGCGTACCTAAAAACTATAAATGTGTCCAAGAAGGATAAATTTGGTGATGCTGTTGGCTATGCACTGAATCAGGAAAAATATCTCCGGGTATTTCTTACAGATGGAGATGTTCCGATCGATAATAATGCATCCGAAAGGGCAATCCGTGGTTTCTGTATCGGAAAGAAGAACTGGCAGATGATCGATACGATCCATGGAGCCAAATCTTCCGCAATCATTTACAGTATTGTAGAAACTGCAAAAGCCAATAATCTGAAACCTTTTGATTATGTGCAGCATCTCTTGGAAGAGATGCCGAAACACATGGATGACAGGGATTGTTCCTTTTTGGAAAATCTTTTGCCATGGTCAGAAAAACTTCCGGCAGGAATCCGCAAAGCTTAAATATTGGTGGCTGCAAAGCAGCCGCCTAAAAATGTCAAGGTACTCGCTATTTTGCGTTTACTGATATTGTGTAAAAAATTGCATTTATTGCCGATATTATGGTATATTTATAGAAATAGATTTATGACTGAAAAAGTATTTTGAGAATGCAAATGATCGATAATTTATATGAAGAGTGTTGATTATGTAAATGTCAATATATCCAGTGTGATTTTAAAAAATGATATTTTACAAGTGCTTTTTGATAAATAGGTGAAAGATGGAAATAATTAAACAAATAGAACAATTAAAAAAAGGATTATCTACAGCTTTTATAGACCAAAATATTTCATCAAACTTGGCCTATAAGCCACAGTTTGTATCGAACAACTATAAAGAAGGACGAAAGGTTATCTCCTCTATCGAAGATGAGCTTTTGGCATGTGAAGAATTTGCTATTAGTGTGGCGTTTATCACGCTGGGTGGAATTACACCGCTTCTCCAGACTTTTAGAGAATTGGAGCAGCGTGGCATTCCTGGAAAAATTCTTACAACAGATTATCTAACCTTTAGTGATCCAAAGGCACTGCGTATTCTTGCGAATTTTAAGAATATTGAACTGAAAATGTTTGTAACTGAGAATGCGAAAGAGGGTTTCCATACGAAAGGATATATCTTTAAAAAAGAGGAAATGTATCGTATTATTGTTGGAAGCTCTAATATGACTCTTAGTGCACTTACAACAAATCGGGAATGGAATACGAAGATTATTTCTAAAAAGCAGGGAGAATATACACAAAATGTAGTTAAAGAATTTGATCAGTTATGGAATGCGCAACAGTCATTGGCATTCGAGCAGTTCATTGAAGTTTATACGAATGTTTATACAAAAAATAAGATTATTCAGAGACAAAAAGAAATTGCAAAGCAAGCCGAAGTTTTGTCATTGGAAGTATATCGTCTGCAACCAAATTCTATGCAGGTTTGTTTTATAAATAATCTTCGAAAGATTTATGAAACTGGCGAGGATAAAGCTTTGTTGATTTCTGCAACGGGAACTGGTAAAACTTATGCGTCTGCATTTGCAGCAAGAGAACTTGAATTTAAGAAAGTGTTATTCTTGGTTCATCGTAATCAGATTGCAAAGCAAGCTTTAAAAGCTTATCGAAAAGTATTTGATGGCAAAGTTTCTATGGGGATGGTTACTGGTAAGTATCAAGACTATAATGCTGATTTTGTGTTTGCAACAGTCCAGATATTAAGTAAAAAGGAGACTTTGAGTAGATATAAAAAAGAACATTGGGATTTGATTATTATAGATGAAGCTCATCATAGTTCTGCGGATAGCTACAAAAAAGTTATGGATTATTTCAAACCGAAGTTATGGCTGGGTATGACAGCAACGCCGGACAAGCGTGATGATAATCTGGAAGGCAGAAATATTTATGAGATTTTTAATCACCAGATTGCGTATGAGATTCGTTTGCAAAATGCGATGGAAGAGGACTTGCTGTGTCCGTTTCATTACTTTGGAATTACTGATCTGGAAGTTATTGCTGATGCTGGAAAATCGTCTGAAGAGAAGGTTGAGAATTTCAGATATTTGACATCTGATGAACGTGTTTTAAATGTGATGAAACAGGCGGAATTTTTTGGATATAGTGGAGAAAGAGTAAAAGGCCTGATTTTTTGCAGTCGTATTGATGAGGCAAGAGAGTTGTCAGCTAAGTTTAATAAAAAAGGATGGAGAACCATCGTATTAAGTGGTAACGATTCAGAAACTGTGAGAGTAGCTGCTATTGAACGACTTGCTGGTGATGAATCAGAAGATGCTTTGGATTACATTATTTCTGTAGATATATTCTCAGAAGGTGTCGATGTACCGGAAATTAAGAATGTGGGGAATCTAACTGTTTCAAAATCTTTAATTAGTCCAATGTTAGGTGGTGGATCAACATTGAATGGAGGAGAGGATGAGAAGCAGCACTATTCTGAAATAGAGGACATATATTGGAAAATAGAGGAATTAAATGAATATCGTGAATTCTTAGGAATTATAGATAGTTACAAGATTGTAGAATTGGTATTGGCAAATGAGGGAACAACCTTTGATGAAGATATTGATGTGAAACTTCATTTAGGGAAAGGGAATATCGTAAAAAAGGAAGAACTACCGATACAGGGTATCTTGACGATTGGCGATTTCATAGAAATGCAATTTACCGAATCGGTGTTTAAAATTAGAGAAACAGAGAATATAATTGGTTATGCAGGATATCCAATGATGCCACCAAGAATTAATTACAAGATAAACACGCCTTTTAGCCAGCCATCTGCTAAAGAAGAATATGAGGAGAGCAAGCAAAAATACAAAGATAGTATAAATCAGATTTTTTGTTACGAGATATATGAAAAAGAAGACGAGGATGTTTTAGTTGTTCATTTGGGATATTTGAAGCATAATACTAAAATGGCTTTTCCATCTGTATTAGTGTTTAAAAATGTACCAGATACTATTTCGTATGAAATTTTTTCAAAACATACTTCTGAGATGACTTGCGGTGTATTGAAAATGTCTTAGTAGTAAGACTTCCCGTTTTACTACTATTTCTACTACTAACAGGTAGTCACAACTTGCTAAATTATGCTATAATTTGCCTAGCTGATAAGTAAACAACAATATAACAATAAACCCGGAAATCCTTGTAAAATACGGCATTTCCGGACAAAAAGGAGCAAATGATAAAAGTATTATTCATCTGCCACGGCACTCCAGTTTTATGATAATGCATATCTTCATAGACTGGGGCAACACAGGGCAGAATATGGTAGAAATCCTTGGAATTACTACGGTTTCGACTACTAAGGCTCATGAGCGGAATCGGGATAAATGCAAACGTGTTGGGAGAAATCCTTAGTAGTAGTGGACTACTTAGAAGCAATAGAAAAATGTATGGAGGAATATTGAGGTGGGAAAGGAGAAAATAGTATATGGCCAATGTGCTTTGTGTAGGCAAAATAAGGAACTTCAACTTAGTCATATTGTTCAGCGTTTTGTAGGACGAAAAATGATAAAGACAGCACTTGGTAATATTCGAGTAACAAATGAACCCAATAAAGTAGCACAGGATATAGAAAAACATTATATGCTGTGCCATGACTGCGAGGAACTATTTAGTGCCAAGGAACGTTGGTTTGCAAGTAATATTTTTAATCCGTGGCAAGATCATAAGCAGCGAGAATTCAGTTATGACGAGAATTTAACTTGTTTTATAGTTTCACTAAGTTGGAGAAGTTTATATTTAGATTTGGAAGAGTACTCTTGTGATGCGACTTTTGATAAGGAAATACTACTGACAATGTTAAGAGCTGAGAACATCATGAGAGATTATCTTTTGGGTAAGAGACAAGATGTTTCAGATATTCAGAATCATATGTTTTTCTTTGATAGAATTGAAAGTGCAAGTAATTATGATTTTGAAAAAAATCCAAGTGTAGCTATGCATAGGAGTATTACTTCGTATTCTGCTTATAATGGAAAAACTTCATTCACGATATCTAATCTGCTAGGAATTATGATTGTAACATTTTATTCAATGGAAGAACAGGAAGAGTGGACAAACACACAGATTTTGAATGGCAGGGGAACAATTGTTGCCGAGAATCAAGGAATTAAAAGCGTAGTAGGACAAGAAATTCAACATTGGATGAATGAAGCAGAAAATGCCAAGACTAACCTCTCTGATAATCAGAAAAATAAAATCCTTGAAAAAATGAAAAAGGTCGGTAATGGGATAAGAGATTATGCAATATTTCAGGATTTCATCGATGATGAAATCCTGAGAAGAAATAATGAAAAAAAATAGAGAGTAAACGGAAAAATTTGATAATTTTAATATTATATTTTTCAGAAATATTACAAATTGCTTTAAAGCAAAGGAAACTCGAGAGTTTGGAGTAAATATTATAAGTTTTCTCCAAGCTCTTTTTGTGATTGTGAGAATTTGAGTATTGTGATTGTGGGATAAAGGGATTTGACAGAATTAATGTTAACATTAGTACCAAGAAAATTTATGTTCAGGTTGAAGTTAGACTAAAAACAGGGTATAATTAGACTAAAAAAGAGGAGGCGTCAATATGGCAGATTCATGTATTTATCTTGATACATATGTTGTTCAGCAGGATATGAGAATACGCTTACCAAAAGCAGTGTTGTCGAATCTTAATGTGAAAAAAGGAGAAACAAAATTTGATATATATTTGGATTCAGAAAATCAGTCGTTGGTTTTTAGAATTCACGATGAAAATGGAGGTGCGTAATGATGGCTGATACCGTAACAGGAGTATCACTCTTTACAGGTGCTGGCGGTATGGATATTGGATTTGAGAATGCGGGTGTTAAAGTCGTGGTTGCAAATGAATTAGTAAAAGAAGCAGCCGAAACATATAAAATAAACCATTCTAATTGTGTGATGATTAATGATGATATAAACAATGTAATTAATGATATGGCTAAATATGAAGGTGCAGACTTTGTTTTTGGGGGACCACCTTGTCAAGGTTTTTCGGTTGCTGGCAAAATGGATCCAAACGATGAACGAAGTAAATTGATATTTACCTTTTTAGATGTAGTTGAAAAAGTTCAACCCAAGGCATTTGTAATGGAGAATGTAAAAGCATTAGGTGTATTAGAAAAGTGGGAACTAACTAGAAAGAAATATTTAGAAAGAGCTACAAAAATGGGATATCAATGTATGCCGTTTATTTTAAATGCATCAGAGTATGGGGTATCACAAAAAAGAGAAAGAGTATTTTTTATAGGAATCAAATCAGGTCTTGATCCTTTTTTCGAACACCATATGATGGGTATGATAGAGCAGCAGAAAAACAAAGCTCCCGTCATTCGTGATTTGTTACAATCATTAGGAAAAGCTGGAACAGATATTAATCCCAATACTTGTACAGCAAAGATAACATTTGCGGCACATCCAGTGATGAGAAAATCACCATATGCGGGGATGTATTTTAATGGACAAGGAAGACCAATTAATGTAGATGGGTATTCAAATACTTTACCAGCATCTATGGGTGGAAATAAGACACCATTTGTGGATGAAGAGTATTTGTATGGAAATGCAGAATGTGATTGGGTTGTAGATTACCATCAGGGGTTAATTGATGGAAGAATAGTGCCGGAATTTAAAGATGCACCTAGTCGATTACGAAGAATTACAATAAAGGAAGCAGCAAAGATACAGACTTTCCCAGACAATTATATTTTCTGTGGAAATAAAGGCAAGGTCTACACACAAATAGGAAATGCCGTACCATGTAAATTAGCAGAAGCTGTGGCTAGGGCAGTAATTGAATATCAAAAAAAGTATGTATAAAATCGCAACAGCGAGTAAATTGATATTTGCTCGCTGTTGTAGAACTACTTAGTAGAGTCATCTTTGTTTTTGGAATGATTTAGATCGAAAAATTCATCTGCTAATTTCATAAGATAGGCTATGGTTTCATCTTTGAACTTAGTATTTTGGGCAGTTTCGATTATAAAATGCATAAATTCTTCACTATCAATTTTATCAATTGAACCAATCATTGAAGATAAAAGATTTTCATATGATATAACTCGAAGTAAAAAATTTTTATTAAGATATTCATGTTCAATATTATTTATGAAATCCCCTTGAGCATTGGCTCTTGGTCCTTCTATAAAAAGCATTTTTGTACCGCCAGCAGAAAGAACCTTATCTGCCGCGTGACGGACATCTGTTTCGGCATAGTCCTTATCTTTTAACTCATTAGATGCAACTAAAGAACCGTCAACATATATATCTAAATCACTGATTTCACGACCTGATGCACCGCTTTGATTAACAGGGTGTACCTCAACGGTAGCGTTTGGTTCGTTGTACATGAGATGATATGTTCCGGCAACGAGAAGGGTAAGGATTTCCCCTTCATAACTGTGCTCTAGGGCTTTTTCCATATATGCCATAAGATGCGCAGGGAGATTTGCATTTTTTTCTATAGTGAAAGTTGTCATAGTTGATTTTGAATTTTTTATATTTATTAGCTTCGAAAGTAAATATACTAAACATTCGTAAGCATCTGTTGATGTAGTAATAAGAGGAAGGTTGTCACAAAGAGAATTAAGGATAGTCTGATCATTGCCGCGCCTTACAGCGTTTGTTTTTGAAAGTTCTGGAAAACGAGCAGGTTTATTTAAAAATGGTTCATTTGAGCCACCTAATGCCTTGTCGAGTACCTCCATTTCAAAAGGCACAATTACTTTATGGCAAATTGTTCTTGCATCATATGCACCTGGCAATTCGGATTTTTTTTGTAAACATAAAGTATTAATACTTTCATCTGTTGCTTTTGCAAGTATAGCTGTAAATAACACATATTTATATGTAAGATGGGTATTATCAATTACAAAATCAATAAAATCCTTGTGGGCACATGTTGAATTGATAGTCCGTTGAGCATCGACATATGCGGCATTAAGTTTGGCTGAAGCGTTCTCTTTTAATCCCATTATAAGTTTCCTCCTGTTATTTGAATAATCATTGGCTGTATAAAGCCATGAGTATACATGCGGAAATAAAGTATATAAATCTATTTAAATCACATATTATTATATCAGAAAATAAAAACATTTAATAGAGTGAATCGGTAGTTGATAAAATATAAAATTATTTTGGATAGCTGGGGGTATCCAAATCTCTACAGCCTTTTTTCCTGAAGACCGATGGCCCCCTTTGTGCGAATTTTCGCAGAATTAAACAGGGGGGATACCCGCTAAGGTCGGTTGATGTGAAAATATCCGCAGAATATCATCGCTAAAGTCGATTTTGTTTTGCCGGATAGTACCGAAATACGCAGAAAAAACGTGTAAAAAGCAGCATAAAAATCACAGTTTTTCTGCGTACATTTTGGCAGAAATATAATCCGAATTGTCTTGCTATTCTGTGCCGTCAGAGTGATATATGTATTACCGAATAAGAAAGGCGGGTACATATTATGAAGAAGGAAATCAGATTTACATTGAAATCAAAGCAGAGACCAAAACTAGCACAGAAGATTGGAAACATACTTGGAACAGCACCGCATTATGAACGGGTACCAAGCTGTGCATATGATATTGCAGGATACCGATTGGACAAAGAGGGAGTACTGCATATCCCGGAGGGAGTAGAGGAAGAAACGGTGGAAGACCTGATTCTGCAGTTACGAGAGTGTGGGTTTCAGGACGATGCAGAAGTAACCGAAGAAGTGCCAGTGCAACAGGAGAAGCTGACAATAGCAATTCCAAAAGATAGTCTTACGGATACGGCATTGGAAAATTTGCAGAAGATCATAGCAAATAAGCAGACACTTTTTCAACGTGCATTTCGGATGGACAGCACAGAGATTGAAATTACAGATGAAAAAATAAATTTCACATGGTTTCCATACACAGTGGATGGAGATGATATTGCAGCCTACACGCAATTTATCTCAAGGCTGTGTGATATGGCAAGAGATGCAAAAAGGGTATCATCAAAGCCGACCGAAACGGACAATGACAAATATGCTTTCCGCTGTTTTCTGCTCAGACTTGGCTTTATCGGAAAAGAGTATAAGACAGCGAGAAAGATTCTGCTTAGAAATCTTACGGGAAATTCAGCATTCCGCTGCGGAGAATAAGGATAAAATGACATGGGGTGTCGGTGCAGACCGATGCCCTTTTTCTATGGAAAAACAGTTGGGGCAACTTGTGGCAGATGATTTAGGTTATTCTTATAGAGCCTATATAGAAAATAACCTATATTACTTGCCACATCTTGCCCCAGTGTGAAAACAGCCGTGGTCACGCCCAGCGGTTATCATTTTCTTCCTGTATCTTTCTGCGATATGCAGTGCGGGATTTTCTGCGGTTTCGTTCCTTTTTACATTCTGGATTGTCACAGTATTTCTGGCGGTTTCCGTTTTTGATGAACAGACGGCCGCAGCACTCACAGGTGGCAACGCCCACACGGTCGGCATAAGCAATGGGGTAATCCGTAGGGATAGATACATATTGCGACAGAGCGAATCGGGCAGCATCAAAAACAGAATGGAAATCCGGCATGACCTTCAATTCTCCATTTTCATCCAGTCCTAACTTCATGGTTACGCCACTCATTTTATTTAGGTAAGCTGATATTTTACCGAGATGTTTCTGCATAGGAAACGAATTAAAATCTGCAAATTCATTCGTCCATGTGATCTGCGCAAGATCCGTGGAAACGTCAAGCCGTTCCAGACATTTTTTGAACATCAGGATGACAAGGGTATCCCGGTACAGGCTTTCGAGATCTTTCCGCATGGTGTGAACATCAAAAGTGAAATTACCAAGAATGTTAGTGGAAAAATCCCAGTATTCCGTATCCTTTTCAATATCCCAACGATATTCTTCGATGTCCTCAGAGGCATAGTAGGGGTGTGCGTACTGCTGACACCAAGAAATGATATCATCGGCAGCAGTGTTGTCATTTTTTCCACGGATACTCTGGTACAGGTTATTCAGCGAAAGCCAGAGCTCATTTCCGTCTAAGCCGTATCCACGGTTGAGTCTTGGGACATCGCCCTCGCCCAGACAGGCAGTGATTATGATTTTTCTATTCTGTTCTGTCTTTTCATAGTATTTGAAAGTTGCGGTCAGTCGTGCATCCGCACTCATTTTCCCCAAACTGAAATCTTCGTTCATATTCTACCTCCATTCTTACCGATAGAACTTTCTTTCGGTACGAGTTCTTACCAATAGAAAATAGTCTTTGGTAACATTATAAAGTATACTGTGATAGAAAACAAGAGCAATTCATGTTTGAAATGCAGAGAGGAGGATGGCTATGGATAAAGTCACGATGAGCGTACAGGAAATGGCAATGCAGATGGGAATCAGTCTGAGCAAAGCATACGCACTGACCAGAGAGGCGGATTTCCCAATCGTCCGTGTAGGCAAGCGGGTATTGGTTCCTGTTTCCGAATTTAAGGTGTGGTTATCGGCAAGAGCCACAGAGAAATGATACGTCAGAAAATAAGCGGGGAAGGAGGAGCACAGGATGTATGAGAAACTTCCGGAACAGTTGAAAAAAGATGGATATTTTTGCCTGTGGAAATATGAAGAAAGAAACGGGCGCATGACAAAAGTGCCGTATCAGACAAATGGCAGAAAAGCGAGCAGTGCCGATAAAAATACCTTTTCGGATTTTCGATTGGCAGTCAATGCAATGGAGGGTTATGACGGAATCGGTATGGGTGCATTTGATGATTTCTGCATGGTAGATATCGACCATTGTGTGTTTGGTGGAAAGCTGACACAAATGGCAGAAGATGTCGTGTGGAAAATGGACTCCTATACAGAATTCAGTCCCTCCGGCACGGGAGTCCGCATTGTATGTAAGGCATCTTCCCTGTCTTATGATACGGGCAGATATTACATCAATAATCAGAAACTTGGTCTGGAAATCTATGCAGCAGGTGTGACGAAGAAATTTTGTACTCTGACAGGAAATGTGATCCGTAACCGTGGTGTTGAGGAGCGAAGCGTTGAACTTGGGGAAATACTGGAAACTTATATGCTTCGTCCGATTCCTAAGAAAAAGAACGAAGTGCAGGATATTCCAGGCAGCTATCTGTTGGATGATTCCGTGGTCCGCCTAGCATCGGATTCCAGACAGGGCGAAAAGTTCAAAGCCTTGTGGAATGGAGAAATTCCGGAAGGAAAATCCCACAGCGATGCGGATATGTCGCTTGCAAGTATCCTTGCATTCTGGTGTGGCGGTGACACAGAGCAGATGGACAGGATGTTCCGAAGATCGGGATTGATGCGGAGCAAGTGGGACCGTGTGCAGAGTGGATCAACCTACGGTGCATTGACGCTGGAAAAGGCAGTGGCACAGGCACTGGATTTCTACAGGCCTTATGCAAAATCATCAGCGGAGAGCGATTTCGATGATATGCTGCAGAAGCTGATAGAACTGAACGTGTCGGATAACAGCAGATACCCGTGGAATGACAACGGCTCAGGCAGATTGTTTGCGGATGTGTATAAAGATATCGCAAGGTATGTGCCGGAAAGGAAAAAGTGGTATGTGTATGACGGGACCCGGTGGATTCCGGACATTGGCGGACTGAAAACAATGGAGCTTGCAAAATCCCTTGCGGACAGTCTGGTCAGATATGCCCTGACAATTACCGATGAGCGCAGAAGAAAGGACTATCTGGAATTTTCTGCGAAATGGCAGAGCCGGAATTACCGCAACACGTATATCAGTGATGCCCAGAGTGTGTATCCGATTGCAATGTCTGAGTTCGACCGCAATGTTTATTACCTGAACTGTCAGAACGGAACACTGAATCTGCAGACGGGAGAGTTCCATCCGCATACGCCACAGGACAAGCTGACCAAGATTGCCGGGGCAGCCTATGATCCGAATGCCAAGAATCCACGTTTTACCAGATTTGTTTCAGAGGTGATGAGTGGGGATACGGAGAAAGCAAGGTTCATGCAGAAAAGCCTTGGTTACGGTCTGACAGGGGATACCCGCTATGAATGTATGTTTTTCTACTATGGTGCAACTACCAGAAATGGAAAAGGGACGCTGATGGAAAGCACACTTCATGTGATGGGAGATTACGGTTTGACTGTCCGCCCGGAAACGATTGCTGCAAAGCCGTCTGCCAACAGCCAGAACCCGACAGAGGATATTGCACGGCTTGCCGGAGTACGGTTTGCCAATATCTCAGAGCCAAGGCGGGGACTGGTGCTGAATGAAGCACAGATCAAAAGCATGACGGGAAATGATACGCTGAATGCACGATTTCTGCATGAGAACAGTTTTGATTTCAAGCCACAGTTCAAGTTGTATGTGAATACGAATTATCTTCCGGCTATTACAGATATGACACTGTTTTCGAGCGGACGTATCGTGATCATTCCCTTTGACAGGCATTTTGAGGAATGGGAACAGGAACAGAATCTGAAAGCAGAATTTTCCAGGCCGGAGGCGGCAAGTGCTATCTTAAACTGGCTGATTGAAGGCTACACCATCTTGAAAGAAGAAGGTTTTGCCCAGCCAAAAGTAGTAAAAGATGCCACCATGTCCTATCGGCATGACAGCGATAAGATGGAACTTTTTGTGGAGGAATTTCTGGAACAGGAGAAGGATGCGGAGTGCCGGACATCGGCTGTGTATCAGGCATACCGCAACTGGTGCAATGACAATGGATATTTTGCGGAGAACAGCCGGAATTTTAATCAGGCACTCCGTACAATCGGTACGGTAGTCCGCAAGCGTCCGAGGGATGGTGGAGAAAAAACCACACTTTTAACAGGCTATCGGTTCTTGTGCAGAGATTTCTTCTGCTAAGAAAAAAGGAGGTATACATGGGAAAACAGAAAGCAGCACCACCGATGCGGTTTGAACCATCGGATTTTTCAACAGACAAGTACAGATGTGTGAATGTCATCAATTTAAGGGACAGATGCCCGGTCATTATCATGGCAAGCGAATCCTGTGACCCGCCCTATTACCGTGTGGTTGACGGGTCATTGGAGATGTTTTATCTGTCCTATTCTGAAGCAGTGGATTATTGCAGACAGAGTGGTTATATGACACAAAATAATTTTTCAGGAGGTTTATTATGATTAACAGTACAGCTTATTATAACGATTTTTGGAACGAAATGAGAGGAAAACAGGCAGTTACGGACAGCCTTTATAACAACCGTGAAAGCAAGACAAATGCGTACCATCTGCCCGGAGAATCAAATAAAAAATATACGGCAGCACTCCAGAAAGAAAGTGTAGTCCGTCAGCTGGCAACCGTTGTGAATGCGACCAGAAGTGACAGCCGTCTTTGGACATTTGACTGTGAGGGTCAGGCTGAATGGGGTGATATGGTCAACCTGGAAGGCCTAGATAACGAGGATGATTTCCAGCGGTTTGAAGTACAGGCATACAGATTGTCCGAGCTTGTCAGACTTGGATTGGAGTTCGCTTCTGACCAGTCCTTTGCCATAGAGGATTATGTAATCGGAAAAATGGCACGTTGTTTTGGCACAAGCGAGGAACAGGCGTTTATCAACGGAACAGGGGAAAATCAGCCGACAGGTATTCTGCACGCCACTGACGGAGCAGAAACGGGCGTGACGGCAGAGAGTGATTCTGCTATCAGCTATGATGAAATCATCAAACTGTATCTGTCCGTGGATAAGAAATACCGTAAACATGGTACATGGCTTATGAATGACGAAACGGCTCTGGCACTCCGTACCCTCAAAGATTCAGCCGGAAACTATCTGTGGAAGGAAAGTGATGAAACGATTTTCTCAAAACCTGTGCAGATTGTTGATTCCATGCCGGCTATCGGAAAGGGGCAGAAAGTAATCGCATTTGGAGATTTCAGCAATTACTGGCTCGTTCAGCGTTTCCCGCTGACTATCCGCACACTGAAAGAAAAGTTTGCCATGCGTGGACAGGTAGGGTATCTGGGATGTGAGTATCTGGACGGAAAACTGATCCGTAAGGATGCAGTCAAGATACTTCAGATGGCAGCAGACTAAGCAGTTGGGGCTGTGGAAATACTGCAGCCCGTATGGAAGGAGGATTGCACATGGCAATAGAAAAACATGATACTACGGAAAATACACTTGTCCCTGTGAGTGAAAAGTACACACTGACAATCAAAGAAGCAGCATCGTATTTTAATATCGGGACAAAGAAAATGCGTAGACTGGCAGAAGATAACAGAGGAAGATTTGCGGTATTCAGTGGAAACAGGTATCTGATTATCCGCCCGCAGTTTGAAAAATTTATCAGTGCCTCTTCGGAGATATAATTCCGTTTGTCTGCCGAAAGTAGTTGATATTATCAGCGTTTAGAGTGATATATAGTATGACCTCGAGAACCTGTGAAAACAGCCACTTTTGGCAGAAAGGAAGTACTTTTATGGCAAGACCAAGTTTAGCAGAAAAAGATATTTTAAATCCTTCTGAGGCAATTGAATATTTTGTTTTGAGCCGGAGAAAATTTTATGATTTATTGAGTAATACGGATGGAGAAGATTTTCTGGCATACTACGGAGAACGCAAGCTGATACTTCGTGTAGCCTTTGAAAAGTATCTGCGTAACCATCCAGAACTAAGGAGGCGGGGATAATGTTAAAGGCAGGAAGAGGACAGACAAGGCGCGATTCCAAACGCAGGGTATTAAGACCGGGAGAGAGTATAAGGGCAGACGGAAAATATCAATATAAATATCATATTGATGGAAAACCACATTTTGTATACAGTTGGAAACTGGAACCTACGGATAAACTTCCAAAGGGCAAAAAGCCATGCCTTTCCCTTCGTGAGTTGGAAAAACAGGTAAACACAGATTTGGATTTGCTTGTAAATATCGTGGACGGACAGATGACTGTCTGTGAACTGGTAGACCGATATTTGAAAACAAAGACAGGAGTAAGGCAAAGTACGAAACAGGGATATGTTACAGTACAGAGATTACTTGCGAAGGAAGCATTTGGCAAAAAGACGATACGAAGTGTGAAAACTTCCGATGCAAAGTTATTCCTTATAAAATTGCAGCAGGAAGATGGGAAAAGCTACAGTTCTATTCATACTATTCGTGGAGTGCTGCGCCCGGCCTTTCAGATGGCGGTGGATGATGACATTCTGGTAAAGAATCCATTCGGATTCCAGCTTGCCGGGGTATTGGTAAATGACGCAGTCACAAGAGAGGCAGTCACAAAAGAGCAGATGAGAAAGTTCCTAAAGTTTGTGCATGACGATGTGGTGTACTGCAAATACTATGAAGTGGTGTACATACTCTTTCATACGGGAATGAGAATATCAGAATTTTGTGGCTTGACGCTGAAGGACATTGATCTTGAGAATAGAACTGTGAACATCGACCATCAGTTGCAGAGAACATCAGATATGCGATACATCATAGAAACCACAAAGACGGATGCCGGAACAAGAGTATTACCAATCACGGAGGATGTGGCACAGATGTTTCAGGCAATCATTGAGGATAGAAATGCACCGAAAGTGGAGAAAGCCATAGATGGATATAGCGGATTCCTGTTTTACGATGATAATGGAATGCCACTTGTGGCAATGCACTGGCAACATCGTTTCAATCATATGGTCGGTAGATACAATGACATTTACCGAGTACAGATGCCAAATATTACACCTCATGTATGCAGACACACCTATTGCTCGAATATGGCAAAATCGGGAATGAATCCTAAGACACTACAGTACCTTATGGGGCATTCGGATATATCGGTTACAATGAATGTGTACACGCATATCGGATTCGATGATGCTGAGGAAGAATTGAAACGGATGGAAGAGTTTAGGAAAGCACAGGCGGAGGTTGAGCAGAAGAAGGAGAAACCGATGTCACAGAAAATGTTTAAGGTAATTTAATATGAAAGTGGGATGACGCTCTAGCATTAGGCTGGGGCGTTTTTTTCTGTGGAAAAGAAGTGAAAATGACGATATAATATAAAATAGAATGTGAAATGGAGGTGAAGAAGGGTGGAAAGGAGTCGTAGAGCAGATGCGGTTGTTTTTGGATTCGATTTTCAGGTTAATGCTGCAATAGTTCTTTTCTTGGAAAATATAGAAGATGTGGAAAAAATTTGTCTCGAAGGTAATTATGAGGATATAGAATTAGAGCTTTCCTCTGGAAAGATGATATTGGCTCAAGCGAAAGCAGTCGAAAAAGCGAGTTCCGATTTTGTTAATGTGAGAAAAAATTTAAAAAAAGCACTCACATCATTATCAGAGGCTGGAGAAAGGGTTGATGCAAAGGAATTAATTGTAATTACTAATTCACCCAATCCCTTCAATGATGATAAGTCTAGAAATGTTTTTTACGGGCATGCACATAGGAATTATAATACATTACCGCCATCGGCTGAGGAGATAGTTGACAGATATTTATCAAAAATGGAGAAACCTCTTGATACTGATAAATTAAAAATACAAGTTTTACCTTTTGAAACAGATGACGAAAATGAAAGATATAAAGTCATTATGGAATGCATAAACGATTTTATGGGGAATTTGAATATAAGCATTTCTGGAATTGGAAGGAAGATGTTAGAAACATGGCATTGGCAAGTATTTGATAATGGCGGGAAAAAAGATTCGGCTATAAAATTGACAAAAAAGATATTATATGGCCCATTCTTGTACAAATAACAGAAATTGAACAATGTGAAGATTCGTTTCTGGAGCAGTTTGATTCTGGCGTGTATGAAGAAGTGGTAAATAGGTATTCTGAGGTAATTAATTCACACTGTGAGCAGTGCGAGTTTTTTATAAAAATTTTAAGTGATTATAACAATTTTAAGACAGAAAAAAAGCAAAGTGAAAAATTAAATGAATTTATAGAAATTCAGTGGAAAGACTATATTTCAGAATTTGCCGTTGATGGTGTGGAAGAAGAGATACAGGAGGCACTTGCAAAAATTGTCATACATAATATCATAAAAAGACGCTTTACAATAGATCGAATCAAGAAAGGAGTGAAATTGTGTTAATAAAATCAATTTATATTCGAGATGGTCTATTTGAACGAAATATTTCATTTGGAACTAATGCAAATTTGATTTATAGCGAAAAAAATAGTTGCGGAAAAACTACTTTAGTAAGATTTATATTATATGCATTAGGGTATTCGATACCAAGTACAAAAAAAATAAAATTTGAGAAATGTTTTGTAAAAGTACAATTGGTTCTTGATAATAGGAAGTGTGTATATTTAACCAGAGAAAGTAATTCGACTATATCATTTATTTGTGGTAATGAGGAAAAAATATATGTATTACCAGAACAAATAAGGGAGCTTCATTCAAAAATATTTAATACGGAAAATGAAGAAATTTTAAACAATTTATTAGGAACTTTTTATTTTGATCAGGAGAAAGGGTGGACGCTATTAATAAATAGAGGAGTAGTTATTGGAAGCATACATTTTAATATAGATGAACTTGTTAGAGGAATTTCGGGTAAAGATTGTTCTGGGTTAATTTTAAAAGAAAAAAAGCTTGTAGCAGACTTATCTAAATATAAACAAATGTTCAGTATAGCACAATACAGGGACAGTATAAATGAAGATAGCTTGATTGATGATACATATCAAGAAAAAACTGACATTGAACTTGAACAGTTAAGAATGAAACAGTCTTCGATTAGGAGGGAAATTAGCAGAGTTAATCAGAGTATATCTGGAAATAAAAAATTTCAAGAATTTGTTGCAGATATGAAATTACTGGTAAGAACTGATGAGGGACAGTGCATAACCGTGACTAAAGATAATATTGTTGGTTTAAATGATGCAATTGACTTATTGATAGCAAAGAAAAAAATGTTGTCATGTGAATTGGCTGCTGTGGTTTCTAAAATAGAAAAAATACAACGTGAACAAGAAAAGGAAAATGATCAACTTTCTTTTTTTGAATCGGATTCGGTTGCTGCTGCATTTGATAAAAGAATTGTGTCTATTCCAATGAATCAAATTGTGATAAAAAAGGAAATTGAAAAAATCGAAAAAGAATTAAAAAGTGTTCGGGATGAGATTGCTAAAATATCAAGAAGTGATAATGCAGTTGTTTTGTCACTTTACCAAACAATAGTTAAATATGCGAAAGAATTAGGCATTGGAGATGCAGAAAGCATTACTAAAAAATATTTATTTACATCGAATTTAAAAGAACTGACAGGAGCCGTGCTTCATAAAACGGTGTTTGCATTTAAGATGGCGTATATTGTGGAACTTGAAAAACATCTACAAATAAAATTACCAATTATTCTTGATTCTCCAAGAGGAAAAGAAGTTGATCAAGAGAATATTGATTTGATGATGAATATTTTAAAGCGTGATTTTAGTGAAAATCAAATAATTATTGCCTCTATTTATTGTTATTCTTTTCCTGAGATTCATGAAATAGAATTGAAAGAAAATTTAATTGATCAATTGGTTGTGAATAAAGAAGATATTTGATTGATTCTTAGTAGTAAGAATCTTCGTTTTACTACCAATTTTACTACTAACAGGTAGTAACAACGTGCTCAATTCTGCTCTGATTTGCCACAATCTGTAATTTTAGAGCATATCACAATAATCCCAGAAAACCTTGCAAAACAGGGCATTTCCGGGCAAATTAAGGAGAAACAAAACAATGATAAAAATACTTTTCGTGTGCCACGGCACTCTTTGAAGAACTCCTTAAAAAGTCAGTAAAATCAATACTTGGAAGGTATTTGTGTGGAAGAAATAACCCGAAAATAACCCATAGATTTTTGTGTGAGTGTTACAAGATAAATAATTATAATTTAGGGATGTGACATGATGAGAATGAAAGCTGTAAGAATTCTAATAGTGGAATCTTACAGCTTTTTTTATAAATAAATTTGAAAGTAAAATCTTTACAATTTGGTATAGCGTGTTTTAAATGTAAAAAAGCAGATAGTTCTTTACATATAGATGTAACAAAAGAGGCGTTTTTGTGAAGGTTGTTTATAGTGGTTCAGTTGTCAAGACAAAAATCTAAGGTTTTTATAATGAACTGATATGATTGGTAGTTACCTGGAATCAGAGAAAAGGTCCCTGATCCGTATATGCATTAAGCTACATACGGCAGAAGCATTGCCGGATAGTAGCATTCAGCTGGTGTTTTATAACCAAGGGCAGAATGGCATCGCTCAAAGTTGTATGTGTGAATATAGCGACCAATAGCAGTTCTTGCTTCCTTGATGTTGTTGTATTGCGTCAGATACGCTTCCTCATACTTGAAGCTGCGAAACCAACGCTCAATCATGATATTGTCAGCCCAGCGACTTTTTCCATCCATGCTTTGACGGATGCCATTTTCTTTCACAAAGTCAATGTATCGCTGGCTTGTAAACTGACACCCTTGATCTGAATTTAAAATCTGCGGTTTTGCTGTTTTAAATGCCTTTTTAAGAGCGTTAATAACCATTCTGGTATCTAGGGTATCATCAACTTCCCAACCAACGATACAACGACTGTACCAGTCAATAACAGCAGTTAAATAAAGAAATCCGTGCTTGATTGGAATGTAGGTAATATCAATGGACCATGCCTGATTCGGAGCATCAATTACGGCATTTTGTAGAAGATATGGACATACTTTGGCCTGTTGCATACGCTTAGAAAGATTCATTTTAGGATAAATAGGACAAATATCCATTTCATTCATATACCGACGTGCTTTGCGGCGTCCCACATGATATCCCCTGTTTTTCAGCTGTGCCGACATTTGCCTTGCTCCCCAAGTTGGATTGTCTGTATGCAGATGATCAATAATCGCTTTGCATTCCAACTCTTCTTCTGAGACGGGCAAGCTTTTATAATAAATGCTTGTACGGTTAATATCGAGCAGTTTTGCTCCAACAGAAGCAGGGAGTTCTTTAGTCGTCAAAAGGTTTCGGACTAAATTTACTCTCGTAGTCTGGTCCACAAATTTCTTCAGATTTTTTTTTGAGCCAGTCAACCTGCATTGTTAACTGACCAACCTTTTTCGCATACTCTGCTTTCTCTTTGCGTTCTTCGGCAAGCTTTTCTTTGAGATTTTCTTCACGCTTGTCATCAAATACAGCCGAAGCATTATTCAGAAATTCTTTCTTCCAATTGCGAAGCAGGTTTGGTTGGATATTATTTTCAGTTGCCAGGGTGTTGAGATCTTTTTCACCCTTAAGTAGCTCAATTACTAGGTCTGATTTAAATTTGGCACTAAAGTTTCTTCTTTGTCTGGACATAATTATGAATCCTCTCTTTCATACTGAATTTAGTATATCAGATTCATTAAAAAATGTCCGAAAAAGTGTCTTAATTTATGAGACCATTATAGTTTATGAGGTGAGGTAAGAGTCTTTAGTGGGGTAAAATCTTTACATGTAATATCCTGTGTTCAAAAGGTAGGATTTAAGCGAAAAAAGCATCGTGACCATGAGGAAATATAAAAGTAAAAAGTATTCTATGATAAAGTATAAAGGCTTAGAGGAGAATGTCTCTTCTAAGTTTTTTTAATAAGAAAGCAGTTTGGGCGTTTGCTTTTGAAGTTATAATAAGTGTAGTAAAACTTACACCAGATGGAACAGGATACCGTACTAAGATGATATTTGTTAAAGAGAAACTATTGATGGATAGAATGTCGGATATTCAGTTACGATTTTTCAATATAGGGTTAGAAAGTTTTTTTGATGAAGTGTAATAATATGTGGTTATATGCTTTGTAGAAAAATCCGTAGGAATTAAAATTTTTTGTTTTGTGGAAAGATTATAATTATGATATACTGAAAGAAAATGATAAATTAGAATTTATCAAGCTGTTAATTTTGAAAATTTCTTTGAAAAACTATTGACTCCTACGCAACGTAATAGTTTACGATATGTTTATCGAGAGGAGGAAATGACAATGATGACAGTGAATGAGGTAAGTAAATTAACAGGAGTGAGTATACGCACTCTGCAGTATTATGATACCATTGGTCTCTTAAAACCTATTGAATATACAGAGTCAGGTTATAGGTTGTATGACGATACATCCTTGGAAAGGCTGCAACAAATTTTACTGTTTAAAGAATTGGAATTTCCGCTTAAGGAGATTAAAAAGATAATTGATGCCCCTAACTTTGACAGGAACAAAGCATTAGAGCAGCAGATTGAATTGCTAACTATGAAAAAAGAGCATCTTGAAAATCTTATTAGTTTCGCTCGAGGAATAAAAGGAATAGGAGTGAAATATATGGATTTTAAAGTATTTGATACAACAAAGATTGATGAGTATTCTAAACGAGCAAAAGAACAATGGGGACAAACCTCTGAGTATAAGGAGTTTGAAGAGAAAACAAAGAACTGGACGAAAGACGATGAAGCTACTGTTGCAAATGAGTTTATGCAATTATTTGTTGAATTCGGACAAATGAAAGAAATGGACCCAGAAGATGAACAGGTGCAGTTGCAGGTAAGGAAACTTCAGGATTACATTACAGATCATTTTTATACATGTTCTGATAAGATTTTATGCGGTCTTGGAAGAATGTATGCCGGTGGAGGAGAACTTACGGAAAATATTGATGATGTTGGAGGAGTTGGCACAGCAGAGTTTGCAAGTAAAGCTATTGATATATTTTATATGAGCAGAAGGTAAATCCCAGTTTGGAGAATTGAAAAAAACGGAATTTACCTATTAGGACATATAAACTGTTGACAATAAAGCTCCTATATAGTATGTTTTTGGTAAACTACTATATAGGAGCTTTTGTATGGAAATGAATGGAGGATTTCTTGTCACCAAAATAAAACAGCTTGGAGACCGGATTTTTGAGAAGATTCTCAGTGAAAAGAATATTGATGCGTTTAATGGAGCACAGGGGCGTATTCTTTATGTGCTGTGGCAGGAGGATGGTATCTCAATCAGGTCACTCTCGACTAAATGCGGATTAGCGATAACATCTCTTACTACGATGCTGGAAAGAATGGAAAATCAAGGGCTGATAAGCCGTGTTCAGTCTGAAACGGACAAAAGGAAAACACTCCTGTTTCTGACTGAGAAAGCACATGCCTTAAAGGGTGAGTACGATTCTGTATCTGATGAGATGGGCAGTATTTACTACAAAGATTTTTCAGAGGAAGAAATTACCTGGTTTGAGGAATGCCTCGACCGCATCAGAAAGAATCTTGAGGAGTGGCAGAAGTCATGAGTATTTGTATCAAAGATCAGATTCAGAACATGAATATCGTCATTGGCTGCACAGTGGGGTGTGCATATTGCTATGCCCGCAACAACGTGAAACGCTGGCATATGATTGATGACTTCGCTGACCCTGAATTCTTTCCGGGTAAGCTTAAGATGATGGAAAAGAAACGTCCGCAGAACTTTCTTCTTACCGGCATGAGCGATCTCTCCGGATGGAAGCCGGAATGGAGAGAAGAGGTATTTGTAAAGATCCGTGAAAATCCGCAGCATCAGTTCCTGTTCCTTACCAAGCGACCTGATTCGCTGGATTTTGATACCGATCTGGAAAACGCATGGTTTGGCGTTACGGTGACGAGGAAAGCAGAACTGTGGCGTATCGACGCCCTTCGGAAAAACGTCAGAGCAAAACATTACCATGTTACCTTTGAGCCGTTATTTGATGATCCCGGCACAGTTGACCTTTCCGGAATCAATTGGATCGTTGTCGGCACCATGACCGGAGCTCAGAGCAGGAAGATTCATACGGAGCCGGAATGGGCATGGTCTCTGACGGATCAGGCACATAAGCTCGGCATTCCGGTGTTTATGAAGGAAGACCTTGTCCCTATCATAGGGGATGAAAATATGATTCAGGAAATGCCGGAAGAATTTAATAAAGTGTTAGAGGTACAGAAATCATGGAAGAAGTAATGAAAGGAATCCTCGTTCGTGAGGTGGAAACAAAGAACATCATGACTAAGTCTAGTCTGCCGGTAGGCGGTTACTCGGTCAATCCCTATGTGGGCTGTACACATGCCTGCAAGTATTGCTATGCTTCTTTTATGAAGCGCTTTACCGGGCACAAGGAGGAATGGGGCACTTTCCTTGATGTGAAGCATTGGCCGGAAATTAAAAATCCGAAGAAATATGCCGGACAGCGGGTGGTCATCGGTTCTGTGACAGATGGCTACAATCCACAGGAGGAGCAATTCGGGAATACCAGAAAACTTCTGGAGCAGCTGATCGGCAGTGACGCAGATATTCTGATCTGCACAAAGTCGGATCTTGTGGTACGGGATATTGATCTGTTGAAGAAGCTTGGACGTGTAACCGTTTCATGGTCGATCAACACACTAGATGAAAATTTCAAGAACGATATGGATTCTGCTTCGAGCATTGAGCACCGTATCGCTGCTATGAAGCAGGTATATGAGGCAGGTATCCGTACAGTCTGTTTCGTATCCCCGGTATTCCCTGGTATCACGGATTTTGAAGCAATCTTTGAGCGGGTAAAGGATCAGTGCGATCTGTTCTGGCTCGAAAATCTCAATCTTCGAGGCGATTTCAAAAAGACAATTATGGATTATATAGCCGGAAAATATCCTGATCTTGTACCACTTTACGACGAGATCTATAATAAGCATAACCGCAGCTACTTTGAAGCACTTGAAGTAAAAGCTGAGAAAATGGCTAAGAAGTATGATTGTGCCTTTGTGGATAATGAAATGCCTTATGGCAGAGTCCCGCAGGGGCATCCGGTGATCGTAGATTATTTCTATCATGAGGAAATCCGTGGGACAGAGAATACCGGAAAAAGAAATCGCTAAATTCAAGTTTGTTAAATTGGAAAACTAGAATTTTTGAGGAGATAGATATAAAATGACCTTCCAATTAGTTTGTATAGAACCAAAAGAATTAACGCAATACAAGGCGGATATGCAGGAAGCATTTCAGAAAGGTTTTGAAGATGCTTTTGGGAAAACAGATGCTGTTATTCTGCCTGAAAAGGACATTGACCAGTCGCTGAATGCGGAGGGTTCTGCTGTCTATAAAGCCGTTGTCGATGGAGAAATGGTGGGCGGTGCTGTTGTTATTATCAATGAGAGTACACAGCATAACCATCTTGACCTGCTTTTTGTAAAGAACGGAGTTCAGAGCAATGGTATCGGTAAGAAGATATGGTTTGAATTGGAACGAATATATCCGAACACGAAAGTATGGGAAACCTGTACGCCGTACTTTGATAAGCGCAACATTCATTTTTATGTGAATGTCTGCGGCTTTCATATTACAGAATTTTTTAATGAAAAACATCCTATGCCGGATACACCGGACGATTTTGTCGGTGATGGCAATGAGGGAATGTTTGCGTTTAAGAAGCAAATGCGTTTATGAAATTCCAGCTTGTCGAACTAAAAAACACTGTAATAACATGTGTAAAACAAAATGTAAAACACCCCACTGAGTAGGTAGGACTAAATATTCCTATGATTTCGATTTTGAAGTCATAGGGGTATTTTTTTGTGCAGAAAAATAAAAAATTTCCTTTTCCACCCTGTATTTTCCCCTCTGAGCCTTTCGTTATATGAGAGCAAAAAAATAAAATTCCTTTTTTATTTGTAAAAAGCCCTCTCTACGTTCTGATATATGAGGAACAAATTAAATTTGCCTTAAAAGAATCGGGCCTGATTCAAGAACAAAGAAAAAACGAAAAGAGAAAGGAGAAACTACATGAACAAAACAATCTTAATGGGAAGACTGACAAAAGATCCGGAGGTGAAATATCTCCAGGATGAAAACAGTACTGCAATGGCAAGATACACGCTGGCAGTAGACAGGCGATATCGAAAGGATGGAAAGGCAGAAACAGATTTTATTTCTTGTGTTACCTTTGGGAAGAATGCTGAGTTTGTAGAAAAATATCTGCAAAAAGGGTTGAAGATTTTAGTAAGCGGACGGATCCAGACAGGAAGCTATGTGAATCAGGAGGGGAATAAAGTTTATGCCACCAACGTGATTGTAGAAGAACATTATTTCGCAGAAGGGAAGAAACTGTCAGGATCAGAAAAGAAAGAAGATACCGATCCAGATGGATTTATGAGTCTTCCGGACGGTGAAGAACTTCCGTTTGAGTAAGAAAAACTCGGATGCTGAAAGCAGAAGAGCGCACTTATATACCTTACAAGGTATGTGCGTCTTATGGAGTTTGCATCTTTCTGAAGGGGAATTCCGAAAGTGTTTGCGGATGATCCATCCGAAGAAGGGTTCCCCTTCCGGCAGAAATGCCTATCCCGTAACAGAGAAAATGGAAGAGTTGAAAAAGGAGAAAAAGAACGATATGGCGAAGAAGAAAACATTTCAGGAATATACTCAGGAAGCACTTCTTGAGATTGAAAAAACAGAAGCTGCATTGAAACAGGCAAAGCTTGAAAAGGAACAGGCAGAGCACAGGATCCAGAGATCCTTGAATTATCTGGATACACAGAAAAAGAAAAAGCGAAAGGCACGAACCCATCTGTTGATCCAGAAGGGAGCAGCCATAGAAGCAATCTGTAAAGATACCAAATATCTGACCGAGGCAGAATTTTATCAGCTGATGGATGAACTTCTTCATGATCCCGCTTGTAAGTTTTGTGATGTCGTTCATGAAATGGTTCGTGGACGGGCGGAAACTGCAGAAGCGAAGGAACGAGAATTCGCAGAAGAGGAAGCACTATTAAAGGCGATGCAGCGAGGTGAACTGCCACAGGGAGATGAGTAAGATGGGATGTTATCACTTTCATCTAAATCAATTATCCAGAGGAAAAGGGCAGTCTGCCATTGCCAGTGCTGCCTATCGGGCTGGTACAAAATTGGAATGTACGTATTATGGAGAAGTGAGTGATTATACGAGAAAAGGCGGTGTGGTATTAGCGGAGATCCATCTTCCCCAACAGGCTCCGGAGAGATTCAAAGACAGAGAGACCCTTTGGAATGAGGTGGAATGGATCGAAGGGAATAAGAAAGCACAGCTGGCACACAGCTTTGATATTGCCTTGATGAATGAGTTTTCTATGGAAGAAAATATTGAGCTTGCAAGAAGATTCGTAGAAGAACAGTTAGTCGCAAGAGGGATGATCGCAGATCTAGCGATCCATGATCCGAAGAAAGCAAAGGATAAAATACCCAATCCCCATATGCACATCATGGTTCCCATCCGCCCTTTACAGGAAGATGGTACCTGGGGACAAAAACAAAAAAAGGTTCCAGTATTAACACCGGATGGACAGACGGTTTTGAATCAGAAAGGACAACCGGTATTTCGGGCGGTACATACAACGGATTGGAGCAGGAAAGAAACCTTGGAAGAATTGAGAAGTGCCTGGGCGAAGATGTGTAACGAACTGTATGAAGAAAAAGGACTTACAGAAAGAGTCGATGCCAGGTCTTATGAGGAACGGGGGATTGATAAGATCCCGATGGTGCATGAAGGACCGAATGTACAGGCAATGGAAGCAAGAGGGATTTCAACCGCACTGGGAAGTTTAAACCGACTCATCCGAGCCTTAAATGATATGAAAGAACGGGCAAAGAATCTTCTTCAATGGTCCTTGTTTCGAGAAAGCCAACTGATGGAACGGATGGTGTTCTTACATCAGCCAACCTTAGCGGATTATCTGAGAAACTATTGTGATAAGAGAAATGCAGTTGCAGAATCCTACGCTTATGGAACACAAAAGGCGAAGAATACAAATCTGAAACAATTTGCAGAGACGATCCGCTTTCTGGAAGAGCAGGATGTGAGAACCCCAGAACAGCTGACAGAGAAAATCCAGGAATTAGATACTCAGCTAAAAGAGGTAAGTCAGCGGTTGAATCAACAACTGTCTGCTTTGCGAAGTGTCAACAGCAATCTTTATGCAATGAAAGAGTATTTTGAAACAAGACCTGTTTATCTGGAATTAAAGAACAAATATTTTGGCAGGGAAAAATTCAAAGAGGAACATAAGAAGGAACTTAGCGGATATTATCGTTCGGAAAGAATCTTAAAAGAAAATCTAGACCCAAGTGGGAAGATTCCGGAAGGACAATGGAAACGAGAAGCCGCTCGTTTATCAGAAGAGATAGCTGCTTTACGAAAAGAAGATAAACGGATCCATGCGATGCTACGAAAGTATGAGGGGATCAAAAATCATGTGGAAGTTTTGATGGCAGAGGAAGGAGAAGGTGTCTCTCTTCCGGAAACAAACAAGCGGGAGCAATCCACAGAAACAAAAGAAGCAGTGAGAACCATGAAACGAAAGAAGAAACATCATGGAATGGAGTTATAGGAGGAATTTTAGAAGATGGAAGAATATACAAGAGAACAGATTCAAAGAGCAGATGATACCGATTTATATGTTTTTCTTTCTGGGAGAGGAGAACAGTTCAAACGATGTGGAAAGGAATACCGATGGTTACGACATGATAGTGTGATGATCAACAAGAATGAATGGTATCGTTTTAGTCAGAATAAAGGTGGTCATGCCATCGATTTTATGAAAGAATTCTACGGTCTTTCTTTTGCAGAGGCAGTCAAAGAATTATTAGGAGAAGAGGGAGCTGGAGAAACCAACAGAAGAACGGCGAAGGAAGATGCAGGCAGACAGAAGGTCTGCCCCATCTCCTTGCCTGGATTGGAACTGCCAGAAAGAAATGAAAGCTGTGAGATTGCAAGGAAGTATCTGATTGAGCAGAGGAAACTATCGGAACAACTGGTAGATCAAATGATTGAAAAGGGGAATATTTATGAAAGTAAAAACTATCACAATGTGGTGTTCGTTGGAAGAGATAAAGAACAGAATCCCAGATATGCAGCTATGCGGGGAACCGATGAGAACCGATATCGTGGGGAGGCAAGAGGTTCGGAAAAAGCCTATGGATTTGGCCATATAGGAACGGATGAAAAACTATTTGTGTTTGAATCTCCCATTGATCTTTTGTCTTATATCACTGCAGTTCCGGAAGACTGGGAAAAGCATAGTTATATTTCCCTGGGAGGATTGAGTGAAAAAGCAATGAAACGGATGTATACAGAATATCCTCATATCCATTCCATCTACTTGTGTCTGGATAATGATGAGCCTGGAAATGGGAGATGCAGGCAGTTTGTTTCTCTTATTCCGGAGGAACTGAGTGTGTACCGATTAGAACCGGTGAAGAAAGACTGGAATGAATGTCTGGCAGCAGAAGTTCCGGTAGAAAATATGGCAAAGCAGATGTGTTGGAGAGATGCCAGGGAAAAACCAGTTCCGGTCATGAAGATGTCAGAGGTTGAGAAAACGGTGGTCCAGTGGCTATGGTATCCATTCATTCCCTTTGGAAAGGTTACTTTGATCCAAGGGAATCCGGGAAAAGGAAAAACATGGCTTGCAATGGCAATCGCCGCATACTGTACCAACGGAAAGGAACTTCCCAATGCACTTCTCATAGAGCCCTTTAATGTGTTGTATCAAACAGCAGAGGATGGAATAGCAGATACCATTAAGCCTAGATTAGCAAAATGTGGTGCAGATATGACAAGGGTGCGATTCATCAATGAAGAAGAAAAACAGCTTTCTATGACGGATGATCGGATTGAAAAAGCTATCCGCCAGAACAATGTACGCCTCATGATCATGGATCCCATACAGGCTTATCTGGGAGCCAATGTTGATATGAACCGGGCAAATGAGATCCGTCCCTTATTTCGACATCTCAGTACGATTGCAGAGAGAACTGGATGTGCCATTGTTCTCATTGGACATTTGAATAAGTCATCGGGAAGTCAGAGCGATTACCGTTCCCTGGGATCCATTGATATCGCAGCGGCAGTACGAAGCATCTTATTTGTAGAAAAGGTGGAAAAAGAGAAGGAACAGGATATCCGAGTGGTATATCAGCAAAAGGATTCTCTTGCTAAGAAGGAAAATCCGGTAGCGTTTTCTTTAGGAGAAGAAGGCTTAAAATGGTTAGGAGAATACGATATATCCATTGAAGATCTGCTGATGGGGAAAGCAGGAACGAAAAAGGAAACGAAACTGGAAAAGGCACAGAAGTTGATCCTAGAATTATTGAGCAAACGGAAAATGATGTGTTTAGAAGAATTAGAGGCAGAACTGCTAGCCTATGGGATTTCTTCCAGAACAGGAAGAGATGCAAGAAAGCAATTGGAAAGTAGATTAAGCTATGACTGGTGTCAGGGAAGAAAAACAGTTGCATTAACAACAGAATAAAAGATGACATTGGCAAAAAAATACTTTGGCATTGGCAGTCTTTATAGATACCTTTGCCAGCCGCCAATGTCAAAAACAAAGATAATAGAAGGAGGCATACAAATGACAAGTTATGATATACCTTATTGGAAGAAGTATACATTATCCATTGAAGAGGCAGCATCCTATTTTCGTATTGGAGAAGGAAAGCTTCGTAAGTTAGTCAGTGACAATCCAAATGCAGAGTATTTGCTTTGGAATGGGAATCGTGTACAGATAAAACGAACAAGATTTGAAAAATTTATTGATACACTCAGTGTGATATAAAATGAAATTTAAAAGAAGGAGGTGTTCGAATTAGGGGTTACATGATATACTAACAATATCATGTTGCGTCCCCTTGGAGGTAGGATATGATTTCAAAGAGACGTGATGATAAAGGCAGAGTTCTCCAGCAAGGAGAATGGCAGGAACCAAGTGGACGTTACCGCTATAAATATACAGATTCACTTGGTAAGCGTAAAATATTATATAGTTGGAGATTGACAGAAGCAGATAAGATGCCGGAAGGTAAACGGGCAGATCTTTCTCTCAGGGAAAAAGAAAGAAAAGTTCAGTCCTTACAGATGCAAGGGATTACAGGAAGTAACATTACAGTGCTTGAACTTGTGGAACGATATCTTTCCCTGAAAACAGGAGTAAAGCATAATACTTTAGCGAATTACAAATTTGTGGTGAATGTATTGAAAAAGGAAGAATTCGCTTATAAGAAAGTGGATGATGTGAAACTTTCTGACGCAAAGATTTTTCTGATAAAACTACAAAGAGATGGTAGAGGATATAGTTCCATTCATTCCATCAGAGGTGTTTTAAGACCTGCTTTTCAAATGGCTGTGGATGATGACTTGATTCTAAAAAATCCATTTGGATTTGAATTAGGTACAGTACTTGTTAATGACAGTCAGAAAAGACAAGCTGTTTCTCCGGAAGATGAAACTAAATTTCTTGATTTTGTAAAGAATGATCCGCATTATAATCAGTATTATGATGCATTTTATATCTTATTCAAGACAGGTCTTAGAATATCTGAATTTTGTGGACTTACTGTAAAAGACTTGGACTTTAAAGAAGATATTATCAATGTGAATCATCAGTTGCAAAGAACTCGAGAAATGAAGTATATCATCGTATCTACAAAGACAACAAGTGGTACTCGTTTACTTCCTATGGAATCGGATGTAAAAGAGGCATTTCTTCGGATCCTGAAGAATAGAAGAAAACCAAAGCGTGAGCCAATGGTAGACGGATATGGAGGATTTCTGTTTCTGGACAAGAATGGAAGGCCAATGGTTGCACTTCACTGGGAAAAGTACATGCAGCATGCAAGAGAAAAATATAATCGTGAACATTTGTTGCAATTGCCGCCAATTACTCCACATGTATGTAGGCATACTTATTGTACCAATATGGCCAATTCAGGGATGAATCCAAAGACGCTACAATATCTGATGGGACATTCGGATATATCTGTAACACTCAATATTTATACGCACACCGGCTATGATGATGCAAAGAAAGAACTTGCCAGATTAAAAGAAGCAAGGGATGAACTGGAAAAGAAAAAGTTTGTAACCCAAAAACATGCACAAATAACTCATGTAAGCCTTATTTCATAAGGAATTTGGGACTTTAAAAATAACCCATTTGTACCACAAATGCCCGAAAAAACATGAGAAAATACAAGAATTTATAAGAAAAAGAACCTTTCAAGAAAAAAATGCACAAAGGCTGAAAAGCCAGTATTTATAAGGCTTTGAGAGGATATGAGGAGATAAAATGGAGAAAATAAAGGTACTATTCATTTGCCACGGCAACATCTGCCGCAGCCCCATGGCTGAATTTGTTTTCAAAGACCTAGTCGAAAAATCCGGCTACGCCGCCCACTTTTTCGTTTCATCCGCTGCCACAAGCACAGAGGAAATCGGCAATCCGGTTCACCACGGAACCAGAAACAAGCTGGCGCAGTATCACATTTCCACAGCAGGTAAATATGCTGTTCAAATGAAAAAATCAGATTACGAAAAATATGATTATCTGATTGGAATGGATGATTGGAACATAAAAAATATAAACAGGATAATAGGACACGACCCTGAAAATAAAGTACATAAACTTTTAGATTTTACAGATAATCCAAGGGCTATTGCAGATCCGTGGTATACGGGGGATTTTGATAAAACTTACGAAGATGTGAAAGAAGGCTGCGAAGCATTTTTCGAATATTTAAAACAACAAGGCAAGATTTTTTAAAGGACAGGCAGGGATAAAAATGAATGAAAAAATAGAAAACGTATTAAAACAGCAAGAGTTTTGGGAAAAGCTTACAGAAGAACAGCAGAAGCTGGTTCTTCAAGAGTCCAGAGTCATGAGTTATGAAAACGGGGATTGTGTATATTCAGGAGCAAGAGAATGTCTGGGTGGGCTTTTAGTTTTAAATGGAAGTCTTAGGACGTATCTGTTATCTGATGAAGGAAAAGAGGTTACGATTTATCGTTTGCGGGAAGGTGATGTTTGTTTTCTGGCAGCGTCCTGTATTCTTTCTGCAATTACTTTTGACGTAGAGATAGAGGCTCAAGGTTCCACAGAGGTACTTCTTATTCCTGCCAGAATTCTTTCCAGGCTGACAAAGGAGAATATTTATCTGGAAAATTTTATGTATAAAGAAACTGCCAGACGTTTTTCAGATGTGGTGGAAGCTTTGCAGCAGCTGATGTTTTTAAGCCTTACACAGCGAATTGCTTCCTTTTTATTAGACGAGGCAGCGAAAAATAAGACATCCAGTATCACCATGACCCATGAAGAAATTGCAAAAATTATCGGGAGTGCAAGGGAAGCAGTCAGCCGGATTTTGAAACAGCTTGCAAAACAGGGATACATATCATTGAACAGAGGGGAAATAAAAATTGAAAGACGAGAAGAACTTTATAAACTTCTATAAAAATTTGTGGACGATGATAAAAAGATGACAGAAAAATGAGAGCTGCGGCAGGAAGGAACCTTACATCGCAGCTCTCGCTTTAGCAAAGTTATCAAATAGTAAATTAAATCATTTCAGTAAAGCTTCCAGCTGTTTTTTCGGAACAGCTCCCACAGATTTATCAGCGACCTGACCATTTTTAAATACCAGTACAGTAGGAATGTTCATAATACCGTATTGGGCAGCAAGGGAAGGTTCTGCGTCTACATCAATTTTTCCCACTTTGTGACGTCCGTTTGCTTCTTCTGCCAGTTCCTCAATAACCGGAGCCAGCATCTTGCAGGGCATACACCAGGTTGCCCAAAAATCAACCAGTACCGGTACGTCAGATTGTAACACTTCTTTTGCAAAATTTTCAGATGTAAATTCCATAGCCATAAGAATAGCCTCCTTTAAATATATAATTTTTATTTTGTTGACTTTAAATAATTGACAGCACATGTGCCTGCAAGTGCGCCTTCATATACAGCTTTTGCAATTTGCAGCATACCTCCGGTACAGTCTCCGGCTGCAAAGAGACCGGGCAGGGGAGTGCTGGTATCTGCTTCAATTAAAATATGATTATCTTCCATAAAAAGTCCCAGTTTTCTGGCAATGTCAGTGCTGTCGGCTGTTCCCAATGCAACGAACAGACCATCAAGAGGAAAGCAAGTATGGTCTTCCAGTTCCAGCTTTGAAAGAGAATTTTCTCCGTTTGCAGAGATGATTTTTCTCTTTTCTAATTGAATAGGGCCCAGTTCATTCAAGGAGAAATCAGGTTCTTTCCCGTTGGTTAATATAGTTACTTTTGCTGCAAGGGGCTCTAAAACTTTTGCCTCATGGAGTGCATAAGAGCCATTGCCAAGTACAGCAACTTCCTTTTGCCGATAGAAAAAGCCATCGCATACGGCACAGTAGCTGATACCGTTTCCTTCGTATTTTTTCAACTCTTTTAAAGAAAGCGTATTTCTTTTTGTACCTGTTGCCAGAATAAGCGCCTTGGTATGATAGGTATTTTCAGAGGTCTGTATGGTATATTCTCCATCATATGTGATTGAAAGCAATTCGTCTTTTAAAACAGGAACATCCAGAGCTTTTAATTGAGAAAGACCATTTTCATACAACTCTTTTCCTGAAATGGGAGCTGGAAGCCCGTAGTAATTTTCTATCTTTTCTGCCTTTTCTAAAGCACCATAGCCGTTGTGAATAACCAGTGGGGGAAAGCCCATACGTACTGCATATAAAGCGGCAGATACCCCGGCAGGACCGGCACCGGCTATAATAAGTTGTTGTATTTCCACTATCAGATACCTCCTTTTCTACTTTATTATAGCAAGCTGTGGCTGATATAAGCAATCCTCATAAGTATATGCATACATATTTTATCATATTTTACAAAAATAATAGAGGGTAAAATATAAAAATTATGCATTTTTTAAGTGGTAGAACCAGTATATACCGAATGGTATAAAAAACCATGGAAATTTTTACAAAAACAAAGAAAAACATCAAAAATCTACAAGAAAAATTGACGAAAACTTTCTCTTTTTTATGAAAAAACCAAAGATTGACAAATGAAATGATTAGCAGTAATGTGTTAAAAGCAATTTAATAAGAAGACACAAAAACACGTGCCGATTTCTGTTTTATTGCTCACAGCGACAATAGAAAAGAGAAAGGGAGGAATGTCTTACGAACAATATTGCGGAAAGAATTACGGAAGAACTTCAATGCGAAACCGTGTTCAATATTCCGATTTTTGGTGGAATTCCGGTAGGTGAGTCCGTGGTAGTTACATGGATTATTATGGCAGCATTAACCATCCTGTCGATTATACTTGTTCGGAATTTGAAAGTGGAAAATCCGGGAAGAAAGCAGTTGGCATTAGAAGCATCTATTGGTTTTCTGAACGACTTTTTCACAGACATTCTGGGGGAGGAAGGAAAGCGGTACATACCGTATCTGATTTCTACGGCGCTCTATATCGGGGTAGCCAATTTAATCGGACTTTTAGGCTTTAAACCTCCGACCAAGGATTTGAATGTGACAGCAGCATTGGCGCTTATGAGCGTATTTCTCATCTACTATTCCGGCTTCCATAAGAAGGGTGGAAAGGGATTTTTGAAAAGCTTTGCAGAGCCTATGCCTTTAGTAGCTCCAATCAACATCATGGAAATTGCAATCCGTCCTGTTTCATTATGTATGCGTTTATTCGGTAATGTAATTGGTTCGTTTGTAATTATGGAGCTGTTAAAAACGGTTATGCCGGTACTTTTACCCATTCCGTTTAGTTTGTACTTTGATGTGTTTGATGGTTTAATTCAGACATACGTATTTGTGTTTTTAACATCGCTCTTTGTAAAAGAGCAAATAGAAGATTAAATTTTATTTGAAAAGGAGAAATGAATTATGACAGCAGCAATTGGTGCAAGTATTGCAGTATTAACAGGTATCGGAGCAGGTTTAGGAATTGGTCATGCAACAGCAAAAGCAGTAGAAGCAATCGCAAGACAGCCGGAAGCAGAAAGCAAAATCAGCAAAGCATTACTTCTTGGTTGTGCGCTTGCAGAGGCAACAGCTATTTACGGTTTCGTTATCGGATTGTTAATCTTATTCTTATAATCAGCAGGGAAAGGCAGGTGCATGAAAGATGATGAGTCTTGGCTGGAACCTTGTCTGGACGATTATAAATCTGATTGTGCTTTATCTCTTAATGAAAAAATTCCTTATCGGTCCGGTACTGGGTATCATGGAAAAGAGAAAAGCGTGTATAGCAAAAGAGATGGAAGAAGCTCGTGTAAGCCGTGAAAAAGCCGAAGAACTGAAAGTACAGTATGAAAAATCTCTGGCAATGGCAAAAGAAGAGTCTTCTCAGATTTTGGAAAATGCAAAAACAGATGCAAGACAGGCAAGAGAAAGTATTGTAAAAAATGCCAACGATGAAGCGGCGAAGATTATCGAAGCTGCTCAAAATACTGCCCGTCAGGAACAGGAAAATGCCATGCAGGGAGCGAAAAAAGAGATTGCACAGCTCGCTATGCAGGCAGCAAAAAAATTACTTTTGGAAAAAAGTAATGAGAACAGCAATGATATGCTCTACGATAAATTTTTAGCAAAAGCAGGTGATGCAGATGACACAGACAGCTATTAATTATGGTAAGGTGCTTTATCAGTTAAATGTTCCAAAAGAAAGTATTTTGGAAACACAAAGGCTTTTAAAAGAAGTGCCTGAGCTTTCAAAAGCATTGGAAAATCCAACGATATCCTTTGAACAAAAACAGAGAGTTATCAGTAGAGTTTTTCCAAAGGAACTTCACAATTTCCTGTGTGTAGTTTGTAAATACAAGCATGCAGAGCTTTTAAACGAAATTTTTCAGGCATATCAGGAACATTACAATGAACAAAAGAACATATTATCTGCCACATTGTATTATGTAACGCCTCCAAAGGCAGAACAGTTGGAAGGAATTAAAAAATTCCTGAAAAAACAGTATCATACACAGGCAGTTGCTCTTAAACTGAAAGAGGATAAAAGCCTTGTAGGTGGATTTATTATTCGGACAAAAGACCACGAATATGATAACAGCTTAAAGGGCAGTATTCATGAATTACAACAAAAATTAATCTGGAGGTGAACGGTTTGAGTTCAATCAACTCAGAAGAAATTATTTCAATTTTGAAGGAAGAAATTGATAATTTCCACAGCACAGAAGGCGCAAAAGAAGTTGGAAACGTCATCTGGGTGGGGGATGGAATTGCAACTGTTTACGGAATAGACCATGCCATGTACGGCGAAATCGTAACCTTTGAAAATGGTGTAAAAGGAATGGTACAGGATATCAAGCGAAATGAAATCGGTGTCATTATCTTTGGCAAAGATACAGGGATTAAAGAAGGTACAAAGGTTGCACGTACAAAGAAAAGAGCAGGTGTTCCCGTAGGCGGAAATTTCATCGGAAGAATTGTGGATGCCTTAGGTGCGCCCATTGACGGAAAAGGCGAAATTCAAGCAGACGATTATCGCCCAATCGAGCAGGAAGCGCCGGGAATTATTGACAGAAAATCAGTATCCGTACCAATGGAAACAGGTATTCTGGCAATCGACTCCATGTTCCCAATCGGACGTGGACAGCGAGAATTGATTATCGGTGATCGTCAGACAGGTAAAACTTCCATTGCCATTGATACCATCTTGAACCAGAAGGGAAAAGATGTAATGTGTATCTATGTGGCAATCGGACAGAAAGCCTCTACGGTAGCAAAATTAGTAGGAACACTGGAAAAATACGGAGCAATGGAATATACTACGGTATTTTCCGCAACAGCAAGTGATTGTGCGCCTTTGCAGTACATTGTGCCATATTCCGGAACAGCGCTTGCAGAGTATTTTATGTATAAAGGAAAAGACGTACTGATTGTTTACGATGATTTATCAAAACACGCAGTTGCATATCGTGCCTTATCTCTGCTGTTAGAACGTTCACCGGGACGTGAGGCATATCCGGGTGACGTATTCTATCTTCATTCCAGACTGCTGGAGCGTTCCAGCCGTTTAAGTGAAGAAGCGGGAGGCGGTTCTATCACAGCCCTTCCGATTATTGAAACACAGGCAGGTGACGTATCTGCATACATCCCGACAAACGTTATTTCCATTACAGACGGACAGATTTTCCTTGAAAGTGATTTGTTCTTTGAAGGTGTTCGTCCGGCGGTAAATGTCGGTCTTTCTGTATCCCGTGTAGGTGGTGCGGCGCAGACAAAAGCTATGAAAAAAGCTTCCGGAAGTATGCGAATTGATTTAGCACAGTATCGAGAAATGCAGGTGTTCACACAGTTTTCTTCCGATTTAGATGAGACAACAAAGGCACAGTTGGACTATGGAAAATGTCTGATGGAGCTGTTAAAGCAGCCGTTATGCAGACCACTGGCTTCCCATGAACAGGTCATTACTCTGTGGGTAGCTACACATAAGCTTTTGACAGACATTCCGGTAAAAGAATTAAAGACATTCCAGATGGATATGCTGGAATATTTTGAGCAGAAGCATCCGGAAATCAAAGCAGAAATTCTGGAAACAAAGGTTCTTTCTGATGAACTGGGAGAAAAGATTTTAGAGGCAGCAAAGGAATTTAAGAACAGGAACAGGTGATAAAATGGCAAGTGCAAAAGAAATACAAAGTCGTATGAAAAGCATCCGGGATACCATGAAAATTACCAATGCCATGTATATGATTTCTTCTTCAAAGCTGAAAAGAGCAAAGAAGGTTCTTACTGATACAGAGCCGTATTTTTACTCTTTACAGGCTGCCATCGGACGTATTTTAAGACATACATCGGAGATTGAACACCGGTATTTTGACGAACGTACAGAGATTTTGCCGGAGGACAAGAAAATCGGTTATATCGTAGTAAGTGCGGACAAAGGACTGGCAGGTGCGTATAACCATAATGTCTTTAAACTGGCAGAAGAGGGTATGGAGAAGAAACAGCATACACAACTGTTTGTGCTGGGAGAGGTAGGAAGACAGTATTTTTATAAAAAAGACGTGTCTGTGGATACAAATTTCCGCTTTACAGTTCAGAAGCCTACCATGCACAGAGCCAGAGTCATCTCTGAAAAGATGATAGATATGTATTTAAAGGGCGAGCTCGACGAGGTACATATTATCTATACCCGTATGGCGAATGCAGCCTCAATGGTAGCGGAAAAGCAGCAGCTTTTACCGTTAAAGAAGGCTACCTTCGGTGCATCTGCACAGTTTTTGGTAGACACTCATCAGGAAGAAATTGAGATGGTTCCGTCAGCAGAAGAACTGCTGAATACCATTGTTCCAAACTATTTAAGCGGTATGATTTACGGCTGTCTGGTAGAGTCTTATGCCAGTGAGCATAATTCCCGTATGCAGGCAATGGATGCGGCAACCACCAGTGCCAAAGAGATGTTAAAAGATTTATCCATTAAATATAATCGTGTCAGACAGGCTGCCATTACACAGGAAATTACTGAGGTAATCAGCGGTGCAAAGGCACAGAAAAAGAAACAATAAAGGAAGGAGGTTTTTATACAATGAATAAAGGAAAAATTGTACAGGTTATGGGCCCCGTTGTAGACGTGGAATTCCAGGAGCAGGACCTTCCAAGCATTAAAGATGCGCTTACCGTAGAGCTGAACGGAAAAAAAGTGGTTATGGAGGTTGCACAGCATATAGGAAATCATACAGTACGTTGTATTATGCTGGCATCCAGTGACGGACTTTGCAAGGATATGGAAGTTACAGCAACAGGACAGGGGATTTCCGTACCGGTAGGAAAAGAAACACTGGGACGTTTATTCAATGTTTTAGGAGAAACCATTGATAAAGGAGAACAGCTTGATGATGCAGAGCACTGGGTTATTCACAGAGACCCTCCTGCATTTGATGAACAGAGTCCTGTTGTGGAAATTCTGGAAACAGGTATTAAAGTTATCGACTTATTGGCTCCTTATGCAAAGGGAGGTAAAATCGGTCTTTTCGGCGGCGCCGGAGTAGGTAAAACAGTTCTTATTCAGGAGCTTATCAGCAACATTGCAACAGAGCACGGCGGTTACTCCATCTTTACAGGAGTAGGAGAGCGTTCCAGAGAGGGAAATGACCTTTGGAGCGAAATGAAGGAGTCCGGTGTTCTGGAGAAAACAGCGCTGGTATTCGGACAGATGAATGAGCCGCCGGGAGCTCGTATGCGTGTTGCGGAGACAGGGCTTACCATGGCAGAATATTTCCGTGACAAAGAGCATCAGAACGTGCTTTTATTTATTGATAATATTTTCCGTTTTACACAGGCAGGTTCTGAGGTATCCGCTCTTTTAGGGCGTATGCCTTCTGCTGTTGGATACCAGCCTACGCTGGCTACGGAAATGGGCGAATTACAGGAGCGAATTGCTTCCACAAAGAATGGTTCTGTTACATCTGTACAGGCTGTTTATGTGCCTGCGGATGACTTAACTGACCCGGCTCCTGCTACAACCTTTGCCCATTTGGATGCGACAACTGTATTGTCCAGAAAGATTGTAGAACAGGGTATTTATCCTGCGGTTGACCCGTTGGAGTCCAGTTCTCGTATTCTGGAGGCAGATGTGGTTGGACAGGAACATTATGAAGTTGCCAGAAAGGTACAGGAGTATCTTCAGAAATATAAAGAATTGCAGGATATTATTGCTATTCTGGGTATGGAAGAGCTTTCTGATGAAGATAAGAAAGTCGTTGCCAGAGCCAGAAAATTGCAGAAATTCCTTTCCCAGCCATTCCATGTGGCAGAAGTATTCACCGGTATTCCGGGAAAATACGTACCGTTAAAAGAAACCATTCGTGGATTTAAGATGATTGTGGAAGGTGAAATGGATGATTATCCGGAAAACGCTTTCTTCAATGTAGGTACTATTGATGAAGTAATTGAAAAAGCAAAGCAGAATGCCTAGTCCAAAGGAGTGAGGAAAAATGGGAACATTTGGTTTAAATGTAATTGCCAGCGATAAAGATTTTTATCATGGCAGAGGTACAAGTATTTCACTCCCGGCAAAGGACGGAAGCATTACCATTTTAGCCCACCACGCAGATATGATGATAGCGATTGTTCCCGGAGAAATGCGTATTCGGACAGAAGACGGCACAGAGCATATTGCTATTGTGGGAGGCGGTTTTGCCCAGATTATCAATAACCGTGTGACGGTTTTGGCAGACAGTATAGAAAAGCCGGAGGATATTGACGTAAAACGTGCAAAAGAAGCGAAGGAAAGAGCGGAAGAGCAGCTTCGCCAGCAGCAGAGTATGCAGGAATACTATGTTTCCAAGGCATCTCTGGCAAGAGCGATGGCACGTATGAAAGCGGCAAGAGACAGAAGAATTTAAAAGATGAGGCTGTTGCATTAAGTGATATCGAGAATATTCCGATTTTGCTTAATGTGATGGTCTCATTTTTTTCATAACATCATTATTCACAGTTATGTATTACATACTAATTAGTTATAGCGTTCATATTGCATTGACAAAGCTTTTGATAGTTGGTAGAATGACAGCAAAAGTTAGCCAAAGGGCAGAGGAGAAGATGCTGTATGAACAAGAGAATATTGTCTATTCTGGTTGAAAATACAGCCGGCGTGCTGAGTAGAGTTTCAGGGCTGTTCAGTCGTCGGGGTTATAATATTGACAGCTTATCGGCAGGAATTACCACAGACCCCAATTATACCCGTATGACGGTGGTATGTAAGGGTGATGAGTTAATTCTGGAGCAGATAACACGACAGGTAGAGAAGCTGGAAGACGTTCTTTCTGTAAAAGTATTAAAAGATGAGCAAAGTGTTACCAGAGAGCTGATGCTGGTAAAAGTCAGAGTTTTGCCGGAGCAGCGGGCGGGGATTACAGCGATTGTAGATATTTTCAGAGCCAATATTATAGATGTGGGAAAAGAGTCTATGATTGTAGAGCTCACCGGAAATAAATCAAAGCTGGAAGCTTTTATAGACCTGCTTGATGGTTATGAAATTCTGGAAATAGCCAGAACCGGTATTGCCGGACTTTCAAGAGGCTCGGATGACATTTTCTACCTTTCAGAGGATGAAGAAGAGTTCTAAGTTTGTTAATCCCAACAACATTTTATTACATAAACAGGAGGAAGATACAGATGGCAGTAAAAATTTATTATCAGGAAGATTGTAATTTAGCTCTTTTAGAGGGAAAGACCATTGCGATTATCGGATACGGCAGTCAGGGACATGCTCACGCATTGAATTTAAAAGAGTCCGGCTGTAACGTAATTGTAGGTTTATACGAAGGCTCCAAATCTTGGGATAAGGCAGTAAAACAGGGATTTGAAGTTTATACAGCGGCAGAAGCAGCAAAAAAAGCCGATATTATCATGATTTTAATCAATGATGAAAAACAGGCAAAATTATATAAAGAAGACATTGAACCAAATCTGGAAGAAGGAAATATGCTGATGTTTGCTCATGGCTTTGCAATTCATTTCGGACAGATTAAACCACCGGCTTATGTAGACGTAACCATGATTGCGCCAAAAGCGCCGGGACATACTGTAAGAAGCGAATATCAGATTGGCAGAGGAACTCCATGTCTGGTAGCTGTTCAGCAGGACTACACAGGAAAGGCAAAAGAAAAAGCATTGGCTTACGCAGCAGGGCTGGGCGGAGCAAGAGCCGGAGTTTTGGAAACAACCTTTAAGGTAGAGACAGAAACAGACCTTTTCGGAGAGCAGGCAGTGCTTTGCGGCGGTGTTACAGCTCTTATGAAAGCAGGATTTGAAACCTTAGTAGAAGCAGGATATGCACCGGAAAACGCATATTTTGAATGTATCCATGAAATGAAGCTCATTGTAGATTTGATTTACGAAAGCGGATTTAAAGGAATGCGTTATTCTATTTCCAATACAGCAGAATTTGGTGATTACATCACAGGACCAAAGATTGTTACAGACGAGACAAAAAAAGCAATGAAACAGATTTTAGCAGATATTCAGGACGGAACATTTGCAAAGAACTGGATTTTGGAAAATCAGTCCGGATGTATGCACTTTGGCGCAATGAGAAGAAGAGAAGCAGAGCATCAGTTAGAAGAGGTTGGTGCAGAGCTTCGTAAGCTGTACAGCTGGAATGGAAAAGAAAAATTAATTGACAATTAATTATGAAAATTCCTATGAAATAAAACGAGGCACTTCTGAGTTTAATCAGAAGTGCTTTTTCTGTAAAAATTTATAAATTCTTTTGCTGCTTTGTTCTGCTCAATATTCTCAAGTAGAGCAAAGCCGATTTCTCTCCGGTTGATTGCTGTGGGAAGAGGAACTTCTATCAGAGAACCTTCTGCCAATTCTTTTTCTACAAATTGCCGTATGACACAGGCAATTCCCATACCGATTTTTGCAAATTCAATGAGTAAGTCCATGGTAGAAACCTCCAGCAGATTATCTGCTTCCATACGACAGGAGGCAAGATAGTCGTCAATATACTGTCGTGTCATATTTCCCTTGTTTAAAAGCATTAAGGTAGCAGACTGAAAAGGATTTTCTGAATAATCACTGCGCTTGGAAAGATGCTCCATGTAGGATTTTGTACATACAAAAATATCTTCGATTTCTCCCAATGAGTCAAAATGCGTATGATAGAGACGCTCCGGTTTCCCGATAAGCCCCAAATCAATTTTGTTTTCTTTTAAAAGCTGCAAGGTATGATTGGTGGACTGACATTCAATAGAAATACGAATGTGAGGGTGGGTTTCAATAAATTCCTTCAAATAAGGTAAAAGAACGTATTTGCACAGTGTAGTGGATACGCCAATATGTATGTGCCCGATGCCCAGCTCGTGAATTTTCTTGATTTGCGTTTCTCCTTTTTCCAAAGAGTAAAAGGCATTTTGAACGTAGTGATAGAGAAGTTCTCCTTCTTCCGTTAGCTGAACACCTCTGGAATTACGGGAAAAAAGAGAAACCTCTAAATTTTCCTCCAATTTGCGAATGGATTTGCTGATTGCAGGCTGGCTGATGTAAAGTCTGGCAGCAGCCTTTGAAATATTTCCTGTATTTGCCACTGTATAAAATACCCGATATAGGGAAAGGTTTTGATCCATATTTTTTGCTCCTTTGAAACTCATAAGTTTAAGTTATAGCTCTTATAGTCAATATGTATTTCTAGTATAACAAAGCCCATGCTAAAATGGCAATAGCAGAAATAAATCGGAGGTGGATTTTGTGGGAATGACAATGACACAAAAAATATTAGCAGCCCATGCAGGGCTTGAAAAAGTGGAAGCAGGACAGTTGATTGAGGCAGAATTGGATTTGGTGCTGGGCAATGATATCACTTCTCCTGTGGCAATTCACGAAATGGAAAAAATGAAAGCGGAAGGTGTCTTTCATAAAGATAAAATAGCATTGGTTATGGACCATTTTATTCCAAATAAAGATATTAAATCAGCAGAAAACTGTAAATGCGTAAGAGAATTTGCAGCCCGTCATGAGATTACGAACTATTTTGACGTAGGAGAAATGGGAATTGAGCATGCTCTTTTACCGGAAAGCGGTTTGACCGTGGCAGGAGATGCGATTATCGGAGCGGACTCTCATACCTGTACTTATGGAGCATTGGGAGCATTTTCTACCGGTGTGGGAAGTACGGATATGGCAGCGGCAATGGTAACAGGAAAAGCATGGTTTAAGGTTCCGTCTGCCATTCGTATCAATTTAATCGGAAAACCTTCCAAATGGGTAAGTGGAAAAGATGTTATTCTGCACCTGATTGGAAAAATCGGTGTTGACGGAGCATTGTATAAATCTCTGGAATTTACAGGAGAAGGTGTGAAAAATCTTTCCATGGATGACCGCTTTACCATTGCGAATATGGCGATTGAAGCAGGGGCAAAAAACGGTATTTTTCCGGTAGATGAAAAGACCGAGAAATATATGAAGGAACATTCCAAACGACCATATAAATGCTATGAGCCGGATGAGGATGCAGTTTATGATGAGGAATATACTATTGATTTAGGCAAATTAAGACCTACGGTGGCATTCCCGCATTTACCTTCCAATACGAAGACCATAGATGAAATACAGGATGATGTTATCATCGAGCAAGCGGTCATCGGTTCTTGTACAAACGGAAGAATTGACGATTTAAGATGTGCTGCTCAGATATTGAAAAATCGTAAGGTAAAAAAAGGCGTGCGCTGTATTATTATTCCTGCAACACAGAAAATTTATCTTCAGGCATTGGAAGAAGGATTGCTGAAAATCTTTATTGAAGCCGGAGCTGTGGTAAGCACGCCGACCTGCGGCCCGTGTTTGGGCGGTTATATGGGCATTTTGGCAGAGGGAGAACGCTGCATTTCTACAACAAACAGAAACTTTGTAGGAAGAATGGGACATGTGAAATCGGAAGTTTATCTTGCAAGTCCGGCAGTGGCAGCAGCCAGCGCCATAACAGGAAAAATTTCAAGTCCGGAAGAATTGGGGGAATAAAGAAATGAAAGTAAAAGGAAATGCTTTTAAATATGGAGACAACGTAGACACTGACGTAATTATTCCTGCCAGATACTTAAATTCATCAAAGGCAGAAGAATTGGCAGCTCATTGCATGGAAGATATTGATAAAAATTTTGTGAACGAGGTAAAAAAAGGCGATATTCTTGCGGCAAACAAAAATTTTGGCTGCGGTTCTTCAAGGGAACATGCGCCTATGGCAATTAAAGCCGCCGGCATAAGTTGTGTAATTGCGGAAACCTTTGCCCGTATTTTTTACAGAAATGCCATCAATATCGGACTCCCTATTGTAGAATGTCCAGAAGCGGCAAAAGATATTGAAAAAGGCGATGAGGTGGAAGTGGATTTTGATAACGGTATTATCCGTAATCTTTCCAAAGAGAAGGAATATCCAATTCAGCCGTTCCCTGAATTTATGCAGAGAATTATTGAAGCAGAAGGTCTTGTGAATTATATTATAAAGAATAAATGAAAAATCTTATATTTTTATAATGTGTGTTCCTGTTCTTGATTTCCGAGCATAAAGTAATTATACTTACCCTTTGAAGTGAAACACGGGGAATATTCAGATAGGAGTGAGTACAATCAAACACATAGGAAAAATTGTTGCAGTGTTTCTGGTTGCTTATGTGGGAGCTTTGACATTGCCCTATGTCGGGCACAAAAAGGTTTCCGGCAACATTAAGAAGGAATTTCAGGCAGAGGACTGTTACGGAGATACAAAAGGACAGGAGAGGGTTGCTTACATAAATGACAATGTAGAGGCATTAAAATATCGTTTGAAAATGATAAGCGAAGCAAAAGAAGAGGTGATTTTGTCCACCTTTGATTTTAATGCGGACAGCAGCGGAAAAGATGTGATGTGCGCTCTTTTAGAGGCGGCAGAGCGTGGCGTAAAAGTGAGAGTTATTGTAGACGGAGGAAACGGCTTTTTGGATATGAAAGTAAAATCCGCTGAGTGGTTTCAGGCTCTGGCATCTCACGAAAATATAGAAATACAGATTTACAATCCCGTGAATTTATTAAAGCCATGGAAGCTTCAGGCGAGGCTTCATGACAAGTACGTCATTGTAGATGATAAAATGTATCTTCTGGGCGGAAGAAATACCACCAATCTTTTCTTGGGAGATTACTCAGACAGCAAAAATATAGACAGAGAATTATTTGTATATAAAGAAGATGAAAATACCAAAGGTTCTATTTCTCAGCTGAAAAGCTATTTTGAAAGCGTGTGGAATTTAAAGGACAGCAAGGCGTATGAATGCAAAAAAGAAACAGAAGAGGTAAAACAGTGCCTTTCTGATTTGAAAAATCGTACGGAAAAAGTGAAGGAGCTGTATCCGGAGGCTTATGAGGAATGGAACTGGCAGGAGCTGACAGTAGACACCAATAAAGTAACACTTTTACAAAATCCCATAGAAGCAGAAAACAAAGAGCCGGTGATGTGGTACACTATTACAGAGCTGATGAAATCAGGAGATGAGGTAACTGTTTATACGCCGTATATTATTTGCGGAAAAGAGATGTACGAGGATTTGACACAGGTGTGTAAGGAAACAGAAAATGTAGAAATTATTACCAATGATGTTTCCAGCGGCGCAAATCCATGGGGCTGTACGGACTATCTCAATCAAAAGGAGAAAATCTGGGCAACCGGCGTACAGGTGTATGAATTTATGGGAAAACATTCCAGTCATACCAAGGCAGTGCTCATTGATGAGAGAATGAGCTTGGTAGGCTCTTATAATATGGATATGCGCAGCACTTATCAGGATACGGAGCTGATGCTGGCGGTAGACTCTGTTGCCCTAAACGAACAAATTCGGCAGGAAGCAGAGCAGGATAAGCTTGCCAGCCGTACCATGACAGAAAGCGGCGAATATGAGTATGGGCCGGAATATCAGGCTAAGGAAATGAGTACGGGAAAGAAGATTTTCTATGGTGTTCTGAGAGTGATTACGGTGCCGATAAGGAGATTTTTGTAATAAGATAGGTTGTGACAATAGTTGGGGCGGGATTTCTTAAATTCCGCTCCATAGCTGTATTTGAAGGTGTTTTTATGCTTGTATGGAAAAAATCAAATAAAAAACCCCTTGATTAACAAGGAGTTTAAATATCGGGGCAACAGGATTTGAACCTGCGACCTCACGGCCCCCAGCCGTGCGCGCTACCAAGCTACGCCATACCCCGCGACAAATGCTATTATATCAGATTTTTATAAAAAAGCAACTAAAAAATTCATTTATTCCAGTCATCTGGATGTTTTATAAGTTGTGTGGGCAGGTATATGATACTGTCAGAGTGATATAAAAACCTCATATTTCTGTGAGGTTTGATTTAATGTCTTATAGGAAATATGTCAAATATAAAAGCGGGCAATTAAGTTGCCCGCTGCTATTTGAATGAAATAGGTGGGGTGACATTCCCACATCTCCAACTAGGGTGACGGCCGCCTGTTCCGTCCTCTGCTTTCATTCAATATAGTTTATGCTTTTTACAACTTTATTATACAATCTTTTATTTATTTGTCAAGTTTTTTCAAAGTTCCTTTTTTAATGTATCGCTCGGCATTTGAGGTGCTCAGTAGATGTAGTGTTTTAGCATAACAATTACCATAGGTACTAATTTTAACGGCCACTCGAATATATTCATTTGCGGTTTTATATAGGCGAACAAATAAAATAGAGGAGTCATGTGGATTTTGTCCAATATAATCTGGTTTAGATATGATTTCTTCTATCTTATCAATGTATTTTTCGAATTCGTAAGGGTGGCGGGACTTTATGTGTTCTATATTGCTGTCTCCGATATAGATTGGTGTACCGACAGATACATTTAAGGTTAGCGTATCAATTATTTTTTGGGAGAATTCGCCTATTTTTCTTTGTGGCATAGGTATATCACCTCTTTTCTAAATAATACTAAAATGCTAATAGCGGATTAATTCATTTTTACTATATTAAGATATTTCGAAGTAAAGGTTCTATTTTTATGTTTGAGCTTCGTTTAGCAATTTTTCGTAATTTAACTAAATCCTTCTCGCTCTTCATTATACATTTTGATATTATCATCCTGATTTTTTTCTTTCGGGTTAAGGCTTCTATTGTTAACAGCGACAGGATCATATTTGATGGAAGAGTCGGACACACATAATAAAGAATTATTTGCTTCATAGGTGTTGTATTTTTCTTTAGTTTTTTTTAAAAGTTTATCATATGTACATATGCGTTTTTTTAAGGCTTCACGAGCCTCCGTATTTTGAAGTTCTCTTTCTAGAATTATTAAAACTGTTTCACGTCCATAGCCATCAAGTTTACGATATTTTTTGATTATAGTTTCAAATTCGTCTGGAGTTGAACTATCTTTGTAGAATTCTTGTATGTCGTCCTGATACAAGTAATTTGCATCACAGTGTAAGGCCTCAAAAAGTTTATACATAAGTTCAATTTTAGGAGAACTCACTTCATTTTCATAATTTGCGATAGCTCCTTTGGTAACACCGATTTTTTTTGCCAATTCTTCTTGTGTGATTTTATTTTTTATTCGAAGCTCTTTGATACGACTTCCTATACTCATAGTTGTACCTCCTTGTAAAATAAATATAGTAGTTGATGCTTAAGAAGTCAATGAAAAGTATAATAATATTGAGAATACATATAATTAAAACAAGAAAATTGAGAATATCTAAAACATACAGTAAATGCAGTATAAATATATTGACAAACTCCATAATCAGTGATATGGTTAATTACACAAGCAATTAACCAATAAACGCAAAACGAATAGAGCAGTATAAGTAACAGGAGGTGAAAAGGTTGCAGGAGCTTTTCAATCAGGAAAAATCCATTTACATTCAGATTAAGGAAATGCTGGAAAGGGATATCTTAAAGGACATTATACTGGAGGAGGAGAAAATTCCCAGTACAAATGAGCTGGCAAAGCTTTATGCCATCAATCCGGCAACGGCGGCAAAAGGCGTAAATCTTTTGGTAGATGAGGGAATTTTATACAAGAAAAGGGGGATTGGAATGTTTGTAGCAGCAGGGGCAAAGGAAGCCATTAAAAAGAAAAAAAGAGAACATTTTTTTGAAGATTATATTAAAGACATGCTGACAGAAGCCGCCAGTCTGGGAATTACAAAGAAAGATCTAATCGAGATGATTACTACAAATAAAGGAGATGAAAAATAATGAAGGAAGGAAAATTGGAGTGTAAAGGACTTACGAAAAAATACAGCAAAAAAGAAGTTTTACATAATGTAAATCTGGAGCTGGAAAAAGGCAAATTTATGGATTAATTGGGAGGAACGGAGCAGGTAAGACTACGTTATTGTCCATTTTTTCTGCTCAAAATCCTGCCTCAGAGGGAGAAATATTGTTAAACGGAGAACCTGTCTGGGAGAATAAAGAAGCTTTAAAACACATTTACTTTGCAAGAGAAATCAATGCAGCAGCATCTTCTGTAATCTCAGGATTTAAGGTAAAGGAATATTTAAAAATTGCTTCGGAATATTTGCCTAATTGGGATAAAGAGCTGGCAGAGGAACTAATCAAGTTATTTCACTTGGATAAGAAAAAGCGGATTGTTAAGCTTTCCAAGGGAATGACCTCCATGCTCACCATTGTGGTTGCGCTGGCAAGCAAGGCGGAATTTACCTTCTTAGATGAACCTGTGGCAGGTCTGGACGTGGTAGCAAGAGAGCGGTTTTACCGGATTTTACTGGATGAATTTACAGAAAGCGGCAGAACTTTTGTAATTTCTACCCATATTATTGAGGAGGCCGAGGATTTGTTTGAAGAAGTTATTTTCCTTCATAAAGGAGAAATCCTTTTAAAAGAAAATACACAAGAGCTTCTGGAGCATACAGCCTATATCAGCGGAAAAGCAGAAGAGGTAGAAGAATTTATAAAAGGAAAACAAGTATATGGGCTGGAAAAGATAGGCAGAAGCAAGGGCGGTATGGTTCGTTGGAGTGAAGGGGAAGAACCGGAAGCAACGGAAGATATTACCCTTCAAAAAATGCACTTACAGAAAATATTTATTTCTCTTTGCGGCAGAGAGGATGATGTGGAATGAAAAAATATGGTGTTTTAGGAAGAGTGTGGGAAAACGTTGTAATAACAGTTGGTTTGTCATTGACAATGATGGTTATAAGAGAAATCAAGCAGGGAAGGTTTTATCAGGGACACAGATTAGAAGCATTGATAGAAGATTTCAGCGGCATCTTGTTACTTGTAGGGATACTGATAACTACTCTTCAGTTAATGTATGGGTATTATGCTGTTGAAAGGCAAAAAATTTCTTTCGGATATACAAGAAAAAGATGCTTTCTTGAGATGCAAGAGATAAAGTGCATCAGTACAGCAGTCATTTTTGCCATCCATATTTTGCTTAATCTTCGGCAAATGAATTTTGAATATTGGAAAAAAGTAATCTGGATTGTGGGAATTTGTCTCATAGCCCAGTCCGTAGGGGAGCTGACATCCGTTTTTCAGATGAGAAATACATGGTTTTCCATGGTAATTTTGACGATTGTCTCTGCTTTTATGGGATTTACAGTAGGATATGGAGTGATAAGTGTTATAAACGGAGAAAAAGGAGAAGGTTCTTTTTCCGTAGAAATTTTTGAACAGGCGCCTGTTTTTTACAGTGGTATTTTTGTTGTAGGAATACTGTGTCTAATCGGAATATCATGGAAATTATGGAAGAAAGCAGAAGTATCGATATAGGAAAGGAGGCACAAAATTATTGACGGCTTCACTTTAAAGTGATATTGTATTAAGAAAATATTTCTTTATGTAAAGGGAAGGAGTCAGAAAATGAATTATCGCAAATATAAAAGACAGTATTTTCTTCCACCTGTGAAGTGTATGGATTGGACAGAAAAAGATTATGTAGAAAAAGCCCCGGTGTGGTGCAGCGTAGACTTACGTGATGGAAATCAGGCACTTGTAATTCCTATGAATTTACAGCAGAAAATAGAATTTTTTAAACTCCTTACAAAAATAGGATTTAAGGAAATTGAGGTGGGATTTCCGGCAGCTTCAGAAACAGAGTATACATTTATCCGCACTTTAATTGAAGAAAATTTAATTCCCGATGATGTTACCATTCAGGTTTTAACACAGGCAAGGGAACATATTATAAAAAAGACTTTTGAAGCTGTAAAGGGAGCGAAAAATGTAATTATTCATGTATATAATTCCACTTCCCTGGCACAGAGAGAACAGGTTTTTAAAAAGAGTAAAGAGGAAATTTTAGAAATAGCTGTAAAAGGTGCACAGCTTTTAAAGGATTTGACAGAACAGGCAGGAGAAAATTACCGTTTTGAATACAGTCCGGAGAGCTTTACAGGCACAGAGCCGGAATATGCGCTGGAAGTGTGCAATGCGGTGCTTGATATATGGAAACCTCAAAGTGACAGAAAAGCAATTATCAATCTGCCGGTTACTGTTCAACATTCTATGCCTCATGTTTATGCAAGTCAGGTAGAATATATATGTAAAAATATAAAATACAGAGAAAATGTGGTGATTTCTCTTCATCCACATAATGACAGGGGCTGTGGTGTGGCAGATGCAGAAATGGGACTTCTGGCAGGTGCAGACCGTATCGAAGGTACACTTTTTGGAAATGGTGAACGTACCGGAAATGCAGATATTGTTACAATTGCTTTAAATATGTATGCACAGGGGGTTTGTCCTGAACTGGATTTCTCAGACATGACAGAAATCTGTGAAAAATACGAAGGATTTACAGGAATGAAAATCAATGAGAGAAGTCCTTACAGTGGAGAATTGGTTTTTGCAGCGTTTTCCGGCTCCCATCAGGACGCTATTGCAAAAGGTATGCATTGGCAGGATGAAAAACATCCGGAGCATTGGACAGTGCCTTATCTTCCTATTGATCCTTCTGATTTAGGACGTAACTATGATGCTGATGTAATCCGCATTAACAGTCAGTCAGGAAAAGGCGGAGTCGGTTATATTTTGGAAACAAAATTTGGATTAAATCTTCCTCCTAAGATGCGGGAGGCAATGGGATATACGGCAAAGGCAGTATCTGACCACAGACAGAAAGAACTTTTACCGGAAGAAATTTTTGAATTGTTTAAGAAAACCTTTGAAAATACAAGTTCTCCATTGACAGTAGAAGAAACTCATTTTGAAAAAGTAGAAAATGGCGTAGTCGCAGAAATTAAATCAAGTTTCAACCAGAAGCCAATTTCTATAAAAGCATCTGGAAATGGAAGTTTAAATGCGGTGAGCAATGCGCTGAAAAAAGCTTATGGCTTCCAGTACGAAGTGGTTACTTATCAGGAACATGCATTAGAAAAAAGCTCTCATGCAAGAGCCATTGCTTATGTGGGAATTCAGAAGCCAGATGGCACTTTAGCCTGGGGAGCCGGTGTACATGAAGATATTATTCATGCATCTATTGATGCGTTGGTTGCAGCAATAAATAATCGTTAAACCTATACAATATTCATAAAAATCATAGAGAAATACTGGGAAGAAATCGTGCAAGACCCTGAAGAAGATAGGGATAACTTGACTTTAGAGCAAAGTTTCGCTTATAATTTATTTCAATGAGATATTTTGTAAGAGAAAATAAGGACTTACTAAAGGGAAGATTTATGGATAAAAATGGCAGACAGAAAAAGGCAAAAGCAGCAGTCGCTGCAATGCTGATAATGACAATCGTGTTTTCGTCTCAACAGGTAAGTGCCAAGGAACAGATACAGGTACAGGAAGAAGGATTGAAATCCATTATTCAAGGTGTTGCAATTAGTCAGAATACACAAAAGGCAGTAAAGAAAATAGGGACTTCTTTTGAGGTGGTTTTGGTAGGGCAGAGAATGGGAAAAAGAAAAATCCAGTCTCAGCTTGATTTTGGAAATCAGGGGGCAGAGGAAGTCAAAAGATTAAAAGAGAAGTCTATTGGGTTTACCGAAGATAAACTTGTGATGTCTGATGAGGATTACAATACACTTCTTAAAATTGTAGAAGCAGAAGCCGGGGGAGAAGATATAAAAGGAAAAATTCTGGTGGCAAATGTTATTTTCAACAGAATAAAAAATCCTGAATTTCCTTCTACAGTTACAGAAGTTGTGTGGGAAAATGTAGCGGGAAGCCCTCAATTTTCTCCTACGGCAGATGGAAGAATTCATACGGTTACGATATCGGAGGAAACAAGAGAAGCCGTAAACAGAGCTATTGATGGAGAAGATTATTCAAAAGGTGCGTTGTTTTTTATGGAAGAAGCCTATGCAGATAAAAGCAATGTACAGTGGTTTAAAGAAGACTTGAAATTTTTGTTTAAACATGGTGTGCACGATTTTTATACATACCCATAAGAAAGGAAGAATGAAATGGCAGTATTATATGGAAGTACCAGAGGAAACGGAGAGAAAATTACAGCTTCTATGGCTATTTTAAAAGGGCTGGCGGAAGATGGCGGATTGTTTGTACCGGACTGTATTCCTGCCTTGGATGTGCCTTTGAAAGAATTGTTAGGAAAAAGCTATCAGGAAATTGCATATCAGGTAATGAGCAGACTTTTGACAGATTTTACAGAAGAAGAATTAAAAAATTGTATCAATAAGGCATATGACAGTAAATTTGATACGCCTGAGATTGCTCCGTTGGTGAAGAAAGGAAATTCTTATTATCTGGAGCTGTTTCATGGTTCTACCATTGCTTTTAAAGATATGGCGCTTTCCATTTTGCCTCACCTTTTGACTACAGCCGCAAAGAAAAATGGTGTTACTAATGAAATTGTAATTTTAACAGCTACATCAGGAGATACCGGAAAAGCAGCAATGGCCGGATTTGCAGATGTTCCGGGAACACGCATTATTGTTTTTTATCCAAAAGATGGAGTAAGTCCTGTTCAGGAGAAGCAGATGCTCACACAAAAAGGAGAAAATACATCTGTCGTAGGAATTTATGGTAATTTTGATGATGCCCAGACTGGTGTGAAAAATATTTTCAATGATAAAGAAATGAAAGAAAAGCTGACCGGTGCAGGATTTCAATTTTCTTCTGCCAATTCCATTAATATTGGACGTTTGGTACCTCAGATTGCCTATTATGTGTATGCTTATTTAAAACTTATGGAGTCCGGGGAAATACAGGAAGATGAGCAGATTAATGTGGTAGTTCCTACAGGGAATTTTGGTAATATTCTGGCAGCATATTATGCAAAAGAAATGGGAATTCCTATCGCTCGTTTTATTTGTGCTTCCAATGAGAATAAAGTTCTTTATGATTTCTTCCAGACAGGATGTTATGACAGAAACCGTGATTTCCATCTGACAAATTCTCCGTCTATGGATATTTTGATTTCCAGTAATCTGGAGAGATTGATTTATAAAATTGCCGGTAATGATACAGAGAAAAACCGTACACTGATGGAACAGTTAAGTAAAGAAGGCAAATATGAAATTACAGAAGAAATGAAAGAAAAGCTTCAGGAATTTTATGGAAATTATGCTGACGAAGAAGAAACTGCAAAGACTATCCAACAGGTGTACGAAGAAACGGGATATGTACTGGATACTCATACAGCGGTGGGAAAGGCTGTATATGAGAAATATAAGAAAGAAACACAAGATGATAAAAAAACAGTGATTGCTTCTACGGCAAGTCCTTTTAAATTTACAAGAAGTGTAATGACTGCTATAGACAAAAAATATGAAGGAATGGAAGATTTTCAGCTGGTGGATGAATTAGCGGAACTTGCTAAAATTCCGGTGCCTCAGGCAATAGAGGAAATCCGTACAGCGAAAGTTCGCCATAATCGAACAGCGCAAGTATCACAGATGGCAGAAACAGTCATGGAAATATTAGGAATTTAAAGAGGAAAAAACAATGTCAGGAATTGATTTAGAATATGCTAGAAAGAGTTTTCAGAAATATTTAAGTGCTTATGATGCGAAGGATGATAAAATTAAATTAAAAAGAGTTCATACTTTTTGCGTGGTAAAAGCAGCAGAATATATTACGGCCAGAGAGAATATTTCAGAAGAAGACCGAGAGCTTGCACTATTGATTGCCCTTTTACATGATATTGGAAGATTTGAACAATTAAAGAAATATAATAGTTATGATGACAGTATCATGGATCATGCAAAATTTGGAGTACAGATTTTATTTGAAGAGGGTAAAATTCGTGATTTTATTGAAACAGACCAATATGATAAAATTATCCGAGAAGCAATTTACTGGCATTCAGCATATCAGCTTCCACATATAGAAGATAAACGCATTTTACTTCACTGCAGACTTATTCGAGACGCAGATAAATTAGATAATTTTCGGGTAAAAGCAACAGAGAGTCTGGAGGCACACTTTGATCTTTCAAAAGAAATAGTAGAGAAGGAAGAAGTATCTGATAATATTTTAGAAGCTGTTAGAGAAGAACGCAGTATCTTGCGAGCGGAAAGAACGACACATCTTGATATGTGGATTTCTTATCTGGCATTTATTTTCGATTTGAATTTTCCTTCCAGTTTTCAATATATTCTGGAAAATGATTATATTAATACAAACATTGATCGTATGAATTATACAAATCCAAAGACAAAAGAGCGTATGGAAGAAGTAAGAAAAATTTGCCTTGCTTACGTGAAAAAAAGAGCTTAAATTATTTTGATTTTTTTCTTTTTCATGGTGTATTTTTGGTTGAAAAAATTCATATACTAGAGTATAATAATGATATGAAGTCCTGGGGTGTGCGATAATCCTATTTATTTTGAACCTACATTACTTTAAACGGGATTCCTATATTGCCGGGTTAATGTCAGGCCGTCATTGTGCAGCGGAAGACAGCGAGTCGGTTGCGGTTGCCCACCTAGCATAAGCTAGGAGTCAGAAGATAGGAAACGGCATTCTGGGACATAAAAAAGAGCCTTTCGGGGCTTATTTTTTTATTTCACAGGAAATTGTAAGAGACAGGAGAGGGATAAAATGGGTATTACAAAGCAGTCCTTTGGAAAAAGCATGGACAATCAGGAAGTTTTTTTATATGGTATTACAAATAAAAATCAAATGACAATTACAGTTACGGATTTTGGTGCAACTTTAGTTGAGATTTTAGTACCGGATAAAAATGGAAATAAGATAGATGTTGCATTGGGTTATGATACCGTAGAAGGGTATTATAAAAATCCAGGACATTTTGGAGCCATTATTGGAAGAAATGGAAATCGTATTAAAAATGCAGGCTTTTCTATTGATGGAAAAGAATATCAGCTTGCAGTTAATGATAATGTAAATAATTTACATAGCGGTCCGAACTGGTATCGTACCAGAGTATGGAATGTGACAGAAATAGATGAAGAAAAAAATGCAATTACTTTTTGTATTTTAAGTCCTGATGGGGATCAGGGTTTTCCAGGGAATTTTACAGGATATGTGACGTATGAACTGACAGATGATAATGAAATTCTTCTTCACTATCAGGGAAGCGCAGACGCAGATACTGTGGTAAATATGACAAATCATTCATATTTTAATCTGGCAGGGCATAATGCAGGAGCAGAAGCAATGCTCAATCATACCGTACAGATTTTTGCACCGGAATATACACCGGTATCTGACTCACAGGCAATTCCTACAGGAGAAATTTTGCCGGTAGCAGGAACACCAATGGATTTCACAAAGCCAAAGAAAATCGGACAGGACGTAGAGGCAGATTTTGAACAGTTGAAATTCGGTGGTGGTTATGACCACAATTACGCATTGTCCAGAGAAAAGGGCGAACTGAAGAAAGCAGCAGAAGCGTTCTCAGAGAAGTCCGGCATTGTTATGGAAGTATTTACAGATTTACCTGGCATGCAGTTTTACATTGGTAATTTCATTGAACAGGAAACAGGAAAAGGTGGATATGTGTATGGCAAACGAGATGGTTTTTGCATGGAAACACAGTATTATCCGGATGCCTGTAATCAGACTGCTTTTCAGAGTTCAATATTAAAAGCAGGAGAAAAATACGATACAACAACGATTTATAAATTTTCTGTAAGAAAATAAAATAATAGGTGGAGGCTGCTGCTTTAAATATTTAATGCGACAGCCCTCCCTTTTTCTTTTTTGCATGAAAAAAGAAGAAAAAGCATATATTAGGAGTATGAATTGGAAAGAAAAGTTAAAATGGAAACTCCTGATTATTCTCATTGCTCTAATAGGAATTTTGATTGTATGGTGTGCCGGAAAAGCAGGAGAAAGGAAGGCGGTCACAGAAAAGGAAATTCTAAGAGCGTATGCACAAAAGGAAAATGAATGGGCAAGTGCAGATACAGAGCCTTTGAAACAGACAGAACTGCAGCAGAAAACAGAAATAACCGATGAAGTTTTGGAAGAACCTTCTATTCGGGTGGTTTTAATGACAAATGATTATGAAAGCTATTATCATTCAGAAATTTCTTTGGAATTTTATGGAAATTATGAAATGAATGGAGCTGTTCAGCAAAAATTTTCTTCCGGAGATAAAATAACTTTAAAAACGGGCTGCCAGGAACTTGCCAATGGCAGCCTGATGCTTTTACCGGAAAATGCAGAATGCAGGATTACCATTACTTCCTTAAAAAGAGGACAGGGTGCGCCTTCCTATAAAGGAAATTTAGAAATCTATGAAGATGATAATGGAATGCATGTTGTTAATGAACTGCCTTTGGAAGATTATATCTGTGGAGTTGTGCCCAGTGAAATGCCTGCTTCTTATCCAAAAGAAGCATTAAAAGCGCAGGCAGTGTGCGCAAGAACTTATGCCTGTGTACAACTTAAAGGCAAAAAATTGGAACAGCTTCATGGACAGGTAGATGACAGTGTTTCTTATCAGGTATACCAAAATACAGAAGAGTCAGCTGCATCTAATGAAGCAGTGCTGGAAACAAAAGGTGAAATTTTATTAAAAGATGGAAAGCCTATTCAGGCATATTATTTTTCTACTTCTCATGGAAAAACCAGTACAGATGAGGTATGGGAAACTTCTTCTCCATCTCCTTATTTAAAAAGTGTAGATTGTACTTACGACTCGAAAGAACCCTGGTATCAGTGGGAAGTTCTGGTGTCTGAGGAGAATATTTTGAAAAATGTTCAAGATTTGTTTCCGGAAGTAAACCAAATAGAAAATGTAGAGATTATGGAAAAGGGAGAAGGAGAAGCAGTTCTGCATTTGAAAATAGAAACGGATCAAGGCGAAAAAAGTTTTTACAGCGAGTATGATATTCGTTCTGTTCTGGCGCCTGTAGGTGGAGAGATTATCAGGCAGGATGGCTCTTCGGTGAAAGGCGGAAAGCTTCTTCCAAGCGCTTATTTTACAATGGAGAAACAGACAGATAATGCAGGTACACTTATTGGTTATCAGATAAAAGGCGGAGGCTATGGACATGGCGTAGGGATGAGTCAGAATGGAGCAAAGGGGATGGCAGATGTGGGAAAGACTTATCAGGAGATTTTGAGTTACTTTTATAATGAGGTAGAAATGGGGAAGGTACAGGATATTGTCAAGAAAGAAAATCCATGATACAATTGCTCATATTGTTAAGAAGATGGGGGTGAGAGTGTGGTAAAACGTTTCCTTAATATAATCAAAGGATTTATGGATAGTATGAATGAACGTCATGTAACTGCTTATGCGGCACAGGCGGCATATTTTATCATACTCTCTTTTATCCCGTTCATGCTTCTTTTGATGACTTCTGTAAAATATACGCCTTTGACAAAAACAGAGGTGGTTAATGCTGTACTTCAAGTATGTCCGGAGAATTTTGAGACATTTATACAAAGTATTGTAAACGAGGTTTATGAAAAATCTCTGGGTGTTGTACCAATTTCTGCGGTGATTGCCATGTGGTCTGCAGGGAAGGGAATACAGGCATTGACCAGAGGATTTAATAACATTTATCAAGTAAAAGAAACCAGAAACTTTCTGGTCAGCAGAATTCGGGCAGTGTTTTATACCTTAGTTTTTGTAATATCAATTATATTGACACTGATCTTACAGGTATTCGGAAATAGTTTACAAAGAGAGCTTAGCAGCCATTTCCCTTTTATGGAAAAAATTGTAACTATGATTATCAGTATGAGGGTAGTAATTACTCTCAGTGCATTGTGCCTTGTTTTTCTGCTGATGTATAAATTTATTCCTAATAGAAAAGCAACCTTTCGAAGTCAGTTTCCGGGAGCACTTTTGTGTGCTGTATGCTGGTCTGCGTTTTCTTTTTGTTTTTCTTTGTATATTGATTTTTATAACGGAGCCGCAAATATGTATGGAAGTATGACAACCATTGTATTGGTGTTGCTGTGGCTATACTTTTGTATGATGTTTGTGATGATTGGTGCACAGGTAAACCATTATTTTGAAGAGAAAATCGAACAGGTTCATCAGATGGCGGCACAGACAATCAGAAGAGAATATTATCAGCTTTTAAAGAGTGATGAGGATGAAGAAAAGGAAGAAGATGAAAGAAAATCTTGACATCAGATAAGAAAGTGGCTAAAATAAAGGGCAGATATGAAAAAAGCAAAGAAAGTGTCAGTAGATACCTGTTTTCTGCCAGAGATGGAAAGTCATTGGCTGTAAGCTTTCCTCAGTTCGGACAGATATTGAAATTCCCACCGGAGCTGCATTTTTGAAACTGTATTTTACAGAAGTAGGAAATGACGTAACTGTGCGTTAAACAGATACGAGTGCCTGTCATGTGTTTGACAGGAACGAGGGTGGTACCGCGAGATTATAATGACTTCGTCCCTTTTTGGGGCGGAGCTTTTTTATTTCATAGGAAATCGTTCTTTGCATCTAAATATAGAAATAAAAGGAGAAAGTCATGAAAGAAAAATTACAGCATATTCAGGAAGAAGCTGCAAAGCGTATTCAGGAAGCAAATTCTTTGGATAAGTTAAATGAAGTGCGTGTTGCATTTTTAGGTAAAAAGGGTGAATTAACTGCAGTTTTAAAAGGAATGAAAGATGTTGCCCCGGAAGACAGACCAAAAGTTGGTCAGTGGGTAAATGAGGTAAGAGCTGAGTTAGAAGGTCTTTTAGAAGAGACAAAGACAAAATTAGAAGCAGAAGCTTTAGAGAAAAAGTTAAAAGAAGAAGTGATTGATGTAACACTTCCTGCAAAGAAAATGGAAATCGGGCATCGTCACCCAAATACCATTGCTCTGGAAGAAGTTGAAAGAATTTTCATCGGTATGGGCTATGAAGTAGTAGAAGGTCCTGAAGTAGAATATGATTTGTATAATTTTGAAAAATTAAATATTCCGGAAGGACATCCTGCAAAAGATGAACAGGATACTTTCTATGTAAATAAAAATATTGTACTTCGTACACAGACTTCACCGGTACAGGCGCGAGTAATGGAACAGGGCAAACTGCCAATTCGTATGATTGCACCGGGAAGAGTATTCCGCTCTGACGAAGTAGATGCCACACATTCTCCATCTTTCCATCAGATTGAAGGTCTGGTTATTGACAAGCACATTACATTTGCAGATTTAAAGGGAACTTTAGAAGAGTTTGCAAAGGAATTGTTCGGACCGGAAACAAAAACAAAATTCCGTCCTCATCATTTCCCGTTTACAGAGCCAAGTGCAGAGGTAGATGTTTCCTGCTTCAAATGTGGAGGCAAGGGCTGTCGTTTCTGCAAAGGTTCCGGCTGGATTGAAATTTTAGGTTGTGGTATGGTACATCCTCATGTTCTGGAAATGTGTGGAATTGATCCGGAAGAATATACAGGATTTGCATTTGGCGTAGGTCTTGAACGTATTGCACTTTTAAAATATGAAATCGACGATATGCGTTTATTATATGAAAATGACACAAGATTTTTACGTCAGTTCTAGGAGGAGAGAAAAAAATGAATACATCATTATCATGGATTAAAAAATATGTGCCGGATTTAGATGTTACTGCACAGGAATATACAGATGCAATGACCTTATCAGGAACAAAGGTAGAAGGTTTTGAAGAACTGGATGCAGACCTTGAAAAGATTGTCATTGGACAGATTGAAAAAATTGAAAGACATCCGGATGCGGATAAATTGATTGTTTGTCAGGTAAATATCGGAACAGAAACGGTTCAGATTGTAACAGGTGCATCCAATGTACAGGAAGGGGATAAAATTCCGGTTGTATTAGACGGCGGAAGTGTTGCTGGCGGAACAAAAATTAAAACAGGAAAACTGCGTGGCGTAGAGTCCTGCGGTATGATGTGCTCTATTGAAGAACTGGGCTCTACAACAGAGTTCTATCCGGAAGCGGCAGAAGATGGAATTTATATTTTTCCGGAAGACGCAGAAGTTGGAGCAAGTGCAATTGAAGCTTTGGGTTTCAATGATGTGGTATTTGAATATGAAATTACTTCTAATCGTGTAGACTGTTACAGTGTTATCGGTATTGCAAGAGAAGCAGCAGCTACTTTCCAGAAGCCATTTTACCCACCGGTTGTAGAAGTGAAAGGAAATTCTGAAGATGTAAACGATTATGTAAAAGTAACTGTAGAAGACAAAGATCTTTGTCCTCGTTACTGTGCGAGAATGGTAAAAAATGTAAAAATTGGACCTTCACCAAAATGGATGCAGCGTTGCCTGGCAGCTAACGGTATTCGTCCGATCAACAATCTGGTAGACATTACCAATTATGTTATGGAAGAATTTGGACAGCCAATGCATGCTTATGATATGGATACCATTGAAGGACAGGAAATTATTGTCCGCCGTGCGAAAAAAGATGAAAAATTCGTTACCTTGGACGGACAGGAACGCGTATTAGATGACTCTGTACTGATGATTTGCGATGGAAAGAAGCCTGTTGGAATTGCCGGAATTATGGGTGGAGAAAACTCCATGATTACAGAAAATGCAACAACGGTTCTGTTAGAAGCAGCATGCTTTGACGGTGTGAATATCCGTCTGTCCAGCAAAAAAGTGGGACTTCGTACAGATGCTTCCGGTAAATTTGAAAAAGGATTAGACCCGAATAATGCACAGGCAGCTATTGACAGAGCTTGTCAGCTAATCGAAGAATTTGGCTGCGGTGAAGTTGTAGGCGGTATGGCAGATGTATATTCAAAAGTAAAAGAGCCGGTACGTGTTGCTTTTGATGCAGATAAGATTAACAGCCTTCTGGGAACAGAGCTTTCTAAAGAAGAAATGTTAGAATATTTAAGCAGAGTTGAATTAGAATATGATGAAAGTACAGGAGAAATTGTAGCGCCTACTTTCAGACATGATATTTTCCGTATTGCAGATTTAGCAGAAGAAGTAGCTCGTTTTTATGGCTATGATAACATTCCAACAACATTGCCAAAAGGTGAGGCAACTACAGGAAAGCTTCCATTTAAACTGCGTATTGAACAGGTTGCAAGAGATATGGCAGAGTTTAACGGATTTTCTCAGGGATACTGCTATTCTTTTGAAAGTCCGAAAGTGTTTGATAAATTATTAATTCCTGAAAATGATGAGTTAAGAAAAGCCATTGTGATTTCTAATCCTTTAGGAGAAGATTTCAGTATTATGAGAACTGTTTCTTTAAATGGTATGCTCACATCTCTGGGAACAAACTATAAGAGAAGAAATAAAGATGTTCGTTTATACGAATTAGGAAATATCTATCTTCCAAAAGAATTACCTTTAACAGAGCTTCCGGAAGAAAGAATGATGTTCACATTAGGAATGTATGGCGCAGGAGATTTCTTCTCCATGAAAGGTGTTGTAGAGGAATTCTTAGACAAAATCGGCATGCATAAAAAGGAAGAATATAATCCAAATGCAGGCAAACCATTCCTTCATCCGGGACGTCAGGCAGAAATTATTTATGACAAAACTGTTATTGGATATATGGGAGAAGTTCACCCAACTGTTGCAGCTTCTTATGGTATCGGAGAAAAAGCTTATGTAGCTGTTCTGGATATTCCTGCAATTTTAGACTTCGCAACTTTTGACAGAAAGTACGAAGGTATTGCAAAATTCCCTGCTGTAAGCCGTGACATCAGTATGGTAGTTCCGAAAGAAGTATTAGCAGGAGAAATCGAAGCAGTGATTGCACAAAGAGGTGGAAAAATTCTGGAAAATTACCAGTTGTTCGATATTTATGAAGGAAGTCAGATTAAGGAAGGCTATAAATCTATGGCATACTCTGTTACCTTCCGTGCAAAAGACAGAACTTTAGAGGATGCAGATGTAAATGCAGCCATGAAAAAAATCCTCAATGGTCTGGAAAGACTTGGTATCGAGCTGCGTAAGTAATTATGAAGTTATATATTCTTAGACATGGAGAAACCCAGTGGAATGTGCAAAAAAGGCTGCAGGGTGCTTCTGACACTGAGTTAAATGAAAATGGTATTGCGCTGGCAGAAAAAACAGGAGAGGCACTGAAAGAAATTCCTTTTTACTGTTGTTTTACCAGCCCCTTAAAAAGAGCAAAAGATACGGCAAAATTGGCTCTTTATAACAGAGAAGTTCCTATTTATGAGGATAAAAGAATACAGGAAATCTGTTTTGGCGAATGGGAGGGAGAAAATTCCTCCCTGCTTCCTCAGGAAATGCTTTATAATTTTTTCCATAATACAAAAGATTATAAAGCTCCCAGGGGAGGAGAGGAACTTACTCAGATTTGTGCCAGAACCAGAGATTTCTGGGAAGATATTACTGCCAGAGAAGAATTGCAGGACAAAAATATACTGATTGCTTCTCATGGGTGTGCAGTGCGTGCTCTTTTACAGAATGTATATGAAGACGCAGATATTGCAAATTTCTGGCATGGAAAAGTTCCACCTAACTGCAGTGTGAATATTGTAGAAATCAAAGAAAACAAGGCAGTACTTCTTGAAGAAGATGTGGTATATTATGTCAGATAGTAGAGAGGAGAAACCATGAGAACAGCAGACTTTTATTATGATTTACCAGAAGAACTGATTGCTCAGGACCCATTATTAGATCGATCATCTTCCAGACTGATGCATTTGGACAAAGAAACCGGTGAAATCTGCCATACGGATTTTAAACATATTATTGATTATTTAAATCCGGAGGATTGTCTTGTTATCAATGATACAAGAGTTATACCGGCCCGTTTATATGGAAGTAAAATCGGAACAGATGCAGGGATTGAAATCCTTTTATTAAAACGAAGAGAGAATAATGTATGGGAAACCTTAGTGAAACCGGGGAAAAAGGCAAAACCGGGAACAAAAATCAGCTTTGGTGACGGACTTTTAATTGGAGAAGTACTGGATATTGTAGAAGAAGGAAATCGTCTGATACAGTTTCAGTATGAAGGGATTTTTGAAGAAATATTGGACAAACTGGGAGAAATGCCTCTGCCTCCTTATATTACTCATAAACTGCAGGATAAGGAACGTTATCAGACGGTATATGCAAAAAATGAAGGAAGTGCAGCAGCGCCTACAGCGGGACTTCATTTTACAAAGGAATTATTAGAAAAAATAGAAAAAAAAGGTGTGAAAATTGCTCATGTAACTCTTCATGTGGGACTTGGTACTTTTCGTCCTGTGAAGGTAGATGATGTAGAAAATCATCATATGCATTCTGAATTTTATGTAGTAGAAGAAGAACAGGCAAAAATTATCAATGAAACAAAGGCAAAGGGTGGAAGAGTGATTTCCGTAGGAACTACCAGCTGCAGAACACTTGAGTCTGCTACGGATGAAAACGGAATTTTACAGGCTAAAAGCGGCTGGACGGATATTTTTATCTATCCCGGTTACCAATTCAAGATGATTGATGCTTTAATTACCAATTTTCATTTGCCGGAGTCTACACTTTTGATGCTGGTTTCTGCGCTGGCAGGAAAAGAAAAGATTATACATGCCTATGAAGAAGCAGTAAAAGAGCGTTATCGCTTTTTCAGTTTTGGCGATGCCATGTTTATTGAGTAACTGCTTATGGAACTGGCAGAATTTTTAGAGAAGATATCCTTGAATTCAGAAGCTAAAAAAGAACTTTTAGCTCTTCCTCTATCAGAACAGGAATATGAAGATTTCAAGGAAGCTTTTCTTTATACACGGCAAACTTTTTTTGAAAGAATTGTACAGGAAAAAAATTATCGAATAAAATTGTTATACTTATACAGCAGAATGGCCTGTGAAAAATATCCGGAATTTTGCAAAATGGGTATTTCTGATGAAATCTATTATGATACTTTTTATGATTTGACAATTTGGTCAGAGGATTGTAAGGAAAAATTTAAGGAATACGGATTGAACAAGCCTCAGTGGCTTTCTATACATTTAGATGGAAGACTTTTTCGATTGGGAAGATTACAATTTGAAAAAACTACATATTACTGTGAAGGAAAGAAGATACCGGCTATCAGTATTCATATTCCTGCGGGAGAGAAGTTGGATATAGAAAAATGCAGGAACTCCTTTCAAAAAGCAGAACAATTTTTTAAAGGAGATTATATTTATTTTTGTCATTCCTGGCTGTTATATCCGGGGCTGAAGGAAGTTCTTTCTAAGTCATCTAATATTGTGAAATTTCAGGAATTCTTTGAAATTAAAGAAGTTGATTACGATGTCAGACAGGCAGAACAGCGTATTTTTGGAAAAGAGCAGGAGGATTATACAAAATATCCTCAAAGTACAGGATTACAAAAAGCTGCCAGAAATTATTTGTTGGAAGGAAAGCATTTAGGAAATGGGTTTGGAATATTAAAAAAAGAGGTAGTTGGCTGAATTTCAGCCGCTACCTCTTTTACTGTCTTCAATTATTCCTGAGGACCAGCAGAAACTAAAGCTTTACCAGCTTCATTTCCTTCGTATTTAGCAAAGTTCTTAACAAATCTCTGAGCTAAATCTTTTGCTTTTGTTTCCCATTCGGAAGCATCTGCATAAGTATCACGAGGATCAAGAATGTTTGTATCAACACCTGGAAGTTCTGTAGGTACTTCGAAGTTGAAGTATGGAATTTTCTTTGTAGGAGCGTTTAAGATATCTCCGTTTAAGATTGCATCGATGATACCACGAGTATCTTTGATGGAGATACGTTTTCCTGTACCATTCCAACCTGTGTTAACAAGGTAAGCTTTTGCTCCGCTCTGCTGCATTTTCTTAACAAGTTCTTCTGCATATTTTGTTGGGTGCAGCTCTAAGAATGCCTGTCCAAAGCAAGCAGAGAATGTTGGTGTAGGTTCTGTAATTCCACGTTCTGTACCAGCTAATTTTGCTGTAAATCCAGAAAGGAAGTAGTACTGTGTCTGTTCTGGTGTCAGAATAGATACTGGTGGCAATACACCAAATGCATCTGCAGATAAGAAGATAACTTCTTTTGCAGCTGGAGCAGAAGATACAGGGCGAACAATGTTTTCAATGTGGTTAATTGGATAAGATACACGAGTATTTTCTGTTACACTCTTATCTGTAAAGTCGATTTTTCCTTCTGCATCTAATGTTACGTTCTCAAGAAGAGCGTCACGTTTGATTGCATTGTAGATATCTGGTTCAGAATCTTTATCTAAGTCGATAACTTTTGCGTAGCATCCGCCTTCAAAGTTAAATACACCGTTGTCATCCCAGCCGTGTTCATCATCACCGATTAAGAGACGTTTTGGATCTGTGGAAAGTGTAGTTTTTCCTGTTCCGGAAAGACCGAAGAAAATTGCTGTGTTTTCACCATTTAAGTCTGTGTTTGCAGAGCAGTGCATGGAAGCGATACCTTTTAATGGAAGGTAGTAGTTCATCATAGAGAACATACCTTTTTTCATTTCTCCGCCGTACCATGTATTTACGATAACCTGCTCACGGCTTGTGATGTTGAACATAACAGCTGTTTCAGAGTTTAATCCTAATTCTTTGTAGTTTTCAACTTTTGCTTTAGAAGCATTGTATACGATAAAGTCTGGTTCGAAGTCTTTCAGCTCTTCTTCAGTAGGCTGAATGAACATGTTTGTAACAAAATGTGCCTGCCAAGCTACTTCTACGATAAAACGGATGGCCATACGTGTATCTTTGTTTGCACCGCAGAAAGCATCTACAACATACAGTTTTTTGTTAGACAGCTCTTTTAAAGCAATATCTTTTACAGTATCCCAAGCTTCCTGTGTAGCCGGATGGTTGTCGTTTTTGTATTCATCAGAAGTCCACCATACAGTGTCTTTAGAGTTTTCATCCATAACGATGAATTTGTCTTTAGGAGAACGTCCTGTGTATACACCTGTCATTACGTTAACTGCACCCAGTTCACTTTCCTGACCTTTTTCAAAGCCTTCCAGTTCCGGTTTTGTTTCTTCAGCGAATAATAATTCATAAGAAGGGTTGTGAACAATCTCAGTTGTTCCAGTGATGCCGTATTTGCTTAAATTCAATTCTGCCATCTTACATGTACCTCTTTTCTCTTATATTAATTACGATAATCTCACCTGCCAAGACAGATTTGCGATATCCTTTTTTAAAGAAGGGGAAAACCCTGCTTCTCTTCTATATTATACATATTTACTACAATAAATCAATAAAAAAATATATAGAAATTCTAAAATTTGTTTAAAATTTAACGACCTTATGAAGCAGAAATTGCAGCCATATCCCGATAAAATTCAGGATAGGAGATATCTACGCAGGAAGCATTTAAAATTTCTGTTTCTCCGTCAGCAGCCATACCGGCAACGGCAAAGGACATGGCAATTCTGTGATCCATATAGCTGTCTAAAACAGCGCCTTTTAAAGGCTTGCCTCCATGTATTTCCATGCCGTCTTCCGTAGGAATAATATCAGCTCCCATAGCAGATAAATGCTGCACAATAATATCCAGACGGTTAGACTCTTTTACCTTTAATTCCTGTGCATCACGGATAATGGTAGTACCTTGGGCAAAGGCTGCCATAACAGCAAGCATCGGAAGTTCGTCAATGAGAGTGGGAATAAGTGCGCCTTCGATAACCGTTGCTTTTAACTCGCTGTGTTTTACCAGAATATCAGCCACAGGCTCTTTTCCGTATTCCCTCTTATTTAAAAGCTGAATATCTGCGCCCATATCTGCGCATACTTTTAGAATTCCATCTCGTGTAGGATTTATTCCCACATCTTTGATTAAAATTTCAGAGCCCGGAATTAGAAGTCCCGCAGCAATAAAGTAAGCCGCAGAAGAAATATCTCCGGGAACAACGACCTTTTGTCCTTCTAAAATAGGATTGCCCGTGATAGCCGCAGTAGTTCCTTCAGAAGTAACGTCTGCACCAAAAGAGCGGAGCATCAGTTCGGAATGGTTGCGGGAAAGATAGGGCTCTGTCACTCTTGTAATGCCATCTGCATACATTCCTGCCAATAAAACACAGGACTTTACCTGTGCAGAGCTTACCGGTGAAAGATAATGTATGGGTTTTAAAGGATGACCCGTTATTTTCAGCGGTGCACAGCCGTTGCCGGATATGCTTTCAATTTTACCTCCCATTTGGGAAAGGGGAGTGATAATTCGTGTCATAGGACGTTTCTGAATAGAAGCATCTCCGGTTAAAGTGGTACAAAAAGTCTGTCCGGCTAAAATACCGGATAAAAGGCGGGTGGTAGTTCCGCTGTTTCCTGCATCTAACACGGCTTTCGGAGCTTCTAAGCCATGAAGTCCTTTTCCGTGAATTAAAATTTCAGAGGGAAGCTGTTCAATTTCAATTCCCATTTTTTCAAAGCAGGAGATGGTAGACAGACAATCAGCGCCTTTTAAAAAATTGCTAATGGAAGTTGTTCCTTTTGCCAGCGCTCCGAACATAACAGCTCTGTGAGAGATGGATTTGTCTCCCGGAACTGTGATTTCTCCTCTAAGAGGAGCAGATTTTTTAAAAACCATAGAAGAACCTCCTATCTCTCATAAATTTTATAGTTGCGCTTTGTAAGCTGTTCCGCAGCCTGTTTTAAAGCGTCTTCGTCATAAAATTCGATTTTTAATACGCCGTCTTCGAATTCTCTGTTGTGAAGAATGCCGATATTTTTAATACTGATATTATTCATAGAAAGAATAGTTGCAATGGTAGCAATAGAACCTGTTTCATCAATAATATCACAGTACAGGGCAAAATCCTTTTTAATTGGTCCGCTGGGGACATCATTAAAGGAATTTCTGTATTCCTTGGACTGTGAAAACATATCGTAAAGACCATTGGCATCTTTTTGGTCCACTAAATATTTTGCCTGCACAATCAAGCGTATATATTCATCTAAAACCTTTGAAATATGCTCCGGATTTTCCAGACAAATCTGCTGCCACATGTGCGGAGATGAGGACGCAATACGGGTAATATCTTTAAATCCGCCTGCCGCAATAGTTTTCATGTGCTCCAAAGGAGAGTCCAGCTTTTTTACTACATTTACAAGAGATGCAGCCACAATATGAGGAAGGTGGCTCACGGCAGCAGTAATAAAATCATGCTCATCCCAAGTCAAAATCATAGGCAAAGCCCCAATGGAAGTTACCAGTTCGGTATACTTTCCTATTTTATCAAGACCAACCTCCTCAGACGGGGTCAGAATATAGTAGGCGTTCTCAATCAAATGGTCGGTAGAGTGTTCATATCCCATGTGCTCGCTTCCCGCCATAGGATGTCCCCCGATGAAGTTGTAAGCCATGTCAAGCTCTGTGACTTTTCGGTGAATTTCCCCCTTTACACTGCCTACGTCTGTGAGTATACAGCCGGGACGTATGACCTGCTTCAGCCATGGAAGACACTCAATATTATAGTCTACTGTAGCACACAAAAAGATATAATCACAAAGGGCAAAACGCGGATCCTGTTCATTACAGGGAATGTCTACAATTCCATCAAATACCGCATCTTTTAATGTGTCCTTTGTGCGGTTATAAGCAATAATCTGATAATCCGGGTGGAATTTTCGTATTGCTTTTGCAATCGAGCCGCCAATAAGCCCCAGACCAATAAAACCAATAGTTGTGGTTTCCATATATTTCAGTACTCCTTCTAATTAAAATGCTGTCAAACAATATCATTTTATGACAGGTTTTTGTAATTGTCAATTCTATGGATGCAGTCGAATAAAAGAAGAAAAAAACTTGTTTAATTTGAATAAAATACTTGAAATATATCAATTTTTTTAGTAAAATATACACATAATATATTTGGGAGGTATTACATATGGACGTTTTTAGAACCGACAGAATTAGAAATGTGGTCCTGCTTGGTCATGGGGGCGCCGGAAAAACAAGTCTGGCAGAGGCAATGGCTTATTTATCAGGTATTACAAGCCGATTAGGAAAGGTAACAGATGGCAACACAATCAGTGATTTTGATAAAGAAGAAATAAAGAGAAAATTTTCAATTTCTACATCTGTAATTCCGGTTGAATGGGGAAAAGTAAAAATTAATGTATTGGATACTCCGGGCTATTTCGATTTCGTGGGGGAAGTTGAAGAAGCAGTAGGAGCGGCTGACGCAGCGATTATCGTTGTTTCCGGTAAAGACGGTGTTCAGGTAGGAACACAGAAGGCATGGGAGCTGTGCGAAAAATATAATCTCCCAAGAATGTTCTTTGTTACGGAAATGGATATTGATGATGTCAGCTATCGTCAGGTAGTAGAGCAGCTTACAGAGCTGTACGGCAAAAAAATTGCGCCGTTGCACATGCCAATTCGAGAAGACGGTAAATTTGTGGGATATGTAAATATCGTAAAACAGGCAGGTCGAAGATATATTGAAAGAGGACAGAAAAAGGAATGCCCTGTTCCGGAATATCTGAATGAATATTTAGAGAAATATCATGAGACTTTAATGGAGTCTGTGGCTGAAATCAGCGAAGAATTTATGGATCGTTATTTTGCAGGAGAAGAATTTTCCGTAGCAGAGGTTTCCGCTGCATTGAAGATGAATATTTCTGACGGAAGCATTATTCCGGTATGTATGGGTTCTGCTGTAAATATTCAGGGTGTGGCAAACCTTTTGGATGATATCTGCGGATATTTCCCAAGTCCGGACCAGAAGACCTGTGCAGGTATGAATACAAAGACAAACGAAATTTATCAGGCAAATTACGATTTTACAAAAGCAAAATCTGCTTATGTATTTAAAACAATCGTTGACCCGTTCTTAGGAAAATATTCACTGGTTAAGGTATGCTCCGGCGTTATCAAAGGAGACGATGTTCTCTTTAACGTATCCAAGGACTCCGAAGAAAAGCTGAATAAACTCTATGTTCTGGAAGGCTCAAAGCCAATCGAAGTAGCAGAGCTTCACGCAGGAGATATTGGAGCTATTGCAAAACTGGGTACCGTGACCACAGGAGATACACTGGCTACAAAGACCACACCAATCCTTTACGGTAAAACAGATATTTCTGTTCCTTATACTTACAAACGTTATCAGACAGTAAATAAGGGAGATGATGATAAAGTATCTCAGGCATTGGCAAAGATGATGCAGGAGGATTTGACTTTGAAAGCAGTCAACGATGCACAGAACCGTCAGACCTTATTATATGGTATCGGCGAGCAGCATCTGGACATTGTGGTAAGTAAATTAAAAGAACGTTATAAAGTAGACATTGTTTTATCTGAACCGAAGGTTCCGTTTAAAGAAACTATTCGTAAAAAATCAGACGTGGAATACAAATACAAAAAACAGTCCGGTGGACATGGACAGTATGGTCATGTAAAAATGACATTTGAACCATCCGGCGATTTGGAAACACCTTATGTATTTGAACAGACTGTTGTAGGCGGAGCAGTTCCGAAGAATTACTTCCCGGCAGTAGAAAAGGGTATTCAGGAGTCTGTATTGAAAGGTCCTGTTGCTTCTTATCCGGTAGTAGGTGTAAAAGCTACTTTATATGATGGTTCTTACCATCCGGTAGACTCCTCTGAAATGGCATTTAAAACAGCAGCTATTCAGGCGTTTAAAAAGGGCTTTATGGAAGCGTCACCTGTACTGTTAGAGCCGATTGTATCTATGAAGGTAAGCGTACTGGATAAATTCACCGGAGACGTTATGGGTGATTTGAACAAGAGAAGAGGCCGTGTACTGGGAATGAACCCGGATACTGCACGGAAGGGCTATACAGTTGTAGAAGCAGACGTACCGATGCTCTCCATTTACGGATATTCCACAGACCTTCGTTCCATGACAGGAGGAAGCGGTGAATTTTCTTATGAATTTGCTCGCTATGAACAAGCTCCTTCTGATATTCAGGAGAAGGAAATTGCGGCTCGTGCAAAAGCAGAAGAGGAATAATTAAAAGATAGAAAATTGAAAAATAAGAGGTTGTTGCTTTGAATATTCAGAACATGTATTGAAAGCGGCAGCCTCTTCTTTAATTGTGTAGGAAATTACGTTTTACTGTTGTAACCGGATAAAAAGAATGTTACAATACTGAACAAAGCAAAATTGCTTGGAAAGGTTGGTAGAAAGTATGAAAAAAATTGCAGCAGGACTTGGAATACTGCTTCTGGCATTTGTTTATTATTACATTACATTGCCGGCAATTAACATTCACGAAAGTGGATTTTGGTTTTTCCTTGGTACGGTAGTTGTTTTACTTTTAGTAATTTACGCTGTTCGCAAAAGGCTTCGCAGTCCACAGGAAATTAAAAGCAGTAAGGTCATGAAAGCAGGACTGTTTTTGGTTCTTGCAATTATTGTTGTCTATGGTGTGGGAACTTTGTTATCTTCCCCTATTGTCAATGCGAAAAAATATCAGCAGTTGGTAACACCAGAGGAGAGAGATTTTACAGAAGACATTAAGGAAATCAGTTATGACCAAATTCCGCTGTTAGATAAAGAGTCCGCAGAGCTTCTGGGAAACAGAAAAATGGGAAGTATGGTAGATATGGTGTCTCAGTTTGAAGTAAGTGGATTATATTCACAGATTAATTATCAGGGACAGCCTTATCGTGTAACGCCTCTTGTATACGCCAGCGGAATTAAATGGCTGACAAACCAGAAGGAAGGAATTCCTGCCTATATCCGAATTGATATGGCAACACAGAATACAGAGCTGGTAAAATTAGACAAACCGATTAAATATTCAGAGTCAGAATACTTTAACCGCAATATTTACCGTCATCTGCGTTTTAAATATCCGACTTATATGTTTGACCAGTTAAGCTTTGAAATTGACGATGAAGGGACACCGTACTGGATTTGTCCTGTAAAGAAATTTAACATTGGTTTATTCGGAGGACAGACCATCGGCAGAGTGGTAATCTGTAATGCGCAGACAGGTGAGGCAAAGGATTATAAAATTGAGGATTGCCCACAGTGGGTAGACCGTGCATATCCGGCAGACTTGCTTTTAGAGCTTTATAATTACCACGGAATGTTGAAAAACGGTTTCTTTAACAGTGTTTTAGGGCAGAAGGGCTGTCTGAAAACAACAGACGGAAATAACTATCTGGCACTGGATGATGACGTATGGGTATATACCGGTGTCACATCTGTCAGCGGAGATAAGTCCAACGTCGGATTTGTACTGATGAACCAGAGAACTATGGAAACAAGATATTATGCCTGTGACGGAGCGCAGGAGCGTTCTGCTATGGACTCCGCAGAAGGTCAGGTACAGAACTTGAAATATCAGGCGGCATTCCCGCTTCTGTTAAATATTTCAGACCAGCCGACATACTTTATGGCATTAAAGGACGGCGCAGGTCTTGTAAAGAAATATGCCATGGTAAATGTGCAGAAATATCAGACCGTTGCCATTGGAGATACGGTTGCAGAATGTGAGAAGAATTATGAAAAACTGTTGGCAGACAATGGTATTGCATCAGGTGTGGGTACAGAAAGCGATATTTCCATGACAGGAACCATTGAAAAGATGGCACAGGCAGTTATCGAAGGAAACTCTCACTTCTATATTACACTGGGCGGCGAAAACGCAGAAGTAAAAGGACTGGAAGCAGGACAGACAGAGCAAAAATTTATTTTTGATATTCCGGTAACAGAATATCCGGAAATCGTAGGATATGATATCGGAGATACTTTGACAGTTCATTTCATTCCGGAAGAACCGATTTCCACAGTGACCGCTTTAGGTGATAAAAAACCGGAGACAGGGGTTGACAAAAAAGAAACCACTGAGTAAAATATGTATAGTTTCATACAGACAGACGTAGAAGAGGAGTATTAAGAAAAACTGCGCATAAAGAGAGCTGCCGTTTGGTGCAAGGCAGATGTGTAAGCTTCCCAACTCGCCTCGGAGTTCCCAAATTGAACAGTATTTTGCTTTAAGTAGATTTGGGCGGGATTTCCCGTTATAGAAAAATGAGTGCACAGATAAACATCTGTGAATTAGAGTGGTACCGCGGAATTTAAGCCCTTTCGTCTCTGAATTAGGAGATGAGAGGGCTTCTTTATTTTTAAAATACAGGAGGAAAAGAAAATGGCAGTACCTTATAATCATAAGGCGATTGAGCAGAAATGGCGTAAAAACTGGGAAGAAAACCCGGTAAATGTTGATGATGGCAAAAAACCAAAATATTATTGTCTGGATATGTTCCCATATCCATCAGGAAACGGTCTTCACGTAGGACACTGGAGAGGCTATGTAATCTCTGACGTATGGAGTCGTTTTAAAATGATGCAGGGATATTATTTAATTCATCCAATGGGTTGGGATGCTTTTGGACTTCCGGCAGAAAACTATGCAATTAAAATGGGTGTGCATCCTTCTAAATCCACAGCAGAAAATGTAAAGAACTTCAAAAGACAGTTAAATGATATTTCTGCTATTTATGACTGGGACAGAGAAGTAAATACCACAGATCCGGAATTCTATAAATGGACACAGTGGATTTTTGTAAAAATGTTCAAAGAAGGTCTGGCTTATGAGAAAGAATTCCCAATTAACTGGTGTCCTTCCTGTAAAACAGGTCTTGCAAATGAAGAAGTTGTAAACGGTAAATGTGAACGCTGCGGCGCAGAAGTAACAAAGAAAAATCTGCGTCAGTGGATGCTGAGAATTACAAAATACGCAGACCGTTTATTAAATGATTTGGATAAACTGGATTGGCCTGAAAAAGTTAAAAAGATGCAGGCAGAATGGATTGGAAAATCCTATGGTGCAGAAGTTCAGTTCCCAGTAGAAGGAAAAGACGAAAAAATCACCGTTTATACTACAAGACCGGATACACTTCACGGCGCAACCTTTATGGTATTAGCTCCGGAACATGCGATGGCAAAAGAATTGGCAACTGACGAAACGAGAGAAGCCGTAGAAAAATATATTTATGATGCTTCTATGAAATCTAACGTAGACCGTCTTCAGGATAAAGAAAAAACAGGTGTGTTTACAGGAAGCTATGCAATTAACCCATTAAATGGCAAGAAAACTCCAATCTGGTTATCTGATTATGTATTGGCTGACTATGGTACAGGGGCAATTATGTGTGTACCTGCTCATGATGACCGTGACTTTGAATTTGCAAAGAAATTCAATATTCCGATTATTCAGGTTATTGCAAAAGACGGAAAAGAAATCGAAAACATGACAGAAGCTTATACAGAAGCTTCCGGAACCATGATTAACTCCGGTGAATGGAATGGAATGGAGTCTGCGGTTCTGAAAAAAGAAGCTCCTGAAATGATTGAAAAAATGGGTATCGGACGCAAAACAGTAAACTTCAAATTACGTGACTGGGTATTCTCACGTCAGCGTTACTGGGGTGAACCAATTCCGATTATTCACTGCCCGAATTGCGGTAATGTGCCTGTTCCGGAAGACCAGCTTCCATTGACACTGCCTGATGTAGAGTCTTATGAGCCAACAGGTACAGGAGAGTCCCCATTAGCAGGCATTGAAGAATGGGTAAACACTACTTGTCCATGCTGTGGAGCGCCTGCTAAGAGAGAAACCAATACCATGCCTCAGTGGGCCGGTTCTTCTTGGTACTTCCTGCGCTATGTAGATAATAAAAATACAGAAGCATTGGTTTCCAAAGAAAAAGCAGAAAAATATCTTCCGGTAGATATGTATATCGGTGGTGTAGAGCATGCGGTACTGCATCTTCTGTATTCCCGTTTCTACACAAAATTCCTGCATGATATCGGCGTAGTTGATTTTGACGAACCATTCTTGAAACTGTTTAATCAGGGTATGATTACAGGTAAGAACGGTATTAAGATGAGTAAATCAAAAGGAAATGTGGTTTCTCCTGATGATTTAGTAAGAGACTACGGCTGTGACGCATTAAGACTTTACGAATTATTCGTAGGTCCGCCGGAATTAGACGCAGAATGGGATGACAGAGGTATTGATGGTGTATATCGTTTCATTAACCGTTTTTGGAAACTGGCTATGGACAGCAAGGAAGCAAATGTAGCAGAAACAAAAGAAATGGTAAAAATACGTCATAAACTGGTTTATGACATTACACAGCGTCTGGAAAGCTTCAGCCTGAATACGGTTATTTCCGGATTTATGGAATATAACAACAAGCTGATTGAGATTGCGAAAAAAGAAGGCGGCGTAGACAAAGCAACTATTGAAGCCTTTGTACAGCTTTTAGCACCGTTTGCTCCTCATGTGGCAGAAGAATTATGGCAGGAATATGGTCATACAGACTCTGTATTCCACACACAGTGGCCGACAGCAGATGAAGAAGCTATGAAGGATGATGAAATCGAAGTTCCTGTTCAGATTAACGGAAAGACAAAAACTGTAATTTCCATCAGTGCAGAGGCGACAAAAGAAGAAGCGATTGAAGCGGGTAAAGCAGCCATTGCAGATAAATTGACAGGAAATATTGTAAAGGAAATTTATGTTCCGAAGAAAATTATTAACATTGTCATGAAGTAAGTCATGCGAATAGAAATGACGCAGATAGTAGAAATATTGTCTGCGTTATTTTTTTGTTTCATAGGAAATTATGCAACAGTACAATCTTTTTTATGATTATAATGGTGTAAATAATTACAAAGTATGATATTATGAGAAATATAAGTACTAGACTACGTTAGAACATGAAACAATTTTGAATATGGAGGTGTTTAAATGGATAAAAAACATGGCTTTTTGGTTACTTACCTAATTATTCCGATATGTTTTCTGGTTGCAGTTATTGTGGTCGGCTTGATAAGAAGACATTCTTTGATTGAAATTTATAATGACGGGTTGGGGCTTACAGCATTATATTATCTTTTCGCCAGTTTGTTTATTTATATTCGCTGGGAATATTTTTCAAATAAGAAGTAAGGAGGGAAGTGATGGAGATTATTTATACAGCGCTAGGTGCTATTGTATGTATGGTTTTGGTAATTTCTGTTGATGCGGGAATAACAAAACTATTTGATGAGAATAGTATTATGCAAAAAAATTATATTAAGATGTCGCTTTCTTATTTTATTGGAATTTTCATTTTTCTTTTAATTGTGAGATTGATTTTTTTATAAAGAAGTATATTTATAAAATTATCAGTAATGCAAAAAATTTGAATTTTGAAGGTGATAAAGATGATTAAAGATTTAATGTATATTGAATTGAAAACAGGATATTCTGATGACGGTCCGGCATGGATTGGATATGTAAAAACTTCAAAAACCAAGAAAACTATTTACTTTAATAATCATGCTTTTCAGAAATATAATAGCGGTTATTCGAATTATATAGATATTGAAAACGGAGATGAATATTGGATTTCCGGATTAAAGAAGGAAGAAAGTAATCGTCATTGGGCAGGGCGTGGAAAAATTATGATTGACCGTAGAGCTGTTGACGAATATCTTGCTTTGATTGGAGAAAAAGGATTACCCTTAAATTTATTTGAAGTAATTGATATTGAAGATAGATTTCCAGTTGAAAGAATAAATGGATTGTTGAATGAAAAGGAATAAATAATTGGGCATGTACCAAGCGTGGCAAATGATAATTTTTATGGGTAATCATGGGAGGGAAAATTTATGTTATATCTACTGCTAATTATTATAGGTCTTTTATTTTATATTGAAATTGATAAATTAAAAAAACAAATAAAAGCCCAGCAAAATCAGATTGACGTTTTATGCAAACAGACAGGAAATAATCAGTTGGCAACATATTATATAGCAGATGAAGACAAAGAATATATTCTTCATCTTAAAAATAATGGAAAAGAAGTAGAAGCGGTAAAAAAAGTGAGAGAAATTACCGCCATGGGACTAGTAGAAGCAAAACAGTATGTTGACTTATTATAAGCAATTCTCAGTTTCTGTCCTGTTCTTTTATAGAGAAATAGAACTATGACACAGCAGAGGACTTGAAAAGACCAGAAACCTTGCAAGTCCTCTTGTATAGATAAAGCTAAATATTAAGCTGTGAAAAATCAATAGATAAATCTGTATATATACCGGCTTTTATGATGTCAGAAAAAGTAAATTCCTGAGTATCTTCATTTTCAAAATTGTATACCAGAATTCTATTCTTATCGGAGTCAACAAGCCAATATTCTTTTACACCGGCAGTGCGATATTTAAAAAGTTTTGTGAAGTAGTCCATTCGTCTGCTGCCGGGTAATACAATTTCTATTATCCAGTCTGGTGCACCTACACATCCTTTGTCTGTGAGCTTGCTTTTGTCACATATAACACTTATATCCGGCTCAACGTAATTTTTGTTGTCTTCAGATAAAAATACTGCAAATGGGGCTGTAAATGTTTCGCAAGTACCACTATGATTTGAAATATATTGGTAGATTTTACTATGCAGAAAACCAGAAATTCGTTGATGTTTTGTGCTGGGCGGTGTCATGTAATAAATCTTTCCGTCAATCAATTCCGCCCTAGTCCCGTCCGGTAAGGCGTAAATATCTTCAGTAGTGTAATCTTGTTCTTGAGGTAAAGTCATATAAATACTTCCTTTCAAATGGTTAGTTGTGCTCTTTTCTTAATTCTTTTACAAATGCCATGATATCATCATCAGAAATTAAACCTGTGCGTACTGTTTCGCCGGACATTTCTTTTTGTAATAATTCCATGGCATAAGCGGCAGAGTTTACAATACGAACGGTGTTTCCTTCTACAATAAATGTGATGCGGTCATCGCTGGTTACTCCAAGAATTTCACGAATATCCTTGGGAATAGTAACCTGACCTTTTGACATGACTTTTGCATTGTCTATAAATATATTTGCTGCCATAATATTACACCACCTTTTATAAAATAGGGAAAGTAGGATTATTCCTACTTTCCAGTATATGCAGTTTTCTAAGAAAAATCAATCGGAAAAATACCTTGAATTCTTGCAGTTCTGTTCACAGAACTCATAATCAGATTTGCTGGTTATATAAAATCATAAATCCTTTAAGTAAACAGATTTTTGCTTACACCTCTGAGTATATTTGTTATAATAGTCGTAGGAATAATCAGACATAGGAAAAGCGTTTTATTGTTTCCATATTTTTAGTTTATTACTACATATTATATATAGTACATGAAATCAAGGGAAATTAGAAGTTAAAGAGGCGAGGAAATGCTGGAAATTAGATATGTTCAATTAGAAGATAAGGAGTTTTGGTATAATCTTGATAAGCATTTGCCAGAACAGGAATTTGACAGTAAAGTTAGAGAAGAAAGATGAAATGTTTTATTAGATGATAATAAACCGATAGGCTTGTTGAGATATAATCTTTTTTGGGATAATACGCCATTTTGTACAATGTTATTTGTTGATTGGAATTATCAGGGAAAAGGTTATGGGAAAAAACTTATGGAGCATTGGGAAGCTGAGATGAAATCACAAGGATATGGTATGCTTCTGACTTCTACGCAGGTTGATGAAGAAGCACAGCATTTTTATAGAAAATTAGGATATAAAGATTGTGGTGGTTTTGTTATAGATATTCCGGGATATGAGCAACCAATGGAACTGTTTCTTATTAAGGAAATTTAGCAAATTTGAAAGTTGTGGAGACAGATATGAAAGAATTTACCTATGTTACTTTAAGACAAAAACCAGAATTAAAAGAAGCGGCTGCTGCATGGTTTCATGATAAATGGGAAGTGCCACAAGAAGCGTATCTTGAATGTATGGAAGCATATCTCAATCATGAAACAGAATATGGTTGGTATCTCTGCTTAGAAAGTGGGCGCATTGTAGGTGGTCTGGGTGTGATTGAAAACGATTTTCATAACAGGAAAGACCTTACGCCAAATGTATGCGCAGTATATACAGAACAGGAATACCGCTGTCAAGGAATTGCCGGACAATTACTTGATATTGTTGTGAAGGATATGAAGTCAAAGGGAATTACTCCTGTCTATTTGATTACAGACCATGTAAACTTTTATGAAAAATATGGCTGGGAATTTTTGTGTATGGTTCAAGGGGATAATGAGCCTGATATGACAAGAATGTATATCCATAGATAATTTCCAGTTTGTGGTGCAATAATTACAATTTATTAAACAGATACTTTATTTGGAGGTAACTTTCTATGTTTCAAAAAGCAATTATAATTGGCTGTCCGGGTGCAGGAAAAAGCACTTGCCTTTGTACTATCTCGATATGCTATGGCACAAGCCGGACAGGACAACTGTGGACAGAAATATATTTGACGAGAAATTAAAAGAAATTATTTTAAAGGACAAATGGATTATTGATGGAAATTACGGAAGAACACTTGAAATGCGTATTCAAGCGTGTGAAGCTATATTTTTATTGGATTTTCCGGTAGAGGAATGTTTGGCTGGAGCAAAATCACGCATAGGCAAGCAACGTGTAGATATGCCATGGATAGAGACAGAGTTTGATGAAGAATTTAGGCAATGGATTATTGATTTCCCTAAAAAAGAATTGCCAATGGTATATGAATTGCTTGATAGATACAAAGGCGAAAAGAGCATTTATGTCTTCCACTCAAGGGCTGATATAGATGATTATTTATTAAAGACGTTTGGGTAATAGGGGTGAGATAAATTGTGGATATAGTAAAAGTTACAGATGATTTGGAAAAAAAGAAAATTGCACGGAATGTGCTCGAAGCATTGCCCGGCTGGTTTGGTATTCCTGAAGCAAGAGAGGAATATATAGAAGACTCTGTTGGGAAACCTTTCTATTGTGCACGCAAAAATGAAAAAAACATTGGTTTTTTATATTTGAAAGAGACAGGAAAAGATACAGTGGAATTGGCAGTGATAGGCGTGTTAAAAGAATATCATCATAATGGAATTGGTAAGGTATTATTTGAATACGCGAAAAAAGAAATTCAGGAAAAGGGATATTCTTTTATTCAGGTTAAAACAGTTCAAATGGGAAAATATGAAACCTATGATGAAACAAACAGGTTTTATTTGGCTCTTGGTTTTAAAGAATTTGAGGTGTTTCCAACACTATGGGATAAATGGAACCCATGTCAAGTATATATTATGGCAGTATAATGTTTTACAATATATAAAATATAGAGATTTGAGGAGATATTTCAGAGTAAAGAAAATAGATTTGAAGTAGATTATAAAGAGACGGGCTTTGCAAGTGAGAAAGTAGTATATGTTGATAAAGATGCGGATGTAAATTATCTTTTTATTGCAAGTGGAATTTGAGGTGTATTATGGCATCAAGTAAAGAATATTTGGAATTTATTTTAGGACAGTTATCCGAATTAGAAGAAATTGGATATCGTGCTATGATGGGAGAATTTATTATCTATTATCGTGGCAAGATTGTTGGCGGTATTTATGATAATAGATTGCTTGTCAAACCGGTAAAATCGGCAATTAGTTATATGCCAATGGTTTTGTACGAGCTGCCCTATGAGGGAGCGAAAGAAATGTTATTGGTAGAGGAAGTAGAAAATAAAGAGTTTTTAACAGGTTTGTTTAATGCTATGTATGAGGAACTACCAATCCCAAAAACCAAAAAGAAAAAGTAAATAATCTCCGGTCTATATTGCAACAATTTATAAACTTGTTGTATATAAATGAGCATAAAATTTTTAGACTATTGACATCGCAAAGATATAGGAAATAGTAGAGAATTTGAGAAACTAGAAATTTTTCAAATCCTCTTTTTCTATGGATTAAAAATTTTTATCTTGACTCTCCACTTGCGTAAGGGTTTATGATAAAGAAAAAAGGAGAAAATATGAAGACAGTTAAAGAGGTATCAGAATTGACAGGGATTAGCATTAGAACCTTGCGTTATTATGACGAAATCGGATTATTAAAACCAACAAAGATAACGGCAGCAGGGTATCGTTTATATGATGAAAATTCATTGAAACAGCTACGTGAGATTATGTTTTATCGAGAATTTGAAATCCCTCTGTCAGAAATAAAAATGATTATGGAACAACGTGAAAAAAATAATCGGAAAATCCTTGAAACACAGAAAAATATATTAGAAATGAAACGCAATCATCTGAATAGTATAATTGAACTGATTTCCGATGTGATGCAAAATGAAGAGCCTATGAGTTTTGAAGGTTTTAGCTATGATGACATTCAAAAAATGATTTGTCACTCTTTAGAGATTATGAGTGAAAAGGACAAAAAGATAATTTCTGAGAAGTACGGAAATATGGAAACATTCCTAGAAGATGCGTTAGAAAGTTTTAAAGATGAAAAGGCTTGTGAGAGCTTAATTGGGATATACGGAAGCAAAGAAAAGGCAGTGGAAGCAAGCTTGAAAGCAACAGGAGATAAGGGAGAATTTATTAAAAATAAGGATGCAATAGATAAAACATATAAGAAATTTGCCTATGCAATGAAAAACACAGATGATATTATGGCAATGGAAGCTGTTAAGGAATTGGGGGAAAACTATAAAAATTTTTTTAAGATGGATAATGCGAAAGCTTTATTATTAAAAGTCGCAAAAGATTATCTAAATCATTCTCGGTTAGAAAAAGGAACAGACAGACAGTATGGAAAAGGGATTACAAAATATATTGGAGAAGCTATTTCTAAATATTATGGGGAATGGGAGGCGTAGCGCTTAATCATTGTAATAAAATATAGCTTTTGATATAATGTCTTTAATAAAAAATGCAAAAAATATATTTTTCAGGGGGATAAAATTGTTAATTATGTCAAAATGAATTAAAATGACTAAATTAAAAAAATTGATGACCAAATTGAAGTATAGTAGCATTAAGTGAATTGAAGGTGATTGCTATCATGAGTATAAGGAAAAGAGGAAAATAGCAAGGAGGATTGTTATGTGTGAGAAAAAAGAATTGACATTTTCAATATTTATTTTGTATGCGCTTGCAGAAAAGTGGCAAATGTCTCCTGCTTCTGTATATAAAATATTAAATACAACAGGAATTTTGGATAATTATATTATTAGATGTTATGATGTGCTTCATACACAGGGGAAAGAGTATTTAGTAGAAGATATTACAGAGTTTGTAAGAGAAAAAGGAGTTCTTGTATGATTGTTTATCATGGAGCAACAGATATTATAAAGAAGCCAGATGTATTTCATTCGAAAAGATATTTAGATTTCGGTAAAGGTTTTTATATTACTTTTTGAAGAACAGGCACAGAAATGGGCAGTACGAAAGGGAATGCGTCAAGAAAAACCAGCGATTGTAAATGTTTACGAATTGATTGAGGATTGGAGCAATTTCAATGTATTGTCCTTTGAAAATGAAAATGAAAAGTGGATTGATTTTGTATGTGCATGTCGTAAAGGGCTGGCACTAAATCAAAAATATGATATTGTTTTAGGAAATGTGCGGATGATGATGTATTCAAAACAGTAGATATGTACTTTAAAGGACTTTGGGACAAGAAAAAAGTTTTAGAGGAATTGAGGTATTGTAAAATGAATAATCAAATATGTATTGTTAATCAAGAAACTTTGGATAAAATTCTTGTTTTTAAAGAAGCATATGAGGTTGTAAAACATGGTAGATAAAAAGGAATTGGAAGAAGTATATAAGCAAAATCTGGAAAACGATATTATTAACGCAATTTCTAAAATTAAAAAAATAGAACTTAGAAAAGCATTTGATATTTACTATTCCAGTAAATTGGCAGAACAAATAGAAAAGGGAAAATATGGAATAGAAAATTTAGATGCAAAATATTTGGCAGAGGATTTAATTGAAAATGAACCGAAACTATTTAAAGAAACCAAAACATTTACAAATAAAGGCAGTAGATGAAATTAGATGCAATTAAGCACAGTATGGTTAGAATGTAATTTCTGATATGGAAAGAGGTACTGCTTATGAAAAAGAAAGTGTACTTGATAATTTGTATTTTTACAATCATGGACTTGTTATTTGGAGAAATTCCTCGCTTTATTACAAGAGTACAAGAACGAGGATTTGCAGGTGTTAATTATGGATTAGTGATATTTCCGATATTGATTAGTATAGCTGCATTTTATCTATATAGAAAACAGAAATAAGCTTAATTTAATAAATCCATCATATCTTAACACAGATATAGGGAGGAAAAGCTATGGGTAGAAAAGGAAAAATTGTATTTGGAATTATTACAATTATTGCAGTTTGCATTTCATCAGTAATCGGATTAACCTTTTTACCGAATGATATAAAGTATGAAATAGTTTTTCGATTTTTCTGTATGTTTGCGCCATGTATGACGATACTGTGTGTTATTAATTTGCTAAAAGAAGAGAAATAAACAAGCATAAGATTATTTTAGTATGTAGGTATTCATTATGAAATCAAATAAATTTATACAAACCATAGAAATTGACTGGAATAGAATTCCGGAACGTTCTTATTTAAGGAATATTTCTGTTCTGAAAAATTTAAAATATTTGGAATTTAACAGTAATATTACCTTTTTTGCTGGAGAAAACGGAAGCGGTAAATCGACTTTGCTAGAGGCAATTGCAGTGGCTTATGGATTTAATCCGGAGGGTGGAACAAAGAATTATTCCTTTGAAACTTACCATGATGTATCGGAATTAAGTGAGGCAGTTTATATTTCCAAGGGATTTAAAAAGCCGGAAAGCGGTTATTTTTTTCGGGCAGAAAGCTTCTTTAATGTGGCAACAAAGGCAGAAGAATATGATGCGCTTAATCCCAAAGGACCTTCTTACGGAGGGAAAAGTTTGCATTGCCAGTCTCATGGTGAGAGTTTTTTAAGCTTTTTTCAGACGTTTCAAAAGCAGGGAATTTATATTTTAGATGAACCGGAAGCAGCACTGTCACCTCAGCGTCAGCTGACTTTATTTATACAGATAGCACAGAAGGCAAAAGTGGGCTCTCAGTTTTTGATTGCCTCGCATTCGCCTATTTTACTGGGACTGCCGGAGGCTGAAATTTTATCTTTTGACGGAAATAAGATTGAAAAAATCCCTTATGAAGATACAGAAAGTTATGCTGTCACGGAAATGTTTATTAACAATCGGGAAGTTTTGATAAAACATTTACTGGAACAATAAAAATCATACAATTTTGGTTGAAAAGGGCACAATTCTATGATATATCTTTACTGCTGAGGAAAGGAGAAATTATGATTAGAAAATTATCAGAGAAAGATATAAATGAGGTTACAGAAATTTGGCTTTTGGCAAATCTTCAGGCACATGATTTTGTTCCGGCTTCCTACTGGAAGGAAAATCTTTCGTTTGTAAAGGAAATGCTGCCGAAAGCAGAAGTTTATGTATACGAAAATGAAGAAAGAAAAGAAATCACAGGCTTTATTGGCATAAATGAGAATTACATAGAAGGGATTTTTGTAAAAAGTGATACTCGTTCAAAGGGTATCGGGAAAGGGTTATTAGATTTTGCAAAGACTTTAAAAAATCATTTATATTTACATGTATATGAGAAAAACAGCAGAGCAGTTTGCTTTTACAAAAGAGAAAATTTTAGACTTGAGAGGGAAGGCATCGATGAAACCACAGGAGAAAAAGAATATTGCATGGAATGGAAACGAGAATATGAAAAATCAATATAATAAGACAATGACCGCATGTTTTGTGGGATATATTGTACAGGCAATTATTGTTAATTTTGTACCGCTGTTATTTTTGACTTTTCAAAGACAGTATCATTTGCACCTTTCCCAGATAACCATGCTGATTACTTTTAATTTTGGTGTGCAGCTTTTGGTGGATATGGCAGCGATTGGATTTGTAGATAAATTGGGCTATCGTTTTTGTATGATTTTCGCTCATATTTTGTCTGCTTGTGGCTTGATTTCCCTGACAATTTTACCTGAGATACTGCCTTCTGCTTTTGCCGGAATTTTGATTTCTGTTATGATTTATGCAGTTGGAGGAGGCTTATTGGAGGTACTGGTAAGTCCGGTAGTAGAGGCGTGTCCTTCCGATAATAAGGAGAAAGCAATGAGTATGCTTCATTCTTTTTACTGTTGGGGACAGGTGGGTGTTGTTTTGGTTTCAACCATTTTCTTTTCCATAGCAGGTATTGGGAATTGGAAAATTATGGCGCTTTTATGGGCAGTTGTTCCTATTGTAAATGCGGTCGTGTTTACAAAAGTTCCTATGGTATCTTTGCTGGAGGAAGGAGAAGAAGGACTTAGTATTAAAGAATTGTTTCGGATGAAATTGTTTTGGATTTTGTTGGTTATGATGGTGTGTGCAGGAGCCAGTGAACAGGCAGTAAGTCAGTGGGTTTCCACCTTTGCAGAAAAAGGACTGGGAATTTCCAAAGCAGCAGGAGATTTGGCAGGACCTATGGCGTTTGCTCTTTGTATGGGACTATCCAGAATGTTCTATGGAAAGTATGGTGAAAAAATCCGGTTAGATTATTTTATGAAAGCAAGCTGCATTTTTTGTATCATTTCTTATTTAGGAATTTCTCTTTTTCCTAATCCGATTTTAAGCTTATTTGCCTGTGCAATCAGTGGTTTTTCGGTTGGTATTATGTGGCCGGGAACTTTTAGTAAAGCTGCGGCAGCTTTGCCAAAAGCAGGAACTGCGTTGTTTGCTTTGCTGGCTTTAGGTGGAGATTTCGGATGCTCTGCCGGTCCTACTTTGGTAGGTTTTGTGTCCGATTTAGCAGGAGATAATCTGAAAATGGGAATATTAGCAAGTATTGTATTTCCTGTGCTTCTTTTAGTGGGACTTGCTGCTTGTAAGAGAACAGAAAAAAATCCTAAAGTTCTTTTATCATGAGAATAAGTTTTAACATTTGTTCGTCTTTTAAACGGACAGCATTGGGATGCTCTCCGACATGAGAAAATCCCATTTTTTTATACAAATTTTCTCCTCGTTTATTGCCTTCCATATATTCCAATTCTAATTGTAGCAGATGCTGTTGTTTAGCAATAGAAATCAGCTCTTGTATCATAGCAGTGCCAATTCCAAGTCCCCAATATTTTTGGGTGATTGCCAAAGCAATTTCTCCTCGGTGCTGAGTTTTTAATCGTTTTTGAAAAATAATTTGACAGCTTCCGGCAATTTCTTTATCTATAATACATAGCAGCATAAGCTGAGTATCTGAATGGTTAGCAGCTTCGATGGCAGCCTTTTGCTGCTTGAATATTCCTGTGCGGCAACACCGCAAATCCGGCAGACGGGAAACCGTCTGTCCGGGCTTGCGGAAACTGCTTATGCGAGTTTACTCGCGCAATGTTTTGTCTAAACCATAGACCTCACGCATTGAGATGTCATGTTCGGCATCAATGCTTGTGATGTTGATACGATAACTGTCATGGGCAATGCGGTCAATGATTGCATCTGCCAGAGGACTGTCATCACCGCCGAGCTGATCATACCATTCCTCAAATTCATACTGGGAGCAGAAAATCGTCGAAGATTTCTTGCGTCTCCGGTGGAGCAGTTCGAAGATATCCCTTTGTTCTGAATCCGTTGGTTTCAATAGAAGCCATTCATCCAGAATCAGGACAACAGGATTGGCATACTTAGCCATTACTTTTTTGTAGTTGCCATCTGTCCGTGCAATCTCCAAGTCAATAAGCAGATCAGGAAGGCGGACATACTTGGTATTGAAATACTGCTTACAAGCCTCCATGCCAAAGGCACAGGCCATGTAAGTTTTACCACAGCCTGTAGCACCGGTAATAAAAAGATTCCGGTGTTCAGATATATATTCGCAAGTTGCAAGTCTACGAATCAGTTCCTTGTTCAGCTTGCGTCCGGAAGTGTAGTTAATATCCATGATATTTGCTTCCGGCTGGTCGAATCCAGCATTCTTAATCAGCCTTTTGAGACGATTATTTTTCCGACTGCTGTATTCGATATCCACCAGCATACCGAATTGATCCTCAAATGGAATCTCCCTGCATTTTGGATCATCCAGCTGGTTACGGAATGCATCTGCCATAGCTGTCAGGCGCATTTCAATTAATTTATCTATTGTACTCTGATTTGTCATATGTGTTTACCTCCGATAGTAATCGGCACCTCTTGTGATGCCGTGTGCTTTATGTGTGGTCTTGGATTCAGTAGCTTCTGATTCCAGTTTTACAGAACCAGTTACAAGGATGTTTTTAATACTCTTGTAACTGGGTGAGGATGTATAGGATAAAGCCTTTTTACAGGCTGCTTCAAGTAATGTATCTGAGTATTTCTCAGCAAGCTTCAGAAGTCCCATACAACTTCGGTAGGTCTGTTGTTCCACACGTTTGGAGGTCAGTATTGCATTGACCACAGTGTACGTATTTATGCCAATCCGCTCAGCCCATTTGCGGAACCGGTCGCCGTTCCATTCCAGATATTTCTGGTGGTCTTCCGGCATATGTTTCGTGACCGTGCTGTACTGCCCAGGGCGTCCTTTCAGACGACGGTGGGAAGCAATGCGGTTATGGTTGTAGAAAATTTCAATAGTGGTATCCGTTACCTTTACATCAACTTTCTTTTTGATGTATTCATAAGGAACTGAGTATAGCATTCCGTCCACAGATATGTGATAATTAAATTGGACGGTGGCTGTTTTCCAGTCACTCAGTTCAAAACGGGTAGCAGGTAATGGTGCCAGTAATGGTTTTTCTTCCTCAAGAAATAAGCTTCGCCGACTGCCCTCTTTCTTCTGAAAGAGCCTTTGGTTGAACAGTTCGAGCTTGTCTCTGATTGCGCGATTTAATTCTGCAAGAGAGAAGAACTGTTCATTCCGAAGTGCTGCTGTAATCCAAGTAGAGATATTTCCTACTGTTCCCTCAGCATTCGGCTTATCCTTGGGAGCTCTGACACGAGACGGAATAATAGCTGTGCCATAGTGTTCAGCTAGTTCCTGATAGGTTTCATTGATCTGCTGGTCTTTCCATCCTCCATTGTGAACAACTGCAGTTTTGCAGTTATCCGGTACAAGAATCTTGGCAACACCGCCAAAGTACTCGTACATATGGACATGTGCATTAATCCATGATTTCTGCTTCATGTCCAGAAATGCTTCCACGTATGCATACTGGCTGTAAGTCATTACACCAACAAATATATATGCCTTGATGATTTCGCCGGTATCCGGATCAATGATTGTTGCAGGATCACCTGCCCAATCAACTTCAACCTGTTCACTGGGTTTACGGTTGATATGCATGGTAGCACGATGTTTCTGCTCATCCTGTTGGATGTGGTAGCAGAATTGTGAATACATAAGTGGTTCATCGCCATTGGCACGGCAATCCTCCATGTATTCCGTCCAAAGGAGCTTTTTGCTTACGCCGTTACGGAGCAGCTCCTTACGGATGTAGTCGTAGTCAGGCATACGCTTGTGGGATGTGACTTGTTTTGCAGAAGGGAAGAACTTTTCTGCAAGGACAGCATCGGTGTCGCTTTCCTCAAGCGGCCAGGATATACCTAATTCAGCAGCACGCTTTAACACACGATTGACTGTCTTTTTTGAGACATTGCAACTGTCGGCAATGTTTTGTTGACTGAGATTCAAGCTTTTGAGCCTAAGAATCTCTCGATATTTGGTCATAGTCAAGACCTCCTAGAATATATTTGCACCACGGGGTGCATAGTTACATTCTAAGAATTTATGATAAAGGTTTCCACCACCGGAATGGCGGTTTCCTTAAAAACGGATTTGCGGTTTCCTGAGTCCGGACAGCATGGACACGGAAGCCGGATTATTCAGCTGCTCTTCGGTTATTTCACATTCTTCAGGGGAGCGAAGCAGAAAAGGAGTTTCTAAAGCGCATTGTTTTTGGAAATTTATCATTGGTATTGCATCAGAAGGCATTGGATTTCGAAGAATGGCGTTTTTTTTATTTTTTAATAGAATGGTTCTAGATGAATGTAACATAGGTTCACTCCTTTTCAAATGGTGACAAATTTGAATGATTTATAGTTATTATACCACGTGCGCAGAAAAGGAAGCACCCTGCAAGGGTATTTACTTTTCAAGCCGTGGCTTGCCTGGTATAATCTGCCATACGGCAGTAAGCCGATGAAATCGGCTTAAATTGCACATCGTGCAATTATTATACCATGTTTTATTCCGAACCATCATTTTATTTTTAAGCAAGAATTGTTATAATAGAAAAAATGAAATTGTGGAGGGGAAAATGAAAGAATTTTTTAAGAACAGTCAGGATGCCCTTGTGTGGTGCTGCAAACAGGGAACAATGGGGAATATTTATTATGACAATAGAGAAAATCCTCATTCTGCAATGGCAGTACTGGGAGATTTTACTTATTTCGATGGAGAGCCTTCCAAAGAATTTGCACTTTTTTGGCCGCCAAAGGCGAAGAAGGATTATCGAATTTTAGTTCCTTGCAGTAAAGAATGGGAAGAAATTTTAGAAAAATGTTATGAGGGAAGGATAAAGAAAATTACTCGATATGCCATGAAAAAAGAGCGTGATATTTTTCAAAAAGAGCAGTTAAAACAGGCAATAGAAGGTGTCTTAGAAAAAGAAATACAGCTCTTTTTTCTTGATGAAAGGCTCTTTTACGAATGTAGGGAAGAGGAATGGAGCTACGATTTAACAGGGCGATTTTCAGATTTTGAGAGCTTTAAAAAGCTGGGAATAGGAGTTGTTGCAGTAAAGAACGGAGAAGTTCTGGCAGGGGCATCTACTTATGCCAGATACGACAAGGGGATTGAAATCGAAGTGGATACAAAAAGCAAATATCGAAGAATGGGACTGGCTTACGGATGCAGTGCGGCGCTTATTTTGGCTTGTTTAGAGCAGGGGATTTATCCCGGATGGGATGCTCATAATTTAGCTTCCAGAGCATTGGCAGAGAAGCTGGGGTATCATTTTTTGAGAGAATATGTTGCTTATGAGATATATGGAAAATAATAGAAAAGCTGTCGCATGGAGATTGCACCGAGAATATTTCGGCTGCTTCTTCCTGCAACAGCTTTTCTATATCATATAAAATTTAATCTTCTACTAAAGTAAGCCCTGAAATATCCGGCTCTATCATAAGAGAATAGTTGGTATAATATACCACAAATCCCGGTTTGGAACCATTTGGTTTTTTTACATGTTTTTTCTGAATATAGTCAATTTCTACCTTGGGAGCTGTGCGTCCGCTGGAGTAGTAGGCTGCCAGCCTTCCTGCTTCTTCGAAGGTAGAGTCAGGCAGTTCTTCGTTGTTGCTTTTTACAATGACGTGAGAACCTGCCATTTTTTTTGCATGAAACCACCAGTCATTTCCTGTGGCAAATTTAAAGGTCAGCTCTTCATTCTGGTAGTTATTTTTTCCTACATAAATGTGATAGCCGTCACTGGAAATATAGTGAAGAGGCTTTGATTTGCCCAGCGCTTTTTTCTTTTTGGAATAGTGCTTTTTCAGATAGCCGCACTCTGTCAGCTCTTCTTTAATCTGTGATAAATCACTTTCTCCAAGAGCGATGTCAAGGGCAGTGCTGACAGACTCTAAGTGGAGGATTTCGTTTTTGGTATCTTCAATTTGTTCCTCTAAAGCCTGAGCAGTTCGTTTTAATTTATTGTATTTGTCAAAGTATTTTTTGGCATTTTCCTGCGGTGTCATGGTGCTGTCTAAGGGAATGGTGATTTCCTTATTGGTATAGTAGTTTAAGGCAGAAAAGGATTTACAGCCGCTTTCTAAATTATAGCCATAAGTGTTAATCAGTTCTCCGTATACTTTGTATTTGTCCATTTTCTGAGTGTCACGCATTTGTTTTTCCTGCAAATCCAGTTTTTTTCTGTTTCGCTCAAGGGCAGTCTGCACAATACGGCGTAAATCAGAAGATTTTTGGCGAATACGGGTAACCTTGTCTTTCTGTGCGTAATAAGCTTCTAAAACCTCAGAAATGGAAGCAAATTTTCTGACAGGGGCAGCGCCGTATTTGGTGAGAGGAATGGAAGCATATTCTAAAGGTTCTTCCTCTTCGTTATAAACAATGTTAGGAACAAAATGCCCTTCCTGTACATCTTCCATTACTCTGGAAAAGGTATGAAACAGATGCTCTTTAGCAGGCTCTGAAAGAGACTGCATGGCATCCCCTCCGTCTAAAGAGGCACGATAACAGATTTCCTCTGCAATACAGGGGCTGATGCCGGTTAAGGAAGTATAAAGCCCCTTGGCAATGGAAACAGGTTTTGTACAGATAGTTTCAAAGAAAAATTCCTGTGTGACAGTCAGAGGATTTTGCTTTTCCTGTGTCTGTGGCAGGAAATAATCTCTACCCGGAAGAACTTCACGTACAGAGCTGACGTTACAGGAGATATGTTTAATACTGTCTAAAATCATTCTGTTTTCATTGAGAAAAATAATGTTGCTGTGTTTTCCCATGATTTCAATAACAAGAGTTTTGAAGCATAAATCTCCTAATTCGTTCAGGTGTTCAATCCGCATTTCAATGACACGTTCCATATCCGGCTGTGTTACTTCGGTGATTTTTCCGTTACCGATATGCTTTCTTAAAAGCATACAGAAGTTCGGTGCAGTCAAAGGACTGACTTTGTTTTTATCTGTAAAATAAATAAGGGGAAGAGAAGCGCTGGCAGAAATCAGAAGGCGGTATTGTGTTTTATTATTCTTTATGGTTAATAAAAGCTCATCTGCTTCCGGCTGGGCAATTTTATTGATTTTCCCCCCTACAATGGTTTCGTTTAATTCTTTTACAATATTCGCAATGGTAATTCCATCAAATGCCATAATTTCTATCTCCTTTAAAGAAAAACTCGTCAAGTATACCTCATTTTAGCATAAAATTTCTCCGGAGGCAAAAAAATATTTGACGGAGGTGTTGTCATTGGCTTATAATAACCATGTATGTTTATGCCTTAGGGCAAATCAAAAACATAAGAAAGAGTTCAAAAATGATTAAAAGCATGACTGGCTTTGGCAGAGCCGAGCTAATAGATGAAGAAAAGAAGATTACGGTAGAGATGAAATCAGTAAATCACCGTTATCTGGATGTCAATATGAGAATGCCAAAGAAATTCAGCGTTTTTGAAGCTTCTATTCGTTCTTTGTTAAAAGAGTATATCCAGAGAGGAAAAGTTGATGTATTCATTACCTGCGAGGACTATACGCAGAGCAGGATTTCTGTGAAGTATAACCGTGAGATTGCACAGCAGTATCTGAGCTACCTTCAGGAAATGAGCAGAGATTTTCAGCTGGATGGAGAGATAAACGCAGCATTGCTTTCCCGTTATCCGGAAGTTTTGACTATGGAAGAGCAGACAGAGGATGAAGATGAAATGTGGGACGCATTGGAAGGCGTGATAAGAAGTGCTGCTGTTCAGTTCGTAGAAACCAGAAAAAAAGAAGGAACAGAACTGAAAAGAGATATTCTTGATAAACTTAAAAATATGGAAGAAAAGGTAGAGCTGATCGAAAAACGTTCTCCGGATATTATAAAGGAATATAGAGAAAAGCTGGAAACGAAGGTAAAAGAACTTTTAGCTGATACACAAATGGAAGAAACCCGTATTGCAGCAGAAGTTATCCTGTATGCAGATAAGATATGTACAGATGAAGAAACAGTTCGTCTGAAAAGCCATATCAAACATACCAAGTCTGTACTTGACGAAAAGGAAGGAATTGGAAGAAAGCTGGACTTTATTGCGCAGGAGATGAACAGAGAGGCAAATACCATTTTGTCTAAGGCAAATGATTTGGAAACATCCAATCTTGCTATTGATTTAAAAACAGAGATTGAAAAAATTCGCGAACAAATTCAAAATATTGAATAAAGGCAGGATGTGCTATGGCAAAACTATTGAATATAGGATTTGGAAATGTGGTAAACATGGATAAGGTGGTTGCAGTGGTAAGTCCTGATGCAGCGCCGATTAAGCGTCTGGTGCAGGCGGCAAAGGAGTCCGGAAGGGCGATTGATGCAACTCAGGGAAGGAAGACAAAAGCAGTTCTCATTACTGACGGAGAAATGCTGGTATTGTCTGCTTTGCAGCCGGAAACCATAGCAAAGAGATTTGGGATTTTTTCAGAGAATGAATCAAAAGGGGAATACGATGGCTGATAGAGGAATATTAGTAGTAGTTTCCGGTTTTTCAGGTGCCGGAAAGGGAACATTAATGAAACGCCTGATGGAAAAATATGATAATTATGCATTATCTGTTTCTGCTACAACAAGAGCTCCAAGACCGGGGGAAGAACATGGCAGGGAATATTTTTTCCACACAAAGAAAGAATTTGAAGAATTGATTTTAGAAGATGCGTTGATTGAATATGCACAGTATGTAGATAATTATTATGGAACACCGAAGGCTTACGTGGAAAAACAGTTAAATATGGGAAAAGACGTAATCTTGGAAATTGAAATACAGGGAGCATTAAAAGTTAAGAAGAAAATGCCGAATACTCTGTTGCTTTTTGTAACACCGCCAAATGCAGAGGAATTAAAACGCCGTCTGGTTAACCGTGGGACAGAAAGTCTGGAAGTCATCGAATCAAGACTCAGCAGAGCCTCAGAAGAAGCAAAGGGAATGTCTGAGTATGATTATATATTGATTAACGATGTGATTGAAGATTGTGTTGACAATATGCACAACATTATCCAGAGTCAGCATGACGCAGTCAAAAATCGTCAGGAATTTATAAAAGAAATCACAGAAGAAATTGCTGTATTCAAGAAAGGAGAATAACTATGATACATCCATCTTACACAGAACTTATGGAAGTTATTAACGGAGGAGCAGAAATTGATGATGAACCATTAGTAACCAGCCGCTACTCTGTTGTACTTGCTACAAGCAAAAGAGCAAGACAGTTAATTGCAGGAAAAGAGGCAATGGTTCCAAGCTCAGGTAAAAAACCGCTTTCCACAGCAGTAGAAGAAATCTACAAAGGAAAGGTTCATATTTTACCGGAAGAAGCAGAAGAAACAACCGAAGAAAATGAAATCTAATGAAAAAATGAGGCTGTCGTATTAAGCAGAAATTGCACTTAATGCAACAGCCTCGTGTTGCAGTTAAGGAGGATACATGAGAAAAGTATTGTTTATTTCTCTGGGATGTGACAAAAATCTGGCTGACTCCGAGGAAATGCTGGGGATGCTGGTGGAAAATGGCTATACACTTACCAATGACGAAACAGAAGCAGAGGTCATTGTGGTGAATACTTGTGCCTTTATTCATGATGCCAAGGAAGAAAGTATCAACAGCATTCTGGAAATGGCACGTTACAAAACAGAGGGTGTGTTAAAGGCGTTGCTGGTTACAGGATGCCTTGCACAGAGATATAAAGAAGAAATTATTGAAGAAATTCCGGAAGTAGATGCAGTTCTTGGAACGACCAGCTTTGGAGATATTATTAAGGCGCTGGATAAGGTGTTTGCAGGAGAACGCTATCTGGAATTTAAGGATATTAATGGTTTAACAGAGATTAGTAAAAAACGAGTTTTGACAACGGGCGGCTATTACGGATATCTGAAAATTGCGGAAGGCTGTGACAAGAGATGTACATACTGTATTATTCCTAAACTTCGTGGTAATTATCGCAGTATTCCTATGGAACAGCTGATTTCTCAGGCAGAATATTTGGCAGAACAAGGTGTTCGGGAACTGATTTTAGTAGCTCAGGAAACAACCGTATATGGCAAAGATCTTTATCAGGAAAAATGTCTTCATAAGCTTTTAAAAGAGCTTTGCAAAATTCCGGGTATTCAGTGGATACGAATTTTATACTGTTATCCGGAGGAGATTTATCCGGAACTTATTCAGACTATGAAAGAAGAAAAGAAAATCTGTCATTATCTGGATCTGCCTATTCAGCATTGCAGTGATAAAATTTTGAAGAAGATGGGCAGAAGAACGACGAAACAGGAGCTTATTGATATTGTCACACTTCTGAGAAAGGAAATTCCGGATATTGTACTGCGAACTACTTTGATTACAGGATTTCCCGGTGAAACAGAAGAAGACCATGAGGAACTTATGGAATTTATTGATACCATGGAGTTTGACCGTCTGGGAGTCTTTACTTATTCTGCAGAGGAGGATACACCGGCTGCCAATATGCCGGATCAGATTGAAGAAGAAGTGAAACAGGACAGACAGGCAGAGCTTATGGAACTGCAGCAGGAGATTTCTATTGATAAAGGAAATGAGAAAATCGGCAGTTGCGTAGAAGTGATGATTGAAGGTAAGGTTGCAGACGAAAATGCTTATGTGGGCAGAACCTATGGAGATGCCCCAAATGTAGACGGGTATATTTTCGTTAATACAGATACAGAACTGATGTCAGGAGATTTTGCCAGAGTTCATGTAACAGGAGCGCTGGAATATGATTTGATAGGAGAGTTGGAAAATGAATACACCGAATAAATTAACTATTGCAAGAATTATTATGATACCTTTTTTTGTTGCGTTTTTAATGTATGATATTACAGGCAGTGCAGACAGATGGATTGCTCTTGCTATTTTTGTAGTTGCCAGTCTTACAGATTTGCTGGATGGTTATCTGGCGAGAAAGTATCATCTTGTAACAAATTTTGGAAAATTTATGGATCCGCTGGCTGATAAATTGCTTGTTTGTTCTGCACTGATTTGTTTTACTTCCACAGGACAGCTTCCTGCATGGATTACAATTATTATTATTGCCAGAGAATTTATTATCAGTGGCTTTCGCCTGATTGCAGCAGATAACGGAATTGTAATTGCAGCAAGTTACTGGGGTAAATTTAAAACAGTTTCTCAGATGATAATGATTATTTTAATGATTATGAATATTCAGAATGCGGTATTCCAGGGAGCAATTACCGTATTTGTAGTAATTGCCGTAGCTCTTACTATTATTTCACTGGTAGATTATATTATGAAAAATAAAAATGTATTAAGTATGCAGGATTAAAAAGAGGGTGGCAGAATGAAACCGGAAGAAAAGGTGGTAGAACTTTTAAAAAAGCATCAGTTAAAGCTGACGACCATAGAGTCCTGTACAGCAGGGGCAATTGCGGCGCGGATTGTCGATGTGCCGGGAGCTTCAGAGGTATTTGAACAGGGCTTTGTGACTTATTCCAATGAAGCAAAAATGCGTGCAGTGAAGGTACAGAAGGAAGTTTTTGAAAAATACGGTGCAGTCAGTAAGGAATGTGCAAAAGAAATGGTTCGTGGCGGACTCTTGGAAGCAAAAGCAGATATAGCAGTATCTGCTACCGGCTTTGCAGGTCCTTCCGGTGGCTGGGAAGCACCGGTCGGAACTGTCTTTATCGGCTGTGGTTCTGCCAAAGAAATACAGGTGAGAGAATATCATCTGGATGGCAGTCGAAGCGAGGTAAGAGAAGAAGCAGTTGCCTGTGCTCTTCATCAGCTTTACGAGTATTTATCCCAGCATTTTGAACATCTGTAGGATTTTCTCCATACGGGCAGCTTCTTCCGGTGATTTGCCGGCTTTTAATACCTGAATGATTGCTTCCATTTCCTGTGGGGAGAAATGAACTCCTTTAGATTTGTTGGCAGAAGCGGCAGACATGAGAAAAGGAAGCAGCTCCTGGGGCGTTTTTTTCGCAGAGCCTTGTTCTGCCAGTGCATTGAGCATGGCAAGTTTTGACATATCCATTCCTGCAAGTTTGGGATTATCCATCCAGGAGGAGGTTGCTTTTTGGGCAGCTTCCTCTTTTTTGGTTTCTTGATTTGAATTTGAATAAAAATTATTCATGAAAGGGAGGACCTCCTTTTTGAAAACTGTCTAAATCTAACATTTGCATCATAAGGAAAGTATTTGTGATATTTTCCAATTTTTCTTTTAATGGTCCACGGCACACCTTGCTGCAGGCAGAGAGCATTTCTAAGGGATCTGCTTTTTCCTGTGGTTTTGCGCAGATTTGCATAGCATTTTCAGAAGAATGTAAAAGTTTAAAGGTGTTTTGTAATTCCAGAAATTTTGCAAAAATACATGCAAAGGACTGTCCTTTTGAGGGGAGATAGGGAATGGATGCTTTTAAAATTCGCACAGAGTCTTCATTTACCATTTCGTCCAGTAATGATTGGGAACTCATATTGATTGATACTCCTAGAATGAAATCCATAAATTATATGTTCGGGTGTGTGGACTTATGTCAAAAAAGATACTCTGGGCATAAAATAAAAAAGAAAGGAGATGCTTATGGAAAACGGAAAAACAAGGGTAGTGGAAGATGGAAATACCATCTATGAAATAGATTTAGACTGTATGAATAAAAAGAAGATGCAGAAACAGAGAGGTTCGGTAAGTCCCCAAAGCAGGAAAAGAAAAATGTCATCCAAAAGAGTCAAGTAATTCTTTCTTGAAATACATTTCACACTGTGCTATCATAAAAAACAATGATTATCTTATCAGATATACCATTAGGAGGGAAAAACGTGCAAAAATACGGAGTAAACGAACTTAGAAGAATGTTTTTAGAGTTCTTTGAGAGTAAAGAACATTTAGCTATGAAAAGCTTTTCGCTGGTTCCTAGAAATGATAAGAGCCTGCTTTTAATTAATTCAGGAATGGCGCCTTTAAAGCCATATTTTACAGGTGCGGAAATTCCGCCAAGACGCAGAGTGACAACCTGCCAGAAATGTATTCGTACAGGAGATATTGAAAATGTAGGAAAGACTGCACGTCATGGTACTTTCTTTGAAATGCTTGGGAACTTTTCTTTTGGAGATTATTTTAAGCATGAAGCCATTGCATGGTCTTGGGAATTCCTCACAGAAGTAGTTGGGCTGGATCCACAGCGCCTTTACCCATCTATTTATGAAGAAGATGAAGAAGCTTTTGAAATCTGGAATAAAGAAATTGGAATTCCGGCAGAGCGTATCTTCCGTTTTGGAAAAGCAGACAACTTCTGGGAGCATGGTGCAGGCCCATGTGGACCATGTTCTGAAATTTATTATGACAGAGGTGAAAAATACGGCTGTGGAAGTCCGGATTGTACTGTAGGCTGTGAATGTGACCGTTATATGGAAATCTGGAACAATGTATTTACTCAGTTTGAAAGTGATGGAGAGGGAAATTATACAGAATTAGTTCAGAAAAACATCGATACAGGTATGGGATTAGAGCGTCTGGCTTCTGTTGTACAGGATGTAGACTCCATCTTTGATGTAGATACTTTATGTGCTCTCAGAACAAAAGTATGTGAGCTGGCACACACAGAATATAAGAAAGATGCAGCAAAGGATGTTTCCATTCGTCTGATTACAGATCATATTCGCTCTGCAACGTTTATGATTTCTGACGGTATTATGCCGACGAATGAAGGCAGAGGCTATGTACTTCGCCGTTTAATCAGACGTGCAGCGCGTCATGGACGTCTTTTGGGCATTGAAGGAAAATTTTTAGCAGAGTTAAGTGCTGTTGTAATTGAAGGCTCCAAAGATGGTTATCCGGAACTGGAAGAAAAGAAAGATTTTATTTTCCAGGTTCTTACAAAAGAAGAAGAACAGTTTAATAAGACTATTGACCAGGGGTTAAATATTCTGTCGGAAATGGAAGCTGCCATGAAAGCAGAAGGCAAAACAGAGCTTTCCGGAGAAGATGCATTTAAGCTTTACGATACCTACGGATTTCCTCTTGATTTAACAAAGGAAATTTTGGAAGAAAAAGGCTGTACTATTGATGAGGCAGGATTTAAAGCTGCTATGGATGAACAGAGAGAAAAAGCTCGTATTGCAAGAGGCACAACCAACTATATGGGTGCAGATGCAACGGTATATGATGAAATTGATGTAAATATTACAACAAAATTTGTCGGCTATGACTCTTTAACATGCACTTCTAAAATTATAGTTCTTACAACAGAGGATGAAATTACAGAAGCTCTTACAGAAGACCAGAGAGGTACTGTTTTTGTAGAACAGACACCATTTTATGCAACTATGGGCGGACAGCAGGGTGATAGAGGTGTAATTACTCTGGGAGATGCAGAATTTAAGGTAGAAGATACAATTAACTTAAGAGGCGGAAAAGTAGGTCATGTAGGTATTCTGACAAAGGGGATGCTGAAAACAGGTGATGTGGTAACTTTACAGGTCTGTGAAAAATACAGAATGAATTCCTGCAAGAACCACAGTGCAACTCACCTTCTGCAGAAAGCGTTAAAAACAGTTTTAGGCTCTCATGTAGAACAGAAAGGTTCTTTAGTAACACCGGACAGACTGCGCTTTGACTTTGCTCATTTCCAGTCCATGACAGCGGAAGAACTGGCAAAAGTGGAAGAAATTGTAAATAAAGAAATTCAGGCTGCACTTCCTGTAGTGACAGAGGTTATGAGTGTAGACGAAGCAAAGAAAGCCGGAGCAATGGCTTTATTCGGAGAAAAATACGGAGAAGAAGTTCGCGTGGTTTCTATGGGTGATTTCTCAAAAGAGCTTTGCGGAGGAACTCATGTTTCTAATACAGGTGTGATTACTACATTTAAAATTATTTCTGAAAGTGGTATTGCAGCAGGTGTACGCCGTATTGAAGCTCTTACCGGTGATGGCGTATTTGCTTATTATAAAGAAATTGAGAAGAAACAGGCTGAAATTGCAGCTATGTTGAAAACTTCTCCGGCTGAAATTGAAGAAAAGATTGCACATCTTCAGGCAGAAGTGAAAGCTCTTCACAGCGAAAATGAGTCTTTGAAAGCGAAGATGGCACAGGAAGCAGTAGGAGATGTATTAAATCAGGTACAGGATGTAAAAGGTGTGAAACTTTTAGCAGTCTCTCTTACGGATGTAGATATGAATGGCCTTCGTGATTTAGGAGATCAGTTAAAAGAAAAATTGGGTGAAGGTGTGGTTGTTCTTGCAAGTGTTGCAGGTGGCAAGGTAAGTCTTCTTGCCATGGTAACAGAACAGGCGCAGAAAGCCGGAGCACATGCCGGAAATCTGATTAAAGGAATGGCAGCTATTGTAGGCGGTGGCGGCGGCGGACGTCCGAATATGGCTCAGGCAGGGGGCAAAAACCCGGATAAAGTGCCGGAAGCATTGGAAGCTGCAGCAAATATTTTGGCAGACCAGATAAAATAATGAAACTTTTTAAGAAAAATCATTTAAAATAGTTGACGAACTGTAAAAATCTGATATAATATCAGTTGTGCAATAAAAATACCCAGACAGTTGTATTATGCACAATTTACAGCTGGAGGGAGGTTAGGTGTGAGCTTATGTCAAATGTAATCGTAAAAGAAAACGAGACTTTAGATAGCGCTTTACGTCGTTTCAAGCGTAGCTGTGCAAAAGCAGGTATTCAGCAGGAAATCCGTAAAAGAGAGCATTACGAAAAACCAAGTGTTCGTCGTAAGAAAAAATCTGAAGCAGCTAGAAAACGTAAATATAATTAATGTGCAGTAAAAGCCTCTGGACAACTACCAGAGGCTTTTTTACCATATTGCAGACGGGAAAAAGGAATTTTATGAAAAAGATTATTGATTTAATATCCAACCGGATTTTTGTTACAGTAGTAGCAGTTCTTTTGCAGTTAATCTGGATTTTTGCAATGCTTTGGGGTCTGGGAGCTTTTTCAGGGCATATTATGAATTTGATTAGTCTACTGAGTCTTCTTATGGTATTGTGGATTGTAAATAAAGAAATCAATCCTTCTTATAAGCTGGCATGGACCATATTGATTTTGGCAGTTCCTGTTTTCGGTGTAATTATTTATTTGCTGTTTGGACAATCCCGTGTGGCAAAGAAAATGACACAGGACTCTAAAAAAGTGGTGAAAGAAATCGAGAACTACTTTAAGGAAAGTACAGGAACCAGAAAGGCACTGGCTAAGGAAAGCCTGAGTGCATCTAATCAGTCTGCTTATATCAGGGATTTTGCCGGATTTCCGGTTCATAGAAATACCACTACCAAGTATTATCCGGTAGGGGATGAGATGTTTGTAGACATGCTGGAGGATTTAAAAAAAGCAGAGCATTTTATTTTTCTGGAGTATTTTATTATACATGAAGGGAAAATGTGGAATGCAATTTTGGAAATCCTTGAGGAAAAAGTAAAGCAGGGTGTAGATGTAAGGCTGATTTATGATGATATGGGCTGTGTGACTACATTGCCTTATCGTTATTATAAGAAGCTTCAGGCAAAAGGAATTAAATGTGCGGCATTTAATCCTGTAAGGCCGATTTTAAATATTGTTTTAAACAACAGAGACCATAGAAAAATATTGGTGATTGACGGACATACGGGCTATACGGGAGGCATTAATCTGGCAGATGAATATATCAATCAGCAGATGCGCTTTGGACATTGGAAGGATACCGGTGTGCGCCTTTGCGGAGAAGGTGTGTGGAATTTAACCGTTATGTTTTTGCAGATGTGGTCTGTGATTACCAGAACCAAGACACATTTACCTGCTTACGGACCTTATGTTTATCATCCGGAGGAATTTGAAAATGACGGCTTTGTACAGCCTTACGGAGACTCTCCTTTAGATGGAGAAGTTGTAGGAGAAAATGTCTATTTAAATATAATTAATCAGGCAAAGAAATATATTTATATTACAACACCTTATTTGATTATTGATAATGAAATGATGACAGCTCTTTGTCTGGCATCGAAAAAAGGAATTGATGTTCGTATTATTACACCGGGGATACCGGACAAAAAGCTGGTATTTTTGCTGACACAGTCTTATTATCGTCAGCTTTTAGAAGCAGGTGTGAGAATTTATGAATATACACCGGGTTTTATTCATGCCAAAAGCTTTGTATGTGATGATGAGATTGCAGTGGTTGGTACAATTAATTTGGATTATCGAAGTTTATATCTGCATTTTGAATGTGCTGCATGGATGTACCAATGTCAGGCGGTAGGGCAGGTAAAGGAGGATATGCTGAATACTTTTCGAAACAGCAGAGAAGTCAGCCTAAATACCTGCAAAGAACAAAATGTATTCCGCAGAGGATTGCAGAATATTCTGCGTTTGTTTGCTCCTATGCTTTAAAGTGAAAATACAGGAGAGGAGGAGTTTTTATGTGGACAAGAAATTTTTTCGGAATTGAACTGTATTATATCATTCAGTGGTTTTTAATCTACAGTATGCTGGGATGGCTGGTGGAGTCGGTGTATATGTCGATTTGCAACCGGAAATTGACAAACAGAGGATTTGTAAGAGGGCCTTTTTGTCCTATTTATGGATTTGGTGCGCTGATTGTATATTTTCTTCTAAGACCGATTTGTGATAATATTTATCTGCTTTATATTTTTGGCTGTCTGGTTCCAACTGCTTTTGAATATCTTACAGCAAAGCTGATGATGAAAGTGTTTGGGGAAGTATGGTGGGATTATTCGGACAAGCCTTTTAATTATAAAGGTATTCTCTGTCTGGAAAGTACCATTGCATGGGGATTTTACACTGTAGGTCTGTTTCTGTTCCTTCATAAAGGAGTAGAGTTTATTGTAAGCAGATATTCCATTGATACAGGGAAAAGGCTGGCAGGTATTTTAATGTTCTTATTAGGAATTGATTTTCTGTGGAATATGTATATTCAGAAAAAAGAAAGTATTTTATCCGTAAAGGAAAAAATAGAGAAATATATTTAAAGAGAGGGAACTGTTGCATTAGGCAGAAATAATGTAATAGTTCTTTTTTTGTCATATATTTCTTTTTTTGTGCTTACAATGCTATAAGAGAAATTTTGGGAGTTTGTATATGCGTTACAAAGGAGCAATGAAAGTAGTTGTGGGCATTTTGATTGTCTGTATTTTGTCTATGGTCATACCATTTACGGTAAAAGCAGAAAATGAGGAGTTGATTACAGCGCCTCATGGTGTTTTGATGGAAGCATCCACAGGGAAAATTATTTACGAAAAGGATATGGACACCAGAGTAAAACCTGCCAGTATTACGAAAATCATGACACTGATTTTAATTTTTGATGAACTGGAAAAGGGAAACTTACATATGGAAGATGAAGTAGTGACCAGCGCCTATGCCAAATCAATGGGCGGCTCCCAGGTTTTTTTAGAGGAAGGGGAAAAACAGACGGTAGAAACGCTGATTAAATGCATTGTCATTGCTTCCGGCAATGATGCCAGTGCGGCTATGGCAGAGCATATTGCAGGAAGTGAAGCTGAATTTGTAAAGAAAATGAATGAAAGAGCCAAAGGACTTGGCATGGAAAATACAAATTTTGAAGACTGTTGTGGACTGACAGAGTCGGATAATCACTATACCAGCGCTCATGACGTGGCAATTATGTCCAGAGAATTAATTACCAAATACCCGAAAATTTTAGAATACTCTTCTGTATGGATGGAAAATATTACTCATGTAACGAAAAAAGGCAGCAGTGAATTTGGACTTACCAATACGAATAAACTTATTCGAAGCTATGATGGATGTGTAGGGTTGAAGACAGGAAGTACCAGTGTGGCAAAATATTGTGTGTCAGCAGTGGCAAAGAGAGAGGGAATTACATTGATTAGTGTAGTTATGACAGCTCCGGATTATAAAGTGCGTTTTAAAGATGCGGCTGCAATGCTGAATTTAGGATTTGGAAGCTGTAAATTGTATGTAGATGAACAAAAGGAAAAGCTTCCGGATATATTGGTAGAAGGTGGAGTTTTGGAAAAGGTTCCCTGTGAGTTTGAAAGAAAATTTCGCTATTTGGATACGGAAGGGGCTTCTTTTGAACATATAGAAAAAAAGGTGAAAATGAAAAAGAGTGTAAAAGCTCCGGTAAAAAAGGGAGAAGAAATGGGAAGTGTAGAGTATTATCTTGACGGTAAGAAAATCGGCAGTGTGAAAATCATCTGTACAAAGGGTACGAAGAAAGCAGATTATGGCGATTGTATAAAGAAAGTATGGAGCTGTTTTTTGAAGAAAATGTGTTGAAACCGGAGGCACTTTGTACTATAATAAGCCAGGTTATAAAGCGGAGAAAAGAGGGAATTTAAGGTTGACACAAAGACGGATAGAAGAAGATATGACAATAGGGAATCCTGGGAAAATTATTATTAATTTTACAATCCCTATTTTTATAGGAAATATTTTTCAGCAGCTCTATAGCATGGCAGATACAATTATTGTAGGAAAGTTTGTAGGAACAAAAGCTTTGGCAGCAGTGGGCAGTGTAGGGACAATTATGTTTCTGATACTGGGATTTTTACAGGGGCTGACAGCTGGTTTTTCTGTGCTGACAGCCCAGCGATTTGGAGCTCAGGATATGAAGGGCATGCGAAAGAGTGTGGGAGCTGCAGCTACACTTTCTGCCATGATTACGATTATTATGACAGTTGGCAGCATGCTGACTATGAGAAAATTGCTGGAAATTATGAATACACCGGAGGATATTTTTCAAGATGCGTATACTTATATCATGATTATTTGTGCCGGGATTGTGGCTACGGTGCTGTATAATCTGCTTTCGGGAATTTTACGCGCACTGGGAGACAGTAAGACCCCGTTGTATTTTTTGATTTTGTCAGCGGTATTGAATGTAGGGTTGGATTTACTGCTTATTCTTGTATTTCATCAGGGAGCAGCAGGCGCGGCTTACGCTACAGTCATTGCCCAGGGAATATCTGGAATTGGATGTTTGATTTATATTATAAAGAAAGTTCCTGTTCTGAAACTTACAAAAGAAGATTTTGTTTTAGAGTGGCATATTGTAAAAATTCAGTTAGGCATTGGTATACCCATGGCACTTCAATATTCCATTACGGCTATTGGCACAATGATGGTACAGGCATCTTTGAATATTTTGGGGGCAATGTCTGTTGCGGCATTTACGGCTGCAAGCAAAATTGAACAGCTGATTACACAGGCTTATGTGGCGCTTGGTACAACAATGGCAACTTATTGTGCTCAAAATATGGGAGCCGGAGAGATAAAAAGAATTCGAAAAGGATTTCGAAGCGCTACGATTTTAGGAAGTGTTTATGGTGTGATTATGGCAGTTCCTCTGATGACAGTTGGAAAATATCTGGTATATTTTTTTGTGTCAGAGAATGTAAGCGAGATTATGATACAGGCAGATATTTATTTAAAATGTGTAGGAATATTCCTTATTCCTCTGACCATTGTAAATGTATACAGAAACGGAATTCAGGGGATGGGATATGGACTGCTGCCTATGATGGCAGGTGTGGCAGAATTGATTGGCAGAGGCGCTGTTGCAATTGTGGCAGCACAACAAAAGAGTTATATAGGTGCATGTCTTGCAAGCCCGGCGGCATGGATTTTTGCAAGTATCATTTTATTACTTATGTATGTGGGTATTATGAAGAAACAAGAACGTTATTGGGGTGACAGAAGTTGAAAAAATTTAAAATGACATTCTACAGAGTAGAGTCAGAAAAAATAAAAAAGCAGAGCATTAAAATGGCAGTAGTCAGTGATCTGCATAATGTACAGCTGGGAAAAAAGAATGAGGATTTACTTGGAAGAATAAGGACAGAATTACCGGATGTGATTTTGATTGCGGGAGATTTGGTTCTTGGAAAACCATCGGCTTCTTTTGAAAATGCATTCTGTTTTTTAAAAGAAATAGTGCAGGTAGCGCCGGTTTTTTATGGATTGGGAAATCATGAGCAGAGAATGAAGGAAAAGCCGGAAGTTTATGGCCGGGGGTATCTGGAGTTTGAACAGCAGGCCCGATCCCTGGGTGTCGTATTTTTGGAAAATGAAACAAAAGAGCTGGAAGTGCGAGGAGAGAAAATTTTAATTTCCGGGTTGGTGCCACCTTATGGTTATTATAAAAAAAGCGGGTGTGATTTTTTGAAAAGTGAAGAAATACAAAGACTTTTAGGAAAACCATCCCAAAATCAGTTTCAGGTACTTCTGGCGCATACACCGAAATATGGAGACAGCTATCTGGAATGGGGCAGTGATGTGACTTTTTCAGGGCATTACCATGGAGGAATGGTTCGTATTCCTGTTCTTGGAGGTGTGATCAGTCCTGATTTCAGACTTTTTCCCAGATATTGCCGGGGACAATTTATCAGGGATGGGAAACAACTTATTGTGAGTGCAGGTTTGGGAGAACATACCATTCCACTACGTATTTTTAATCCCAGAGAGCTGATTATTGTAGAGTGCAGCCCAAAGAAAAATTCTGAAAAGTAGACTTTTTTTGAAAAATAGTGTAGAATACCTTTGGAACAAAGGCGGAAAGAGGTAAAGAACATGGGAATTCCCGTAAAGCTTCAGGTGTTTGAAGGTCCGTTGGATTTATTGCTTCATCTGATAGAGAAAAATAAAGTTAATATTTATGATATTCCCATTGTAGAGATTACAGATCAATATATGGATTACATTCATGCAATGGAAAGAGAAGATCTGAATATTATGAGTGAATTCATGGTTATGGCCGCAACACTGATTTCCATTAAGTGCAGAATGCTTTTGCCAAGAGAAGTAAATGATGAGGGTGAAGAAGAAGATCCCCGTGATGAGCTGGTTCGTCAGCTTTTGGAATATAAGATGTATAAATATATGTCCTACGAATTGAGAGACCGCATGGCAGCTGCAGCAAAGAAGGTATATAAACTTCCGACCATTCCGGAAGAAGTGCTTTCTTATCGAGAACCGGTAGATACCAGTGAACTTCTGGATGGTCTGACTTTAGAAAAACTGAACGCAATATTTCAAAGTGTTATTCGCCGTCAGGAAGATAAAGTGGATCCAATCCGAAGTAAATTTGGCAAAATTGAAAAAGAAGAAGTCAGTTTGCCAGAGAAGATGGAAGAGATTGAAGAATATGCCAGACTACATAAAAAATTTAGTTTCCGTGACTTGTTGGAAAAGCAGGCCAGCAAGGTGCAGGTGATTGTTTCCTTTCTGGCAATATTGGAATTGATGAAAATGGGAAAAATTTTTATTCGTCAGGAGCATATTTTTGACGAAATAGAAATTGAGTCTCGTTTAGAAAGAGGATAAAATGGAGCTGAATAAAGTAGAGGGCGCGATAGAGGCATTGCTGTTTGCCATGGGTGAGTCTGTGGAATTAAATACGCTGGCAAAGACCATCGGGCATGATGTGGAAACAACAAGAAAAATTATCAGAAATATGATGTTAAAATATCAGGCAGAAGATCGTGGAATTAAGATTATTGAGTTAGAAAATGCATATCAGATGTGTACAAAAGAAGAATATTATGATTATCTGGTAAAAATGGCTTTACAGCCGAAAAAGGCAGTGCTTTCTGATGTAATGTTGGAAACGCTTTCTATTATCGCATATAAGCAGCCGGTGACAAAACTGGAAATTGAAAAAATCAGAGGTGTAAAATGTGACCATGCCATAGCAAAACTTATGGAGTATGGACTGGTGCAGGAGGTAGGGCGTTTGGATGCTCCCGGAAGGCCGATCCTTTTAGGAACTACGGAAGAATTTCTCCGTAATTTTGATGTGCAGGGTCTTGATGAACTGCCGGAGATTGATCCTGTTCAAATGGAAGATTTTAAAGCAGAGGCAGAAGAAGAAATTCAATTGCAGCTTAATTTATAAGGATACCTTTTAGGTATCTTTTTTTTGCCTTTACATATATTGTAAAAAGGAGAAATCAGAATGAAGAAAAATAAATGGAAAAAAATCTTATCCTTTTTTCTTGCTTTTTGCATGAGTATGTTTTCATTTCCTGTTTCAGCGGCGGAAAAAGGGGACGAGCCGGAGAACTTATATGCTCTTTCTGCGGCTTTAATTGATGGGGAGTCAGGACGTGTTCTATATGAGAAAAACGGAGAGGAAAAACGTCCTATGGCCAGTACAACAAAGATTATGACTTGTATTTTAACTTTAGAAAGTGACTGTTTGGAGGAAATTGCAGAAACTTCAGAAAGAGCGGCAAAGATGCCTAAAGTACATTTAGGGGCTTCTGTGGGAGAGCGGTTTTATGTGAAAGATTTATTGTATTCTCTTATGCTGGAAAGTCATAATGACTCTGCAGTAATTTTGGCAGAGCATGTGGGAGGAAGCGTAGAAGCTTTTGCAGACAAGATGAATGAAAAAGCAAAAGAAATCGGCTGCGAAGATACCTGGTTTATTACTCCAAACGGACTGGACGCAAAAGAAGAAAGAGAGGGAGAAGAAAAAGTACATGAAACAACCGCCAGAGATTTAGCACAGATTATGCGGTATTGTATTTGCCTGTCTCCTGCAAAGGAGCAGTTTTTGGAAATTACCCAGACACCTTCTTATCATTTTTGTGATGTGGATGGGAAACGGGAATTTGCCTGTCGAAATCACAATGCTTTTTTATCCATGATGGAGGGTGCAATCAGTGGAAAAACAGGATTTACGGCACAGGCGGGATATTGTTATGTGGGAGCAGTGAGAAAAGACGGAAAAACATTGATTGTAGCGCTTTTGGGATGCGGCTGGCCAAACAACAAAGGATATAAGTGGTCCGATACAAAGAAGTTAATGGAATATGGATTACAGAAGTATAATATTCATTCGTTTGATGAAATTGACTTTTCTCAATATCCAAAGAAAATGACGGTTCTTGGAGGTCAAAATAAGAAACTGGGGGAAAAGGCGGAGATTTCCCTTTCGCGAGTAAAGGGTGAAGAGAAAAAAATCCTTTTAAAAGACGATGAAAAGGTAGAGGTAAATTATCGTGGGAAAAAGTGTCTGTCTGCTCCGGTAAAAAAAGGGGAAAAGGTAGGAAAGTTAATTTACAAAGTAGATGGAGAAGTCTGGTACAAAGAAGAAATTTTGGCAGAGGAAACTATGAAAAAAATTGATTTTCCATGGTGCTTGAAGCAAGTAGTAAAAAGATATGGAAACGTTGAAAAAAATTAGAAACATGTTAGAATGAAATCATAAAAGGCAATAAGATGAAGAGGTGTTTATGAATACAAAAACAGTAATTATGGACTTCTCCGGAGTCTATAAAGAGGAAAATTTTTATTGTGGAAAAGATACAGGATGGATGGATTTTACAAAGACTACAGGAGTAAACTGCTATTGTACAGAGGAAGCAGAGAAGGAAATCAAGAAAAAACTACAGGAGTTTGATTGTTCGGGTATTCATTTTCTGGACTCCGGTAATTATCACTATTTAAGTAAGTTTTGGGTGGAAAAAATAGAAGAGCCTTTTGCTCTGGTAGTATTTGATAACCATACAGACATGCAGGAAGCTTCTTTTTGGGGTTTACTTTCCTGTGGAAGCTGGGTGAGGGAGTGCATTCTTTCTAACCAATATATAAAAGAGGTCTGCGTAATCGGACCGCCTAAGAAAGCTTTTTTGGAATGTGAGAAAGAAATTTTAGAAAAGGTTACTCCTATTAGCAGGGAGGACATGAAGCAGGAAAAGTCCAAATGGTATGAGTTTTTAAAGAGAAATAAGGAAATTCCTGTTTATGTATCTCTTGATAAAGATATTTTAACTGTAGAGGAAGCCAGAACAAACTGGGATCAGGGAGATGTAAGTTTTGAGGAGATAGAAAAATGGCTGCATGAGCTGTTTTCTAAATGCTTTGTGCTGGGGGCTGATGTATGCGGAGAACATATGCCAGATACAACTTCTGTGTCTCGTCAGGAGGATATAGAGAAAAATAATGTCGTAAACGGGAAACTCTGGGAACTGCTGGATAATAAATTTACAGAACAAGAAGAAAGCCAGATGGATAAAGTGTTTTTGGAAACAAAACAGGCAGATAAGAAATTAGCGATTGCTCTTTTGCGCTATTTTGACTTAGAAAAAGAGGATAAAAGAAAGAAATTATATGGGGAATATTTGAAGCTGCGTTTCCGTCCGGCAGTAGAGTTATTGATAAAAAACAAAGAAAATAAAAAAATGACAGAACTTATAAAAGAACAGGGGGCAGAGGGAAATCTTATAGACTCTTTTTTGAAGACAGCAGTCAAATATGGCAATCAGGAAGCACAGGTTTTTCTGCTGCAAGAAAAAGAAGCTTTAGGAGGATTTCAAGAAAAGAGCTGGAAACTTTAAGATGAAAACAAAAGAAGAATATTTATGGGAAGAAGTAAAAGAGCTTGCTCTGACAAGATTTTGCTGTGAAAGTCCGGGATTTTACCGGATTTTTCAAATGGCATTTACTGGTTTTCAAAGGAATTCTTTGTCAGGAACAGACGGAGAAATTTTCTTCTATGAACCAAAGTTTTTTCTGAACCTTTACTTGAAAAAGGGAGTACAGGGAATAAATCGTTTCTTTTTTCATACACTGTTTCATCTGCTGTACAGACAAGTGAAAGAGAATACGGAACCTTCTTCTTTGTGGTATTTGGCTTGTGATATGGTAGCGGAGTACACTATCGATGCATTGGGGCAGGAGGAGCTTATAGGAAAAATGTCAAAGACAGCCCAAGAATTTTGCAGTCAAATATGGGAAACAGGGGAAGGGCTGTCCGCTGAGACTGTGCAGGAAAGATTGGAAAAGAAAAAACTTTCTCCAAGTGAAGTTAAATTTTGGAGACAGTGCTTTGAACAAGATAATCATTCTCTTTGGAAAGGAGTAAAAGAGGAGCAGGAAGAGAAATTAATTGACTGGGTGCTTTCGTTAAAAGCATCCGGGGAGGGTGACAGTGGAAAGGAATTTGGAAAGAGGGGGACACAGCAGGGGCATAAACAGGAGTGGTATGAGCTTCAAAAAGAAAGAAAAAGAAATTATGATAAATTTTTAAGACGGTTTACTGTGGAAAGAGAAGAGCTGCAGTTAGATATGGAGACCTTTGATTATATTCCATATTTATATGGGCTTTCTCATTATAAAAATCTGCCTTTTTTAGAACCTTTAGAATATACAGAGGCAAAAAAGCTGGAGGAATTGGTTATTGCCATTGATACCTCTGCATCTTGTAAAAGACCTACAGTACAGCGTTTTTTACAGGAAACTTATGCGGTTTTAGGGCGGCAGGAAAACTTTTTTAAAAAGTTGCGGGTACATATTATACAGTGTGACTGTTATGTGCAGGAAGATGTAAAAGTCACCTGTGAAAAGGAATGGAAAGAATATTTGCGGCATATCAAGATACAGGGCGGGGGAGGAACAGACTTTCGTCCGGTGTTTCGATATGTAAATGAAATGATTACAGATGGAAGACTGAAAAATTTAAAAGCGCTTTTATATTTTACTGATGGAGATGGGATTTATCCCAGAGAAAAACCGGATTATGAGGCGGTTTTTTTACTGACAAAAGAACCGCCCAAAGAAGCCAATGTTCCAAGCTGGGCAAAGCTTCTTTATATGGATGAAAGGTAATAGGAGAAAACGATGAATATTGCAGAAGCAAAACAGGAAATTATTAACACGCTTAAAGCTTATACAGCAAAGGATGAGGAAGGAAATTACAAAATCCCCATACAGTATCAAAGACCGGTACTGCTTATAGGGCCTCCGGGTATTGGAAAAACCGCCATTATGAAGCAGATTGCAGAGGAAGAAAAAATCGGACTTGTGGAGTATACGCTGACACATCATACAAGACAAAGCGCAGTGGGACTGCCAATTTTAGAAAAGAAAAGATTTCAGGGAGAAGAATATACAGTTACAGAATATACCATGAGTGAAATGCTTGCATCGGTATATGAATGTATAGAAAAAGAAGGAGCAGAAGCAGGAATTTTATTTTTGGATGAAATTAACTGTGTTTCTGAAACCTTAGCGCCTACCATGCTGCAGCTTTTACAGAATAAAACTTTTGGGGCACACAAGCTTCCAAAGGGATGGTGCATTGTAGCTGCCGGTAATCCGGAGCGTTATAATAAATCTGTGCGGGAATTTGATATTGTGACACTGGACAGAGTAAAGAAAATAGAAATTCAGGAAGATTATGCTGTATGGGATAAATATGCAGCAAAACAAGGTGTTCATTTAGGAATACGCAGTTATTTGCAGTTAAAAGCAGAAAATTTTTACCGCATAGAAGAGCAGCAGGAAGGAAGCTGTTTTGTAACTGCCAGAGGCTGGGAGGATTTGTCCAGAATTCTGCAAAGTTATGAAGAAATGAAAATCTCCATAACAAAAGAGCTGATTAGTGAATATTTACAGCATGAGGAAGTGGCAGTGGATTTTTATGGGTTTTATCAATTGTTTAAGAATTATGAAGAAAAGTACCGGAAGTATTCTTTAGAAGAAAAAGAAGATATGTTGGTTCATGCAGATTTTGATGGAAAGATTTTGCTGATGCAGCTTTTAGAGGGGGAATTGGAAGGAAAAATAAAAGAATATCAACAAGAAAAAGTTTATATAAATGGTCTGTATGAAGAGTTAAAAAAGATGAAAAAGGCAGTTGCAGAGGGACAGCAGGAAATAGACACACTTTTTTGCCAAAGTATAGAAAGAAGAAAAAGACAGGAAAAAATTCTGACAGAACAGGGACTTTTGTCAAAGGAAAAAAGAAAGACTGATAAAAAAATCACAAAATGGATGGATGAAAGAAAATGGATGTTAAAAGAAAGTGGATTTTCTGCTGTGAAAGAGGATTTTTACAGAGAAACTTTAAAATTAAAGCGTGAGGAAGAACAAATTCAAGGATTATTGGATGAAGAAATCGGGGCAGTAAAAAAGAGCTGTAAAGCAGGGCAAGAGCTGTCACTTTTCTTGTCAATGCTTTCTCGAAACGAAAGGATTGCAGCATTTATAGCAGAGCATGGATGTGAAAGTTATCTAAAGGAGAGCAGGAGACTTTTAACACAGGAAAGAGAGGCTGTCTTAAAAGAGGAAATCCAGGCATTTCAGATAAAATAAAAAAGAAATGGAAAATGGTACAAGTTATACTTGACTAATTTAGTTTAGTATTGTTATAATCTTAACAGATTAAAAAATAATGTAGATATCAGGAGGATATTAAGTATGAATCAGTGTTTTGGATGCAATACATGTGCCAGTGCAGATAAACCTTTGGAAGGATTTATTCGCAATTTACCTATGGAAACTTCTCATCATAGAGTGGAAGGACAGAGTACAAAATGTGGCTTTGGTTTACAGGGAGTATGCTGCCGTCTTTGCTCAAATGGTCCATGTCGTATTACACCAAAAGCTCCAAGAGGAATTTGTGGTGCGACAGCAGATGTTATTGTTGCACGTAACTTCCTTCGTGCAGTGGCAAGTGGCTCTGGATGCTATATTCATATTGTAGAAAATACAGCATTAAATGTAAAGAAAACTGCTGAAATCAAAGGTGAGATTAAAGGTGAGAAATCCCTTGCAAGACTTGCTGAGATTTTCGGAGTTCAGGGAACAGATAAATGGGATACTGCAAAACAGGTGGCTCAGAAAGTTCTGGACGATTTATATAAACCAGAATACGAAAAAATGGAATTAGTTGAAAAAATGGCTTATGCACCTCGTTTCAAAAAATGGCAGGAGTTAGGTATTTTACCTGGCGGTGCAAAAAGTGAAGTATTCCACGGAGTTGTAAAATGTTCTACAAACTTAAACTCTGATCCTGTTGATATGTATACAGACTGTCTGAAACTGGGTATTTCCACAGGCTTATATGGGTTGACTCTTACAAACCTGTTAAACGATGTACTTTTAGGAGAACCTGAACTTCGTATGGCTCCTGTTGGTCTTCGCGTTATTGATCCGGATTATATCAACATTATGATTACAGGACATCAACATACAATCTTTGTAGATTTGCAGGAAAGACTTACATCAAAAGAAGCAGTGGAAAAAGCAAAAGCAGCAGGTGCAAAAGGCTTTAAACTGGTTGGATGTACTTGTGTAGGTCAGGACTTACAGCTTAGAGGCGCTCATTACGAAGAAGTATTTGATGGTCATGCAGGAAATAACTATACAAGTGAAGCAGTGCTGGCTACTGGCGGTATTGATGCGGTTCTTTCTGAATTTAACTGTACACTTCCGGGTATTGAGCCAATCTGTGACGAATTAAAGATTAAACAGATTTGTCTTGACAGTGTGGCAAAAAAAGCGAATGCGGAACTGAAACCATTTGTTTTCGAAGAAAGAGAAAAACAGAGCGAAGAAATTATTGACGAAATCATTGAAGCATACAAAGCAAGACGCGGTAACGTTCCTATGAACTTAATGCCGGAACATGGAAATGACCATACTTTAACCGGTGTTTCCGAAGGTTCTTTAAAAGAATTCTTAGGAGGCAACTGGAAACCGTTAATTGATTTAATTGTATCCGGTGATATCAAAGGGATTGCTGGCGTAGTAGGATGTTCTAACCTGACTGCAGGCGGACATGATGTTCTCTCTGTAGAATTGACAAAAGAGCTGATTGCAAAAGATATTCTGGTACTGACCGCAGGATGTTCTTCAGGAGGTATTGAAAACTGTGGACTTATGACACCGGAAGCTGCAAAATATGCAGGTCCAAAGCTTCGTGCTGTATGTGAAAAATTAAATATTCCTCCGGTGTTAAACTTCGGTCCATGCCTTGCAATTGGACGTCTTGAAATTGTAGCTACAGAATTAGCGGAAGCAATTGGTGTAGATATTCCTCAGCTTCCATTAGTTCTTTCAGCGGCACAGTGGTTAGAGGAACAGGCTCTTGCTGACGGATGCTTCGGACTGGCACTGGGACTTCCTCTGCATTTAGGACTTCCTCCATTTGTTACAGGAAGTGAGCTGGCAGTAAAACTTTTAACAGAAGATATGAAGAACCTCACAGGCGGACAGGTGATTATCAATCCAGATGCAAAAGAGAGTGCAGATATTCTTGATAAGATTATTGAAGAAAGACGTGCAGGATTAAATATCTAAAATATGTTCAGTGATACAGAACGGGGGTATCTGATGAGAAGAATAATGATTGACGCTGCCAAATGCGATGGCTGTAAAAGTTGTTCCGTAGCATGTATGCAGGCGCATAGAAAAGATGACGGAAATGTTTATACTTTAGATTTGACAGATATTACAAATGAATCCAGAAATTTTATATATAAAAATCCGGATGGGAGTTATACACCGGTGTTTTGCAGACACTGTGAGCAGCCGGAATGTGTAATGTCCTGTATGAGCGGAGCTCTGAAAAAGGATGAAGAAACAGGTCATGTACAGTATGATGCTGAAAAATGTGGTTCCTGTTTTATGTGTGTAATGAATTGCCCTTACGGTGTTTTGAAACCGGATGAAACAACTCATACAAAAGTCATTAAATGTGACTTTTGTATTGAAAAGGGTGAAGAACCAAGCTGCGTGAAAGCCTGTCCAAAACAGGCAATCTGGGTAGAGGAGGTGTAGGCAGATGCAGTATGTGATTTTAGGAGCAGGTGCGGCAGGTATTATGGCTGCAAAAACCATTCGAAAGACAGATGCACAAGGTGAGATTACTGTAATATCTACGGATACACAGGTACATTCACGCTGTATGCTGCATAAATTCCTCAGCCACGAAAGAAGTGCAGAAGGCATTAGCTTTATTGATGCAGATTTTTTTGAGAAAAATAAAATTAACTGGTTAAAAGGAAAAACAGTAAATAAGCTGGATACCGTAAATAAAAAAGTGTTTACGGAAGACGGCACTGAAATTGGATATGATAAACTTTTGATTGCTACAGGTGCGGAGAGTTTTATCCCGCCTGTAGGAAAATTAAGAGACGCAAATAATGTTTTTGGCCTTCGTCATTTGAGAGATGCACAGGCAATTGATGAAATGGCAAAGAACGCAGAAAATATTGTGATTATTGGTTCCGGTCTGGTGGGTCTGGATGCTGCTTACGGACTTATGGAAACAGGAAAGAAAGTTTCTATTGTAGAGATGGCAGAACAAATTCTTCCTATCCAGCTGGATAAGACAGGTGCCTTTGAATATCAGAAACGTTTTGAAAAAGCAGGTGCTTCTTTCTATTTAGGAAGAAAAGCAACAGATACATTGATGGATGAACAGGGAAATATTTCTCGTATTGTATTGGACAACGGAGAGGAAATTCCATGTGACCTGGTTATTGTAGCAGCAGGTGTGCGCTCGGCAGTAGCAGGCATGGACGGAGAAGGCATTGTCATTGACAGGGGTATTAAAGTAGATGACTATCTGGAAACAGGAGCCAAAGATGTCTATGCAGCAGGTGATGTAGCCGGTTTGTCAGGTATCTGGCCAAATGCACAGAAACAGGGAGAGACAGCGGCCCTTAATATGTGTGGGGAAAAGACTGCCTATACAGACAGGTATGCTATTAAAAACACCATTAATTTCTTTGGACTTGTTTCCATGTGCATTGGAGTAATTGTTCCGGAAGAAACGGATACTGTGGTGGTAAGAGAAGACTCAAAAGAATATAAACGTGTTATTATTCGTGATGGAAAGGTTGTAGGTGTTCTTCTTCAGGGAGATATTTCTCATGGCGGTATCTGGCAGTATTTAATTAAAAATCAGATTTCTGTGGAGAACATACAGAAAAATATTTTGGATCTAAACTTTGGCGATTTCTATGGTATTAAGGAAAATGGCGAATACCAGTGGAATATGTCTTGACAACCATAGAGGAAGTTTGTATACTGGTGCTGTAAATGAAAAAGCAAAGATGAGAAGAAGTAATTTTCAGGGAAATGCACAGAAAGCTGCCGGGTGATGAGAGGCGCGCAGGAAGTTGAGAATGAATACATCTCGGAGCTTCACACCGAAAAGAAATGAGTAGGCTGTGACGGAAAGGTGCACGTTATAGCATTTTGAGTATCGCTTCGGCTGTACTTACAGAGGCAGGCAATGCGAGTTGTCTGTGAATAAAGGTGGTAACACGAGAAAGCTTATCGCTCTCGTCCTTTTTATAATTATAAAGAGGGCGGGAGCGTTTTTGTTTAAAAGCTTCGTCCTCAGGGAAACAGAAGGGAGAAAACAAAATGAAAATTTATGACGAACTGGTTGCCAGAGGTTTGATTGCTCAGGTGACAGATGAAGAAGAAATCCGCGAATTGATTAACAATGGAAAGGCTACCTTCTACATTGGCTTTGACCCTACGGCAGACAGCCTTCATGTAGGACATTTTATGGCATTATGTCTGATGAAACGTCTGCAGATGGCAGGAAATAAACCGATTGCATTGATTGGTGGAGGTACAGGATATATTGGAGACCCATCAGGAAGAAGTGATATGCGTTCCATGATGACACCAGAAATAATTCAGCACAACTGCGATTGTTTTAAAAAGCAGATGGAACGTTTTATTGATTTTTCAGAAGGAAAAGCAATGATGGTAAACAATGCAGACTGGCTTTTGGATTTAAATTATGTAGAGCTGTTAAGAGAAGTTGGTCCACATTTCTCTGTAAACCGTATGCTTACTGCAGAATGTTACAAACAGCGTATGGAAAAAGGTCTGAGCTTTTTAGAGTTTAACTACATGATTATGCAGAGTTATGATTTCTACATGTTGTACCAGAAATATGGCTGTAATATGCAGTTTGGCGGTGATGACCAGTGGAGTAATATGCTGGGCGGAACAGAGCTGATCAGAAGAAAATTAGGTAAAAATGCCTGTGCAATGACAATTACTTTGCTTTTGAACTCCGAAGGTAAAAAGATGGGAAAAACACAGTCCGGAGCAGTTTGGTTAGATCCAAATAAAACATCTCCATTTGATTTCTATCAGTACTGGAGAAACGTGGCAGACGCAGATGTTTTAAAATGTATTCGTATGCTGACTTTCCTTCCTTTGGAGCAGATTGACGAAATGGATAAATGGGAAGGAAGCCAGTTAAATAAAGCAAAAGAAATTTTAGCTTACGAATTAACTGCATTAGTACACGGAAAAGAAGAGGCAGAAAAAGCTCAGGAAGCTGCAAGAGCGTTGTTCAGCAGTGGAAATGCAGCAAATATGCCATCAGCCAAAATTGAAGAGTCTGACCTTGTAGACGGAAATATTGATTTGATTTCTCTTTTACACAAAAGCGGACTGGCAAATACACGTTCTGAAGCAAGACGTGCCATTGAACAGGGCGGTGTGTCTATTGACGGAGAGAAGGTTACAGATATTAAGCATCTGGTTCCGGGAGAAAAACTTCAGGGCGATGGAATTGTGCTGAAAAAAGGAAAGAAAAACTTTAGAAAAGTAACATTGTAAAAAAGTCAGGAGCTGTCGTTTTCAGAGTATTACGGCAGCTTCTTTTTTCAAAACAGAAAAATTAATGGTTGAGTGAAAGACTTTTTTGTAGTAAAATGAAAAAAAGGCAAGTCTGTATTCAATTTCTAAATCATATCTGAATTCTAATCTTATCCAGAATTATCCATTTCAAAATTTAATACAGGCAGAAAAGAGGTTATATGAAAAAGCAGGGGATTTTATTCCAAGGACTATATTTTTCTACAAAAGCAGAGCAATATATAGATGCCACATATTTTCTTTTGTATGCTCTGTGCAAAAACCCTATGACAGGGAAAATGTTGAAGACTATGGAGAAAAACTGGAAAGATTATATTTTATTTCAGGCAGAAAAAAGTACTTATCAAAAAGGAGAATTTTGGGAATATCTAAATAATGAAGAAACAGAAAGTGCCGAAATTCTTTTAGGATTTCTGGAAGAGATCAGAAACTGTCATACAGTTCGATGGGAAAAGGCAAGGATTGCTTTTGAATATGTTTTTTGCAAAATTATTGGAAAAGAATATGATTTTTTATCCAAAGAGAACAGGATTTCTTTTGAAAAAATATGCAGTGTAGCAGGAAAGTACCGGGAAGTTCCTTTTCTTACATCTTCTTATATTTGTGCTGCTTTTTTCTGGGCGGAGTGTTTAAACATAAAGATACAGAAAAATGGGACTTATGATTTACTATACCCTTGTCTTAAAGAAGAAATGAAAATATGGGAGAAGGGGAGGAGAGCTGTAAATTAGGGTTAAAAGTTTGTCAAAAAGTATTGAAAAAAAATGTGAAACAAGGTACAATTAAAATCGGCAGAAATTGGTTTTAACAATCTATTGCGATGCAGTGAACACAAGGTGATTTCTGCAAAAAACCGGAAAAAACTCACAAAAGCAGTGCAGAAATCCCGGTGAACAGCATGAAATTTATTGATTTTGCAATGGATTTTTGCTGTTAAAATAAAAATTAAATGGAGGGCTGATTAATGAGTAGTACAGCACAAACCTTAGCAGGTAAAAGAATTGCTTCTTTGCTTGATGAGAACAGTTTTGTTGAAATTGGCGGCTATGTAACAGCCAGAAACACAGATTTCAACTTATCTGAAAAAGAAACACCGGCAGATGGTGTTATCACCGGATATGGTGTGATTGACGGCAGCCTGGTATATGTTTACAGCCAGGATGTTTCCGTGTTAAACGGTTCTATCGGCGAAATGCATGCGAAAAAAATCACAAATCTGTATGACTTGGCAATGAAAACAGGCGCACCGATTATCGGACTGCTTGATTGTGCAGGTTTAAGACTGCAGGAAGCAACAGATGCATTAAATGCCTTTGGTGAAATTTACACAAAACAGGTTATGGCATCTGGAGTAATTCCACAGATTACAGGTATCTTTGGTACATGTGGCGGTGGACTGGCAGTTGTTCCTGCTCTGACAGATTTTACATTCATGGAAGCAAACAAAGGAAGACTCTTTGTAAATGCTCCAAATGCTTTGGAAGGAAATGAGATTTCCAAATGCGATACTTCCAGTGCGGCATATCAGAGTGAACATGCAGGTCTTGTAGATGTGATGGGAAGCGAAGATGATATTCTGGCTCAGATGAGAGAATTAGTTTCTATGCTGCCATCTAACTTCGAAGACAATTCTTCTTACATTGAATGTACAGATGATTTAAATCGTGTTTGTCCTGAGCTGGAAAACTGTGCAGGAGATACTTCTATTGCACTTTCTCAGATTGCAGATAATCAGGAATTCTTTGAAGTAAAAGCTGAATACGCAAAAGACATGGTTACAGGATTTATTCGTTTAAACGGAGCAACTGTAGGATGTGTTGCAAACAGAAGTGAGCTTTACAATGAAGAAGGCGAAAAAACAGAAACTTTTGATAAAGTTTTATCAGCAAGAGGATGCAAAAAAGCTGCTGAATTTGTAAAATTCTGTGATGCTTTTGACATTCCTGTTTTAACTTTAACAAATGTAAAAGGTTATAAAGCTACAAAATGTTCTGAATCAAATATGGCAAGAAGTGCAGCAGAACTTACAAATGCTTATATCAGTGCAACAGTTCCAAAAGTAAATGTAATTGTAGGAGAAGCTTTTGGAAGTGCTTACCTTACAATGAACAGCAAATCTACCGGTGCAGATATGGTATTTGCATGGCCAAATGCACAGATTGGTATGATGGATGCGAAACTGGCTGCAAAGATTATGTATGCAGATGCAGATGCTGCTACAATTAATGAAAAAGCAGCAGAATATGCAATGTTACAGTCCAGCGCACTTTCCGCAGCTAAGAGAGGATATGTAGACACAATTATTCAGGCAGAAGATACAAGAAAATATGTGATTGGTGCTTTTGAAATGTTATTCACAAAGAGAGAAAATCGTCCTAGCAAAAAACATGGCACGGTTTAAGCGAGGTGAATTAATATGAAGCAGACATGGAAAAAAATAGGTAGTTTAGTTTCAGTGGGAATTCTGGCAGCATCTTTAACTGCCTGCGGTTCCTCAAAAGATGAGCTCAATGAAAAAGTAGCTCAAAATCTTTACGACAGCAGTGTAAACGTTATTCAGACACTGACACAGAGTAATCCGGATGAACTGGAGCAGGTTTTAGAAGAAAATCCAAACATTGATGATTTTTCTAAGAGTGCCTTTACTTCATGGATTGACTCTTATGAAGAATTAGGAAGCTTTATTGACTACAAGGAAGCAGCACCGAAAGATGTTATTAAGAAAGATGGAAGCAACTATGTTGTAACTCTGGAATGCGATTTTGAAAAAAGAGACGCAGATGTACAGGTTGTTTACGACATCAAACTTGCAGGAAAATCCGTAGGTTTTAGTGCTGACTATTCAATGGCAGAGAAAATGCAGGAAGCAGGAATAAATACGGTAATCGGTCTTGTTATTGTATTTGTAATGCTTGTGTTCTTGAGTTTTGTTATTTCTTTGATGAAATACATTCCAAAATTTGTAGAAGGATTTGGCAAAAAGAAAGAGGCAGAACCAGTACCGGCTCCAACACCTGTACAGCCGGCTGCAGAAGAAACTGTAGAAGAAGATCTGACAGATGATCAGACATTAGTAGCAGTTATTGCAGCAGCAATTGCAGCATCTGAAAATACTTCAACAGATGCGTTTGTAGTACGTTCTATCAGAAAATCAAATAAAAGAAATTGGCGATAGGCTAAGCTCGTAGGAGGAAAAGAATATGAAATCTTATACAATTACAGTAAATGGCGTTGCATACGATGTAACAGTTGAAGAAACAGCTGGAAATGGTGCACCGGCTGCTGCTCCAAAAGCAGCTCCGAAGACAGCTCCAAAAGCTGCACCAGCAGCAAAACCGGCAGCAGCTTCTGCAGCAGGTGCTGTTGAAGTAAAAGCTTCTGTACCGGGAAAAGTTTGCAAAATTGAAGCAAATGTAGGACAGGCTTTAAAAGCCGGCGATGCAATTGTAATTCTGGAAGCTATGAAAATGGAAATCCCAGTTGTTGCACCTCAGGACGGAACTGTAGCAAGCATTAATGTTGCAGTAGGTGACTCCGTAGATAACGGCGCTGTTCTGGCATCTATGAATTAGAATTTGCATACAGTGTAAATTCCCAAGACAGGAAAATTCCTGTGTAATATAAATAAATGGGAGGTAAAAAAATGTCTAACATTGCAGATACAGTGTCAAACCTGATTGGACAGACAGCCTTTATGAATCTGACAGTGGGAAACCTGATTATGATTTTAGTGGCATTTATCTTTTTGTATCTTGCCATTAAAAAAGGATTTGAACCGCTTTTGCTGGTTCCCATTGCATTTGGTATGCTTTTGGTAAATATCTATCCTGATATTATGGCCAGCGCAGAAGAAACATCAAACGGAGTAGCAGGACTCCTTCATATTTTCTATATTTTGGATGAATGGAGCGTTCTTCCATCTCTGATTTTCCTTGGAGTAGGTGCTATGACAGACTTCGGTCCGTTGATTGCAAATCCAAAGAGCTTTTTGTTAGGTGCGGCAGCACAGCTTGGAATTTATGTTGCATATTTCCTTGCAATCCTGTTAGGATTTAACGGAAAAGCAGCAGCAGCAATCTCCATTATCGGTGGTGCGGATGGTCCGACATCTATCTTCCTTGCAGGTAAGCTGGGACAGACGGGCTTGATGGGAGCTATTGCGGTAGCGGCATATTCTTATATGTCCTTAGTACCGATTATCCAGCCTCCGATTATGAAACTCTTTACAACAGAGGAAGAAAGAAAGATTAAAATGGAACAGCTTCGTCCGGTATCCAAACTGGAAAAAATCCTGTTCCCAATCATCATCACCGTTGTTGTATGTTTAATTCTGCCAACAACAGCTCCGCTGGTTGGTATGTTAATGCTGGGTAACCTGTTCAGAGAGTCAGGTGTTGTAAAACAGTTAACAGAAACAGCATCCAATGCTTTAATGTACATTGTAGTTATCTTACTTGGTACATCCGTAGGTGCATCTACAAGTGCAGAAGCATTCCTGAAATTAGATACGCTTAAAATCGTATTATTAGGTCTTATCGCTTTCATATTCGGTACAGCCGGAGGTGTATTGTTCGGTAAACTTATGTGTAAGCTTACTCATGGCAAGATTAACCCTCTGATTGGTTCCGCAGGTGTTTCCGCTGTTCCAATGGCAGCCCGTGTTTCACAGAAGGTCGGTGCAGAAGCAGACCCGACAAACTTCCTGTTGATGCACGCTATGGGACCAAACGTTGCAGGTGTTATCGGTACAGCCGTAGCGGCAGGTACTTTTATGGCGATTTTTGGAGTTTAATCCAAGATGAATAAAATGGAGGAAAAAAAGATGGCAGAAGTAGTGAAAAAACCAATTAAAATTACTGAAACAATTCTGCGTGATGCTCATCAGTCTCTGATTGCTACCAGAATGACAACAGAGCAGATGCTTCCTATTGTAGAAAAACTGGATAAAGTAGGATATCATTCCGTAGAATGTTGGGGTGGTGCTACCTTTGATGCTTCCCTGCGTTTCTTAAAAGAAGACCCATGGGAAAGACTTCGTAAATTCCGTGATGGATTTAAAAATACAAAATTACAGATGTTATTCCGTGGACAGAATATCTTAGGATATCGTCCTTATGCAGACGACGTAGTAGAATATTTCGTTCAGAAATCTATTGCAAACGGTATTGATATTATTCGTATTTTCGACTGCTTAAACGACCTTCGTAACTTACAGACAGCAGTTAAAGCTGCAAACAAGGAAAAAGGTCATGCTCAGGTTGCATTATCCTATACATTAGGTGATGCCTATACATTAGATTACTGGGTAGATATGGCGAAAAAAGTTGAAGATATGGGTGCAAATTCTATCTGTATCAAAGATATGGCTGGCTTATTGCTTCCATACAAAGCAACAGAGCTTGTAACAGCATTAAAAGAAGCAGTTGATATTCCAATTCAGCTTCATACACACTATACTTCCGGTGTTGCTTCCATGACTTACTTAAAAGCAGTAGAAGCAGGTGTAGATGTTATCGATACAGCAATGTCACCATTTGCACTGGGAACATCTCAGCCGGCAACAGAAGTTATGGTGGAAACATTTAAGGGAACACCTTATGATACAGGCTTTGACCAGCAGTTACTGGCTGAAATCGCTGATTACTTCCGTCCAATCCGTGACGAAGCTTTAGACAGCGGTCTGTTAAATCCAAAGAACTTAGGTGTAAACATCAAAACATTACTGTACCAGGTACCTGGTGGTATGTTATCCAACTTAACATCTCAGTTAAAAGAACAGCATGCAGAAGATAAATTCTATGATGTTCTGGAAGAAGTGCCAAGAGTACGTAAAGACCTTGGTGAACCACCACTTGTAACACCATCCTCTCAGATTGTTGGTACACAGGCTGTATTTAACGTAATCATGGGTGAACGTTACAAAATGGTTACAAAAGAAACAAAAGACGTATTAAGCGGAAAATACGGTGCAACTGTAAAACCGTTTGATAAAGAAGTACAGAAGAAATGTATCGGTGACACAGAAGTAATTACATGCCGTCCGGCTGACTTACTGGATCCGGAACTTGATACATTAAGAGGAGAAATGGCACAGTGGTCTGAACAGGAAGAAGATGTATTATCTTATGCATTGTTCCCACAGGTAGCAACGGATTTCTTCAAATACAGAGAAGCACAGCAGACTAAGGTAGATCCAAAGGAAGCTGATACAGAAAACGGAGCATATCCGGTATAAGGTATAAAACAAAAAGAAAGGCTCAGCGCCCTTTATGGGGTGTCTGAGCTTTTCTTTTTATTTCTTTTAACATTTCAATATCATCAGCGGTAAGCTTTAGATTAGTTTTATAGGTGTTTCCTGATGGAACAGTAACCTGTATATCTACGATTGTATTTTCTTGCAGAGCCTCTTGCGACACGGCCTTCAGAAACGGGAAAAAACGGGGATGATTTTTTTCAAAAGCTTGTTTAAAACGGTGAAGCTCCATGAGTTTTAATGGGTTCATAAGATGCCTCCTCTTTGGTGTGTGATTATTTATAAAATAGTATAGGAAAGTTCATGGAAAAAGTCAACGGAGCAAAGTTTTTGCTGAAACTTTTTTATTTCTGTGCTATCATAGAAAGAGTATGAAAGAAAAAGTAAAGAGGGGAAGGTTCATGAGCAATACAGAGCACCTGCTTAGTAAAATAAATGTGCAGTATCAAAATTTTAGTAAAGGTCAGAAAAAGCTGGCGGCATATATAAAAGAAAATTATGATAAAGCAGCTTTTTTAACTGCAGCAAAACTGGGAGAAACTGTGGGTGTCAGCGAGTCTACAGTTGTGCGTTTTGCAACGCATCTGGGGTACAAAGGATATCCTGAATTTCAGAGAGAACTGGAGGAGCTTGTGAGAAACAAACTGAATTCTATTCAGCGCATGGAAGTGACTTATGGAAAAGTTCCGCAATCAGAAATTTTAGATACAGTACTGCATTCAGATATAGATAAAATAAAAATGACTTTAGAAGCAGTGGATCATGAAGCATTCAGTCTTGCAGTAGAAACAATTTTAAATGCGAGAAATATATACGTTGTAGGAATTAGAAGCTGTGCTCCTCTGGCTGAATTTCTTGCTTTTTATCTAAATCTGATATTTGATGGAGTGAGACTTTTAAATACCAATAGTGCCAGTGAAATTTTTGAACAGATGATTCGAATTGGGGAGGAAGATGTAATTATTGGAATTAGTTTTCCTCGATATTCTATGCGTACTTTAAAAGCCCTGGAATTTGCCAATAATCGAAATGCCAAGGTAATTACATTGACGGACAGTATTCACTCTCCTATGAATTTATATTCTTCTTGTAATTTAATTGCCAGAAGTGACATGGCATCTATTGTAGACTCTCTTGTAGCGCCTCTTAGTGTGGTCAATGCTTTGGTAGTAGCTCTTAGTATGCGCAAGCAGAAAACCGTGGTGGCGACTTTAGAGGCTTTGGAGAAAATATGGGATGAGTATCAGGTGTATAATAACGATGAAATTAATCTGGCAGATAATCATGAAATTGAGCTGACAGATCCTAAAGCATCAAAAAACTGAGAATTAAAGGAGCATTTTATGGCAAAGATACTAATTGTTGGCGGCGGTGCAGCCGGTATGGCCGCAGCCGTTTTTCTGGGCGAAAAAAACCAGGAGGTACATCTTTTCGAAAAAAATGAGAAGCTTGGAAAAAAGCTGTTTATTACCGGAAAAGGACGCTGTAATATTACGAATACATGTGATGAAGAAACATTCTTTAAGTCTGTAGTGACAAATTCTAAATTCCTATACAGCGCTTTTTATGGATATAGTAATCAAGATGTGATTTCTTTTTTTGAAAGTTTAGGTTTAGCAGTAAAGGAAGAAAGAGGAGGAAGAATTTTTCCTGTTTCAGATCATTCTTCAGATGTTATTCGTGTTTTAGAAAAGCGTATGAAAGAATTAGATGTAAAAGTGCATTTAAAGAGTGAAGCGGAGGCAGTCCTTACAGAAGAAGGGGAAGCGGGAGAAAAACAAATAAAGGGAATACGTCTTAAAAATGGTGCCGAAATTTCCGGAGATAAAGTAATTATTGCTACCGGAGGATTTTCTTATCAGGCAACAGGCTCTACCGGAGACGGCTATACTTTTGCAAAGGAAACAGGACATACGGTTACAGATTTGCGTCCGGCGCTTGTTCCGATTGTAACAAAAGAAGAATATGTAACACAGATGCAGGGGCTGGCATTAAAGAATGTTCGATTTACCATAAAAGATGGTAAAAAGGTTCTTTACGATGATTTTGGTGAGTTGTTATTTACTCATTTTGGGATTTCCGGTCCTCTTGTTTTGACTGCCAGTTCTTATATAGGAAAAAAACTTGAGAAAAAAGAACTGCAAGGATATATTGATTTAAAAGCTGCGTTGACAGAAGAACAATTAGACGCCAGACTGTTAAGAGAATTTGAAGCAGGAATAAACCGACAGTTTAAAAATGTAATTACAGGTATGTTTCCTGCAAAAATGTATCCGATTATTTTGGAACTGGGCGGCATTGCTCCGGAAAAAAAGGTTAATGAAATAACAAGAAAAGAGCGACAGGACTTTATTTATTTTGTGAAGCATTTCCCGTTGACGCTTGTAGAGCTTCGTCCGTTTCGGGAGGCGATTATTACTCAAGGCGGTGTAAAGGTGAAGGAAGTTAATCCAAAAACCATGGAGTCTAAGCTGGTAAAGGGACTGTACTTTATCGGAGAAGTTCTTGATCTGGATGCAGTTACAGGTGGATTTAATCTGCAGATTGCCTGGTCTACTGCCAGAGCAGCAGCGGAATTTATAGAAGAATAAAAGGAGAAATATAATGGCAATAAACATAGCAATTGACGGACCTGCAGGAGCAGGGAAAAGTACTATAGCAAAGGCAGTGGCAAAAGAACTGGAATTTATATATGTAGATACAGGAGCCATGTATCGTGCAATGGCACTATATTTGATTAGAAAAGGAATTTTGCCGGAAGAAAAAGAAAAAATGGAGGAAGCCTGCGAAAATGCTGAGATTTCTATTGTATATGAAAATGGTGCACAGCAGGTAATCTTAGATGGAGAAAATGTCACAGAATATTTAAGACAGGAAGAAGTAGGCAATATGGCATCAGTCAGTTCTGCTAATCCGAAAATCAGAGAAAAGCTGGTGGAGCTTCAAAGAGTCCTTGCGTCTAAAGAAAATGTGGTTATGGATGGAAGAGATATCGGAACCTGTGTACTGCCTCATGCAGATGTAAAGATTTACTTGACAGCCAGCGCACGTACAAGAGCATTGAGAAGATGTAAAGAGTTGGAAGAAAAAGGTGTTCCTTGTGTGTTGGAGGAAATTGAGGCTGATATCAATGACAGAGATTACAGAGATATGCACAGAGATATTTCACCGCTGAAACAGGCAGAAGACGCTGTTTTACTGGATTCTTCCAACATGAATATTGTTGAAGTGAAAGATGAAATTATTCGTTTGTATAAAGAAGCGACAGTGTAAAGAACAGGAGAAAATCATGGATGTAAAGGTTGCGAAAACAGCCGGATTTTGTTTTGGAGTAAAAAGAGCTGTGGAAGAAGTCTACAAGGTTGCAGAAACAACCAAAGGAGCTGTGTATACCTACGGCCCGATTATTCATAATGAAGAGGTTGTATCAGATTTAGAAAAAAAAGGTGTTAAAGTTTTAGAAACAGAAGAAGAACTGAAAAATCTTACAGAAGGAACTGTGATTATTCGCTCTCATGGTGTTCCGAAGTATATTTATGAACTTTTAGAAGAAAGAAATATTTCTTATGTAGACGTAACCTGTCCTTTTGTATTAAAAATACACAGAATTGTAGAGAGAGAAAGTGCACAGGGAAAACATATTGTTATTGTGGGAGATCCTAATCATCCCGAAGTAGTAGGAATTAAAGGCTGGTGTCAGGGGAAAGCTACAATTATAAAAACAAAAGAAGATGCAAAGCGCTTTTTGGCAGAAAGTGGAGAAAAAATATGTATTGTATCTCAGACGACATTTAATTACAATAATTTTCAAGAAATAGTTGAAATTTTGGGCGAAAAGGGTTATGATAAACTTGTTTTAAATACGATTTGCAATGCTACGCAAGACAGACAGTCTGAAGCAGCTCAAATCGCTAAGCAGGTAGACGCCATGATAGTCGTAGGAGGCAAACATAGCTCCAATACCCAGAAACTATATGAGATATGTAAAAGCGAATGTAAGGACACTTACTATATACAGACACTTGCTGACTTGGATTCTGAAGGTTTTCCGTCCGTTCAATGTGTAGGTATTACAGCTGGGGCGTCAACCCCGAATAAAATAATTGAGGAGGTTTCAAAACATGTCAGAATTAAGTTTTGAACAGATGCTGGACGAAACATTTAAAACAATCAGAAATGGAGAGGTAGTTGAAGGTACAGTTATCGATGTCAAAGAAGACCAGATTATTTTGAACATTGATTATAAAGCAGACGGTATCATTACAAGAAATGAATACTCAAATGACCAGAACCTGGATTTAAGAACTGTTGCACACCCAGGCGATACAATGGAAGCAAAAGTTCTCAAATTAAACGATGGTGACGGACAGGTGCTTTTAACTTATAAAAGACTGGCAGCTGATAAAGGAAATAAGAGATTAGAAGAAGCATTTGAAAATAAAGAAGTGCTTACAGCAAAAGTAAATCAGGTATTAGATGGTGGCTTGAGTGTTATCGTGGAAGAAGCAAGAGTGTTTATTCCGGCAAGCCTTGTTTCTGATACTTATGAAAAAGACCTGACAAAATATCAGGATCAGGAAATTGAATTTGTAATTACAGAGTTCAACCCAAGAAGACGCCGTGTAATCGGTGACAGAAAACAGCTCTTAGTAGCTAAAAAAGAAGAAATGAAGAAAGAATTGTTCGAAAGAATTCACGCAGGCGATGTTGTTGAAGGTACAATCAAAAATGTAACAGATTTCGGTGCATTCATTGATTTAGGTGGTGCTGACGGACTTCTTCACATTTCTGAAATGTCTTGGGGCAGAGTAGAAAATCCAAAGAAAGTATTTAAAGCAGGAGAGAAAATTACTGTTCTGATTAAAGAAATCAATGGCGATAAAATTGCATTAAGTCTGAAATTTGAAGATCAGAACCCATGGTTAAACGCAGCTGAAAAATATGCAGTTGGAAATGTTGTAGAAGGTAAAATCGCTCGTATGACAGATTTCGGTGCATTCATCGAATTAGAGCCAGGGGTAGATGCATTACTTCACGTTTCTCAGATTTCCAGAGCACACGTTGAAAAACCATCTGATGTATTAAAAGTAGGTCAGGTTGTTACTGCAAAAGTTGTAGATTTCAACGAAGAAGAAAAGAAAATCAGCTTGAGCATGAAAGTTCTTGAACCAGCTCAGGAAGAAACAGAAGAAACAACAGAAGAATAATTTAAGAAAAAAGTCGCAGTAAAACAGCCATTACGACAAAGTAATGGCTGTTTTTAATATTTCTTGGATATAACATTTTTGCATGGATAGAGAGGAACTTTGCAAAGGCCAAAAAGTATAGGTTTCTTTAGCATGAAGTTCTGTTTTTAAAAGTGGGAGAGGACATGTGCCGGGAGCATAAACGAAAGTCCCTGTGTATTTTTTGTAACAGGTAGAAGCATTAGCCTTTTGCCTGTGTTGTGTATCAATATAGATGGCAACACTTTTGTGAACGGCTTCATCTTCTACGGGTAAATAGTAATAATTTTTGTAGTCAGGATAATAGAATTTTAAAGTTCCCTCATATAAGGGAAGCTTTAACTTTGCTATATGTTGGGAAACTGTTATATAGCCAAAATGAAAAGCAGCAGAAAGCTGTGCAGGAATAGGAAAAGGAAGTTTAAGGGTAAACAATAGCTCTTTTGTAATGGAGCGGTCTGCTTCCTGCTTTTCTAATTCTTCTGTATCAGATATTTCCCATTGACCTTTTGAAAGCTGTTTTAAGTTTAAAAGAGGAAAAATAGAAAGCATTCCCATAAGGTCATCATAGTTGTGCTGCAAAAGAAGTTTTTCATTCTCTTTTGCAGAAGTTTTTTCGTAGTTCTGATAAAATTTTATCATTTCTTTTCCGGATAAAAGGTCTTTTCTTGGATAAAGAGTTAATTCTTCAAAGGCTTTTTGCGTGTGGTTAGGCATTTGGCGGAAGAAAGCCGGCATGCGTAAAAGTTCACGATATAAATCGAGAGAGTTTTTATCCGGAAAAGGATTAAAAAGCTGATGCTTTTCAAAACGGGAAACAAGATAAGGAATATCAAAAGAATTCCCATTAAAATGGATGAGTTTTGTTCTGCTTTTAACAAAAACGGAGAAAGCTTCTAAAAGTTCTTTTTCTTCTTCTTCGCAGTTATGCTCCATGAGGAACTGGATAAGCTGCCATTTTTTTGTAGAAGGTTGAAAAGAAATAAGCCCAATTAGAAATACACGGCTTGTTTTGGGACTTAGTCCGGTAGTCTCAATATCAAAGAACAGAACGTCCTCAGGGTCATAATTTAAGAGAGAACAGGTGGTTGGTAAATCTGTTGAGAATTGACTAAGAATTTGCATATTTGTTATCATTTTAACAAAATCCTTTCAAATTGTTTTTAAAATAATACGAAAAATTACTAAATTTTTCTAGTGATTTCTGCAAAAAAGTGTTATATTATATAGCAGAGGAGAAAAACATGAATATAGAAATTGCAGGTGTATCTTTATATTATATCATAAGCTGGTTCTTTGTATATAGCTTTTTAGGGTGGCTGTGGGAAACTGCTTATGTATCTGTGAGAAAAAAGAAATTTGTAAACAGAGGTTTTATAAATGGTCCTTTATGTACTATTTATGGCATGGGGGCTGTGAGTATTTATCTGATTTTAAAGCCTTTTGGAAATCGTATCATTGTTTTATACATAGGTGGTGTGGTAGTTGCTACCATACTGGAGTATCTTACCGGATGGCTTATGGAAAAGATTTTTCACACCAGATGGTGGGATTATAGTCATAGAAAATACAATCTTCAGGGATATATTAGTTTGGGAACTTCTTTAGGATGGGGTGTATTTACCTTATTGTTGTTTAAGGTGTTTCAACCATTTGTTTCCTGGTTTACAGATTTATATCCTCAGAATATAGGAGAAATTGCTCTGATTATTATTATGGTTTTGTATGCGGCAGACTTTATCACTTCAGCTTCAGCGGCTTTCGGACTTACAAAAAGCTTTGCAAAAGTGGAAGATATGCTGGAGGATATTACACAATATCTTCATAACAGTAAGTTATATGAAACACGAGAAGAAATTCAGGAAAGGCTGGAAACAGTCAGAGCTCATTTGCGTACACAGGAAGTTGCAGAACGTTTGTCTGTGAGAAAACAGGAATTTATGGAACGTTTTGAAACCTTATTTGAAGAAAAACGTCTTTTGGATAGTGAAAATTATCTTTCTAAAAAAGCAGAGATGGAGCAGAAACTGGATGAGTTTGTAAAAAAATATACAGATATCAGAAAGAAACAGAATATTGTTAAGAAGCGTATGGTTTATGCGTATCCTGAACTGAAAAATCAGTTTAAGAAATATAGAAAAAAGCATCAGAAAGAATAATCAGTTTTTAACTGATTAGGATAAATAAAGGAGGGACGAAATATGGCGTTTTTAACCTTTAGGGGTGGTGTACATCCTTATGATGGAAAAGAACTGTCAAAAGAAAAGCCTGTACGGGAATACTTTCCCGGAAAAGAGATGGTTTATCCGCTGTCGCAGCATATTGGTGCTCCGGCGCAGCCTGTTGTGAAAAAGGGAGATTATGTTCTGGCAGGGCAGAAAATTGCAGAGATGGGAGGCTTTGTTTCTGCACCAATTCATGCTTCTGTGTCAGGAGTTGTGAAAGAATTAAAAAAAGTAAGAAATAATGTAGGAGCCATGGTAGATGCCATCGTTATAGAAAATGACGAAAAATATGAAACTGTGGAATTTACATCCGTACAGTCTTTAAAAGAGCTTACCAAAGAAGAAATTATTAGCAGAATTAAAGAAGCCGGAGTTGTTGGTATGGGTGGGGCAGGCTTCCCTACTCATGTAAAGCTTTCTCCGAAAGAACCGGATAAAATAGAGTATGTTCTGGTAAATGGAGCGGAATGTGAGCCTTATCTGACTTCTGATTACAGGCGTATGTTAGAGCAGCCTGATTGGATTATTGGTGGATTAAAGTGTATTTTAAAGCTTTTTGACCATGCAAAAGGTTATATTTGTATTGAAGATAATAAGCCGGACTGTATTGAAAAGCTTACGGAAATGGTAAAAGATGAGCCGAGAATTGAAGTCGCTCCTTTGAAAACCAAATACCCACAGGGAGCAGAACGATGTCTGATTGCAGCAGTAAGTGGCAGGGAAATTAATTCATCCATGCTTCCGGCAGATGCGGGATGTGTAGTGGATAATATTGATACCGTATGCGCTGTTTATCGTGCAGTGATGAAAGGCGAACCGGTCATGGATCGTATTGTTACCATTACAGGGGATGCCGTGGCAGAGCCGGGAAACTTTAAAGTTCGTCTGGGAACTTCCTTTGCGGAACTGTTGGAAGCGGCAGGAGGATTGAAGCTTCCTGCGAAGAAAATTATTTCCGGCGGTCCTATGATGGGGTTTGCCATGTTTGATTATCATGTTCCTGTTGTAAAAACATCTTCTGCTTTGCTTTGTATGTCGAAAGATGAGGTTTCAGAAAATGAACCTACTGCTTGTATTAACTGCGGAAGATGTGTATCTGCCTGTCCGGCAAGACTGGTTCCATCCAGACTTGCTACCTATTCTGAACATGGCAGAGAGGATTTGTTTGTAAAATATAATGGTATGGAATGTGTAGAATGTGGCTGCTGCAGTTTTGTCTGCCCGGCGAAAAGACCATTGACGCAATCCATGCGTTCCATGAGAAAAATGGTTCTGGCAAATCGCAGAAAACCAAAGTAGGAGGAGAAAATCATGAGTGAATTATTACATGTTTCATCTTCCCCTCATGTAAGGTCGAAGGTGAGCACCAGCAGTATTATGCGTACTGTATTTTTAGCGCTTATGCCTGCAGCATTATTTGGAATTTATAATTTTGGCTTAAATGCACTTTTGCTGATTTTAATTTCCATTGCAGTGTGTGTGGCTACAGAAGCGGGATATGAAAAAATTGTACATAAGAAATTGACTATTCAGGATGGCAGTGCAGCTGTTACAGGTCTTTTATTAGCGCTGAATTTGCCGCCAAATGCACCTTGGTGGATTGCTGTTATCGGTGGAATTTTTGCTATTTTAGTTGTAAAACAGCTTTTTGGTGGATTAGGGCAGAACTTTATGAACCCGGCACTGGCAGCCAGATGTTTCCTTTTGATTTCTTTTACAGGAAGGATGACAGATTTTACTGTTCCCAATGGCGGCTGGGGCAATGTTGTTGATACTGTTTCAGGAGCAACACCTTTAGCAGCTTTAAAAGCAGGGGAAAGTGTAAACTGGGCAGACTTATTTTTTGGAAATATACAGGGGACTATCGGTGAAACTTCAGCGCTGGCAATTCTTGTTGGGGCAGTTATTCTTTTAATTAACGGAATTATTGATCTCCGTATACCACTGACATATATTGGCAGTTTTGCAGTATTTGTTCTTTTATTTGGTGGTCATGGATTTGATGTGGAATATTTATTATGTCACTTATTTGGTGGCGGCTTAATGCTGGGAGCATGGTTTATGGCAACAGATTACGTTACTACGCCGATTACTAAGACAGGTCAGTTAGTCTATGGAGTATGTCTTGGCGTATTTACAGGATTATTCCGTATTTTTGGTGGTTCTGCAGAAGGCGTATCTTATGCGATTATATTCTGTAACCTGTTAATTCCTTTAATCGAGCGCTATACAATGCCCCGTGCCTTCGGAAAAGGAGGTAAAAAAGTATGAAAAAGAATACAATATTGAAAGATGCTATTATTTTGACTGTAATTACATTGATTGCAGGAGGACTTTTAGGGCTTGTTTATGAGGTTACGAAAAAACCTATTGCAAATCAGCAGGAAAAGGCCAAACAAGAAGCGTATAAAGCGGTATTTGAAGATGCAGACTCTTTTGAAGTATGTGTGGAAGCGGAAGATGCAGATTTAGCAGCTGCTTTAAAAGAAAAAGGATTTGAAGCTCAGAAAATTAATGAGATTATGGAAGCGAAAGATGCCTCCGGTGAAACTTTGGGATACGCTGTTAATGTGACAACTTCAGAAGGATATGGTGGTGATATTACCTTTTCCATGGGTATTCAGCTTGATGGGACTTTAAATGGAATTTCTATTTTAAGTATCAGCGAAACTGCCGGACTTGGTATGAATGCTACAAAAGATGAATTTAAAAATCAGTTTTCTGATAAAAATGCAGAAACTTTTGAGGTTACAAAATCAGGAGCTGCTGCTGAGAATGAAATTAACGCAATCAGTGGTGCTACGATTACTTCAAAGGCAGTGACCGGTGGTGTAAATGCCGGGATTTGTGCATTTAATTATGTAAAGGAGGGAGAATGATATGAAAAAGAATTCACCTGTTGAACGTCTTTATAATGGTATCATCAAAGAAAACCCGACTTTTGTCCTAGTACTTGGCATGTGTCCGACTTTAGCCGTTACTACAGCAGCAATAAACGGAATTGGTATGGGTCTTACTACAACTGTAGTTTTGGCAATGTCCAATCTGTTCATTTCTCTTTTAAGAAATGTTATTCCGGATAAAGTGCGTATGCCGGCGTATATTGTAGTCGTAGCTTCTTTTGTAACCATTGTTCAGCTTTTGCTGCAGGGATTTATTCCGGTTTTGTATGATGCACTGGGAATTTATATCCCTCTTATTGTAGTAAACTGTATTATTTTGGGAAGAGCAGAGTCTTATGCATCTAAAAATGGACCAGTGTCTTCGATCTTTGATGGAATTGGTATGGGACTTGGCTTTACACTTTCCATTACTATTCTGGCAGGTTTCCGTGAACTGATAGGAGCAGGGACTTTGTTTGGTTTTCAGATTATGCCAAAAGCTTACGAGCCGGCAACTATTTTTATTTTAGCGCCGGGAGCTTTCTTTGTTCTTGCATTTTTGGCAGCGCTTCGTGCGAAAATGCAGGAAAAGAAACCAAAAGAAGAACAAAAGCCGGTTCATTGTATGGAAGGCGGCTGTGCTTCCTGTGGCAACGAGTCTTGCAGCGGAAAATTTTATGATAATACGGTGAGAAAATAGAGGGGAGGAAACAGGAGTGAAAGAATTATTGATTATAGCTGTTGGAGCAGCAGTGGTAAATAATGTTGTTTTAAGCCAGTTTCTTGGCCTCTGCCCTTTCTTTGGAGTTTCTAAAAAAATAGAAACAGCAGCAGGAATGGGAGGAGCAGTAATCTTTGTTATTACTCTGTCTTCACTGGTAACCAGCTTGATTTATCAGTTTGTATTAAGCCCTTTGGATATGGGTTATATGCAGACTATTGTATTTATTTTAGTCATTGCGGCATTAGTTCAGTTTGTAGAAATGTTTTTGAAAAAGGCAATGCCGGCACTGTATCAGAGTTTAGGCGTATATCTTCCGCTAATTACTACAAACTGTGCAGTTTTAGGTGTAGCAGTAATCAATGTACAGAAATCTTATAATGTTTTACAGGGAACAGTAAATGGATTTGCCACAGCATTGGGATTTACGATTTCCATTGTTTTGATGGCAGGCCTTCGTGAAAAGATGGAATATAATGATGTTCCTAAATATTTCCAGGGATTTCCAATAGTGCTTCTGACTGCCGGATTAATGGCCATTGCTTTCTTTGGCTTTTCAGGAATTATTTAGGAGGTGTGAACTATGGTAACAGGAATTATCATTGCGGCAGCTCTGGTAGGCGGTGTAGGGCTTTTCATCGGAATTTTTCTGGGAGTTGCCGGAAAGAAATTTGCAGTAGAAGTAGACGAGAGAGAAATACAGGTAAGAGAAGAATTGCCTGGTAATAACTGTGGCGGCTGTGGCTTTCCGGGATGTGATGGTTTGGCAGCAGCTATTGCGAAGGGAGAAGCACCTGTTAATGCCTGTCCGGTAGGAGGGGCTGCCGTAGCTGCAAAAGTTGCGGCTATTATGGGGCAGGATGCAGGAGAAAGTATTCGTATGACCGCATTTGTCAAATGTGCCGGTGATTGTGAAAAAGCCGGTAAAAGCTATGATTATACAGGCGTAAAAGACTGCAAAATGGCAGCTTTGATGCAGAACGGAGGAGAGAAAGCCTGTTCTTACGGGTGTCTTGGATATGGTTCCTGCGTGAAAGTGTGTGGATTTGATGCTATACATATTGTTAATGGCATTGCAGTGGTAGATAAAGAGAAATGTAAGGCATGTGGAAAGTGTGTGGCAGAATGTCCGAAACATTTAATTGAATTAATTCCATATGAACAAAAACAGGCTGTGGCATGCAGTTCCAGAGAGAAGGGAAAGGCAGTGATGGGTGCCTGCGAAGTTGGCTGTATTGGCTGTCGTAAATGTGTCAAGGAGTGTCCGAATGAGGCAATTACAGTGGTGGACAATGTGGCACATATTGATTATGAGAAATGTACAAATTGCGGAAAATGTAAAGAAACTTGTCCGCGTCACATTATTTTGTAAGATAGAAATGCAAATGTATCAATCGCATATTTTGCGAACATACATTTGCATTTTTTATTTGGCTATGTTAAGATAGGACACAGAAAATGAGATAGGAGAGTAATCCATGAAAAAAAAGGATTTATTTCTAATTGGTATTCTCTTAGCAGCAGGGATTATGGGATTTGTAGTATTCAAGGGAATTCAGAAATCTGCTTCATCAAATGAACAGATACTTAAGATTTCTGTGGATGGAGAGATGTATGGAGAGTATTCTTTGAAAAATAAACAGGAAATTAAAATTGGAAATACCAATGTGTGCCAGATTGAGGAAGATGGAAGAGTTTCTATGATAGAAGCTGATTGTCCGGATCATTTGTGCGTAAAGCAGGGGAAAATTAAAGAATTCGGAGAAAGTATTGTCTGTTTGCCGAATAAAGTGGTGTTGGAAATTGTAACAGATGATGAAAAAACAGAGAAAATAGACAGTATAGCAAAATAGAAACGAGGATTTGAATGAAGAAAACAGCATATATCGGTTTGCTTTGTGCTTTGGCAATTATTTTAGGATATGTGGAAATGTTGCTTCCGGTATTTCCTTTTGCACCGGGAGTAAAGCTTGGAATTACTAATTTAGTAACTGTGTTTCTTTTGTATAGTTTTACCTATAAAGAGGCTGCCCTTGTTTCCTGTATCCGAATTGTGTGTATTGGATTTATGTTTGGAAATTTATTTTCTATTGTATATAGTCTGGCAGGAGCCTTTTTAAGCTTGCTGTGTATGACACTGGCAAAGAAAATAAAGGGCTTGTCAATGGCAGGTGTCAGTGTGATCGGAGGCGTAACACATAATATAGGACAGTTGATAATAGCAGCATTGGTGGTAGAGAGTGGAAGCGTGTTTTTTTATTTTCCGATCCTGCTTTGTGCAGGAACAATAACCGGACTTTTAATAGGAATTGTATCTTCGGAAATTTATAAGAGAATACCGGGAAGGATAGGAAATGATAGCGTATTTAAAAGGTGAAATTGTTGAGATTTTAGAGGACAGAGTAATTTTGGAAGCAGGAAATATAGGATATAATCTTTTTATGCCCATGGCAGGTGTAGATACAGTTCTGCATATAGGGGATGAAGCTAAGATTTATACTTATTTAAATGTCAGAGAAGATGCAATGCAGTTATATGGTTTTTTGACAAAAGATGATTTGAATATTTTTAAACTGTTATTAGGAGTAAATGGCATAGGACCTAAAGCTGCATTAGGTGTTTTGTCAGGGCTTTCCGCAGATGAACTGCGATTTGCTGTTTTGGCAGATGATGTAAAAACAATTTCAAAGGCACCGGGTATTGGGAAAAAAACAGCACAGAAACTGATTTTAGAATTAAAAGATAAAATGAGTCTGCAGGAAGCATTTGAATTGAAAACAGAGCATGTGCAAGAGAGTTCAGCTAACCTGGCAGGGGTTTCTGATATGAAAAAAGAAGCGGTGGAAGCATTGACTGCTCTTGGATATTCCGGGTCAGATGCCCTTCGTGCAGTAAAGCATACAGAAATTACAGAAGGCATGAACGTAGAAGATTTATTAAAGCAGGCATTGAAAAACATGTTCTAAGTAAAGAGGAAAAGTCATGGAAAAAAGAATTATTACTACAGATGTTATGGAAGAAGACCTTCGTACAGAAGGTAATTTGCGTCCTCAACTTCTGAAGGATTATATTGGACAGGAAAAAGCAAAGAAAAATCTTAAAATTTATATAGAGGCAGCAAAGCAAAGAGGAGATGCTTTAGACCATGTATTGTTTTATGGTCCTCCGGGACTTGGTAAAACAACACTGGCAGGTATTATTGCTAATGAATTAGGTGTACACATGAAAGTGACCAGTGGTCCTGCTATTGAAAAACCGGGAGAGATGGCGGCGATTTTAAATAATCTGCAGGAAAACGATGTGCTTTTTGTAGATGAAATTCACCGTCTGAACAGACAGGTGGAAGAAGTTCTCTATCCGGCCATGGAGGATTATGCTATTGATATTATGATTGGAAAAGGTGCAACAGCTCGTTCTATTCGTCTGGATTTACCGAAATTTACTTTAGTAGGAGCCACGACAAGGGCAGGACTTTTAACAGCTCCTCTCCGTGATCGATTTGGAGTGGTACATCATCTGGAATTTTATACAGAGGAAGAGCTTCAGACGATTATTATTCATTCTGCTAAGGTTTTGGGAGTGGAAATTGATCATGCAGGCGCTCTGGAAATGGCAAAACGTTCCAGAGGGACACCTCGACTTGCTAATCGTTTATTAAAGAGGGTAAGGGATTTTGCGCAGGTGAAATACGATGGAAAAATTACAAAAGAAGTGGCTGATTTTGCTATGGATCTTTTAGAAGTAGACCGTTATGGATTGGATCAGACGGACCGGCTTTTGCTTACTACGATTATTGAACGTTTTTCAGGGGGTCCGGTAGGATTGGATACTTTGTCAGCAGCTGTTGGAGAAGATGCAGGAACGATCGAAGATGTATACGAGCCGTATTTAATAAAAAATGGATTTTTGCTCCGTACTCCTAGAGGAAGAATGGTTACAGAGCTGACTTATCATCATTTGGGAATAAAATAATAGTTGTTTTTCTGGGAATTTCGATTATAATAGACAATAAGGAACGTAAGAAAAGGCGGGAGGATTAGATGGCAGTTAAGAATACAACCCAGGTGCTGATTGGAGGAAAAATCATCACTTTAAGCGGATATGAAAGTGAAGAATACCTGCAGAAGGTTGCAAATTATATGAATGGAAAGCTGACGGAGCTGGGACAGCTTCCCGGATATAACAGACAGTCACAGGAAACCAGACATACTTTGCTTAGTTTAAATATTGCAGATGATTATTTTAAAGCAAAAAGACAGGCAGAAATGTTTGAAGAAGAACTGGAAGCAAAAGACAGAGAAATGTATGATTTGAAACATGATTTAATTAATAAACAGGTAGAATTAGATGAAGTAAAAGAAAAGGCTCAGGAACAGGTACAGGAATTGCAGCAAAAAGTGGCAGAGTTAGAGAAAGAATTAGATGAGCTTTTAAAATAATAATATAGAAAAGAGTGATGGGGTGGGCAGTTGTTGTTTACCCCATTTCTATTATTTAAAAGAGAAAGGATATTGAAAGCATGAAAGCAGAATTATTGGCACCGGCAGGTTCATACGAAGGTCTGCAGGCAGTTGTAAAAGCAGGGGCAGATGCCGTTTATATTGGAGGAAGTATGTTTGGCGCCAGAGCATACGCCGATAATCCTCAACAGGATGAAATGCTGGAGGCAATTGATTATGCCCACATACATGGAAAACAGATATACCTGACAGTAAATACCCTTTTAAAGAATAAAGAGCTTTATGGGCAGCTCTATAACTTTCTGGCACCATATTATCAGCAGGGAATAGATGCTGTGATTGTGCAGGATTTAGGAGTGCTTTCTTTTCTGAAAAAAGAATTTCCAGATCTTTCTATTCACGCCAGCACACAGATGGCGGTGACAGGAGTAAAAGGAGCGGCACTTTTAAAGGAAGCAGGGGTGTCCAGGATTGTAACGGCCAGAGAATTATCTTTAAAAGAAATTCATGAAATTTACAAGGAAACAGGGATGGAAATCGAAAGCTTTGTTCATGGAGCGCTTTGTTATTGCTATTCCGGCATGTGTTTGTTCAGTAGTATGCTGGGCGGCAGAAGCGGCAACAGAGGAAGATGTGCCCAGCCTTGCCGCCTGCCATATACTGCTTATCAGGATAGACAGCAGATTAGCAGGGAGGACCAGTCTTATTTGTTAAGCCCTAAAGACATGTGTACTATTGATATTTTGCCGGAAATTTTACAGGCAGGTGTTTATTCTCTGAAAATAGAAGGCAGAATGAAGCGTCCTGAATATGCGGCAGGTGTAACTTCCGTTTACAGAAAATATTTAGATTTATATCAGAAAAATCCGGAAAAATATGAGGTTGTACAAGAGGATAAACAGATGCTTCTTGATTTGTATCAAAGAGATGGATTTAATCAGGGGTATTATCATTCTCATAATGGGAAAGAAATGATGGCCGTAGTAAATCAGAAAGAACAGAATAAAAAGCAGAAAATTGCAGGGAAAAGAAATGAAGTCCTTTTTGAGCAGTTAAAGAAGGAATATTTGGACACAAAAAAACAAGAAAAAATTAATGGGAATTTTATCCTTTTTGCTAATTCTCCTGCTATACTGGATTTAGACTTTCAGGATATTCATATTCAGGTTCAGGGGGAAACAGTAGAGGAAGCTTTGAAGCAGCCTTTGTCAGCAGATAGAGTAGAAAAGCAAATGCGAAAAACAGGACAGACACCATTTGTGTTTGATGCTTTAGATATTATGACAGATGAAGCAGGATTTCTGCCCATGCAGAGCATCAATGAATTGAGAAGAAGGGGATTAGAGGAACTTCAGAAAGAGATTTTAAAGAAATATCGTAGATCATTGCCTGAGAAGGAAGAAGAAAACAGAGAAAAAAATTATAACTCATTTGAAAAAACTCCTGATTTTTATGCTTCTGTGGAAACAAGAGGTCAGTTAGAAGCTGTACTGGAAGAACAGGGAATAAAAGGGGTGTATTGTCAGATTTCCATGTTTAATAGAAAACAGTTAGGAAAAGAAATTTCAGAGACAATACATCAGGTTCATGAAAGGGGAAAAGAGTTTTATCTGGCTCTGCCCTATATGTTAAGAGATGGTCAGCTTGCAGATGTGGAACAAGAATTGAAAAAAGCTGGGGAGCAATGTGAGGGATTTTTGGTAAGAAATCTGGAAGAGCTGGGCTGCTTATCGGGAATGGGGCTTTTAAAGAAGGCAGTTACAGACTATTCAGTATATACGTTTAATGATAATGCAAAGAATACTTTAGACGAGTTAGGAGTGATGCGTACTACTGTGCCGCTGGAATTGAACGGAAAGGAAATTCATGGAAGGGATAATGAGAAAAGTGAGATGATTATATATGGCTATTATCCTATGATGATATCGGCTCAGTGTATTAAAAAAACTTGTGGTAAATGTGATAAAAAAAGCAGCCTTGTACAGTTGAAAGACCGTTATGGAAAACAATTTACGACAAAAACTTTTTGCGATTTCTGTTATAATGTGATTTACAACAGTGTTCCTACAGGATTGTTGGAAGAGGCGCAGCAGATTTTGGGAGAAGGGTTTGAGACTTTAAGACTGAATTTTACCATTGAAACAAAAGAAGAAGTGAAAAATCTGTTGGATATTTTTATCCGGACTTATAAAGTAGAAAATAAAGATGTGAAAAAGAAAAAACCAAAAGAAAAGCCGGAGTTTACAAAAGGGCATTTTAAAAGAGGGGTAGAGTAGGTGAACAAGTGTTAAATTTAATTATTGAACTTTCAAAATATTTGTTATTAATTCTTATTGTTCTGTATACGTTTGAGAGTTTTACTGTTTTTAAATATGAAGACGATTATGACAAACGTTATATTTTAAGAAAGCAGCTTTTATTAATTGTATTTCTGGATTTTACTGCCTTTTTGGTTATTTTCCTGAAAACGGAGAAGGTAGAGATTATTTATCTTTTTGGAGCGCTGCTGTTGTATTTGATTGTTGTACAGGCATTGTATCGTATTTTTTATAAAAAGGCATCCATCTTGCTTTTAAATCATATGTGTATGCTGCTGTCTATTGGATTTATCATGCTTTCCAGACTGGCTCCTGAGTCTGCCATTCGACAGTTTGCTATTGTAGCAGCTGCTACTGTGATTGCCATGGTTATACCAATTATGATTAAAAAAATGTATTTTTTGAAGAATTGGACATGGTTTTATGCTGCATTGGGATTGGGACTTTTGCTCATTGTACTGATTTTCGGTAAAAATGTGAATGGTGCGAAAATTAATATTGATCTTGGCTTTTTTGTATTTCAGCCATCTGAGTTTGTAAAGATTATTTTTGTGTTTTTTGTAGCAAGTCGTTTGTACCGAAAAAGTGCTACTTTTAGAGATCATGTAATTACAACTATTATTGCGGCGGTTTATGTACTGACTTTGGTACTTTCCAGAGATTTAGGAAGTGCGGTGGTGTTTTTTATTACGTATGTGGTTATGCTTTATGTGGCTACCAAAAAACCATTTTATCTTTTTGCCGGCTTAGGAAGCGGATGTGCGGCAGCGGTTATTGCCTATTTCCTTTTCTCACATGTAAGACAAAGGGTAGTTGCCTGGAAAGCTCCTTTTAGTGTTTATGAGGGAGCCGGATTTCAGATTGTACAGGGATTATTTGCTATTGGAGCCGGCGGATGGTTTGGTATGGGACTTTGTCAGGGGTCTCCGGAAATGATACCTTTTGTAAAACAGGACTATATGTTTGCGGCAATTTGCGAAGAGCTGGGAGGATTATTTGCAATCTGTCTGATTTTAATCTGTATGAGTATGTTTCTTTTGGTTGTTAATATCTCTTTGCGAATTAAAAAGAGATTTTATAAACTGATTGCTTTGGGACTGGGAACAGAATATGCTTTTCAGGTATTTCTTACAATTGGCGGCGTAAGTAAATTCATTCCCATGACAGGAATTACATTACCCTTAGTCAGCTATGGAGGCAGTTCTGTATTGAGTACTATTATTATGCTGGCAATTATACAGGGATTGTATATTTTAAGAGAAGATGAGGATGAGGAAATTGAAAGACAAAAATAAAAAGAGCGCAAAAAAATCTCAAAGAGATGAAGAAATTATGAAGAAAAAGCGCAAAAAAGCAAAACGTTCCAAAAACAAAGAATATACGATTATCAGCTATTTCTTTGTGGTTATTTTTATATCTTTGATTGGATATATGGTGTATTTTAATGTGGTAAAAAGGGAAGATGTAATCAGCAGTCCTTATAATACTCGTCAAAATCAGCTGGCAGACAGGATTACAAGAGGGAAAATTTTATCTTCCGATGGGCAGACACTTGCCTATACAGAAACAGATGAAGAGGGGAATGAAACAAGAGTTTACCCTTATGGAAATAAATTTGCCCATGTAGTCGGATATGACTGTAATGGGAAAAACGGTATTGAAGCTCTTGCCAATTTTTCTTTGATGTCATCACATAATAATTACATTGAACAGGTAAAAAATGAAATTCTGGAAAATAAAAATCCGGGAGACAGTGTGGTTACTACCCTTAACACAAAATTGCAGGAGGCAGCCTATAATGCCCTTGGTTCTTACAATGGTGCGGTAGTTGTGTTAGATCCGAAGACAGGAGCTGTACTAGTTTCTGTAAGCAAACCGGATTTTAATCCGAATACAGTAGAGGCAGACTGGGATACTTTAGTAAACGACTCTGCAAACAGCAGTCTTTTAAACAGAGCTACACAGGGAGCTTATCCACCGGGGTCTATTTTTAAAGTGGTGGATGCGTTGGCATATCTGCGCGAACATGGAACCATTGATGGATTTTCTTATAATTGTAAGGGAAGCATCACGGTAGATGACCATAAAATCCCATGTTTTGGTGGCGAAGTCCATGGTTCAGAAGACTTTACAAAGGCATTTGCAAAATCCTGTAATACGGCATTTACACAAATTGGTCTTGATTTAGGAGCAGAAAAACTGCAAAAAACAGCAGAAAGCCTGCTTTTTAACAGTAAGCTTCCAATTCCGTTAGAATATAATAAAAGCAAATTTGAGCTTGGAAAGGCTCCGGGAAATCCATTGCTGATGCAGACGGCCATTGGACAGGGAAATACACTGGTATCTCCTATGCACATGGCAATGATTACCAGTGCTATTGCCAATGATGGAAAGCTTATGAAACCTTATTATATAGAAAAGGTGGAGACGGTAAGCGGACAGACGGTAGAGACCACAAAGCCTTCTGTTTACAAAGAGCTTATGAGTGAGGAAGAAGCCGGAGTGTTGAAAACATTGATGGAAGAAGTTGTAAAAAGCGGTACGGCAACAAAACTCTCAGGAGAAAGTTATTCTGCAGCAGGAAAGACAGGCTCTGCAGAATATACCGGAAGTGATGGAAAAATAAAGACGCATTCCTGGTTTATTGGATTTTCAAACGTAGAAGATCCGGACCTGGCCATTGCAGTAATTGCAGAAGGTGCAGGAACGGGAAGTAAGGTTGCGGTTCCTGTGGCACATCAGGTGTTTAATTCTTTTTATTATAATTAGTGGCTGTAAATTTCTTGCACCTGTGGAAAAAAAGAGGTATACTACCAATAAAGAAACACAACGCGGACATTTTATATGTCTTAAGCAGGAGGAAGTGCAATATGATTGAAGCAACGAGCTGTGGCGGAGTGGTAATATATCGAGGCAAAATACTGACCTTGTATAAGTCTTATAAGCACAAATATGAAGGTTGGGTGTTGCCAAAAGGAACGGTAGAAAAGGGCGAAGACTATAAGGATACAGCTCTGCGGGAAGTGAAAGAAGAAGCAGGAGTGTCGGCCAACATCATTAAGTATGTAGGAAAGAGTCAATATAGTTTTTGTGTGCCGGAAGATGTAGTGGAAAAAGATGTACATTGGTATTTGATGTCTGCCAATAGCTACTACAGCAGGCCGCAAAGAGAAGAATATTTTGTGGATTCCGGTTTTTACAAATTCCATGAAGCTTACCATCTGTTACGTTTTTCAAATGAAAAGCAGATTTTGGAAAAGGCTTATAGTGAATACCTGGATTTGAAAAAAGCAAATCTTTGGGGGAACAGAAAGTATTTCTAAGTAAGCATGGAAAAAGAGGATTGTCGTATTAAGCAATGCAGAGCTTCTTGCGACAGCCTCTTTTTAAAATATAGGAGTGGAAAATATGTTGAACTGGTATAAAAAACTCTACGTTGGCGATAATGCAAAAAAGAAGAAAAGACAACTGATGCATAAAATCAATACAGGGATAGGAGTGTTTGACGTGTATTTAATTACTTTTGCCTGTAATCCTGATAATCAGTTGGAAATCTTTTCAGCTAATGAGTTGAAGCAGAAAGCCAGAAGGAAATACTGTCCCATGATTATCGGTCTGTGTTGCGGTTATGAGGAAGCGTTAGAGATGACAAGAGCATTGGTAGAAGAAGCATACAGAGAAACAGGAATTCCTGATGTGAGAAAGTGGCTGGAAAATAAGATAAAACAGGAAGGCAGCAGGTGAGAGAATGGCGGTGCTACATATTTTGTTAGGAATTTTAAAAATAGCAGGTATTCTTCTGGAAATTCTTTTAGGAATTTTGTTATTGGCAGTGTGCTGTCTGCTTTTTTGCCCTGTTGTTTATCAGGGAGCTGGGGAGAAAAATCAGGACAGTATGAAAGGAAATTTGAAAATTTCCTGGCTGTTTCATGGGATTTCCTTAAAAATATGGTATGAGGAAGGGATACATTATTCCATGCGGCTGATGGGTATTCCTGTAGAACGTTTAAAAGGTATTTTTAAAAAGCGAACAGGGAAAAAAAAGGAAAAGAAGCAGACGAAAGAGCTTACTGCAGTACAGGAAAACGGACAGGATATTGAAAGAAGGGAATATACAGGGCAGGGAGCAAAAGAAGCCATTCAAAAGGAAATAAGAGAGGCGGAAAAAGCATCTTCCTCAAAAAAGAAAATCAAAGGAAAAAGATTAAGAGAGTCTTTTCAGAATTTTTGGTTAACATTAAGAAGAACTTATGATAAGATAAAAAAAATAAAGAAACTTTTGAAATCAGAACAAGTCAGACGGACAAAAATATGGTTAATAAAGGAAATAAAGGCTTTGATTTTTCATATAAAACCTGGAAAGCTAAAAGGGAATATTCGGTTTGGAATGGAAGATCCCTGTCTGACAGGCGAAATTCTGGCGGCTGCCGGTGTATTTTATCCGCTGTATGGGGAATATTTTACAATAGAGCCCTTTTTTGAAAAAAAGATTTTAGAAGGAGAAGTGTCTTTTCGAGGCAGGATTTATGGAATATACTTTGCGCTTCTTGCATGGCGTGCATTTCAAAACAGAGATATTCGTTTTATTATAAAAAAATTTAAGTATCTTTAAGGAGGAAACAGGATATGGCTTCAGAAAATAATTTTCAGACAACGGTAGAATCATTGTTTAAAGGAATGGATAGCTTTATTACTACAAAAACTGTAGTAGGAGAGGCAATTACCGTAGGTGAAACAATTATACTTCCATTGGTAGATGTTTCTTTTGCAGTGGGTGCCGGTGCTTTTTCCGGTGAAAAAAAGAATAATGGCGGAGGCGGAATGGGAGGAAAAGTCTCTCCAAGTGCTGTGCTGGTGATTTCTAACGGTATGACAAAATTGGTAAATATTAAAAATCAGGATGGCCTTACAAAAATTCTTGATATGGTTCCGGACTTTCTGAATAAATTTTCAGAAGGGAAAAAAGAACAGGAAACAGAAAAGGCCAATCCTTCCACAGAGGAAGAATAAAAGGAAGAGCTGCTGCAGGTAATCTGCAGCGGCTTTTTGCATATACTATAATAAAGAGAAAAGAGGAAGGAAAAGAGATGAGTCGTGTATGCGGACTATTTTTATTCGGAATCGGGATTGGATTATTTTTGGCACTTATTTTCCCTAAATCTCTTTTTATGATAATTATTGCAGTTTTATGTTTGCTGGTGGGGTATAATTTGTTTTGCAGTTGTTTATAATTTCCTATGAAATAAAAAACAGACCTTGTCAATAGGACAAGGTCTGTTGATGTGTCAATCAGTAATTAAGCTCTTTCAACTTTACCGCTTCGTAAGCAGGAAGTACAAACATACATTTTTTTTGCGTTTCCGCCTTCTGCTTTAACTCTTACAGATTTAATGTTGGATTTCCACATTTTGTTTGATCTTCTATGAGAATGGCTCACGTTGTTTCCGAAATGAGCACCTTTTTCACAAATTGCGCACTTTGCCATGGTAGCACCTCCTTAGAAATATAATAAGTCTGTATAACAAACTCACAACATAGCTTATTTTAGCAGATGATATTTGTTTTTGCAAGTAAAATTATAAAAAAATTAAATTATTATTTCGTTTTTGGAAAAGATATGTTAGAATAGCATATATAAAAAAGTATGGAGGTATCCGTGCATGAATGGATTTGTTGATACAGGATTAGGAAAAATTACAATTGATACTGATGTAATTGCAACTTATGCAGGCAGCGTAGCAGTGGAATGTTTTGGAATTGTGGGCATGGCTGCTGTAAGTATGAAAGATGGCCTTGTAAAGCTGTTAAAGAAAGACAGCCTGAAACACGGCATTAATGTCATGATTGCAGATAATAAGATTACGCTGGAGTTTCACGTTATTGTGGCTTACGGGGTAAGTATTTCTGCTATGGCTGATAATTTAATCAGCAATGTAAAATACAAAGTAGAAGAATTTACAGGCTTGACTATTGAGAAAATAAATATCCTTGTAGAAGGCGTAAGAGTAATTGATTAATAAGGAGGAAACTTGTTTTGAATACCAATACCGTTGATGCGAAAATGCTTGGCCGGATGTTCCTTTCCGGAGCAAAAAATCTGGAGGCAAAGAAAGAGTGGATAAATGAATTAAATGTTTTCCCTGTGCCGGATGGCGATACAGGAACCAACATGACACTGACTATTATGGCGGCAGCGTCTGAGGTAAGTGCATTATCAGATCCTACTATGAAAACTCTGGCGAAAGCAATATCTTCCGGTTCTTTAAGAGGAGCAAGAGGAAACTCCGGTGTTATTCTTTCACAGCTTTTAAGAGGATTTACGAAATCAATTGAACATCACGAACATGTAGATGCCATGGCATTTGCAAGAGCTTTTGAGAAAGGTGTGGAAACTGCTTATAAAGCAGTTATGAAGCCAAAAGAAGGTACGATTTTAACTGTGGCAAAAGGAGCGGCAGTAAAAGCTCTGGAAATTGCAGAGGACAGTGAAAATCTGGAAACATTTTTTGCAGATGTAATTGCAGAAGCAGAGGCAGTTCTTTCAAGAACTCCGGAAATGCTTCCTGTTTTAAAAGAAGCAGGGGTTGTAGACTCTGGCGGACAGGGACTTTTGGAAGTCTTAAAGGGTGCTTTTGATGGGTATATGGGCAAAGAAATCGATATGAATTTCGAAAAGCCGGCTCACGCAGTGATGAGTAAGCCAATGTCCGCAGAAGAAAGTGATATTAAATTTGGTTATTGTACAGAATTTATTATTATGCTGGAAAAAGAATTCCCTGAAAAAGAAGAAAAAGCTTTTAAAGAATATCTGTTATCCATTGGTGATTCTTTGGTAGTAGTGGCAGATGATGAAATTGTAAAGGTGCATGTACATACCAATGCGCCTGGTGACGCAATTCAGAAAGCTTTGACTTACGGACAGCTTTCCAACATGAAAATTGATAATATGCGTTTAGAACACCATGAACGTTTAATTAAAGATGCTGAGAAAGTAGCTGCAAATCAGGCAAAAGCAGAACCGGAAAAAGAAGTTGGATTTATTTCCGTATCTGTAGGCGAAGGTATGGGAGAAATTTTCCGTGAACTGGGAGCAGATTATCTCATTGAAGGCGGACAGACAATGAACCCAAGTACGGAAGATGTGCTTCAGGCAATTTCTCATGTAAATGCAAAAAATATATTTATTTTCCCGAATAATAAAAATATTATTCTGGCTGCAAATCAGGCAAGAGATTTGACAGAGGATAAAAACATTATTGTTATTCCTACAAAGACTATTCCTCAGGGTATTACAGCGTTGATTTCTTATGTACCGGATAAGACTGTAGAACAAAATACAGAGGAAATGTTAGAAGCCATGACACATGTAAAAACCGGTCAGATAACTTATGCAGTACGTGATACAAAGATTGACGACAAAGAAATTCGTCAGGGCGATATCATGGGTATTGGCGACAAAGGGATTTTAGCAGTTGGACAGGGTATCGAAGACATTACAGTAGAAACTCTGAAAGAGATGGTAGATGAAGATACAGAAATTATCAGCATTTATTATGGCGCTGATGTTACAGAGGAAGATGCTGAAGCGTTATGTGAGCGTCTTGAGAAATTATATCCTGACTTTGATGTGGAAATCAATCAGGGCGGACAGCCGATTTATTACTACGTAGTTTCTGTAGAATAAGAGATGAACAGAGGAGCTGTTGGGGTTGTTGCACTTTATGCGATAGCCTTGACTGCTTCTTTTTTGTGAGGATTTTTAAAATGAGGGAACAGGAAAGTATCCGGACGATAAAAGGGATTGGAGAAAAAACAGAAAAGCTTCTGACAAAATTGGGAATTACCACAGTGGGGGACTTTCTCAGATATTATCCCAGGGAATATGATGAATATACAGAACCAGTAGGAGTTTCTGAGGTATCAGAAGGGAAAAAGTATGCGGTTATTGGGAGAATTACAGGAAAAGTAGGAATGAGAAATACAGGCAGACTTACTGTAGTAACGGCTACTTTAAAAGACGAGAATTCTTTTTTACAGCTTACCTGGTATAACATGCCTTTTTTACGCAATACTTTGCAGTCTGGTGGAATTTATATTTTCAGAGGAATGGTAACAGAGAAAAACGGACGCAGGACAATGGAACAGCCGGAAATTTTTGGAAGAGAGGATTACCAGACGCTGCTTCACAGCTTGTATCCTATTTATGGACTGACCAAGGGATTAACCAATAAATTTATGGTAAAAACCATGCACCGGATTTTAGAAAACAAAGAAATTGTGCAGGAATATCTGCCGGAGGAGTATAGAAACTATTACCAGTTGGCAGAATATAACTATGCAGTTTCACATATTCATTTTCCAAGAGATAAGAAAGATTTACTTCTGGGACATCATAGATTAGTCTTTGATGAATTTTTACTTTTTATTCTTTCTGTTCGAATGATGAAAGAAAAGACCCAGGATACCCTTAACTCTTTTCAGATAAAGCCTGTGTGGGAAACAGAAAATGTGATTGAGGGACTGCCTTATCCATTGACGAATGCACAAAAGCGAGTGTGGAATGAAATTGAAAAAGATATGACAGGGCATACTTTGATGTCCAGACTGGTACAGGGAGATGTAGGAAGTGGAAAGACCATTATCGCATTTTTGGCAATGCTGCTTGCTGCTTTTAATGGATATCAGGCGGCGCTTATGGTTCCTACAGAGGTTCTTGCAAAACAGCATTATACGGAAATGGAAAAATTGTTGGAGCAGCATAATTTGCCGTTAAAAGCTGTTCTCCTTACCGGATCTAATACAGCAAAGGAAAAAAGGGAGAGATATGCCCAGATTGCCTCAGGGGAGGTAAAGCTCATTATCGGAACGCATGCATTGATACAGGAAAAGGTGGAATACGATAATCTGGCTTTGGTAATTACAGATGAGCAGCATCGTTTTGGAGTTAATCAAAGAGAAGATTTATCAAAAAAAGGCACGAAGCCTCATGTACTGGTTATGAGCGCTACACCTATTCCAAGGACATTGGCGATTATCCTTTATGGAGATTTGGATATTTCTGTGATGGACGAGCTTCCTGCAAAACGACTGCCCATTAAAAATTGCGTGGTAGATACCTCTTATCGTCCAAGAGCCTATCACTTTATTCAAAAGCAGGTGGAAGAAGGACGACAGGTGTATGTCATCTGCCCTATGGTAGAGGAAAGCGAAGGGCTGGATGCGGAGAACGTCATTGATTACACGCAAATTTTAAGGGAGGCTCTGCCCTCTGATATCTCTGTTGCTTATCTTCATGGAAGAATGAAAGCAGCAGAAAAGAATAAAATTATGGAAGATTTTGCAGCAAATAAAATACAGGTGCTGGTATCTACAACTGTCATTGAAGTAGGAGTCAATGTGCCTAATGCTACTGTGATGATGGTAGAAAATGCAGAGCGTTTTGGACTTGCCCAGCTTCATCAGTTAAGAGGAAGGGTAGGACGAGGAGAATATCAGTCTTACTGTATTTTTGTACAGGGAGGACAGGATACGGAGACAAAAGAGAGATTGGAAATTCTGGTAAAGTCCAACGATGGATTTCAGATTGCAGGGGAAGATTTACGATTGCGAGGTCCGGGAGACTTCTTTGGTATCCGTCAAAGCGGCTTGATGGAATTTAAAATTGCAGATGTTTATCAGGATGCAGAGATTTTAAAAGAGGCCAGTGAAGCGGCGGGGGCGATTTTAACTTTAGACCCGGATTTATCCCTGCCTCAGCATGAACGGTTAAGGGACAGGCTTTTCTCTTATGGCAAAGAAAGAATGGAAATGCCGGGGATATGAAATAAGAAAAAGGGACTTCCTTCTTTTTATTTTGTAAAATAAGCAGAAGAAAATCCCTTCCTTTGTTAAATTTTACGAATGACTTCGTATATTAGAACTGCTGTGTGCTTCCGTTTCCGGACATCTGACGTTCCTGTGCCTCAATCATTTTTTTAACCATATATCCACCAACAGAACCATTCTGTTTGGATGTTAAGTTACCATTGTAACCATCTGTAAGAGGTACACCTAATTCGTTTGCAACTTCATATTTGAAACGATTTAATGCTCCTTTTGCTTCTGGTACAACTGCTTTGTTTGAAGAATTATTGTTAGACATTTTAATTTCCTCCTTTGGAATTTATTTTGTGTTACAATGCTATTATGTGATTTAAAAAAATTTTTACACTAGAAGTTCTTTCAAGTTTTGACAAATTATGTGAATTGTATTACAATGAATACTCAGATTTAGAGTTTAGAGTCGATACTTTTGTGAAAATACACAAAATTTGTAAAAAGTGTATAAAATGATAAAAAATAATTGCAAAAAGTTGGTGCTTTTGCTATAATAGACTCTGGAATACAAGAGAACCAGATGGTTTAATTGAATTAAAAGAAATAAGGATTGATGTAAATGAATGTTGGAATTATAGCGCATAACAGTAAGAAAGCCCTGATTGAGGATTTTTGTATTGCTTATAAAAATATTTTAGCAAAACATGAAATTTATGCAACAGGGACTACAGGACGTAGAATAGAAGAAGTGACAAATCTACGTGTTCATAAATTTCTTCCGGGTAGTATGGGAGGAGATAAACAGTTTACAGAAATGATTGAGCGCGGGGATATTGATATGGTAATCTTCTTTTACAATCCGGCAATGATTGATACAACGGAGCCGGATGTATATCAAATCTCCGGATGCTGTGATCAGTACAATATTCCTATTGCAACGAATATTGCAACTGCGGAGTCTTTGATTTTAGGACTGGAACAGGGAGATTTGGATTACCGCTTAAATCGATAAAAGATACTGAAGAAGGAAAAATAATTTATGAGAGTTATTGCAGGAAGTGCAAAAAGTATGCCTTTAAAGACGATTGCAGGTTTGGAAACAAGGCCTACCACAGATAGAGTAAAAGAAACATTATTTAATATGCTTCAGCCCTATTTGTGTGAATGTCGTTTCTTAGATATTTTTGCTGGAAGCGGTGGGATTGGAATTGAAGCTTTGAGCAGAGGCGCCCAGTTTTGTATATTTATTGAAAAAAATAAAAAGGCGGCAGCTGTAATAGAGGACAATTTAAAATTCACCAGATTGGCAGACAGAGCCGAGGTATGGTGCAGAGATGTGTTTCAGGCAGTTGCTTCTTTGGAAAATGAAGAACCCTTTGACTGTATCTTCATGGATCCGCCATATAATCAGGAATTGGAAAAGAGAGTTTTAGAAAATTTAAAAGATGCGAAGTTTGTAAATGAGGATACAAGAATTATTGTGGAGGCTTCTTTAGAAACGGATTTCAGTTATTTGGAAGAGTTGGGATTTTTCATTGATAAAGTGAAAAGATACAAGACAAACCAGCATATTTTTATTAGAAAGGCATAGCAAATGGTACGAGCAATTTATCCGGGAAGTTTTGATCCGGTAACTTATGGTCATTTGGACATTATAAGACGGGCAGCAAGCTTATTTGATGAGGTTGTTGTAGGAGTTTTGAATAATTCTGCAAAAAGTCCGTTGTTTTCTGTGGAAGAACGTGTTAATATATTAGAGAATGTAACAGAGGATATTCCCAACGTAAAAATTCAGGCGTTTGACGGATTATCTGTTAATTTTGCACGAAGCTGCGAGGCAAAGGTAATTATTCGTGGTTTGAGAGCTTTTACTGATTTTGAATATGAATTGCAGATGGCTCAGACAAACCGTGTGTTGGCAACTGATGTGGATACTATGTTTTTGACTACCAGCCTTCAGTATGCGTATTTAAGTTCCACTACATTGAAGGAGGCAGCGTCTTTTGGGGCAGATATTTCAAATTTTGCACCGGATTTTGTAGTACGACAGGTGGAAGAAAAATACAGGCAGAGGCATTTGGGAAAAGAATACAATAAGGAGAAATAAAAGATGAGCAGCAGAATTGAACAGATTATTGAAGAAATTGAAGAATATGTGGAAAGTTGTAAATATCAGGCGTTATCTACAACAAAGATTATTGTAAATAAAGAGGAAATCGAAGAGCTGTTAAGAGAGCTTCGTTTAAAAACACCGGATGAAATTAAAAGATATCAGAAGATTATCAGCAATAAAGATGCGATTTTAGCAGATGCACAGGCAAAAGCAGACAACATTATTGAAGATACCAAAAAACAGGTACAGGAGATGGTAAAAGAGTCTGAAGTTATGCAGCAGGCTTATGCACAGGCAAATGAAACAATCAACAGTGCAAATCAGCAGGCACAGGCAATTATTGATGCAGCTACCAATGACGCAAACACACTGCGTTTAAGCGCAGTATCTTATACAGATGAAATGATGGCAAATATGGGACAGCTTGCCAGCAATATGTTAGAAGATGCAGCAGCAAAATATAATGATTTTGTTCAGGCACTTCGTGGCTCTTTAGAAGTTATCAACCAGAACAGAGCCGAGTTATCTCCTCAGCTTGTTCAGGGCAATGAAGCTCCGGTTCAGGAAGAAGCTCCTGCACCTTCCTATCAACCGGATGGTTTAGATGATGATGAAGATTTAGATGACGACTTTGACGATTTTGACTAAGCAAAAAGCAATGGCAAAGGTACAGATGAAACTGCATATTTTTCCTTTTAAATAAGAGGAAAAGGGCAGATTTGTGTTAGCAAGCATGGATTTTGTCTGCGCAGCCACGCTTAGACCGCCAAAGGAAGTAAAAGCAAGGATGAGAGGATAGAGAAAGTCAAAGTTCCAGGGGGCTTTAGACAAAGCGGCATTTCCGGTAGTCATTTCCGTAATTCCCTGTAAAAAGTAGCTGAGGGTAGGGAAGGAACGAAAGGCTATGCTGAAAATTCCCTGAAGGATAGAGAAAATTAAAATATATCCTCCAAGCTTTGTGATTGTTTCAAAACCGTTCATAATAGAGGTATCCAGAATGTTTCCGAGAAATTTGGAGCTGGATATCTCTTTTTTTGTTTTTTCCGGATAAGAAAATCCAGAACTTTTTTTGGGACGAAACAAAAGGGAGCATAAAAAGCCGGAGGTGTAAAGAATAAAATATGTAGGGAAAATTAAATGTGTATTTTGAAACAGTCCTACACAGATATAAGAAGATAAGAAAGAAGGACCGGGAAAACAGGCGAAGCTCAGCAGATAAGAAGCTTCTTGTTTTGAAATACGTTTTTCAAGATAAAGGTCTGCGGTGATTTTGGCTCCCATGGGATAACCGCAGAAAAGCCCCATGCACAATGCGTAAGCGCCTGAGGGAGAAAGTGCAAAAGTTTTTTTCCAAAATTTTTTCGGCGCTTCAAAAAGTTTGTCCAGCAGACCGGTTTTGATGCAAATATTAGATAAAATCATAAATGGCAGGAGCGATGGTAAAAGAGTATAGAACCATAACATGAGTCCTGCTTTGGCATAAGAAAAAGCCTGGGCGGGAAATAATAAAAGAAAGAATAAGAAAAAAAGCAGAGTAAAAGGAAGAAATAATTTTTTCATTGAGAAAATCCTGTTTTTTATCTAAAATATATGTATGAAGAAATAGAATATTCAAGTTTTTCCGGAAAGCTTGCTATTTTTTTCAATCTGTGTAAGAATGAAGAAAGAAAAATCAACAGGAGGGAACAGAAATGGCAGTATTAGAACATTTACAGCCTGAAAGGGTATTTTATTATTTTGAGGAGATTACGAAAATTCCTCATGGTTCAGGAAATACAAAGGCAATCAGTGATTATCTGGTGAATTTTGCTCATTCTCATAATTTGCGTTGTATTCAGGATGATAATAATAATATAATTATTTTTAAAGAAGCTTCCAAAGGTTATGAAAATGCACCTACAGTTATGCTTCAGGGACACATGGATATGGTTTGTGAAAAAACAGCGGACAGTACACATGATTTTACAAAGGATCCATTACAGCTTCGGATAGAAGGTAATTTTGTTTCTGCAACAAATACAACTTTAGGTGGAGATAATGGGATTGCAGTTGCCTACGGATTGGCAATTATGGAAGATACTACTCTTTCACATCCGGCATTGGAGCTGGTGATTACCGTAGATGAGGAAATCGGACTTTTAGGAGCGGCTTCTATTGATACAACACCTTTAAAGGCAAAATATCTGATTAACCTGGATTCAGAAGAAGAAGGATATATTTGTGCGGGCTGTGCAGGCGGTATGACAGCAGTTTCAGAAATTCCTGTTCGCTATCAGGAGTATACAGATTATAAATGGAGAATAAAAGTATCCGGGCTTTTAGGCGGACATTCCGGTGCAGAAATTGATAAGAACAGAGCGAATGCTACATTGCTTTTGGCACGCTTTCTTCATGAAGGAAAAGAAATTGCAGAGTATTCTGTTTCAGAGCTTTTCGGTGGACAGAAGGATAATGCAATTCCAAGAGAGGCAGAAGCTCTGGTATTGGCATCTAAAGAAGAAGGAGAGAAGCTTTCTGCTTATGCAGCAGCTTATACAGAAGCTCTGAGAAAAGAATATACAGGAAGCGATGAAGGAATTACTGTGACAATAGAAGGAGAAGGACAGGGCACAGAACCGGTGCTTCATCCGGTAAGTCAGGAAAAAGTGTTGTTTTTCCTTTTGAATTATCCAAACGGAATTCAGAAGATGTGCGGTTTTATTGATGGCCTTGTAGAGACTTCCTGCAATGTGGGGATTACAAAGCTGACTCCTGAGGCACTGAGCTGCTCTGCCAGTGTAAGAAGTTCTGTGGGAACAGCAAAGAAAGCGCTGGCTGATAAGATTGCATATCTTACGGAGTTTTTAGGTGGTACATTCACTATAGAAGGAGAATATCCTGCGTGGGAATTTAAACAAGACTCTAAACTGCGTCAGGTTCTGGTAGATGTATATCAGGAAATGTATAAGAAAGAGCCTGTTGTGAATGTTATTCACGCAGGTCTGGAATGTGGTTTATTCTACGAGAAAATTGAAGGATTGGATTGTGTATCTGTTGGACCGGATATGCAGGATATTCATACATCAGAAGAAAAACTTTGTATTTCTTCTGTAGAACGTGTATGGAAATATCTTTTAGAAGTTTTAAAAAGAATAAAAGAATAATGTCATAATTGCCTTCGTCTGCGCATAAAATGATATGTAATGGTAAGAGTGTAGTTACCGGTATATCATGTGCAGACGGAGGTTTTTTGTGCTGAAGCGACTGCTGTTTTTATGTGTGATTTTGTGTTTTAATGCAAGTCTTATAGGAGAGATAAAAGAAAAAGCTTCTTTAGATGAGTTAAGACAGAGAGGAATTCCTGTAAAGAGTATGGAAAGCGCAGGAGTTTCCAGAGAGGATATGGAAAAATATCTGTTTTTTTGGGAGGATTTAAAATGTTTTCCTGTTGCCGGGCAGATGAATGCAAAGTCGGCAACTTTTTCTTATGAGAATAGTTGGCATGAAAAAAGGTATTATGGGGGAGAACGTTTTCATGAAGGGTGTGATATTTTTCCGGAAGACGCAAAAACAGACTATTATCCGGTTTTAAGCATGACAGATGGTATCGTGGAAAAAATAGGCTGGCTTCCTTTAGGTGGATATCGTATTGGAATTCGAAGTCCCGGAGGAGGGTATTTTTATTATGCACATTTATCATCTTATGCAGAGAAATTTTGTGAAGGTGATGAAATAAAAGCAGGAGAAGTTTTAGGGCTTTTAGGGGATACCGGATATGGAGCGGAAGGAACAAGGGGGAAATTTCCGCCCCATCTCCATTTGGGAATTTACATATCTACAAAAGAAAAACAAGAATACCCTTTAAATCCGTATCCGGTACTGCAATTCTTACAGGAGAGGCAGAAAAATTTTTTCTATTAAAAAGAAAAGAAGTATGCTATACTTTAATGATAGTTAAGGAGTAATGTTTTATGGAAATACGTTTATGGCGTGAATTGCTCATTCCTTATGAACTTGCAGTAAAAGATCTGGTTATGAAATTTAAGCTTTTGAAAAAAGAGCATCGGGAGAAAAATTTGTATTCTCCTATTGAACAGGTAACCGGTCGTGTGAAATCCATTAACAGTATTCTGGAAAAGATGCAGGATAAGCATGTTTCCTGGGATGAACTGGAAGAAAAGATTGAAGATATTGCCGGCGTACGGATTATCTGTCAGTTTTGCGAAGATATTGAAAAGGTGGCATCTTTAATTCGAAACCGCAGCGATATGAAAGTACTGGAAGAAAAGGATTATGTAACTCAGGGAAAGGACAGTGGATATCGAAGCTATCACATGATAGTATCCTATTGTGCAGAAACGTTAACAGGGAAAAAAGAAATTCATGCAGAAATTCAGATTAGAACTTTAGCAATGGATTTTTGGGCAACTATAGAACACTCTTTGCAGTATAAATATAAAGGCAATGTGCCGGCAAATCTTGCGAACAGATTAACAGAGGCTGCAAATTCTGTATTAAAGCTGGATGAAGAGATGTCCCTTGTGCGCAGCGAAGTGATGGATGCTCAAAAATCCATGCTTCACCAGTCTAATCTGGTAGCGGACATATTGAATAATATTGAAAATCTCTATTACTATGCAAACAGAAGAGAAACAGGAAGAATATTAGAGGAATTTTATAAAGTGTATCAGGAAAAAAATCCGGAAAAATTAGAATGTTTTTACAAAGAGCTGGATTTTATTGCAGAAGGATGCCGCGCACAAGTATTGACGTACGAAGATATATAAAATGAAGGATAGAGGAAGTATGATAAATTTACCAGAAGAATATGAAAAGGAAATGCGCGGTTTATTGGGAGCAGAGTTCGAGGAGTATAAAAAAACATATGAGCAGCCTGTTCGTCAGGGACTGCGTTTTAATCCCTATAAGCTGACAAAGTCTGTATGGGAAAATATTATGCCTTTTGAAAAAGAGCAAATTCCGTGGGTAGAAAACGGATATTATGTTCATGCAGAGGAAAAGGAAGAAAATCCCGCAAGACATCCTTATTATTTTGCAGGTCTTTATTACCTTCAGGAGCCCAGTGCCATGACACCTGCAAGCCGTCTGGAAGTTCAGCCTTATGATAAGGTATTGGATTTGTGTGCAGCTCCCGGGGGAAAAGCTACGGAATTAGTGTGCAGATTGCAGGGAAAGGGATTTTTACTGGCAAATGATTTAAGCAACAGCAGGGCAAAGGCTCTTCTGAAAAATCTGGAACTTACCGGTGCGCCGAATTTTTATGTTACCAGTGAAAAACCTGCTAAGCTGGTTAATAATTTTCCTGAATTTTTTGATAAAATTTTAATTGATGCGCCTTGCTCCGGTGAGGGGATGTTTCATAAAGAACCGAAAATGGCAGAATATTGGCTGGAGAAATCACCAGAGTATTATGCAGAAATTCAGAAAGAACTGATTATTCAGGGAGCACAAATGTTGAAGCCGGGAGGAAAGATGCTCTATTCTACCTGTACGTTTTCCAAAAAGGAAAATGAAGAAACCATTGCGTACTTATTAGAGAAATGCGAAGATATGGAGGTGCTTGCACCACTGGAATATGAGGAATTTTCAGAAGGCTTTTCTTTAGAAGGAAAAAGTGAAGAAATATGCCGACAGCTGAAAAAGTGTGTTCGTATTTTCCCTCATAAAATGGCAGGAGAAGGACATTTTCTGGCATTGATACAGAAAAAAGAAAAAAACAGAGACAATATACAAAAGAAGAAGGCTGCTGCAAAGAAGGAAGAGAAACCAGATGCTTGTGTGGAAGAATTTTTGAAACTGGTATCTTTTGATTTCTCCAACGGAAAAATGAAAAAGGAAAAAGATAAATTATATTTTTTACCGGGGGACGGAAATATGCCGAAGCTTCGGTATTTACGTACCGGTCTTTATCTGGGAGAAATACGAAAAAATCGTTTTGAACCCAGTCAGGCTTTTGCAATGGCTTTGTCACCGGATACATTTACTTCCTGCATTATGCTTTCTTCCAAGGATATTCGAACTGTAAAATATTTAAAAGGTGAAACCATTGATGTATCGGACTTAAAACCAATAGGAGAAAAGGGATGGCAGCTAGTCTGTGTGGACGGCTTCTCCCTGGGCTTTGGAAAGCTGGACAAAGGAATTTTGAAAAACAAATATTATGCAGGCTGGAGAATGCAGTAATGGGAAAAATAAGATTAGATAAGTATTTGGCAGATATGGGGCTGGGTACAAGAACAGAAGTAAAAAAGGATATCAAAAAGGGCAGGATTTCCGTGAATGAGGAAATTGTCAAGAGCCCGGAATATAAAATAGATACACAGACAGATATAGTTTTGGCAGATGGAAAAGAAATTGCTTATGAGGAATTAGTTTATTATATGTTAAATAAGCCTCAGGGTGTGATATCTGCTACAGAAGACAGGCGGGAGAAGACAGTTCTGGATTTAATTTCGGATAAGAAAAGAAAAGATTTATTTCCAGTGGGACGTCTGGATAAGGACACAGAAGGATTGTTGCTGATTACCAATGACGGAGAATTGGCACATAATCTGTTGGCTCCCAAAAAGCATGTAGATAAAAAATATTTTGTCCGGTTAAAAACAGCTTTGTCTGAAGATAACAGAAAACAGTTGGAAGAAGGCGTGGATATTGGGGAAGACAAGCTTACGATGCCTTCTCAGGTTTTTCTTTTAAATAAAGAAAAAGATGAGGCAGAAATTATTATCCGGGAAGGGAAATTTCATCAGATAAAAAGAATGTTTCATGCAGTGGGAAATGAAGTGATATTTCTAAAACGGCTGTCTATGGGAAGCCTGGTATTGGATGAAAATCTTTTGCCGGGGGAATATCGTTTGTTGACGCCAGAGGAGATTGAGAGGTTGAAAGAAAATGCTTGAGAATATAAAAGCAGTGATATTTGATTTAGACGGAACATTGGTAGACTCTATGTGGATGTGGAAGTCTATTGATGTAGAATATTTAGGTAAAAAGGGAATAGCTGTACCGGCAGATATTCAGGCCTTTCAGGAAGAACTAGAAGGTATGGGATTTACAGAAACAGCTGTTTTCTTTAAAAACAGATTTCAGATTGAAGACTCTTTAGAAGAAATCAAAAAAACCTGGATTGATATGGCAGAAGAAAAATACTGCAATGAAGTTCCCTTAAAACCAGGGGTGAGAGAATTTTTAGAAGAACTGAAAAGTAGAAAAATTTCTGTTGGAATTAGTTCCAGCAACAGCCGGGAATTGATTGTAGCTGTTTTAAAAGCTCATGAGATTGAGAAATATTTTGACTGCATCACTACCTGCTGCGAAGTGCCAAACAGCAAACCTGCACCGGATGTGTATTTAAAGACAGCACAGGGACTGCAGGTTGAGCCAAAGAATTGCCTTGTTTTTGAAGATGTCCCTATGGGAATTATGGCGGGAAAAAATGCAGGAATGCAGGTGTGCGCTGTGGAAGATGCTTACAGTAAAAGGCAGGAAGCAGAAAAACGCAGACTTGCAGACTATTACATAGAGGATTATTATGAGGTATTAAATTTATGAGTACAAAATTTTTGCCTGTGACGAAAGAGGAAATGGAAGCCAGAGGAATTTGGCAGCCGGATTTTGTTTATATTTGCGGAGATGCCTATGTAGACCATCCTTCTTTTGGAGCAGCCATTATTACCAGGCTTTTAGAAAGCCGCGGATATTCTGTGGGAATGATTGCACAGCCTGACTGGAGAAAAAAGGAGAGTATTGCAGTTTTTGGAGAACCCAGACTGGGATTTCTGGTTTCAGCGGGAAATATGGACTCTATGGTTAATCATTATACAGTAGCGAAAAAACATCGAAAGCAGGATGCATATTCTCCGGGAGGACAGATGGGACTGCGCCCGGACAGAGCCGTAACGGTATACAGCAATCTAATCCGCCAGACTTATAAGCATACGCCTATTATTCTGGGAGGTATTGAGGCTTCTCTGCGAAGAATGGCGCATTATGATTACTGGTCTGATGGAATGAAACGGTCTGTTTTAATGGATTCAGGAGCGGATTTGATTTCTTACGGAATGGGAGAACGGAGCATTCTGGAGATAGCGGAGGCTCTGGATAAAGGCTTTCCCGTAAGTTCCATTACTTTTATTCCGGGGACGGTTTATAAAACAAAAGTAATGCCAAAGGGAGTGGTTCTTCCATCTTATGAACAGCTTTGCGAAAATAAAAAATCTTATGCAGACAGTTTTCGTATACAGTATGAAAACACAGATGCTTTTTCAGGTAAGGTTCTTATAGAAGATTACGGAAACAGAGGCTATGTGGTACAAAATCCTCCTTCCAAACCATTGAGCCAGAAAGAAATGGATGAGGTCTACGATTTGCCTTATGCAAGAACTTACCATCCTATGTATGAAAAGCAGGGAAAAATTCCTGCAATCGAGGAAATTAAGTTCAGTATTACCAGTAACAGAGGTTGTTTTGGTGGATGTAATTTCTGCGCGTTGGCTTTTCATCAGGGACGGATTGTGCAGACCAGAAGCCATGCTTCCATTATAGAAGAAGCGAAATCTTATGTAAAAGAAAGGGATTTTAAAGGCTACATTCATGACGTAGGAGGACCTACAGCAGATTTTCGTCATCCTGCCTGTAAGAAACAGGAAACAAAAGGGGTATGTACCAATAAACAATGTCTTTTTCCAAAGCCTTGCAAAAATTTGGAGGCAGACCATACGGATTATCTGGAACTTCTTCGGAAGCTACGAGATGTGCCCGGGGTAAAAAAGGTTTTTATACGTTCCGGTATTCGTTTCGATTATGTAAATGCAGATACTTCTCCGGCTTTTTTAGATGAATTAGCGAAATATCATGTCAGCGGACAGCTTCGTGTAGCACCGGAGCATGTATCTGATGAAGTGTTGTATTATATGGGAAAACCAGAACATGCAGTTTATCAGCAGTTTTTGAAAAAATTTGAAAAAGCAAATGCAAAATCGGGGAAAAAACAATATGTAGTTCCGTACCTTATGTCTTCTCATCCTGGCTGTACATTAAAAGAAGCTGTAAAGCTGGCAGAGTATGTACGGGATATGGGATTTACACCGGAGCAGGTACAAGATTTTTATCCTACGCCTTCTACCATGTCTACCTGTATGTATTACACAGGCATAGATCCAAGAACAGGAAAAAAAGTTTATGTACCAAAAACTACAAAGGAAAAAGCCATGCAGAGGGCGCTGCTTCAATACAAAAATTCGGAAAATTGTGATTTGGTAAAAGAAGCTTTGCTGTTAGCGGGGAGAAAAGATTTAATTGGTTTTGATAAAAAATGCCTGATCCGTCCAAGAGGGATGGCGAAGAAAGAACAAAGTACAAAGAAACCTGTGACAAAGAAAAAGAAATCTATTCGAAATGTGCATAAAAGGAAGGGATAGATTATGAAAATTGCAGTAATTACAGGTGCTTCTTCTGGCATGGGAAAGGCTTTTACAAAACAGATTGCAAAAAAATATATAGAGTTAGATGAAATATGGGTAATTGCCAGAAAAAAAGAGACTTTAGAGGAATTGAAGAAGGATATTTCAAAACTTCGCATTCTGCCTATGGATTTAACAGACAGACAAGCTTTCAATGAGTTTCACGAACTTTTGAAAAGAGAAAATCCAAGTATTCAAATATTGGTAGAAAGCGCAGGAACAGGAATTCAAAAAAAGGTAGAAGATACTGCTGTAGATAAGTTATGTCAGATGACAGAATTAAATTGTACAGCACTGACAGCCTTTATAGGGCTTTGCCTTCCTTATTGTAAGAAGGGAAGCCGTATTTTATGTCTTGCCAGCGGTGCAGCATTTGTGCCGCAGCCGGGATTTGCAGTATATGCTGCTTCAAAAGCTTATGTGCTATCTTTTGCAAGAGCACTGGGAGTGGAGCAAAGGGGCAGAGTTGTTGTTACTGCAGTATGTCCCGGGCCTGTAGATACTCCATTTTTAGAAAAAATGGGCGGAAAGGAAAATATGCCTTTTTATAAAAAGCCTTTTATTGCCAATGCAGAAGCTGTGGTAGAGAAAGCGTTAAAAGACAGTGAAAGAGGACGGGAGATTTCTGTGTATGGTTTTTCTATGAAAGCTTTACGGGTGTTGTGTAAAATTATACCCAGAAAAGTTATTATGTATTTTATGTAAAAAGAAATCCCTAAGGAGCGAGAACAATGAAAGATATAAAGAAAAAAATACAAAAAGGAGATTTTGGCTATATTAAAAACCAGCAGAAAAGGCGTGTGATTTATACGCTGCTTGCTTTTATACCGCCTATACTGATTTTCTTAACAGGACTTGCAATACATGGAAAAAGAGAAAATGTATTTACTGCTTTTGCTGCGGTGGCATGTCTGCCGGCATGTAAATTTGCAGTAGGTATGATTATGATGTTTATGCAAAAGCCTATGAAAGAGCAGGAATATCGGGAGATTGAAAAACATAAACATGGGCTGGTATGTGGCTATGAATTTGTAGTTTCTGCTTATGAAAAGCAGTCTTTTTTAGACTCTGTTGCAATCTGCGGAAATACAGTAGTGGGATACACCAGCAGAGAGAAGACAGATACTGCTTTTGTAGAAAAGCATATACAGGATATTTTAAGACAGAACGGATTTTATGTCAGTGTGAAGATTTTCAGAAAACTGGGAGATTACACCAAACGCCTGGAAACTATGTGGGAGCATCGGGAAGCACTGGAAAAGGATATTAAATTTAAACCAGATCCCGATGAACCGGAACTTACAAGAAATGAAAAAATAAAGAGGGTAATTTGCGCGATTTCCCTTTAGGAGAAACCATGAAACAATTAGTAGTAAAAGAATTAGAAAGCGGTCAAAGACTTGATAAATTTCTGGGAAAATATTTGAAAGAAGCGCCCAAAAGCTTTATTTACAAAATGCTTCGAAAAAAGAATATTACGCTGAACGGAAAAAAAGCCACAGGAAATGAAAAATTGCAGGCGGATGATGAAATTAAGCTGTTTTTATCTGATGATACATTGGAAAAATTCTGTGGGGAAGAAAAGAGCAGCAGTCAGACAGATTTAGATATTGTATATGAGGACAGTCATGTGCTGTTTGTGAACAAGCCGGCTGGAATGCTGTCACAGAAAGCGGAAAAAGAGGATATATCTCTGGTAGAATATGTGACAGGATATTTGTTAAAAAATAAATTTTTGACAAAGGAAGATTTAAGAACTTTTCGACCGGGTGTGTGCAATCGTTTAGACAGGAATACCAGCGGCTTGGTGGCGGCAGGAAAAACAGTTCAGGGTTTACAGGAGATGTCTCAGTGGTTTAAAGAGAGAAATCTGCATAAATATTATTTAACATTAGTAAAAGGAAAAATAGAGAAACCGGCTCATATAAAAGGTTATCTTTGGAAAGATGAAAAGAAAAATAAAGTATTTGTATTTCAGGAACAGAAGGAAGGCAGTCTTCCCATTGAAACGAAATATGAACCTTTGGGACTTTCCCAAAATGGAGATACGCTCTTAAAAGTGGAGCTTTTAACAGGGCGTTCTCACCAAATTCGAAGCCATCTGTCCGGAACCGGGCATCCGGTAATCGGAGATTGGAAATATGGAGAGAGGGAAAAGAATGAAAGTTTTCGGAAGAAATATGGTGTGGAATATCAGCTGCTCCATGCATGGAAGCTTAGCTTTCCGAAGACTGAGGGGATTTTAAAAGAACTGTCTTTAAAAACAATTACGGCTGATATACCTGAAAATTTCAGAAGAGCCTTAGAAGGGGAAGGACTTTTGAAATTTGTATCAGAGAAAAATAAGGGAGATGTTAAGAAACATGAGTAAACCAGTTATAAAAAACTCTATATGGAAGGAACTTTGGGAGTACATTAAGATGATTATCTTTGTAGTAGCGGTGGTGTTGATTATTAATAATGTTTTGCTGATCAATGCCAGAGTACCATCAGAGTCCATGGAAAAAACCATTATGACAGGAGACCGTTTTTTTGGAAACCGTTTGGCATATCTTTTTAGTGATCCAGAGCGCTTTGATATTGTAGTTTTTAAATATCCGGATGATGAAAGTCAGCTGTTTGTGAAAAGAGTGATTGGATTACCTGGGGAAACGGTGGAAATTAAGGAAGGAAAGGTTTATATCAATGGATCTGAAACACCATTAGATGATAGCTTTACGCCGGAAACACCTATTGGAGATTATGGACCTTATGTTGTGCCGGAGGACAGTTACTTTATGCTGGGTGACAATCGTAATCATTCCGGTGACTCTCGCTTCTGGAAACAGCCTTATGTGGAAAAAGAGAAAATTGTAGGAAAAGCCATATTGCGGTATTTTCCGGGAATTAAAATATTGAAGTAGGAGAGGGAAAATATGGCAACTTGGAATTCCAGAGGACTTCGTGGTTCTACTTTGGAGGAATTTATTAATCGAACCTGTGAGCAGTATCGGGAAAAGGGGCTGGCGCTTATTCAAAAAGTGCCGACTCCTATTACGCCGGTACGCATTGACCAGCATAGCAGACACATTACATTGGCGTACTTTGATCAGAAAAGTACCGTAGATTATATAGGAGCTGTGCAGGGAATTCCTGTGTGTTTTGATGCAAAAGAGTGTAATAGTGATAATTTCCCTTTGCAGAATATTCATGCCCATCAGGTAGAGTTTATGAAAGATTTTGAAAAACAGCAGGGGATTGCATTTTTAATTTTGTACTTTTCTCACAGAGATGAAATTTATTATATGCCTTTTACTCAGGTGCTAAGATTTTGGGAAAGAGGCAGAAACGGTGGTTTAAAACATTTTAAATACACAGAGCTTGAACCCCGGTGGTTTTTGAAAAAAACAGGAAACATTCTGGTTCCGTTTTTAGAAGGAATACAAAGAGACTTGCAGGAAAGATAAAATTATCTCATGAAATTCTGGTTTCATGGGGTAATTTTTTTGTTTTTTTCTTAATACAAAATCGTTGACAGGAAATAATGATTGTGGTAAAATTCAGAGGAAAAGTGAAATTTTTAACGAATTTCCTTGCTGATTTAAAGTGATATTTCTATACTACGAAAAACAACAGGAGTGATACGTAAAATGAAAAACACACACAGAGATAAGATTGTAGTTATTGGTGCCGGAAATGTTGGGGAAGCAATTGCTTATACATTGATGGTGAGAAAACAGGCAAATGACATTGTTTTAATTGACGTAAATGAAGACAGAGCCAAAGGAGCTGCCATTGATATTGCACATGGTACCAGCTTTCATAAGCAGGTCTGGGTAAGACAGGGCGGTTATGAAGAATGTAAGGATGCACAGATGATTATTATCACAGCGGGAATTGCAAGAAAACCGGGACAGACTCGTCTTGAACTTGCAAAGACTAATGTATCCATTGTTCGCAGTATCACAGAAAACATTATGAAATATGCAGAAAATCCACTTCTTCTGGTTGTTTCCAACCCGGCAGATATTATTACAAAAGCGGTTCAGGAAACATCAGGACTTCCTGCAAATCGTGTAATTGGTACAGGTACTTCCTTAGATACAGCAAGATTTCGTTATAATATAAGTACAAAACTTCATGTAAATGTAGAAGACATTCAGGCGTACATTGTAGGTGAACATGGAGACAGTCAGGTTGCAGTATGGAGTTCTGCTATGGTAGGCGGTTTTCCATTGGAAGATTATGCAAAACAGGTTGGAGTGACACTTGACAAAAAGGAAATTGCAGAACATACTAAGAATGGCGGCGCAGAAGTTATTGGATTAAAAGGTGCCACATTTTATGGAATTGCAATGTCTGTTTCTAACATTGTAGAGGCGATTATGAAAGATGACAGTGCAATCCTTCCGGCTGCATGTGTTTTAGACGAAAGCTTTGGTGAATGGGCAGGAGTTGCAGTTTCTCTGCCATGTCGTCTTGGCTGGGAAGGTATTGAAACATGCCTGAGAATACCAATGAATGAGGAAGAACAGGCGGCTATGAATAAATCTGTAGCAATTTTAAAAGATTTCTGGGCACAGGTAAAAGAACAGTAGAAAAAGGAGATTATGACAATGGACAAAAAAGAATTTGCATTAAAACAGCATGAAGACTGGAAAGGAAAAATTGAGGTTATCAGCAGAGCAAAAATCCAGACACCGGAAGAATTAGCAGTTGCTTATACACCGGGAGTTGCTGAGCCATGTCTGAAAATTTCAGAAGATGTAGATTTGTCTTATAAATATACACGCCGTGGAAACATGGTAGCTGTAGTGACAGATGGAACTGCTGTTCTTGGTCTGGGCGATATCGGACCGGAAGCAGGTATGCCGGTAATGGAAGGAAAATGTGCATTATTTAAAACATTCGCAGACGTAGATGCGTTTCCATTATGTGTACGCTCTAAAGATGTAGATGATATTGTAAAAACAGTCAGCTTATTAGCAGGAAGCTTTGGCGGAGTAAACTTAGAAGATATTTCTGCTCCAAGATGCTTTGAAATCGAAAGAAAATTAAAAGAATGCTGTGATATTCCGATTTTCCATGATGACCAGCACGGAACAGCAGTTGTAACAGCAGCAGCTTTAATCAATGCTTTAAAATTAGTAGGAAAAAATCTGGAAGATATCAAGGTAGTTACTTCCGGAGCAGGTGCAGCAGGTATTGCAATTATTAAACTTTTAGTAAGTCTGGGACTGAAAAATGTAGTAATGTGTGACCGCCAGGGAGCCATCTATAAAGGAAGAGAAAACTTAAATGCAGAAAAGATGGAAATGGCTGAAATCTGTAATAAGAACATGGAAAAAGGTACTTTAGAAGAAGTATTAAAAGGTGCAGACGTATTTATCGGTGTTTCCGCACCTGGTACAGTTACAGAAGAAATGGTGAAGAACATGGCTGAAAAACCAATTCTTTTCCCAATGGCAAACCCAACTCCTGAAATTATGCCGGAATTAGCAAAAAATGCAGGAGCAGCAGTAGTAGGTACAGGCAGAAGTGATTTCCCGAATCAGATTAATAACGTTTTAGCATTCCCGGGAATTTTCCGTGGAGCATTAGATGTTCGTGCAAAAGATATTAATGATGAAATGAAAGTTGCAGCAGCTTATGCCATTGCAAACTTAATCGAAGAAGATAAATTAAATCCGGATTACATTATTCCAAATCCATTTGATGAACGTGTAGCACCGGCAGTAGCAAAAGCAGTAGCAGAAGCAGCCAGAAAAACAGGTGTAGCCAGAATTTAATTTTTAATTTCACAGTAAAATAGGACAGGAGTCATTATATGAAACGTGAGTTGTTTCATGTAACGACTCCTGTTTTGTTTGAGTATTATTTCTGTTTGTGATAAAATGATTTTATAAACAGGCTGAGCCTGACTTGAGGAGGAAGAGAATGGAAAAACTGAATTACAGAAGAACTTTTTTTATTGGGCTTGCATTTTTGTCCATCTGTGCATTTTGGCAGATGTATGATAATGTTATTCCATTAATTTTGCAAAACACGTTTCATTTAAATGAAACTTTTACGGGAGCCATTATGGCAGCAGACAATATTTTAGCAGTTTTTCTGCTTCCATTCTTTGGAACTTTGTCAGATAAGGCAAATACTCGGCTTGGTAAAAGAACGCCTTTTATAATTGCAGGGACAGGAGTTGCGGTTTTATTTTTAATGCTGCTGCCTTTTGCAGATAAAAATCAGAATTTTATCATGTTCGTGGCATGTCTGGCGGTTTTACTTGTAGCTATGGGATTTTACCGTTCTCCCGCAGTGGCGCTTATGCCGGATTTAACACCGAAGCCATTGCGAAGTAAGGCAAATGCAGTTATTAATTTAATGGGCGCTGTTGGTGGCGTCTATACACTCCTTCTTATTCGGTTTTTAGTAAAGGGAGGAAAAAGACCGGATTATACTGCAGTTTTTGCAGGAGTTGCATTTCTTATGGCAGCCGCTGTAATCCTACTGGTTCTTACTGTGAAGGAAAAGAAAATTGCAGCTGAAATTGAAAAGGAGGAAATCCAGGAAGAGGAGCTTGCAGGAGAAACAATAGCTGAAAATACAAAAGAACTGCCGAAACCGGTGAAGAAGAGTCTTTATATGATTTTACTTTCTATTTTCTTCTGGTTTGCAGCATATAATGCAGTTACCACAGCCTTTTCCAGATATGCCGTAAAGGTATGGGGACTGGAAGGCGGCGGATTTGCAGATTGTTTAATGGTTGCTACAGTTGCGGCAATTTGCAGCTATATTCCAATTGGGATTATTTCTGAAAAGTTCGGTAGAAAAAAGTGTATTCAGGGAGGATTGGTACTTTTACTTATCAGTTATCTGTCAGCTGCATTTTTTCCGGTATATCATCCGGCGATTAATATTGGATTTGTGTTAATCGGTATTGGCTGGGCGTCTATCAGTGTAAATTCTCTGCCTATGGTAGTGGAAATTTGTTCTTTAGGAGATGTAGGAAAATATACAGGAGTATATTATACTTTTTCTATGGCAGCACAGATTTTTACACCGATTTTTTCCGGATTTTTAATGCAGCATATTTCTTATCGTATATTATTCCCCTATGCCTGTATTTTTACAGTTTTGGCAATGATTACCATGTGCATGGTGAAGTATGGTGACAGTAAGCCACAGGGAAAGAAAAAGGTATGGGAACATTTTGATGTGGAGGATTAAGGTATGAAGATGAAAACAGCAGCAGCAATTACCGGTGTTTCTTATTTAGGGCTTGTAATGCCGAGGATGTTTCAAAGGCCAAAGCAGGTGAAAAAGGTTTATTATGCTCACAGAGGTTTGCATTATAATGCAGGCAATGCTCCGGAAAATACCATGGCAGCTTTTGAAAGAGCAGTAAAAGCAGGATATGGCATTGAACTGGATGTGCAGCTTACAAAAGACGGACAGGTAGTAGTTACTCATGACTTCCATCTGCGGAGAAATTGTGGGATTGACAAAGAGGTGGATGAATGTACTTATGAGGAGCTTTGTCAGTATCCTGTATTTTTTTCAAAGGAAAGAATTCCGCTGTTCACGGATGTGTTAAAGCTGGTAGATGGAAAAGTACCTTTGATTGTTGAATTAAAATATAAAGACGGAAGTAAAATTTGTGAAAAAGCGGATGAAATTTTGCAGAATTATGAAGGGGAATACTGTATTGAGTCTTTTCATCCACAGGTTTTGTTGTGGTATAAGAAAAACAGACCTTGGATTTGCAGAGGGCAGCTTTCTATGAATTATCAGAAAGAAGAAGGCTGGCATCATCCTCAATATTATATTATGCGGCATTTGTTGTTGAATTTTTTGACAAAACCGGATTTTATTGCTTATGACTGGAAAGGAAGAAAAGGGATTTCTCTGTGGATATGCAGAAACCTTTTTCGATGTCCTGCTTATGCCTGGACCATCAAGAGTAAGGAGCAGTTAAAGGCGGCAGAAAAATATTTTGATCATTTTATATTTGAAGGTTTCAGACCTTAGAAGGATTTGGAGAATTTATGGCAAAAAAAGTATATGCAGTAAAAAAAGGAAAGAAAACAGGAATTTTCGCCACATGGGCTGAATGCAAGGCAAATGTTGACGGTTATTCCGGAGCACAGTTTAAAAGCTTTGCCACAAAAGCAGAAGCGGAAGCATATTTGGGGAATACTTCTAAAGAAGATAATCCATCGGAGACAGATGCAGATGCCTGTATTGCCTATGTGGACGGAAGTTTTGATGCAGCACAAAAGGCATATTCCTATGGCTGCATCCTTCTTTATCAGGGACAGAGAAAAGAAATGAGCAAAGCTTTTTTCCATACAGAAGATGTCAGTATGAGAAATGTGGCAGGGGAGCTGGAGGGCGCAATGGCTGTCATGGAATATTGTGAAAAAAACCACATTTCCAAACTGCATCTCTATTATGATTACCAGGGAATTGAGTCCTGGGCAACGGGAGAATGGAAACGAAATAAGCCGGGAACCATTCGTTATAAAGCTTTTTATGATACCCTGCAAAATGTGCAGGTGGTTTTTCATAAAGTAAAAGGCCACAGTGGAGTCGAGTTAAACGAGGCAGTGGACCGTTTAGCAAAGGCTGCGCTGGGAATTATATAACTCCTGTAACAATTTTCTTCCGGTGTTCATACTGGGAAAAGTATAACTTCCAAGCTTACAAACAGGCATAATGCCCAGAAGAGAGTTGGTGAGAAACATTTCATCAAATTCTCCCATATCTTCAGGCAGAATGATTTGTTCCTTTATAGGATAGGTCGAATAAAGGTATTCCCGTATAATACCGGGGAGCATTCCACAAGATAGAGGAGGGGCTATTATCTGATTATCTTTTATAAAAAAGATATTGGTAGTAGCGCCTTCTGCAATTTCTCCTTTTGTATTCAGGAAGACAGGTTCCTGAATGCCCATTTCTTTTGCATGCCGTTTTTCCATAATACAATCCCCATAATTTAAAGTTTTATGATAAGTAAAAGGAGAGGTTTCATTTCTTCTTACATTGGAAATGGCAGTGGAAAATCCTTTTTCATAATCTTCTTTTTGATAAGTATTTAATCGTGTGGTTACGAAAATATTTTCTTCAGAAACTGTAATTTTTAATACTTTTCTTCCTTTTTGCATTTCTTTTTGAGAAAGGGTCACGTTTACTTTTTTTTCTATCTCAGAAAAATCAACACTTAGATTTAAAAATTTCAGCGCTGAAAGAAGCCTCTTATAATGCTGGGGTAAAAATTGAGGAAAACCATTTTCAACAGCAATGGTTTCAAAAGCGCCTAATCCAAAATAATACCCTTCATCCGGTATAAACATTATTTTTCCTCCCATAAAGCTTCTAAAAGAGCTTTTGCTTTTTGCAGTGTTTCTTCGTATTCAAATTCTAAATCTGACTCACAGGTAATTCCTCCGCCAACGCCCAGATGATATTGATTATCCTGATGAACAGCTGTGCGGATGATAATATTAAAATCGCAATTTCCGTCAAAGGAGAAGTACCCCATAGAACCGGTATACAGATTACGCCGGTCATGCTCTAATTCATCAATAATTTCCATGGCCCGTATCTTAGGTGCCCCTGTAATTGACCCTCCAGGAAAAGCAGCTTCGATTAAATCAAAGGAATGAAGTTCCTCTTTTAATTTTCCGATGATGGTAGTAACTAAATGAAAAACAGTGGAATAAGTTTCTACTGCAAAATGTTCGGTTACTTTTACACTTCCTGCTTCACAGACATGGTTTAAGTCATTTCTTTCCAAATCCACAATCATTAAAAGCTCACTGCGGTCTTTGGAGGAGTTTTTCAGTTCTTCCTTTAATAGCCGATCTTCCTCGGGAGTTTCCCCGCGTTTTCTGGTACCTTTAATCGGGCGTGTTTCAATGTATCGGTCTTTTACTTTTAAAAAGCGTTCCGGTGAGGCACATACCACTTGAAACGTATCACATTGGAAAAATCCTCCAAAGGGTGAAGGGTTATGGGTACGCAGATAACGGTATACGTCATAAGGAGATTTTTTACTTTCTATGGTGAGCTGCTGCGTCATATTTGCGATGTAAATATCACCTTCTATAATATAAGAAATCATTTTGTCAATGGCATTTTTGTAATCTTCTTTTGTGAAATTTGGTGTGAATTTGGCAAGAGAGAATTGCTTTTCAGGTCTTTTATAAGAGAGACATTCTTTCATTTCCTGTTCTAAATCTGCAATTGCCGTATCCTGATTTTTTGTTTCTCCCCGTGCGGTGATGTATAGAGATTTTTCAACTTTGTCATCAATAATCAGAAGGTCATAGAAGACAAATAATGCATCAGGAACAGAAAGTTTTTTGGGGTGACGGCTGGAAATCTGTTCGAATTTTCGTCCGTAATCATAAGAAAAATAACCCAGTGCACCGGCAATAAGAGGAAGGTTTGTGGGATTTTTTTCTTCCTGTTTTTTTAAATATTTCCGCATACCTTCTTCGAAGGTTATTTCCTGAGGCACATCATTTTCGTAAAAAACACCATCACATTCCTTTAAAATAAGATAGGGTTTTAGACCGATAATGGAGTATTGTCCCATAGCATTTTCTAAAGAAGAGTCTAAAAAAATTGCCATACTTTCATCTTTATATTTTTCAAAAATATCTTCTGCTCTTTTGTAAAAATCCAGTTTTTTAACTTTCGTAACCATTGTTTTCTCTCCATTTCTTACATATTTTTGTAAAATTTTTTAACAGTTCATGACCATATTCTGTAAGAACTGCTTCGGGATGAAACTGTACTCCATAAATAGGAAATGATTTGTGATGAAGCGCCATAATAACGCCGTCTTCGGAAAGAGCATCAATTTTCAGACAATCCGGAAAAGCATGGTCAGAAACAACAAGAGAGTGGTATCTGGTTACCGGGTATGTTTTCGGAAGACCTTCAAAAAGTCCTGTCTGATTATTTCGTATTTGTGTAACTTTTCCGTGCATGGGTTTTGCTCCTTTTTGTATGGATGCACCAAACACATGACCGATAATCTGGTGTCCAAGACAAACTCCTAAAATGGGGATTTTTCCTGCGGTTTTTTCCAGAATTTCTTTACAGTTTCCACAGTCTTTGGGACTTTTGGGACCGGGAGATAAAATCAAACCTTCCAAACACCTGCTGGATAACAGTTCTTCTATTTCCGGTATAGTAATTTTATCATTTCGTATTAACAAGACCTTTTCTCCACATTCTTCCAGATAACAAGCCAGATTGTAGACAAAAGAATCATAATTATCAATCATTAAATACATGGTTTCCTCCTGTGTATGGTGTAATTTCCTATGAAACAAAAAAAAGACTGCCAAAAGAGGCTCATTTTCAGAACCTTTTTTGGCAGTCTTCCATAAATTGGGCACACCTGATATTTTTATTTTTCTTATTGTAGCATGGTTTTTTCCAACTGTCTATTTTTTTTACGCTTAAAAAGACTATAAAATTGAAAAAAATGTTGAGATTACTGTAAAAGAGGTCTATAATGAGTCGTAAAAAAGAGAATATCTCAGATAGGAGCAGACATGAATTACGAAGAAGCAAGAGTATATTTGGATGAAACCTCCAAATACGGAAGTGTACTTGGCTTGGAGAATATGAAAGCACTGTTAGACAGACTTGATAATCCCCAGGAAAGTTTGAAATTTATTCACATTTCCGGAACAAATGGCAAGGGAACGGTGCTGGCGTATCTGTCCACAATCTTGCGTAAAGCAGGGTATCGGACAGGGCGATATATTTCTCCTACACTGTTTTCTTATCGAGAGAGAATTCAGGTGAATGAAGAAATTATTGAAAAAGAAGCTTTGGCGCGACATGTAACAGCTATTGCAGATGCGGTAGCTGATATGAAGGAAAAGAAAGCAGGAGTTCCTACTGCTTTTGAAATTGAAACAGCCCTGGCTTTTTTATATTTTAAGGAAAAAAATTGTGATATTGTAGTTCTGGAAACAGGACTGGGAGGCGCTTTAGATGCCACAAACATTATTGAGACAACACAACTGGAAGTTATTGCGCCAATCAGTATGGATCATACAGATATATTAGGAAAAACATTAAAAGAAATTGCTGCTCAGAAAGCAGGTATTATTAAACCTCATACAACAATGGTGACAGCTGTTCAGAAAGAAGAAGCAAAAGAGGTGCTTCAGAGGGTCTGTAAAGAGAAAGAATGCCAATTTTGTGAAGTAGAGAGAGAAGAAATTAAAGATGTACATTATGGATACATCCAACAGAGTTTTTCCTATAAAGAATGGAAAAATATAGAGATTTCTCTGGCAGGAGAATTTCAGATAGAAAACGGAGCATTGGCTTTAGAAGCCGTTAATCAGCTTCGTAAAGCTGGTTTTTCTTTACTGGATGAAGCAGTATATGCAGGAATGAAAGAGACAAAATGGACGGGAAGGTTTACCGTAATGTCTCAAAATCCACTGATTATTTTAGATGGTGCTCACAATCCGCAGGCAGCAGAAGCTTTAAGAAAATCTTTGGAATTATATTTCAAAGGAAAAAAGCTGTATTATGTTTTTGGAGTTTTTCAGGATAAAGATTATAAAAAAATTATTGAAATTACAGCACCCCTTGCAGAACACATTATTACTGTGGAAACGCCGGATAATCCCCGTGCTTTGCCGGCAGAGGATTTGAGAAAACATGTGGAAAAGGTGAATGCTTCTGTTGAGACAGGTGAGAGCATAGAAGCAGCGATTGAGAAGAATTTAAGCTATATGGGAGCCGAGGATGTGCTGGTTATTTTTGGTTCCTTATCTTTTCTTGGTATAGCAGCCAAGGCAATACAGGATGGAGGAAGAAGAAATGGATAAGAAAAAAATTGAAGAAGGCGTAAGATTAATTTTAGAAGGTATCGGAGAGGATATTCACCGAGAAGGACTCTTAGAGACACCGGACCGCATTGCCAGAATGTACGAAGAGCTGGCAGCAGGCTATACAGATGACGCAGCAGAGCATTTAAAAAAGAGATTTCATGTAGATAATAATGATATGGTAATGGAAAAAGACATTCCTTTTTATTCTTTCTGTGAGCATCACATGCTTCCTTTTTATGGGAAAGCAGCGGTTGCTTATATTCCCAACGGAGAAGTAGTAGGACTGAGTAAAATTGCCAGAACATTAGAAGTTTTTGCAAAGCGTTTTCAGCTTCAGGAACGTTTGACAGCGCAGATTGCAGATGTATTTATGGAAGAATTAAAACCTTATGGAGTCATGGTTCTAATTGAAGCAGAGCATATGTGTATGACAATGCGTGGAATTAAAAAGCCGGGGGCAAAGACAGTGACAGTTGTTACGAGAGGTGTGTTTAATGAAGACGAAAAGCTCCAAAATCAATTTTACAGAATGCTGGAGTCAAGATAATATGGAACGTGTTAATGGAATTTCAGACCATCCTTTATGGAAATTGCATATTGCACAGTTAAAAGAAGCAGAAAAGGACAGGATCTTCTGTAAACATGGGATTGAGCATTTACTGGATGTGGCGAGAATTGCATACATAGAAAATCTGGAAGAAAACTGTGGTATTTCAAAGGAAATGATTTATGCGGCAGCATTCCTTCATGATATAGGGAGATTTTTACAGTATTCTGAGGGGATATCTCATGAGGAAGCAGGGGCAGAACTGGCAGAAAAAATACTAAAGGACTGTGGGTTTAACCAAGAGGAAAAAAGGGAGATTGTTTCAGCTATTACAGCTCACAGAAGTGTAGAAACAAGACGGGAACAGAACCTTGCAGGATTGATTTACCGGGCAGATAAACAGTCCAGGATGTGTAAATTTTGTCCGGCTTTTTCAGAATGTAACTGGTCAGCAGAGAAGAAAAATAATAAATTAAAAATATAAAAGTAAAGAGGTAGAAAGAAATGATGAAAATCGGAAATCGTTTTTTTGATGTAGAAAATGACTGTAATATTATGGGGATTTTAAATGTAACACCGGACTCTTTTTCAGATGGGGGAAGATGGAATAATCTGGAAAAAGCAAAACAGCATGTTGCAGATATGATTGAAGAAGGCGCAGGTATTATTGACGTGGGAGGTGAGTCTACCCGTCCCGGACATGTGCAGATTACTATACAGGAAGAAATAGAACGTGTTGTCCCTGTTATTGAAATGATAAAGAAAAATTTTGATATTCCGGTATCCATTGACAGCTACAAAAGCCAGGTTGTGGAAGCTGCATTAAAGGCAGGAGCTGATATGGTAAATGATATCTGGGGATTAAAATATGATAAAAAAGTTGCCCAGTTAATTGCACAGTATCAGGTTCCATGCTGTCTGATGCATAATCGGGATAATACAGATTATGGTGATTTTATGGAAGAAATGTGTGAGGATTTAAGAGAGTCCGTAGCCATTGCAAAGGCAGCAAATATTCCTGATGAACATATTATTTTAGATCCCGGTGTAGGATTTGGTAAAACTTATGAGCAGAATTTAATCGCCATTCATCAACTGGAAAAATTGAAAGAAATCGGATATCCTGTTTTGCTTGCTACTTCCAGAAAATCTGTAATTGGACTGACCTTAGATCTGCCTTCTGATGAACGTGTAGAAGGAACCATGGTTACGACGGTTATGGGGGTTGAAAAAGGTGCGGCCTTTGTGCGTGTACATGATGTAAAAGAAAACTTACGGGCAATCCGAATGACACAGGCTATTTTAAGGGAGTGTAAAGCATGATGAAATATGATGAAATTCATATAGAAGATTTGGAAATTTATGCCAGACATGGGGTATTTCCGGAAGAAACAAAATTAGGACAGCGTTTTATTGTGTCTGTAATTTTATATACAAATACCAGAAAAGCAGGAACAACAGATGAACTGGAATGTTCCATTGATTATGGCTCTGTAAGTCATTTTATTACAAATTTTATGCAGGAAAATACCTATAAATTGATTGAGGCAGCAGCAGAAAATCTGGTAGAAGCATTGTTATTTGAATATCCGCTGCTGGCAGGCGTCACCTTGGAATTAAAGAAACCGTGGGCGCCAATCGGTCTTCCGTTAAAGTATGCCTCTGTAAAAATCAGCAGATTTTGGCACAGGGCATATTTGGGTATGGGCTCTAATATGGGAGATAAAAAAGCATATTTGGACGGAGCAATGGAAGCCTTAAATAAGGTAAAAGGCTGTCAGGTGGAAAAGGTATCGAAATATCTGGTAACAGAGCCTTATGGCGGAGTAGAACAGGATGACTTTTTAAATGCCTGTGCCCAGATAAAAACACTGCTTTCTCCGGAAGAGCTTTTAGATGTGCTCCATGAGATAGAAAAAGAAGCCCACAGAGAGCGGATTGTACGCTGGGGACCACGTACTTTAGATTTAGATATTTTATTATATGATGATGTAGTAATGGAAACAGATGATTTGATTATTCCTCATATTGAAATGCATCTGCGTGATTTTGTCTTAAAACCTTTGAGCGAAATTGCACCAAATCTGCGCCATCCTGTTTCTAAAAAAACAGTTCTGCAGATGCTGGAGGAACTGCAGTAGAAATGAAGAAGGAAGGGGAAAGAGATGTTATTAACAAACTATATAAGCGCTATGGAGTATTGGAAAGGACGCGTAGACAGCACCACAGATTATGATGCGTTTCGATGGCATCAATGGGTAAAGCCTTTGGATTTAAATCAGCAGGAAGAAGTACCGGAAAGTAAGTTAGCGTTTGCCTTTATTGGTTTTTGCAGTGAGCAGGGGGTTAAGCGAAATAAGGGACGAGTAGGAACTGCTCTGGCACCGGATTTTATCAGAGGTCAGATGTCAAATCTTCCTTGTACTTTTTCGCAGGAAGTGAAGTTTTATGATGCGGGGAATATTCTTTGCGATGAAATTTCTATGGAAGAAGGACAAAGACTTTTAGGTCTGGCAGTGGAGAAGCTTTTGCAAATGAATTTGTTTCCAATTGTACTGGGAGGTGGACATGAAACCACTTTCGGACATTTTCAGGGACAAATGGCAGATTTAAAGAAGGAAAATCATACTCTGGATATGGGAATTATTAATTTTGACGCACATTTTGATTTAAGACCTTATGATAATGGGCCATCTTCCGGCTCTATGTTCCGCCAGATTGCTGATATTTATAAAAAAGAAAATGCTGAATACCGCTATTTGCCTCTGGGTATTCAGGAACACAGTAATACTGTGAGTTTGTTTAAATATGCAAAAGCATTGGGAACAAATTATATTCTGGCTAAAGAAATACAAAATTCTAATTTCTCTACCATCTTAGAAAAGGTAGATACGTTTTTGTATAAATGTAATTCTGCATATATTACGATTTGTACAGATGTATTTTCTTCTGCTTTTGCACCGGGGGTAAGTGCTACGCAGGCTTTAGGATTAGATCCGGAGGTGGTTCTTCCTATTATTAAACATATTTTAAGAACGCGTAAAATTCGTGGATTTGATATATGTGAGATTTCCCCACGCTTTGACCAGGACAATACCACTGCCAAGCTGGGAGCAGTGATTATCTTTGCAGTAGTCAATACCTTATGCAAGCTTAACGATTTGTCTTTGGAAATGTTAGACGAATAATCAGATATTGAAATATTTTCAAAAAAGGTATATGATAAAAGGCGTCATGATAAGACAGAGGAAAAAGGAGGATAACACTTATGAAAAGAACAACTACAAAAAGTGTAACAGAAGCAACAACAAAGACTACTCCGGCGAAGACAGAAAAAGTAACAGAAAAGGCAACAAAAGCAACAACAAAAACAACAAAGAAAACAGCTGCGAAAAAAAGCACAGTAAAAAAAGAAGTGACAGAAACCGTATTTGTACAGTATGCAGGTCAGGAATATGATATAAATGAAGTCAGAGCAGCAGTGAAAAAAGCCTGGACAGAAGAAACCGGCAAAAAAGAAAGCGATATTACAGAAATTCAGATTTATATAAAACCAGAAGAAAACGCTGCATATTATGTAGTGAATGGAGAAGTTGTAGAAGGCGGAAAGAAAATTCTTTTATAGTTTTTCGGATATTGAAGAAAAAATAGAGGCTGATAATAAAAGGGTAACAGATAGTATGTCTGTTATCTTTTATTATTTTAGGAAAATTGCGTTTCCCTTGCTATTTTCTGATAATTATAGGATAATGAGGGAAGATAAGTAGCAGAAATATAGGAGGGAGAACAGGAAAATATGTTTATATTCCCATGGTATGCGCTGGATGATGAGATTAAAATTACATCCAGAGATGAGAAAGAAGGACAGCAGGAAATACTTCGGACAGATCATATGAGATACTTAAAGGTACCATTTGCCATTAATGTGATGTCTGGAGGACAGTATGAAAAAAAGAAGAATATTAGTTTTGGGGGAATTAGTGATGGAAAGAAATTTACCACCCAGCAACAGGTAGAGGGAACCAGTATAGACGGAAAAATGGTATTTCCGGAAGAGTGGGGAATTAAAATTCATCAGCATGATTATTATGAATTGATGTATGTTTTGGAAGGTGCAGTGGAACAGCAGATTGAGAGCAGCACCTATGTGTATAGAAAGGGAGAGGGCTGTTTTATTAATCGTAACACAAAGCACAGAGAAATTTCCGGCAGGGATTTTTTTGTGGTGTATTTGTGCCTTTCAAAGGAATATATTCGAGAGATGCTGGAAACTTCCAAAAGAAGAAGCGGCAGTATTTATCGGTTTTTAATGTCCAGTATGGACGAAAAAGCATTTTATAAAAAGGACTATCTTTATATTTCTTCAAAAGACGGGGATACCGGAGTCAGTCAGACTTATGAAATTTTTGAACGTATGACAAGAGAATTATTAGAAAAAGCTCCCGGATATTTGCATATTTTTAATGGTTTGGTGGAACGTTTATTCGGAATCCTGCAGGAACAGGAATTCTACACAATACGGCATGTAACTTTTGACTCCACAGTAGAGGAACAGCTGTTTGAACGTATTAAATTTTTAATCGAGCAAAATCCGGGAAAATACTCCAGACAGCAATTGGCAAAAGAATTGAATTATAGTGGAGATTACCTGAACAGAGTCATTAAAAAATTTACAGGACTTACGATTACCCGATACTGTCAGAAGGTAATGCTGAAGAAGGTAAAAATATTGTTGGAAGAAACAGATATGAGTGTATCTGCAGTAATGCAGCAGGTGGGATTTCGGAATTCCAGTCATTTTTATGAAATGTTTAAAGAGGAATTCGGAGTCCTTCCCGGTGAATATAGAAAAGTGCATAAACATAATGTCTGAATTTGATAGAAAAGTATACAGTGTGTCGTGTTTGCGGTAGTGTCTCTTTTTCTTTTTTATTGTATGGTAGTAGATAAGAAATGGAAGAGATAAGAAGAAAAGGGAGAATTTATGAAGAGTTTTTATATAAATGGAACGATTTTGACAATGGAAGATAATGCGCTGTATGCAGAAGCAGTGTGTGTAGAGAATGGGCGGATTAAGGCAGTTGGAACTACTGAGGATGTGATGAAACTGAAAGAAGATGCAGATGAAGTAATTGATCTGAGAAGCAGGGTGATGATGCCGGGATTTATTGATGCACATTCTCATTTTGTTGGTGCAGCCAATGCGATGACACAGTGCGATTTGTCTCTTTGTAAGGATTTTGAAGAAATTATAGAAATTATGAAGAATTTTAAGAAGAAGAGAAATCTGTCGGAAGATGCTTGGATTATCGGATGTAATTATGACCAGAATTTTCTTGCCGAAGGAAAGCATCCGGATAAGACTGTGCTGGATAAAATCAGCAGTGAAAATCCGGTTCTTTTAATTCATGCGTCTTCCCATATGGGCGTGACAAACAGTCGAGGACTTGAAATTCAGGGAATTACAGAGGAGACAGAAGATTGTCCGGGAGGTCGTTATGGAAGGGTTGAAGGAACGAAAGAACCGGACGGTTATATGGAAGAGAAGGCATTTATAGAATTTCAGGCAAAACTTCCCATGACATCTATGGAAGAACTGATGGGACTGATTGGGGAAGCGCAGAAAATGTATGCAAGCTATGGGGTGACCACTGTGCAGGATGGAATGGTGGGAAAGCCATTGTTCCAGCTGTTGAAATATGCATCAAGTGCGGGACTTTTGAAATTGGATGTGGTCGGATATGTGGATGTAATGACCGCATCAGACCTGCCTGAAGCAGAGCCGGAATATGACGGGCAGTATAAAAATCATTTTAAAATAGGTGGATTTAAAGTGTTTCTTGATGGTTCTCCACAGGGGAAAACAGCGTGGATGACAACACCTTATGAAGGGGAAGAGACGTATTGTGGTTATCCAATTCACAGTGATGAGAAATTAAGAGCCTATATTGCACTTTCACTTGATAAGAAGCAGCAGCTTCTTGCACATTGTAACGGGGATGCGGCGGCAGAGCAATATATCACACAGTTTGAGAAGGAGTTACAAGCAAGAGAGGAGAAAGACAGCAATCGTGCAGTCATGGTACATGCACAGCTTGTCAGAAAGGACCAATTAGAGCGAATGAAAAAAATTGGAATAATTCCCAGCTTTTTTGTTGCTCACACATATTACTGGGGTGATATCCATATGAAAAATTTTGGACAGGACAGAGGAAGTCAGATATCTCCTGTGAAAGATGCTCTTGAGTATGGAATGAAGTTTACCTTCCATCAGGATACACCGGTTGTTCCGCCAGATATGATGAGGACAGTTTCCAGTGCAGTAAACCGTATATCAAGAACCGGTCAGGCGATTGGAGTAAATCAGAGAATTCCGGTGCTTGAGGCACTAAAGGCAATTACCAGTTATGCTGCTTACCAGTACCACGAGGAGGCAGAAAAGGGAACCATTACTGTGGGGAAAAAGGCGGATTTTGTTATTCTTGATAAAAACCCTCTGAAAACGGAGGCAGAAGAACTTGCTCATATCCAAGTGCTTATGACCTTGAAGGAAAATGAAGTAGTCTACAGGAATATAAGTGAAGGAGAGACAAGTCATGAATAAGCGCAGCAGAGGAATTATATTGGCAGTGATTACTGCAGTTATGTGGGGAATTATGGGGATTTTCGTACGCGACCTTTCAAAATACCAGTTTTCCAATATTGAAATCTCTTTTTTTCGCTGTGCGCTTGCAGGGGCAGCTTATTTTCTGTTTCTTCTCTTGACAAAACCGACAGCTTTGAAGATTAACCTGAAAGGGCTTATAATTTGTATTGTGTATGGGGCAGTTGCCTACAGTATCAGTTTTGTCAGTTACAGTGTGGCAGTGTCAAGAATTCCTGTTGGTGTTGCAACTGTGTTGATGTTTATGAGTCCTATATGGGTTGCAATTCTTGGCAGGTTTATGTTTAGGGAAAAAATGGAAAAGAGCAAGATTATTACAATTTTTGTCTGTTTGATTGGAGCTGTTCTTGTAGCAAATCTTATTGGCGGAGGAGATATTAAACTTGATACGATTGGAATTCTTGCAGGAATAATCAATGGTATTGGTGTTGCGCTGCAAATCCTGCTGCCAAAATTTTTTGCAAAAGACTATGACAGAGATACACTGTTGGTCTATGGTTTCCTTGGAGCAGCAGTAGTATTGTTATTTGGTATAGACTTTAATACAGTTACAAGACATTTTGCAGCAGCGCCGACATCAAATCTCCTATGGGATTTATTTGGAATTGGTATTCTCTGCACAATGGTGGCAAATGTAGCATGTGTTAAATCTACTCAATATGTTGAGGCGACAACGACAAGTATTCTGTCTGCGCTCGAGGTTGTTGTAGGGACAATGGTGGGATTTTTTATATTCCACGAACATCTTACAGTATTGCAGATAATTGGAGCAGTAATTATTGTTGTAGGCGCGATTGGATCAGAAGTAGGACAAGGGAGAAAAAAACAAAACGGGCAGAGTTATTCCTGATAATGAAGCATGAGAGTGGAGATTTGAGAGGATCTTGCTTTCATGCTTTCTTTTTCTTGATATTTTTTCTCCACTCTTGAACTTCTCTTCTAAAATGTTTATAATACTATGGATTGAATAACCGCAATGAGAAAGGAAAATCATGAGAAAATTAGCTTTAAGTGATGAAATATTATTAAAAATAGAAAAACCGGCTTCTTACATAGGGAATGAAGTTAACTCGGTTATGAAAAATAAAGATGAAGTAGATATTCGATTTTGTATGGCATTTCCGGATGTTTATTCTATAGGAATGTCTCATCTAGGAATTCAAATCCTCTACGACATGTTCAACAAAAGAGAAGATACTTGGTGTGAACGAGTGTACTCACCATGGCCGGATTTAGATGCCATTATGAGGGAAAAGAAAATTCCGTTATTTGCATTGGAGTCACAGGATAAAATCAAAGATTTTGATTTTCTGGGTATTACACTTCAATACGAAATGTGCTACACAAATGTACTTCAAATTTTAGATTTGGCACAGATGCCTTTACGTGCCAAAGACAGGGGTGAAGAATATCCACTGGTAATGGGAGGAGGACCATGCTCTTATAATCCGGAACCGTTAGCACCATTCTTTGATATGTTTTATATAGGAGAGGGAGAAACTGTTTTTAATGATCTTTTAGACGAATATAAAGCATATAAAAAAGCTGGAAAAAGTAAAAAAGAATTTTTAGAAAGAGCAGCGGAAATACCTGGAATTTATGTACCGGCTTTTTATGATGTAGAATATCATGAAGACGGAACCATTGCTTCCTTTAAACCGAATAATCCCCATGCAAAAGAAAAGATAGAAAAACAGGTTGTTATGGATATAACAAATACTTATTATCCTACAAAGCCAGTGGTTCCTTTTATTAAGGCAACACAAGATAGGGTTACTTTGGAAATTCAGAGAGGCTGTATCCGTGGATGTCGTTTTTGCCAGGCAGGTATGTTGTATCGTCCTACAAGAGAAAAAGATGTAGAGGTGTTAAAGGAAACAGCGAAGGCGATGCTGGAGAGTACCGGTCATGAAGAAATTTCATTAAGTTCATTAAGTTCCAGCGATTATTCCAAGCTTCCGGAGCTGATTGATTATTTAATTGAAGAATGTTCTCAGAGAAAAGTAAATATTTCTTTACCGTCTCTGCGTATTGATGCTTTTTCTCTGGATGTTATGAGTAAAGTACAGGATATTAAGAAGAGCAGTCTGACTTTTGCTCCGGAGGCAGGTTCTCAGAGATTGCGAGATGTAATTAATAAAGGACTTACGGAAGAAGTTATTTTAGAAGGCGCCGGAAAAGCTTTTGATGGCGGTTGGACAAGAGTGAAACTTTACTTTATGCTGGGACTGCCTACAGAAACAGAGGAAGATATGAAGGGAATTGCACATTTAGCAGAGGCAATTGCTAAGAGATATTATGAAATTCCAAAAGATCAGAGACATGGAAAATGTCAGATTGTAGTCAGCACATCTTTCTTTGTTCCAAAACCATTTACTCCGTTCCAGTGGGCAAGTATGTTCCGTAAAGAAGATTATCTGGATAAGGCAAAGATTGTAAAAGAAGAAATTAAGGCGCAATTAAATCAAAAGAGTATTAAATACAATTATCATGAGGCAGATGTAACTGTACTGGAAGGTATTCTGGCAAGAGGAGACAGAAAAGTTGCAGATGTATTAGAAGCAACTTATAGAAAAGGCGCTATTTTTGATGCATGGTCAGAATATTTCCGTTACGATCTTTGGATGGAAGCATTCCAGGAAGCAGGAATTGATCCGGAATTTTATACGTTAAGAGAACGTCCTTTAGACGAAATTTTCCCATGGGATTTTATTTCTATAGGAGTTACCAGAAAATTCCTGGAAAATGAATGGAAAAAGGCACAGCAGGAAGTTGTAACGCCAAACTGTAAAATGCAGTGTTCCGGTTGTGGTGCGGGAAAATATAAAGGAGGAATTTGCGTTGAAGGTTAGAGTGAAATTTGCCAAAGAAGGAGCAATGAAATTTATCGGACATTTGGATATTATGCGGTACTTCCAAAAAGCAATTAAAAGAGCTGGAATTGATGTGGCATATTCAGAAGGATTTAGCCCTCACATGATTATGTCTTTTGCAGCTCCGCTGGGAGTTGGTGTGACCAGCACAGCAGAGTATTTTGATATGGAAATTAACACACCAATTTCAAGTAGAGAAGCAGTAAAAAGACTGAATGAGGTGATGGTAGAAGGGATGGAAGTAAAAAGCTTTCGGAAAATTCCTGATGGAAAAGCCAATACGGCTATGGCCTTAGTAGCTGCTGCTGACTATTATGTGGAATTTCGAGAAGGAATGGAGCCTGAAGCAGGCTGGAAAGATAAGATCAATGCTTTTATTGAACGGTCTGAAATTCTTATTGTCAAGAAAACTAAAAAAAATGAAAAAGAAGTAGATATCAGACCATATATCTACGATATGCATCTGGAGGGAGATCGGATTTTCCTGAAACTTGCAGCCGGAAGTGTCAAAAACACAAAACCAGAATTGGTAATGGAGGCATTTTTTGCCTTTTGTGAACAGGAATTTGACAGTTTCAGATTTACAATTCACAGAGCGGAAGTTTATGCGGATAAGGGAACAGAGGAGTGCAGAAACCTCATTTCACTGGAAGATTTAGGTGAAGAAATTGAGTAAACTGATATTGACAGAAATGAATTACCGGAGTACTCCCATATTAGTGGCTGCTTTAGAGAAGGAAGGGCGTATTTGTCAGCTTAATCCTATGAGTTTGAACTCAGATAGTATCTTGGGGAATATTTATATAGGGAAAGTAAAAAATATCCAGAAAAATATTCAGGCAGCCTTTATTGAAATTGCAGATGGGATTATGTGCTATTATTCTATGGCAGAAAAAGCTTCTCCCTATTTTGTTAATGTGAAAAAGAATAATGTGCTGAAAATTGGTGATGAAGTCATTGTTCAGGTGTCACGAGAAGGAATAAAAAGTAAACTTCCTTATGTAACCAGTAATTTGAACTTTACAGGACGCTATCTGGTATTAACTTCTGAAAGAAAAGAACTAGGATTTTCCGGTAAGCTGAAAAAGGAAGAAAAGAAAAAAATCCGTGAAATTCTCAAAGACAAAATACCGGAAAATGTAGGTATCATTGTCAGAACCAACTGCAGGGATGCACAGGAAGAAGAAATTTTGCATGAGTTGGAAGAACTTATGGGACGCTATGAAGAAGTTCTGAAAAAAGGGAAAAGCAGAGTTTGTTTTTCTCTGTTAGAAAAAAGTATGCCGGAATACGCACAGATTTTACAAAATTTATATAGCCAGGACTTAGAGGAAATTGTAACAGACAAACAAGAATTATATGAGAATACAGTAAAATATTTGCAAGTTTATAAGCAGCAGGAAGAAATTGTGCGTTACTATGAGGATAAGCTGCTGCCTTTATATAAACTGTATAATTTGGAAAAAGCATTTGAACAGGCTCAAAATGAAAGAGTGTGGCTGAAATCGGGCGGGTTTCTGGTAATACAGCAAACAGAAGCTTTTGTGTGTATTGATGTAAACACCGGAAAATTTACATCAAAAAAAGATATGCAGGAAACTTTTCGCAAAATTAATCTGGAAGCGGCAAAGGAAATTGCATGGCAGTTAAGACTTCGAAATTTGTCGGGAATTATATTGATAGATTTTATCAATATGGAGAGAGACGAAGATAAAGAAGAACTTATGCAGGTACTTCAAAGGTATTTGTGGCAGGATCCTATAAAAGGGACCGTGGTGGATATGACAGGATTGAATATTGTAGAAGTTACAAGGAAAAAAGTGAGGAAATCTCTCGCAGAAGAATTAAAAGAGCTTTTGTGAAGAACAGGAGGCGTCTGTGGAAACAAAGTCAAAATTAACAACTCTATGTTATATTGAAAAAGATGAGAAATATCTCATGCTTCACAGAGTATTGAAAAAGAACGACATTAACAAAGATAAATGGATTGGTGTTGGCGGACATTTTGAAAAAGGAGAAAGTCCCGAGGATTGCCTTTTACGTGAAGTAAAGGAAGAAACGGGATTAACTTTAACTTCCTATGAATTTCGGGGAATTATTACTTTTACTTTTTCTTCTCAGGGAAAAGAACCTGATACAGAATATATGTGTCTTTATACGGCAAATGGATACGAAGGAGAATTGATTTCGTGTTCAGAAGGAAACTTAGAGTGGGTGAATAAAAAAGATATTTTTTCACTGAAGCTTTGGGAAGGGGACAAAATCTTTTTCCGTCTGCTGCAGGAAGGGAGCCCCTTCTTTTCTTTGAAACTGGTATATCAGGATGATGAATTAAGAGAGGCGGTTTTAGATGGAGAAAAACTGGAATTCTGACACAGATAATAGAAGGAAACTAAAACCATGGCATGGAATAGTGCTTTTTGGAATTGTAATGCTGTCCTTTTATACAATTATTGCGTGGGCGCAGATGAAGTGGGGAATGTATGGACTGGCTCTGACAGAACTGTATCTTCTTTTTCTAAGTATATTTGCGGTAAAACTGTTAAAAATACCTGTAAAAGAAATTTTTCCATTGAAAAAGCCTAAATGGAGAAAGACATTTGGGGTATTGTTAATGTGGGTAAGTTCTTATGCTCTTATGATCCCTGTGACGATGTCTATGGCATATTTTTTTCAGGAGGAAATGTTTGCTGTCAGCGAAGGGTTAAATGAAGTCATTTATAGTGTACCATTTATTTTATCAGTTTTTATTAGCAGCGTTATGCCGGCTGTCTGTGAGGAGGCGCTCCACAGAGGATTTATTTTAAAAAGTTTCCAAAGCAAATGGAAGAATAAATGGTTTTTGTCACTGCTGATGGGTATTATATTTGGTCTTTTTCATGGAAGTGTATGGAGATTTCTTCCAACAGCGGTTTTGGGAGGGGTTTTGACCTATATTATGCTGGAAACAGAAAATATGTTTTATCCGGCGCTCTTTCATTTTACCAATAATTTTTTGCCCTCATTTTTGTTAGGCCTTTCCGGTAATGCTCCACAGACAGAAGCAGCATCAGAAATACTTGTACAGCAGGGAATTCCGGTTGCTTTTTTAGGTGTTTATCTGGCGATGGCATGTATAGTACCTTTTGGCTTTTATACGGCAGATTATCTGCTTCGAAAAGGTGAACAGGGCAAAGAACAACGGTATATAAAATCCAATAGCGTGTTAATTAGTCTGATTGTCCTGACGGTGCTGCCTATTATTTTAGGTATGATGATTTTCATATATGGACTGTTTTTTGATACAAATTCTTTTTTTTCGGTATATATATAGAAAAAAATTAAAATAATTATTGACGAATGGGAAAATAGCTGGTATTATATTAGCGTATGCCGCACAAAGAGGTATAAGCACTTGGAAACAAGTCACCATATTTGGCGAGTAATGATAATAGGAGGTGCCATATGTACGCAATTATTGCAACAGGTGGTAAACAGTACAAAGTAGCCGAAGGCGATGTTATCAGAGTAGAAAAGCTTGGAGCAGAAGCTGGTGAAACTGTTACATTTGACCAGGTACTTGCTGTAAGCAACGATGGTTTAAAAGTTGGCGAAGACGTAGCTAATGCAAGTGTAACTGCATCTGTAGTTGAAAACGGTAAAGCAAAAAAAGTTATCGTTTACAAATATAAGAGAAAAACCGGATACCACAAGAAAAACGGTCATAGACAGCAGTTTACTAAAGTTAAAATTGAAAAAATCAATGCTTAATCAATATGATTAGAGTGACGATTTATCAGAATTCAGAACAGAAAATTTCAGGATTTGCCATGCAGGGACATGCAGGTTATGCCGAAAGCGGCAGTGACATTGTGTGTGCAGCGGCGTCTGTGCTTGCACAGAATGCAGTAAATTCTATTGAGCAGTTTACCGAAGATACTTTTACTGTAGAAGTAAATGAAGATTTGGGAGAATTGTATTTTAAAATAGATGCAGGCTACTCCAGTGAGACAGAATTGTTGTTGAATTCGCTTATCCTCGGTTTGCAGGGGATAGAAGAAGAATACATGGAATATATCGATGTAATATTCGAGGAGGTGTAAAGACATGTTAAAAATGAACCTTCAGTTATTCGCTCATAAAAAAGGTGTTGGTTCTACAAAGAACGGACGTGATTCTGAGTCTAAAAGACTTGGTGCTAAAAGAGCTGACGGACAGTTTGTAAAAGCTGGAAATATCCTTTACAGACAGCGTGGAACAAAAATTCATCCAGGCGTAAATGTAGGTAGAGGTGGTGACGACACATTATTCGCATTAGTAGATGGTGTTGTACGTTTCGAAAGAAAAGGCAGAGATAAAAAACAGGTTTCTGTTGTTCCAGTAGCTACTGAAGAGTAATTCACGATAACAAGGGCGGCTTCAAATCTTTAATGGGTTTGAAGCCACTTTTTTTCAATAAAGAAAGAGGTAAATATGTTTGCAGACAGAGCGAAAATTTATATCCGCTCCGGAAAAGGCGGCGATGGACATGTAAGCTTCCGCAGAGAGCTTTATGTGCCAAATGGCGGTCCTGACGGCGGTGACGGCGGAAAGGGCGGAGACGTTATATTTGAAGTAGATAAAGGCATGAATGCACTGACTGATTATCGTCATAAAAGTAAATATGCTGCAGGTAATGGTGAAGAGGGCGGTAAAAAAAGATGTCATGGTGCAAACGGAAAAGATATTGTATTAAAAGTACCGGAAGGTACAGTTATTAAAGAAGCGGAAAGCGGAAAAGTAATTGCAGATATGTCCGGAACAAATACAAGACAGGTCGTATTAAGAGGCGGACGCGGAGGAAAAGGAAACCAGCATTATGCAACAGCAACTATGCAGGTGCCGAAGTATGCGCAGCCGGGACAGCCTGCACAGGAGCTGGAGGTACAGCTGGAACTTAAAGTAATTGCTGACGTAGGATTAATTGGATTTCCAAATGTAGGAAAATCCACGTTACTTTCCAGAGTAAGTAATGCCAGACCGCAGATTGCAAATTACCATTTTACAACCTTAAATCCACATTTGGGTGTTGTAGATTTAGAAGGCTGCAATGGCTTTGTTATTGCGGATATCCCAGGTCTGATTGAAGGCGCTTCAGAAGGAGTGGGATTAGGACATCAGTTTTTACGACATATTGAAAGAACAAGGGTATTAATTCATTTGGTAGATGCAGCATCTACAGAAGGAAGAGATCCCATTGATGATATATATAAAATTAATAAAGAATTAGAAGCTTATGATCCTGAGCTTATGAAACGTCCTCAGGTAATTGCGGCAAACAAAATTGATGCTGTATATGAAGGCGATGAAGATCCGGTACAGAAAATCCGTGATGAATTTGAACCTCAGGGTATGAAAGTTTTTGCAATATCTGCTGTAAGTGGAAAAGGCTTAAAAGAACTTTTGTATTATGTCAAACAGCTGTTAGATACGATTGATAAAGAACCAATTATTTTTGAACAGGAATTCTTCCCGGAAGATGTATTGATTACAGAAAATTTACCATATACAGTTTCTCGTGATGAAGAAGATGAGCATGTATTTATTATTGAAGGTCCTAAGATTGAAAAAATGCTTGGCTATACAAATCTGGATTCAGAAAAAGGATTTTTATTCTTCCAGAAGTTCTTAAAAGAAAGCGGAATTTTAGATGACCTTGAAAAGGCAGGCATTGAAGAGGGCGACACTGTTCGAATGTATGGTTTTGATTTTGATTACTATAAGTAATAGAAGCAGGAGAGGAATATGACAAGCAAACAAAGAGCTTATTTAAAAGGTCTTGCCATGACAATGGAACCAATTTTCCAGATTGGTAAATCTAGCCTGACACCGGAAAATACAGCTGCAGTGTCAGAGGCTTTAGAAGCAAGAGAGCTGATAAAAATCAGTGTACTTCAGAACTGTATGGATGATCCAAAAGAAATCGCTGCAGTTTTAGCAGAACGTACACGTTCTCAGGTTGTACAGGTTATTGGTAAGAAAATTGTTTTATATAAAGAAGGAAAAGATAACAAAAAGAAGATTTTTCTTCCTTAAAAAAGAATATTAAAAGAGGGTTGGCTATGTGGGAGAACAGGAAAAAGATCGGAATTATGGGAGGAACTTTTGATCCTATTCATATAGGGCACTTGATTTTAGGAGAAATTGCCTATGAGCAATTTCAGCTAGATAAAATACTATTTATGCCGGCCGGTAATCCGCCTCATAAGAAAAATCGTAAAGACAGAGCCAGTAATCAGCAGCGGGTGGAAATGGTAAAAAGAGCTATTGCATCAAATCCTCATTTCGAATTATCTTTAGAAGAAATGGATAAAACAACTTATACTTATACCTATGAAACTCTGGAAAAGCTGAAAAGACAAAATCCGGATGCAGATTATTATTTTATTCTAGGTGCAGATTCTTTGTATGATTTTGAAGAATGGAAAGAACCTGGGAGAATTTTACAAGCATGTACGGTTCTTGTGGCAACTCGAAACCACACAAGCCATGAGCAGTTAAATAGCCGGATTTCTTTTTTGAAAGAAAAATATCAGGGGAAAATTGAAAAAATGAATTCTCCAACTATAGATATAGCTTCGAAAGATCTTCGTGCCCGAATTGCTGAGGGAAACCCTATTATTTATTATGTACCTGATGAAGTGGCTTCTTACATCAGAGAAAATAATATATATAAGGATTGTGATAAGCATGAAATATGATTTTGCTGAAATTGAAAAAAAGCTGAAGAGATATTTAGATAAAAATCGTCTAATTCATACGCTGGGTGTTATGTATACAGCGTCTGCGCTGGCGATGGCACATGGAGTAGATATGGAGCAGGCGCAGATTGCCGGTCTTCTTCATGATTGTGCAAAATGTATTTCCAATAAAAAAAAGCTGAAGCTTTGTATGAAAAATAATATTGAGCTTTCACCATCTGAGAAACAAAATACATTTTTAATTCATGCAAAGCTGGGAGCGCATATTGCAAAAGAACAGTACGGGGTATCAGATTTTGAAGTGCTTTCTGCAATTCGATGGCATACAACCGGAAAAGAAAATATGACAAGTTTGGAGAAGATTGTGTATATTGCAGATTATATTGAGCCTGGCAGGGATAAAGCTCCTCATTTGTCATGGGTAAGAAAGATAGCGTTTATGGATCTGGATGAATGTATGTATTATATTTTGAAGGATAGTTTAAGCTATCTGGAAAGAAATACAAAAGTGATAGATCCTGCAACGCAAAAGGCTTTTTATTATTATGAAACATTGCACCTTGGGAAAAAACAGAAAGGATTGAGCAAGCATGAACAGTAAAGAAATCGCACGTATAGCCTGTGAAGCTATGGAAGATAAGAAAGCACAGGATATTAAGATTATCAATATTGAAAAAGTATCTTCACTGGCAGATTATTTCATTGTTGCAAGTGGAATGAACCGTAATCAGGTACAGGCAATGGCAGACAATGTGAATGAAGTGCTGGGAAAAGCCGGTGTGGAGCCGAAACAGTTAGAGGGTTATCAGAATGCGAATTGGATATTGATGGATTACAGAGATGTTGTTATTCATATCTTCGATGAAGAAAATCGTTTATTCTATGATTTAGAACGCATTTGGAGAGATGGTGAAATCGTAGAAAGAGAAGCATTAAACTAAGCGCAGAAAATATAGCAGAACAGTAAAGGTGAGTTTCTATCATTTTGCTGTTCTGTTTCTTATTGCATAGGAAAAGGAATAAAAAGTTATGATGATTAGAAAATATCAGGAAAAAGATTGTAAAGAGTTGGCAAAACTTTTTTATGACACAGTTCATTTTGTGAATTGTAAAGATTATACGAAAGAGCAGCTGGATGTATGGGCTACGGGAGAAGTTGACATGGAAAGATGGAATGCTTCTTTTTTAGAACATGATAGTTTTGTAGCTATAGAGAAAGATAGAATTGTGGGTTTTGGCGATATTGACAGGACGGGTTATTTAGACAGACTTTACGTACATAAAGATGTTCAGGGAAAAGGAATTGCAACTGCACTTTGTGAAAAACTGGAAAATGCAGTATCTGCAACAAAGATTGTAACCCATGCTTCTATTACAGCAAGGCCGTTTTTTGAAAAAAGAGGATATCTTTTAATAAAAGAGCAGCAGGTTTTTCGAAAAGGAATTGCATTAACAAATTATATTATGGAAAAAGAAAAGTAAGTTCTTTATTTTTAAAAGAACTTACTTTTCAGATTAACGCATAAAACGGAAAACGCCAATAACTTTTCCTAAAATTTGGAAAAATTGGTCTTTTTCTATGATAATAGGATCCATCGTGTCATTTTCCGGCTGGAGTCGGATATGTTCTTTTTCTTTATAAAAAGTTTTTACAGTAGCGGAGTCTTCTACGAGAGCTACAACCTTTTGACCATTCTCAGCAGTTGGCTGCTGTTCCACAATTACATAATCACCATCAAAAATACCTGCATTAATCATACTATCTCCCTGAACAACCAGCATAAAAGTTTTATTATTAGGCATATATTCAGAAGGAATAGGAAAATATCCATCAATATTTTCCACTGCTAAAAGAGGCTGACCGGCAGAAACCTTTCCGACAATCGGAACATTTACAGTCTCACGACGTACTAGATTAAAGTTATCGTCTACAATTTCAATAGCTCTTGGTTTTGTAGGATCTCTGCGGATATAACCATTTTTTTCTAAAGTTTCTAAATGAGAATGTACAGAAGAAGTAGATTTTAAATGCACTGCTTCACAAATTTCTCTTACAGAAGGGGGAAATCCCCGGTTTAAAATTTCATTTTTCATATATTCTAAAATTTCAGATTGTTTCTGACTAATCTTTCCATATTCCATACATCGTACCTCCGGGATACATTTTAAGAAACTAAAATGTAATACTATGCAATAATCATATCATATTTTTTTTGATAATGCAAACAAATATTCGGAATATGTGTTCGGTATTTTATCGAATATGTGTTCGAAAAATGTTGACAAACGTACGTTCTTATAGTATTATAAATTCATGACAAACAAATGTTCGTAATTGCGGCAGATTAGGAGGATTATGGTATGAATAAAAGAGTAAGAAAAGAAAAAGTTGGAGCAAAAGGATTTTTTATTGCAGTTCTGGCAATAGGATTTCTTGTATTTCTTTTGTTTCAGACATCAAATATAGCGAATGCAGGAACACCAAATTCTGTTCGGCATAAATATTACACCAGTATAGAAATTGAAAAGGGAAGCAGTTTGTGGGAAATAGCTGAAGAATATATGTCAGAGGAATATGCTTCTGTGGAAGAATACATTAAAGAAGTAAAACAAATTAATCATTTATCAGAAGATTTAATTTATGAAGGTGCATATTTATGTGTTCCATATTATTCATCGGAGATAAAGTAAGGGTGAGAGCTTATTAACTATAATGAAACTACATTGAAAAATCCATTATTATGTCGTATAATGTAGAACGTTAGTAAAGGATAGGAGTACATATGATAATGGATTTTTTAGTTGATAAGAAAAAAATATTAGAAAAAATTGAAATCAGTCGTAAGGGAGCTATTCTTTCTCTTGTAGGCATATTTCTTTTTTTGGTAACGTACAAGTTGTTACCAAAAACATATGCAACGTTTGAAAGTAATATAAGATATTGGATTATTTGGGATATACTGTTATGTGCTATCTGTGGAATTAAAATACAATTAGCAGAAAAATGGAATGGTTATTTCGCTTTTTTTATGATAGTATTTTCTCCTCTAGTTAGTTTTGGGTGTATAGAAAAAGGCGTTGGAAACAAGATAAGTTCTATGCAAACATTAGTGATTGCTTTGAATTATTTGATTTGTTTAACAATATATTTACTGATTTATTTTTTTTCTAACAGTGTGAGAGTATCGATAATGATGGGAAGCGCATTGTTTTGTATTATAGCGCTTACAAATAGTTTTGTTAATGAATTTAAAGGAAATTCCATTAGAATTTCAGATGTTTTTTCGATAAAAACAGCAGTAAATATAATGGTCTCATAAATTAAGACACTTTTTCGGACATTTTTTAATGAATCTGATATACTAAATTCAGTATGAAAGAGAGGATTCATAATTATGTCCAGACAAAGAAGAAACTTTAGTGCCAAATTTAAATCAGACCTAGTAATTGAGCTACTTAAGGGTGAAAAAGATCTCAACACCCTGGCAACTGAAAATAATATCCAACCAAACCTGCTTCGCAATTGGAAGAAAGAATTTCTGAATAATGCTTCGGCTGTATTTGATGACAAGCGTGAAGAAAATCTCAAAGAAAAGCTTGCCGAAGAACGCAAAGAGAAAGCAGAGTATGCGAAAAAGGTTGGTCAGTTAACAATGCAGGTTGACTGGCTCAAAAAAAAATCTGAAGAAATTTGTGGACCAGACTACGAGAGTAAATTTAGTCCGAAACCTTTTGACGACTAAAGAACTCCCTGCTTCTGTTGGAGCAAAACTGCTCGATATTAACCGTACAAGCATTTATTATAAAAGCTTGCCCGTCTCAGAAGAAGAGTTGGAATGCAAAGCGATTATTGATCATCTGCATACAGACAATCCAACTTGGGGAGCAAGGCAAATGTCGGCACAGCTGAAAAACAGGGGATATCATGTGGGACGCCGCAAAGCACGTCGGTATATGAATGAAATGGATATTTGTCCTATTTATCCTAAAATGAATCTTTCTAAGCGTATGCAACAGGCCAAAGTATGTCCATATCTTCTACAAAATGCCGTAATTGATGCTCCGAATCAGGCATGGTCCATTGATATTACCTACATTCCAATCAAGCACGGATTTCTTTATTTAACTGCTGTTATTGACTGGTACAGTCGTTGTATCGTTGGTTGGGAAGTTGATGATACCCTAGATACCAGAATGGTTATTAACGCTCTTAAAAAGGCATTTAAAACAGCAAAACCGCAGATTTTAAATTCAGATCAAGGGTGTCAGTTTACAAGCCAGCGATACATTGACTTTGTGAAAGAAAATGGCATCCGTCAAAGCATGGATGGAAAAAGTCGCTGGGCTGACAATATCATGATTGAGCGTTGGTTTCGCAGCTTCAAGTATGAGGAAGCGTATCTGACGCAATACAACAACATCAAGGAAGCAAGAACTGCTATTGGTCGCTATATTCACACATACAACTTTGAGCGATGCCATTCTGCCCTTGGTTATAAAACACCAGCTGAATGCTACTATCCGGCAATGCTTCTGCCGTATGTAGCTTAATGCATATACGGATCAGGGACCTTTTCTCTGATTCCAGGTAACTACCAATCATATCAGTTCATTATAAAAACCTTAGATTTTTGTCTTGACAACTGAACCACTATAAAATGTAGCGGGAGGGTATGAATATCTTTTTACAGAAGATAGAAGTACTATTTTACTGGTTAGTATAATGCTTATTTTTCTTGCTTTTCATATAGACTATAAAGAAAAATTGAATATAAACAAACTTGGTTTAAGGATCCTGACAGGTGTTCTTTGTATAACTCTTTTTTTTACTGTATTTAATCAGTCATTTATAGAAAAAAAGAATTTAAAACCCTATATTTGGGAATTGGCGCAGAGTGCAAAAGATCATGGTAGCTTATTGGACTTTGTTGCAAGTTTTTCTTATTTAAAAGCAGAAAAACCTGAGAATTATACGAAAAAAATGGCCAATTATATCGAACAAGAGGGAGCAAAACACTATAAAGAAAATCATAGTATGTTAAAAACTGCAAAAGAGGATTTTCCAGATATTATAGTTATAATGAATGAATCGCTAAGTGATTTGGAAAGATTTGATGCGTTAAAGCTAAATGGCAAATGTTTGGAATACTTTCAAGGCATGGATAACAATGTAATTCGTGGAAATTTGTCAGTACCTGTGTGGGGAGGATTGACGGCTAATACGGAATTTGAATTTATAACTGGTTTTTCATATAGTTTTATGCCGTCAGGAGTGATGGCATATCAGAACTATGTAAGAGAAGATACTTATAATCTTGGACAGTATTTAAATCAAATGGGCTATTATTCTATATTTATGCATCCATATGAAAAAAGTGGTTGGAATAGAAGTAATGTGTATTCTATGTTTGGATTTGATGAAGCGTTGTATATTGATGACTATAATCAGAAAGATTTAATTAGAGATAAAGTGTCAGATTCAGCTAATTATAAAGAAGTCATTGAACGTTATAAAAAAGCCAAGGAAACAAATGATTCAGTTTTTATTTTTAATGTTACTATGCAAAATCATGGTGGGTATACATCTGATGATATAGAAAAAACAATTAAAATTTTAGATCCTGAGGGAGAATACCCGAAAACGGAAGAATATTTGAATTTAGTAAAAAAGTCAGATGAGGCTTTTAAAGAATTGATTGATTATTATGAACAATGTGAAGAACCGACTGTTATCTGCATGTTTGGAGACCATCTCCCGGTTATTGAGGAAGAAATGACGGAATTGCTGTTAGAATCGGGAAGTGGAGAAGAAATAGAAAAAAAGGCAAGAAAATATCAGACTCCATTTTTAATATATGCAAATTTTGACATAGAAGAAAAGGATTATGAAAATATAAGTTGTAACTATTTGCAAACTTTGTTAATGGAAACTGCAGGATTACCATTAAATACATATCAACAATATTTGGGAAATCTGTATGAAAAATTTCCTGTGATCAATCAATTTGGAGTAAAGGATTTTCAAGGAAATTGGTATACATGGGAAGAAGCCAGCCGATTTGATGAAATTAAAGAATATGAAATGGTACAATATAAGAACCTCTTTGATTCATAAGTTTACTGTAGTGTATAGAATAATTGAATAGATGTAGTGTAAAATACTATTTTGAAAAAAATATAAATAGGACAAGATACAATAGATTAATAAATCAGGGGGGAAATGCCTTGTATATATATATTTACTGTGATAAACTAAAAAGAGTATAAGTTGTACAAGTAGAAAAAAAGGAGAGTCAGCTATGTATACAATCGAAAATCAATACTTGAAAGTAGAAGTATGTAAAAAAGGAGCTGAGCTGCAAAGCATTTTTGATAAAGAGATGGGAAAGGAACTTCTGTGGACTGCAGATGCAAAATTTTGGGCTCGTCGATCTCCTATCTTATTTCCAAACGTAGGACGTCATCATGAAAATCATTATCTTTATAACGGAAAAGTTTATGAGGCAATTCAGCATGGGTTTGCCAAAGATATGGAATTTGCCTGTGTTAAAGAAACAGAGGACACTCTGTCTTTCCAAATTCAGGAAACAGAGGAAACAAAAAAATATTACCCATTTTCTTTTACATTAACTATTACATATAGAATTCAGAATAAAAAGTTAGATGTAATCTGGAAAGTAGAGAATAAAAATGCAGATACTATGTATTTTACCATTGGAGGACATCCTGGATTTAACGTTCCAATTTTAGAAGATACTTGCCAGACAGATTATAAATTGTTATTTAAGAATAAAGGAGAATTGGAATATTGCTTAGTGTATGGAATGACAGGTACTGCTGATGAGAAGAAAACATATAAGCTTCCTTTAGAGCCTTACGGAGAATATGAAGGATGCAATATTACAGAGCATATGTTTGATCATGATGCACTAATTTTTGACAATTCACAGTTATCTTGTGTGGGAATTGGCTATCCGGATGGAACACCATATATTATGATGGATTGTAGTGGATTTACAAATTTTGGTATTTGGAGTCTTCCGGGAGCGCCTTATATTTGTCTGGAGCCTTGGATGGGAAGATGCGACAACTATGGGTTTAAAGAGGAAATTTCTCAGAAACCGGATATTGTTACATTAAAACCGGAGGAGACTTTCCAGCTGGGATATAGTGTGACTGTATATAGCAAGTAAAAGAAAGAAGATGGAAAGATGTTAGATGTGAAAGTAACAGAATTAATTAATACTCAAATCAATAAAGAATTTTATTCTGCATATTTATATATTGATTTTGCGAATTTTTATAAAAATAAAGGATTGGATGGATTTTCTAACTGGTATATGGTGCAGGCGTAGGAAGAACGAGATCATGCTATGTTATTTTTAAAGTATCTTCAGAATAACAATGTGAGAGTTGTTTTGGAAGCCGTTGATAAACCGGAAATTCCTATGGAAAGTTTAATGGATCCTTTGAAAGCAGGATTAGCTCATGAGGAATATGTAACAGGATTAATCAATACGATTTATGACGCTGCTCAAAAGGCGAAAGACTTCAGAACTATGCAGTTTTTAGATTGGTTTATTAAAGAGCAGGGCGAAGAAGAAACAAATGCTCATGATTTAATTACAAAGATGGAGCTGTTTGGAACAGATCCTAAAGGACTTTATATGTTAGATAATGAATTAAAAGCTCGCGTTTATACGGCGCCTTCTCTAGTAATATAAAAGAACAGGGTGTGGCAGAATAAAAAAATATAAAATGCCATACCCTTTATAAAAATAATTTGTTTAACTAAAAATTCTTTTGCGATTGTATACTAAATGAAGATACATTGCATCTTGGGCACGAATAATATCATGATTTCGAATAGCCTCTGTAATATCTCTATGTGTTTCTATGGTTTCCTGTATTAGATTGCTGTTTGTTAATTGTATAAAAAGAGGAATGGAACTGTTGATAACAGGAATAAGACGTGGAACCACAAGGTTTTTGCTGCTCATAGCAATAGCAGTATGAAATTCAATATCTTTTTCTGTATGATTTTTTTCACTTAAAATCAAAGTTTCAACTTCTTTACATAATTGGGAAATTTTTTCAATATCTTTTTCCGATGCATTTGCCGCAGCCATTCCTGCAATAGAAGGTTCCAGAAGAAAACGTACGGATAATAAATCCTCAGCAAGCTTTTGCTTATTTTCTATAAATGTAAATCCAAGAGGGTCATTGATAATTCCCGGAGAGGAAGCAATATAAGTACCGGAACCTTGTCGAATAGTTACAATGTTTCTTGAAGCTAATAATTTCATGGCTTCACGGATAGAACTACGTCCAACTCCCATTTTTTCTGCAAGTATCGACTCATTTGGTAATTTATCATTCGGTTCTAGATGATTATTTAAAATGTAAGACACGATGTCATCAGATAACTTTTCAGGTAAACTTTTCTCATTATCAGTTGTAGAATTCATCATATCATTTTATCTCCTTCTTTTACTAAAAATTTACCATTATAGGATAAAATACAAAAAAATAAATGTCAAATAGTAAAAATACATAAAAAAACAGATAATAAAGGTTCTATGTCAATAGTTGGGGCGGGATTTCCTGAATTCCGCTCCATAGCTGTATTTGGAGGTGTTTTTTTGTTTGCATGGAAAAAATCAAATTTATGGCATGGCAAACAAACCTTCAAGCACCCACCTTGTTTTTAATTGTCTGTTACAAGAAAAATACGAGTTCTGAGACGTTCAAATTTTCGAATTCCATAGGAAATACGTTTCAGAACTTTTATCTTATTGTTAAATCCTTCTGTTGGTCCATTGGTGATATGTGGATATTTAAAAGCATGAAGGATTTCTTTTGCCCAGTTCCGGTAGGTTCTGGCACATTTTTCAAATTCCACCAGACCGGAAGTCTCAGCTGCTTTTATCCAGTCAAAGAAATCTTTTCTCTGCCGGGAATATTTGTGGTCCTGACAGATATCATAAAATTTTTCTTTCAGGAAATGTGCCTTGCGCAGGTCATCGTTATAAAGCAGCATAAGGTCACAGGCTTTTTTGTTTTCCTCATTTAACTTCTGGTATCTGGTAAGGATGAGACGTTTACTCTTTTTGTAATACTTCCGCAGGGAAGAAGGCATGGAACGCTGCAGTCTTTTGCGGACACCTTCAATTGCCCATGTAACCTGCCGGATAAAATGATATTTGTCAATGATAATCTTGGCATGGGGAAAATAAATTTTTGCCAGTTCCGTATAAGGAGTCCACATGTCGCATACAAAATATTTTACACGATACCGTTCTGTTTTTGGGACAGAAGAAAAATAAACAGCCAGATGCCCCTGTGTCCGGTTGGGGAGGATATCCAAAATGCGGTGTTTTATGGGATCTGTCAAAATACACTGGTATTTACCGGTATCCGCATTTCCTTTGAATTCATCAATAGAAAGGACTTCGGGAAACCTCCTGCGGGAATAGGAAACCGTATCCAAAACCCGGTGAACGGTAGAAGGGGAAACATTGGCAGAGAGAGAAAGCTCCTTAATACTTTGATTTTTATGCAGGGAGTCTGCAAGAAAAGCAGTCAGCCTGGAGGTACGCTGGAAATAGCGTGGTAAAAAAGAATACTTCTCATAAAAATGTTTCCCACAGCTGCAGGTATATCTTCTCTTTCTGAGCACAAGATAGCAATGTTTCAATTGGAGGGGAAGATCCTTGATTGTCTGGGAACGGTAATCATGGATTTTTTTTGTGGAAGCACCACAGTGGGGACAAATTTGTTGTGAGGGTTTGGTTTCGAGATAAATTTTAACAAAAGAGTCCGCATGAATAATTTTTTTTACAATTACCCCTTCCAAATTTAGTAATTGATTGATACAATGATTATGAATAGTTCATACCTCCTAGTGTCTGATAGTAATGTGTGGGTGCTGGGAGGTTTTTCTTTTATTTTAGCGCAAAAAATAAATGATGGGAATATGGAAATAAACCATACCCCAACATTTATTATAGAACCATAATAAATTGTTAAATATTACGGATTGATTTTTTGAAATAAAAATTTTATTATAAAATCATCAGATGTATTTAAGGGAATACATAAAAAATTGAACTTTAGAAAGGAAAAAGCAATAAAATGGTCAGATGTATTTTAAAGAAGAAAAATTTCTATAAGGAGGAGGGAAGCAAATAATGGAACCAGTATTTCAGGCAGATCCAACACGCTTAATGATTGCTTCTATTGTTGGAATTGCATTACTTCTATTCTTGATTATTAAATTTAAATTGCATCCGGTTATTTCTATGATGATTTCTGCGATTGTCATTGGTATTGGCGCAGGGATGCCTTTACAGTTGATTAGTGAAACCGTGGAAAAGGGTGTTGGAAAAACTTTGCAGGGTATTGCACTTTTAATTGGACTTGGATCCATGTTTGGAGGAATTTTAGAAATCAGTGGTGGTGCACAGCAGATTGCGCAGACATTGATTAGAAAATTTGGTACAAAAAAAGCCGGATGGGCTTTAGGGCTTACAGGGCTTGTTATTGGTACAACTGTATTTTTTGAAGCAGGAGTTGTTATTTTAGTGCCGATTGCTTTTAATGTAGCAAAACAGACAAAGAAGTCTACGTTGTATTATGCAATTCCTTTACTGGCCGGACTGGCTTCGGGATATGCCTTTGTTCCGCCGTCTGCAGGTTCTGTTTTAGTTGCCAATGTCTTAGGTGTAAATTTAGGAACTATGATTGCAGTCGGTATTCCTGTCGCTCTTGTCGCTACAATGATAGCAGGAATTGTATGGGGAAAAGTTATTGGAAATAAAATTTTTACAAACCTCCCGGAAACAGTAAAAGAACTGGATGAAGAGAAAAAAGAGCTGCCTTCTTTTGGAATTGTTTTTACAGTTATTGCCATTCCTATTGTATTAATTTTACTTAGTACCATTTCTTCATATTTATTAAGTTCTGAACAGGTGATTGCTGTGCTGCAGTTTTTAGGTGAGCCATTTGTGGCATTAACCATAGCAACTTTAGCAGCTATGTACCTTCTGGGAACCAGAATGGGATACGACAGAAAACAATTGAAAATGGTATTGGATCGCTCTTTAAAACCGGTGGGAATGATTTTGCTTGTGATTGCCAGTGGAGGAGTTATCCGCTGGATGCTGTAGGACTCAGGTTTAGGAGAAATGATTGGACCATTATTGGAAAAAAGTGGAATGCCATTGATTTTAATCGGATTTTTTATTGCTTTTTTAGTAAGAGCAGCTGTAGGAAGTTCCATTGTGGCTATGACTATGGCATCCGGAATTATGGCTGCGATGCCGGCAATCGCAGATTGTTCTATGCTCTATCGTGCAGCTTTATGCTGTGCTATCTGTGGCGGAGCTACTGCATTAAGTCATGTAAATGACGCTGGATTTTGGCTTGTAGGGACATTCTTGGAGATAGATGAAAAAACAACATTAAAATCATGGACTGTTATGGAGACATTAATTGGAATAACAGGACTTGTTCTTGGATTAGTAATTTCTATTTTTGCTTAAAGGAGGAAACTACTGTGAAAGAAAGTAGAGGACAGCCAACAAATGGCGTACTTTAATAAGCTGTCTTATGGCAGCCTTTGAAAAATTATTATTTTGAAAAGCTAGGAAGCTAATTGTGATTCAGAAAGAATTCCTTCTCTGATGAGCAGTTTCTTAGCCTGTTTGATAGCCTTTTCCTTTTGCTTTTCTTTCAAAGGTTCAGGTATATCAATCTTGTATAAATCGGTCGGATTCCACGCTTCACCAGTGGACAGCATCTGATAGATAGCAGTGAGAATCATCCGGGCGATGGCAATAATGGCTCGTTTTTTACCACGGCGCTTCATAATACGTTCATATTTCTGTTTATAGTAAGGAGACTTGTCGGATTTCACGGCTGCATGAGCGACTTGCACCAATGCAGGTTTGAGGTAGACACCGGCACGTGTTATCCTGACAGATTTCTTCTTACCAGCAGATTCATTGTTGCCGGGAGTCAGTCCTGCCCAACAACAGAGGCGTTTGGAATTAGAAAACGGAGTCATATCGGTACCAATCTCGGAGATAACAGTAATTGCACTGTTACGGTCAACACCCGGAATGGTACACAGTAACTGGACAGCATTTTCATAAGGGGCAATCAAAGAATCAAGCATAGTGTCTATATCATTGATTGTAGATGTGATATAATCCAGATGTGCGCGGACGAGGCGCATACGGTATTTTTGGGAATCGGTCATCTGATACCCTTCGATGGATTCAATGACACTGTCAGACTTTTTCTTTAGGGAACGGAGAAGTCTGGAAGCTATTTCTTCGTGGTTGATGGAATTGTCGGATCGTTCAATCAGGTAGTCAATAACAGATGTAGCTGATTTCCCAAAGATATCGGAAACAACCGAATCTAATGCGACATTACAGACAGTAAGCGCATTCTGATATCTGTTCTTTTCGCTGGTACGGCAGGAAGTCAACTTGTAACGATATCTTGTGAATTCACGCAAGATACGGATTGGTTTACAAGGGATATAGCTCCCAGGAACCAGACCTAATCGAAACAAATCCCCAATCCATTTGGAATCTTTTGTATCATCCTTGTTACCTTTGACTGCTTTTACCCATTTGGGGTTGGCAATAGTGACGTTGATATCGTCTTCCAAGAGATTGAATACAGGAACCCAGTATTTACCGGTAGATTCCATACAGACATCCCGACATTGGTTTTCAATCAGCCAATTTTTGAATTGCAGGATCGAATTGTTGAAGGTGGAGAAACGTTTCTTTTGGTAAGAAGGTTCTACTCCGGAAATGGTTTTAATGATTGTGGCAACGAGAAAAGATTTGTGAACATCGACGCCACAGCAGGTTTGATAAACAACTTTCATGGTCAAAACTCCTTTCAAAGTGAGATAAAGAAGCCATTGACTGCTCCACCACACATTTAACAGAGAAGTTAAAACAATTCTTACTGTACGGTCTAAAAGAGCCACTTATTTGTGCTTGAAAGATGGAACTCACACTGATTATTATGCTGTCTAAAACCGAAGAAAGTCTTTACGACTCACCTCCCCGTGCTTTGTAGTATAACTTCTTTAACAATTATTTTATCAGTAACGTGGGGGATTAAAAGACTTTCATTACTATTTGTGCCGCCGACTTGGCGGCGGAATGGAGATTATTATGAGTTTAAAAAGTCAGGAATTAAGAAAAATTGCACCGGAATTAGATCCGCTTCGTTTGGGAACAGGATGGAAGCTGGAAGATTTATCAAAACCTCAGATTATTATTGAAAGCACATTTGGGGATAGTCATCCCGGAAGCGGACATTTGTTAGAGTTAGTAGAAGAAGCCAGAACAGGAATTGCAGAAGAAGGTGGATTTGGAGCACGCTATTTCTGTACAGATATTTGTGACGGAGAAGCTCAGGGGCATGATGGAATTAATTATTCTCTGCCTTCCAGAGATATGATGGCAAATATGATTGAAATTCATGCAAATGCAACACCTTTTGATGGAGGAGTATTTATTGCCAGCTGTGATAAAGGAATGCCTGCTCATTTAATGGCAGTGGGAAGAATTAATATTCCTTCGATTATTGTAACCGGAGGTGTTATGGATGCGGGACCTGATCTTTTAACATTGGAGCAGATAGGAAAGTATAATGCTATGTGTGAAAGAGGAGAAATTTCAAAAGAAAAAATGGAGTTTTATAAACACAATGCCTGCCCATCTTGTGGAGCATGTTCCTTTATGGGAACTGCTTCTACTATGCAGATTATGGCAGAAGCTTTAGGTCTTATGCTGCCTGGAAGTGCTCTATTACCGGCAACTAGTAAGGATTTAAGAGAATTTGCCCGGAAAGCAGGAAAACAGGCTGTTTGGCTGGCAAAGAATAACCTGACGCCGGATAAAATCGTAACAATGAAATCTTTTGAAAATGCAATTATGGTACACGCAGCAATTTCAGGTTCTACTAATTCATTGCTTCATCTTCCAGCTATTGCAAAAGAATTCGGCATTGACATTGATGGTGAAACATTTGACCGTCTGCATAGAGGTGCACATTATTTGTTAAATATCCGTCCGGCAGGAGAGTGGCCTGCTCAGTTCTTTTATTATGCAGGTGGAGTACCTACAATTATGGAAGAAATTAAAGATATGCTTCACTTGGATGTTATGACAGTTACAGGTAAAACTTTAGGTGAAAATCTGGAAGAATTAAAGAAAAATGGATTTTACGATAAATGTCAGACATATCTGGATAAGTGGAATTTAAAAAGAGAGGATATTATTCGTCCTTTTGAAAAACCTTTTGGAACAGATGGAAGTATCGCTATTTTAAAAGGAAATCTGGCACCTGACGGAGCAGTTGTAAAACATACAGTTGTTCCAAAAGAAATGTTTAATGCTGTTCTTCGAGCAAAACCTTTCGACTGCGAAGAAGATGCTATTGAGGCAGTGCTGACACATAAAATTCGGCCGGGTGATGCAGTAATCATTCGTTATGAAGGACCAAAAGGAAGTGGAATGCCGGAAATGTTTTATACCACAGAGGCAATTGCATCAGATGCAGAATTAGGTGCAAGTATTGCTCTTTTAACAGATGGAAGATTTTCTGGGGCTTCTAAAGGGCCTGCAATCGGACATATTTCACCGGAGGCTGCACAGGGAGGACCGATTGCCCTGGTGGAGGAAAATGATTTGATTGAAATCAGTATTCCAAACCGCATTCTCCAGATTGTGGGAGTGAATGGCAAGAAAAAGACGGAAGAGGAAATTGCAGAGATTTTAAAGAAAAGAAAGAAAAATTGGCAGCCAAGGAAGAATAAATACGAAAAAGGTGTTTTAAAACAATTTGCTGATAAAGCAGTTTCTCCAATGAATGGCGGTTATATGGAATAGAGAAAAGAGAGTTGTTGCGTGAAAAAATGCAGCAGCTCTTTTTGCAAATTTTTAAGTTTGTTTAAAGTTTTTGTAGTATAATCAGTACACAGAAATTTTTGGAGGAATGGAAAATGAGACTATTACTTGCAGAAGATGAAAAAGCACTTTCAAAAGCACTTACTGCAATTTTGGAAAGAAACAATTATGCGGTAGATGCTGTTTATGACGGGCAGGCTGCTTTAGAATACTTAGAGGCAGATAATTATGATGGAGTTATTCTTGATATTATGATGCCAAAAGTAGATGGGATTACGGTGTTAAAAGAAATTCGCAAGAAGGGCAATTTAATCCCTGTTTTATTACTGACGGCAAAATCAGAAGTTGATGATAAGGTGGAAGGATTGGATGCAGGTGCGAATGATTATCTTGCAAAACCTTTTCATTCAAAAGAATTACTAGCGAGAATACGTGCCATGACACGTATACGAACAGGGCAAAGCAGTTCTACTCTGCAATTGGGAAATGTTGTTTTAAATCGTGCAACTTTTGAACTTTCTACGCCGAAAGGAAGTTTTCGCTTGGCCAATAAGGAGTTTCAAATGATGGAGCTTTTGATGAGTAATCCAGATACCCTTATCTCATCAGAAAGATTTATGGAAAAAATTTGGGGTTATGACAGCGAAGCAGAGATTAATGTGGTTTGGGTTTATATATCTTACTTGAGAAAGAAACTGGCTGCATTACATGCAAATATTCAAATTAAAGTAACCAGAAGTTTGGGGTATTCTCTGGAGGAAGTTAAATGATAAAAAAATTACGAAAAAAATTAATTTTTGTGTCTATGTTCTCTCTTTTTATTGTTCTGTTTATACTTATGAGCTTTATAGGAATATTGAATTACAATAAACTTGTTACAGACGCGGATCATGTACTTTCAATACTAAAAGAGAATAATGGAAAATTTCCGGAAAAGGGAGAGAACATGGAACCGCCAAAACCACAGGGAAAACTTCCGCAAAAAAATCTTTTGTTTTCTCCTGAATTGCCTTATGAGTCGCGGTATTTTTCGGCTGTCTTAAATACGGAAGGAGACATTCTTTCTGTAGAAGCAGGAAAAATTGCTACAGTGAATGAGGATACAATTATAGAATACGCACAGGAAGTCTGGGAAAAGGGAGAGAACAAGGGGTTTGTTGGAAATTACCGATATTTATTATATTCTTCAGAAACAGAGACACGTGTTATTTTTCTGGATTGCGGAAGAAGTTTAAATACTTTTTGGATGTTTTTAGGAACGGGAGCTGCAGTATGTATTTTGGGATTTTTGGCAGTATGTTTTTTAATGATTTTTTTATCTTCATATATTGTAAAGCCCTTTTTAGAAAATTATGAAAAACAAAAGCAGTTTATAACGGATGCCGGTCACGAATTAAAAACGCCTTTGACAATTATTGATGCGGATGCAGAGGTTTTAGGAATGGATTTAGGAGAAAACGAATGGCTTCATGATATACAAAATCAGACAAAACGACTTGCAGATTTGACAAATAATTTGATTTTATTAGCCCGTATGGAAGAAGATGGAATGAAACTTCCTATGTTGGAATTTCCTCTTTCTGATTTAGTGGAAGAAACAGCAGGGAATTTTGAAACGTTGGCAAAAGCACAGAATAAGACGATTTTAAGTAAAATACAACCGATGATATCCATGCTGGGGGATGAAAAGTCTATTCGTCGATTAGTTAGCATTTTTTTAGATAATGCTATAAAATATTCAGACGAGGGAGGGGAAATTCTACTAACATTGGAAAAACAAAAAAATCATATTTATCTTTCTGTTTACAATACCACAGAATTTATTTCGCGAAAAGAGACAGAACACTTATTTGATCGTTTTTATCGAACAGATAAATCAAGAAATTCTGAAACAGGTGGATATGGTATTGGTTTATCAGTTGCAGCAGCCACAGTAACTGCCCATAAAGGAAAGATTTCTGCAATGACTGAAGATGAGAAATCTCTGAAAGTTACAGCTATATTTCCAGTTACGATAAAATAATTTGAAGAATTTATTTTCATTTTAAGTTTGATTAAGGTTAATGTCTTATACTATGTCATGAAAAATAGAAAAACTTTTAAGGGAAACAGGAGGAATTTTATGGCATATCAAATGACATTTAAACGATATGAATTAAAGTATTTGTTGTCTGCACAGGAAAAAGAAAAAATTCTTCAAGGTATGGCAGCTTATATGGAATTAGATAAATACGGAAGGTGTACTATACGGAATATTTATTTGGATACAGAGAACTTTCGCTTAATCAGGCGCTCTTTAGAAAAACCTGTCTATAAAGAAAAACTTAGAATACGCAGTTATCGTCCCATAGGACCGGAAGACTTAGTTTTTGTAGAATTAAAAAAGAAATATAAATCCGTTGTGTATAAACGAAGACTGGTACTTTCTGAAAATGAAGTGATGAAAAGTTTTCAAGATGAAACGCCTTTGCCGGTAAAATCTCAAATAGGAGATGAAATTGAATATTTTCGAGAGTATTACGGACATTTACGTCCTTCTGTTTTTCTTTCATACGAAAGAGAAGCATATTATATGAAAGATGGTTCTGATTTTCGAGTTACTTTTGATGAAAATATTTTATATCGCAGAGAAGATTTTTCACTGGGAAGTTCTGTTTATGGAAATCCTTTATTAGAAGAAAATCAGACACTTATGGAAATTAAAACTTCAGGAGGTATTCCTCTTTGGATGAGTCAAATTCTTACACAAGAACATATTTTTAAGACATCATTTTCAAAGTACGGTTTGGCATATAAAGATATTGCAGCAGGGCATTTACAGAGAGGAAAACAATATGCTTAATATTTTTCTTTCATAGGAAATTGCGTCCTATACAATAAAAACATTTTGCGAGGATCGTACTGCGTCGGACAGTTTTAATGCAGATATAACACAGATTAATATAGCAATGAAAACTGATTTGAAGTATAATAAGAACAGAAAGAGGAAAGGAAGGGAATAATAGAATGAAAGTATTATTATTAAACGGAAGTCCCAGAAAAGAAGGCTGTACTTTTACTGCGTTAAATCAGATTGCAAAATCGTTAAATAAGCAGGGAATAGAAACAGAAATTTTTCAAGCCGGCAATGCTGATATGGAAAATGTAAAAGAAGCTGCAAAGAAACTGGAAGCAGCAGATGGATTGATTGTAGGTTCTCCTGTATATTGGGCATCTCCTACAGGGCAGATTATAGAATTCATGGATAAGCTGTCTTCTCTGGCAGGAAAGCACATGCTTTATAAACCGGCAGCAGCCATTGCGTCAGCAAGACGTGCCGGAACAACTGCAACTTTAGAGGTTCTTACGAAATATTTCCAGTTTTTCCAGATGCCTGTAATTTCATCTAATTACTGGAATATGGTTCATGGAAATACACCGGAAGAAGTTATGCAGGATGAAGAAGGCCTTCAGATTATGAGAACTTTAGGTACAAACATGGCATGGGTTTTAAAATGTCTGGAAGCAGGGAAAAATGCGGGTATTGAGAAACCGGAACCAGAAGAGAAAATAAAAACTAATTTTATCAGATAAAAACAGAAGAAGAGCTGCTGTATGGAAAAAAGTACGGCAGCTCTTCTTCTGTTTTTAACATTGAAAGATATAAAGTTTTATATATAACAGTATATAACAGTTGACAAACAGTTATATATTGTTATATACTGTTTGTGACAGGAGGGAAACAATGAAGATTATAATCAATAATTCATCGATGGTACCGATTTATGAACAGCTCATGGAACAAATAAAAACACTGATTTTAAATGAAGAATTAAAGGAAGATGAAATTCTGCCTTCTGTGCGTTCTTTAGCAAAAGAATTAAAAATAAGTGCTCTTACTGTAAAAAAAGCTTATGACAATCTGGAACAGGAGGGTTTTACTGTTACAGTCCATGGAAAAGGCACTTATGTAGCAGCAGGAAATACTGCTGCCAAGGCAGAAGAAAGAAGACGGGAGTTGGAGACGGATTTGGAAAATATTATTCAAAAAGGGAAGAGATATGGTATTTCCAATGAGGATATCCGCGCTATGTTTGAAATGATTATGGAGGATGAAGAATAATGTTGAAAATTAAAGATTTTAAGAAGTCCTACGATTTATTTCATTTGGATGTATCTTTTGAAATCCCCAGAGGCTGTATTACAGGGCTTATAGGAGCAAATGGTGCAGGAAAAAGTACTATTTTTAAGGGAATATTAAATTTGATTTCCGTTGATGGTGGAACAATAGAAATTTTCGGAAAGGATTATAAAACACTTTCCAATCAAGATAAGGAAAAATTGGGAATTGTATTGGCTGAGTCAGGATTTAGCGGTTATCTGACTGTTCAGGATGTGATAAAAATATTGGAAAATATGTATGCACAATTTGATAAAGCTATGTTTTTGGATTACTGTGAACGTTATCATTTACCTTTAAAGAAACAGATCAAAGAGTTTTCCACAGGAATGAAAGCAAAACTGAAAATTTTGGCAGCAATTTCTCATAAAGCAGAATTTTTGCTTTTAGATGAGCCGACGACAGGTCTCGATGTTCTGGCAAGAGAGGATTTGCTTTCTATGCTTCGAGAATACATGGAGGAAAATGAGAACAGAACTATTTTAATCAGCTCTCATATTTCAACAGATTTGGAAGGCTTGTGTGATGATTTGTATATGATTGATAAGGGAATGGTGGTACTTCACGAGGAAATAGATACTTTACTTGGGCAGTATGGATTATTGAAAGTTTCTTTTGATCAGTATGATAATCTGGATAAGAATTATTTACTGAGAAAGAAGAAGGAGAACTGGGGATATTCCTGTTTGACAAATCAAAAACAGTTTTATTTAGAAAATTATCCTTCTTATACAATGGAAAAAGGAAACATAGATGAGGTAATTACCTTAATGATTAAGGGGGAAAGAGTATGAAAGGGTTATTTATAAAAGATATTGCTTTAATGAAAAATAATAAAAGGATTTTGAGTATTATCTTTTTTACTGTAATATTTTTAATGATAACGGGAATAAACAGTAGTTTTTTAATGGGATATATACCATTTATCTGCTGCACTTTGACTATGGGAACGATTAGCTATGACGAATATGAAAATGGGCTGCCTTTTCTCCTGACATTACCGATTTCCCGCAAGGAGTATGTAAAGGAAAAATATTTTCTGGGATTTTTTACAGGAGGAATAGGATTTCTTTTAAGCGCAGCAGCGGCTACTATATTGCAATGGATAAAAACGCCGGAAATGGATATTTTTCAATGGCTTCTATTTTGCGGATATTTTCTGATATTTTTAGCAATTTTTTTGGCATTAATGATTCCTATTCAGATAAAATATGGAAGTGATAAAGGAAAAATTGTTTTTCTGGGCATTTTTTTAAGTATTATTGCTTTGTGTTATCTTGCAACACAAATGTTCCAAAGGCTTTCCTTTGATTTCAGAGGGATAAAATGGTTTTTGGCAGGCGTTTCAGACTGGCAGATTTTAGTATTGAGTATGGGATTAGCAGTTGTTATTTTGGGTATTTCTCATTTTTTCAGTATTCGTATTATAGAAAAGAAAGAATTTTAGACATTGACATTTTTTATTTTGAGGCTATAATAGTTTTAGATAAAACAGTTTTATTTAGAACTATTATAGCTGTTTTTTATGGAAGGAGTGTGAGCATGTATATGAAAAATGCATCGGACATGTTATTGCTGGTTCGTTATATGATGAAACTGTATGAAAAGCATTTGGAAAATGTGCAGATGAAATATCAGCTTTCGCATATAGAAATTGCGATTATTGGATTTTTATATAATAATCCTGAGAAAGATACAGCAGCGGATATTGTAGAACGGCGTATGCTGCCTAAGGGAAATGTGTCAGCCGGTGTAGAAATGCTTGTACAAAAAGAACTTTTGATACGCAGACAAGACCAGGCGGACAGAAGGAAAATTCATTTATCTCTTCTTGAAAAAACATTTCCTATTGTACAGGAAATTGAAAAAATTAATCAGGATTTTAGAGAGCAAATTTTTAAAAAGTTTTCAGAAGAAGAATTAAAAAAATATGAGGCTATGAATGAATTAATTTTACAAAATTTAAAAGAAGTTTTAGAAAGGAAATGAGAACTATGACAAATGACAAAAATTTTTTAGGGAAGGAGCCAATAGGAAAGCTATTATTAAAACTGGCACTTCCTACAGTAACCGCACAGATTATCAATATGCTCTATAATATTGTAGACCGTATTTATATTGGACATATTCCCAAGGTGGGTGCTATGGCGCTTACAGGAGTGGGCGTGTGTATGCCTCTGATTTTGATTGTAGCGGCATTTGCAGCATTAGTGGGAAATGGCGGAGCACCGAGAGCTTCCATCTTTATGGGAAAAGGCGATACAAAATCAGCAGAAAAAACATTGGGTAACTGCTTTTCCCTGCAAATTATTATTTCAATTATACTGACGATTGTTTTATTAATTTGGAACAGAGACTTCCTTTTAGCTTTTGGCGCCAGTGAAAATACGATTGAATATGGTGTAAGCTATATGAATATTTATGCTTTAGGAACGATTTTTGTTCAGCTTACTTTAGGATTAAATGCGTTTATTACTGCACAGGGATTTGCTAAAACAGGTATGTTATCTGTATTAATCGGGGCTGTTGCAAATATTGTACTGGATCCAATTCTCATTTTCGGATTTGATATGGGAGTACGCGGGGCAGCTTTGGCAACAATTATTTCTCAGGCACTTTCTTGTATCTGGGTAGTATCATTCCTCTTTGGAAAGAAAACTTTCTTAAGAATTAAAAAGGAAAATTTGAAATTGAAATCTGCATACATTCTTCCGAGTTTAGCACTGGGATCTTCTGTTTTTATTATGCAGGCAAGTGAAAGTATTATTTCTGTATGTTTCAATTCTTCTTTGCTGAAATATGGAGGAGACATTGCGGTAGGTGCAATGACTATTCTTACCAGTGTTATGCAGTTTGCTATGCTTCCTCTGCAGGGATTGGGACAGGGCGCACAGCCGATTATCAGTTATAATTATGGTGCACGCAATGTCAAACGTGTAAAAAAGGCCTTTTGGCTGTTGTTAAAAGTAAGTATGGCTTATGCTGTTTTGTTATGGAGCGGTGTCATGCTGTTTCCACAGGGGTTTGCAGGAATGTTTACTTCAGATGCAGCATTGCTGTTATTTACTAAAGATGCACTGAGAATTTATGTGGCAGCGTTATTTATTTTCGGAATTCAGATGGCATGTCAGATGACTTTTATGTCTATTGGAAATGCAAAGGCCTCTATTATTGTAGCAGTTATGCGTAAATTTATTCTTTTAATTCCGCTGATTTATGTGATGCCTGCGATTTTAAAACAGAACCAGACTATGGCAGTTTATATGGCAGAACCGGTAGCGGACATAATTGCCGTAACCTTTACTGCAATTTTATTTGCAGTTCAGTTTAAAAAAGCTATGCAAGAAATTTCAAAATAGTAAAAAGAAAGGCAGAGGAGTATAGAGAAGTCTATGCTGTTCTGCCTAAATTAATTTAGTAGATAGTTTCTGCTCCATCAGATTTTTCTATAAAATAGTGAAATTACTCTGGAAGAACTAGCAAAATAGTCTTATACTTTAATAAAAAAGGGTAAGCGCACCATAGCCGGTACTGCTAATTGATTAGCCGCTCCAAAAGAGCGGCATTATTTTTAGTCTATTTTCTGCATTCCACTGGCAGTTTAGCTGACCAAGGGAGCAAATCTTCACAGAAACTTGTATCATGATCATCCATGTGTTTTGGAATCTCCGTCAAAAGATATTCGAAATAATTGTAAGGCTTTAAATGATTAGCCTTTGCAGTTTCAGCAATGCTATAAATAATTGCGCTGGCTTCTGCTCCTGCAATGGTATCAATCATCACCCAGTTTTTCTTCCCTACACAGAATGGTCGAATCGCCTGTTCCGCAGCATTATTGTCAATTGGAACTTCCCCATCTTCCAGAAAAGTTCTCAAATATTTTTCTTGATTTATGGAATAAGTAAATCCATTTGCAGTTTTACTTTTCGGTGGAACAGACATGAGATTCTGTTTTACCCATGCAAAATAAGCATCAACTAATGGTTTCACAGTCAGTTGACGATGTTTCAGGCGTTCTTCAGAATCCATCTTCTCAAGTTTGTTTTCCTCACGATAAATCGCTTGGATCTGCTTCAATGCCAGATATGCCAAAGACATTTTTCGATTCGCCTTTGGAAGGGCTTTAACAGCTTCATCATACCTCCGTCTCGAATGAGCCCAGCATCCAGCTATTTTCAGGTCTTCACGCTCTTTTTCAATCGTATGGTAGACCTGATATCCATCCGTCAGACAGACTCCTTGAAAATCTTTCAGGAACTTCCTTGGATGACTTGCATTACGAGAGGGCTGATATTCGTACAGGACAATCTGGTTGTTCAGATACATTTTTCCTGTTCGGTACACCCACATATAATGCTTGTTTCCGGTTGTGCGGTTTTCCTTTGAAACGAGAACCGGAGTTTCATCTGCTTGAAGCACATGATAATCATATAGTTTTTCATGCAGATAATCATAAAAGATAGAGAGATATCTCTCTGCACATAGAATTGTCCAATGAGCCATATCCGCACGATCAATATTAAGACCCAATCGCTGGAATTCCTGTTCCTGACGATAGAGCGGTGCCGCGTTCACATATTTCGCATTCCAAATACCAGCAAGTAAAGATGGTGAAACAAGACTATTTCTCAGTAAATAAGCAGGATGATCCGCCTTTTTAAAACGGTTCTCCTTTTTGGACTTATACACAGCGACATGATGTTCCTCGATTTCAACCTTCATTGGTGTGAAACGATAACGATGATATATTTCATCCTCCAACTGATACCAGCCATCCTCACCAAATTCAGCTGCTAATTCTTCCTCTGTCATTTTGTGTTCAACTGGAATGATGGGAAGATCTTTGATATCAGCAGCTCGTTTTCCCTTTACTTTTTTACCTCTTGGTTTTACAGATTCTTCTGTCTCATCAAGAGCAGCAACTGCTTCTGCTTCATTAAAATAAATGATATTACCATCAACTTCTAAGAAGCAGATTTGGTTATCTACTTCCAGTTTCTCAGATGATTTCCCAAAGCGATTATTGTTCATTACAGCAATCTGTTCCAATAACAACTGCAGTTTCTGATCAATATCTTTCAGCTGTGATTGTTGTGCCAAAAACAGCTGGATCACTGTTGTTTTATCAAAATTATTCAGTTGTTCTTCTGTATATTCTATCGCCATAATGTACCTCTTTTCTGAGGTCTATTATAACAGATACGAGCAAAAATTGCGAATGCCACTCTGTTTTGAATTCGGCATATTGCCTATAATTCTAAGTTCCTACAAAGAAAGTGCAGACCTCAAAAAACAACGCTTTTTTTGAAATGATTGAAACAAATTACAACTGCGTAAAAGCGGAATAACGCAGAAATAACGTATGATAACAGACGGACAAGCAAGTATTATTCTCATATCGCAAGGTAGAATTTAAGTTTTTAAATTTCTACCTTTTGCACAAACATCATGCCATATGTTCCGGTGACTGGATCTCCTGAACGGTTTTCTTTGGAGAAATCGTAAGCCCTTCCATAAGCCAACGGAACTGCTGACTGGTAAGTGCTCGTACATCAGATTCTTTTCTTGGCCACATAAAGTTTCCTTTTTCCAGACGTTTATATAACAATAGAAAACCGTCCTTTTCCCAGACGAGCCCTTTGATCCGGTCTGTTTTACGACCACAGAAAAGATATAAAGTATCAGGAACATAAGGTTTGCATCCCATTTTTGATTCTATAATAGAAGCCAACGAATCCAAACCAAATCGTAAATCCGTATAGCCACAGACAATATAAACCTGTTTGAAACAAGTGGCATCATTCAACATGAGCAAGCACTCCCAAAACTTTTGCAATAAGTGAATCTGATGTTTTCTCTGTAATTCGAAACGATATTCCATGTGAAGATACGTCAATAAAAGATTCCTCACATATTTGTGGCGTTTCTTTAAGAGAATAATTATCTGATGCCACTAGATTCATTGGAACTGGAACAATTGATTGTTCCGCACCTTCCTCCGGAAATGAATCTAAACAAGCTTTACGAACCTGAGCCATCCGATAATAATAGTTAGCTGTCGTAATGGAATTCATTTGGCACCATTCACTGACAGACATTCCAACGGGTCTGTTGTTGCATTCTTGGAGCATTTGTGCCCACTCTTGTAAACGATAACGACGTGCAACTATAGACGTTTGAGTTTTTATAACAGTCACCTCCTACAGGTCAAAAATATTTAGGCTAAACATTTTTGACTAAACTTTTTTGACAAGTATTAATTGTTGAGGTAATTATCTCAAATTACTATAATAATGTCTATATATGCACTATGGTGCGCTTACAAAAAAGGTGTAGAAAGAGGAAAAAGAATGCAGTATAAAACATTTAAAGATGAAATTAAATTATCCAGACTTGGTATGGGAGTGATGCGTCTTCCAATATCAAATGGAAATGATGCAGAGATTGATTACGAGAAAGCAGAGAAGCTTATTGCTCACTGTATGGAGCAAGGTGTGAATTATTATGATACAGTCTACATCTATCATGGGGGCAAGTCTGAAGAATTTCTGGGGAAGGCTTTGGAAAAATATCCACGAGATAGTTTTTATGTGGCAGATAAGTATAATTTTCAGGCGCAGCCTGATTATGGCAAACAGTTTCGGGAACAGCTTGCAAGGCTTAATATGGATAGAATTGATTTTTATCTGCTTCATGGAATTCAGGATACTTTTGCAGAACAAATGATTGGAAACGGCTGTATTTCTTATTTCGACCAGATGAAAAAGGAAGGGAAAATTAAATATTTGGGATTTTCTTTTCACGGAACAGCAAAGCTTTTGAAAGAGCTTTTAAAACTGTATCCTTGGGATTTTATACAAATTCAGTTGAATTATTATGATTGGTATTTTACAGATGCCAAGGAGCTGTATGAAATTTTAACGCAGGCTCAAATTCCGATTATGGTAATGGAGCCTGTTCATGGAGGACTTTTGGCAAATCTTACAGAGGAAGCAGCGGATAAATTAAAATCAATGGATACAGACCGTTCTTTGGCATCATGGGCTATGCGATGGGTAATGGAACTGGAAAATGTACAGGTGGTTTTAAGCGGAATGTCTGATGACAGTCAGGTTTATGATAATATTCAAACATTTTCAGAGGCAGTTTCATTAACTGCAGAAGAACAAGAGCAGATTAAAGAGGCAGCAGAACTGCAGAAGGCTACTATTACAGTTCCGTGTACAGAATGTAGATATTGCACACCGAATTGTCCGCAGGGACTGGATATTCCGTTTTTGCTGAAACATTATAATACAGCGAAAGTAGGCGGAGCATGGAGAATTCGTGATTTGAAACAGATGCCGGAAGAAAAGAGTCCGTCTGCTTGTATTGCATGTAAAGTCTGTACAGAGTATTGTCCGCAGGGATTTGAAATTCCGAAGTACATAAAAGAGTTGGAGGAAATGTTGAATAATTTGTAAAAGCTGTGTATTATCGGTGGGTTGACACCTAAAATCTGATATGTTTTCCGAATGAAGGTGTCGGAGGTTGGCAGATAACAGAAAAATCAACCATGAAAAGGGAATGTTTCATGCTGCGGCATGAACATTCCCTTTTCTAAATATTACAGGATAAAGATTTTGATTTTTAAAAAATATGAGTGAGCAGCGTAATATTTTAGGTAATTCCCGTGTCTAAGAAGTGAAAGGAGGGAACGGAGATGCCGGCAGAACAGGTAATAGAAAGATTGATTATTGAATATGACGATGCAATTCTGCGAATGTGCCATTTTTGTGACTGACGGTGTCCGATATACTTTGTGCGGAAGAACTTCTATGGAGACGATAAAAGAGATTGTGGATAGTATGGAGTATTAAGATTAAAAAACTATATACAAAAAATATTTCATAATATATAATTCCATTATACACTATGAACAAAGAGTTAGAGGAAGGACATATCCGAGGCAAATCCATGGATTTTAAAACACAATTACAGGAGGCATTTGAAGAAGGAAAAAAGAAGTATCCCGATACGAAAACCTTTGTTAAAAGCCTTGCCAAAAATGCACAAGAATTTAAAAACATGGTAGTGAGAAAACTTCCACTAAATGAGAAGAAACGATATTATTATGAACATGTGGGAAATATGAAATTGCTGAAGACTTGGAAAATTGCGGTTGCAAAGAAAAACGGATTTATCAGGTTTTATGATAGGGCGGTAGAATTTGAGGTTCATAATGAAAGGATAAAAACAATCTGGGTAAAAGGGCAGGGAAAGACAAAAAATATTCTGGTGGAAATTTGTCCATTTTTATACATGACAGAATTAATTCCTCAGGAATATGGATTTTTAGATGAAAGTGGGAATGAAATAACATGATACATTATATAAATTTTTTCTTTGATTATATAGAATATGATGAGAATTATTATCAGGCAGAATTTTCTTCTCCGGATGTAGATGTTCATTGATAGGACCTATTCCTATCTGGGAAATTTTACGTTGAAACAAAAAAGGATTAAAAAAATGCGTGAGGTTTTACGAATTTGTGTCAGGGTAGAGTAAAAGAAAAGGAGGAAATAGCATGGAACTGAAAAAGATATGGATGTCCCCGGAGACAAGGAAAAAAAGCCACTATGGATATCGGACGGTGGGGGGAATATTGGGAATTGTACTTTTAATGACAGCTTTGCTTTTGACAGGAGCATTTTTGTCCCTTTCTTTAGGATTGCCGCAGCAAAGCTCTTCTATGATTTTGGCGCTTTTGACTAGTGCACTTGGAATTGTACTGGCTGTAAGACTGGGGCAGCGGGGAATGCAGGATGCCATGATTTTTTTTCTTACAGAAAATGACCGTTTATGGATTATGGATGCCCGCAGCATATCTAATTATGGATATGGATTTTTAGGCTTTGAAGTTGGTGCGATGGAGACGCAGGCGTTTTTGCGTATGCAGGGCAAAAAGCCATATCTTCCCCAAGGTGCAGATGAAATTCTGAAGGTATGGAACATTAAAGAAAACAACAGTCATTATGCTATCCGATGCCAGTCGCGCCATCCAAATAAGCGTGTGACCCGGCATACATATTTTCTGGTTAAGGGACTTCAGGATGAAGAAATGTTATTGCGGGAGTTCGAGCGAAGGAAAACCTGGGAGAACACACTGGAGCCGGCTGAAAATCGAAATATACTGTATATCCTGCTAAGCGGACTGGCCTTTGCGGTTTGTGTCACCATATGTGTCATGAGTCACCCGGCTGTTGCCAGAATGCCTGGAGAGATTTATTTTCCCTGTATGGGAGCTTCTCTGATAGCGTTTTGGTTTTTACTTTACTTTATTATCCGTCAACACCGGGGGGAATAAGCGAGTTAGCTTTCCGCTTCTAAAGTGACATTCGGGACAGAACCGAAGGAGTATGAAGTTAATGAATTTGTTGTAAAATACTATGATAGCTTACGCTTTAGTCCGGCAGTGGAGGATGCTATAAAAGAAAAAAGAGAAACACAGGGGATGTTAGGAAATTGTTAAAGGAGGTGTCACATGAATTTCACAGACGAAAAAGACTATCTTATGCGTATGATTAAGGAAATGGTAAGCGTTTTGTTTTCTTTAATGTTGGGGAAGAAATATACTTCTGTTGAATTAGAAAATGAAGACAAGTTTCAGGTATCAGGGAGACCACTAAAAGATTTTAAAGCTATGATTGACAGGGGACAGATTAATGAAGCGGAGAATATTCTTTTAGATGAAATGGATTATACTAATCAAGATGATGTGATAACGGCTGCACTTTTTTATCAGTATTTATCTGAGAAAGAAGAAAGTTTTTTGCAGGAACATCAATATTCAAAAGAGGAGATACTTTTTGGGGCAAAAGATTTATTAGAGAAATCAGGATATCATGATTTACTTGAGATTTTGCAGGAAAAAATATAGTTTATCAGTTATCAAAAAGAAGCTGTTACAGTTAAAGGCATATCAATGTTTCTGAAAAATGCTAAATGTGACAACTTCTTTTTGTATATTTAAGGACGCTGCTTAGAATTTAAAATTTCCTGTTCTTCAAAGTAGCAATCTGCAATATAACCGGCAGACTCTGCCCAAAGTGTATTTTCAGTGTTTTGCAAAGCTTTGTAAGTCTTAGAGTGGTAAAAAGCTACGGTGGCTTCAGGAAAATTCATACCTGTTGTTTCTTGGATAATGTCTATAACATCTCGAATTTGTATACATAAATTCATAGTAATGTCTTTTCCATTGAAAAAATATTTATTACTAATCATGAGCAATCTCCTTTCGATATTCAAAATGTAGATATTCTAAAGCACGTGGTGTGTGGAAAGACACTTGATTGTTAATTTTATTATAACGAAGTCTGTCTACTGCTTCATGTGATTTTAAAATACCTGACATATAAAGTTGAACGGTTTCCATTGTGTTATCATCGGCCACAGGACCTATGACTATATCATAATTATGTTGGATGCCACCATGTAATCGATTGTTTTTGATAAATTCTAACCATTCTGCATCAAGAGTATTAAAATGTTTGATATTCAATGAATTAGAAGGATGAAAAATGTATTGATATACGTATTCGCTGCCAGAAAAAGTTCGCATATATAAACGATGTGCCCATTCTTTAGCTTGAGTTTCTAGTACAGTACAATAAAATCCACGACCGAAGTCTCGTCGATTGCGGGATTTTGCTAAATCAATAGTATCAAAGGCAATATTGGAACCATGGTATAGGACTAAGATAGAATTCCCTTCCTTAATTGTTTCTTCGACAAAAGATAGAGTTTCACTGATATCAAGCTGATGCAACGTAAGCGCAAAATATTGCTACGCTGCCCATGAATCACGCTTGCACCAAAATGATAGATGCAAGCGTTTTACTCTATGTTTAGTTTTGACAGTTCGCTTTCGCAGTCTCGCTCCATGGGGCAAGCTGTTCCAGCTGTTCATCTGACATTTTAGCGTCTGGCCGCTGTGATAAGAGGTATGTCAGATATTTGTAGGTATTCAGGTCATTCGCTTTTGCCATCTCAACCATTGTATACACAATAGCGCTAGAGGCAGCTCCCTTCGGACTGGCACTGAACAGCCAGTTTTTCCGGCCAACAGTGAATGGTCTGATTGCATTCTCGCTAAGATTATTGGATAAACTGCAATGACCGTCTTCCAGATAGGTCATCAGGGTGTCTTTCCGATTTTGGGCATAGTTCACCGCTTTCGCCAAACGGGTTCCCTTATTTGGACGCTGTTGATCCAGCCAATTCCAGAATGCCTCCAGTATCGGCTTCTCCTTTTCAAGACGGAACTGTTTTCTCTGCTCCGCAGTATGATTTTTTGCTTTTGAGTACCGCTCACAATCAAACAGCTTGGAGCAGAATTGTACTCCCTGCACTGCCGGAAGGCTGTAATCATACTCTTTCCCTTTCGGTATGGCATCTGTGAAATAACGTCTCACATGTGCCCAGCAAGAGCAGCGTTTGATATCCGGCAGATCGTTATAACCCTGGTATCCATCGGTCTCCAGATATCCACGGAACCCCTGCAGGAAAGATGCTGCATGGAACTTTGCCCTTGTCTCTGTGTAATGATAGAGCAGGATCGGCGGAAGTCCATCTTCTCCACTGCGGAAGAGCCACATCCAGGAATCTGTTTCAGGATTGCGCTCCGGCTCATTCAGTACCTGAACCCGGGTTTCATCTGCCATCAGATATTTACGCATCCGTAACTGACGGTGAAAATAATCATAAACATGACAGAGGTAATTCTCGGCACAGTAAATGATCCAGTTAGCAAGCGTAGCCCGGCTTAATGGGACACCCAGCTGCTTCCATTCCGATTCCTGCCGGTTTAATGGCAGACCATTCTGGTACTTCTGGTGCATTGCCCATCCTACAACGGATTCCGATGCATAACTTTCTGGGATCAATGGTTCCTGAACAGGCGCTTTGACAAATGTCTGATCATCCGGGTGTTCCTCTGATATGGCACACTCCGGGCATTTATAGGTTTCACGATAGATATTTACTACTTTCCCTTTGGCAGGGGTAAACCGGAATTCATGGCGGACGAATTCTTTCCCAATACATTCCATCTGTGTTCCGCAGGTTGGACAGTTTCGCTCCTCCTCCGGAAGAGAAATGATCTCGTCGCAGGAAGGGACATTTTTAAAGAGATCTGCATGTGTCCGTCGTGCTTTTCGCTTATGTTCCGGAACAGTGATGTCATCAGGAAGTTCCTGTTTCCATGTCGGATCTGCCTCCTGCTCGGCTTCATCAAAAAGATTCAGCTGACCATCGATATCTTTCCGTTTTTCACTGGAAGTACCAAAGAGTTTCTTCGTGAGATATTCAATCTGCTGACGAAGGTTTTCTTTTTCCAGACGGTCTGCTTCCAATGTTTTTTGTAAAGACTGGATCAGTTCTGTCTGTGCGGAAATCGTCTTATTCAGTTGGTTGATCATGTCCTTGTACGCAAGGATTTTTGAATCTTTTGAATTATCGGCCATATGTCTTCTGCTCCTTTTTCATTGCTCTTATTATACCATAAAAAGCAATGAAAAAGAAGCAGAAAATCCAGTATTTACAAGGGATTGCAGACATGATACAGGGTGTAGAAAGCTCTCCATTTTTGTTGGTTGGCATAGAGTTTTTACACGATCATTGCGTAGGTTTGAATGCCTTTGGCTGTTCGATTTCAAGACCGGACATGAGCCAGTCGAATTGCTGCCAGGTCAGTTGCTTTACTTCCAGCTGATTTCTGGGCCAGCGGAACCTGCCCTGGACTTCCATGCGTTTATACAGCAGCACAAATCCGTCAGACTCCCAGAGCAAAGCTTTGATCCTGTCACAACGTTTTCCACAGAAAAGATACAGGGCGCTTCGCCTTGGATCCATATGGAGTTGTTCTTCTACAATAGCACACAGCCCGTCAATGGATTTCCGCATATCCGTTCTGCCTGTTACGATATAGATTTCATCGGCGGCTGTGATATCCCCTAACATTCCAACTCCTTCACAATGCGGAGCGTTTGAGCCAGAAGCTGAGGATCTGTTCCATTTGGTATTGTTAGATGGAAGCTTCCTACAGACAGCTTCATTGGCTCTGCTACGGAAAGGTTATTTCTTTCCGTAGCTACCGGAATCACATTGAATGGCTGTTCATATGGGAGCGGGTCAGTATCATGAAAATCCACTCTGACAACTTCCTGGCTTTCCGGTGCACGATAGCTGCGTCCGGTTGACGCTGGCAAATCCACACAACCTTTCTGACGCAGCCTTTTTACCCAGTTGTAAAAAGTCCCCGGTTTGATGTCGTGTTCCACACACCATTGATGATCTGTCAATCCACTTTGACGGCATTCCATGATGAGACGGTATTGTTCTTTGGCAGGTATTCTTTTGCTTCTCATGAGCACACCTCCATAAATCGGATAGAGTAAAATGCTCGCATCTATCATTTCTGGCAAGAGAAGATAAAGTGAAATGCTTGCATTTTCTAATGATTATTATGGATTCATTTTTAGGGCAACACAATCCGTCGAATTATTTTGCGCTTACGATGCAACATTTCATACTGTAAAAGAATTTTTTCAAAGATTTGATATTTGTAAAACAAATCTACTGCGTCATTTTCTGATAGATTGTGTATTTTTGCATAATTTTCTAAAGCTTGAATAGATAAAGACTCTACATCTGATTGTATGCTCATTTTTTACCCCTCCATTCTAATAATTTTATTATAACAGAATTGTTTTTTATAGCCAATAGCAAAAGTTTATCCTTAAATGATAAATACTTCATTTTGAGTTTGCAATAAAAATATTATGTAAATTTAAAAAGCAGAAGTGGAAAAAGCATTGCTCCATTTTTGCTTTTTCTGTTATAATGTGCTGGGAGGCAGATATGAAAGAAAAAATATTAATTGTAGATGATGAAACAGAAATCGCAGATTTAGTCGAGTTATATTTGCAAAATGAGGATTTTCTCGTATATAAATTTTACGATGCAGAAGAAGCGTGGAATTTTATGGAGAAGGAAGAGCTGGATTTGGCTCTTTTGGATATTATGATGCCCAAAATTTCAGGTTTAGAGTTATGCAAAAGAATACGTGAACGATATAATTATCCTATTATTATGCTGACGGCAAAAGGGGCGGAAATTGATAAAATTCAAGGCTTAACTTTAGGAGCGGATGATTATATTACAAAGCCTTTTCAGCCCCTTGAAGTGGTGGCAAGAGTAAAGGCGCAGCTGCGCAGATATAAGCGCTATAATATGGGAACAGTGAAAGCAGAGGAGATTTTAGAGCATAAAGGATTGGTTTTGAACAAAAAAACGCATGAATGTTTTTTAAATGAACGTTTATTGTCTCTTACGCCCACGGAGTTTTCTATTTTAGCTATTTTATGCGAACAAAAAGGCAATGTAGTTAGTGCGGAGGAGCTGTTTCATCAGATTTGGAAAGATGAATATTACAGCAAAAGCAATAATACCATCACTGTACACATTCGTCACTTAAGAGAAAAAATGGAGGACTCTTTTGAAAATCCAAAGTATATTAAAACAGTGTGGGGGTGTGGCTATAAAATTGAAAAATGAGAAGAAAAATATTTGTAAAATTGTGAAAATTATTCTTTTGATTTTGTTGTTCCTTTTGGGAATTTACGGAGTTTACTATCTATTTGATACGGTTTTTAACGGCATGATTTTAGATTGGTTTAGCAGTAATTTCGCATACGAACAAAGCGGATGGTATGACGAAAAACAAAATACGCAATATATTTATGAACGTGTGAATTGGCAAGCATTAAAGGCAGTGGCTATTTTTTCTCTTGTTTTTTTAGCTGGCATAATTGGAAGCTCTGTATATATTATTTTGCATTTTTCCTTGAAAAAACAACAGAAAAAATTGATTTCCAAAACAGCGGAAATGATACATGACTACATGAAAAAAGAATGTGATGTATCGGAAATTTTCCCTCAGGAATTTTCAGAAATAAGTACACAGCTAGTTCAGATAAAAGCAGATATGGAAAGAAAAGAACAGTATTTGAAAATGGAAACTCAAAAGAAGAACGACTTAATTACTTATCTGGCACATGATTTGAAGACACCGCTTACATCGGTTATGGGGTATCTGAATTTACTGGAAGATGCACCGGATATGCCCCTTGCTCAACGCGAAAAATATACTCATATAGCCAGAAAAAAGGCAGAGCGTTTAGACAGTCTTATTCAGGAATTTTTTGAAATTACCCGTTACAATTTACAGAATATTACGCTGGAAAAAGAGAATATTGATTTATATTATATGCTTATACAGATGAAAGAAGAATTTTATCCTGTTCTGGCGCAGAAGGGTAATTCAATAGAATTGAAAGTGCCGGAAGACTTACAGGTTTACGGTGACGCAGATAAGCTTGCCAGAGTGTTTAATAATATTATTCGAAATGCTGTTTCTTACAGTTATCCGTCTTCTGTTATTACGATTGAAGGACAGAAATCTTCAGATGGGGTGTGCCTGTTCTTCCGAAATAAAGGAAAAACAATTCCAAAGGAAAAGCTTTCCAGAGTATTTCAGAAATTTTTCCGAATTGATGAGGCACGCAGCTCGGATAGCGCAGGTGCAGGTCTTGGACTTGCTATTGCAAAAGAGATTGTGGAGCTTCATGGCGGGAGTATTTCTGCTATAAGTGAGCAGGAGGAGACGATTTTTCAGATTGTACTTTCGGAAAAGTAATGAAACGAATATAATACGTATTAACAAAAGGAAAACTGTTTAGAATGGAGTAAATTTTATAAGGTACAGAAAAATAGAAATGGATATGGTAATCGTAATATTTGTGATAATGGTAATAGTTGTTTTGTATCAGAATAAAGTAGAATGGGAATTACAGAATAAAGAATTAATTTTTTTTGATTGGAATAAATGGAAAAGAATTAAAAGAAAGAGCTGGTGGCTATTTCTTGACTTTGAATACCTAAAAATGGAAAAAGAATTGATGTCATGGTCTAAATGTGAACTAATAACTATGAAAGCTTTATGTAAAAAGAAAATTCCAAGTAGAAATATTTGGAGCGAAGTTGTTCCAGCAATAGCTATATTTACAGGTATTTTAAGTGCTTCTATTTCCGTATTTGGTATAGTTGCAGATTTGCATGTAAGCCTTCCACAGGAAGATATAGAAAATGCTGGACAAATGTTTTATGATGATATAGTACAGTATGCTATAATAGCAATTATTCCATTTGTTTTATGGTTTATATCAGTAGCAGAGTATTTTTTGAGTAAGAGATACAAGAATATTTTAATTATGTGTGAGAGTATTTTAGAACAAAAAGAAGATTAGGACATATGATTGACATACGTAATATTACGTGCTATCATCTTTGTATGATAAGGAAAGGAGATACATAAAATGCCAATGACACCGAAAGAGATGATAAAATATCTCAAAAAGAACGGGTTTGAGGAAATTAGACAGAATGGCTCTCATATTACAATGAAGAACCGTGATAGCGGCAAAACAGTTATTGTTCCTTATCACTCTAAGTCTTTGAAAAAGGGCTTAGAGCAGGCAATACTAAAACAAGCAGGGCTGAAATGAGCCCTGCGCCTGAAACAAATGGAGGTATTATGTATGGAAAAATTATTTTATCCGGCTATTTTTCATAAAGCAGAAGAAGGTGGTTTTTGGATTTCATTTCCTGATTTACCGGAATGTTTTACAGAAGGAGATGATATGAAACAGGCTTATGAAATGGCAGTAGAGGCTCTGGGACTTGCGTTGGTGAACCGAAAAGAGGAGAAAGAGGAAATTCCTATGCCCTCCGAAATAGATAAAATTCAAAACGAGGAAGGTATTTTTGTAGTAATAGAGTTTGATATGCAGGAGTATTTACGAAAACACAATGCAAAAGCAGTGAAAAAAACACTCAGCATACCGCAATGGTTAAACGAAGAAGCAACTGCAATGGGAATAAACTTTTCTCAGGTTCTTCAAGAAGCTTTAATGAATAAATTAAATATCGGAAGATAAGTGATTTATAATCTTAAGGAAATCTTAGGATTTTAACAACAGAATATTAAAACACCTTTTCTTTCTTTTTGGTACAGTAGATTTATAAGAAGTACAAAAGAAAGAAGGGTGTTTTTTATATGAGTAAACGGAAACAAAGAAGAAAGAGAAGAAGAAAAATAGGGTTAATTTTGTTGGCAGCAGTGTTGGTTTTCTTGCTTTTGCCAAATAAAAAATCGGAAGTTTTCAGCAAGGGAAAGGAAGAAGTTTCTTTAGGAGAGCTTTATAGTGAGGCTGCGATACTGGTGGATGAAGAAGGTCAAATTTTATCCTCAAAAAATTCAGAAAAGAAAATTTATCCGGCTTCACTTACAAAAATCATGACGGTGATTTTATCCATAGAAAAGCTGGATAATATACGGGAAAGAACTGTTTTAAGAGAGGAAATCTTTCCTAAATTATATGCACAGGAGGCTTCTATGGCAGGCTTTTTGCCGGGAGAAAAGGTTACTTACAGAGACCTTTTATACGGGGCACTGCTGCCGTCAGGGGCAGAATGTTGTGTCGCTTTGGCAGAAGGTTCTTGCGGTTCAGAAAAAGAATTTGTATCAGAAATGAATAAGAAAGCAAAAAAACTGGGAATGAAAAATACACATTTTACAAATACTACCGGCCTACATGATGATAATCATTATACAACAGTTGAGGATTTATCACGCTTGCTTTGTTATGCGATGAAAAATCAGGACTTTTCTAAGATTTTTACTGCATTTTCATATTCTGTGCCTGCGACTAACAAACATCCGGAGGGCTTTACTTTTTTCAGTACCTTATCACAGGAGCTGCAAAAAGCAGGAGTGAAAGATAGCTGTATTTTAGGAGGAAAAACGGGCTATACCTCAAATGCAGGGCTTTGTCTTGCCACAGCAGCAGAAATAAACGGAAAAAAGTATTTTTTCATTACTGCTCATGCACAAGGCTCGCATAATACAGAGCCGTATCACGTGTTAGATGCGCTTTCTGTTTATGAAAAATTAGAAATCAGTGACGTAAATTAGGTATCTAAAGTATCAAAAAAGTGTATAATATAAATAAAAATAAGAGAATTAGTCAACGTAGTGTTGACTGGTTGAATATGCAGGCATATAATAAGGTTAAGGCAATAGAGTTGTTTATTGAGGAGGTATGCAGATGAGTGATATAAATATGATGATTGCCAGAAACATCTTTACAATTCTTAAAAAACAGAAGAAAAAACAAGTAGAGCTTGCAGAAGCATTGGAGACAAACAAGCAAACAGTTAGTAGAATGCTCAATGGTGCACGTATGATTAATGCAATAGAGTTGAAACAAATAGCTGATTTTCTTGGCGTAAGGATGGAAGAATTGACGAAAATTCCGGAAAATATGCCTGACACAGATATTATACATGTATTTATGGGGAAAGTGGACTCTGAACAAGCAAAGAATGCTTTAGAAATAGCAGACAAACTTTCAGATATGATTATATTTCACAGTAAAGTGAAAGAGAATGGTATGGCAATGATGGAGGGGTATGATTTTTAATGGGAGATATTATTAGCGAAAGCTTATATAAAAAACAGAATATACGATTTGAGCACATGAATGAGTTATCTAAAGCATTTGCTGTTAATTATTGTGGAAATACGATTATAAGAGATAGTATATTTGGGATTGTTCCTAATTATGCCAGAAAAAGAGAGTTGCCTTTGGAGGTTCTTAGATATCCATTTAAAGATGAGGAACTTTGGGCTTTTACATTTATAAAAAAAGGAACTATTTTTCTTTGCGTGAATACGGAATTACCTATATGCAAGCAGATTTTTGCAATGGCACATGAACTTTATCATATTCATTGCTACGCAGAGGACATCAATACAAATACAATTACCGGAGGCTCGCTCTTGGATGCGAGAACATTTAATGAAGAAGCAGCAACTCAGGAGGATTTGGAGGCTAACGCATTCGCAGGGCTTTTGCTTATGCCGGATGCAAGTGTAGTGGAACAATTTAAAATATTTGGGCTTTCCAAAGAAGAGTTAAATGTTGATGGTGTCCTTGTTTTGATGGATATTTTTGCATTGCCGTATAAAGCAGTTATTTTGCGTCTGATTGAAAACGGAATGATTAAAGAAACAAAAGCCAGAGAACTGCTTAAAATCAATTCAAGTTATGTTTCTGACAGAATTCAATTAACAGGAAAAGCTCAAAGATGGCAAAAAAACAGTAATGATTTAATTCATTATGGAAGTTTACTTGAAAAGTTCTCTTTTAACTTGGAGCATGAATTGCTTGTTGATACCCGAGAAGCTTCAGACAAGGCATATTTGGAAAAAATCGAAAAAGAATTTCAAAAAGAAAGATAAGGTGAAAGTATGGCAAAGAAAAAGTATGCCTTGCTTGATACAGATTTTATTTCAAAAATGCACCTAATACGCAAGGATGATGAAAATAAGCTGATTGATAAGATTATGGCAATGCCTGATTATATTTTTTATTGCCATGAGCAGATAAGTGTTGAACTTTTGCGTCATAATATTGCTGGAGCACCGACAGGGTTTAAGGACAAGGTTGAAAATAAGAGCATAAACCTTTATGATGATAAAATGATTTTAGATGAGCTGACAGTTATTTATGGAGAACTGGCCATAGCAATGTATATTGAAATGTTAAAGAACGCCTGTGATGCTTATAAGGCTGGCTATTTTGAAGAGAATTTTGTAAAAGTATCTGAAATAGATAGCTTGCGTATAGGAAAAGAGGAATTTCTTAAAACATTAACATTAGATTGTGATGCCATAGGAGCAGGAAAAAATCTTGGGGAATTAAAATCTTATGTATTATTGCAAGTTTTAAATATGAAATTGGGGCAACAAGTTTATGTATTTTGTTCAGATGATAAAAATGCCAGAAAAGGAATTATTGCTGTGGGAGGCGCAAGCTGTATTAGCGTTTTATCTTCCTTCATAAGACTCCGAAAGGAAATTAACTTTAAACGAGAGGAGGCAGATCCATATATAAAATCATACATAAATTACTGTCTGGAAAAGAAGCAGACTACCTTTAGAATACAAGATACGTCACAAGAAAAAAAGAATGTGTAAAGTACCGTGTGAACAAGTATTTGATGAAATGTTTGACGGGAAAATGGAAGAAATGAAAACCGGAAATTTGAAATACATATAACCCCACCGGAAAGGATTAAATATATGAATTTATATGATAACATTCTATCTTTTAAAGGCACATGGAGAAGGTATCAGGAGCGTGTCTTAAACTCCTCGGATGCTTATCTCTCCGACAAAAAAATACATATTGTAGCTGCTCCCGGCGCAGGCAAGACAACCTTAGGCATTGAACTTATCAGGCGGACACAAAAGCCCTGTCTTATCCTTTCACCAAGAATTGTTATTCGGGAGCAGTGGCTGGAAAGAATAAAAGACGGCTTCTTAAATGAGAAGCTTTCGCCCGAAGATATTCTTTCCAATGATATTCAAAATCCAAAGCTCATTACTTCGATTACCTATCAGACTTTATTTTGCGGCATGACACATTATGCCGGAATAACTGAGGAAGAGGAAACAGAAAATCAGGAAGCCATGGATTTTTCTCATTTTGAGCTTCTTAGAACAGTAAAGGAAGCAGGGATAAAGGTTATATGTTTAGATGAATGTCACCATCTGAAAAACGAATGGTGGAAGGCGCTAGAAGATTTTATGAAGGAAATGGGAGAGGTTACGGTAATCTCATTGACAGCAACACCTCCTTATGACGCGACGTCGGTGCAATGGGAACGTTACTGTAATATGTGCGGACCTGTGGATGAAGAAATTACAGTTCCTGAGCTGGTAAAGGAAAACAGCCTTTGCCCACATCAGGATTTTGTGTATTTTAATTATCCCACAGGTGAAGAGCAGGAAAAGGTAGATTTCTTTCGGCAAAAGGCAGCTCAAATGATGCAAAAACTCATGGGTGATGTACGATTAAAGGAAGCTGTGGCATCTCACAAAGGGTTGGAAGACGTACAGGGATATTTGGAAAAATTACTGGAAAATCCTGCATATTTATCTTCTTTGCTGATTTATTGTCAGGAGCAGAATATTCCTTATGCCCGCAGATGGCTGAAAATATTAAATGTTAAAGAGCTTCCGTTTATGTCTGAAAAGTGGATGGAAATTTTATTGCAGGGATTTTTATATGATGATGTATCTGAGTTCGTGTGTCAGGAGGAATATCGGGAGGAGCTTATTCGGCAATTAAAAGCCCATGGATTGATAGAGAGAAAGAAGGTTGCTTTTTTCGTAAATCAGAAGCTGGAAAAGACTTTGATGAACAGTGCGGGAAAATTAAAAAGTATTTCGGAAATTTGCAGACTGGAATATTCTTCTCTGGGTAATCAGTTACGGCTTTTGATTTTGACAGATTATATTAAAAAGGAATATGCAAGAAAGATGGGAAAGCCCAATTTCCTGCCGGACACCTTAGGGGTGCTGCCTATTTTTGAAATGCTGAGAAGGGAAAATCCGGATTGGAAATTAGGTGTTTTATGCGGAAGTCTGATTTATGTTCCGGATACAGCGCTGGCTGCTCTGAAACGCATTTCCTGTTCTTTTGGTATAGAAAAACTTCCTTCAAAGGCATTATTAAATGAAAATGGAGAATGTTTGGGTTACAGTGAGATTTTGCTTACAGAAAATACCCATTTGTGCACACAGATGATTACCATGCTCTTTGAAAAAGGAGAAATCGAAATTTTAATTGGAACGAAATCACTGTTGGGAGAAGGCTGGGACTCTCCTTGTATCAATGCTCTGATTATGGCAAGCTCTGTGGGTTCTTATGTGTTGGGTAATCAGATGCGAGGAAGAGCTATCCGTGCAAGTAAGGATAATCCTGACAAAACCAGTAATATCTGGCATTTGGTCTGTATGACAGATACGAAGGAGTCCTGCGAAGTGACAGAAGATTTCCGTACACTGCAAAGAAGGATGATGGGATTTTTAGGAGTGAGTTATGATGGAACAGTGATTGAAAACGGTATGGAACGTTTAAATACCATTACTCCTCCTTACACTTACCGTCATCTTATGGAAATCAATGAAGACATGAAGCTGCGGGCGTGTATGCGGGAAGAATTAAAAGCCCAGTGGCAGCAGGCAGTTCATATTCAGGGAAATATGGAAGCCGTAGAAACCTGTAAAATGAAGAAAAAGACTTTAAATCCCAGCGCTTCTTTTTTCAATGCTTTGGGTATGATTGCGTTAAGTGTTGCAATTCGAATGAGTCAGGGCATGATACGGGGCGCTTTTCGCAGAAGCTATGGGCAGCAGGGTATTACAGACTTTATTTTTACCGTGGCAGCAGCCGGAATTTTTCTCTGGGGTGTGTGGCGGCTTGTGCACTTTTCCAGTCCTTTAAAGCGATTGAGAGAAATGGCAGAAGGAATGAAAGCGGCTCTTACAGAGTCTCAAAATATTACGTCTTCCTGTAAAATCAGTGTGGATGCGGTAAACGGTGTAGATTATCAGGTGTTTTTAAAGGGTGGAACGACAAGAGAGAAAGAACTGTTTGCCCAGTGTATGGAGGAATTTTTGGCGGCAGTGGATAATCAGCGTTACCTTTTGTACGCACCGAAGGCATTGGGAGCTATGACGAAATATTACTGTGTGCCCTCTGTTTTTTCTAAGACAAAGCAGGATGCCCTGTTCTTCCAGAAAGTTATGTCCTCTCACTTAGGCAAATATCATCTGGTATATACCAGAACACCGCAGGGAAGGGCTGTGTTGCTCAAAGGAAGGGCAGAAGCCTTTGGCAGTCGAAATGAACGGCTTTTCAACAGGAAAAAGGAAATAAAAGGAGCTTTGGAGTAATTCTTCTTTCATTGACAAGTTTTTTTTCTTCCAGTACAATATAAACTGGTGTGAATTTTACTTTTACCAGTTTATAGAGTGGAGATTATAAGATGAACAACACATTAGAAATAAAGATACAGGATTTAAAAAACTTAAACAAAGAGGAATATCTGCTGGTAGATATTCGGGAAGAAGCAGCTTTTGCCCACGGTTTTATTCCCAATGCAGTGAATATTCCTCTGTCAAGGCTTCGGGAGAAGCCGGAGCTTCTTCCAAAAGAAAAGAAGATAATTTTATACTGCGCCAAAGGGATTTTAAGCTATGAGGCAGCAGAGGAATTGGAAGAAAAGGGGTATGATGTCGCACATCTTGCAGGTGGATATGGGGCATGGCTTTTAGACAGCTTTTCCACAGAGGAGCGATATCCGGAAATTGAAAAAAGCATCAGAAAAAAATTTCATAAAACGATTTTCAGCCGTTTTACAAAAGCCATCAACGAATATGAGCTTGTAAAAGAGGGGGATAAGATTGCCGTGTGCATTTCCGGCGGAAAAGACTCTATGCTTATGGCAAAGCTGTTTCAGGAACTGCAAAAGCATCGAAAAGTAAATTTTGATGTAATTTTTCTGGTAATGGACCCGGGATATAACGAAACGAACCGAAAAGTAATTGAGGAAAACGCCCGTCTTTTAAACATTCCCATTACAATTTTTGAGACAAATATTTTTGAAACGGTGTATGAGATTGAGAAATCCCCCTGCTATCTGTGTGCCCGTATGCGCAGGGGCTATCTGTACAGTAAAGCAAAAGAACTGGGCTGTAATAAAATTGCTCTGGGACACCACTATGACGATGTGATTGAAACCATTCTCATGGGAATGCTTTACGGAGCACAAATCCAGACCATGATGCCAAAGCTTCACAGCACAAATTTTGAGGGCATGGAGCTTATTCGCCCTATGTATTTAATCCGTGAAGATGATATTAAGCATTGGCGTGATTACAACGATTTACACTTTATTCAATGTGCCTGCCGTTTTACAGATACCTGTACCACTTGCAGAGAAGACGGAAGCACAGGCTCAAAGCGTATGGAAATCAAAGGACTGATTAAAGAGCTAAAGGAAATCAATCCTTTTATCGAAGGAAATATTTTTAAAAGTGTAGAAAATGTAAATTTAAGCACTGTGATTGCATATAAGGAAAATGGGATAAAACACCATTTTCTGGAAAATTATGACACCGCAGAAAGGACCGAAGAAAATGGATAAGAAACAGTTGCAGACGCTGCTGGAACAGGTAGCCAACGGAGGCGTGAAACCGGAGGAAGCTCTGCTTCAGATTAAAACAGAGCCTTATAAAGATATGGGATTTGCAAAGCTGGATACACACAGAGGTATTCGTCAGGGAATGGCAGAGGTGATTTATGGTGCCGGAAAGACAAAAGAACAGATTTTAAAAATCGCACAGGCAATGCTCACAGAACAGGAAAAAACAGTGCTGATTACCAGAATGAGTCAGGAAGCAGCTGATTATGTGAAGCAGTATTTAGATTTAAAATATGACGAGATGTCACGTACCGGAAGAATTGGAAAAATTCCAACGCCGGACGGAGCAGGAAAAATCGTCATTGCCACAGGAGGAACCAGCGATATGCCTGTGGCTGAGGAGGCTGCGCTTACCGCAGAAATATACGGAAATGAGGTAATACGCCTCTATGACGTAGGGGTAGCGGGCATGCACCGCCTGATGGACCATGTAGATGAAATCATGAGTGCGAGAGTCATTGTAGCCATTGCCGGTATGGAAGGCGCACTGGCAAGTGTTATCGGAGGCATGGCAGACTGTCCGGTAATCGCAGTGCCTACCAGTGTGGGATACGGAGCCAATTTTGGCGGTTTATCAGCGCTGCTGTCTATGTTGAACTCCTGTGCCAGCGGCATCAGCGTGGTAAATATTGACAATGGTTTTGGTGCAGGATATTTAGCTAGTATGATTAACCATTTGGACAGCAAGAAAAACTAAGGAGAAAGAACATGACAAAGCAGGAAAAAGCGTTGGAAGTCATTGAACGTTTGCGAAAGGAATATCCGGATGCCGGCTGTACACTGGATTATGACGATGCGTGGAAATTGCTGGTCAGTGTGCGTTTGGCTGCACAGTGTACTGATGCCAGAGTAAATGTTGTTGTTGAGGATTTATATGCAAAATATCCAGATGTAAATGCTCTGGCAGAAGCACCGGTAGAAGAAGTAGAAAAAATTGTACGTCCATGTGGCTTAGGAAAGAGCAAAGCAAGAGATATTTGCGCTTGTATGAAAATTTTAAAAGATGAATATCAAGGGAAAGTGCCGGATGATTTTCAGGCTCTTTTAAAACTCCCGGGAGTGGGAAGAAAAAGTGCAAACCTGATTATGGGGGATGTATTCGGAAAACCTGCCATTGTGACCGATACCCATTGCATTCGTCTTGTAAACCGCATTGGGCTGGTAGAAAATATTAAAGAACCGAAAAAGGTAGAGATGGAATTATGGAAAATCATTCCTCCCGAAGAGGGAAGTGACTTTTGTCATCGCCTTGTATATCATGGGAGAGAAATATGTACTGCCAGAACAACACCCCATTGTGAGAGATGCTGTCTGGCAGATATCTGTGAGAAGAATGGAATTTAAAGAATTTCGTCAAGCTGTTCTTCAGTTAATTCTATATGATAAAAAAGCTGATAAAATTCAGTTACTTCTTTTCGAATATCTTCGGTATAGACTTCGGGATAGACAATACTTCCAAGCCATGGAATACCGATAAAACGATTGACAGAAGGAGGATTGTTAATGTAGCTGTATGGAATATCGGGAATTTGATAAACCTGTTTATTCTTTACAGCTTCTAAATCCTGCCATGCGGGATCATTTAAAATCTTTTCATAAAGCTCTTTTGTGTCTGCTAAGACAATATCGGGCTTCCAAAGGAAAATCTGTTCTAAGGAAACTTCACTTCCGCCGCCGGTAGAGGCAGCGTCAACTCTTGCAGCATTTACTGCACCAATCTGTTCCACAATATCTCCGTGAATAGAGCCGGAAGCATTTGTATTTAAGCCTTCACTTCCAGAAGCCAGATAAATGGTCTTTTTCTCGTCTTCTGGTATAGATGCAGCTTTTTTGGAAGTATCCTCTAAAAGGTTTTTACAATAATTTGCAAGTTCTTCACACTCTTTTTCATTTCCGGTTAATTCTCCCAGCTTTGTATAAGCGTTTTCCATCGTAGGCAGAGTTGCTTCAATAAAGACAACAGGGATACCAAGCTGTTCACTTAGTGCATCTAAATCTTCAGCAATATTTTCTTTTGGTTCACCAATATCGATTACAAGATCCGGAGCTGCTTCTAAAAGTGCTTCCATATTCAGATTGGCATTTTTTCCATAAAACTGACCGAAAACAGGGAGGGAATAATAACTGCTGTCAATATATCCTTCTGCTGTTTTGGGGAATTCTCTGGCAAGGCCGCAGAGTAAATCCGGCGCTGCCGTATACAACACTAATTGAGCTACAGGACCAGAAGGAGCGATTTTTTTCAATTTTTTTGGAATGGTTACAGTTCGTCCTGCAGAGTCTGTAAAAGTGCGTGTTTTTTCTGCTTCAGCACTTTCTTGTGTCTGTACTTCTTTGACAGGCTCTTTAGCAGACTCTTCCTTTGAACAGCCGGTAAAGCTAAAAATCAATGATACAGATAGTAAAATAGTAAATAGTTTCTTTTTCATAAAATCCTCCATAATAAATTAAATTTTGGGAATGCACACAGGCTGCGGAACATCAGAAGATGTATAAAGCTGTATGGGAATACTGTAAATTTCTTCTAAAAGGGAAGCAGTAAGTACCTCTTTGGGAGAGCCCAGCGCCATAGCAGTTCCATTATGTAAAACAAGCACTTTGTCTGCAAAAAGAAAAGCATGTTCCGGATTGTGTGTGGAAAGCAGAACAAGATATCCAAGTGCAGACAGCTGTTTTAACTTTTTTAAAAGACGGATTTGATTTCCGTAGTCCAAGCTGGAACATGGCTCATCCATAATGAGAATGGGAGCTTGTTGAGCAAGGGCTCTGGCAATCAAAACCATTTGTTGTTCCCCTCCGCTTAGATGAGAAAAAGAGCGGGAAGCATACTTTTCCATATTCATAAGCCGAAGAGCTTCCATAGCAGTTTCCTTTTGTTCTTCCTTTGGTGTTGAAAAAGGAGAAAGACTGGCAGTAGTTCCCATAAGAACCGTATCAAATACAGAAAACGAAAAGTTTTGTTTATGTAATTGAGGAATATAGGCAATGGATTTTGCCAGTTCTTTTTCTTTAAAATTTTTTATATCCTTGCCATCAAGAGAAATTGTCCCTGTATAGTTTTTCTGCAAATTTAAAATACATTGAAATAAGGTACTTTTTCCGGCGCCATTTTTGCCCAGCACACATACAAAACTTCCTGTATCCAGAGAAAAACGAATATCTCTTAATAAGGGAGCTGTATGATAGGAAAAACACAGAGAATATACGGATAAGTTCAAATTATCACCTCTTAAAAATTACTTTCTTTTTTCAAAATCAAATATAGAAAAATGGGAACCCCCACGAAGGCAGTTAAAATTCCGATAGGAATTTCATTAGTGGATAAAAGTCTGGCACAGTTATCAGTTATTACAAGAAAACTGCCGCCTAACAGGAAAGAAGCAGGAAGAAGTTTCTGATAATCATTTCCTACTAAAATTCTTCCAATATGAGGAATAATCAGTCCAACCCAGCCAATCATTCCGCTTACAGATACTGCTGCAGCAGTAATCAGTGTAGCACAAAAGATAACAAGAAAGCGGATTTTTTGAATGGAAATACCCATACATTTTGCCTCGTCATCACCTAAAGTGGCAATATTCATCTGCCAGCGAAAAAGATAAAGAGGGATAAGCCCCAGTATAATTAAAGGTGCGGAAAAAAGAACATCATCCGGACGAATAGATGCAAGGCTTCCCATCAGCCAGTAAGTAATGACAGGCAGTATATTGTCTGTATCAGCCACCAGTTTTACTAAAGAGATGGAGGATGAAAACAGTGAACTTATCAGAATACCTGCCAGTACCAAAGCAAGGGTAGGACTGCTTTTGACTCTTCTGCTAATCAAATAAACAACAAGAACTGCCAAAAGTCCAAAGCAAAGTGCGCTGACTGAAACCGCCTGATAGCCAAAGCCCAGCAAAAGTCCCAAAGCAGCTCCAAATCCCGTTCCGGAAGAAACTCCAAGTACATCAGGAGAAACTAAAGGATTTTGAAAAATCCCCTGATATACAGCACCGGCACAAGATAATCCTCCTCCTATTAACGCTGCCATAAATACTCTGGGAAGCCGTATCTGAAACAAGATAGTTTCTAATTGAGTATCCCATGTAGGAGAAATCGGAAAAACTTTGGAAAATAGAATTTTTACCAATTCCACAGGGGAAATGGGATAGCGTCCCAGAAGAAAGGAAGAAAAAAAGCAAAGAGAAAATAATAAAAACAACCAAAAAATCCAATGCTTTTGTTTTTTCTTTGTCATGTGTGAACCTCAGTTTTTAAAAAGTTTTTTAAGGCAAGCTTTACTTCTTCACGATTAAACGCTGTTAGTTCTACAATGACGCTGTGAAACTGCTGAGTCATATCCTTGTGTAATTTCTGAAGGCTTATGGCTTCCTGTCTTTTCATTTCGACTCTTGTCATCATAGAAGTCAGATTTTGAGGGCTTTTTATGACACCTACACAGCAGATATCGCTTTTTAACAAAGTGTAGAGCGTATTTAAAAATTCGGGAACGAGAAGCTCTGTTCCTCCAATTTCGTCCAGACATTTTAAAGGTGTCTTTTCATTTAACAGTGTAATTGCAGTTGTCTGAAAAATACGTAAATCTTTTTGCCAGCCTGTGTCCGATTTTTTTATGAACAAATCGGATGCTTCTGCCTGATATGTGGCAGTAAGGGGAAGCCTGCTGCTCCAAGGGAGGAGACGAAAGCCTCCGGTAGTACCATCAGGAAGGAGCTGTCTTTGAGCAAAAAAACCAGATATAGGAAATTCCATTTCTTGTAAAACCTCCATAAGAAGAGTGGATTTTCCTATACCGGAAGCTCCTGTGAGAAAAAAATGACGCATGTAAAATACCTGCCTTTATTATCTTGCTTATTTTAAATAGGTAACCTTGGAAGGTTCAAAAAATCCTCGTGCATCAGGATTTTGCTCAGCTTTTCCTACAGCTACAACAGCCAGAGGAACACTGGAAACCTGAAGGAGCTTTTGCAGCTTTTCCACACGTTCCATTACCGGATAAAAACCGCACCAGCAAGTACCATATCCTAAATCAGTTGCCTGAAGAAGGAGATTTTCAATGGCAGCGCCACAATCCTGTGGCCAAAAAGCGCTGCATATCGTTTCCTGCAAATCCGGTCTGCCGCATACTACAATGGCAAGACTTGCTGTATGGAGCATAGAAGTATGGGGACTGATTTCTATAATCTGTTCTTTTATTGCTGGGTTTTCTACAACAACAAATTCCCATGGTCTTGTGTTGCAGGCACTTGGCGCCATCATGGCAGCCTCCAACATGGTTTCAATGTCTTTTTGAGGAATAACAAAATTTTCTTTATACTTTCGAATGCTTCTTCGTGCACGAATAACTTCTGACGTATTCATAATTTAAAACTCCTTTCTTTTTTTCTATCCTAATTATAAAGCTTTTTGGAAAGGAAATAAATCTATTTTTACAAATTTGTCACGGATTGATAATAACTGAAAAAGCTTTGGTAAGGCAGAGATGAAAAATATTCTGACAAATAATAGGAAAATAATGACTTTATGTATTTAAAATGATATAATATTAGAAATATCAATGAAAACAAAATTTTAGAGCGATAACAATGGGATTTAAAGAAACATTTTTTGAAATATTTATATTTGAATTTTTTAAGGAGGAATGTGTATGTGTATTTGGAAAGCAATATTTAGTGTCTTAACGATTATTTTCGGTTCTCTTGGATTGATGAACATAATATCTACGGATATAACACTGCCAATTATGTTTGTTTTTATGGGATTAACTCTTTTAACAAATGCAAAAGAGTGTTACGACAAAGGAGCGAAGAAAGATGCTCTGATATTTACAGGTGTAGCAATCTTTGTCTATGTGGTTACAGCTTATAATTTGATAAGCAGATTTATGTAAATCTCAGTTTGTGTGGTAAATTTGAGTTTGCAGCGATACAATTACACGTTTGTGTTTATTATAGATATCCTAAACCGAAAGGAGATGTTCATTATGAATAGAAACTATTATCTTATGACGATTGAAACATTAAACTTGGAGGGAGATTATATGCTATAATCTCTCCACAACAAACAGGAGGAATTATGAGTAATATTGAATTAGTGAGAATTGACGAGAATAACTTTATACAGGCGTTTAATTTAAAATTGGCTAAGGAACAAGAGCAATTTGTTTCAAATCCAATCAGGAGCTTAGCGCAAGCATATGTATATTATAACCAATGTATTCCTTTTGGAATATTCAATGATGATACAATGGTTGGTTATGTGATGGTGATATATGATTATGACCTCGCGGAGTATAATATTTGGCATATGATGATTGATATTGCGTATCAGCATCAGGGATTTGGAGAACTTGCTTTAAGAAAATGTCTGGATTATATTGCATCCAAACCATTTGGTCAATCTAACAAAGTAGCTTTAACGTGCAATAAAGATAACTCCATTGCACTGCATCTATATTATAAATTTGGTTTTAGGGAAACTGGAAATGAAGATGAGGATGAAATTGAGCTTGCTTTGTTACTATAAATAAAGCTTGATAAATTCCAATTTAGGAGTGATATAAATGATTAAAAATTTAATGTATATTGAACTAAAAACAGGATATTCTGATGATGGTCCAGCATGGATTGGATATGTGAAAACTTCAAAAACCAAGAAAACCATTTATTTTAATGACCATGCTTTTCAAAAATATAATGGTGGTTATTCTAACTATGTAGATATTGAAAACGGCGATGAATATTGGATTTCTGGCTTGAAAAAGAGAGAGAACAATCGTCATTGGGACGGTCATGGAAAAATTATGATTGACCGCAGAGCTGTTAATGAATATCTTACTCTGATTGGAGAGAAAGAATTGTCCCTAAATTTGTTTGAAATAATTGACATTGAAGACAGATTTCCAGTTGAACGAGTAAATAAACTTTTGAACGACAGAAGTTGATTTGGAAGTGCTGTTTCTTATTTTTAAAGACGAGGAAGTTAACAAATTTCTTCTATGGTATCCTATGAAAAATAACCTTCCAATTTGCAGTGCAGTAAATTTAGAAGGTTGTGGAGGGAAACACATGATTGTGACAGTGGATAGAACAAACTTGTTACAAGCTGCAAAGATACATTCAATCTCATGGAAAGAGTCACATCGTTCTTTCTGTGCACCAGATTTTATGGAGGTATATCTATGTTTATACCATTTTGGGAAAAGAAAAAATCAATACCAATAAGAGGAACATTAATGAAAGTTTTAGTAGCTATTGTTGTATTGATAATCTGTGCCTTTTTAATCTATTGTGCCATAAAGCCACCAGCATACTTTCCATTTCTAAAAGATGATATAAATCGAATTATATATGGAGTAGTTGGGGCGTTTTTTGGCTTTAAGGCATTAAAAATGCTTTTTACAAAGGAAAATAAATCTTGAAATTCCAGCTTATAAAGGGAATAAGGAAATGAAACAAAGAATTGAAAAACGCTGTATTTCATGAACAAACTGCCGCATGAAGTCTCTTTTTAGAAGATACTTCATGCGGCAGCCCTTTTAGATTTCATAATCATAAATAAAAAATGTCATTTTTGAGCGTTGTTGATTAACAGTAAAAAAATGTTCTTTTTCACATCTTCGTACCATTCCCTGATGTTCATAAAAACCGTAGTTGCAGCTGGTGTCTGTGTAAAGGTAAAAACTGTTCAAATGTTCGTTTTTCAGATACTGAAGAAATCGCTGGTATAATTGTTTCCCTACGCCTTTTCCACGGCAGTCAGGACTAATAACAAAAAGCGCCAATTCTGCAGGATAAGGACCGCATTTCGCCAGTAATTCTTTATCAATTCCATTTACACTGCCAAAGATTTTGGAGGCATTTCGGCCTTCTTGTGTCAGATAAAGAGAGATGAGAGAACAAATTTGTTTCCATCTATATGAAAATGGACATTTGTGAGCAGAAATATTTTTTCCAAGAATAATTCCCACAGGTTTGCCATTTTCCAAAGCTACCTGAGAAAAGGTTTGGTTGGTAAGACAACTGCTCAGAAATACTCTGGCAAGCTTTTGGGCTGTTTTAGGACTGACAAATTTATCGTAATTCCAAGTTTGGCGAATAATCGCTTCCAATGCAGGAGTATCTTCTTTTCTAAATTCTCTAAATTCCATTGTAATAATCCTTCCTATTTCGATAAAGTTTCTTTTCTTGTTTTTTCTTTGCTGTACTGTATAATAAAGTATACAGTTAGTGTAAAGTCAATAGGAGATTTGAAAATGATGAAAAAAAGTACAAAGCTGCTCACGATAGCAGAGTTTGCCAAGCTTCATGAAGTTAATAAAAGAACGCTGCATTATTATGACAGTATTGGATTGTTTTCTCCTGCCCAAAAAGGGGAAAATCAATATCGCTATTATGAAACCTCGCAGAATAGGGTATTTGAGTATATACGTATGCTGAAAGAGCTGAACATGAGCATGGAAGAAATAAAGGAATATATAGAGCACCCAAATGCTGAAGATTTCCTGCAATTAGCAGAGGTAAAAATCGGAGAAATTGACAGGCAGATGGAAAAACTTGCAAGAACCAGGCATATTCTTTCTGTGATAAAAAACCAGACAGAAATCTGTGAACAATTAAAAGGCGGAGAAATTTTTTTAAAAGAGTGTGAGGAAGAGCACTATTTGACTACACCTTATAATTTTGAAGAAGAGTTTTTAGAGGAAGCATTTGCTCATGTAAAAGAAGTCTGGGGACTAGAGCAGTGCCGCATGGGAATAGGAAGTTACATTTCTGTGGAAAAAGCAGAAAAAGGAGAATTTCAGGAGTATGACGGACTTTTTACGCCGGCTTTTAGGGCAGTTTTCAAAGAGAAAATAATGATAAAACCAAAGGGTACTTATTTGTGTGCGTATTTGAAAGGAAGCTGGAGTTATTTACCAAAGCTTTATGAGAAAATGTTTACTTATGCAAAAAAAGAGAACCTGCGTTTGACGGGATTTGCCTATGAGTGGGGGATGAATGATTTTTCTGTATCAAGAGAGGAAGATTACATTACCCAAATTATGATAAAAGCGGAACAACTGTAAACTTTTCTAGGATTTTGCATAGAATATCCATAATCATATAACAGAAAGAATTTCTATGAATAACAATCAATATCCTTTTATAAACACACCTTTGCCGTATTCTTATCAGGCATTGGAGCCTTATATTGATGCGACAACGATGTATTTGCATCATGAGAAGCATTTACAAACCTATATTGATAATCTGAACAAATTACTTGAAAAAGAGCCAAAACTGCAGTCATGTACCTTGCAGGAACTGACACAAATGCCCGGTGATATTGGAAAAAACAGCGGAGGAGTATACAATCACAGGTTTTATTTTGAAGGGCTTCAGCCTCCCCAGAAAATCTCCCATAATCAACTATATAAAGAAATTGAAAGTCAGTTCCAGAGTTTTGAGATATTTCAGAAAATTTTTAAGCAGACAGCATTGTCTGTATTTGGCTCCGGATATGCGTGGCTGGTATGGGAAAGAGGAATGCTTCGGATTATTACAACTGCAAATCAAGGTGTTCCGTGTTTGAATAAAATGTTCCCCATCCTTTGTATTGATGTATGGGAACATGCCTATTATTTGAAGCATTACAATTTAAGAGGAGATTATATTGATAATTGGTTTAAAGTCATAAACTGGGAGATAGCGCAAATGCGTTGGCAGCAGGGAGAACCATTTATAGCTTCTGTCATAGAATAAAGAAAAAAGGATTTTTTATGGATTATAGTAATTATGAAAAAGTAATTGGAATAATAGAGCGTATTACGCATGGGAATTCCTGCTGTACTATGGTAATCTCCCTGAAGGTTGAAAATAAGGAAAATGAAACAATAAATTTTATTCTTACAGGAGACACCACAGTTATTCACAATGTTCGTCTAAGACCGGGAATGAGAATTGCTGCCTTTTATGATACCAGTTTGCCTGCACCTGCTATTTTCCCTCCACAGTATCAGGCGGAGCTGATTACGGCGTTAAGGCAAAATCAGGAGGTTATGTTGGCTTATTTTGATGAAAATTTAGAAGCGCAGGGGCAGTCTTTAAAGCTGAATTTAAGTCCTATGACAAATATTTCTACCATTAATGGACAGAGATATGCCTGTGCGCCTATAAATACGGAGCTTCTTGTTTATTACACCGCTACAACGAAAAGTATTCCTCCACAGACCACACCACAGAAAATTATTGTAATGTGTCCTTATGAATAAGAAAGCTGCCTGTATGACATATTAGTTATTGTATAGGGGATTGCGTCCTGTACAATAAAAATTTTCTGCAGGAAGCGCACTGCGGCATATAGGAGTAGTTTATGAAATCAATTTGGAGAGAAACCTGTGAAATCGAAAAACGAAAACCTTTAAATGAAAATATAGAAACAGAAGTTGTAGTAATCGGAGCGGGAATAACGGGAATTTTAACTGCTTATTATCTGCAAAGAGAAGGAAAAGATGTAGTAGTTTTGGAAGCAAAGGAAATAGGAAGCGGACAGACACAGAATACTACGGCAAAAATTACTTCCCAGCATGGCTTGATTTATCATTCTATATTAAAACAATATGGAAAAGAGAAAGCCCGGCAGTATGCACTGGCAAATGAAACAGCAATCCACGAATATCAGAATATGATTACAGACTTGCAGATAGACTGCGATTTTGAATACAAGAATTCTTATATTTATTCCAAAAGCCGAAGAGAGTTGGAAGAAGAGGCAAAGGCAGCGTGCATTTTAGGACTTCCTGCATCTCTTACAAAGGAAGAACTTCCCTTGCCTTTTCCTGTATGGGGTGCTGTGGAATTTCAAAATCAGGCACAATTCCATCCGTTGAAATTTTTAAAGGCAATTAGTAAAACAATAAAGATTTATGAGCATACAGAGGTAATAAAAGTAGAAAACCATAAAATTACAACAAAACGTGGGAGTGTGCAGGCAGAAAAGATTATTTTTACCTGCCACTTTCCTTTTGTGAATTTTCCCGGAATGTATTTTGCAAAAATGCATCAGGAGCGTTCTTATGTTCTGGCGCTAAAACATGCGTCACAGGTAAACGGTATCTATATGGGAGCTGAAAAGGGAGATTATTCTTTTCGCAACTATGGAGAATATTTACTTTTGGGAGGAATGGGACATCGTACAGGAAAAAATGCAGGAAGTTATGAAGCATTACAAAATGCAGCGAAAAAATGGTTTCCAAACAGTCAGGAAATTTGTCATTGGTCAGCGCAGGATTGCATGACTTTAGACAAAATTCCTTATATTGGACAGTATTCCAGGGAAAATCCGGATTGGTATATTGCTACGGGATTTCAAAAGTGGGGGATGACGACAGCTATGACAGCGGCGCTCATTTTACGTGATTTGATTTGTGGGCAGGAGGTCTTTTATAAGGACGTTTTTTCACCTTCCAGATTTTCTTTGGGAAATTTGCCTGCCCTTGTAAAGGAAACAGGTCATTCTGTAAAGGGATTGGGTAAGCGTATTCTTTTTATACCGGGAAAAGAAGTGGAAGATATCTTGCCGGGACAGGCAGGAGTGGTTCTGTATAAAGGGAAAAAGGTAGGCATTTATAAGGACATGGATGGTGAAATTTATGCCGTAGATATCCGATGTCCTCATTTAGGATGCCAGCTTGAATGGAATGCAGCGGAATTAAGTTGGGATTGTCCCTGTCATGGTTCTCGTTTTGATTATCAAGGTAATCTATTGAATAGTCCGGCGCAGAAAAACATCTGATAGCATTAATTGTCTAATTTTTCTCTTAAAGTAACAGCTTTTGAAGCAGATCGGCGGCGCTCATCGCTTAATTTGGCATAGTGTTTCTTTGTAGTATTGACATCAGAGTGTCCTAAAACGTCTGCAACCAGATAAATATCTCCTGTTTCCCGATAGAGGGCAGTACCGTAAGTACTTCGTAATTTGTGAGGAGTAATGGTTTTTACAGAAATTGCAGAGGCATATTTTTTTACCATTTTTTCTACGGCATCTACACTAATTCGTTTCCGTTGTCCGGAGAGAAAGAGAGCATCTTCATGGCCGGAGAGGGGAGTAATACCGCTTCGGGAAATTTCCAGATAATCCTTCAACGCTTGTTCTACCTCAGTGCCAAAATAGACAATCATTTCATTACCGCCTTTTCGAAGAATGCGGATACCATTATTTTTAAAGTCAATATCGCCGATGTTTAACCCTACTAATTCAGATACACGAACACCTGTTCCGAGCAGGAGAGTAACAATAGCAATATCTCGATATTTTTGTTTATTATAATGGTAAAGTTTTACACCGGATAGCTGTTTTCCATAATTTTCGATATAATCCAGAAGATTGGCAACTTCATCAGGGTCTAGCTGGATAATGGCTTTTTCCTTAATTTTTGGCATATCTACAAGGCGAACCGGATTTGAGGACAATAATTGGCGTTTGCATAAATAATCATAAAAACTACGAAGGCAAGACATTTTTCTGGCAATTCCTGTACGGGAATTAGTTTCTAATTTATTGTCTGCAGATTTGTATGCTTTTAAGTATTCCTGAAATTCTTCAAAGTCTACAGGTTCAAGTAAGGATAAATCCTGTATGGAAATTTCTGACAAGGATTTTTCTTTTAAAGCAGGATTTGTTTCTTGTAAAAAGCGAAAAAATACACGTAAATCATAAGCATACGATAAACGGGTTTTGTCTGAAGTCGTGGGTTCTTTAGCGCGGAAATAATCCTTCACATAAGGAGGAAGCTCCATTAAGAATTCACGAAGTTTTACAGTATTTTCAATTTTTTCTTGTTCACGATATGTAATTGGCTTTGCCATAAAGAACCTCCCAAAATATGATTTTCAAGAGTAGTTTAACATGTATAGAATGAAAAGTCTATAGTTTTTCGGTTAAATCTGTATTTGTCCGCTAAACTAATCGAATAAGAAAAACACCTTTCAAACTGCTGTTTTCAGTTCTAAAGGTGTTTTTAAATGATTTTTTATGCAAAAGTATTTTCGTCTAACAAAATGGTAAATGGTCCTTCATTAATTAAGGATACTTTCATAAGTGCGCCAAATTTTCCGGTTTGTACGACAGGAACAAATTCTTTTACTTTTTCTACCATATATTCATATAGGCGTTGAGCTTCTTTAGGTTCTCCGGCATCAAAAAAGCTTGGACGGTTTCCTTTTTTACAATTGGCATATAAAGTAAATTGAGACACTAAAAGAACTTCACCATTAACATCTGCCAAAGAAAGGTTTGTTTTACCATTCTCGTCTGTAAAAATACGAAGATTTACCATCTTTTTTACATATTGATCCACAGTGTCTTCTGTATCGTTTTTACCAATTCCCACAAGAACCAAAAATCCTTTTTGAATTTCTGCAATGCGCCCTTCTTCTATTTCTACAGAAGCATGGCTGACTTTTTGTATGACTAACTTCATTTATTTCTCTTCCTCTTCTTCTTCCTCTTTTTTTGTTTTAATAGAAGTCTTCGGGTGTTCTGTTTCCATGAGCCTAACCGGCTGCAAAGTTTCCGGATTAATATAAGCCATATCTTCGTAGAAGGTATCATCTGTAGGCATAGATTTTTTCTTTAACTCATGGTTTCGGAAGTACTTAATCCCTGCCATAAATACTGCCCATACAGGTACGCCTATAATCATTCCTGAAATTCCCATAAGACCACCAAACAAAAGAATGGCAACAATTACCATAAAGCTTGATAAGCCGGTAGAGTTTCCAAGAATTTTGGGGCCGAGAATATTTCCATCAAATTGCTGTAAAAGCAAAATGAAAATCAGGAAATACAGACAATGCATAGGATTTACCATTAAAATAATAAGGGCACTTGGAATTGCCCCCAAATAAGGGCCAAAAAATGGAATAACATTTGTAACTCCTACTACTACGCTGACAAGTAATCCATAAGGTGTACCGATAATGCTGGTTCCAATATAACATAAAATACCGATAATAATAGAGTCTATGATTTTACCATTGATAAATCCACCAAAAGTACGATGGGTGAAACGAAAAGCTCTTACAATACCATTTGCCTTTTCTGTGTCAAAAAGCGCATAGACAAACATTTTAGATTGTGTTACAAAAACTTCTTTATCAGCCATAAGGTATATGGAAATAATCAATCCAATTAAAAGATTTTTAATAAAGACCAGTGTTCCAAATACTCCTGTTGTCAAAGACTGAAGTAATTGTTTAATTTGAGGTAAAACTTCAACATTCAAAAAAGTTTCTATTTTGGGCGAATAACGGTTTAAATAATCAAAAACCATTGTCTGCCATTCAGGATTATCTTTTAAGATAGACTCCAGCCAGTGTTTGATATTTTGTACATATCGTGGAGAGTCATTGATAATGCTGATAATACTCTCCAAAATACTTGGTATGATCATGGCAAGCAGCGAATAAATGATAAAAAATGCAAAAACCAATGCAAAAAAGATGCTTGTATAACGAATGATTTTTTTATGTTTTTTTTCTAAAGTAAATTGCTTTTTTTCTTCTAAAAAATGAAAGATTTTTCTTTCCTGAAAATTTACAATTGGTATTAGCAAGTAGGCAATGATTGCGCCACATATAACAGGCATTAAAATACTGGTGAGTTTCTTTGCCCGTCCTAAAAGTATATCCATACGGAAAATGATAAAATAAAACAGCAAACTGGCACTGATTACAGCAAAGGCTGTCATCCCCCAATATAGATATTTCTTATTCCAACGAAATTTCATACTGCGCCTCCTCTCTTCTTATTCTCTTCTCGTCAACTGTTTGCACAACGCACAATTATTATACCACGTACGCAGGGGAGAAAGCGCTCGTCAGAGCATTTTCTCGACAAGTCGTGGCCTGCCGGTATAATCCGTCATCTTGTGACGGCAAGCCGATAAAATCGGCTTGAATTGCACAATGCGCAATTATTATACCACGAATTTTATACCTTGTGTTTACAAACAAAGAAAAAACTTTCTTTTTTTCTATATCTATGCTATGCTCTTTGGGAGTAAAAGAATGATTGATTACTTGAAAGGATAGATATTTATGACATTACAGAAATTATTAAGCCTTACTAGAAAGGCTGTAGATGAATTTCAATTAATAGAAGAAGGTGATAAAATTGCTGTAGGTATTTCAGGAGGAAAGGACAGCCTTACGATGCTCTATGCGCTTCATGGCCTCAGGCGTTTTTATCCAAAGCATTTCCAATTGGAAGGAATTACCGTTGATTTAGGACATAAAGATTTTTGCCCGGACAAAATTGAAGATTTGTGCAAGAAGTTGGAAATTCCTTTTACCCTTGTAAAAACAGATATTGCTCCTATTATTTTTGAAGAAAGAAAAGAGAAAAATCCATGTTCTCTTTGTGCGAAAATGAGAAAAGGCGCATTAAACAATGCTGCTAAAGATTTAGGATGCAATAAAGTGGCTTACGCTCATCATAAAGATGATGTAGTAGAAACAATGCTGCTTTCTTTAATTTACGAAGGAAGATTTCATACGTTCTCTCCTAAAACTTACCTGGACCGAATGGATTTAACGGTAATTCGTCCTCTGCTCTATGTAAATGAAGCTGATGTGATTGGATTTAAGAATAAATACCAGCTGATGATTGAGAAAAGCCCATGTCCTGTAGATGGATATACAAAACGGCAATATGCAAAAGAACTTTTAAAAACACTTACAAAGGAAAACCCCGGAGTTAAGGAAAGAATGTTTACAGCAATTCAAAATAGCTCTATTTCAGGGTGGAGTAAATAAAAAAGAGGATGTCGCTTTAAACATTTATGTTCATAAAGCGACATCCTCTTTTTATACTGAGTATTTAAGTTTGAGCAGTTTTGTTAGATTTTGCGTTTTTTTAATTCTAACATTTTCTTAATCATTTCTATACAGCCTTCGATACCAAATACACCGCTGTCAAGGCATAAATCATATCCGGCAGCCTCTGCCCATTTCTTGCTGGTGTAATAGTTATAATAGCTGGCTCTTTGTTTGTCTGTTTTGCGTATTCTATCTTTTGCTGCTGAATCAGATAGCTCATATTTAGTTGCAATACGACGAATTCGTTTATCCATGTCTGCATGAATAAATACACTGAAAGCATTTTCATAATCCGCTAAAGCGTAATCTGCACAACGACCTACAATAACACAGGACTCTTCTTGTGCCAGCTTTTTAATAGTATCAAACTGTGCCAGAAAAACTTTATGGTTAATAGGCATATCAGCAAAAGCCGCAGATGAATAACCAAAGGAATATGTATCCATTACCAGAGAATATAAAAAGCTGTTTGTCGGTTTCTCATCATGATGTTCGAATAATTCCTCACAAATACCACTATCCTTTGCTGCTCGATTTAATAGCTCTTTGTCATAGCATTTAATACCTAGCTCATCTGCAAGGCGAAGTCCTATCTCTCGTCCTCCGCTTCCATATTGACGTCCGATTGTTATAACTGTATTTTCTGCCATAACCACACACTCCTCTCTTTTATGCAATGCTCATTTTGTTGTTACTGTTATTATAATCCATTTTTTAGTAAATGTATATATTTTCCTGACTATTTTCTGAATTTTTTTAGCAGTTTTTCAAAATACTCTGGAAGTGGAGCTGTAAATTCCATATATTCTCCTGAAACAGGGTGAATAAATCCAAGAACCATAGCGTGGAGTGTCTGTCCTTGAAGACCGGCAACTGCAGATTTTCTTGGTCCGTAAACGATATCACCTAAAAGGGGATGACCAATACTGCTCATGTGCACACGAATTTGATGCGTACGTCCTGTTTCAAGCTCACATTCAACATAAGTAAACTTTTCAAATCGTTCCAGAACTTTATAATGAGTTGTTGCAGGTTTTCCGTTTTTAACATTAATTGCCATTTTTTTTCGCTCTGTAGGATGTCTCCCGATAGTACCTTCTATTGTGCCGGTGTCTTCTTTTAAACACCCATGAACAATCGCCCGATAGCGCCGCGTAATGCTATGCACCTTTAACTGCTCTGCCAGGCTTTGATGAGCCAGATCTGTTTTGCATACGACTAAAGCTCCGGTTGTATCCATATCAATTCTATGCACAATTCCCGGTCTTAATACACCATTTATACCGGAAAGCTGATCTTTACAGTGAAACATTAAAGCATTTACCAATGTTTTAGAATAATGTCCTGCGCTGGGATGAACGACCATTCCTTTTGGTTTATTTACCACCAGAAGCTGTGTGTCTTCATAGAGAATATCTAGAGGAATATTTTCCGGCTCAATATCCGGTTCTTTATTTTCCGGAATGAAAATACGAACTTCATCATCTTCTGCTACTTTCAGGCTGGCTTTTGCTTGTTTTTCGTTGACGCTTACATTTCCTTCTTTTAATTGTTTTTGTAAAAAAGAGCGAGAGTAGTCATTCATTACTTCTGCTAAATACTTATCAACTCTTTCTCCGGCATACGCAGCATCTACTTGCAGACAAAGTTGTTTCATAAATCAAACTCCTTTATTCTTTGCATTTTCATTTTAAAAAATTAAAATCTTCGTCTTTGTAATAAAACAAAACTACAATAAACAATAAAACCATACCCACACTTACATAGATATCCGCTACATTAAAAACAGGGAAATCAATAGGGGCAAAGTAAATAAAATCAATAACATAATCCAGCCGAATTCTGTCAATTAGATTTCCAATACCTCCTGCTGTAATTAGAAAGCATAAGAGTTTTAAGAAAATGTATTTTTTATCTGCTGGAATTTTCCATAGCACATAACACACACCGACTAAAATTAAGCTGGTTAAAACTACCAGGAAAATTTTCTGGTCTTGGAAGATACCAAAAGCAGCTCCTCTGTTTTCCAGATATTGAAAATACAAAACATCCGGGATTAAAGGAATATCCGCTTTGTTTTTTAAATTTTTAACAGCCAGAAATTTTGTCAATTGATCAAATCCTGTCAGCAGTGTGACAGCGATAAAAAGTTGAAAGAAGGATAGAATACGTTGTTTTTTTCTCATAAAGCAGCCTCCTTATCTTCCGTACATATTTCTTTTATAGCTTCCATTAAATCGGAGTCCTGTAAGGAAGTATCAATAATTGCATTTCCGCATTTTTCTAATAAAATAAAGCGAATATGACCTTTATCCATCTTTTTATCTGATTTGGTAGTCATCAAAATATCTTCGCAGGATAATCCACTTACTTTTACAGGTAGATGGAAAGCTTTTAATTCTTCCAGAGCTTTTCTATATTCACTTTCAGATAGATATCCCTTTTTCCAGGACAAATAAGAAGCTGCAGCACAGCCAATAGAGACACAATGACCATGATGGAGAGAAAAGTTCTTTAATTTTTCTACAGCATGACCGATAGTATGTCCAAAATTTAAAACGGCGCGCTCTCCATGCTCTAAAGGATCATTTTCTACAATGGTTTTTTTGATGACACAACTTTGGAATATCATTTCCTGGCATATATCCAGTTGTCTATCCATAATTTCTTTTTTATGCATTAAAAGCCATTGACTGTAATTTTTATTTCGTATAAAACCATGCTTTACTACCTCACCCATTCCGCTGGTGAATTCTGTCTCTGGCAATGTTTTGAGAGTCTGTACATTTGCGTAGACAAACAGAGGCTGGTGAAAAGCCCCTACCATATTTTTGTATTGTCCGAAATCTACGCCGGTCTTTCCACCTATACTGCTGTCCACTTGGGCCAGTAATGTTGTAGGAATTTGTATAAAGTCAATTCCACGCAGATAGGTAGCTGCAGTAAAACCTGTCATATCTCCGATTACACCGCCGCCTAAAGCTGCTAATAAATCTCCTCTGTCAAAATGATTGATAATTAAGTGTTCATAAATACCTTCAATTTCTTTTAAGTTTTTATTTGCTTCTCCGGCAGGAAGAACGTATGAAGTGACACTTAAATCTGTATTTTTAAGCTCATCCATAATTGTTTCAAGATAAAGAGGAGCAACATTCGTATCTGTTACAATACAAATTTTTCGCCCTTTTTTGTTTAAAGAATTTAATTTTTCTGATAATTTTGAAAAACTTTTTTCAAAAAAAATGTTGTAGTGAAAATCTCCATTTTTTTTCACTTGTAAAATTTCTTCTCCCATTGAAAAACCTCCTGTCTAACAATATTTATGTAAAATTATATGATAACGATTTTTCTTTGTTTTACTGGTTACGGAATGAAATTGAAATTTTCCTTTTCCTCGGACAGATACAATATCTCCTTCTTTTAAAACATATCCATTAGATACAACACTTTTTCCATTTATGAAAACTTTACCGCCTTCAATATAAGAAATCATACTGCTTCTGGACGTATGGAAGGCAAGTCCGATCACACTATCCAGACGTGGAGAAGCAACTGTACCTGAAATTTCTTCTCTTTTGGGAGCAGGAAGCTGGTTCTCTTCTGTAATTAACTCTGTATTTACAGGTGTATGCTTAATACGGCAGATTTCCTCCATAAGAAAATTTGTCATAGAAGTATGACAAAAAACAAAGGCGCCATCTTCTTCTACTAAAATATCACCGATTTTACAACGCTCAATTCCCAGATTTAAAATGGAACCCAGATAATCACGATGTGTCAAAACATCGGAAAATTTTCTATTTAAAGGAGATATTTTGATACAGTCAATTGGATAATCTTCTTTACAATAAAAAGCATCAGATACGAATGCCGCCATCTGACGCTCTGCCGTGTCATAGCCTCCAAATAACAGAACTTGAACTCCTGTATCCTGAAAAGAAAGACTGTGAAGAATATTTTGTTCGTTTAAATCTAAAAAATCAGAGTAAGTAAGAATTCCTCTATAGTAGGATTTCTTACTTAACTCTAACATACGTTTTTTAAATAACTCTTCTTTTTCCATAAGGCAAGATTAAATCCCTTCGTACATAGAGCCGCCTGTGATGTCATTAAGTAACTCCTGAGAGTCACCGGTAATATCCACACCTTCCGGTGTTAAAATAAAGATATAAGAAGAAACTTTACGAATGCTTCCCTGAATAGAATAGCTGGCTCCGGAAGTAAAATCAATAATGTGCTGAGCAAGATTAATATCCAGACCTTCTAAATTTAAAATTACAGTGCAGTTGTCCAAAAGTGCGTCAACGATTTCTGTTGCATCATCAAATTGTTTTGGCTTAATTACACAGACTTCACTGGAAGATGGTTTTTTCTTTACGTTGTACATAGGTGTTACTTTGCTGGAAGCGGATGTTTGTTTTGCAGGTTTTGGCTGTTTTGTTGCAGCAGTTTGTTTTTCTGCTTTTTTATAGCTTTTCGTTGAAGAAATATCATCAAAATCATCATCGAAATCGTCATCTAATTTTTTGAAAAATCTTTTTTTAGGTTTTTCGTCTTCAAAATCGTCATCGAAATCATCTAAAAAATCGTCATCATCAAAATCATCGTTTACCTTTACAGCATCTATAAATTTACCTAAAATATTCATTTTATAAAATCTCCTATCTATTATATGGTATAATTTCTTTCTCCGAAGATGCCGGTTCCTACTCGTACATGAGTAGCCCCTTCTTCAATGGCGACTTCATAGTCACCTGTCATGCCCATACTCAGGACATCCATAGTAACATTATCAAAGTTTTTCTCTTTAATGTCAATACTTAAATTTTTTAATTTATGAAAAATCCACCGGTTTTCTTCTGGATTTTCCACGTAAGGGGCAATGGTCATAAGACCATGAACAGCAATATTAGGAAGAAGTGAAATTTTTTCAAGCAGAGGAATTACTTCTGTTGTGGATACGCCAAATTTACTTTCCTCTTCCGCTACATTTACTTCAATTAAAATATTTGCAATAACCTGTTTTTTTTCTGCTTCTTTACTGATTTCCTCTGCAAGGCGTAAAGAGTCGACAGAATGAATTAAACAAGCCTTATCAACAATGTATTTTACTTTATTTCTTTGTAAATGTCCAATCATATGCCAGTTAAGAGTAGAGGGGAGAATTTCTGCCTTTGCAGTAAGTTCCTGGACTTTATTTTCTCCAAACTCGGTTACTCCTAATGGAAGGAGTTCTTCTATCATAGAAACAGGCTTTGTTTTACTTACTGCAATTAAAGTAACATCTTTGCGACTCCTTCCCGCGCGCATACATGCCGCTTCTACACGCTGTTCCACTTCTTTATAATTTTCACAGACACTCATAATAGTCTCCTTTCCTTAGTAAGTACCAGACAGAATATCTTCTTCTTTTACTTCTTCACCATCTAATACAATATAATCAAACGGCTGAAGACCATAGGAAGTACCCTGCTCTACAATACAATATTCTTCATTTTGATCGAGAATTTCGATTTGTCGGAAGACAGCATAACCTTTATTCATGCCATACACTCCTTCCAGATAATCGACTTCACCTACAACAAAGGTTTCGTTAGAATCAGGCTTAATCAGAACGTCCCCTTCTTTGAAGGTTTCTTTATCTACATAGCAGTATCCACCTGAAAGTTCGGCATTGTCATAGGTGATTTCGTTTCCTTCTTCATCGGTTTCTTTATAAATGACAGCTTCTACAAATTCTGTGGTCGATGCTTTGTTTTTATGTTGTAATTCCCGTATAAATCCTTTTCCTTCTGTATTATTTCCGTTAGCAAGGAAATCTCTTGGAATAAGATAAAATTCTTTTGTGACGATAGAACTTACCGGTATTTTTAAGCCGCTTCGAGTATTTACTACCAGTTCAATCTCCAGAAAACGGTCCGATGCATAACGTGCCATACCATTCTTTAATTGAATTTGTGCAACCTTTTGTTCTCCAATAGTCACAATAGATAATGTACCATTTTGGCTTTCGCCATCTTTTAAGAACTTCACTTTGATACTGCTTCTATCTGCTATTGTAGCAGCCAGTTTATCCGTAAGAGGAACCATTAAAGTCCATTCTTCACTGGTAATTACCTTGTACACTGGTTCCCCTTTTTTAATCTTTTCGTTTGTTAAAAGCTCAGTTTTTTTATAAGCTTTTTCATCAAAGTCATTTTCCGTCAATGTTTCCGGGTTTTTTTCTTCGTAGCCATCTGTAGAATAGACCACAACTCCAGCTTCCGGGGAAGTGAAAATCTTTTGGTTCCCAAGAGAAACAGAGTCTCCAATTGCTTGTCCTTTTAAAACACCACTGTCTTCATTTTCGGTTTCCTGAGAATTGTCTGAGGACTCCATTACACCGGAAGCATGAAGAATGTTTCCCTGTAATTCATATTTGAAACTGTAAGTATCATAAAAATCACTTCCTTGAAAACCATAAGAAAATTTTGCCATACTGGCTCTCATTTTTTCTAATTGTTCAGCAGAAAGGTCTATATCTGAAGTCTCTGTCTTTTGATTATCCAGTGCATATACAGAACCATTTTTTCGCACCTGCATACCTTCTCGTGCATAGTAATCAATATAACCGGATCCGCCGGCCGGTACAATCTGCTCTTGACGAATGGCAAGAGCATTGCATACAGGATTTTTGGTCAATGGCCCTACCGTAACCTGATAAGAGGTAACATGACCGGAAGTAGCATATAAAATGACGGTAATGATCATGTACAACAATAAAACGCCAAACATAATGGTTGTAATATTAAATGTAAATAATTTTTTTAAAAACAGAAAAAACTGTTTGATTTTTTTAAAACTTTTTTTCCCGATTGACAACTTTAATCTCCTTTGTCTTCATTGTCTCTTCAGCATTATATTTTATTTTAACATTTTCTATATGGAAGCACAATAGAAAAAAATTGTATAGAAACAGAAATTTGCGGACACACTAAATAAGGATAAAGGAGGCTTTATTTATGAGTAGCAGAGCTTTAGATTACACAGCATTAGTAATTGCTTTAATCGGTGCAGTTAACTGGGGGCTTATTGGCTTTTTCCGATTTAATCTGGTAACCTTTTTATTTGGAGATATGGTATGGGTAACCAGAATTATTTATGCACTGGTTGGAATTTGTGGCTTGTATCTTTTTACTTTATTTGGAAGAATTGAAGCTTTTGGCGAAAAGATATAGTCCACGGAAAAAGCCACCACACAAGTTTACTTTTGAGTGGTGGCTTTTGTATTTTTTATATTTTTGGACAAATCGCTTATTACATAGAAACGAGAATCATATCCTTTGCACATTCCGGTAATTGGCTTGCATCTTTTGAAACGCTGAGTACAAAAGAAACCTGATATTTCTCGCCCATTGTCTGCAGGCGTTTTAATACATCTGCAAGTTCTTCATCTGTTACTTTTGAGATTTTAAGAAAACTATCCAGGAAAATTCTTTCTAAATCATTATCCTGTGAAAGAATACCGGAAAGAAATCCTATAAATTCACTGCTGTTTTGAACATCAAACTCAGACAAATCAATCAGACGTACTTTGTTATTTAACTCATACATGTGTTTCTTGCTCTTATCCAGATAAACAAATGTACCGGTTGCCTCTTTAATCTCCTTATTTACTTTGTCTAAAAGTATTTTTGTTTTTCCTTTTCCTTTTTCGCCTACAATTAACTGAACCATCGCAATTTCCTCCTTAGCCGCACGTAATATGTATATTTACCAAAAACGTGGTTATCGTTAAAATAATTATAGTGCATATTGTTTGAAAATTCAATGGTAAAATAAAAAAATATAGTGATTTTTTATCTATTTGTCTGTGTTAACATCTCAGATATTCTTTCTATGAGCGCACCTTCTGTATTGGCATGAAATACAATGGATATATAAAATTCTCCATAATTATTTTGAGTTAATAATGCTGCATAGTTAGAGGATTTTGAAGTGAAAGTTTTTCCTCCTAAGATAGTAACATCTTTGGGGATTGTTACCTTTCCTGTTGTAAAAAGATTATCCCCATCCAGCCACTGCTGTTTTAGCTCGCCTTTTTCCGTAGTGTAGCTCATTGTATAATCTGATAAGGACATGGCATTTAATAAATCCGGATATTTTAAAAACTCATTGAGCAACAAATAAATATCATAAACTGTAATATATTGCTCCTCCGAAGAATATCCTGTAGCATTTGTAAAATGTGTATTGGTCATACCAAGCGCTGCTGCTTTTTCATTCATCAGACTGACAAAGCTTTCTTGAGAACCGCTGGTAAGTCTGGCAAGAGCCTGGCAGGCATCCTCTGCCGAAGAAATAATTACAGCATTCAAAAGCTGTTTAACAGTAACATGATATCCTTGTCGAAGACCACAGCTCCTGACTCCTTTTCCATACACTCGATCATCTTCTTCGATGACAATTTCTTCTTCTGGATTTAAATGTTCTGCAGCGAGTAAAACAGTCATAAGCTGTGTTATTTTTCCGGGTTCTACTTTTTCATATAAATGATTGGAAAAGGGAATACTTCTTTCGGAAAGTGAAAAAAATCCGGCCATTTCTTCGGAAATGCTTTGAATGCCTTCCATTTGCGTAAAGTCTTCTCCAACGCAGAGATTGCTGGCAAGTCCCGGAGCTACTAAAGCGTCTTCTTTTGCAGAGGTTCCAAAAGCTTGTATACTTTTGTTATAGGGGAATTCCTCTTTGAAATTTGTACGATTGAAAAAAAGCACAACAGCCAAAATCACAAAGAGCAATAAAATTATAGCTGCTAATGTTAAAAAGATTGCTTTTTTTCGTTTTTTATTTATACATTTCACGCCAATCCAGCTCTCCTCTTCCTAAGGAACGAATCATCATTTCCGCAGTTGCCAGATTTGTTGCCATAGGAATATTATGAGTATCGCACAACATAAAAATACGCTTTACATCCGGATCCTGCTTCTGGGGAGCTAAAGGCTCACGTAAGTAGATGATTAAATCCATTTCATTTTGTTCAATCATAGCCCCTAACTGTTGTTCTCCGCCTAAATGTCCTGCAAGAAATTTATGAACAGTCAGGTTAGAAGCTTCTTCAATCAGTCTTCCGGTAGTACCTGTGGCATACAATGTATTTTTAGACAGAATATTTCTGTATGCGATGCAAAAGTTCTGCATTAGTTTTTTCTTTGAGTTATGTGCAATCAATCCGATGTTCATGATTTTTCAACCTCCCTGTAAGTTCTATATTTTTGTAATCCCACATTTAACACAAGTCCCATTCCAATGTAAAGGCTGACAATAGAGGTCAGTCCATAGCTGACAAAGGGAAGGGGTGTTCCGGTGTTTGGCAGAATTTTTGTTACTACGGCGATATTGATGAACGTCTGTATTCCCACTAAAGATGCAATACCGCAGCAGATGAGCTTGCCCGAAGCATCCTTTGCCCGAAGACTGACACGGATACATTCCAAAATCACTAAAAACAGCATAAGTAAAATGGCAGTACAGCCAATAAATCCCAGCTCCTCTCCTGCCACAGAGAAAATAAAGTCTGTCTGATTTTCAGAAACAAAATTTCCCTTGTTGGCAGATGCTACTTCATTGTTGTTAAGTCCTTTTCCTGTAAGTTGTCCGGAGCCAATGGCTGTTACAGAGTTTTCCTGCTGTAAAACATCATCAGAATACGCATCATCTTCTGAGTTTAAGAAAGCCATAATTCTATCACGCTGGTAATCATCAAGTAATTTTTGGTCAGGCTGTACAACAATAAACAGGAAAACAATTACCATAGGTACTGAAATTAAAAGAATACCGCCGATAATTTTGTAGCTCAATCCTGCAACATAAATCATGATACAAAAAAGTATAGCAACCGTAATGGTATTTTTCAAGTCCGGCTGTGATAAAATTAAAGACAACGGAATGGCAAGCAGGACAACGGCTTTTACTATTGTCCGCAGAGTATTTAAGTCTTCTTCATGGTCCATAAAAAATTTGGCAAAGAATAGGATTAAAATAATTTTTGCCAATTCTGTGGGTTGAAACTGAAAACCTCCGATACTTAGCCAGCGTCGTGCTCCATTTACGTCAGTTCCTATTATTTTTACTAAAATCAGCAAAATAATATTTCCACCATACATAATCCAAGTGAAATTTAAAATCCAGCTAAAATCAATGAGAGAAACAATTACCATGACAATAAGGCCTAAAATCATTCCTAAAAACTGTTTTTTCTGTAAACTCGGATCTGCGCTTCCTACCAGCAAAACCCCCATAGAGGTCAATGCAATAAGAACAATTACCAATCTGAAGTTGTAATCTCGTAATTTGTATTGTCTAATCATGAAAACACCTATTTTTCTTCTTGTCTTTAAAGTTTCCTTTCATCATCTCTGAAACAGCATGCCCGGAGATGAATTTTTAATATCCGTCTGTAAGGGAATAGATGCTGTTACCGTAGCCGTATCTTTGCGATAGCGGATTTCTACTTTTTGTTCGTGTACGGCAAAATATTTATTTACAGCACGGATTAAATCATTTTGCAGCATGGTCATCATTTGTGGACTACATTCCAGCCGCTCAGAAGTAAGGAGCAGCTTCAAACGGTCTTTTGCAACAAAACCGGATGGTCTGCATGGAAATCGAAACATTCCTAATCCTCCTTCTTCTATTTTTTGAAAATACCGGAAATTCGTTTGAAAACACCTTTTTTTGTTCTAAATTCCATAAGGGGAACGTCTTCTCCCGATATTCTCCTGCAAATATTTTCAAAGGCTTTTCCTGACAGGGAGTCCTTACCGCATAGAGGTTCTCCCTGATTGGTTGCAATGACTACTGCTTCGTCATCGGGAATAGCGCCCAATAAATCTACGGCAAGAATTTCGGACACATCTTCCACTGACATCATTTCTCCACGTTTAATCATATCCATACGAAGGCGGTTAATGACTAATTGAATTTGCGGCATTTCGTTTGCCTGCAGAAGTCCTATAATCCTGTCTGCATCGCGAATAGCCGAAACTTCCGGAGTAGTTACCACAATTGCTCTGCTTGCTCCTGCAATAGCATTTTTAAACCCTTGCTCAATTCCGGCAGGACAATCTAAAAGAATATAATCAAATTCTTCCGATAGTGCCTCTGTTAATTTTACCATTTGTTCCGGTGTGATGGCAGTTTTATCTTTTGTCTGAGCGGAAGGCAGTAAAAACAGATTATCACACTGCTTGTCTCGAATAAGCGCCTGCTTCATCCGACAGCTTCCCTCAATTACATCGATAAGATTATAGACAATGCGGTTTTCTAATCCCAGAACAACATCCAGATTTCGAAGTCCGATATCGGTATCGACTACAACTACTTTCTTGTTCAGTTTTGCCAATCCCAAACCGATATTTGCTGTCACTGTGGTTTTACCCACACCGCCTTTTCCAGACGTAATTACAATAATTTCACTCATACAAAATCCTCCTGATACCCTCTTTTTCTTTTTCGTATGTGCTCTACAGATTTCTGTTTAGTCGTTATGCGTTGTTGTTGTGTCACTGGCAGTTGCTGCACCTGTAACAATCTCGGATTCATCTGCAAAATTGTACTTATAGTTGAGAATATCTTTTGCTACACTTACCGCATTACCGGAAGAATATCCGTTACCAATGCGGACTGCCACGCCCACTTCAGGATTTTCATAAGGAGCAAATCCAACAAAGAGACCGTGGGACGGTCGGCTCATATCCTCCTGAGCTGTACCAGTTTTTCCGGCAACAGAAAGTTTCATAGAACTTAAAATAGTACTATTTTTTGCGACACCACGCATACCTTGATGCACAGCATCCCAAGTGCTGTCTGCAACGTCCATTTCACCTTTTACTGTTGGCTGGTAGTCCTCTACCAGGTTACCGTCAGCATCTGTTGCTTTATCAAAAAGGGTAAGCTCATAGTTGGTTCCCCGACTGGCAATAGTTGTTACATATCTGGCTAACTGGGAAGTTGTCATATTGTTCTTCGCCTGTCCAAAGGAAGTACGAATAGCATCTTCTTCTGAAATCTGAGGAGAAGCTTCGGTAATTTCCAAGCCGGATTTTTCATTTAACAAAAACATATTTGCATATTTTTGAAGCTTATCAATACCAAGGGCATCAGAAAAACTGCCGTTTTTATCTGTTCCTAAATCATAAGCAACCTGTCCCATAAATACGTTACAGGAATTTGTAATACCAGATACTACATTCATATATCCGTGTCCGGAGCGGTTCCAGCAGTAAGGACCATTTGCAATTTTATCAAACTGTCCGTTACATACAACACCATAGTTGCTGTCTACAATGCCCTCTTCCATACCGGCTACAGCAGTTACAATTTTAAATGTAGATCCGGGAGCTGTCAGCTGCTGGGTTGCTTTATTATAAAATGGTCTTGATAAGTCCTGAGAAAGCTTTGCAAAATATTCTGTATCCATGTTATTTGCCAGACGATTATTATCATACCCCGGATAAGTAACGCAGGCAAGTGTTTCACCGGATTTAACATCTGTAATTACTACAGAACCGGAACATGGATCCAAAGCAAGCTGTGCAGGTGTAATTTCCAAATTATTGATTTTTTCTATCATAAAATTATACGCTTTCATAGAACCGGATTTCAAGGCATTATAAGTTGTTTCATCTGCTTCTAAAACCCCTTGATCGTACAAAAGCATACAAAGCTGTGTACCTGAAATCATATCAGACTGAAGCATGTATTTATAAACAATTTTAGAAAATCCTAAATCTTCTGCAAGGGAGCTGGTAAGATAGTCAGCTAAGGCTGTATATACCTGATTAGAATCCAGATAATCTCCCTCAGCGGAAAACTGTGAAATATCAATCCAGTCTTTTCCGGCGGCATAAGTCAGGAATTCTTTTAAACTGATACTTTCATCCTTAGACCATGCAATGTAAGTAGGATCTGCAGCGTCAATGGCATCCATAGATAAAATCTCTTTCTTCTGTGTCAGAAATTCATTGACAATATAGCTCTGGTATTCCTGCATTTCTTTTGGAAGATCTTTATACGCTGTAGGATTTTCCTTTGTAAGTTCCTCTTTTATCTGTTGAAAAACATATTCCTGTTGTTGCTGAAAAACACCATAAACTGTTTTTTCCAGCTCTGTTGCATCTTCTTCTTTAAAATGGCTGATATCTAACACACTGTTTTCAATTAATGCATTATATACATCATAGATAGGCGTTTTAATCGCTGCCGTATCCATTCCTTCTTCTACCTTGAATTCTTTTGCATTAATAATATTAGAAACTAAAATACCGGCAATTTTCTGTTCTAGAACTTCATAACAGATACGCTGTAAATCCTTATCCAGTGTTAAATAAATATTATTTCCGGATTTGGGATTTTTTCTGGAATTTTTGACAGTTTCCAAAGCTTTTCCCATAGTATCAACAAGGACTTTATCCGAGCCATCCGTTCCTCGCAATTGTGTTTCCATTATTTTTTCAATACCGGTTTTACCAATAACTGCATCTGCAGAATATTTATAACCTTCTTTTTTTAAAGTTTCCAGCTCCTCTGCATCTGCTTTCCCTGTATAACCGATAATAGGAGCAAAAGCTTCTGCATCATCATAAACACGGATAGAGTCTTCTTCTATGTCAACACCTTGAAGATCATCTTTGCGTTCCATAATTTCTGCTACGGTTTCTTCACTGACATTGGTAGCTAATGTTACAGGAACATATTTTTTAAAGCTGTTTGTAGAAAGAATATAGCGGATTTTAAGAATATCCAGAGTTTCTTCTTTTGTAAAGCTTTCCGGAAGTCCATATTTTTCCAACTCTTCCTTTGTATAGGGCTTTTCTTCATTGATAAGTCCAAAGCGTTTTTCATTAGACATATCCGCTATCATTTTATCCGGAGTTGCATTGAGCTCTTCTTTTTTCAGCTTTTCGATATTTGCCTGTCCATATACATCGGCTTTAAAACGATTGAGATTAAAACCAGTAGTGTCGAAGGCATAATTACCCTCTTCATCCAGAATAATATGAAAGTCCACACTTAAAGTTTCATTATGCTTTTTTAATATATTGAGAATTTCATAAGCAATATGGTTTAAAGTAAGATTTCTCTCTCGGGTAGTTTCATATGTCCCATTATCTTCCAGAATAACAGAATAGGAAAGCTGGTTATAGGCAAGCGGCTTTCCGTTTCTATCAAAGATAATTCCTCTGGTTCCTTTTAAAGTTCGTTCCTTTGTAATACTCAAATTAAAATTATCTGCATATTCTTTTCCGTGAATGATCTGCAGAGAAAAAAGTCTCTGCAATAATATTCCAAACAGAATACAAAATACTAAAATAAGTACAGTAGTTCTTTTTAACCCGATTTTTTTCAATATTTTTTTTATTTTCTTAGCCAAATGGAATCTCTCTCTTTCATTTCCAGTTCTGTCATTTTCTTGTTTAATTTAAATAAAAGTTTATAAAGAATAACAGTTATCAATACGGTATACAGCATCTCAGGAATAATAAATCTTCCAAAATAATAGAAAAATTCCAGACGTCCCCGCATCAGAAACTGCATCCCATAAACCATTGTGCCATATAACAAATCTCCCACAGCTACTAACAGCATGGGAACACGGATTTCCTCATCGTAAAAAATTTTACAGCAGCATCCGGCGGCATAGCCGATGCACAGATAGATTAAAGCATAGAAACCTAAAAGATTTCCATAAAAAATATCCTGTAAAATACCGCAGAAAAAGCCAATCCAAAGTCCTGATATCTTTCCCTGCATAAATCCCAAAGAAACTGTAATAATCAGCAGGAGATTGGGCGTAATAGAGCCAATAGACAGTGTCTGGAAAACAGTTCCCTGTAAAATAAAGCATAATAAGATAATAACAGCTTCTGCTACTCTTCGCTTGACTCTCATTCGGCATCCCCTTTCTGCTGTTTCAGTTCTTTGATTACCAAAACTTCACTTAGATGTTCGAAATCCACAGCAGGTGTCAACGTTCCCGTCTTTGTCAGATTATTGGGATCTTCTTTGATATCGCTGACATATCCGATGAGAATACCTTTTAAAAATTTATCGCTGACATCGGAAGTGACAATTTTTTCACCCTCCTGAATTTTATCATCCTCATCTTTCAAATGAATAAATTGAAGTTTTCCCTCGTCTATTAGCCGCAAATCTCCTGCTACAATGCAGCGGTCAGACGTACTCATAGTCATGGCACTGACATTGCTGGTATCATCAATAATAGATCGCACAGTTGCCCAGTTTTTTCCCACTTCGGTTACAATTCCTACCAGACCGCTTCCGGCAATTACATTGCAGTCTTTCTGAATTCCATCTTCTGTACCCTTATCAATGGTAAAATTAGAAAACCAATTTCCGGCATCCATAGAAATTACATTGGCAGCTACTTTATCATATTCACTGTAGCTTTGATCCAACTGATAAAGCTCCTGTAAACTTTCCAATTCCGTCAAGCCTTGTGTGAGACGGCTGTTTTCTGCAGTCAGTTCATCTACTTTTTTCTGAAGTTTTTTATTTTCTTTTACTAATGATTGTTTGTCCTGAAATCCCGCTGTTGCATTATCCAGAACTTTTCCGATTTGGTTAATTCCTTTTTGAAAAGGAACAATGATATAGCCTGCTGCATTTCTTATAGGTGCAACGGGAAATTTTACTGCCGCTGCAAAAATCATAAGACTAATACAGATTAAACTCATGGCTATCAGGACATGTTTACTTTTAAATGTCCAACTACGCTTCTTTTTCATGTTTAAAACCTCAGCTTTTCTTTTTGTTATTGAACCCACTTGTGTAAAGTACGGTTTCCGATAATTTCTTTTAATCCGCAAACGGTGCAATGCTCATAATATCCGGATAAACGTACCTTTTGCCCTGTTTCCTGACTTAAAAACCAGTCAATATCAGGAATTCTTGTAGTTCCTCCGGCAAGAAATATACCTTCCTCCAGAATATTTTGGTAAATTTGAGGTGGTGTTCTTTCTAAAAAAGAACGAATTTCCTGACAAATGGAGCGAACCGGTCCTAAAATTGTTTCATAAATCATATCAGAAGGGATAATCCCCTCTCTGGGAAGACCTGAAAGACTGTCAACACCTACAATTTTTCTGGCTTCTTTGATATCTTCCTTTAAATATGCCAGAGAAAATTTCAGCCTTCGGGCCGTTCTGTTTCCAATATGAAGATTATAATTTTTTCGTACTTCATTTACAATCGCTTCATTTAATTGAGTTCCGCCCATGGCAACAATTTTGCTTAAAACGATTTTTCCTCTCTCAATTACAGAAATTTCTGTACTTTGCGCTCCTATATTGACAATCATGCTTCCTTTTGTATGATTGATAGGAATTCCAAGAGCCACCGCATCAGCGATGGTCTTGTTTATCATATAAATTTTACTTTTTCTGTTGGAATTTCCAATGGTATAGTAGGCACGCTGCTCTATTTCTGATAAATCTGAAGGAACAGCCAGGTATAAATTGTTATTAAATAAACCACCTGCATTTATCTTTTCAAGTAAAGCCTGTAAAACCATCTCAGTATGATTGATATCTGCAATTTTTCCATAAGCCATAGGAGAAATTACAGATACATTAGACGGATTTTTTTCAAAAATCTTATATGCCTCATTTCCTACTGCCAAAATCTGATTTTGGTTTCGAATGGCTATCATGTTTTTTTCTGTAATAATAGTATCTTTATCTTGTGCATAAATTTTTATTGTGCTTGTTCCAAGGTCTACTCCAAAGGTTTTGTGTAATAGCATTTGAATGCTCCCCTTTATCTTTTAACATTTAAAAAATCCCCTGTTCACGAAAGCTTAAATATTTGCAGTCCCCAATAATAATATGATCCAGTAAAGGAATTCCCAATAATTCACCAGCTTCTTTTATTCTCTGGGTAAAAGAAATGTCTGCCTCACTGGGTGTACAATCTCCGCTGGGATGGTTATGTACTAAGAGAATTCCCACTGCATGGTAAGAAACAGCAGAGAGAAAAATCTCTCTGGGATTGGCTAGAGAACTATTAACCGTTCCTTTAAAAATCATTTCATCTCCTAATAAATGATTTTTCGTATCCAGCATCATACAGATTAAAAGTTCTTGTTCTTCATGACGAAGCTGTTCCATATAATAATCTGCAATACTTGCGGGATGCTGAAAAGAAAGCCCTTTTTTTGCAGTTGCCGTAGCAATTCTCTTGGAAAGCTCTCCGATACATTTAATTTGTATTGCTTTTACTTTTCCAATTCCTTTTACCCCCTGCAATTGCGTAAGGCTTAAATGATGCAGTCCTAAAAGTCCTTCCCTGTCTTTGGAAAGCCGTAAAACTGCTTCTGCCATTTCTACGGAAGGGCTGCCTTTTGTACCAGTTCTTAAAAGAACTGCTAAAAGTTCGCTGTCCGTTAAGCATTCTGCGCCCAGACGAAGACACTTTTCATAAGGTCTGTCTTCTTCAGGCATTTCATGGATTGTTGTATATTTTGTCATTCTTTGTTATAAGCTCTCCGGCAGTTGGCTATAACAATTTTCATTGTAGCACAGATTAAAAACGATGTATACGTCTTAAGAAAAATTTATGATTTTTTTCATAATTGCCTCTCCTACTTTTAAGCCATCCATGGCAGCAGACGTGATGCCTCCGGCATAACCGGCACCTTCTCCGCAAGGATAAATTCCATGAATTTCAGACTCAAATGCTTCATTTCGAACAATTCGTATAGGAGAAGAAGTTCTGCTTTCAATTCCGCTTAAGATGGTATCTGCTCTGGAAAACCCGGGAATTGTCTTTTCAAAGGCCTCAATTCCTTCTATCAGTGCAGTATTCAATTCTTCCGGAAGTAATGTTCTTAGATTAGCAAAAGAATAACCACCTTTCATACATGGAAGGATACTGCCAAAAGTTTTTGACGTTTTGTTTTCCACAAAGTCACCATACAACTGAAGGGGGATGTTTCCATTTCCAAGTTCATAAGCTTTTTCTTCCAGTTTTCTTTGAAATTCCATGCCACGAAGCACATCTGTTCCCGGGAAATCTTCTGGTGTGACTGTAACAATTAAAGCACTGTTGGCATTATCAGAACCTCGATCTTGATAACTCATGCCATTTACAGCCAATTTTTTCTCTTCAGAAGAAGCATTAACTACAAACCCGCCGGGACACATACAAAAACTATAAACACCTCGATTGTTTTTACACTTATGTGTAAGCTTATAAGATGCAGCCCCAAGATACTGGGATTTTTCTTCACCGTATTGGTATAAATTAATCATGGTTTGTGGATGTTCTGCGCGCAGTCCTACTGCAAAGGCCTTCGCCTCCATAGGTAGTTTTTTATCTTTTAGTAAGGCAAAAGTATCTCTGGCACTGTGTCCGATAGCCAGAACTAAGCAATCTGTTTCCAATTTTTCTGTTTCATTAACAGTAATTGCCTTTACTTCTTTATTTTTAATGTGAATATCTGTCATTTTAGTAGAAAAAAGGAACTCTCCACCGGCATCCTTAATATAATTTCGCATATTTTTTACAATACCAACTAATGCATCTGTTCCTAAATGAGGTTTTTGCTGATAGAGGATTTCTTCAGGCGCTCCAAATTTCACAAAGATTTTTAAAACTTCCTGATTACGTCCTTTTGTATCTTTTACCAGGGTATTTAATTTTCCGTCTGAAAAGGTTCCGGCTCCCCCTTCTCCAAATTGCACATTGGACTCTGTATTTAAAGTTCCTGTATTCCAAAATTTTTCTACGGTTTTTAAACGATTTTCTACAGCTTCTCCCCTCTCGATAATCAGAGGCTTTAAACCTGCCTGTATCAGATAATAAGCACAAAAAAGCCCTGCAGGACCGCTACCCACAATCACAGGTCTTTGAGAAACAGTATTGCCTGTTTTCAAATATGAAAATTTCACAGGAGTTGTTGACATAATATTTTTATTGTTTACTCTTTTTAAAATCTGCTTTTCTTTTTTTACTTCTGCTTCAATGGTATAAACAAAGAAAAGCTCTGGTTTCTTCCTTGCATCTAAAGACTGACGGCGAATTGTCCAGGAAATTAAATCACTGGAAGAAATTTTTAAAAGCTTTTTGATTTTATTTTCCAAATCCTCTTTTGTATGAGAAACAGGAAGTTTTATCTGTTGAATTTTTACCATAAAGCAGCCTCCTTTCCTGCGCAAGCGCCGCTGGACCATGCCCACTGGAGATTATAACCTCCGCAAATACCATCTGCATCTAATAGTTCTCCTGCCAGATATAAACCGGGGATTTTTTTACATTCCATGGTTTCTGAAGAAATTTCTTCTAAAGATACACCACCCTGACATACTTGTGCATTGGAAAAGGGTTTTGTTCCCACAATTTCCAGAGGAAAAGATTTAATTTTCTCTGTCAGCTCTGAAAGCTCCATGTTTTTAATTACTAAAACCTCAATCAGCTTTTTCGGGAGCAGACCAATACAAAGTTCTTTTGTTGTTTTATATGGGCAGAGCTCTTTTCTTTTTTGAAGAAGGTCTTCCAATTCTTTTTTTGTAAAGTCAGGCAAAAAGTCTATATTCAAAATAACCGAATGTTGATTATGAAGCAACTGAGCTGCCAGACCACTGAGCTGAAATACCGGAATACCGGAAACACCATAGTCGGTAAGCTGCAATTCTCCCTCTTCTGTCTGCATAATTTTATTACAGGACTGTAAGTGTATTTTTCCATAAATCCGAGTGCCGCTCCACTTTGAAAAGTAATTTCCTTTTCCTTTTAGCGGAACTAAAGCAGGAAGTGGATTTATCACTTTTAATCCCAACTGTTTAGCCAAAGTATATCCACTTCCGTCAGCTCCGTCAATTTCCGAAGCACAGGATCCACAGGCAAGAATAACGGCATCAGCAGGATATTGCCATGTTTCTGTCACTACTGAAAAACGCGAGCCTTCTATTGCATCACCTGATACTTTAATTTCTTTTACATGTTCTTTGCATTTTATTTTTACCTTTAAAAAACGAGCTTCCATTTCCAATAATTCTTGTACACTGGATGCCTGCATGCTGGAAGGATAAAAATATCCATTTTTTGAAACAGGATAAATGCCAATTTCTTTAAAAAAATTCAGTGTCTGTTGGAAAGAAAAGTTTTGCAGTACATCCCAGAGAATATCAGGATGTTCGCTGTGATAACATCCTTTTTCCTGTTTTTCATTTGTGAGATTACAACGTCCATTGCCCGTTGCCAGCAGCTTTTTCCCGGTTTTTTCATTATGTTCTAAAACAGTGACAGTTGCATGATTTCTGGCTGCCATAATAGCAGCAATCATACCGGCAGCTCCGCCGCCTACAATACAGACCTTCTTTTTTTCCATAGTTTACTCCTGTGGTATTGTAACCAGATTTTTATCTGCAAGCTTCTGCAAAGACATTAAGATACCTAATTTTGCATGATACCAGGTAAGACCACCCTGGAAATATACGGTATAAGGTGGTTTAATCGGTCCGTCAGCAGAAAGTTCAATGGAAGAACCCTGTACAAAAGCTCCGGCTGCCATAATTACATCACTGTCATAGCCGGGCATTGCCCATGGTTCTGGTTCTACATAACTATCTACAGGCGCAGCTGCCTGAATGCCTTTGCAAAATTCAATCACACCTTCCGGTGTACCAAAAGTAACTGCCTGAATAATGTCATGACGGCTTTCTGTACTATTTGGTGTGACAGAAAATCCCAGACGCTCGTAAATATTTGCAGCAAAAATTGCTCCCTTTAATGCACCGGCAGTAACGGTAGGCGCAAGGAAAAATCCCTGATAAAAGGATGGATTTACTCCAAGAGTAGCTCCTACTTCTTTACCAAGTCCGGGGCAGGTAAGGCGATAGGCTGCATTATCTACATATTCTTTTTTTCCTGCAATATATCCGCCAATTGGTGCAAGACCGCCGCCTGGATTTTTAATAAGTGAACCAACGATTAAATCAGCACCCACATCACTTGGTTCTATTTTTTCTACAAATTCACCATAACAGTTATCTACCATACAGATGATATCCGGTTTAATGCCTTTGATAAAAGAAATCAGTTCGCCAATTTGTGCAACGGAAAAAGTAGGACGTGTAAGATATCCCTTAGAACGCTGAATTTCTACCATTTTTGTTTTATCTGTAATAGCATTTCGAATTCCTTCATAATCAAAACTTCCATCTTCTAAAAGCTCTACCTGACGGTAAGTAATGCCATATTCAGCCAGAGAACCTTTGGATTGACGAATACCGATAACTTCCTCTAAAGTATCGTAAGGTTTTCCTACAGGAGAAAGAAGCTCGTCTCCCGGTCTTAAATTTCCTGCAAGAGCTACAGATAATGCGTGAGTACCGCAGGCAATTAAAGGACGCACTAAGGCTGCTTCCGTATGAAAAGCAGCTGCATAAACTTCTTCTAAAGTGTCACGGCCTAAATCATTGTAACCATAACCGGTAGAGGAATAAAGACAGCCTTCACTTACTTTATTTTTCTGCATAGCATGAAGGACTTTTAATTGATTATATTCTGCATTTTCATCAATTTCCTGAAAACGTTCCTTTAATTCTGCTTCTATTTTATTTCCAAAGGCAAGTACTTGAGAGCTAATGCCTAAATCGCTGTATATTTCTTTCATTTCCTGCATGATAATATTCCTCTTTTCTCACAGTTTTCTAATATATAATTTAAAATCTGATTTTCCTCATAATGGAAATCCTGTTTATTCACCCAGATAACATCTTGTTCTCTCTTAAACCAGGTAAGCTGTCGTTTGGCAAAATGGCGAGTATCTCGTTTCAAAATGTAAACGGCCTCATCTAAAGTACAGTCCCCTTCCAGATAAGATAAAATCTCTTTATAACCTAATCCTTGCATGGAAACCATATTTTTTGTATAGCCTTTCTTTGCAAGCATAGAAACTTCTTGAACTAATCCTTCCTGCAGCATTACATCTACACGGGCATCAATTCTTTCATACAGCTTTTCGCGGATATCATTTAAAACAAAATATGCCACATTGTAAGGAGACTGTTTTAAAGACTCTTCTTCGTTATGAGCAGAAATCGGTTTTCCCGTAAGCTCAAAATACTCCAATGCCCGAATGACTCTTTTTACATTGTTTGCATGAATTTTCTCTGCTGATTTCGGATCAATCTGCTGTAGCTTTTCGTGGAGATATTCACAGCCTTTTTCTTCTGCCAGTTTTTCCAGCTCTTCTCTTATTGGTGATTTTTCAGTTTCTTTTGAAAAATCAATATCTTTTACCACTGCCTGAATATAAAAGCCTGTACCTCCGGCAAGAATGGGAACTTTTCCCTTTGCATAGATTTCTTCCATAGCCTGTTTTGCCATTTCTTGAAACCGTACTACGTGAAATTCTTCGTCAGGCTCTAGCACATCTATTAGATGGTGGGTAACACCACACATTTCTTCTTTTTTAATTTTCGCAGAACCAATATCCATATGTTTATACACCTGCATGGAGTCTGCAGAAATAATTTCTCCGTTTACTGCTTTTGCAAGTGCAATCGAGAGTTTTGTTTTTCCTACTGCTGTAGGACCTGTTAAGATAATTAAAGGTTTTTTCAAAATTTTCACCTACACAATTCGTTTAAACTTTTTCTCCAGTTCATATTTTGTCATGGAGATAATAGTGGGTCTTCCGTGAGGACAGTTATATGGATTTTCCAAACCGAGAAGTTCATCAATCAGTGCATCTGCCTCCTTTACGGAAAGTCGGTTATTTCCCTTTACCGCTGCTTTACATGCTGCCGTTGCAATTCGTTCTGCAAGAATGTTCGGCGTTTTAGAAACGTGTTCCTGCTCCAGACTGTCTAAAATCTGTATAAAAAGTTCCTGAACAGAAATTCCATAAATATTTGCAGGAACTGCATGAATACTGTATTCTTTACCGCCGAATTCTGAAATTTCAAATCCAAACTCACGGAAAATTTCCAGATTTGCCTTTAAAAGGTTACTTTCCTGTAAATTCAAAGAAACCAAGGACGGTGGTGACACCATCTGAGAAATAATTTCTTTATTGGCGAATTCTTTTAAAAAGCGTTCATATAATACCTTTTCATGAGCAGCATGCTGGTCAATAATATAGAATTTATTATCATATTCCACCAGCCAGTAAGTATCAAAAAGCTGTCCGATGATACGATGATGAACACGGGCTTCTTTTGACAAAAGTCGATTGTCAAAAAGCTCCAGCTGTTCTGCTTTTGCAATCTCCGGCTGTTCTTGTGGGAAAGTTTCTTTCTTCTGTTCTTCCGGTTTTGTCTGTATTTCGGACTCTTTTGGCTTTACAGGCGCGCTTACGCTTATAGGTACTGTTTTACTTTCTGTTTTTGGCTCAGCGCTTGCGGGACGAAGCCCTATGGGAGCATATACCGGTTTTTCTTCTGCAATCCGGTTCTTTTCAAAAGGCTCGGGAACGGGTATTTTTTCCTCTTTTGGTTGTGGCTGCTTTTTTACAGCGGCCGGATTTGGTGTAAGCGAAACCTCAGGGATGATTTCTTTCCCTGCCAAGGCTTCTGTAATCAAATCATAGGTAGCATTGTAAACAGCGCTTTGGTTTTGAAACCGTACCTCCATTTTGGTAGGATGTACATTGACATCTACATCTTCTCCGTGAATATCGTATTGTAAACAAACAAAAGGATATTTGTGCTGCATCATATAAGGCTTATACGCTTCTTCGATAGCTTTCATTAAGAGCTTACTTTTTACATATCTGCCATTGATATAATAATTTTCAAAATTTCGGTTTCCTCTGGCAATAGAAGGTTTTCCAATAAAACCGGTAATAGAAATTCCTGTTTTTTCGTATTGTACTGAGATTAGTTCTCTGGTAATATCTCTTCCGTAAATTCCATAAATTACATCCTTTAAATTGGCATTTCCTGAGGTGTGCAGGCGCAACTGTCCATTTACCATATACTTAAAAGAAATATTATGATGGGACAATGCAAGCTGTTCCATATAGCTGCTTACATATCCCGCTTCTGTCATTGCTGTTTTCAAAAATTTCTTTCGGGCAGGAGTGTTAAAAAACAAATTTCGCACCAGCATGGTGGTTCCGTTTGGTGCGCCTACATCTTCCAGAACCTTTTCCTGCCCGCCTTCAATCACATAGCGCACGCCCATGAAATCCTCCGGCGCTTTTGTAATAACCTCCATCTGTGATACCGCTGAAATGCTGGATAAAGCTTCTCCTCGAAATCCAAGGGACGTAATCTGGAGTAAATCTTCTGCCTGTGTGATTTTGCTGGTTGCATGGCGTAAAAATGCCAGAGGAACCTGTTCCTTTGGAATACCGCCTCCATTGTCGGTAACACGGATAAAAGAAATGCCACCTTCCTTAATCTCTACGGTAATTGCCGTAGCTCCTGCATCAATGGCATTTTCTACCAGCTCTTTTACTACGGAAGCCGGTCTTTCCACCACCTCTCCCGCAGCAATTTTATCAATTGTATTCTGACTTAAAACTGCAATTTTTCTCAATTCTTATCACCATCTATTTTTCAGCTTATTTTGAAGTCGATATAAAATATTTAAAGCATCTACCGGTCGTAATTCATCCAACTGCATGGACTTTAATTCCTCAATGACATCGTCATCTTTTACTGTATCAAAAAGAGAAATCTGTTCCATATCTACTTCGTCAAAATGAATGACAGGTTTTGTCTTTTGTTTTTTATTTTCGGAAGCAATGTTCTTTACCGTAGTAGTAATATCTGCACTGACAAGCTCCTCTACCAGTTCTTTTGCTCTTTCAATGACAGAATCTGGAACGCCGGCAAGTTTGGCAACTTGAATACCATAACTCTTATCTGCTCCGCCTTTTACAATTTTTCGAAGAAAGACAATGTCATCTCCTCTTTCTTTTACTGCAATACAATAATTGTTTACTCCTGCCAGCTTTCCTTCCAATTCTGTCAACTCATGATAATGAGTCGCAAACAAGGTTTTTGCCCCCAAAATTCTGGTATTGCTGATATGTTCAATCACTGCCCATGCAATAGAAAGTCCGTCAAAGGTACTGGTTCCCCTGCCGATTTCATCTAAGATTAAAAGACTTTTAGAAGTGGCATTTCGCAGAATATTGGCAACTTCTGTCATTTCCACCATGAAGGTACTCTGTCCGCTTGCCAAATCATCAGATGCACCTACACGGGTAAAAATACGGTCCACAATCCCGATATTGGCTTTTTCAGCAGGTACAAAAGAACCAATCTGCGCCATTAAAACAATCAGGGCAGACTGACGCATATAAGTGGATTTTCCTGCCATGTTTGGTCCTGTAATAACGGCAACACGATTTTTTCCATTATCCAAATAAGTATCGTTTGGAATAAACATATCGTTGGAAATCATTTTTTCTACTACAGGATGTCTGCCGTTTTTAATGTCAATAACACCTTTGGTGTTGATTTTCGGACGGACAAACTGATTGCGGGATGCTACAAGAGCCAAAGATGCATAGGCATCCAGTTTGGCAATGGCTCGTGCTGTTTTCTGAATACGTTCTACTTCTGCTGCGATTTTTGTTCGAATAGACACAAATGCTTCGTACTCTAATGCATAAAGTTTATCTTCCGCTCCTAAAATCATATCTTCCAGTTCTTTTAAACGTGGTGTAATATAACGTTCTGCGTTGGTCAATGTCTGCTTTCTGGTATAGTAATCCGGAACCATGTCCTTAAAAGAATTTGTGACTTCCAGATAGTAACCGAATACCTTGTTATATTTAATTTTTAAGGTACGAATACCTGTCTTTTCTTTTTCTTCTGCTTCCAGTTCAGCAAGCCACATTTTTCCCTTTGTTTTGGCTTCACGGAAATGGTCAATGTCCTCCTGATAGCCTTCTTTGATAATGCCGCCTTCTTTCATGGCAAGAGGGGGTTCGTCTACAATAGATGCTTCCAAAAGCTGATATAAATCCTGTAAATCATCCATTTCCTCATATACTTTTTGCAGTTCCTCACACTGGAACTGGGACAGAAGCTGACGTATGTACGGTATCATGGAAATGGAACTTTTAAACGAAATCAAATCTCTTGGATTGGCGGACTGATAGCTGACACGGCTGATTAAACGTTCCATATCATAAACAGGACTTAAATATTCTCTAATTTCTTCTCTGTCCATTTCATGACAGTTAATCTCTTCTACAGCATCTAAGCGCGCATTAATTTCATCTTCATCAATTAACGGCTGCTCGATAAACGTACGCATCATACGTGCGCCCATAGCCGTTTTCGTTTTATCCAGCACCCACAAAAGAGAGCCTCTTTTGGCTTTTTCCCGCATAGTTTCTGTCAATTCCAGGTTTCGCCTTGTGGAACTGTCAATGAGCATGTACTTATCTGTAATATACGGTGTAATCTGACGCATATGTTCCATAGAATTTTTCTGCGTTTCCAAAAGATAAGTAAATAAGGCGCCTGCTGCAATTACTGCACAGTTATAATCCTTCAATCCAAGACCTTCTAATGTTCCCACATGAAAATGCTCCTTTAAAGTACGGGCACATAAGTCATCATCAAAATACCAGTTATCCAGAGCAGAAAGAGAAATATTTAAACGATTTTTCAGCTCGTCAATTTCAATGCCGCTCATGGTAAAGGCTTCATTGCACACAAGTTCTGCCGGAGAAAATTTGTAAATTTCATCCAGCAGTTTTCGAATTTCATCTACTTCCGTAACCATGAACACTCCTGTGGTAATATCGGCAATGGCAATTCCAAATCGGTTGGAAACATATACCACAGACATAATATAATTATTTTTTGTCTCATCAAGTGCCTGTGTGTTTAAGGTAGTTCCCGGTGTCACCACACGGATAACCTCTCTTCTCACAATTCCCTTTGTCTGTTTGGGGTCTTCCATTTGTTCACAGATGGCTACTTTATATCCTTTGCTGATTAGGCGGTTTAAATAGACTTCTGCCGCATGAAAGGGTATTCCGCACATTGGCGCACGTTCTGACATACCGCAATCTTTTCCTGTTAAGGTAAGCTCCAGCTCCTTGGACACGATTTCTGCATCTTCAAAAAACATTTCATAGAAATCACCTAAGCGGTAAAATAAGATACAGTCTTTATATTCTTCTTTTGTTTTTACGTAGTGCTGCATCATCGGTGAAATAGATGCAACATTTACGTCTTTTATCGAAATTCCCATGTTAATTTTATCCTACTTTCGTTCCCATATAATAAAAGCCGCGGCATTCATCTAAACGTACCTGACAAAGCTGTCCGATTAAGGAAGTGTCTCCTTCAAAATGAACCAGCAGATTGTTGGAAAGACGTCCTGTCATCAGGTGTTTGTCCTGACTGTTTTGTTCTTCCACCAGAACCTCCATGACTTTTCCTGTGTCTCTTGCAGACATTTCTCTACCAATGGTCTGCACCGTTTCCAAAAGGCGGTTGAAGCGGTCTTTTACCACATCTTCCGGAATTTGATTTTCCATAACGGCAGCAGGTGTTCCCGTACGTTTAGAGTAGATAAAAGTAAAGGCGCTGTCATAGCGTACTTTTTTTACTACGTCAACGGTTTCCAGAAAATCTTCTTCTGTTTCCCCCGGAAATCCTACAATAATATCTGTGGTAAGAGAAATATCAGGAATGGCAGTTCTGATTTTTTCTACCAGATTTAAGTATTTTTCTTTATCATATCTGCGGTTCATCTTCTGCAGAATGTCACTGCTGCCTGACTGCAAAGGAAGATGGAGATGCTTGCAGATTTTTTTGCTGTTTTTCATAACTTCAATGAGTTCATCGGATAAATCCTTTGGATGAGAAGTCATAAATCGAATTCTCTTTAATCCCTCGATTTTTTCAATTTCTGTAAGAAGCTGGGCAAAAGTCATTGGCTCCTCTAAATTCTTTCCATAAGAATTTACATTTTGTCCTAAAAGCATGACTTCTACAACACCGTCTTTTACCAGACGCTCAATTTCTCTTATAATATCTTTTGGATTTCTGCTGCGTTCTCTTCCTCGTACATAAGGCACAATACAATAGCTGCAGAAGTTGTTGCAGCCAAACATAATATTTACTCCGGACTTAAAAGGATATTTTCTTTCTACCGGAAGGTCTTCTACGATTTTGTCTGTGTCTTTCCAGATATCAATAATCATACGGTTGGAAAGCAGAGAGGAAACCACCAGTTCTGCAAATTTATAAATATTATGAGTACCAAAAATCAGATTGACAAAAGAATAGCTTTTTTTCAGCTTTTCTACTACCTGTGGTTCCTGCATCATGCAGCCACATAAGCCAATCATCATGTGAGGATTTTTCTTTTTCAGACTGTGCAGATATCCTAATCGTCCGTATACACGAAGATTTGCATTTTCTCTTACCGTACAGGTATTGTAAATAACAAAATCTGCATTTTCATCAGAAACTTCCACGTATCCCATGCGTTCTAAAATTCCTACCAGCTTTTCAGAGTCTCTCGCATTCATCTGGCAGCCAAAAGTAGTAATATTGGCAGTAAGCGGTCTTCCCAGTTTTTCAGACTGTTCTTTTACAAGCTGACGCGCTTTTTTCATAAACCAATACTGACGCTGTGGCTCTTCCACAGGAGCTTCCTGGCTTAAATCCATGGCGTCAATTATTTTTTCTATTTCATCATTAAATAAAAGTGTTGTATTTTCCATTAAATTCATCCTTTAATTGATTATTTTTGTTTCTGTGATAACTTTATCAGGGAAAATATCCGTATCTTCTGCTGGAACTTCCTCTACAATCTGAAAGTCAAAAGCAACTGCTGCTGTTTTGTGTTTTTTATGTACGGATAAATAGCGGTCATAAAATCCCTGCCCATATCCGGCTCTGTGACGATTTTTGTCAAAAGCAACACCGGGAACAATTAAAAAGGCGTCTTCTTCTGCTGCCTCCTCACCCCATGCAGGCTCCGGTATCTGGAAATAGCCCGGTTCTAACTGTTCAAAGCTTTCCAAATAGTAATATTTCATTTCATGAGCGCCGGTTACTTTGGGAACTGCAACTCGTTTCCCTGCTTTCCATGCAGCTTCAATCATGCCTCGTGTAATGACTTCTTTATTATAATCTACATAAGCGTAGATACAGTCTGCTTCCTGAAATTCAGGAAGAGCTATTATGGTTTCACAAATTTTTTCACTGCATTTTTCTGCTTCCTGCTGTGTAAATTCTTTTCGTTTTCCGAAAATATATTTCCTAATTTCCTTTTTTTCTGCCATATTTCTCACCTAAATTGATAATCGTTCCATCTTTTTCCTGAATGTCAATATTATCCAACTGCGCACGCATATTCATGCGGATTGCCGCAATATATTCGGCACGAAGTTTTCTCTGCTCTTCTTTTTCTTCCGGCGTCAGCCCTTCTCCCTTCGATTTTCTTGCCAGTTCATTAATTCGGTTAATGGTATTTTGATCCATAGTATCTGTTTCTCTCCTTTATTTCTATAGATTTTCAAATATTTCCTGTAAAATATTCGGTTCCTTTTTATCTGCCAGAAAAAGCGTACCATGTTTTCTGCCCTGCATGATCTTATGTATGACATGGAAGTCTGCGCCATTGGCGATAACCATGTCTGCTCCTGCACCGGTTGCAATTCGGGCTGCAGAAAGCTTCGTTGCCATTCCTCCTGTTCCTACCTTGCTGCCTGTAGAACCTTTCCCCATTTTCATTAAATGATCATCCAGTTTCTCCACTACATCAATAAATTCTGCCTGTGGATTGACATTGGGATCATCGGTAAATAATCCGTCAATGTCAGATAAAAGGATAAGCATATCTGCATCTACTAAAGCTGCCACTAAAGCTGACAAGGTATCATTGTCCCCAAAAGTATTAACAAATTCGATTTCATCCGTGGAGACCGTATCATTTTCATTTACAACAGGAATTGCCCCCATATCCAGAAGGCTCTGAAAAGTATTTCTTGCGTTTTCTCTGGTAATGTCATTTACCATAGTGTATTTTGTAATCAATACCTGTGCTGCTGTCTGACTATACTCTGCAAACAGTTTTTGATAAATCATCATAAGCCTGGCCTGTCCTACTGCTGCACATGCCTGCTTTTCAGAAAGACGGGAAGGTTTTTCTTTTATCCCCATGGCTGCGCGGCCTACAGCAATAGCACCGGAGGACACGACAATGACTTCTTTTCCCTGGTTGTGTAAATCTGCCAGTTCTCGAACCAATATCTCCAGCTTAATCAAATCCAGTCGTCCTGTTTCTTTATGTGTCAGTGATGAAGAACCGATTTTGATTACAATTCTTTTTTTGTCTTTTAATTTTTCTCTGATATTCATGTATTTTTCCTCTTTGGTTCATTTTCACATCATTTTATATTACACTATTTTTGTCTATAAGTCCAGACAGGGATTTTGGCATATTTTAGCTGGAATAGTTTTCCAGAAAGTTATAAAGTTCGTCAATAGTCTCAATTTGTTTTCCCAGTAAAACTTCACTTTGCAGCTCTTTCGGCAGGGCTTCCAAAGGAATGTCGGTATATTCAAAGACTTGATTTTGAGTATTTTCATATACTACCACATACCCCTCTTCTACCTGAAGTGTATAGCCTTCTTTATTCGATGGTATTTCTTCCTGGCGAAAAACAATTTTATCTCCTCCATAGGAACTGATCTTAAAAGACTTTTTCTGTAATTTTCCATCTTCATAATGCTCTAAAACAAAAGTTTTGTTTTTATTATTTATGGCCGGTACAGATACTTGCCGCTTAACTGCTGCATTTGTTTCTTCTAAAACATAAATTCGATCTTTCAAATCTGTAATTTGGTAGGTGAACAGAAAACCTGCACTAAAAAAAACAAAGACAAGAAAACAGCCGACACCACAGATTATTCTTTTCATAAGAACCTCCTTATTTCTGAATACTTATAGTATCGGCTGATTTTTATATTCTATTCACTTTTAAGAACGTGTAATTCCAAGGCTTTCCAGAATTTCTTCCTGCTTCTTTTCCATTTCTTTTGCTTCTTCAGGTTCCATATGGTCATACCCCATAAGATGCAGCATACTGTGAGCAATCAAAAAAGCAAATTCCCTTACCTGGCCATGGCCATAGCTTTCAGCCTGTTCCTGCATTCTGGGAATGCAAATCATAATATCTCCTAAAATCAGCTCACCACTTTCCGGATGGAAACAGGTATCGTCTTCCTCTGCACAAGAAAAGTCTGCCGGTGTTACAAAATCCAGCATAGGGAAAGACAGAACATCTGTAACACGATCAATATTACGAAACTCCTTATTTGTCTGCTGAATTTCTTCGTTTCCGGTTAAGACAAGATTGACTTCTGTCTCATAGGGGCAGCCTTCATAGTCAAGAGCAGCCTCGATTACTTTTTTAGCCAGTTCTTCGTAATCAAAATCCAGTTCTCCTTCATATTCCATTTCTAAATTTAGTGTCATCGTTCTTTCCTCCTGTCTTTGCGAGGTTTCTTTTCTCGTTTTTCATTTGCTTCCTTTTTTTCATAAGCGTCATAAGCCTGAACAATCTTCTGTACCAGCGGATGACGCACCACATCTTTATTCGTTAATTCACAAAAGGCAATATCTTCAACTTTTTTTAGTACATGGAGCGCAACATCCAGTCCTGATTTTGCACCGGAAGGTAAATCTTTTTGAGAAAGGTCTCCGGTAACAATGACTTTTGAGCCAAAACCAATACGGGTAAGGAACATTTTCATCTGGGCAGGTGTGGTATTTTGGGCTTCATCTAAGATAATAAAAGCATTATCCAATGTTCGCCCCCTCATATAAGCAAGGGGAGCGACTTCTATCAGTCCTTTTTCCATGTTTTTAGCAAAACTTTCTGCTCCCATGATTTCATAAAGAGCATCATATAAAGGCCGGAGGTAAGGATCAATTTTGCTTTGCAGATCACCGGGAAGAAACCCCAATTTTTCACCGGCTTCAATGGCAGGTCTCGTTAAAATAATCCTTCCAACCTCATCATTTTTAAATGCGGTAATTGCCATTGCCATTGCAAGGTAAGTCTTTCCTGTTCCGGCAGGGCCAAGGCCAAAGACAATCATTTTCTTTCGGATTGCATCGATATAGGCTTTCTGCCCCAGTGTTTTGGGTTTAATGGGACGTCCGTTTAAAGTATGGCAAATACATTCCTTATCTATTTCTGTAATTACAGAAGTCTTTTCTTCCGCTGCAAGAGCCAGCGCATAGTTTACATTCTGCTGGGTAATGATATTTCCTTTTTGAGATAATGTCAGAAATTCCCGTATAATCTTTACTGCCTGTTGGCAGGCTGTCATAGGTCCTAAAATACGAAGCTGACCATCTCTTGAAATAACCGTAACCCCCAGTGTTTTTTCTATTTTTTTAATATGCTCGTCAAACTGCCCGAACACATTTCGTTCATGCTCTGCAGGCAATTCCATTTTTTCTTCACAAATATTACTCATTAATGTCAATTTTCCTTTCTGTTTGCTGGGGAAGAATGTCTGTGGGAACTTTTTTCCCTGCTTTTTCAACAGCCTGAAGTGTTCCACTGGCTGTACAGACATTTTTTTGTATGTTTATTTTAACATGATTTTCTGATATTTGAACCCCTTTTTCCTCCAAACTTTTTAAAAGTACTCTTAAATGGCTTTGCACTTTTTCTTTTGCCTCTTTTTCAGTATAAACAAATTCTTGTGTTTTATATTCATAATCTGTGCTGGTTCCATAGAAAACAGGGAGTTTAAAGTTTTCTGTAAGCCGAAGCTGTTTTAAATTCGTAGTGGTATCAAAGGTTTCCCATTGGGATTTTCGCTTAAGGTCAAAATAATAATCTCCTGCCTGAAGAACATACCCCTTTCTCTGTCTCCCTGTATAGATTGGCTTTTGGTATATCATGGAGAACTGTTGATAATATTCTAGCGGATACTGTACATAAATGTCTGCATCTGCATCAGTATATTCGTATTTTGCCACTTCTTTGCTGTCATTTAAAATATCCAGACGACCGCTTACTAAAATTTCGCCCTTTTTGCAAAGCTCCCCGACCTTTTTTACAGGAGTTCCTTTTCTGGTAACCATAGAAACAATCTTTCCTGTTTTGTCGGATATCAAATCGTAAGCTCCCTTTTCAGGAATTTTCTCTGTATAAATTTTATCATTTTCTTTGATTTCCAAAAGTAATCGGCTTCCTGTAATCTTTGCAGAAACCCAGGTAATATCAGAAAACTCTCCTCTTAATTTTTCGGCAATTACAGCACAGTCCAAATCCTTCTTAGGTATTCCGTGATGGATATCTATTTCTTCCAAATAATCCAGAATACTTTGAGTGCTATTATGTATATTTCCTTCTACATGAATATTCCAGATATAACCGGATAAAAAGAACATAATCAGAAAGCTTAAAAAAATACCGATGAAAAATGCCTTCCTCTTTTTATTGCGATAAAAAAAGAAAGGCAGTCCGTATTTACCTGTAATCAGAACTCTTGTACCTGTTTTTTTACAGATATTTTTTAAGCGAAAGAAATCTTTAATACTTATATTCATCTCATAAACATCATTTTTATTTACTAAATTCCATACGGTGATTTTGTGATAAGCACATAAATTCAAAAATCGCTCCGGGCTTTGGGTATACGCTTTTATCCGGACATAACCTTTTCCATAATGGCTCCAATCCTGCACACACAGCCTCCTTATAAAAACAAAATTTTATTGATATTTCCACTTATTTTCATTTCCACATCTGTGTAATAAAGAATAAGGAGATTTTTCCCCTCAATCTGAATTTTATTTCTCTTTGAAAGAAGTATGATACAGGTGTCCTGATATTGACGTATACATTTATAGTTTTCAATATATAACTCACGGGAACCGGTTAGTGTAAGAACTGCCTCTTTATAAGATAAATCTTTTGGAATTTGTAAGGAGTCTCCTAATTTTCCTGAAAAATCTCCTAATTTCCTTTTCACCAAAAGCCTCCTGCATAAGTTCTTATTCTAACTTATGAAATATTCCGTAAAATCATGCGGTTATTTTAGAAAAAGGATACCAAACCACAAAATCTGGTTTGCACTTAAAGTAAATTCCATGTTATATTTTTCTGCCAGTTCGCAGACAATAATTCCATGACTTTCCACACAAGGATGCATCTTTTCCGGGAAACGACATGGGGCATTGGGATAGGTACAAACTTCACAGATATCACAGGACTCCGTAGAAAGAGCCATACAATCTGTGCCTTTTTCACGGATAAATGCTTCTATGGCTGCCGTAATTTTTTCATGTTCTTTTCTGGTAGCTAATGTTTCTTCAAAATTAATTACATCAGAAACTTCTGCAATCGTAGAAAAGAGAAAACATTCTTTATAAGAAAGACAACGTTTTCTGCATTCTTCTACTGTTCCCACAGCAGGAGGGCATGCCCAGGTGGAATTGTATCGCTCGCATTCTTTTTCGCAAATCCACCGCACCCGGAATGAAAATTCGATTTCTTCCGGATCAAAAAAGGCATATTGATATACTGGAAACTGACAAATAAATTCTTCTAATTCTTCATGAGAAATCATGTGTTTTACTCCTTCATCTTGTTTTGTTTATATTTCTTCTATGGAAATTTTACTGCCCCCTTCTCCTGCTTTTGCTGGTTCAATGAGCAAATGCACAGGAATGCGGGCTTTGATTTCCTCTACGTGGGTAATAACGCCTACGCTTCGTTTTTTATTTCTTATTTTTTCTAAAGCTTCCATTACTACTTCTAAGCAATTCTCGTCTAATGTTCCAAATCCTTCATCTAAGAAAAACAGTTCCAAAGGCGCTGCCCCCTTCATCTGAATTTGTGAAGATAAAGCAAGCGCCAGTGCTAAAGAAGCCATAAAAGTTTCTCCTCCGGAAAGAGTAGAAGCCGGTCGTGACACACCTCCATTTTTATAATCGCGAATGATAAAAGAAGTGTTCTCATCAATCTCTAAACCATAGGTGTTTCCTGTCATTTCTTTCAGGCTTATATCAGCTTCTTTGGCAATGTGCTCCAGATAATAACGGGAAATGTATTCAACAAAGCGTTTTCCTCTAAACAGACCTTCTAATTCTGAAAGAATATCTAATTTATGTTGAATTTGCTCTAAAAGTGTACAAACCTTTTCTTTTGCTTCCCATGCACCTTTCATTTGTTCCAGCTCTTTTCGCACCGCACCAAATCTTTTGTTTTCCTCTGTTGTTTCATTTTCCAGCGCCTGTACTTCTTGTTCCAGCAAAGTAAAGGCGTTCTTATCCATTCGTTCTTTTGATAACTTTTTCTTGATTTGCTGAAGCTGTTCTTGAATGCGGATTTTCTCGTTTTGGAAATTTTCAATTTTTTGTCTTACCTGAGACAATTCTTTTTCTTCTTTACAATATTTTTCAATATAAGCTTCTTCTGTGATAAAAAAGCTGTGCATTTTTTCTTTTAAAAGCGCATATTTTTGTTCACTGTCTTTGAAAGAAGCTTCGACAAGAGCCTTTTTGGCAGCCAACTGTTGGGCAAGAGTCTTTTCTTCCAAAGCTGCCTGATCAAAAAGATTTTTCGTACGTTCATATTGCATATCCAGTACAGTTATGGACTCTTCTGCTTCTTTTAGTTTTTCAGGCAGATTTTCCTCTGTTCCGGCTTTTTCTAAAATTTTTTCTCTTATTTCCAGAAGCTTTTCTTCTGTTTGTTTTTGCAGTAAGTAAATTTCTGTCTGTTTTGTCTTTAAATCCTGAATGATGCCCTCTCCTTTTTCCCGATTTTGTATACGGGCATCCAGTCTTTGCTCCAAAAGCTCCAGTTGCTTTTGCATTTCTTCTCTCTTTTTATTTTTTTCCTGTAAAGCTTCATAAGCTGTCTGAAAATCTTCAATCTCTACAATTTTCTTTTGCGTTTCCAGTTCTTTTTCTTTTTGCAAGATTTCTTTATGTTCCGTTTCCCATTCTGATTTTCTTTCCAGGCAACGCTTTTGCAGAGTTTCTATTTCAATCTCCTTTTTTACAATGTCTGTCTGGAGGTTTTGTAATTCTTCTGTCAGTTTTGGACTGACTGGAAGGTCTTCCAAAGAGATCTGTTGTTCCTGCTGCAATTGAGTCTTTAATCCGGCAATGGTTTCATGAATTGTCTGTATTTCTTTTTCTAACAGTTCTTTTTGCTTTTGCAATGCAAGAATATCTGCTTTTTGTGATACTGTCTGAGGTTTTTCATGATGAATGCTTCCGCATACCGGGCAGGGCATACCTTCTTCCAGCGAAGAAGCCAGAATAGCTGCCATGTTTTCTACATAAAGTTGTTCCTGTTCCTCTTTTTTTCTTTGTATCTGTGCCTGCTTCCTCTGCACTGCTTCTATTTCGGCAGAAAGTTTTTTACATTTCTTTTTTTGGGTTTCCCAGGCCTTTTGAAGATATGCTGTTTTCTCTGCCTCTTTTTCTTTTAAACAATGTATAAACTCTTGTTTTTCTAAGTTTTTTGCAGCTACATTTTTATTATCTGTCTCCATGGCTTTTTCCAAGGCAGTTCTTCGAATTTTCTGCTGGTTTAATTCTCTGGTCTTCTGAAATCCATCTATAATCATTTGCTGGATTTCTGATGAAACTACAGTTTTTGTAATTTCCTGCTGCAGATTTGTTTTTTGCAGTTTTCGGCTATCAATATCCTGCAGCAAAGCCTTCATTTTCCCCTGTGCTTCCGACAGTTTTTCTTTTGTTTCTTCACAAATGACCTTCTGTGCAGCGAAAAGCGCTTTCTGCTTATCTTGTTCCTCTGACAACTTTACTGCATCTAAAAGATTATTTCTCTGCTGTTCCCAGACTGGCTTTTTCTGCTGTTTATCTTCTTCTGCTTTTTGAAACTCTTTTTGCAAAGATACAAGCACTTGCTTTTTTTCCATCCACATTTCTGTAAGAGCAGCAGCTTTTTGCCTGTAACTTTTTTCTTTGGCAATACTTTCCTGATAATCTGCGAAATAAGGGAAAAGGCCATTGGCGATTTCCGCTTTTTTCAAATTTTCCTGTAAAACATTAACTTCTTCCTGCTCTTTTGCAAGTGATCTTTCTTTTTCACAGGCTGCATCGTATTCTTCCCACAACAAAATTTGGCTTTTGCTGTCCTCCAGATTTTTTCGCATTTTTTTCAAAGAAAATTCTTTTATTTCCAGAGTTTGCTCTAATTCTGTTTCTTTCTCTTTTAAATCTTGAATTGCTTCTGCTGTAACAGCCTCATAACGGGAAAGTGCGCCTTCCTGTTCCCTGCGTCTGCCTTCCCACTGTCCGGCATGCTCTTTTACCAGAAAAGCAAGCCGTTCCCCATACTTTTCCAAATGAAAAAGCCGTTCCAACATTTTATTTCTTTCCATGCCCTCCAGTTTTAAAAATTCAGAAAACTTTCCCTGAGGTAAAACCACTGTACGGAAAAAATCATCTTTCGATAATCCCAGAACTTCCTGGCATTTAGCATTTACCGTTCCCACTTTATCAGCTAAAATGACAGGTTCTGCATCTGTAATATCAGCAAATTTCGCACTGTCGCTGCGAATTCCCCCATCTTTTGTTCTCTTAAAACTTCGGGCTACCAGATATTTATGGAACTGCTTTTCCTGTATAGAAAAAATATATTCTACATAAGCTTTATCTGTATTTACGTTAATATAGTTCGTACTATTTCTGGAAGTGGTTCCATAAAGAGCCAGTGTCATGCCATCCAGAATACTGGTTTTTCCACTTCCTGTGGGACCGAAAATCCCAAAGAGTCCCTGACTGGTCAGCTTCTCAAAATCGACTTCCTGAACCTCTAAAAAACTATTTAATCCCTTCATTTTCATGGAAATCGGTTTCATTTTCGTCCTCCTTTTTTAAAATCTCCCATAAAGTTTCTAAAACTTCCGCTTCAGGCAGAACTCCTTTCTTTTCCTGATAATAATCTAAAAACAGTTCCTCAAAAGTTTTTTCTGTAAAAACAGTCCCTGCATCTTTTTGTTTCATTTCGGGAAAAACAGGAATAACTTCTAAAATATCTTCTTTATAACTTTTTAGTTCTTTTAGCTGTTCTTCCCGAATATAAGTATCTGTGTAAATCTGTAAATAAACATAACAGGAACGGTTCTGATTTTCCTCACATTTTTTTAATGCTTCCTCATAGCTTTTACAAACCCATTTTTCAATAGGTTTAGGATTATCAAAATAAATTTCCTGCACAACTGCTTCTTCATGAGGATGTAACGTAACCAAAGAACACTGCTTTGCAATAACCGTTTCCTGCAAGCGATAAGGTAGAGGTGAACCACTGTACCGAATTCGTCCATGACTTCCCACCACTTTTTGCGGTCTGTGTACATGTCCCAAAGCCACATACTGAGCCTTTTCAGGAAATACCTCAGGTGGAAGGAGATAACTGTTTCCCAGCATTAATCCCTGTTCAGAGCCATCTTTTTTACAGCCCAGAGTAAATACATGACTCATCAGTATATTAATCGTATCTTCTTCGTACCAGACAGCTCTTTTTTGAAACAGTTCACCTATTTTTTCCGCATAATCTGCAGCCCGTTTCTCATCACTGTCTTCTTCTCGATATAAGACTTCATTTAAAGTCTTTTCACTGACATAAGGAACACAGGCAAAAATTGCCTTTTCTCCTTTACAGGAAAAGGAAAAGACGCCTTCCTCTAAAGACTCTATTTCAAAATTTCCGTATTTACCGGAAGGAATTCTGGTTTTAGGTGTCCCATAAATAATAATACCATGCTCACGAGCCAGCGGAACAATCGCCTCCAGGCGAGAAGGCTGATCATGATTACCTGAAATTAAAACAACCAGACGTTGCCCTTGTTTACTTAATTCTTTTAATGTATGATATAAAAGCATTTCTGCTCCTGCAGATGGATGCCCGTTGTCGAACACATCTCCGGCAATACAAATAACATCTGCATCTGTTGTATCTGCAATGGAAACAAATTGCTCTAAAACAATTTTTTGTTCCTCCAGTCTGCTTTTTCCTTCCAAAAGCTTTCCAATATGCCAATCTGCGGTATGCAATATCTTCATTAATAAAACCTGCTGCTTTCTATTTATATTCTTCTCCTATTCTAACATTTGGCAGAAAAGAAAAAAAGAGAATAATGATTTTTTTCAAAAAAGATGTTATAATGGTGAAACGAATGAAAATTGAAATAAGAAAGTGAGATGCAAAAATGAAAAATGATTTATTTTCCATAGGACCTCTTACCATACACAGCTATGGTTTAATGATTGCTTTAGGTATCTTAGTCTGTGTTTTCATGGGAATGTATCGTGCGCGAAAGCATGGTTATAAAGACGAGGCTGTTTTAGATATTGCTATTTTCGGTATTTTAAGTGGTTTTATCGGAGCAAAGCTTTTGTATGTTCTTGTAGAATTTGACCGGTTTCTGGAAAATCCCATGGATGTATTAGGTTCCGAAGGCTTTGTCGTCTATGGAGGAATTATTGTAGGCGCTTTGGCAGGCGTTATTTACTGTCGTGTTAAAAAATTACCTTTTTGGGAATACTTTGATTTGCTGGCACCTTCCATTGCTGTTGCACAGGGATTTGGAAGAATTGGCTGTTTTCTTGCAGGCTGCTGCTACGGCAGACCCACAGAAGCTTTTTGGGGAGTGACTTTTCCAGAAGGAAGCTTTGCACCGGCAGGCGTACCTCTTATTCCCACACAGCTTATTTCTTCTGTAGGAGATTTTACTGTTGCAGGTATCTTGCTTTTATACAGCAAACATAATAAAAAGGCAGGAAATGTAGGTATTCTCTATATGGTACTCTATGGAATTGGCAGATTTCTGGTAGAATGTTTACGAAGCGATGACAGAGGAACAGTTGGCATACTTTCCACTTCCCAGTTTATTTCTATTGCCATTATACTTTTTGCAATAGTATTGTTTTTCAGACATAAAATTTTTAAAGGTATCAAAAAAGAAAATAGCGAAGAAGTATAAAAATGATAATAAGCAGGAGATAAATCGAAGTTTTCGGTCTGTCTCCTGCTTTTTTCCTTCTTTTCATTTAAAATCTTTTTTTCATTTCTTCTAATCTAAGATAAAACTGTGCGTAAAAATCCTGCCCTGCATCATAAGGCATAATATAGAAAAGTTGTAAAAGCTGTACCGAAAACTGTTTTGACAAAACTTCATCTTGAGCTTTTTCTAAAACCTCCTGCATTTTCTTTAAAAAATAATGCCAGTCTTTTACAAAAGTTTCATATTTTCGGATATCGCCTATTCCCAGCCATTTTTGGATTTTTACTTTTGTCTTGGGCTCCTGAGGGCATTCCTTAGTCTGAAGAAAATATTGAAAATCATTGTCTTCGTAAATTCTTCCAAGAGGAAACATACGGCAAAATCCCGGACGAAATCCGTGAATGGCACATCTGCCCTGTTCGTTTAAAAAGCTACATTTTTCTTCTGCTCCGGCCATTTTCAGATTAGGAAGAATAATTCCCTCTGCTACCTGTAATTCTACTGCATAGGATAACAATTCTTCAAAACTCTGGTTTAAATTTTTGCACAAAAGATACACATCATAAGGGTCTAAAACAATGGAATGTCCCATGCCCTGACAGCATTTGGAACAGCCTTTGCAATCATTGCAGCCGGCTTTTACCATATCCTTATACCCATATCGTTTTCCATCAGAAATTTCAGATAAATCAAGCTCTCTTATCATGATTTTCCTCCTCCCATTGGTACATATACAGTTCGTGCAGCGCTCTGGTGGCACAGATATACGCCGCCTGCTTTAGAAGCGGTGTAGTTCTTTTCTCAGAAATTCCAAATACCTGATCAAATTCCAGTCCTTTTGCCAGATAAAAAGTAGTGACAGTAAGCCCTTTTTGAAATACAGAACTGTCTTTATCAATATAAAAAGTCTGTGGAAATTTTTCTTTTAAATACTGATAGGCAAAAACAGCCTCTTCCTCTGTCGTGGTAATCACTGCTGCAGTTTCATATCCGTTCTCCTGAAGCTTTAAATTTTTCAGTGTTTCGTCTAATATTTCTGTCATAACAGAAAATGTCTCTTCTTCTACCGGTTTTCCATGACGCTCAAATAATTCTACTCCCTGTACATTGGTAATTTTATTGGCGTAAGATGCGATTTCTACTGTATTGCGATAACTTTTATTCATGTAAATAACACGTATCTGTCTTCCGTAAATCTCCGGCAAAAATTCTAATACATCCTGCACTTCTGCTTCCATAGTCTGAGCCTTGTCTCCTAAAATTGTCATTGGACAATGAAACAGTTCTTTTAAAATAATATACTGTAAATAAGAATAGTCCTGCATTTCATCAATCACCAGATGCTTTACGGTTTTTTGCTGTGTAGAAGAAAACAGACGGTATTTAAAGTAAAGCATAGGATATACATCTTCATAAGGCAACAGTCGCTTTTCATAAGAACAATGGGGTAAAGTTTTCAGGCCTGTACGTTTTAAAAAACGGCTATATAAAACATATAAATCTTTTGTTTCATACATTTTCATAAATTTTCCATAGAGCATATCCCGTTCTTCTTCCGGTAAAGTACAGTCTTTTAAAGTTTCATATTCGTCTATAAAATATTCCAGCACTGCTTCCATTCTGGAAAGCAATGGAATATCCTGAAACTTAAAATAAAACAAATTCAAAATTTCCTGTTCTGTTTTTTCAAAACCTCTGTATTCCATAGTACGGAAATTCATAAGCTCATCTTCTAATTCCAAAAGAAAGGCTTCGGCTTCATCAAGGAACTCTTTCGACTGTTTCCAGCGCATCCTTTTTATCTGTTTTTCGTTTGCAAACGCAAGCTCTCTTTCAATCTGATGATAGCGGTCTTCACAGTCATAAACAAAGGACTTTAATTCTTTATAAGCATATAAATCAAAACTCATTTCCTGAATGTTTTCCTCTCCCAGTTCAGGAAGGATATGTGAAATATAATCAGAAAAAACGCTGTTGGGAGATAAAACCAGAATATTGGAAGATTTTAAATGTTCCCTGTCATGATATAGAAGATAAGCAATACGATGCAGTGCCACAGATGTTTTCCCACTTCCTGCTGCTCCCTGAATAACCATAATTTTATCTTTTGTATTTCGGATAATGGCATTTTGCTCTTTCTGAATAGTTCGTACAATATTTTTAAGCTGTACGTCTCCATTACTGCCTAATTCTGCTTTTAAAATATCATCATCAATTTTTACGTCACTTTCAAATTCATAAACCATTTTTCCGCGGCGAATTTTATACTGCCATTTGGATGTGATTTCTCCGTGCAAAATACCAGCCGGTGCAGTATAGCTGGCAGCACCTTTGTCATAATCGTAAAATAAACCACTTACAGGGGCTCTCCAGTCATAAATCAAAGGAACATGCCCTGTCTTTTCAGAAAAGTTTCCAATTCCAATATAAAACTGCTCCGGTTCTTTTTCTCCTTCATAACAGAAATCAACTCTCCCGAAAAAAGGAGAGTCCATCATTTTCTCTAACCGCTGGCGGTAAATAAATTGCTCCTGATTGGCATTTACCTGCTGAAACAACGCCTGCTGGTTGTCAAAATTTTCGTATCCATACTGGTCCATCTCGGTATAATTATCCCAGTAATAGGTGTGCATACTTTCGATTTCTTTTTGCCCTTCTGAAAGAGCATGGTTGACTTCTTGAATTTTATGTTTCAGTTTTTCATTAATAAGCGTTAAAAATTCTGTTCCCTGACTCATAGATGTTCTCCATAATTTCAATTTTATTAAAGACATTATTATAGCATAGGATAAAGAATACGTCATCTGTCTATTAGGATTTTTTCATATCTTTTTCACATGCTTCCAAAGCGTTATCTATCGCATTCTGTCCATCTCCGTTTCTGCTGTTTTCTGCCTTTTGACGCCGCGAATACGACATTTCCGGACGGGATAAGTGCAGAACAAGATAAAAGAAAAGCCAGCGTTCCCGCCAGCCATCTGTATTTTCAACGTTTCAATTGCAACGCTCCTTTCCTCTGACTCATAAATCTGCCAGTTTTACTTTGCATCGTTTCATATAACACGCAATCCCATATTTCAAGATTTTATCCACTCCGTTCTCCCGGAGTTCTTCATCATATTTCTTTTCCTCTATCTGTTGTAGTGCGCGTTCACAAGCCTGATCAAGATTTCCGTCATTGGCATACTTGACTTCGATAAGGATAACCGTTTCACTGTTTTCGGTTTCAACGAGGATATCGCTGTATCCTTCGCCGCTTTCCTGATTGGACGATACGTACCATTCTTCCTTCACACCCAGAATTCCAAGCAGTATCCCATGATAAAAGTTCTCCTTACTTGCTTTTTTCACAAACGTATCCCGGATACTGATGGTCTTTTTCAGGTAGCTTTCAAAAATCTCCTCTACCTTCGTTTCTTCACCACTTTTCAGGGCATTACAAAACCGGCTTAACGTGTCGCCGTCTTTTTTTACACGCTCTTTAAAGTATTCCATGATCTGTGTCTGAAAAATATCCCGGATTTCCAAATTAGGTATCGCAAGTTTATACCGTTTTGCATCAACCCTTCCACGCTGTGTCAAATATCCCGTCATGAATAAAAGACTCCAGACGTTCTCCAAAGACTGATACATCTCCGGGTAAGTCAGCTCCTGATGAATCTCTTTCGTGATTTCCCCACCGGCAAGCAGTTTTTCAATCTCACGCTTGGTTTTAAAATTGTCGGACATTTGAATAAATTTCCTGATGGCATCATTACTGCTGGTGTTGATCCAATAATTTTCCGGAAACGAATCCGTATGGTCTTTTAATTTATCACAGTAATTCAATACATCCCAAGGGCAGTACACTTCCACGCTGCCAAACTGATACCCATCATACCAGCTCTTAACATCCTCATAATGCTCTTCTATCCCATAATACTCCAGCATGTTCTTTACTTCCATATCTGTAAAACCGAAATATTCATCATACCGTTCATCTGTAATGGACAATACTTTCAGGTTATTAAGCCCCGTAAAGATACTTTCTTTTGAAATACGCATGCATCCTGTCATCACTGCAAATTTCAAGCTGTCATTCGTTTTCAATGCCTGTTCCAATAAACTACGGATTAAAAAGATCATCTGATCATAATACCCATTTTCAAATGCTTTTGCTAATGGAACATCATACTCATCAATCAAAAGAACTACTTTTGTTTCATAATGTTTCTCCAATAGTTCCGATAAAGTTTTCAATCCGCTGCAAAATACGGCTTTACTCATTCTGCTATCTAAAAGTTTCTTATATTCTGACTTATCAAAATCACTTAAATTCCCACTTTCCAAAAGAAACTGCATTTTACCTGCTACATTCTTTATAATCTGAACTGCAAAATCAAATGCATCCTCATAAGTAGCAGCATTAATTCCTTTCAGAGAAATTGAAATAACCGGATATTTCCCCATATATGCTTCACACAGTTTTGTATCTTTTGAAATTTCAAATCCATCAAAAATACTCTGCTCCCGCTCTATGGAAAAAAAGTGTTCCAGCATACTCATATTTAAGGTTTTCCCAAAACGTCTTGGTCTGGTAAAAAGATTTACCATTCCGCCATTGCGGAGCAGTTCTGAAATCAGTCCTGTTTTATCAACATAATAATAGTTATCTTTTATAATCTGCTCAAAATTTTCCAATCCTACCGGAAGGCGTTTCTTTTCTTCACCCATGTTATTCACACTCCTTCTCTGTTGGTTATATTATAACAAAGATCCGCGCGAAAGCCTATACCTAACTTTACTCATCCTTTCTAATCACTGTATAAAAAAATTATATCATGCGTAAGATATTATTTTACCATTTTCCGAATAGAAATGTACGAAAAAAGAGACCAATCCTTTACTGATCAGCCTCTTTTGCCATAGTCACGATTACCTGACTTCTGCACTCTTATTCATAATCTAAACATGCTCTTTCTGTCACGTAAGGACGAACATAAGTATCTGCAACTTTTACATGTTCCGGATGTGAGCCATAAACTGCTACATCTTCTGCTTTCTCAAGTGTTGTTACCAGCGCAACATCGTGTGTACTGGATGATAATGGTTCTTCTACAAATTCTACTGTCAGAAGTCCCGGTACTTTTCCTACCAAGCCTTTTAAATTCTCAGCCATTGCTTTTTTAAGCGCCGGCTTTTCAGCTTCCTGAATTTCCGGTTTAAACTTCCACATAACAATATGATGTACCATGATGTACCCTCCTTATAACCGCTAAATATGGTTTTATTTTAGCTTTGCTGTTTCTCCTTGTCAATGATTTTTTAGCTTTGTATAGCAGGCTCACTGATTTTTGAAACAGAATGCTGGAATATATGGTTAAAAATCAGTCCATATACAGCGCCTAAAATATTATTGAAAATTCGGAAAAATACAGCTCCCGGAACACCTAAAATGCTCACGGCAATTGCCATAGCTCCAAAAGAGTTAAAGACTGCCTGCCAACCATAAGTAGCCGATAAGCCAACGCCAATTCCACCTACTACACCAATATAAGGGTAGAAAGCTTCCGGCAAAATCGGATAAACCAGTAAAAATACCATTCCGCCTATCAGATTTCCCGGAATTCTTCCTTTTACTCTGGTTTTTACATCTTCATGAAACGGAAGAATAACAGACATTGCTGCAATTCCTGCCCACATGGCTCTTGGAATATGTAATAAACCAGCTAAAAGAATAACTGTAGATACACCGAAAGTAACAGAAAGCTGCCATCTGGTTCTCATAGAATGTAAATCAAATTCACGAAGAAGGTCTTTCCAGCTTCTTTTATAAGTCACATGCTTATGATTACGGTAAAATACAATACCTGTAAGCAATGCTCCCACTGCAAGGCCGGCAAGACGCAAAAGATACATTTTACCTGTCACATCATAACCGTATAAAAGTAAATAACCTAAAACTAAGGTAGAGTGGTTTCCCATAATAACATTATGGCAACCTAAAAGCATCAAAACAAAAATACATGCCAGATTTACCAGTAATTCTGTAAAAAGCCCTCCCATATTTGCCAGTCTTGGACCAAAGGCTAAAATACCGAAAATAATGAAAAGGGAACTAAGACCGTGAGGGGTATAAATACCAAAATCTGCAAAGCGAAATACCATAATGCACAACAAAATCACAACACCTACAACGCTGTTTGCATCACCGAAAATCTTACTGTACCCGATTACAAACGCCATGCAGAATACCATCGTAATGAAAATCTTGAACAAATAAATAGCTGTGTGTTTCAGCTTTTCTTTACCGGTCAGAGAACTTTTAATCACGGCTTTGGAGCCCGCCTGATTGAGCTGTAATTCTTGATAAATTGTCATAAAATGACTCCCGTCCTTTCTGTATAATTTTACCTAGCGGGGAGGCATTATACCATTAGAAAAGACGTTTGTCAAATTTTATTTTACAACTTTGATGCTTTCGATGACAGGCTGGTCTTCCGGTAGCACTGTGCCGTTATCATCAATTACCTTTGCGTCACTGCAAATTTTATCCACGATTTCAATTCCTTCTGTGACATGTCCGAAAGCAGCATACTGCCCGTCTAAGAAGGTGCTGTCTTCATCTACAATAAAAAACTGAGAACTGGCGCTGTCCGGCGCCTGAGAACGAGCCATAGATAATGTTCCCTTTTTATGTGAAATCGTATTCTCTACGCCATTTTGAGAAAATTCACCTTTAATGGTTTCTTCAGAACCGCCTGTGCCATTGCCCAGAGGGTCGCCGCCCTGCATCATAAATCCATCCATAATGCGATGAAAAGTCAATCCATCATAAAAACCATCTTCTGCCAAAGAAATAAAGTTTTCTACTGTAATCGGCGCCTGTTCAGGATCTAATTCTGCTTTGATTGTTCCATAATCCTTAATGGTAATTTCAATTTCAGGATTATCTTTTTTATCTTTTTCACCACATCCAGTTAAAACAAGTCCTAATATACTGGCTGCTGCAATTATTCGAGTCAATTTTTTCATGAAATTATAATCTCCTTTAAGCTTTTATTGCCCATCTCATTTTGGTAGAGCGTGAACGACTGTTTCTTGCACATTCTTCCGCAGAAGGTCTGATGACATCTTTAGAAATTTCGCTGTAAACGCCTTCTCTGTAAAAACGCTGAAATGCTTTTTTTACCAGCCTGTCCTCTCCTGAATGGAAGGTTAAAATAGCGACACGGGCTCCCTTATTTAAAACAGCAGGAAGCTTTTCCATAAATGCCTCCAGCACTTCAAATTCGCTGTTTACATCAATACGCAAAGCCTGAAATGTTCTGGCACAGGATTTTTTCACCATTTCTTTCCGGTCTTTTTCAGGAACACGTACTAAAGCTTTTTCCACTGCTTTCTGAAGCTGTGTCGTAGTTGTTATAGCATTTCCTCTCCTGAGTTCAGAAATAATGGTATTGGAAATTTCTTTTGCATAAGGCTCATCTGAATTTTCAATCAACATTCCTTCCAGTTCCGGCTGAGAAATATCTTTTAAACGCTCTGCTGCTGAAATTCCCTTTTCAGGATTTAAACGCAAATCCAGAGGGCCTTCAAATTTATAAGTAAATCCACGCTCAGGATTATCAATCTGCATGGAAGAAACACCTAAATCCGCCAGAACAAAGTCAAATCCACCGGCCTCTTCTTTTAGCTGGTCTACATCGGCAAAGTTCATTTGTTTAATTGTAAGAATATCTTCTCCATATCCCATTTTTTCCAATCGTGCTTTTGTTTTCTTTATCTCTATAGGGTCTACATCTAGAGCATATAAATGTCCTTTGCCTTCTAAGCAGCCTAACATCTTTGAAGAATGTCCGCCATACCCTAAAGTCGCATCAAGGCCTGTCTGTCCCGGCTGGATTTGCAGAAAATCTAAAATTTCCTGCACACAGATAGAAATGTGCATTCCTGCCGGTGTACCACCTTTTTGAATAACCTTTTCAATGGTATCTGCATACTTTTCCGGCTGTAATTCTTTATACTTTTCCTTATAGCTTCTGGGATGTGTGCCTTTATAGCGCACCCGTCTTTTATGCTGTTGTTCCTGATTTTCCATTTTCTACTCCTATCTTGAAAGATTAACATCCTTTGATTTCATAACTTTTAAAATTTCAGCTTCACTTACCACATTAAAATCATGCTGAACCATTAATTTGATTACACTGGCTGTAATAGAAAAATCAATGAGCTTCTGTGGTGAAAAATTATTTGCCAAAGCATGCAAAAGTCCTGCTGCAAAAGCATCACCGGCTCCCACTGCCTCTAAGCTGTGTACGGTATGGATTGGACTTTCATAAAATTTTCCGTCACACAGGTAAATTCCCATCCATTGTCCGTCTTCTACTGAATAAATATTTCTCAAAACGCTGGCTACTGCTTTACAGTTGGGATATTGTTTTATAATTTCCTCCATGCCTTTTTTATAAGTTTCAATCTGGTCAATTCCGTGTGCCATGTCTCCGTCAAAGGCATGGATGCCTAAAGTAGCTTCAAAATCTTCATCATTGGCAATACATAAATCTACATAGTGCATTAATTTTTTCATAACACTCCGTGCTTTTTCTGTACTCCACATTTTCCCACGGTAATTCAAATCACAAACCACCTGAATTTTATGCTCTTTGCAATATTTTAAAGCTTCTGTTACTGCAATTTCAATATTTTCACTGATTGCCGGAGTAACACCGGAAAAATAGAAAATATCTACATCCCGAAGAAGATTTTCCCAGCAAAATTCCTCTGGTTCTGCCATAGATAACGCACTGTATTCCCTGTCATAGACAACATTCGTCTGACGAATGTTACTTCCTTTTTCAAAATAATAGATGCCCAGACGTTTACCGCCTTTCAAGACAAGGTCTGTATTGACACCATAACCGCGAATTTCTTTTAAGGCAGACATGCCCACAGGATTATCCGGTACCTTTGTAAGAAAAGAAACTTTATCCTCCAGCATTGCCAGAGATACCGCAACATTGGCTTCTGCCCCTCCATAGCTGGCTTCAAAATTTTGTGATTGGATAATTCGTAAATGTTCCGGTGTTTTTAAACGGAGCATTATTTCTCCGAAAGTTAATATTTTCATTTTAGTTTACCTCATACTATCTGCTTAATTGTTTTTAATCAGGATATTTATTATACACAACTTAATTTTAAAATACAACTTGTATATGCTTTCTTTACTTATGATATGGTTCTCCTGCTGCAATACGATATCCACGATAAATCTGCTCTAATAAAATCACACGCATTAACTGGTGTGGGAATGTCATCTTAGAAAAGCTAACTGCATAATCGGAACGCTTTAATACTGCTGTTCCCAGCCCGATAGAGCCGCCGATAATGAAAATAATATGGCTTTTTCCCTGAACGCCTAACTGCTGGATTTTTTTTGAAAATTCCACAGAGTCTAACATCGCGCCTCCGATTTCCAAAGTAATTACATAAGCGTCTTCTTTTACATATTTTAGAATTCGCTCTCCTTCTTTTTGACGGATTTGATTTTCTACAACCTCGCTGGCAGCATCCGGTGTCTTTTCGTCTGCAACCTCGATAATTTCTAATTTACAGTATTTGCCAAGCCTTTTGCTGTATTCTGCCACAGCATCTTTTAAATATTTTTCTTTTAATTTTCCTACGGTAATAATGGTAATTTTCATAAACATCCTTCCTAAACACGTATATAGGCATATCCTTCTTCTTGTTTTTCTACAAGTGTCAAAATACCAAAAGGAACTGTTGTTGCCAAAGATACCAGCTCTGCATTTGTAAGCTCTAATTCCTTCATAGAAGTTTCACACGCAAAAAATTTCACGCCTTTTGCATGAAGCTCGAAAGTTCTTTGATTCTCTTCAGATGACAAAAGCCCTTTTACTGCCTGATTTACTGCTAAAATTTCTATATTGCATACTGCATTTTCCTCACAAAGCTTTTGAGCATATTGTTCTGCTCTTTCCAACCCCTGCTTATCTTCTGCATGAAAAATCACTTTACCCTTTGGCTGGGAAGCCGGTTCTTTTCCTATAATTTCATACTCTATTTCATCAATAGATAAAGGTATCCCTGTACTGCTGGTTACATTGATGCCACCATACCAAGTGCTTTCCACAGTAAAAATATCACCCTCCTGATAATCGGAGGACCAATCATTCATTTTCTTTACAATTTTAACTTTATCGCCTTTTCCTGCTTTCATCTATTTTCTCCTCATTTTCTGTAAACGTTCTTTGCTTTCCTTCGGTACACGATAAGACTCTCGAATTTTTTGAATGGATTTATTATGAGTAAAATCATCTAAAAGGTTTTTCGCAAAAATTTCTTCTGTTTTTTCAGGAAATTTTACATAGCATACAGAAATTGCCCACGCAACTGCCATTTTTACATAATATCCTTCATGATGAACCTTCAATAATAAATCCAGTACCTCTTCTATATAAGCTTCATTAATAAAAAAGTCTAAAAGACATACCACAGCAAAACGTATTTCATATTCTTGCGTGCTGCATAAATAAGATTTAAGAAAAGACAGCCATTCCTTTGGAAAATCCCGCATAAATTTATAAGTAGCACAACTGCAGTCGCAAATTGCCCAATTATTGATGTGAGGAATAAATTTCTCAAGCTCCTTTTTCCTTTCTTCTGTTGAAAGCTTTGCATAGCCTAAAATCATTCCCCATAACATCAGTTCCTCGTAAATCTGTATATCAACATTTTCAATAAATTCCCTGCAATCTCCTTTTGCCGCCTTTTTCGCAATCTCTCTCAGCTTCGGAACCCGCACACCTAAAATATTAGAAACACCGGGAACAAGAGAACTCTGGAACTCCTTATAACCTTCCTCACTGTTTTCATACAACTCATTTCTTATCCATTGCGTAATATCTGACATTCTTTTCTCCATTTTAATTATTACATTCTAATATCAAAAGATATATATGAAGTAAAATTTTGCAGAAATACACACATCCTATTGGATGAAATTCAGTATTCTATGGGCAAACGATTGGAACACTGACGTAGTTTTTCCAGCATAGCGATACCTTGGGAGTCGTGTTTGAGTGCTTTCGCACGAGTTTGACGGACAAGGTATCTGTAAGCGGCGAAGAAAAACAAGAAAGTGGACTGTTTACCCATAGAATAGCTGGAATATATCAAAATAAAGTATTTATTTCTGCAAAATTTTATTTATATATCTTTTGATATTAAAATATTTATACGAAAAGGCCCGCATTTTGTACGGACCTTTTCTGAAACCGAAATAGCATAACTATTTTCCGATTTTATTTTGCTTTATTTTTAATGAATTCATCAATACCTTTTGCTGCTGCTTTACCTGCACCCATAGCCAGAATAACAGTAGCTGCGCCTGTTACAGCATCACCGCCGGCATAAACACCTTCTTTAGATGTTTTACCATTTTCTTCATCTGCGATAATACATTTTCTTCTGTTGATGTCAAGTCCTACTGTTGTAGAAGAAATCAACGGGTTTGGAGAAGTTCCCAGAGACATGATAACCGTATCTGCTTCCATTTCAAATTCAGAACCATCAATAACTACAGGACGTCTTCTTCCTGATGCATCCGGTTCACCAAGTTCCATACGAACACATTTAACACCTTTTACCCAGCCATTTTCATCAGCCAAAATTTCTACTGGGTTTGTCAGAAGATCAAAAATAATACCTTCTTCTTTTGCATGATGTACTTCTTCTTTTCTTGCAGGAAGTTCTTCTTCACTTCTTCTATATACAACATGTACTTCTGCTCCAAGACGAAGAGCTGTTCTGGCAGCATCCATAGCAACGTTACCGCCGCCTACTACGACTACTTTCTTACCTGTTACAATCGGAGTATCGTAATCTTCACGGAAAGCTTTCATCAGATTACTTCTTGTTAAATATTCGTTTGCGGAAAATACACCGTTAGATACTTCACCAGGAATTCCCATAAACATTGGAAGACCTGCACCAGAACCGATGAATACAGCTTCAAAGCCTTCATTTTCCAGTAATTCATCTACCGTAGTAGATTTACCGATAATAACATTTGTTTCAATTTTAACACCTAAAGATTTTACGTTTTCTACTTCTTCTTTTACAACTTTATCTTTTGGAAGACGGAATTCCGGAATACCATATACCAGTACACCACCTGCCTGATGCAATGCTTCAAAAATAGTTACATCATAGCCCATTTTTGCCAAATCACCGGCACAGGTAAGTCCGGAAGGACCGGAACCGATTACAGCTACTTTATGTCCGTTTTTCTCAGCAGGAGCTTCTGGTTTAATGCCATTTTCTTTTGCCCAGTCTGCAACGAAACGTTCCAGCTTACCAATAGAAACAGCTTCTCCCTTAATGCCTCTGATACATACGCCTTCACACTGTGATTCCTGAGGACATACACGGCCACATACAGCAGGAAGTGCACTGGACTGACCAATGATTTTGTATGCTTCTTCGAAGTTTCCTTCTTTTACTTCATGGATAAATGCAGGAATGTTAATAGATACCGGACATCCTTTTACACATTTTGCATTTTTACAGTTTAAGCAGCGAGCTGCTTCTTCCATAGCTTCTTCTTTATTATATCCAAGACAAACTTCTTCAAAATTTGTTGCTCTTACCTGAGGATCCTGTTCTCTTACAGGAACTTTTTCTAATACGTTACCCATTATTCGTCACCTCCGCAGTTTCCACATCCACCATGATGTGTATCGCCTTCACGCTCTTTTAATAACGCACGGCCTTCTTCTGTTTTATACATCTGCTGTCTCTTCATAGCTAAATCCCAATCGATTAAATGACCGTCAAATTCAGGACCATCTACACATGCGAATTTAACTTCACCGCCAACGATTACACGACATGCTCCACACATACCTGTTCCGTCAACCATAATCGGGTTCATGGATACAATAGTTGGAATATCATATTTCTTTGTTGTAAGGCAGCAGAATTTCATCATAATCATAGGACCGATAGCAACACATCTTGTATAAGTTTTGCCTTCTGCAACTAAATCGTCAATAACTTTTGTTACCATACCGCTGCGTCCGTAAGAGCCGTCATCTGTTGTAACATACAGATTTCCTGCCACAGCTTCCATTTCTTTTTCAAGAATAACTAAATCTTTTGTTTTTGCTCCTACAATAACGTCAGCATCAATACCATGCTCATGAAGCCATTTTACCTGAGGATAAACAGGTGCAGTACCTACTCCGCCGGCTACAAAAAGAATTTTTTCTTTCTTTAATTCTTCAATATCTTCATTTACAAATTCAGATGGACATCCTAAAGGACCAACAAAGTCTTCAAAAGCATCTCCTGTCTGTAATTTTGCGAATTTTTCTGTGGATGCTCCGATTGGCTGGAATACAATAGTTACAGTTCCTGCCTCTCTGTCGTAATCACAAATTGTCAGGGGAATTCTTTCTCCTGCATCATCTAATTTTACGATGATAAACTGGCCTGGCTGACAATGTTTTGCAACCATAGGTGCTTCTACAACCATGAGATATACAATCTCATTAAGCTTTTCTGCTTTTAGAATTTTATACATAATGTCCTCCTCAATATTTCTTACAAAATACCGGCTTCTCTCTGCCCGCATAGCAGTTTTTGCGATGAATTCCATCGATATTATCTTATGTCGATATATTGTTATAATTGCTAACCATCAGTATAAGACAAATAGAATAAAATTTCAATCTGCTTTTACTGCATAAAATTCATTTTTGTGCATATTGCTACTATTTGTTCATTTTTTTCTACTTATTATCCATAATAAACATAGATTGCACTGCTTACCGGACTTACTTTTCCTCTTTTGTCCACGGCAATGGCTGAAAAAGTATGTTCCCCTTCCGGCATAGTAATAGGACCTGTGTATTTTTGACTGTCAACTGTAGGTTCTTCATCAAAAGCATAATAAATCTCGCAGTCCTCTGCTGCTGTTACAATAATTTCTGCCGCATAATCATATTTGTCTGAACTGGGAGAAATCTGTGGTTTATCCGGTGCTTTAAAGGTTAGTGTATAGGTTTCCTCCCCTACTTCACTAGGGATGCCTTTTTGATTATAAGCAATATATTTTAAGGTTACGGTTTCTTCTTCCTCAAGAGCAATGGCTTCCTCATACTTTTTACTGTGCCTATCCGGTGTTTTTCCGTTTAAAGTATAGAAAACTTCTGTTCCTTCGGGAAGATTTTGAAATTCCACAGTAATATCTATGGAGTATGTGCCGCCTACATTGGAAGGCAAAGGCTTTTCGGACACATACGCTTTATATTTTTCCTTCATAGTATCGCTGGCATTGCTCATCAGTTCTGCAATTTTGTCAAATTCTTCATTTTTTTCGTAAAGTCTTAAAAGCTCTCCGTAGGCATTGACACTGTCCGGATGTTCTTCCACAACAGAAAGCAAAATAGACAGAGCAGCCGACTCATTATCTTCCTTCAGGTAAATCTTTGCTTCTAAAACGTTTGCTTCGGCGCTTTTGGGATTTAAGGACAAGGCTCTTTCTATGTATTTTAAAGCGCTTTCGTAATCTTTGTTGCTGAATTTTGTCTCTGCCTGTGCCATCTGAAAATCAAAGGAATTGTGCTGAGACTGATAGACAAAAAACATTCCAAGTCCTGCTGCTGCAACAACTGCCGTAAGAGAACCAGCCAATATAATCCTTCTTTTCTTTTTTTTCTTTCTTTCAAGCTCTGCTTTTCTTTGCAGACGCTCCTGTTCTTTTTGCAGTTCCAGCTCTTTTTTTCTTTTTTCCAGCTCTTTTAACTCTCTTTGCTTGATTAAGGTTTCCAGTGTATTATATTCCGGAACCCATTGAACCTCCTTCCCACATTTGGGGCAAAATAAAGTTCCTTCTTCAAGCTTTGCACCACATTTCGTACATTTCATGCCACTCTATCCTCATTTTCTATAAATACTCGTCAATATACTGTTCAAATTCTTCCATAGACATCAGCACTTTTCGGGGCTTTGTCCCTTCTTCCTCACCTACCACACCGGCTTCATATAACTGATCCATAATACGGGCAGCCCTGTTAAAGCCGATTTTAAACACCCTTTGGAGCATTCCGATGGAGGCTTTGTCCTTTTCAATAATAAATTTACCGGCATCGGCAAAATAGACATCTCTGTCATTTGCCGTGTTTGCACCGGCTGCTGTTGTCTCTTTTACTGCTTCAATTTTTTCCTGAATTTCTTTATCATACTCTGCTGCTGGATTTTGTTTTGACAAAAAGTCCACCACAGCGCCTACTTCCTGATCGCTGACAAAAGCGCCCTGAACTCTTGCTGGCTTCTGATAACCTTGTGGGTAAAAAAGCATATCCCCTTTACCCAGCAATTTTTCTGCACCATTCATATCTAAAATCGTTCTGGAGTCCACGCCGGATGACACAGAAAAAGCAATTCTGGACGGCATATTCGCTTTAATCAATCCCGTAATAACATTGACGGAAGGTCTTTGTGTAGCAATGATCAAATGAATTCCGGCAGCTCTTGCAAGCTGTGCAAGACGACAGATAGAGTCTTCCACCTCACCCGGAGCTACCATCATAAGGTCTGCAAGCTCATCTACAATAATCACAATTTGAGGCAGCTTTTTCGGTTTATTTTCATCTTCAATATCCGAAATACTTTCTACTTTTGCATTATAACCTTTTAAATCACGCACATTATACTGTGCAAATTTATTATAACGGTCTGTCATTTCAGCCACTGCCCAATTTAATGCTCCTGCTGCCTTTTTCGGATCAGTGACAACAGGAATAAATAAGTGGGGAATTCCGTTGTATACACTAAGTTCCACCACTTTGGGATCAATCATAATTAATTTTACATCATCTGGTGATGCTTTGTAAAGAAGACTGATGATAATTGTATTAATACATACAGATTTACCGGAACCTGTCGCACCTGCAATAAGCAAATGAGGCATTTTCGCAATATCCGTAATGACAGGTTTTCCGGCAATATCTTTCCCGGCTGCAAAAGCAAGTTTCGTTTTACAGTTTAGAAACGCCTCTGATTGCAATAAATCTCTCAGCATTACCGTACTGTTGTTTTCGTTGGGGACTTCAATTCCTACAGCGGCTTTTCCCGGTATCGGTGCTTCAATTCGGATATCCGTTGCAGCCAAATTCAATTTAATATCATCTGTCAGTCCTACAATTTTGCTTACTTTCACACCTTGCTCCGGCTGAAGTTCATATCTGGTAACAGTAGGTCCGCAGCTTACATTTGTGATACTTACATTTACGCCAAAATTATGTAAGGTTTCCTGTAATTTTCCGGCAGTTTCCCTTAAATGGGCATCTGAGTCTCCTCCGGTCTGTTTTCCTTTTTTCAAAAGATCAATTGGAGGAAATTCGTAAATTCTTTTTTCCTGAGTCTCTTTTGAAGCAATCTCTTCTTTAACCTCATTAATTCCCTGTTCAATTTCCGCTTTTGAAGAGCGAGGATTTTTATTATGGGTATCCTTCTCTTCTGGCGCTGCCGGAACAATTTCTTCTATATCCTGCACCAATTCCTCTGCTCTATGTATTGGAAAAGCATTTTCCGGAACAAAGGGTTCTTCCAAAAGACTTTCTTCTGTTTTTATCTGCTCTTCTTCCGGTTCTTCTTTTAAAATTTTCCGTTCTTTTTTTCGTTTTGCTCTATTTTCTGTTTCTTTGATTTCTGTTTCCTTTAAATAGTCCTCGGTTCTTTCTTTTCTCTTCTTTCTTCTTTCTTGCTGGTTCTGCTCTTCCTTTTGCTCTTCTTGACGAGCTTTTAAAGCTTTCTGTCTTTCCAGCTTTCTTTTTGCTGCACGCTGGTACATTCTGTGACTGTACTTTTGGATCATATCAAACATAGATTTTTGTGTAATCAATACAAAAGAAATTACCATCGCTGTAATAGTAATCACATATGTGCCCACGGTTCCAAATGCCTGTACAGAAAAACGGCATAAGGTTCCTCCTAAAAGCCCGCCTCCTGTTTTATATTCTGCAGATATTCTGTAGTAAGTCATTAAATCTCTTTCATATACTGCGCCTTCTGTAATAAGCTGTAAAAAAAGGCAAACCGCAAGAAACAGCAGGAAAAATCCTGCCATTTTTCTGTATGCCCTGGGATTGTTTTTATTTGCAATTACAAACGCAACACCCAGAAACAAGAAAATAGGAAGAGGGTAACATACCAGTCCTACTAAGCCAAAAAAGAAACTGCTAATAGCATTTCCTACAGAACCTCCAACTCCAAAATTACTGATTAAAAGCACAACAGAAATAGCCAGAACAATCCATAAAAAGATTTCTGACTCCATAGATGTGCCACTCTGTACTTGTTTCTTTCGCTTTCCTGTGCTTCTTTTTTTGGTTGTTGCCATATTTCTTCTCTCCCCTTAACTAAATTCCCCTATTACTTATATAAAATTGCAAATAATTGCTGCTATTCCCAATAAAAAACAGTAAATAGAAAAAATACGAAAACGTTTTTTTCTCATTAAAACTAACATTCCTTTAATACAAAAATATCCTACAACACCGGCCACTGCTGCTGCCAAAACAGCCAAGGCTACTGTTTCTACATTTTCTCCTGTGTAGGAAGTCTGAAACAGCTCTAACAGCGCCGCTCCCAACATAGCAGGGATAGCCATTAAAAAGGAATATTTCACTGCAAATTTCCTGTTAAATCCACATAATAAACATACCGCAATCGTAATCCCCGCTCTGGAAATTCCTGGAAAAACAGCAATTCCCTGACAAATTCCCAGTAAAAATGCTATAGAATAAGTGACATCCTTAGGAATTTTCTTTCCGGCAGGAAAGAAATCTACTATCAGAAGCAAAATTCCTGTTATAAAGAGTCCCATAGCCGGTGCCAGAAGATTTTTTCCCGCCTGCTCTACAAAATCCTGAAGTAAAAATCCTAAAAAAGCCGTGGGAATTGTAGATATGAAAAGTAAAAGAAATAGTTTTCTATAATTATTGGAAATAATCTTTTTATACCGTTTCGCATCCTGATGGTGTTTATTATGGAAATAAGTCTGCACATTACCATAGATGTCGTATAAACTTTTACAACCTTCCAACAACAATTTTTTTACATCCTGGCGAAAAGCAATAAAAATTGCAGCAAGGGTTCCAAGATGGATAATTGTATTAAATAAAAGTCCGGTATCTGTTTCTATTTTAAATAAATTTTCTATAATTGCCAGATGTCCGGAACTACTTACTGGAAGAAATTCTGTAATTCCCTGAACTACACCTAATAAGAGTGCCTGTATAAATGACATTTTATTAACCTCATCATTCGTATTTTATGTTTTTATCAAATGTTTATTTTATCATAAATCCTGTTTTCATACAACTTAAAATCCTAAGATTTCTGTTCTTTCTCATTTTCAATTAATTCATATAATTTATGAAGGGCCTGATGAATACCTCCGGTTTCGTCAATTAACCCCTCTTTTACTGCCTCTTCACCTTCCAGCATAGTCCCCACATCTTTTACCAGCTGCGAGGTATCCAGCATCAGTTCTTCTATACGTTTCTGCGGCATTTTAGAATGAGCAGCAATAAAACGAGTAATTCTGTCCTGAATTTTTTCCATGTTCCGATAGGTCTGCATTACTCCAATAAACATTCCATTGCTTCGTACCGGGTGAATGACCATAGTAGCGCTGGGAACAATATAGGAATAATCAGCAGAAACTGCCATGGGGACCCCGATAGAATGACCGCCTCCCAACACAAGAGACACCGTAGGCTTACTTAAAGAAGCAATCATTTCTGCTATGGCAAGTCCTGCTTCTACATCTCCTCCCACTGTATTTAATAAAATCAAAAGTCCATCTGTTTCCTTGCTGTCTTCAATCATTGCCAACTTCGGAAGAACATGTTCATATTTTGTAGTTTTACTGTTATTTGGAAGACATTCATGCCCTTCCACTTCTCCAATAATGGATAAAAGCTGAATATGATATTCTCTGTCATTTTCCTCCAGTAAAACCTGTCCCATTTCTTCAATCTGATCATTTTGCTGTTGAATTTTATCCAGTTTTTCTCTCTTCTCCTCAGACATAAAAATACCTCCAGTTCTGCTTTCTGGAGGTATTATGTGTAGTATCTTTATTTTTATTCTTCCCAATTGTGCCACACATCTGTGACGTCGTCATCATCATCAAGTAAGTCAAGAGTTTTCTGAAGATTTTTAACATCCTGCTCGTCTGTCAGTGTTACATAAGTTTGAGGAATCATGGCAACCTGAGCTTCCACCATTGGAATGCCCTCTTTTTCCAATGCTTCTCTTACTGCACTGAAGTCATCAGGATCTGTGATTACTTCAAAACTATCTTCTTCTTCTGCAAAGTCCTCTGCACCGGCATCTAAAGCAATCATCATTAAATCATCAGCTTCCATTTCACATTCTTCTTTGTCAATGATAATCTGGCCTTTTTTATCAAACATAAAAGATACAGAACCTGGTGTACCAATATTTCCGTTTCCTTTTGTAAATGCGCTTCTTACATTTCCGGCAGTACGATTTTTATTATCAGTCAGTGTTTCGACAATAATAGCCACACCGTTTGGACCATATCCTTCGTATGTAAGCACCTCAAAGTTATCTGCATTAGAGTCTCCGGCAGCTTTTTTAATTCCTCTGTCAATGGTATCATTTGGCATATTGTTTGCTTTTGCTTTCGCGATAACATCTCTTAATTTGCTGTTATTTGCCGGATCCGGTCCGCCTTCTTTTACAGCTACTACAATCTCTCTACCGATGACAGTAAAGATTTTCCCTTTTTTTGCATCATTTTTTTCTTTTTTATGTTTTATGTTTGCGAATTTTGAATGTCCTGACATTTCTCTTCTCCTTTTTCTTCGTCTGGTAATTTTTCAACCCTGACTTTTTGTATGGTATTATTTTCCACTGCAAGAATGGTAAATAAATATCCTTTTGCTTTTATTTCTTTATCCTCTGCCATATTAGGCACATGACCTAATAAAGAGGTAAGATAACCATTTAAAGTATCAAACTCCTCTTCGTCAAAATCCGAATTTAATACATCATCCACTTGCTCCAGAGGTGTAAGACCGTTCATCACTAAAGACTGATCATTCTGAAGCTGAATAAAGTTTTCATCTTCATCATATTCATCCAAGATATTTCCTACAATCTCTTCTAAAATATCTTCCATTGTTACAATTCCTGAAGTCTGTCCGTATTCATCTACTACAACCACCAGATGAATTTTCTTCGCCTGCATCCCCTTAAACAAATCATTAATACTCCTTGTTTCCGGAACGTATACTGCTTCTCTGATTAAATTTGGAATAGAGCCAATAGGAAGATTTTCACATGCAGGCAGTGTAATTTGTCTCATAACATCTTTCAAATGTAAAATACCGATAATATTGTCAATATCTTCTCTATACACAGGATAACGGGAATTACTGTTGTCCAGCATATAAGACAGCGCATCCTTTAACAACGTATTTTCATCTATAGCATGAAGGTTCTTTCTATGTGTCATAATATCTTGCGCTTCTGTCTCAGAAAATTCCATAATATTCTGAATCATTTCAGCTTCATTTTCTTCAATGACACCCTGTTCATGCGCATCATCTACCATAGAAATAATTTCCTCTTCTGTCACATCATCCTCCTGCTTATGAGGATCAACCCCAAACAGACGAACAATAACATTGGAAAGCTTCATAATCAAAAACGTAATCGGTTTAAAAATCGTAACTAAAAACCGAACCATACCGGCTGTGCGATAAACCCATTTATCCGGATTATGGTTAAATACCTTTTTAGCTGAAATCACACCGAAAGACATCAGTATAATTAAAAAGAATGTCAGCACTAATACAACAGAAATGATAACTCCAATATAAGGTGATATTTCTACACCTATAACTTTTAAAATTTTTTCTATCCAGTTATAAACATACGGCGTTATAGAATGAATTCCGATATAACCGATTAAAATACTTAAAAGTGTTGCTGTTGTCAAAATGGTGTTAATAATCGCAGCGGGATTGGCCATAATATCTAAAATCCACTGAGATTTCCTGTCATTTTGTTCACTGGCTTTTTTCTCTACATCTGCCTCACTGACCTTTTGAATTGCTGCGCCAAATCCATATAAAGCCCCATTTACCAAAATAAATGCAGCAAATACTATCAGAGCCCCTATAAGGCTACTCCCATCGTCCATAAATTACTTTATTACCTTCCTTTTCTTACGTTTTTCGTGATTGAAAAAATCTGACCATGAATAAAATACCATTTTCCATATCTTTCGTCAAGATTTCCGCAGAAAACTATGTAGGAAGTTCCAGACTGATACACAGTGCATGGTTGACTTTCTTCAATATCTCTGCATCTAAATGGCAGACTTTATCTTTCAATCTTCGTTTATCAATGGTTCTTAACTGCTCCAACAAAATCACCGAATCCTTTACAATAGCATAAGATTGTGCATCAATTTCAATATGAGTTGGAAGTTTTGCTTTATTCATTCTTGAAGTAATTGCTGCACAGATAACTGTTGGACTATGTTTGTTTCCAATATCATTTTGTATAATCAGAACAGGTCTGATACCCCCCTGCTCACTGCCTACTACCGGCCGCAGGTCTGCATAAAAAATATCTCCGCGTTTGATAACCACACATTTCACACTCCGATTTTATGTTTTTTATGATTTTACCCATTTTTTTCGTGTGTATTCATGTATTATCCGCAGGCTCCTTTATTCTTTTACTTGTCCGTCTTTATAATATACTCTTGGAACTCTTTTGCTGATACAGCAGGCAAATTCATAATTAAATCTACCTGATAATTCTCCCAGTTCTTCCATGGTAATACAATCTGCACCGTCTTTTCCAAGAAGCGTGACTTCGTCTAATTCTTCTGCTTCCGGAATTTCCGTCACATCTACCATAAACTGATCCATACATACTTTTCCAAGAATTTTCGCTCTTTTACCTCGTATTAAAACACTTCCCTTATTAGAAAGACCTCTGGAATAACCATCTGCATATCCTACAGGTATGGTGGCAACTCTGGTTATTTTTTCTGTTGTAAAAGTTCCGCCATAACTGATTTCTACTCCCGGCTCTACTTCTTTTATGTACGCAATATGACTTTTTAATTCCATTGCCGGTTTTAAAAGAATTTTATTCCGTTCCACCTCACTGGAAGGATACATTCCGTAGAGAATAATTCCTGCACGTACTGCGTCAAAACAAGCATCCTGCATACGAATAATTGCTGCACTGTTAGAGCAGTGTTTCACAGGTACAGATATCCCCTTTTTCTGTAATGCGTCCAAAAATCTCTGATATTTTTCTAACTGCCGATAAGCCGGTGCAATATCCTTTTCATCTGCCCTGGCAAAATGAGTAAAAATTCCTTCGATTTCAATGCCCGGCAGTTTTGAAATTTCCACAATTTCCGGTATTGCCTCTTCAATATGACGATATCCGATGCGTGTCATTCCTGTATCTAATTTTATATGTATTTTTAAAGTTTTATTGACTTTTACGGCTGCTTTTGAAAGCTGTTCTGCCATGGAAAGCTTAAACACCGTAGGTTGAAAATCCTCTTTTACAATTCGGTCATAATCTTCCTCGTATGTATAACCTAATATTAAAATTGGTTTTTTAATCCCGGCTTTTCGAAGCTCTCTGCCTTCTTCAACAGTAGCAACTGCAATTCCCCATATATAAGGATAATCCTGAATTTCCTTTGCAATGGGAACTGCTCCGTGCCCATATCCGTCTGCCTTTAACACTGCAATAATCTGCGTATCCTGCCCCATATAATCATGCATATTTTTCAGGTTGTAATCAATTGCATCCAGATTAATATGTGCCTGAATTCTGCTTTGTATTCTCATGCCTTTCTCATCTCTCCCTTTTTAAATTGCATCCAGAATTTGTCCTGCTGCTTCAATTAAATCCCCAGCCAACATAGCTGCACGGCCTTTTCTCTGTGCTGCCAAATCTCCTGCCGCACCATGTAAATAAACACCCAGACCTGCTGCTTCCTGCGCTTCTTTTCCCTGTGCTAAAAAACTTAAAATTATTCCTGTCAGAACATCACCGCTTCCTGCGCTGGCCATGCCGTCATTCCCGGATAAATTTAAGTATACTCTTTCGTTTTCCTTACTGATAACTGTTCTGGCATCTTTACATACTAACACAACTGAAAGGGTTTTTGCAATTTTCTGTGTGATTTTTATAGGATTTTCTTTCCATTCTTCTATAGAAATCCCCGTAAGGCGGGAAAATTCCCCCAAATGAGGTGTTAAAATTACTTCATTTGGATAATTTTTTAACTGTTCTTCTCGTCCCTTTAACATTCCAATGGCATCTGCATCAATAACAAGAGGTTTTTCCCCATGAGAAAGTACTGTATCTAAAAGCTTTTCTGCCTGTTCCTGAAGACCAATACCCGGTCCAATTCCAATAGCATCTGCCCACATAAAATTTTCCAGAAGCTCTTTTGTAATATCTTGATTATCCTCATAACATAATAGCATAGCTTCCGGAAAACAGGAGAAAAGAGATCTATTTTCCTTATGCGTACAGATTTTTAACATACCTGCTCCGCTTCTCATGGCTGCCATTCCACTTAAATATGCAGCTCCGAAAACATCTTTACTTCCGGCAATAAGAAAAACCTTTCCAAAAGTCCCCTTATTTCCATCTTGTTTTCTCTGAATTTTCTTCAAATCTTCTTTTGTATAAGAAAAAATTTCAGGTTGAGATAAGAGCGCTGACATAGCGTAAATACTAATATCGGCAGTAACAATTTTCCCTCCATAAACGGTACCTGGGTAAAAACAAAGCCCTGCTTTTTTATATCCGAAAGTAACTGTTAAGTCTGCTTTCACCGCACATCCTAAAATTTTTCCTGTATCACTGCAGATACCTGATGGAATGTCTACAGATACGATTTTTCCCTGGAAATTATGTAATTCTTCTATAATTTCTTTTAGATTTCCTGTGATTTCTCTGGAAAGTCCTACTCCTAAAACAGCATCTACGATAACAGTATATTCAGCAATATGAAAACTCTTGACAAAGGAAATACCATAATTTCTTCCAATATCTATCTGTTTTTGCATTTCTTTGGTAAAATTCTCCGGCTTTCCTAAAATACAGACATCTGTTTCATAACCTGCAAGATGAAGCAAACGTGCAAGAACAACACCATCTGCTCCGTTATTTCCACTTCCGCATAAAATGAGTGTTTTTTTAAGAGAAAACCCTTCTTTTCTCATCGCCTCAAAAACAGAAAGTCCGGCCCGCTCCATGAGCACGAGAGAAGGAATTCCCACCTGTTCTATGGTATATTTATCTAAAGCTTTCATCTGACTGCCTGTTACAATTCTTTCCATTTTTCAGCCTCCTTATATAAACAAGGAAAAGACTGCTGCAAAATTCCTTTCACAACAGCCTTCCCTTTTATTTCTCTTCCTGCTCCGCAACAGAACAATTTAAATTGTAGGATAAACGCATCAGGCTTTCTGAAAGATGAACATTCTCAACAATGACATCCTTAGGAACATTTAAGTCCAAATGGGCAAAATTCCAAATGGCTTTAATTCCATTTTCTACCAGAAGTTCTGCAATTTCTGCCGCACTGCTCTTTGGCACAGTCAATGCTGCAATCTGCACATCTTCTTTCTGCAGGAAATCCGGTAATTCACTCATCATTCGAATTCCATTTCCCCTGATTGAAATTCCCTTTAAAACCGGATTAATATCAAAAACACCTACAATTTTAAATCCTCGTTTTTCAAATTTTACATAATTCGCAAGAGCCTGTCCAAGATTTCCCGCTCCTATAATAATCATGTGATGGGTTTTATCCAACCCCAGAATTTTTCCGATTTCCTCATACAGATATGGCACATTATATCCGTATCCCTGCTGCCCAAAACCTCCGAAATTATTTAAATCCTGACGAATTTGAGATGCAGTGACACGCATTTTTGCACTTAACTCATTGGATGAAATCCTTTCTATTCCCTCCTCCATGAGTTCACCTAAATATCTGTAATATCGGGGCAGTCGTTTAATTACTGCTTTTGAAATGCTTTTTTCCTCCACGGCGAACCCTCCTGTATTCAAAATACACATTTCTTAAAATTATTATATAGAATTGTTAAATTAAAGTCAATCATAATTCATTTATCTGTTGTCAAATATATTTTTTTCGTTATAATAAATGGAGGTACTATACTTACAAAGGAGATATTTACATGATATTAGCGTGTCAAAATATAGAAAAATCTTTTGATGGTGTCACAATTTTACAAGATGCCAGTTTTCACATAGAAGAACGAGAAAAGGCTGCTCTGGTAGGTATTAACGGCGCAGGTAAATCCACTCTTTTTCGCATTATTGTAGGAGAGCTTGCCCCGGATAACGGACAGGTTATTCTTTCAAAAGGAAAGACACTGGGATATCTGGCGCAGCATCAGGAAATGGAAAATCAGCTTACCATTTATGACTGCCTTTTACAGGTGAAACAACATATCTTAGATATGGAAATTCGAATGCGTGAAATGGAAACGGAAATGAAACACACCACAGGCGAAGCTTTAACAAAACTGATGGACAGCTACTCACGCCTTACTCACGAATTTGAACTGGAAAACGGATATGCATATAAAAGTGAGTTAATCGGAGTTTTAAAAGGACTTGGCTTTCAGGAAGAAGATTTTCAAAAACAAGTTTCTACTCTGTCCGGAGGACAGAAAACCAGAGTCGCTCTCGGTCGTCTGCTTTTATCTAAACCAGATATTATCCTTCTGGATGAACCTACCAACCACTTAGATATGGACTCTATTGCATGGCTGGAAACTTATCTTTTAAATTATCCCGGAGCTGTTTTCATTGTCTCCCATGACCGTTATTTTCTGGATAAAGTTGCTACAAAGGTTATTGAAATCGACAATGGAAAAGTAACTTCTTTCACTGGAAATTACAGTGCTTACAGCGAAAAAAAGGCTATTCTTCGAAAAGCGGCTTATCAGGCATACTTAAATCAGCAGCAGGAAATTAAACATCAAGAGGAAGTCATTGCAAAATTAAAATCTTTTAACAGAGAAAAATCTATCCGCAGGGCAGAAAGTAGAGAGAAACTGCTTGACAAAATGGAAGTTCTGGAAAAACCGGTGGAAATTGATAATTCTATGAAAATCGCTTTAAAACCGCGAATTACCAGTGGAAATGATGTTTTAACCGTAGAAGGACTTGGAAAATCTTTTCCTCCTCTCACACTTTTTGAAGATTTAAATTTTTCTATTAAAAGAGGTGAACGTGTTGCCATTATCGGAAATAATGGTACTGGAAAAACTACGATTTTAAAAATTTTAAATGAAATTGTGCCCGCAGATACCGGATGTTTCCATTTAGGAAGTAAGGTTCACATTGGTTATTACGATCAGGAACATCATGTTTTGCATAATGAAAAGACTATTTTTGAGGAAATTTCAGATGATTTTCCAAAGCTTACCAATACAGAAATCCGCAACCTTTTGGCAGCTTTTCTGTTTACAGGAGATGATGTGTTTAAGCCTATTCAGGCTTTGAGCGGTGGAGAAAAAGGACGTGTTTCACTTGCCAAACTTATGCTTTCAGAAGCAAACTTCTTAATTTTGGATGAGCCTACTAACCATTTAGATATTACTTCAAAAGAGATTTTAGAAGAAGCCTTAAATAATTATGAAGGAACAGTTTTGTATGTCTCCCATGACCGTTATTTTATCAATAAAACAGCCACCAGAATTTTAGATTTAACCAATCATAAACTTGTAAATTACATTGGGAATTATGATTACTATCTGGAAAAAAAGGAAGAATTAACACAGATTTATGCACCAGATATGCAGGAAGCTGCTGTTGAAACCAAGTCTTCTGCTGTAAAACTTGACTGGAAACAACAGAAAGAAGAACAAGCACGTCTTCGAAAAAAGGAAAACGACTTAAAAAAGACAGAAGCTATGATTGAAGAACTGGAAACCAGGGACAGTGAAATTGATGAGGAAATGGCAAAGCCGGAAATTGCTACCAATGTAGCAGAATGTGTTCGCCTTTCCAAAGAAAAAGCAGAAATTGCTCAAAAACTGGAAGAACTTTACGAAAAATGGGAAGAATTGGCAGAATAATTTAACTGAAGTTATTGCAGAATATTTCTACATTTTTAGCAAATTTGTGGAGCACACTTTGAGATTACAAGCCCAAAGCGTGCACATACGGAACGCAAAATGCAGAAATATTCTGGACTACTGCTTTATACAACAGCTATTTCCTGTTTTTATTGAAGGCTCTCTAATTCTTTTCGAATTTCTCTTATAAAATCCAAACTGTTTAATACGGTTACAGAGGTTTCTGTAGTAATTGCAGCTAAATCTTTTGTCATTTTTCCTGACTCAATGACTTTCAAAACAGCCTGCTCCAGCTTATCGGCAAATTGTTCTAATTCTAAATTATCATCCAGTTCTCCCCTTTTTCTTAGCGCTCCGCTCCATGCAAAGATAGTTGCTACCGGATTTGTGGAAGTTTCTTTTCCTTCCAGATATTGATAATAATGGCGCTGTACTGTACCATGGGCAGCCTCATATTCGAAATATCCCTTGGGAGATACTAAGACAGAAGTCATCATGGCAAGAGAACCAAAAGCCGAAGAAACCATATCGCTCATTACGTCTCCATCATAGTTTTTACATGCCCAGATAAAGCCACCTTCTACTTTCATAATACGGGCTACTGCATCGTCAATTAAGGTGTAAAAATAAGTGAGATTTTCTTTTTCAAACTTCTCTTTATATTCTGTTTCATAAATTTCCTGAAAAATATCTTTAAAAGTATGATCATATTTTTTGGAGATAGTATCTTTAGAAGAAAACCATAAATTCTCATGACAGTCCAATGCATAGGAAAAACAGGATCTGGCAAAGCTTTCAATCGAAGAAGTCAGATTATGCATTCCCTGAACAATACCCGGTTCCTGAAATACATGTACAAGCTCTCTGCTTTCTTCTCCTTTTTCATTGGTATAGACCAATTCCACCTTTCCGGCTCCCGGGATTTTCATTTCAGCATTCTTATATACGTCACCGTAAGCATGTCTTGCTATGGTAATGGGCTTTTTCCAACTTTTTACACAAGGTTCAATTCCCTTTACTAAAATAGGAGTACGGAAAACTGTACCATCTAAGCAAGAACGAATAGTGGCATTTGGACTCTTATACATATCTTTTAAATGGTATTCTTCGACTCTGGCTGCATTTGGTGTAATAGTGGCACATTTTACCCCTACCTTATATTTTTTTATTGCTTCTGCAGCAGCCAAAGTCACTTCGTCAGTTGTTTCATCTCGATACTTTAATCCTAAGTCATAATATTCTGTATTTAAATCAAGAAAAGGAGAAAGCAGTTCTTCTTTTATCCACCCCCATAAAATCCTTGTCATTTCATCTCCGTCCATCTCTACTAAAGGTGTTGCCATTTGTATTTTTCCCATCTCTTCTACCTCTTGCTTTCTTAAATTATCACTGCGTTTCATTAAACTGTTTTGTACATTTTAATAGACAAAAAGGATATTTGTCAAGAGTTATTGCAAAAATTTATGCAAATCAAACAATCCCCAGCCTTGAAGATTATGCTCGTAACCCAAGTCTTTGGCAGTTTTCCAGAGTTTTTTTTTCACTTCTAAATTCGTCATTTGAGGATATTTTTCCAATAAAAGAGCAATGCCTCCTGACACAATAGGGGTAGACATAGATGTGCCGCTTCTTGCAATATAGGGAAATAAACTGTCGGAGTTGGTACAAGACATGATTTCGCTTCCGGGGGCTACAATATCCGGCTTACTGATACATTCTTTTGTAGGACCTCTTCCTGAAATCCCATGGTTTTTCATCAGCATATCAGAAGAACCTACGGTAATAATTTTTCTGCTGCTTCCGGGCGCTGTAATGCTACATCTTCCTGGTCCCATATTTCCGGCCGCCGCTACTACCACAAGCCCTGCGTCCCAGACATCCTCTACTGCACGAATTAAATCCTCATGCCCTTCTCGTCTGGTAGTACCAACAGAAATATTTACAATACGGATATTGTAGCAATCTTTGTTTTCTAAAATCCATTGAAAAGCCCGTAATACCTTTTCCTTGCTGCCATTTCCTTTTTTATCCAGCACTTTAATGGGAATAAGCCCGCATTTTGGCGCAATCCCTTGAATTTTACCCTTTCCTGCCGCACCGCTTCCGCCGATAATTCCCAATACATGCGTTCCGTGACCATTGTCATCATAAGGCTTTGTACGGCCGTTTACAAAGTCCTGAAAGCACCAAATTCGGTTGTCAAAATCTATATGGGGAAATGCTCCTGTGTCTAATACAGCAACACCTATTCCTTTTCCTGTCCAAAGTTCCTCTCTTGTATTATCCCGCCAACAACTACTAGTTTTTCTTACTTTGTCCATGACAAAAGTTCCTTTTTCATTAGTATATGTGAAAACAATAGAAAGGTACGAAGACACAGTTCTTTATATTTCTTCTCACAGAAGTTTTAACAGCTCTGTATGAATATTTCCATTTGTTCCTACTACACTGCTGCCTTTTCTCGGATTCAGTTCATTTCCGTTAAAAGCAGTTACTAGTCCTCCTGCCTCCTGAACTAAAAGCATACCTGCAGCATAATCCCAGGGATTTAGATATACTTCAAAATATCCATCCTGCCTTCCGCAGGCAGTATATGCCAGTTCCAGAGCCGCAGAGCCAATTCTGCGAACATCCTGACACTTTCCAAAAACTCTGCGAAATCGTGCAAAGTTTTCATCAGCAAGTTCTCTTTTGGCAGTTCCAAGACCGATGATCGTATCTGAAAGTTTTTCTGCCTTTGACACTTTTATAGGATGTTCGTTTAGGAAACTGCCTTGTCCTTTTATTGCAGAAAATATTTCTTCATGAAAAGGATCATATACAATTCCCATAATAATTTCGCTTTGATGACAAAGCGCTAAAGATACAACACTATGCTGGTAATCGTGCATCAGATTTGTGGTTCCGTCAACCGGATCTAAAATCCAAAAACTATCTGCTTTCATTTCCTGCAATCCTGTTTCTTCTCCGAGAAATTGAATATCCGGAGCAAGCATAAACAATTCTTTCTTTAAGAAATTTTGCACTGCAACGTCTACTTGCGTCACATAATCTGCAACCCCTTTTTCCTTTACATGGGCAGCCATTTCACGATTTTTTATGAGACTCTTGGTTTCTGTTACCAAACGAATAATTTTCTCCATATCCATATACATTTCCCTCATTACTTTCAACTGACTGGTATAATGAAAAATAAGTTTCTGTGTTTATTATATACGGAGACATTCCCTCTGTAAAGTTTGCCTGACAATAGTGTCAAGTTTTCTCCCCTCCTTTCATAGATTGAAAGAAAAGTCTTATGGAGCTGTTTATGCCATCAAAAAAGGAATTTATTCTCTCAGAAAAGTATGCAGATATCATCCTGCCCATATATTCCGGTTTTTTAGAAGAATATGCAGAATGGGGAGCACAGATTTTTAATCAATATTACGGAATGGTTCACTATCCCTTAGAAGAAGAACTCTACCCGGATTATTATGAATACGGCTTTTTTTATAATACAGTACCAAAGCTTTACACACTTCTTGATACAGTAAGTCTGGACGCTTCCGGCATTACGACGGTGCAGACACAGCCTGTTTTAAATTTAAAGGGAGCAGATGTGCTTTTGGGCTTTATTGATACAGGCATTGATTACACACACCCTGCATTTCGAAGAACTGACGGAAGCAGCAGAATTTACGGTCTTTGGGATCAGACAGTTCAGGATGGTACGCCTCCCTTTGATTTAGAATACGGAAGTGCTTACAGTAATGAGGACTTAAATAATGCTCTTACTGCTACAACGCCCTTTTCCGTAGTTCCCAGCGAAGATATCAATGGCCACGGTACTTTTCTTGCCGGTGTGGCAGGGGGAAGCACCCTTCCTCAATTTGATTTTAACGGCGCTGCTCCTGAGAGTCTATTAGCTGTGGTGAAATTAAAGGAAGCAAAGCAGTATTTAAAATCTCTTTTTTTTGCTACCGGAGATATGCCTGCTTATCAGAGCACAGATATTATGATGGGAATTCGCTACCTCATTTTATTGGCAGAGGAACTGAAAAAGCCCCTTATACTGTGTCTTGGTCTCGGCACAAATCAAGGTCCTCATGCCGGTGTTTCTCCCGTAGACTCCATGCTTAGCATCTCAGATAATTACCGTGGACTTCATTCTGTCGTTGCTGCCGGAAATGAAGCAGGAAAAGCGCATCATTTCTATGGCAGCTTTTCCGGAAACGAAGTTTCCAAAGATGTGGAAATACTGGTAGCTGAAAACACCTCCGGATTTTGTGTAGAATTTTGGAGCGATCCTCCTGAGGTTTATGCTGTGGGTTTTGAGTCTCCTTTAGGTGAAATCGTACAAAAAATCTCTCCCCGCATCAGCTTTAGCGAAAATCTTTCTTTTATTTTAGAAAATACAAAAATCTTTGTCAGCTCAGAAATGTTTCAAACCGTATCCGGTAACCAACTGATTTTTATCCGCTTTTCAGATCCAACTCCCGGTATCTGGAAAATACGGGTATATACCAATATCACAGGGCAGGGTTCTTTTCATCTGTGGCTGCCTATTACAGGGCTTGCAAGACCGGATATTACCTTTATACAGCCAAATCCCGACACCACCCTTACCGCTCCTTCTGACTCTGCTTCTGTGATTACTGCAACCGCTTATAATGCTTATAATAACAGCTTGTTTTTAAATTCCAGCAGAGGATATACAAGAAGCGGTCAAATAAAACCGGATTTAGCTGCTCCCGGCGTCAATGTTTTTGGACCTGCCCCAAACAATCGTTTTACCACTTTGTCGGGAACCTCTGTATCTGCTGCGATTACTGCCGGAGGGTGCGCTTTGTTGGTAGAATGGGGAATGCGTCGTACTCCTGCCAGAATTTTCAATAACACAGAGCTGAAAACTTTGCTGATAAGAGGAGCAAAGCGAAGCCCTGAACGCTTATATCCCAATCGGGAATGGGGATACGGAACGTTGGACATTTATCAGGTGCTTTCTACTTTAACTCTTTCCTAAATTTTTTTTGATTTCTTTGCACCATTTTTCTTTATTCACATAGTATGTAAGTGTAATCAAAATTTTTGGAGGATTTATTCATGAGTGATTTAGCTGCTACAAACTGTGGTTGCGGATGTGAAGACAACTGTGGAGGAGGCATGACACACAATTTTGGCGATTGTAACTGCATTATCTGGATCCTTTTACTGTTATGCTTCTGCGGTAACGGATTTGGCGGAGACGGATGCGGATGCGGCGGAGACAATAGCTGTCTTTTATTGATTATCTTGCTTTTATGCTGCGGTAACGGCCACGGATTTTGCTGATTTTTCCGTGTAAAAAGAAAAGAGGGATACCATTTCGGTATCCCTGCTTGTAAGATAAGATATGTAGATTTTACAAAAAGATATGCCTGCTTTGCAGAAAAAGATGTGTCTCTTTCTCGTGTATTTTCTTTTTCTTTTCTGAAATATAAAAAGAAATTTTTTTCTTTTTGTTATGATTTATTATGACAACTTTCTGAAAATCTGTCAATATTTCTATGCAAAATTTTACAATTTTCTATCTTGCTTTTTCGACATTTTTCCAACTGCCGGAAGCTTCAAACTCCTCTACTGCTCTTTTCGCCTCTTCAATCAATGTTTTATCATAGCCAATCATTTCTAAAAGGCGAATGGCATTTCTGGTAGTTACTCTTCCTTTTTTCAGAAGATAGTTAAACACAACGTCTTTTTCTCGTACTTCCTCTTCGAAATGATAATTTTCATAATATTCCTGAAGCATATAGGACAATTCAATATCATGAGTTGCCGCAAAAGACAATACATTGTTTTTACAGATGTGCGCTAATATTTGGGAAGATGCTCCAATTCGCTCAATGGTATTGGTTCCTCGTAATACCTCGTCAATAATACACAGCAGATTTTCGCCGGATTTTGCAGCGTCTAAAATTCTCTTTAAGGAACGGATTTCTACGATGTAATAGCTTTCTCCGCTTCCTAAATCATCTCGCAGCGCCATGGAAGTCATGACCTGAAAATAAGGTGCGCAATAAGAAGATGCCGTACAGGTATAAATGGTTTGGGCAAAAATACTGTTTATTGCAATATTTTTCAAAAATGTAGATTTTCCCGAAGCATTGGAACCGGTTACCAAAATGCCGCCTTTGGCAGAAATACTGTTTGCCACGGGATTTTCAATCAATGGATGGTAAAGATTTTCCACATCCATATACGCTCTTTTCTCTTCCCTAAATTCAGGACAAGTATAGTAAGGCAAGGTTTCACGAAAAGATGCAATGGAAATCATGCTGTCTATATAACCTAAAGTATAAATCAGCTCCTCCAGTTCCTTCTGGTTTTCCTTCATGGACTTCATCATATCCTGAAATTTAATCAAATCAATATGAGTCAGCATACGAATGTAATCCATAAGCATGCCTTCCAGTCCGCCTCCCGTTGAACTTCTGTCAATAACAAGCGAGGAACGTTTCTGAAAGCCTGCCAGCTTTTTCTGTGCCGGTATTCCTCTTGCCATGGCAGCTTCCAGCTCCGGTATTTTTAGCTTTTCCAGTTTCTTATAAGCTTCTAAAAGCTGCAACACATTTCTGAAACTGGAAAGATAAGCATCCACCTCCTGCTTCTGTGTCATATAAGCGCCGATATTCACAACACAGACCAAAAGAAACAAAAAGACTCCGGGATTAGGCGCCAAAATAAAGACAAGAAGCGACAGGAAAAAAGCACTGCAAAATCCAATCTGTACGTTTTTTCCTTTGATGTTTACTTCTGTTGTTACATGAATATTTTCGTAAATACTATTGCTGCCGGATTTTCGCACAGAAGCAAGAATGGTCTGCACCTGCTCTCTTATTTCCTGATTTTTAGCAAAAAACAGCATCAACCGATTGCGATATTTTAGTTCTTTCTCTTCAAATACCGGTTTTCGCAAAATATCATACAGACAATCTCCTCCTACGGCGGAAAAAGTCTGGTTCAGCAGCATGAAAATACGGTCCATGTCTAAATCATTCCATGTGATATCGTCAATGAAAAAGCCTTCTTTTTCTCTCTTATGAAAAAACTGCGAAATATGATGGAAATCTTCATACGTATATTCCCGGTCAGGTATCTTTCCCCATGAATTTTTTAATTTTTGCTGCAAAAAAAGCTTTCGCCGTTTATTTTCTGATAGCATGACTGCCACTGCCGACAAAAGCAGCAGCGCAATCACCCCAATTCCTACAACTGTTTCGCTCATACGTTCACCTTAAAAATATTTCTCAATGCAGTCTAAGGTTTCCTGAATTTCTGCTTCGGTATGTGCATCAGACAGGAACATGGCTTCAAATTGTGACGGAGCTATATGAATACCGTTGTTTAGCATATACCGGAAATATTTGGAAAATTCTGCGGTATCAGATGTCTTTGCAGAGGTATAATCCGTCACCTTATTTTCTGTAAAGAAAATACAGCCTAAGGAAGAAACGGAATTTACTTGATAATCAACACCTTTTTCTAAGAAGATTTTTCGAATTCCTTCATACAGAAGTTCTCCTTTTTGGTAAAGGCGTTTGTAAATATCCTGATCTTCCCAGAGAATTTTTAACTGTGTAAGTCCTGCTGCCATAGCAATGGGATTTCCGCTTAAGGTACCTGCCTGATAAACGGGACCTGCCGGAGCTACCATTTCCATAATCTCTTTTCTGCCGCCGTAAGCGCCTACGGGCATACCGGCTCCAATAATTTTTCCATAAGTTACCAAATCCGGTGTAATTCCATAAAAGCCTGCTGCACCGCTAAAGCTCAAGCGAAATCCGGTAATGACTTCATCAAAGATTAAAAGCGCATGATATTTATCACATAAATCACGCAGTCCTTGTAAAAATCCGTCTGCCGGAGGAACGACACCCATATTTGCACCTACGGGTTCTACAATCACAGCGGCTACCTGACTGTCACTTTCGATAAACAGCTTTTCTACACTGTTTAAATCATTGTAAACTGCAAGCATGGTATCCTGTGTACATCCTTTTGGAACACCGGCGCTGTCCGGCACACCGCTGGTCATTACACCGCTTCCTGCACTTACCAGCATGGCGTCTGTATGTCCGTGATAACAGCCTGCAAATTTAATAATTTTATTTTTCCCTGTATAGCCTCTGGCAACACGCAAAGCGCTCATTACGGCTTCTGTACCGGAGTTTACCATACGTATCATATCTACGTGAGGGATTTTATCGCAGATAAATTCTGCCATTTCCACTTCCACTTCCGTAGCACAGCCAAAGCTTAATCCATTTTCGCTGGCACGAATGACCGCATCTTTAATCTGCTCATTGTTATGACCTAAAATCATAGGTCCCCATGAGTCGATATAGTCAATATATTCGTTGCCGTCTACATCAAAGATTTTACATCCCACAGCCCCCTGTATAAAGCGAGGTGCTTCTGTTACAGAACCGTAAGCACGAACCGGACTGTTTACTCCTCCGGGTATTCTCTTTACTGCTCTTTGAAATAATTCCTCTGATTTTGTCATTATCCAATTCTCCCTTCTTCGATGTATTTCGCAATTTCTTTTGCAAAATAAGTGAGATAAATATCAGTGCCTGCACGGTAAGCGCTGGCTGCCATTTCACAGATAATTTTATCTTCCTCGATATACCCAAGCTTTGCTCCTGCCTTTACCATGGCGTATTCTCCGCTGACAGAATATGCTGCCACAGGAACGTGAAGCTCATTTTTTACCTCACGGATAATATCCAGATAAGAAAGAGCCGGTTTTACCATAATAATATCCGCTCCTTCTTCTACATCCAATAAAGCTTCTTTTAATCCCTCTCTGCGGTTGTGATAATCCATCTGATAACTTTTTCTGTCACCAAAGGAAGGGGCAGAACCGGCTGCATCACGGAAAGGACCGTAAAATGCAGAAGCATATTTTACTGCATAAGACATAATTGGCGCTTCCTTGTATCCGTTTTCATCCAAAAGATTGCGGATTGCCAAAACTCTGCCGTCCATCATATCGGAAGGCGCTACCATATCTGCCCCTGCCTGTACATGGGAAAGGGCTGTTTTTGCCAAAAGCTCTAACGTCTTGTCGTTTTCCACTTCATGTCCGCAGAGAACTCCGCAGTGCCCGTGAGAAGTATATTCGCACATACATACATCGGTAATCAGATACAAATCATCTCCAAAAGCTTCTTTTGCCTTTGCAACGGCTCTTTGTACAATACCGTCTTCTGCGTAAGCCTGACTTCCCACTTCATCCTTTTTATCAGGAATTCCGAAAAACATAACTTTACTGACGCCCGCATCTAAGGTTTCTTCCAGTCCTTTTAACAAAGTATCAATACTGTAACGATATTGTCCCGGCATAGTTGGAATTTCTTCTTTTATTCCTGTTCCTTCCTTCACAAATACCGGATAAATCAGAGAACTTTTATCTGCTCTGGTTTCACGTACCATTTTTCTCAGAATTTCATTTCCTCTTAACCTTCTCGGTCTGATGTTCATACTTCTACAACTCCTTTTTCTCTGAATTCTTTTTTAATTCTATTACTAATTCCAGAAGACTGTCAATAGAAGCTTCTTTTGACATGTAAGTTTCCATAGAATATTTATCTGCTGCTGCCTTTGTCTGCTTTCCGATACAGGCAGCCTTTACCTTGCTGTAATCCAGTGCTGGAACTGCTTTTACAAATCCTTTTACCGTGGAAGCACTGGTGAAAACTGCACAGTTAATGCTTCCTGCTTCAAATTCTTTCTTTTCGTCAATAATTTCCGATTTTTCATAAAGCGTTTCATAAATACCGATATCGTCAATCGTAATTCCTGCTTTTTTCTTTAATTCTTCTATAATTTCCTGACTGCCGATTTCTGCTCTGGGGAGTAAAATTTTCTCTGTTCCGCTGCATTTTTCGCACAACATTTTCCCAAGAGATGCACCGTCAAACAGTTTTGGCATAACATCTGCAAAAAAGCCTCTTTCCTGTAAAGCTCTCTGTGTTCCTGTTCCTACTACTGCAAATTTTACATTTCCCAGCTTTCTTGCGTCTACCTTTGCCTTTTGCATTTCCTCAAAGAAAACCTTTACGCCTTTTGGGCTGGTAAAAGCAATCCAGTCATAAGTCTGTAAATGAGAAAAAGCTGTAAAAAGAGCTGTATTTTCTTTTTTTGCTGTGGTTTGAATAGCAGGTAATTCCAACACTTCTGCCCCCAACTTTCTAAGCTTTGCCGCCATGGAGGATGCAGCTTCTTTTGGTCTTGTCACTAATACCTTATAGCCGAAAAGGGGAAGCTTTTCATACCATGCAAATTCCTCTGCCAGAGCACAGACTTTTCCAACTACAATAATGGCAGGCGTTTCAATTCCCTGACGTTGTACTTCTTCCGGCAAAGTAGAAACTGTTGCCACAATTCTTTTCTGTGCGGCCGTTGTTCCTTTCTGCAAAATCGCAGCGGGCATATCTTTTTCCATGCCTGCATCTAAAAGCGCCTGACAAATATCCGATAAAGCGCTGACACCCATTAAAAATACTAAAGTTCCCTTTGTGCGAACAAGAGCTTCAAAATCAATGTCATAGGCTGCACCCTTTTTCTTATGTCCCGTAATAATGTGAAGAGAAGATGTAAAATCACGGTGGGTAACCGGTATTCCGTTATAAGCAGGAACGGCAATAGGAGAAGTCACTCCCGGTACGATTTCGTAAGGAATTCCCTCCTGAATTAACAGCTCCAGCTCTTCTCCGCCTCTGCCAAAGAGGAAGGGATCTCCCCCTTTTAAGCGGACTACACGATATCCTTTTTTTGCTTCCTCCAATAAAACCTCATTAATCTGTTCCTGTGGCATGGTGTGATGAGATGCTCGTTTTCCTACGTTAATACAACGAGCCGTTTTTGGAACTTGTGATAAAACTCCCTGACCTACCAGACTGTCATACACCACCACCTCTGCCTGCTGTAAAATTTCCATTCCCTTTAAAGTAAATAATCCAATATCTCCCGGACCGGCTCCTACCAGCCATACCTTGCCTTTACACATGCGCTTTACCCCTTTCTCTCAGCTCTTTTGCAAGAGAAATTCCAAGTTCCTCTGCTTCTTTTACGCTGCCTTTTTTCAATCCTTTTTCATAATTTCCTGTATTTTCATCATAGTAAAGTCCACGTAAAATAATTTGTCCGTCCTCTACCTTGGCATGAGCTGCTACCGGAGAGGAACAGCCTCCGTCTAAATATCTTACAAAAGCCCGTTCTGCCAATGCTGCATAAGTGGCATTTTCGTCCCCATAGCCTTTTAAGTAACTGTAATCCACGTCGTTTCTTCCCTGAATTGCCAAAATCCCCTGACCGGCTGCCGGTATCATTTCCTCCGGCTCAAAATAACGGGCAATTCTGTCTTCCAGTCCTAATCGTTTCAAGCCTGCCGCCGCCAGTAAAAGACCGCTGTATTCTCCGTCATCTAATTTTTTCAAACGTGTCTGAACGTTTCCTCTGACACTTTTACATTCCATATCCGGAAAGATTTCTTTTAGCTGTAAAATTCTTCTTAAACTGGAGCACCCAATAGGCTTTGAAGGTTCTAATTGGGTAACGCCTTTTGGAAGCACCAGTACGTCTCTTGGATCTTCTCTTTTGGAAAATGCGATAAGAGGAAGCTCTTTTGGAACTTCCATAGGCATATCCTTTAAGCTGTGTACGGACAGTTCTGTTTTTCTTTCTGCAAGAGCCTTATCCAGCTCCTTTACAAACAAGCCCTTTCCGCCGATTTTGTCCAAGGTTCTGTCTAAAATTTTATCTCCTGTGGTTTTCATGGTAAGGATTTCCACTTGAATATCCTCGTTATTTTTTTGAATATAATCCCGCACCATCTCGCTTTGCACCACTGCAAGCTTACTTTTTCTGCTTCCGATTACTACTTTTCTCATATTTACTCCCCTTTATGACTGAGCATTTCCTGTATCATTTCTCTTATTTTACGGACTTTTTTGTGGTCTTTTCCACATCCGTTAAAGCCGATTACAACATCTTCATATTCTAAAATTCCCGGAAAATGAAAGTCACACTTTTCTTGATTGCTGGCTACATTTACCAGTATATTCTTCTCTTTGCAAATCTTGTATATTTCTTCGTTTAAAGCGCTGTCATCTGTTACCGCCAGAACCATGTCCGCATCTTTGATATCAGACTTTTCATACTTCTTTTGCTGATATAAAATTTCATTTTTCTCATAAAGTATTTCGATTTCTTTCGTACACGCAGGCGCAATAACAGTGATTTCTCCCACAAAATCCAGCAGAGTTTGAATTCTTCTGGTGGCAATTTTCCCGCCTCCGATTACCACTGCCTTTTTCTGTGTGAAATCTATAAACAGAGGAAAAAACTTCTTTTCTTTACGCTCCATAAAGCTTTTCCAACCCTTCTACACAATTTAAAAATTCTTCTTTTTCCAAGGTGTCACGAAGCCCGAACATCATTTTGCTGACAACCTTTCCGGCCGCTGTATCAATGGCGTTTAACAGGTTTTCCCTGTCTTCATCTTCCATAGGAGTTTTTCGCAAAATTTTTAAAATACGCAAATTCAAATCCTGAACCGCTTCTGCCTGAATGTCCTGAATACGGGGAATTAAGCTTCTCCCGTCATACCAGCAATAAAAATCTTCCATCTGCTCTTTTAATATTAACGCTGCTTTTTGCATACTTTCCTGAAGCTCCAGAGAATTGGTATCAATCTTAAAGCTGTCAATATCATAAAGAGTCATGCCCTCTATTTCCTTTACAGACGGTTCTATGTCTCTTGGAACAGCCAAATCAATTAAAATCTGTTGTTTTTCCCCTTTTTTAGCCTGCTGTATCAGCTCCTTTGTAAGGGTAAAATTGGGACTTGCCGTTGCACTGACCACCAAGTCACAGGAAGGAAAAAATTCCATGCGTTCTCCGTAGTTTATTCTGTCACAGCCTTTAGGAATACTGACAATTCCGCTGCGATACTGACGAACTGTAACCGTTACATGTGCGCCTGCTTCTGCCAAAGCCAATGCAGCCACTTTCCCCATCTCTCCGTTTCCGATTACCATACAGGTAATGCCGTCTAAAGAATAACCTGCTTCTCTCAGCTTTTGAATAGCCTGATGAATGACAGAGCTGTTCCCTCTGGAAAACACCACCTCTGTTTTTACTCGTTTTGCTGCGGTCACTGCCATGCGAAAAAGCACTTCCAAGACATTGTCTGTACAATAAACGTCTCTTGCCATAGACAGGGCATCCTTTACCTGAGTAATAATCTGGTCTTCTGCCAAAATCTGAGATTTTAAGCCGCTTGTCAGGTAAAAAAGATGTTCAATCGCCTCTCCTTCCTCCCTCTCCACAAAATATCTGCGAAATTCTTCCGGATTTTTTCCTTTTTCTTCACACAAGAACTCAAAAAGAGAGCCCTCCCATTCTTCCTGTGTACTTGCCCAAATCTCCATTCTGTTGCAGGTAGATAAAATAACACAGCCTAAAATTCCCGGAGTTTCTTTTAATTTCTCCATCGCCGCCGCTGCATTTTTCTTTGTAAAGGAAAATTGTGCACGCACGTCTACCGACGCTTTATTGTAATCAATTCCCACCATGGAAATACTCATTTCTTCTTCCATCTCCTAAATCTTTTGTTTTTACATAATTTTTTTCATATTAGCACAGAATTGTTTTCGGTGCAACTTATTGATTATTGACAAAATCAGATAGTATGTTACAATAAATTCAGAATTGAATGTTCGAGGTGCCTGTTTGCAGGAGAATAGGAAAGTTGAGTGAAAATCTCACACGGTCACGCCGCTGTAATGGAGAAGTTTTATTTCATTATGTCACTGGAGTTTACTGGGAAGACGAAATAAAATGACGATACCTGAGTCAGAAGACCTGCCTTGTACATACGATTTACACAGGTTACGAACGATGGCCATGTGTAAGAACAGGGTGGCTCATAGCTTATCAATTTGGCTGGAACCTCTTGTTCTTCTGATAGCCTGTCGGTATGTACCGAACAGGTTCTTTTTTATTGCATAGAAAAATACATACTATGTAATAAAAATGCTCCGCAAGGAGCACATTGCGTTTTAAAATCAGAAGGGAGAAGAAAAATGAGTAAACAACACAAACGACTTTTTGTACTGACAGGTATTTTTGCACTTACTTTTGGAGTAATGTCTAATGTCAGTGCGATGCACATTATGGAAGGCTATCTGCCGGGCAGCTTTTGTATTGCATGGGGTGCTTTATGTATTCCGTTTTTAGTTGCCGGATTTTTGTCTATTAAAAAGACATTAGCTGAACATAAAAATCTGATTACACTCCTTGCTATGTCAGGAGCTTTTGTATTCGTAATTTCATCACTGAAAATTCCATCTGTAACAGGAAGCTGTTCTCACATGACAGGTACAGGACTGGGAGCAATTTTATTTGGACCTTCCGCTGTTTCTATCTTAGGACTGATTGTTCTTTTATTCCAGGCTATTTTATTAGCTCACGGCGGACTGACTACTATCGGAGCAAACACTTTTTCTATGGCAATTGCCGGTCCGTTTGTTTCTTATGGAATTTTTGTTTTATGTAAAAAAGCAAAAGTAAATAAAGTTATTTCTGTTTTTCTTGCAGCAACTTTAGGAGATTTATTTACTTACTGCGTTACTGCCGCGCAAATGGCACTTGCTCACAATGCAGATACTACTTTTATGGCTGCTATGGGCAAATTCCTTGCAGTATTCGCTCCTACACAGGTACCTTTAGCTATCATTGAAGGTGTGATTACAGTTCTGATTATCCAGGGATTAGAAACTTACGCAAAACCTGAACTTCGTGCAATTGGTTACTTAAAGGAGGGAAAATAATATGAAAAAGAAAGTACTTCTTGCCATTCTTTTGATTTTCTTAATTGCTTTTGTTCCATTATTCGTATTAAAAGATGCAGAATTTGGCGGTTCTGACGATGCCGGAAGCCAGGTCGTAGAAGAAGTAGATGCTTCTTATGAGCCATGGGCAACTCCTATTTTTGAGCAGCTTATTGGCGGTGAACTTCCGGGAGAAGTAGAGAGTCTTCTCTTCTGTCTGCAAACAGGAATTGGTGTCGGCGTCATTGCTTTCATCATGGGACGTTTTGTAGAACGTAAAAAATGGATGAAAGACGATAATTAAAATTTCTCTTTTGAAAGGAGTTTTCCTATGATTGTCATTGATAAGCTTTGCTATCATTCCAGACTCAGATATGAAAACGCCGGTGAGAAATTTGCCTTTGCAATAATTACACTTTGTATTTGTGTAATGAGTCGTTCTATTGCAGTGGCAGGTATCGTATTAGCAGTTACAGGGATTCTTACCGTATGTAAGGGAGGAGTCCCTGTTTCTCGTTATTTACGTTTTCTCACTGCTCCCATTATTTTTTTATTACTTAGCACAATTGCCATTATGTTTCATATAAGCCGTACACCTATGGATTTATTCTCTATTCCTGTGGGAAGCTGGTACATTACAACCAGTTATTCCTCTTTCTTTTATGCGGTACAGCTTATTTTTACAGCATTAGGAGCAGTTTCCTGCTTATATTTTTTATCTTTTACTACACCTATGCCGGACATCTTGCAGGTTCTTAAAAAGCTTCACTGTCCTAAACTGCTGATGGAATTAATGCTTTTAATTTATCGTTTTATTTTCGTACTTTTGGATACTGCCTCTGCTTTATCCACTGCCCAAAACTGTCGTCTTGGAAATCGGAATTATAAAACGTCTTTAAAATCTTTTGGAATGTTGGGCTCTGTTTTAATGATCAGAGCTGTGGAACGTTCCAACCGATTATATGCATCAATGGAGGCCAGATGCTACGATGATACCATTCATGTACTGTCAGAAAACCAGCCTCCTAAAAAAAAGGTCATTGCAGCTATTGTACTTTTTGACTCAGCCTTATTTCTGTTCGCTATATGGAGGAGATTTTTTTCATGAATTCAGATATTATTCTAAAAGCAGAAAATTTATATTTTTCTTATGATGACGAACAAAGTCATTCTTTAAATGGTCTTTCTCTGGAAATCAAAAAAGGCCAGAAAATTGCATTTATGGGTGCTAACGGCAGTGGTAAATCTACCTTTTTTCTCTGTTGTACCGGTATTTTAAAACCACAAAAAGGAAAACTTTTCTTCCATAATAAAGAAGTCACTTATAAAAAGAAAGAACTTTTAGATTTAAGAAGTAAAATTGGGATTGTTTTTCAGGATCCGGACAATCAGCTTTTTTCAGCCAGTGTCTATCAGGAAATTTCTTTTGGACCTTTAAATTTAGGGCATTCTGAGGAACAGACAAAAAAAGAAGTAGAGCAGGTCATTGACTATCTGGAAATTACACCTTTCCGTCATAAGCCAACCCATGCTCTAAGTGGTGGGCAGAAAAAGCAGGTATCCATTGCTGATATTCTGGTCATGAAACCGGAAATTATTATTTTAGACGAACCCGCTGCTGCTCTGGACCCCAAGCATACTACTATGGTAAATCACATTGTAGAACAAATGACACAAAACGGTATTACCGTTTTAATGGCAACTCATGATGTGAATTATGCCTATGAATGGGCGGATGAGGTTTTGCTATTCCATGAGGGTAAGGTTCTGATGCACGGCACACCGGCGCAGGTATTTGGAAATCGTGTTGCTTTAAAACAGACAAATTTGGAACCTCCTGCTGTATTGGAGCTGTTTGAAAGCCTATGCAGAAAAGGGATTTTAAAACCTTCTCTTCCCCTTCCTAAAAATTTAAATACTTTAGAAAAATACATCTCAGATGTGAAAATAAATACACACTATGGAGGAACAAAAACAGTGTTAAAAGAAACAAAAAAAGCCATCTTAGCTGTAAGTTTTGGAACAAGTCACAATGATACCAGAAAAATTACCATTGATGCCATTGAACAGGATATGCAGGCTGCCTTCCCTGATTATGCCCTCTATCGTGCATGGACCAGCAAAATGATTATCAAAAAAGTAAATGCCAGAGACAGCGTACATATTTTTACGGTAAAAGAAGCCATGGAGCAGATGCTTCAAGACGGCATTACCGATGTTCTGGTTCAGCCTACCCATGTAATCAACGGTATTGAAAATGACCTTATGAAGGAAGATGCTCTTGCTTATCAGGAACAGTTTCACTCTATTTCTTTCGGCGATCCGCTTCTTACCAGCGAGCAGGATAATTTGGCTGTTATTGAAGCAATCACATCTGAATTTAAAGACTTGGAAAAAGATGATGTTTTAGTTCTGATGGGACACGGAACTACCCACTATGCCAATGCGATTTATGCTGCTTTGGATTATACTTTTAAAGATAAAGGATATTCCAATATTTTTCTTGGAACAGTGGAGGCCTACCCGACTATGGAAAGTCTGTTAAAAATGGTTCACGCTTACAAGCCGAAAAAGGTGATTTTAGCTCCCTTTATGATTGTAGCCGGAGACCATGCCAAAAATGATATGGCAAGCGATGAGCCGGACTCTTGGTACAGCCAGTTTAAAGCGGAAGGCTATGAGGTAGAACCTGTATTAAAAGGCTTGGGCGAATATTCGGGTATTCGAAAACTCTTTATTGAACATTTAAAATCCATAGATTGTTAAAAAGCAAAGAGGCTCTTGCTTTAAATATTATCCCCAATATTTAAAGCGACAGCCTCTCGTTTTTTATTATTCAGATTATTATATCAAATAGTTCTTTTCTATCCAGCGTTTTACTTCTTCCAATGTCTTCAATTTTCCGTATAAATACTTCTTTACAGGTGTCTCGTCTTCTAAAAGGTCGGGTATCATAATGACTTTCATTCCTGCTCTTCCGGCTGAAATAATCCCATTGTAGGAGTCTTCCAGCGCCAAAGCAGAGGAAGGATTGATTTTTAATCGTTTGCACGCCAATGCGTAAATAGCAGGATCGGGTTTTCCCTGTTCCACACAGTCACCTGTGATGACTTCCTGAAAATAAGGAAGAATTTCCTGTTCCTTCAGCGCTTCCTTGGCATACATTTGATGAGTGGAGGTTGCCACAGCCATAGGAATATTTTTCTCCTTCAAATAATCTAAAAGAGAAAGCAAGCCTTCTTTTTTAGGAATTCCCTTTTCTTTTTCGTATTCATAATAGACCTGATGATACCCGTCTAAAAAAGCATCTAAGGGAAAATCCTCTCCATATTTGTTTAGAAAATAAGCATTTCTTTGGGCTCTATTCATGCCCAGCGTATTTTTTATATTCTCTCCCAGTTTTCCGTAGCCCAGCTTCTCTCCTGTCACATCCCAACTGTATTTAATAACTCGTTCGGTATCAAGCATTAAGCCATCCATATCAAAGACAACTGCTTTTGGGAAAAATTTATCTTCTGTTATCCAAAATTCTGATGATTTATTCACTTTGAATTGCAGCTCCTATCTGACTGTAAATATTTTCTGCATCCAGCACGTGGAAAGGCTCGGTATTATGATTTCCGTCTGCGCCTGCTGTTACTAAGATATAATTCTGCCCTTCTACATTTGCCAAGCTCGCCAGACATAAACCTGCTGCGTTGGTAAATCCTGTTTTTCCACCCAGAATTTCTCCGTCTGTCACCTCTAAGGTTGATTTCTTATCATACATAGTGCTTTCAAAGGTAATTCCGTCTGGCTCTGCTGCTGTGGGAGCAGTGGTATAAGAACGAGTCGTAAACACTTCGTAGAAGGTTTCATTTTTAATTGCCTGCTCCAATAAGATCATGATGTCTGTAACCGTTGTATAATGCTCATCTTCATGCAGTCCGGAGGCGTTTACAAAATGAGAATTTAACATACCCAGCTCTTTTGCCCTCTCATTCATTTTTTCAGCAAAAGCTTCTTCACTTCCGGATATTCTGCATGCCAATGCCGTACAACATTCTGCTCCTGACGGAAGCATCAGACCGTACAGCAAATCTTTTACAGAAACCTTCTCTCCTGGCTGAAAACCAGCCATGGAAGCGCCTCTTTCATATTCTGCCAAAACCTCATCCACGGGAATTTGAATTTTCTCATCCAAATCAGGAAGCTCTTCTACGGCAATCAATAAGGTAAGAATTTTTGTCATAGACGCAGGATAAATCCGTTCCTCGGCATTTTTAGAAGCCAGAACTTTATTATTTTGTACGTCTTTTACAATAGCGGCTTCACTGTAAATATCCATATCAATCTGCACATTTAACCGTTCTTCCAGCTTTCGTCTTTCTTCTGCTTCCTGTTGTCTTTTGCGTTCTTCTTCGGCTGCTATTCTTGCTTTTTCTTCCTGCTTTTGGTCATAAGCCTGTTTTAGCTTTATTCCGCCTAAAACAGCACACAGACAAAGAATACACACAGCTAAAACAGTAAATAAAATTCTTCTTTTTCTTCTAGCTTCTCTCATTCGTTGTTTTTTCTTCATAATTTCTCCATATTCTAAACGCAGTTATTCCATGACAAACTGAAAATAAATGCTTTGTCATGGAATAATAAGCTTGTTTATTCATATATTTCTACTTCTGAGATACCATTGTCATTCCATCTGCTTCCCTCATAAGAGTCTGCAATATACATGGAAATGTAAGACGCATCGATTGGTTCGTCAAAGGAAAGACAGAATTTTTTCTTCTCATCGGAAAATTCCACATCCTTTGTCTGACTGTCGCCAATCTGAATGGTCAAGGTCTTCGGGCGTGCGCTGTATTCCCAGAGCTGATCGCTTCTCCAGTTTCCTAAATACAGCACAAGATAGCGAACCTTGTGATTTCCGTCCAAATTGATTTGAATACCTGTCGTCTCTCCTGTCCCCTCTTCATTCTCCTGCCAAGAGGTACTGCTGTCTCCGTCAATGGCGCTTTTGGCGCTGTAATCATAGGTAGCGGACTCTTTGATAGAATTCTGTTCGGCGCTGACAGGCGTAATTTTCTGATACTGAGAAAAATCAATTTCCTCCGGATTTACTAATTGAAAAGATTTTTGTTCCGGCGTTTCTTCGTTTGAAGTATCTTCTTTTTCTTCTTCGTCCATTTCCTTTTCAGTCTCCGAAGACGGAGTATCCTGATGAACCACTTCTTTATGTAATTTTTCATAATACTCCTTTTCCTGTCTGTCTAAATCCTTCATTCGCTTCATTCCCAAAGCAATTCCAATTCCCAGACACAAAAGCAAGAACAAGGTAATTAACGCAGTAATTTTCCATCTTTTCTTTTTTCCTTCGGGACTTAAAGGAGGTTTCTCGTCTTCCTCCTCCTCATCCTCGAAAAGGTCTTCCTCCCAAACGTTTTCCTCTTCTTGTGAAGCATCTTCCGAAATCTCTTCTAAAACAGCCTGTTCGCCTTCTTCTTGGTATTCTGTTTGCGGTTCTGCGTTCAATTCCGGTGCTGCTTCAGCTTCTTCTTCTGCTTCAATTTTTGCTTCTTCGGTTTCTTCTGCTACTTCTGTTTTTACTTCTTCCGGTTCTTCTTCTGTTTGTAAGACTTCTTCTTGAACCGGTTCTTCTACATTTTCTTTTTCCTTCGGAAACCTTGTTATTTTCACAGGCTTTGCAGGTTCTGCTTCCTTTCCTTCCTGCTCTGCCTTTAAAATTTCTTCCAGCTCCTCATCCGTCTTATAATAAGCCCATCTGTCATCTTCATCCATATATTCCGGAAAAACAGCTTTTCCGCACCGTCCGCAATAGAGGTCGGTATCCGGTATTTCTTTTCCGCATCTGTCACATTTCATGTTTTTTCCTTCCTGAAATTCCTATTTCCAGTAATCTCTTTCATTATCAATCATGTATAATAAAGCATTACAGATACATGCGGCAATATTGCTTCCACCCTTTCTTCCTCTGGCAACAATATAAGGAACCTCTGTATCCATAATCATTTCCTTAGATTGTACCACATTTACAAAGCCAACGGGAACCCCTATAATCAAATATGGAGAAATTTTTTTCTCATTTATCAGTTCATATAGTCTTACAAGAGCAGTCGGTGCATTGCCAATGGCAAAAATCAACGGTTTTCCAAGCTCTGCTGCTTTGTCCATACTTGCAGTGGCTCTGGTAGTTCCCAGTTCCTTTGCCTTCTTTGCCACGTCTTCATCAGACATAAAGCAATAGACCTCACCGCCGTACTTTGCCAACGCTTTTTTGTTAATTCCTGCTTTTGCCATCTGTGTGTCTGTGACAATGCAAGCGCCGTTTTTAATTGCTTCAATGGCTTTTTCCACTGCATTTGGAGAAAAGCAGAGATTATCTGCATAGTCAAAATCAGCGCTTGTATGAATACATCTTTTTACAATACACTCTGTACCGGGAACTAATTTTTTGTCTCCTAGCTCCTCTGTAATAATTTCAAAACTTCTTGTTTCGATTTCTTTTGGTTTTACATTTTCCAATTCTACTTTCATTTGTCCTCTGCCTCTCTTTTTATTCAATCCGGCTTCTAAAATCTCATAAATTTTCTTCATATCTAAATGTTCCCGAAGACCGTCTGCCAGCTTATCATACTGGGTTTCCTTAAATGCGGCAAAATCCATTCCCGTCATTTGGGAAACGTCCAGACCTTTTCTTTCTCCAATGGCTTTTACCACACTTTTTGCCACTTCTTCTTTATCAAAAATTCCATGCACATAAGAACCATATACATTGCCGGAATAAGCTCCGTCTTTTTTAGTTGTATTTTGTACATGGTCGGTAATCTCAGTAAAGGGCTGCGCTCCTTCCAAAAGCACACTTTCACCCATGTGGATTTCGTATCCTTCCAGCTTGATACCGGTAAGAGCACTTAATGCACCGTCTACTTTTGGGAAAGTACCGGAAACTCTTGTACGGGTTTTAGAATTTTGGAACACGGTTTCCATTGGTAAAAGTCCCATGCCTTTTACCTCCCCGCCTGCTTCAACGCCATCCGGATCGGAAAGTTTTTCTCCTAACATCTGGTATCCGCCGCAGACACCGAAAATAATCTTTCCTTCGGCAGCTTTTTTCAAAATTGCTGCTTCCAGCCCACTCTGTCTTAACCAGAGTAAATCTTCCATGGTATTTTTCGTTCCCGGTAGAATAATCATATCGGGATTTTTCAGTTCACTGACTGATTTTACATAGCGCAGAGAAACACCGGAAATCATTTCCAAGGCATTAAAATCTGTAAAATTGGAAATTCTGGGCACACGGATAACTGCGATATCAATAGCGCCGATTTCCTGATTGCCGGAAAAGCGCTCGGTGAGGCTGTCTTCATCTTCTACCTCCAGCTCCATGTAAGGAGCTACTCCCACCACGGGAATACCTGTTTTTTCTTCCAGACTTACCACTCCCGGATCTAAAATGGTTTTATCTCCTCGGAATTTATTGATAATCATGCCCTTTACCATTTTCTGCTCATCTTCTTCCAGCAGCATGACTGTTCCGATTAGCTGTGCAAAAACACCGCCTCTGTCAATATCTCCCACCAGAAGCACAGGAGCTTTTGCCTGTTTTGCCATTCCCATGTTCACAATATCTTCTTTTTTTAAATTGATTTCCGCAGGACTTCCCGCTCCTTCAATGACAATAATATCATAATCTTTTTCTAATTTATGGTAGGCTTCCATGACCTTGGGAATAAGCTGCTTCTTGTAAGCAAAATAGTCTCTGGCGCTCATCGTTCCCAGCACTTCTCCGTTGACAATCACCTGACTTCCCACATCGTTGGTAGGCTTTAAAAGAATAGGGTTCATTAACACGGAAGGTTTAATTCCCGCTGCCTCTGCCTGCATCACCTGCGCTCTTCCCATCTCTAATCCGTCTTCGGTAATAAAAGAATTTAACGCCATGTTCTGAGACTTAAAAGGCGCTACCCGATAACCATCCTGTTTAAAAATTCTGCAAAGTCCTGCTGCCAAAAGACTTTTTCCTGCATTGGACATAGTTCCCTGTATCATAATTGCCTTTGCCATTGTTATTTCCTCTTTTCCCCGTTTAAAATATATTCCAAAGCTTCTGTTAATCGCTCATTTTCCTCTCTTTTTCGGACTGCAATACGGTAAAAGCCTTCTTCCAAATTTGGATAATTACTGCAATCTCTTATGGCGATCCCCTGTTTCAGACAGTCCTCCTTTAAATGCAGAGGACCTTTAAAAAAGATATAATTGGCTTTTGAAGGATAACAGAAAAGCTCCAATTTTCTTAATTTTTCTAACAGATATTCTTTTTCTTCTTTGATTTTATCAAAGGTTTCTTTTACATATTCTTTTTCTTTTAATGCCGCTATTCCTGCTTCCTGTGCCAGCACCGATACATTCCACGGCTGCATGACTGCCTTCATATTTTCTAAAGTGTCCTTATCACTGCAAAGTCCATATCCCAGACGAATACCCGCCATTGCATATTTTTTCGTAAATGCCTTCAGCAAAAAGAAATTGGTATAAGTCTCTAAATATGCTTTCATGGTATAAGCTTCCGGATTTTCTACAAAATCAATAAAACATTCATCCAACACAAGAAAAGCATCTGAAATTTTGCAGCGTTGTAAAATTCGCTCTACATAACTTCTGTCTGCCAGTATTCCCGTTGGGTTGTTGGGATTGCAGAAGAATACCATGTCAATATCCTTCGTAATTCTATCTATAAAATTCTCCTGCGGCACAAAGCCTTTTTCCTCTGAAAGCGGCACATACACGATTTCACATCCCACAGAAGACAAAGCCTGCTCATATTCTGCAAAAGTAGGGGCAAGAAGCAATGCCTTTTTTGGCTTCCTTGCCAATACCAGACCGAAAATCAAATCCGCAGCGCCATTTCCGCAGATGATTTTTTCTTCTGCTACCCCTTCCTCCTTTGCCAAGGCTTTGCGAAGCTTATCACAGCTTACGTCAGGATAACATTCCGCTTTCTCAAGCGCCTGTATCACTGCCTCCTTCACACCTTTCGGTATTCCATAGGGATTACAATTTGCGGAAAAATCTAAAATACCGGGATTACGGTATACGTCTCCGCCGTGTACGTGTATCTTTGTCATTGTTTTAATCTCCTTTAAAGAAATAAAATACCTGCCAATATTGCAGTTCTTCCTGCCACAAAAAGCACTGCGCCTAAAAAGGCGCTTACATACAATAATGTATTGGCACGTTTAATATCCTCATATTCAATCTCTCGGTTTGCGTCTCCGATGGTCGGTTTTTCATATAATTTTCCAAAATAATAGGCATTTCCCGCAAGCTGCACGTTTAAAGCCCCTGCCATCACTGCTTCTGTCTGTGCGGAATTTGGACTGGCATGATTGTATCGGTCTCTCAAAAAGACTTTTTTTGCGTTTTTACCGTCAAGACCTTCCAAATAAGCCGCCGCAATCATCAGCCATGCAGAAATTCTGGCAGGAATATAATTGACTATATCATCCAGCTTGGCAGCATATCTTCCGAAGTTGATATATTTCTCATTCTTATATCCCACCATAGAGTCCATAGTATTAATCCCTTTATAGACAAACATCAGCACCGGACCACCGATTGCCATATAAAAAAGCGGTGCGATAATTCCGTCAGAAGTATTTTCCGCAACGGTTTCTACGGCTGCCTTTGTAATTCCTTTTTCATCCAACGCTTTTGTATCACGTCCCACAATCATGGAAACCGCATGTCTTGCGCCTTCTAAATCGCCCTTTTTCAGTTCTTTGTATACCTTCATGCTCTCCTGTTTTAAGGATTTTACCGCAAGCATCTGATAACAGAAAAAGCTCTCGATTACAATTCCCAGTATGGTATGTATTTGATATCCGATATACAGAATAACAAAAGGTATCAAACCGGATAACAAGCAAATTAGAATAACCAGCGCCAGTCCTGCCTTGCGCTCGCCTTTTTCTGCCTTTGGGAATAAATTACGCAAATGTTTTTCAAAAAAAGAAATACCGTTTCCGATTATTCGAACGGGATGGTAAAGCCATCTGGGATCTCCCAAAAGCAAATCTATAAAAAAGCCCAAAAGCAGGGCAGTTCCTGTCCATTTTATCATGATTTTATCCTTTCTGTACCAGAGTGATTTCTCTTTTTTGCTCCCATACTTCTTTGTCTATATGGAGCATGTAAAACCCTCCATTTTCAAGCTGCCATTTAAAATATTCTCCCTTTGGCTGTGCAAAACGGGAAAGAATACTCATAATCGTACCTCCGTGTACCACCATGGCAACCTGCTTCTGCTCTTTTGAAAAGGCTTTTGAAATACATTCCTCAAAGCCTTTGCTACACCGTTTTTGAAATGCTTCCATGCCTTCGCCTTCCGGAAAAGGCAACGTTCCGTTGCTGTCAATCCATTCCTGATATTCTTTTACATCTGACAGCTCCTGATAATTTTTATTTTCAAATTTTCCAAAATCACATTCTCTTAAAAGTATATTTGTCTCCACTGAAAGATTTGGATAAATAAGCTCTGCTGTTTCCAGACATCGCTTCATGGGACTTGCATATACAAACTCTGCTTTTGGATAGCAGTTTTTTCTTATTTCTTCTATGCCAAGAGAGCATAGGTTTTCATCTGTTCTGCAACCGATGTATCTGCCCTTTGTATTTCCTAAGGTTTTTCCGTGTCGGATTAAAATCACTTTAAGCATTTTTTATTACCGTACCAAGACCGCATACCACACGAATGACCTGACTGCTTTTTGCAGCCAGTTGTGTACAAAGCCGTCCTGTACCTTCCCTGTATTTTCTGTCAAAGGCGTTTATGGGGACTACTCCATATCCCAATTCATTGGAAATCACAATGATATCCGGATTTCTTTCCTGAATTTTCTCCGTCAGATTTTCAAAATCCCATCCTTGTTCCAAGCCCTTTTTTACCCATTCATGAAAATGATACAGACAGGTACAATGAAAAATATCCTCATAGTCTGCATCTTTTCCGTCTGTCATCTGTTCCTCCAAAAGAGAGAACTTTTCTTTTACATATTCTTTCTTTCCCTGAAAAGCTCCGCCTATAATTAACTTCATGGTCTTTCCCTTCTTTTACATCATTCTGCTGATAATTTCACCGATTACACAGGAAAATGCAATTACCAGCTCGCAAATCTGAATGTGAAAACCGGCTAAATCTCCGGTAATTCCTCCAAATTCCTTCATGGACATTTTATAATAATACAAATATTCCAAAGCAACTCCCACTATGGTACATGCGCCGATTATCGGATTATATGCCAGCATTGCACATACGCAAAGAACCATATAAACACAGGAAACAATTCGCACGCAATTTTTCTGTGCTCCGTCAGAAAAAGTGGCTGCAAGCCCTGTGTTTTTTGCCATAGGAAAGCTGGCAATGGAAAAGCTTCCCAGCGCTCTGGAAAGTACAAAGCCAATACATACAACAGGCAGGCTTTTTAAAGTAATTTCATGATATATTCCATAATACAGGAAAAAATATACCACGGCTGTGATAATGGCAAAAGCCCCTGCGTGAGAGTCCTTTAAAATTTCTAATTTGCGCTCCCTTGGCTGATAGGAATGGATGGCATCGGAGGTGTCCAGCAAACCGTCCAGATGAATGCCTCCTGTGAGAAACACCGGTATCATCACAAAAATCATTGCATAAAAGCCTTTACTTTCTATAAAATATCTTCCGTAAAAGCCCCAAAACCATACCACACCGCCGATAATTGCACCGATAAGTGGGAAAAAGCACATAATATAGCGCATATTTTCCTTTTTCCAATCACTGGCAGGCATTGGAATTTTGGAATACATAGAAAAGGCAATTTTAAAACTGTTCCACAATTTTTCCATTTTTCTGTCCTTCTTTTTTCTCTGTCTTTTTATGCTGTAACGGGATACCATATACCACTTCGGTAACTTCTTGTGCCCATACGGCAAGCTTTGTGTTAATTTCTCCCAGATATTTCTGATATTGCTTTGTTTCTTCATCATACTCTATCCCATCGGAAAAAATTTCGTTTGTCACAATGACCACTTGCTCTGCCTGTTTGTCTAAATTTTTCACACCTTCTAAAATTTCTTCCACTACTCTTTCTTTTGCGCCGTTTTCCTGAAACATTTCATTAGCAGTAAGATTGGAAAGACACTCCAAAAGTACACAGGAATGTTTTGGTATTTTCACATTTTTCAAGCCTACATAACATTCTACCGTAGAAAAATTTTTCTCTGCCCGCATGGTACGGTGGCGGGCAATTCTTTTATGGCTTTCTTCATCAAAAGGGTACATGGTGGCTATATAAATGCGGTTGAAATCTCCGAATTCTACTACCTTTTGCTCTGCGTAAGCGGATTTCCCGCTGCCGCTTCCCCCTGTAATTAAAGTAATCATTTTTCCCTGTCCTCTCTAATCCAAAGGCTGGTAAGCTTCCATTCCCCAGTTGCCAAAATCACCCATCTGGTTATAAACCGCCAATCCTGTATCTAACAGAGGGAATAAATTAAGCGCTCCTGTTCCCTCTCCCAGACACATATCACAGTGCAAAGGCGCTTCTTTTTCCAGCGCTTCTAAAAGTAAAGCGCCTGCCGGTTCTTTGGAAACATGGGTGGCAAGCATATAATCTTTTGCCAGAGGACAGATAGCTGCTGCCGCCAACGCTCCTGTGGCTGAAATCACCCCGTCAATGAGAACAGGAATATGAAAAGCCGCTCCTCCTAAAAACAATCCGGCAATGGCAGCAATGTCAAAGCCCCCTACCTTAGAAAGAACATCAATAGCATCTGTTTTATCCGGCTGGTGAAGGTCAATGGCTTTTTTAATTGCCGTAATCTTACGGTTTAATCCTTCTGTGGAAAGTCCTGCTCCCCTTCCGGTCATTTTTTCCACCGGAATATCTAAAAGTACGGAAGCCACAGCGCTGCTGGTCGTGGTATTTCCAATTCCCATCTCTCCCGTTGCAATTACGTGATAGCCCTTTTCTTTCATCATCTGGGCTGCTTCTATTCCGATTTCAATAGCTTTGATTGCCTGTTCTCTTGTCATAGCAGGCTCTTTTGTCATGTTTTTTGTTCCATAGGCAATTTTGCGGTTAAAAATGCTTACATCTCTTGCCACACCTACATCAATGGGAAAAATATCACAGCCCACACTTTTGCACATAATACTGGAGGCTGCTTTTTCCTGCAAGAAATTTTCTGCCACCAAAGCCGTAATTTCCTGTCCTGTCTGTGTGACGCCTTCTTCTACCACACCGTTATCTGCACACATGGGGATTAAAACTCTTTTTTCCACACATACCTTTGGCGTGCCTGTAATTCCCGCAATCTGCACAACCATATCTTCCAATTTTCCAAGACTATGCAAAGGATGGGCAATACTGTCCCAATGCGCCTGACTGCTTTTCATTGCTTCCTCATTTAACGGCTGTATCTTTTCTAAAGCTTCCTGCAACTTCATTCTTCAAGTCCTCCTGACTGTCTTCTTTTGAAATTTCTGCAACAATCCAGAAACGCCTTAGGCAAATCCGGATTTCCATAATAGTAAAAGTGGGGAAATCCCGCTATCATAGTCGGCGTACTGTGAATACAATCCCAGCCTCTTTTGCCCACAGGCTTTTTGGCATGAAAATCAGTACCGCAGTTTGTAGAGTCAAAATAATGAAACTCATGAGCCGGACATGTTCCTATGAGTGTTCCGAATACCGGCTTTTTACAGGATGCTTCAATATACCCAAAGCGGGACAGCTTTCCAGTATTAAAAACTTTTCCCTTAATTTGTCCCACTCCCTGACGAAAAATCCCTTTTTCATCCTCAAAGGTATCATGAAGATACATAAAGCCGCCGCACTCTGCAAGAACCGGCATTCCTTTTGAAAGAGCTTCTTTTATTTCTTTCCGCATAGAAGCATTTTCTTCCAGCGCTTTTCCGTATAATTCAGGATAACCTCCATACAATAAAAGTCCCTGAATATCTTCCGGCAATTTTTTATCATGAATAGGAGAAAAGGGCACCAGTTCTGCTCCCATTTCTTCTAAGAGCTTTAAATTATCTTCATAGAAAAAGCAAAAAGCCTCGTCCATTGCTAATCCGATTTTTATTTTCTCTCCCTGATTTTTCAAGCTTTGAAAATATTCCTCTGTTTCTTTTTCCACAGACAAAGCAGGCGCACTCTTTCCCAGAGCGATAAGACCGTCAAAATCTATGGTTTCTTCCATACGTTTGGCAAGCTTTACAAGCTTTTCTTTAAAATCCTGTATCTCCCCCGGCATCACAAGCCCTAAATGGCGGCTTTCAATAACACAGTCTGTTACCACAGGAACATAACCGTATACCGTTATCCCCAGCTTTGCTTCAATCATTTCTTTTACTCTGGGATACAGCATTGGGGAAATCTGATTTAACAGCACCCCTTTTATATTGCTGTCCGGCATAAAATTCACAAATCCCTGAATAAAAGGAAGAATGGAAACGCTCATTCCCTTACAATTTACAATAAGTACCGCCGGTGTCTGTGTCACCTTTGCCAAATCATAGGCGCTGGCTTTTGTCGTTGTTCCGCCCACACCATCATAATATCCCATAACGCCTTCCATTACGGCAATATCACAGTCCTCCAGATTTCGCTTTAACAAATATCTGGTTCTGTCCGGCGTAGTAAAAAAAGTATCTAAATTTCGGGCTTTTGTTCCGATTACCTTTGTATGAAACATGGGATCAATATAATCCGGTCCGCATTTAAAGGAAGCGGTTTTTAATCCTCTGTTTTTTAACGCCTGTAAAATCCCACAGGTAATCAAAGTTTTTCCGCTGCCGCTTGCACCGGCTGTTAAAAGAAAACGAGCTGTACTCATAATTCTATCCTCTCTACTGACAATTTCCCGTACAGGAAATAATGTAAATGGGATTTTCTCCCATCATCATGTGATATCTGCCTACTGTTTTTGATTTTCCTACGGTCATCTGCACAATTTCGGTATCTGACACAGGCAGGATTTTCAGACATTCCAAAGCTTCCGATACGCTTTCCAATGCAATACAGTTGATAACCATGCGAACCTTTGGATTTTTCTTTAAAAGGAGCTCCATAATTTCCTTCATGTTTCCGGATGAACCTCCGATAAAGGCGTGAGTAGGCGCTTCCAAGTCTTCCATTGCCTCCGGAGCGAAACCTTCGATAATCTCCAAATTGTCAGCCTGAAACTGCTCTTTGTTTTTCTTTAAAAGCTCTACTGCCAGTTCTTTTTTTTCAATGGCATATACTTTTCCCTTATAAGCCCTAAGCGCCATTTCAACTGCCACAGAGCCTGTACCTGCTCCTACATCATAGCAGACAGAATTTTCGGAAAGTCGCAGTTTAGAAAGAGATACGGTTCGCACTTCTTCCTTTGTCATAGGAACTTTATCTCTTAAAAATTCTTCGTCTCTTATGCCGTGGGTTGCGGATTGCTGTCTGTAATTCTTATTTTCTGCATATAAAACGCTTAAGCTGTCGCCTTCATAGTCCACAAAATTTTCCGGAAATCCCTTTTGGATTTTTTCATCTGCATAAGACAATCGTTCTCCCACATAGAGAACTACTTCGTTCATCCCATATGCCAGCAATTTTTTTGCAAGCTCAGAGACGCTGTCCTTCTTTCCCAGAATGGAAAAGACTTTTTCATTTTGTCTGATAAGAGAAATCAAATTCGCTTCTTCTCCGTGATTGCTGGTTAAGACAACATCATCCCACGATTTCTGAATACGACTCATAAAATATGCCACAGAAGAAATCCCACAGACTATTTTTACCTGATTTCCCAAGACATTCAAAAGCTTTTTTGCGCCGCTGTGAAATCCCACATCTCCTGATAAAACCACGGCAATTTTTTCATATTCCGGATGCTCCTGTATATAAGCTGCAATTTTTTCGCTGTTATATTCTATGTAAACATCCTGCCCATTTTTCTCACAGGCTGCAACCATTCTGGATGCGCCAATGAGTAAATCTGCTTCCTGTATGGTCTTTTCCGCCTCTTTTGTAAGGCTGTCCGTGTTTCCCATTCCAATTCCCACAAGGGAAATCTCTGCCTGTGATAACAAGGAAAATCTTCTGCATAAAATTCTTTTACATTCTTGCAGAGAAATTCCGTTTTCTTCCAAAGGACGCCCCACTACGATAAGAGTACAACCACAAGCTCTCGCAGCTTCCAGTTTTTCCAAAAATCCCCCGCTTTTACCGGACATTTTTGTTACCATATATTTACAGTCCAACTGCCGGAGCATGGCAATATTAAACTCCTTTGAAAAAGGCCCCTGCATACAGAGCAAATTTTTTCCCTGAAATCCCAAACGAGCACATTCTGCCACTACATTTGGCAAAGAGAGCACCCGCAGGAAAACACGATTTTCAAAATCAGAAAGCGCTGTATATTTGGCAGCTTCCTTGCTCCCTGTGGTTGCCAGAATATTTCCTGTTGTCTTCTGAAGATACGCAACCGCAGCTTCCACAGTTTCTACATAGACGCAGTCTCCCAAATCAGAATTGCCCTGATTTTCCCGAAGAACTCTTAAATATTCCGCACCTGTACTTTCACAGGCTGCTTGGATATTTTTCGTCACTTCTGCTGCATAAGGGTGCGTGGCATCAATGACGAGAGGTTTTTGATTTTTTAAAATCAGTTCTTCCATCTGCGTCTTGTCCAGCCGCTCATGAGAAATTTCCAGATTTTCATTCTCCCCTAAAAGCTGTTCCCCATATTCCGTAGCCACACAGATATGAGCAGAAACCTGTCTTTTTTCCAGAAACTGTGCAAGCTGTCTGCCTTCCGTAGTTCCTGCAAAAACAATTACTTTACACATTTTTATAGCCTCTTGGGGTTACCATTTTCCCCTGAATATTCATAGTCTGTGAATTTCCGATAAATACAGTGGTAAACATATCTACCTTTGTATCACGAAGCTCTTTTAAGGTCATCACCTGCATGTGTTCCCCGTCTCTTCCGATATTTCCCACAATTCCGCATATGGTTTCCGGTGACTGATGCTGCATCATCAAATCGCAGGCTTTTTCCAAATAATCATGTCTCTTTTTACTGGACGGATTATATAGACAAATCACAAAGTCCGCCTTTGCTGCATTTAAAAGTCTTGCTTCAATCTTTTCCCAAGGTGTTAATAAATCACTTAAACTGATAAGACAGAAATCATGAATAAGAGGCGCTCCCAAAACAGCCGCTCCGCCGGTTGCTGCGGTAACACCGGGAATAATTTCCAATTCTACTTCCGGATATTTCACACCGATTTCATACATCAGTCCTGACATCCCGTAAACACCTGCATCTCCGCTGCAAATCATAGATACGGTTTTGCCCTTCATGGCTTCCTCAAATGCCATAACACAGCGGTCTACCTCTTTTTTCATGGGTGTTGTCAAAAACTCTTTTCCGCTGAAATGTTCTTTTACCAAATCCACATATACGGTATAACCAATAATTACATCACTGTTCTTTAAAGCATTTGCTGCCTCGATTGTCATTTTTTCATAAGCGCCGGGACCAATTCCCACAACATATAATTTATTCAAAGTTCACACTCCATTTCTTCATAGCCAGCGCTACTGTTACGCCGTCTTTTGCATATTTTCTCTGTATCAGTCTGCCTTTTCCTTCTTTGCTGCTGCCTAAAAGCGCCGCTCTTTCGCAGACATTATCCACACCTGTTACGTCCTCCACGAACTGGGAGCTGGCGTAAGTGCCTTCTACCTCCTGCAATTCTTCCGCCGTATAGGTAATAAACGGAATTTTTCGCTCCTTGCAATATTCCAGAATACCGGCTTCCTCTTTCTTTAAATCAATGCTCGCCACTTGTTCCATGGCAACAGAAGGAACTAAAAGCTCGTCACAGGCTCTGCGTACAACACTTTCCACGGTTTCCTTATCCGTCCCCTTTTTACATCCTAAGCCTGTGGTAATCACTCTCGGAATTAAATATAAGGTATGTACAAAAGGATGCTCCAAATATCCGGTGGTAACATAAATACCGATTTCCGGCTTTTCTTCATCTTCCTTCTGACAGAGCTTTAATTCATCGGGAATTTCTCCAAGCCATGGAAAATCACTGACAAATCCAACTTCTTTTCCTGCTAAGAGAGCCGCTGAGATTTCCTTTGCCAATTCCATATCGGAAATAAAGCAACCGTTTTTCTTAGCAAAAACATCTACGGCAAACTTGTCGTTTAAATCGGTTGCCGTGGTAATTACCGGCTGAGCACGAAGAATTTCTGCAATTTCCTCTGTAAGCTCATTAGCGCCGCCGATATGACCGGAAAGCAGTGAGATTGCAAACTGTCCCTGCTCGTCTACAACTACGATTGCCGGGTCTATCTTTTTACTTTTAACAAAAGGAGCAATGCTTCGTACTGCAATGCCGCAAGCACCTACGAACACAATGGCATCACAATCTTCAAATCTTCTTCCTGTCCATTCTTTAATGGACTCATCCACAGGTTTTGCAAACTGTTTTACACTTCTAAAATCCTGAGAGTCCTCATCTAGCTGAGACTCATCTAAAACTTTTTTGGTATATTTACTTTTTGTATAAGACGCCACCTCATAAGAACGCTCTTTTAATACCCAATAAAGCATCTCGCTTAATCGGTATCCTGACTGGCTGAAACTGATTATTGCTATCTTCATTTCCCACAATCCTTTCTTATGTAAAAACCTTCCTGATTACTTGCTTATCAATCTGTTCCCTGACGAAACTCCGTGGTAAATCCCGGATCATATAACTTCGAACGGTCATACTGGCGGTGTGCCACCACATCGCCGATAATCATCAGTGCGGTTTTGGTAATGTTATTTTCTCTTGCTGTCTGTGCCAGCGTATCCACCGTGCAGACAAAGCTTTTTTCATCTTCCCATGTAGCACGATATACAATGGCTGCCGGTGTATCCGGCTCATAACCGCCTTCAATTAAACGCTTTGACAGCTCCTCCAGCATGCCTGTGCTTAAAAAGATTACCATAGTAGCATGATGGGCAGCAAAAGACTCAATGCTTTCTTTTTCCGGAACAGGCGTTCTTCCTGCCATACGTGTAATCACAACGCTCTGAGACACATTTGGCAATGTATATTCCAGATTTAAAGCAGACGCCGCCCCGCAAAAAGAGCTGACACCCGGGCAATAGTCGTAAGCAATCCCCTTTTCATCCAGAACGTCCATCTGCTCTCGAATTGCCCCATAAAGGCAGGGATCACCTGTGTGTAAACGTACGGTCATCTTTCCTTCTTTTTCTGCCTGAAACATGACTTCTAAAACTTCTTCTAATGTCATCTTTGCACTGTTATAAATTACACAGTCCTTTTTTGCATAATCCAATAACTGGGGATTTACCAGAGAGCCTGCGTAAATCAATACGTCTGCTTCTTCTAAAAATGCCTTTCCACGCACTGTGATTAAATCAGCCGCTCCGCTTCCTGCACCTACAAAATGTATCATCTTCTTTCACCTCATTTGTTTTCTTTCACAATAATTAAAGAATAATATCCTGCTTTTTCCGGAATTTCTTCTGCTGACAGGTAAATTTTCTCATCCGGCATACCGCAGCTTTCAATCATAACTGCCTGCTGCCCGCTGTTTACAATGCTTTCTTTTACCTGCTGCATTTTACTTCCTGTTTTCATCAATACTTTTGTTCCCGGCATTTTTAAAATTTCATCCATCTCCTCGGCACGGTAAGTAGCCGGAATTACATGAAGGGGTTCTGCCATTTCTACCAGTCCCATGTTCAGTCTTGCCGCCACTGCACAAAAAGAAGTAATTCCGCTGACGATTTCAACCTCATAACCTCTGGATAAAATTCTTTTATGTACATATAAATAAGTGGAATAAACCGTAGGATCTCCTAATGTCAAAAAAGCTACCTGCTTTCCTTCTTTTAAATAAGCTTCAATATCATTGGCTGCTTTTTCATGATTTGCTTCCAAAACAGCTTTATCCTTTGTCATAGGCATTGCAATGGGAATTAAATTTTTCTCATCCAGCTCCTCATATACGCCTTTTACAATCTGGTACGCAACGCTTTTTTTAATATCATTCCCCGGAACTGCAATGACGTCGCTCTCTTTAATCAGACGAAGCGCCTTTACTGTTAATAATTCCGGATCTCCCGGTCCTACTCCAAGTCCAAATAATTTTCCCTTCATTCTTCTTGTCCTTTCCGGTACTGATGATTTAATAAATCCGTCAGTTCCTTTACATTCTCTGTCTCTCCAAGATAACCAAATTCATTGGAATACAGCACAGCGCCTAAAAGCATTCTGTTATAAGCTCTGTGATTTAAGTAAAACAGAATTCTATCTGTCAGTTCTTTCATAACCGGATTTAATAATCCTTCTCTTTGAATAATTTCCAATGCTTCATCTGTCGTAACGGTATTCAAAATTTCCTTCGCACTTTCCAAGGAAATTCCCGCTCGAAGGGCATTGGCGCTTAAAATTTCTGCTCTGGCATCTGCACATCTGGAATGGGTATTCATAATACCTGCTGCCACCTTTACAAATTTTCCGATATGAGAAATGAACAAAATCCCTTCTACGCCCATGGATGCTGCCATATCCAGAGTTTCTCCCACATAATTGCTGCACTTTATATTTTCCTCAAATGGCAATGAAAGATGTTCTTTCATGTAAGCTGCACCATAATTTCCGGGGGTAATTAGCAGGTATTTTGCACCGTTTTCTACCTTCTGACGCATTTCTACCTCAATACTTTTTATCAGAGCAGCCTCACTCATAGGCTCTACAATTCCCGATGTGCCAAGTATGGAAATCCCCCCTTCAATCCCAAGTCTGGGATTAAACGTTCTTTTGGCAATTTCCGCTCCTTTTGGCACACTGACGGTTACCAGAAGTCCGCCTTCATAATCTGCATCACTACAAACGTTTTCCAGCTCTCTTTGTATCATAGCACGGGGAACCTTGTTAATTGCCGCATTCCCTAAAGGCTGTTCCAGCCCTTTCTTCGTTATTCGACCTACGCCAATGCCGCCTTCAATACGAATGCCTTTTTCTTTTCTTTTTTCAACTTTTGCAAAAATTTCAATACCACTTGTGGCATCAGGATCGTCGCCCCCATCTTTTTGAATGGCGCAGGAAACCCAATCCTCTCCTTTTGTAATATGCAGCGCTTCAAGATGAAGCAAAATCCCCTTTGGTGTCATAAAATCTACATATTTCTGTTCCTGCCCTGTAAAAAGCATCATCGCCGCTGCCTTTGCCGCTCCTGTGGCGCAAGAGCCGGTGGTATAGCCAAAACGCATTTTTTTATTGTTTACAATACTGTAATAACCTTCTAAGCCTGTTTTTTCTTTCATTGTCTATTCCTTTAAAAGCAAAAATTCGCTGTCCTTTCAAGACAACGAATTCCCATTGGATAAGATATACCCTTTTTTATTTGAAGTCATCCGGTTGCCGCAGACGTCCTTCATTCCTCTAAGCAATCTATGTATCTGGCTTTACAGTAACGGACTTGCACAGGAATTTCGCCTGCTTCCATAAAAATGCTTAGTTCTGTTTCATTCCTTAATAACCGTACTCATTATATAATTTTCCCTGTGAAAAGTCAACGTAAAACCAAGCTTTACTCAGAAATCTCCATCGCCGCTATCAATCTTTTTGTTCCTGTTTCTGCCAAAACCGGAACGCTCTCCGGATGTGTCCATTGTGTAATTCGATTATCAAAAAGAATGTTGGCTGCCGCCGGAAACTCCTCGTCACTGTCCCAGAAAATATAAGTAAGGGAAATGGTAGGAAATGCCTGTAAAGTAATACTGGCATCACCAAATTTTTCCTGCGTGCCGCCTATTTTTAATCCGGCTTTTAGAAGCTCCGCTCCACGCCCCCGAAAAGCTTTTTTTAAAGGTTCTAAAGCCATTCGGTTATAAGCCGCCTCAAAAACAGCCGCTTCTCTGATTTCCCGAAACGGAACCTTCCTGTCACTTTTCTGCGCAAATTCCTGATGGCAGCATAAGTGGTGCATAATGGTCAAACGGTCGCTTACGCAAAGCTTCTGTCCTGTTTCTCCTGTAATCTCTCCGGTGGCTTTTTCCACACGGCAGTTTTCATTAAAAAATGGAACATATAAATAATGAATATCTGTTTTCAGTTGTAATCTCTTCGCCGTTTCATCTATATTCTTTTTTAAAAAACGTTTTTGAAATTCTTGAAATACTTTTTCATAATTGGAGTCTTCCATGAAAAATATCATCTCTTTTCTTTTGCTTTTCTTTTTGTCATTTTATCATAAAACTTTCTTTTTCACAACAAAAGAGAGACTGCCGCATTCGCATACAGCACTCTCCCTCTTTCGATTTTATATAATAATGCAAACCATTCCGCCTTTGCTGTCATTGACAATTTTCTGCATAGTATCCTGAAGCTTTATCTGGCTTTCATCTCCGATTTGAACCAGCTTTGTGTGAATTCCATCCTCCACCAGCTCTCCGATGGATTTCCCGAAAATATTGGTCTGCCAGATACTTTCCTTTCTCTCGTCACTTGTTTTAATATAAGAAATTAAATCCTTTGCCTGTTCTTCGCTTCCCACAATCGGCGCAATTTCTGTCTCGATATTTGCCCGTATCATGTGAATGGAAGGACTGACTGATTTTATTTTTACCCCATATTTATTTCCCTGCTTGATTACCACAGGTTCTTCCAGCTTAATCTCGTCTTTTTGCGGTGTAACCACACCATATCCCTTTCCCTTGACAGAAGAAATGGCATCCTGCACTTTTACGTATTCTGCCTTCATTTTTGCCAACTCCTGCATGGTATGAATGAGCTCGTATTCATCGGAGATGTCTACCCCTGTCATTTCACTTAGAATTTCATAATACCACACATCGTCCATATCCACTCGTATTTTCAATTTTCCCGTGGATAAATCAGTCTTTTCCAAAAGAAGATTTTGGATATATTCAGAAGAAACCCGCATATTTTCTTTTGTCGCATCTTTGACATAACGCATTTTTTCCATAAGCTTTTTAATGCTGTCAATTAAATCTTTTTTCAAATAATGCTCTGAAGGAAGCATTTCCACCCATTTGGGAACGTAAAATTCCATCTGCACAATGGGAAATTCATATAAAATTTTTTCCATAATCCGACAAATATCTTCTTTTCTGAGCTGTTCACAGTTCAAGCTCAAAACACCTGTTTGATATTTTTGTTTTAATTCCTCTACCAGCTTTAAGGTTTCTTCTTTATAGGGCTTTTGAGAATTTACCAAAATCAAAAAAGGCTTTCCTGTTTTCTTTAGCTCTGCCACGGTTTTTTCTTCACTGGAAATGTAATTTTCTCTTGGAATTTCACCGAAAGAGCCGTCACAGGTTAAAACAAGCCCAATGTTTGAATGTTCTGTAATTACTTTTTGCGTACCGGTTTCTGCTGCCTGATGGAAGGGAATTTCATATCCAAACCATGGAGTTTTTACCATACGCTCCTTACCATCCTCCATATTTCCGGAAGCCTCGGGCACCATAAATCCCACGCAGTCAATCAAACGTATCTTTGCCGAAAGGTCTTCTCCTATTTGAATTTTTGCAGCTTCTTTCGGAATAAATTTAGGCTCTGCCGTTGTAATCATCTTTCCCGAACCACTTAAAGGAAGCTGGTCTCTTACTTCCTTTTTCAACGGTTCTTCCATATTGGGCAATGCTGCAATTTCCATAAATCTTCTGACAAAGGTTGACTTTCCTGTACGCACAGGACCTACCACACCGATATAAATTTCGCCGCCTGTACGTGCCTGTATATCTTTATAAATATTATATGTATCCATACTATACCCCCTTCATTCTATTACTAAATTATATGCCTGAGAAAAATAAAAAATTACCAGTCATTACCAGAACATTTGTTCTTGACTTTTTCATTTCCCGCTCTTATAATAAAGCCAGAACATATATTCGATTTCATTTAAAGGAGTACCTTATGAACATTCAAACCTCATTCACGATAAATCAAAAGCTTGAAATCTTATCCGATGCTGCCAAATACGATGTTGCCTGCACTTCCAGCGGTGCAGACCGCCGAGGGGTAAAAGGGCATTTAGGCAACTCCTGTGCCTCCGGTATCTGCCATAGCTTTGCCGCTGACGGAAGATGTATTTCCCTGTTAAAAGTGCTTTTCTCTAACGAATGTATTTACGACTGTAAATACTGTTTAAATCGCCGCTCCAATGACAGAGTCCGCACTACTTTTACGCCGGAAGAGCTTTGCAGCATTACTGTGGAATTTTATAAACGCAATTATATTGAGGGCTTATTTTTAAGCTCCGGTGTTATAAAAAGCCCTGACTTCACCATGGAGCTTATTTACCAAACCTTATATCTTCTGCGAAATAAATATCATTTTCGTGGCTATATCCATGCGAAAGCTGTGCCCGGCGCCCACCCCGACTTAATCCAGAAAACCGGCTATCTGGCAGACAGAATGAGCGTAAATATAGAACTCCCCACAAAAGAAGGACTGGCAGCCCTTGCTCCGGGTAAAACGCATGATAAAATCTTACAGCCTATGTCACAAATACAGCAAAATATCGCAGCTTCCCGTTTAGCGCTGGGAAAATCCTCTTCCTTTGAACGCCATCACGGAAACCGCTATCTGCCAAACTCTATTTTTTCAAATGACAGGCAAAAGCAGCTGAATGCCTCTGCTTCCTCCTTGGCTGTGCAAACTGCCTCTCCCCTGTCTGCATATAGCTCTTCTGCTCCTTCTTTTGTTCCTGCCGGTCAAAGCACACAGATGATTATCGGAGCAGCTTCGGAAAATGATTATGAGCTTTTAAAAGTCACTCAGACACTGTATCAGAAGTTCGACTTAAAGCGTGTATTCTTTTCTGCCTATATTCCGTTAAACGAAGACAGCCTGTTGCCCTCACCCGATACTCCGCCGCCTCTTTTACGGGAACACCGTCTGTATCAGGCAGACTGGCTGCTGCGTTATTACGGCTTTCATGCAGAAGAATTATTAAGCCCTGAAAAACCCAATTTCAACCTGCTCCTTGACCCTAAATGTGAATGGGCGCTAAGACATTTAGGGCAGTTTCCCATAGAAGTTACCACTGCAAGTTACAGTCAATTACTAAAGGTTCCCGGCATTGGAAACAAATCGGCCCTTCGCATTATTCAGGCAAGAAAAAATTCAACCTTGGATTTTTCTATTTTAAAGCGTCTTGGGCTTGTTCTGAAGCGGGCGCAATATTTTATTACCTGTCACGGGAAAATGCTCTATTCCATGCCCATTGAAGAAAATTTTATTACCCGACAGCTTACCGCAGAGCAAAAAGAAACCTCATGGAAGCTGGAGCATCCTCAGACCTACCAACAGATATCTCTGTTTGATGACCATTTTCTCGATGTTCCGCCCACCGTGGAGGATAAATGCAAAAGTATTCTGGGACAATTTTAAAAAATGAAAGGAAAATTGATATGATTGTTTTTACATGCTGTGATACCTTTGATGATATGATGACCTGCATCTACGATGCCTGGGCTGCCCGTTTAGGTCATTCTAATATTCGTCTTCAGACAGAGCCTATTGGAAATTTCGAATTATTCTGTGAATACCTCCATATTGATGCAGATAAAGAAAAAGTGAAAAAAGTTATTCGCTCTATTCAAAATAAAATATGTCCGCAGGCTTTTTATGATGTCTATACCGCATCTCTTTCTTATGAAAGTAATAAACTGGATATTATTTATCGTTTCTTAATTGTCGGATTTCTCTATCAAAAACAAGTCACCCAAATGCTTGGAAATCCGGCTGTTGCCACCCTGTTTGAGTTAAAAAGAAAGGTAACAAATGAAGCCCATCAATTTCGTGAATTTGTACGATTTTCCAGACTTAATGAAAATATACTTCTTTCTGTTATTGAACCAAAATGCAACGTACTTACGCTGCTTGCTCCTCATTTTGAAAACCGCATGCCTTCGGAAAACTGGATGATTATTGATAAAAATCGCATGATTGCTTTAATCCATCCTTGGGACCAAAAATCCTTTTTATGTCCTCTTACCAAAGAAGAACTCTCTTTTCTGGAAAATTCAAGACAGAACACAGACTTGTATTCTGAGCTGTGGAAAACATTTTTTCATTCTGTTGCCATTAAAGAAAGAAAAAACGCAAAATGCCAAAGAAACCTTATGCCTCTTTGGTTTCGGAAGAATATGACAGAATTTCAGTAAAATTCTCTTATTAACACATATAGACAAGAGGTGAGATAAATCACAAACAGCAAAATATTTCCTGTTGCATCTTATAATAAAAAATTTAACAACTATCTACCTGTACATTTTAATCAGGACTTTATATATCAATCCTCCGGATTAGAAAAGCATATAAAAAAAAGACATCCGGAATGTCTTCCCTATCTCAAATTTATCTCATCTATCATTTCTTCTCCGGATTATATCGGAGTAAATCCTAATGAGATTGGAGACAGTTTTGAACTTGTCAAAACGTTTCATGAAAATATTCAAATCGGAATAAAACTTGATATGAAAGAAAATTATTTATATATCGCCACTCTACATACTATTACTAATGGAAAATTAAAACATGGTATCGCAAATGGCCGCTTAAAAAAATTTGACAAATAGTATAATTTCCTCTATAATATGGATACAATAAATTAAATTACAAAGGTCGGAAAGGCTCCCGACACACTCGTAAGAGTACCTGAGATGCTGGATACGCCGCCCAGCTTGTAATTTCTAAAACAAAAGGTGTTTCCATTACGGAAACACCTTTTGTTTGTTGTATTAAAAAGGAGTTATCACCTGAAATATACATCAGGTGATAACTCCCTTAAAAAATTTCACTAAGCGAATTTTCTCTTTGCAGCTTCTACTACATGACCTACTAAAACAGAAGTTGTTACACTTCCTACTCCACCCGGAACAGGTGTAATTGCTTCTACAATTGGTTCTGCTTTTTCGAAATCAACGTCACCGCAAAGCTTACCTTCCTCGTTTACATTGATACCTACATCAATAACAACCTGACCTTCTCTTAAGTATGTATCATCTACCACACCTGCACGGCCGGCAGCTACGATAACAATATCTGCTTCTCTTACAACAGAAGGCATATCAACAGTTCTTGTATGACATACTGTAACTGTTGCATTTTTCTTAATAAGCATCATAGCAGCAGGTTTTCCTACTACTAAACTTCTTCCAACTACAACAGCTTTTTTACCTGTGCAGTCAATTCCGTAGTGATCCAGGATTTCCATACATGCCTGTGGTGTACATGGTGGGAAACCTACATTCTTTCCAGTAAATACGCCTGACATAGAACCATCTGTCATACAGTCAACGTCTTTTGCAGGATCCAGAGCATTTTCAATTACGGACTGATCTAAGTGTTTTGGAAGTGGACGGAATAATAATACTCCGTGAATATTGTCGTCTTTGTTTACTTTATCAATAGTTGCTAATAATTCTTCCTGTGTTACATCAGCAGGGAGTAAAATTTTCTCGCAGGCAACTCCTAAAGTTTCACAACGTTTTGTAGCTCCTCTTTCATAGGAAATATCACTTTCATTTTCGCCTACACGAATAATACCTAATGTAGGTTTTATTCCTTTTGCTTCCAATTCTGCAACATCTGCTTTAATTCTTTCATTTAATGCTGCTGTTACTTCTTTACCAAGTAATCTCTTAGCCATTTTCTAGCTTCCTCCAATTTCTTTTTCTGATTTTCTTATTTTAATCTGGATAATACGCTTTCAAATGTTTCATCTGCAATTTTTGTATATTTTTCCAGCATAGCATCTGCTTTCTGATTTAATTCTTCTGCATACGCTCTGTCCGCCATGGATTTTGTATTAATATAAACATTAAGGCTTGCACCTTTTAATGCAGCTTTACAGAATGCAGCGCCTACACCTGCATCGCTGATAGCCAGTGTAGAACCTTTTGCAGCAAATTCAACAATTACTTCAATCGCTTCGCAGCATTTTTCCATGATTTCCATTGGAACAGAACATGCATCTTTTAATACGATTTCCATAACTCTTGCTTTTTCCGCTTTTTCTTCTTCTGTAGTTCTTGGCATACCATACGCTTTTGAAAGAGGTTCAAATACTTCCGCATCTCTTTCAATCAGACGAAGAAAATCTTTCTGGAGTTCATCACATTTCTTCTTTAACTCCCACATTTCATCTTCGACTTCTGCATATTTTTTCTTTCCTACAGTCAGACTTCCAACCATGTTTCCTAAAGCAGTTCCAATTGCACCTACTAAAGCAGATGCGCCGCCGCCGCCCGGTACTGGAGCCTTTGATGCTAAAACTTCTACAAATTCATTACATGGTACTGTTGAAAATCCCATTGTTGTATCCTCCTTAAAACTCTGTATCTATTTAGAACAGTCCGGTAATCTTACCTCTTTCGTCTACGTCAATCTTCTCAGCAGCCGGTACTTTTGGAAGTCCTGGCATTGTCATGATTTCTCCTGTCAATGCTACGATAAATCCTGCACCTGCGGAAATCTTCAGATTTCTTACAGTTACTTCAAAGTCTGTAGGTGCTCCCAGTTTTGTCTGATCATCTGTCAGACTGTACTGTGTCTTAGCAACACAGATTGGACAGTTTCCATATCCAAGTGCTTCTAACTGTGCAGCCTGTTTCTGAGCATTTGCTGTCAGAACCACTCTCTTACCACCATAAATCTTCTGTACAATCTGATTTAATTTATCTTCAATACTTCCTTCTAATTCATAAGAGAATGTAAAGTCATTTGGTTCTTCAACCAGACGGATAACTTCTTTAGCCAGTGCAATTCCGCCTTCGCCACCTTTTGCCCATACTTCAGACAATGCAACGTTTACACCCAGTTCTCTACATTTGCTTTCTACTAAATCAAGTTCTGCCTTTGTATCGGTTGGGAATGCATTAATTGCTACTACACATGGAAGTTTGTATACATTCTTGATGTTGCTTACATGTTTTAACAGGTTTGGAAGTCCTTTTTCCAGTGCTTCCAGATTTTCGTTATTTAAGTCTGCTTTTGCAACACCGCCGTTGTATTTTAATGCACGAACAGTTGCTACGATTACAACTGCACTTGGATTAAGTCCTGCCATACGGCATTTAATATCTAAGAATTTCTCTGCACCTAAGTCAGCGCCGAAACCTGCCTCTGTGATTGCATAATCACCTAATTTCATTGCCATCTTTGTTGCGATTACAGAGTTACATCCGTGAGCAATGTTTGCGAATGGACCGCCATGTACGATTGCTGGTACATGCTCTAATGTCTGTACCAGGTTTGGTTTCAGAGCATCTTTTAACAATGCACACATAGCGCCTTCTGCATGTAAATCATGAGCAGTTACCGGTTTCTGTTCAGAAACTTTTCCGTAAGTATATCCGACGATAATACGTCCAAGTCTTTCTTTCAGGTCTGTGATATCTTTTGCAAGACAAAGGACTGCCATAATTTCAGAAGCTACTGTAATATCATAGCCATCTTCTCTTGGCATACCATTTGTTTTTCCACCCATACCATCAACAACAAAACGAAGCTGACGGTCGTTCATATCCACACATCTTCTCCATGTAATCTTTCTTGGATCGATGTTTAATTCATTTCCCTGATAAATGTGGTTATCCAGCATAGCTGCCAGAAGGTTATTTGCTGCTCCGATTGCATGGAAATCACCTGTAAAGTGAAGATTAATATCTTCCATTGGAACAACCTGTGCGTATCCACCGCCTGCTGCGCCGCCTTTTACTCCGAAAACAGGTCCCAGTGATGGCTCACGAAGAGCAACCATAACTTTTTTTCCTAATTTCTGCATACCATCTGCAAGACCAACGGTTGTAGTTGTTTTTCCTTCTCCTGCCGGTGTTGGATTAATTGCTGTAACAAGAATTAATTTTCCGTTTGGTGCATCGGACTCTTTCAATAAGTTATAGTCAATTTTTGCTTTGTACTTTCCGTACTGTTCCAGGTATTTATCATCAATCCCTGCTTTTTCCGCAATTTTAGTAATCGGTTCCATTGTGCACTCCTGTGCAATTTCAATATCTGATTTGAATCCCATTCCTAAAACCTCCTTAATTAATAGAATTTAAAGAATAAAATGGCAATGCCACATTATTTTCATTATCATTTATATGTTCAATTTCATTCTTTAGCAATTTATCTTCTGCTTCCTCTTCCATTCTAAGACAAGTGTTTCTCTACTGCTTTCATCATATTGATTGCAATATCACCTGCCACAGCCAAATCTTCTGCTGCAAAACTGACAGCAAAATTATCGGAAAACAAAATCTGTGAAGAAGGCGGAAATTCATCATCACCTTCCCATAGAATAAATTTTATAAATAAATTATCCATGAATTCCAATTTATAAGAGCAATCACCTTCCGTAGATTTTTCTGCTCCTAAATGTTCCATAACTTTTCGGAACACATCCAATTTATTTCCATAAGAAAAAGCAAAACGCATCAAACATCTGCCCTGAAATTGACGAAAATAAACTTCTCCCCATGGAACATCATGATAAGTAAGAAATTTACCGGAAAAAGGAGATGCAAAACGTTCTGACAAATAACGAATAATAAAAATTTTTGCATTCATAGCTTCTTCTAACGGATAAACTCCAATTTCATCCTCCACATGGGAAATTTCATAATCCGGGAATGAAACAAGATAAGTGCTTCCCATAAAACTTACGGTAAATCTGTGCTGTTCCTCGTCATAAGGGATTCCTGTTCTTTCACTGATTTCTTTTGGATCCATATCTTTATATGATGCTAAATAATGTTCATAGGGACGCTGTTCTTTACTGTCTTTTGCATAGTCAAAATTCATATCTTCACCTCGGATAGTATTTGTTTTTATTTGTCCTGCATACTGGACGGAAACAATGATGTGTCTGTATGTGGAATAAAACAACATGCCACAAATTCATCCATATAAGTAGGAACTGTCGATAACTCTAAATAAGTCATATTTGATGCCAATTCATAACACTTTCTCTCCGCATCTTTTGAAAGAAGCATTGTATAAGCACCAGACAAAGAAGAATTTCCAATATAATGGAATTTCTCCATAGGAATATCCGGAAACATTCCTATTCTTACTGCATTTTGCATATTGATACCACTTCCAATACCACCTGCAACGTACACATCGTCAATCATTTCAACATCAAAGTCAAGAGAAGCCAGCATAGTACGAATTGCAGAGAAAATTGCTCCTTTTGCTCGGATAAAGTTATCAATATCAACTTCATTAATTTCTACATCTTTTACGGAACCTGCTTCTTCCTCAAAAGCAAGGATATAGCTTCCCATTCCATATTCATCATGACGTACACGTTTTCCTTCGCGTACAAATTTTCCTTTTGGGTTAATAATCCCAGTACGGAATAATTCAGCAATTACGTCAATAATTCCTGAACCACATAAACCAATTGGTTTTTCTCCTTCCTCGCCAATTACATGATAGGAAGGCTCCATAGTCTCTTTATCTATGGTACAGGACTCAATAGCCCCATCTGTTGCACGCATACCACAGCTGATATCCCCGCCTTCAAAAGCCGGACCTGCAGAACATGCGCAGCTCATCATAAAATCGGAATTACCAAATACTAACTCTCCATTTGTACCTAAATCAATAAAAAGAGAAAACTCCGGACGGTTCCAAAGCATACTGACAAGAGCTCCGGCAGTAATATCTCCTCCTACATAACTTCCAATATTGGGAGCGATAATAATATGTGCATCTCTGTTAATATCAATTCCAATGTCTGATGCAAACAGAGAATTTGTCTTATAAAAGGTAGGAATATATGGTTCCATACGAATTGGATCTCCTTCCATTCCTGCCATAAGGTGGTTCATAGTTGTATTTGCAGCGATTGACATTCTGTAAATATGCTCTGGTTTAAATCCATTTGCTCTGCACATCTGTTGAATTAACGGATTAATTGTTTCATCAATTACCGCTTTTTGCAGTTTTTCACTTCCACCTGGTTTCATAGACTCAATAATACGATTAATAACATCTGCACCATATCGAATTTGTCCATTTCCGGCAGAAGCCTTTCCAATAATTTCACCTGTCAGCATATTAATCAATAACGCTGATACAGTAGTAGTTCCAATATCAATAGCAAGCCCACCGATTACTACATCTTCTGATTTTGGATATACGTCATATACAAAAATATCACCATCATCAGAAGTACGAATTACACAACGAACTTCAAAATCACTTTCTCTGAATACTCTTGCTATCTTTGTAAGAACCTGAAATGGCAATCTGACTTTTGAAGCTCCTGTTACTTTTTTAATTGCTCTTACCAAACGTTCATTATCCGGCATGGTATCATCTAAAGAAGGAGTTTCCATAGAAACCTCCAAAATGTCCATACTGTTTTTCAAAGTAAGTCCGGCTTCCTCTAAATCATTCTTTGCATTTTCAAAAATGGCGATTTCTTTCTTTGAACTTAAATCTGCAACTTTCATTCGACTGCGATAAGCAGATGCAATATCGGGTACTTCCACCGCAACATCACCCATAATTTTACTTACACATGCCAGTCGCCAGCCCCCGTCATATTCTTCATCAGAAATATGGCGTGTTTTTGGAGAGTTTAATTCTCCTTCTATTAATTTTACCTTACATTTTCCGCAAGACGCATTCCCGCCACATGGAGCATCAATTGCTACATTGGTTACACGTGCTACTTCTAACAGGTTTTCACCTTCCTGGGCAAAGGTCGTGACATCCTCGCCGCTACCGAATTTAAAAGTCACTTTAAACATACGAATTCTGCCTTTCTCTGCTTTTTATACAGGCTGTTGCAAGTAACTTGCAACAGCCTGTATTTTTATCTTATTCAATAAGTATTTTTCTTACAGTTCCAGATAAGAATCTGCATATAATGTATTGTTTTTGAATACATCACAAGATTTAATTGTTTCCATAAGTCTTAAGTCACATGGGTTTACGATTGCAGATGTCAATCCCTGCATCATACACATAGCAACTAAAGCGGAGTCCATAATTGGACGGATATGTTTTGGCATACCGTTGGAGTTATTAGACAGACCACCTGTTGAGTTTAATCCCATTTCGCTGAACATTTTGATTGCTTCTAATACTTCCATCTGTTTGTCCTGCATACCTTTAACAACAAGGAATAATGGGTCGAACCATAAATCTGTTGGTTCCATACCAAGCATCATACCTCTTTCCAGCATGTTCTGGCAGTGCATCATACGTTCATCATTGTCTGCTGCAATACCTTCTGCTGAACAAAGAGCGATAACGATTGCATCGTTTGCTGCTGCTAAGTCGATGTTTTCAATTCTTCCGCCTGCATCTGCAGAGTTAACGATTGGTTTACCTTTGCTTCTGTTGTATACAGAAATACCAGCTTCGATTGCTTTTTTATTTGCTGTATCTAATGCTAAAGGTACATTGTCGAAATTAGACTGTAATAACTGAACAGCCCATTTCATTAAATCTTCACCGTCATTTTCAGCAGGTCCGATGTTAACGTCCAGGTATGTTGCACCTGCGTCTAACTGTTCTTTCGCACGTTTTAAAATTGGTTCTGGATCACGTTCAGCCATAGCTTTACGGATTACTGGGGAAATACAGTGAATTCTTTCACCAATTGTAACAAATTTAGCCATAATACTTCTCCTTTTACTTTATATATAATTTTAAAATTATTATTTTCAATCTATTTATTCTATAATTCTCCATTCGCTTCAATGTAAGAATGGGGAAATTTACAGAAATGAAAAAAGATTTGAGAAGCTTTGGTCCGCCGAAGCGGACCGCTTCCCTAAAAACAGCCTGCCATTACTGTTTTACAAACATTAAGCAGTTAAATCCTTCAGGAATTTTACTAACTGTACTGCTTCCGTTGGTCCAACAATGATTTCCCATCCTGGAAGTTTTGCTTCGATATCACCTTTTAATACAGCTACTTTTCCCGGAATAACCAGTTTTCTGGATTTTACTTTACCTTCTACATTTTCCTGAATGTATTTAGCAACAGATGTAGAAGATAATTTACCGGCAGCCCATGCAGTTAATACGGAAAGTCCGCCTGCATCGGAGATAATCAGGTTACATGGAACACCGGAACGCTCTAATTCACCGGATACAACAAAGTATGTAAGAGCAAAGTCTACGGTTGTCAGGCAGATAGAGTTTTCATCAGCGCCATTTAACGGATATACGCCCGGTTCTACTTTCATTGGCTTCTGTGGATCTGTAAATACGTTCTGTCTTAAACCGAACAGTGGTAATGCTTCTGCATAATCCAGAGTTTCCATAACTACGATAGAACCGTATTTAACTGTGAATAAGGAAGCCAGAGCCTGCTGTAAGTTTCTATCGCCATGAGCGATTTTTGCCAGGTTTACGATTGTAGGATATCCAAATGTTCTATCCTGATCTTTTAATGCTGCACGACGAATTTGAACAGCATTTCCATAAGCTTCTTTTACAGATGCACCTGTTGCATCGATAACCAGGTTTTTGTTTCCTGCTTTTTCTAATGCAGCAACTGTATCGTAAATTTCATTTAAATCAGCACCTGCAACACCTAAAACAACGCCTGCTGCTTTTGCAACTTCGTTCATTGCTTCGTAGTTTGCTGCTGTTGCACCATTTAATACTGGTTTACCATCTTTGCAAACTTCTAATGCTGCTTTTGCAACTTCAACATCTGTACATCCAAGAACCAGAGTTCTTCCTGTTGCAGCTGCTTTCTTAACCATTTCTACATAACGGTCTTTATCTGAACCTTCTTCATAGTTTACATAAATCACTTCAACGTACATTCTTTCACCGATACGTTCGTAATCAACTTTCTGAAGTTCAGCAAGTTTTGCGTCTACTGCTGCGTCATCCATGCATGTGCAAAGAGATACTGCATATCTTGTTTTGCTTACGAATGTTTTTTCATGTCTGAATAAAACAGTTTCGCCACCTAATGTATATTCATTGTCGCCCGCACCGACTTTGATTGTTTTCATTGGTGGAGCTGTAGCTTCAGATAATTCAGCTAAAGCTTCATCAGACATATGCGGACATTTGGAAATTTCCAAAGCACCCTGTGCAACTTTCATAGCGAAAGCCATACATGTAGGGCAACCGCACTCTTTACAGTTTTTCTTTGGTGTCATTTTAAAGATTTGAATACCTGTTAATCCCATTTGTTTTAATCCTCCTGTTTTACGATTACATTAATTCTTTAATCATTTTTGAAATAGTTGCAACGGACTGAGGATGTTTCAGAATAACAGCGTCAGAACCAGATGCTAAAACAGCAGCTGCTGTCTGCACTTCCATGCTGATACCTCTTTCTTCAAGAGAACCCCATTCTGGCATATCTTCTTCAGAAGCCATAGCTTCTTTTACGCTCCAGGATTCATCAGCAACTGTTGTGATGATTGGCATCTGTAACATATTATCGTTCTGAGATAATGCAGCACCTTTAATACGGTCCATAGTAGAAACTACATATTCAAAACCGTATCCTACTGCTGCTGAACCAACATTCATAACAATATCCTGTGCTTTCACACCTAACTGTGTCATTACAACGTTTAACTGTTTTGCAAGGTTGATATCTACTGCAGACTCAGCTCCAACTTTCTGGTTGTAAGCAAGACCTGCTGCTGCACCGACAGCTTTGTAGTTTTCTTCTCTTGCTGAAAGAACTAATGCGTTTTTACCCTGTAAAACTTCAGCTACTTTAGGAAGTAATTCAGCGTCTTTTTCAACGTTTTTACATCCTTCTACAACTAATGGGCAAGTAACAGCATCTCCAACTTCTTTTACAATAGCGATTAATTCGTCTACGGATTTGTCAGCTCCATTTGGATCTCCGCCTTCCAAACGTAAGCAAACGAAATCAGCACCTTCTACAGCTTCAGCTTTTTTAGCGATTTCAGCCATAGTTGTTGCACCTGCATAATAATTCTGGATACCCGGAATATTTGCAATACCCATATCTGAAATTTCCACACCTACTTTTGGTGCATTTTCCATGGGTGCGTCAAAAGTATAGAAAGGAAAAGTATTTTCTCCTCCTAATTTGATTGCTTTGTCCCCGCAGCCAATTTCAACTGTGTTAATGTTTGCATTGAATTTCTGTGGTTTCTGATTAAACGGCATTTCAGTTAGCCTCCTTCATATTTTTTATAACCGGCAAACACTTTATGGCAATCAGCATTTACCACTCTGTATTATACTACATTACGGACTATATTGACAAGTTTCCCCATGCAGTTTCATGAAAAACTTTCCAGAAAAAAGCTTTAATACTCGACTTTTTCCGTCAACTTTCCGCAAAAGTATGAAACGGGAGACTTCCCGCATTTTCGGAAAGTGTCTCCCATTTCGCATAAGTGGAGAAAACTCCACCTTCTTTTTACATCATCGGATCCATAGAAAGAGCCGGATGGTTCTTCTCTGTTAAGAATGCAACTAATTCTTCAGGATCTGTTGCGATTGTTTCATCACCAACCATATCGATGAAGTTGTCAATTCCGTACAGTTCTTTTGCTGTCTGATTTACTCTTTCAGCAACAGTTTCTTTTAATTCTTTTGGCATCCATACGATACGTTCGATACCGCCTTCTGCTTTCATGAATTTCTTAGAACCAATGAAATGTTTACCATGTCCCATAAATCCAGGTGTCTGAACACCGCCACCTGTCATGGAAGCCAGTTCTGGGAATGTCATTCCAAGTGGTGTCATACCTGCGTATTCACGGTTTGTAATAACAACACCGTTAGAGAATGGTTCAATACCGCAGATACATTCGAAACATCCACAGGATGTCATTGGTTTTTCCATGATAGAGTACAGAGATACATCCTGCAGAGCACCCTGAGAGAATTTCTGTACAGCTTCATTTACGTCTTCGTATTCACCAATTCTTTCATCGATTGGTCTTTCTTTTGTAATAACCTGACAAGGTCCGTTTGGATCAAGTTCATGTGTAGCTTTTGCATCTAACCATGAAACCGCACCGCAAAGTCCCAGACGTTCCGGTGTAACAACACATACGTGAGATGGAGAGAACGCCTGACAAAGAATACAGCTGTAATAAACATCAACAGACTCATCTGTCAGAGATTTCAGACGGTCATCACGTTTGTCAAATGTTGGGATAGCAACTTCATGACGAATTCTTGTACATTCAGCAGGATCTGTGTAAATAACAACTTCACACTTATCAACAACTGCGTCAAATTCATTTTTAACGGAAGCATATAATACTTCACCGATATGTTTGATACGGAAGCCTGCGTTAAATGCGTCCTTGCTGATACGGATACGCTGCATATCACGCTGTCCTGTATGGTATACACCTTCGATACAGTTAATGTAATTATGGAATTTACGCTCGATAACAGGCTCGAAATCGGGCTGCATGTTTTTACCTGCAACTTTAACAACGTACGCAATGTTGTTTTTGCTTCCTAATTCCATTTCGTCTGCTTCAGGACCTACTACTGTAATCTTATGATCTTCGATTTCAGAAGCATCTACGGTCTGTACAAGCTCTGCACAGTCTACACGAGAACCATCGAATTCAACCTGCATATCACCACGACGGATGATTTCACCTTCAAATGCAGATGCAAATGCAACCGGAATATCAATGTTTGTGATTTTAATCTTAATATCACGAGCTTCCAGAGATGTTGCATTGAATTTGCTTACATCTTTCTGTACGATTAAGCTCTTAGGAACTTCAGATACACCTTCCTGATTTGTGATAACAGGGAAACCAAGAGCAATAGCGCCTGCTCCGCATGCAACGATTACATCATTTAACGGTGCAAATGCGTTAACAAATGCAGGAACACGTTCCATTGTATATTTCATTAAGTTTCCTGCATCACCCGGTGTAATGTTACCGAAGATTAAAGCAGCTCTTAAAGCAACAGATACAACATGGATTACAGATGTAACGTCTTTACCTAATGGAATAACACGTACATTTGCACCTGTCTTCATGCCAGCTTCTGTCAACTGGTCAATCACATCACCAACTAAAGTAACAAGAATACCCTGTGCCTGATAGCTCTTAACTAATGCAACTGCATCTTCTGTTGTAGGAGCTTTTCCTAAGATAACAGCAACACCCGGGATATCTCCTGTAACAAGAGGAACACCCAGTTCACGGATAACAGCATCTGCTAAATGTCCGTAGCATGGTTCTTCGTATGGTGTTGCACCGTCGATATATTTTAATACTTCAATAAATTCTGCACAAAGAGCTGTGGCTACACCTGACATAAAGATGTCATGTGTTCTCATTTCTCTTGTCATAAGAGTTTTTACAACTCCTAATGCTTCTTTTAATTCCCCTAATGTGTTTACCTTTACACCTGTTACAGCATAATAGCATGGTAAGCTGTATGCTGTATTTGGGAAGCTGATTGCTTTGTCAGCGCCGTGCTGTTCAATGGCAGCGTTAATTGCACCTTCTGTTAAACCATAGACAGCGTCATTTCCACTAAATACTGTTTCAAATAATGTCAATGTCTTTTCCTCCTAACATTCTCATAATCCCTTGTCGATTATGGTCTTGATTTTTGCGATTTCTTCTTTTACTGTATTGCTGAAGTCAAAGGGTGATTTTCCCTGACGGTCAGCATCGATAACTTCTGTGTTATAGTGAATGAAGCCCAGAAGGTCTTCTGCCGGAATTTTGCTTCGCACAAATTCCTCGTCTTCTGCATTTCGAACCTTATTGGCAACAACACGAACCTGTTTTACACCAAGGTCTTCTGCAAGACGTTTTACATTCTTATATGTCTGAACGCTTCTTGCACCCGGTTCGATTACCACAATAAACTGATCCATAGACTCTGTTGTTCCTCTGCCAAGATGTTCTAAACCAGCTTCCATATCCAGAATAACCACATCGTCACGATGAAGCACCAGATTATTGATAATCCTTCTGAGCATTACATGTTCAGGACAGACACAGCCCCCTCCGCCGGTTTCCACAGTACCCAAAACCAACAGTCTCACGCCGTTTACCATTTTGGAATAAGTATCAGGTATATCGCTTACCTGAGGATTTAATTTATAAAACTGATTATCCTCTCCTGAACCTGTTCTCTCTTCTATCAACTTCCGCATTTTCGTAATGGGAATAATAGAGTCCAGAGTTTCCTCATCAAAACCAAGGGCCAATCCCAAGTTTGCATCAGGGTCCACATCTGCCGCCAGCACATGTTTTCCTTCTTCTGCATATAAACGTGCAAGGGTCGCTGCAAACGTAGTCTTTCCTACGCCGCCTTTTCCTGTAACTGCAATTTTCATGTCATTCACCTTTCCTGTTTAAAGATTAGATACCAAGAGCAGCTCTCTTTTCTTCAATTCTTTCAATCATTAAATCACCTAATTTGTCGATGTCTTTTTCAACAGTAAATGCTGCTTCACACCATTCTCTTGTACCGTTTGTAAGGATTTCAACCATTTCGCTGGAACCTGAAGCATAAGGGTCAACACCCAGATATGTATCAAGTCCGGAACCGATTACATAGTTACCGATAGATACAGCTTTTTCTGACATCCATTCAGGAGCACATCCAACAACCGGAAGCTGTGAAATGCGAAGTCCGGAGTCTTTTGCAAGTGTTGCAGCCAGAACCAGCATACGGGAAATATCAACACAAGATCCCATGTGAAGTACCGGAGGAATGTCTGCCAATTCACAAACTCTCTTCAGACCGTCACCACAGATATCTTTTGCTCTCTTGTCCATAAGACCTGCTTTTGCAGCAGCCTGAGCAGAACATCCGGAAGCAATGATAATGATATCGTTTGCAACTAATTTTTTCATTAATTCGATATGAGCAACGTCAGGACGAACTTTTGGATTGTTACATCCAACCATAGCAACAGCACCGCGGATTACACCGGATGTAATACACTGTAATAATGGTTTTGTTGTTCCTGTTTCATCAACCTGAGAGTTTGTAACACCATCCAGAACTTTCACGATTGCTTCAGTAGAATAACCTACTGTTGCTTTCTGTTTCATCTGTGGAATATGAACTAATTCAGGTTTTCTGTTTTTAAAGTTTTCAATCGCCATCTTTACAATCTGTGTTGCTTTTTCCTGTGCTGTATGAGCATCAAAACGAACAAATTCAGAGTCAGGCATCTGAGCGATTGGAGATGTTGTGATAAATTTTGTATGGAAACATTTGCTTAAAGGTCCTAATGCCGGGAAGATACACTGTACATCTACAACGATTGCTTCACAAGCACCTGTTAATACAACGTTTTCCTGCTGTAAGAAGTTACCTGCCATTGGAATACCACGGCGCATTGCAACTTCGTTAGATGTACAGCATACACCTGAAATTGTAATGCCTTTTGCGCCCTGTTCTTTTGCATAAGCAATCATTTCCGGGCTGTCAGCAACTTCACAAATCATTTCAGAAAGACTTGGGTCATGACCGTGTACAACGATGTTTACGTTTTCTTCTACCATAACGCCTAAGTTTGCTTCTGTTTCGATTGGCTTTGGAGTACCAAATAAGATATCAGAGAATTCAGTTCCCATCATGGAACCGCCCCATCCATCGCCAAGACCGCAGCGGATAGCCTGTTTTACTAAAGCTTCCGGTTTGGAAGAACATCCCATATGAGTCATGTGAAGAGAACGGGAAACCTCTCTGTCAATAGCATATGGTGCTAATTCGTTTTCTTCCCACAATTTCTGCTGTGACTCAGGAGCTCTCTTTAAAAATCTCTGAGTTCCGAATGGTTTACCGTATTCCATTAAACCTTCTAACGCAACTTCATGTGCTAATTCATAAATGTCTTTGCCTTCTGTTTCCATTCCCCATTCTTTTGCAATGCGGATTAATTTTTCAGGGTCTTTTACTTTATAGCATCCGTCTGCCGCTGTTTCATACAGAGTATGGCAGATTTCACGACCATGGTCGGAATGTGCGGAAGCTCCGCCTGCTGTAAATTTCAGGTAGTTACGTCCTACGATACCATGTACGTCACAACCGCAAATACCTCTTGGTGCTTTCTTTGTAATGCGGCATGGTCCCATTGTACAGATACGGCAGCAAATACCTTCTTCTCCAAATTTACAATGTGGTGTCTGATTTTTTACACGAGCCTGCCAGGAATCAGCGCCTACTTTAGCGCCTGTTTCCAGAAGTCTCGCAGTAGCAGCTTCAAATTCTTCTACTGTTGTTAATCTGAATTCACTCATGAATATCCTCCTTTTATTGTCGCCTCTTTTTCAAATATTTTTTCCTGAAGTTGGCATTCTTCAATTTTCGGGTGGACTGTATACCCCTATATCCACCCCAGGGGGTTACAAGCTTTATAAAAAATCCTCTCTGTCTCAATAGCTGCATCAAAATTGTTTCCAGCTATTTCATAGCTTGTGCTACAACAGGTTCTTCTTATGCCCGGACAGAGAGGAGAAAGCTTACGCTTTAAATATCTAACTTATCGACTATTTCCCGTATAGCTTTTTTCACCGGAGAGTCTTCCGGCAATTTAATAGTAGGTGTTCCTTCACAGTCATAGTCAAAAACCGTTTCATCCTGAGGCACTACGCCCAAAAGATGAAGTCCCTGATTTTCAATTTCCTGCTTTGTACCCTCATTAAGCACGCCACCCGGTGCACGGTTAATAATCAATCCAATCTGACGAGGATGCATATCACATTCCTCAATCAGTTTTGCAATTCTTCCTACTGCCTGTACGCCCCTGCGGGAACAGTCACTCACCAGAATTGCTGTTTGCATACCGGGAAGTACACCTCTGCTGATGTGCTCCATTCCAGCTTCATTATCTACGATAATGTACGGATAATTTTTTTCTAATCGCTGAAGCTGCGCCTGCAAAAGACCATTTACAAAACAGTAACAGCCTTTTCCCTGTGTGCGTCCCATAACCAGCAAGTCAAAATCCTTATCCTCAACCAAAGCATCATCAAACTTAAACTCCATATAATCCGCTTTTGTCATTCCTGCCGGAATAGGATTATCTTTCGCCATTTCAGAGCGGGCAACTTCTTCACGGACATCGCCGAGAGTAGCTTCCACTTCTACACCAAGCACCTCATTTAAGTTTGAATTCGCATCTGCATCTACTGCAAGAATAGGACCTTTGCCCTTTTCGCCCAGATACTGAATAATAAGTCCAGTCAATGTTGTCTTACCTACGCCGCCTTTTCCGGCAACTGCAATTACATGCGCCATAAAGGGCACCTCCTATGTTTGTTTTACATTTTTTTATACTAATGTACGAAGTCCTGAACGATCAATAATTTCAGATACGTCTTTCCATTTATTTAATGCGTACAGATGGATACCATCGATACCGCAAGCACGGTATTCATCAATCTGTCTGATTGTATATTCAATACCAGCTTCTTTAAATCTTGCTTTCTTGCCTTCAACATCTGCATCAAATGGATCCTGTACAAATGGATTTGGGAAGATCCAGTTTTTGGAGATAATTTCGCAAAGTTCACGTGGCATTACACATGCGTTACGTGACAGAGCCATATTGATTGTAGCAGCCTGATCTAAAATTGGCATAATACCTACATCAACAGGCATTGTAATACCGGCACAACGAATTGCATCTAACCAGTATTTAAACTGTTCCATATCCCAGCATAACTGAGTCATAATGTAATCAGCACCATTGTCCTGTTTCTGTTTCAGAACTGCGATATCAGCTTCTAAACTACGGCAGGAAATATGTCCTTCTGGTGAACCTGCAACTGCGATTTCAATTTTATCGCCAAATTCTTTACGAACATAAGCAACTAAGTCTGTTGCGTAAGCGAAATCACCGCCTGTTCCTGTCCATCCAAATGGAAGGTCTCCACGAAGAGCCAGCATATGATCCACGCCATTATCCAGGTAATTCTGAAGCTGTTCTTTAATACCTTCTGCTGTGTTTCCAATACATGTAAAATGTGTAACAGGAGTTGTTCCTGCATCTTTAATCATTTTACATACATCCATGTTTTTACCAACGTTTGTTCCGCCGGCTCCGTATGTACAGGAAATATATTCTGGTTTATACTTACATAAATGTTCAATTGTTCCAGGAAGATTTTCCATACCTTTGTCTGTTTTTGGTGGGAAAAGCTCAAAAGAAAGGAGCATTTTCTCTCTCATTGCATCTGATAATTTCATAAGTTTGTACCTCCGCATTAAAAAAATATTATATTATTTTAAGGTGTTACCCTTTAAAATCTTATTCGCAATCCAGCTTTACAATGCTGTTCGCCAAATCCACCATAAGGATTTTCCCTTTTATTACTGTTTTTTCGCCCATGATATCACGAAGAATAACATTTTCTCCTTCTACATCAATACGACTTACCATTTTGCAAATAACAGTATTATCACTTTCTTTTTGAACAGTTGCAAGACACATATTTAAGCCTCCTTTAAATGTTCCTTAACAAGTGTCAGGGCCAGTCCCAAACGCATATTACCTTTTTTAAAATCCGCAACACCTTCTTTAACGGATTTTGCAGCATCTGACATACCTAATTTTTCCAGGTTTTCTGCCATCTGATCCAATTCTTCTGCATGATGCTCATTGTGTGATAACATATAATTTAATAAAGCTACCACTTCATCAGTACAGCTTCCCTGGCAATCACTATTACAGCTGCCACAATGTTCATGCTCATGATGATGATGTTCACCGCCATGAGGAATCACATTCCCATTTTCATCTTTAATTAAATGCATTTTTCCATCCTTTCTATGCGCCTTTTTATATTTTTGCGCACTGAATGACAATAATTTATCAATTAACTTCATTATACATGGTTTCATTATTTTTATCAAGATATTTTATGTTTTTTTCTCCGTCCAACCTGTAAATATTTTCAATATCTTCCCTTATTTGCTTAACTTTTTGTTGTTTTTGTTCAATAGCTCCAACGCCTTACTTTTGTTCTTTTTGTACTGCTTTTGTTTTTTTCATATTTTGTAGGTTTTTGAACAATCTTTTATCAATGCCAAAATTTAATAAAAACGTTGTACATTCTTCATATTTTCATGTTATACTGTTTTTAACTACAAGGAGGTTTTTATATGTCTTTCGGCAATCACATCATCCAATTAAACGACACAAGAGAAATGCCCTTATTAGGACTTGGCGCATATAAAACATTAGATGACACGGAATTAAAACAGGGAATTCTGGAAGCATTTTCCTGTGGCTATCATCTGATTGACACAGCTTCTTTTTATAAAAACGAAGAAGGTATCGGAAGAGCAATCAAGGCTCTTTCCATCCCACGCAGTGAATTATTTATTACTACAAAGCTCTGGAATACCGCACAGCGTATCGGAAATATTGAAGATAGTTTCTATCGCAGTCTGGAAAGATTAGGATTGGATTATTTAGACTTATATTTAATCCACTGGCCTGTACCCGGCTGTTTCTGCAATACCTGGCAGGTTTTTGAGAAATTACAGTCTTCCGGTGTAATAAAATCTATTGGTGTTTCAAACTTTTCCATACATGATTTGGAACTATTAAAAGAAGCATCTGATATTACTCCTGCTGTCAATCAAATAGAAATGCATCCTCTTTTCCAGAACCCGGAACTTATTTCTTATTGTCAGACGAATGGAATTGCCATTCAGGCTTATGCACCTCTCGCCAGGGGCGCTTATGCAAATAGTCCTTTAATGATCGAAATCGGAAAGCAACACCAAAAGACACCTGCACAAATCGGACTTCGCTGGCTTGTCCAGCAAAATATTTCTGTCATTCCTAAATCAGGGCAGAAAAATCATATCGAAGAAAACAGCAAAATATTCGATTTTTCTTTAACCGAAGAAGAAATGTCCGCTATTTCTGCCATGAATACCGGACAGCGTATTACCGGCGTTCCCGAAGACATGGTGCCTTATTTATAAGAAAGATTGCGCGCGAGCGGTTCACAAAATGATAATTTCATTTTTGCGAGCTGCGCATCCTTGCGGAGCATTTTTCGTTTCATAGGATGCCATTTCCTATGAAACAAAAAACAGAGAAGCTACATATCACATAAATATGCAGCTTCTCTATTTTTATTCCATTGTCCACGTACTGTCCCAGGACTCAATCTTCTTATCTCGCACCATTAGTTCTTTCACTGCTTCTGCCGGTGCCTTTCCTTCAAAGAGTACTTTATTTACCTGTTCAATAATAGGCATTTCAACGTTATATTTTTTCGACAGCGCAAGACCTGCCTTGGCAGAATATACACCTTCCACTACCATATTAACCTCATCCATAGCCTGATACATATTTCTCCCCTGTCCCATAAGATAGCCGGCTTTTCTATTCCTGCTATGCTTGCTGGCGCAAGTCACAATTAAATCACCAATACCCGACAAGCCATAAAAAGTATCTGCTCTTGCACCCATGGCAATACCCAGACGGGCAATCTCTGTAATTCCTCTTGTAATTAATGCAGCCTTTGTATTATCACCATATCCCAGTCCATCTGCTGTTCCCGCTGCCAGTGCAATTACATTTTTCAGTGCGCCGCCCAGCTCAATACCCAGGATATCCGGACTGATATAAACACGAAATACAGGACTCATAAAAATATTCTGTAAAAACTCCGCTGTTTCTTTATCCTTTGCGCCAACCACACAAGTTGTAGGAAGCCCTCGGCTTACTTCCTCTGCATGACTGGGGCCGGATAACACACAGCCCTTTGCCCCGGGAATTTCTTCTTCAATGATATCGGTAAGCGTCATCAAAGTAGACTCTTCTATTCCCTTTGCCACATTTACAATCAATTGCCCTTCGTTCACATAAGGGCTGACTTTTTTCGCCGTGCTGCGTACCGCTACAGAAGGTACTGCAAAAACAATAACCTCTTTTTCTTTCAGAGCCTCTTCTAAATCCCCGGTGATTGCAATTCCTTCCGGTATATGTACCCCCGGCAGCTTTGATTTATGCTCTCTGCTTTTCGCCAGCTTTTCAGCCTCTTCTTCCCTGTGCGACCACAGAGTCACCTGATGTCCGTTTTTCTCCAAAAGAATTGCCAGAGCCGTACCCCAGCTTCCTGCCCCAATTACACTTACTTTACTCATAAGCTTCTACCTCTTTTTCCCCAGAAAAATTTTATTTTCGTTTCCGTGTATTAAACGAACAATATTCTGTCTATGCCGCCAATATGCAAGAAGCATTAATGCTACTGCCACACCATACATCTCATACAATGCAGGCTGTGTACAGTCATAAGTTCCCATTTGTCCAAAAATAATAAGTGCTGCTACAAATCCAAAGTATGCCAGCAAAGATCCCAGGGATACATAATGCGTAAGGAAAAATGCCCCAAAAAATAAAACAGCACAAATCAGAAACAGCCTCCAGTCAAAGGCAAGTAAAAGCCCCACTGATGCTGCAATTCCCTTTCCGCCTTTAAATTTTAGATAGAATGGGAAATTATGTCCTAAAATACATCCTGCTCCCGCGTATAATTCTAACAGAAGCAAATCCTCTCCCTGATGAGAAGCGAAAAGTAACTTGGCAATAAAAATTGCCACTACACATTTCAAGCAATCGCCTAACAGCGTTAAAGCTCCTGCCTTTTTCCCAAGTGTTCTCAACGCATTGGTACTTCCCGCATTTCCGCTTCCATGTTCACGTATATCAATTCCGTTTTTCTTTCCATAGATGTAGGATGTCTGAAACAACCCACATACATAGCCGATTACCAGACAAATCATCCGCGCTAACATTTTCTCTATTCTCCTTCTTTTCGCTCACGAATAATAAATTTCAGTGAAGTTCCTTTAAATCCAAATGCTTCTCTGATTTTATTTTCCAGATATCTTACATAAGAAAAATGCATTAATTCTTTATCATTTACAAAAATAACAAAGGTAGGCGGTTTTACTGCAACCTGTGTGGTATAGAAAATTTTCAGACGTTTTCCTTTATCAGAAGGTGGCTGTTGAAGAGCAGTAGCTTCTGTAATAATTTCATTTAAGACTCCGGTCTGAATACGAAGAGTCTGATTTTCCAGAACCATATCGATAGTTTCAAATAATTTTGGAATTCTCTGTCCTGTATGTGCAGAAATAAACATAATCTCAGCATAAGGCATATAAGAAAGTGTTTCTCTTACTTTATTTGTAAACTTATAAATGGTTTTATCATTCTTTTCAATGGCATCCCATTTGTTTACGGCAATTACGACACCTTTTCCTCTGTCATGAGCAATTCCTGCAATTTTGGCATCCTGCTCTGTAACACCCTCTGTTGCATCAATCATCATAACCACCACATCTGCTCTTTCTACAGCAGTTACAGTACGAATGATGCTATAACGTTCCAATTCTTCTTTAATCTTATTTTTTCTGCGAAGGCCTGCCGTATCAATAAAAGTATATTCCTTTCCCTGATAGGTAACTTTTGTATCAATGGCATCTCTGGTTGTTCCTGCAATATTAGAAACAATCACTCTGTCTTCCCCTAAAATTTTATTAATCAGAGAAGATTTCCCTACATTCGGTTTTCCTACCACTGCAATTTTCGGAATTTCATCTTCCTCATCATTTTGCGCATTATCATCGAAATGCTCTACAACTTTTTCCAGCATATCCCCCAGCCCCAGCATAGACGCAGCAGAAATAGGTACAGGTTCGCCAATTCCCAAATTATAAAATTCATAAGTATCCATCATAAATTTCTGGAAACTGTCCACCTTATTTACAACTAAAACCACAGGTTTTTTACTTCTTCGAAGCATATCTGCTACCTTTGCGTCTGCATCTACCAGACCTTGACGCACATCCGTCATAAAAATAATAACATCTGCAGTATCAATAGCAATCTGTGCCTGCTCCCTCATCTGAGAGAGAATAATATCTTTACTCTCCGGTTCAATTCCTCCGGTATCAATCATGGTAAAACTTTTATCCAGCCATGTTACTTCTGCATAAATTCTATCTCTTGTAACTCCCGGTGTATCCTTTACAATTGAAATCTTTTCCCCTGCAAGGGCATTAAAAAGTGTTGATTTTCCTACATTAGGCCTTCCAACAATTGCTACAATCGGTTTGCTCATACATTGTTCTCCTTTTATTTGTTTTTCCTGTATCTTCTCCTAAAACTGCCGCCACAAAATCTGCTCCTGCCTCATCCACAATACGCACAGGAACTTTCAAAACAGTTTCCATTTCGCCTACAGTTTTATCATCTAAAAACACATCTTCTCCGCTTCGGAGTAAATTACAAGGAAGTAACAGGCATTCTCCCAAATCTTTCCCTGCAAGCTGTTTCATAATATCTTGTCCTGTTAAAAGCCCGGAAACTGTAATCCGTTCCCCGAAGAAATCATTTCGGATTTCATATCCTTGGATTTCTATATGAGGAAATTTTTTCGTAATTTTATCTGCATATTTTTTTATATACGGATATGCCAATCTTCCCGTAGCAAAGGAAATTTTCCTCTTTCTTTCATCAGATTTTTTTTCCTCTAACGCTTCTGTCACTTCTACATCCAAAAGCCGTAACATTCCCACTCCATTTTCTAATTGGAGATATCCATCATATCTATCTTCCTCCGGAAGCTCTCTTCCTGCCAGAAGATACCATTCGTCACTGGCATGAATAAAGTGTACACCAAACTCAGGAAAAATTTTCTTTTGCCAGTTTTCAATAGTGTCAATCACCTGCGCTGCCTCGTCTTTTGTAAAAGGCTCTAACGGATACAGCCCGTCCCTGAATTTACTGAGCCCCACAGGAACAACAGAGACACTGCGTAAGTGAGGCAAATACTGTGTCAAATCACGAATACTGCGCTCCAGCTCTTCTTTATCATTTAACCCTTTACAAAGCACAATTTGTCCATTCATCTCAATTCCTGCTTCAAACAGGCGTTGTACCTTAGGGAAAATATCACCTGCAAAGCGATTATTCAGCATTTTACACCGAAGTGTTGGATTTGTCGTCTGAAAAGAAATATTAATCGGCGCTAAATGATAATGAATAATTCTGTCAATATCATGGTCACTCATATTTGTCAGCGTTACATAATTCCCCTGTAAAAAAGATAAGCGTGAGTCATCATCTTTAAAATATAAGGTATCTCTCATTCCCGGTGGCATCTGATCAATAAAGCAGAAAACACATTTATTCCTGCAGGAACGATATTCATCCATAAGGCTGTTTTCAAACTCAATACCTAAATCTTCTTCAAATTCTTTTTCGATTTCCAGTTCCCATTCTTCCCCACTTGGTTTTCTTACCAGCAATTCTATATATTCGTCATTCACCAGATAATGATAATCAAAAACATCCTCTATAGTTTCTCCGTTGATGCTGATTAATTCATCTCCCGGCTCTAATTCTAACTCCCAGGCAATGCTTCCTTCTTTCACCTGGCTTATTTTATGTCGGTTATTTTTCATATTTTTCCTCCTGCAAATGCCCGTTATTTTCTATAATACCAATATTATATGAAAAAAGCAATATTTTTCCTTGACTCCCATACGTGTCGAATGTTATAACTTATTGTGTAATTATGTCAAAAAACTCTAAAATGGAGGTCATTATGGTTAATATCAGTTTACTGGAAAAATCTATCCCGGTGGCTCCTATTAAAATTGCAGCATTAAAAAGCTGTTCTGAATTAGCTTCTCAGGTAGATGCTCATCTGGTACAATTCCGAAAAGAATTAAATTCTCACAATCAATCCGGTTTAAATTTCCGGGGTTATGCTGAAAACAGCTTTCTCATTGATTGCAATTGCCCGCGTTTTGGTTCAGGGGAAGCCAAAGGTGTTATCAACGAGTCAATCCGTGGCGCAGATATGTTCGTTATGGTGGATGTCTGCAATCATAGCTTAACTTACAATATGTGCGGACATGTAAATCACATGTCACCAGACGATCATTATCAGGATTTGAAACGTATTATTGCTACTGCTGCCGGCAAAGCTCATCGTATCAACGTAATCATGCCATTTCTTTACGAAAGCCGTCAGCACAAAAGAAGCAAAAGAGAGTCTCTTGACTGTGCATTGGCACTTCAAGAATTAGTTCAAATGGGCGTTTCTAATATCATTACTTTTGACGCTCATGATCCACGTATGCAGAACGCCATTCCTTTATCGGGATTTGATAATTTCATGCCAACTTATCAGTTCTTAAAAACATTATGTGCAAACATTGAAGATTTTAAAATCGACAACGAACACTTAATGATCATCAGCCCTGATGAAGGCGCTATGCAGAGAGCCGTTTACTTCTCTAATATTCTGGGTGTTGACATGGGTATGTTCTACAAACGTCGTGATTACTCTACTGTTGTAAATGGGCGTAATCCAATTGTAGCCCATGAATTTTTAGGCGACTCCGTAGAAGGAAAAGACGTTATCGTCATTGATGATATGATCTCTTCCGGAGAAAGCATGTTGGATGTTGCAAGAAAATTAAAAGAACGTAAAGCAAAACGTGTTATCGTATGTACTACTTTCGGTCTTTTCACAGATGGTCTTGAAAAATTCGATGAATATTATGAAAAAGGTTATATTTATCGCGTGATTACCACAAATCTGAATTACCGAAATCCTGAATTGCTTACACGTCCTTATTATCTGGAAGCTGATATGAGTAAATATCTGGCAAGTATCATGGATATTTTAAACCATGACTTATCCGTAAATAAAGTTCGAAATACAACAGAAAAAATCAACAAGCTTCTGAAAAGATGCTAAAAGCTTATCAGAGATTGAAAAACAGATGGCCATGTGACCATCTGTTTTTTATATGTAATCTTTAATTCACCTGATATACGTCCGCATACATTTTTCCAAACGCATGTGCATCTTCATGCTTCTCAAAATAAACATCCACGTGTCCATAAGGTACGCCTCTGTCCTCTACAGTATAGACTGTACCATTAATTCTAAGTTTTGTACCAAATGGTACTCCACCCATGGCAACAGTCCTTCCCTGTACCGGAGTTGTTCCACTGGCAGTTAAACCACTGGAATGCCCGCCACAGCAAGACCCATTACAATAAGCTGTAATCTTAAACTTTCCTAAATATTTCTCACCTGAAGAATTCTGATTGTCATTTTCCTGATTTTCCTGAGAGTTCTGAGAATTATTGTCACTATCCTCTTCTAACTCTGGTTCTTGTGGTTTACTTTCTTCCGGCTCAGTTTTGTTATCTGGTTTTGTTGTATTTTCCGGTGTTGTATTGCTTGGTTTTTGACTTTGAGAAGATGAATTCTGGGACTGTGCCGCTTCTTCATCTTTTTCCTGTTTAATTAAGCTGTTAATTTTATCACTCTGCGCATTGATTTTATTCAGTAATGTTTTCGTTGTATTTTGCTCATTTGAAATCTGTGTTTCATATTCTTCCATCTGAGCACGTGTACTTTTCATTACTGTTGAAATTTCATCCTGCTTGTCCAAGCTTTCCTGATGAAGTTTATTAAGCTTCTCCTGCTCTTTTTTTATACTTTCTTCTTTTTCCTTAATTTCCTCTGTTGTCTTCTTATATTCTTCCAGCATCTTTCTGTCATACTTAGTCATCTGTGACATATTTTCTGCCTGACTCAAAAATTCCGAAAGATCTTTCGCTTCCAAAAACAACGTCATATAAGAACTATTTGAATTTTCGTACATATATTGAATACGAAGTTTCATCTTGGAATACTGTTCTTCCTCTTTCTTTTGCGCTTCCCCCAGCTGGGTTTCAAGCTCCGCCAGTTCTTCCTGTTTTGCATCTGACTGACTCTGAATATCCTGAAGGTTTTCTCCCAATTCGCTAAGCTGGTTATTCAGTTCTGTCAAGTACCCTTCCAAATCGTTTTTCTTGGATTCCAGACTTTTGATTCTTCCCTGAGCATCATTTAACTGTTTCTCATTTTCCTTTTGTTTACCCTGCTCTGCAGAAATCTTACTCTGTGTTGTTGCAGCGTAACAAGGAGTGATAATCAGACTTGCTGATAAAAACCCCAAAATCAGGCCTGTACTTGTTTTTTTCCTCATAATCAAAGCTCCTTTTCATAACCAAAACCGATTATAACACAAACTTCACAGGAAGAATAGTCTTTTTTCATCTTTTCGTAACATTTATGTAATAGTACCTAAGATTTTCTGTCAAATTTATGCAATTATTCTATTGATTTTTTTCATTTATCTTTGATATTCAAAAGCATTTCGAACAAGTTCTGCCTTATCAGCAACCATTCCCACTACATCAAAACGGCAAGGCGTGTCCTCCGGATAACCTTCCTTCATAAGATAATACAATGCCGTTCTGGAAATTTTTCTCTGCTTTGCTTTTGTCACTGCTTCCAATGGAGTTCCATAGCTTGAACTGCCTCTGTATTTCACCTCAATAAAACACAGATATTCTCCCTCTTTTCCGATTAAATCAATTTCTCCTTGTCTGCACTGAAAATTTCGTTCCAATATGGAATATCCTTGTTTTTCCAGGAATTCAGCAGCCTTTGCTTCATATCTTCTGCCAATTTCATTCATAACTTTTCCCTGTCACATTATGAATAAAACTCCTTCTGTGTATGGGCGTCGGACCATACTTCTTGATGGCTTCAATATGTTCTTTCGAACCATATCCTTTATTGGATGCAAACCCATATTCCGGCATAATTCTATCATACTCCCGCATCAGACGATCTCTGGTAACCTTTGCCACAATACTTGCCGCTGCTATGGAAATGCTTTTGGCATCTCCCTTAATAATCGGAACCTGCGGTATGGTAATTTGTGGGATTGTCACTGCATCATTTAATAAAATCTGAGGAGTTACCTCAAGCTTTGAAACCGCTTCTCTCATTGCTTCATAAGTTGCCTGTAAAATATTAATCTCATCAATTCTCTGTGGGCTTGCATATCCAACTGCCACAGAAACCGCCTTCTCCATAATTTCATCATAGAGCTGTTCTCTCATTTTTTCAGAAAGCTGTTTTGAGTCATTCACATACAGAATTTCACAGTCAGGCGGCAAAATTACAGCTCCTGCCACAACCGGACCGGCAAAAGGACCTCGTCCCACTTCATCAATTCCGCAAATATAGCCTAAATGTTCATATTTATGCTCAAATTCCCGCATCTGCTTTAAACGTTCTTTTTCCTTTTCTAAAGCTAATACACGCTTCTGTCCCTGTTCTACAAGCTTCTGTACGCCTTTTCGTTCATCTGCCCCATAAATTTCACACAGAGCAGGCAATTCCTGTAGCGATGTATTCTTAAATTTTTCTTTTATTTCCTGAATACTCTCCATTTTAAGCCTCCGGCTTTTCCAAAGTAATTTTTCCGATTTTCCCATTTCTGAATTCTTCCAGCAGAATATTTGCCGCTTTCAGATAATCCAGTTCATTTCCTCTTTGGATACATTTTCTGTTTTCTGCAATCTGTTCCAACATAGAAAGAGTGTTTTCACTTTCCTCAATATCATAGCGCTTTGCTAAAATCCCATCATAACATTCATGAAGATATTTTAGCAGTTCCAAAGCTAACTCTTCTAAGTTTAAAATTTCATCTTTAATAGAACCCACCATAGCAAGTTTTGCTCCTACACTCTGGTCTTCAAATTTAGGCCACAAAATCCCCGGTGTATCAAGAAGTTCTACATTTTTATTAATACGTATCCACTGTTTTCCTTTTGTCACACCCGGTTTATTTCCTGTTTTTGTACAGGCTTTTCCCGCAAAAGCGTTGATAAAAGTAGATTTTCCCACATTGGGAATCCCCACTACCATAGCCCTGATTGGTCTATTGATAATTCCTCTTTTTCTGTCCCGTTCAAGTTTTTCCTTACAGGACTCCATAACAACAGGAAGAACACCTTTTATCCCTGCCCCGCTTTTTGCATTTAATTTTACTGCATAATAACCTTTTCTTTTGAAATATTCTGCCCATTTCTCATTTTCGCGTTCATCTGCCAAATCTGATTTATTCAGCAAAATAAGCCTTGCTTTATTTTTCCCAAGCTCATCTATATCAGGATTTCGACTGGAAAAAGGAATTCGCGCATCCACCACCTCAATAATCAGGTCAATGAGTTTAATATTCTCCTGCATCATACGTTTTGCTTTTGTCATGTGTCCTGGGTACCATTGATAATTCATGCTTCTTCTCCTTTTGTCTAATGTTTTACAAATCCAATTTTACCAAACGGTGCAATTCGAAACCACAGTTTACCTTCGATGTATTTCTTTTTTACCTTTTTCACTTCTGCAAAACGACTGTCTTCACTGTTATTCCGATTATCACCTAATACAAAATATTCATCACTTTTCAAAGTAACCCCCTGATCTGCCAGGCCGGGGTTCGTCATCTTATCGACTTCTATTTTTTCCTTATATTTCTCACCGTCAATATAAACTTCGCCATCCTGAATTTGAATGGTTTCTCCCGGAAGTCCGATAACTCTCTTAATATGAATAGCAGCATGATCTTTTCCGTCTTTTGTAAAGGCAATCATATCGCCCCTCTTCGGACCTGTCAGTTTATATGCCAGCTTATTTATAAAAAAGGTTTCGCCTGTCTGCAAAGTAGGTTCCATGCTGCTTTCCTGCATGCGAATACTCTGAAAAAAGAAAATAGACACCACTGCAGCAACAGCCAATACTACCGCTACCTGAAATATCCAGCCAAAGACAATTCTCCCTCTTTTGCTTTTAATGAATTCCAGTGCCATTTCTCTTTGCTGTTCTCTCTTCTTTTTGCTTCTCTTTTTTTTCATTCTGTTTCACCTGAATTATTCGTATTGAAGAAACAGGGACATATACCAAAGTATGTGTCCCTGTCATGTTTACGTTATTATTTTACTAACTCTTTTACTTTCGCTGCTTTACCTACACGCTGTCTTAAGTAGTTCAGTTTTGCACGTCTTACTTTACCACGTCTGATAACTTCTACTTTTTCTACGTTAGGGGAGTGTAATGGCCATGTTTTTTCAACACCAATTCCGTTAGAATTTTTTCTAACTGTGAATGTTTCACGGTTGCTTCCACCCTGTTTCTTTAATACAACACCTTCGAAAATCTGAATTCTTTCACGGTTACCTTCTTTGATTTTTCCGTGAACTCTTACAGTATCTCCTACGTTGAATTCTGGTGCTTCTGCTTTCATCTGAGCAGCTTCAATGTTTTTAATAATTTCGTTCATGATTTTTCTCCTTTAAATTCGGACGTTCTTAATGCAATCAGCAACAGAGGACCATCTCTTTTTACAACATGGGTAATTATACTATGCACACATATCCTTGTCAAGTATTTTCCCTTGATTTTTAAAGAGATTAGAAAAATTCCACCTCTCTTGGTGTTGAAAATTTTTCTTCTAAATGCGCTTTTACTTTTGATGCATCGTAAGTTCTCGCACCTCTTTTACAAAGCACAGCACAGCGCATACAGGAAATACATTTCTTTTCGTCAATTTCCAGCGTATCCTTTGAAATTGCATATACCGGGCATTTTTGCACGCATACCTGACAGCCTGTACACTTCTCTTTATCAAAATATTTTTGAACAGGTTTCATTTCTTTTTTATCCGGTACAGGATTTCCCGGAACATCAATGGAAGAAAAACCAGTTTTTTCTCCATCTTCTATACGTTTCTTAACCAAAACCGCAAACTTTTTAAATATCATTTCATCTGTTTCATCTGGTCTTCCCGCACCTAATTTATCTGCATAAATATGAGGAATAATCGGCGCAATGGCTCCAATGCAAACAAAGCCTCTTTCCTCTAAGATTTTTTTCATCTGAGAGAGGGTATCGTCATAATGTCTGTTTCCATAAGCAGCCATGATAACGCAAGGTGTTTGATTTCCTTTTAAATTTGAAAACAGCGTATCCTCCAAAGACGGAAGCTGTCCTCCATATACCGGCGCCGCTGCAATGAGCAATTCCTGACTGGAAAACTCTCTTTTTTCTCTGCGAAGCTTGCGTCTTGTCAGGTCAATGTATTGCGGATTTTGTGTCAAACAACCTGCCAATAGTTCTGCTGCTTTTTTTGTCCCCTCTGTCGGACTGAAATAAGCTGCTGTTACCGGACGATTTTTTGCTCTTAAATCAGGGCGTCTTTCCTGCGTTCTTTTATAAGACTCCTGCAGTCTCCATGCCTCGATTTTCGTATGATCACCTGTCAACAATACAGCTGGTACATCTTTTCCTCTCCAGCTCTCCGGTCTGGTGTAATGAGGATATTCTAACAAATTATCCTGTATAGACTCAAACTGAGAAGACTCTTCATTGTTTAAAACACCCGGCACAAATCTGGAAATTGCATCAATCATAACGCAGGCGGCCAATTCCCCTCCGGTGAGTACATAGTCTCCAATAGAAACATAATCTGTCACAATTTCCTCTAAAACTCTTTCATCAATTCCTTCATAATGTCCACAGAGAAAAACCAGTTCCTCTTCCAATGCAAACTCTTCTGCCATAGTCTGATTAAAAACTTTACCCTGTGGTGTAAGATAAATACATCGAGGTTTCACAGTCTGCTTTTTTACAGACTGATATGCCTGATACACCGGTTCTGCCTGTATAACCATTCCTGCGCCGCCTCCATACGGATAATCATCTACACGAGAATGTTTGTTATCTGAAAAATCTCTGATATTTACCGTATGAAGGGATATTTTTCCGTTTTTCACCGCTCTGCCTGTAATACTGGTCTGAACTGTATTTTCCACCATTTCAGGAAACAGCGTAAGTACATGAAAATCCATTTTTCTCCTCCTAGCACAGACCTTTTAAAAGGTGAATGACCATTTTTCCGTTTTCTACATCAACCTTTTTAATGCAGTCCTTAATTGCCGGTATTAAAACTTCTTTGCCGCTTTCAATGTGAACCACATAAACATCATTGGCTCCTGTTTCCATAACATCCATTAATGTTCCAAAATATTCACCATTTTCCAGATATACTTCCATATCAATTAAATCTGCAATATAATATTCATTTTCTTTTAAAGGCACTGCAAACTCTCTTGTCACATACAGACTTTTTCCTTTATATGGCTCAATATCATTGATGTTATCTACGTCTTTAAATTTTAAAATAACATACTGTTTAAAATATTTTACTCTCTCTATATCAAGCTCACACAGCTCTTTCCCTGTATCTAAAAGTACACTTTGTAAATAATCAAATCTATGTGCATCATCTGTGGTAGGAAAAACCTTTACTTCTCCTCTGATTCCATGTGTAGTGGTAATTACGCCCACTTGCAATAAATCTTCCATCAGTTATATCTCCTATGAAAACAAAAAGCAAAAGGGGCGCATATAGCGCTCACCTCTTGCTTACTGTAAAATATCTACGACTACTTTCTTGTCACTCTTGGAAGAAGCTGCTTTTACGACAGTACGAATTGCTTTTGCAATGCGTCCCTGACGGCCGATTACTTTACCCATATCGGAAGCCGCCACTTTGAGCTCCACGAAAATCGCATCATTATCTTCTGTTTCCGTCACAACGACTTCATCAGGACAATCTACGAGAGATTTTGCAATTACTTCAACTAATTCTTTCATTACAAGACACCCCCCAGATTATTTTTCGATACCAGCCAGTTTAAAGATTTTAGCAACAACATCTGTTGGCTGAGCACCGTTTGCAAGCCATTTTTTAGCTGCTTCTTCATCTACTTTATATACGCTTGGTTCCTGAGTTGGGTCGTATGTTCCGATTTCTTCGATAAATCTTCCGTCTCTTGGAGATTTGGAATCTGCTACAACGATTCTATAAAAAGGAGCCTTTTTCTGTCCCATTCTTCTTAATCTGATTTTTACTGCCATTTCATTTCACCTCCTGGTTTATTTCATTATCTTTCATATATGTTAAAAGGGAAGTTTGAATTTTCCTCTTTTACCACCTTTGCCACCCATTAAACCGGGCATCTGTTTCATCATTTTCTTAGCCTGTTCAAACTGCTTTACCATACGATTAACTTCTGACACATCCACACCGGCACCTTTTGCAATGCGGTATTTTCTTGATGGATTTAAAATTTCCGGATGAGAGCGTTCTCTCGGTGTCATAGACAGGATAATTGCCTCTTTGCGAGCCATATCCTTTTCATCAACCATACCTTCCAAATCTTTCATCTGAGAACCTACACCTGGCAGCATACTCAGTACGCTGGATAAGCCGCCCATGTTCTTCATCTGGTTCATACTTTCCAGATAATCATCAAAACCAAAAGAATTTTTACGGAACTTCTGCTCCATTTCCTTTGCTTTTTCTTCATCCAGATTTGCCTGTGCCTTTTCAATCAGACTCATAACATCTCCCATACCTAAAATACGGGATGCCATACGTTCCGGATAAAACTGTTCCAAATCAGAAAGTTTCTCACCCATACCAACATATAAAATCGGTTTTCCGCTGATTGCCTTTATAGAAAGAGCAGCACCGCCTCGGGTGTCACCATCCATCTTCGTCAGTATTACGCCATCAATGCCTACTTTTTCGCCAAAGGTTTCTGCAACATTTACAGCGTCCTGACCTGTCATGGCATCTACTACCAGCAAAGTCTGATCCACAGTAATAGCTTCTTTGATTTTCTCCAGCTCTTCCATCATATCTTCATCAATATGAAGGCGACCTGCCGTATCTAAAATCAAAACATTATACTTCTCATTTTTGGCATGTTCATAAGCAGCTTTCGCAATGTCCACAGGACTGTTTTTATCGCCCATGGAAAATACGTCCACACCCTGTTTTTCACCATTTACCTGAAGCTGTTTAATCGCCGCAGGACGATATACGTCACAGGCTGCTAAAAGAGGCTTTTTGCCTTTGGATTTCAACTTTCCTGCCAGCTTTGCAGTAGTCGTTGTTTTACCGGCACCTTGAAGTCCCACCATCATAAGAACAGTCACTTCATTTCCCGGCTTTAAGGCAATCTCCGTTGTCTCGCTTCCCATAAGCTTGACAAGCTCTTCGTTTACGATTTTGATTACCATCTGTCCCGGATTTAAACCGGACATTACATCCTGTCCAATGGCTCTTTCCTGTACCGCTTTCATAAACTGTTTTACTACCTTAAAGCTTACATCAGCTTCTAATAAAGCCATTTTTACTTCTTTTAAGGCAGCTTTTACATCGGCTTCCGTCAGACGGCCTTTTTTTCTTAAGTTTTTGAATACATTCTGTAGTTTGTCTGTTAAGCTTTCAAATGCCATCTGTTATAACTCCTCTAAAATTTCCTGAGAAATATTTTCCACTTGGAAAACTAATTCCTGTTTGCTAAGCTTTTCACATTTTTTACTCAGTTCGTGAATACGATGAACTTTCTCTTTGATATTTAAAAACTTTTCTACCAAATGCAGCTTTGCTTCATAATCCTGCAAAGCTTTATTGCAGCGCTTGATGTTATCATGTACTCCCTGACGGCTAATTCCCAAGTCGTCAGCTACTTCACTGAGCGAGTAGTCATTCAAGACCACATCTTCATAAATTCTTCTTTGATGAACTGTCAGCAGTTCACCATAAAAATCATACAGTAAAGTCTGCTCTACAAATTTCTCCATTCGCATCACCTTGCTTATCATACAACAGACTTTCCATACTGTCAAGTATTTTTTCTTGACAACTTTTTATTTCTGAATTCGTCCATACTTCCGCTTCGAAATCCCTGTACATCTAAAGTAATATACCGAAATCCAATTTTTTGTAAATGTTCCGCTACTTCCTGAGATTTTCCCAAAAAATCAGAAAAATCATCTTTCGGAATTTCAATTCTGCAAATTTCTCCATGAAGTCTTATTCTAACCACAGAAAAACCGCAATCTTTTAAATATTCCTCTCCTAAAGCAATTCTCTCTAATTCTTCTGTTTTAATTTCTGTTCCATAAGGAAGTCTTGTAGCAAGGCAGGGTGTTGAAGGGCGGCTTGCCACAGAAACGCCCAACTCCTCTGCCAATTTTCTTACTTCTGCTTTGGTAAAACCGGCTTCAGCCAGCGGACTTAATACTCCCAGCTCTTTGATTGCCCTTAATCCCGGACGATACACATGCAAATCGTCCTCGTTTGTTCCTTCCATGATAACAGAAATTCCCTGACTTTCGGCATATTCCATAAGCTTTTGGAATAAAGTTTTTTTGCAAAGATAACATCTGTTTTCAGGATTAAACCGAATTTCTTCCTGTTCTAATTCATTAACAAAAACCACTTTATGAACTGCGCCGGCTTCCTTGGCTACCTTTTGAGCAATTTCCAAATCGCAGGATGGATGCAGAACAGTATGAAAAGTTACCGCATGAATTTTTCCTGCTTTTTTATGCTGTTGTAAACATTCTCTTGCCAGCATTAAAAGAAGACTGCTGTCCACTCCTCCTGAAAAAGCAATACAAATATCTTTCTTTGTATATTCTTTCATTTTTTTATATAAATCCCGCTTCTTTTCTTCATAGGTTTTCATAATACCCTCCCGCTGCGGCAGATGCTTCATCGTACACATCTCTGTAAGCTCTGCCCGTTTCTTCGCATACTTTTTTTACAGTTTCAAATTCCGGATAACAGAATTTCTGCCCGTGGTGCTCACATACTTTTACCGTTACCGTATGACCGTCTTTTAGCAGAATTTCCTTAAAGGTTCTGGGTAAAATTCTGCGCCTTTCTTCATATCTGCGTAATCCGATACTGGTAGTTTCCCGAAAAATAATATCCTCCAATGCTTCCTGCCGCTCCTTTTTACATAGCACCTGAAGCATATAGGCAACTCGGTTTTTCTTCATATAAATGGGGAAGCATGAGGCATCCAGCGCTCCTGCCTTCATTAAACATTCAATGGCATATCCCAGCTGCTCTCCGCTGCAATCATCCACATTAGTTTCCAAAACCTGTACCGTATCTTTTGTCTTCTCCAAATTTTCCTTATCAGAACAAAGCAAAAGCTTTACCATAATATCTCTGTCCGCTTTTTCTATCACTGTCTGTACAATGCAATCCAATGTTTTCTCTGTTCCCCATTCTCCGAAAACAGCCAGAAAGCAAACTGTACCCAAGCTTAAAAGCTCTCCCTTTTGGGGCTGCAATTCTATGGGAATATGATATTTCTGTAAAATCCGAAAAACAGAAACGGATTTTTCCTCAAGAGTTTCCTCATTATTCCCCTCCGGCAAGGACGAAAAACAAATTTTCTCACATTCCAGAGTATCCAAAAGCCTTCCCAATTCTTCCTGCTGCTTTCTGTCTTCTTCCCAATCTTCTCCTGCTTCCTCTAGCAGGGCATAGACTTTTGCAAGTCTCTGCTTGGTTTCTTCATTCAATTTTTCTTTCACAAATAAGTTCTGCCGATTTACCAGCTTTGTTAAAGCCTGTATTAAAGCATTACAATTTAATCCGTTTTTGCATGTCATATAAAGTCTGTTTCCCATTTTACAATCCCTTCGTCATTTTTCAGTAAATTTTACCACATTTCTCTTTCCCTGAACAGCCTAAAGAAAATCCATATTTTCTATTGTATCTTGGTTTTTCCAATGATAAAATTCTTTTATAAATATTTAACAGGAGGATTGACAATGGAAGTATCAAATGTATATTTTACAGATTTAAGAGTAAAAAACGGCGATAATCTTCTCACAAAATTGCAGAGACTCATCAAAACTGCCGGAATTGGAAATATTGATTTCACAGACAAATATGTTGCTATTAAAATGCACTTCGGAGAGCCCGGAAATCTTGCGTTTCTGCGCCCGAATTATGCAAAAGCAGTTGCCGATGTGGTAAAGGAATTAGGAGGAAAGCCTTTTCTTACAGACTGCAACACTTTATATGTAGGCGGAAGAAAAAATGCCCTTGACCATTTAGACAGCGCCAATTTAAATGGTTTTAACCCAACCACAACCGGTTGTCAGATTATCATTGCCGATGGTCTGAAGGGTACAGACGAAGCGCTGGTTCCCGTAGAAGGCGGAACCTACGTCAAGGAAGCCAAAATCGGACATGCGGTTATGGATGCAGACGTATTCATTTCTTTAAATCATTTCAAAGGCCATGAAGCAACAGGTTTTGGCGGCGCTTTGAAAAATATCGGAATGGGCTGCGGCTCCAGAGCCGGAAAAATGGAAATGCACTCTGCCGGAAAACCTCATGTAGACCAAGATTTATGTATCGGCTGTCAAATGTGTGCAAAAATTTGCGCTCATGACGCCCCTGAATTTGAAAATAAAAAAGCAACCATTAACCATGATAAATGCGTTGGCTGCGGAAGATGTATCGGTGTCTGTCCAAAAGACGCCATTTTATCTGCTTCTGACGAGTCCAATGAAATCTTAAACTGCAAAATTGCAGAATATACAAAGGCTGTTATTGACAATCGCCCTCATTTCCATATCAGTCTGGTCATTGACGTATCTCCATACTGTGACTGTCACGGAGAAAATGACGCTGCCATTGTTCCAAATGTAGGAATGTTTGCTTCCTTTGACCCGGTAGCTCTTGATGTGGCATGTGCAGATGCAGTAAACGCCCAGCCTGTTCTCTCAAACAGCATGCTGGGAGATTGCAGTGAAGAGGAACGAGCTTCCCACAACCACGACCATTTCCACAGTATTTTCCCGGAAACCTGTTGGGAAAGCGCTATCACTCACGGAGAAAAAATCGGAATTGGAAACAGCAAATATAACCTGATTACAGTAAAATAAACAGCTATAAAAATGTGCTTCCTGTTGCCAATTACAGCAGGAAGCACATTTTTTTATTTTATCCAGACCTTCTCCGCATTCTCCCATGTTGTTTCATAATCTTCCTGCGGCAAATCAAATTTTCCGTAATAGATTTTTTGCATTTCCTCTGCTTTTTCGATGTAAATAAGAGGTTCTTCTTTTTCTTTTTTAAAGAGAGGCTGAATATAAGTTTTCCAAGGATTTGTATACAGGTAAAAAACCGTTTTTTTATCTTCCGTAGAGGTGAATGCTACTGAACCATCATATTCTATTGCCCCTTTATAATTGGCATAAACCTTTCCGTCAACGATTTCAATAGAAAAATCTTTTTCCTCATAGGGAATATAAATTTTCGGAAGCACCAAGGCACTGTAAGCTCCTGCAATCACTCCTGCTGTCACCAAAACAGAGATTATAGAAGCTCTGATTTTCTTATTTTTGAAAGTTTTTTTAATATTTTTCAAAACCTCTGCCTGTTCTTTTTCCACTGTTTTATGAATAGGAATTTTTATGGCTTTGCTCATAGCTTCCGCCTCTTTTTTACAGCTTTTACATTCTGCCAGATGCTCCTCCACCATAGCTCTTGTATCCGAGCTTACCGCATCATCCACGTATAACGGCAAAATATCTTTTATAATCTCACAAGTTATTTTCTTCATTTTCTGACACCTCCATATATTCTGCAATTTGTTTTTTGGCACGGTAAAAGGTAACTCTTGCCCAACTGTCGCTTTTTCCAAACAGCTCTCCGATTTTCTCAAAGGGCAATTCCCCGAAAACACGGAGACTGAACACTTCTTTGTAAGGTTCTTTCATATCATGCAGAAATTTATGAATGGAAAAAGCTCTCTCTTTATCTGCCAGCATTTGAACAAACTCTACGGACGTTTCCGACTGATTTTCATTTCTTTCATAGTCCGCATAAAATTTTTCTCGTCTGCAATGTGTATAATATGTATTTTTTGCAATGGTAAAAAGCCATGCACGAATATCCTTTGTGCCATCATAACTCTCTATGGATTTCCACGCTTTTACAAAAGCTTCCTGCGCAATTTCCTCTGCGGTTTGTGCTGTTGCAGATAAGCTGCGTAAATATAAAAAAACATCCTTAAAATACAGTTCGTATATCTGTTCAAACTCCATGTTCCTTCCCTCCTTTCACCCTATTAACTCATCACTTATAAAAACGTTACAAAAAATGAAGAAATTTTTATAAATTATTGCAGACACGCCTGACTGAGAATGTAAAACTCTTCCTGACAAGGCAGCTCTTTCTTTTCCATTGGCTCTAATGTTCTGTCAAATTCTGCTGCTGCTTTTTCATCAATCTGCATCACCGGGCTGTCGTAATATACCCATTTTCCTCCATCTAACACACCTGCTTTTAATTCTTTTACCATCATTGCAGCCGGATATGTTCCGTTTTCTACACAAACATTATATTTTTTACAGCTTTTAAAGCCTCGGCTTACGTAATTAGCAGGACTTCCGAAAATCACAACCGTATCGTATCCCATTTCCGTTGCTTTTTTAAAGGAATGTTCTATCAGCATCTTGCCGTACCCCTGTCTTTGGTATTCCGGCAAAACGCAAACCGGTCCGAAGGTCAGAATTTCTTTCTCTATTCCTTCTTCATCTACCAGCTTGGCTTTTGTATGCATGATATTTCCAATGACTTTTCCATCGACTTCGATTACAAAATCCAATTCCGAAATAAAATCTTCATGCCCCCTCATCACATGAACCAGATAATGCTCACAACACCCTGGAATATAAAGATTATAAAAAGCTTTTCTGGTAATCTCTTCTACTCTCTGATAATCTGCTTCTGTTTCCTGTCGAATAATAACCATGTTTCCTATCCCCTTCTGTTTTTTAACAGTATTCTATCTAAATACATTTTGTTCTGTCAACGATTTCCCATGTAAAGATGATTTAACGGTCCTCTGCCTTTTCCCAAATCAAGACCTGCCCGAATAGCTCCTGTAAGATATTCTTTTGCATTTTTCACGCTTTCCTGTAAGGAATATCCCTGGGCAAGATTACATGCAATGGCAGAGGAAAGGGTACAGCCTGTACCGTGCGTATTTGGATTATCAATTTTTTCTTTGCAATACCAGATTTCTTTCTCATTTTCATAGAGAAGGTCATCTGCTCCCTGAGTCAAATGTCCTCCCTTTACTAAGACTGCCCCTTTCGTATATTTTCCGATTTCTGCCGCCGCCAACACCATATCTTTTGAATTTTTAATCTCTGTTCCTGCTAAAACCTCTGCCTCAAAAAGATTTGGCGTCAATACTGTTCCTAATGGAAAGAGCTGTTCCTTCATCACTTTACAGGCTTCCTCCTGCATCAGCCTGCTTCCGCTTGTAGAAACCATAACTGTATCTACTACAATATTTTTCACCTGATATTCCCGCAATTTTTCAGCAATCACACAGACAAGTTCACTGTTTGGAACCATTCCGATTTTTACGGCATCCGGATAAATATCCTGAAAAATACAGTCCAGCTGATTTGCCAGAAATTCCGGAGATACTTCCATAATATCATAAACACCTGTGGTATTCTGCGCTGTCAACGCAGTAATAGCAGTCATGGCATACATATTATGCGCGCAAATAGTTTTCATATCCGCCTGAATACCTGCGCCTCCGCTGCAATCCGAACCCGCAATACTCAACACTTTTCGCATTTTTCCTCTGCCTCCTCTTTTGTGATGTCCTTTGAAAGCTTCAAAAGTCTCTGACAAGCGCCCTCTATATCCTTTTGTGCATAAATTCCCGAAATCACCGCAACACCGGAAATACCGCTGCCCTTTAAAGCTTCTATATTCTCTTCCTTAATTCCCCCGATTGCCACAACCGGAATAGAAACCGCCTGACAAATAGACATCAGGCGTTCCTTTGTAATCACCTCTGCCTCTGTCTTTGTGGATGTCGCAAACATCGCTCCTACCCCCAGATAATCTGCTCCCATTTGCTCTGCTCTTTTTGCAGCCTCTACGGTACGGCAGGATACACCGAGAATTTTATCTGCTCCCAGCTTTTTTCTGGCTTCCCCCGCTTCCATATCCTTTTGCCCTACATGAACACCGGCTGCATCTGCCAGCAAAGCAATTTCCACATCATCATTGATAATCAAAGGCACACCATACTTATCGGTCAATTTTTTCACCTCTTGTGCCTCCTTTAAAAACTCCACCCTGCTTAAATTCTTTTCACGAAGCTGCAATAAAGTAACTCCACCCTTTAACGAGTCCTCAAGCTGCTCTAAAAAACTCTTTTCACCCACCCAGCTTCTGTCCGTAACGGCATATAAACACATATTTTTTCTTTCTAATTTCATTTTTTTCCCCTATCCTGTTTTTTATATTACAATGACTGTGATATAAAAAACCGGAAAACGCCTGCACGTTTCCCGGTTCTCACACTCATCTCCCTACGCTGGCATTACCCATATCAGGTTAAAGGGTCGAAGTTGATAACTTCCTCTCAGCCCGCTCACGGGCTCCCCTGCTGACTTTAATTTAATTTTTCTGTCCACTCTTTTTCCTTAAAGCCTGTAAGGACAAAATCATCGCCTACAAGCACAGGTCTTTTTACCAGCATACCGTCTGAAGCCAGAAGCTCAAGCTGTTCTTCCTCTGACATATCAGGCAGCTTATCCTTTAACTTCAATTCTTTGTATTTCATTCCGCTGGTATTAAAGAAACGCTTCAAAGGAAGTCCGCTTTTTTCATACCAAGCCTTGAGTTCTTCCTTCGAAGGATTATCTTCTACAATATGACGGTCCTCAAATTCCACCTGATTTTCCGAAAGCCATTTCTTTGCCTTCTGACAGGTACTGCATTTGGGATATTCTACAAATAATATCATAGGCAACCTCTTATTATAATCTGTCTGCGTTAGAAGCCATAAATTTGTATTCTGCCACAGAGCGGTCAAAACCTTTAATGTGGTCGAATAACCAATCTACTACATTTTTCTTAACCTGAGCTACAAATGCTTCTGTCGGTCCTTCTTCCTCTTCCAGCATTTCCTGAAGCTCTTTTACAGCGTTTTTAAATTCTGCATGTTTTGCTTTATGTTCGTTAATTCCCGGATACTGAATTTCTTCCTGTAATTTTTCTTCTGCGCTGAAATGGAACTCTGTATAATCTAATAAGTAATCCAGCATTTTAATTGCTTTTACTTTTCCCTGTCCGTCTTCGCAGCTTTCTAACAGCTGGTTGATACGTTCAATCAGTTCTTTATGTTGTCCATCAATCATTTCATTTCCGGTTACTAATGTTTCATCAAATTCTGCTCTCATTTTCTTTCCCTCCAGTGGTTTTCCTATAGTGTAACACAATTTTTTTCAGTTTCCAATAGAATTTTTTCCACTTTCTTTTCACAAATAGACGACCACTGACAATTTCCGCATATCTTTTGACGTTCCCCTGACAAAATAATTTTTTCTTCTACTAAATTTGAAAAATCATCCCATAAAATTTTCTTGCCTTCAGACAGCCCACAGCGTTTTAAAACTTCTTTGTCATAATGCAGAACAAGCTCCCATGTATTACAAATTCCATTTTCCAAATTCGGACATTTTTTACAGATTTCATCCCCACAGGCAACCACTTCAATCTCCGGATTTTTCTGCATTTCTTCATAAATTTTCTGCATATGAGCTGTAAACTCATCACTATATCCTTTTCCCTCAAAAAAATGAAGGCACATACCATGATGTGCCCTGATTTTCAAGCATTCCTGTTTCATCTTCTGACTGCTCCTTTTAATCTTCCGGTTAATACCACTGCCAAAGCAATTTTTAAAATATCCGGTATTACAAATGGAAATACGCACCAGCCCAGAACCGCTAAAATTCCTACTTCACCTGTCTGATGGGTATACACTGCCATAAACCATAAGGTTCCCACTGCATAACATGCCAATAATCCTAAAAGCATAGAAAGAATTTGTATCTTTTTTCCTTTTCCAAAAGCAATTTCCATGCCCCACATAACAAGAGCTGATGCTAGAAATCCTACAATATAGCCTCCTGTTGTTCCTGTGAGAACACCAATTCCACCGGAAAAGCCTGCAAAAACAGGAATTCCGATAGCTCCCAGTAAAATGTAAACCAAAACAGCCATCGTTCCCCTTTTGCCGCCCAGAATTCCCACTGCCAGAAAAACACCTAAGGTTTGCAAGGTAAAAGGAACTGCTGCCGGAATGGAAATCCATGAACAGATTGCAATCAATACCGTAAACATGCTAATATACACTAAATCATAAGTTTTGTTGTTTTCCTTTGCCATTATCATTTTTGTTACCTTTCTTCTGTCCTTATTTTTGCAAAGGTATCGTATCACAATCCGCCTTTAATTGTCAACTATATTTTATTTTAAGGTTTACAATCACTTGTTTTCTGCTGCTGTGCGAGCCTTTTGAGTAAAATCCTTTCCTCCCGCTGCATACCATTCTTTCACAAAAGTATCAAAATAGCCCACCGGTTTTTCACCGCAGACAATCTGTATAAAGGTCTGCTGCTCCAATTTCAAAAGGTCTTCTCCGACCTTTAAGCCCTCTCCCGAAAGAGGCAGAGGCTGACGGCTTTTAAAATTCAAGTCCACCAGTGTGCCTACTGCCGTAATACGGGAGGTATAGGCAGCCCAAGCATTTGCCGTAGTCAGATTTCCGTCTAAATAAGCCTTACAGGTACGATAATAAGACTTTTCAAGCCCTGTCAAGGAAGAGGACGGTTTTTCATTGTTCAGCGCATTTCTAATATTTTCCGTTGTCTGATACAGTGTATCCCGATAATCCACGTTAATGTTCAACGGTCTTGCCGTAGGGTCTACATTTAATGAAAAATACTCATTTACTTCATTTGCCTCTTTGTCATCATAGCGGGAATAATCAAAAATCACACTGATATACTTTGCCACAATTTCCGGATGCTCATATCCATTTCGCACCACCACATAAAGTCTGTCCTCAAAGGTTTCATATTCCTGCAATACATTTTCATCCTCTTTTGTAAAGAAATAAGGCGTCCATTCCGCATTTTTATCATAATCATAAGACTCCATCAGAGGATTATTCGGCGCCCACCATTTCCCGAAAAAAGCTCCGCATTTCCCATTCTTGATTAGCTCCTCTATATTCTCTGAGGTACGTAAAAGAAATTTTTTATCCAAAACACCTCTTGTATACAGTGTATGCAGATATTCCAGCGCTGCCTTACACTCCTGTGTCACAGAGCCATACACAATTTCTCCCTCTGCATCCTGCACCCATTTTCTGGGACTTGCATGAAACATAGAAAAAATTCCGTCAGCAGAATAGGTTTCGCTGCTTCCGGCTACCAGCTCCGGCGTGCAGGCAAGGCCGATAGTCTCTCCGTTTCCGGCTGCGTCTTGATTGACAAATTCTAAAATACAATTCATTGCTTCTTCCATAGTGGCAGGCTCTGCCAAGCCCAGCTTATCCAGCCAATCCTTTCGCATCCATAAAAGCGTTGGACCGTGGTCGATAACCGTATCCGGCAGCCCGTAAAGCCTGCCCTCATATTTTGCCGAATTTAAAAGTGCGTCTGTATAACTGGCATACATATCTTTAATTCGCCATGTGGTACATTCCTCATAAACCTCAGTCAAATCCTCTATCATGCCTGCCTCTGCCAGCTTTTGCACCGTTTCCTGCCCTTTCACCACCATAATGTCCGGTAAATTGTTGTCCTTTATGGCGATTTCTACTGCTTCCTCATACTGATTTCCCTCTTCCAGTTCAAATACATCCTTGTTTTGAATATTCAGCATTTTCTTTAAATAACGTGTATAGCCGTTGTCTTCATAGGTGTCTCCTGCCGGAAGATTAGAGTGGTTGCCTCCTGATATTTTCCCTAAGGTATAGGTAATTGTTTCCGGATATTTCCCATAAGGAGTATGCTCTGCTTCCTGCCACTTTGCCTGCATGTCCGTCTCCTGAGGTATCTCTTTTGCCGGCTCTTTTTCCCACGAAAAAAGCAAAACACCAAAGACTGCCGCCGTTACAATAATTCCCCCGAATAATTTTTTATTCATATCGGTTTTCCTCCTTATTCACAGGAATTACAATCTCAATTCTGCATCCCTCTCCCTGACGGCTTTTTACTCTCAGATGATATTCCTCTCCGTAAAGCAGCGTTATTCGTTCATTGACATTTCGCACCCCATAGCCCTTAGAACGATAAGTAAGCATAGCCCTTGCCTGCTCTTCTGACATTCCCATACCATTGTCCTCCACTGCCATAAGCAAGGTATCGCCCTCTTTGCACACAGAAAGCTTCAGCCACTTTTCCTCCTTCTCCGATACATCCAGACCATGCTCAATGGCATTTTCCACCAGCGGCTGTAAAATCAGCTTCGGAACGGAATAACTTAAAGCAGCTTCCTCTATCTCCTTGATAACCTGAAAACTATTGTCGTGCATAACAAGCTGAATATGAAGATAGGCATCAATATTTCGGATTTCATTAGCTGCAATCGTCATAGTCTCTCCCTTATTCAAACTGGTGCGGTAATAGGTTGACAATGACAGCGTAATCCTGCTGATTTCCTCATTATCTGCTTCAATGGCTTTCCAGTTAATAATGGAAAGGGAATTATACAGAAAATGGGGATTAATCTGTGCCTGAAGGGCTTTCATCTCTGTTTTCTGCAATTTAATCTTTGCTTCATATACCTGAGAAATCAGCTTGTTAATTTCCTCCATCATTCTGGTAAAAGTACGCACCAGCACGCCGATTTCATCTTTGGATTGGCTCACTACCGTAACCTTGCGAAGCCCCAGATTAATCTGGTTCATATTTTCTGTAAGCTGTTCCAGACGTTCCACCATTTTCCTTGAGAAAAAATATCCTAAAAATAAAATCAGCAAAAGACAGAGAAGCAACACAGGAATATTTCCAAGAAGCAATGTCCAAACCGATTTTTCCAGCTCTTCCTTTGGCTGATACAGACAGAAATCCCATTTCGTATCTTCTATTTTTTTCTCTATACATACATAATGCTCTTTCAAATATTTTAACGAGGTTTCCTTATCCGGTTTATAATGCTTATCCATGTTATATCCGGAATACACCACATTTTCCTGTTCATCTAAAATCAAGCCGCCTCTGTTTTCTGTCAGCAAATCGGCAAAAGGCTCTAATACCCGATTGTAATCCAAGGTCAAAACCAGCATTGCCTGTATGCTGTCCTGCCGATAAAACTTACGCACTGCCAAAATTTCTTTTTTATTTCCCTGCTTTACCAGCCACTGCACTGTGCCCTTTTCATTGATTTTGGAATACCAGGTCTGGTTTTGTGCCACAGACAGAGGCGCTAAGGTATTGCCGTGTTCTACCTGAATGTTTTCAGTATACAACGTAATGCTTCTGATTTCCTCATGGTATAGCTGTGGCATGGTAAACATCGGGTCAGCTATTTCCGTATACGCCAGATATGCCTCGTAATCAGAGGAATACTCTTTTTCCATAATTTCCCGTAAATCCGAGGAATAGGTTAAATAATTTATCAGGTTTGTGTAAATCTGTATCCGATTATCAATACTGTTCACGGACTGCTCCAGCACCTGCTCTAATCCGATTTGTTCTTTTTCCCGCATAATCTGTACGGTTCTTATCTGGGTATAACCGCTGATGACGCATACCGGTATCAGGCTGCACAAAATCATCATAATCGTCAGCTTATACCGATATTTCAGGTCTTTATATTTCTGTATCCATTTTTTCATACTCCGCAGTTCCTTTCCTGCAAGACTCCGGCGTTACTCCGAAATATTCCCGAAAGCTTCGGCAAAAATAGGAATTATTGGAAAAGCCCACTTCTTTTGCAATCTGTGAAATCTTTTTCTGACTGCTTTCCAACAGCTCTTTTGCCTTATCCATGCGAAAAGCCTTAATAAAGCGGTTTAAATTCATCCCTGTTTCCTGCTTAAAAATATAGCTTAAATACCCCGGTGATAAATAGACTTTTTCTGCCAAAATATCTACGCTTAACTCTTCCTGATAATTCTGATAAATGTAATTTTTCACCTGCGTCACTTCGCTTCTCGTACCTTTTTCTTCCTCTGCCAGATATTCCTCCAGCTCCTTCATGGCTTTTTCGGTAAGCTTCCACACGTCTTGCAGCCTTTTAGCACGGTATAATCGGTCAATTTCTCTGCTCAGTCTCTTCTCATCCGGCAAATCCATAACTTCGTAGATTTCCTTTATAATACTGGAAAATAAAAATTTCACATACATTTCAGAATATGCTTTTTCCGGATGATACACAATCTTCAGCTGCTCGAAATGATTTTTTAAATGTGTCATATCCCGATGATTGATATCTTCCAAAATTCGTTTTAAAAGCTCTGCGTCCCCAAGAGCTGTGTTTACCTCCTCATTCTTGCTCTCTTTTAAAGAAAAGATATGCTTCTCCGGCTGATAAAACTGGTCTTCCAGCACTTTCTCCAAAGCTCCGAAAACTGCCGGCAGTTCCTCAAAGCTTTTTAATTCCTCGCTGACAGCCAATAAACATTCCGTATTATAACGAAGCTTAAAAAACTGATAAATTTCCCTGCACAAAAGCGTATAATCGCTGTGCTTTTCCTTAAAGAAGAAAAGCCCTTCCCCCGCATTTAAGTTCAGATAAAAGAAATCACGGCGAATTTCCTCTTTTAATTTTTCTTTAAAAATCTCTTCTTCCATTTCAAAAAAGCTGCTGGAGGTCTGAATTAAAACCATATAATGATATTGTTGAAAATCCAAAGCCTTTTTTATTTCCTCTATATCCGTTTTTCCGCCATATAAGTAATTCTGCAAAAAGAACTGATATAAATAATCCTGTGTTTTAATCTGCTGTACCTCTTCCGCCTTTTCTCTTTTGATTTCTTCCAGCAGTTTTTTCATGGTCTTCTGAAATTCCCAAGGGTCTACGGGCTTTAAAATATAATCGGATACCCCATATCGGATTGCCGTCTGTGCATAAGAAAAATCGCTGTATCCGCTGAACATAATAATTTTTGTTTCCGGATATTGTGAAGATACTTTCTCTGCCAGCTCCAAGCCGTTCATATAGGGCATCTTAATATCTGTCAGAAGAATTTCTGCTTTTTGGTGTGCTAAAAGCTCCAACGCATCCCTTCCGTTGGCTGCTTCAAAAATCTCCAGTTCTGTCCCTGTCTTTTTCAATAAAAACTGAATACCGTTTCGCTCCAGCTTCTCATCATCTACAATTAAAATCCTGTACATATCTCCCACCTTTATAATCACCAAACAGGACTGACGCTTTCTGCCAGTCCTGTTTTCCCACATTTTCTTTTATTTTAACATGTATTTTTATTCTGTCAACGAAATCACCCTTTTACAGCGCCTGCTGCAACACCTTCAATAATATAGCGCTGGCAGAAAAGATAGAACACAATAATCGGAATAATGGATAAAACCAAAACTCCCATCATAGCTCCCATATCAATGGAACCGTATCCGCCCTTCAGATACTGAATTGCGATGGAAATGGTTTTATATTTCTTTGTGTCTAACACCAGCACAGGCAGTAGATAGTCATTCCATATCCACATGGCATCCAAAATTGCCACCGTAATACAAGTGGGTTTCATAATAGGAAATACCACCTTAAAATAACATTGCAGCGGCGTGCATCCGTCAATCATACTTGCTTCTTCAATTTCAATGGGAATTGCCTTTACAAATCCCGTAAACATAAAGACTGCAAGACCTGCGCCAAAGCCCAGATAGATTATAATCAATCCCCATGGGTTATCCAGCTTCAGCATATTTGCAATTTTAGACAACGTATACATTTCCATCTGGAAAGGAACTACCATTGCAAACAGACATAAAACATAAATAATTTTCGTGCTCAACGTTTTCACTCTGCTGATATACCACGCACACATGGAGCAGCAAACTACAATCAAAGCCACCGAGCACACGGTAATAAATAAGGTCCATAAAAACGCATCGAAAAATCCTGTCTTTTCCAAACCACGAATATAGTTTTCCCAGCCTACGAACATATTTCCCTTTGGAATTTTAAAAGGATAACGGCTGATATAAGCTTTCTTTTTAAAAGAGTTGATAAATACCAATACAATAGGGTACATATACAGTACGCTGATAACTGAAAAAATCAGTGTCAGCAGCCAACCATGTTTTGCTTTTCTTGCTTTCATTACTGCTGCACCTCCTTTGTTCTGGTTAATCGATTTTGTACTAAAGCAATAATTCCCACTAAGACAAAGAAAATAACGGCTTTTGCCTGTCCTACGCCTTCATAGCCGGGACGACCATAGAAGGTTCTGTAAATATTCATTGCTATAAGCTCTGACATATTTGACGGTGCGCCGTTGGTAAGAGCTAAGTTCTGGTCAAATAACTTAAAGCCGTTGGTCAGTGTCAAAAACGTACAGATGGTAATAGACGGCATGACCATCGGAAGGGTAACATGACGAAGAAGCTGTCTTGCATTTGCCCCGTCAATCTTTGCTGCTTCAATGAGCTCACCCGGTATATTCTGAATGCCTGAAATATAGATAATCATCATATAACCTACTTGCTGCCAACACACCAGAATAACCAGTCCCCAGAAACCGTAGGTAGAGGAAAAAGTTAAAGTTTTTCCGTACTGTGCCAACACACCGTTTAACAAAAGCTGCCAGATATAACCTAAAATAATACCGCCGATTAAGTTCGGCATAAAAAATACTGTACGGAAAAGGTTTGTTCCTTTAATTCCCTTTGTTAAAAGCATTGCCACGGTAAATGCCAATACGTTAATCAAAATAACGGATACTGCGGTAAATAGAACCGTATACCATAAAGCGTGATAAAATTCTGTGTCCTGAAAAGCTTTTAAATAATTTTGAAACCCTACCCATCTGGCATCTGTTACCGTTGTAAATTTGCAAAAGGAAAGATAAATACCCAAAGCAAAGGGTGCAATAAATCCTAAAACAAATGCCAGCATGGTGGGCAATACAAACACAGGAAAATATTTTTTAATTGACTTTTCCAATTTTCTTCCCCCTTTTATCAGGAAAAGGGCTGCCTGTATAAAAAACTTTTACACAGCAGCCCTGTTTCTCATCTTCTTTATTCTGCGTGTGCTGCTTCGTATTCAGAAGCCCAGCCATCTACAAATGCAGCTTTCACAGCGTCCCATTCTCCTGTTCCCTGTGCATATTCCAGCATTGCAGAACCAACCTTATTCTTCCATTCTTCGGAAGGCATAGTTGTAAAGTTCCAGCTTACCGGTGTTTTGCCTGCTTTTGCATATTCATCATTTGCTTTTACCAACGGATTTTCCGGCAGATATTCATCAAAGGTCTTAAACGGTGTAATAAATCCCATTTCATTTGCAAGCATATCTCGTCCTTCATCACTTTCTACAACCCATGTAAGGAAGTCCAAGGTTGCCTGAATATCCTCTTCTGACGCTTTCTTATTTACGCACCAGTAGTTTTCAGAACCTGTACAAAGTCCCTGATTTTCTTCACCTTCTGCACCGATATAGATAGGAAGCATTCCCATATCTTCATCTGCTACTTCCATGTCTTTAATATCATTGTAAGCCCATGTTCCGTTCTGGTAGAAAACTGCTTCTCCAAGTGCAAATTCTGAAGCTGCATCTTCACCTGTCTTAGAGGAAATCATAGAAGGTTCACAAGTGGAGTCTTTTAAATATAAATCCCATACATTTTTGAAGTTTTCAAGATAAGTGCCTTTGATTGCCTCTGAGGAAGTAATTCCGTCTTCTTTATATTCATAGTAAACCGGAAGGTTCGCTAAATGTGTTTTAAATCTCCAGTCAGAAGAAGCATCCATACCGGCAGATGTAAATGCACCGGAAACACCTAACTCATCTTTGTTTTTCTGAATACCGTCTGCTACTTTTTTCAGTGCTTCAAAATTGTTTAATTCATCAATGGATTTGATTTCTGCATCCGGAAGTTCAAAGTATTTATTCAGCAACGCTTTGTTATAAATCAAACCATAAGTTTCAATTACATAAGCGATACCCTGAACAGCGTCTCCGTCTTTTAATACATAGTCGTCACTGCTCACATCTTTATAAATCTGAGAGTCGGATAAGTCATAACAGTAATCCTTCCATGAAGCCAGTCCCACCGGGCCGTTTACCTGAAACAGTGTAGGAGGCTCGTCCTTTGCCATTTCAGATTTCAAGGTAGACTCATAAGTGCCGGCTGCGGCTGTCTGTACCTCTACTTCCACACCGGTTTCATCTGTATAAGTTTTTGCCAGCTCTACCCACTGGTCTGCCTGCTCCGGTTTAAAGTTCAGATAATATACCTTTCCGTCTCCGCCTTTTTCCTTGTCACCTTTTGCTTCGGAAGACTCTTTCTTTGGTGTTTCTTTGTCTTCGTTTTCTGTGCTGCCGCCGCAGCCTGCCAACATAGATGTAAGCATCGTTGCTGTCATCAGCATTGCAAATACTTTTTTAAATTTCATAATTGGTTACCTCCCTTTATTTACGTGCTTTTTTGTTTGTCTATATTATATCTATGCAGAAATGAAAAAAATATAATAAAAAACCCAGAAACATGTTCAATTTCCATGTTTCCGGGTTCTTTCTGTGCAATATGCTTTATTTACAAGTCGATTTCTATTTTTTGTTGTTCTATTTTATGCTTCTCCGCAAATCCTGTTAAAATCATAGTCAGCGCTCCGTCACCGGTGACGTTACAAGCAGTACCAAAGCTGTCCTGCAATGCAAAAATTGTCAATATCAAAGCTGTACCTGTTTCATCAAATCCTAAAACGCTGATAATCAAGCCCAGAGATGCCATAACTGTACCGCCCGGCACTCCCGGTGCTCCAATGGCAAACACACCTAAAAGGACACAAAACAATATCATACTTCCCATGGAAGGCAGTTCTCCGTATAAAATCTTAGAAACTACCATAACAAAAAATACCTCAGTTAAAACAGAACCACATAAATGAATGTTGGCAAAAAGTGGAATTCCAAAATCTACCATATCATCACGCAGCTCCGGCTCAGATTTCTTTGCACAGCGCAGAGCAACAGCCAATGTTGCTGCAGATGACATCGTTCCCACTGCTGTCAGATAAGCCGGACCATAATTTTTTAATACCTTCCATGGATTTTTACCGGAATAAATTCCACCTGCCAGATACAGGAGCGCCAGCCAGATATAATGCCCTGCCATTACAATTAAAATTACTTTTAAAAATACAGGAAGCTGTTTTGTAATCGTTCCTTCATAAGATAACGCACAAAAAGTAACTGCAATAAAAAATGGCAAAATAGGGATAAGCACTTTTGATACAATTAAAAGCACAATCTTTTGAAATTCATCTAAAAGCTTGATTGTAGTCTTTGCTTTTGTCCATGTTGCAGCAAGGCCAAGCAGAACTGATAAAACCAGAGCGCTCATAACCGGCATAATCTGTGGTATTTCCAGTTTAAATACCAGCTTTGGAAGCTCTTTTAAACCATCTACCTCTGAAACTATGGATAAATGAGGAATTAAAGTATATCCTGCTCCCATAGAAAACAATGCGGCTAAAACAGATGATGAATATGCGCAAAAAATTGCCACTCCCAGTATTTTAGATGCATTATTTCCCAATTTTGTAATGGACGGTGCAATAAACCCAATAATAATCAGTGGTACACAAAAGGTAATGACCTGACCCAAAATAAACTTGGCTGTCACAACTACATGCATCACCGGGAGATTTGCCACCTGCCCTGCAAGAATACCGATTACGACTCCTAAAAGCAGGCGAAAAGGCAAGTTGTTAAATAATTTTTTCACTGTCTTCTTTCCTTTCTATACTACCTTATGGTTTTTTTGAATTTCTACATTATACTCTATGTTTATCCCTTCGTCTATCATTTTATGCAAGAACATAATTTCATTTCCGCAAGCTGCACATCCTTGCGGAGCGTTTTTATTGTATAGGACGCACTTTCCTATACAAAAATACCTCCAAATGTTCCTTAAAACATTCAGAGGTATAAGGGGGATTTTAGAAAACGATCAGATTTCTGAAAAAGTATACTTTTCTTTCAATCCATTTGTAATAACATCATAAGTAACAGAACCATTATCCAGTACTGTCTTTTCACAGGAAGCAGCTTTGCTGATATGCTCTTTCATATACACATCTAAGTCATCTGTTTCAATTTCTGTAATATTGGACTCCATCTCTCCGCGGCACATATTATTGATTTCCCGAATAAGCTCATATTTTTTCATGGCAGAAACCTCCTTCATAAAATTCCAGTTAATATTTTTTATATAATAACATAATTTCCATAAAATTACCAGATATATACATAATTTCTATTTTATTTTTCAACTATTTTATTTTTATCTGTTATTATCTGAATTCAGTCAAGAAAGAAACCTGCAACATTTTATAGAAAAGATAAAATAGGTCTGGATTTTTTTGTCACTTTATGAGAAAATAGGTTTGAATAAAGCGTTAAATTATTGACGCATTTGAAGTATATATACTTGAAAGGAGTTTTAAAATGATTTATTCACATGAAGTAGAAACAATGTGCCCAGTAGCACAGGGCGTGAATCACGGTGCAGCTCCAATTCCGGAAGAAGCAAAGTGGGTAAAGGCAAAAGAAATCAAAGATATATCCGGTTTAACACATGGTGTAGGCTGGTGTGCTCCTCAGCAGGGTACTTGTAAACTGACATTAAATGTTAAAGAAGGTATCATTCAGGAAGCATTAGTAGAAACAATCGGATGTTCCGGTATGACTCATTCCGCTGCTATGGCATCTGAAATTTTACCTGGAAGAACAATTCTGGAAGCATTAAACACTGACTTAGTATGTGATGCTATCAACACAGCTATGAGAGAATTATTCTTACAGATTGTATACGGACGTACACAGAGTGCTTTCTCTGAAGACGGACTTCCAATCGGTGCAGGTCTTGAAGACTTAGGTAAAGGATTACGTTCTCAGGTTGGTACAATGTACGGAACATTAAAGAAAGGTCCTCGTTATCTTGAAATGACAGATGGCTATGTAACAGGCATCGCTTTAAACGAAGATGATGAAATCATTGGTTACAAATTCGTAAGCTTTGGTAAGATGATGGACTTCATCAAAGCTGGTGATGACGCAAACACAGCATTTGAAAAAGCTCAGGGACAGTATGGTCGTGTAGCTGACGCTGTTAAGATCATCGATCCACGTAAAGAGTAATCAACGGGATTTGTCAGAATAGAAATCAGGAGGATAGAATAATGGCTTTATTTGAATCATATGAAAGAAGAGAGAAACAAATTCTGGCTGTTTTAAAAGAGTACGGAATTAACTCTATCGAAGAAGCAGCTGAAGTTACAAAAGCTGCTGGTTTAGATGTATACAAAATGGTTGAAGGAATTCAGCCAATCTGTTTTGAAAATGCAAAATGGGCTTACACTGTAGGTGCTGCTATCGCAATCAAAAAAGGCTGCAAAAGAGCTGCTGACGCTGCTGCTGCAATCGGTGAAGGTCTTCAGTCTTTCTGTATTCCGGGTTCTGTTGCAGACCAGCGTAAAGTAGGTCTTGGACATGGTAACTTAGGAAAAATGTTACTGGAAGAAGATACAAAATGTTTCGCTTTCTTAGCAGGTCACGAATCCTTCGCTGCTGCTGAAGGTGCTATCGGTATCGCTGAAAAAGCAAACAAAGTTCGTAAAGAGCCTCTGCGCGTTATCTTAAACGGTTTAGGAAAAGACGCTGCTCAGATTATCGCTCGTATCAACGGATTTACTTATGTAGAAACTGAAATGGATTACTACACAGGCGAAGTGAAAGAAGTATTCCGCAAAGCTTACTCTGACGGACTTCGTGCAAAAGTTAACTGCTACGGTGCAAACGATGTAACAGAAGGTGTTGCTATCATGCACAAAGAAGGTGTTGACGTTTCTATTACAGGTAACTCTACAAACCCAACACGTTTCCAGCATCCGGTAGCTGGTACATACAAAAAAGAATGTGTTGAACAGGGTAAAAAATACTTCTCTGTTGCTTCCGGTGGTGGTACAGGACGTACACTTCACCCAGACAACATGGCTGCAGGTCCAGCTTCCTACGGTATGACAGATACTATGGGACGTATGCACTCTGACGCTCAGTTCGCTGGTTCTTCTTCTGTTCCTGCTCACGTAGAGATGATGGGACTTATCGGCGCTGGTAACAACCCAATGGTTGGTATGACGGTTGCTGTTGCTGTTGCTATCGAAGAAGCTGCGAAAGAAGGAAGATTTTAATTCCAGCTTTCTAAAGTAAATACTTAAAATGCGAAAGGACTTTACAAATCCAACTATGATTTGCAAAGTCCTTTTTCTATCTAAAACACATATTTTATAAGTTCCATAGCTCCTGTAAGTCCCAGACTGTATAAAAAGATAGAACCCGGTTTTCCCAAAAGAATAATACATGTAAATTTCTTTAAGGACATTTTTGTCAGTCCTGCTATGTAGCAAAGTAAATCATCCGGTGCAACGGGAAGAAAAATCGCTACGGCAAAGGCTTTATCAAAAGCTTTTCCTTTGTCCAACCAGCCAATATATTTATTATAGTTTTTCTCTCCGATAATATGATGGACAAATGGTCTTCCATAGTGCTTTGACAAAAGAAATGCCAGAACAGAACCCATGGCTATTCCCACATAATTATATACAAAGCCCCAGACCGGTCCAAATATCAGTACACCTCCCAGACATCCGATTGCCCCCGGCAAAATAGGAATGACTACCTGTACCATCTGTATCAGGATAAAGAGTGCGGGAGCAAAAAGTCCAAAACGGTCTAAAAATGCCTGCAAAGACTCAGAAGATACAAACAACTGATTTTCAATTCCATACCAGATGAACCATATCATTCCCGCCATGCCAAGAATTGTGCATAGATTTAAACACATTGCTGTAAAACTCTGTGGTAAAACTTTTTCCATTGTTCTCCCACCTCCTCTGTACTGTATCTTAAATGCCCCTCATAAGAAGCATGTGCACTTCTCTGATAAAAATCCGGTTCTTCTTTTAACTGTGTCAAAATTCTGATAAAATCAGAAGTTCCTTTTCCTCGTAAAGCATAGTCAAACAAAATCGGGTCATAAATGGAAAGATCTCGCACCAGAACCGGCAGCGCACAATTCATGGACTCTAAAATTGTCATTGGAAATAATTCTTCATAAGACGGCAGGAACATTACATCTGCCATATTATAGACCTCATTCATTTTCTCCCTGTCTACAATTCCCAAAAATTTGATATTCTCTGGTGCATGTTTCATAGCTTCCCGTATTTCTTCATATCCTTCAGAAATCTTTCCGAAAGAAAATCCTCCTGCCCAGACAAACTGGCAATCCGGCATCTTTCTTGCAATTTCAATAAATTCCAGCACACCTTTTCTTTTTTGAAGCTGTCCTACACATAATACAGTAAATTTGTCTTTCCCTATTTTGCATTTCTTTCGAATTGCATTTCTTTTTTCCGTACTTAAAGGATAAAAATTCTTCTCTGAAACAACATTGGGAATATAGGTCACTTTTTCTCTTGGTATGCCATAAGCTGCCAGTTTATCAATAAAAACCGGGTTAACAGTAACCAGATAATCCATCTTTTTATAAAAAGATATCATATACTTATAAAAGGCATTTTTTGCAACTCTTGGAAGAGAAATACTATTTTCTACTGTTTCCGGAAGAAAATGTACATATCCCACTAAAGCGCTTTGCTTTCTCTTTGCCGGAATAGAAAAGTAATATTCCGGATTAATGGAATGATAATGCACAATCTCACATGGAGCTTTTGCATTTTCCAAAACAACTGCTTCCTGCTTCATTACCTGCTTTGCCAATGCAACTTGCTCATCATGAGCCGAAAGCACGCCCTGCCCTTTTACCATATCTGCTTTTGATAACATATTTATCTTCTTCATCATTTTCATACCCCTCTCTTTAACAGTCCTTTTCTGTTCCATAAAATTCTGTTATAAGCTCTATGTGCCCATACAGTAGCTTCTTTCTCTGCTTCCTGACGTTTCAGCACTTCTTTGTATAATCTTTCTGCCATTGTACAGAAATTCCATGTGGAATAGAGATAAGCGGTTTCTTTTGCTCTTAATCCCATTTCTGCTTTTCTTGTTTCATCCTCCAGAATATACTCCAAGTGCATTTTAAAATATTCATAAGTTTCATATTGGAAACCATTATACCCGTCTGTAATTACCTGATTTAGGCATTCATCCTTACGGCACAGCGCCGGTCTTCCGCTGGCTAAGGCTTCAATATAGGTAATTCCCTGTGTCTCACTGTTAGAGGCACATACAAAAACGTCTCCTAATTGATAGTAAATTCCCACGTCCTTCGGATTTACCATACCTGTAAAGATTACTTTTCCTGTCAAAGACAAGCTCTCGCTGATTTTTTCCAGCCGTTCTCTGTCAGGACCGTCTCCTACGATTAAAAGCGTTAAATTCTGTTTTTCTTTCTCATAGATAAGACGGGCAAAATAATTTAAGATTTCTTCCAGATTTTTCTCTTTTGCTAATCTTCCCACACTGACAAGCACCTTATTCTCAAGAGGAATGTTCCATTTCTTTTTCAGATTTTCACATTCTGATTTAGACATTCTGTTTTGAAAATTTTTTAAATCAATTCCCGTAGGTATAACAGAAATCGGTTCTTCTACTTCATACTTTTCTAAAATTTTTTCTACTTTTTCCGTAGGTACAATTACCTGATTTGTTTTATTTAAAATACTTCTGGAAAGCTGTGCAACGATTTTTTTCTCAAAAGCTGCCCCAAGCTTATAGGAGGACAAGCCTCCAGGAAAATAATGGATATAATCTTCATAAATCGTATGATAAGTATGAAGCAATGGACATTTACATTTCTTACTGATTTTCACTGCGTAAGAAAAAGTCATAAATTCGCACTGAGAATGTACAATATCCGGTTTCCATTCAATTAATTCCTGAATAAGCTTTTCCACATGGGGAAGAACTGCTCTTGCATTTGGATAAATCATTTCCAGATTTAAAGATTTTATGTAATAGACATTTTCATTTCTATAAGACTCATAGGTCGGTGATAATGTCAAAATTTTTACTTCATGTCCTCTTTCTTCCAATTCTTTCTTTAAATTTACAACAGATGTCACCACTCCGTTGACAATCGGCTTGTACCAATCACTCGTTAATAATATCTTCATAAAGGTTCCCCCTTTTTCTATCTTCTCTTAAGTTATCTTTATATTAATGGAGATATTTAAAGAGAACAGGTATAGCTTTTTAAAGTTTTTCTAAAGATTTAAAAAAAAGAACCATAAATTCCTTATAAAAATGAATTCATGGTTCTTTTATATTATTTTTATTTTCCCTAATCTAACTTAATTTCTGCTAATTCTGATGAAGGGAGCTTTCTGGATGATGCCTGCTGATATTTTTTCAATTCTGCTGCCGCTTTTGTAAACGGTATATTTGTTCCGGCTCCTGCCATACAGCCTCCCGGACATCCCATACCTTCAATCATACAGCCTTTTAATTTTCCTGCCTTTGCTTTTGTCAAAAGCTTTTTACATTCACTTAATCCTTCTGCATGCTCGATATGGACTTCCACTTCAGGATAATATTCTTTCAGGCAGTCTCCCACTGCACTGGAAACCCCTCCGGAAACTGCATATCCCCTTCCTGCTGCTGTTGCATTGTGGAAAGAGCTGTCCCCTTCACACTCCTTCGGATTGATTTCTTTTGCTTCAAACATTCCCGCCAGCTCTTCAAATGTAATGACAAAATCTACATCACTTCTGACACTTGTTCTGGAAGCTTCTAATTTTTTAGATGCACATGGGCCTATAAAAACCACCTGTGCGTCTGGATATTCTTTTTTAATGGTTCTGGCAGTTGCTACCATAGGTGTTAATTCCTGAGAAATATTCTCAATCATATCAGGGAAGAATTTTTTCGCCATCATAATCCATGACGGACAACAGGAAGTAAGTAAAAACGGAAGCTCTCCTGTGCTGACTTTTTCTGCATAATGATGCGCCTCTGCCACTGCCCCGATATCAGCTCCCAGCGCAACCTCATAAACTTCTGAAAATCCCAGCTCTAAAAGCGCTGCTTTTAATTTTCTCGGAGTCACCTCATCTCCAAACTGCCCTACAAAAGCAGGAGCGACTTCTGCAATAATCTGTTTTCCTTCTTTTAAAGCATGTGCCAACTGAAAAATCTGAGATTTATCAGAAATCGCACCAAAAGGACAGCTTACCATACACATACCGCAGGAAACACATTTTTCATTATTGATAGTTGCCCTTCCCATTTCATCACTTTCAATGGCATTGACACCACAAGCTCTGGCACAGGGGCGTTCTTTCTTTGCAATGGCGTCATAAGGACAGACATTTTTGCATTTTCCGCACTTAATACACTTTTCCTGATCAATGACAGATTTTCCTTTTACTATAGAAATTGCTCCTTTAGGGCAAACTTCCTTACATGGATGAGCCACACAGCCTCTGCACATATTGGAAACCTCATACATTTTTGTCTCGCAGGCATCACAAGCGGAAGGAATAACCTGCATCAAAGGCGGCTCATAATATTTTTCATCAATATTACTGGCTTCCAGACCGGAAGTAATATGAACTGCTGTATTTTCCGGTCTAAGAGACATTCCCATTGCCAGACGTACTCTTTCACTGGCTACTGCTCTTTCACGATAAATACTCTCTCTATAAGTCGCTCTTTCCTTTACAATTTTATAAGGTATTGCTTCGATATCTGCTACCAGTGTTTCATCCGATGACTGAAAACCGGCTTTTGCAATCTCTTTAAATACTTTTCGGCGAATCCGTTTTACGTTTGTATCTAAACCTCTCATCTTAAATTCCTTTCCATTCTGTTCTAAATATACTGCACAGCAATCATACCTATTTTCCCAAAAGATTGCAAGAAAATCCAGGTATTTTATTTCATACAATTAGAATTTATGGTATACTCTTAAATTAGTACAGCACAAAATAACTTAAAATCAACCAGAAAGGATCTCTTATGAAAGCAAATTTTTCTTTATCAAAGAAGCAATTACTTCCTCCTGTACTGACTTCGGGAGCTTTAAAATGGATTGCTCTTATTACTATGTTCATAGACCATATTGGAGCTGTTATATTAGAAAAAGGTGCAATTTCTGCTTATAACCAGGGACTTCCCACGGCGCTTTCTTATGATACCAGCCTTCTCCTTTCAAAAATGGATTTTCTTATTCGGCAGATTGGACGAATTTCCTTTCCAATTTTTTGTTTTCTCCTTGTAGAAGGATTTTATCATACTTCCAACAGAAAAAAATATGCTCTGCGTCTTTTCCTGTTTGCCTGTATTTCAGAAATCCCATTTGATTTATGCTTTCAGGGAAAAATTCTGGAATTTTCCTATCAAAATGTAATGTTCACTTTACTTTTTGGTTTTCTGACTATGTGGGCAATGGAAATCTTAAAAGAAAAAAAGGAAATCCTTGGTATCATTCCTGCTGTCCTTGGAATTTTAACCGGATTTCTCTTTCAGGCAGATTATAATTGGAAGGGAATTGTCCTTATACTTGTTTTATATGTTTTCTACTTCTATCCTGTAGAAAAAACCATTGCAGGCTGTCTGGCATTGTATTGGGAGCCGACAGCGTGTCTGGCTTTTATTCCTATGAACCTTTATAATCATAAAAAAGGAAACGGACCGAAATATTTCTTTTACTTTTTCTATCCGGTTCATCTCCTTATTCTATTTCTTATTCGATATGCTCTCTTTGGTCTTCCGGCAATGTCATAAGTATCTTACACTTCTGTCTTCGAGGCTGCCACAACAGCCTCGGCTCTTTTCTTCGTTGATATGGAAATGTTTTTATAAATCTTCTGCTTTATATATGAAATATCCCTCATAATAGTAACTATGGTCTATTCCCTTCATATACACTTCTCTGTTTTCTACTTTATCAGTCAAAGCCTGTTTCAATATATATTTTATTTCAATATCTTTTATCGGACTTCTTTCCATTGCAAGTAGATAATCTTCTTTATCAACAACGCTCCAGTCAATAACCATGTTTAACTCTTTTTTCAAAATTAAATCAAGCCATATTCTTGTGCTTCTGCCATTCCCTTCTCGGAATGGATGCGCTATATTCATCTCTACATATTTTTCAATAATTTCATCAAAAGTTGACTGCGGCATCTTCTCAATATTTTTAATAGCTGCCTGTAAATACATTACTGGTGCAAATCGAAAATTTCCTTTTGCAACATTTACAGTTCGTACTTTTCCTGCAAACTCATATATCTCACCAAATAAATATTTGTGAATGGCTGCAAGCATCTGAAATGTTCCTACTTCATAATTATCCAAATATCCATTTTCAAATAATTCAACTGCTTTTTTCTTACTTATCTTTTCTTCCATTCTGGCTAATTCTGTGGAGTCTGTGATATTCAATTTGTTTTCTAAAATCATACTTTCCCCTTTCACCCTAATATAGCTTTGGAGCGGAATTCCGAAAATTCCGCCCCAATCATTAGCATAGAGCCTTATGTAATCGTACTAATAATTCTTTTGCCAAACAGCTTCATATCTATTGCCAGTATTCCCTTCCCATATACTTCATGATTATACTTTTCAATCTCAACAGTATATCCTAAGCCTTGATACGTTCCTGAACCACTTTCATCAACAATATCCTTTGGGACAACAAATATCGGCTCTTCAAAGGAAGAACATCGAAAATAATCTGTGAGAAACATAGTACCCCATAAAGCAGCTAATACAATAATAATTGTTAAACAAATATCTTTTAACTTTTTCATCTGCTCACCCTCTTAGCATATTAGCTAATAAGTTTCCGCACTAATATTTTTTAATGGTTTTTAAATAAGTTCCCACAAGAAAGCTCATAATTGTAACGCTAATTACCAAATAAAGAGGTTCAAAATAGTTCATATAACCGCCTATTCCCGAATTGATAAAACTTGCAATTCCGGTTATTACAACGTATAATGCCAATAAAACTGTCATGTTTTTCAGTATTTTCAGAAACAGCGCTTTCGTGGATTTTGTTTTATAAAACCCAAAATACCAGCAATCCAGTGCAAAAACAAAAGCAAGGGCATATCCCAATACATTTTTTACATTATATAGTCCCATTCGTATCTGCATCGTATTTTCTGATACGCTCTGCCCGCTTAATCGAGTGCCTGAAAATATCATATATATTTCCAACATACACCAAAGACAATAAAATCCAATCATAGAATAAGTCAAAATCTTCTCTTTCTTCAAAATACCCCCTTTACCTTTTTCCAAAGGATTATAAGCTTGCCATTTTCAGTTTCGGACGATATCCTTCTTCCTCTAATGCTTTCATAATTTCCTGCTTATGTTCTGTGCCGAAAGCTTCCAAAGTGATTTTTAATTCCACTGCTGCCGTTCTGTTGGTACTTACAAACTGATTATGCTCCAGCTTAATTACATTACCCTGATGTTTTGCAATTACAGCAGCTACACGTACCAGTTCACCCGGTTTATCCGGAAGAAGTACGGAAACAGTGAAAATTCTGTCTCTGGCAATGAGTCCGTTTTGTACCACAGATGCCATGGTAATTACGTCCATGTTTCCACCACTTAAAATGGACACAACCTTTTTGTTCTGGAATTTCAGATGTTTTAATGCTGCTACAGTAAGAAGGCCTGAATTTTCTACAATCATCTTATGATTTTCTACCATATCCAGAAAAGCAACAACCAGTTCTTCGTCTTTTACTGTGATGATTTCATCTACATTCTTTTGAATATATGGAAAAATCTTTTCTCCAGGACGTTTCACTGCAGTACCATCTGCAATCGTATTGACTGTAGGAAGTGTCATTACTTCTCCATTTAAAATAGACGCCTGCATACAATTAGCGCCTTCCGGCTCTACACCGATTACCTTAATATTGGGATTTAAAAGTTTTACCAGAGTAGAAACACCGGTTGCCAGACCACCGCCTCCAATTGGTACTAAAACATAATCCACCAGTGGGAGTTCTTTGATAACCTCCATAGCAATGGTTCCCTGACCGGTCGCCACAGCAGGATCATCAAAGGGATGAATAAAAGTATAGCCGTGTTTATCTGCCAGCTCATATGCATGTGCACATGCTTCATCATATACATCGCCATGAAGAATAACTTCTGCTCCGTAGCTCTTTGTTCTCTCCACTTTAATCAGCGGTGTGGTGGTTGGCATTACAATGACCGCCTTTGCACCAAAAGCCTTTGCAGCATAAGCTACGCCCTGTGCATGATTTCCCGCAGATGCCGTAATTAAACCTTTTGCTCTTTCCTCTTCAGAAAGGGTACTGATTTTATAATAAGCTCCTCTGATTTTGTAAGCCCCTGTCACCTGCATATTTTCCGGTTTTAAATAAACCTTATTACCTGTGCTTTTGCTGAAATAATCGCTGTATACAAGCTTTGTTTCCTGTGTTACCTGTTTTACCACTTCTGAGGCCTCTTCAAATTTTTCTAATGTAAGCATGTGCATCTCCCCACTCTCTTTTAATTTTCTTGTGTATTGTTTTCCATATTAAACAGGGCATTTACAAATTCATCGGAATTAAATTTCTGCAAATCATCAATGCCTTCACCCACTCCGATATATTTTACCGGAATGTCTAATTCTGACTGAATTGCCACTGCAATACCGCCTTTTGCCGTACCATCCAGCTTTGTAAGAATAATTCCCGTAACATTTGCCACTTCGTTAAACTGACGTGCCTGTGCAAGTGCATTCTGTCCTGTTGTGCCGTCTAAAACTACCAGTGTTTCCAGATATGCTTCCGGATATTCCTTCTCAATAATGCGATAAATCTTGCGAAGCTCCTCCATAAGATTTTTCTTATTATGAAGTCTTCCTGCTGTATCACAAATCAAAACGTCTGCATTTCTGGCTTTTGTAGCTGCAATTGCATCATATACCACAGACGCCGGGTCTGCTCCGTCCTGACCGCCAATAAGTTCCACTCCCGCTCTGTTCGCCCATTGAGTAAGCTGCTCTCCTGCTGCTGCACGGAAGGTATCTGCCGCTGCCATAATAACTTTTTTTCCCTGGCCTTTCAGCTTTCCTGCCAACTTTCCTACAGAAGTTGTTTTTCCCACACCATTGACACCGATTACCAGAATAACAGACTTACGATTTTCAAACTCATAAGCGGTTTCCCCTACCTGCATCTGCTCCTTAATACTGTCCATGAGAATTTTTTTACATTCCATAGGTTCTTTAATATGCTGTTTAGATACTTGTTCCTTTAAACGTTCAATAATAGCTGTTGTAGTGTTAATGCCAAGGTCACCCATTACTAAAATTTCTTCAATTTCTTCATAAAAATCATCATCAATACTGGAATAGCCACTGAAAATAGAGTCTATTCCCGAAACAATATTTTCTCTTGTTTTGGAAAGTCCTTCTACCAGCCGCTTAAAAAAACCCTTCTTTTCTTTTCCTTCTGCCATTCTTACCTCCTATTTATCCAAGTCATTTTCAATAAGATCTACAGATACCAGCGTTGACACACCTTTTTCCTGCATGGTAATACCGTACAAGCGGTCTGCTGCTGTCATCGTACCTCTTCTATGTGTTATAATAATAAACTGTGTATTCTTTGTCAACTTATGAAGATATTTTGCATATCTTGTGACATTCGAGTCATCAAGTGCCGCCTCAATCTCATCTAACAAACAGAACGGAGATGGTTTCAGATTTTGGATGGCAAATAAAAGGGCAATGGCTGTCAGCGCCTTTTCTCCACCGGAAAGCTGCATCATATTCTGTAATTTCTTTCCCGGTGGCTGAGAAATAATGCGAATTCCCGCCTCCAGAATATCTTCTTCCTCGTCAAGCTCCAGCGTACCCTTTCCTCCTCCGAAAAGTTCCTTAAATGCCTTATCAAATTCTATACGGATTTGTCCGAACTTTTCCTCAAACTGACGTCGCATTCCGGTATCCAGCTCATTAATAATTCCCTGTAAGGTTTCTTCTGCCTGAACTAAATCATCATGCTGCGTCTTCATAAAAGTGTGACGCTCAGAAAGCTCTTTGTATTCCTCAATAGCATTGACATTCACATTACCCAGCTGCCTGATTTCACTTCTCATATTGGAAATCGCATTTTTTATCTCTGCTCTTTCCTGCAGTTCATCCGGCATATCAATTAACGCCTGACTATATGTGATTTCATACTCTTCCCACATATAATTTACCTGAGTTTCCTGATTTTCTTCCAGCTTTTCTTTTTGTCCCAACAAACGATAGCTTTCCTTATCCAGCAAATTCATCCTTGCAGATAATTCATCTCTCTTTGAAAAAAACGCCTTATGTTCTTGTGTCATTTTCTCTTTTTTCAAAAGAGCTTCCTGCAATTTTTCTTTATCTTCTTCTTCCTCTTTTGCTGCAAGCTCTATTTCCTGACGAATTTTTAGAATTTCCCCTTCTTTTTTCAAAGCTTCCTCTTTGCCTTCTTCCATTCCTGCAAAGAGAACCTCTTTTTGCTTTGTAAGACTTTCCAATTCTTCTTTAATACGTCTTAGGTTTTCCTGAATAAAGCCTTTTCTGGAAGTAATACCTGCTCCCTCTAACTGGCTTTTCTCCAGTTCTTTGGAAATATCTGTCTCTTGCTTTTTCTTATTCTCCAATTCTTCCTGCTTTTCATTAATGGATTTTTCCAATGCCGTTTCCTGACTGGCGCTGGCTTCCATTTCCAACTGAATAGACTGGCTGTTTTCCTCAATCTCTTTTGTCTGCTTTTCAAGCTCTGCATTTTCTCTTTTTAAATTCTCATATCCCTGCTTAATCTCTGCTCTTTTATCTGACATGGAATTTAAGTTCATCTGCACAGTATTTTCCTGAATATACTGCTCCTGCAGACTTTCCTGCATATGGGCGGCCTCATCACGGAAATGATTTCGCTTATTGCGGTATTCTTCCAGTGCCGCCTGCAATTTTTCAATATTTAATTTCAGCTTTTCTACATTTCCGTGAAGCTCATCAATTTCCCTTCGTCTTCCCAGAAGATTACTGTTATTCTTAAAAGCACCACCGGTAAGAGAACCGCCGGGATTTAAAGACTCTCCTTCTATGGTAACCATACGAATGGTATACTGGTATTTCTTTGCAATGGCAATTCCATGGTCAATATGGTCTACTACCAGAGTTCTGCCAAGAAGATAATTTGCCAGTCCTTCATACGCAGCCTCTACCTGAACCAAATCACTGGCAACACCGATTACTCCCGGTTCTTTTAATGCTGCCGGATTATTAAAGGTCTTTTTATTCTTCATACTGGTAAGAGGGAGGAAGGTAGCGCGGCCATACTTGTTCTTCTTTAGAAATTCAATCATTCCCTTGGCTGTATTCTCATTATCTGTAACAATGTTCTGAATACTGCCTCCCAAAGCCGTTTCAATGGCTGTCTCATAATTTTTCTCTACTTTTAAGAGGTCTGCCACAACACCTTTAATTCCAGAAACATTTTTCTTCTGCTCCATAACACGGCGAATACTGTTTCCATAACCATCATAACGCTCCGTAATATTTTTCAAAGACTCCAGTCTGGATGCTTCTCTGTGATAAGCGGTCTTTTCATTTTCCAGCTGCTGTGTAGTTCTTGAAATTTCCGCCTGGTATTTTTTAATCTGGTCCTCACAGCGATTTCCCTGACGAATAAGCTTTTCAATAGTTTCTTCAATTTCCTGTTTTTGTATTTTATACTGTTCTTCTGAAGCATCTAACTGTGCAGCTTCACTTCGCAAGGTCAAATTTCTCTGATTTAAAGCGACTTTCCGAATGGAAATCTGCTCCATCATCGTGTCATAACGCTGTAATTTTCCTTTAATAGAAGCTCTCTGGTTTAAGATTTCAATAATCTCATTTTTTCCTGCTTCAATAGCTTCCTCTAAATTATGGATTTCAATGGCTATCCCCTTAAATGCTTCCTGTGCCTGAAACTGTACCTTGGAAAACTCTGCTGCTTTTTCTTCTAACTGTAATTTTTCTTCCAGATACCCCTGCTCTTCTTTTTTTCGTTTCTCAATATCCACTTCCAAAGCAAAACTTCTTTCCTGATACTGTGTTTCATTTTGCTTTGCGGAGTGAATTTGCTCCTGCAAAAGGTGAATTTGGTTTTCCAGATTTTGTTTTTCTAAAGTTTTCTGTGTAGACTGCTCTCTGGATTTCTGAATTTCTTCTTCTAAAGCTTCCAGCTCTTTTTCTAAATTCTCATATTCTGTTTTCGTCACATCAAAGTTCTTACAGGTTTCTTCCAAATCAGACTGAGCAATTTCATACTTTTCTTCCACAGCCTTTAACTGCTCTCGAATTCTTGCCATTTCCACCAAAAACATCTGAATATCTAACTGCTTTAAAGTTTCTTTTTTCTTTAGATATACCTTGGCTGTCTCTGCCTGTTTCTCCAGCGGCGCTAACTGTCTTGTAAGCTCTGATAAAATATCATTGACACGGGTAAGATTTTGCTGTTCTTCCTCCAGCTTTTTAATAGCTGTATTCTTTCTTCTTTTAAACTTTACAATTCCTGCTGCCTCGTCAAAAAGCTCTCGTCTTTCCTCTGGTTTTCCACTTAATATTTTATCAATCTGTCCCTGTCCGATAATGGAGTATCCTTCTTTTCCAATACCTGTATCATAAAAAAGTTCATTTACATCTTTTAAGCGACAGGATGTTCCGTTTAAAAGGTATTCACTTTCCCCTGAACGATACAGTCTTCGGGCAATGGTAACTTCCTGATAGTCAATCGGTAATTTGTGGTCACTGTTATCCAGTGTAATTGCCACATAGGCAAAACCCAGCGGTTTTCTCGTTTCTGTTCCTGAGAAAATAACGTCCTGCATATTACCGCCTCGAAGCTGCTTGGCGCTTTGTTCCCCCAGAACCCAGCGCACTGCATCGCCTACATTACTTTTCCCACTTCCATTTGGTCCTACAATTCCCGTAATTCCGTTATGAAATTCAAATGTAATTTTATTGGCAAAAGACTTAAATCCCTGCACTTCAATACTTTTTAAATACATAAATCTCCCTTTTCATTTCTCAGCTTTTTAATAGCGCAGTATGCTGCCTGCTGCTCTGCTGCTTTCTTTGTATGTCCACAGCCTTCTCCCAGTTTTCTGTCCCCCAGAAGTGCTTCTACATAAAAAGATTTGTTATGGTCCGGTCCTTCTTCCTTCACCAGCACATATTGTACATCATCTTCATACTGTGCCTGCACAATTTCCTGAAGTGTAGTCTTGCTATCATAAAAGAGCTGCTTATTCTCAATGTCATTTAATATATATTTATGAATAAACTCTTTTGCATTAGCAAAACCGCCGTCCAGATAAATTGCCCCAATTAGCGCTTCCATTGCATCTGAAATAATAGAATTTCGATTTCTGCCTCCTGTTGCCTCTTCCCCTTTACCTAAAAGCAAATAATCTCCTAATGAAATCTCCTTTGCACAAAGAGCAAGAGTAGGCTCACATACAATACTGGCACGTTTCTTCGTCAGCTTTCCTTCCGGTAAATCTGCATATTGATAAAATAAAAATTCACTGGAAGTAAGCTCTAATACAGCATCTCCCAAAAATTCCAGTCTTTCATTATTTCCTTTATAAGCAATATGATGTTCATTTGCATAAGAACTGTGAGTCAATGCATTGACTAAAAGATCAAAGTTCTCAAACTCATATCCAATTTTTCTCTCCAGTTCTAAAAATTTCTTCGAATTCTTCATCTCTACTCCTTTTATTCTTTTTCTTTATGATACAAAAATGTCCTCCCTTCATCAGAATACTTCTGACTTTACGGGAAGACATTTCGCTTTTACCCGATTAAACGCTTAATCTGTTCTACCGCATCTCCGACAGAAACAATTTGCTCTACTTCTTCTGTTGGGATTTCAATATCAAATTCTTCCTCGATACCCATCACAATTTGGAAAATATCCAGAGAGTCTGCACCCAAATCATCTACAAATGTGGTATCCCTTGTTATTTCCTCTGTATCCACATTTAAAACCTCTGCTATTATCTGCTGTAATTTTTCCAATTCCATGATATATCCTCCTAAATCTCCTCTTTTTTCTCTTGTACAGCTATTAAATTTTCACCTATTCGCTGACTGATATGCTGTTCTTTAAATGAAATGCACTGAATAATGGCATTTTTAAATTCTGTTTCCTTTGAATTACCATGGCACTTCACTACCAGACCTTTCAATCCCAAAAGAGGTGCGCCTCCATACTGGCTGGCATCAAAGGATTTCAGTGTTTTTTTCATGGCAGGCTTTACAAGAAGCGCTCCCATTTTGCTGCGGAAGCTGGACATCATGCTTCCTTTGATTTTAGATATCAAAGTAGCTCCCAGACCTTCATATAACTTTAAAATTACATTTCCCACAAAAGCTTCTGATACAATAACATCTGCTGCTCCTGCCGGAATTTCTCTTGCCTCAATGCTGCCGATAAAGTTAATATCTTTACATTCTTTCAGCAAAGGATAGGTTTCTTTCACCAGAGCATTTCCCTTTTCTTCTTCTACACCGATATTTACAATTCCCACTCTGGGATTTTTTACCCCCATAACGTGTTCCATGTAAATAGAACCCATGCGGGCAAACTGTACCAAATGAGAAGCTCTTGCATCTACATTCGCCCCACAGTCAATAAGCAGGGATACCCCGTCTTTCGTAGGAATAAGTGGAGCTAACGGCGCTCTTTCTACTCCTTTAATCCTTCCTACAATTGTAGTTCCTCCTACCAAAATAGCCCCTGAACTTCCCGCTGATACAAAAGCATCTGCTTCGCCCTGTCTTACCAGCTTCATTCCCACTACAATAGAGGAATTCTTCTTTCCACGAATAGCGGCTACCGGCGGCTCTCCGGTTTCAATTACTTCCGTTGCTCCTACAACATGAATTCTCTCTTTCGGATATGTACAGGATGATAATTCTCTTTCCAGAATTTCCTGTTTCCCCACTAAAAAGACTTCCACATTTTCCTTTTCATTTACAGCAGCTACCGCGCCTTTAATCGCTTCGGAAGGAGCATAGTCACCGCCCATGGCATCTACAGCCACTTTTATCATTTCTTCCATGTTTTGGCCTCCTGTTATATCTAACATGATTTTACTAAACATCTATAAAAAATGCAAGGACTCTCCTAAGAGAATCCTTGAAAACATCATAATTTTAAATTATTCTGCCGGCTGCTCCTCTGCTGGTGTAGTTTCCTCTGTTGTTTCGCTTCCTTCGGCTGCCTCTCCCTCTGCTGCTTCGCCTTCTGTTGGTGTTTCTTCTGGAGTTGTTTCCTCCGGAGCAGCTTCTGACACAATTACTTCCATAGTTTCACTGGTCACTCTGTTCGTAGAGCTTCCAATTGTATTAATGGCAACCACATAATAATAAACAGTACCTGCTTCATTAGTAGGCGGTGTAAATGTATTTGAAGTTTCGCCTTCAATCACTGTGCCTCCACCATTTGTATTAGTCAGGCTTTTATACCACTGATAAGAAATTGTTCCATTATCGGAAGCCGTTGCCTCTACCTGCAATGCTTCTGCTTCAGTATCCTTTGTATAAGTAACAGAACCGCTTAAATCTGTTGTCCACTGTGGTTTTTCCACTGGTACTTCCGGCTCTGCCTCCTTTTTCTCCTCCTCTGTATTTTCTTCCTTTTTTGAGTCGGATTTTTCTAATACTTTATCAAATATCTTTTCAGCTTTACAACCGGTCATAGGAAGCGCCATACATCCAATCGTTAAGACAACCATTCCTTTTTTCAGCCATTTGTTTTTCACTGTTTCTTCCTCCTTAGACAAATAACTCTCTGCGCTTCCTATATTAACTTATTTTTTCAAAAACCGCAAGTTTTTCTTTCTAAATATTACATAAATATTACATTTTTTTATCTACTTCTGTTTCTCTCAAAAACTTCTGTACTTCTTGACACTCTCTTAAAAAAGACGCTTCCTCATCTTCACATATCTCTTGAATAAGCGCTTTTCTTAATTTCAATCCAAATCCCTTTTCCGTCTTCTTTGTTTTAATATGGCGATACAACGGAGATTGATTGATTTCCCAGCTCTTCGTCAAAGATTTCATCATAGGAAACAGTGTTTTCAAACATTTTACTCTGTCTTTTTTGGCAAGATATAACTGAAAATGCGCTGCATAAGAATAATATTCCCATAAATCAAATAATTTAGCTGCCTGCTTTGACACTTCTGCGAAATATTCTGCGTCCTCTGCTCTCCCTTGTTTTAATGCAATCTCCATCAGCATCAGCAAAACACTCTGAATTTCTGTAATGGATGAAAATAGTTTTTCTTCCTCCAGCTTTGCAGCTTCTTCTAATTTTCCACGGGAAAGAAAAAGATTTATCTGTAGTTGTTTCTTGTCCACGGAAGTCTTCTCTGGTAGAGACTGTAGCATTTCTTCTGCTTTTTCGTATTCTTTTCGCTGAATATACTTGGAAATCAGCATGGACTGGGCATAATTTTTTTCATTCTGATTTGGACTGTTCAATACCCTCTGATATAAGGCTTCAATTTCTTTTTTATGTGTTTCTAAGTCTTTTCTGCCTTCCTTACTGTACATCCCTGCTCCTTCTAAAAACATCGCCACATTTAGAAGCAACGGATAACATACCGGATATTCTCTGATTTTTTCCATAGCTATTTCGTAGACCTTTAAAAACCCTTCTTTTTCCAGTATCTCTGATAAAGTGTTTAAGAAAATTGCGATTTCTTGCTCCGTCAGTTCCTCTTTAAAGGATAATAAAGTGTTTAAATCCGTTTCTAAAATTCTTGCCAATGCAGGTAAAATGGTAATGTCAGGATAAGAAGCTCCTTTCTCCCATTTGTTTACTGCGGGAGCTGTAACTCCCAGATAATTTGCCACCTGCTCCTGAGTTAAATTTCTCTCTATACGTCTCTGTCGGATAGTTTCATTTATTTTCATAAGCCCCTACCTTATATTAAATTTTCTCTTTTGAATATTATAACAAGGGAAGACTGTCGGCACAATTAACTGTGATTTAATTTTGAGGCGAGAAATTTAACCGGCAGTTAAAAATCTCTTATTTTCCATCTTGATTTTTCATCCCTTTTATGGTAAGCTGTATTTTAGTGATCAGGTTTCAGAAACCTTGCGAGGTCTGAGGCCGCGGGAGGACCTGCGGGCCCTCCTTTTTTTATTTTATAGAAAGGAGCGCTTTATCTGATAAAACCATTTCTTACATATAATGAACAAATAAATAAATTAACAAACGAAAAAGGGCTTATTATCAATAATCCTTCTCTGGCTTTGGAAACACTAAAAAATATCGGATATTTTCCTGTTATTGGAGGATATAAAACACCATTTATAAACCCTATGACACGAGTCTACCAAAACGGCACAACTTTTGAAGATATTTTGGCTCTATACTCTTTTGACCGTGAATTACGAGACACCTTTTTTCGTAGCTTATGTAAAATTGAAATCCACATCCGACAACTCATCTCTTATTATTTCTGTAATCGACATGGTGTAATGCAAGAAGCATATCTATCATCATCCAATTTTGATTGTAGTAGTAAAAGCAAAAAAATATCTGTAAATAAACTAATCAATATACTTTCGTTCCATGCCATAAAAAATAAAGAACACAAATATCTTATCCATCAAAGAAATCATCATGGAAATGTACCTTTATGGGTAACCATGAAAGCTTTAACTTTTGGTCAAATCTCTAAATTCTACTCTGTTCTAAAATTCCCCATGAAAAGTGATATCTGTCAAGAATTTATAAATATAGATGAAGTGATATTAGGTAATTATCTTGAAAAACTCTGTCTAATCCGAAATGTCTGTGCTCATAATGAGCGCCTCTATTCTTTTCACTTTGATAAAGACTTTCCTAATACTTCACTTCATCAAAAGCTTCATATTCCAATGAACGGTGAACAATATATTTATGGGAAAAATGATCTTTTCAGTATGGTAATTGCTCTCAGATATCTTCTTCCCTCCGAAAGTTTCTTTTCTTTCAAAAAAGAGCTCACGAAATGTATTAACCATTATCTATATACTTCAACACGCATTTGTCGTTCTAACTTATACGGCTTCATGGGTTTTCCGGAAAATTGGGAGAATATTACACAATACAAATTATAGAAAAAAGGACTGAACATGGCTGTCTGCTCAATCCCTTCCATATTTATCTTTATGCAGTTCTTTTTAATGGTCTGAATACTCCTGTCTGCTCAATTACCTTTGTAATACTAAAAAAGATAAAAGAGTCAATCGGCCACATAATCACATTCTTCAACGCACGCATAGGCAGTAATGCAAGAAATCCTTTTCCATAAAGCATATCCAGCCACAAAGTACTTAAAATAACGTTTACTACTAAAAATACAACAAATTTCGCAAGCAATACTCTCTTTAAAGTTAATTTCTTTTTATAATAAAAACAACCGTAAATCAAAGATGCTAAAATTGCATTAAAAGTAAAACCAAAGAAAAACGGACCATCCGGTTTCATAAAATATTTTACAACATCCAAAATTCCCGCAAACAAACCACCGGTAACAGGACCGAATAAATAGTCTGCCAACTGGTTTGGAATACCGGAAAATCCGATTTTAATATATGGTCCAAGGGTAATGGACGCTACCTGATTTAAAATTAAAGATAAAGCTGCAAACATGGCACATACAGATAATGCCTGAACTTTCTTCAGCTCTTTTGCTGAAGACAAAAAAATGTTCTCTTTAGAATTATTTTTGAACATAAAAAAAATACCTCCTTCATCAAAACTACCACAATAGGAGATAATCTCAGCCTTATCTTCTGTTGCAGCGAGATGCGAGTTTGTATACCGTAAGATTTACCTTTTCGTCCTTCCAGCAACTCTCTATCCAGAGGGCACTTTACGCATACAAATCTACTCTGCAGTTTTTTCTTACCTAACCATAATAATGGATACAGCCAAAAAAAGCAATAAAAATTTTATTTATTTTTAATATTTATAAACAGAACTATTTTATTTGTGCTATACTTAGGCATCATAGCTTTTTATAAGGAGGACACAACTGATGAATACGAGTATCCGTAAAGCCAACGCTTTAGATTACCAGCAAGTTGAGCAACTTATGCAGCAGGTTCATATCCTGCATGCAAACTGGAGACCTGATATTTATAAGCATTGCTCTGTGATCTTATCAGAGGAACGATTTCTTGAACATATTAAAAACGAAGAAATTGTGGTATTGGAAAAAGAAGGCTCTGTTATAGGTATAATGATTTATCTTACCCGAAACATATCCGGCGGACCTATGCAGGACAGAAAAGTGTTATTCATTGACGCCTTAGCTGTGGATGAAAAGGAACGTGGAAACGGTTTTGGACATCAGCTTTTAGATTACCTTGTCCGTCTCTATAAAGATTTACAGTACGACGGATTAGAATTACAGGTAAATGCCAAAAATCTTCCCGCCATGGAATTGTATACAAAATATGGTTTTACCCCCAAAAGCATCAATATGGAGTTACTGTAAAAAGGAAAAGCTGTTACATTAAGCGATTTTCTACTTAATGCAACAGCCCCCTTCTTATCCATTAAGGCTTATATCTTCTATTTTATACCTAAAGTCAGAATTTCAAATGGTTTCAATACCACATGATACATTCCGTCTTCGCTTACTTCCAGACCTTCTTTTTCTTCCTCAATGACATTACTCTTATACATGTTTTCCATCCAATTCTGTTTCTGAATTTGGATTTCACGAGGTAATTCTGTAACATTTACAAAACGAACCATAATGTCAGAACCATCCTCCTGCTGTTTCAATCCACTGAAGTTTACTCCTTCTCCTATCCAGTTAAAGAAGCCTTTTTCCTGTGGATAAGCACCTGCATGGATACTTGTAGGAACTGCCATCAGTTCATTCTGGAACTGATATCCCAACGTATAAGCATTTAATTTTTCTCCATCTGCAAATGGCAGAATTTCATAAGAAAGTGTATAAGTTCCCTGCATCTGTGCCTTTGGAGTCGGGAAATATCCCCAGTCTCCCAGTTCTCCGATGCAACGAAGAAGTGTAACTGCAATGGCGTTTTCCATATCCGGCAGTACCTCATACTCATAAAGACCATGATTGGCAATCAACATACCATCTTTTTCACCCTGTATTGCCACAAAGCTCTGCTGACGGTCACAGCCACTTGGATTTTCCCACTGTTTACTGTGACGGTTGTTTCTTTCCACTACTTCAAAAGCAGAGTCTGCAAAATGTGTATCTGCTTTCAAGCCCGTTGGAATTACAACACGTACTCTGTGGTCTTTTGCTGTATTATGGATTGTTGTCTGCACTTTCAAACTCTTAGCGGATTTCTCCAAAGTAAGCTCTGTTTCGATTGCCAGTTCAACCATTTTATCGCTGCGGCCGATATGGCGGTTATAGCACTCTTGGAAGGATTTCTGCGCAATTTCCAATTCTTTTGCAGCGCTTTCCGGTACTTCTATGCTCTGGCAGATATGATATTTTGCACAGAATGGAGTATCTTCTGTAAGAGTGATTTTTGCCGGTTTATTCTGTGTTGTAATCGCCTGACCGTTTGTATCCTGCACATAAATGTATTCGTTTCCGATATCACCGGTATCTTCATAATATCCAATCTGGGAATATACACGTCCTGTTTTTAAATTTGTAAGTGTATAGCTTCCGTCTTCGTGAATTTTCACACGGATATTTTCATTTTCCATTGTATTGCTGCCGCTAATCAATGTCTTTTTATCATCTGTCTGTTCTGCCGCTGTTTCCTCCAAATGATATACACGGTATCCCATTGCCGGAACGTCTTTTGCTTCAAAAGTCACACGAACCTGTCTTGCCATATAAGGCTGGCGGAACTTATCATCAGGAAGTAAATAGTCAAAGGCTGTGCCAATATCTTCCATCTTAGCTTCTACGGTATTGCCGTTCATATCTTTTAATACAAATACAGGCAATTCCATATTCTGCATTTCCCAGTAAGCTTTTTCCTGAATATTCTCAAAGCATCTGTCTACGTCTAATACAACGCTTACCACATCTGTCTTGTCCCAACCGGTAAAGTTGTATACTGCAAATGGAAGTACCTTTCCGTTTTCGCTGCTCAGATTTGAGGTATCTATCTGCTCTGCCAAATATTCCATACTTTCTTTGCACAACTGCTCTGCTACCTGTCTGCTCTTTACAAAACGAATGGCTACTTCATCATTTACTTCATCTACATTGCAACTGCAAATACTGTCGTGTGGGTGGTTCTGCATCAGAACCTTCCAGCTATATTCTAAGAGCTCCTTCGGATATTTCTTTCCTGCCAGTCCTGCCAAAACTGCTGCCGGTTCTGCCTTACGTTCCAACGCTGTTTCGCCCTTTCTGTTTAACAGTTTTAAGTCAACTCTGTTGGAAGCGGTATTCACCAGTGTAAAACGTCCGTCTGTTTCCTGACTTGTTAATTCTCCTTTTACAACAGAAATATTTTCCCCAAGTTCTTCTTTTACGGCTTTTACATAAGTTTCAAAATCAGAATGGATAAATTCAATTTCCGGATATAATTTTCTGGCTGTTTCAATAGCCTGTGACAAGTCCTTCTGTACCGGCTGATGGTCACATCCATTCATAAAGAGGAGATGGCTGGTTCCTGCATATTGTCTTACGTCTGCAAGCTTCTTATCCCAGAATTTCTTCGCTTCTTCCGGCTCAACAGGAATTTCCATTCCGTTATTATACCAGTTTGGGAATAAAATACCCAATAATGTGCTTCCGTCCGGTGACTGCCAGTTAATTTCGGAATATGCAGTTTCGTAAGTTCCTTTTTCCAAAGTTTCGTTATTAAAACCAATGGATTTTACTCCACGTCCAAAAGCAACTGCTTCCATGCCTGCCTGTGCAAGCACCTGTGGCATCTGTCCTGCATTTCCAAAAGCGTCCGGAAAATATCCGATTGGACATAATTTTCCTAATTTCAGCGCTTCTTTGCGACCTGTTAATAAGTTTCGAACACAAGCCTCTCCGCTTGTCAGGAATTCATCCTGTAACACATACCAAGGTCCTGCTGTAAGCTTTCCTTCTTTAACTAATTTTTTAATTCTCTCCTGCTGTTCCGGTTTGATTTCCAGATAATCATCATACGCAGCAGTATATCCGTCCATGTGGAAGCTGCGATAATTTTCGTCATTTTCCAGCAAATCGGATGCTGTATCCAACAAATCCACCAGCTTCATTCTGTGTTTTTCAAATGCCATGTACCATTCTCTGTCCCAATGAGAATGTGAAATAATATGTACTGTTGTTTTCATCTCATTTACCACCTTTTCATATTTTCTCACATGATAGTTTCTATTGTATTTGATATATCATATATTAACTTTTCCATGGAAATTTGTCAATATAAATATAGAATTTGACATATCAAACCGGATATTATAAAATAAGAATAGAACAAATTAACCAATACATTTTCAGAAAGATGGAAATTTATGAAACAAGGAAATTCAAGTAAACCAAAATATGAAAGAATAAAAGAAGACATTCTTGCTCAAATTCGCAAAAACGATTTTTCTTATTCAGAGCCCCTCTGTACAGAGAAACAATTATCCGAGCAATATCAAGTCAGTCGAATTACAGCCAAGCATGCGCTGACAGATTTAGAACAAATGGGTGTTTTATATCGAAAACGAGGTGTAGGCAGCTTCGTCGCTCCAAATGCAGCAAATAATTTAAACCGCCTTACGCCGCCAAAGCATATCACTTCAAAAATGGTATCTTTCCTCCTTCCTTTTGACATCACAAAAGGAGGAATGTTTAAGACTGTTGAGGTGGTAAATAATACCTTAAATGCTAACGGATGTATTATGAGCATTTATGTATCCGGTGCAAAGGAAAAGTCTAATTTGCGTCTTCTCCTCTCACAAAATCTTTCCGGACTCATTTACTATCCTGAGAGAGATAAAATTCATCTGGAGCTTCTCAATGAATTTGTTTTTATGAATATACCGATTATTGTAATCGATAAGACAACCGATTGTCCCTATATTCATAATATTGTTTCAGACAACTTTGAGGGCGGAAGATTATTAGGCGAACACCTCATTCAGTTGGGACATCGCAACATCACATTTTTTACAACTGCACCATTGGAAGAAACTTCAACTGTCCGCAACCGCTTTGCCGGATTTCTTCATGCTTTACATGAAGGAGGTATTCAGCCAAATTCTTCCAATTTTGTCTATTATCCTCATAAGCTTACAGAAGAAGACTGCTTTGCCTCAAACAGCAATTCCCTTCAGGATACCTTACGCAGTTTATATCAGGCAGGAACGACGGCGATTATTGCCGAGAATGACCGTGTTGCACAACTGCTGTCCATGACCTGTAAAGCTATGGACATTCGTATTCCCGAAGACATCAGCCTTTGCGGATTTGATAATGATGACGCCATTCGCAATCTGAATATCACCACCATCGGTCAAGACTTCACACGCATGGGACAGGAAATCGGACACATATTTACAGAGTCTGTGAATAATCCTGATTATCCCATACAGAAAATCACAATTCCGGTAGAGCTGTTCCCCCGCAGTTCCACCAATGCACCTCGAATACTTTTATAAATTCATAGAAAAAAAGACTGTTTCCTTAAGTACAAACAAAAAATATTTGTTGCTTAATAAAACAGTCTCTTTTTTACTCTCTCTAAACACAAAATAGAGGGCAGTGAAATAAATCACAACCCTCTATCTTACAGGAAATCTTATGCTTCCTCTGTTTTAATAATTTCTTTTTTATTGTAGCTTCCGCATGCACGGCAAACTCTGTGAGGCATCATTAAAGCACCACATTTGCTGCATTTTACTAAGTTTGGAGCACTCATTTTCCAGTTTGCACGTCTTTTATCTCTTCTTGCTTTAGAAGATTTATTTTTTGGACATATAGACATAGGTTACACCTCCTTAAATTTGCTAAATATATCACTGATTACCGCCATTCGGGGATCTGGACTTGTCTGGTCGCATTCGCAAGAACCTTCATTCAAATCTTTGCCGCATTTGGGGCAAATTCCCCGGCAGTCCTCTTTACATAGAACCCTTAAAGGCCAATGGATTAAAATCTCATTATGCACTAACTGCTCTACGTCCAGGCTGCAACCTGTGACATAATTAATTTCATCTAAGTCTTTTATCCTGTCTTCCCTCGAAGCCTTCATGTCAATTTCTTCCGATATATCAATCTCAAATTCAGTGGGAACATCCTTTAAGCACTTATCGCAAGGTATCGCAAGAGTAATAAAACCCTTTGCTTCTATTTTGACAACCTTCTTACCTGTATTAACTAAAGTTACACAGATTGGCTTTTTTTCAATAACCGGGAAACTTCCCAGCTTTGATTGAAAGAAATCCATGGAAACAGGTGCTTCAACAACCTGTGTCTTTCCTTCTATGGATAAAATTTCTGATAAATCAATTAGCATAATAGTCTCCTAATCACACCTTGTAAATTATACATAGGGATTTACAGTTTGTCAACCATTATTTTGAAACTAATTCGGCAGTTTCCTGACAAATAGCTAATTCTTCATTTGTAGGAACGATTGCTACTGTTACTTTAGAGTCCGGAGTAGAGATGATTTTGTTCTCTCCTCTTGTCTGGTTTGCTTCTTCATCCAATGTAATTCCAAGGTATCCTAAGCTTTTTACTACTGCTTCACGTACAGGAATTGCGTTTTCACCGATACCGCCTGTAAATGCAATGGCATCTACACCGTTCATAGCTGCTACATAAGAACCGATATATTTTACAATTCTGTAACATAAGCAGTCTACTGCACGTTTTGCATCTTCGTTACCCTGTTCTCTTGCTTCGTTTAAGTCACGGAAGTCACTGGAAAGCCCTCTGGAAAGTCCCAGTAAACCGGATTTTTTGTTCAGGATATTTACCATTTCTGTTACGTCAATGTTTTCTTTTTTGCAGATAAAGTCAAGAACTGCCGGATCCAAGTCACCGGAACGTGTTCCCATAACAAGACCTTCCAATGGTGTAAGTCCCATAGAAGTATCTACACATTTACCGTTTACAACTGCACTGATGGAAGAACCGTTTCCTAAGTGAGCTACGATAACTTTAGAGTTATCAGGATCTAATCCTAAAAATTTGATTGTTTCTTTGGATACAAATCTGTGAGATGTTCCGTGGAAACCATATTTACGAACTTTATATTTATCATAGTATTCGTAAGGAATTGCATACATATATGCTTTTTCCGGCATTGTCTGATGGAAAGCTGTGTCAAATACGGCTACGTTTGGTTTGCCCGGCATCAATTCCATACATGCACGGATACCCATTAAGTTTGCAGGGTTGTGCAGAGGTCCTAAATCGCAGCATTCTTCGATTACGGAAATAACTTCGTCGTTGATAATGCAGGAGTCAGAAATTTTTGCTCCGCCGTGCAGTACACGATGTCCGATTGCTTCTACTTCATCTAAGCTTTTTAAAACACCTGTATTTGGATTTACTAAAGCATCTAATACCATTTTAATTGCTTCAGTATGAGTAGGCATTGCTGCTTCTGTTACTTCTTTTTCTCCGCCTGTTGGCTGATATACTAATCTTCCGTCAATTCCAATACGTTCACATAATCCTTTTGCTGCTACTGCCTCTGTTTCAGAGTTGATTAACTGGAATTTCAGTGATGAACTTCCGCAGTTTACTACTAATACGTTCATATTCTCTTCCTCCGATATCTTAAGATAATCTATATACAGATTGCTCTGTAATTCTGGTCATTTTGACCATTTCTATTTTTTATTATACACTGTTTCTTTAACACAAACAAGAGAAGCTTTTAGATTTTCTCGGAAAAGCTCTCTTATTCTTGTATTATTTTCCAAACATTTTTATAAAACAGAAAACTATTGTCAGTTTTCTGCTTTTTCCTGTATACTACATACTAGTGTACTGTATCATTCACCAGAAAACGGAGGTACTTTATGAAAAAAGCAGTGGGCATTATCGCAGAATATAATCCTTTTCACAAAGGACATGAATATCAGATCCGACAGGCAAAAGAAAAGACAGGGGCAGAAATTGCCGTTATTTTAATGAGCGGAGATTTTGTACAGCGAGGTACTCCTGCCATTTTCGCAAAACACCAAAGAACAGCTATGGCTCTTTTAGGAGGGGCTGACATTGTTTTCGAGCTTCCTTCCTTTTATGCCTGCGGCAGTGCAGAATATTTTTCATCAGGAGCAGTTTCTATTTTCAATGCCTTAAATTCCATTGATTTTCTATGCTTTGGAAGCGAAAGCGGCGAAATAGATACCTGCCGCTTTTTGGGAGCGCTTCTTGCAGACGAACCAGAACTTTATAAAGAAAAGTTACGCAGTTTTTTAAAACAGGGACTCTCTTTTCCTGCTGCCAGAAAATCAGCATTGACGGAATATTTGAAAGAAAAGAACATTCCATTTTCCGAAGATTTTTTAGATACTCCAAACAATATTTTAGGTATCGAATACTGTAAGTCTCTCGCTGCTCAAAACAGCAGTATTGTTCCTGTTACCATAAAAAGAATTGGCAGCGCTTACCATGAGACTTCTCTGTCTTTATCTTATCCCAGCGCTTCCGCCATACGCAAAGAGCTTGCTGCCACTTGGAATACTCAGAAATCCCTTTCTGATACCTTGAAAGATGCGCAGCCTCCTGCTGTAAAGGATTACCTGTGCTCTGTATTGGAAAAAGAAGCTTTCCTCACAGAAAATGATTTCTCGGTACTTTTAAAATATGAACTGATGAAAAACACACCGGAAAGTCTGTGTGCTTTTTCCGATATGTCCCCTGATTTAGCCAGACGGATTTATCACCATCTGAATACCTTTGAAACCTTTACAAAATTTGCAGAGCAATTAAAAACAAAAGAGCTGACTTACACCCGCATTTGCCGGGCTTTGCTCCATGTATTATTAAATATTCCCTCTGATTTGCCTGCTGTCTCTCCTGCGTATGTAAGACTTTTGGGATTAAAAAAAGAAAGTTCTTCCTTTTTGCGTATTTTACAGAAAAACAGTGATATTCCAATCATTACAAAAGTCGCCGATTATAAAAAATTATTGCCAAAAGAAGCTTACTCTCTTTTTGAAAAAGATTTATTTGCTTCCAATCTTTACGAAACAGTGAAGTGTAATAAAAAACCGGCAGCCTTTACAAACGATTTGCAAAAGCCGCCGATTATTCTTTAATTCTTAGTTTTTAAAACTGTGAATTGGTGCCGGTATTCTTCCCTTACGACTGACAAAAGCCTCACAGGAATATGGATTTACCGGCATAATCGGTGCATATCCCAGTAAACCGCCGAATTCAACGGTTTCTCCTACTCCCTTTCCAATAACAGGAATAATACGAACTGCTGTTGTTTTCTGGTTTACCATACCGATTGCACATTCATCTGCAATAATACCGGAAATAGTAGATGCCTTCGTATCTCCCGGAATTGCAATCATATCCAGACCTACGGAGCATACACAAGTCATAGCTTCCAGCTTTTCAATAGTCAAAGCATTGGCTACCACAGCATCAATCATACCCTGGTCCTCACTTACAGGAATGAAAGCTCCGCTTAATCCGCCTACATAAGAGGACGCCATAACGCCGCCTTTTTTTACCTGATCGTTTAACAGAGCCAATGCTGCGGTTGTTCCCGGCGCTCCTGCATATTCCAGACCGATTTCACAGAGAATATCTGCCACACTGTCTCCAATCGCCGGTGTAGGCGCAAGAGATAAATCCACAATTCCAAAAGGAATGCCAAGACGCTTAGATGCTTCCTGTGCCACCAGCTGTCCCACACGTGTTACCTTAAATGCTGTTTTCTTAATAGTTTCACAGAGAACCTCAAAGCTCTCTCCCCGTACTTGCTCCAAAGCTGTTTTTACAACACCCGGACCTGAAACACCTACGTTAATAATGGCATCTGCTTCTGTTACCCCATGAAAAGCTCCGGCCATAAAAGGATTATCATCCGGCGCATTACAAAATACTACCAGCTTCGCACATCCTAAAGAGTCATCCTCTTTCGTTGCTTCTGCTGTTTCCAGTACAATTTCACCCATAAGACGCACAGCATCCATATTGATGCCTGTCTTTGTAGAGCCTAAATTTACGGAGCTGCACACTCTTTCTGTACTAGCCAAAGCCTGAGGAATAGAACGAATTAAGAGCTCATCTGCCTGTGTCATTCCTTTACATACTGTTGCAGAATATCCGCCGATAAAGTTCACGCCTACTTCCTTTGCAGCTCTGTCTAAGGTTTTTGCCAGAGTTACGAAATCCTCAGGAGTTTTGCAGGCAGCGCCACCTACAAGGGCAATGGGTGTAATAGAAATTCTCTTGTTTACAATGGGAACTCCGAATTCCTTTGAAATGTCCTCTCCTGTTTCTACCAGACGGCTGGCAAGACGGGTAATCTTCTCATAAATTTTGCGATTTAACTCCTGTAAATCTGCATCAATACAATCCAAAAGACTAATTCCAAGTGTAATGGTACGAACATCCAGATTTTCCTGTTCAATCATTTTGTTCGTTTCATTTACCTCATACATGTTAATCATAATTGTTTCCTGTCCTTTCTTCCTGCCATCTTTTAAATACGGTGCATTTTTGTGAAAATATCTTCTAACTGTGCATGAATAACAACACCGATTTCTGTGCCCACTGCATCCAGCTCTTCTGAAATTACACTGATTTTCTTAGAACACATACTGGTATCTGTAATCATCATCATATTAAAGTATCCGTCTACAATGGTTTGTGTGATGTCTAAAATGTTAATATTGTTTTCTGCCAGATAGGTACAAACCTTTGCTGTAATACCTACGGTATCCTGTCCTACTACTGTGATAATGGTTTTTTTCATGCTTCTGTCCTCATTTCTTTCTTTTTTATACTGTCACTAAATCAGAAACCTGTTCTCTATGTGCTACCATGATTTTAAAATCTGTAGATTTCCATGGATTTTCTCCCATAGTAACCTCAGAACACACTGTTTCATAAGCGAGAGCTTCATAGTTATTTTCTCGACTTAAATGTCCCAGAAAAACAGCTTTCATCTGGTCATGTAAAAGCCTGCATAAAAGGCGGCCTGCCGTTTCATTAGAAAGGTGGCCTCTTTTTCCTAAAATACGTTGTTTTAAATAATAGGGATAACTCCCTACCTGCAACATATTTACATCATGGTTTGCTTCTAAAAGAAGCACATCCAGACCGGATAAATTTTGAACAATATACTCATCATAATACCCTAAATCCGTTGCAATTCCTACAGATTTTTCCCCTTGATTTACCCGATATCCCACTGGCTCTGCTGCATCGTGAGAAATGGCAAAAGGCTGTACCTCTAAATCGCCCACCTGAAACTTTTTATTTGCTTCAATAGGATGAAAAAGTCCCTCCGGCATCTTACCTAAAGAACTCATACCCTGCATTGCTTCCATAGTTCCTCTTGTACAATAAATAGGGATTTTATGCTTTCTGGAAATCACTCCCAGGCCTTTTATGTGATCGGAATGTTCATGGGTAATCAAAATACCATTACAGTCACCTGTGGTATGATTAATACTTCGAAGCCCCTCTTCAATACGCTTTCCGCTAATTCCCACATCCACCAATAAACTGGTGGTATCACTTCCAACATAAATACAGTTACCACTGCTTCCGCTGGCTATACTACATAAATTCATAATAGGTTCTCATCTTTCGCTCAATTTGAAGATAAGTATGTGCTACATCTTCATCGTTATATAACTGGAAGTCGCATCGAGTTTCAAACTCCTCATCAGGAAGCTGATTATCCATCATCTGACGAATTTTTTCTTCTGAATAACCTCTGTCACGACGTAATCGCTCCATGCGTACTTCTTTTTCGCAATAAATATACCACATCTCATCACAAATTTCATCATATTTTTCTTCTAAAAGCAAAGCTGACTCTATAAAGAAAAATTCAGTTTCTTCTTCTTTTGATTTTTCAATTTCTTTTAAAATATATTTTTTCACAGCAGGATGTATGATGTCATCCAGTTTTTTTAGCATCTCCGGATCTTTAAATACAATAGAGGCAATGGCTTCCCTGTTCAAAGAAGTATCATCTTTTACAATCCACTCTCCGAACAGTTGAATAACCGGCTCATAGCATGCTCGTCCCGGCATCATTAACAAGTGTCCCACATCATCTGCTTTTACAATTCGGCTGTCAAAATGTTCTTCTATATAATTTAAAACTGCACTTTTTCCAGAACCCACTCCGCCTGTTACTCCTATAATTCTCATACCCATTCCTCCTTTGTAAATCTGCTATTTTGCTTCGTACCAGTTTTCCCCTGTATGCATATCAATTTCAAGAGCTACAGATAAATGTGCTGCTTCTTTCATCTCCTGCTCCAAAATAGCAGAAACCTGCTCCACTTCGTCTTTTGCTGTTTCAATCAAAAGTTCATCATGTACCTGCAGAACTAATCTGGACTTTAAATTTTCTTCCTTCAATCGCTTATTGACCCGTATCATGGCAATTTTAATGATATCTGCTGCTGTTCCCTGAATTGGAGAGTTCATAGCCACTCTTTCTCCGAAAGAACGCTGCATAAAGTTGCTGGATTTTAGCTCAGGCACTGGTCTGCGTCTGTGAAACAGCGTGGAAACATAACCTTTTTCCTTTGCTTCTTCTACTAATCCATCTAAAAATCCTTTTATTTTTGGATAAGTATGAAAATAACTTTCAATATACTGAGCAGCTTCTTTTCTGCTGATACTCAAATCCTGACTAAGCCCAAAAGAACTGATACCATATACAATTCCAAAATTTACAGCTTTGGCATTTCTTCTTTGAAGAGGTGTAACTTCATCAAAAGGAATATGAAATACCTGAGAAGCTGTAATTCTATGAATATCCTGCGCTTCCTGATATGCCTGAATTAATTTTTCATCTCCTGACATATGCGCCAGCACACGAAGTTCAATCTGCGAATAATCTGCATCTAAAAATACAAACCCATCTTTTGGAATAAATACTTTTCGAAGCATTCTTCCAAGCTCTGTACGAACCGGTATATTCTGTAAGTTCGGCTCTGTACTGCTAATTCTGCCTGTTGCAGTAATTGTCTGATTAAAAGTAGAATGTATTCTTCCGTCCTCTGCAATATAATTGGCAAGTCCATCTGCGTAAGTCGATTTCAGCTTTGTGAGCTGTCTGTATTCTAAAATATCAGCTACCAGTTTATGCTCAGGAGCTAATTTTTCCAACACATCTGCCGCTGTAGAATAGCCTGTCTTTGTCTTCTTCCCTCCTGGAAGCTCTAATTTTTCAAACAATATCACACCCAGCTGTTTCGGGGAATTAATATTAAATTCTTCTCCTGCCTGCTCCCAGATTTCTTTTTCCAAAGCTTCAATACGAACCTGAAGCTTTTCTCCGTATTCCTTTAATGCCTCCGCTTCTACTAAAATGCCCTCTTTTTCCATATCTGCAAGGGTAAATAAAAGAGGCATTTCCATATCTGTATAAAGCTTTTTCATATTTTCCTTTTCCAGAGCTTCGAAAAGCGGTGTTCTGGATTTAAAAGCAGTATATGCCATATAGCAGACGCTTTTGGCAAGTTCTTCTTCTTTTTCATCAGCAGCCTTTATATAGGATAATTTACCCAGTAAATCTTCCTTTGCAGGAAGCATTTCTCCCAAAAACTCTTTTGCAATATCATCGTAAGTGTACTCTGACTTTAAAGGATTTAAAAGGTAAGCTGCAAGTCCGGCATCGAACATATCGTTGTGAGATTTTAAATCCATATAACGCAGCATTGCCTTAATATTTAAAGAGGCAACCAGTTTTCCCTGTTGGCAAAGCTCCTGCGCTTTTCCAATGAGATAGTCTTCTGTCACAAATCCCTGTGGTAAAATACCGTATACCTCTGTTTCTTCTTCTCCCCATGCAAGACCTAAGCCTAAAATCTGTCCTTTTTCTTCCAGTAGCTCAATTCCCACTACCGGCTCCTGTATAGCTCTTTTAAAGATTTCCTCTGTTTCTGTGAAATCCGTAATATACCGGAAACTTTCTTCTATTTTATTTTCTTCTCCTGTATCCTCAAAACGGGAAAGAAAATTTTTAAATTCCAATTCTTTGAAAAATTCATACGCTTCCGGTGTATACAGATTATGAATTCTTGCACCTTCCCAGTCATATTCAATCGGACTGTCAATACAAATGGTTGCCAATTCTTTACTTAATACAGCCAAATCATAATGTTCCAAAAAAGCAGTCTTTGCTTTATTCGGTTTTAATTCTTCCGCATGAGCCTTGGCATTCTCGACTGTTCCATATTCAAGTAAAATTTTGGTTGCTGTCTTTTCTCCTACACCCGGAAGCCCAGGAATATTGTCGGCTGTATCTCCCATCAATGCTTTCAATTCAATAATCTGTAAAGGTGTAAGTTGATAAGCCTCTTTTACATCCTCTTCATAATAATCTTCAATGGTTGTTTTTCCACCTTTTGTCTTTGGTATACGAATACAAATATGAGAAGTTGCCAACTGCAGTAAATCCCTGTCACCGGAAAGAATGGTTACATCCATACCCTTTTCTTCACTTTTTTTTGCTACGGTTCCCAAAAGATCATCCGCTTCATATCCCTCTTTGGTAATTATGGTAACACCCATGGCAGAAAGCACATCCTTCATAACCGGTATCTGCTCTCTCAACTCCATTGGCATAGGCTTTCTCGTTCCTTTATATGCTTCATACTGTTTGTGACGGAAGGTAGGAGCATGCAAATCAAAAGCAACGGTAAGATAATCCGGCTTTTCCTCCTCCAAAATCTTAAATAAAATATTTAAAAATCCATAAATCGCATTTGTATGAAGTCCTTCTGCATTTGTCAAATCAGGCAGTCCGTAAAATGCCCTGTTTAATATACTGTGTCCATCTATCAGCAGGATTTTTTCCCTCATTGAATTCTCCTTAAAATTTTTTAATGCAATTATTATACCACGTGCGCAGAAAAGGAAGCACCTTGCAAGGGTATTTACTTTTCAAGCCGTGGCTTGCCTGGTATAATCTGCCATACGGCAGTAAGCCGATGAAATCGGCTTAAATTGCACATCGTGCAATTATTATACCACATAAAGTACAAAAAAGACAGGCAATGCCCATCTTTTTTGTCCGCTCTTATAATACAGCCAGAAAACGTTTAAACGCTTCTCTTCCTTCTTCTGTACATTTGTATACACCGGCATCTTCTAATACATGAACAAATACCTGTCCTACTTCTTCACGAAGAATATCCATTACATTTTCTTCTGTAATATTTTCATATTTCGGTGCAAATTCTGCTACCCATGCTGCATGTTTCTCCAACATCTCATTATCTGCAGGATTTTTACCTTCTACAAGGTAAGATGCTAAAAGTTCCATTTCTTCTTTTAAACGGGCAGGAAGCACTGCCAGTCCCATAACTTCAATCAAACCGATATTTTCTTTTTTAATATGGTGATACTCCGCATGAGGATGGTACACACCTAATGGATGCTCCTCCGTTGTAATATTATTTCTCAGTGTTAAATCCAATTCATACATATCACCTTTTTTTCTGGCAATCGGTGTAATTGTATTATGTGGTTCTCCATCTGTTTCTGCAAAAACAAATGCAGCCTCATCTGTATATCCTCTCCATACATCCAAAACATGACTTGCTAAATCAATGAGACGTTTCTCATCTTTGCTGCGAATTCTAAGCACAGATAACGGCCATTTTACAATACCGGCTTCTACGTCTTCATATCCCGGAATAGTAACCATTTCTTCCATTGGAGCTTTCGCCATTGCAAAAGTATAATGACCGCCCTGGAAATGATCATGGCTTAAAATAGAACCGCCTACGATTGGAAGGTCTGCATTAGAGCCAAGGAAGTAATGAGGAAACAGCTTAATAAAATCAAATAATTTCACAAAAGTATTTCTTTCAATTTTCATTGGTACATGCTGTCCGTTAAATACGATACAGTGTTCATTATAATAAACATACGGAGAATACTGAAATCCCCACTGACTGTCATTAATAGTAATCGGAATAATTCTATGGTTTTCTCTTGCCGGATGGTTCAGTCTTCCCGCATACCCTTCATTCTCCATGCAAAGCTGACACTTTGGATAAGCACTTGCCTTTGCATTTTTCGCTGCTGCAATGGCTTTTGGATCTTTTTCCGGCTTGGAAAGATTAATGGTAATATCAATGGTTCCATAAGGACTTTCTACTGTCCATTTCTGGTCTTTTTTAATACGGTAACGGCGGATATAGTCGCTGTCCTGACTTAATTTATAAAAATAGTCAGTAGCTGTTTCCGGACTCTTTTCATATTCCTTCCAGAATTTCTCCTGTACCTGGGAAGGACGTGGCATTAAGCAGTTCATAATTTTTGTATCAAATAAATCTCTGTATCCGATGCTGTCTTCAATAATATTTCTTTTTACTGCTTCATCTAACAGATTTTTTAAAATTTCTTCTAAATCTGTATTACATTCTTCCGCTGGTTCTTCATAATCATCTTCATGAAATAAATCAAGCAGTAAATTAATTGTATAATTTTTTTCACATGCAGGTACAAGCCCTGCTTCCATACCATACTGTACTAAATCTCTTATGTCTTTATTTAACATCTTTTTCACCTTTCTTTATTTACTAAATTCTTCTGGCTCCACCACCAATCTGTACTACATAGAAATCCGCTGCATAACCAATTTCTTTTTCATAAATTTCTCCCACATTTTGAATAAAGGAGTCAATTTTATCTTCTTTAACAATACTGACCGTACATCCGCCAAAACCTGCACCTGTCATGCGAGAACCAATGACACCTTCCTGTTTCCATGCTGCTTCCACAAGAGTGTCCAGTTCTTTTCCTGTCACTTCATAATCATCACGAAGAGAAATATGAGATTTATTCATAAGCTCTCCAAAGGTTTCTAAGTCATTTTCCTTCAGAGCTTTTACTGCCTGAATGGTTCTCTGGTTTTCATATACTGCATGTTTTGCTCTTTTACGGCATATTGGATTTGTAATAAAGTCTTTCACTTCTTCAAATTTTTCTTCTGTCAGCTCACCAAGCGCCTGAATGTTCTCGTGTTTCTGAATATCTGCCAGCGCTTCCTCACATTCTGCCCGTCTTTCATTATATTTGGAGTCTGTAAGCCTTCTTTTTTTATTGCTGGCTGTAATTACAATTTTTGCCCCATCCATCTGAATTGGTGCATATTCATAATGCAGATTTCCTGTATCTAAGAAAATAGCGTGGTTTTCTTTTCCCATAGCAATGGCAAACTGATCCATAATCCCACAGTTCATACCATTGAATTTGTTTTCTGCATATTGTCCGTACAAAGCCAAATCAATCATGGAAAGTCCTTCAAAGCCAAAAAGGTCTACTAAAATCACACCCATCAAAAGTTCTACAGAAGCAGAAGAAGACAGTCCGGAACCATTTGGAATATTTCCGTACATAACCATGTCAAATCCTGTGTCTGCCACATAGCCTTTTTCCTTAAAAGTCCAAATCACACCCTTTGGATAGTTTGCCCAATTAGCTTCTTCTCTGTATACTAAGTCATCCAAACTGGTTTCAAAAACACCTAAACGGCTAAAGTTCTCAGAATATAAACGGATTTTTCGGTCTTCTCTTTTTCTTACTACTGCATAGGTTCCAATTGTCAATGCACAGGGAAAAACATGTCCCCCATTATAATCCGTGTGTTCACCAATAAGATTTACACGTCCCGGTGAAAAGTAATTTCGAATATCTCCTCCTTCTCCATAAAGTTCCTGAAACTTTTCCAATAACTTTTTCTCCATCTTTACCTCCCAATTTTGTGTTTCCCTTTATTTGAAACATTTTTTATGTTTTATTTTATATTTTTTGTTTCTAATGAAATTATAGCATATCTATTCCCCTTGTAAAGACTTTTTTCCTAATATTTCAATTTCATTATTAAATCTTGCGGATAATCCCCAAAACAATTTCCAAAAATATTTACCCCGCCTACGTGATGAGCATCTTCTTTAATTCCAATTCTCACAGAAATGTAATCGCCTGCCGCCAGAGAATATTCCTTAATTTTTGTATTACTAATCAGTTGCCCATCTAAATATGTTCCTGTTTCATCAATGTACCAGATTTTCAAATTTCCATACTGTGTATTTTTGTCTTCCCACCAGTCTGGATTTAATTTTCCGCGTCTTCCTCCAAAGTCTGAAGGACATGTCCATGTTCCTGCTTCTATTCCATTAATCCATAAAGTAATATCAGAAGGACAATCCAAATTATAATCTGCTGTTTCTGAACACAACTCAGCAGAAAATTCCAATCCTTTTGCATCTTCTCTTTGTAATCCTGCATTGGGAAAGCGATATTCTAAATAACCGGAGGAAAACCACACTAGCTTTGCAGTTGTCCGCCTGGGATCATAAAAGCATCTGGGTTCATCCTCTCCGTCAATATATTCTTCCTCATTTACCATTCCACAGGTAGGCGTAATTTTATAATCCACATAATTCCCTACCGGCATAGAAATAACTTCTTCTCTTTTCTTAACTTTTCTTTTTTGTAAATGTAATAAAATACTGGTTTCCTGAAGAATACACAGCTTCATAGAACCACGAATGCCCGGTTTTAATTCTGTACGAATTAAATTTGCTTCCTGCAATACCCTTACATGTAGTGCCGCTGACGATGGCGGTATCTCCAATATTTCCGCAATTTCATTTACACAAATAGGCTCCTTTTGCAAAAGCTCTAAAATGCGAATTCTAATCTCAGAAGAAAGGGCTTTTCCAAGTGCCATCAGTTCTTTTTCATCCTCTAAGTTCAATTGTCTGCTCATTTTCCTTACTCCCGATTTTCCTACGAATTTTAATTCTATTGTACCCTTGTTTTCTAATGCTTGTCAATGGCTGCAAAAAGGAGTTATCGCATTAGATTATATCGCAAATATCTAAAACGACAACTCCTTCTTTTTTCTATTCAAATGGTTAGTCAATATTCATTTTTTCCAGAAGGTCGTTTAATACTTCTCCTTCCATGACATACAGATTGCTCTGCATCTGTGTTCCTCTGTCCTCAAACAGAATATTCATATTGAGCTCATAGCTGACTTTACTTCCCAGTCCATAGCGTCCCATCTCATAAGTAAGATTTGGAAGAAGTTTTTCAAGTTCTTCTTTATCTGTAATTACTTCCTCAACATACTCACCATCGCTTTTTGTTCCATAAACTGTAACGCTTAGAACTTCATCTGCAGAAAGTTCCTTTAAAGGTTGTCCTGCACTTTCCAAAAGTTCCTTTGTTTTTGTAAAGCTTTCATAAATAGGAAAATCTGTCGTCTGGTTGTAATTTTCCTCTATCTTTTCTTCTACTGACAGATATCCCAGAATTCTGTCTTTGGAGCTTTGCTCCAGAGTCATACTTTCCAGCTCCCCTTTATAGGTTTTATAAATATTGTCTATCACATCTTCTGATGCGTTAATCTGCAGCCTTTTATCATAAATATCTTTTACATATAAATATTCTATATCCTTTTCTGATAAATAACCGGTAGGAAGCATTGCTTTTTTATAATCCCAATTATCATAAATGTCAGAAGCTAAAGCTAAAATTTCTTTGCTTTCCGGCAGATAATAAGCTCTGTTTACAGTTCTTCCGTTTTTCAGGTGATAACGAATATATACAGACACCATGGTTCCGCTGCCATCATCTGCAGTAGCCCATACAGTTTCACCGCGAAGGTAATCCGGCGCTACCTGATTGTTTTCTTTGTCGTTTTCCTGATAATAATTTACACCCAGCCTTGCAATTTCATATATAGCATCAAAATCTTTTGTCTGGTTTTTCTCCATCTGCTCATCAGGGCCATAATCATAATGCACCGGAACATTTATTCTCTCGTTTATAGAAGGGAAATACACAGACATCGTTTCTATTTCTTCTTTTTCAGGCAAATATTCATCCACACCAAAAATATCTATCTTATATCCTGCCAAAAGCACTGTTAAAACAGCTAAAATCACACCGGTCGACATTTTAGGCCGAATACATTTCCTTATGTCCATAGTAAATAAAAACTCAAAAACACAGGACAACACAAGTGAAAGTAAAATTACAGATACACACAGCCACAAAAATTCATGTTCCATACCGGCGCAGAAAAACAAGGATGCTAAAATAGAAATCGGCAGCACTGCACAAACTTTAATCACCGGCTGAAGCTTTTTAAAAGCTATGGATTTATGGAAACTCTCTGAGGGACGTACTTTATAAATACAAACATCTGCCGCTAAAACCACAATAATTAAAATCACTGCATAAACAATATACCCTTTTATATCACCTATTTCTGCTGCCCAAAGGTCTACAGCATCTAAATGTGTAATAATAGGACTTAAATATTTTGTAATCCCCGGTTCTTTAAACTGTGCCAATGTATCAAAAAACATATTGTTCATATAAAAATATGCCCCATATACAATCCACCCATAAGACATAAAACCTATAAAAGCAAGAGCACCTGTAAATAAGTTTCCGGTAAGCAGTACAGCTAAAATTGCAAACACATATAGTTCAAGAAAAAACAAAATATTCATTCCAATTGCGGCTATAACCTGAACTCCGCTTTGGGCGTTGACTCCATGATAAGCGATACCAACCAGGTATGTAATGCCTACACTCAGCAAGTACGGCACAAGAAACATGAAAAGGCCGCTAAAAAAAGGAATGACAAAAAGTTCTTCTCTTTTTAAAGGAAGACTGTGATAAAAATCTGTTTTTTCACCGGAATACAGATAATAAAAGCCGGTAACTCCAAGCAAAACAGCAATCACTCCGATAAAAATCGTTGCTATAGCATTTTCCATTCCAATACAATTTAAAAATTCTGTCTGCATCGGAGGTATCTCAATATCTGTCGGAGGAATAATTCCCTTTGCTCTGTCTAAAACCATAATAGTTCTTAATGGAAATATTGTTAAAAATCCCAGTATTATGAGAATAAACAGATAAAAATTTCTTCGAATATTTTCCTTTATACTGTTAAATAAATAATTTCTTGATGTCATATCCTGCCACCTCCGTTTCACTGATAAAGATTTCTTCTAAGGTTAATGGAATTGCCTCTGCAAACAAAGGTTTTCTGGCATTGATTTTTCTCATAATTTCCTCCCGTTCCCCTCTTACTACCATTGTCAGAAGAGAAAGTCTCTTTTCGTACTTCATAATTTCCAGTTCTTGTAAAAGCTCTTCCTCCTCTTTCTCATCCGGTATTACACACTGTACTTTATGAATATGCAGTTTCATATCTTCTACATCTTTTGACAGAAGAACACCACCTTTGTGCAGCAATCCCACATGATCACAAATATCTTCCAGTTCACGTAAATTGTGTGACGCAATGATAGGTGTAAATTCTCTTTCCGACACTTCGTAAGCTAAAATACTCTTTGCTGCCTGCCGCATTACCGGATCCAAACCATCAAAGGTCTCATCACAAAATAAATACTTTGTCCCTGAACATATTCCCAGCAGCAAAGCCGCCTGTCGTTTCATTCCTTTTGAGAAAGTACTGATTTTTCTTTTTTCATCCAAGCCCAAATTAGAAGCAAGCTTATGAAAACGTTCTTTATCATATTTCCGATAATACATGGAATAATACTGCACCATCTCTTTCATGGTCGCATTCTGAAAAAAGTAAGCCACATCCGGTAAAAAGAAAATTTCTTCTTTTACAGAGGGATTTTCGTATACCGGCTTATTATCTATAAATACATCTCCGCTATCCGGCTTTAAAACTCCTGACATCATGCGTAAAAGTGTACTTTTTCCTGCTCCGTTTGTTCCTGCCAATCCGAAAATACTGTTATCCGAAATTTTTAATGATACTTCATGAACCGCCTGCAAAGAACCAAACGCTTTGGATAGCTTTTCTGTTTTTATCATGCTTCAACCTCCTCATAGAATTCCGCCGTTTTTGCTACACATATTTCTTCGGAAATTCCCATCTCTTTTCCTTCTTTTATCAGTGTTTTCAACTTTTGTAAGAAAACATTTTTTCTCTGCTCTACTAAGGCTTGATTTCCGGAAACAAAGTTTCCTCTCCCTTTTACAGGGTAGATAAACCCCTGCTGCTCCAGAAGAGAATATGCTTTTTGTATTGTATTAGGATTAATGGACAGTTCCGTAGCCAAACTCCTTACAGATGGCATCTGTGTATCCGGCTCCAAAACCCCTTTAATAATCAACATTTGAAACTTCTCCACAATTTGTTCATATATGGGTTTCCGATCTCGATAATCAATAACAATCAAGGTTTTTCCTCCTTTCCCAGTGTATGACATCTTGTATTAAGTGTACTGTGTATCCTAGTACACTTAAAGTATAATAAAAACGATCTTCTCTGTCAAGAGAAAATCGTTTTTATTCACATTACATTCTGCGGTTTCCCATTTTCCCATGCCCTTACATTTTCAAATGCAATATGTGCACGTTTCACCATAGCTTCTTCTGTAGCAAATGCCACATGAGGTGTCACCAGAATATTTTTAGCATGAAATAAAGGATGATCTACTTCAACAGGTGGTTCTTTTTCGAATACATCTACACAGGCTCCTGCAATTTTCCCTTCATTTAACGCTTCTGCCAAAGCTTCACTGTCCACCACCGGTCCTCTTGCAGTATTAATCAGCACCGCATTTTCTTTCATCCATACCAGCTTTTCTTTATCTATCAGATGTGTTGTTTCTCCATTTAAAGGTACATGCAGAGAAACAATATCGCAAACAGATAAAAGCTCCTGAAGAGACACAAAGTTTACACCCTCTATTTCTTTCTTCGTTCTGCTGTATGCATAAACTTCACAGCCAAAAGCCTTTGCAATATGCGCTACCCTTGTTCCGATTGCACCAGCGCCCACAACACCAAATTTTTTGCCTTCCAATTCAAATCCTACCAGTCCATCCTTGGTTCCTTCCTGTCTTACTGCATGATCACAGGCCGCAATATTACGATATAAGGAAATCAACATACCAAATACTAAGTCTGATACAGCCGCTGTAGAATATCCGGCACAATTACATACACAAATTCCTTTTTTCTTACATAATTCCAGAGGAATATGATCCACACCGGTAAAAGCAACAGACAGAAGTTTTAATTTCTCACATTCTTCAATAACTTCTTCACTTAAAGGAAGATTTGCCACTACAAGAATATCCGCATCTTTTCCTCTCTCTATTAAACTTTTTGCATCGGTTACCTTTGTATCGTAATATACGATTTCTATGTCACTGGAAATTTTTTCTTTTGCAATTTTTAAAAGTTTTTCTTTTTCTACGCCTAACGGCTCAATAATTACCAGTTTCATCTAATCACCTCTTAAACCTGTGTTTCCACAAAAATATCGTACAGCGACTTAATTGCCACTTCAAAATCTTCATTTTTCACGCCTACAATAATATTTAACTCACTGGAGCCCTGGTCAATCATCTTAACATTTACATTTGCATGTGCCAAAGCAGCAAAAATTCTCGCAGCAGTACCACGATTAGAACGCATACCTCTGCCTACCACGGCGATTAACGCCAAGTCTGACTCTAATTCCATATAATCAGGATTTACCGTTCTATGTACACCTGCAATTACCTGCTGTTCTTTTTCTGCAAATTCATCCTGATGAATAAATACTGTCATAGTATCAATTCCTGATGGAATATGTTCAAAAGAAATCCCCTGTTCTTCTAATACTTGAAGAACTTTTCTTCCAAACCCAATCTCTGCATTCATCATAGACTTTTCAATAAACAAAGAGCAGAAGCCTTTCTTACCTGCAATACCTGTAATGGTATACAATGGTTTTTTACAGGTATCCTCTACAATCATGGTTCCTTCTTCTTCCGGTGCATTGGTATTTTTAATATTAATAGGAATACCTGCTTTTCTTACAGGGAATATAGCATCCTCATGAAGCACTGTTGCACCCATATAAGAAAGCTCACGAAGTTCACGATACGTGATGGTATCAATAGATTTTGGATTTTGAATAATTCTGGGATCTGTTACCATCACACCTGAAACGTCTGTCCAGTTCTCATAGAGATCCACATCTAAAGCTCCCGCAAGAATAGATCCTGTAATATCAGAACCACCTCTGGAGAAAGTCTTGATTTCTCCATTTTCCTTTGCCCCATAAAATCCCGGAACAACTGCTCTCTCTATGGCATTTAATTTCTTAGCAACTAAAAGCTCTGTAATTCCTGCATCAAACTGCCCATTTCCATCAAAGCGAATAATTTCTGCAGGATCTACAAATTCATATCCCAAATATGCAGCCATAATCTTTCCATTTAAATATTCCCCTCTGGATGCAGCATATTCTTTTCCAATCTGGTTCTTAAAATTCTCTTCTACATCTTCAAAATCTTTTTCCAAAGACAGCGAAATTTGCAGTCCATCAATGATCTCCTGATAGCGGCTTTTGATTTCTTTTAAAATAACCTGGAATTTTTCTTCCTCTTTTACTGCTCCATAGCATGCATAGAGCAAATCCGTCACCTTGGTATCCTCTGAAAAACGTTTTCCAGGTGCAGAAGGCACTACATATCTTCTGCTTTCATCTGCACGAATGATTTTTCCTACTTTTTCAAACTGTTCTGCACTGGCAAGAGAACTTCCACCGAATTTCACAACTTTTTTCATTCCATATCCTCCCTGAGCGTTTCTTTTGCATAGCATAAAAAAGATTGTGCAACAGCACAATCTCCGCGCGCGAGCGGTTCACAAAGTGATAATTTCATTTCCGCGAGCTGCGCATCCTTGCGGAGCGTTTTTATTGTATAGGACGCACTTTCCTATGGAATAAATAATAGCCTTTCATGCATAAAATGTCTAGCTTTTTCTAATTTTTTCCTTTTCCTTTATCTGATAATATTAATCCTGCTAAAACTAAACATGTTCCTACTATGGACACACCTGTTATTTTCTCTCCTAAAATAAGAGCTGATGCTACAATTGTGACCACAGGAGAAAGATATAAATAAACAGATGTACGCACAGCTCCTAAAAACTTCACTGCCAAATTCCATGTCACAAAACAAAGAGCAGAAGCACCTACTCCTAAAAACAACATATTTCCTAAATAAACAGGATTACTAAATCTTTCCAGTTTCCATTCAAATCCCATCAAAAACACAGGGATAATCATGAATAAAATACCATAGAAAAAAATATGGCGGGTACTTTGAATTGTAGAAATTCCAAAAGAACCAATTTTTTTTACCAAAATAGAATAGCACGCCCAGACAAAAGCGGCTAAAACTGCCAGAATATCACCTTTAGGATTTAATGAAAAAGCACTGCTCCCATGTACACTGATTAAAACAATACCTGTAATACTTGTGAGAAATCCCACAAAAAATCCCGTTTTCAACTTTTCCTCTCTTAAAAATAGTCTTCCTAAAATTGCAGTAAAAAAGGGGGCTGTAGCAATGATAATTCCCACATTTGACGCATAAGTATAAGTCAGTGCAATATTCTCTAAAAGAAAATAAAAAGTAACTCCTGTAAGCCCTGCACCAATGAAATACAATTCCTGTTTCCTGCTGCCAACTGACAATCCTTGATGATTTATAATCAACAACAAAAAATATCCAATTAAAAAACGCATAAATAATATTTCAATAGGTGTAAATGCTTTCAGCAAAACCTTAGTTGCAACAAAAGTAGTTCCCCATACACAAATAGTAAACAATGCCAGCAAATGCCCTTTTGCGTTTTCTTTCATAAACTTCCCTCCCTCTCTCTTCTTAAATTACAGAAAAAGAAGCTGTCACATTAAGCAGAAATCTAAAATGTATAAATGCTCTCGATATGCACTTAATGCAACAACCTCAAACTTTATTTATTTCTGTTTCCTCTGTATTTTTCTTCGCAATATTTACAGCGATATACTTCCTTCTCAGGATCTGCCAGAATAAATACATGATCCAGTTCCTGTTCAATAGAAGTAATACAGCGTGGATTTTTACAGCGAATAACATTTCGGATTTCTTTTGGAAGAGAAAGCTCTTTCTTCTCTACAATTTCTCCATCTTTAATAATATTTACCGTAATATTATGGTCAATAAATCCCAGAATATCTAAATTTAATGTATCAATAGGACATTCCACTTTAATAATATCTTTACGTCCCATTTTGTCACTTTTTGCATTTTTAATAATCGCCACACAGCAATCCAGTTTATCTAATTTCAAATCATGATAAATAGTCATGCTTTTTCCTGCTTTGATATGATCTAAAACCACACCTTCACTTAAACGGCCTACATTTAACATAAGTCTACCCCCATTCCCAACAAGCTTAAAATCAATGCCATTCTCACATAAACACCATACTGCACCTGTTTGAAGTAAGAGGCTCTTGGATCCGCGTCTACCTCTACGGAGATTTCATTTACTCTTGGCAATGGATGAAGCACCAGCATGTCCTCTCTTGCCAATGCCATTTTTGCCTTGTCTAAAATATAAAAATCTTTCATTCTCACATAATCTTCTTCATTAAAAAAACGTTCTCTCTGTACGCGTGTCATATACAGAAGATCCAGACTTGGCATTGCCTCCTCTAAACGTTCTACTTCAATAAATTCATGGCCGCTGGCTTTTAAAACATCCTCACGAATATAATCAGGAATACGAAGCTCTTCAGGAGAAATCAAAACAAATTTTACTCCTTCATAACGTACTAATGCTTCGATTAAAGAATGGACAGTTCTGCCAAATTTTAAGTCTCCGCAAAGACCAATAGTAATATTGTCCAGTCTTCCCTTTAAGGAACGAATGGTAAGTAAATCTGTAAGCGTCTGTGTCGGATGCTGATGTCCGCCATCTCCTGCATTAATAACAGGAATTTCAGATGCCATAGATGCAACTAACGGCGCACCCTCTTTTGGATGGCGCATAGCACAGATATCTGCATAACAAGATACTGTACGTACTGTATCTGCTACACTTTCGCCCTTTGCAGCAGAGCTTGAGTTTGCGCTGGAAAATCCTAAAACTTTTCCTCCTAAACGCATCATTGCAGACTCAAAACTTAAACGTGTTCTTGTACTTGGTTCATAAAACAAAGTTGCTAAGATTTTCCCATCGCATTTATGGGCATATTTCTCTGGATTTTTTTCAATATCGTTAGCAAGGTCTAAAACCTTCGCCAATTCCTCTACGGACAAATCCAACGGACTCATTAAGTGTCTCATAGATTACCTCCTATGTGTTCTCAAGCTTTATCATCACTTACTATCATATAACAGTTGTCTCTGCATTTCAAGAATTTTTCATAGATTATTCCAACCAAAAACCACACCGGAGCATAGTCCAGACGGATAACTCCTTTATATTGAAAACGACTGGTACTGTAATCCCACGGACACATATTATAATGCTTTAAAATTATCCCCGAAAAATACTCCACAATAAAAATTCCTGTCATATAAATGCCACCCCGGAATACTAACGGCAGTTTCCTCATTTTCTTTGAAAGAGGTCCAATACACGCCGCCATTCCATATATTGGAAACATCCATAAAGAGGAATAACCTGTAAGTTTCCAATTTTCACAATCTAAAGAATGCAGACCTGTCCAGAAAACTTCCATTCCCCATCCCAATATTCCACACTTTAAAAAATCACCCTTCATACGCTCTTTCTCCTAATATCTGCTTTCCCTATATTATGACGCACAAATGTCATTTTTATACAAAAAACTTGCACAGTTTAAACTGGCGGTGTATCATAGTGCTAATAAACAATGTTTAGAGAGGATTTCTATATGATACCGGATTTACAGGATTTAAGAAAAGAAATAGATACCATTGACGAGCAGATGACTGCTTTGTTCGAAAAAAGGATGGCAATTGCAGAACAAGTAGCTCGATTTAAAATTGAAACAAAAAAACCTGTTTTTGACCACAACAGAGAATTAGAAAAACTAAAATCTGTTTCAGAAAGAACTCACAGTAATTTTAACAGCTGTGGTATTCAGGAACTTTATCAGCAGATTATGTCCATCAGCAGAAAACGCCAATATCAGCTGCTTCAGGAACATGGACTATCTCAGAAAAGTCTTTTCACTTCCGTGGATAAATTAAAAAAAGAAAACGTAACCGTTGTTTTTCAGGGGGTGGAAGGAGCTTACAGCCATGCAGCTATGCATCGCTTCTTTGGAAAAAATATTCAAAGCTACCATGTAGATACATGGAAAGATGCTATGGAAGAAATCAAGCATGGTCGCGCCTTGTATGCAGTACTTCCTATTGAAAATTCAACTGCAGGAATTGTACAGGACAATTACGATTTGCTTACTTCCTACGACCACGTTATTGTAGGAGAGCAAATTATCCCGTGTCAACATGTTCTGGCAGGTGTACCAGGCAGTAAAATTTCTGACATCCGACATATATATTCCCACCCACAGGCTTTAATGCAATGTCGGGAATTTCTGGACAGTAACGAAAACTGGTGTACCCATGATTTTGGCAATACCGCTGCTGCTGCAAAAAAAGTTTCATTAGAGAAAGACAAAACACAGGCAGCTATTGCAAGTCCTTATGCTGCTGAATATTTTGGACTTTCGATTTTAAAAGAAGGAATTTTCTCCAATCCGGAAAATTCTACTCGCTTTATTATTGTTACAAAAGAGAAAATCTATCAAAAAAATGCTTCTAAAATCAGCGTCAGCTATGAACTGCCTCATGAAAGCGGAAGCCTGTACAACAGTCTGTCCCATTTTATTTACAATGGTTTAAACATGACAAAAATCGAGTCTCGGCCTATTACGAACCGAAACTGGGAATACCGCTTCTTTGTAGACTTCGAAGGAAATTTAAGTGACAGTGCTGTAAAGAATGCTTTATGCGGGCTGAGTTTTGAAGTACAAAACCTCCGCATTCACGGCAATTATTAGAAAGGAGATTTACTATGTTTCATATTGATGAATGTATTTTATATCGAAACTTTCCCCATGGAGATATTTTAAAAGATATGACAGACGCCCTGTCAATTTGCTGTAAAGAACCGGAAGCCCCGGAAAAATCAAAGCCTCTTTTCTACAGCTGTATGAACCGTCTGGTAGAAATGGCAAATGACTATGGTTTTCGTGGAGATTTATGGAACCACTATCTCACATGGCTTTTAGTCAATCATGAAAATGCCTTTAGTGTTTCCTGTGAAATAACAGGACTGACTCACAGCCCTTCCTTAAATGCTCTGGCGCTCCATGACTTTGCTATTTTTAAAGATTTATTTCATCTGGATTTCTCTGCTTTTGAAAGTTTTTACGGAACATCCTCCTGCTGCCAATTAATCAGCAATTATCAGACTGAACATCAGCGAGGATTATATGTAAATGAACGTATTTCCAGTCGCTTATCTGATTTAAGCCTACTTTTAGAAAAATCTGCCTCACCGGAAGAATTTATGGAGCATATCGTTGATTTTTACAAAGATTTTGGTGTGGGAAAACTAGGACTTCATAAAGCCTTTCGCTTAGAACATAAAAATCCTGCTCAGTCAGCAGAGATTGTTCCGATTACCCGAGTTGCCCATGTAAAGCTGAATGATTTAGTAGGATATGAATTAGAGAAGAAAAAGCTGACAGATAATACCGAAGCCTTTTTGGAAGGAAAGCCCGCCAACAACTGTCTTCTCTTTGGAGATGCAGGAACAGGAAAGTCCACCTGTATCAAAGCAATTCTTAATCAATATTATGAAAAAGGACTGCGTATTATAGAAGTATATAAACATCAGTTTCAGGATTTAAACGATGTAATTGCTCAAATTAAAAACAGAAATTATAAATTTATCATTTATATGGATGATCTGTCTTTTGAAGATTTTGAAATTGAATACAAATATTTAAAAGCGGTCATTGAAGGTGGTTTAGAGAAAAAACCTAATAACGTATTAATTTATGCCACCTCAAACCGCAGACATCTTATCCGTGAAAGCTTCAATGATAAAAATGAACGTGATAATGATCTCCATACGAATGATACCGTACAGGAAAAATTATCACTGGTTTCACGCTTTGGCATTACTATTTACTTTGGCTCACCGGAGAAAAAAGAATTCCAGAACATTGTACTAGCTCTGGCAAAACGAAATGAAATCAATATGCCGGAAGATGAAATACTGGCAAAAGCAAATATCTGGGAACTGCAGCATGGCGGCCTTTCCGGACGAACTGCACAACAATTTATTGACTATTTAAAGGGAACATCCAATTCATAAAACATATTTTTATTAAAAAAGATTGTGCTGTTGTGCAATCTCTGCGTGCGCGCGGTTCACAAAGTGATAATTTCATTTCCGCGCGCTGCGCATCCTTGCGGAGCATTTTATATTTCTACAAAAAACTGCCCCATTTGTTCCGTTCTTTTAAAAGTTCCTGAGTAATCTGTATTTCCTTATTGTCTATATCTTTTGCATCATATTTATGTCCTCGAAACATACTTATAAAAAAAATAGTAAATAACAGATACATCATATATCCCAGCCATATCCAGAAATTTTTCTGAAGTCCACTTAAAGATGGCAAGATACATAAAACTATAGGAAATACAACTGCCACTGTTGAAAGACATATCTTTATTATTCGGAGTTTCTTTGTTTTCATTCTACATCACGCTCCTTCTTAAAAATACAACTCTTTTCCTGTCTTTATTGTAGCATAATAAAGCAAAAAGGAACCATGATTTTACAGACATTCTCATCTGCAAAATCACAGTTCCTTTTCAGTAACATAACAAGCAAAACGATAAGCCGGGTTATGTCGCGAATAATCATCTATCCAGTCCTGTTGTCGCCAGCAGGCTCAAGCGACCTACCTGAAAACGTGACGGGCAGCCACATGGTTTTCTATTCGGTCTTGCTTCGGATGGGGTTTACATGTGCCCTTTCTGTTACCAGAAAGGCGGTAGTCTCTTACACTGCCCTTCCACCCTTACCGGAATATTCCGGCGGTACATTTCTGTTGCACTGTCCTTGGAGTCACCTCCACCAGACGTTATCTGGCATCCTGCCCTATGAAGCCCGGACTTTCCTCACCTGACCCCTTTCGGTTCTGTCAGCCGCGATTATTTATTCTACTTGTTACGCACGGCATATTCTATCATAGAAATAACAAAAATGCAAATTGTTTCTATACATCAAAACAGCCATTACCTACAAACTCTCTTAAAATAGAATTACTCGGAATAGTTTCACTTGGCACTCCCAGAAAATAATCTAAAAACTTCAACAAACGTTTTGCTTCTGCATACTCCGGTTCTTCCTTTGTAATAGAAAACAGCAATGGTTCCGCATAGAGTTTCAGTACTGCAAGTTCATAAATCAAAGCAGAATTAAACATCACGTCAGCAGATTCCTGATAAGGAAAAATATTTTCTTCTTCCCCACGTCTTACAGAATTCCACATTGCTATAGTTGTTTTTGCAGAAGCACCTCTGGTTCTGGCATCACGAACAATTCGCCGTATCAGTCTTCCGTCTGTAGTAGGAATACGATTATGCTCATCAATATTTAACTGAGTAAGTGCGCTGATATAAATTTTAAATTTACTTTCAGAAGGCAAACTGCTACTCAACTTGTCATTTAAACAATGAATACCTTCGATAACTAACACATCTTCTTTGCCCAATTTCAGAAAATCACCTTTATATTCCCTATGCCCCGTTTTAAAATTAAACCGTGGCATTTCCACTTCCTCGCCTCTTAAAAGCGCATTCATATCTTCATTAAACTTCTTTACGTCTATAGCTTCCAGACATTCAAAATTATAATTTCCTTCACTGTCCAAAGGTGTATTTTCTCTATTTACAAAATAATTATCAACACCAATTGGATGAGGTCTCACTCCATGGGCAGCCAGCTGAATAGACAGTCTATGAGAAAATGTAGTTTTTCCGGAAGAAGAAGGTCCTGCAATCATAATAAACTTACGATTTCCTGTTTCCACAATCTGTTTTGCAATCTGAGATATTTTTGCTTCCTGAAGGGCTTCCGCAATAAGAATAAGATTATTTGCCCCTTCCTTTGTGATTTTTTCATTTAAATCTCCAACTGTATCTGCGTGAATAGCTTCACTCCACTGCGCAGACTCTTTCTGTACCTGAAAGATTTTCGGTCTTGGAACAAACGGCGGAACCTCATCAGGTTTCTCTCTTTTGGGAAGCTGCAATACCAGTCCCTCATCATAAAGATATAAATCAAAATATTTCAAATATCCTGTATGATTTACCATAAATCCGTAAAAATAATCCTCGTACTCTTCTAAGCTATAGATATTTACTCTGGAAACTCTTCTAAAACGAAACAGTTTTTCTTTATCATACATTCTATGATTATGGAACAGTTCAATTGCTTCATCTGTACCAACGCTTCTCTTTAAAATTGGCACTCGCCTTTCCACCAGTTCCAACATATATTTTTTTACTTTATCCAGAAATTCTTCATTCAATACAAGATTGCCATCAATGGTATAGTAGTATCCACTGCTTACTGAATAATGCATGGTAATTTTATGAATATTGTCATATCCTGCAACATGATATAAGGCTTTCAGTAATAATAAAGAAACGCTTCTCCGATAAGTTTCATGCCCGATTTGGTCCTTTGTAGTAATAAATTCAATAGTACCTTCTTTTTTCAGCTTTTTATGAAGCTCACAAAGCTTATTATCTTTCATAAGTAAAACAATAGGATATTCATACTGACTTTCATATTCTTGTGCAATCTTACCATAAGTGGTTCCATAAGGATATTCCTTTTGTTCTCCAAGAATATTTACCTGTATCATTCTGTCACTCATAGTTTTTCTCCTTTCACCACATTTCTTTGTTAAGCTTCCCCTCAATTTTTGATTTAGATACATATTATTTTACTACAACAGTCTTTATTTTTCTATCATTTTATATATTTTTCATATATTTATTCCTATTATCCAGAAAAAAGAGACTGTTTCATAAAACAGCCTCAAATAAATCTAACCAATTATTTTGCACGGGTAAGAAACATGCATTTTTTCCACTTCTAAATCCGGCAGCATTTCCTTTAATTCTCTTTCCATGTAATCCATGAAAATATATTCTGTACCATAATGTCCTGCGTCAATAATACAAATTCCCTGCGCCACTGCATCTATGGAAGAATGGTAATCCATATCCCCTGTAACATAGGCCTGTGCGCCTTTTTTCAGCACTTGCTTTATCAGACTTTTTCCTGAACCGGTACAGACTGCAAGGTTTTCGATGACTTTATTTTCATCTCCATAAATCTGTACAAAAGGAAGATGAAGCTGCTCTTTTACAAATTTCCCACATTCCTCTAAGGTCATAGGAGTCGTTAATTTTCCACAACGCCCTATTCCTTCCCGGTTCATATTATCTTCGTATGTAATTTCTAACACTTCCCTGTTTGAAAGCTGAAGATAATCTGCACTGAGTTCCGCCATTCCCAATACGTCAAAATTAGTATGCATCGCATAATAACATATATTATTCTGCAGCATTTTGATAATACGTCTTCCGATAAAGTCATCTGCTGTCACTCTTTTCATTCCCGCGAAAATCAAGGGATGGTGAGTAATGATCATATCAGCTTCACATTCAATGGCTGCATCTATCACTTCATCTGTGGCATCTAATGCCAGAAAAACTTTTCTTACTTCCCATGAAGCATCTCCTGCCAGAAAGCCGGAATTATCCCAGCTTTCCGCAAAGGAAACAGGATATTTTTCTTCTATTTTCGCTATAATATCTTTACACTTCATAATATGCAAGAGCCTCTTTTCTATCTTTCCATTCTTTTTCCAACTGAGAAATTCTCGTTTTTGCAGATTTAGTCTGAGAATTTTTCAGTTTTTCCAAAAGTTCTTCTGCTTTTTTCTGCTCCCTGTCTAAAAACTCTTTTAAAACAGGATTTTTATCTTGCAGAAGTTTTTTTCCATAGAGATATTCCGCCTCTGTCTGTTCTTCCATTTTCCCATGAATAACTCTCATAATAGGATAGTATTTCCCATCTTCCAAAATCATTTCTTCATGAGTAATACAATAATTATTTTCACTGAGATATTTTCTGAAATGCCCGATTTCAGACTGTGGTTGTAAAACCAATTCCTTTACTGTCTTAAGAACTTTGTCCCCTTCCGTAAGAATTTTTTCCATAAGAGGACCGCCCATACCGGCAATTACAACGCTCTCCGCTTCATCCGGTTTTAAAGCGTTAACGCCGTCAGACAGACGGGTATCTATGTAATTTTCCAGTCCCCATTCCTGAATGTGTTCCTTTGCCCGCATAAGCGGACCTTGATTAACATCCATAGCAATGGCTTTTTCTATTTTCTTTTTCTGCAAAAGATAGATTGGAATATATCCATGGTCACACCCAACATCCGCCAATGTCTTACCCTGCTGCACAAATGCTGCAACACTCTGCAATCTTCTGGAAATCTGTATTTCTCTCATTACACACATCCTTAATCCAGATAATCTTTCAGCTTACGGCTGCGGCTTGGATGACGAAGCTTTCTGAGAGCTTTTGCTTCAATCTGACGAATACGCTCTCTGGTAACGTTAAACTCTTTTCCTACTTCTTCCAAAGTTCTGGCTCTTCCGTCATCTAAACCAAAACGCAGGCGAAGCACTTTCTGTTCTCTTTCTGTTAATGTACCTAAAACCTCTACAAGCTGTTCTTTTAATAATGTAAATGCAGCTGCATCTGCCGGAACAGGAACATTATCATCCTGAATAAAATCTCCTAAATGGCTGTCTTCTTCCTCACCAATTGGAGTTTCTAATGATACAGGTTCCTGAGAAATTTTGAGAATTTCACGAACACGTTCTACAGACATATTCATTTCTTCTGCAATTTCCTCCGGATGAGGCTCTCTTCCCAGTTCCTGTAAAAGCTGACGAGACACACGAATAAGCTTGTTAATTGTTTCTACCATGTGTACCGGAATACGAATAGTTCTTGCCTGGTCCGCAATAGCTCTTGTAATTGCCTGACGGATCCACCATGTAGCATAAGTAGAAAATTTATATCCCTTACGGTAGTCAAATTTCTCAACGGCTTTAATCAATCCAAGGTTACCTTCCTGAATTAAATCTAAAAACAACATACCACGTCCGACATAACGTTTTGCAATACTTACTACCAGACGAAGATTGGCCTCTGCAAGACGTTTTTTCGCATTTTCGTCTCCTTCTTCCATACGCTGAGCAAGTGTAATTTCTTCCTCTGCACTTAAAAGCGGAACTTTACCAATTTCTTTCAGATACATACGAACAGGATCTTCAATGCTGACTCCCTCAGGCACAGAAAGGTCAATATTCTCCATATCCACTTCATCTTCTTCACTGAGATTTAAGTCATCATCATCACTAATGATTAAATCGTCCATATCATTGTCCTGAATTCGCAGAATGTCAATTCCATTTCCCTCCAGAAAATCAAATACTTTATCCATCTGCTCAGGCTCTAAAGGAAAATCTTTAAAGAAATCACTGATTTCCTGATATTCTAACACATTTTTTTTCTTCTTAGCCAGCTCCATAAGCTCTCCAAGCTTTTCACTGAATTTCGCCATGTTCATTTCCATAAACTGTTCCTTCCTCTCACTTATTCTTCCTTGCAATCGTATATATCATTTCCTCAATTAAAAGAAATATGCAGCGTCACTCTGCCTCTTTCCAGGTCTTCCAGACGTTTTCTGGCCTCTACAATTCTTTGTAGTCCGAAAAGGTCTGTAGGCGCCAGATTTGCGCTTTGCCATGCAATGCTGTCCCTCTTTAATCTACATACAGTTTCCAGCACTGCTTTCTTTGCCTCTTCCTCGCTTTCAAGATGTAGTGAAGCATGAAATAAAGACGTAATTTCCTTTTGCTCCTCCGCATCTGAAAACTGATTTAACAATTTGGCGGGATTTACCTCTCCTTCCTTATGCTGTTCAAAAACCATTTCAGCAACTTTATGATATAAAGGGGTGGTAAAATCTACAGGTTCTATTAAGCCATCAATGGTTTTAAACATGGAAGGATAAGACGTAAGCCATGTCAGCATCAGCTTCTGAGCTGTATGTCCGGCATCCTCTTTTCCCTCTTTCTTCTTTGAAATGACTTCAACTCTGGGTTTCGCCACAGAACCTGTTCCTGACAATGCCATATTATTAACCATTCTTCTCAAATCTTCGAATTTTATCTGATATCTGGCTGAAATACTTTCAATATAATTATTTCTTTCCAGTTCTTCCGGAAATTCCAAAAGTTTTCTTGCAATCTCTCGATAGAACTGCGTTTTACTCTCCGGATCTGACAGATGATACTGTTTTTCCAACACTTTAACTTCAAACAAAAAGTAATTTTCTGCTTCATCTAAGCGTTTTTCAAAAGCTTCTTTTCCCTCTGTTTTAATAAATTCATCAGGATCTTTATATGGTGCCAAATTAACCACTCTGGGAGAAATCCCGGCAGCCTTTAAAATAGGAATACCACGCAAAGCTGCTTTCTGTCCTGCCTCATCACTGTCGTATGTCAACAGGACTTCCTTCGTATAACGGCTCATCAAACTGGCATGCCCTGATGTCAATGCAGTTCCCAAAGATGCCACCGCATTGTGAAAACCTGCCTGGTGCATGGCAATTACATCCATATACCCTTCACAAATAATGAAATACGGTTTTCTGGAAGTACGTGCAATATTCAGTCCATATAGATTTCTGCTTTTATCAAAAATTTTTGTTTCAGGAGAATTTAAGTATTTAGGCTTTGCATCACCCATAACTCTCCCACCAAATCCTATAACACGATTATTTACATCCATAATCGGAAACATAACACGGTTCCAAAACTTATCCTGCATTCCTCTGCGCTCATCAATATTAAAAAGACCGGACTCCTTTAACAGTTCATCAGAATATCCTTGTCCCTTCAAATATTTATATAATGCACCTGAATATCTCGGAGAACATCCTAACCCAAATTTTTTAATTGTATCATCAGAGAGCTGTCTTCCCTTCAGATAGTCCAATGCCGGCTTTCCACTTTCCTGTTTTAGCTGGTAATAATAAAAAGAAGCTGCTTTTTTCTGTATTTCCAGCAACATAGACTTAAAATCCGAAGCTGCCTTTGCCTCTTTTGAATATTCAACTTCTGGAAGCTGTACGCCTGCTCTGTCAGCCAGATATTTTAAAGCCTCTACAAAGCTGTAATTTTCATATTCCATAACAAAGGTAAAAACATTACCTCCTGCTCCACAACCAAAACAATAATACATCTGCTTTCCCGGACTTACTGAAAAAGACGGAGATTTTTCATTATGAAATGGGCAAAGTCCAAAATAAGAACTTCCCTTTCTTTGCAATTTCACATAATCCGAAATCACATCCACTATATCATTTTTCGAGCGGACTTCCTCAATCAAATCATCTGAATAATACATACAACTTCCTCTTTTCTACTGTCCTTTTCCCTGAACGCTCCAGCCCTTTGGAATAAAAAGCTCACGGAACTTTTCCAGAGAATACTGATCTGTCATACCTGATATATAATCACATATTACTCTTTCCTTTGGTTCCTCCTGATACAGAAGCTTTTGATATTCTTCTGACATCTTTTCCGGATATTTATTGTAATATGTATATAATTCTTCTACTACATGTTCTGCCTTTTTTTCTTCGCTTTTAGCTGCAGGATTTAAATAAACATCCTGAAACATCAATGAGCGAATATCCCGAAGTCCTTCCTCGATCTCCGGCGACATCATAATCCTGTCTTTTCCCTGACTGTTTTCTACAATATTATGTACAAATGTATTCAGACGTTCCCTTGTAGTTGCTCCTAAAAGCATACGTAAAGTAATGGGAATATCATCCTCTGTAATAATACCTGCACGTTGCGCATCATCCATATCATGATGAATATAAGAAATCTTGTCACAGTAACGAACTACTTGTCCCTCCAAAGTATGAGGTTTTCCGCTGGTTCTGTGATTTAAAATTCCATCTCTGACTTCCCAGGTAAGATTTAATCCTTCACCATTTTTTTCCAGACGCTCCACTACCCGGACACTTTGTTTATAATGTGCAAATCCCAAGGGACAGACTTTGTTCAAAGCCCTCTCCCCTGCATGTCCAAAAGGTGTATGTCCCAAATCATGTCCCAGAGCAATAGCTTCCACTAAATCCTCATTTAAAGATAATGCTTTTGCTATCGTTCTGGCTGTTTGAGAAACTTCCAGAGTATGTGTCAGACGGTTTCTGTAATGATCTCCTTGCGGAGACAAAAAAACCTGTGTCTTATCCTTCATACGGCGAAATGCTTTACAATGCACAATGCGATCTCTGTCTCGCTGGTATACCGTCCGAATATCACATTCCTGCTCTTCTTTCTCCCTTCCTTTAGAGTGAATACTATGGGAGGCATAAGGACTTAAAAGTTCTAATTCTCTCTTTTCCATTTGTTCACGAATATTCATAGGCAGTCACCTGACTTTCTAATGCCTTTCGGCAAAACATTATGTGGCAGTGCCACACACTTTCAAAAGAACTCTTCATATATATTATTTCCGAAAATTCTTCTATTTCCTCTTTTTCTTTTCAAAAAATTTCTACAATTCTTTATAAGAATTTCTTAAAAGAGCAATTTCTCTTGCATACCCCTCTAAATCATTTGGGGTTTCCAAATAAAAAGGTAAATTTCTAAGAACTGGATGATTGATAACTCTCACAATTGCTTCCAATCCCAGTTTTCCTTCTCCGATTTTAGCATGCCGGTCTTTATGGCTTCCCAGTCCATACATACTGTCATTTAAATGAATTGCTTTTAATCTATCTAATCCGATTACTTCATCAAATTTTGTTAAAACTCCATCTAAATTTCCTGCAATATCATATCCGCTGTCATATACATGGCAGGTATCCAGACAAACCCCCAGCTTTTCTTTTAATTCTACCCTGTCGATAATTTCCCTCAGCTCTTCAAAACATCTTCCCACTTCGCTTCCTTTTCCTGCCATTGTTTCCAACAATACCGTGGTACTCTGCTCCGGAAGAAGAATTTCATTTAACATATCTGCAATATACTGAATTCCTGTTTCCACTCCCTGCTTTACATGGCTTCCCGGATGAAAGTTATAACAGTTTCCCGGAGTATACTCCATCCTTTTTAAATCATCTTTCATCGTATTCACCGCAAACTCCCGAATACTCTCATCTGCTGAGCAGCCATTCAGCGTATATGGTGCATGCGCTAAAATTCTGTTAATTCCCTGCTCTTTCGCTCTTATCAGAAAAGCATCTACATCTTCCTGTTTGATTTCCTTCGCTTTTGCCCCTCTTGGATTTCTGGTAAAAAACTGAAATGTATTGGCATGAATTTTTTCCGCTTCCTTTGCCATAGCCTCGTAACCTTTTGAGGAAGATAAATGACATCCAATTTCTAACATTTATAAATCTCCTTTATTCCCTGCTCTTATTTCTACATAGCAAAAAAGCTGATATTCATCAATTATTTGACAAATACCAACTTTTCCTTTATGCGGGAGATGGGACTTGAACCCACACGTCTATACAGACACAAGATCCTTAGTCTTGCCTGTCTGCCAATTCCAGCACTCCCGCCTGCATCTTGCCTATCTCGCAAGTACTCATATAGTATAGCACATATTTTTCATTTTGCAAGTATTTTTTGAAAATTTTCTTTAATTTATACTTTTTCTCTTTTTTTAAGAATTTTCTTAAAAAAGTGTCTTCGACACTTCAACTCCCCTGCCCCTCAATCTTTGAGGGGTTGGGGCTTTCTTTTTCCTTCCCTATCTGTCATAATACTCTCATGAATATACTTCAAAAAATTTTTACCGACTATTATGAAGAAATTAAATATACCCTCCATCCCAGAAAAACGGAAATGGAAAACATTGATAAAATGATCCACTGCGGTGATCCTTCCTTCGGCGGTGCCATGTATGCCTGCACCCACTGCGGTAACCTAAAATTCGTTCCTTTCCGCTGTCACAGCCGCTTTTGCCCTACCTGCGGCATCAAATATTCCATGGAGCGCTCTACCAGCATGGCTTTCAAACTCATACAGTCCAGCCATCGCCACTGTGTTTTTACCATTGACAAAAACCTTCGGGATTTCTTTCTCAAAGACCGCACACTCCTTGACTGCCTTTTTCATTCCGTCAACAGTGTCGTCTCCCGTATGTTTTTCAAAATCAATCAATCCAAAAATTTTACCCCCGGCTTTCTCATGGTTTTGCATACCTTTGGCAGGGATCTCAAATGGAACCCTCACATTCACTGCCTTATTTCCGAAGGCGGTCTTAGTGATGATGGACTCTGGAAACCCGTAAAGCATTTTAACTACACCTTTCTTCGGAATGCTTTCCGCACCGCTCTCCTCAATGAGATGGAAACTCTCCTCGGTTCTTCTTTTAAAAAAGTAAAAGCCAAATGTTATGATGAACACAAGCAGGGCTTCTATGTTTATGCCAGACCAAACCTCTGTGACCCTAAAGCAGTCATCCGCTATATTGGCCGGTATCTTGGCCGACCTGTCATCGCCGTCTCCAGAATTGACTCCTATGATGGCGAAATGGTGACTTTTCATTATAACCGCCATGAGGATGATCAATATATACAGGAAACTATTCCTGCCATGGATTTCATAAAAAGGCTTATCCGCCATATCCCCGAAAAGCACTTTAAAATGATCCGTTATGGCGGCTTATATGCCAGACACAGAAAAACAGATGCAAAACTCTACCGGGCTATCCCCAAAAGCAGGCACCGCATTTACCGAAGCTTCAACCTGTGGCGCAATGCCATTCTTTCTTCCTTCGGCTATGATCCTTTGGAATGTCCCGGCTGCAGGCACAAAATGGAGTTCCTGGAACTTTATTATAATCACCAACGCGTATCCCTCGAAGAACTTTATGAGAAAGCAATGTCCAAATTTCTCGGAAAGCGTTCTTCTGCATGATTTCTTTTTTTACATTCTATGCTATAATCCTCTAAAAGGAGGATGGTTCCATGAAAACAGGTATCGAGGAATTACGCAAAAAATACATTGACAATCCACCAGAAGGAATGACTCCTAAGGACATTCGCAATATGAGCGAGGAGGAGCTTCTGGATATGGATTACTTTTTAAACGAAGATGATTTATTTGCCGATGAGGCTGGTGTAGAAGGTTTTTATATCTTCTAACGAGCGTCATCTTGTTCCTATGCCCACCTTTGTGTGGGCTATTTTCATTCATTGTTCCAACAAAAGTCGGAATTTCCTATTATAGCACAAATAAAGCCGACATCTATCAGTTTCCTGACAAATATCGGCTTTTCTCTATGCGGGAGATGGGACTTGAACCCACACGTCTATACAGACACAAGATCCTTAGTCTTGCCTGTCTGCCAATTCCAGCACTCCCGCTTACCTGTCGCTTCTCTCAAACGACAAGTGAAAGTATAACAAATGTTTTTCCATTCGTCAATAGTTTTTTTAATTTTTTTCGTAAATCAAATTACCTTTTACAAATTTGCTCTGTATTTGCCTGTCATCTGCCAGATAAATTAATCTTTCCAAACGTTCTTTCACACTTAATTCCTGAGGGTGTAAAAGCCCACTGTCGTCAAAAACAACAGCATCAAACTCATATCCATCTAAAAAGCTTCCCACTTTTCCAAAAAATGCTCCACCGCCTGCTGTCCCCAGATAAAACGCCTCTTCCAATGTTACAGGCTTTTGTTCCGTATCTACCAGACGCCAGCGAAGTTTTGAGCATTGAATTGTATCTGCCATAGCTCTTAAAACCGAGGTGCTATATCCTGCTGCCATATCACTGCCAAGCCCCACTGAAATTCCTTCATCCAGAAACTTCCGAACAGGTGCAATTCCAGAAGAAAGATTTGTATTCGACTGTGGACAATGAGCAATAAACACACCCTGTTTCTTAATCAGAGAAATCTCTTCATCTTTTAGCCAAACACAATGCGCCATAATTGTAGGACAATCCCCTCCGAATAATCCTGCCTGATAATAAGCATCACTGTAGCTCAAAGAATTTGGGCAAAGTTCCTGCACCCACTGTATTTCTCCCGGATTTTCTGACAAATGAGACTGTAGAGGCAATCCTGTTTCTTTCTGAATATTGTGAAGTTCTTCCATCAAAGCATCGGAACAGGATGGAATAAAGCGGGGAGTTAAAATAGGTTTGGTATGCTCATAATGCCCTTCCGTTTCCAGTAACCACTGTCTTACAGCCTCTGATGCTGCTTTTGGACTTTCTTCCTGTAAACCTTCCAATGCATTTCTATCCATGCTCACTTTTCCCACATACGTATCCAGACCAGACTCTTCCAATAAATCCATTAGGACTTTTGTCCCTTCCACATGCATAGTAGCAAAAATCACAGCTCTGGTAACAGCGCTTTTCTTTAAATCATCCACAAACATTGTATACGCTCTCTTTGCATAGTCTGCATCCGCATATTTCATTTCCTCCGGAAACGTATGTGTATTCAGCCAATCCAGCAATTCCAAATCCATTCCCAGACCTCGAAAAGCGTACTGAGGTGCATGTGTGTGCAAATCCACTAATCCCGGTATAATTAACGCATCTTTCATATCCTTTAGATAATAACTTTCATATTCCTTTGGAAGTTCCTGAAATACACCCCTGCAAATCCCTTCCTGACATACCACATAACTCTTTGGACAAATAACAAGCTTCTTATTGCTGCCACTATAACAAATATTCCCTTTCAAAACAAAGCTGTGCTTTTCTTGCATTTACTGTCTATTACCTCCTTGCAAATTTCTCCTGAATTTTTCTTTCTCCTTCCAGAAGCATTTCGGTTACTTCTTTATTCTTTCCCAAAATCTCCTGAAAACATTCCCATTCATCTTCAAGCCCCTGTCCATGAGGTACAAGATAAGCTCCTGCATCACTGCCCAAAGCAAACTGTACTCCTATCTCATATCCTTTTTGTATATTACTGCTTCCTGTTTCCCATATTCTTTCCAAAACATCATCAGAGAACCTGCCGCAGCCAATCATATTTTTCACTACAGTTATAGTAGGAACCCACACAGTTCCGTTTTCTCTCATTGCCCACATAGCTTCTTCATCTATATAATTTCCATGTTCAATGCTGTCCACACCGGCAAGAGCTGCTTCCAGAACAGCCCTTGCCCCATTTGTATGTGACATTACACAAAATCCTTCTTCATGGGCGATATGTACCATCTCTTTTACTTCATCAAATTTCAAAGGCTCTTCTGTCACAGAACCATCTGTGTCAAAATTCATAATCCCCGTAGTCATAATTTTAATAAAATCCCCGCCACGTCTTCTCACTTCTTTTACTAAATAGGCATATTCCTTCATATCTGTAAAAGCTTTTCCTACAATTCCTCCATAATGCCCTTTTTTATGAATGGCAAAAATAGGAGTCCGATAAATAATACCATACTCTGATGCGATTTCTTTCGCCTTTTCAGACACACCCAAATCATCCCCGCCATCTCGTATAAACTGAATACCCTTTTCTTTATATGCACGAAAATGTTCGTGGATAACCTCTATGTCTACCCCTTGTCTATGACGATTTACTGCCGCTTTATAATTTATCCCATTCATGAAAATATGTGCATGATTTTCTCCAAACATTATGACATCTTCTTTCTAAATTAATCTTCTTTTGCCCATCCATAAGCACATTTTACTGCCTTTTTCCAGCCTTTTGTCTTTTTATCTCTTTCCTCTTTTGTAAGTTCAGGATAAAATACTCGATCTGTGCTCCAATTCTCTATAATTTCTTCTTTACTGTTCCAGTATCCCACAGCCAATCCCGCCAGATATGCAGCGCCCATCGCCGTTGTTTCCACACACACCGGTCTTTTTACAGGAACCTGTATCATATCTGCCTGTGCCTGCATAAGAAAATTATTGGCACTGGCACCGCCATCTACTTTCAGGAAATTCAACTCCATACCAGAGTCCGCCCTCATGGCCTCAATAACATCATGAACCTGATATGCCAATGACTCCAGAGAAGCTCGGATAATATGACATTTATTCACGCCTCTTGTAAGACCTACAATCGTTCCCCTGGCATATTGATCCCAATAAGGTGCTCCCAGTCCTGTAAAAGCTGGCACAACATAACATCCATTGGTATCCTTTACCTTTTTCGCCATATATTCTGAGTCTTCTGCTGAGTCAATAAGACGCAGCTCATCCCTCAGCCATTGAATAATCGCTCCTGCCACAAACACGGAGCCTTCCAGAGCATAATTTACTTTCCCATCCAGTCCCCATGCAATGGTAGTGACAAGGCCATTTTGAGAAAACACTGGTTTTTCTCCTGTATTCATCAATAAGAAACAACCTGTCCCATAAGTATTCTTCGCATCTCCTTTTTCAAAACAAGTCTGTCCAAAAAGTGCAGACTGCTGATCCCCTGCTGCCCCTGCAATGGGAATTTCGCCACCAAAAAAGCTGCTGTCCGCCATTCCATAAATACAACTGGAAGGTTTTACCTGTGGCAGCATACACTCCGGAATATCAAGCTCTGCCAAAATCTCCTTATCCCATTCCAGTGTATTGATATTATAGAGAAGAGTTCTGGATGCATTAGAATAGTCAGTTACATGAACAGCTCCCTTTGTCATCTTCCAAATCAGCCATGTTTCAACAGTTCCAAAGAGCAATTCTCCATTTTCCGCACGTTCTCTGGCGCCTTCTACATGATCTAATATCCATTTCACTTTTGTTCCTGAAAAATAAGCATCAATAATCAATCCTGTTTTCTTTCGAAAAACTTCCGTAAGTCCTTTCGCCTTTAACTGATCACAATATTCAGATGTTCTTCTGCACTGCCAAACAATGGCATGATAAATGGGTTCCCCTGTATTTTTATCCCATACAATAGCCGTTTCCCTCTGATTTGTAATACCAATCGCTGCAATATCCTCTGCCTCAGCCCCTATTTTCTGCATTGCCTCTACAGCAACACCTAACTGATTAGACCAGATTTCATTTGCATCATGCTCCACCCAGCCCGGCTTTGGAAAATACTGTGTAAATTCCTTTTGAGCAGAGCTGATAATCTCTCCTTTTTTATTAAATAAAATGCATCTGTTACTGGTTGTCCCTGCATCCAATGCCATTACATACTTTGCCATACATTTTCCTCCTATCTGTCACAGTGCGTTCTTCGTGGAACGTTTTGATTGTATATAACGCAATTTCCTATACAATCAAAAAAGCTGCCCAGAAAAGATATTCTTTCCCTACGACAGCTTTATTCCTTTTCTCCCTGTCTTTTTATTATCCAGCGCATTTCTTATGTTCTCATTTTAGCTCTAATTCATAAAAATTTCAACTATATCTTCACCTTTTCTTTTTTTATTCATATACTAAAGCAACGAAAAATCCGAGGTATTTTTATGAATACAACCTCTTTAAAATCTATGCAGACAGATCACCCGGACGAAGGAAATTTACAGCTTTATGTTCTCTCTTCCATTCGCAGTCAGCCGGTTGAAGATGCTTCTGTTCAAATTTCCTATACCGGAGATCCTGACTCAATTATCGAAGAAGTGAAAACAGATGCCAATGGCATGATACCGGAAATTCAGCTTCCTGCTCCGCCTTTAGAATACAGTATGGCGCCTTCTGAATATCAACCTTATGCAGAATACACTTTTCGTATTTCTAAAGAAGGCTTTGAAGATTTAGATATATCCGGAGCAGAAATACTGCCAAATGCCACCGCAATCCAAAGAGCTGTTCTATCTCCTCAAAGTGGTCCACGTACTTTTGAAGATATTGTTATTCCTGCTCATACACTGTATGGAGAATATCCCGAAAAAATCCCTGAAGATGAAATCAAACCTATGGATACATCAGGAGAAATTGTCCTGAGCCGTGTAGTTATTCCCGAATATGTAGTTGTACATGATGGCACTCCCAGTGACTCCACTGCAAAGGATTATTATGTTCGTTATCGAGACTATATTAAAAATGTAGCCAGCAGTGAAATCTATGCCACATGGCCGGACAATACTATTCGTGCAAATGTGCTGGCAATTATGTCCTTTACCTTAAACCGCGTTTATACCGAATGGTATAGAAATAAGGGATATGACTTTACAATTACTTCTTCAACAGCATTTGACCATAAATGGATGCACGGCCGAAACATCTTTGAAAGTATCTCTCGTATCGTAGATGAACTCTTTGATAATTATCTTTCAAGACCAGGTGTACGGCAGCCGATTTTAACCCAGTATTGTGATGGGCAAAGAGTCCAATGTCCAAACTGGATGACACAGTGGGGTTCGAAATACCTTGGGGATCAGGGTTATTCTGCCATTGAAATCTTGCGAAACTTCTATGGCAACAACATGTACATCAACACTGCTGAAGAAATTTCGGGAATTCCCGCCTCATGGCCGGGGCAGCCTTTAGATATTGGTTCATCTGGCAGCAAGGTTCGCCAAATACAGGAACAACTTAATGCTATTGCTAATGCATACCCTGCTCTTCCAAAAATTTCTGTAGATGGTGTTTTTGGAGAAAATACGCAAAACGCAGTCAAAAAATTTCAACAAATTTTCGGCCTTCCAGCCACAGGAATTATAGATTATTCTACCTGGTACGAAATTCAGGAAATCTTCGTAGGAGTCACCAGAATTGCAGAATTGGTCTAAAAAGAATTCCATCCGCCGCAGTGCAATCCTTGCGGAGCATTTCTTATTTCGCAGGAAGCAGTTTCCCATGAAATAAGAAAACTGTCACATCAGGTAATTATTGAGAATATCTATACATTTTACGCTCAGTCTGCACTCACTCAACAAATCCGCCAAAAATGTATAGATATTCCTGATTACTCTTTTATGTGACAGTTCAATTATAATCTTCGAAAATCGTTAAACATTACAAACACCATTAAAAACATCAATAAAACAAATCCTGCAAAATGAATCATTCCTTCTACATTTGGATCTAATTTTTTCTTTCGCACAGCTTCCACAATCAGGAAAACAAGTCTTCCTCCATCTAAAGCCGGAATAGGGAGCAAATTCATAACACCTAAGTTCGCTGAAAGCAGAATTGCCCAATACAGCATTTGCAGCCATACCATAACCGTGCCTTCCTCTTTCGCTTCTTCGTAGGAGTCGCCAATGACATCAATAATTCCCACCGGACCGGAAAGGTCATTTACACTAAACTGCCCCTTTATCAGCATCATAAGACTTTCTATAGTATTGGAAATCCAGTATCGCACTTCAGAAGCACTATATCTTAATACACCTAAAAAGTTTGTTTTTTCCCGGTACAAATTATAAGCAAAACCTGTATCCACTTGTTTTGTCATCTGTGGCGTTAATAAAATTGTCTGTATTTCACCATTTCTCTCAATCCCCAGACTAATTTCTGAGCCATCCAGCGGATTTTTCTCCCAGTATTCCTGTATTTCCTGACTGGTTTCAATGGTTTCTCCATTGATTTCCCGGATAATATCTCCCGCCTGCACACCGGCTTCCATCATTGCACCATTTAAAACAACCTGTGTAATTTCCGGCTCACCATCCGATGTGGGTACATAGGAAAATCCCAGCATATATTTCTCTTCACTATACGCCTCAAAAGAAATCTCTTTCTTCTCTCCATTTCTCTCATAAGTCAGGGTAATATCTTCATCTTTCAGACCATGAAGCATCATATAGGAGTCCAAATCTCTTCCTAAAACAATGTTTCTCCCCTGAAATTCTGTTATAATGTCCCCTTCCTGAAGCCCTGCTTCAGCTGCAGGAGAATTCTCTTCCACTTGCAGCACCCTGGCCGGATCATAACCTGCTACACTTGTAATGATCATAGCAAACACAAACGCCAAAATAAAGTTAAATATAGGTCCTGCCGCAACAACAGATATTCTCGCCCACACAGATGCCTTGTTAAAAGAACCTTCGCTGTCATCGTCATCATCTTCACCTACCATCATGCAGGAACCGCCTATGGGAAATACTTTTAAAGAATAACGGGTTTCTCCCTTTTCCATAGACAAAAGTCTGGGACCCATTCCAAGGGAAAATTCCGTAACCTTAATCCCGTTTCTCTTTGCCAGAAGGAAATGTCCCAGCTCATGGAAAATAATAATGACGGAGAATATCAAAATTGCTATTAAAATTTTCAATTTACCACCTGCCTTCAATCCTCTTATATACGTCTTGTTCAATATTCAAAATTTCTTCAACCGTAGGATTTAAAATTAATGTATGCTCATTCATTGCATCTTCAATAATTTTATAAATATCCAAAAATCCGATTTTGCGATTTAAAAATAATGCCACTGCTTTTTCATTGGCAGCATTAAAAACTGTGGGCATAGAGCCTCCTATTTTCGATGCCCGCATTGCAAGAGGCAATCCTTTAAAAGTTTCCATATCCGGATTTTCAAAGGTAATAGATGCCAGCTTTGCAAAATCCAGGCGCTCGCCGTCTAAATACTTACGCTCGCCCTCATACAGCGCATACTGAATAGGCAGACGCATATCCGGTGTACCAAGCTGCGCCATAATACTGCCATCTTTAAATTCAATCATAGAATGAATAACACTCTGAGGCTGTACTACCACTTGTATTCTATCCAAATCTACATCAAATAACCATTTCGCTTCCATAACTTCCAGCCCTTTATTTACTAAAGTAGCAGAATCAATGGTAATTTTCTGTCCCATAGCCCAGTTAGGATGTTTTAAAGCATCTTCTACCTGCATATTCTGGAGTTCTTCTGTCTTCTTTCCTCTAAACGGACCTCCGGAAGCTGTAATCAGCAATTTTTCAATAGTTTTCGGATTTTCTCCGTTTAATGCCTGAAAAATTGCGCTGTGCTCGCTGTCTACAGGCAAAATTTTCACACCATGCTCTTTTGCTAAAGGCATGATAATGTGCCCTGCAGTAACAAGAGTTTCTTTATTAGCAAGTGCAATATGCTTTCCTGCACAAATTGCAGCAACAGTCGGACGTATTCCTATCATTCCCACAATGGCAGTTACCAGAATTTCTGCATCTTCCATCACCGCCAGCTCAATTAAACCTTCCATTCCGCCTACCACTTTACAATTTGTATCCTGTACACGAAGTCTCAGTTCCTGTGCCTTTTTTTCATCTCCCACAGCTGCCAATCGGGGAGAAAACTGGCGGATTTGCTTTTCCAGCAAATCAATATTTCTTCCCGCAGCAATTCCTACTACCTGTAAATCATCATTTTTACTGACAATATCAAGGGTTTGTGTTCCTATTGAACCTGTTGAACCTAAAATTGCAATTTTCTTCATACGCTTTCCTCTTTATATTAAAACAATCGCAAGGAAATAAATAAACGGTGCTGTAAAAATAACACTGTCAAAACGGTCTAAAATACCGCCATGTCCCGGAATAAGTTTTCCATAATCTTTTATTTCCTTATTTCTCTTAATGGCAGATGCCGCCAAATCTCCTACCATAGAAATCAATGCTCCCACTGCACAGATAATTGCATACATCAATGGAGTGTGACCATCTGCCTGGTTGACACCGGAAATGAGAAGTGCATAAATTGCACCTAAAAGTGCCGCTCCCAGAACGCCTCCTATTCCACCTTCAATGGACTTTTTCGGGCTTAATACCGGCGCCATTTTATGTTTTCCAATTAACATTCCTACACAATATGCACAGGTATCGCTTCCCCATGAACTCAGGAAAATCAGTCCTACCAGCCATGCACCGCCTTCTAAAGCCCTTGTTTTATAAATATAAGACAGCATAACTGCTACATACACAATCCCAAATAAGGCTGCCATAATTTGTTCTGCTCTGTATTTCGGATAAGTAAATACATAGACGCACATAATTAATACCAGGGTAAACAACAAAATCATCATAGAAAATTTATCTGTCTTTACCCAGAGAAGAGACAGATAATACAAAACAGTACCTACATATCCTGCAATTTCCAATGCCCCAAAGCCTTTCTGGTGCACCTCCATGGCACGATATAATTCTCCTACTCCAATCAAAGAAATTGCCAAAAGTACTGCAAATAACACAGGGCCTCCTGCAGCAACGGAAGCGATTGCAATCGCCACAAGGACAATCCCGCTTAAAAGTCTTGTCTTAAACATTTTACTCCTCCTTCACGCCACCATATCTGCGGTCTCTGTGATTAAATTTATCAATTGCTTTTTCAAATTCTTTTTTGTCAAAATCCGGCCAGGCCACATCTGTAAAATAAAATTCTGTATACGCAAGCTGCCACATTAAAAAGTTTGAAAGCCTTTCTTCGCCGCTTGTGCGAATTAACAAATCCGGATCCGGAAGTCCCTTTGTATCTAAATAATCTGAAATAACATCTTCTGTAATCTGCTGTGGTAAAAGTACTCCCTTTTCTACATCTTCTGCCATTTTCATTACCGCTCTTTTTATTTCATCTCTGCTTCCGTAATTCAAAGCAATCTGAAAATGAAGCTCATCGTATTGCTTGGAATACTCTTCTAATTCCTTTATTTTCTCCTGCAAATCTTTATCAAACATTGTGGGGTCACCAATAACACGCACACACATTTTATTTTCTTTTGAAATCTGAATACACCGCTTCATATAATTGCGAAACAGTTTCATAAGTCCGTCTACTTCCTCTTTGGAACGTTTCCAGTTTTCCGTAGAAAATGCATATACTGTAAGATATTTGACTCCTAATTCCTTTGCTATACTACAGATTTTCTCCAGGTTTTCGCAGCCCTTAATATGTCCATAGGTTCTGGGCATTCCTTTCGCCTTTGCCCACCGTCCATTTCCGTCTAAGATAATTGCTACATGCTTGGGAACCGTCATATTTCTTCCTCCTACGCATAAAAGAGGCACAATACGGAATTTGTATGTGCCCCTTCCTATGTTCTTTTTTATACAGTCAGAATTTCTTTTGATTTTTCTTCTACTGCTTTTTCAATTTCTTTTACAAATTTATCTGTAATTTTTTGAATCTGGTCTTCTAATTCTTTAATTTCATCTTCAGATACATCCTGTTTTGCCAGCTTTTTAAAAGCATCATTGGCATCGCGGCGCACATTACGAACTGCAACTTTAGCTGCTTCACCTTTTTTCTTAACATCTTTTACCAGTTCTTTTCTGCGTTCCTCTGTCAATTCCGGAAGTACCAGACGAATAATCTTTCCATCACTATTTGGGTTTAAATTTAAATCAGAAGATAAAATTGCTTTACTGATTTCTTTGATTAAGGATGCTTCCCAAGGCTGAATTTGAATCATTCTTGCTTCTGGAACAGTAATATTTGCCACCTGCTGAAGCGGTGTAGGTGTTCCATAATAGTCTACGGTAAGTTTATCTAAAATATGCGGATTTGCACGTCCTGCACGAATGGTAACCAGTTCTTTGGTAAGACTGTCCAATGTCTTAGTCATTTTATGTTCATATACCTGAATTCTCTCATCTGTTGCCATATTTTCTTCCTCCTAATTTAAAATTCCGACTATACAAGCACTTTTGTACCTGTGAATTTGCCATGAGCAGTATTAACAATGCTGTTCTCTTCATTTAAACCAAATACCAGCATTGGCATTTTATTTTCCATACACATAATAGAAGCTGTCATATCCACAACTGCCAATTTTTTATCAATTACTTCCTGAATGTGAACTTCATCATACTTTTTAGCATCCGGGTTTGTTTTCGGGTCACTGTCATAAACACCATCTACAGCTTTTGCAAGGAAAATTGTTTCTGCTTCAATTTCAATAGCACGAAGTACAGTAGCTGTATCTGTTGAGAAGTATGGGTGTCCTGTTCCACCTGCCATAAAAACAACCATGCCTCTCTCAAAGTATTTATTAGCACGATCTTTGGAAAACAGCTTTGTAAAAGAACCGCACTCAAATGGTGTGAGTACACTTGTCTTCATTCCTGCTGCACGGAAAATTTCAGAAACATAAATACAGTTCATAACAGTTGCCAGCATACCAATCTGGTCTGCCTTTGTTCTGTCAATATTTTCACTGGTACGTCCTCTCCAGAAGTTTCCTCCTCCGATTACAATACCAACCTGAATTCCTTCATCTACAAGTACCTTTACCTGTTTTGCAACTTCCATAACGGTTGCTTCATCAAAACCTGTTTTTTTCGGTCCTGCTAAAGCTTCTCCACTTAATTTCAATAAAATTCGTTTCATTGTATAAGCTCCTTTATCTCTTAATTCCCGTAACGGCATAAAGCACCGCTTTTCTCTAAGTATACCTATAAAACTCTCCGATTTCAAGAAATTTTTCTGAAACTTTCTTTTCCTTTATTTTAATCCTGCAAAAAGGCTCCAATATCCCTGAATAAAAATATAGAATACTACAATAGGAAGTACAAAAGTAAGATACACTCTCATCTTTTTAGGGAAAGAAACACCTGCTCCTGTGTTGGCTTCTTTCAGGAAATTCTCCCAACCCCAGCCATATTTATTCACACAGAACAGCAGATACACTAATGAACCCAACGGCAGCATATTGTTGCTAACCAAAAAGTCCTCAAAGTCCATAATCTGCTTTCCTAAAATTGTAAAATCGCTCCAGATTGTCATACCGAAAATACAAGGCAGAGATAAAATAAAAATAGCCACTCCATTTACTAAAACTGCTTTTTTCAGACTCCAGTTCCACAAATCCTGTGCAAAAGAAATAATATTCTGAAATACTGCAATAATGGTAGATAATGCAGCAAACGTCATAAACAGGAAGAACAAAGAGCCCCAAAGTCTTCCGCCTTTCATTTCGTTAAATACATTTGGAAGTGTAACAAACACCAGTCCCGGACCTTCTCCCGGATTAATATCAAAGGCGAAACAGGCAGGAAAAATAATCAGACCTGCAATAAGTGCCACACTGGTATCCAAAATCGTAATATTAATTGCTTCTCCTGTAAGCTTTCTCTCTTTTCCAATATAACTTCCGAAAATAGCCAGCGCTCCAATACCTAAACTCAAAGTAAAGAATGCCTGACCCATAGCCGCAAAGACCACTTCAGAAATTCCTGCTTCTATTAACTTCCCAAAATCAGGGAGCAAATAAAATTTCAGTCCTTCTGATGCACCGGGCAGCAGGCAGGAATTAATTGCCAGTACTACCATCAGCCCCAAAAGCACTACCATCATAATCTTGTTAATACGCTCTACACCACTTTGCAGTCCCATAGAACACACTAAAAAACCAATAATAACAATGACTGCCATCCAGAAAATCATGGTCGGCATATCTGTGGTAAGCTTTGCAAACTCTGCTCCTACCCCCTCGGTATCCAGCCCTGCGAAATCACCTTTCATCATCTTTACAAAGTATGCCAGCATCCAACCGCCAATAGTAGTATAAAACATCATTAAAAGATAATTGCCTGCCATACCGAAATAGCGGTAAATATGCCACTTCGTTCCTTTCGGTTCAAGAACGTTAAAAGATGTTGCAATACTTTTCTGACTTGCTCTTCCCACGGAAAATTCCATTACCATAATTGGAAGTCCTAGAACAAGTAAAAAGAATAAATAAATCAGCACAAACGCTGCGCCGCCGTATTTTCCCGTAATGTAAGGAAATCTCCATACGTTTCCAAGTCCAATGGCACAACCTGCTGAAATCAGGATAAAACCAATTCGTGAGGAAAATTTTTCTCTTTCCATATTATGTACCTCTTCTTCTTTTTTCTTTATCTCACCAAAGCGTTGATGTGCAACGACTTTACAGAGATGATTTTTCAGGTAATTATAACATGGTTCTTACTTGCTTTCAATACTTCCGATATTTTTAATTAAAACAGAAATCGTTCCATCTGGATTTGTGATAAATTCTATTTTATCTTTATTATTGTATTCTTCCATAGGTATTTTCAACTCAATCCCTGTATCTGTCATTAAATGCTGCTTAGTAAATTTTTTTGTTGTCAGCGGATTTTGGGGTTCGATAGTAGCCTCTGTAAGATTATATTTTTCTAATTTTTCCTGAACCTCCTCTTTCATCTGAGGGTGTTCCTTAAAAATTTTGTCAATTACCACAGGCACTTCCAAACCACCCTGTTCAGAAAATTCCTGATTTAAAATACTTTTGGTTTCCATTTGCACCTCAAACTGCTCAGAGTCATGAAAATACTTTTTCTGAACTTCTGTTACAGCTTTATTTACAATGGCAAGTTTTGTCTTAGAAGACAAAGAACCTTTACATTTTAAAAAACACTGAGAAAAATAATTTGTTTTTACACCGTTTACATCATACTTCTTTTCCACCAGACGTACATACTGGGGCGCCATAAGGTCAATTAAAGCAGCTTCCGTAAGTTTCTGTGTTTCTCCCGGAAGAATTGCTTTTTGCTTAATAATATCGTTATTATTCCCCCACGGATCTGAGTTTGTCAGATGGGTGTAGGAAGTTTTATAATTCATTTTTAAAAGCGCCAAATAATTGTGCTTTTCCATTGCATATTCTACCACCAGTAAATCTGCAGCCGGAATTTCTATATTCTGGTTCATAATTGTATAAAGTTCTCCTGCTATTTTTTGAGAAACTTCCAGAAATTTTTCAGAATTCCATTCTTCTACCAGAGGAAAAACAGAAGACTCCTCTGTAAAACTGCAGTTTTTTATCTCATCACTGCTGTCAATTTTAAAAATATGACTTTTCAAAAAATCGGAAAAATCAGAACCGCAATCCAGTAATGTGTCGGATAATACCGGCATTCCCAGTGCAGAGTCTAAAATATGTACCACTGCCTGCTGAATTTTAATTTCTTCTTTTGATGCCAACATTTCTTTCATTCCCTTCTATATTTCTCTCCCATTCATCATTCCCTGACAGGCAACAATAATAATTACCGATACCATAAAATTCATAAGTATGGTAACAATTGTAACAACTGCCTGAAATACATACATATCTCTGAACAACATCCATGTAAAAAATCCTGCTGCCGTTGCCGGAACTGCCGCAAGTAAAATAATAAGCATACGAAGCAGATTTTCCATTGCAGCGCTGGCTTTTGTTTTCATAACTTTTGTTGCCCATACAGTACCGGAAATAAAAATCATGCCATATCCCAAGAGCATAAAAAGATACTGCAAAATCGTCAGAACAGGCATACGATTAAAAATTCCCACAAGCAAAATTGCAGTCCCAAGCAAAATAGATACTTTCATGTACGCAGGCAAAATTGCATAAATTAATTTTTTTAATGGTTTTTCCGGTATCAGATAAATCTGATAATTTTTCAATTCTCCTAAAAATTCAGCATCATTTAAAAGATTAAACAACCATAAAATCATCATGTAACTAAACATATAAAACTGGTTTTCCGGCGCTATCACATAACTTAAAACAAAATATACAACAATAACAAAAAAATCCTGTTTTCTTAAAAAACTGCCTGTTTTTTTCATGGTAAGAATATTTTTATAAAAAATTGCTCTTGCACCTTCCGGAAATTCGCCTCGAACCTGCTTTATCTTTCCTTCGCTGCTAAGAATATTGCCTCCATTTGCCTTTACCCTGCGAACATAATTACTGACTTCTTCTGCATCCCGCACAGCCTGCTCCACAATATTTTTTGGAAAAGTCAAAAATAAAATAACAAACACAGCATTCGCAATCAATAAAAGAGCCATACCAATTATCATCCCTATATGCTCTTTTTCCAAAAAAGCACTTAAAACAAGCTTACCCCAGCCAAAGAAGGGTACATAATAAAACTCCCTGCTTACGGCAAATCTAAAAAATCCATCTTCAAAATCATAACCTGCCGCCTGCATAGACAGGAAGAAAACCACTCCTGCTGATGCCAGCACCAATGTTACTGCAATATAATTCCAAACCCTTACCTTCGGCTTTACCAAAGTCCACATATAAATATAATCTGTCATCAGTAAAAATAGAGAGCTGATTAAGAAAAATACCAGCAGACATAAAAGAAAATACGGAATTGAAAAATATCTTCCCACAGAAAGCAAGCCCATAAAAAAGCACCCTATCAGTCCATATCCCAATGCGCCTTTTAAAGTCTGTACTAAAATAAAGAGATTTGTCTGCATCTTTGTATAAGGACCGGAAAAGAAATAAAAAGCATCGGTATCATATAAAAGCGCTTTTCGTTTGCTCATTAACGACAGCATTGAAAAGAAAGCCGTAACACCCACTCCTGCCAGAATTGCCGTGGCGGTCTGCAAATACATGGTTTCCCGTTCATAAGGCACAGAAGACATAAAAATAGTACCTATAAGCACTCCATAAATTAAAACCATAAAAATTACCGCCATGCCCGTTCCCAAGGAGGAAAACTGGACTCTTACAGCCCCCTTTATTTTCGTCCGAAACAAATAGAAGAATGAATTCATACATCTCCCTCCTTTGTAGTTTCAAAGAAGATTTCCTTTAAAGTTTCTTCTCCCGCATCTTTTCTGCCTATTTCTTTTACAATTTCTCCCCTGTTCATAATATAAGCCCTGTCCCAGATATCATTTACAATATCAATAATATGCGTACTAATGAGAATTGCTGTGCCTTCTGCCCGCAGTTGCCGGAAAATTTCCAGAACTTCCTCGATGCTGGCCGGATCCAGACCTACCATGGGTTCATCTACAAGCAGGGCTTTTGGCTGAATGATAAAAGCTAAAATCATACTTAATTTTTGACGCATGCCTTTGCTTAATTCTTTTGCCAGTTTTTTCCGATTTTCTGTCATTTTAAATGCTTCCAGATACCTGTCCGCTATTTCTTTATAATGTTTTACACGATATGCCCTGCCAATAAATTCTATGGTTTCATCCACGGTAAGAACATCGTACAGCATAGGGATTTCAGGCACGTAGCTGAAACATTTCTTGGCTTCAATAGTATTATTGTCATGACCGCATATTAAAATTTCCCCCTCATAGTTTAAAAGATTTGCAATGCTTTTAATGGTAGTAGATTTTCCTGCTCCGTTTGGTCCTAAAAGAATGGTAATTTCCCCTGGTCTTGCACAAAGAGAAACATCCTTTACCGCAGGTTTTTCCAATACATTATAAAATTTTGTCAAATTTCGAACTTCTATCATAAACCTTCCCTCCAAATTCAGTAAATTTAGTATAGTATAGCATAAAAGTTTTTTAGGGTAAAGAAAATCTTATTATTTCCTTGCTTAATAATCTCCCTTTATGATATACTTTATTATGTATGTAAAGTCATAAAAAATATATATAAATGGAGGTTCTTTATGCCAAAGAGAAATGATATACACAAAATTCTTATTATCGGTTCCGGCCCAATTATCATCGGACAGGCGTGTGAATTTGACTATTCCGGTACACAGGCGTGCAAAGCTTTACGTAACCTTGGCTACGAAATCGTACTGGTAAACTCCAACCCTGCTACAATCATGACTGACCCTTCCACAGCAGATGTTACTTACATCGAACCTTTAAATGTGGAACGCCTGACTGAAATCATTGCAAAAGAAAGACCGGATGCCCTTCTTCCAAACTTAGGCGGACAGTCCGGATTAAACCTTTGTGAAGAGCTCTATCATGCCGGTGTTCTGGACAAATACAATGTAGAAGTTATCGGTGTTCAGGTAGATGCTATCAGCCGCGGTGAAGACCGTATCGAATTTAAAAATGCCATGGACAAACTTGGTATTGAAATGGCAAAAAGCGCACCTGCTTATTCTGTAGAAGAAGCTCTGAAAATTGCCGAAGAATTAGGATACCCATGTGTTATCCGTCCTGCTTATACAATGGGCGGTACAGGCGGCGGTATTGTCTATAATGAAGAAGAATTAAAAAAGGTAGCTGCAAGAGGTATTGCTGCTTCTATGGTAAACCAAATTCTTGTAGAAGAGTCTGTAATCGGTTGGGAAGAACTTGAAGTTGAAGTTGTTCGCGACAAAACAGGAAAGAAAATCTCTATTTGTTTTATTGAAAATATCGACCCAATGGGTGTACATACCGGTGACTCCTTCTGTTCTGCACCAATGCTCACAATTTCCAAAGAGCTGCAGGACCGTCTGGAAAAACAGGCACACGCAATTGTAGAATCTATCGGTGTAATCGGCGGTACAAACGTACAGTTTGCTCATGATCCGAAGTCAGACCGTATCATCATTATCGAAATCAACCCAAGAACATCCCGTTCTTCTGCTCTTGCAAGTAAAGCAACTGGCTTCCCTATTGCTTATGTATCTGCATTGTTGGCAGCAGGACTTACCCTTGATGAAATTCCATACTGGAAGGACGGTTCTCTGGCAAACTACAAACCATCCGGAGATTATGTTGTCGTAAAATTTGCTCGTTGGGCATTTGAAAAATTCAAAAGCTCTCAGGATAAGCTGGGCACACAGATGAAAGCCGTAGGCGAAGTTATGTCTATCGGTAAAACATATAAAGAAGCTTTACAGAAAGCCATCCGTTCTCTGGAAAGAGGCTGCTATGGTCTTGGATTTGTAAAAGACTTCCATAAACTTACTTTAGACGAATTATATGCAAAACTGGAAAAACCAACCAGCCAGAGACAATTCATTCTCTACGAAGCAATCCGTAAAGGCGCTTCCTTAGAAAAACTTCACGATATGACACATATCAAACTCTGGTTCTTACAGCAGATGAAAGAACTGGTTGATTTGGAAGAAGAAATCCTCACTTATAAAGGCAAAACTCTTCCTGACGAGCTTCTCATTCAGGCTAAGAAAGACGGATTTTCCGATAAATACCTTGCTATGCTTTTAGATACAGATGAATGGGAATTATTCAAACGCAGAGAAGCTCTTGGCATGGGTGAACGTTGGGATGCCGTACCGGTAAGTGGTGTAGAAGAACCTGCTGCTTACTACTATTCTACATACAACGGCGAAGACAAAGCTCCTGTATCAAACGGAAGAAAAGTTATGGTACTTGGCGGCGGTCCAAACCGTATTGGTCAGGGTATCGAATTTGATTATTGCTGTGTTCATGCAGCCTTTACTCTGCGTGAATTAGGATTTGAAACGATCATGGTAAACTGTAATCCTGAAACAGTTTCTACAGACTACGATACTTCCGACAAATTATACTTTGAACCTCTGACTGTAGAAGATGTTATGTCTATTTACAATAAGGAAAAACCTCTTGGTATTATCGTTCAGTTCGGCGGACAGACTCCTCTGAATATTGCAGCAGAGCTGGAAAAACGTGGCGCTCACATTCTGGGTACTTCTCCTGCTGTTATCGATATGGCAGAGGACAGAGATCTGTTTAACGCAATGATGCATAAACTGGAAATCCCAATGCCTGAGTCTGGAATGGCTGTCAATGTTGAAGAAGCTCTGGAAATTGCTCACCGCATCGGCTATCCAATGATGGTTCGTCCTTCTTATGTATTAGGCGGACGTGGTATGGAAGTTGTTTACGATGACAATATGTTAAGAGATTACATGGCTGCTGCCATTGATGTTACACCAGAACGTCCAATCCTCATGGATAAATTCTTACAGAATGCTCTGGAATGTGAAACAGATGCTATCTCTGATGGTACACACGCATTTGTTCCAACTGTTATGCAGCATATTGAACAGGCAGGTATTCACTCCGGTGACTCCGCTTGTGTCATTCCTTCTGTTGAAATTTCTGAAAAGAATAAAGAACTCATCAGAAAATATACAACTGCTATTGCCTGCGAAATGGGTGTTGTAGGTCTTATGAATATGCAGTACGCAATCTGCGAAGATAAGGTTTATGTATTGGAAGCAAATCCACGTGCATCCCGTACTGTACCGCTTGTTTCTAAAGTATGTAACATTAACATGGCAAACATTGCCACAAAACTTATGACTTACGAGCTGACAAATGAACGTCCTGACGTAACTGCATTTAAAGAAAAAGCGCATCCATATTATGGTGTAAAAGAAGCGGTATTCCCATTCAATATGTTCCCAGAAGTTGATCCGCTTTTAGGACCTGAAATGCGTTCTACCGGTGAAGTTCTCGGTTTAAGCGAGTCTTTCGGAACAGCTTACTACAAAGCACAGGAAGCTGCAGGAGCAAAACTTCCTCTTAGCGGAACTGCTTTAATCAGTGTAAACAAAAATGACCGTGCACAGGCATTGGAAGCTGCAAAACAGTTTAAAGAACTTGGATTTAGCATTGTTTCTACAGAAGGATGTGCAAAATTCTTCAACGAAAACGGTGTAGAATGTAAGACTCTGAAAAAGCTTCAGGAAGGCAGCCCAAATGTTTACGATGCCTTAGTAAGCGGAGAAATTGATTTAGTAATCAACACTCCTGCCGGAAAACAGAGTAAATACGATGACTCCTATTTAAGAAAAACAGCAATTAATAAGAAAATCCCTTACATCACCACAATGTCAGCAGCTCTGGCAAGTGCAACCGGTGTAAAAGCGATTTTAAATAAAGAGTCACAGTCTTTGAAATCCTTACAGGAATATCATAAAACATTAGACTAATCAGATATAAACGAAAAGAAGTTCCCACCTTTTAAAGCGGGAACTTCTTTTCTAAATCAGTAACTAAAAATTTTCCAAATAATATGCTTCTGCTTCATCCAACTCCTGAATATAAGAAGCGATATCTTCATCTGATATTTCCGTATATACAACTTCGTCTAAGATTGCCCGAGAATATTCATACGGTGTCTCATAGGTCTTATCCTTTATTTTATCTTTTCCATTTTGAAAATCCTTGTACGTTTCAAGTGAAAGTTTATTTTTTGTCATTTCTTCTTTGATATAATCTCTGCTCTTCTCCAAACATTCTTCCATGGTTATCCCGTATTCTTTACAAATAGCTTCATATTCCGGATAATCTTCCTGTTCGTTAAAGTCTTCCAGTATTTTTTTTATCCTTTCCTCCACTTCTTTTTCTGAAACTTCATAACCAAATTTTTTCGCATATTCATATACTTTTCGACTGTCTATGCTACTTTTTCTCTCTTTAGAAATGGCATCTTCTTCCGTATCTCCTGTTATCTCCATTCTATTTACAACGCCATTTGCAAAGAAAAAGTTTGTATCATAAGTTTTAAAGTCTTTTCCTATTTCTAAAGATCTTTTTAACACATCTTTATCTATCCTTATCTCCCTTTTTACATCAACGTTAAAATCAATATCTACATAATCCAAAATAAAATCTGCATTTCCATAAACGTCTCCATTCTCTGTTTCCAGATACCATTTCTCACCTTCTGGGAAGAAATAGAAAATATCCTTTGTTTCATCTTCGTAGATAAAGGAGACAGGATAATAGTCTTCTCCTCTATGGGGTGCTTTCTTCTGGTCTTTTTCCGGCACAGCTTCTTCCATATCTTCAATGAGATCGGATAAGTGTTTATATTCTTCCGGTTTTGATCCTATACTTCCCATTTGAAACTTGGCTATTTTTTCTTCGGGAATTTTAATCTGTGAAAGTTCTTTTTCACTATTGCATCCTGCAAGCAACATTCCGCATAAAAAAATACATATACTATATTTCTTCATTCCTACCGCCCCTTTCTCTTTTTACTACACGACCCGTTTGTTAGGTATATTATATCGGATAAAGGCGGTAAATACAAAGAATTTTTTTTAGTTTTCAGAAAAATAAACAGAAATAATCAATTTTTTATAGAGTATATAAAAAAGGGCAGCAAAAGCTCCTCACTTTTCCTGCCCTTTTATCCCTCTCAAAACTTCAACTGATAACATAAAGGAATTAATATCGGTACCACCGCAGAGCATAAAACTCCGTTAATTACCGATAAAACCACTGTTTCCTCATTGGTGTATTTCATCATCATAGGAAGTGTGGTATCTTCACTTGTAGCCGCTGCCGGGGCAATACAGGAATAATAATTAAAGTGTTTTGCAATAAAAGGAATGGTAAAAAACGAAAAAATTTCCCGCATTAGGTTGCTTAAAAAAGCAATACTTCCAAGCTGCGCTCCTGCCAGATTTCCTATGGTAACACCTGCGAGGCTGTACCAGCCCAAACCGCTTACCACCGAAGTGCTCTCTCCTACGTTATACTTTGTTATCATGCTGAGAAACACCCCTCCCAGAAGTGTTCCTACAATAATCCCCGCCGGAATAATCAATATTTTCACATGATATTCTTTTATCTTTCTAATAATTCCTTTGTGAAGGCCAATGCTCATTCCCACGGAAAACATTAAAAGATATAAAACTAAATCCTTATTCGATACCAGTGCATCCAGTAAAAAATTCTGCACATCGAAAGTACCCACAAGGACACCTAAAACCAATGCCAAAACTGCTAAAATTACCATAAGTCAATCCTTTTCTTTTTTTCTTTTATCATCCATAAAACGATTTGTCAAAATAAACACCAGTATAACGGAACATACGGAAGGCACAAGGAAAAACAAAAAGCTTTCCCATCCCAATGTAAAGAGTTTATCAAAAAAATGTTCATCTTTTCCCAGCATAACGCCCATAGAAAAAATCAATGATAGAGTACACATAATCTGAAAAATCTCATTCGCTTTCTTATACTTTGGAGGCAAAAACCTGTTTCCAATGCATATTCCAATACACATAATGACTAAAATCAGCACATTTCATCTTCCTTCCTTTTTACTTCTCAATGCGACAATTTACCACATTATAGTTTGATTGTCAAGTATTCTCAAGCGCCAAAAATCTCTCCTAATTCCTGTGTGCTGTCAACAATCTTTATTGCTCCTGCCTGCTGCAATTCCTGAAAATCGCCATAGCCATAAGTAACTCCTATACAGGAAATCCCTGCCGTTTTTGCTCCTGAAACATCATGATGACGGTCCCCGATCATGATGACAGACTCTCTCTTTTCAGAAAATCCCAGCTCTTCTAAGACTTCTTCAATAACTTCAGCTTTTGTCATTTTGGGCTTTGTAATATCACTTCCCTTTATCACCTGAAAATAGCCGCTCAAAGAAAAATGATTTAAAACTGTTTTTACCATAGAGTCCGGTTTAGAAGACGCTACTGCAAGGATATATCCCCTCTCTTTTAACTTTTTCAGCACTTCTTCAATTCCTTCATAAGGTCTGTTTTCAAATATTCCAACAGGCAGATAACGTTCCCGATAATATTTCACTGCTTCCTCCGCTTCTTCCTCTGAAAGCCCTGCATAAGCCATAAACTGCTCTAATAAAGGAGGTCCTACAAACACCTCAAGCTTCTTTAAATCCTGTGCCAGTTCATTCTTATTCAGCTTTTTTAAAGCATACTGCACACACTTTGTAATCCCTTCTCCTGAAGCAGTTAACGTGCCGTCTAAATCAAATAATAATGCCTGATATTTCAATTTTTTATCTCCTTTTTTCTAATAATGATAATACCTTTTCTTTCGTTAAATTCGTATACAGTTCACCATCTAAAAGCATATTTGGAGAAGTTCTGCATTGTTTTAAACAGTTTCTCGTAGTCAGATGAAAACTCCCATCTGCTGATATACCATCTTTCGAAATTCCAAATTGTTTCTTTACCGCTTCTAAAATTCTCATACTATCCTTGCTTTGACAGCATCTTCCTGTGCATAACACCACTTCATGAGCATAAGCAGCCTCTTTTAAACTTGGATAACGCTTAATAATACAGGATAAGACTGTCTGTTTTACACCCAATGCTTTTGCTGCCTCCTCCTGCACATTCATAGTAATACACCCTTCTGCTTCCTGTATTTCCCTAAGCATGGCAACTATATTTTCCTGTTCCTGTGGATTTCTCTGTTTACTATAATAATCTATAATTTCTTTAATTTCTTCTTTCATCACTAAAAACCTCCATTCAGATATTTTTCCTCTATATTCTACCATGTCAAAAATCACCTGCCAATGCTTTTTCTTATTTAATTCTTTCTTGCCACACTTTTAGACTTCTGCTATTCTTAAAGAAAAGATGAAAGGGGAATAAATTATGATTAAAGCAATCATTTTCGATATGGACGGTGTTTTATTTGACACAGAGCGAATTATGAAAAAAGGGTGGGAAAAAGCTGCTGATTTACTGAATTTTTCTCTTACTGAAGAACGCTTGAAACAGTTAAGAGGAGGTTCCAGAGAACGAAATTGTGCTCTTTTTAAAGAATGGTATAATGGCACAGTTGATTATCATCAAGCCAGAAAAATTCGTAGTGATTACTTAAATACTTATGTAAAAGAACATTCGGTTCCTCCTAAAAAAGGACTTTATGAATTGCTTTCTTTTCTGAAAAGTGAAAATATACCATGGGGAATTGCTACCTCTACGGACAGAGAGCAGGCTGAATATTACTGGAAATTAGCAGATATCTATGAAGAAATTTCTGCTTCTGTATGTGGAAATGAAGTCAAAGAAAGCAAACCTAACCCCGACATTTTCTTAAAAGCCGCTGAAAAACTCCACGTTTCTATTGACTCCTGTATGATTGTAGAGGACAGTATCAATGGTTTAAAAGCTGCAAAAGCTGCGGGAGGTATTTCCTGTATGATACCGGATTTAACCCCCTACAGCTCTGATTTAGCTCCTTTTTGTGACTATGTATGTGAAGATTTAACAGCCTGTATCTCACTTATACAGACTACCGGTTTTTCTTCGCCAACTCCATAATTTCCTCATATTTACTCATAATGTAGCCATAATTTTTCCTCTTATGAGGCAGCTTACAATCACTACAGTCCTTAATTCCTTTCTCTGTATATTTAAAGTTGCCTCCACATTTGCTGCCCAGAGCATACAGCGGACAGTAGCAAAACAAACAGTTAAAATTTTCCGGATCTGCAGTTTCATGGCAAGGGAAAAATTCACATTTTTTATGACTGTAAAAAGAATACTCTTTCCCTTCCCAATATGGTTTTTCCTGTTTTTCTTCCTTTTCTTTACTCATACTGTTTTCCTTTCACTGACTAAAATACACTTTAAAACTTCCGGTTCATAGCACTTATCTGAGTCAAAAATTTCTTCCAGTAAATTTAGATTTTCATCGGAATGTTCGATTTCTCTTGCATAGCGATAAGCTGTTTCCAATAGATTTTTTTGTTCTATTGTTTCTTCATCCACCGCCCAGTTCCAAAAGGTAATTTCTTCTATCCAGAAAACGGATATCACAGATAAAACGCCTTTCGAATAAATCATATCGTCATAGACTGCACCACAGAAATAAGTATACAAGAAAAACATCAAAAGCTGTTCTTTATAAACATCCCACTGTTCCTGCCCTATGGACTTTTTTATTTCAGCTTTATATCTGTCTCTCTTTTCCATATACCATGTTTCACCTTTTTGGAAAAGGTTATCTGCTGCTTTTAAATTTGTTTTCCAGTCTTCTCGAAGTACTTCCAATCTTAACAAATCTTTTCTGAGTACCTGAATAATTTCATAATAATCACTTGAAAATCCCTCTGTTTTTTCCTGTAAACACAGCTCGATTTCTCCTGTAAAATCCCTTTCAAAAAGTTCTCCTTCATCAAGAGCATCCTGAAAATTTTTTGCCGTTCTCAAGACACAGTACATTCTCTTTTCTATGGGAATTGCTCTGTTTTGGACAATGGAAAACAACTTTTCCCTCACCTCTAAAAGACAGTCAAACAGAAGAAAATCAAAATCTTCGAAATCCTCCTCACATTCCTCTTTTTCATCCTGTTCTTCCAGAAACCTCACTGGTTCCTGACATTCTAAAATCATTTTTGCGGCTATCGGACAGGATAGTGACAGGGAAAATTCTCTTAAATTTTCAAATTCTTCGATATGCCTTGGGTACAATCGACAAGTATCACACAATGCCTCTGCACCTAATTCCTTATAAATATCACAGAGGTTTTCTGAATTTAAAAAACTGCATCTTTTCTCATATTGTTCAAAAATCCCTTCTCCCCAGTCAATGGAATTCAAAAGACGAATGCCAAAGTCACCGGAGACATTACTGTATTTCTCTAAGGAATTTTCATCAATTACAATCTGCCAGCCTGCACAGCAGGTATCCGGGCATTGATCCGCTGTACAGGAAAATTTTTCATAATAATGTGGTTTTCTATAATACATACGCTACTGCTTTTCTACGATTTCATTGCCTTTTTTATAAATACTGTCAGAAGGAACCACACCTCTTACAGAAGAAAGAGGATAAATATTGCTGTTGCTTCCTACTACTGTTCCCGGATTTAACACAGAGCCGCAGCCAACTTCCACTTCATCACCCAGCATTGCTCCGAATTTCTTCAATCCTGTCTCAATCTGTGTAGCTGCCCCTTTTACTACTACCAGTTTTTTGTCCGATTTCACATTAGATGTAATGGAACCTGCTCCCATATGAGACTTATATCCTAAGATAGAGTCACCCACATAATTGTAATGAGGAACCTGTACTTTATCAAATAAGATAACATTCTTTAATTCTGTAGAATTTCCTACTACTGCACCTTCTCCTACCAGAGCGTTTCCTCTGATGAAAGCACAGTGGCGAACTTCTGCATCTTTTCCAATGATGGCAGGACCATTGATATAAGCAGTTGGTGCTACTTTCGCTGTTTTGGCAATCCATACATTATCGCCCTTTTTCTCATATTCTGCCTCATCTAAAGTTTCTCCTAATTTCAAAATATACTCGCCAATGCAGGGAAGAACCTCCCACGGATAAGTCTTTTCTTCTAAAAGTTCTTTTGCAAGGGTTTTATTTAAATCATGATATAGCTCTTTTATTGTCAACTGTTCCATTGTTCTACCTGCTTTCTTATAAATTATTTTTTTCTATTTTACTACGCTTTACGGGTTTTTCCAACCTTTTTTTGTGCCGGTTTTTTATAAAACTCCGAAGATGCATCAAAAAACTGCTTTAACATCAATTGATTTCGAAGCCCCAGCACACCTTCTGTACGAGATTTAATAAAATTTTCCAGCTTAAACATATATTCTTCTGAAGTGATGCTTCCTTCCGCCACATATGTAAGACCTTTCTCCCAACTGGCAGTAAGCTCCGGATTTAAAAGTGAACGAATAGAACAATTCACCACATCAAAAATCATTTCACCTAAAAGTGTAGGCGTAATCACCTGTGTTTTCTTATTCAACTCCAAATATTTAATGGTCACTAATTTCTTCAAAATTTCTGCTCTGGTGGCGCTGGTTCCAATACCGCTTCCTTTAATCTGAGCACGCAGCTCTTCATCTTCAATAAGCTGTCCCGCATTTTCCATTGCTAAAATCATGGAACCTGACGTATAACGTTTTGGCGGTGATGTTTCCCCCTCTTTTATAGAAAACTCTTCAATAGAAAGAATGCTTCCCTTTCGAATACCCAAAATCCAGTTTAGAAAATCCCCATCCTCTGAAATCTGGTCTTCTTCTTTTCCCGAACCTTCCTTTTTCTTTCCAAAAGAATTAGGGGTTACTTTTAAATATCCTTCTGATACTAATATTTTAAAAGAAGAAAATAATTTCTCTTTTTCAATCACCGATACCAGATTGATTTTCTGATATACTGCCGGAGGATAAAAAATGCTTAAAAACCTTCTTACAATCACTTCATAAACCTTACTTCCCTGCACAGAAATACTGCGTAAAGCATTTAATCCCTGTCCTGTAGGAATGATGGCATAGTGGTCTGTAATCTGTTTATCATTTACATATCTTGTTTTTATGAGATTTTTATACGCACCTGTTTCTAAAATTTCCGCCGCATAAATACTTCCATGTTCATAGTTTTTTAAACCGCTGATATTTTTATAAATCTCTTTTGCAACTGCGCTGGAAAGGACTCTGGCATCTGTTCTTGGATAAGTAACCAGCTTTTTCTCGTATAATTCCTGCACAATTTTCAGGGTTTCATCAGGACTTAATTTAAACAATCTGGAACATTCATTCTGAAGCTCTGCTAAATTAAATAATAACGGAGGATTTTTATTTTCTTTTTTCTTTTCTATTTTTTCCACCACTGCTTCCAAAGGAGAATTTGCAGAGAGAATTTCCTTTAATTCCATAGCTGTTTCTTTCTTTTTAAATCCGTTTTCCTTATATAAAAGAGGGGATGCAAAGTATCTGCTGCCTTCTACGGCTCTCCATTCACCTTCAAAAGTATGTCCCTGCTGTTTAAAATTACCAATCACTCTGTAAAAAGGCGTCTTGACAAATTCTCGAATTTCCCTCTCTCTGCGTACTACCATTCCCAGAACACAGGTCATTACCCTTCCTACAGAAATCGCCTGATAACGACTCCCCAGATAATTTGACACAGTATTTCCATATTTTAAAGAAAGTAATCTGGAAAAATTAATTCCCATGAGATAATCCTCTTTTGCCCTGAGATATGCAGATGCAGAAAGATTATCGTACTCACTGATATCTTTTGCTTCTTTTATCCCACGAATAATTTCTTCCTCTGTCTGGGAGTCAATCCAGACCCTCTTTTGCTTCTTCTCTTTTACCCCTGCCATCATTGCCACAAGGCGATAAATATATTCTCCTTCACGTCCGGAGTCCGTACATACATAAATCGTTTCCACATCTTTGCGGTTTAAAAGCCCGCTGACAATTTGAAACTGTTTTTTTACAGAAGGAATAACTTCATATTTAAACTCCTCCGGTAGAAACGGAAGTGTTTCTAAACTCCACTTTTTCAGTGCAGGGTCATAGGCTTCCGGGTAACTCATGGTCACCAGATGTCCCACACACCAGGTAATAATGGTATTTTCTGACTCCAGATATCCGTCTTTCCTTGAAGTATTTACTTTTAATGCCTTTGCAAACTCCTGTGCAACACTGGGCTTTTCTGCTATAAATAGTGATTTGTTCATGAAAGCTCTCTTTCCTTTCAAAATTCCGTATCTTTTATGCTAACACAACTTTTAAAAAGCGTCAAATAGGACGTAATTTCCTATCCGTTGCAGTGTAATCCTTGGGGAGCCAGAAAAAAAGGCGACATACCTATTTCTCCTAGGCTGCCACCTCTGTTAAAAAAATATCATTTTTCTATTTTTTTGTAATATATCCTTTTGCTTTTAAAGTTTCTGCACAAAGCACTGCACCGCCTGCTGCGCCACGAACTGTATTGTGAGATAAACCGATAAATTTAAAATCATATACTTTATCTTCTCTTAATCGACCTACACTTACACCCATGCCGTTTTCGTAATCTACGTCAGCCTGTACCTGTGGTCTGTCAGCTTCTTCCATATAGCGGATGAACTGTTTTGGTGCACTTGGCAACTCTAATTCCTGTGGAATTCCTTTAAATGCTGTCAATTTTTCAATTAACTGCTCTTTTGTAGGTTTCTTTCTGAATTTTACAAAGACTGCTGCTGTATGTCCGTTTAAAACAGGAACACGTACACACTGGCAGGTAATTACAGGTTCTTTTGCCGGAACAATCACGCCGTCCTCGATTTCACCCCAAAGACGAAGTGGTTCCATCTCGCTCTTCTCTTCTTCTCCGCCAATATAAGGAATAATATTTTCTACCATTTCTGGCCAGTCTTTAAAAGTTTTTCCTGCACCTGAAATAGCCTGATATGTAGTGGCAACCACTTCATAAGGCTCGAATTCTTTCCATGCAGTCAGTACCGGAGCATAACTCTGAATAGAGCAATTTGGTTTTACTGCAACAAATCCTCTTGTTGTTCCCAGACGTTTTTTCTGGAATTCAATCACGTCAAAATGCTGTGGGTTGATTTCCGGAACAACCATCGGTACATCCGGTGTCCATCTGTGAGCGCTGTTATTAGAAACTACAGGTGTTTCTGTCTTTGCATACTCTTCTTCAATGGCTTTGATTTCCTCTTTTGACATATCTACTGCAGAAAATACAAAATCCACGGTGGAAGCAACTGCTTCTACATCAGCAACATTCATAACCACTAATTTCTTTACAGCTTCCGGCATAGGAGTTGTCATTTTCCAGCGAGTTCCTACTGCTTCTTCATAAGTTTTTCCTGCACTTCTTGCACTTGCTGCAACAGTTACAACTTCAAACCATGGGTGGTTTTCCAATAAAGAAATAAATCTCTGTCCTACCATTCCTGTTGCGCCTAAAATTCCGACTCTTAATTTCTCACTCATCTGCTTATCTCCTCCGTTTTGTTTTATTTACTATAGCAAATCTTGTCAAAATGTCAATGCTTTTCACTATCTTCCAGATATTTTTTCTGTATTTCCAAAACCTTTTCCATTGCCTCCGGTCCCGGAGCGCCAATGGTATTTCTGGTTTCCACACAGGTTTTCATACTGATTGCTTCATAAATATCCTGTTCAAATACCGGACTGATTTTCTGATATTCCTCTAACGGCATTTCATCAAGAGAAATCTGGTTTTTCACACAAAATAACACCAATTCACCTACAATACCATGAGCGTCTCTAAAAGGAACTCCCTTTTTCACAAGATAATCTGCAGCATCTGTGGCATTGGTAAATCCATTTTTCGCACTTTTTTCCATATTCTCTTTTTTCAATTCCATGGTTTCCAGCATACCGTTAAACAGGGCAATGCAGCCTTTTACTGTATCCATTGCATCAAATGCAAGCTCTTTATCCTCCTGCATATCCTTGTTATATGCCAGAGGAATTCCTTTCATGGTAGTAAGAAGTGACATTAATGCCCCATAGACACGTCCTGTCTTTCCCCTTACCAGCTCTGCTATATCCGGGTTTTTCTTCTGGGGCATAATACTGCTTCCTGTGCTGTATCCGTCATCAATTTCAATAAACTGATACTCATTGGAATTCCACAAAATAATTTCTTCACAGAAGCGACTCAGGTGCATCATAATCACAGATAAGTCTGATAAATATTCAATTAAATAATCTCTGTCTGCAACAGAGTCCATGCTGTTTAAGGTCGGTCCGTCAAATCCCAGCAGTTTGGCCGTGTATTCTCTATCCAAAGGATAAGTAGTTCCAGCCAAGGCTCCGCTGCCTAAGGGACAATAATTTAATCTCTTTTTCGTATCTGCCAGACGGCTTCTGTCTCTTTTAAACATTTCAAAATATGCGCCAAAATGATGTGCTGCCGTAATCGGCTGAGCCTTCTGCAAGTGGGTAAATCCAGGCATATAAGTATGTAAATTATCTTCCATTAATTTCAAAAGTGTTTCAAGAAGCTCTTTTAAAAGCATGTCTGTTTCCTGGATTTCATCTCTGACATAAAGCTTCATATCTAATGCGACCTGATCGTTGCGGCTTCTTCCTGTATGGAGCTTCTTCCCAACCTCGCCTGTTCTCTGTATCAGATTTGCCTCTACAAAACTGTGAATATCTTCATATTCCGGAGAAAATTCCAGCTTTTTCTCTTCGATATCCTGAAGAATTCCCGTAAGTCCTTCGAGGATTTCATCCTTTTCCTGCTCTGTTAAAATTCCCTGTTTTGCAAGCATTTTAACGTGAGCCATACTCCCCTGAATATCCTGCCTGTAAAGCTTTTTGTCAAAGCTCAGGGAAGCATTAAAATTGTAAACCAACTGATCTGTTTCTTTCGTGAAACGTCCTCCCCATAATTGTGCCATAATTCTGTTCTCACTTCTTTCTCTGTATTCTAGTAAATGCTTTGAGCAGAATTTTATCACTTTATAGTATTAAATGCAAGATTTTTTCTTTTGTTCTTCTCTTTCTTTTTTCGAAAAGACACATCCACAATAATCCTGACGATATAATTGATATTCTTTTGACAATTCTGTAGAACGCTTATACCCATTTTTCTTCTTAAAATCAGAGGGAAGGTGCTTAACATGATAAATTTCTGCAAGCTCCTCCCCTATTTCATTTATTTTTTGTGCATTTTTTAACGGACTAATCGTGAGGGTTGTAGTGAAATAATCATACCCTCCTTCTGCTGCTAAACGAGCAGCTTCTTCCATACGCATGCGGAAACACTTAAAGCATCGCTCTCCGCCTTCCGGTACTGCTTCCAGTCCTTTCGCCATTTCAAAAAAATCTTCCGGACAGTACTCCCCTTCTACAAACTTAGGTTTATGTACAAAAGGCATCTCTTCGATAAGACGTTTCATTTCTTCTGTTCTTTTTTCATATTCCTCCCGCGGAGAAATATTCGGATTATAGAAAAAATCGGTTATTTCAAAGTATTGAGAAAGATATTCTAACACATAGCTGCTGCAAGGTGCACAGCAGCTATGTAGAAAGAGTCTTGGAAGTTTTTCCTCGGTTTTACTTTTCTCAATAATTTTTTCCAGCTCTTTCTGATAATTTCTATTCATTTTGCATCCTTTCCGACTTATTTTACTTCATTTTCACTTGCTTCGCCTTTTAAGAAAGTCATTGCATTATCAAGAGTTGTCTGAGAAATTGCAGTCAACGCTTCTTCTGTGAAAAATCCCTGATGAGAAGTAATCATTACATTTGGGAAAGAAAGCAGTCTGGCTGTTGTAGAATGCTCTAAAATCTCATCAGAACGGTTCTCAAATACATTCTTTGTTTCTTCTTCATATACATCAAGACCTACTCCAAAGAATTTTCTTGCACGAATTCCGTCAATCAAATCATTGGTTTTTACTAAACCGCCTCTTGATGTATTTACAAGAATAACACCGTCTTTCATTTTTGCAATAGTATCTTTGTTAATTAAATGATAAGTGCTGTCCATCAATGGGCAATGGAGAGAAATCAAATCACTCTGTGCCAGCAATTCATCTAAAGTTACATATTCTACAAAATCGGCCAAATCCGGATTTTGGTATACATCATAGGCAATTACTTTCATGCCAAATCCACGACAAATTTTTGCCATAGCAGCACCGATTTTACCGGTTCCTACAATACCAGCTGTTTTTTGGTAGAAGTTAAATCCCATCAGTCCGCCAAGACTGAAGTCATTTTCTCTTACTTTTACATAAGCTTTATGAAGACGGCGGTTTACTTCTAATGCCAGCGCCATAGCATGTTCTGCTACTGCTTCCGGTGAATATCCCGGTACACGCATCACACGAATACCATATTCTTTTGCTTTATCCATATCAACATTATTAAATCCTGCACAACGCATTAAAATCAACTTTACACCTGCTTCATGAAGCACTGCCATAGTGTCGGCACCTACATCAGAGCTCACAAATGCGCATACTGCATCATACCCTTTTGCCAGAGGAGCTGTCTTTGGAGAAAGGTCTGTCTTTAAATAATCCATTTCAATTTCAGGATAATTTCCAATCTGTTTTTCAAATGAGTCTTTATCATAGTTCTTTGTGTCAAAAAATAAAATTTTCATAATTACAGTCCTCCTGTTAAATAATTCACAATCTTTTCCTCCTCTAATATAATAAATTCTATGTTATTTGTCAAGTACCCTCTTAAATTCTTTTTTATTATAAACTATGTTTTTTTACTACCTGTTCTATAATATGTTCAAATTTTTGTTTTCCATACCAATATAGTCCCCCAGCCAGCGGCAATAATATCAGAAACACCCAATTAGGAACCATAATCTCCTCAAAAGGCAAAACATCCTCAAATACTATTTTAATCAGCAGATTGGGAAAAACTATAAAAGCAGCCGCCACTGCGCTTAAAATCCAGCCCATTTTTTTAACCAACGCAAAGCGCCCAATGGTGTGCATCTGCCATAAGGATATCAGACAAGGCAAGAAGAAAACTCCTAAAAAATCTGCCAAACTAAATCTGCTGTTTCCTAAAAAGTGATTAAAATCCGTTGTCATTAAAACAAAGAAAACCAATGCAATCACAAACAAATATGATTTTCCGATTTCCTGAATACAGTAATAAATCTGGTCTTTTTTCCCTCCTGTCTTCCTTCTTTAACCAGGTTTTCTGTAAATTCCTTTACATCTCCCAGAGATTTTTCTAATCGCTCTCCATTTTTTTTGTGCCTCTTCTGCCATACCGATTAAATCTTTTCGGATTATTTCCATTTCTGTCATCCCCACACCTTGATTTATGGCATAACTCTTTACCTTATCCAAATACTTTTGGTCTTCTATTTCCAAATTCAAGGCTTTAGCATTATTTTCTTTCTTTAATTCTTTCCATATGTTTTTCTTCATATTCTCGACCCCATTTTCCAAAAACTACATCTCTAAATGATATTTCTCTGCCGTTTTCTCCGCACTTTCAAAAAACTTATATCTCCCATATATGTATATCACTGCAATCAAAGCTTCAAATAATATCCAAAAAGCATTTGGTACATAGATATTTCCACCCGGCAGTTGATTAAAATTAAAGTTTGACCTAACAAGGTAGCTCATTCCAAACAGAAGCAAAAAAGGAAGTCCTGTTTCCACTACCCCCAACACCCTGCCAATTTTACCGGATAATATAAAGTAATACTTGAAGAACACCTCATAAATTGAGAATAAAGGAGGTAAAATAAGATAACACAAAGAAAACGGTAAATTAAATCGAATGTTCTCAAATTGAAATTCAAATCCAAGTACAATTGTAATCAATTTCCAAATCCCGTATACAGCAAGCATAAAGATTGGTACGCAAAGATACGCCCATCCCAATTGCCAAAAGAAATAATATAATCTTTCTTTTTGTTTTTCTTCTTTTCCTGCAAAAGCCAGTGTTTCTCCAAATTCCTTTACGGAACCAAGCTTCACCTCTAAAGATTTACCTTCCTCTTTTGCCTCTGCTGCCAGACCAATAAGATCCTTTCTTACAATTTCTGTCTCCATCATTCCATTTCTATGGCTGTTTAAATACCGAATAACTTTATCTATATAGAGCTGGTCTTCTATCTCTAAATTTAACTGTTTTCCATCATTTTGTCTTTTTAATACACTCCATTTACATTTCTTCATATTCGCCACCCCATTCTCTTTTCTACCTTGTTCTACCAAGTAGTCTTCCTAGCTATATTGTACCACATAGTAGTTCTTTGTCAATTCTTTTCTCTGTCAAAAAACTTATTTTTTTCATATAATACTATATGAAAATTTCAAGAAAGGAGCTTCACTATGAATTTGCCTCTTCTTCAGGTAAAAAATGTAAGCTATACCTACCATACGAAAGCCGGTGAAACTCCGGCTCTTTCTCATATATCTTTTTCTGTATTTCCCGGAGAATTTGTAGCCATTGTAGGACCTTCCGGCTGTGGCAAATCCACATTTTTAGATATGCTTTGCGGTCTCTTAAAACCGGCTTTTGGAGAACTCCTGTTAAATGGAACTCCCCTATCCATGTCTAACACCAACATTGGTTATATGCTACAAAAAGATCATTTATTTGAATGGCGTACCATTTATAGCAATATGCTGCTGGGATTGGAAATTCAACGAAGAGTTACTCCTGAAGCAAAGAAACACGTTGAAAACCTTCTGGAAAACTATGGATTATATAAATTCAGAAATTCCAAACCTTCCCAATTGTCCGGGGGAATGCGACAAAGAGCAGCTCTTATCCGCACGCTTGCCTTAGATCCTGATTTACTTCTTTTAGATGAACCCTTTTCTGCTCTGGATTATCAGACTCGCCTTTCTGTTGGAGATGATATCGGAACTATTATCCGCCGGGAAGGAAAAACTGCTATTCTTGTAACACATGACATTTCAGAAGCCGTGAGCATGGCAGACCGGGTAATTATCTTCAGCAACCGTCCTGCCTTTGTCCAAAAAATTATAGACATCAAATTTTCTATGACAGAACGTACACCTATGGCATCCAGAAATGCTCCGGAATTTAAAACTTATTTCAATGAAATCTGGAAGGAGTTGAATGTTCATGCCTGATTTACATTCTGTATCTACTGAACAAAAGCACTATTTACAAGCTCAAAAACGCAATATACGCCTCATTCAATGTTTCCGTATTCTCTTGCTTATTTTTTTTCTGGGATTATGGGAAATAACTGCCCGACTGGGTATCTTGGACTCTTTTATCTATTCCAGTCCTTCACAAATTTTAGATATGATGTTCAAAATGATTTCAGACGGAAGTCTGGCAAAGCACGTTTCTGTCACACTCACAGAAACTTTAATAAGTTTTGCACTGGTTACTCTACTTGGTATTTTCTGTGCTGTAATTCTCTGGATTTTCCCCAGACTTTCCAGTATTTTAGAACCTTATTTAGTAGTATTAAACAGTCTGCCCAAATCTGCACTTGCACCTCTTTTGATTGTATGGCTTGGCAGTAATATGAAAACAATTATCATTGCCGGCATTTCTGTGGCCATTTTTGGCGCTGTTTTAAATCTATATACAGGTTTTTGTGAAACAGATCCCGATAAACTAAAGTTAATTCAAACTCTGGGAGGCAATAAAAAGGACGCTCTTATCAAAGTTATTCTACCTGCCTCTGTTCCTTTAATTCTCAGCGTCATGAAAGTCAATATCGGACTTTCCCTTATTGGAATTGTAATCGGAGAAATGATTGGCAGTAAACAGGGACTGGGCTATTTAATTATTTATTCCAGTCAGGTATTCCAGCTCACTACCATGATTATGGCAATTGTTATTCTATGTATCATTGCTGTTCTTTTATATGGTTTTATTTCTCTTCTGGAAAAATATTATTTAAAAAGGCACTGTTAGAGCAAAAATTTGGGAGGAGATGGATAATGTTTTATCTACCTCCTCCCAAATCTGTCATCTTCAATAATTACTATACGCTCCTCATAATTCAAGAGAGATATTTTTTAATAGTTTCCTGTAAAAAACTTATCTTTTGCCGACAATTCATAACCTTTAAAATAAGAGTGAAAATCCAATTTCAAATAGTTACAAAGATTTGCCAGTTCTACCATTGTATTATCATTGACAGGAATTCCGTTCTCTCTTCTGTCTTTTTCTGCAAAAACCTCTTTTTCTCCGTGAGTGTAGATTTTGCTCTCACCATCTGCCTTAGGGCTTTCCCTTAACGCTTCCAGATATTCGGATAAATGTGCTTTAATTGCCTCAGGATTTCCAAAAATCTCAGGATTAATAGCCGCAAAGCCATGGCAAATACCAGTTTTATCCGGGAAAGTACAACATTTATCCGAAGTCACTCCCATGGAAAAAATAGAACTGAATAATTCACACAGCATACCATAGCCATATCCTTTATGGCTGCCATTTACTTCCTGATTTCCACCTAATGGCATAATTCCGCCACCGCGTTTTGCCACAATATTCTCCAGTACTTCAGGTGCTTCTGTACTTTCATGTCCGCTGGAGTCTAAGGCCCATCCCTTTGGAAGCGATTTGTTCATTTTGTTGTACATCTCTAATTTTCCTCTGGTTACTACTGTGGTAGAGCAGTCAAACAAAAACGGATAAGGGTCTGCAGGCATGGCAACAGCAATCGGATTAGATCCCAACATGGCTTTTTTTCCGAAAGTTGGCACCATAATCGCCTCTGAATTAGTGCACGCAATTCCCATAAGTCCCTGATCGCTGGCCATTTTTGCATAATAACCCGCAATTCCAAAATGATTTGATTCCCGCACGGTTACAATTCCTATTCCTGTTGTCTTTGCCTTCTCAATAGCTTTTTTCATAGCAAATACAGCAATCAGCTGTCCCATACCATTATGTCCGTCAACAACAGCAGAAACAGGCGTTTCAAACACTATCTCCGGCTTTTCTTTTGGATGAATTGTTCCTTTTTCAATTCCTTTGTGGTATCGCACCATTCTCTGCATACCATGACTTTCAATACCAAATAAATCAGCAGTTAACAATACATCTCCAATTTCTTTGCTTTCTTCTTCGCTAAATCCAAAAGCCCTGAACACATCATAGCAGAAATGCTCCAGCACTGGATAACTCCATTTTACATATCCCATAGCTTTCCCTCCGGTATTCCTTTACTCGTTTTGGTATTACCAATTTATAAACGGATTATACCACTCGTGATTATAAAATGCAATGTGAAAAAGTATTTTTCTGGTCTGTAATTCATTAAAAGAAAAAGGCTGCTACATTTTTTATGTAACAGCTTTCCATTTAGACCTGTTTATCCTTTTTTCGGTCGATTTCCAATATGTAGTTTTCTATGGTTCTCATATGCTCTTTCATGCAGATTTCTGCATCTTCTTCGCGATGCTCTACAATGGCATTTACCAGTTTTCTATGCTGCTCATCCATCTGAGAAACAGATTTCTGCTTTTGCATCATATAACTTCGAATTCCTGTAATAATATTCTCTGTCAGCTGGGCGGACGCACTCATTACGGAAAATAACATGGGATTTTGTGCCATTTTACCAATTTTAATATGCAAGTCCCTGTCTAAATCTCCTCTGACGCTCTCCTCCTCTGCCGCATCCAGTCTGGCAAGAAGCAGCTGCAACTCAGCTGCATCTACAGGTGTGCAGTTCCTGGCTGCCAGACGAGAGGCTTCTATCTCCAGTGCACTACGCAGCTGCTGGTTATGATAAACACTGCTGTTATTTAAACGAAGTAAAATGGATAATGGTTCTATAAGGCTGTTTTCCAATTTTTCAGATACATAATTTGCCCCTCCATGCACAGACTTGATAATCCCCAGTACCGCTAATGTTCTCAGCACTTCCCTCACCACAGGGCGGGATACCCCCAAAGCCTCTGCCATATTCCGTTCCGCCGGAAGTGCATCTCCTTTTTTCAGAGTTCCTTCTTTAATATTATCAATAATCTGATCTAAAATTTCCTCAAAAGGATTTTCTTTCTCTATTTTCCTAAACATAGCTTTCTGCCTTTCTTTTTCTATAAGACAGTATATAACAAACACTATTTTTCAGCAAGAACTCATTCCAAAGAAAAAAACATTCCAAGCTTATTTTCTTTCATACCTTACACCTGCCTTGTCAGTTTTAAAATTCCCTCTACCGTTTCCGATACATTCCGCCAACATATTTCAAATTCCTTTAAAAGTTCTTCTCCCTCTTGAGTAAGAGAGTAATACTTTCTGCTTGGTCCCAAAGGAGAAGGGCGAAACTGTGAAGTAATCATCTTTTTCTTCTCCAACCGGACTAGCAGTGGATAAATTGTTCCCTCCTTCATATCCTCAAATCCAAATTCCTGCAGTTTCATTACAATTTCATATCCATAAGTTGTCTGGATGCTTATAATTTTTAGAATACACCCTTCCAGAGTCCCTCTCATAAGCTGTGACTTATCATACACGTTCTTCTTCACCTATCTTGTATTACATAGTAGTATTTCTAGCTATAGAGTACCACATAGTAGTTAAATGTCAATAATAATGTTAAAAATATTTATTTCATAGGGCGCAATTTCCTATGAAATAAAAATACGGAAAACAAAGATCTTCTCTGTTTCCCGTATTTTTATGTACTATTTTTTACACTATTGCATCTATTCGTTCTTTCCTTTAAATCTCAATGTTATTTAATTCTTCATCTTTTTCTGTTTCTTCATGCTTATGTCCTACTGTGCCAGCCACTGCATATAAATGAAATTTCGGTTCATAGTAAAATTCCTTTACCAGTGAAAAATCCTCAATCTTTCCTGTACTTTCCACATGAAGTAACGGTCCGGTACAGTGTACAATATCATCACCTATTTTAATATGTTCCTCGTCATAAGGTGTAATTGGAAGATCCTGATGGATTAAATCCAAAACTTTTTCTTCAATCTCTGCCAGATTAAATGGCGGTTTATCTGTATAATTCAGCATAAACCCATGCTTGATATCTGAACGAATACATTTTGGTCTTTCTATATCCTTTACACAGTACCCAAATAAATCTTCTGCGCTGTGTGCCATTTTTCGATAAATCAATGAATTGAAAACAACATCTGCCAGATTATCCGGTAAAGGTCCGAAAAGTGAAGGTCTTGTAACAATCACTTCTTCTCCAATTCCAATAAGCAGGTCTGCATTTCTTTTCAAAACAGGATACAAAATTTCAAAATGTTCTACAATAACCCTTTTATTCATCCCTGTTACATTCAGTACTGCCTTTGCAATGTCTTCCAGAGAAACATATTTTCTGGCGCTTCGCACATCTACATGAAAAGTTCTCGGTGTATAAAATCCCCCCTCCTCTGCATTAAGCAAAGGCATATTTAAAATGTCAAATTCATCATCTGACTCCACCGTCTGAATTCCGGGAAACATTCCCTTAATCAACATACTTTTACCTGAGTCTTTTGCTCCGATAATCCCAATAATTTTATCAAAAGGATTTAAATACATCTGGGTAATTTTTCTTCCCAATTCCATAACTCTGCGGTTTCCACGAGGAGCAAAAAAGAAATTATAAAGATTACATTCATGTCGAACATTATTATAAATCATGCGACACCCTCCTTCCAATACCAACTTATTATTATTGTAGCATAAATCAGCAAAGAAAGCTTATATTATTTTAAAATTTCACGGATAAATTGTCTCTACTCCTTTACAACCAGAATATTTCCAAATGCCGCATATGCCTCATCCGGCTGTTCATTTGTGATAATTTTTGCTCTCTGCATTTCTCCAAAGCTGACTGGTCCTGTTTTATGAAATTTACTGTTATCGCATAAAATATATGCTTTCTGACTGTGCTCCATGGCACACTCCTTAATCATAGCTTCATTAATATCCGGTGTTGTAAATCCTGAAATGAGATTTACTCCATTAGTTCCTAAAAAACTCTTTGTAAAATGATATTTTTTCAGGTTCACATACGCTTCATTCCCTACAATTGCTTCTGTGGAAGCCTTTAGTTCCCCGCCTATCAAAGTAACACGGAACCCATTTTCAGCCAGCTGCAGTGCATGAGAAACTGCGTTTGTCACAAAAGAAGCCGAATGCTGGGTTATGTAAGAAATCATATATCCCGTTGTAGTTCCTGCATCTAAATAAATAAAATCTTCCGGTTCAATCAAAGAAGCCGCATATCTGGCAATTTTTATTTTTTCTTCTCTGTTTTGAACCATACGAAGAGAAACCTCTTCCTCTTTCATATTAAGTCTGGTTTCTGCCTGAACTGCTCCTCCAAAAACCTTTAACAGCGCGCCTCTTTTATGCAGTACATTTAAGTCTCTCCTGATTGTAGACTCAGATGCCTGAAATTTTTCCTTCAATTCCTGTACTGTAACACTCCCTTTTTGCTCCAGCAGATTTAAGATTTCTTCTTGTCGTTTTTCTGTCAGCATGCTTCATTCACTCCCTTTCTCTGCTCCGGATGCAGAAAGTTTTTCTTTATTGTACACAATATCCCGGTTTCCCGCAACTATTGGGAAAATATTATGTTTGCTTAGATAGCAAAAGGGACTATGCACGAAATTTTTCTTTGCACATAGTCCCTTGGTTCATTCTACAAAATTATAAATTTTCTTTCAAAAATGTTTCCAGTGCTGCTGCTGCAGTTTCTTCGTCTGCACCTTCTACCTGAACCTCAATCTCTTCTCCCTGTTTTACACCAAGTCCCATAAGGCCGAAAATTTTCTTTGCATCTACTGCTTTTCCATTTTTCAGAACTTTTACTGTAGATGAAAAACCTTTTGCTGCCTTTACAAACTCACCTGCCGGGCGTGCGTGAATTCCTTCCTTGTCCTGAATTACATAATGAAATGTTTTCATGATTTTTTCCTCCTTAATATATCCTTTTTTATTCTGTTACTTTTTTCTTTAAAATTCCAAGAAGCAAAGCTCCTACTATGGTTCCAATTACAAGAGATACCAAATACATCAGTCCATGTTCTACAACAGGGAAAACAAAAATTCCGCCGTGGGGTGCCATTAAAGTACATCCAAATACCATTGACAGCGCTCCTGCTGTTGCTGCTCCTGCCACGCAGGACGGCAATACACGAAGCGGGTCAGACGCCGCAAAAGGAATAGCCCCTTCTGTAATAAAGGCAAGGCCCATAATAAAGTTTACAGGTCCGGAATTTCTTTCTTCCTGAGTAAATTTGTTTTTAAATAAAAGCGTTGCCAAGGCGATTGCACAAGGAGGAACCATACCTCCAATCATAACAGCAGCCATGATATCATAATTACCGGCAGCAATGGAAGCTGTTCCGAAAACATAAGCTGCTTTATTAAACGGACCTCCCATGTCAATGGACATCATTCCTGCAACAATCATACCTAATATAATTTTACTGGAGCCTCCCATGTTAGTCAATGCTGTATTTAATGCCGTGTTCAGAGCGCCTATGGGCGGTTCAATAACAAAATCCATAAGCAATCCCATAAGCAGTATTCCCACAAAGGGATATAGTAATACCGGCGCTATTTTTTCAATGGCCTTTGGCAAGCGCTCAAATACTTTTCTTAAAAGCAGAATTAAATATCCTGCCAGAAAGCCGGCAGCTAAAGCTCCCAAAAAGCCTGACTTTCCGTTTGCCGCAATCATTCCTCCTACAAAACCAAGGGCTAACCCCGGTCTGTCTCCGATACTCATGGCAATAAAGCCCGCCAGAACAGGAAGCATAAATCCAAACGCTACACCGCCGATTTCCTTTAAGGTCGCTGCAAGAGGCGTAATCGTACCAAAGCTTGCTCTGGCTTCTGCGGACAGTGAATTCATGTCAACAGATAAGCCGTCAATTAAAAAGGCAAGGGCAATCAGAATTCCTCCGCCTACAACAAAAGGAAGCATGTGGGATACCCCGTTCATAAGCTGCATATATATTCTGTGTCCTGCTCCTCCCGATGCTTTCACAGAAGCTGCTTCTTTTGGATTGCCTGCCTGATAAACGGGCGCATCTCCATTCATAGCACGTTCAATGAGCCGGTCTGCCTTACTAATTCCATCCGATACCTGACATTCAATCAGCTTCTTTCCATGAAAACGGTCCATGGGAACTTTTGCATCTGCTGCTACGATAATACAATCCGCAGTCTGAATTTCCTGATCGGTAAGTACATTTTTCGCACCGCCGGAGCCTCTTGTTTCTACTTTAATAAAGCAATTCTTTGCTCTGGCTGCCTTTTCCAAACCTTCTGCTGCCATATATGTATGCGCAATACCTGTGGGACAGGAAGTAACTGCCAGAATTTTACAGGCTTTTTCCTCTGCCGATACTTCACTTTGCGCTGCCAGCTGCTCATTTAAATCCGGTTTTTCATCGTCTGCATCGTCCACAATCTGCAAAAATTCTTCTACACTTTTAGCCTCTTTTAGTTTTTCTACAAAAGCTTCATCCATCATGAGCACAGAGAGTTTACTTAATACGTCAACATGAATATTGTCTTCCGTATTTGGAGCTGCAATCAAAAATATAAGATGAACCGGTTCACCATCCAGAGAATTAAAATCTACACCATTTTTTACCACCATAGCGGCCAGTCCCGGTTTTACAACTGCATCACATTTTCCATGGGGAATGGCAATTCCCTCTCCAATTCCTGTTGTGCTTTCTTCTTCTCTTAAATATACCTGTTTCCGATAGGCTTCCTCATCGCTGATTTTTCCACTTTTCACCATTAATGCCACTGCATAATCCAGAGCTTCTTTTTTGGAAGCCGGGGATGCGTCCAGGGAAATACTTCGTTTATCCAGTAAATCTGTTATCCGCATATATATTGCCTCCTTCTTTCACTATTTTCCTAATTGTTTATAAACAGCTTGAATTTCTTCTTTCGTAGCCAGAAAATTTGAAAACGCACTGGCGCTTCCGGTTGCAACTCCCATGCAAAACGCATGAGAATACGACTGTTTTTCCAGCCATCCGGCTATAAAACCGGCTACCATGGAGTCACCTGCTCCCACAGCATTTACCAATGTTCCCTTTGGTGCCGGAAGCATGAATACTTCTTGGTTTTCCGCCACAAGAACAGCCCCCTCACCAGCCATAGATACCAGCACATTTCTTGCTCCTTTTTCCTGAAGTTTTTTTGCATAAGGAATTACAGACTTTCTTGTCTTTAATTCCACATCAAAAATTTCCCCCAGCTCATGATTATTCGGTTTAATTAAAAACGGACGATATTCCAACACATGTAAAAGCAAATCTTTTGTGGCATCTACAACGAAAAGAATTCCTCTATCCTGAAGCTCTGCCAAGATATCTCTGTAAATAGAATTCGGAAGACTCTCCGGTATACTTCCTGCCAGAACTAAAACGTCACCTTCCTGTAACTGCTTGAGCTTTTCCATTAGCTCTTCTGCTTCTTCTCTTTCAATTACCGGACCTATTCCGTTAATCTCTGTTCCGTCATAATCCTTCAATTTTACATTAATTCTGGAAAATCCTGTCCTTGTCCTGATAAAATCACATTGAAATCCAATCTCTTTTACCATGCGCTCAATTTCCTGTCCGGTAAATCCTGCCGTAAATCCCAACGCCGTATTCTCTATCCCAAGATTTTGAAGCACCGTAGAAACATTAATTCCTTTTCCTCCGGGAAGCATCTGTTCTTCCTTCGTTCTGTTTGTCATTCCCATTTGAAATCCCTGTAAAGAAATAATGTAATCCAAAGAAGGATTAAAGGTAACTGTGTAAACCATCCTTTCCTGCCTCCTGTCTCTTTTCTTTATACCTGTATTATACGCTCACAATCATTCATTTTCAATCACACTAATTCACAATATTTTCTGTTATTTTTTATATATTTTTCACAATCAATCATTTTAAATCATAAAGATGATTGATTTAATCACATTTCGCTCATATTCAATCACATGTATCTATATAACTGTACATTTCTGATAGAGCATTTTTTTCATAGGACGCAATTTCCTATAAAACAAAAAAAGACTGCATCACAGTAGAATTGTGATGCAATCCCTTATTTATTCTCCAGCTTCTTCTCTCTTTATTTTCAATTTCCTTTGAACGCTTCTTCTTACAAACCAAAAACAAATAACCTGAAGTACAATGGTTACAATCCATGACGCCGGATAGGAAATAAACAGCCAGTCCAATGAACGATGCTCCGGAAATACCCAGAAAATCCAAAGAATTCTGGTTCCCACTGTTCCGATTACAGATAAGAACATCGGTACTGCCGAATGTCCCATCCCACGTAAAGCTCCGGGAAATAAATCCATAAGCCCGCAGAGAAAATAAGTAACTGTGGTGTAAAGTAAAATTTCCACTCCACATTGAATAACCTGCGGGTCTTTTGTATAAATCCGCAAAAGCTCCGGTCCGAAAATATAAGCGCCTCCGCCTAAAAGTACCGCAACAATAACAGAGAGAATAATACAATTCCACAAAACCTTATCCATACGCTTCCATTTTCCAACGCCGAAATTCTGGCTGGTAAAGCTCATACATGCCTGCGTAACGGAATTTACCGCAACAAACAAAAAGCCAAAAATATTGTTGGCTGCCGTATATCCTGCCATTGCAATAGAACCAAAAGAATTCACAGAGGATTGGAGCAATACATTGGAAAAATTAATGACTGTGCTCTGAATTCCCGCCGGAATTCCCACCTGAAAAATCTGTTTTAAATGGTTTTTCTTTAAGGTAAGCTTGGAAAATCGAAGCTGATAACTGCTGTCTGACTGATAAAGACATCGTAATACCAAAACACAGGAGACAAATTGGGAAATTACCGTAGCAATCGCCACTCCTGCTACGCCCATGTGAAAGACGATAACCAGTATCATATTTAAGCCTGCATTGATTAAACCGGCAGCAATCAGGAAAAACAACGGGCGCTTTGTATCTCCCACGGCTCTTAAAATCGCCGCCCCATAATTATACAACATGAAAAACGGCATTCCCAAAAAATAAATTTTCATGTAAAGAGCTGCCTGCTCAATGACATCTGAGGGCGTTGCCATAAGCTCCAATGCAAATCTGGAAAAAAACAGCCCTACAAACACCATTACAATTCCACTGATTAAAGCAAAGGTAATAGAGGTGTGAACGGTCTCTGACATTTCCTTGGAGCGTCCCGATGCGTAAAAGCGAGCTGCCAGTACGTTTGCTCCCAGGGAAACCCCTATAAATAAATTAGTGAACATATTTATCAGCGCAGAGGTTGACCCCACTGCCGCCAATGCCTGACTGCCGCTAAATCTCCCCACTACCACAATATCCACGGCATTAAACATCAACTGCAAAATTCCCGAAAGCATCAATGGCAGAGAAAACGAAATCAATTTATCCATAATAGAACCGTTGCACATATCGATTTCATATTTATTTTTCTTTGACACAGAATTCATATTTTTCTACTCCTTCTAAAATTACAGAAATGGCAAAATCGCCGTACCCCACTTTCAGTGCCCTTTACGCACAATGGATACAGCGATTTTTTCATTTTTAGCTTTGAAAAACAAAGAAAACTTATATTATTTTAAAAATCCGCTGATAATCTGTTCTTCCGCTTCTTCCTCTGTCAGTCCCAGAGTCATCAGCTTAATAATCTGCTCTCCTGCGATTTTTCCGATAGCAGCCTCATGAATAAGCGCTGCATCTGAATTATTGGCAGTAATTTCAGGAATGGAACTGATTTTCGCATTTCCTACAATAATTGCATCACATTCTGTATGTCCGCTGCACTTTTCGTTTCCGTTAAGTACAGATTGGAACAGCTGATAGGAATTGTCCTTTGCAACAGAGCGAGAAATAATATTAGCCCCTGAATTTTCTCCGTTTAAATCCACCACAAAACGGCTTTCTGCTCTCTGTTCTCCATGAGTCATCAAGCGTTCCATCACCTTGACGCTGGCATTTTTGTCCAGCTTTACGGTTGTTTTACGAATGGTAGAGTCCACACCTTTAATCTGGGCAGTATCCATTTCCATATAACTGTTTTCCCCTACTTCTACGATAGTTTCCGGGTTCATAATTCTCTGCCCTTTTCCGTCACCGCTTCCGTAGTGTTTTTCCACATATTTTACCTTTGAATTTTTACCGATAAAAAAGGTGTGAATTCCGTCATGCTCGCTGGAGTCATCTGTTCCGCAGTGAATACCGCAGCCTGCAATAATTGTCACATCACAGTTATCTCCGATATAAAAATCATTGTAAACGGTTTCCTTTAATCCGGCTTCGCTTAACACAACAGGAATATGGATACTCTCGTTTTTTGTTCCGGCTTTGATTTTAATCACAATGCCGTCACTTCCCTCTTTCGGAACAATTTCAATATGTTCGGTGCTGTTTCTCGCCTCTGTTTTTCCGTTTGTTCTGATGTTATATGCGCCCACAGGAATTTCATGCAGTCCTGCAATTTGCTTTAACAGCTCTTTTTGTACGTTATCCATTATCTCTGCACTCCCTTCTGCCACATTTCACAGCCAGTATCTGCCTGTGCCGCATCTAATAATGCAGGCAGCACATCTTCCTTGCTTCCTCTTTTTACCAGTTTTCCGTCTGCAATTACAAGAATTTCATCTGCGGTATTTAAAATACGCTCCTGATGAGAAATAATCAAAATAGAGCCTTTCTTTTCCTTGTGCATCTTTTCAAATACCTGTATTAAATTTTGAAAGCTCCATAAATCAATTCCTGCCTCCGGTTCATCAAAGACAGACAGCTTTGTGCCTCTTGCCATCACTGTTGCAATCTCAATGCGCTTCATTTCCCCGCCTGACAAGCTGGCATTGACTTCTCTGTTAATGTAGTCTTTTGCACAAAGTCCTACTTCTGAAAGATACTGACATGCTCCGGACAAAGAAATCTCTTTTCCCGCTGCCAGATTGATTAAATCAAAAACTGTAACGCCCTTAAAGCGCACAGGCTGCTGAAAAGCATAGCTAATTCCGTGCTTCGCTCTTTCTGTGATACTCCAGTCTGTAATATCCTCTCCGTCTAATAAAATCTGTCCTTGCGTAGGTTTTTCAATTCCTGCAATAATTTTTGCAAGAGTTGATTTTCCTCCTCCGTTTGGTCCTGTGATAGCCACGAATTTATTATCCTCAAGAGTAAAGCTTACATTTTCTAAAATTCCTTTTTCTTCGTCTTTAGAACCTTCTGCAACTCGAAAGGAAACGTTCCGTAATTCCAGCATTTTTCTTCCTCCCTGTATATCATAAATCATCTTGATTTGCAATCCGTTTTCTATTATATAATTCTGTATTCCAGTTGTAAATGCCTTTTGCCTTTTATTTACATTTTCTCAATTCATGGTATAATAATTGCACGATGTGCAATTCAAGCCAATAAAATTGGCTTGCCGCCACAAAGGTGTCGGATTATACCGGCAAGCCACGGCTTGAAAATTTATGAAATACGGAGATTTAATTTATGGATATTAAAAATTTGAATTTTACAGTAGAAGAATTAAAAATTCTTGCAGAAAACGGCCAGAAGGATTTTATCTATGCCGTAGGATATTATTACGAAAATGGTATTCGTACCTCTGTCAATTTACCTGAAGCTGCTGTGTGGTATGAAAAAGCTGCCAAGAAAGGTCACGCAGAAGCAGCCATGCATCTGGCTCTTCTCTACGCACAAGGCACAGGTGTTGAAAAAAATGAGAAAAAGGCTTTTTCTTATATGGAACAGGCTGCAAAAGCCGGAAATACTAATGCCCTGTATAATGTAGGACGCTGTTATGAAGAAGGAATTGGTGTAAAGCAGGATTTGTCAAAAGCCTTTGACTGGTACAAAAAAGCTGCTGCTGAAGGTGATTTTCGTGCCATGTGCTGTATGGGCGGATATTTCCTTACAGGAAATCCTGTTCCCTATGAACCTGCAAAAGCTTTTCAGCTTTTTGAAAAAGCAGCAAATGCCAATATTCCGGCTGCTCAGTACAACCTTTCTGTCTTATACCGCTATGGAGAAGGAACTGAAAAAGACTTGGAAAAAGCAGATTTTTGGAGAATGAAAGCTGCTCAGAATGGTTTCCGCATGGCTATTGATGAAATTGAAAAGCCGGCTGAAAATCAATAAAATGAAAAGGAATTCTGCTTTGCAGAATTCTCCGCCTGCGGCGGGTTGCTCTGGCAACATGATACCCATCCGCCGCAGTGCAATCCTTGCGGAATAGTTTTTATTCCATAAGACGCAATTTTCTATGAAATAAAATACCACCGACCAATTATTCGGTGGTATCAATCATCTATATTTGCTTAACCAAAGAATTATTGGCGGGTGTGCCCCATCCCGCATTTCTTTTAACCCTGTGGGTGCATAGCAGCACAATCTCTACTTCAATAATTCTTTGGGTAAAGCCATTGTACAATAAGAGACCATTATTTTAAAGTTTTTTCTATTTCATGATAGAGTTCTCTTGTCTCCTTCTCTGTTTTTTCGTTTATTACCACATCTCCTTTTTTTGTGTGCAGGATTATGTACGCTTTACAGTCTTTATACGCATACAGAGTATATGCCCCCTGTTCTTCGTTTTCAAATTCCCCTTGCAGCAAAGTCGCACCGGAAAATCCATTGGTTCTTGTTCCTGCCTGAAAATTCTCTGTAAGTTCTATTTTCTCAATATCTTCTGTTTTTATCTCATAATCGTTCCACCAATATCCTTCAATGTTAAGATGACTTGCTGATACTGTAATTTCAATCTTGCCTTTACTGAAAACAATGCCCATAATCAAACCGGAAAACACCATAGATGCTGCTATAACGCAAATAACTACTTTGTTATAGCGTTTCTTTTTACTTCCTATATTTTCTTTTATCTTACAGATTGTATTGCTCAAAATCATAATTCCTACTGCAATAAGGATGACCAAAACAGCATAGAATATCCAGAACCAATCCGGTATCTTTTCACCAAAAGTTTCCAGAATTGCCGTAAGTATGGTAATGACCAGCATACCCGCTCCTGTAATACGGCAAAGTTTTTTCTCATCATATTGCTCCTTGTCTTCCTTTGGCATGGTATTATAACCGGCAATAAAAATACTGCCTCGTCCTGATAATAAAATCAGTGAGCAAATGCCGCATAAGGCAATTATTATCCAAATCACTATCATATTTTACGCCCCACTTCATTTACTTAATAAAGAAACCTACACATTTCATATTTTCTTTATCTGAATTATAGTTCATTTTATCTCTTTCCTCAAGAGAAATTGTCTAAAAGACAGAAAAAAGACCACATTTTACAGCTATTTGTAAAATGCAGTCTTTCTGCTTTATAATTCCTGCTCAATCTCATTTAATTCATCTAAAATTTCCGTATATTCTTCATGGAATAACAGCTTTTTATTGTATTTATAATAGCTGTCGCATCCGTATTCGCTGATAAATTTTAAGCTGTATGGGCTGGTATTCAGCTCTGTCACAAAGATAACCATTTCCTGTCCGTCTGCAAAAGCCGCCTCCAGGAAGTCAAAGGCATTTTGAAGATTATCACGGAGAGTTTCAATATCTTTTTCTCTTTTTTCCTTTTCTTCTTGAAATCTTTCCTTTACCGCATCAAAAATGACTTCTTTACTCTCTCCTACAATATCCAGTGTATCTGCAGTCTCCTTATAATCTCTGAAACACTCAATCACTCTTAACCAAATATATTCTGCTTCTTTTGTAAGCTGTCCTGCAACTTTCTTCTCCTCCAGTGCCTGATTTTCCATATCCAGAATATCTCCCATGGAGACTGAGGCTTTCCGCTCATCCAAAAGCGCTTCTTTCCAGTTTTTCAGCAGCTCAAATAACATTTCCATATATACTTCGTTGTCATGATAGTTTCGGAATTTTTCATTTAATTTTCCAATGAGAAGTCCAACCACACTGAACCGTTCATCAAAAGCTGCCACACGAAGCTTTTCTACTGCAAAGCTTGCGAAAGTTCCTGCAAGAACTGCATCAATCTGATAATCTGTCTGATATTTTTCAAACAATTCCAGATAATTTGCAAAATCCTTGGCAATTTTCCAGTGCTGGATATACTGCATGATAACTTCTCTATCTACTGTTTTTCCAAGCTTTTCATATACATATAAAAGCTCAGATAAATCCTCCCAGCCTCTGGCAGTAGCAAACATTCTGCCGTTTACACTGGTTTCCATACGGTAGAAATTTTCTTTACGAATATCCAGATAAGAAATCACTGCAGGATGAATGCCTGCTTCATAAGCATACTCCTTCCATACACTAAAGTTTTCCTGCACCTCTATCTTTTTTATTCTGTCTAAAGTCACTACATCAAATTCACGAACAGACTTATTATATTCAGGAGGATTTCCTGCTGTTACAATCACCCAGCCTTTTGGCACCTGTTGATTTCCAAAGGTTTTACACTGTAAAAACTGCAGCATGGCAGGAGCCAGAGTTTCTGATACGCAGTTAATTTCATCAATAAATAAAATACCTTCTTCTATCCCTGTTTCCTTCATCTTATCATACACCGCAGAAATAATTTCACTCATGGTATATTCTGTTACAGAACGGTTTTCTCCCCCATATTCTTTTTCCCGAATAAAAGGTAATCCCATGGCGCTTTGCCTTGTATGATGGGTAATGGTATAGGATACCAGATTAATCTTACACTCTCTGGCAATCTGCTCCATAATCTGTGTTTTTCCAATACCCGGCGGTCCGATTAAAAGCACAGGTCTTTGTCTGATAGACGGAATACAGTATTCTCCCCGTTCATCCTTTAATAAATATGCTTCTATGGTATCTTTGATTTCCTGTTTTGCACGTTTAATATTCATACTCTGCTCCTTCCTCCTGTATATAAATTTTCATTGCCCAAGGCGGCACTTCTACTTCCTGGTAATCCTTCTGCATAAGAATAAAAGCAGTGTCATACGAGGGCATTTTATTGGGAAAAATTCCCTGCCCATCTGTGAAATATAAAAGTCCCTTTAATCCTGTCAGCTCCTTTTTTTCCTGCAGCTTCTGAATATAGGAGAAAACAGGGCGAAAATCCGTACCTCCCTGTCCTGCCAGCTCCAGATTATTCATATAGTCCTCCAGCTCTTCTTTTGAAGTGATTTTTTCATCTTTTTGAATTCTTTCGTCACATTGAAGAATATGAATGTTAACCTTCCTGAAAAAGCTTTCTTCTTCCTTTAATATTCCATAAGTTTCCTGTAAAAATCTCTTCACTGCCTCTCCGGAACAGGACATAGAGGTGTCAATGGCAATGACAAATTCTTCTATTTTCTTTATTTCTCTTGTTTCCTGCGGTTCAATCAACGGCATATTTCCATAAACAGACAAACCATAGCTGTAAAATACATAATCAAAAGCATCCGGGTCTAAATGCGCTTCTTCCTTTACCACGGCAAACTTCTTCAAAAAATTTCTATAATCAAAGGTTTCCCTGTTTTCTACTTTAATCTGCTCTAAAAAACCCGGAGAACCCTCTGACAAATCCTGTCCGAAAGTTTCCATTTCTGTCTCCATTTTATCACGAATATCTTCCCAATTCTCCTTTGGTCTTTCATTGGGAGGCTGGTTTTTGTTCCTTCTTTCCCAGAGTCCGTGATTGTCTGTATGAAACTCCTTTTCCCACCTTTTTGCAGTTTCTATATCCGGTTTTTTCTCTGTCAGTTCCTGAAAAATCCCTTCTGCATGAAGCACATTTCTCCGTTTTTTTAACCACGCATATAAATTCTTTTTTTCCCTGCTCATGGGCTTTTTCACACAATGAAAAGGCAGGCCGTCTATAACAGACTCTACTGCAATATCACAGGCTGTATTCCAAAGAATGTCCACGATTTCTCTGTCCAGATATTTACACGCACGTTTTTTTCGATGCTCTGTTTTCTTCCATAAATGCCCGAAAATACAGTGTAAAATCACGTGAAGATAAGCTCTGTTTACTTCTCTTCGGCCGTCTCGATACAGTCCTCCCAGATAAGCCGGATGATAATAAAGTCCAATTCCGTCTGTTCCTATGGTCTCTGTTTCTACATCCATTTGATAGTGCAAAGTAGATAAAGCAACATCTAAAAACCGCAAGTGAAGATACAACTCATTTCTGGCTGATACCAGAATTTTCAGATTAATTTCTTCTATGCGTTTCTCTTTTTCATAGCTCAAACCGTTTCTCCTTTCCTGCAAATTTTTTCCTTTTTTCTTCCATGAGATACCCGGCAATATCCACTGCTTTTTTTCTGGAAGCCTCCTCTATGATGTTTTCTAAAGCTTCTCTGCTCCAGAAATTTTCTCTGCTGAAATACTCATACACTTCATGCCAATTAGGGCTGTCCAGATAAAAACGTGCACATTTTTCCAGATTTTTTCTCACATAATCTTCATAATTTTTTTCTGCTTCTTCGGCAAGCTGATAGGGATATAAAATCCTGCCCACTGCCATGGGAATTAAAATTTCCTCTTTTTCATACACCAAGGCTGTGGAAAATAAACTGTCATACCGCTTATAATCTACTTTCTTGTCCGTGAAGCACTGACGGTATTTATAGCCGCACCCATGAAAATGTGTTTCCAGAATTCTGGCTGGGGTATTTTCCACACCTTCTTCATAATATTCAGGAAAAATCAGCTCTGCTCTTTTATCCGTATTGAGAAAAATAATACTTACATACATCTCGTGAAAGGTTTCACTGACAACATCTTTGATGCAGGAAGCGCCTTCTTCTTTTAAAAACATGACTAGATTTCTAAGGGAGGAACAGCCAGTAAAAGAGCCTCCTCCGATTTCCTTTACATCATCAAAAAGCTTTAAGGTTTTTAAATTTCTGCATCCATAAAAGGTATATTTTCCCAGAATTTCAATTCCCTGTGGTATCTCAATTTCTTCTATTTCTGTAAATTCTCTTTGCTCCTCTTTGCTTCGCCCTGCTTTCCACGGAGAATAAGCATAAGGCGGCAAAGAGGATGCCAAAGCACCCTCTTTTCTACATTCTTCCAACTTTATGTACCTCCGAAAGCTTAGTCGCAGGCTGCTTTAAATTCTGTCCAGTTCTGGTTATATACTTCTTCTGCCTCTTCACTTACATTTTGAATAATTTCTCCTTTTGTCACAGAGTCCGGAACAACCAAATCAGGATTTACCAGTTCATCTGCCGCTTTATTTGTACAGTAATATCCTACAAAGTCAAAGCATTTTGCTGCTACTTCCGGCTCTAAAATATAGTCTAAAAATGCATAAGCTTCTTCTGTATCCGGTGCATTTTTCGGAATAAAGAAGTTCATAATTCCAAATCCCAATCCTTCTTTTGGATAAACAACTTTTAAATCCGGATTTTCTGCCAATGCCGCAATGACCTGTGAAGTATATAAAATACCTACGGAAGCTTCTCCGTTTAACAGAGCATTCTGTGTGTTTGTATCCTGTATCATACGAATATTCGGCGCTAATTCTTTTAACTTTTCTCCTGCTTCTTTAATCACCGCAGGATCTTCTTCATTCATGCTTTTTCCCATAGTGAGAAGTACCATACCCTCTACGGCACGATAGCTGGCAATAGTTGCAATCTTATCTTCCAGCGCCGGGTTCCATAAGTCTTCATATCCCTGAATTTCAAAATCCACCTGTTCCGGATCATATACAATCAAAGGGATGCCTGCTCCGTGTGGTATAGTATATTTATTTTCCGGATCATAAAACTGGCTCTGATACAGTGGATTGATATTGTCATAATTTTCCAGCTTTTCTTTATCCAGCTCTTTTGCCAGTCCGTTATTTACAATCTGCTCAATAATATAATCATCACCGATTACAAGGTCATAATCTTTTCCATCAGACTGCTGCACTTTCTCTAACATGGTTTCGTTAGAGTCAAAGTTCGAGCTGATAATACGAATACCTGTTTCATCTTCAAAATCTGTCAAAACTTCCTGAGGAAACAAGCCCTCCCAGGTATAGAGCACCAGTTCTTTATCGTCCTCTGTCTTTTTTTCTCCGCAGCCTGCCAGCATACTTCCTGCTAAAGCTGTACATAAAATCATAGAAACTATTTTTTTCTTCATTTTCACATCTCACTTTCTAAATATTAATATTTCTTTTCTGCTCTTTTGCTCAAAAATGAGGAAACAAGCAAAACTATTGTAATTACTACTAAAATAATGGTACAAAGAGCATTGATTTCCGGTGTTACCCCTGTTTTTAGTTGTGCATACACTTTTACTGGCAGGGTATTCAGCCTTGGACCATTTACGAAAATACTGATTACCACATCATCAAAAGACATAGCAAATGCCAGTAAACTTCCTGATAAAACAGCCGGTGCAATAAGAGGCATGGTAATATCAAAAAAGGTTCTTATCGGTCCCGCGCCCAAATCTCTTGCCGCTTCTTCAAGAGATTTATCAATTCCCACCAGACGCGCTTTCACCATCATAAAAATATAGGGAATACAAAATGTAGTATGTGCAATTACCAGTGTTGTCATACCAAAAGGCAGATTTAACATAGAAAAGAACACAAGAAAAACCATTCCCAGAATAATCTCCGGTATCATAATGGGAATTGTGGAAAGATATTCCATCATTCCCTTGGTTTTATATTTCACTCTTGCCATTCCCACAGCCCCTAAAGTTCCGATTACCGCAGAAATTCCACAGCTTAAAACTCCAAGCAAAATACTGTTAAGAAGCGCCTCCTTTAAATCTCTGTCATTGGCTAAAGTCTCATACCATTTCAAAGAAAAGCCTGTAAAATTAGCTGAAAGTTTTGACTCATTAAAGGAAAAAATCACTACCATAACAAGAGGAAAATACATCAGCAAAATCATAATTGCCAAATATAAATTTGACCATTTCCATTTCTTTTTCAAAATAATCCCTCCAAATCCTTTACATGAGTAACTCTTCTATATACAAACATCATAAGAGAAGTAAGCAACATCAAAACCACTGCAAGGGCTGCTGCAAAAGGCCAGTTGCTTCCTCTGGTAAGCTGATCCTGAATGACACTTCCCACCAGCACAATCTTATTTCCTCCTAAAATATCTGCTATAAAAAACAAACCCATAGAAGGAATAAAGGTGAGAATAACACCGGTCAAAAGCCCCGGCAGAGTGAGTTTAAAAGTTATGGTAAAAAATGCTTTTATAGAATTTGCACCTAAATCTCTGGCCGCCTCCACATAAGACCAATCCATCTTTTCCACACTGGAATACACTGATAAGACCATAAAAGGCAAAAGAGCATACACCATACCAATAACTACTGCAGGATAAGAATAAAGGATTTTCAGGGGTTCTTCAATGAGTCCCAGTTTCATGAGAAAACCATTTAAAACACCTTTTGCCTGCAAAATTAAAATCCAGCCATACATACGGATTAAAGAACTGGTCCAAAAAGGCACCATAATCAAAAGCATCATCCGTTTTTTCCATTTAGCGGAAAGCTTTGCCATAAAATATCCAAAAGGATATCCCATAAGTACAATCAACAGCGTACTGGTAATAGCAAGCTGAAAAGATTGCACAAAACTTTTCAAATACACAGGTTCCGCAATCTTTTTATAATTTTCCAGAGTAAAATTCCATATTGTAGAAGAACCGCTTCCGTTGGTGGTAAAGCTCAACGCCACCATATAAAGGAGAGGTCCTACTACAAAACACAAAGTAAAAAGATAAAGAGGGAGAACTGTAAGAAACAAACCTGATTTTTTCTTTTTCATCTTCCTCGCCTCCTACTCTAAATCCACAAATACCGCATGCTCCGGTTTCCAGCCCACACAGACCTTATCGCCTGCTTTTAAGTCCGCATCCATACCATATCGACAGGACACCAAGGTCTTTCCTGACTTCAGCTTTAAGGTCAGATGAAGCTGCCCCGCTGTAAAGGATTTATCTTCTAAAACAGCTTCCAGCCCTTCCTTACACTCAGTACAAACTTTTAAGTTCTCTCTGCGCACCGCCAGATTTACCTTCATTCCCTCACAAATTCCGGTAATCGGTTCTGCATACATCATCTGATTTTCTATCAGTACCTGCGCTTCTGTTTCTGTTACCTTCTGCACCACACCGGAAATCACATTTGCATTTCCCACAAAATCCGCCACATAACTGGTTTTGGGATGATTGTAAATTTCATCCGGCGTTCCAATCTGTTCAAACCTTCCGTCTTTCATGACCACAATTCTGTCTGACATATTGATGGCTTCTTCCTGATCATGAGTAATGTATAAAAAGGTGATGCCCAGCTTCTTCTGTAATCGTTTTAACTCAATCTGCATGGTACGGCGAAGCTTCAAGTCCAGTGCTCCCAAAGGCTCATCTAAGAGTAAAAGCTTTGGACTGTTTACCAGTGCTCTTGCAATGGCTACCCTTTGTTTTTGCCCTCCTGAAAGCTCGGAAGGCATACGTTTTTCATATCCTGTCAACTGTACTAATTCTAAAATTTCTGCTACTTTTTTCTTAATCTCTGCTTTTGGCACTCTCTTAATTTTAAGTCCATATCCCACATTCGCTTCCACATTCATATGAGGAAATAATGCATAATTCTGGAAAACCGTATTCACATCTCGCTGATTGGGAGGAACAGAGGTAACGTCCTTTCCATCTAAAAACACCCTTCCGCTGTCTGGTGTTTCCAAGCCTGCAATAATACGCAAAGTTGTTGTTTTACCACATCCGGATGCCCCTAAAAAGGTAATAAATTCTCCTTTTTCAATGGATAAAGTAATTCCGTTTAAAACATCGGTTTCTCCAAATCCTTTTTTAATATTCTTTAATTCCAGTAACTGTTCACTCATTTTTTTACCTTCTTTTTCATTTCAACCTGTTGTCAGCTTCTATAATGGCACAAGTTTACTATTTTTGTCAATTCTTATAAAGAAATTTAGATTTTTTTAATCCACTTTCATTTAAAAGAGCATAGGCTACACAATATAATTCCAGCTAGCAAATAATACTTTAAAAGATTAATTCATTGCCAGAACTTCTTTGGAAAATCATATAAAAACTGCTGTACGAAATGCTAACAACTTTACGCATCTCTTACAGCAGTTTTTTTAAAACATTTTTCTCATATCATACCAGCAAGCTCCCCCATGTGTGGAGTCTGCCACGCCAAAATTCTCAAATCCATGACTTCCGTAAAACTTTAATAAATGTTCCTTGCAGGTTAAAAGTACACCTTTTTTTCCTCTTTCTTTTGCTGTATCGGAAAGATAATCCAAAAGTTTTCCGGCAATTCCCTGATTTCTGTATGCTTCTCTTACGTCTAATCCAAATACTGTTTGATAAGCTCCGTCAGGCTTATGCAATGCAACATTATGATAAAGCTCATCCGGTAAAGAAGGCTTATCTGTCACTGCTCCGTTAATAAAACCGGCAATTTTCCCCTGCACTTCTGCCACAAAAAAGCATTCTAAAAATGTATTCATGCGTTTTTGGATTTCTTCTGCTGACGCTGCCTCTGCCTTAGGAAAACACTCTGCTTCAATCTGCGCCAGTACAGAAGCTTCTTCTAATTTTGCATTTCTGATTGTAATTTCCATATCTTTTCTGTCATCCTCATAAATTCCCATTTTCTTAAATGCTTCTTCGATAAGTTCCAAAACTTCTTCACTGTCTGCACTGATTGTATGACAGTGATGTCCTGATGTAATATTTGTAAGAGGACGTGATTTTCCTGTACGAATATCATCCACAAACTGCTTAACCTGCCTTCTGAATTTAATTTGCAAAGGGGCTCTTAATTCGCCATAGACATGATGCTGTACAAAAACATCTATAACCGTTCCTCCGCAGTCCACCACTGCATTTAACTCATCTTCAATTTTTTCGTCCGTATGACATACTCGAAAAACCCGGACAAATTTCTTTACTCCCTGACAAATATACCCTCTATTCGTAGACAGGATTTCACAATCTGCTGCACGCAGTAATGCAATATCCTGCACAATGACCTGCCTGCTCACATGAAAAATTTCTGCCAGTTTTGTCCCTGACACTGGTTTGTCACTTTCTGAAATATACTTTAAAATTTCTTTTCTGCGTGTTTCTCCAACCATTCTGAAAAATCCCCTTCCTCCTCGCTCTTATACCTCATGAAGATTTTTTAAGGACAGGTCTAAAATCGGAGAGGAATGTGTCAGTGCTCCGCTGGAAATGTAATCTACTCCAACTTCTACCAGACGTTCAATATTTTCTTTTGTAACATTACCGGAACACTCTGTTTCAGCTCTGCCTCCAATCAGCTTCACCGCTTCTTTCATCACTTCCGGTGTCATATTATCCAGCATAATAATGTCTGCACCGGCTTCTACCGCCTCTTTTACCATTTCCAGATTTTCTGTTTCAATCTCTATCTTACGCACAAAAGGGGCATATTCTTTTGCCATTTCTACAGCCTTTTTCACACTCCCTGCTGCTCCGATATGATTATCTTTCAGTAAAATTCCGTCAGAAAGGTTATATCTGTGATTATAACCTCCCCCTACTTTTACTGCATATTTTTCAAAAATACGCATGTTCGGTGTTGTTTTTCTGGTATCTAAAAGTTTAATTTTTGTTTCTTTTAAAAGCTCTGCAATCTGGTGTGTATAAGTTGCAATTCCGCTCATTCTCTGCAAATAATTCAGCGCAGTACGCTCTCCGGAAAGAAGTACACGGATATCTCCACGTATTACTCCCAAAAGCTGTTTATTCTTCACCTTATCGCCGTCTTCTGCATAAAATTCTACTTCTGTTGTTTCATCCAAAAGCTTAAAGACACGCTCAAACACACCCAATCCGGCAATAATTCCATCCTGCTTGCAGATCAGCTGAACTTCTCCCTGTTTCCTGCTTCGCATAACTGCATTTGTAGTAACATCTTCACTGCTGATGTCTTCCTGCAATGCCATTTTTATCAAATTATCTGCATTTAATTTCATTGTAATATCGTTCATTTTGCCTGTCTCTCTCTTTCTATTTCTTTCAGAATTTCGTTCTTATACACTTCTGCCAGACATTCCTTCTGACTCACAATACAATCCTGTACCTCTTGATATAGTTTATCAAAATCAGCATCATTTGTCTTGCATTTTTTCTTATTTTTTTCGATATCTTTCGCTGCCCTTTCTGCAAAAACCAAACTTTCCAACAAGGAGTTACTTGCCAGACGATTGGCTCCATGAACACCGTTACAACTGGTTTCTCCTACTGCATACAGCTGGTTCATCGTTGTTTTACTATTTGCATCCACATGAATACCACCCATAAAATAGTGTTGAGCAGGTACTACCGGTATCCATTCTTTTGTTACATCATAGCCTTCCTCCAGACATCTTTCATAGATGTGAGGAAAATGATTTAAAATCACTTTTTCTCCTAAAACAGTCATATCCAGCCATACATAAGGCTTGTTATCTAGTTCCATCTGCTTGCGGATTGCCTGTGTCATAAGATCTCTGGGCAAGACCTCATTTGCAAAACGCTCACCCTTGGCATTATACAGCTTTGCTCCTTCGCCCCGCACAGACTCCGAAATCAAAAAACGTCTTCCCGGTTTTAATGAATATAAAGTAGTTGGATGAATTTGAATATAGTCAATATTTTCAAGTTCTACTTTATGACGCATGGCAACTGCCAGAGCATCTCCTGTTAAATGTGGATAATTAGTAGAATGTTGATACAAACCTCCTATTCCACCACTGGCCAAAATAGTATGCTCTGCCTGAATTCCTATGCATTCCTCATTTTCTGTTTCTGCAATAATTCCAAAACAGGTATTATCCTTTTCAATTAAGTCCAGCATTGTAGTATGCTCCATGATTTTTACATTTGGAAGCTTTTTCACTGCCGTCAAAAGCTTACTGGTAATTTCTTCTCCTGTAATATCCTCATGAAACAAAATCCTGGCTTTAGAATGACAGCCTTCTCTTGTATAATCCAGCTCTCCATCACGCTTTGCAAAGTCTACCCCATAAAAAATCAGCTCATCAATAACGTCTCTTGAAGAGCGTATCATAATATCCACAGACTCTTTTCTGTTCTCATAATGTCCTGCCTTCAAGGTATCTTCCATAAAACTTTCATAGTCATTTTCATCTCTTAAAACACAAATTCCGCCTTGTGCCAGATAAGAGTCACTATTTTTGATTTCATCTTTTGTAATCAAAACCACCTGCAAATCAGAGGGAATATGAAGGGCTGCAAATAATCCACTGGCTCCTGTTCCTACAATTAATACATCTGTTTTTATCTTATTCATGAAAACACCTCCTACTTTGCCAGCTCCAGCATTCTGTCCAATGCTTTTTGCGCTTTTTCTCTGGTGTCTTCTATAATTTTTACCTCATATTGTTCTTCTTTTATACAATCGCGCACCTTCTTGAGAGTAACCTTTTTCATGTCTGCACAGCACTGTCCCTGCATAACAGAATAAAAAGTTTTATCAGGACATTTTTTCATAAGTTCTGCAAAAACTCCCTCTTCTGTACCGATTAAAAATTCCTTTTCGGAAGACTTTTCTGCATAATTGATAATATCGGAAGTGCTTCCGATAAAGTCTGCCTCTGCCAGAATTCCCTCTGTACATTCCGGATGTGCCAGAAATTCAGCCTGTGGATATTTAGCTTTTGCCTGTCTTACAGTTTCCACTGTAATCTGTTTATGTACCGGACAATATCCATCATTTAAAATAATGTTTTTCTCCGGTACCTGTTTTGCCACATAGTTTCCCAGATTTTCATCTGGAATAAAGAAAATATTTTTATTTGGCAACGCTTTTACAATCTTCACCGCATTTGATGAGGTAACACATACATCAGAAACTGTCTTTAAAGCTGCCGTTGAATTAATGTAACATACTACTGCCAAATCTTCGTACTTTTCTCTCATTTCCTGCACTTTTTTCGCTGATGCCATGTGTGCCATTGCACAATCTGCATCTGCATCCGGCAATAATACTTTCTTTGTGGGATTTAAAATCTTTGCACTTTCCCCCATAAAAGAAACACCTGCAAAAACAATAATTTCTGCTTTCGTTTCCCTTGCTTTTTTCGCTAAATAATAAGAGTCACCTACAAAATCCGCAACTTCCTGAACATCTTTTGGAACGTAATAATGTGCTAAAATCACTGCATTTTTTTCTTTTTTAAGCTGTTCGATTTCCTCTTTCATGGCTTTCATTTTCTCTTTCCTCCTGCCAAGCATTTGACAGCTATTATACACCATGTTTTTACAAGTGACAAGACAGTTGTTAATTTTTATCTTTACAGTAGTTTCAGTCAGTAGATTTACTAAAATCCCTTGACTTCCTAGTGGTTTTATGAAGTATAATGTTAAAGATATACCAAAGAAAGAGGTTATGAAAAATGGGAAAAAATTTTACTACCGGAAGTGTGTTAAAAGGTATTCTCTTTTTTTCACTTCCATATCTTCTCTCTTATTTTCTGCAAACCCTTTATGGCATGGCAGATTTATTTATTATCGGACAGTTTGCAGATGTTTCCGCAACAACTGCCGTATCCATTGGCTCACAGGTCATGCATCTGCTGACTGTAATGATTGTGGGACTTGCAATGGGGTCTACGGTTTCCATTGGACAAGCTGTAGGCAGAAACGATAAAAAAAGCGTCTCTGAAAATATTGGAAATACCGTCGCTTTGTTTATGATAATTTCCCTTATTTTAACAGCTGTATTGCTTATTTTTGTAAATCCTGTTGTTTCTATAATGTCAACACCTCCGGAAGCCGTTTCCGGTACAGTTGACTATTTAACCATTTGCTTTATTGGAATTCCATTCATTACTGCATACAACATCATCAGTTCTATATTCCGCGGTATGGGCGACTCCAAGACCCCTATGTACTTTATTGCTGTTGCCTGCATCATAAACATTGGACTGGATTATCTGTTTATGGGAGTTTTTCAAATGGGGCCTTCCGGTGCGGCGTTAGGAACTGTTTTGTCACAGGCTTGCAGTGTTCTGATTTCTCTTATCATTATTTTTAAACGAAAAAATGAGATGGCCGTAAAAAAAGAGGATTTCAAGCCTAATCGGATTGTAATGAAAAAAATTCTGAATGTGGGAATTCCTATTGCATTGCAAGATGGGTTTATTCAAATTTCTTTTCTTATCATTACAATTATTGCCAATAGTCGTGGATTAAATGATGCTGCAGCTGTAGGTATTGTAGAAAAAATTATCAGTTTTCTGTTTTTAGTTCCTTTTTCCATGCTTTCCACAGTTTCTGCCTTGGGAGCACAAAATATCGGCGCAGGAAAGCAGGAACGGGCAAAGCAGACTCTTCGCTACGCAACTATAATCACAGTATGTTTTGGTCTTATTGTTGCCATTGTAATGCAATTTTTTGCCGAACCTGTGGTAGCCCTTTTCACAGATGAGGCAACATCAGACGGCGCAAAAACCATTCTTCTTGGAGAGCAGTATTTGCGAGGGTATGTATGGGATTGCATGTTTGCTGGAATTCATTTTAGCTTCAGTGGTTATTTCTGTGCCTGCGGAAAATCCATGCTTTCTTTTATACACAATATTCTGGCAATTTTGCTGGTGCGTGTTCCGGGCGTGTATTTGACATCCCTGCTTTTCCCTGAAACCTTGTTTCCTATGGGACTTGCTACTGCTGCCGGTTCTTTATTGTCTGCTGTGGTTTGCGTAATTTTCTTTAAAACAATTTTAAATCGCAATACCCCTGTTGCTTTAAAGAACTAATTATTTTATATCTGATGATTTCTGTTATTTTTTATATTTCTTCAGTTATAACTGAAGAAATATACTTTTGTTGATTGTTTATAAGTTATAAATATGTTATGCTATATGCAATACAAAAAAGGGGGACTATTTTTCATGATTAAACGAGAAATGTATATGAACCGTATTCGCCCATTTATGGGAACAGACTTGATAAAAGTTATGACCGGTATTCGCCGCTGCGGAAAGTCTGTTATGCTGGAACTCATTAAGCAAGAACTTGCTGCATCCGGCATCAATCCTGCTCAGTTTATTTCCATCAACTTTGAAGATATGAACTATACACATTTACAAACTGCAAAAGCGCTGCATGAAGAAATCACCAAAAGAGCCTCTCATATAAACGGCAAGATTTACCTTTTCTTTGATGAAATTCAGGAGGTAAAAGACTGGGAAAAATGTATAAATTCCTTTCGGGTTTCTCTGGATTGTGACATTTATATTACCGGTTCTAATGCCAAATTATTATCCGGTGAACTTGCCACTTATCTCGGAGGACGTTATGTAGAATTTGTTATTTACCCCTTCTCTTTTTCAGAATTTATGGAACTATATAAAACTATTTTTCCTGATACGTCCGCTCAAAAATGTTTTCAAAAATATCTTTTGTCCGGCGGTATGCCTTATCTTGCAAATATACATTATGCAGATGAGCCAACAAAACAATATCTTCACGACCTTTTTAACTCTGTACAGCTAAAAGATATTGTACAGCGAAATAAAATTCGAGATATTGATTTACTGGAACGCATTATTGCTTATGTAATGGCAAACGTAGGAAACACCTTTTCAGCAGCATCCTTAGCAAAATTTTTCAAAAGCGAACAGCGTACCGTTGCTCCTGAAACCATCTTAAATTATATCAAATACTGTTGCGATGCTTATTTGTTTTATCAGGTAAAACGAGAAGACTTACAAGGTAAACAAATCCTTGCATCCAACGAAAAATATTATATTGCCGACCACGGTATCCGAGAAGCTGTTTTTGGCGGTAATTTGAAAGAAATCAATCTTACTTTAGAAAACATTGTTTATCTGGAGCTTTTACGTCGTGGTTATAATGTCACAGTAGGAAAAACCGGCGATAAAGAAATTGATTTTGTCTGCCATAAACGAGATGAAAAATTATATGTTCAGGTTGCCTATCTGCTTGCCTCCGAGGAAACTGTTCAACGTGAATTCGGAGTATACGATACAATCCGAGACAATTTCCCGAAATATGTGGTTTCTTTAGATGAATTTGATATGAGCCACAATGGTATCAAGCATCGCAATATCCGTGATTTTCTCTTGACTGAAGAATGGAACTAAATATAATTAGATGCTGTCGCCTTAAACATTATCCAAAAATGTATAAATATTCCGGATATGCACTTAATGCGACAGCATCTTTCAAATTAATGCCGATACCTTATCCTTTTATCTTCCTGCCCAATAGTTCACAGCTTTTACAAGGAACTCACCACAGCCTTTTAAGTTCTTGTCATAGTATGCGAGAAATCTTTCGTCCTGTATATACATAGACGCAAGACCTTTATGTGCCTGAGCAGAATATTCCTTCCATGTATATCCCAGCCAGTCCTTATGTAAAAGCACAATTCTGTGTCCTGTTTCACTTTCAGGCAAATCTTTGTTTCTTACAGCTTCTTCCAGTTGACAGCAAACTTCCTTTCCCAGATTTTCAAATCTCTCGTAATCTGCCTCTGACAATCCCACAATTCTCTGATTTGCCTCATCAACAGCCTTTTCTCCGTATTTTTCTCTGGCTTCTTTCCCGTAAAGTCTTTCTTTCTCCTCTATCAGCTCTCGCTTAAAGCCCTCAAATTTCTCTTTATCACTCATACTTCTTTCTCCTTTCATGTCTGCAATGGTATTTTTTACAGTCTGAATTAAGGCAGAAATATGTTCTTCCTGTTCCATAAGAGCATTTAAGTGTTCCTCAAGCGCTTGTGCCGCATCAAATTGAGGGTTACTGACAATTTCTTTAATTACATCTAGCCCCAGATTTCTTTCCCGGTAAAATAAAATTTGCTGCAGCAGGTCCACCTGCTCCTGTTCATAGTAGCGGCAGCCCTGCTCATTTACTCTGTTGGGTTTTAACAGACCTCTTTCATCATAATAGCGAAGGGTTCTGGTACTTACCCCTGCGATATCTGCCAACTGCCTGATACTGTACTCCATATTTCTTCCTCCTTTTCTTTCTGTACAATTACCATAACAGTTTCCGCTGCGTCAATGTCAAGACTGTTTTTTATTTTTTAATTCCATGTCTGAACAATATCTACGATTTCCTGTTCATAATCTCCGAACAAGTCTTCATGTCTTCCCATGTTTTTCACATTGGTTTCTGCTCCCCATATATTATCATCCAAAAATTCCCATACATGGTAAGCGACTCCGCGATATTCGAAATCAATGCTTCCACATCCTTCTTCCTCAGAATAAGTAAAGGGAAATCCTTTTTCTTTTAACAGCCTTTGTAATTTTTCTAGTCTCATTTTCTACTTTCCCTTTCTTATCACTGTCTGGAACATTTTTCCGCATCAATAGCCAGAACCAGCATTAACACATATAATGCCTCTTCCGGTCTGTCAATTTCCATTACATAAGTGTCTGCCAGAGAAAAGACCTCCTTATTTACCAAAGCTACTGCTCTTCCGGTCTGATCCTGTATTTCATAGTCCCATTCTAATACATTTCCCTGTACACTCCAGCCATTAAAATCAATGGCAAATTTAGGCTTAAAAAAAGTAAATTCTTTCTGTACACACCCTAAATACTGCTCTCCTGCATAAAGCTCAAATTTAGGAAGGAAAGTCATTACTTTTTCTTTTACTGTACCAATATTCTGACCATATTGATCCATGATTTTCAGACAATGTCCCCATGCCAGTTCGCCTTTTACTGTGTAGACTTTTTCTCCCTGTTCATTATAAATATCATAGCTGTCAAGCCATGAAAAAATCCTTTGTTTAAATAAAAGCTTCATATATTCTCCCTTTATTTATCAGTGACATTTACTCCAGCCACAGCTTTTACAAATATTACATCCTTCTTCAAAAACAAGTGGCTCCCCACACTCCGGACAATACATTTTATCTGTTTCTTCTCTAACAGGAACTGCTTTTGGCTTCGGAATTTTTTTGCCTTTTTCTTCTTTTCCTTCCTTCTGACTTAATTCCTCCTGCATTTCCTTATACATATCCATTAAAGCATTTCCTACTGCCATTGGACAGCATGCGCCTTTACTTGTATCCTTTCTGGTTACTCTGCGGGCTGTATAAGAAGGACAGGAACCGCTGGAATTTAACTGATCCACAATGGTTTCAATATCAATTCCGCCTCTGGCGCTGATGGAAATCATTCTGGAAAGACCTACCATAAAGTTGTTGCATCCTCCGGTAGAACCCTTACTTAAATACGTTTCCAGAAGCGCTCCTGTATGCGGATCAAATAAAGCAATGCAGTGAAGACTTCCGCAGCCTGTAATCAGCTTTCTTTTCTTGCCTACCACATCGTCTGTAACAAGAATAATTTCTCCTCGTTTCAGTCCCTCTCCTGCTGTGATTTTCTTTGTTTCTTTTGTATTTAAAATTCCTACACGCTTACATCCGTCTCGGAAAATAGTAATTCCCTTTAATCCCTGCTCAAAAGCATATAAATAAAGATTTTCTGTTTCTTCTACTGTAAAACCGGAAGGTACATTTACTGTAGAACTGATGGATGCGTCAATATGTCTCTGCCAGATTGACTGCATATCTATTCTCTGATGATAGTCCAATGTCATAGCTGTTACAAAATAATCCGGCAATAATCTGTCATCTGAAATTCCATGTCCATCCATGAAGTCTTTAACAATCTTTGTATAAACCTTATAATATACATCTTCACCATGTAAGGACTCTGTTTTCCTCTCATAATAATTAGCATAAATCGGCTCAATTCCTCCGGAAATTCCCAACATCGTAGACAGTGTACCTGTAGGTGCAATGGTTAAAAGCTGAGAGTTTCGAAGTCCATATTTACGAACTAATTCTTTCGTTCCCTCTGTTGTATTTGCCAGAAAATATGGAGTTTCCATAATTTCCTCTACGTTGCATTTTGGAAATGTGCCCAACTCCTTGGCAAGCTTTGCAGAAGCCGCAATCGCAGTGTCTGCCATGGAAAAACCAATTCTGTCACACATGGCAACTGCATCTTCCTCTCCATAGGTAAGCCCTAACTTAATCAATGCATCTGCAAGGCCCATAATTCCCAGCCCGATCTGACGCCACTGACTGACACTTTCTCTCTGCTCCGGAAGAGGATGTAGAGGCAAACCTTCTTCCAATACTTCATTTAAAGCTTTTACAGATGCCTGTACGCATCGTTTAAATTCTTCAAAATCAAAATAGGCATCTTCTGTAAAAGGATTTTCTACAAAAGCAGAAAGGTTGATACTTCCTAAAAGGCAGCTTCCCCCTGCCGGCAAAGGTTCTTCAGCACAGGGATTTACACCGGCATAAGAAAATTCTTTTGTATTACTCAGTAAATTCCAACCGGTAATCCGATCCCAGAACAATGCGCCCGGTTCCGCATAATCCCAGTTAGTTTCTGTAATTCGATGGAACAGCTCTCTGGCATTTACCATACGTTCAATAACTTGTCCTGTCTCTTCTCTTGTGTAATGCAGACAATACTCTTCATTTTTCTTTACTGCTTCCATGAAATCTTCATGGATACGCACGGAAATATTCGCTGTATTTACTTTTTCCAAATCGGTTTTCAGCTCAATAAATTCTGGAACGTCAGGATGGGAGCAGTCAATGGAAATCATCAACGCTCCCCTTCTTCCGTTTTGTCCGATTAAAGAAGTCACAAGAGAATATAACTCCATAAAAGACACAGCTCCGCTGGTTTCTTTCGCCGCATTATTGATTTTCGCGCCTCTTGGACTGAGTTTGGAAATATCCACACCGCAGCCGCCTCCGTAGCTGTAAGTACGTGCCAGCTTTTTGGCACAGTCGAAAATACTCTCTATGTTATCTTCCGGCGGTTCTACTACATAACAGTTAGAATAAGTAACCTTTTTCCCCTGCTTATCCAGTCCTCGATTGGATAAAATTCTTCCTCCGAAAAGAAATTTTTTCTCTTTTATGTACTTTGCAATTTCTTCATTTCCGCCGCTGATACGTGTAACCCAGTTCTCAAAATCCTCTTCTTCATTCCGATACTTTTTATTCCAAATATCCATTCCAAGCTGATTTTCTCTGCCCAGCCATTCTTCAACATTCATCTTTTCACCCTCCACTATATTTAGTCAATATATATGATATTAACACGATATATAGTTTATTTCAAGGGTTGTTAATTTCCGCATTCTATGCTAATCTCATTAAACTTTTCCAAAATATCCTCAATTTTTATTTCTTTTTTCTCTTCTGCTGCCGCATCCATAACTGCATTTCCCTGATGCATCATGAGAAGTCTGTCCCCGTATTCTACGGCATAACGAAGATTATGCGTTACCATAATAGCTGTCAGATGTTTTTCTCTCACAATTTTCTCTGTTAATTCCATAATTAAATCTGCTGTCTTAGGATCTAAAGCTGCTGTATGTTCATCTAAAATCAGGAAATCAATAGGTGTCATGGTACTCATTAAAAGAGCCAATGCCTGTCTTTGTCCTCCTGAAAGAGCCCCTACTTTTGTATTCAGCTTATCTTCCAGTCCAAGCTGTAATTTAGACAGCTCTTCTTTATAAAAAGCAATGCGTTTCTTATCTGTTCCTCTTTTCAATCCAAAGGCTTTCCCCTTATTATCTGCCATTGCCATATTTTCCAGAATTGTCATAGAAGGACAGGTTCCCATAGCCGGATTTTGATACACACGTCCTATTTTTTCCAGACGTTTGTATTCTTTTTGCTTTGTAATGTCCTTTCCATCTACCAGTATATTTCCTTCATCTAATTCAATACTTCCACAAATAATGTTTAAAAGAGAAGTTTTTCCAGAACCATTACTGCCTACAATAGACACAAATTCCCCTTTTTCTATGGTCAGATTAAAATCTTCAAACAGGCACATTTCATGAACGGTTCCCGGATTATAATATTTATGAATATGTTTTAATTCAAGCATGGCTTTTCCCTCTCTTCTCTTTTTTATCAACAACCAGAATTAAGATTAATACACCTAAAAGGAACAATGCAGAAATCATTTTCATTGCCTGTGGCGGGAAATATAAAATAGCAATTCCCGTACACGCTTTATAAAGAATTGCTCCTAAAAATACAAAGGTAGTAACTTTAATAAAGGATATTTTTTTCAGCATTTTATAAAGGCTGGTTCCAACAATAACACTTGCAAGCCCCACGACAATAGCTCCTGTACCGGAAGAAATTTCAAACACACCCTGCTGCTGGCAGGAAATACAGCCGCTTAATGCAACCAGTCCATTGGCAATGGAAAGACCTAAAATTTTCACATTTCCCTTGTTTTTAGCAAGAGAAGTAACCAGATTTTCATTATCACCTACTGCTCTTAACAAGTATCCTGACTTTGTTTTCAGATATCCGTCCAGTGCAAATTTACTGATAAGAACAATCAGCAAAATAATCATCAAATTGCTGTATTTGGAAATTCCTCCGCTGAATATACCGGATAAAAACTCATTTTTAAAAATGGTTTCCTTAGAAAATAAAGGGACATTATTTGTTCCTGCTACCATTAAATTTACCGTATATAAAGCTGTCATCATAATAATCCCGGAAAGCAAATCCCGCACCTTACATTTTACATGAATAAGACCTGTACAAAGTCCGGCTGCTGCCCCTGCCAAAAATGCCACAGGCAATGTAAGATATGGGTTTACACCGGATTTTAAAAGCGCTGCTGTTACGGCTGCTCCCAATGGAAAGCTTCCGTCTACTGTTAAATCAGGAAAATCTAAAATTTTATAAGTAATATATACACCTAAAGCCAAAATGCCGTAAATCAATCCCTGCTCAATAATACTGATTGCAAAATCCATTTTTCTCCCCCTCTGTTCTTATCCTTCAATCTCTGTAAATACTTCTTCTGCTCTGTTTTTCAGTTCTTCCGGAAGTTCTATTTTTAAGTTTTCTGCTGCTTTTTCGTTGATGTAAAGACTGCTTCCTTCTAAAAGCTCGTAAGGCATTTCTTCTGCTTTTGCCTCACCTTTTAAGATTTTTGCCGCCATTTTTCCAGTTTCTTTACCAAGGTTGATATAGTCTAAACCTTCGGCTGCCAGACATCCCAGTTTTACCTGTTCGATTTCACTGCCGAAAACAGGAATACCTTTTTTATTTGCCTGCTCTAAAATTGTTGGCAGAACACTGACAACCGTATTGTCTGTAAGATTGGTAAGACAATCTACCTTTTCCAGCAATCCTGCTGCTGCCAAAGACACCTCGGAAGTATTGGTAACACCTGCTGTCTCTAAAGTAAATCCATATTCTTTGGCATATTTTTCATATTCTTTAATACTGTGAACAGAATTTGCTTCGCTGGTTGTATATAAAATACCGATTGTTTTTGCATCCGGAAGCATTTCACGTATCATCTTCAACTGTGCCTCTACGGGAAGCTGGTCGCTTGTTCCTGTTACTCTTCCCACCGGTGTTTTATCCTCACCTGCAAGCTCAGCTTCTTCCGGATTAGTCACTGCTGTATACACAACAGGAATTTCTGTGTTTGCTGCACTGTTATAAGCTGCCTGTGCGCTTGGTGTTGCAATGGCACAAATCAAATCTACCTTATCTGACACAAATTTATCTGAAATCTGTGCTGCTGTGGCAGTATCGGAATTGGCATTATCCAAATCAATCTCCAGATTTTTTCCCTCTTCAATGCCTTCTTCTTTTAATCCTTCCAAAAAACCTTCCCGACAGTTATCCAAAGAACCATGTTCTGCAAACTGAGAAATACCAATGTGATAAACACTTTCTTTACTCTCTTTATTTTCGCCTTTGCATCCGGTGAAAAGACCTGTTGTTAAAATTGCTCCTAAAATCATAACAAATACTTTTTTCTTCATAATTTTTTTCTCCTTTTCTTTGCTTTTCTTTTTACATTCCGATGTGCAAGGGCCTTTTATTGTGTAGGACGCAATTTCCTATACAATAAAAAAACGCCTCAAGTTAGAAACTAACTTGAGACGGTAATAAAATCCTTTATTATCGCGGTACCACTCAACTTGACATTGCCAAATGTCCACTCTACCATGTACTGACATACACGCCTGATTGATAACGGGTTCGGTTCCCGACAACGCCTACTCTTTTCATTTCGGGCTGCCCTCGAAAGTCCATTCAACTTCAAAGTCCATACGGCAATTCCACCACCTGCCGCTCTCTGTAATTTCGTTTCAAGCTTACTCCTCTTTCTCATCGGTTTTGCTTTTGTTGGTATCATTTTATGCTTAACTTTGTCTTTTGTCAACTATTTTTTGAAAATTTTTTCTGTCTGTTTTCTTTATTACAAACATTCCCACTGTCATGGTACATAATTCTGCCACCGGATATGCCAGCCAAATTCCTGTAACCCCCATAAAAACAGGTAGTACATACACAAAAATCAACACCAAAATACAGCCTCTTAAAAGACATAGCAGCAAGGAATATCCATTTTCTACCACAGACTGAAAATAACAGATATACACCATATTTACTGCTGTAAATAAAAATCCGATAAAGTAAATCCGCACTGCATCTCCTGACATGGAAAGGATTTCCTTATCAGGATTTAAGAAAATATAGGTAAAGAAATCAGGTGCAAAAATTCCAACCGCTACAATCACACCACAGACAATAATAGATGTAATCATCGTCAGTTTTCTTACAGAAAAAGTTCTTTCAAACTGACCTGCACCATGATTTATAGAAATAATAGGTTGGGATGCCTGATTAACACCTTTACATAATCCCATAACTACAATAGATGTATTACAGATAATTCCAAATACGGTAACCCCTAAGTTTCCCACATATTTTAAAAGCTGTAAATTAAACACAAAAATCGTAATTCCTGATGAAACTTCAATTAAAAAACTGGCCGTTCCGTTCACCATAATATCTTTAATATAGCTCAAACGAATACCGCGGAAATTAAATTTCAACTGATTTTTCTTTGTAAAGAAATGAATAAGTAAAATTCCTACGGTTAAATAAGACCCAATGACTGTTGCGATTGCAGCTCCTGCCATACCCATTTTCATTGGAAATACAAACACATAATCCAATACAATATTGGTAATTCCTCCGGCAATTACACCATTCATTGCCAGCTTCGGAGCGCCGTCATTTCTTACAAAAGTCTGTAAAAAAGCAGAGAGGAAATATGCTCCCATTCCCCATATAATGTAAGGAATATAGTCCATAATATAAGGCATGGTTTCCTCTGTTCCTCCTAAAATCCATGCAATATCCTCCATAAAAACTACACTTACCACAAGGAGCAAAAGCCATACAAGAATGTTTAAAAGAAAGGAAGCTGTAAAATACGCATCTGCCTTTTCTTTCTCTCCTCGTCCTCTGAAAATAGACATCAGAACAGAACCACCGACACCAAACAAAAGTCCTAATCCAAAGAACACATTATAAATGGGAAGTGCAATATTTAATGCTGCCATCGCTACACTTCCCAACCCTTTTCCGATAATAATGGTATCTGCCAGAACATAAATGGAAGTTACCATTGTGCCCATAATAGACGGGATTAAATAATGAAAAAATAACCCTTTTACCGGTTTTGTCATAAAATCCTTTGTTTCCATAAACACCTCACCTGTATAGTTTGTTTCTGTAAAAATATAGTATATACAAGTATAGAGTTTCTGGCAACCACTTTTTCTGTTGTTTTTCTAGTACAGTGAAAGCATCGCTTCCAAAGGCAATATACACAGCAAGGTAAAGAGAACCGCACCTGAAAAAACAGCCCGGCGAACCAATGGAATTTTCTTTTTCTGATGATAGATAATCATAGCAAGAACAAGAAACAGCCATATCATAAATACACTTGCCTGTATTCTCTTTATGGTAAAACCATAAACTGCAATATACATTCCCATCTTACTCATTGCCGTAATCAAAAGTAAAATTGTCACTGTGGAAAAAGCTACATTTATTACAGAAAGTACTTTGTTTTCTCTTGTTATGGTTCTTGTAAAAACATTCATAAAAAGGAGAAGAAGTACATTAAAAGCAGTAATTCCGCAGAGCTCAAAAAAGCCCTGTCTTGCATATTCCGCATAAGTAAAGCTCTCCGGTAAAATACCTGCACAGGCAGAAAAAAGATATTTTGCCTGAAAAGCGATAAACAAAACATAAGTAAATCCGATAATTCCGGCAAAGGTATAAATTGCCACATCCGGTATTATATGCAAACCTTCTCCTGATATTTCATGATGTTCTTTACAGAGGCCTTTTTCTATATTTCTCTGATAAATTCCCCCATAAACAGTGCCAAACATCAGAGAAGAAAGAATAAGCACAATAGGAATTTCTATACATAGCTGAAGGAAAAGTCCTCCATCAAAAATATTTCCCAAAGCTCTGCCAAGCATCTGAGAAAATCCTGCGTCTGCCTGGGATAAAACCGGCAAAATAATAACAAGTACCGGCAGAGAAATCCCAATCCCCAATAAAATCATAACTCCTGTTCTTTTCTGCGATTTACTGAACAGACTTTGCAGCAACACTCTGATTTGACATAAAAAATTAGAAAGCGGCAAAATTATCAGAGCATACCAGACATCAAGAAGTACCCACGAAGAGGTTTTGCCTTCCGAGACAAGAGCTTCTGTCATAACCAAAGTCCAATATGCTCCCACAACTCCCAGCATCCCCAACTGTGTCAGAGGCATGATTGAATAATACCCGTAAGGTATTCCAACTCCCAGCAAAATAATACTCCAAAATATCTTTTCACCATTTATATGAAAACCTTTCACAAAACAATACAGAGAAACTACTGCAATATAAAGAACAACAAAGCCTGATATATTAAAAAAAGAGTCATACTGTCCTGTTTTCCACAATACATATCCTAAAACCAAATAAGCTGCTGCAAAAATTTTATCCCATTTATCTACCTTCATTTCCTTAAAAAAGGGTTCACTTTCTAAAGGTAAGCCCATTTCTGTACTTACCTGATTTTTATCTTCCATTCTTCTTCCTCACTTTCTGAAAACTGTTTAGAATTCTTCCTCAGAAACATACTCCAGAATATCTCCCGGCTGGCACTCCAAGGTCTTACAAAGAGCTTCCAAAGTAGTAAAACGAACTGCTTTTGCCTTTCCGTTTTTTAACACAGATAAATTGGCAGGTGTAATGTCAATGGCTTTTGCCAAATCTCCTGCGCTGATTTTTCTCTTTGCCATAACTACATCAAGATTAACTACAATAGGCATTCTTATCACCCTTCCTATATGGTATAATCATTTTCTCTTTTAATTTCTTCTGCCTGTGCAAAAACATTCTTTATCACACGCAGTATCAAAGCCATAAACATGGCTGTCCCGCATAAAAACCAAAACGGAAAATAATAAAAACCGCTGGCTGCAAAAATCATTCCTGCTGCCACACAACACCAGGACAGCTGTCTTAAATATTCTGTATTTTCAGAGATGAACACCTCATTTGCACTGATGTTTTTCAACAAACCATTCATTTTGTAAAGTGCAATTCCAACGGGAACTGCTGTGGTATAATTTGTTACTAAAAAGTACGGCAGCCTTCCGTCTAAAAGAGGACTGCGAAGTTCCAAAAAACCTCGATACAGCCACGGAGCGCCAATGCACATTCCCACAAGAATGACTGCAAACAAATAAATACAAACTCTTGTAAATTTTAAGCTTTTATCCTTGTTCCAATTCATGTTTTACCTCCTGCAAAAAAGTTCTGTGATTTTTCTTTACCAAAGAATACCACAGAACTTTTTGTTTTTCAATATTTTTTTATCGTTTTTCGATAAATATTTATTTTCTTTTGGAGCGAATAGCTATTCCTGCAGCCAAAAGCACAACACCTGCCATTCCCAAAGTCCATTTCCACTCATATTTGCCAATACTCATGGAAAACAGATAAAATGTGCCTATCCTGTTAATGGGAATGGTAATATTCAACATATAATACAGAAGCGGTATCATATAGCCCACCACTACCTGATCCGTCAGTGCATAGAAAAAAACGCCCATTCCTCCTAAGAATACCATAGTTGCCAGCTCGCCCATATACAATTTTCCAAAAGCAAATTCACAATTTCCTGCTTTTAAAATACACATATAAACGCCTAAAAGTAACATTAAATAGAGCATCGCCTGTATAATCCGAATGCCATACAACTTTGCCATGGGCGTATACTTTGATGATAACAAATCTCTAATGTCTTTGTCTTGTTCCGGCAGGAAAACTGCCGGCAATAAAATCACACTGATAAGTGCCACATAATATTCCAAAACTTTTGCAGTTTCCGGCTCTGTAAGGTTTTCCATCCCCAGAAAAAGAGGGGAAACTATAAGAAGTAAACTACAAAGTAAAAATGGTATCCGTAGATTATGCTTTTGATTTTCTTTTGCTACCACGAAGTATCTTTCCATAAAAATCCCACGCTCCTTTTCTTTTCATACTGTAAACCCATACAGACAGTACAACGAAAAACAATGCCACTCCTGCATAAAAGGCTCTGTTTATAATAAATTCCTGATAATGGTCTGCAAACACCTGATAATCTAATACGCTGTTATGACGTATAACCAGATGGAAACCAAAATCTCCGGAAGTTAAAACATCTCCCTGCATAAATACACCGGTATACCACCATACTGCCTGCACGAGAACCGCAATGGCTGTATCTGTAAGCTCTGTCAAAAACATACCAAGTGCAGATACTACCATAATTTCCGGCAGCAGCCAGACAAATACAGAAGGTACAAATGCCAGATAATCAATGGCAATATCCATACCTTTTGTATAACCAATACATTGCATCAAAGTATAAAGGGCTGCAAAAATTACCGGTAAAAGCATGGTCACTACCATAGCGATATATCTGCTTAAGATTACGGTACCGGAAGAAACTTTACGAACATAAATCAGTTCCTGCATTTTTGCTCTTCTGTCTCGCATACATCTTGTAACAGCTACGAACACAGGCATAATTCCTAAAACAATACCCAGATAATCACTGAAGAGTCTTGCATATCCTCCTGTAAATTTATCCTTTTCTATGAGATTTTCATACTCTGCCACAGCATCTTCATAATCTGCCGGAACTTCTACACCCTGACTGAATTTACCCTCCTCATAAGAGGAACCCGCTCCTAAAATAACGCATACTTTTTTCATATTTTCCTTAAAAGTTTCATAAGAAACACCCTCTTTTACAGGAAGACGAAAATCAGGAGACATATAAGGCTGTGAAATTTCTTCTTCAAATTTTTCGATTGACATCCTTCTCTGTTCTTCTGTAAGTCCTGTCATTTCCTCCAGAATATTATCGATTTCCTGTGTTTCTTTTTCATCTAACTTCACATATTTGATAAAACCTGCCGGATACGTTCTCCAGCTATTTTCATAAAAGTCCTGTGCCAGTTCCCCTAACAAAACTTCCTGAATATCCTTTTCATCTTTTGAAAAAACAGTTCCATATACTCCGTTTTCTGTTTTTACAGGTTTCTTTGCATCAAACTCCGGACTTCCCATCTGCGTAAAGAAAAACAGCAACACACAAATTACATAAATCCAATAAATCAGACTTTTAAAAGTCTGCATACATTCCTTTTGCAATAGCTTAAAGAACATCCATCTCACCTGCCTTTTCTCCCATGAGATACATATAAGCGTCCTCCACTCCTGCCGTACATATTTCTGCTGCAAACGGCGGTCTCTCATCAGAAATAAATCTTACAGAAACGTTATTTCCCGTAGTAAGCATACCTGTCACACGATATTCCCTCTTTAATCGAGGCAGTTCCTTTTTGCTGACTTTTACTGTATAAACTTTGCCTTCTGCCAGAGAAAGGAAGTCCTCTACCGTACCTTTAAAAAGGATTTTTCCCCCATCCATAACTGCAATATTTTCGCAGGTAGCTTCAATATCTCCTACGATATGAGTAGATAAAATTACAATTCTTTCTTCTGCAATTTCACTTAAAAGATTTCGAAAACGTACTCGTTCCTCCGGGTCCAGACCGGCGGTAGGCTCATCTACAATCAGTACCTTTGGATTATGAAGAATTGCCTGTGCAATCCCCAGTCTTCTTCTCATTCCTCCTGACAAAGCCTTTACTTTCTTTCCTCTGTCATCCTGAAGATTTACACGTTTCAAAAGCTTAGGTATTCTTTTTCTTCTCTCCTCTTTTGACATACCGGACAAAACGCCCAGATAATCCATCGCCTCATACACCGTCATATTGGGATACATGGAAAAATCCTGTGGCAGATAGCCCACTATTTCTCTGATTTCTGCGGTTTCTTCCACAGGTATTCCGCAAATCGTAATACTTCCCTGCTGCTTTTTCAGAAGGGTTACAAGAGTTTTCATCAACGTGGTTTTCCCTGCTCCGTTTCTTCCCAAAAGTCCGAACATGCCCTGTGAAATCGTAAGATTTACATGGTCAAGCGCCTGTTTTTTTCCATAATTTTTACTCAGGTTTTTTATTTCAATTTCTAAACTCATAATTTCATCTCCCTTTTCTTTGATGTTCTTATCTTAAAAGAAAAAACTCTACATTCTATCTACTTTTTCCTAAAAATTCTTTAAGAAATCAAAAAGGAGGCTGAAATAATTGCTCCATTTCCGTCTATTCTGTTTGCCAGACTGACTGTTCCTCCGTGTAAATTACAGAGTATATTACAGATATAAAGTCCAATCCCGAAATGTTCCTCTTCCTGTTCGCTGCTGTAATATGGTGCAATAGCTTTATGCAATTCACTGTCTAAAAAGCCTTTTCCGTCATCCTCTACATATAAATACATGTATTTTCCCATTGCTTTTTCTTCAATTTCAATGGACACAATGACCTGACTCTTGGCAAAACGAATGGCATTGGATAACAGGTTGTCTAAAACTTCCAGCACAATATTTTCATCAAAAAATACCTTCTGTTTTTCCATTTCCTCAGATAAATATTTTACAGAAAGTGTAACATCTCCTCCCATATTCAGAGCTTCTGTAATACCTTCTATGGTTTTACAAAAATGGAACAGTTCTGTATTTTCCTTTTCAATAGGATATTCATCCAGATTGCGAACTTCTTTCATGGTCTTGCTGAAATCAGACAAACGTTCCAACTGTTTTGTCATTAAAAGCAAAATATCTGCCATCTTTTCCTGGCTCACTGCCCCTTGAGGCAGATACCTGCTTAAAAACTCACAGTATCCTTTTAAAACCGTTAAAGGTGTGCGTAAATCATGGGCAAATGCTGCATTTAACTGTTTTTGTTCCTCTATGAGCTTCCACATATACTCATAATTTTCTATCAAAGTTTCCCTCATTTTATCCATGGATTTTAAAAGCTGTCCCATCTCATCCTGACTTTCATATTCCAGAGAAAACTGTAAATTCTGATTTTGTATTTCCAGAACTCCCTTTTCTAAAAGCGCAAAAGGCATCTTTAATCTGTTCTTATAAAATTGTTTCAGCATAAAAATTACCGATACTGCCAAGTAGAAAAAGCCGGAAAATCTGGAACTTATTCCCCATAAAATCACCTGCCAATTCTCCAATTCTATTCTTCCTGTATGCCACATCAAAAGCCGTCTGTCGCAAATACGCACTGTGAGAATGGTAAGTATGAATGCAGCCCCTCCGTAGATAAGAAAATAGCATAAAATCCCACGGAATAAAGACATTTCCTGTATTCGCCTTTTCAAGTTTTCAAGCTTTACGTCTATCCAATCCATTGATACCCCACTCCCCATACCGTTTTAATATACTCTCTGTCTGTATATGCACTGATTTTATTGCGAATACGCCTGATATGCTCTGTAATAATGGTGTTATCTCCTGTACCGTCAATGCCTCTTACCTGCTCATAAATCTGCTCCTTACTAAATATCTGTCCGGGGTTCATAGACAACAATTCCAAAATATTAAACTCTGTTTTTGTAAATGTAATAGGCGTTCCATCATAAAAAATACTCCGCTGACTATAAGAAATTACAAAGCCCTTTTGAGACTCCTTTCCAGGCTGATGTCGCTTTTCTCTTCTAATATGTGCCATGACTCTTGCACCTAATTCCTCTATGGAGAAAGGCTTTAAAATATAATCATCACCACCCATTAAAAAGCCATTAATCCTGTCCTGTTCTTCTATTTTCGCAGTTAAAAACAAAATAGGACACTGAATTTTTTCTCTGATTTCCTGACACACATGCAGACCATCAATATCCGGTAAATTGATATCAAGTAAAATCAAATCTAAATCCTCCATAGATTTGTCTATGGCTTCCTTTCCATTTTGGGCAGTTAAAACTTCATATCCCTGTATTTCAAAATAATCCTTTAAAAGCTGTAAAATTCCTGTCTCATCATCGACAATTAAAATCCTGCAACCCATCTTTTTACTCCTTCCTTAATTATTTTTACTCCCAGTTTATCCTAAAATTCTCTATAAAAAATCTATTTCCTGACACATAAATAAGAGCTGCTGTATCAAGGATTTTCCTGACACAACAGCTCTTATTCTCATGGATTTAAAGTACCATATACCATTTCCGTAAGTTCATGGATATCTCCATATACTTCTTCCGCTCCATTGGTATCTTTTGTCATAATACATAAAATAAAATCTGTGCTATCTCCATATACGATTGCTGCATCATGCTGTACCTCAGAAGTTTCTCCTGTTTTATTGGCAACCTTTGTTCCATCTGGCAGTCCCTGAGGGATTTTGATAGTATTTTCCTGGTTTAGCAATAAATGCAGCATACTTCCTGATTTTTCATGACTGACACAATTTCCCGTATAGATTTTCTCTAAAAGCTTTCCACAGTCTTTTACCGTAGTTACATTATCTCCTTTACCGTCTTTTTCAGACTTAGAGTATGCCGGATGTAACGTAGTATGTATTCCTGTATCCTCATATCCATTTTCTTCCAGATATTCATTAATTTTAGCAGCTCCTTCTACAAAGCTTCGATCAGAAGATTGAACTTTTATCAGCTCATTATATGCTTCATTATCGGAAACCTCTATCATTTCCTCTAAAAGCTTCTTTGTTTCTTTCCAAGCTTTCTTTGTACTTCCGTAGTACTCTGTCTGAGTTTCCATAACCTCATCCAGATTTTCATAAGTAGCAGCCATAACAAACAGCTTTACTAAACTCGCCGGATACATGGGTTCATTATTTAACAAAATTTCATTTCCATAATCCATTTCCTGAATATATACACTCCAGTCTCCCGCAAATCCGCTTACCATTTTTTCCGTTTCCTTCTGGAGATTTTTCATTAATTCTTCTCGCTCTTTTGCTTCCTTTTCGTGCTCTTTCTGGCGCACTTTAACGGCTGCCTCTTTTGCTTCTTCTTTGGCAATCTGGGCTTCCTTTTTTGCTTTTTCTTCCTTCGCCTCTGCTCTTGCAGATGTAATGCAGGACACAAAATAGATACTGAGTCCTATAACGAAAAGGACTGCTGCTATCATCCCTAATTGCCTTCTCACTGCTCTTTTTCGAAGCAGCCGCTTTCTTTCTTTGGCATCCATATTTATCTATCTTCCTTTTCCAAACGCTTAACTCAGGAGACGCTATACCATCCTGCTTTTATTAGTTTCTCTCAGATAAACCAAATGCATCATGAACTGCATTCATAGCTGCCACTGCGTCCTTCTGTGCTACTAAAACTGTAATTCTGATTTCTGAAGTGGCAATCATGTTAATATTTACATCCTGATTATACAGACATTCAAACATTTTTGCTGCAACACCCGGATTAGACATCATACCTGCTCCTACAATAGAAAGCTTGGCAACATCGCAGTTATACTCTACTTTCTCAAAGCCCAATGCTTCTTTCTTCTCTTCTAAAAGTGCAATAGCTTCTTCCAGATTTTCATGGGAAACTGTAAAGGAAATATCTTTTGTTCCATCCCTTCCTACTGACTGGATAATAATATCTACATTAATATTTTTCTTTGCCAATGTGTTGAAAAGTTTAAATGCACTTCCCGGCATATCCTGAATACCGATTACTGAAATTCTATCTGCATTTTTATCTAATGCAACCCCGCTGATAATCATTCTTTCCACTTTATTTACAACCTCCTTTACCACTGTTCCTTCTGAGTTATTTAAACTTGAACGTACTACAAGGCGTACGCCATATTTTTTTGCCATTTCTACAGAGCGATTATGTAACACTCCTGCTCCCAATGTAGCCAAATCCAGCATTTCATCATAAGTAATTGCTTTTAACTTTTTCGCTGTTGGTACAAGACGAGGATCTGCTGTGTAAACACCATCTACATCTGTATAAATTTCACAGGCATCTGCATGAAGAACTGCTGCCAAAGCTACTGCTGTGGTATCAGAACCGCCTCTGCCCAGCGTTGTATAATCATCATATTTATTTACACCCTGAAAGCCTGTTACAATTACAATTTTTCGGTCTTCCAGTTCTCTTTTAATTCTCTCTGTGTCGATTTTCTTTAACCTTGCATTTCCATAACTGCTGGTTGTATGCATAGGTACTTGAAAAGCATTTAAGGAAACAGCTCTCACTCCCAACTGTGCCATTGCCATTGCCATAAGGGATACAGACATCTGCTCACCAATAGTAAATAACATATCCATTTCCCGCTTAGGTGGATTAGGATTGATATCATGAGCTTTTTCAATCAATTCATCCGTATATTTCCCCATCGCAGACAAAACAACCACAACATCATTTCCTTTTTCATAGTCCTCAATACACCGTTTTGCCACATTAAAAATGCGCTCCTTATCGGCAACAGAGGTTCCTCCAAACTTCTTAACAATTAACATGGTTTCCTCCTGCTCAACAGCTTATCCCGCTGTTTTTTCTAAATTGTAAAACAACTATATAATACTATACCATTTCACTGCGGTCAATTAAAAATAAGAAAGCTCTTGCAGTTTCTTTTATTTCGCAATATAATAAATTCAAATTTTACTGTTTTGGAGAAATATTATGGAATTTGAGAAAATCAGTTCCCCTTCTCTTCGGGAACTTTTTGTAGACCAATTAGAAAATATGATTTTGTCAGGAAAGCTGAAAATCGGCGAAAAACTTCCTCCTGAACGACAGCTTGCCCAAATGATGCAGGTCAGCCGTGCTGTAGTAAACAGCGGAATTGCAGAATTAGAAAAAAAGGGGTTCTTAATTGTCAAACCGCGAAGTGGAACTTTTGTAGCAGACTATCGCAGAAAGGGCACAGTAGAAACTTTAGTTGCTATTATGAAGTATAATGGAGGACGTATTCGCAGGGAAGAAATCCGCTCCATTTTAGAAGTACGTATTGCTCTTGACACTCTAATTGCCAGACTGAGCATTCCCATAATCACAGATGAGGAAATTCAAATTCTTTTCGAAAAAGTAGATGCAATTCAAAATACTACAAATGTCCAGAAAGCTATTGAGGCTGCTTTTGCTTTTCAGCACGAATTTGCCCTGTCCTCCAAAAACACTTTAATACCACTGATTTTCCAATCCTTCCATGCCCCTATCTTTACTATGTGGGAACGTTTTTGTGAACTCTATGGTATAGAAACACTGTACAACCGCAATTACACCATGTGGACTTATATAAAAAACCGAGATACACAGGGAGCAGTAGATTGGATTGAGCATTCTCTGAAGCAATGTATTGATGGAGATACACAGATTTATTTTGACTGATTATTTTGTATTGTTTTCAATATATTTGATTTTTGAAATATATCTTTCATTTCTGTCAGTTTCAGATTTCGAACATTCGGATATATTTTTATATACTATAATGTACTTTTGACATAGTATCTAAATAATATCCATTGTTCTTTCAATTTCTCCCCCTCTGTCTCCTATGCGTGAAAAAGGAAGCGCTAAGCCTTTATCATTATAATAGGTAATCCATACGCCACGTGCTTTTCCTGAATATATGTATTGAAAATTCTTCATGTATCGTTTCTCGTAAAGTATTCCGTTTATAACCAACCAATTTCTGCTTACAAACATATACTCCCTCCGCAAAGCAGGACTTTCAAATTTTACTCTTTCAAACCTTTCATTTCTTAATTTGTTTTCCAGTTCGTCTTTAGAAAAAAAACGATTTAAAATAATTGCACAATGATACGGTCTTCTGACGTATCTCCAAATGGGATATGCGGTTAAAACAGTGATGGAAATAAAAAACAATGCAACCTCAAGAAACTCTTTTTCATTTTTCACCCATACTAATATACAGCCTCTTACAGATGGGTAAAGACTAAGCAGCCATAAAAAAACTAATATACATTTTTTTAACGGATAAAGTCTAAACCATTCTATCATTTTAATTGGACAATCACTTGAACGATAATCTCCGTTTGCGAATTTATCAGCAAGCTGCTTTTGTATAATTGATGGTAAATTCACCCACAAAACAATCAGAAAAAATACAACCCAAATTATCATAATATCCCCTTTTTCTATTCAAATCTTTATCTGTATTATATCAGTTACTTATATTGACTACAACAAAAAACTGCTGTATAGAACAGCTATTGAACTATCAATAACTGCTCATACAACAGTTTTTCTTTTTTATCTCTCTGCTCTTTCCATAGCCAGCTTAAAGTCTTTCTGGTCTGTGAAAATCTCATGTGTATATGGATTTTTCTTCTGCTGTTTTGCACGTTTGATAATCATTGCCATACATGCAATATTAGCAATCAGTGCAATAACTGCTACCACACCCTGCATTGTGGGATTTGCTGCGGATGGTCTTGTGGCAGCGTCCATAAATCCATCTGCATACAGCACCGGTATGGTGGTAAATCTGCTGGCATCCTGAAACAATGGAAATACCTGTGCAAACATACACCATAAAGCCAGAGTGTTTGCTCTGTTCTGTATCCAGCCGCCTTTATTCCAAAGGGCATTGGCAACTGTCGGTGCTAAGAGAAGCGCCAGTCCGCAGTACCATGCGTGTGTAGGCAGATTGTTATAAGTATATTCAAAGTTCCATAAATCATAAGCCAGAATAAAGCACCATGTCATATCCGGCCACAGCATATCTTTTTTATCCTTGGAAACATAAATTCCCAGCCATCCTGTCATACAGAAAATATTGATTAAACCGGAAATACCGTTTACCCAGTTCCACCAGCCGCCATACAGCCATACGTTTTCAGATGACAACCACCAACGGTCTCCGTATTCTGCCATTGCCATCATACCTCTGACACCGGACTCAAAATCACTGACTACTGCAATTAAAATGTTAATTGCCACAATGAGAAACGGAAACAGTTTAAACCATTCCTGTTTTCCAATTCCCCACTTGTATTTAATCATCATAAAGCCGATACATCCTGCAGTTGCCGCATAGAGCTTTGCATAATGGAACCAGCTTGTCATGTGAAGATAAGTCTGATTATGAAGTGCCCAATCTGCCCCCATAGCCGCTCCTGCATAAATTGCCACAAAATATACGGTCAATACCGCAGGTAAAATCAAAAAGCAAAAAATTCCTCCTGTTTTGCTTCTTCTTGCCAGCTCATTCATGAGAATAAGCCCTGCAAATACTAAAATCCAGCCTAAAATCTGCCATATAGTGTTATCTCCATAAATCTGAAATAACATAAAATCCCTTCCTTTCTCTTTCTGCCTGCCGATTTCAGCAGGCAGTTATCTCTTTAATATTAAACTCATTTCCGGTCACAAGATATGTGTTTTCACTTTTACAATAAGGACAGGTTTTTCCAAATTCTGTTGTAGAATAAGTCTTTTTACAGTCCTCACAAAAGGTCACTGCCGGAATTTGTTCTACGGTAAGCGCTGCTCCTTTTAAAAGTTCTGTTCTGTCTGAGGCCCAGCGCCAACAGCTTTGCAGATAGTCTTCCAAAACTCCCGAAACTTCCCCTATTTCCAGAGTTACCCCCGCAATCTGCTGTAAATGATTTTCTTCCCCCACTTCTTTTAAACTGTCAATAATATGAAAAACAATTCCCAGCTCATGCATCTTCTATTTCTCCTTTTTTCCAAAGCGGATTTTCATCTCGCGTTTAAATGCATAAGGAAGAATTACCTTCATCTTATCCTCTGATTTATGCATGGTACTACATTCCGGATGCTCTCTGTATAAATGAATAGCGTCAAATTCACATTTTGTAGTACAAACACCACAGCCAATACATTTATTTTCATCTACTACCGAAGCTCCACAGCCCAGGCAACGTGCAGTTTCTTTTCTTACCTGTTCTTCTGTAAAAGTTTCTTTTGCATCTCTAAAAGATTTATGAGCATCAATATCTTTCTTCACCCCCGGTATCTGACGGGAAGAATTATCGTATTCTTCTATTTGAACATTATTCTTGTCAAGTTCAATAAACTGACGTCTGTTTCTTCCGATTGTTAAGCTGCTGTGAGGCTGAACAAAACGATGAATGGAAATTGCGCCCTCTTTACCTGCCGCAATGGCATCAATGGCAAATTTGGGTCCTGTATAAACGTCGCCGCCTACAAAAATATCCGGCTCTGCGGTCTGATATGTTACTTTATCTGCTACCGCACCATTTCCTCTGCCTAATTCTACTTTAGAGCCTTCTAACAAATTGCCCCAAATAATGCTCTGTCCAATACTTAAAAATACTCTTTCACATGGTACAGTCATCGTTATATTTTCATCAAATTTAGGAGCAAAACGTTTCTTTTCATCAAATACAGAAAGACATTTTTTAAACACAATTCCTTTGACTTCTCCATTTTGTGTTAAAATTTCCTTAGGGCCCCAACCACAATTCAGTGTAATGCCCTCTTCCTGTGCCTCTGCAATTTCTTCTTCTGATGCAGGCATAACATCTCTGCTTTCCAGACAAAACATAGAAACTTCAGATGCTCCGCAGCGACTGCTGGTTCGTGCTACGTCTATAGCCACATTTCCGCCTCCTACGACTACCGTACGGCCTTCCACCTGATAATTCTGATTTTCTCCTACTGTGCGAAGAAAATCTACAGCAGTCATAACGCCTTCTGCATCTTCTCCCGGAATATTTGCTTTTCTTCCACCCTGACATCCAATTGCAAGATAAAAGGCTTTATATCCCTGTTTACGCAGTTCATCCAATGTAATATCTTTTCCTACTTCAATACCACATTTGATTTCCACGCCCATCTGGCGCATTACATCAATTTCGGCTTCTACTACGTCTTTTTCCAGTTTAAAAGAAGGAATTCCATAGACCAGCATACCGCCCGGTTTTTCATTCTTTTCAAAAACAGTAGGTTTGTAACCCTTTTCCGCAAGATAAAAGGCACAGCTGAGTCCTGCCGGGCCGCCACCGATAATGGCAATTTTTTCTTCAAACAATCTGCCTGTAGTAGGTGGAATAATCGGCGGAATATAACGGTTCTCGGCTGTTAAGTCCTGCTTTGCAATAAATTTCTTTACTTCATCAATGGCAACTGCCTGGTCAATGGTTCCTCTTGTACAGGCATCTTCACATCTACGATTACAGATGTGTCCACACACTGCCGGAAATGGATTTTCTTTCTTAATCAGAGCCAGCGCTTCCCTGTATTTCCCCTGCGCTGCTTTTTTCAGATATCCCTGTACTGCAATATGGGCAGGACATGCTGTTTTACAAGGAGCCGTACCTGTATCATAACAATTAATTCTATTGTTATCTCGATAGTTTTCATCCCATTTCTCCGGTCCCCATTTCACTGCATCAGGAAGCTCATGTTTTGGATATTCTATTGGTCCGTCTTTAGTACAAAGCTTCTGTCCCAGTTTTACAGCTCCTGCAGGGCAATATTCCACACATCTTCCGCAGGCAACACAATTTTCCGTCTTAACATGGGCAACATAAGCAGATCTGGACATATTCGGTGTATTAAATAACTGAGAAGTACGCAGTGCATAGCACACATTTACGTTACAGTTACAAATAGCAAAGATTTTATTCTTTCCATCAATATTGGTAATCTGATGAACAAATCCATTGTCCTCTGCCCGTTTTAAAATATCTAATACCTCTTCGTAAGTAATATATCGTCCGCCCTTTTGTGTTTCTACTACATAATCTGCCATATCACCAACTGCTATACACCAGTCTTCCGGATCATCTGCACAGCCCTCTTCATAAGTCTGCCTTGATAATCTGCAGGAACATGGACTTGCCGCATATTTTCCTTCATATTTTTTCAGCCAATGAGAAATATGCTCAATGTCAATGGACTGGTTTTCCATCTCAATTGCTTTTTCTACCGGAATAACATGCATACCAATCCCTGCCCCTCCAGGCGGCACCATTGGAGTTACTTTCTCTAATGGAAGCCTTGACATTCTCTCAAAAAATCTGCCCAGCTCCGGATGTTCTTCCAGCTGTTTGCGGTTCATATTGGTAAATTCTGCACTGCCCGGAACAAACATAGGGAGTATGTACTGTTTTTCCTTTTGAGGATTTTCCCAATTATATTCCAGAAGTCCTACAACACTCATTTCTTCTAAAAGTTTTTCCAGCTCTTTTTCTTCTTTTCCTGTAGCTTTTAAAATCTGAGGAAATGTCATAGGTTTACGTACTTTCATCTTCAGTGCAACTTCTGCCATTTCATCTGTTACAATACAGGCAAGCCCCCAGTATTCCGGATCATCCACAGTAACCTTATGTCCAATACGGTCTGTGATTTTCTGCCCCAGCTTTAAAATCAACTCTCTTTTTTCTGCCATGTGCGACTCTCCCTTTCTTTATTTCTACTCTTTCCAATGCTTTACTTCATCTAAAAGCCAATCTATCCACTGCTGCATTCCTTCCCTTGTCTTTGCACTGACAGGAATAATTTTAGCTTTCGGATTACGCATCAGAATGTTCTTTTTACATTGCTCCATATCAAAGTCAAAATATGGAATTACATCAATTTTATTAATCAAAACCACATCACACACAGAAAACATCAAAGGATATTTTAGTGGTTTATCATGACCTTCCGGCACACTTAAAATCATGGCATTTTTTACTGCTCCGGTGTCAAATTCTGCAGGGCAGACTAAGTTTCCCACGTTTTCTAAAATTGCCAGATCCAGTTCATCTGCCTCAAGACCTTCCAGCCCCTGTGCCGTCATACCGGCATCTAAATGACACATACCGCCTGTATGAAGCTGAATGGTTTTCACACCTAAGTCGGATATGGTCTTTGCATCTACATCAGAGTCAATATCTGCTTCCATGACACCAATGCGAATTTCCTCTTTTAAAGCTTCAATGGTTCTGGTAAGAGTTGTAGTCTTTCCTGAACCCGGAGAGGACATCAAGTTTAATAAAAACAATTTTTTATCCTTTAGTTCATTCCGAAGCTCATCAGCACGCTTCTCATTACTGGAAAAAACACTTTTTTTAATTTCCAGAACTTTGAATTTATCCATTTCATTCCCTCCCTTCTAATTGGTTGTACCAATTTTGTTATTTTATTCACATTATATTATTATGACGATTTTTTGTCAATATAACTTCTATTTTTCATGTATTTTATACTGTTTTTCTCTTTTTTTCACCATATTTCATCTTGTTTTTTAAATTGGTATCTGGTATAACCAATTCCATTTAGAGGATAAACTTTATATAAGGAGCATAATTTCGCAAAAAAAACAGGAAAAACACTAAAACTGTGCTTTTCCTGTTTTTTTAACTGTTTTTTTAACTGTTTTTCACAAACTCTGCTCCACATTTCGGACATCTTACGCTAATCTTGCCTTTCCCTTTTGGAATACGGATTTTCTGTTTACATTGGGGACAAGTATAAATGTGAAAGTCTTTTCTCTGCTGCTGTATGTATTTTGTCTTTCCGAAAAACCTGCGTATCTTGTTTTCAAAAATTAAATACTTTTGGTTTTCCGCATATCTCTTTGAAACATTTCTGGAAAACATACGGAAATAAATACCGATAATAAGTAAAAATTCCCATGAAGTAAGCAATACACTAAAATATACATTATCCACAAAAATATCTAATACTGCACAAACCAGAAAAACAATAAGTAAAACCTGATTTAAACGATCACTGCCATATCTTCCACACATAAATCGCTGAAACGCTTCTCTTATTTTATTCATACTACAATTCTTCCTTCCTGATATCTTCAAATACTTTTTTTACAAAGGCTTTGGCGCCTTCTAAATCCTTTGTGTCAGGATGAAGCATGGCCATATCAAAATTACGAAGCATGGCATTTATCATCTTTTCATTTTTCTTTGTCTTCATACTGAGATATTTCTCTCTCACAGAAATCGGCATCTTTCCCTGACAAATATAAGCGCCCAGATATTCATTATCATCTTCAATAAAGACGCGTATATTTTCTTCTATTTTTTTATAATATTCTACATCATTTCCCATTCCACAAGTACCGAATAAGGCAATCTTCTTTCCCTGAAGGCTGCTCAGATAATCCAACACCTCCACGCTGGCGCTTCCTCTGTCCGTCCAAAATCCTATAAAATATATGTCACCCATTTCATAATCTGTCTGTCCTTCTAAAGGTGCAATATCCTTACACTGTCCGGGAACAGCCTCAAAAATTGCTTTTGCCAGCTTTTCCGTATTGCCGGTTCTGCTCTTGTACAATACCTGCGTTTTCATGTTCATCTTCCCTTCTATTGTTGTCATAATAGTATTTTATCACAAAACAATAGAAATAATATTTCTTAATTCTTAAAAACTCTAAACTCTCTATAAAGTTTTTCCTTCATGAACTTTATTTAATATGCACATCCAACTGAGGAAATGGAATTTCAATTCCCTGTTCATCAAAGGTGAGCTTGATTTTTTCATTCAAACGCCATTTTGTAGCCCAGTATTCCTCTGTCTTTACCCATGCCCGAAGTCCTAAAATCACACTGTCTGCTGCCAGTTCATCTACAAACACCTGCATTTCCTGATCTGACATGATACTGGCATCCTCGTGAAGTAATGTTTCTAAAATTTTCTTTGCTTTTTTTAAATCTGCCTGATAAGAAATTCCCACTTTAATTTCTAACTTGCGGTTATCCTTTGCGGTTACATTAACGATACTGGAGTTTGTCAGGGTTCCGTTGGGAACGGTAATTCTTCTGTTGTCCACAGTTGATAAAGTTGTATAAAAAAGGTCAATTTTCACAACTGTCCCCTCTTGATTTCCTGAATTTTCAATAATATAATCTCCGATTACAAATGGTCTTAAAATCAGTATAATCACTCCTCCTGCAAGGTTTGACAATCCCCCCTGCAGAGCAAGACCAATCGCAACACCACTGGATGCCAAAAGTGCAGCAATGGAAGACTCTTTCACCCCAAAGCTGGTAGCAATGGAAACAATCAGGAAAAAGTACATAGCTGCTTTTGCAAAGGAAGACACAAATTGTGTGACACCTGTATCTGCATTTGCTCTGTTCATGGATGCCACAATCAGCTTGCAAAGCTTATGAATAATTTTACTGGCAACTACATAGACCAGAATTGCCAGCAAAACTCTCCCTGCGAAACTTCCAATTAACGGCAGCTTCTGACTCCAATATTCCCATGTGAGATATTGCCTGAAAAATTCTTCAACCCCTGCAATTTCCAGTGGTTCTGTTAATGCATCTGTCAAGATAATTCTCATATTCTATTTTCCTCTTTTATGTGTTCTTCTTTTATTTTCTGTTCCAATTCTTTACGTATTTTAGACTCTTTTATAACCTTTTCACTGCATTCTCTGATAGAAAAAATCTGTACAGAAAGAGGTGCTGCCTGAATTTTTATGGAATAAGGTCTTTCATCCTGCTCTGCCTTGCGGGATTTCAGGATTTTTGTATTTTTTATACCTGTTCCACCAAAAATAATCTCATCACTGTTAAAAATTTCTTTATATTCTCCTGCATAAGGAACACCCATAACATAATCTTCATATACCAAATCAGAAAAATTACATACAACTACTAATGTATCTGATTTTTTCTCACCTTTTCTAAGGAATGTAAGCATATTCTTTTCTGCTTCTATATGATTAATCCATTCAAAACCATCAGGAGTATCGTCATATTCATATAATGCCGGATAATCCTTATAAAGTTTCAATAATGCTTTTACATAATCCTGCATCTGCTTATGTTCTTTTTCATTTAACAGTTCCCAATCCAAGGAGGACTTTTCAGACCATTCTTTTTCCTGAGCAAAATCCTGTCCCATAAACAAAAGCTTTTTGCCAGGATGTGTCATCCAGAAACCATAAGCAGCCCGCAAATTTGCCAGTTTTCTGTCCTTTTCGCCAGGCATTTTATTAAGGAAAGAACCTTTTCCATGTACTACTTCATCATGGGAAAAACTAAGCAAGAATTTTTCACTATATGCATACAACATACTAAAAGTCAGCTCATCATGAACACCGCTTCTGAAAATCGGATCTTTGCCCATATAATCCAGAAAATCATTCTGCCATCCCATATTCCATTTTCTGTCAAATCCCAAACCATTATCATCTAAATCACCTGTAACTGCCGGCCAGGCTGTAGACTCCTCTGCAATTAAAAGTGCATCGGGATATTTCTTTTTAAAAATAGAATTCAAATGTTTTAAAAATTCTACTGCTTCCAGATTTTCATTACCGCCATAAATATTGGGCTGCCACTGCCCCTCCTGCCTGCCGTAATCCAGATAGAGCATAGATGCCACAGCATCCATACGAATACCATCTACATGGTATTTTTCTGCCCAGAACAAAGCATTGGATATAAGGAAATTTTTCACTTCAGGACTGGCATAATCAAACACCAGAGTTCCCCAGTGGGGATGTTCTGCCTTATCCGGCTGGGCATACTCGTAAAGAGGTGTACCGTCAAATCCAGCCAACGCAAAATCGTCTTTTGGAAAATGTGCCGGAACCCAGTCTAAAATCACGCCAATATCATTGCGGTGCATATAATCCACAAAATACATGAAATCCTCACAATTTCCATAACGGCTGGTGGGCGCATAATATCCCGTCACCTGATAGCCCCATGACTCATCTAAAGGATGTTCCATAACCGGAAGTAATTCTACATGGGTATATCCCATCTCTTTCACGTATTCACACAGCATTTTCGCCAGTTCCCGGTAATTATAAAATTCTCTGCCGTCTTCCGATTTTTTCCATGAGCCTAAATGTACTTCATATACAGAAAGTGGTTTATTCTCTGCGTGAAGCTTATTTCTTTTCTTCATCCACAATTTATCTTCCCATTGATAATTGGATAAGTCTGTTACTACAGAAGCATTACATGGACGAACTTCTGCCTGATTTGCATAAGGATCTGATTTTAAAAATACTCTCAAATCTTTTGTCTTAATTTCATATTTGTATAAATCCAAAGGTTTTACACCGGGAATGAACAACTCAAAAATCCCTGACTGGGAAAGCCGGTTCATCTGATGTATTCTGCCATCCCAATGATTAAAATCCCCCACTACACTGACACGCAATGCATTAGGCGCCCAGACTGCAAAATGTACACCCCAGACTCCTTTTATCTTTTGATAATGTGCTCCTAATTTTTCATATATGTCATAACAAATTCCAGCACGGAACTTTTTTTCTTCTTCTTTTGTAATCTGACTTTCAAAATAATAGGGATCCTGTATTACCTTTTTCTCACCATTTTCCCACAGCACTTGATATTCATAGTTTAAAATCTGTTTTTCTGGTATCAGGCAAGCAAAAAATCCTGCTTCATCCTGCATCTCCATCTTATATTCCCGTTTCTTTTTTCCAAAAAGAAGCTTTACTTTCCGTGCCCCCGGAAAAAAACATTGAAACAGAATACCATTTTTTGTAATTTTTGCTCCAAGTGTTTTCTGCGGCTCACTTTCCTCTGAATAAACAAGAGCCTCTATCTTTTGCCAATCCATTAAATTATATAATTCCCCAGACATATTACGCCTCCTTTTTTTTATCTTATCATCAATCTGGTGAATTGTAAAGTTTCCCCCATACCTTGAGGGGATTTGTATATATAAATTGTACATTTTTTGTTTTTATAACAGAAAATGATTGTAGATTTTATACATATCAAGTATAATAAAAATAGCTTCGCAAAGTGAAGGTTTATTTCCCTTTGGCTGCGTATTTGACTATTAGGAGGAGGTATCAAAGCATGCTTGACCAAAGTTACTATGAAAAAACCGATGAAATCATCGAATTTTATGGCCGTAAAGCAAGTTCATTAATTCCCATTATGCAGGATATTCAGGCAGAATATCGCTATCTGCCAGGAGAACTGCTGACTTATGTTGCGAAAGAAATCGGAGTACGTGAGGCAAAAGCCTACAGTGTAGCAACTTTCTATGAAAATTTTTCTTTTGAGCCAAAAGGAAAATACATAATTAAAGTTTGTGACGGGACTGCCTGTCATGTCCGCAAATCTATTCCTATTCTGGAAGCTCTTCAAAAAGAGCTGGGACTTAGTAAGAAAAAGCATACTACAGATGATATGCTTTTTACTGTAGAAACTGTTTCCTGTCTCGGTGCCTGCGGATTAGCACCTACCATGACAGTAAATAACGAAGTTTATCCTTCCATGACGCCGGAAAAAGCTCTGGATTTAATTGCAGAACTGAGAGGTGATAATGTATGATCATTGAAAGCAGAGAAGCTTTATTAAAAGAAAGAGAAGCAGCATGTGAAGAACTGGCTTCTTATAAATGTCGTATTTTAGTCTGTGCAGGAACCGGCTGTGTAGCCTCCGGTTCTGAAAAAATTTATCAGAAAATGTTAGATCTTTGTCAGGACTTAGAAGGTGTTTCTGTAGAATTCCAGAAAGATGTTCCACATATCGGCACAGTAAAAACAGGATGTCAGGGAATTTGTGAACTGGGACCTTTGGTACGCATTGAACCTTATCACTATCAGTATGTAAAAGTACAGGAAGAAGACTGTGCTGAAATTTTCCAGCGCACAGTTTTAAATCAGGAACCTGTAGAACGCCTCTTCTATAAAAAAGGCGGTAAATCTTACCCTACTCCTGATGAAATTCCTTTTATTGCAAAACAAACTCGTATTGCATTGGAAAACTGCGGTAAGTTTGATGCAGAGTCTCTTGATGAATATATTGCTTCCGGTGGTTATGAAGCTTTATCAAAAGCACTTTTTGACATGACTCCGGAAGAAGTTTTAGATGAAGTAGATAAATCCAAACTTCGCGGAAGAGGAGGCGGCGGCTTCCCTACGGGACGCAAATGGAAACAGGTTGCAGCTCACAAGGATGTAGCGGAACATTTTGTGGTATGTAACGGAGACGAAGGCGACCCCGGCGCTTTCATGGACGGCAGTGTTATGGAAGGCGACCCATACCGTCTGATTGAAGGTATGACTATTGCCGCTTACGCAACAGGCGCTCAAAATGGTTATATTTATGTTCGTGCCGAATATCCTCTTTCCGTTGCAAGACTTCGCAAGGCAATCCGACAGGCGGAAGAAAAAGGGCTTTTAGGCGACCATATTTTAGGTACGGATTTCCAGTTCCACATGCACATCAACCGTGGTGCAGGAGCATTTGTATGCGGCGAGGGTTCTGCTCTTACTGCTTCTATTGAAGGCGACAGAGGTATGCCTCGTGTAAAACCGCCTCGTACTGTTGACAAAGGTCTTTGGGCAAAGCCTACGGTTTTAAATAATGTAGAAACCTTTGCCAATGTACCGGGAATTGTATTAAAAGGCGCTGACTGGTTCAAAACCATCGGTACAGAAGGAAGTCCCGGAACAAAGACCTTCTCCATTACCGGTGCCATTGAAAATACAGGGCTGATTGAAGTGCCTATGGGTACTACTTTAAGAGAGATTATCTATGACATCGGCGGCGGCATCAAAGGCGGCGGTGATTTTAAAGCCATTCAGATTGGCGGTCCTTCCGGCGGATGTCTGACAAAAGAACATCTTGACGTTGAGCTGGATTTTGACAGCGTAAAAAAATACAATGCCATTATGGGTTCCGGCGGTCTTGTTGTCATGGATGAAAACACCTGTATGGTAGAAGTTGCCCGTTTCTTTATGAGCTTTACCCAAAGAGAGTCCTGTGGTAAATGTGTTCCATGCCGCGAAGGAACAAAACGTATGCTGGAAATTCTGGAGAGAATTGTAAATGGCGAAGGCAAGCTGGAAGATTTAGACACTCTGGAAGAACTTGCTGCTATGGTGAAAAACATGGCTTTATGCGGTCTCGGAAAAAGCGCTCCTCTTCCGGTTATCAGTACTTTAAAAACTTTCCGTAAAGAGTATGAGGAGCATATCGTAGATCATAAATGTGCTGCCAAAAACTGTACTGCCATGAGAAAATATGTAATCAATCCTGAATTTTGTAAAGGCTGTGGCAAATGTGCAAAGAACTGTCCGGTAGGTGCAATTACCGGTGTACGCAAGGAAGCTTACCACATCAATCCGGATCTTTGTATCAAATGTGATTCTTGCCGTGATAACTGTGCATTTGATGCAGTTTATGTTGAATATTAGGAGGGATGATTATGGGATTTATGACAATAGACGGCAGAAAAGTAGAATTTACCGATGAAAAAAATGTACTTTCTGTCATTCGAAAAGCCGGTATTGATTTACCTACACTTTGCTATCACTCTGAACTGTCCACCTTTGGCGCCTGTCGCTTATGTACGGTAGAAGATGACAGAGGACGCACTTTTGCTTCCTGTTCAGAGGAACCAAGAGACGGCATGGTAATTTACACCAATTCCGGAAGAATTAAAAAATATCGTAAAATGATTGTTGAGCTGCTCCTTTCTGCACACTGCCGTGACTGTACTACTTGTGTGAAAAGCGGCGAATGTAAATTACAGGAACTGGCTCACAGAATGAATATTACTACTGTTCGTTTCCAGAATACCAGAGAGGAAAGACCTTTAGACACAAGCTCTCCTGCACTTATTCGTGACCCGAATAAATGTATTCTCTGCGGAAACTGTGTTCGAGCTTGCCGTGAGCTTCAGGGATTGGAGGTATTAGGCTTTACTCATCGTGGTACAGATGCCATGGTTACACCTGCCTTTGATAAACCGCTTTCTGAAACAGACTGTGTAAGCTGCGGGCAGTGCCGTGTATTCTGTCCTACCGGTGCAATCAGCATTCGCACCAATATGGATGAAGTTTGGGACGCTATCAATGATCCAAATACACGAGTTGTAGCACAAGTTGCTCCTGCTGTCCGTGTAGCTGTCGGTGATGCTTTTGGATTGACAAAAGGACACAGTGTTATGGGCAAACTGGTAGCTGTTCTTCACCGTATGGGCTTTGATGAAGTTTACGATACTACTTTTGCAGCAGACCTCACCATCATGGAAGAGTCCAAGGAATTTTTAAATCGTGTAGAAAAGAATGAAAAACTGCCTCTGCTGACTTCCTGCTGTCCTGCCTGGGTCAAATTTGTATGTGATCAGTATCCTGAATTTAAAGATAATTTATCTACCTGCCGTTCCCCACAGGGAATGTTCTCAGCAGTTATTAAGGAGTACTATAAAAACCCGGAAAAAAATCAGGGCAAAAAGACTTTTGTGGTTTCTATTATGCCATGTACAGCAAAGAAAATGGAAATTCTGCGCTCCAATAATTTTACGCACGGAGAACAGGATACAGATATTGTACTGACCACTACGGAAATCATCCGTATGATCAACAATTCCGGTATTGATTTTGCATCTCAGGAAACAGAGGCCTGCGATATGCCATTTGGATTTGGTTCCGGTGCAGGTGCTATCTTCGGCGTAACCGGCGGTGTTACAGAAGCTATGCTTCGCCGTCTTGCTGACGACCATAATAAAGCGACTATGGATGCCATTGCGGAAGCAGGCGCTCGTGGTGATGAGGGAATTAAAGAGTTTACTGTAAATTATAAAGGTACAGATTTGAATGTCTGCGTTGCCAGCGGACTTGCCAATGCACAGACTGTTATGGAAGATGTGAAAAACGGAAGAAAGCATTACCATATTATTGAAATCATGGCATGCCGCAGAGGATGTATCATGGGCGGCGGACAGCCTCCAAGAGCCGGTGACCGTACCAAATCAGCCCGCCGTGACGGACTGTATCAGGCAGACCATGTGACCAGTATCCGAAAAGCAGATGAAAATCCATTAATCCTCTCTCTTTATGATACTTTATTAAAAGATAAAGCACATGAACTGCTTCATGTAGATAAATACTAAAACCACTTTTAATTTCAAAAATGTCTGTCCAGTTTTTGCAAATTTATCGAGTACAGCTTTGAGACCAGAGACTCAGAGTGAACGCAGATTAAGCATAAAATGGACAGATATTTTTATTTTATATCTTAAAAATCTTTAAAAACATCTGAGGAGGTAATTTTATGAATCGTTTTTTGCAACGTGCCAAAGAACTTGAAGCAGTTATGCAGGAATACCGTCATCATCTTCATACGCATGCTGAAGCTGGTGAACATCTTCCAAAAACAACAAGATATGTGATGGAACATCTACGTCAGATTGGTTTAGAACCGGAAGAAATCTGCCAATCCGGTGTTACCGCTTTGATTAAAGGCGGAAAGTCAGGTAAAACAATACTGCTTCGTGCAGACATGGATGCGCTTCCAATGAATGAGACAAACAATCTGCCTTTCAAAAGTGTTACAGACGCTGCTCATAACTGCGGGCATGACCTTCATACAGCAATGCTTCTCGGAGCTGCTCAAATTTTATTCGAATGTCGTGAAGAACTCTGTGGGAATGTAAAGCTTATGTTTCAGCCATCTGAAGAATTATTTACCGGATCACAAAAAATGATTGATGCCGGACTTCTCCAAAATCCAACTGTTGACGCAGCACTTGGCTTACATGTTGTACTCGATACTCCTGTTCCATCGTTCAACTATGGGACTGGATTTATCACATCTTCCTGCGATGGATTTAAAATTACAATCAAAGGTTCTGGATGTCACGGTGCTATGCCACATCTTGGAATAGATCCTATAAATGCCGGGCTTCACCTTTACAGTGCATTTCAAAATCTGGTTGCCCGTGAATGTGATCCTGCAGAAAAGGTAAGCTTGACTTTTGGTGCGTTTAATGCGTGTTCTACGGCAAATATCATTCCTGATAGTGCTGTTTTAATGGGAACACTTCGCACTTACAGCAAAGCACTTCGTCAGAGGCTTGTAAAGCGAATACATGATATCTGTGAAGCTACTGAAACAATGTTTCACGTAAATGTAAACTATGAGGAGCTTTCTAATGTTCCGCCTACGTATTCTAATCCAGAACTTACAAAAGAACTCGCTTCTTATGCAAATGAAATCACACCTAATTTTATCCATCATACAGATTACAAAGTAACACCATCTGATAACTTTGCATTTATTTCTGAGCATGTTCCTACTTCTTATGTAATGATAGTGTGCAAAATGGATGGATGTAACGTGCAACATCATAACCCTGGCGTTTTATTTGACGAAGCTGTTCTTCCGTATGGCGCAGCAATACACGCAACTTGTGCCTATAACTGGCTGAACAAGGAGCATTAAATATAAAAAACAGATGGAACATTTGCATTTTAATAGCATAATTTTTCCATCTGTTCTCCTTTTTCAATGCGATTGTAATGCTCACATCTTATTAAGAATTGTTATAAATATTGAATGACCGCTCCCAGGGCTTCTGTCTCTTTTTCCTCATGGGTAATACAGATTACAGTCTTTCCTTCACAGCTTTTTTTCAAAAACTGAATAACTCTTTCTTTCATTTTTTTATCCAAACCTTTAAAGGGTTCGTCTAAAAACAGAATATCCCATTTTGCGTACAATGCCCTTAAAATTGCCACCCGCCTTTTCATTCCTCCGGATAATTCTCTTACCGGCTGATGACAGCAGTCCCAAAGTCCTACTGCTTCTAACCCTTCCCGAATTTCTGTTTTTTCTTTTTGTACAAGGCGAATATTGGAAAGAACATTTAAGTTTTCGCAAAGCCTGTCTTCCTGAAAAACAACGCTGATATCCTTGCCTTCTATTCCTGTTACCTTTCCCCTGTCTGCCTGCTCCAGTCCGATGAGAATACGAAGCAATGTGGTTTTTCCTTTTCCTGAAGGCGCCATAATACAGGTTATCTGTCCTTCTGTCAGCTCCATGTTCAGATTTTCGAGCACTTGTCTGCCATCGTAACTTTTGCTCAAATTTTCTATCTTAATTGCCATGCTTTACATCCTTTCTATCCACTGAACGCCTTTATCCAGCACTGCCAGAAAGATTTTTTCAAATATCATACTGACTACAATAATTACCATGGTCCAGGCAAAAAGGTCAGGAGTATCCAAATATACCTTTGCCTCGTATAATCTTTCGCCCATAGAACCGTCAGGAATTCCGATTACTTCCGCAGCAACTCCTGCTTTCCAGCATAATCCCAAAGACACACTGCATCCTGCTCTAAAAAAAGGTAAAACTTCAGAAAGATAAATGTAGCGTATTTTATTTTTTCCTGATACCTGAAAAACCTGTGCCATTTCCAGAAGATTTTCATCCGTATTTTGAATACCGTTTAATACATTGGTATAAATCACAGGAAATACCATGAGAAAAGAAATGGTCACAGAGAGGTTTTCGGAAGGAACCCAAATTAAAATCAAAATGACAAAAGATGCAACCGGAACAGATTTCATAGCAAGAATAAGAGGAGCAAAAAGCTCCTGCATTTTCTGAAACCTTGATGCAATACTTCCCCCCAGCGCTCCTGCCAATACTGCCAGGAAAAAACCACCTATAATACGAAAAAAGGAAAAGCGGATTGTCTTCCAAAAAGAAACTTCAAAAATAAAACTGCCAAGTCTTTTCAGAACAGCAGCAGGAGATACCAGAAGTATCTCCTGTCCAAGCCATATACTGACAATTTCCCACACAAACAGCCAGAAAAGTACTGCCCACAATTTTATTTTCCTGTTTTTCTTATTGGATGTAATAGAAGTCATGATTTGGTACTTCTCCTCCTACTGCCTGAGGGTTTTGTGCTTTTAAAACTTCCAGATATCCAGAAAGTTTTTCTTCCATTTTCTCACCGTCTATACATACAATGTTGCAGGCAGGAAGCGCTTTCTCTGCCACTGCTGCCGGTACAATATCATACTTTTCAATCAACTGTGCAGCATCTTTTACATTCTCATTTACATAGTCCACAGAAGTATGATATTCCTCTAAAAACTCCTGAGTTTCCTCTGGATTTTCTTCCACAAATTCCTTGCGGGCAACCACTACCCCTGTAATCATACTGCTTTTCTTTTCTTCGTCTGTTTGCAGTACATCCCATTCCTTTGTCAAATCAAGTGCAGTTCTGATCTGCGGATTTTTTGCCTGCGCCGTAGTTACAAAAGGCTGAGGCAGCATGGCAACACTATTTTCGCCATTTGCCAACGCTGCAACACATTCCGAATGTTCGCTTTTCCATTCAATGGTAACATCTGTCTCCGGGTTTATCCCATTAGAAGATAAAATATAATTTAAAGCGTACTCCGGTGTTGCACCTTTTCCACTGGCATAAATGGTTTTTCCTTTTAAATCTGCCACACTTTGTATGGTTTCTCCATTTTCCACAATATATAGCACACCTAACGTATTAATTGCCAGAACCTGAATTTCTCCTTCTGTTTTATTGTAAAGAACAGAAGCCAGATTTGCCGGAATTGCGGCAATATCTGTTTCTCCCTGCAAAAGCTTTGGAGAAACCTCATCTACAGAAGCCGCTATGGAAAAATTGTAATCAGAATTTTCCATCATCTCCACCAGCCCCATAGCTGTTGGCCCTTTTAATGCCATAATATTCACATCTACTGGTGCTTTTTCTGTTTGTTCAGCCACTTCTTCCCGTGTCTCTTTCGGCTCTTCTGCCTTCTTTTCTGTTTTTCCACATCCAGCAAAGGCTGTAACCATCATTGCTGCTGTCAATAACATTGCCATTATTTTCTTTTTCATTTTCTGTTCCTTTCTCATGGAAGCTCTATTTTATAATTCGTACTCGATATACTTCCTCAATTGCTTTTAATGCCTGTGCCACCTCTTTGGAAATTGGAGTGGTAACATCAATCATAGTATAAGCAAAATCACCTTTACTTTTGTTAATCATATTGGCAATATTCACTCCTGCATCACCTAGTACTTTTGTGAACTGAGAAATCATATTTGGAATATTTTTATGATTAATAGTCAATCGTCCTGCGTCAATACAGGTACCCCCGTCACAACTAGGATAATTTACAGAATTTTTAATATTTCCGTTTTCCAGATAATCCATAATCTGTTTTACTGCCATAACCGCACAATTATCCTCAGACTCTTCTGTAGAAGCTCCAAGATGAGGTGTCACTAAGGTATTCGGTGCATTGGCAACAGTAGGATTTGCGAAATCTGTTACATATTTTTTCATTTTTCCGGCTTTTAATGCTTCACAGACAGCTTCTTCGTCTACCAGCAAATCTCTGGCAAAATTCAAAAGCACTATATCATCTTTCATCTGAGCAATTTCTTCTTTCCCAATCATCTTCTTTGTAGCATCTGTCAAAGGTACGTGAATAGTAATATAATCACAGTCACGATATATCATGTTAACATCATTGATATGATAGATACTTCTTGATAAATTCCATGCCGCATCTACTGAAATATATGGGTCATATCCGTATACTTCCATCCCCAGATGAATGGCAGCATTTGCAACACGCACTCCAATAGCGCCAAGTCCTATAATACCCAGTTTTTTACCACTGATTTCACATCCTGCAAATTGCTTTTTCTGCTTTTCTGCTCTTTTTGCAAGATCTTCTGTAACATCCTGTTTTTCCAGCCATTCAATACCTCCGATAATATCTCTGGAGGCCAGCAGCATTCCTGCAATTACCATTTCTTTTACTCCGTTGGCATTTGCTCCCGGTGTGTTAAATACCACAACTCCCTTTTTTGTCATTTTTTCCAAAGGAATATTATTCACTCCTGCCCCGGCTCTTGCCACTGCTGCTGTTTTTTCTGCTACTTCCAGATTGTGCATGTCAGCACTTCTCACCAATATGGCATCTGCTTCCTGCATACAATCTGCATTTTCGTATTTTGCCGGAAACTTATCAAGACCAACTGCTGAAATCGGATTTAAACAATAATACTCATACATATTTTAAATTCCCCTCTTCAAAATTTTTCATAAATGCTACCAGTTCTTTCACGCCCTCCATAGGCATTGCATTATAAAGGCTGGCGCGCATACCGCCTACGGTACGATGCCCTTTCAGATTATACAGACCTGCTGCTTCTGCTTCTTTTACAAACTTATCATCCAGTTCTTTATTTCCGGTGATAAAAGGAATGTTCATAAGTGAACGATCCTCTTTTCTTACTGTGCCCCGAAACATCTTACTACTATCCAAAAAGTCATATAAAACCCGTGCTTTCTCTTCATTATACGTCTTCATAGCTTCCAGACCACCCTGGTTTTTCAGCCACTTAAACACCTTTCCGCACATATAAATGCAATAAGTATTAGGCGTATTATAAAGAGAATTGGCATCTGCATGAGTTTTAAACTTCAACATGGTAGGTGTTTCCGGCATCACGTCTTCGGAAATCAAATCCTCTCGAATAACAGAAATTACCATACCGGCAGGTCCGATGTTTTTCTGTACACCACCATACATAATTCCATATTTCTCTATGTCTACCGGTTCAGATAAAAAGCAGGAAGACACATCTGCCACCAATGGTTTTCCCTTTGTATTTGGAAGTGTTTTAAACTTCGTACCATAAATAGTATTATTCTCACAGATATATACATAATCTGCCTGTTCGTCAATTTCCAAATCGCTGCAATCCGGTATATAAGAGTACATTTTATCCTCAGATGATGCAATTTTGTTTGCTTTTCCGTATTTCTGTGCTTCCTGCCATGCTTTTTTTGCCCACTGTCCCGTTACAATATAATCTGCCACTTTATTTTTCATAAGGTTCATGGGAATTGCCGCAAATTGCTGGCTGGCACCGCCCTGCATGAATAAAACTTTATAATTATCGGGAATATGAAGCAGCTCTCGAAAATCTGCCTCTGCTTCTTCCAAAATGCTCTCAAACATCTTCGAACGATGACTCATCTCCATCACAGACATTCCGCACCCTCTGTAATCCAACATTTCTTCCGATGCTTCTCTTAATACTTCCTCCGGTAATACTGCAGGTCCTGCTGAAAAATTATATACTCTGCTCATGACTCATCCTCCTCTAAATGCCTTTTACAAAAGTGTGCCATCTACTCCTCCGGGGAATACATGGCACCACTTTTCTTTCTCTTTATGATAAACCTTTCATTTATAGCTGTCAACAAAAACAGTTGTCTTTTTGTCGAAGACAATTATGATAAATCATCTTCATCGAATGCATCTTCTATGTTTGCTCCTGCCGGAACCATTGGAAATACTTTATCATCACTGTCAATCATACAATCTAAAACCACAGTTGTATTCAGTTCAATGGCTTTTGCAATAGCTTTTGGCAATTCTTCTTTTGTTGTAACACGAATACCCACTGCACCCATTGCCTCAGCCAGTTTCACAAAATCTACTTTATCCTGTAAAACTGTATTTGAATATCTTCCCTCATAAAATAAAGTCTGCCACTGACGTACCATACCCAATACCTGATTATTAACCACTACCTGAATAAGAGGCATATTGTTTCTGGTAGCTGTGGCAATTTCATTCATATTCATACGGAAACAACCATCTCCTGCAACATTGATGACAATCTTGTCAGGGTTTCCCATTTTTGCTCCAATGGCAGCTCCCAATCCATATCCCATAGTTCCCAGTCCTCCGGAGGACAAAAAGGTTCTCGGCATATTATACTTATAATACTGGGCTGCCCACATCTGATGCTGTCCTACTTCTGTAACAATAATGGCATTTCCCTTTGTCTGTCTGTACAATTCTTCAATGATTGCCGGTCCGGTAAGCCCTTCCTGTCTATATTTTAAAGGATATTTCTCTTTTAACTGTTCAATATAATGAATCCATTCTTCTCTCTGACAAGGACTTAATCTTTCGTTTAATTGTTTGAGGATTTCTTTTGCATCTCCTACAATACTGCAGTCCACTAATATATTTTTGTTAATTTCCGCAGCATCTACATCAATATGAATTACTTTTGCATTTCTTGCAAAGTTTCTTGGATTTCCAATGACACGGTCTGAAAATCTGGCTCCTACTGCAATTAAAAGGTCACATTTTGTCACACCCAGATTAGAAGCTTTTGTTCCATGCATTCCTAACATACCTGTATAATAAGGATCTTCTCCTGAGAATACACCTTTTCCCATTAGAGAGTCCGTCACCGGAATTTGAAGGTTATGCGAAAGTTTACGCACTTCTTCCCATGCGCCGGAAGCTACTGCTCCTCCTCCTATAAAAAGAAACGGACATTTTGATTTCTCAATCAATTCTACTGCACATTCAATATCTTCCTGTTTAATTTCTGCTGTATATGGCTTTACAGGCGTTGGTGTATATGGTTTAAATTCCGTTGTATTTGCTGTAATATCCTTTGGAATATCCACCAGAACCGGTCCCGGTCTTCCGCTTTTTGCAATTACAAAAGCCCGTCGAATGGTCTTTGCCAGCTTTGTAACATCTTTTACAATAAAGCTGTGCTTCGTAATAGGCATTACCACTCCCGCAATATCTACTTCCTGAAAACTATCTTTTCCAAGCAAAGGTAATCCTACATTACAGGTAATAGCAACAATAGGAATAGAGTCCATGTGTGCAGTAGCAATACCTGTAACCAAATTTGTAGCTCCCGGTCCACTGGTAGCCAGACATACCCCTACTTTTCCGGTAGAACGTGCATATCCGTCTGCAGCATGAGCTGCCCCCTGCTCGTGAGAGGTGAGTACATGACGTATTTCTCCCTGATGTTTATATAACTCATCGTATATGTTTAGAATTGTTCCGCCGGGATACCCAAAAACAGTATCTACTCCCTGCTCCTTTAAACATTCTATAACAATCTGTGCTCCTGTCATCTGCATAGCAAAACCTCCCCTTCTTCTTATTGTTTCGGAATTTCCAATACAGCACCTCTGTTTCCACTGGTTACCATTGATGCATATCGCGCCAGATATCCTGTGGTCACCTTTGGCTCTTTTGGTTTCCACTGTGCTCTTCTCTTCTCCAATTCTTCATCAGAAACAAGAAGTTCCAGTCTGGTATTTGGAATGTCCACACGAATACGGTCTCCTTCACATACCAGTGCAATCGGGCCTCCCACTGCTGCTTCCGGTGAGATATGTCCAATAGAAGCGCCTCTTGATGCTCCGGAAAAACGTCCGTCTGTAATCAATGCAACGCTGGAACCCAGTCCCATACCTGCAATAGCAGAAGTAGGATTTAACATTTCACGCATACCCGGGCCGCCTTTTGGTCCTTCATAACGAATTACCACTACATCTCCTGCTTTGATTTCGCCGCCTTTAATTGCACAAATAGCATCCTCTTCACAATCAAATACCCTTGCCGGTCCCTCATGTACCATCATTTCTTCACAGACAGCGCTTCGTTTTACAACACCGCCGTCAGGCGCTAAATTTCCTGTTAATACTGCCAGTCCTCCTGTTTCACTGTAAGGATTTTCCACCGGACGGATAACCTCCGGGTTTTTATTCACACAGTTGGCAATATTTTCACCTACTGTTTTTCCTGTCACTGTCATGCAGTCCAGATTTAACAGGTTTTTCTTTGTCAACTCATTCATAACAGCATAAACGCCGCCTGCTTCATTTAAATCTTCCATGTAGGTATAACCTGCCGGCGCTAAATGACAAAGGTTTGGTGTTTTCTCACTGATTTCATTGGCAAAAGTAATATCAAAATCCCAACCAATTTCATGAGCAATCGCAGGAAGATGAAGCATACTGTTTGTAGAACATCCCAGTGCCATATCTACTGTTAAAGCATTTAAAACTGCTTCTTTTGTCATAATATCTCTTGGACGTATATCTCTGCGGTACATTTCCATGACCTGCATACCTGCCTGTTTTGCCAGCTTTATACGCTCAGAATATACAGCCGGAATAGTCCCGTTTCCTTTTAATCCCATTCCCAACACTTCGGTCAGACAGTTCATACTGTTGGCAGTATACATACCGGAACAGGAACCGCATGTCGGACATACATTATTTTCAAATTCTTCAACATCTTCCTCTGTCATAGTTCCCGCACTGTAAGCGCCTACGGCTTCAAACATGGAAGAAAGACTTCTCTTTTCACCTCTTACCCTGCCTGCCAGCATAGGACCGCCGCTTACAAAGACAGTCGGTACGTTAATACGAGCCGCTGCCATTAAAAGTCCCGGCACGTTTTTATCACAGTTTGGAACCATGACAAGGGCATCAAACTGATGCGCCATTGCCATCGCTTCTGTAGAGTCTGCAATTAAATCTCTGGTAACAAGAGAATATTTCATGCCACTGTGTCCCATAGCAATTCCATCACAAACTGCAATTGCCGGAAATACCACCGGAGTTCCTCCTGCCATGGCAACCCCCATTTTTACAGCATTAACAATTTTATCTAAATTGATATGCCCCGGAACAATTTCATTATAGGAGCTGACAATTCCTACTAAAGGTCTTTCCATTTCTTCCTTTGTCATTCCTAAAGCATGAAATAAAGAACGATGAGGTGCCTGCTGCATCCCCTTTCTCACTGCATCACTTCGCATATCCTTCCTCCTATAATCTACTGTATTTTCTTTATAATTAAGTTCCCCATCTCTTGTGTAGAAACTTTTATCATATTTTCTGACATAATATCTGGTGTCCGATATCCTTCATTCAATACTGCATTTACTGCATTTTCAATAGCTTTTGCCTCTCTTTCCATAGAAAAAGAATAGCGCAGAAGCATGGCCGCAGATAAAATTGCAGCAATTGGATTTGCAATTCCTTTTCCCGCAATATCAGGAGCAGAACCATGAGATGGTTCATACAGCCCAAAGCTGGTTTCATTTAAACTTGCGGAAGGCAGCATTCCAATAGAACCGGTCAGCATACTTGCTTCATCTGACAAAATATCCCCAAACATATTCTCTGTGAGAATGACATCAAACTGTTCCGGGTTGCAGATTAGCTGCATAGCACAATTATCTACCAGCATGTGCTCTAAAGTGACTTCCGGATAGTCAGCTGCCACTTCCTCTGTTATTTTTCTCCACAAGCGGGAGGAGTCCAAAACATTTGCCTTATCTACGCTGGTAACTTTTTTCTTTCTCTTCATAGCTGTTTCAAAGGCTTTCCTGGCAATTCTGCGGATTTCATTTTCATCATAAGTAAGCGTATCCACTGCCTTTGTAATCCCGTTTTCCACAACAGTTTTTCTCTCCCCGAAATAAAGTCCTCCTGTAAGTTCCCTTACAATCATCAAATCAATTCCTGTCTGATAAAACTGTTCTTTTACAGGGCAGGCATCCTTTAAAGCCTCATATAAATATGCCGGTCTTAAATTGGCAAAAAGTTTTAATTCTTTTCTCAGCTTTAAAAGTCCTGCTTCCGGTCTTTTCTCAGGTGACAGACGATACCAGGGTGATGTTTTGGCATCAGCACCTACCGCTCCCATTAAAACGGCATCTGCATTTTTTGCCTTCTCAATCGTTTCATCTGTTAATGGTTCACCATATACGTCAATGGATGCCCCTCCCAGCAACAAATCTTCATAAGAAAATTCATGCCCATAGATTTTTGCTGTGGCATCTAAAACTTTTCTGGCTTCTTTTATAATTTCCGGGCCAATGCCATCTCCCGGCATTAAAGCAATTTTATATTCCATACCGATCCCCCGTTTTCTCAAATTAAATTATTACTATGATAAGCCTTTTTTCTCCACAATTCAAGCAATAATAAAACAGAGAGGTATGCTTTTTTGTTATGGTTTCCATTCTTTTTAAGCAATACCTCTCTTTTTCCCTATTCTTCTGTTTTTCCAAATATTCTGCAGCTCTTTTCACAGGCACTGGCAGTTCCTGCACAGCCTCCCAAAGCACTTTCTCTCAATTCAAAAGGAAGACATCTTCCTACATGGTACATCGCCTCTGCCATCTCATCAAAAGGAATTATCTGACGGATGCCGGCAAGCGCCTGTTCTGCACAAATCAAAGCGTTAGATGCCCCAATAGAATTACGGTTCTGGCAAGGTGCCTCCACCAAACCTGCTATAGGATCACAGACCAGCCCCAATAAATTAGAAAGAGCTCCTGTGGCTGCCCACAAACACATCTGAGGACTTCCCCCCATTATTTCTGCAGCTGCTGCCGCTGCCATTGCAGAAGCCGCTCCAACTTCTGCCTGACATCCTGCTTCAGCGCCGGATACAGATGCATTTCGCATCAGTAAATAGCCCACAGCGCCTGCTGTATAAAGTCCATTTAATAATTCTTCATCCGGTAAATCAAATTCTTCCTGCAAAGCAAATAGAACTCCGGGGACAACACCGGAAGATCCCGCTGTTGGTGCTGCCACAATTACACCCATAGATGCATTCACTTCCAAAACTGCCATGGCATACGTAATTGCTTTTGACAGAACACTTCCACAAATAGATTTTCCCTCTAATCTGTGTTTTTCCAGCAGCTTCGCTTCTCCTCCTATTAAACCTCCCATAGATTTTTTAGGATTTTTTAAAGGTTCTTTTGCAGAATTCCTCATAATCTCCAAAGCTTTTCTCATCTTCTTCTCCACTTCTGCCTCAGAAATTTTAGAAAACTCTGCTTCTCTTTTCTTCATAATCTGAGAAATCGGAAATCCTGTTTTTTGACATAATTCCAGTAATTCTGCTCCGTTATTAAATTCCATTTCCTATTCCTCCTATAGCTGCACCAATGTAATATCAGAAACAAGTGGATTTTCTCTTATTCTATCCAGTACTTCTGCAGGTATTTTCTCATCCGACTCTACAATTGTAAAAGCTGCTGCACCTTTTTCTTCTCGAAACAGACGCATAAACGCAATATTTACCCCTTCTTCACTTAAAACTCTGGTAATATGAGCCACTACTCCGGGCTTATCTGTCTGACTTACAATCAAGGTACTATATTCTCCTGTAAAATCTACCTCAATCTGATTTAATTTTACAATCTTTACTTTTCCTCCTCCAAGAGAAACACCTCTCACAAAAAGTTTTTCTCCTTCTGTACCTTCTATCTCCATATCTGCAGTATTGGGATGAATGGCCGCATCCTCCTGTTCAGAAACAGAAAAGCTATACTTAATTCCCTGTTCCTTTGCAAGTCTCAAAGAATCACGAATACGCAAATCATCGGTTTCAAATCCCATAATTCCGCCTAAAAGTGCTCTGTCTGTACCATGTCCACGATATGTTCTGGCAAAAGAGCCATATAAAGTAAAATGCACACTTTTTATTTCTCCCGGAAAAAGTTTTCTCGCCAAAAGAGCCATGGAGGCTGCTCCCGCTGTGTGAGAACTGGAAGGCCCTACCATATTGGGGCCAATTACTTCAAATAAACTGATAAATGCCATCTTTCTATCTCCTGTTATATAAAAAGATTGCGCTGTTGCACAATCTCCGCGCGCGAGCGGTTCACAAAATGATAATTTCCTCTCCGCGAGCTACACATCCTTGCGGAGCATTTTTTAATTTCGCAGGATGCAATTTCCTATGAAATTAAAAAGGTACTGCAGGTTTTATCCCTCAGCACCTCTTACTTTTCTTATTCTGCAGCACCATCACTTGCTTTTTCTACTTCAGCGATTGCACCTTTTCTCATTGGAATTCTACAGTTTCTGTTATTTCCAAATTCTACAATAACATCTTCTTCTGTAATATCAATTAAAATTCCATAGAAACCGCTGGTTGTAACAATACTGTCACCAACCTCCATAGAAGCCAGCATACTTTTTACTCTCTGCTGTTCTTTTTTCTGCGGACGCATAATCATGAAATACATCAAAAGAAAAAATACTACCAATGGTACGAATAAGCTAATCATGCTTCCTGCACCTGCTGCTGATAATAACATCTTACTTCCTCCTGAAAAAATAATCTTTACCTGTCAGAATTATAGACATTATTGTTATAATACACAATTTCCGACTTTTCTTCAAGTGGTTTTTCTGTATTTTTCCAATTTTAATACTTTTTTTATTTCATCAGAAAACTTCTCAATCTTTAGGACCTGCTGCCATGCTCTCCAGTTTTTTCTGCTTATATTCTTCATAACATCCTTGATCCAGAGCATTTCTGATTTCTTCCATCATGGTGTTATAGAAATATAAATTATGCAGAACACAAAGACGCATGCCCAGCATTTCTTTGGCTTTCAATAAATGTCGAATATAAGCTCTGCTGTAATGACGACATGCAGGACACTGACAGCCCTCTTCAATAGGGCGAGAGTCCAATTCATATTTAGCATTAAACAGATTAATTTTTCCAAAGTTTGTATACACATGTCCGTGACGACCATTTCTGCTTGGATAAACACAGTCAAAGAAGTCCACACCTCTTGATACAGCTTCCAAAATATTTGCAGGTGTTCCAACACCCATGAGGTAGGTTGGCTTATTTACCGGCAGATGAGGTACTACACTGTCTAAAATACGATACATTTCTTCATGAGTTTCTCCTACAGCCAAACCGCCTACTGCATATCCATCTAAGTCCATTTTAGAAATAGTTTCTGCATGGGCAATACGAATATCATCATAAATAGCTCCCTGATTAATACCAAATAAAAGCTGATGCGGATTTACCGTATCTTCTAAGCTGTTCAGTCTCGCCATTTCGTCCTTACATCTTTGCAGCCATCTTGTAGTACGGTCTACAGATGCCTGTACATATTCTCTGCTGGCAACACTTGACGGACATTCATCAAATGCCATGGCAATAGTAGAACCTAAATTTGACTGGATCTGCATACTCTCTTCCGGTCCCATAAAAATCTTTCTGCCATCTACATGAGAATTAAAATATACGCCCTCTTCTTTTATCTTTCTCAATTTTGATAAAGAAAATACCTGAAAACCGCCGGAGTCTGTTAAAATCGGTTTGTCCCAATTCATAAATTTATGAAGACCACCCAGTTGTTTTACTACTTTATCTCCCGGTCTTACATGAAGGTGATAGGTATTTGAAAGCTCTACCTGCGTTTTAATTTCCTGTAAGTCCATGGTAGATACAGCTCCTTTAATGGCTGCTGCGGTTCCTACGTTCATAAAAACCGGAGTTTCTATTGTTCCATGAACAGTTTCCATTCGAGCTCTTTTCGCTCTGCCTTCCTGTTTTAATACTGTATACATCAATTTTTCCTCTTTTTCTATTCTCTTATTTCTTGCTGTCATACAGATTATTCTATCATAAGCCCATTTCAAACGCAATGGCTGTGAAATATTTACGATTGTTTTTTTCGACATTTTGTCGTATAATGACTTTGATTTTTTTATACATATAATAATAAGTAGAAACACATACATAGAGGAGGTTTCTGACAATGTCAGAAGATAATAAAACAAAAAACACCTTTTATTCCTTAGGAATTGATATTGGCTCTACAACTGTAAAAATCGCAATTTTAAACAAGGATCATCAGATTATGTTTGCCGATTACGAAAGACATTTTGCTGATATTCAAAATACTCTGGCAAGACTTCTTGACAAAGCTTACCATTCATTGGGAGAACTTTCTGTTGTCCCGGTTATCACAGGTTCCGGTGGTCTGACACTGGCATCTCATTTAACAGTTCCTTTTGTTCAGGAAGTTATTGCTGTTTCATCTTCCCTTGAAGAATTAGCACCTCAAACTGATGTTGCTATTGAATTAGGTGGTGAAGATGCCAAAATCATTTATTTCGAAGATGGCAATGTAGAACAACGTATGAATGGCATCTGCGCCGGCGGTACAGGTTCTTTTATCGATCAGATGGCTTCTCTTTTGCAGACAGATGCAACCGGGCTTAACAACTATGCCAAAGATTATAAAGCTCTTTACCCGATTGCTGCCCGCTGTGGAGTTTTCGCTAAAACAGATATTCAACCTCTGATTAATGAAGGAGCAACCAAAGAAGATTTGGCAGCTTCCATTTTTCAGGCTGTTGTTAATCAGACCATCAGCGGACTTGCCTGTGGAAAACCAATTCGCGGACATGTGGCTTTTTTAGGAGGACCTTTACACTTTCTTTCAGAACTAAAGGCTGCCTTTATCCGCACCTTAAAACTGGACGAAGAGCATACCATTGTACCTGAAAATTCTCATTTATTTGCAGCTATTGGATCTGCTCTCAATGCAAAAAAAGAGGCTCCTGCTTTCTCAATTACCGCTATGCGTGACAGACTGCAGGCATCTATTCAAATGGATTTTGAAATTGACCGTATGGAGCCATTATTTGCTTCCCAGCATGAATATGACACCTTTAACGAGCGTCAGAGCTGTTATAATGTAAAAACTGCTCCTCTGGACACTTACAGCGGCAACTGTTATCTGGGTATTGACGCCGGTTCCACAACAACAAAAGCTGCCCTTGTAGGAGAAGACGGCTCTTTACTTTATTCTTTCTACAGCAATAACAACGGAAATCCTCTGGCAACTTCCATAAGAGCTATTCAGGAAATTTACAGTCAGCTTCCTGCCGGTGTTAAAATTGCTTACTCCTGCTCTACAGGCTATGGAGAAGCCTTGATTAAAGCAGCCCTTCTGTTAGATGAAGGAGAGGTAGAAACCGTATCTCACTACTATGCTGCTGCGTTTTTTGACCCGGAAGTAGACTGCATCCTGGATATCGGCGGTCAGGACATGAAATGTATTAAAATTAAAAACCAGACTGTGGATAGTGTACAGCTCAATGAAGCCTGCTCCTCCGGATGTGGTTCTTTCATTGAAACCTTTGCAAAATCCTTAAATTACAGTGTAGAAGACTTTGCAAAAGCTGCCCTTTTTGCTAAAAATCCTATTGATTTGGGTACGCGCTGTACGGTATTTATGAATTCCAAAGTAAAGCAGGCACAAAAAGAAGGCGCTTCTGTTGCAGATATTTCTGCCGGTCTGGCTTACTCCGTAATTAAAAATGCTCTGTATAAAGTAATCAAAGTTTCAGATGCTTCTGAACTGGGAAAACACATTGTAGTACAAGGCGGTACTTTCTACAATGATGCCGTACTTCGAAGCTTTGAAAAAATTGCCCAGTGTGAAGCTATCCGTCCTGACATTGCAGGAATTATGGGGGCATTTGGCGCTGCATTAATTGCAAGGGAGCGTTACAGCAAAGACAAAACAACTACCATGCTGCCCATTGATAAAATCAATTCTCTGGAATATAAAACTACAATGGCAAACTGTAAAGGCTGTACTAACAACTGCCGCCTGACTATTAACAAGTTTTCCGGCGGACGTCAGTATATTTCCGGAAACCGCTGTGAACGTGGAATTGGAAAAGAAAAGAATAAAGAACATATCCCTAATTTATATGAATATAAATACAAACGCCTGTTTTCCTACGCACCTTTAACTGAGGATAAAGCAACACGGGGAAAAGTAGGTCTTCCAAGAGTTTTAAATATGTTTGAGAATTATCCTTTCTGGTATACCTTTTTTACAGAACTTGGCTATCAGGTGGTACTCTCTCCTACTTCCACACGAAAGATTTATGAGCTAGGCATTGAGTCGATTCCAAGTGAGTCGGAATGTTATCCTGCCAAGATGGCACATGGGCATGTGTCCTGGCTGATTAAACAGGGAGTAAATTATATTTTCTATCCCTGTATTCCATACGAACGTCAGGAATTTAAGGACTCTGTAAACCATTTTAACTGTCCGATTGTAACTTCGTATGCAGAAAATATAAAAAATAATGTAGACGAACTGAAAAATCCTGATATTCGGTTTCACAATCCGTTTCTGGCTCTGACCAGTGAAGAAATCATTACCAAGCGTTTAGTAGAAGAATTTCCTGACATTCCTTCCACGGAAGTGGAAAAGGCTGCCCATGATGCATGGAAAGAAATGCGTAAATGCAGAAATGATATTATGCGAAAAGGTGAAGAAGTCCTTGACTATCTGGAAAAAACAGGAAGACACGGCATTGTTCTGGCAGGGCGTCCTTACCACATCGATCCGGAAATTAATCATGGTATTCCGGAGTTGATTACTTCTTATGGAATTGCCGTACTTACTGAAGACTCTGTCTCTCACCTTGCTCCTATTGAACGTCCTTTGAGAGTCAATGACCAGTGGACTTACCATACCCGCTTATACGCAGCGGCAAATTTTGTAAAAGAAAAAGAAAATCTGGATTTAATTCAGCTGAATTCCTTTGGCTGCGGTCTGGACGCTGTAACTACTGACGAAGTCAATGAAATCCTGTCTGGCAGCGGTAAAATTTATACCTGCCTGAAAATTGATGAGGTGAATAATCTTGGGGCTGCCAGAATTCGTGTACGCTCTTTAATCGCTGCACTGAGAGTAAAAGAACAGCAAAAGAGAAAAAGAGAAATCCATCCTTCTTCTATTGAACGTGTTTCTTTTACAGAGGAAATGAGAAAGAAATATACTATCTTATGCCCTCAGATGTCGCCTATTCACTTCAGCCTTTTAGAAGCTGCTTTTAATGCCAGCGGATATCATTTAGAGGTTTTGGGAAATGGAAACAAAGAAGCTGTTGACGTAGGATTAAAATATGTAAACAACGATGCCTGCTACCCCTCCTTAATGGTGGTGGGACAAATTATGCAGGCATTACAATCAGGAAAATATGATTTAAACCGCATAGCAATTATTATGTCACAGACAGGTGGAGGCTGCCGTGCTTCTAACTATATTGGTTTTATACGCCGTGCTTTAGAAAAAGCAGGTATGGCTCACATTCCTGTTATCTCTATTAATTTAAGTGGGCTGGAAGAAAATCCCGGCTTTAAAATAACATTGAAACTGGCAACTCGTGTCTCCTATGGCGCAGTTTTCGGAGATATTTTAATGAAATGTCTGTATCGTATGCGTCCTTACGAAGCAGTAAAAGGTTCTGCCAATGACCTTCACAAAAAATGGGAAAAACGTTGTATTGCTTTCCTCTCAGGAAAACATGTGACCTTTACCCGATTTAACCAGCTTTGCCGACAGATGATACGAGAATTTGATACTCTTCCTATTACAAATGAGAAAAAACCTCGCGTTGGAATTGTAGGAGAAATTCTGGTAAAATTCCATCCCGGCGCAAACAATCATCTGGTTGAACTTTTGGAAAAAGAAGGAGCAGAGGCTGTATGTCCTGATTTAATTGATTTCATGTGCTACTGCTTCTACAACATGAACTTTAAGTCTCAGTATCTGGGCTTTGGAAAATCTTTTGCAAAAAAAGGCAAACTGGCGATTAAAGCCATTGACTTTATCAGAAAAGCTGCCAATGATGAATTTAAAAAGAGTCGTCATTTCACTCCTTCTGCTGATATTGAAAATCTGGCAAAAATGGCTGAGCCTATTGTATCCATTGGAAATCAGACAGGAGAAGGCTGGTTCCTTACAGGAGAAATGCTGGAGCTTATTCACGCAAATACTCCAAATATCGTATGTATTCAGCCATTTGGCTGTCTTCCTAATCACATTGTGGGAAAAGGCGTTATTAAGGCAATCCGCAAGGATTATCCACAGGCAAATATTGTAGCGGTAGATTATGATCCCGGCGCCAGTGAGGTAAATCAGTTAAACCGCATTAAGCTGATGCTTTCCACCGCCTTTAAAAAACTTTCTGATGATTAAAACAAAAAAAGAAGGGGCCATCGCGTTGCGACAGTCTCTTCTTTTCTCTTACATAATATGAATTTTTCTCGCTATCTGCACAAGCTTTCTTCCACCCGGAAGTCCTGCCAGTTCTTCTTCCTTTGGCTTTGCAAAATACAGGTACAAAAGGAAATATACACATGCTCCTAACGCAATAGCGGGCATCAACGCCAACAGATTTCCTCCCGGTAATGATTTTGTCAACATATAAATTCCCTGATAAGATACAAAAGCTATAATCCCCATTGGAATTGCTGCCAGAAAGGCAGGAATATAAGCGGTCTTCCAAGGATTTTTATAATGCAGTTCTTTTTTCAATGCTCTGTCATTTAAAACACACATCACCAGTGCGTATACAATCATCGCCAGCACAACGTTATAAATTCCAAAATCTGTAAAAAACATCAACGCTGTAACAATAACCACATCAAACACCAGCGCAATCGCTGCATTAATCATAGGAATATTGGCTTTTCCAATTCCCTGCAGTACGCCGTTGGAAATATTGGACATCCCATTCATGATAACTGTAACTACACCAAGCATCATCAAAAAGCCGGCTGTACCGTCTGTTGATGGGAATAAAAGTGCAGTAATCGGACCTGCCAGTGCAAAAAGTCCCACACTGCATGGAATAGAAATAAACATACTAAGCCATGTTGCCTTATTAATTTTCTCTTTTGCAGTCTTTAAATCTCCTCTGGCATACGCTCCTGACACCTCCGGCATCATGGATGTAGGCGCTGTACTCGACAGTGTAAGAGGAATGTTAATAATAGTTAAAAAGAAGCCACATTCTGCATAAAAGCCCTCTACTACGCTTCCTTTTAATCCCTTCAGCTCTGACACAGAGGTATAAATCATACTGTTAATATAACCGTTTACGTTATACAAAAACGCGCTTAAAATAATAGGAGCTACAATCATCACAATGATTTTCATAACATCTTTGTAGCTCTCGTCCACCGACACTTTATCTCTTGCAATCTTTCTCTGAATGGTCTTTCTGTTTACCTGGTAGACAAACAACATAAAGATAAGGGCTGTTAAAACACCGGCTCCTGTTCCCAGAGTAGCCCCTGCGGCGCTCCAGCTTCGTAGCACGTCCGGCTGTGCATCTGCAAAATGATGCACCATAAAATTTGCCATCACAAGAGCTACCACTGCTACGGCAATCTGCTCCAAAATCTGAGAAATAGATGTTGGAAGCATATTTCGATATGCCTGAAAATATCCCCTGAAAACACCCAGAATACCGGAAGCAAAAATGGTCGGAGCTAAAAACTGAAGTGCAAGTCTTGCATTTGCCATTCCGTCAGGCACTAAAATCGGAGCGCCTACCACACAGAAAATTGCCACAGCACCGCCTACAATCACCGCATAAAGCAATGCACCTTTAAATATCCTCTGGGCATCTCGATATCTCTTAAAAGCCAGTCTCTCTGCCATAATTTTTGACACAGCCTGCGGGATACTAAAGGATGCAATCATCAAAAGAATAAAGTACACGTTCTGTGCAAACTGAAAACAGCCAAAACTTTCTTTTCCCATAGTACTTGACAAAGGGCTTTTATAAATCAGTCCGATAATCTTAGAAACCAGAGCTGCAACCATAAGAAAAGAAGCATTTTTTACTAATGTATTATCATTTTTCTTTCCCATTTCTATATCCCCTGTCTGTTCTCTATCTGCCAGTCAATAGGCGCAAGCCCATTCTTTTCTAAAAACTCATTGGTTTTGCTGAAATGCCTGCATCCAAAAAATCCTCTGTATGCAGATAAAGGACTGGGATGAGGTGCTTCTAAAATTAAGTGTTTGGGATTATTCAGCATACTGTGTTTCATCTGTGCCGGTCTTCCCCAAAGTAAAAACACAATCGGTCTGTCCTGCTCATTCAATACACGGATTGCCGCATCTGTGAACTGCTCCCAGCCAATTCCTCTGTGAGAATTTGCCTGATGAGCCCGCACCGTCAGTACGGTATTTAACATCAATACGCCTTGTCTTGCCCATTTTTCCAGATAACCATTATCAGGTATATAACATCCACAGTCATCATGAAGCTCCTGATAAATATTTACCAGAGATGGAGGAATTTCTACCTCTGGCTTTACGGAAAAGCAAAGTCCATGTGCCTGTCCGTCATTGTGATAGGGATCCTGCCCTAAAATTACTACTTTTACCTGGTCAAGGGGTGTAAAATGAAAAGCATTGAAAATATCGTCCGGCGCAGGAAATATCTTTCTTTCCTGATACTCCTCTCCCACTTTCTGAAATAACTCTTTATAATATTCTTTCTTAAATTCCGGCTTTAAAGCTTCCAGCCATTGTCCTTGTAAAGGCGGCATCTATACTCCTCCTCTTTCTTTTATCCATCTTTTTAGTTTAGCAGAATATATAAAAAAATGCAAACACGTAACGGCTTTTTCTTTTATTCTTCTGCATCAGCACAGGATAATTCAAACCAGAATTCCACACCATTTTCATAATTTTTCACACCACATTTCTGGTGCATGCTGTCCATAATTGCCTTTACAATGGAAAGTCCGATACCGCTTCCTCCATATTCCCTGGTTCTGGCTTTATCCACTTTATAGAATTTAATCCATACCTTTTCCAAATCCTCTTTTGGAATAATATCTCCGGTGTTAAAAACAGATACTCTGACTATGTTTCCCTCTTTTTGTGCTTTTACTTCAATCTTTTTCTCATAATCCACATGGTTTAAGGCATTGGAAACATAATTAGTCACTACTTCTTCTACCTTGAATTCATCTCCCCATACATAAATAGGAGCTTCCTGTGAAAAAGTCAATTCTGCTTCTTTTTGTCCTGCCAAAAGCTGTGCGGACTGAACAACACCCCGAATAACTTCTGTTAAATCAAATCTCTCCATGGAAACCTTATCGTTTCCAAACTCCAACTGGTTTAACGTCAGTAATTTTTTTACCATGTTGTTCATTTTTCCTGCTTCATCAATAATTACATCACAATAAAATTCTCTGCTTTCCGGATCATCGTTGATACACTCCTGCAATCCTTCTGCATAACCCTGTATTAAGGCAATGGGAGTTTTTAATTCATGGGACACATTAGAAAGAAACTCTTTCCGCATCTCATCAATCTGTTCTTTCTTTTCAATATCCTTCTGTAATTCATTATTGGCTGTTTTCAACTCAGAAATAGTGTTTTCCAATGCCTCCGACATCTTATTCAGATTATTTCCCAATACACTGATTTCATCCTGTCCTGCGCTGTGATATTTGGCTTCAAAATTCAAATTTGCCATTTCCTGTGAAAGGGAACTAAGTTCCTGCAGCGGTCTTGTAATATGTCTTGTCATAAACCAAATAATCACAGAGCTTACCAAAATTGTGAGAACGCCGATATACAAAAAGAAAATATTGGAAATAATTGCGCTGTCTTTTAAACTCTGGGCAGGAGTATTGATTAAGAACGGATTTCCATTGTCCAAATTTCCTACCATATTTACAGAGTCCATAGTTTCCCTGTCATCTGTTTTCTTTTCTACTACATAATTATCTGTGGTTTCCAAGACACTATGATTTCCTCTGGAAAAACTGTCTAAAAATCCAAACTGTGCCTCCGCATAGAGCTTATCCGCATCTCGTGCATAAGCATAAATTTGATTGGAAGTTTTATGATCCACTACAATAATTGACAAGTTTTTTTCCTCACAAAATTGCAGAAAATCCGTATCGTACTTTAAATAAGCATAATTGTCTGTACTATTTACCATTTCAAAAGCTTTTTTTAAAGAGTCTGTCTTTTTAGATAAATAAAATTTTTCCAAAAACAATGTATTTACCAAAAGCATGGCAATCAGAGAAAGACACATAATCCCAATATAGCTGACTGCCACTCGTATTTTTATGGATTTTTTCATTATGACACCTCGAATTTATAGCCCATGCCCCAAATAGTTTTAATATATTCTCCTTTTGCTCCGATTTTGCTTCTCAACTTTTTCACATGTGTATCAATGGTTCTGGCATCTCCAAAATAGTCATAATTCCATACAGAATTTAAAATCTTTTCTCTTGATAAGGCAATTCCCTGATTTTCCAGAAAATAACTTAAAAGCTCAAATTCTTTGTAGCTTAAATCCATTGTCTTTCCATCAATAGAAGCCGTATGAGAAGTTTTGTTGATTTCAATTCCTCCTGCGCTTAAAACATCATCTGAGCCGATAGCACTTGTCCTCCTTAAAATCGCTTCTACCCGCGCCACCAGAATTTTAGGACTGAAGGGTTTAGAAATATATTCATCCACGCCCAGTTCAAAGCCCAAAAGTTCATCTCTTTCATCCCCTCTGGCAGTCAGCATAATAATAGGTATTTTTGAGTCCTTTCGGATTTCTCTGCATACTCCCCAACCATCCAGCTTAGGCATCATCACATCCAGAATAATCAGTTGGATGTCCTTATCTTTATAAAAAATGTCCAGCGCCGCTTCTCCGTCACCAGCTTCTAATACTTCATATCCCTGTTTTGTCAGAAAATCACTTACCAGTTTTCTCATTCTGCTTTCATCGTCTACTACAAGTATTTTACATTTGTCCATGAAAATTCCTCCTTTTTTAAGATTGTATCAAATAAATTTGTTAAAAATGTGAACAAGTTTTTCTCTCTGCCAATTCTAACACACCCGCTCTTATCTCACAATATTTTCTCCTTATTTTTCCTATCCTTGACACTACTCTTGTGACTGTGATATAGTGAAACAGAAAAGAATATCAGCAGAATAAGAAGGGGAGCCGAAAGGCTGAGAGGAAGGAACGCTTCGACCCTTATACCTGATTTGGATTATGCCAACGTAGGAATCTTTTTTCAAGCTTTCTTTGTCCCTTCTTGTTCTTCAAAAAGAAGGAGGAAATTCTATGTTTCAATTTTTTGTCAATGCAGAAGGCGGTCTTACCACTGCCGGTTATGCAGTCACCATTGTGGCAGCAATTTTACTCACTATTGCAGCCATTATTCTCGCCGGAAAGGAATCCACAAGGAAAAAATTAAGTGTCAAACAGTTGGCTTATTGTTCTATGGCTTTAGCTCTTAGCTTTGTGACATCTTATATTAAGATTTTCGAGCTTCCCTTTGGAGGGTCTGTCACAGCCTTTAGTATGCTTTTTATTGTACTGATTGCCTATTGGTACGGCCCGAAAACAGGTGTGCTTTTAGGATTTGTTTTTGGAATTTTACAGTTTTTGCAGGAACCTTATGTCCTTTCCTTTTTCCAGGTATGCTGCGATTATCTTCTTGCCTTTGCTGCTCTTGGACTGGCCGGATTTTTCCGCAAACAGAAAAACGGATTGGTCAAAGGATATCTGGTTGCAGTAATTGCCAGAGGTGCTTTTCACGTTTTAGGAGGTTATTTATACTGGATGGATTATATGCCTGACAATTTCCCAAAAGAATTATCTGTCGCATATCCTTTCATTTATAACTACAGCTTTTTGTTGGCAGAAGCTTTGATTACCGTTATTTTACTTTCTATACCGGCAGTAAAAAAAGCTTTGGTACAAATTCAGCAAAACGCACTTTCTTAAAACAATTACATAGATTGTTTCTTGACAAATTAAGCTTGATTGTAAACACAGCTTTACTTATCGTAGCAATCCTTACATATACATCACATAAGAAATAGCCGCCCTGCTCTCTGGAAAAGAATAGGCGGCTATTTTAGTTAGTTTATATCTTTACCAGGTCGGGGAGCCTTGACCTCCCTTACTGGCTGTCTTGTTAGGTATATTATATGTCAAGAAAAACAATTTGTCAATTTTTTGTTTCACAGGACGCAATTTCCTATAAAATAACAAAAAAGCCCAGTAAACACTGAGCTTTTTCTATGGACCTGAGGGGAATTGAACCCCTGTCCGAAAGTCTATCCCTTGCGGCATCTCCCATCACAGTTATTCTTTTAACATTCCCTCACACAAACGCCGAATAACAGGCTTTTGCATTTAGTAGCTTCATAAAATCTTCCACTTTCTCAAAGCTTTGAAAGCGAAGTGCCCCGCAAAGTCGATGCCAGGTTCTTAAACAGCGGGTGGTTTAAGGCTGACAAGCTGCAATTAAGCAGCTAACGCTACGTTATCGTTTGCGTTTATATTTAATTTCCAGGTTGGTATGCAGTCCCGGAGTCTGCAGATGGCTTCCTCAACTTCAAAACCCCCGTCGAAACCAGTACAAGCCCTGAAAGCATTCTGGTTGTGCAAACGAGAATAACATACTTCTTTTGAAGCAACTATAATACTAAACGTATTTCTCTTTTTTGTCAAGGTCTTTTAAAAAATGCCGCTTTAAGATTTTTCAATCTCAAAGCGGCATTCTTAAGTACGAAATATAACAGAAAGTAAATTATCTACCGAACTGCATATCGTTATTACCAGATTTTGTTTCCCACATTTCAAGCATGTTGATTGGGTCATTGTAGTCTGCTAACCAACCTTCACGAGCGAAGTCAAATTTACCTGCTTTTCTTTCTTCAAGGAATGTAGACCATTCACGTGTTTCTACTGTCATGTTGATACCGATTTCAGCGAAATCCTGCTGCATAGCTTCACCAATCTTAACATTACCTTCAGAGTCATTTGTCAGATATGTGATATTAATTGGTGTTTCTGCTGATAACATACCAGCATCATCAAATTTGTATCCTGCACCTTCTAATAATTTTCTGGCTTCTTCTACGTTAGCTTCTGTTTTTTCCGGGTCATAGTATCCAACATTTTCTGCATCCGGATAAGTATAAGCGTCATCATTTGCTCTGAATTCGCCGCCCTGTCCGTCTAACATACCTTCTGGAATAAATGTGTTAGCTACTGTCTGGTCAGCCTGAGCGATTGTATCTACAATGTACTGACGGTCAATCAGTAAGGAGAATGCGTGACGCATATCTGCTGCCTGCTGAGCTGTCTTTCCTGCGAACAATTCACTCTGTACATTAAATCCTGAGTAGTATGTTCCTAAAGTAGCAATTTTGTGGAATTCAGGTGTATTTACAACATTTGCCATTTCATCTGTTGGAATTGTATCACTAAACTGTAAAGAACCATCTTTAAATGCGTTAAATACAGCTGTGTCATCAGCACTTAACATAAAGTTAATTTTCTTCAGAGAAACTTTGCCTGCATCATAGTAATTTGGATTTGGTTCATAAGTCATAGACTCATTATGTTTCCATTCTGTTAATGTAAATGGACCAGAAGTTACAAATCCAGACTCAAGACACCATGCACCTGGGTTATCAGCTGCACCTTCAGCGGACTCTACGTTCTGCTGTGGAACTGGGCAGAATGCTGGGAAAGCACATAAGTCAAGGAAGTATGCACAAGGTGCTGCAAGTTTTACTGTAAATGTTTTTCCATCTTCAGAAGCAGCAATATCAAGTGTACCGTCTTCTTTCTTAGCAATACCGTCTGCTAAGTAAGAGTAGTCAGCACCTGTATTAGGGTCTACAAGTCTGTTCCAGCTATATGCAACGTCTGTTGCGTCAAGAGCTTCACCGTCAGACCATTTTAAACCGTCTTTCATTGTGAAAGTATAAGTAAGACCGTCTTCGCTCATTTCATGGCTTTCAGCTAAGTCCGGAACTAAAGCTCCTGTTTCATCATATTTATATAATCCGGCAAATGAAAGAAGTGCCAGACAAGCGCCGTCTACTGTTGAGTTTAACGCCGGATCAAGTTTATTTGGTTCAGATGCAACCTGTAAGGATATTTCATTATTTGGAGCTGTTGCAAATCCAAAATATTTAAATCCGAAAAGGTTAGAGTAAATACCTTCTACATCTGTACTCTGCATATAAACATCGTTGTAGTAGTATAAAGGAATAACTGCCCATGTATCCATAAGCATATCTTCTGCTTCGTGCATCATTGCCTCACGTTTTACAAGGTCTGTTTCTTTCTTGATGTTGGCAATTAATTCATCATAAGCTTCCCATTCCGGTGCTGCAGAACCTTCTTCTGCTGTTTCTTTTCCATCTTCTGTGCTTGCTTCTGGTTTGTCACTGGAGCCGCCACATCCTGCCAGTGAACCGGCAACCATTGCAGAAGCAAGAAGCATTGCTAAAACACGTTTTTTCATTTTTGCCTCCTTCTACTTATTTCCTTCATAAGTATACATTTATTATACAAAATTCCTGCTGGAATGTTGTATCACTATTTATTCCAGCATGCAACCTGATGTCCGTTACCTCTGTCAGTTAATGTCGGACATTCTTTTGCACACTGCTCTGTTGCATATTTGCAACGTGTACGGAACGCACAGCCTGTCGGCATGTGCAGAGGACTTGGTACGTCACCTTCCAGAATAATACGCTGTCTTTCCTTTGCCATCTTTGGATCCGGATAAGGTACTGCGCTTAATAAGGACTGTGTATATGGATGAATTGGACTTGCATTTAATTCATCTGCATCTGCAATTTCAACCACACGTCCCAGATACATAACTGCAATTCTATCTGAAATATGATGTACAACCAATAAGTCATGGGCGATAAACAAATAAGCAATTCCCAGCTTATCCTGAAGTTCTTCAAACATGTTGATAACCTGTGCCTGAATAGATACGTCAAGAGCACTGACCGCCTCATCACATATAATAAACTTTGGATTTGTAGCCAATGCTCTGGCAATTCCGATACGCTGACGCTGACCGCCGGAAAACTCATGTGCATATCGTGTCGCATGCTCTGCATTTAATCCTACTAATTCCATAAGATGTAAAATCTTATCACGTCTTTCGCCCTTAGAAGTATATAATTTATGTACGTCTAAAGGTTCGCCGATAATATCCTCTACTGTCATACGTGGGTTCAGAGAAGAATATGGGTCCTGAAAAACCATCTGCATATCTTTTCTCATAGACTGAATACTTTTTTCATCTACACGCTGACCATTGTAAAAAATATCACCGCCGGTTGGTTTATATAAATGTAACAGAGAACGTCCTACTGTTGTTTTACCACAGCCGGACTCTCCTACCAATCCCAAAGTTTCTCCCGGTTTGATTGCGAAGGATACGCCGTCTACCGCTTTTAAAGGAATTGTTTTTCCAAAACCTGCTTTAATTGGAAAATACTGTTTCAGATTATTTACTTCTACCAGATATTCTTTATTTGGTACGAAATTATCACTCATTACTTCCGGCTCCTTTCTGGTTCTCCATAAGTTCTTTTACGCTGAGCCAGCAAGATGCAAAATGTCCGTCTGGCATCTGTACTTCCGGTGCCTGTTCCTCAAGACAAATTTTCATTGCATTTTCACATCTCGGACAGAAAGCACAGCCTTTTGGCATATTTAATAAGTTAATCGGTGTTCCCGGAACCGGAACCAGCTTTTCTCCGATACGGTCGATGTTCGGAATAGAACGAAGCAGACCTTTTGTATATTCATGCGCCGGTCTGTAAAAGATATCTTCTGCTGTACCACGTTCACAAACTCTTCCGCCGTACATAACGATGATTTCATCACACATATCAGCGATAACACCTAAGTCATGCGTAACCATAATAATTGCCATACCCAATTTTTTCTGAAGACTCTGCATCAGCTCCAAAATCTGAGCCTGAATGGTAACGTCAAGCGCTGTTGTCGGTTCATCGGCAATCAGGATATCCGGTTCACATGCAAGCGCCATAGCAATCATAACCCTCTGACGCATACCGCCGGATAATTCGTAAGGATACTGTTTGATACGTTTTTCCGGTTCGTTTACACCTACTAAAGTCAACATTTCCACTGCACGGGCTTCTGCTTCTTTTCCTTTGCGTTCTGTATGTAACTCAATAGCTTCTTTTAACTGGTTTCCAATTGTAAAAACTGGATTTAAGCTAGTCATAGGATCCTGGAAAATAATGGAACAACATTTTCCACGGAACGCTCTCATCTGTTTTTCTGAAAATTTTGTAATGTCTTCACCTTTAAATAAAACTTCACCCTGTTTGATGCTTCCGTTTTTCTCCAGAATTTGCATAATGGAATATGCAGTAACACTCTTTCCGGAACCGGACTCACCTACAATACCAAGGATTTTCCCTTTATCCAGATTAAAGGAAACGCCGTTTACGGCCATTACTTCACCTTTCTCTGTTGTAAAGGAAGTACAAAGATTTTTTACTGAAAGGATTGTCTCGCTCATTTTTCTATTACCTCCTTAATTTTGGATCGAACGCATCACGCAGACCGTCACCAATCAGGTTAAAGGAAAGAGTGATAAGACCAATCATCAGTGCCGGGAAAATCAGTTTATAAGGATACGCTGAAATACCTGCACGAGCCGCATTTGCCAGAGAACCAAGAGAAGGCATTGGCGCCTGAACACCCAGACCTACGAAGCTTAAGAAGCTCTCTGTAAAAATAGCGGAAGGAATTTGTAATGCTGCGGAAATAATAATAACGCTGACACAGTTTGGAAGAATATGTCTGCGGATAATTCTTCCCGGTTTTGCGCCACTTACTTTTGCAGCAAGTACGTATTCATTCTGTTTAATTGTAAGGATCTGACCTCTTACCATACGAGCCATACTGGTCCAGTATAAAAGACCGAATACAATAAACAGAGAAATCATATTGGTACCCAGCTTGCTAAGCGCCGGAATTGCATCCAAGTTCAAGGTTTCACGAAGCACTACGGATAACAGAATAATCATCAGCATATCCGGCAGGGAATAGATAATATCCACTATTCGCATCATGACCAAGTCGACCTTGCCGCCGAAATATCCGGAGACACTTCCGTAGATAACACCGATTAGCACAACGATACAACTTGCAAATACACCTACCAACAGGGAAATTCTTGTTCCGTATACAACACGTACAAAATAATCTCTACCCATTTCATCAGTACCCATAATATGAGGGAATACTTCACCGCCGTCTTTCATATATTCCTTTTCTAAATCAGAATACTGGAACGGAGCCATATTTGCCGCTGTTTTGTCACGCTTACCGTTTACGGTAACAATCTGTGAATATTTATACGGTACAACGTATGGTGTAATTACAATAGTAAGGATAATTAAAAGCAATACAATAATACTTCCTACTGCCAACGGGTTTTTCATCAGCTTGCGCATACCGTCTTTAAAGAATGTGGAGGACTCACTCATAACCTCCTGCTGTCTCTTTTCTTCATCTGTTGCCTTTTCAAATTTACTCAGGTCTACCTGAAAGCTAAAAGGAGATTTTTTAGGCATCTGATCCAAATTTTTATTTGTATTTTCCATGTCTTATGTCTCCTCCTAATCTAATTTAATTCTTGGATCAATGAGTTTATATACAATATCTGTAATCAAGTTCATTGTAACCATCAATACTGCAAGGAAAATAGTTACACCCATAATAAGCGGGTAATCTCTGTTGATAATACTGTCAACAAATTTTGCGCCAAGTCCGCCGATTGTAAAGATTTTTTCTACAACCAAGCTACCTGTAAGAATTGCTGCTGTCATCGGACCTACGTATGTAACAACCGGAATAAGAGCATTTCTCAATGTATGTTTAAAAATAACCTTCCACTGTGCAACACCTTTTGCTCTGGCTGTACGCACATAATCCTGTCCCATTGCATCCAGCATACTTGTTTTTGTAAGACGTGTGATATAAGCCATAGGGTAAGCTGCCAATGCAATTACCGGAAGAATATAATTCTGATTATCAGGACTCCATACAGGAACCCATTTCAGCTTAATGGAAAATACCAAAAGCAGGAGAGAACCTAATACAAAGCTTGGAAGCGATGTAAACAATGTGGAGAAGAAAATAATCAATCTGTCAGGAAGTCTGTTTCTGGTCAGTGCAGCAATGCTTCCTAAAACCAATCCGAAGATAATCGCTGTTACTACCGCCATAAGTCCCAGCTTCGCTGAAATCTTAAAAGATGTGAAAATTGTTTCTCCGATATCACGTCCTGTTTTTGTAGAGATACCAAAATCACCTTGGAAAATATTTCCCATATAAATTACAAACTGTTCCGGAACCGGTTTGTCAAGGTTATATCTCTTTTCTAATGCCGCTTTTACTTCTGGTGTCGTTGCTTTTTCACCATCAAACGGTCCACCCGGAATTGCATTCATTGCAAAAAATGTGATTACGCATACAATAAAGATTGTTGCGATTGCAAGTAAAATTCGTTTAACAACATATTTTGCCATTACAACGTACTCCTTTTCCTTTATATTTCTTGTAACTTCAGGTCTGCTCACACATCTGTCTTTATAGGAAAGACATTCGATGTAAAATAATAATCCAATGCTTTTACATTAGATTTCATTCACACCAGCACTTTAATCAACTGAATTTACGTATACTAGGTATTATATAGTCTTCGATTGAATTCGTCAATCTTTTTTCTCAGGAATTTTGCATGAAAATTCACTTTTGTTTATATTTTGTTTATTTTTTATAAAATTTATTTAATTTTACAGATATTTATATTACTTTTTAAAAAGGAAAAGTACTTCAAAAGTACTTTTCCCTCTCTGCCGTCTCTAACAGTTTTTCAAATTCTCCACAATTTTGGCAAGTACCCCACTTTTAAATGGTGTTTCCAATCCTGCTTCTTCTAAAAGCTCTGTGTGGAATTTAGATGCAGACATTTTGCATAACTTCAAATAGCTCTTCCATGCAGCTTCTCTGTCTTTATCCATCCAGATTTTATATTCAAAAGCACAAAGTTGGGCAATCACATAATCAATATAATACAGAGGAAAACTGTAGATGTGGTGCTGTTTCTGCCAAAAGCATCCATTTTCGAAAAATTCCAGTCCATCATAAAACAGATGTGGTTTATAAACCTTTTCCAAATCCTTCCATGCCTGTTTTCTCTCCTGTGGTGTCAATTCCGGATTATCATATACTATATGCTGGAATTCATCTACCATGCATCCATAAGGAACAAATATCACTGCATCTTCTAAATGCATATCTGTATATTCCTGTGCTGTTTCTTTTCCAAAAAACAGCTTGTACCAGGGTTCTGTAAAGAATTCCATGGACATCGAATGAATTTCTGCTGTTTCCATTCCAATATCAGCATGTTCCCGAATAGGATCTGCTGCTGCAAGATATCCCTGAAAAGCATGACCGCACTCATGTGTCATAACGTCTACATCACCGCTGGTTCCGTTAAAGTTAGCAAAAATAAACGGAGCTTTATAATCAGGAATGTATGTCATATAACCGCCTACTGCTTTTGTTTTTCTTCCAAAAACATCCAGCAGCTCATTTTCCATCATAAAATCAAAGAATTCCTTTGTTTCAGAAGAAAGTTCTTCATACATTCTCTGCCCTGCCTGTAAAATTTCTTCCGGAGTCCCTTCCGGCTGTGGATTTCCTTTTGGACTATATACTACTTCATCTGCATAAGAAAGCTTTGACAATCCCAGACGTTCTTTTCTTTTTTCAAAAATACTTTCTGCAAAAGGAACCCAGACTTCTTTTACCTGACATCTTAAATTTTCAATTTCTTCTCTTCCATAGCAGTTTCTCTGCATACGCAGATATCCCAGAGGTGTATAAGTTTCAAATCCCAGCTTTTTTGCCTGTAAAGTACGATTTTTTACCAATTTATCATAAAGCTCGTCTAACTTATCCTGAATACTTAAAAAGAATTCATTTTGTTTTTCCTGCGCTTCTCTTCTTATCTTGGCATCTTTATGCTTCAGATATGGTGTCAAAAGAGAAAGATTTAAAGTTTCCTCTCCCCATGAAATTTTAGCGCTTGCCAAAAGTTTCTCATACTCTGTCACCAGTGTATTTTCTTCCTGCATAAGTGGAATAATTTCTTCTGATACAGATTTCATGGCAATTTCCATGTTTTTAAAAGCCACTTGTCCGATTTTTTCTTCCAATACCTCTCTGTACGGAGAATGGAACAAAATCTTCTGGTATTCTACACACATATTTGAATATTCCGGAATTTGCTCATCATAGTAATTCTGTTCTTTTTCGTAAAATTCATCTGTAGTATCAATGGTATGACGGATAGAACAAAGTGTTACCTGTGTTTGAATTTTATCGTTTAACTGATAAAACATCTTGTGAATTTCAAACTGTTCTTCTCCATTCTTCGCAGCTTTTGATTTTTCCATAATTTCTGAAAGCTCTGCTTTTGCCTTTACAAAATCAATTCTTTCGTAGGGCATATCTTTAAATTTCATTCTGTTTTCCTCCCATTTAATATAGATTTTTCACTTTAAACTCTCTCTCTGTTTCTCTTCTCTGATCTTTTTGGGCAATATCCTGACGTTTATCGTACAATTTCTTTCCTTTTGCCACTCCCATTTCTACTTTGACCAGACTTCCTTTAAAATACACTTTTAAAGGTACTAAAGTATAACCTTTTTCTCTGATTTTCCCTTCTATTTTACGTATTTCATAAGAATGAAGCAAGAGTTTTCTCACACGCAAAGGGTCCTTATTAAAAATATTCCCCTTCTCATAAGGACTGATATGCATACCATAAATAAAGACTTCCCCTTTTTCAATCTGGATAAAAGACTCTTTAATACTGCACTTTCCCATACGCAGCGATTTTACTTCTGTACCTGCCAAAGCAATTCCCGCTTCATAGGTATCTTCAATAAAATAATCATGATAGGCTTTTTTATTATTTGCAATCAGGCGATTTTCTGATTTTTTTGCCATATCCTACTCCATCCTTTCTATTTTAAAATCTACTGTCTTTGTATTCTCATCTGCATTTTCTACCCAGACTTTCACCCTTTGTCCCATAGTATACGTTCTGCCTGTCATATCTCCTACAAGACAATATCTGTCTTTATCAAAACTGTAATAGTCATCTGTGAGAGTGTTTACATGTACCAGACCTTCTACCGTATTATCTAATTCTACATAAAGTCCCCATTCTGTCACACCGGAAACAGTTCCTTCAAAAGCTTCCCCTATATGTTGTTTCATATATTCTGCTTTCTTCATCTTCACAGTTTCACGTTCTACTTCTTCTGCTCTTCTCTCCATGGCACTGGACTGCCTTGCTACTTCTTCCAAAATTTCTTTATAGTGCTGAACTTTTGCTTCTGTCATTTTACCTCTGAGCGTTTCTTTGATAATCCGATGTATCTGTAAATCCGGATAACGTCTAATCGGTGAAGTAAAATGGCAGTAATATTTTGCTGCTAATCCAAAATGTCCGGTATCCTCCACAGTATATTTCGCCTGTTTCATAGAACGTAAAATCAATCTTGCAAAGAAAGGCTCACATTCCATTCCTTCCATCTCTTTTAAAATTTTCTGAACTTCTTTGGGAGAAATTTCTTCTTTCCCTTTCCTCACTTTTATCCCTGCCTGATGAACCATCTCAAGAACAACTTCCATTTTTTCCATGTCAGGAGTTTCATGGGTTCTGTATACAAAAGGCAGCCCCAACATACAATATTCCTCTGCTACAGTTTCATTAGCAGCCAGCATAAAATCTTCAATTAATCTGGTAGCCACATTCTGTTCATAGGGATAAATATCGACCACTTTTCCATTTTCATCCAAAACCAGCTTACTTTCCGGAAAATCAAAGTCAATAGCGCCTCTTTTCTTTCTTCTGTTTCTAAGAAGTTCTGATAACTCCTTCATTTGAAAGAACATAGGTAAAAGTTCTTCATAACGTTTTGCAAGTTCCTCATCTTCCTGTAAAAGAATTTTTTTCACATCTGTATAACTCATTCTTTCTTTTACGTGAATTACACTCTCTACAATACGATGAGAAACTACTCTGCCCTTTTTGTCAATATCCATCAGACAGCTAAGCGCCAGTCTGTCTTCCCCTGCATTTAAAGAACAAATTCCATTGGAAAGCTTTTTGGGCAGCATGGGAATAACCCGGTCTGCCAAATACACACTGGTACCTCTTTTTAAAGCTTCTTTATCTAAGGCACTGTTGTACTGTACATAATTGCTTACATCTGCAATGTGTACACCTAAATGATAGAATTCTTCATCTTTTGTAAGGGATACGGCATCATCCAGATCCTTTGCATCTTCTCCATCTATGGTTACCATAACAACATCTCTTAAATCTTCTCGCCCGTAAAAGTCCCCTTCATTTAAGGTTTCTTTTATACGATCTGCCTGTTTTAACACCTTTTCAGGAAATTCCATGGGCAGTTCATAACTTTTTGCCACACACAAAACGTCCACACCACATTCTCCCGGTTTTCCTAGAATTTCAATAATTTTCCCTTCCGGAGAGCGTCTTTTATTTCCGTGGTCTTTGATTTCTGCAAGGACTTTATCTCCATCTTCTGCTGTCAGTGATTTTCCTGCGGGAATAAACACATCTTTTAAAAAACGCTGGTTATCCGTAACTACAAACCCAAAGCCATCACATTGCTGATAGGTTCCTACAACTTCTCTTGTGCCTCTTTCCAGCACTTTAACAACTTCACCTTCACATCTTTTACCATCTTTACCATCTTTTTTCACGATAATTTGCACGGTATCACCATGAAGCGCTGTGCCAATACCTTCTTCCGGAATAAAAATATCCTCTTCTGCCTCTGGAATTTCCAGAAATCCAAAACCTCTGGGGTGACTGATAAATGTTCCTGTGTAATACTGCCCCTTTTTCCTCTCGGTTTTAATCTGTTTTTTCCCTGTTTCTTTTTCCCTCTTTACATTGCTATTTCTAATTGCTTCATATCTGCCTCTTTTATTAATACTTATTTTTCCCTCTTCCAGAAGCATATCTAAAATCTTATGAAGCTCTTCCCTCTTTCCTGCTGGAATTTGAAGGAGTACCGCCAACTCTTTTGCACGCATTGGCTGATATTCTTTACAGCACATAATTTCATATACAATTTTTTTTCTTTTTTTAATTTGTTGATTTTTTTTCAATGTTTTTATCCTCAAAAAAGATGACACCCTTGCAATGCAAGAGTGCCATGATTAAAATTTCAAATTCAATACTAAAGCTAACACAAAGAACAATACACCAAGAATTTTTGTTACTTTTACTAAAGTACCTTCCATGGAGCGTCCTTTATTTTTTCCCCAGTAAGTTTCAGACATACCAGAAAGGCTGCCAAGTCCCTGAGATTTTCCCTCCTGCATCAGAATGATTACAGATAATGCAATACAATCTATAATGAAAAGCACAGTTAAAGCAATTCTTAAATATTCCATCGTTACACCTCCTAATTGCTAAGCACTACAAGTGTAACACAGGAACTTTGCAATTTCAACTATTATTTTTCATAAATGGATTTCTATACCAGGCATTTTCACTTAAATCATCTTCAATCTCCAGAAGGCGGTTATACTTTGCTGTTCTCTCCGCTCTGCATGGTGCTCCTGTCTTTATCTGACCTGTTCCCATTGCAACTGCCAGATCAGCAATAAAAGTATCTTCGCTTTCCCCTGAACGATGGGAAATAATGGCACGATACCCTGCTTTGTGCGCCATATCTACTGCTTCCATAGCCTCTGACAGACTTCCAATCTGATTGACTTTAATCAAAATGGCATTTCCCGCACCCATTTCAATTCCTTTTTGAAGACGTTTTGTGTTTGTAACAAACAAATCATCTCCCACTAATTGTACTTTATCTCCCAAACGCTGTGTCAGTTTTACCCAACCTTCCCAATCTTCTTCACAAAGTCCGTCTTCAATAGATACAATGGGAAATTTCTCCAAAAGTTGTTCGTAGTAATCAATCATTTCTTCTGCACTTTTAATAATTTTTTTCCCTCGCATAAAACTCTGTCCCGGAAAATAATACATACCGTCTTCGTAAAGCTCACTTGCCGCCACATCCAGAGCAAAAGAAATCTCTTTTCCCGGTACATACCCTGCTTCTTTTACTGCTCGTACCATATACTCCAATGCATCTTCTGCTCCTTTTAAATCCGGTGCAAAGCCGCCTTCATCACCTACGGCTGCTGACAAGCTTTCTGACTTTAAAATTTCTTTTAATTTATGATATACCTCCGCACACATACGAAGTCCTTCTTTAAAACAACATGCATCTACAGGCATAATCATAAATTCTTGAAAATCCACAGTATTATCTGCGTGTTTTCCTCCATTTAAGATATTCATCATAGGAACAGGCATGCAATGTGCCTGACAGCCTCCCAAATATTGATACAGAGGAATTCGAAGAGCCTTTGCAGCTGCGTCAGCCGCTGCCAAAGATACTCCCAAAATGGCATTTGCCCCCATTTTCTCTTTATTTTCCGTTCCGTCCTCTTGTTTCAGCAATGTATCAATATGCCTTTGTTTTAAAACATTTTCTCCTAAAATACACTCTGCTAATTTATCGTTCACGTTCTCTACTGCTTTTAAAACGCCTTGACCGCAGTATCGCTTTTCTTTATCTCTCAGCTCTAAAGCCTCATACTTTCCTGTGGAGGCGCCTGATGGAACAATGGCTTTTCCTGTATATCCGTCTTTCCCCACAATCCCTTCTCCTACTGTTACTTCTGTCTCCACTGTGGGATTGCCTCTGGAGTCCAGCACTTCTCTGGCGTAAACCTGTCTGATCGGTAAATAACGATTCATGGTATAACCTCCTGTTTTTTCATTTCCAATGTTAGTATTCGCATTCACCGATTTTTCATTCAATGAAATAAAAGAAACTGCCTTTTCAGCAGTTTCTTTTAAAATTTTTTATTTTTTAATTAACAGAGATTTTCCTGTCATTTCTTTTGGCTGTTCCATGCCCATCAGCTCAATCAGTGTAGGAGCGATATCTGCAAGGCATCCGCCTTCTCTTAAATCATAAGAAGGATCTGCGTTTACTAAAATGAACGGAACAGGATTTGTAGTATGTGCTGTAAACGGAGCACCTGTTTCATAGTCTACTAACTGCTCTGCGTTTCCGTGGTCTGCACAGATAAACATCTGTCCGTCAACTTCTTTAATTGCATCCACTGTTTTTCCTACGCATTCATCCACTGCTTCAATAGCTTTGATTGCAGCTGCTTCCACACCTGTATGTCCAACCATGTCTGGATTTGCAAAGTTAATGATAATCACATCATATTTGTCAGATTTAATTGCATCTACCAGTTTGTCACATACTTCATAAGCGCTCATTTCCGGTTTTAAATCGTAAGTAGCAACTTTTGGAGACTTAACCAGAATTCTGTCTTCTCCTTCATTTGGTTCTTCCACACCGCCGTTGAAGAAGAAAGTAACATGAGCATATTTCTCTGTCTCCGCAATACGTGCTTGTTTTTTGCCATTTGCAGCTAAAAACTCACCAAATGTATTTGTGATTGCTACCTTATGGAAAGCAACTTCCTTATTTGGGATAGTTGGGTCATATTCTGTAAAGCATACAAAAGTTAAATCTAATTTCTTTTCTCTTGCAAATCCTGTAAATTCATCATCGCAAAAAGCTCTTGTAAGCTCTCTTGCTCTGTCAGGACGGAAGTTAAAGAAGATTACAGAGTCTTTATCCTGAATAGTTCCTACCGGTTTACCATCTTTTACAATTACAGTCGGCATTACGAATTCATCTGTTTTTTCTTCTTTATAGGATGCTTCTACTGCTGCTGCCGGACACTCTGCCTGTACACCTTCTCCTTTTGTCATTGCATTAAATGCCAGTTCTACACGTTCCCAGCGATTATCCCTGTCCATTGCATAGTAACGTCCCATAACAGAAGCAACCTGACCTACGCCCAGTTCTTTCATCTTATCGCAAAGCTGTTCTACATATCCTTTTCCGCTTGCAGGAGGTGTATCCCTGCCATCTAAGAAGCAGTGCACAAATACTTTGGAAAGTCCTTCTTTTTTTGCTAATTCCAAAAGACCAAATACATGAGTTAAATGGCTGTGTACACCACCATCAGATAATAATCCGAACAAGTGCAGTGCAGAATTATTTTCTTTTGCATTTTTTACTGCTTTTAATAAAGCTTCATTTTTGAAGAAATCTCCATCTTCGATTTCTTTTGTAATTCTTGTAAGCTCCTGGTAAACAATACGTCCTGCACCCATATTTAAGTGACCTACTTCAGAGTTTCCCATCTGTCCGTCAGGAAGTCCTACTGCCATACCGCTGGCATTTCCTTTTACAAAAGGATACTGTTCCTTTAACATATCCATTACAGGAGTTTTTCCTTCACATACTGCATTTGCTTCACATTTGTCATTTAATCCGTATCCATCAAGGATCATTAACACGGTTGGTTTTTTACTCATAATATTTCTCCCTTCTAAATCTATATAATAGAAATACCGATTTCTCATTTCATGTTGTTACCAAAGGTATTCTATCACGAAATAGGAAATCGGTAAATGCTTTTTTCTATAATTTTCTAAGACAACACCTTAGACAAGAATTCTTTTGCTCTCGGTGTCTTTGGATTTTCGAAAAATTCTTTCGGTGTACTGTCCTCTAAAATTCTTCCTTCATCCATAAATAAAATTCGGTTGGCAACTTCTTTGGCAAATCCCATTTCATGAGTAACAATAATCATAGTCATGCCTTCTTTTGCCAGAGCCTTCATTAAATCCAATACTTCTCCTACCATTTCAGGATCAAGAGCACTGGTAGGTTCATCAAAAAGGATAACATCCGGGTTCATTGCCAGAGATCGTACAATAGCAACCCTCTGCTTTTGACCGCCTGATAAAGTAGAAGGATAAACATCCGCTTTATCTTCCAGTCCAATTCTCTTTAACAAATCCAGAGCCTGTACTTTTGCTTCTTCACGGATTTGTGCTTTTGTAGTAGTAATAGGAAGAAGTTCTTTCTTTTGAGAAGAGAATACATTCTTCACTTTTGTCACAAAATTTTTTCTCTTTGCCTGGCTTAATTCCTGACATTTTACATGTACCGGCGCCATCATAATATTTTGAATAACTGTTTTATTGTTAAAAAGATTAAAATGCTGGAAAACCATCCCCATATGGCGACGATGAATATTGATATCTACTTTCATATCTGCAATATCTACACCATTAAAGATAATACTTCCGCCAGTCGGGTCTTCCATACAGTTTAAACATCTTAAAAATGTACTTTTTCCAGAACCTGAAGGTCCAAGGACAACCATAATATCACCTTTGTTTACTGTGACATTGATATCCTTTAAAACCTGAACATGATTAAAATCTTTTTTCAAATTAATTACGTCTATCACTCTTTTTCAGGCTCCTTTCTAATAATTTTACCAACAGAGAAATAATCAGTACCAAAACAATGTAAATCAATGCCATCACCAGATATGGTACCATAAATTCATAGCTGTTGCTTCCAATATAACTAAATGCCACATACAAGTCAGCAGCACCGACAAAACTTACAATAGAAGTTTCTTTAATTAAGGAAATAAATTCATTTCCCAGGGTAGGCAGAATATTTTTTACTGCCTGTGGAATTACAATTTTCACCATACTTACACTAAAGCTTAATCCCACTGCTCTTCCCGCTTCTAACTGTCCGGCATCCACAGATTGAATTCCGCTTCGCATAATTTCTGAAATATAAGCTCCACTGTTTAATCCGAAAACTGCCATGGCGACTACTTCTCCGGAAGTGCGAATTCCCATGATTGGAAGAAGAACATAGTAAAACACCAACAGCTGTACTACCATAGGTGTTCCTCTGAATAACGCCACGTAAAAACTGCAAATTCCATTTAAAATTCTGGGCAGACGCTTATATTTAGGAAGGACTCTGACTGTAGCAATCAGAGTACCAATCAAAATACCTACAATTAAACCTACTACGGCAATCATCAAAGTATTTTGCAGACCTTCCACAACTTTCACATAACCATTCTGTTCCAGAAAAATTTCCATAAATTTATTTATTTTCTGTTCAAAGTTACCCATTTCTTCACCTTTTCACTTACTGCATTTCATTGATTGCTTCTGTGATACATTTAGCAGGAGCAGCATCTACCAATACATATCCAATATTTCCGTTAATTAAGTCCTGTACTGCTAAAGAGCTGTTTTTGTAAGTAACACATTTAGCAGGAAGTCCCGGAAATCCCCATTCTTCATCACCTTCAATGTAATACTGACCTGTTGTTCCTGCCTGTACACCGATACTGTCAGACTCTTTTAATTCATTTAAAAGCTTTTCTACATCTGCTGCTTCTTTACAATCATCAAAAGTTGTATTGTCACTGGATACGATTAAACGCTGAGAAGCTTCATAATAAGTATCGGAAAATGTCACCTGTTCTGCTCTTTCTTCATTTACAGTCAGACCAGCCATTGCAATATCACATTTTGACTGTCCTACGGATAAACAAACCGCATCAAAATCCATATTCTGGATTACTAATTCCTGATTTAATTCTTCTGCAAGAAGAGACGCAATTTCCATATCAATTCCGTAATATTCATCGCCTTTTGTAAATTCAAATGGTTCAAATGCTGCATTTGTAGCAACTACCAGCTGATCCTTTGATGTATCCAATTTCGCGGATTTTACAGCTGTAGGTTCACCATCTGAAAAATATTTTTCGCAGATTTCATCTAAAGTTCCATCTTCTTTGATTTTCGCAATAAAAGTATTTACCTGTTCTAATAATTCCGGCTGTTTTTTGTCAACACCAAAAGCATACTCCTCATCTGTCAAATCAATATCAATGATTTTTGCTGTTTTTTTGCCTTCGCTCTTTTCGCCACCATCTTTCTTGTCACTTCCACAAGCTGTCATAGACATTGCCATTAATGCTGCTAATACTGTTGCTAATAATTTCTTCTTCATAATCTATCCTCTCCTTTTATTCATTTCTTTTGCATATTTTGTATATTTATTCATCTGTTAAAGGATTATATCAGCTCTTTCTCTATTTGGCAAGTCTTTTTTTCAACTTTTTTATTTTTATCTCTATATTTATTCATTTTCTCTGTATATCAATACACTACAATCGGTGTATTAACTTCAATATTCTCATAAATAGTGCGTACATTATCCAATGGTGTATTAATACATCCATGTGAACCATTTGTCAGATAAATGTCTCCTCCAAAGCTGCTTCTCTTTGTCAAATCGTGAATTCCCACACCTCCATTAAAAGGCATCCAGTAATTCACCGGTTCTTCATAATCAATACTTCCATCCGGTTTCTTGCCTACTAAGGTAAACGGACTGGCTTTATCCTTTAATCTCCACACACCGCCCTTTGGTGTACCATGGCCCTTATTGGGATTTCCCGTAACAACAGGAGTATCTACCAGACAGGTTCCGTTTTTATAAAACCACATACGTTGCTGATCAATGGATATTTCCACGTATGTACCATTAATATCATTTCCTTCATGTGTCTGTCCTTTATATAGCCAAGTTGGCTCAATCTCTCCACTTTGACCTGCATTTAATGCAGCAATCAGCGCATCCGTTGTCTTATCCTGCCATACTCTCCATCCATAATCACCGGTAGTCAATCGCACTGTTCCTCCCCCTGTGGTTTTAAAATCGCGAGGTTTCCCATAAGTATTATATTTTTCTGACCAACCGATAACTACAGGTTTTACAAGATTAATATCAAATGTATAAGTTCCATCCTCCCCTTTTACCATCCAGGATTTTATCATATCTCTTGTAACTGTCTCCGTTCCATTTCCAAAGTTCACAGTAATCTGTGTTGCAGTAATTTTATTTAACTGTTCTGCTTCTTTTATTAGATTTTCATCGTTTTGCAGTACAGAGGGTTTCAAATAACATTCTTCCTCTGTCAAAGAAATTTCCTGTTTTCTCTCATCTACCGCCTTTTTTATAACTGCCAGCGTTTTTTCTTTATCCAGAGCAGTTCCTTCTACTTCCGGTACAACCTGATAAGCCGTACCATCATCTTCTACCTTTGCATCCTGTGGCTGAGTCATATTCTCATCCTGCATACATGTCAGCTGATTGACCGCTTCAGCAAAACTAGCCTGGTCATAAGAATGTTCTACCGAAATTTTATAAGTCTGCTCTTTAAAAATCTGCATAGGCCATAACCATGAATTCTGTTTTTCTTTAACTTTATCCAATTTTTTATCATCCTTATATTGAAGTTTAATCGTATCGCCACTAATAACTTCTGCTTTATCATCCTTTTCTTTGATTGTGAGAGAATAATCTTCTGTTTTTTTCCTTACAACTTCTTTAATATCTTCTACTTTTTCTCCTCCGCAAGAATTCCCATTAATAACAGTCCCCGGATAGAACCTGTCCTGATAATATACAGCCAGTGATACATAGCCAACCAGCAGACATATTACCACTCCTCCTGCAACACCCCCTAAGATTTTTGCAGTTTTTTTGTTATTTTTACTTCCCTGTTCTCTTTTTATTCTCTGATCGGCTTTCTTTAAACTTTTTAATTTTTCTCTGCTGTTTTTTCTATTATTCATCAATAAACTTCCTTTTCAAAAATACATCCTTATAAGTTACATTTGTTTTCATTTTACTCCAAAAAAAGGCAAAATAAAAGCTTTTTATCCCCTCCTCTTGCAATCCTCATACTTTTTTAATATTATTTATAATATGTTTACTGAAAGGAAATATTTTTGTATGAATTCATTATTAGATACCTCTTGCTGTCAACTCTGTCCCAGAACTTGTAAAGTTAATCGCCAACTTGCAACAGGTTTTTGCGGTTGTACAAATGAAGTAAAAGTTGCCAGAGCTGCTCTGCATATGTGGGAAGAGCCCTGTATCAGTGGTAAAAAAGGCAGCGGTACTGTTTTCTTTTCCGGATGTACTTTAAAATGCTGCTTCTGTCAAAATTTTCAAATCAACTGTGAAAATTTCGGAAAAATATTATCTGCATCACAACTCAGTGAGGTGTTTTTAAAACTTCAGGAGGAAGGCGCACATAATCTTAATCTGGTTACTCCTACTCAATACCTTCCCTTTATTATAGAAGCTTTAGATAAAATAAAATCAGTTCTTTCTATACCAGTCATATATAATTGCGGAGGTTATGAAAGACCTGAAATCATTTCACTTCTGAAAGATTATGTTGATATTTATATGCCTGATTTAAAATACTACGATACTTCTTTATCCTTTTCATATTCTAAAGCAAAAGATTACTTCTCCTTTGCTTCAAAAGCCATCCTTAAAATGGTACAGCAAACAGGAGCTCCAGTATTTAATGAGGATGGTATTTTACAAAAAGGTGTACTTATCCGCCATCTGGTTTTACCGGGATGCAAAGAAGACTCTGTCAAACTTTTAGAATGGCTAAGTGAAACCCTGCCTAAAGGCAGCTTTTTATTAAGCCTTTTAAGTCAATATACACCTGTTTATAAAGCCCATGAGTATCCAAAAATCAATCGAAGGATAACAACTTATGAATATAACAAAGTTCTAGATAAAGCCATTGCTTTAGGACTTGATCAAGGATTTATGCAAGAAAGAAGCAGTGCGTCCTCTCTGTATACTCCATCCTTTCATTTAGAAGGTCTTGATACAAAATAATATTTTACATAAACAGAAAAGAACCGGAAGATTTCCTTACTGGAAAACTCCGGTTCTCTTATAATCAATCATTTTAATTTGGAATAATTCTTATTTGTAATTTACAATAGAACCAAAATCTGGTTTTAATGCTGCGCCACCAACTAATCCACCATCAATATCCGGCTGAACGAATAATTCCGGAGCTGTTGCAGCATTTACAGATCCGCCGTACTGAATACGAATTGCTTCTGCTGTTGCTTCATCGTAAACTTCTGCGATACATTCACGAATTGCTTTGCAAACTTCCTGCGCCTGCTCTGTTGTAGCTGTTTTACCTGTTCCAATTGCCCAGATTGGCTCGTAAGCGATAACTGCTTCTTTTGCCTGTTCTGCTGTAATTCCCTGGAAACCAACTTTTACCTGCTGACGGATAAAGTCCATAGTAACACCCTGTTCTCTCTGTTCCAGAGTTTCACCGCAGCACATAATTGGAGTTAAGCCATGTTCAAATGCTTTCAGCATTTTTTTGTTAATATCTTCGTTTGTTTCACCGAAGTATTCACGTCTTTCGGAATGTCCTAAGATAACATATTTAACGCCTGCATCTACCAGCATGTTTGGAGAAATTTCTCCTGTGTATGCACCTTTTTCTTCAAAGTACATATTTTCAGCACCCACCTGAATGTTGCTTCCTTTTACAGCTTCTACAACCGGTACAATGTCAATAGCAGGTACGCAGAATACAACGTCTACTTCTTCATTTGCTACCAGTGGTTTTAATGTGTTTACTAATTCAACTGCTTCGCTTGGTGTCATGTTCATTTTCCAGTTACCAGCGATAATTTTTTTTCTTGCCATTGGAATGACCTTCTTTCTCATTTTATAATTGTATTTTCGGCTCGCTTTCGTTAAGTTGCTTTTCTGGTATCTTCTCTCAACTAACCTCGCCTTTTGGCTCGCTAAGGTTCGAGAAGGGCCTCGCACTAAACTCAATCTTCGCCTTTCGGCTCGCTTTCGTTAAGTTGCTTTCGGCCTACTTATCGTTTGCTGCAGCAACACCTGGTAATTCTTTTCCTTCCAGGAATTCCAGAGAAGCGCCGCCACCTGTAGAGATATGTGTCATTTTATCACCATATCCTAAGATGTTTACTGCTGCCGCAGAGTCACCGCCACCGATGATTGTTGTAGCATCTGTATCAGCAAGTGCTTTTGCAACTGCTGCTGTACCATGTGCAAAGTTTGGCATTTCAAAGCATCCCATTGGTCCGTTCCATACAACTGTCTTCGCATCTTTTACAGCATCTGCAAAGATTTTTTCTGTTTCAGGTCCGATATCCATACCTTCCCAGCCTTCTGGAATTTGTCCGCTGCCTACAATCTGAATATTGCAGTCGTTAGAGAATGCATCACCAATTCTATGGTCAACAGGAAGAAGAAGTTTCACTCCTTTTTCTTCTGCTTTCTTTTTCATTTCTAATGCATAGTCTAAATAATCGTCTTCACATAAAGAAACACCAATGCTTCCGCCTGCTGCTTTAGAGAAAGTATAAGCCATACCTCCACCGATGATTAAAGTATCTACTTTATCAAGCAGGTTGTTGATAACAGAAATTTTGCTGGAAACTTTTGCTCCTCCAAGGATAGCAACGAAAGGTCTTTCCGGATTATTTACTGCATTTCCTAAGAAATCAATTTCTTTCTGCATTAAATATCCAACCACTGCTGTATCAACAAATTTTGTTACTCCCACGTTAGAGCAATGTGCTCTGTGAGCTGTACCAAATGCATCATTTACAAATACTTCGCAAAGAGATGCAAGTTCTTTAGAGAATTCCTCACCATTTTTTGTTTCTTCTGCGCGATAACGTGTATTTTCAAGTAAAATAACTTCGCCATCTTTCATTGCTTCTACTGCTGCCTTTGCGTTTGGTCCTACAACTTCAGGATCCGCAGCGAATTTAACTTCCTGACCTAATAATTCAGATAAACGTTTCGCAACTGGTGCTAAAGATAATTCCGGTTTTGGTTCTCCCTTTGGTTTACCAAGGTGTGAGCATAAGATTACTCTTCCGCCATCTGCAATTAATTTTTTAATAGTAGGAAGTGCAGCTACCAGACGATTTTCATCTGTAATTTTACCTTCCTGTAATGGTACGTTAAAGTCACAGCGAACCAGGACTTTTTTTCCTTTTACGTTAATGTCGTCAACTGATTTTTTATTAAGCATTGAGAAATGCCTCCTTTTTCTTATTTTCCCGTCTTTCTTTTATATAGACGAAAAGGGTCCGGTCCACAATAGACCGGACCCTTATTGAGCCTTATAATACCCGAAATTATTTGTTTAATAATTTTCCGAAGTATTTGATTGTTCTAACCATCTGGCTTGTGTAAGAGTTTTCATTGTCATACCATGATACAACCTGAACTTCTGTTGTGCCGTTATCTAATGGAAGAACCATTGTCTGAGTAGCATCGAACAGAGAACCATATCTCATACCAACGATATCGCTGGATACGATTTCGTCTGTATTATATCCGAAGGATTCTGTGGATGCTGCTTTCATAGCATTGTTGATTTCTTCAACTGTTACGTTTCCTTTTACAACTGCTGTTAAGATAGTTGTAGAACCTGTTGGTGTTGGAATACGCTGAGCAGCTCCGATTAATTTTCCGTTTAATTCAGGAATAACTAATCCGATAGCTTTTGCAGCACCTGTGCTGTTTGGTACGATATTTACTGCTGCAGCACGAGATCTTCTTAAATCACCTTTTCTCTGTGGTCCGTCAAGTGTCATCTGATCACCTGTGTAAGCGTGAATTGTACACATAATACCAGACTGAATTTCTGCTAAATCATTTAATGCTTTTGCCATTGGAGCTAAGCAGTTTGTTGTACAGGAAGCTGCAGAAATGATGTTATCATTTTCTGTTAATGTTTCATGGTTTACATTGTAAACGATTGTTGGTAAGTCATTTCCTGCTGGAGCAGAAATAACAACTTTTTTAGCACCTGCATCGATATGAGCCTGAGCTTTATCTTTAGATGTATAGAAACCTGTACACTCAAGAACTACGTCTACACCGATTTCTCCCCATGGAAGTTCAGCTGCGTTTGCTTTTGCGTAAATTTTGATTTCTTTTCCATCAACTGTGATGAAGTCTTCACCTGCTGTTACTTTATCAGCTAATTCGTATCTACCCTGAGTAGAGTCATATTTCAGTAAGTGAGCTAACATTGCTGGAGATGTTAAATCGTTGATTGCTACGATTTCAAATCCCTCTGCTCCGAACATCTGTCTAAATGCAAGACGACCAATACGTCCAAAACCATTAATTGCTACTTTTACTGCCATGATTTTTATTCCTCCTAAAAGTGATTGATTTAATGTGAGTTCTTTAATAAAATACATGTACTTTGTTAAAGAAACATCAACCTTGTTCATATTGTACCTGTTTTTATCCAAAAATTCAAGTCTATTTTCAAATTTCCTGCGGTTTCATGCTTTCTCACTTGAAATTGCTTCTGTTTTGCCTTTATAATGAAAGAAAAGCAAAGAATTTTTCATATTATTTTATACGAAAGGAAAAACTTATGTACTATGATTTCCATCTCCATTCGGATTTTTCCGAAGACAGCACCAGTCCTATGGAGGATATGATAAAAGAAGGAATAAAACAGAATTTAAAAGGCATGTGTTTTACGGAACATACCGACTTAGATTTTCCCGGAAATAACTTTACTTTTCTAACAGATTTAGCTGCATACGAAGAAACTTTTTTACAGTTAAAAGAAAAATACCATTCTCAAATCAACCTTTATTTTGGTCTGGAAGCAGGATTGCAGCCCCACTTAAAAGAAGAAATACCGGCGCTTTGTGCTTCCAAAAGCTTTGATTTTATCATAGGCTCTACACATCTTGCTGACCGTTTAGATCCTTACGAAGCCGTTTTCTTTGAAAATCGTACAGAAGCACAGGCATATCAGCGTTATTTTGAAGTGCTTCTTAAAAACCTTCAAACTTACTCCTGTTTTGACACCTGTGGACACATTGATTATGTGGTTCGCTACGGCCCGTCCAAAAATGCACATTATTGTTATAAAAATCATGCCGATATCTTAGATGAAATTTTAAAAACACTCATAGATAAGGGAATTGGTTTGGAATGTAACACAGCAGGCTTTAAATACGGTCTGGGACAGCCACATCCTTCCATGGAAATTTTAAAGCGTTACAAAGAATTAGGCGGCGAATTGCTCACTTTAGGCTCTGATGCCCATGCTCCCTGCCATATTGCCTATGATTTCCAGAAGGCTTCCGACCTTTTAAAAGCCTGCGGTTTTCGATACTATACAATTTTCAAAGAGAGAAAATCGGAATTTATTCCTTTATAAAAGTTTTCAATAACTATTGGGATATTTTATCTTCTATACCCCAATAGTTATTCTCCATAAAAACCATTATCACTTTTTTCCGCCCATTTCATATTCAATGTCATCCATACTTGTCTCTAAAATTTCTCCATTTTCATTCAAAACTGCTGCTTTATTTGTATCTTTTAGGTTAAGTACCCTTATATTTTTTCCTGCTTTGGTAAATGCGTATCCATTCACAATTATTTCTGCATCCTCTGCTATTTTCATAACATCACACATATTCAATCCTCACCTTCTGAATTGGTTTTAAGAAATCTTCCGTATCAAAATATAAGTTTTCAAGAATTGGAATTAAATCTATATACTCCTCTTCCTCCTCGTGCCCTTCATATTTAGCCATAACAACTAAATATCCCTTATCCCATTCAATTACTTTCGTATATCGTTCAAGTCTTGGAGATGTTCTAAAACGGATATTATGACTATTAAACCGAAAAGATGTGAACATTCTGTCACTACTTAATATCGCCTCATTCTTCATATTAACTCCACCACCTTAATTTACGTTTCCTAAAAATATTATAACACCCAATGAATGTTATTTCCATACATTCTGCGTATCCGTTTAAAGACAGAAAAAGGCACTCTCTACAAGTGCCCTTTTCCCATTCTCTCTATATTCTCTCATGCTTTTCCTAAAATAATACCGCCTCCGGCTACATACTCTCCATCATAAAAGACCACTGCCTGTCCCGGTGTAACTGCCCTTTGAGGTTCACGGAAAATAACTTTTACTTTTCCTTCTCCCAAATTTTCCAGTGTGCATACTGCTCCCGGATGATTGTAACGAATTTTTGCAGTAAATTCTTTTCCTTCTTCCAGATGGTCTATTGCCATGAAATTTACTCTGTCACAAACCAGATCTGTCACAAATAAATCTTCATTTTCTCCAATAACCACCTCATTAGTATCCGGTCTTATTTCTGTCACAAATACAGGATGCCCCATAGACAGATTTAATCCTTTTCTCTGCCCGATAGTATAATGGATAATTCCTTTATGTTTTCCGATTACGGTACCATCTTCCAAAACATAATTCCCTTCTTCGATCCTTTTTCCTGTGCTTTCTTCAATAAATCCCGCATAGTCATTATCCGGTACAAAACAAATTTCCTGACTGTCCTTTTTATGTGCCACCGGAAGTCCTGCTTCCTGAGCAATCTGACGAATTTCTTCTTTTGTATATTCTCCTACCGGCATCAGTGTTCTGGAAAGCTGCTCCTGTGTAAGATTATACAAAGCATAAGTCTGGTCCTTTTTTGCCGTTACCGAATTTCGAATGGCATATCTTCCATTTGGAAGCTGTTCTACTCTGGCATAATGTCCTGTCGCAATATAATCTGCTCCAATATCCAGACTTCTCTTTAAAAGAGACTCCCATTTTACATAGCGATTACATGCAATACAGGGATTGGGAGTTCTGCCCTCCAAATATTCCTGATTAAAATAATCAATGACTTTTTCTTTAAATTCTTTTCGGAAATTCATAACGTAATAAGGAATATCTAAAATCTGAGCAACACGTCTGGCATCATCTACAGCGCTTAATCCACAGCAGCCACCGTTTTCTTCCTGAAACTCATTGTCTTCCTCCTGCCAAATCTGCATAGTCACTCCGATTACATCATACCCCTGCTTTTTCAGCAGATAAGCTGCCACAGAAGAGTCAACACCGCCGGATAATCCTACAACGACTTTCTTTCCACTCATTAATATTCTTCCTCGTCTTCTTCATCTTCATGGATATCTGATTTTGGTTTGGAAAGACCTTCAATTTTAATTCCATGCTTTTCTGCATAGTCCCACAGTGCTGCGTGAATTGCTTCTTCTGCCAGCAGAGAACAGTGTACTTTTACCGGTGGAAGTCCGTCTAAAGCTTCCATAACAGCTTTATTTGTAACTTTTAAAGCTTCCTCAATGGTTTTCCCTTTTACCAGTTCTGTTGCCATACTGCTTGTGGCAACGGCTGCACCACATCCGAATGTCTTAAATTTACAGTCCTGAATGATCTGATTATCATCAATATCAAGATAAATTCTCATAATATCGCCACATTTTGCATTTCCTACTGTTCCTACTCCACTGGCGTTTTCAATTTCTCCTACATTTCTTGGGTTCTGAAAATGATCCATAACTTTTTCGCTGTACATAATATTTTCCTCCGTTTTTTTCTTTTATTTGTTCTGTTTTTTTACAAAATCTTCGTATAATGGTGATAAATCACGTAGTTTTCCAATAATTTCTTTTAACTGCTCTAATGTATAATCTAAATCTTCTTTTGTGGTATCTTCTCCTAAAGTCAATCTTAAAGAACCATGTGCAATTTCATGAGGCAGACCGATTGCCAGTAATACATGAGAAGGATCTAAAGAACCGGATGTACATGCAGAACCACTGGAAGCAGCAATTCCTTTCATATCCAGCATAATCAGCAAAGACTCACCTTCTACAAAACGAAAACTCAGATTAATATTATTCGGCAAACGTTTTACAGGGTCGCCATTTAATTTTACATAAGGAATTTCTTTTAACACTCTGTCGATAAAGTAATCTCTTAATTCTCTTTCTTTTGCAGTACGAACTTCCATGGTTTCTGCTGCCCTTTTCGCTGCCACACCATAACCCACAATACCCGGAACATTTTCTGTACCTGCACGTCTCTTTCTTTCCTGTGCACCTCCATGTACGAAAGAACGGATTTTTACGCCCTTACGAATATATAAAAATCCAATACCTTTTGGTCCGTTAATTTTGTGTGCGCTGGAACTAAGCATATCAATGTTCATTTCATCTACATCAATAGGCACCTGTCCAAATGCCTGAACAGCATCTGTATGGAATAAAACTCCATGTTCTTTCGCAATCATTCCAATCTCTTTTACCGGTTCAATAGTTCCAATTTCATTATTTGCAAACATAATGGAAATCAAAATTGTTTCCGGACGAATTGCCTTTTGTAATTCATCCAGATTTATCAGACCATTCTCATCTACATCTAAATATGTGATTTCAGCACCTTTCTTTTCCAAATATTCACAGGTGTGTAAAATGGCATGGTGTTCAATCTTTGTAGTAATAATGTGATTGCCCTTTTTGCTGTATGCTTCAAACGCAGCTTTTAATGCCCAGTTATCCGCTTCGCTTCCTCCTGCCGTGAAATAAATCTCATCTGTTTTTGCCCCTAAAACTTTTGCAATTTCCTCTCTTGCAGTGGTAATCGCCTCTTTACTTCTTTGTCCCACTTCATAAATACTGGAAGCATTTCCATAATTTTCTGTAAAATATGGAAGCATGGCATCCACAACTTCCTGAGAAGTTTTTGTAGTTGCTGCATTGTCCAAATAAATTCTTGTTTTCATATCTCTCATCTCCTATATTTAATCACATTTCTGCACTTTAATTTGCCCTTTTTCGCGAGCCCTACGGCTCTCCTCTACTAATTGACTGATTTTTATGGAGTCTACTGTTTCCTGAATACTTTTGTTAATCTCCTGCCAGACATAACGGGTAACACATAAATCTTCACCCTGACAATGTTCATTATTTCCCGCTCCACAGGATACCGCCTCAAGGCTTCCCTCCAAAGCTCTTAACACATCTCCCACGGAAATTTCTTCCGCCTGTTTTGCCAGACGATAGCCACCCTGAGCGCCTCGTTCGCTGACAACTAAACCAGCTTTTTTCAACTTTCTCATAAGCTGTTCCAAATAGCTGTCTGAAATATTTTGTCTGTTAGAAATACTTTGTATGGAAACAGCTTCCTCATCACTATATAATGCTAAGTCGATTAACGCTCTTAAGCCATATCTTCCTTTTGTAGAAAGCTTCATTCTATCGCCTCTTTTCAATTCCGACTGTTTTACTCTGATTTCTAATCTTGAAGTAGAATAACACCTTTCCTTTGTTCTGTCAAGCTCATTTAAAGAATATATTATGAAAAAAGAAAAAATAAGGATTTCATCATGAGCAACCGAAACTTTCTTTTAAAAGGTACACTTCTTTTGACACTTTCCGGCTTTCTTACAAAAATCATCGGCTTTATTTATAGGATATTCCTTTCGCAAAAAATTGGTGCACAAGGTATGGGAATTTACCAGCTTATTTTCCCCATTTACACCTTATGTTATGCTCTTGCCGTAGGCGGCATACAGACAGCCATATCCCGCCTTGTGGCAGCAAAAGCTGCTTTAAAAAATGAGCAGGGCGCCCGTGATGTTTTTCTGTTATCCGCCTCCCTTGCCACTACAATTTCTGTCATTACCGGATTTTTCCTATATCGTCACGCAAACTGGTTTGCCATACATCTTCTATTAGAAGAACAATGTACCCCTCTTTTAAAAATATTGGCGACTTCTGTACCTTTTGGAGTTTTCCATTCCTGCGTCAATGGATATTACCTTGCCAGAAAAAAACTTTCTATTCCTGCTACCGCTCAACTTATTGAACAATGCTTCCGTGTAGCAGCTTCTTTTCTCCTTTTTTCTATCTGGTCAGAAAAAGGAATTGCAATCACACCAAAGCTGGCTGTCTTCGGTCTGCTTGCCGGGGAACTGGCTGCATGGGTATTTACCGGATTTATGATTTTATGGGACTTCTGCAAAGGCCATTACCAGTTCACTTCCATGATAAAACCCTTAAAAGAATTAAAAGCAATTGTGGCACTTTCCCTGCCCCTAACCTGTAATCGCCTTTTGGTAAATATTCTCCACAGTATTGAGTCAGTGCTTATCCCCGGACATTTGCAGCTTTTTGGCCTTGACAATGCTTCCGCACTTTCTATTTACGGCGTATTAACAGGAATGGCGCTTCCTCTTATTCTATTTCCTTCCGCTATTACCAATGCCTTATCTACGGTTCTTCTTCCTTCCGTAGCAGAAAGTCAGGCTTTGGGAAAAAACGAAAATATTCGCAAAAATATTCTTTTATCCATAAAATATTGTTTGCTTTTGGGTTTTTCAGCATTTGTCTTTTTTTACATAGGGGGCAATTTCCTGGGTATTTTACTCTTTAAAAATGAATTTGCAGGAACTTTTATTAAAACCCTGTCTTTTATCTGCCCTTGTCTATACCTATCCGGCACTTTAAACAGCATTCTAAATGGACTGGGTTCTACCAATCAGACTTTCTGGCTAAATACACTTGGATTAGGAATTCGTATTCTTTTTGTATTTTTTATTATTCCTTATTATGGAATTCTGGGATATCTCTGGGGTTTAATTATAAGCGAGCTTTTTATAACCCTGCTGTCTCTTTACTGTTTACGAGACTTTCTTTTTCATCACTCACTTTAAAGTTTTAAACTTTACATTAAAAAAGTATCGACAATCTGTTATTTTTGTATTATAATTTACAAAACGCCAAGGGCAAAAGGTCAACAAAGGAGATTTTTTATGAGCTTCCAATTTATAAAACAGCTTCCGACTCCGGATGAAATCAAAGAACAAATCCCTATGTCAGAAGAACTAAAAAAACAGAAAAGAAAAAGAGATAAAGAAATACAGGATGTTTTTACCGGAGCTTCCGATAAATTTCTTGTTATTGTAGGTCCCTGTTCTGCAGACAGAGAAGACTCTGTATGTGAATATACCAATCGTCTGGCAAAATTACAGGAAAAGGTCTCTGACCGCCTGATTTTAATCCCCAGAATTTATACAAACAAACCGCGAACAACCGGGGAAGGCTACAAAGGTATGCTGCATCAACCGGATCCTGAAGCAAAACCAGATGTTTTGGCTGGCATTCTGGCAATCCGTAAAATGCACATCCGTGCTTTAACTGAAACAGGGCTTACTTCTGCCGATGAAATGCTCTATCCCGATAACTGGCATTACTTATCCGACCTGCTTTCTTACGTTGCCATTGGTGCTCGTTCTGTAGAAAACCAGGAGCATCGTTTAATGGTAAGTGGTCTGGATATTCCGGTGGGCATGAAAAATCCTACCAGTGGTGATTTTTCAGTTATGTTAAACTCTGTTGTTGCCGCTCAGGGAGGACATGATTTCATTTCCAGAGGCTGGGAAGTAAAGACAGAGGGAAATCCTTTAACTCATACAATTTTAAGAGGTGCTGTCAGCAAACATGGGAATACCATTCCAAATTATCATTATGAAGATTTACAGCGTCTTCTGGAAATGTATAACGAAAGAAATCTGGCAAATCCATCTGTTGTCATTGATGCAAACCACTCTAATTCCGGGAAACAATACAAAGAACAAATTCGTATAGTAAAAGAAGTACTCCACAGCCGCCTTGTATCCAAGGATATCCAAAATCTTGTAAAAGGAGTTATGATTGAAAGCTATCTTGTTGAAGGATGTCAGAAAATTGCTCCTGATAATATTTACGGAAAATCAATCACAGATCCATGTCTTGGCTGGGAAGATACAGAAAAACTTATCTTTACTATTGCCGAACTTTGCTAAGTGTTTTTCAGAAATTTAAAAAGTGGAAATAAAAAATGGTTCGCAATGCCAGGGTTGCGAACCATCTTTTATTTTCTGGGATGTGCCTTCATATACACGTCCCTGATTTTATTTACATTCATATTCATATAAATCTGAGTTGTAGATATATCTGAATGTCCCATCATCTCTTGTACACTTTTTAAATCTGCACCATTTTGTACCAGGTGTGCAGCAAAAGAATGCCGCAATGTATGTGGGGTAATATCCTGCTGTATTCCTGCTGATACGGCATAGCTTTTCAAAATTTTCCAAAATCCCTGTCTGCTCATAGACTTCCCTGAGCAATTTACAAACAAGAACTCACTGTCATTTTCCCCTAAGAGTTCTGCTCGCGCCCAGACTATATAAGTTTCTATAGCTCTTTTTGCAGCCGTTCCAAAAGGAATTACCCTTTCTCTTTCACTCTGGCTGCACGTAATATATCCTAATTTTAAATTTACATCTCTCAATGTAAGATGAATTAATTCACTTACCCTAATACCAGTTGCATATAAAAGCTCCAGCATTGCCCTGTCACGGACTCCTTTTGCTGTATTCTCTTTTGGCTGACTCAAAAGCAAGTCCACTTCATCTACAGTCAAAATTCCCGGAACTTTTTTCTCTATTTTTGGCGCCTTTAAGCTCTCTGCAGGATTTTCCTTCCAACTCTCTCTCTGGCAAAAATACTGAAAAAAAGCTCTTATGGAGGCAACATTTCTTGATATGGAAGAAGCCGCAAAATTTTTTCTTTCCAAATACATAATGTAAGAATTCAATACCACAGCAGATACTTGCTTCCATTCAAAAATTCCCTCTTGTTCCAAAAACTGCTCCAATTTTTTTAAATCTCTTTCATAAGATACTTCTGTGTTTCTGGAAGTGCCTCTGGTATTATGTAAATGCTCAATAAACTCCTGTATTTCGCACTTCATATTTCATTCCCCTTCTTTCAGGCATAGTACGATTATATATCAAATGCACTCCAAAAATCAAACCTTATTTTACAAAAAGCCTTATTTTCTCAGCGTTTTCAGCGCTTATACAAGATATCGGAAATTCTTTCTTTTCTATATACTATATATGGTTTTCTCAAATATTAAATTTTTATAAAACTATATCCAATGTTGAAAAATCCAAACCAGAATTTTTTGATTAACATAACTCTCCAGCCAAATCCCCAATAAAATACAGACACATGCGCCCACTCCAAAGAAAATATATGCCTGATAATCTGCTCTTTCTCTTTTTCCTTTCGCCCATGATTTCCTGCTCATACGTATAACAATCCAAAATAATAACAACCATCCCGGCAAATAAAAAATTATCTGAGGCATAGAACAAATAACCCCTATTCCAAGTCCTTTCAACCCATATTCCAGCACAAATAGTGTCAAAAGGTTTCCTCCTAAAAATCCAAACCACAAAAGACTCAGTATAACAGTAAAAGAGCCTATATAAGTCAGCCCAATCAACAACATAAAAAGAAAATAAGCGCCTCTTTGAAACAAGAGATATTTAAACAATACTTCTGCATTTACCAACTCTTTTTGCGCTGCCGTCCCATATATAGCCAAAAGGCCTGAAGAGCATCCTGTTTCTTTAAATAATAGATTTGCTCCTATAATACCTAAAATGAAACCTGCTGCATACCATCCTAAAAGACTTCCTATATTTTTTTTCATACCTTCACCCTGTACAGTTTATGACATACGCAGAAAAAAAAGACCCTTATTATGAAAATAAGAGTCTTTATCGTCTTTAAAAGTCAACGGTATTACTTTGCGTAATCAATTACGCGTGATTCACGAATTATGTTTACTTTAATCTGTCCCGGATATTCCAGCTCAGCTTCAATCTGTTTTGAAATATCTCTGCCCAGAAGCACCATATCTGCATCTGTTACATGTTCAGGAACTACCATAACACGAATTTCTCGTCCTGCCTGAATAGCAAAAGATTTATCAACTCCTTTAAAGGAATTAGCAATGTCTTCTAACTGTTTTAATCTGTTGGTATATGTTTCTAATGTTTCACGTCTTGCGCCTGGTCTTGCTGCAGAAATTGCATCAGCAGCCTGCACAATACACGCAACTAATGAAGTAGGTTCTACATCACCATGATGTGATTCTACTGCATTGATAACAATTTGTGATTCTTTATATTTTTTACATAAGTCCGCACCAATCTGGATATGGGAACCCTCTACCTCATGATCGATAGATTTACCAATATCATGGAGCAAACCTGCTCTTTTCGCCATTCGTATATCCGTTCCCACTTCACCTGCAAGTAATCCTGCAAGCTGTGCTACTTCAATAGAATGTTTTAATGCATTCTGTCCATAGCTTGAACGGAATTTCATACGGCCCAGAAGACGAATAAGTTCTGGATGAATACCATGAACACCAACTTCCAATGCTGCAGCTTCTCCTTCTTCCCGCATCATTGTTTCAACTTCTCTTTGAGCCTTTTCAACCATTTCTTCAATTCTTGCCGGATGAATACGTCCATCTACAATCAGCTTCTCCAGTGCAATCCTTGCAATCTCCCTGCGAATAGGATCAAAACCGGATAATACTACTGCTTCTGGAGTATCATCAATAATTAAATCTACACCAGTCAATGTTTCCAGAGTACGAATATTACGTCCTTCTCGACCAATAATTCTACCCTTCATTTCATCACTTGGCAGCTGTACTACAGATATGGTAGCCTCTGCCACATGATCTGCTGCACACTTCTGAATAGCTGTTACAACATATTCTTTTGCCTTTTTATCAGCTTCTTCTTTTGCCTTGCTTTCTAATTCCTTATAAAGCTTAGCTGTGTCAATTTTTACTTCATCTTCAACAGTTTTCAACAGATAATCTTTTGCTTGTTCGGAGGTCAGACCTGAAATTCGCTCCAGTTCCTGTACTCTCTGTCCTTGTAATTCGTCAACTTTCTTTTCCTTTTTCTTTAATTCTGCTTCCTTTGCTGTGTATTCAGCTTCTCTTTTCTCTAAAGCATCTGCTTTTTTATCAAGAGCTTCTTCTTTTGATAAAACACGTTTCTCATACTTCTGAAGTTCGCTTCTTCTCTCTTTTGTCTCTTTTTCCAATTCATTTTTGGTACGGAGATTTTCTTCTTTTGCTTCTAAGAGAGCTTCTCGCTTTTTCGTTTCAGCAGTCTTCAATGCTTCATCTATAATGCTTCTCGCTTTTACTTCTGCTGTTCCAATAGTTTCTGCATCTTTTTCTGCTTTTTTCTTTACAGAAATATTAGCGGTAACCGGAACTGCAATCAGCAAGGTAAGAGCCACAGCAATAATTGCAATTATTACATAGATTGCCACAGGAGCACCTCCTTATTTAATTTTCATTGTACGAATACAACAGTATAATTTTATACTGAATTCTTTAAAAAGTCAACATAAAAGCGGAAACTAACCTTATGTAATCTGTATAATCTATACAAAATCTTTTTCCCCTTCAATCTCACGAAAAACCGATAAAATATCAGAAGAGGAAAATCCCCTTCTCAACAAAAATCCATACAGTTTTCGTTTTTCTTTTTCATCCATCTCATCCGGATGAGAACATTTCTTTTTAATTAAACTGCGAATTGTATCTTTTGTATTTTCTTCATCTTCTGTTTCCGAAAAAACTTCTGTTATGAATTCTGCCGGAACACCTTTTCGCATTAACTCCATTTTTATTCTGGCTTTTCCTTTTTTTGTTTTTTGAGACTGTATATACATTGCAGCATATCGTTTGTCATCTATGTAATGAAAAGACTCTACATAAGACAGTGCCCTTTGTACTACAATCTGAGGATATCCACTTTCCTGCAGTTTTCTTTCCAATTCCCACCTGGTTCTGTCCATTTTCTGCAGCAAATGCATAGCCCTTAACTTGGCTCTTTTTGTCAGAACCTCATCTACAATTTCTGCATAAGTTTCTTCTTCAATTTCCCTGTCTTTTTCCAGATGATAACGAAACAGCTCACCTTTATATACTACAAAGGCGGGCTGTCCGTCTATTTCAATTTGGAATTTTTGTTTTGTCACAGGTTTAATATCCGTAACAACCATCTATTTTCCCTCTTAAATTTCTTCTGTTTCCTCACTTGTCAAAGTTTTACCGACAGATACGGCATCCTCTGATGAAGCTGCTTCATCAGTGAGTCCGTAATGTGCCCTCACTTTTTGCTCAATTTCTTCTGCAATTTCCGGATTTTCTTTCAGATATTTCTTTGCATTTTCTCTTCCCTGTCCGATTTTACCATCATTATAGGCATACCATGCACCGCTCTTATTGACAATGCCAATATTAGCTGCTAAATCCAGAATATCGCCCTCTTTGGAAATTCCTTCTCCAAACATAATATCAAATTCCGCTTCTTTAAATGGAGGTGCAATTTTATTTTTAACTACTTTAATTCGTGTTCTGTTTCCAACCATTTCTCCGCCTTGTTTTAAAGTTTCAATTCTGCGCACATCCATACGAATAGAAGAATAGAATTTCAAAGCTCGTCCACCGGTAGTAACTTCCGGATTTCCAAACATTACTCCTACTTTTTCACGAAGCTGATTAATAAAAATAACAATACAATTTGATTTGCTGATATGCGCTGTTAATTTTCTCAATGCCTGAGACATCAGACGCGCTTGAAGACCTACATGGGAGTCTCCCATATCTCCTTCGATTTCTGCTTTTGGCACTAATGCAGCAACAGAGTCCACAATAATAATGTCTACTGCACCGGAACGCACCATAGTTTCTGTAATCTCCAATGCCTGTTCTCCATTATCCGGCTGGGAAATATAAAGATTGTCAATATCAACACCGATATTCTTTGCATAAGCCGGGTCTAACGCATGTTCTGCATCAATAAATCCCGCAATTCCGCCTCTCTTCTGTACTTCTGCTACCATATGCAGAGCAACCGTAGTCTTACCACTGGATTCCGGTCCATAGACCTCAATAATTCTCCCCTTTGGAACACCGCCTAAGCCCAGCGCAATATCTAAACTTAAGGCACCTGTAGGTACAGTTTCCACATTCATATTTGCAGTGGAGTCTCCCAATTTCATAATAGAACCTTTTCCAAACTGTTTTTCAATCTGTGCCAAAGCACCATCTAATGCTTTTAATTTATCTTCTTTCACCATCTGTGCCATATTTTTTCTCCTTTTAATCACACTTTCGCATATACGAACTTATGTTCGTTTCTATGTCTCATAATAGTATACTTTTTTCTTCTTGTCAACTGTTTTTATACTTCAGGAACCACTTCCCATCCTACTTTTGTTTTCTTTGAAATATGCAGAGAATACTGCAGCTATGAAAAATTTGATACTGTCTTAATCTGACAGAAAGATATGTACTGCTTTTTCAGTATGCACGCTTTCCGCTTTTCTGTCAAGGTAAATTTATAAAAAGGAGATGTCACAAAGCAACATCTCCCTTTTTATCTCTTATTTCATAGTCGGCTGTGTCAGAATGGAACGCACATGAGCAACTTCCTCAGGTTTTGCACAAGCTGCCGGAACATAGTAACTTTTTGCTCTGGCAATCTGATAAATCTCTTCCTGTGACATTTCACACTGATTTCTCATCTGTTTTAAAGTCTGTTTCAACTGTTGATTTTCTGTCTGTGTAATCATTTCCCCATAACGTACCAATTCTCCGTTAATTCCCACAAGTGTATCTGCTACCATTGTCTTCTCTGTCATTTTTCTACCCCTCCTACTGCAAAAATTGCATTAACTGCTGCTTACTTTCCATTGCAGACTGTGCAGATTTCTGAAAAAACTGCTTAATCTGCGGGTCCTGTGTTTCCTGCGCATAGTCCTGCATTTTGCAATGAGTAGTTTCAAATCCACCAATTAAATGGCGCAAATTCTGTAAATCAAGTACTGAAATATCTGTCATAATCATTTTCCTCCTGTTTTCTTATTCTACCTTCTTAGTATGCCAGGATTTTTAATTTTTATAACAAATACCTCCAGCTGATTTTCTTATCCATTAATCAGCCAATCATACATCTCTTCATACTGTTTTGCAGAGTTTGCCCATGAAAAATCTCTTTCCATAGCTCTGTCTACCAGTTTATTCCATTCTCGTTTTTTATCATAATAAATATGTTCTGCATAACGGATAATTCCCAGCATCTCATGGGCATTATAATTTTTAAAACTAAAGCCTGTACCCGTATTTTCAAACTCGTTATATGGCTCTACAGTATCCTTTAATCCACCTGTTTCACGCACAATAGGTAAAGTACCATATCGCAGGCTCATAAGCTGGCTTAAACCACATGGTTCAAATAATGACGGCATTAAAAAGGCATCACTGGCTGCATAAATTCTGTGGGACAACCCATTATCATAGAAAATATTGGCAGATACTTTGCCCTGATATTTCCAGGCAAAGTGGCGGAACATATTTTCATATCGTTCCTCTCCTGTACCCAAAACAACCAGTTGAATACTATCCTGACATAATTCATCCATTACATAATTTACCAAATCAAAGCCCTTCTGGTCTGTTAATCGTGAAACAACACCAATCATCATAGCTTTAGGATTTTCTTCTAAACCGAGTTCTTTTTGTAATGCAAGTTTATTTTTGACTTTTTCTTTTCTAAAATTCTTTGCATTATAATTCTTCGCAATAAATTTATCTGTCTGAGGATTGTACTCTTCATAATCAATACCATTTACAATACCTCTTAAGTCATTGGCACGTGCCTGCATCAAGCCTTCCAAATGCTCTCCATAAAATTCTGTTTTAATTTCCTCTGCATAAGTATTGCTCACCGTTGTAATAGCATCTGCATACACAAGACCGCCTTTTAACAGATTTGCGTCTTTAAAAGCCTCCAGCTTGTCCGGTGTAAAGAAATGCGCCGGCAGCCCGGTTAATTGTCTTACTGTCTTAATATCCCAAGTCCCCTGGAATTTCAAGTTATGTATTGTCATAACGGTTTTAATGCCTCTGTAAAATTCTCCCTGCTGGAAGCTGTCATTTAAATATACAGGCACTAAACCTGTCTGCCAGTCATGGCAGTGAATAAGATCCGGACGAAATCCAATAACAGGAAGTATAGAAAGCGCTGCTTTTGAAAAGAAAGCAAACTTTTCAATGTCAAAACGGATTTCACCATACGGCTGATATCCGGAAAAATAGTATTCATTATCAATAAAATAGAACTGAATTCCCTCATACTTCATCTGCATAATGCCTACATATTCTCGTCGATATCCAATATCCATATAAAAATGAGTTACATATTCTAACTGATTTTTATACTCTTCTTTCATACATAAGTATTTTGGAATGACCACCCGTACATCATACTCTTTTTTATCAAAACACTTAGGCAGAGCCCCTACTACATCAGCCAGACCGCCTGTTTTTATAAACGGCACTGCCTCGGATGCAACAAACAAAATTTTCTTCACTAAAACACCCTCCTTGTCAGATAAGATATACCTTTTATATCTTGTTTAATCTAACAATATTATACTCCTTTTTTTCTGTAAAGAAAAGTCGTTTTATTGTATCAAATTCTTTATTTTTTGTATTCTAACCGTATTTTATCTGCAATAAGAGCAATAAATTCAGAATTTGTAGGTTTCCCTTTTCCCGTACTGACCGTATAGCCAAACAATTCATCAATCGTATCCATTTTTCCTCTGCTCCAGGCTACTTCTATGGCATGACGAATAGCACGCTCTACTCTGCTTGGTGTTGTCTGATGTTTTTTTGCAATGGTTGGATAAAGTATCTTCGTAATAGAATTCAGCATCTCCATATCATTCACTGACAAAATAATGGCATCCCTTAAATATTGATACCCTTTAATATGTGCCGGTACACCAATTTCATGGATAATATCTGTTACATCTGCTTCTAAATTTCTCTCATAATAACTGTCCGCATTTTCATAAGCATCTACCTTCCGAATATCTCTTTTTCTTCCATCCCTTAGATTACGCACATGCTTAATTCTGGACAATAACATGTTATTATCAAATGGTTTTAAAATATAATAATTGGCGCCTAACTGAAAGGCATCTTCTGTAATCTGTTCTTGTCCTACTGCAGAAACGACAATAAAGGCTGGCTGTTTTTTCAAATTATTATCTTTTCCCACTCTCTCCATAACTGTAAGTCCGTCTACTTTTGGCATAATAATATCCAAAAGTACAACATCCGGTTCTTTTTCTTTAATAATATCGTATATTTCCGCACCATTATTTGCGTGTCCTACTAGTTCCAGCTCTTTATCCTCATTAATCAAATTCCCCAATAAGTCCAACATTTTCTCGTTATCGTCTGCAATAGCGACATTTAACTTCTCCATCAATCTTCCTCCATCAATTTTGTTACAACAACTTCTTCAGAATTTGACGGGCGCCCTTTTCAATCGTCAATAACTGAAGACTCTTAGTATTATATTCTCTGTTGTTTTCAGAATCAAGTTAAATCATTCTACAATTTATCTTTGTTTTTGATTATTTTCATTCAATTTCGACATTTTTATTATTTTTCACTATATTTTTATAGCATATTTTCAATAAAAATCCCGTAACCTTTCGATGAATCCTGTACAAAAACATGGGTAACTGCTCCAATAAGTTTCCCATTCTGAAGAATTGGGCTTCCACTCATACCCTGCACAATTCCTCCCGTTTCCTCTAAAAGTCTTGGATCCGTTACCTGAATTTCAAAAGCTTTATTTGTTTTGGATTTATTCCGGTATATCTCTGTTATTTCAATATCATAAACCTTCACCTCTTCATTCAAATTTGTCAAAAGTTTTGCTTTTCCTTCCTTTACTTCCTGCTGGTAACCCACCATGACTTTCTCATGGGGCAAACGTTCCATATCAAATACCTCACCGGAAATTCCCAATTCTGTATTTTTCTCTATAATTCCGATTTTTTTATCCGGATCATAGTCAATATATCCGGATAATTCTCCCGGCATACCTTTTGTTCCTTTCTTAATGGAAACAATTTCTGCTTCATAAAGCTCTCCTTCTGAAATATTCAAAAGCTCTCCTGTATCCGCATCACTGATCCCATGTCCAAGGGCACCAAATTTCCCATTTTCATCAACATATGTCATAGTTCCAATTCCCTGCGTATTATCCCTGATCCAAAGTCCCAGTTTATATTCGTCATTCTGATCTAATACAGGAGAAATGGAAAGAGGTATTTTTTCTCCGTTTCGGTTTACAAGAAGTTCCATAGTTTCTCCATGACTGGCTTCAATATTTTTAATCAACTCTTTTTTTCCTGAAATTGGATTTCCATTCACTTCCAAAATATAATCTCCGGCCTTCGCTATATGTTCTGCCGGTTCTGCCCGCACACCATCCTTACCTGTAATCTCTCCTGTATCAACTACCAGAACACCCTGGGTTTCCATATACAGACCTATGGGCATGCCACATACATCTACCCATTTTTCCTCTTCTGTTTTCACCTGTACATCCTTTAAATAAATCATGTTAAGGAAATAACAGGGTATTTGGTAACTGCCATTTTTTGACACGTCAATACTCTCAGAATACGTTATAAAAGGATAATCCATCATCTGAGAAACTTCTGTTTCTTGTCCCTGGCGGATATAAATCGTATCTGGAATTATTTTTTTCAGATAATAAACCCCAAAAACTGTCATTAAGCACATATCCGCTAATAATAATACGAAAATAAGGAGGCGATAATTACGTTTTCTCTGCAAAAAATCAAATCCTTTCCTATTTTTTCAAATTTTTATGTTATATTTAAAATAATTTATGGCATTAAGTATAGTGAAAAATTATATATTTTGAGCGAAAATATTCTCAATATAACTTAATGCAAACGGAGTATTTTTATTTCATAGGACGCGATTTCCTATACAATAAAAAAAGATACACTGCTGTGTACCTTTTTAGTATGTGATATTTTCCTTATTTCACTCTTGTATTTTTTTGTTGCTGTGCCAAATCTTTCATTTCTTTAGCATTTTGCAAAACTGCTTTTGTAATCTCTGCACCACCTAACATTCGGGCAAGTTCTTCCACTGACTGCTCTTCAGTTAATTTAAAAATTTCTGTGACAGTTTCTCCATTTTTTACCTGTTTTTCAATAACATAATGACTGGCTGCCTGAGATGCAATCTGAGGCAGATGAGTAATACAGAGCACTTGATGCTTTTCACCAATTACCGCCATTTTCTCAGCTACTTTCTGAGCTGTTCTGCCGCTAATCCCTGTATCAATTTCATCAAAAATCAAAGTTTCTGTACAATCTTTGTCTGCCAGCAGAGTTTTAATTGCCAACATAATTCTGGAAAGTTCACCACCAGACACTACTTTCGAAAGTTCTTTAACCGGTTCTCCCGGATTAGTAGAAATCAAAAAATGGATCGTATCTTTTCCTGAAGCTGTAAAATTTTCTCTCTCTTTGAAAGAAATTTCAAAAGAAACATTAAGGAAATTCAAATCCTGCAGCCCCAAAATAATCTGTTCCTGCAGTTGCTTTGCCCATTTTTTTCTCACCTTTGTCAAAACAGCAGAAGCTTTTGAAAGTTCCTCTTTCCGTTCTTTCCACTGTTGTTCTAATTTTTCTTTTCTCGCTTCAAAATTTAAAAGTTTCTCTAACTTTTCTTCCTGTTCCATTTTATACTCTAAAATTTCAGGTATTGTATGTCCATATTTTGCTTTTAATCCATTAATAATATCCAGTCTTTTTTCTATTTCAAAAAACTCTTCCTCTGAAAATGTAAATTCTGCCATATAAGAAGCAGTTTCTCTGTTAAAATCATTTAAAAGACTATCTACATCTGTAAGCGAAGCCAAAAGGCCATTCAGATTTTCATCAAAAGAAGCAATCTGTGACAGTTTTTGCAAGGCTCTGCTTATCTGCCCTGCGCTGCCTTCTTCATATCCTGTGAGACAATAGATTTCTCCTAAATTTTCTGTGATTTTTTTCCCATTTAAAAGCTTTCGATAAGATACAGACAATTCCTCGTCTTCCCTATCTTTTAACTGGGCATCTTCTATTTCCTGTATTTCATACTCTAAAAAGTTAATTTCTCTTCTTCTCTGTTCTTCATCCAGCTGATAAGACTCCAGCTCCTGTTGTACGGCACGATATTCTTTATAAAGTTCTTTTACCTTTTGTTTTTCTTTTTCAATTTCAGCCTGTCCATAAGCATCCAGAATTTCCATCTGCTTGTCTGCATATAAAAGTGACTGGTGTTCATGCTGCCCATGAATATCCAACAAAAGCTCTGAAATTTTTCGAATTCCGGAAATCGTACAGGTTTCTCCGTTTATCTTGCTGATACTTCTGTTCTCAGTTAAACGCCGCGAAATAATCACCTGTCCATCTTCCGGAAACACTTCCAGTGCTTTTAATTTTTCTTCTGTATCGGGGCTTACCTGAAAAACTAATTCCACATAAGCATAATCTGCCCCCTCACGTATCATTTCTCTTGACATTTTTTGTCCTAAAGCAAGGTTTACAGAGCCAATTAAAATAGATTTTCCTGCTCCTGTTTCACCTGTTAAAATATTCAGTCCTTCTTCAAAATCTACCTCTGCTTCTTCAATCAATGCAAGATTTTTTACATGTAAATGTACTAACATTCTCAGAATACTCCATTTTTCTATTCATATACATGAATGACCTTTTTAATTTTGTTCATCAGTGCCATTGCCTGTCCTTCATTTTTACAAAAACACGCAATTGTATCATCTCCTGCAAGACTTCCCACAATTTCCTGAAAACTAATATGGTCCAAAGCTGCTGCTGCCGCATTTGCCATTCCAGCTGTGGTTTTAATCACCAGAATATTCTGGGCATTGTCCATAGACAAATAAGCATCTCTTAATACACGTATGTACTTTTCACTGTCTGCCGTATTTGGCGAAGATACCAGTCCATATTTCGAACCGCCATCCTGCTTTGCCATTTTCATCAATTTCATTTCCCGAATATCTCTGGAAACAGTTGCCTGTGTTACTTTAAATCCTGCTGCATTTAATCGTGCCGCAAGCTCTTCCTGTGTTTCAATATCATATTCATTAATTAATTCTACAATTTTTGACTGTCTGGCAATTTTCAATCTTATCACCTCCTAATTCTTCATTTTTGTACGAAGCACCTCTAAAAAACTAATATTACTGATTTTTATAATTTTAGTGTCACTTACAGAACGTTTTATTACAATCCTGTCCCCTGCATTCATGGAAATGTTCGTATCTCCGTCAAAAGATGCGACAGCCTTTCCTTCTCCATTTTTCTGTGCTCCCTGAGTAACTTCCACTGTAATTTCATCTTCTGCAGGGAAAATAATACTCCTGGTATTCAATGTATGTGGAGCAACCGGTGTCATAATCATAATATTGGTTTCCGGCGATACAATAGGCCCTCCGGCTGAAAGACTATAACCGGTAGAACCTGTAGCTGTGGAAATAATAATACCGTCTGCTGTATAGGAATTTAAAAATTCCCCATTGACATAATTATTAAAACGAATTACACGCAGAGGTCCTTCTCTGCCTATAACAATATCATTTAAAGCCACATCTTCTGCCACCATTTTGCCTCGATGGTATACCTTTCCACTTAGCATCATACGATGCTCTATCGTATATGCATCTGCAATTAGATGATTTAATGCCGGCTCAATAGACTCTTTGTCAATCTCTGCAAGATAACCCAAGGTTCCCAAATTTATTCCCAAAAGAGGGATTTCACGGCTTACCACATCTCTGGCAGCCTGCAGCAAAGTCCCATCGCCGCCTAACACAATAACACATTCTACATCATCCGGTATAATGCGTATATCTGTATAATGATTAAATGGGGCTCTGTTTCCGAAACTGGCCGGTCGAACTGAACAGCTCTTCCCTTTACTTTCCAGATATTTTGCCACTTTCTTGGATACCTGCAATCCTTCATCTTTTTCACTGTTTGCAATAATATAAAATTTATCCATCTCTATTTATCCAGTTCTTTGTGTGCGTTTGCCACGGTTCCTTTGACATCCAGCAAAACATCCTCTGGAATTTTGTCTTTTTTCTTTTTTAAGTGAAGTAAATATTCAATATTTCCTTCCGGTCCCTTTATAGGTGAATACTCTAAGTGCAAGGTAGCATAATTAATACTACGGGCATAATCAATTACTTTTTCAATAACTTCCTCATGCACCTCAGGTTCTCTTACCACACCTTTTTTTCCAACCTTTTCTCTGCCTGCTTCAAACTGAGGCTTAATCAGACACACTACCTCGCCGTCTTCTTTCAACAAATTATAGACAGGCAGCAAAACCTTTGTAAGAGAAATAAACGATACATCGATTGAAGAAAAATCAGCCGCTTCCTGTAAATCTTCCGGCACAACATAACGGATATTCGTCTTCTCCATACAAACAACACGAGAATCGTTACGAAGTTTCCAGTCTAACTGTCCATGACCAACATCAATCGCATATACTTTTATAGCGCCGTTTTGCAGCATACAGTCTGTAAATCCTCCTGTAGAAGAACCTACGTCCATACAAACCTTATTTTCTAAAGCAACTCCAAAATGGCTCATTGCTTTTTCCAATTTCAATCCGCCACGGCTGACATATTTTAAAGTATTTCCACGAACTTCAATATTTACAGTTTCCTGAAACATTGTTCCGGCTTTGTCTTCCTTTTGATTATCTACATATACGTTTCCTGCCATAATAACAGCTTTTGCCTTTTCTCTGGAAACTGCCAGCCCTCTTTTTACAAGCAAAACATCAAGACGTTCCTTCATTCATTTTGCCTCCTTAACTCTTTTATAAACAGAAACAGCATCAATTCCTGCTTTTTCTTTTAATTTTTCAGGATTTCCATGTTCAATAAATCGATCCGGAAGTGCAACATTCAGTACTCGAACCTGAGGATGTTGTCTATGCATATAGTCAAGCACTGCACTTCCAAAGCCGCCTTTTTGTACATTTTCTTCCATAGTCACAAGCAAAGAATGTTCTTTTGCCAGTCTGTCCAGCATTTTTTCATCCAGCGGCTTTACAAATCTGGCATTTACAAGAGTCGGATTTTCTCCCTCTTCTTTCAACATTTCATAAACCTGACATGCAGTTTTTACCATACTTCCCACTGGAAGAAGGGCAATAGACTCTCCTTCGTAAATCATTTCACTGCGGCCTTTTAAGACAGGGGCTCTATACTCTTCCAGCCCGTCATAAGCCTCTCCTCTTGGATAGCGAATAGCAATCGGTCCATCATAACCAACCGCAAATTTCATCATATCGGAAAGCTCCCATTTATTTTTAGGAGCCATAACCGTCATATTCGGTATCATAGATAAGTACGTTAAATCAAAACATCCCTGATGTGTTTCTCCGTCACTTCCTACCAGACCTGCTCTGTCTACTGCAAAAATCACATGGAGATTTTGCAGACATACATCCTCAATCATCTGGTCTACTGCTCTTTGTAAAAAAGATGAATAAATTGCCACTACCGGTATCATACCGCCTAAAGCAAGACCTGCTGCAAAAGTCACCGCATGTTCTTCTGCAATTCCTACATCAAAGAAACGTTCCGGAAACATATTGCGAAAACGCTTTAATCCAGTTCCATCCGGCATAGCTGCCGTAACTGCCACCACACGTTCATCTCTGTCACCGAATTTTCGCATAACGGTAGAAAAAATGTCTGTATAATTTGCCTTTCCGCTGCAGCTTAATGGAAGACCATTTTCCAAGTCAAAGGCTGCTGTTCCGTGAAAGCGGGCAGGATGACGCATGGCAGGTTCATATCCTCTGCCCTTTTCTGTTTTCACATGCACCAGCACAGGTCCTGAAATTTTCTTTGCTTCCTGAAACACCTGAATAAGTCTGGAACAGTCATGCCCATTTACCGGTCCTAAATAGGTAATTCCCATATCTTCAAAAAACATTCCGGGAATTACCAGTCGTTTAATACTATCCTTTGTTTTATGCAGACGTTTAATAGTAGCAGGACCAATTCCCGGGATTTTACTGAGACTGTTTTTTACTCCTGTTTTGAACTCCTGATAGCCTTCTGCAGTCCGAACATTGCTCAAATAGCTGGATATTCCACCCACATTTTCAGATATGGACATTTCATTATCATTTAAAACAATAATAAAGTTTTTCTTCAAAACGGAAGCATTATTTAACGCCTCATACGCCATTCCGCCTGTAAGGGCGCCATCCCCGATAATGGATACCACATGGTAGTTTTCCTGTTTTAAATCTCTCGCTCTTACATATCCCACACCTGCAGATATAGAAGTAGAACTGTGCCCTGTATCAAAAGCATCACAGGCGCTTTCACATCTTTTTGGGAAACCGCTCATGCCGCCCATTGTACGAAGTCCGTCAAATCCTGCTTTTCTTCCTGTTAAAATCTTGTGAGTATAAGATTGGTGTCCTACATCCCAGATAAGTTTATCCTCTGGCAGACGAAAAACATAATGCAGCGCCATAGTAAGTTCTACCACGCCTAGGTTTGATGCCAGATGCCCCCCTGTTTTACTTACATGCTCTAAAAGAAATTCTCGGATTTCCTGTGCAAGCTGTCCAAAATCTTCCAAGGGCACTTTTTTAATATCGTTTTCTTTTTTTATATTTTCTAAAATCATTCGTAATGCACCTCTATTTTCTGCGGGTACATAAAGCCTGAAACAATTCTTCCAGAAAACTTTTTTCTTCTGCAATTTCATTCAGAAGCTGAATTGCTTCATTTGTAAGCCTCTGCACCTCGCTCCCCGCTTTTTCAATACCTTCTAAGGTCACATACGTGGTCTTGTTATTTTTTTCATCGCTTCCTATCGGCTTTCCAAGCTCTTCTTCACTGCTGATAACGTCTAAAATATCATCCTGTATCTGAAAAGCAATACCAATTTTCCTGCCTATTTTCTCAAGCTTGTCAACATCTGAAGTTCCGGCAAGAATTCCTCCAATCATAAGAGCAGCCTCTATTAAAGCTGAAGTTTTATTTTCATATATATAATCCAGAAGCTGTTTTTCAAGAAGTTTACCATCATTTTCTACATCAACCCCCTGACCTCCCAGCATTCCTTTTATTCCTGTTTTCTCTGCCAAAACTTTCAGTGCTTCAGCCACTCGATGAAGCTCTGTTTCACTTTTCGCCATATCAAATGCATGAAAAGCCGTTTCATAGGCATAATTTAACAGTGCGTCCCCTGCCAGAACAGCAGCAGCTTCTCCAAAAACAATATGTGTAGTTGGTTTGCCACGTCTGTATTCATCATTATCAAGAGCCGGCAAATCATCGTGAATTAAAGAATGGGTATGAATCATCTCCAATGCCGCCATAAAAGGCTCAATAATCTCCCCTTCTCCACCCAGCATACTGTAGGTTTCTCTCATAAACACAGGCCTTAAACGTTTTCCGCCTGCTCTCATGCTGTAATTCACAGCTTCTGCCATCTTTCCTGAAAATCCACCTTCGTCCGGAAGGTATTTCTCAATAACAGTTTCTGCAAAATCTGTTCTTTGTTGAAGTTCAGTTTTAAAATTCACTTAAATCACCATCTTTATTCATCTGGAGCATTTTTTTCTCAACCATATCAATTTTCTGACTACAGTGTTTTAATACTTCCATTCCTTTTTGATACATAGTAAAGGAGTCTTCCAGGGAAATATCTCTGCTTTCTAACTTTTCCACAATTTTATCCAGCTCCTGCAAGCCTTCCTCAATGGTTACTTCTTCTGTCTGTTTTTCAGTCACTCTCTATGCTCCTCTCTTTTCTTTTTATATCAGTTACTTTTGTTATAATCTGTCCGTCTGTCACCTGAATATTCAATACTTCTCCCGCTTTCACCTGAGAAGTACTGGTAACTGCAGAACCTTTTTGATTTTCCACATAAGAAAATCCTTGATTTAATTTTTCAAGTGGTGACAGGCCTTTCATTCGCTCAATATAAATATTCAAATTCTGTCTGGCATGAAAAATCTGGTTTTCCATTGCGCTCTGCATTCTGCTTTCCAAGTCCAACAGACGCGTGCGTTTTTCTCTTATTTGAAACTCAGGGCTTCCATACATCAAACGATTTTCATAATGTTTTATCTGCTGCTGTAAAAGTTGAATTTTATTTTCCAGATTTCTTGAAAACTTCTGACGATAATGTTCAAGAGTCTGAAATAGTCCTCGAATGTCAGCCACAGCCAGCTCTGCTGCTGCCGAAGGTGTAGGAGCGCGTAAATCTGCCACAAAATCCGCAATGGTAGTATCTGTTTCATGTCCTACAGCAGAAATTATCGGTGTTTTACAATTAAAAATAGCTCTTGCTACATTCTCTTCATTAAACGCCCATAAATCTTCCATAGAACCGCCGCCACGTCCCACGATAATTACGTCCACACCATAATCATCCAGTTTCTCAATGCCTTCGATAATGCTTTCTTTAGCGCCCTCTCCCTGTACCAGCGCCGGATACAAAATAAGCTGAGTATAAGGGTTTCTTCTTCCTGCTACATTTCGGATATCCTGTATTGCAGCACCGGTTGGAGCTGTCACAATTCCCACTGTTTTTGCATAAGCCGGAATAGGTTGTTTATATTCTTTGGCAAACATTCCCATTTCTTCCAGCTCTGCTTTCAATGCCAGAAAACGTTCGTATAAAACACCGGCTCCTTCTAAAGTAATTTCTTTCGCATAAAGCTGATACTTACCGTCTCTTTCATATACACTGACACTCCCGCTTACAACGACTTTATCCCCGTTTTTCATAGGAAATGCCAGACCTTTTCTCTGTCCTGCAAACATAACACAGGCAAGAGCCCCTGTTTCGTCTTTCAGAGAAAAGTAAATATGACCGGAAGTATGATACTTACAGTTTGATACTTCACCTTTTATACTCACTTTATTCAACAGAAAATCCTGCTGAAACATATTTTTAATATAATTGTTTATCTGACCTACGGAGTAGATACTGTTCATAAATCTTCCCTTGCTATTTTACCCAGTATTCCATTGACGAAAGAAGCAGAGTCGTCTCCGCCAAAGCTCTTACTGATTTCAACTGCTTCATTGATTGCTACTTTTACCGGTACATCTTCATCATATTTCATTTCATAAACAGCCAGACGAAGAATATTTAAATCTACTTTGCTCATTCTCTTTGTCTTCCATCCTGCTGACTTTTCATTTAATAAAGCGTCAATTTCTTCTAAATGTTCTTTCACCAAAGCATATTTATTTTCCATATAAGCCTGCTCTGTTGGCTGTAAATCTGAAAGTCCATCAAAATATAACTGTATCTGCTCCGGCATCTCTGCTGTTTCATTAAACTCTCCTAAAAAAAGAAGTTTGAAGATGTGTTCTCTCATTTCTCGTCTTCCCATATTTCTTCCTCCTGCACGTATCTTTCCTAAAATTTTCCTATAGCAAAAATAAGGTGCCCTAAAAAAGACACCTTACCTCTCTTCTCTTTTAGCTGTGAACTTGTCAATGAACTATTTTGTCTTTTCAATCTCTACGCTTGCAATGCGCACATTTACATCAGAAACAGTAAGACCTGTCATATTTTCAATAGAAGCCTTTACTCTTTCCTGAACTTTTTTGCTTGTTTCTAAAATGTTAAATCCATACTCAATATTAAGTGCTAAATCTACACAAACTACATCTTCTAAAACATCTACTTTCACACCTTTTGAAAGTACCTTCATGCCCAGCTTGCCAACCAGCTCATTTGTAATGTTGCCTGCCATAGAGCCAACACCTTCTACCTCTGTTGCTGCCAGACCTGCAATAATAGCCACTACTTCATCTGCAATTTGTACTTCCCCAAGAGAGCCATTATCATGTATTTTATATCTGTTTCTATCTTCCATTCTGATTTTAACCTCCTAATAGGAATATCCTGTCTCTTATTATACCAAAAGCCTCCATAAATTAAAAGTGGTTTTTTGCTTTTCCCGCAAAAAACCACTTTCTGTATTTGTTTCTTTTTTAGTTTCTTGAAAATTCTGCCAGCTTCAGCCCTTCATTTCTGTCTAAAGTCATGCCAATACTCCAACTGTTAATAAACAGCAGCAATGGATTTCCTTTCATATCCATGACCTTCTTCATATCTGAAGTACCTGTAAGACGTTTCACATCCACTTCCTCTTTATTTTCAATCCAGCGGATATGCTCGTAAGGCAGAGCTTCCAGTCGAATATCAACGTTATATTCATTCTCCAGACGATATTTTAATACGTCAAACTGAAGAACACCTACAACACCTACGATAATTTCTTCCATACCGCCCATGATTTCCTGGAAAATCTGAATTGCACCTTCCTGAGCAATCTGGTTAATTCCTTTAACAAACTGCTTACGTTTCATGCTGTCTAACAGACGCACACGGGCAAAATGCTCAGGCGCAAAGGTCGGAATACCTTCATACTGAAACTTTTTACCCGGTGTACATACTGTGTCACCAATGGAGAAAATTCCCGGATCAAAAACACCAATAATATCTCCTGCATAAGCTTCTTCTACTACATGTCTGTCCTGTGCCATCATCTGCTGCGGCTGGGAAAGACGCATTTTTTTATTTCCCTGTACATGAAACACTTCTTTTGATGCTTCAAATTTACCGGAACAAATTCTCATAAACGCAATTCTATCTCTGTGATTTTTATTCATATTCGCCTGTATTTTAAATACAAAAGCAGAAAAATCTTCTGTTAAAGGATCCACTTCTCCAATATCTGCTTTTCGCGGAAGTGGTGTGGAAGTCATTTTCAGGAAATGTTTTAAGAAGGTTTCCACACCAAAGTTGGTAAGAGCAGAACCAAAGCACACAGGAGAAAGTTTTCCCTGGTCTACAAGCTCCTGATCAAATTCAGCACTCGCTCCATCTAACAGCTCGATTTCTTCTAAAAGTTGTTCCTTCTGCTCCGGATCTAAGACTTCATCAATACGTGGTTCATCTAAAGCAATTTCTTCTTCCAGACCTTCTTTTGTGCCTTTCATAGTATCTGAGAAAGTCAGAACCTTTCCTGTCTCTCTGTCGTAAACACCTCTGAATTTCTTTCCGGATCCAATGGGCCAGTTAATAGGGCATGTTGGAATTCCCAGTTCTTTTTCAATTTCGTCTAATAAATCAAAAGTATCGTTGGCATCTCTGTCCAGCTTATTAATAAATGTAAAGATAGGAATATTTCGCATAGCACAGACTTTAAAAAGCTTTCTGGTCTGCGCCTCCACACCCTTTGAGGCATCAATTACCATTACGGCTGAGTCTGCTGCCATCAAAGTACGATAAGTATCCTCTGAGAAATCCTGATGTCCTGGTGTATCCAAAATATTGATACAATAGCCATCATAATTAAACTGTAATACAGAGGAAGTAACAGAAATACCTCTCTCTTTTTCTATCTCCATCCAGTCCGAAACTGCATGGCGGGCAGTTGCTTTTCCTTTTACGCTTCCTGCCAGATTAATCGCACCGCCATAGAGCAGGAACTTCTCTGTCAGAGTCGTTTTACCTGCGTCAGGGTGAGAAATAATTGCAAATGTACGTCTTTTTGTAATTTCTTTCGTATAGTCAGCCACTTTAGGCCCTCCTTCATTTCATATAGCACACTGACGCTATTTTAGTATACCCGTAAATATGTGTCAAGGGGATTTATTCATTTTCCTCTGTTCCGCTGTCCAAAGGAGTAATCACAATCTTTTCTGCTGCTACATCTGTTTTTCTTTTTACAATATCTTCAATCTGCGCTCTGTTTGCATCTTCCATATATTCTTTTGGTACAATAACATCTGCACTGTCACCGGTAAGATTTACTACCACATTCTGAAATCCCTGCGCGTCAAGCAGCAGCTCTGCTGCCTCTTCCTGCTCTGCAAGATTAGTCATATTGACCATGGAATTTACAGCTTCTTGTTTCTGATCCTCTCCTAAATTTTCATTATTAATAATTTCCAACAATGTTTCTTTATTGGCAGAACGCACCTGTTCTCTGCTTACTTTTGCCTCTGCCACAAAGCCGGAAGCGCCTGTAAGTACAGCTTCTCCCGGTGTCTCTTTTTCTTTTTCATTTTCTTCTTCAGCCATGGCCGTTTCATCTGTAATATCATAATCCAGACTTTCAATTTCTTCTACAATAGCATCTGTTTCCGATGCTGTCTTAGCATCTTTTTCTGAGGTTTTTGTACTTGCCTTCTTCAGTGTTTTATCAATTCCCAGATGATTGTCTGAGTAATTGATATACCCTGCCACAGCAATCATAATTGCCAGAGCTGTAATAATGACCTGATTTTTCTTGAAGATTTTTTTCATGCAACATTCTCCTCTAATTCATTTTCATTACTTTAATTTTATGGGCTTCTACCTGAAATAATACCTGTACTGCCTCCTGAATATTACCAATAATTACAGGATTATCACCTCCCTCTGCTACCACCACCACGCCAATAACCTTTGGATATTGCTGTGATGTAAGGTAAGGGATCTGATTGCCTTTTGCATCCTTTGTATAAACCGTATCTTTTTCGTCTTTTTCTACCAGATTTTTTTCTGTTCCTTCGCAGGTGAGTATAACTTCTGCTTTTCCTACCCCCTTTACTTTCTCCAATACTTCCTCTAACTGTTCTTCCATCTGCTGCTGCCAATCCTTCTGTTCTTTTGCCGGCTCTGTTACACTGTATTCCTCCTGCTGTGTCTTTAATGTTTCTCTTTCTTTTACCGGAAGTGCTGCAATCAGTAAAAGCAGCCCAATGAGAAGGATGACAAACAGTTTCTCCTTTTTCATCATTCCCTGCAAAAACTTCATGGTTCTACCTCCTGCCCTCTTATAATTTCTGTCTCCTCCTCCCAGCTCTGTTCCCATGCTTCTGCTTTTTCTTCCCACTGTTGTGCTTCCGTTTCAAATCCTTCAAAGTTTTCCATATAAGACTCCAGTTTTTGCCCAATATCTGCAATCTGAAAAACAGGAGACAGGAATGTCAAAATAAGCAGCAAACCCATATAGTAGCGAATATATTTTTTGTAACTGTCATCAGGAAGTAAATTCATAACTACCGTCAGCAGAAGAAAATAACAAACTACGTTTTGAAGCCAGGAATATAGTTGTGAGAGCATACATTTTCTCCTTCTTTCTCAAACAAATGTGATAAAAAACTTTGGCAGATGCTGCTCCATGTTCCCCTGCAAACTGTCCATTTTCTTATTTTTCTGCGCCGCTTATAGATGCTTTGTCCGCCAAACTCGTGCTTACGCACTCAAACACAGCTCCCAAAGCATCGCTATGCTCGAAAAATCACAAAAATGTTCCAATTGTTTGCAAAACAACATGTCGTTGCATCTGAACAAATATTTTTATACTATTAATGGGAAACAAATGAAACGGATAAAATGGCAATAGTGATTAATGACAGTAATTCTACCGTTAATAATACTCTCAGGAGTAATCTGCAGCCTTCTCCCATGGTGGAGAGGCATCCTGTCATTCGTTTGTCTGCCACAGGCTGGACAACGGCTGCCAAAAGCTTATAGGTCAAGGTGGTTATCCCCAGACGAATAATGGGGGGCAGTCCTAAAAGGAGTAAAACCAGAATTCCCACCACGCCAATACAGTTTCGAATAAGCACGGCTGTTCCAAGAGCCACCTCTGTCACGCCATCAATAGCATTTCCCACTGCCGGAATAGCGGCTGCTGTCTTTCCTATAACCTCTCTTTTTAAAGAGTCCACTGCCGGAGATATCATATTTTGAATAATCTGCATGCCGACCAGAACTGCCACACAGGTATGCAGTGTCCATTCTAAAATCATTTTAAAAAACTCAGCCATTTTCGAAAGAATGTCCTCTTTATGAAGATAATTTACCAACTGAAACAGCACAAAAAGATGAATGCCCGGTATCACCAATTTCAACAAAACAATCTGGATGACGTAAATCACAGCCAGCACCATGTTATAAAAAATCATAGCGCTCGCTACGCCTCCCGCTGCTGTTACTGCCAGAAAATAGGAGGGCATCAATGCTTTCATAAAAAGAACAAAATCTTCCAAACTGGAAGAAATGGTATGGCTCATCTGTCCAAAACTTTTCATCAATATAGTAAGCAGGAAAAGATATACCATATAAAAACTGATTTCTCCCGTTTCTCCCTTTTCAAATACCCCTGTGAAATTAGAAAACAATGAAGCTATCAAAACAAGAAGGATTACCTGAACAAGAATTTTTTTATCCGGTAAAAACTGTTGATATAAAAACTTTTTTCCAATTTCCCAAAATTGCCCTATAGAAAAGGGCGCTTCTCCTGCAAGAGCTTTCTGTATACTCCCTTTTACGTGAAAAGTTTCCTCTCCTAATAATTCATTAACTGCTTCCTGCACTTGTTCCAGTTCCATACTGTCTAAAATTTTTTCTTGTCTGTCTTCCCCGCCATTCTCATCAGAAGCCCGAACCGGCGCTGCAAAAAGGAAACAAAGCAGCACTATCATTGGTATTTTTTCTATTCTCATGATAAAAAGCTGCGAATTGTTTCCATCAATGCCAAAAGTACAGGCATAGACAAAACCATCATATACAGCTTTGTAAACACTTCGATTTGCGAGGCAACTGCACTGTAACCAGCATCTTTGCAAAGTCCCGAAGAAAATTGTGCCACATAAGCCGCCCCTATCATTTTTAATAAAATCACAAAATATTTGGTATCTAAAGGAAGGTATTCTTGAAGCTGCAAAACAGAAGAAAATAAATATGCAATTTTCTCCGTCATATAAGAAAAAATACAAACTCCTGCTCCCAGGCTAATGTAAACCATATATTCCGGTCTTGTCCCTTTTAAAAGCAACCCCAGCATCATTCCGGCAATTCCAATCATCACAACTTTTATAACTTCCATATCCCCTCCTGTTATAATGAAAATAAATCTTCAATTGTACGGAATAAATCGTAAATATAAGGAAGTATCCAGAATAATACTAAAAGAAGTCCTGTCAGGCTTGTCAAGAATGCCAGTTCCTCCCGCTGACTATGCTTTAATATCTGGCACAGGACAGATACCAGTATTCCTACTGCACCAATTTTAAATAATAAACCTACCTCCACTCTGTGTCCTCCCTGTATACTATATTACAGTAACAAAATTGCCAGAAAAATCCCTGACAAAACGCCTAAGCTCTGATACAATTTCTTCTTTACAGGCATTTCTTCTGTGAGGGCATCAATTTCTGTTTTTAATTGTTGTAAATACCACTCTAATGTATTTTTCTGCACATCCATGTCTAAATATCCTAAATATTCTCCAAGTTGTACAAATTCCTCAAAATCTTTCTGTGTCACATTCCATTCCTTTAAATATTTTTCCGCATTTTCCCGAAAAATGCAGGCAAAGCGTTCCCCCTGATACTTCTGTGCCATTTTTGCTGTTTCTTCTAAAAAACAACACAAAGGTTCCTGTACCTTGCCGGAAACACGAAGCATAGCCTCCGGCAGGGTTTCTTTCCTATAAGTGATTTCTCCCATTAAAAGCAACAATGTTTTCTCAATTTCCCGAAGCAAAAACAGTCTTTCCGAAATTCCTGCACTTTTTTTATAGCCTAAAGCGGAACAAGCAAAAATAACCAACACAGTTCCCATTATTTTTAACATAAAATCCCCTGTCTTCGGGAAGCGTCATAAAGCCCTGTGCCACGCTCGTCATAGATAGCTTTTATCTGTCCTGCACAGTCTTTCTTATATAACACAATGTAGCGTTCAAAAACTTTCTCTTGCATCAGTCTTTGAAGCAAAGGTTTACGCTTGATATCTTCTATAGAACTTCCATGAACCGTTGCAAAAAGTTTACATCCACAATGAATGACAGACTCTATGGCATGAATATCCTCATAATCCCCTAACTCGTCTACCGCCACTACTTCCGGCGACATTGAGCGAATAAGCATCATCATACCTTCTGCCTTAGGGCAGCAGTCCAAAACATCTGTTCGTATTCCTAAATCATTTTGTGGTATTCCCTGATAAGATCCTGCAATTTCTGAGCGTTCATCCACTACCCCTACAGAAACCCCGGGCATATAGCGATTTCCATTACTGACCTGACGGATTAAGTCTCTTAAAAGTGTGGTTTTTCCACATCTGGGTGGAGAAATAATCAAGGTATGGCAAATTTGTCTGTTTTTTATAATGTAAGGAAGTATAGGGGATGCACACCCCTTTATCTGATGTGATAATCGAAGATTAATATAAGATATGTATTTTAGACTTTTAATCCTATTTCCGTCTAAGATTGTTTTTCCTGCAATTCCTACTCTGTGACCTCCCACAATGGTAAGAAAGCCCTGGCGTATTTCTTCTTCAAAGGCATAGAGAGAATAACCACTGATGTATTCCAGCATCTCTTTTAAATCTTCTGTCTGAACTTGATATGCCTTAGTTTCTTCCCTCGTCAATGCTCCTTCTAAAGTCAAAAAATATTCTTTCCCCTGATAAATCACAATTAAAGGAGCATTGACCCGTAATCGGATTTCATAAATTTTGTTTCTGTCAAAAAGGGCTTGCCCAAGGGCTTTTCTTATATGTGCGGGGAACAGTTTTGTAATATCCTGTTCTGTCATTTATCTCACCTCTTAGAATAATATATGAGGACAATCCCTTTTTATGACACATGAAAAGAATTACCTAAAAGCTCTTTTGCACTATAAAATGAAGCAATTACTGCCTCCTGTGTACTGCATTCTATCGTGCATGTTTTTATTTGTTTTTTCTGTAAAATTTTTCTTACTGTCGTTGTGGAAATATTTCCTTTTCCTAACTGCAAATGACTATCTCTGTCTCCTTTATTATCATGCAAATGTATATGTTTTAAATACTTTTTCTCTGTTTGAAACCACTCTTCACAAGATACTTTAGAATAACAATTGGCGTGACCTACATCAAGGCAAAGCCCAAAAGCCGGATGCTTTATTTTTTCTGCCACCTCTGCCATGGGCTGTGGTATTCGGTCTAATACGTTTTCCATAACAATTTCTATGGAATTATCCTTATCCCACAGAAACTCCTTATAAAATTCTGCCATCCGCTCTGCCCATCCTATTAAAAGATAAAAATCCGGTACATAACAGGTGTGATAGACAATTTTCTTTGCTCCTAAAATCTTTGCTGCCTGATATGCTTCTTCATATCTTTTCATAGTTACAGACCGAATAGATAAGTCATAAGATACAGGATTTAAATCCAAAAAAGGGCCATGAAGCAATAGCTTTTCACAACCCATTTTTTCTAGTCTTTTCTCATAAGAAAGCAATTTTTTTGAAAAATCATCTAAATTTTCAGCAATAGAAAATTCAATAGACTCTACTCCCATTCCTGTTTCCTGTATTACTTCCTTTGTTTCTTCATCACTCAACAAATGACTGAAATAGAACATTTTTTATCCCCCAATTTGTATCAGCCAATATTTCGCTCATAAAATTTCTCATAAATATTGACAAAAAAGTTTCTTCTTCCGTTTTTATAATATAAAACAATAAAAGCTGTCAGACCTATACCTGCCACTGTGGCACACAGCATATCGGTAATACTGTCATGAACCCCCTGGGTATAGTGATTGATACAATCGTTTTTAAAGAAAATCAACATAGCATATTCATAGAATTCCCACAACTGTGCCACTGCCATATTAACCGCATTAATAAAGATAAGAAAAATAGTAAATTCCCTTTTAGACTGAAATTTTCTGTCACGTTTAATAGCAAAATACAGGATAACCGCCGCTGTCGTAATCAACCATCCACTGGAAAAATGGAGGATTTTATCAAAACCATAAAGTCGGTAAGCATTCAAAGCTCCTCCCCATACACTGGCAAAATAAGTAAATACATTGGACAAAATATAAATCTCATACACAATTCTCCAATGACACAACTTAAAAATCAAAGGCACAATACATGGTGTGAGTACAGCTACAAATGCCATTCCCACACTATGGTAGTTCTCTGTATAGAGGTTATATCCAAAAGCAAATATCAACGTTACTATATAAAAAAGAATACTTCCATACCATACCTTTTTCAATGTCTTTTCCTGCATATTTCTTCCTCCTTTGTTTCCATGTCCTTCACTATAAAGAAAAAATCTTAATAAAAGGCATGTGAAAAACAAAAGTTTTTATTAAGAAAAAAATTTCAAAAGACAGGATGGCAAAACCGGCTGATAAATCACTTCACATTCTCTGTCAGCACTGATACAGCCTGTATAATCTTCCTGCAGTGCAAAATCTTCCTGCCATGCTGGTTTGGGAATTTTTCTTAAATCTACTGTAATTCCCTGTCCTGTAAGCTTTAAAAAGCTTTCCTTCCTTGTCCAGTATTTATAAAAAGCAGAAGTTTTATCTTTACTCAAAAACACCTCATTCTGCTCCTTTGTAGATAAGATTTTCTCAAAAATATGCCGGTTCTTCAGCTCTTTTTTTTTCTGTATGTCAATTCCACAGGGAATTTCTGATAAAGCACACACCGCATAATTACCAGAATGGCTGATATTAAAATGAGGAGCAGATTTTCCTAAAAGGGCAGGTTTCCCATGAGTACCATATACCAAATACTCCTTCAGATTATGATATGCTTCCTTTAAAGTATCTGCCATAAAAAGCTCATACCATTCTTTTTGCTGAAGCAAACCATATAGCAGCAGAAGTTTTCCACATACGCTTTCTGCTCTATCTTCTGCATTACACAGTTCTGTCCATTGGTCAATTTCTCCTATATAAATTTTAATTTGAGGTTTTTCCATCCTTTTCCTCCTGCCATCCGCATTCCTTTAAAAAGCGAGAAGGCTCCAACTGTTTTTCATGTCGTTCCTTAATAAACAAAAGGGAAAGTTCTTTTCTGGCTCTTGTCATTCCCACATAAAACAGGCGTCGTTCTTCCTCTATATCACTGTCTGTGGCAGCTTTATGGTATGGTATCATGCCTTCGTTTACATCCATTAAAAACACCTTATCAAATTCCAAACCTTTAATACTATGTAAAGTAGAAATAATCACACCCTCTTTTTGAATTGGCTGACTTTTTGCCTGTTCTTTTAAATTTTGTGTATATTCCTCTATGTGCGAAAACCATTCCGGATAAGTTTTATAACCTTTGGTGCTTTCTGCTAATTCTTCTAAAACTTCGTAAAAATCATCTGTTTTCAGTTTTCGATAAGCTGCATAATCTTTTAAATACTCATCATATCCAATACCTTTGCGTATATAATTGATTGCGCCGTAAGGTGTCATATTTTTCAGCAGATATAAGTCTTCTTCCAGCTTATCAATCCGATCACACAGCCAGTCTTTTCCTTCATAATACCATCGGAGAGCTTCAAAAGATACCTGAGAGTCTTCTAAAGCAGCTCTTGATATATAGCGATTAGGACGGTTCATAATCTGGAGAAATTCTTTCCTGCTTCTGTCACCCATTGCCAGTTTCATATAAGAAATCATATTGCGTGCAATCCAATGCTCATAAATATTAGGCATAACATCCCTCATCTGAAAAGGTATTTGATATTCCATAAACGTCTCTATTAAAAATCTGGCTCCGGAATTTGTTCTGTATAAAACTGCCATTTCTTCATAGGGACAGCCTTCTTGATAAGATTTTAAAATACAATCTTTTACATAAAGCTCTTCCTGCCTTGCAGTATCAAATTTCTGAATATTAAGTGGCTTTCCCTCTTCATTTTCTGTATAGATTTTCTTTTTAAATCTATTTTTATTGTAGGAAATCACTTTGCCTGCTGCTTCCACAATTTTCTTAGTAGAACGATAATTACAGGACAAAAGTTCTGTCCTCACCGTAGGAAAATCCTTTGGAAAATGCATCATAATTTCCGGTTTTGCACCGCGAAATGCATAGATAGACTGATCGTCATCTCCCACAATAAACAGATTATTCTGAGGTGCTGCCAACATTTTTACAATATCATACTGAAGTCGGTTAATATCCTGAAACTCATCTACCAAAATATATTGAAATTTCTGCTGCCAGCCTGCTAAAATATCGGTTCTTTTCTTCAGTAAGTCGTAACAATACAAAAGCATATCATCAAAGTCCAGCAGCCGGGCCTGTCTGCATCCATTTACATAAGTATAATAAATTGTCCGGAATATTTCGTCCGGACAATTCTTAGAATAATAATGTTCCAGAGGAATTCGATTATTTTTCACTTGACTGATTTCCTGTATCAATCCTTCAAAAAAATCTTTTTCATCCTCTATTTCCATTCTCTGTTTATAAATAATTTCTCTTAACATATCATAGCGCTGCTCTTCGCTGATGATATTTTTCCCTGTCAATCCATAAGCATGTCTTAAAATACCATAGAAAATACCATGAAAGGTTCCAAAAGTCACTCTCTGATAATTTTCTGTGACACCGGACTTTTGACAGAGAGATAAAAAGCGTTCCTTCATTTCTCTCGCAGCCGCCTTTGTAAAAGTAACTACCAGAATATGTGCAGGATTTACATGATGCTCCCGAATAAGCGCCTCTACTCTTCTAGTCATCGTAGTAGTCTTTCCGGAACCTGGTCCCGCCAGAAGCATCATCGGTCCTTGATTATGATGAATTGCTTTTTCCTGTGCAGTATTTTTCTCCATAAGATTAACTTAACTTCTCAATCGCAGCTTTGATTCTCTGGATACTTTCTTCTTTTCCAAGCACCTCCAGAATTTCCGTAGCGCCTGCCGGTGTCATCTGCTTTCCGGAAAGTGCAGTACGGATCGGCCATAAAATCTGTCCGTTTTTATAACCGTTTTCTTTTGCAAATCCACAGAGAAGTTCATACATTGCATCATTGCTGTAATCTTCTGTTCCTTCTAATACAGGAAGGATTTTCTCTAAAACTTCTAAAGAAATTTCAGGATTTGTTTTCATTTTCTTATGTGTATACATAGCAATGTCATACTCCGGCACTGCTTCAAAGAAATCTACTAAATCTGTAATATCCGGCAGAACTTCTATTCTAGTTTTTACCATTCCCGCGATTTTTCTTAAATCCAAATCTTTGGTAATTACCTGTTTTAAGTATGGAAGTGCCATTTCATAAAACTTGTCATCATCCATAGCTTTCATATATTCTCCATTCATCCAGCGGAGTTTCTGAATGTCAAATACCGCCGGTGACTTACTCATATGATGGTAATCAAATACCTTTACTAATTCTTCCAGAGAGAAGATTTCGCGGTTATCCTCGGGACACCATCCTAAAAGTGCCACATAGTTTACAATAGCTTCTGTTAAAAATCCCTGCTCTACTAAATCTTCATAAGAAGAATGACCGGAACGTTTACTGAGCTTTTTATGCTCTTCGTTTGTAATTAATGGGCAGTGTACATAAGTAGGAATTTCCCATCCAAAGGCCTCATAAATACGATTGTATTTTGGAGAAGAAGATAAGTATTCATTTCCTCTTACTACATGTGTAATTTCCATTAAATGGTCGTCTACTACATTGGCAAAATTATAAGTAGGATATCCATCTGATTTAATTAAAATCAAATCATCCAACTCGTTATTTGGAACAGTAATGGCTCCGTAAATATCATCCTGGAAAGTTGTTGTACCTTCTGTAGGCATGTTAAAACGGATAACATACGGCTCGCCGTTGGCCAGCTTTTCTTCGATTTCTTCCTTGCTTAAATGCAGACAATGTTTGTCATACATAGCAATTTCTTTTTCTCCCACGCTGGATTTTAAAGACTCCAGACGTTCTTTTGTACAGAAACAGTAATAAGCATCTCCCTGCTCAATTAACTGCTTTGCATATTTCAAATAAATGCCCTGTGCATTTCTTTCACTCTGAACATAAGGACCATATCCACCGTCCTTGTCAGGACCTTCGTCGTGTACCAGACCTGTTTTTGCAAGAGTTCTGTAAATAATATCCAGTGCGCCTTCTACAAAACGCTCCTGGTCTGTATCTTCAATACGAAGCATAAAGCTTCCATCTTCATGCTTTGCAATTAAATATGCATACAAAGCAGTTCTCAAATTTCCTACGTGCATTCTGCCTGTTGGGCTTGGTGCAAATCTTGTTCTTACTTTACTCATGGTATTTCTCCTTACTTTTAAAACAGGGGTATGTGGCTTTCACCCTATACCCCATTACCATGAAAATTATACTCGAACCATCGCCTATTTTCAAGTATTGTTTCCCGAAAATTCTTTCATTATTTCTTTTACTTCTTCGATTTTGCTGCATTTCCACGCATTTTCTCCACAAAATAAGAGTGCATGTTCTGTATCTCCCACTGCTGCGTGTACCAGTGCTTCTGTAATACAATAAGGAATATCCTTTCCCTTACAGCCTTCAATACACTGATAACAATGAGTGATTTTTTCCGGTTTTGTCTTTACCCTTTCAAGAAAAGCATTGGAAATCGCCCTTCCCGGCATTCCTACAGGACTGTCTACAAGAACAATATCTTCCTTTTTGGCCTTCAAATATGCTTCTTTATAACGCACATCTGCATCACATTCTTCTGTGGTAACAAACCGAGTGCCCACCTGCACTCCGTCTGCTCCAAGGCTTAATGCGTGCTCCATATCCTTCCTGTCGAAAATCCCTCCGGCTGCAATTACCGGAATTTTTCGTCCTGCTTTTTGGCTGTATTCTTTTGCCTTTTCTACAATACTTACAATTACTTTATCGTATTCCTCCTGCGTAAGCTGCTGTACTTCTTTCTTGGAAAACCCCAGATGCCCTCCTGCTTTCGGGCCTTCCACCACCACAAAATCAGGATAGCGGGAATATTTCCGCTCCCATACTCTGCTGATTACAGTAAACGCCTTTAAGGAAGAAATAATCGGTGCAATTTTCACTTTGCTTCCTTTTACATATTCCGGTAAATCCACCGGAAGTCCAGCCCCTGATAAAATTACATCAACACCTGCCAGAACGGCATTTTTCACATACTCCTTATAATGTCTGGTTGCCACCATAATATTAGCGCCGATTACTCCGCCCTTTCCGATTTCTTTTGCCCTTGCAATCTCTTTTTTGATAGCACGAAAATTGGCTTCTAATGGATTTTTTAAAAAATCAGGCTCTCGAAATCCAATCTGTGCTGTGGAAATCACACCCATTCCTCCTTCTCTTGCCACACTTCCCGCAAGATTAGAAAGGCTGATGCCCACTCCCATTCCGCCTTGTATCACCGGAATTTTCAATTTTAAATCTCCGATTTCCAATGGATTTATCATGTTTTCTCCCTTCTGATAAACAGATTTTCTCCCTTACATTCGGCGAAATCTGTTGTATCTGTGCTCTGCGATTTCTTCTCCTGTCATGCCTTCCATTCTTCTCAAAAAGTCTTTCATTCGCTCCTTCATATCTTTGCACAGAACAGGAAGATTTTCCCTGGATGCTGCTGTTTCTTCTGGTATTACCTGCTCAATGATGCCAAGCTTTTTCAAATCCTCCGCCGTAATTTTCATCACTTCAGAAGCTTCCTTTGCCTTTTTGCTGTCTTTCCATAAAATAGATGCAAATCCTTCCGGTGATAAAATAGAATAAATAGCATTTTCCAGCATCCACACTTCATTGCCTACGCCAAGAGCTAAAGCGCCTCCGCTTCCCCCTTCTCCAATGACAATGCTTAAAACAGGCACTTTTAGCGCTGCCATTTCCAGCAGATTTCTGGCAATCGCCTCTCCCTGCCCTCGTTCCTCTGCCTCTACGCCGCAGAAAGCTCCCGGCGTATCAATAAAGGTAATAACAGGACGATGAAATTTCTCCGCCTGTTTCATCAGTCGCAAAGCTTTTCGATATCCTTCCGGCGATGGCATTCCAAAGTTTCTTCCAATATTTTCTTTTGTGCTTCTGCCTTTTTGAATACCGATGACCGTTACCGGCTGCCCGTCTAAGAGCGCCAGACCTCCCATAATTGCTCCGTCATCACGAAAAGCTCTGTCTCCGTGAAGCTCCATAAAACTGTCAAAAATCTCTTTCATATAATCAAGACTTACAGGTCTTTTGCTGTCTCTGGCCGTCTGTACCCGCTCCCATGCAGTCATTTCTTTTGCTTTTTTCTTTCTGGTATCCTGTAAAATTTCTGCTTTGGAAAGGACTATATTAGAGAACTGGCAATAGCCGTTCTGCCTTTCATGAAGCTTTAAAAGCCCGGACAATGTCTGCTTTAAATCCTCTCTTTTTACAATCCCATCCAGTATTCCATGCTCTACTAAAAACTCTGCTTTTTGAAAGCCTTCCGGCAATTTTTGATGAATGGTCTGTGCAATCACACGAGGTCCTGCAAACCCGATTAATGCCCCTGGTTCTGCCAGAATAATATCTCCCAGCATGGCAAAACTTGCCGTTACTCCCCCTGTTGTAGGATCGGTAAGCACCGGTATGTATAAAAGTCCTGCATCACTGTGTTTTTTAACGGCTGCTGAAGTTTTTGCCATCTGCATTAAAGAGACAATTCCCTCCTGCATTCTGGCTCCTCCTGAACAACAAAATAACACTACAGGAAGTTTCCTCTTTGTAGCCTCTTCAAAGGCTCTGGTAATTTTCTCCCCTACCGTATGTCCCATACTTCCCATTAAAAAGCGGGCATCACACACACCCAGCACAACAGGACTGTTCTCAATTCTTGCCTCTCCAATACACACAGCTTCATCCAAATGTGTTTTCTCCTTTAAGGCTGCAAGCTTTTCCCCATATTCCGGATAGTCCAGAGGATTACAAAGAGGAAAATCTGTATACCACTCCTTAAAACTGTCCTTATCTGCCACCAGTTTTATTCTGGTTTTGGCTTTCATACGGAAATATCCCCCGCATTTCGGACATACATAGGAAGCTCCTACTACATCTTCTTTGTAAATCATTTCACCGCATTTCGGGCATTTCATCCAAAGCCCCTGAGGTACAGAGGGAGCGGATGTTTTTTCCTCTGCCTGCTCTGTACCTGATGTTTTTTTAAATAATTCCTTCCATCTGGACATCTGCTAAATTCTCCTTATATCGAATAATGTTTTGGTATAAAATCTGTACTGATATTCCCCTCTATAAAGTCCTTCTGCTGCAAAATATCATATTGAAAATCCAGATTTGTCTTAATCCCTTCGATGATTACTTCTCCCAGTGTACTTCTCAATTTTGCAATAGCTGAAGCCCTGTCCTTATCGTGAACAATAACTTTCATAATCATAGAGTCATAATTTGGCGGTATCTGATATCCCGCATAAACTGCAGTATCTACCCGCACACCATTGCCTCCGGGAATATGTAAATGTTCAATTGTCCCCGGGCATGGCATAAAATTCTTCTCTGGATTTTCTGCATTAATTCTACACTCAATGGCATGACCGGTAAGGGAAATATCCTCCTGTGAAACAGAAAGAGGAAGTCCCGCTGCAATTCGAATTTGCTCTTTAATCAAGTCTACACCTGATACCAGTTCCGTTACCGGATGCTCTACCTGAATTCTGGTATTCATCTCCATAAAGAAAAATTCACCGGACTCATCCAAAAGGAATTCTATAGTCCCTGCACTTTCATACCCCACTGCTCTGGCTGCTTTTTGTGCTGTCTCCCCTAATTTTTCTCTTGTTTTTTCTGAAATTGCACAGCATGGGGACTCCTCAATCATTTTCTGATGACGCCTTTGTATGGAACAGTCACGCTCGCCCAACTGCACAACATTTCCGAATTTATCTCCTAAAACCTGTACTTCTATGTGCCTTGGATTTCTCACATAACGCTCAATATACATGGTGTCATCACCAAAAGAATTCTTAGACTCCTGCTGTGCCATAAGAAAGTTTTCCGCAAAATCTTCTTTACTTTCTGATACACGCATACCTTTTCCACCGCCTCCGGAAGATGCTTTTATCATAACCGGAAATCCAATTTTTTCAGCCTCTAAAAGTCCTTCTTCCACTTTGTAGACAGCTCCTTTTGTTCCCGGTATAACAGGAACACCTGCCTGCATCATGGTTTTTCTTGCCTCTGATTTATTTCCCATTTTCTGTATGATTTCAGGAGAAGGGCCGATAAATGCTACATGGCATTTCTCACACATCTGTGCAAAACGACTGTTTTCTGATAGAAATCCAAATCCCGGGTGGATGGCTTCTGCCTTTGCAGCAATGGTGGCGCTTAAAATTCTCTCCATATTCAAATAGCTGTCTTTGGAAGACGCAGGTCCGATACAGACAGCCTCATCTGCAAGCTGGGCATGTAAAGCATCCTTATCCGCTTCAGAATATACTGCTACCGTTCTTATTCCCAACTCTCTGCATGCACGGATAATCCGCACTGCAATCTCCCCTCGATTTGCAATTAAAATCTTCTGAAACATAGACACTCCTATCCCACCATAAAGGTCATCTCTGCTGTCACTGTTACTTTTCCATGCTGGTTCTTTGCAACTGCTTTTCCAATTCCAACAGGACCTTTTTCTCTGATAATTTCAACCTCTAAAGTCAGCACATCTCCCGGCACGACCTTTGTCTTAAATTTTGCAGACTGTATACCGCCAAAATAAGCCGTTTTTCCCTTATTTTCTTCTTTGCTTAAAATCGCTACAGCTCCTGTCTGTGCCAGCGCTTCAATCTGTAAAACTCCCGGCATTACAGGCTCATTGGGAAAATGTCCTGCAAAGAAGTCCTCATGATAAGTTACACATTTTTTTCCCACAGCTTTTACACCCGGCTCTAATTCTTCTATGGTATCTACAAGAAGAAAAGGATGTCTGTGAGGAATAATTTCCATAATTTCCTTTGTTGTAAGCTGCATCATATCCCTCCTACGCAATAATAAATAACGGTTGTCCGTACTCCACCATATCCTCATTTCCAATGAGAATTTCTTCTACTACTCCATCATATTCGGACTCAATTTCATTCATAAGCTTCATGGCTTCTACAATACCAAGTACCTGTCCCTTCTGCACTGTGTCACCTTTTTTCACAAAGGTTTCTGCTTCTGGTGAAGGAGCTGCATAGAAAGTTCCCACCAGTGGAGACTTCACTGTTTTTCCTGTTATCACTGCCGGTTGTTCCTTACTTTCTTCTTTTATTTCCACTGTTTCTGGAACAAATTCCACTGTTTTTCCCTGCTTTTCTCCCCCTCTCATGGAAATTTTTAACGCACCTTCTTCAAAAGAAAATTCTGATAATCCCGACTCCCCTACTGCATGAATAAGTTTTACAATTTTATCAAATTCCATATTTTTCTTTCCCCCTTATTCAAAACGTTTTATAAGCAGGCTGGCATTATGTCCGCCAAATCCAAGAGAATTGCTCAACGCATATTCTATTCTTTTTTCTATTCCGTTTTCTGTAATATAGTCTAAATCACATTCCTCATCCGGCACCTGATATCCTGCTGTTTTATGAAGATATCCTTCCTCCAATTCCTTTACACAGGCAATAAACTCCACGGCTCCTGCTGCCCCCAGAAGATGCCCGATCATGGACTTTGTAGAATTGATTTTTAAATCTTTGGCATGATCTTTAAACAGATTTTTAATTGCTCTTGTTTCAAATAAATCATTATGGTGAGTGCTTGTGCCATGAGCATTGATATATTCAATTTTTTCTAATTCCACACCGGCTTCTCTTATTGCATTTTCCATGCATCTGGCCGCTCCCTGTCCGTCCTCTGCAGGGGAAGTGATGTGATAAGCGTCACTGGTTGCGCCATATCCCACAACTTCTGCCAGAATTTTTGCACCTCTTTTTTTTGCGTGTTCCAGCTCTTCTAAAATAACAACGCCGGCTCCTTCTCCCATAACAAAACCATTTCTTTCTTTATCAAAAGGAATGGAACATCTTTTGGGATCTTCTGAAACAGAAAGTGCCGTAAGAGCAGAAAATCCTGCAATTCCCACCGGTGTAATGCTGGCCTCTGTGCCCCCTGCCGCCATAACGTCTGCATCGCCTGCCTGAATGGTTCGAAATGCCTCACCGATACAATGGGTTCCTGATGCACAAGCTGTTACTACATTAATACTTTTCCCCTTTAATCCAAACTGTATAGAAACATTTCCTGCTGCCATATTAGAAATCATCAACGGAACCATCAAAGGATTGACTCTTGCCGGTCCTTTTTCCAATAATTTTTTATGTTCTCTCTCGATTGTCTGAAGACTTCCTATTCCCGAACCGATAGAACATCCTACTCGGTATGGGTCCTCTTTTTCCATGCAGATACCGGACTGTTCCATTGCCTCTTTTGCTGCGGCAACTGCATATTGACAGAATAATTCCATACGTTTAGCAGCCTTAAAATCCATATAATCTTTTCCCTGAAAGCCTTTCACTTCTGCTGCTAAATGTACTTTATATCCTGTAGTATCAAATTTTGTAATTTCTCCAAAAGCTGTTTTTCCTTCTTTTAACCCTGCCCAAAATTCTTCTACATTCAGTCCCAAAGGTGTCACTGCACCCATTCCTGTCACTACTACTCGTCTCATGTTTCCTCCTATATACTCATACCACCGTCTACACAAAGCACCTGACCGGTAATATAATTTACCTTTTCTGAAGCCAGAAATGCCACAAGTTCTGCCACATCCTCTGCCTTTCCAAATCTTCCCAAAGGAATTTGTCCACAGGCATGTTCCTTAACACTGTCTGAAAGTACCTCTGTCATCTCCGTCTCAATAAAGCCCGGCGCCACAGCATTTACGGTAATTCCTCTGCTTGCCAACTCTCTTGCCATAGTCTTGGTAAGTCCGATTACCCCTGCTTTGCTGGCAGCATAATTTGCCTGTCCGGCATTTCCCATGACACCGGAAACAGAAGAAATATTGATGATTTTTCCGCTTTTTTGCTTCAGCATCTGCCTTGCACTATGGCGAATGGTATGGAAAGTTCCTTTTAAATTGATATTTAAAACAGCATCAAAATCCTCTTCCTTCATTTTCATAATCAAGCTATCTCTTGTAATTCCTGCATTATTTACCAGAATATCCAAATGTCCGTATGTCTTTATTACGTTCTCTATCATTTCCTGACATGCTTCAAAATTACTTACATCACAGCCGTAAGCCACCGCTTTTCCTCCGATATTTTCAATTTCTGCGACCACGCCTTCTGCTCTTTCCTTAGAACCATTATAATTTACAATAACTGCTGCACCTTCTTTTGCCAAAGTCAGGGCAATCTGTCTTCCAATTCCTCTTCCGGCTCCTGTTACTAATGCAACTTTATTCTCCAACATTACTTTCCCTTCTTTCTCTTAACTTTTCTGTCACTTTCAGAAAATCTTCTACAGTTTGAATATTCATTACCGTTACATTTCGATTAATTTTTCTCATAAATCCGCTTAAAGTTCTGCCCGGTCCGATTTCCACAAAAGTGTCTGCACCATTCTCTATCATAGTCTCCACACACTGCTGCCAGCGTACAGGAGAAGATACCTGTTCTACCAAAAGATTTTTCACCTGTTGTTTTTCTGTAACCATCTGTGCCGTCACATTAGAAACATAGGGGATTTTTATCTCTTTTAAAGGAATTTCTTCTAATACCTGAGAAAGTTTTTCCCCTGCCCCTTTAAGCAGTCCACAGTGAAAAGGACCGGAAACCTGTAAAGGCAGAACCCGTTTCGCTCCCACCGTTTTTAATTTCTCAGAAGCTTTTTCCACAGCCTCTTCTTCACCTGTAATCACAATCTGTCCCGGACAATTATAGTTTGCCACACTGACAACTCCCTGAACTTCTTCGCAAATCTTTTCAATCTCCGCTGCTTCCATTCCCAGAACTGCTGCCATAGCGCCGCCTTTTGGAACTGCTTCCTGCATATAGATGCCTCGTTTTCTTACTGTATAAAAGATATCTTCTAAAGACATTGTCCCGGATGCCAGCACTGCTCCATATTCTCCAAGGCTTAAACCTGCTGTTATGTCAGGATAGAAATCCTGCTCCTCCAATGCCTTTAAAATTGCCGCTTCCACGGCGGTCATGGCAATCTGTGTATATTCTGTAATTGAGATTTTCTCATTTTCTTCAAAACAAATTTTCTCTAAATCCAACTTGGAAATTTCTGCCGCTTTTTCTATTGTCTGTCTGCAAACAGGGAATTTTTCATAAAAATCTTTTCCCATTCCAACATATTGTGCTCCTTGCCCCGGAAAGATAAATGCCAGTTTTCCCATTGTTTATCTCCTTTGCATTTAAAATATTTTGTATATCAAACTATTTTCTTAAAAAAATGAGAGTATTGCATTCCATGCAAATCATGAACAACACTCTCATGTATACTCTTATTCTTCTACACCTTTTGCTTTTAAGTAATCAATAACAGCTCCTACTGTTGTTAATTCCTGTAATTCCTCAGAAGGAATATCCACAGAATACTCATCTTCCAGAGCCATAACCAGTTCAAATAAATCCAGAGAGTCTGCACCCAAATCTTCTTTGAAAGAAGTTTCAAGCTGAATGCTTTCTGCCTCACAATTTAACTGCTCTGCAATAATTTCTCTCATTTTTTCTAACATAACCTTTATTCTCCTTTAAAAACTTATTAAATTCCCCTGTAATGGGATTTCTTTCTGTTTAATATTTTGATGTTCAAAGTATATATTCTTTCCCTTTATTTGTCAACCCTTATTTATCAAATTTTATCTGTCTGGATACACTCAGCGCAATTCCCACCTCTGCCATCAGGAACATAATAGACGTTCCTCCATAGCTGACAAAAGGAAGGGTGATACCCGTTGTCGGAATCCAGTTCAGCACAACACAGATATTTAGGATAACCTGCAAAGCAATGTGAATTAAAATACCACTGACCATCAGGGAGCCATAGAAATCCGGTGCATTCTGTGCAATAAAAAACAAACGGTACAACATGTAGCCAAATAAAAGTAAAACTACCATACCTCCAAACACACCTAATTCTTCACAAACAATGGAAAAAATCATATCATTCTGAGCTTCCGGCACCGGTCCTAACTTCTGCACACTATTTCCCAGTCCTTTTCCAAAAAATCCGCCGCTTCCAATGGCATAGAGTGCCTGCATAATCTGATAGCCTCCCTCAGAAGAATATTTCTCAGGGTTTAACCATACAAGGACTCTGGCAAGTCGAAAGTTTTCTACATTGTCCATATCCAGCGTCATTTCTCCTAAAGTAACCTGAAGCACAATCCGTCCTACAATTACCAGAACTGCTAAAATGCCGCCCCACATTAAAAACAATCGTTTATTGGGATGAGCAATAAAAATCATGATCACTGTAATACCGGCAATAATCATGGCTGTACTTAAATTTTCTGTGAGATAGAAGGCCGCTGCTGCCAATCCCAGCCCATAAGCCATTAATTTTAAAAATCCCTGCCTTGTAGCAATCTCACGGCCCATTTTCATAATCAGACACGGAATAAACGTAATTGCCGCAATCTTAGCCACCTCCGCCGGCTGAAACTGCAATTCTTGTATTCCGAAACGCAGCCATCTTCTTGCGCCATTTACTTCTACACCTAAAGGTGTAAACTTTACCATCGCCATTAAAATAATAGACGTCCAGTAAATCACTTTACTCATATAGTAAAGTATATGATAATCAAATTTTGATAAAAATAAAGCCGCCAAAATACTTACAATGCTAATGATGGTTTGTTTGGTGAAAAAGTTCTTATCATTTCCGAATTTCACCTGCGCCGTATAAGCACTGGTACTATACAGCATAACCAGTCCAAAACAAGTCAGCAAGATTACCACTGCCACCAGATTAAAGTCATAGTATTCGGACTTTCCAGAACGTTTTTTCTTTCCTTTCCCTGCCATTTATTTCCTCCCACTAAAAACGAAAAGCATATTTGAGCAATTCCACATATCCTGTATTGCTGCCGCTCTCCTGGTTCTGCACTTTACGCACCATAATCGGATCATCTGTAATAATATTATCCGCACCTAAGTCTAACATGCGTTTTGCATCCCCTTTATAATTCACAGTCCACACATGCACTTCCTTTCCAAGAGCATGAACCTGTGTCACAAATTGTTCGTTTACATACGTATGCTTCACACTAAAAAAATCAGCATCCTCCATTTCTTGTATATTACCATAGGTCATGGTCATAATATACCCTGTTCGAATTTCAGGAGCTATTTTTTTAATTTGTTTCAGGAACTGGTAATTCATGGAAGTAACTACACAATGTTCTTCAAAATGGTTCTCCTTAATAGCCCGAACCACTTTATTTACAATTCCCTTATTTTTACCATTATACTTAATCTCTATATTTAAGTCCAGTCTTCCTTTACAAAATTTCAAAACCTCTGTAAATTCCGGTATTTTCTCTCCTCTGAATTTTTTATGAAAACTGGCTCCTGCATCCAGCTTTTCCACCTGTTTTAAAGTCATGTCCCACACATTTTTCTTTACTCCTGCTGTTCTTTTAAAAGAGTCATCATGGAGAAGGATAAGTTTTCCATCTTTTGTTTCCTGTACATCAATCTCCGCATAATCTGCACCGCTGTCTATAGTATACTGTAAAGCACTGATAGTGTTTTCCGGCGCCTTCCATGCGCCGCCTCTATGCGCTGTAATTTCTGTATCTGCAGCTAAATGACTTAAAGTAGTGTCGTGATTGATTACCAGAAAGGCAAAATAAACCCCTTCCAGAAGAACTACTAAAGCAGTAAGAATACCTGCTGCTTTTCGCCTTCCCAACTTAGAATACCAGGAATATTGCTCCAGCTTTTTATAAAAAGGAGGTTCCTCCTCTGTCTGCACATGAAATTTGGTATATATAGTATAGACAAAGGCTATACTTCCGATTAACTGCACACCTCCTGCGTAAATGCCAAGAGCCATATTTACATATTCACTGTAAATAAAAATACTGCTGATTTTCATGGACTCAGGTTTAAAGAAAAATACACCTGCAGTAAGGACTGCCATAACAAGTACATAAGTTACCAGAATAAAAAGCAGCATATAAAAATGCAAAAGACAAAATTCCAGTAAAATTCTTTTCCAGCGGGTTCGAAATAATTTCATACCGCTTAGAAATCCCTGCCGGCTTTTTTTCTTTTCTAAAATACAATAAGGCAATGCAAATACAAACAAAAACGAAAGCACAAGCAAGATACTCAAAAATCCGTAGATCAATACAGGGGATTTTATCTCTTTGTAAATCTGCCTTGCTGTAAATTCTAAAATTTGAATATAAGAAATTTCTCTCACCAGAAAATATATTGCCAAGAAGGGACCGGAACAGGCCGCGCACACAAACCAGCTTGCTTTGCTGTGCCGAAAAAAAGAAAAGGTCTTCTTTATTCCCAGAATTAAAAAATCTCCTGCATACAGTTTCTTGTTCTGAGCAGAATACACAAATCCACACAACAAGGATGCCACCTCAATAAAGTAAAAAATCAAAATCACAAAAAAAACCAGCACCAGAAAAAGAATGGATAAAGGGTATTGCAAAAATTCCTTATAATTCTCTGCGGTAAGATAACTGAACCCTTGCTGTTTTAAAGAAAAATCCACAAGAAAGCGCACCAACTGCATCACCAGAAAAAAGGTGGTAACACGATATCCTGCTTCAAAAATAAGCAGGCTTCCGATATTATATCTAATTGTTCTCCATGTCTGTCTCAAAATTTTTTTCATGTATCTGACCGCCATTTCTCATTCATACGTGCCTTACTAGTGCTTATTCTATCAAAAAGTTTGCGGCTTATGCAAGCTAAAGAAAATATCTGTGGATATTTCAAAATTCTTTTGGTAGAATAAAGTATAAAAATACAGGAGTCTAAAAACATGAAATCAAAAAATACAATGAAAGATTTTTTTATTATTACTTTAGGAATGTTTATCGTCTCAGCCGCTGTATACTTTTTCCTAATTCCCAGTGAAATTGTAGTAGGAAGTATCTCCGGCTTGTCCATGGTATTATCTCAGCTTTTGGGAATTCCCATTTCTCTGATTACCTTCATCTTAAATGCCCTACTGCTAATCATCGGGTTTATTTTTATCGGAAAGGATTTTGGTGCAAAAACCATTTATACCTCCATGCTGCTGCCCGTTTTTCTATGGATTTTTGAAATCCTGTTTCCTGTTTCAGGTTCTCTTACCCAAAATCAGGTGTTTGATTTAGCAGCCTATATTTTAATTGTAGCTCTGGGACAGGCTCTGCTGTTTCATGTCAATGCTTCGTCCGGCGGTCTTGATATTATTGCAAAGATTATGAATAAATTTATGCATATCGAGCTTGGAAAAGCAGTTACCCTGGCGGGACTTTTTACTGCAATGACCTCCATTTTGGTATATGATATTTCCACTTTAATCATTAGTATTCTGGGAACTTACGGCAATGGTCTTGCCGTAGATTACTTTATTGACGGCTTTAATAAACGGAAACGTGTGTGTATTATATGTGATGATTATAAGGACATTCAAGACTACATTTTAAACGACTTAAAGCGCGGAGTGACCCTTTATACAGCACAGGGAGCTTACGATGAAAAGCATCGTACAGAGCTGGTTACCATTCTTGCAAAACAGGAATACCGCCTGCTTTTAAACTATCTTCACACCGCCCAAAAACAGGTGTTTGTAACGGTTTCTACCGTAAATGAAGTCATTGGAGAATGGAATAAACGCAAATAACATTACCTTATTTCACCCAGAAACTGACACCTAAAGCAGCCAGCAAAACCCATCCTGCATTGCCGGATATTCTGCAGGATAACGTAAGTTTATAAATCACAAAAAAACAAATAACGACGCTGACAATAAAAATCAAAATATCCAAAACAAGGAAATGCGTACCTGAAATTGCCGTATAAAAATAAAAAAATGCCGGTATGGACAAGGAACCTGTTACAATACCAATAGGTACAGAAGGTATAATACAAGGATATGCTCCTTTCCATTTCTTTATAAGGAACAGACAATAAAATAGGGTTGGGAAAAACAACAGTTTTACATGCTCCCATACAGACTCATCTACCGGAAAAAAGATGGCTGCTATGGGATTTTCCCCCGACCATTCATAGACAAAATGTGCCAGCGTACCTGCTATCACAGAAAACACAATTCCTATTCCAATGTCTCTTTTCAATACTTTCATATAAAACCCCTTTTTCCTTATTATATGGAGTTTATCTCATTTTATTATAAATACAGTCCCAGTATTTTCACTGAGACTGCATCTAAAACAACAACTATCGATTACAATTATCCCTACAGCTTGCTTTACACGGCATATCAAAGCTAGGATTAAAAGCATAAAAGTTTTTAGAGTCCAGTTCTTCCTGCACAGTTCTTAAAACTTCACCGAAACGCTGGAAATGGATAATCTCTCTGGCTCTTAAAAATCGAATTGGTTCAATAATATCCGGATCATCTACCAGACGAAGGATATTGTCGTAGGTGGTACGCGCCTTTTGTTCTGCTGCCATATCCTCAAATAAATCCGTAATCGGATCGCCTTTTGACTGAAATTCACAGGCATTAAAAGGAATACCTCCGGCTGCCTGCGGCCAAACAGCCACAGTATGGTCTACATAGTAAGGTGCAAAACCGGCTTTTTCAATTTCTTCCATAGAAAGGTTTCTGGTAAGCTGGTGTACAATTGTAGACACCATTTCAAGATGCGCCAGTTCTTCCGTTCCTATATCATTTAAGGCTCCCATCGCTACCCTGTTTGGCATCGTAAATCTCTGAGAAAGGTATCTCATAGATGCTCCCATTTCTCCATCCGGTCCTCCATACTGGCTCATAATCACCTGAGCAGCTCTGGCATCCGGCTTTTTAATATTCACAGGAAATTGTAGTCTTTTTTCATAATTCCACATACTTTAGCATCCTCCTTCCCAAGGCCATGGCTGCATCACCCATTCCCACTGACGACTACAGGTATCATTTGCCGTATCGATGGTCAGCGGTCCGTACAGTCTTGCATATTCTCTTAATGCTTTCTTTCGTATTTCTGACATTTCTTCATAATACGCAAGAGCTTTTTCATCACAGGGATGGGTATCCAGATATAAAGAAATATCATTTACCGCAAAACTCACTTCATTAATTTTTTTTAATAATTCCTTTTTAGAATAAGCATCACTTTTCGTCATCTACAAACACCTCGCTTTCCACAAAACGGCATACAAAGCTCAGGGAAAATAGTTCCTATCTGAAGTGCTTTTTGTAAATGAAAAGTATTGGTAAAGTTCTGACATGGGACATAAGCCATAGCCAAAGGAAGATGATCTGCATGAGCATAAATACCCATATCTTCAATTTTATCACAGCAGTAATTCGACACAGTTTTCTGCATACAAGAATTTTGTGTCGGCATTTCCCTTGGTTTTATTTTACAATTACAAGAGCGGGAAACTCCATAATTCATACGATAATTATCCATATTTCACCTCTATACATAAGCAGAATTTTTTTCTGTTATGATATTACAGTAATATTTTATGGAAAAACGCATAAAATGTTCCCCGCTCTTTTTTATAATAACGCTTTTTTTAGTTTTTCTATCATTTCATCAATGTGCTCTTTTCCTACAATAAGAGGCGGCACCAGACGCAGCACATTCCCCTGTGCCTGAATAACTAATAAGCCTTCCTCCATTGCTTTTGTGCACACCTCTGACACCGGCTGTTTTAAAACAATTCCCTGTATCAGACCCTTCCCTCTTCTTTCTAAAACACAGTCCAGCTCCTCTACTAAACTGTCCAATCCAGCTTCCAAATAAGGAGTAATTTCTTTTACATGTCCTAAAATGTCTTCTTCCTCAAAGATATCAAGCACCGTTTTTACGGCCTGACATGCCAGAGGATTTCCACCATAAGTTGCTCCGTGGTCACCTGGTTTTAAAGAATTTTCTGCCACTTTTTTTGTCATTCCAAAAGCACCTACAGGAATACCGCTTCCAATTCCTTTTGCCATTGCAAGAATATCCGGTTTCACTCCGTAACCCTGCCATGCAAACATAGAACCACTTCTTCCCATACCACATTGAACCTCATCAAAAATTAATAAAATATCATTATCATCACATATTTTTCTGACTGCTTCCAGAAATTCCTGTGTTGCCGGGTGGATACCGCCCTCTCCCTGAATTGGCTCTAAAATAATTGCACAAGTCTTATCTGTAACCAGTTTTTTTACACTTTCAATATTATTAAATTCAGCAAAAGACACACCGGGAACTAAGGGTTCAAAAGGCATTCTGTAAGCTTCATGTCCTGTCACAGACAAAGCTCCAAAAGTACGCCCATGAAAAGAATTTTCCATGGCAATAAATTCATATTTGCCGGATTTCTTGTTATAAGCATATCTTCTGGCTGTTTTCAACGCCCCCTCTATGGCCTCGGCACCGCTGTTTGTAAAAAATATTTTGTCCATCTTGGCATATTTATTTAATTTCTCAGCAGCCTGTGCACAGTTTTTATGATAATACAAGTTCGATGTATGGTAGAGCAAATCAATCTGCTCTTTTAAAGCTTCTGTCAGCTTTTTATTTCCATATCCCAAGGCAGAAACCGCAAATCCTGCACCGAAATCCAGATATTTTTTACCATCTTCATCATATAAATACATTCCTTCACCATGCTCTAAAGCAATGGGAAAACGACTATAAATATGAAGCAGATTTTCTTCTGCTGTTTCTATGCTTTTATTCATCATAATACTTATTTTCTCCCTCCTGTAAAATGGCAGTTCCAATACCTTTATTGGTGAAAATTTCCAGTAACAGGCAATGTGGAATACGTCCGTCTAAAATATGCACACGGGAAACTCCGTTTTCAATGGCGTCAATACAACTGTGTAATTTCGGAAGCATACCTCCTCCAATACAACCTGATTTCATCAATTCTTCTGCATCCTTTACCCACAATTCAGAAATTAAAGTAGACGGGTCAGAAGGGTCTTTATAAACTCCTTCCATATCTGTCAAGAAAGCAAGTTTCTCTGCATGCATTGCCTTTGCAATGGCACAGGCTGCATCATCTGCATTGATATTATAAGTATTCCACTCATCATCCAGACCTACAGGACACACAATCGGAAGAAAATCTTTTTCTAAAAGATCATATAAAACACTGCTGTTTACTTCTTTAATTTCTCCTACAAATCCGATGTCCTTTCCTTCTGAATATTTCTTTTCTACCTTTAAAAGGCCTCCGTCTTTTCCACTAATTCCAATGGCACGAACACCCAGACTTTCCACCAATTGTACCAGACTTTTATTTACTTTTCCCAGGACCATTTCCGCAATCTCCATGGTTTCTTCATCTGTTACACGGAGACCGTTAATAAACTGCGGCTCCTTTCCTGTTTTTGCTACCCATTTACTGATTTCTTTGCCTCCGCCATGTACTACAATAGGTTTAAAACCAACCAGTTTTAAAAGGGTTACGTCTTCGATTACCTTTCTTTTTAAGGCTTCGTCTGTCATAGCACTTCCGCCGTATTTCACTACGATAATCTTCCTGTTAAATTTCTGAATATAAGGCAATGCCTCTACCAGTACTTTTGCCTTTTCAAGATATTGTTTCATATTTTCGTTCATATCTCAGCTCCTATAATCTGCATTAATATCAATGTAACCATGTGTCAAATCGCATCCCCATGCTGTCGCACTTTCTGATCCCTGCTTAATATCTGCCACAATGGAAACCTCGGTCTGCGATAAAATTTCTGTAGCTTTTTCCTCACTGTAATCCAATGCCATTCCGTTTTCTACAAGCTTCAATTTTCCTGCACTGCTCTGTATAAATAAGTCTGTTTTTTCCGGTTCAAATTCCACACCTGCGTATCCCATAGCACAGAGAATTCTTCCCCAGTTCGCATCATGTCCTGCAATGGCCGTTTTCGTAAGATTAGAACAAATTACGGATTTTGCCAGCGTTTTTGCCTGTTTTTTCGTTTCTGCTCCCTGAACAGTTACTTCCAAAAGAGCCGTAGCACCTTCCCCGTCACCGGCAATCTTCTTCGCTAATGTTGTATTGACTTCATGAAGGCCTTCCTTAAAAGTTTCAAACTCTTTTGTTCCTTTTTGAATTTCCTTATTTCCTGCCATCTGATTAGCTAAGAGCAGAACCGTATCATTGGTAGAAGTATCTCCATCTACAGAAATCATGTTATAAGTTTCTTCCACATCACTGCTTAAAGCTGCCTGTAATGCTTCCTTGGAAATCACCGCATCAGTCGTAATAAATGCCAGCATGGTGCACATATTCGGATGTATCATGCCGGAGCCCTTTGCCATTCCGCCAATAGTTACTGTTGTTCCATCAATTTCAATCGTTACTGCTGCTTCTTTTTCTTTTGTATCCGTAGTCATAATTGCCTTTGCAGCTAAATTTCCCATTTCCAAACCGGCTGCTTTTTCTTTTGCAAGTAAATTCACACCGGCTTTCATTTTTTCCACCGGAAGCTGCATACCAATGACTCCTGTAGAGCCAATTAATACGCTTTCTGTCTCTGTTTTCAGCACTTTGGCAGCCTCTTTCGCCACTTCTTCACAGCATTCCATTCCAGCCTCTCCTGTGCAGGCATTGGCAATTCCGGAATTAATGACAATTACCTGTGGCTTCACACTGCTTTCTACCACTTTTTTATCCCATTTTACAGGAGCTGCTTTCACTACATTTGTGGTAAAAGTACCTGCTGCTTCACAGGGCTTTTGGCTATATACCAAAGCCATATCTGTTCTTCCCTGATATTTAATTCCCGCTGCTGCTGACGCTGCTTCAAACCCTTTTGCGGCAGTCACTCCGCCCTTTATTATCTTCATTCTTATCCCTCCTGCTGCACATTAAACTGTGTGATATTCTCCGTATTCAAAATAAAATCATAATAGTTTAAATCCTGTCTTTGCTGCCATCCAATAGTATTCCAAAAGGTATTTCCTATATCATTTTGAGCAAAAGCAATTAAAGAAACATGGTTAATCCCTTCCTTTTGCAGTGCATCCATAACAGCTACTACCATAGATTTTCCAATTCCTCTTCTTCGATGCTTCTCATCTACGCATACATGATAAAGACAGCCTCTGCGCCCATCATGTCCACATAAAATCGCCCCCACAATTTTAGAATTTTCCACTGCTACTACACTGGTGTTTGGATTTCTTTCCAGAAATTTTCTTACTCCTTCTTTTGAGTCATCAATACTGCGTATTCCAAATCCCTGTATTTTTTTCCATAAGCTGTACACTTCTTCATAGTCTTCAATTACCATTTTTCTTATCATGCTGTCACCTCTCTATGGAAACATAGGAATAAGCTCAAGTCCCTCTTTTTCCTCTAATCCAAACATTAAATTCATATTCTGTACTGCCTGACCTGCCGCACCTTTTACCAGATTGTCAAGAGCGCCCATCACAATAATTCTCTTTGTTCTTTCATCAATCTGAAAACCAATATCTGTATAATTACTTCCCTCTACCCATTTTGTTTCAGGATATATATTTTTCTCCAAAACACGGACAAATTTTTCTTTTCCATAGTATTTGTCATAAACTTTCTTTACTTCTTCATAAGTAACTTCTTTTTTCAATTTTGCATATTCCGTAACCAAAATTCCTCTGTTCATGGGTACAAGATGAGGAGTAAAATTCAAAACAATTTCTTCCCCTGCAGCGTATCCTAACTGTTCTTCTATCTCCGGTGTATGACGATGATTTCCAACGGCATAAGCTTTCATATTTTCATTCACTTCGCAGAAAAGATTGTCAACTTTTGCTCCCCTTCCTGCTCCTGAAGTACCGGATTTTGCATCAATAATTAAGGTGTCTGTATCAATCAAACCTTCTTTTACAAGAGGATATGCTGATAAAATAGAACAGGTGGTATAACATCCCGGATTTGCTAAAAGCCTTGCATTTTTAATCTTTTCTCTGTTGATTTCACATAATCCATATACTGCTTCTGGAAGAAACTGTGGACTTTTATGTGTAATTTTATACCATTTTTCGTAAACAGACACATCCTTTAAACGAAAGTCAGCGCTTAAATCTATAATTTTAACTTTTGAAAGAATTTCTTCATTTACAAGAGAAGAGCAAAGTCCCTGAGGTGTTGCAGTAAAAATTACATCTACCTGCTCTGCCAATGTTTCAATATCGTCATCCATACAAGTGGCATCTACAATCTCAAACATATTTCTGTAAACTTCTGCATACTTTTTGTCAAGATGACTTCTGGAACCATACCATTTAATTTCTGCATTTTTATGCCCCATCAAAAGTCTTACAAGTTCTCCGCCCGCATATCCTGTAGAGCCAATAATTCCTACTTTAATCATCTTATTCTTCCTTTCTCTCTATCCTGTCTTTCATAAAATCCATATAGTTATGTATATTTAAAATTTTATTTTGCATAATTATACATCTGTTTTTTAAATTATGCAAGAGTTTTTTTCATTTTTTTGGCACTTTCTAATTCATAAAATGCAATTTCCTATGAAATAAAAAGAGTTGTCACTTTAAGCATATCATTCTTCATGTATGCCTAATGCGACAACTCCTTTTTATTCTTCACTATCTAAAATTTTCTGTATAGTATTTTTCACCAATTCAAAAGCAGTAGAATTCATACCACTGTTGATTACAATATCTGCTGTACTTCTGGTAGGCTCTACATATAAATAATGCATAGGCTTTACCGTTGTCAGATACTGTTCCACCACGCCTTCAATATCCCTTCCTCTTTCCTTCACATCTCGGATAACACGGCGCAGAATTCTTTCATCTGCATCTGCTTCTACATAGATTTTAATATCCATCAAATCCCGCAAACGTTCATCAGCCAAAACAAGAATTCCTTCTAAGAGAATAACCTTTTTCGGCTCAACAGTCTGTACTTTGCCGGAACGATTATGCTGTGTATAATCATATACCGGACATTGTATGCTCTTTCCTTCCTTCAGCTCCTGAAGCTGCTGTACCAAAAGCTCCGTTTCCATTGCATCCGGATGGTCATAGTTGGTTTTCTTACGTTCCTCTAAAGGTATATCACTTTGGTCACGATAATAATTATCATGATAAATGACTGCTACATCATCTTTAAATTCATCTCTTAATCGATTTGTAAATGTTGACTTTCCGGAACCTGTTCCTCCGGCAATTCCTATAATTACACTTTTCATATTTTTTCCCATCCGTATTTCACTATCTTTACTTTAGTTTAACGCGCCTTTATTATACAATTTGAACCTTTTACTGTCAATGATATTTTCGTTGACTTCTCTCCTCTAACCCTCTATATTATATTTATTACAAATGTAAGATTTGGAGTGATAATATTATGGCAAAGCTTCCTCAAATTTCAGAAGCAGAATTTTCGTCTATACACCTCTGGTGAAAAAAGGCGAATATATCCGTGAAGAAAGCAACTCTTTTCTGAAACGCTGCTACAATAGTGGCAATGGGTACAAAAGAGTCTTCTTTTACCTATTCTGCTTCTAATTTACTCTGTATTACCTCCGTAGATTTTAGAATTTCTTTCCAGAAACTTTTCCTTTTTTGCATTTCTTGCATCAGTCATAGAATACATTTCATCTGTAAGATTTAAAAGTCAAGTAATAAATCAAAAAAGCTGTTACCTCTTAGTTTTTATTTTTTTCTAAGAAATAACAGCTTACATTTACTTTTTTACTGTCCCACAGCCACTTTCTGATTGCACATTTCCAAATATTCTTCTATTAGGCAGTCCAGATTTCTGCTGATATCCAAAACCTTTCCTGAGCCCCATCTTTCTCTTACTGCCATATTTAAAACGTTTCTTGTTTTTTCGATTTCTTCTTTCAGTTCAATCTCTGTCATTCATTCACCTCTGTATTTTTTTATTTAGCCTTTGTCATTCTGTCTTTTTTATACATTGAAGCGGAATAAGATTACATCTCCGTCCTGCACCACATATTCTTTTCCTTCCATGCGTACAAGACCTTTTTCTCTTGCGCCTGCATAAGAACCGCAATCTAATAAATCCTGATAATTTACAACCTCTGCTTTGATAAATCCTCTTTCAAAGTCCGTATGGATTTTTCCTGCTGCCTGAGGCGCTTTTGTTCCCACTTTAATTGTCCATGCTCTTGTTTCATCTTCTCCTGCTGTTAAGAAGCTTAACAAACCTAACAAACGATAGCTTGCAACAATAAGTTTTTCAAGACCGGACTGCTGAATACCTAAATCTTCCAGAAATTCTTTCTTTTCATCTTCTTCCAGCTCTGAAATTTCCTGTTCAATTTCTGCACATAATGCAAAAACTTCACTTCCTGTTTCTTTTGCATATTCTCTTACTTTTTCTACATATTCATTTGATGCTGCATCATCTGCCAGATCATCCTCTGAAACATTTGCTGCGTAAATAACAGGTTTCCATGTAAGCAGGTTATATTCCTTCATATAAAGTTCCTGCTCTTCTCCATCTAATTCCATAGAAGACGCAGGTTTTCCATCTTCCAAGTGTGCTTTTACCTGTTTTAAAAATTCCAATTCTTTTGCTGCTTCTTTATCCATTCTGGCTGTCTTTGTAGTCTTTGCAATTCTTCTTTCCAGAATTTCCAAATCAGAGAAAATTAACTCTAAATTAATTGTTTCAATATCTCTTAATGGGTCAATACATCCGTCTACATGGATTACATTTTCATCCTCAAAGCATCTGACAACATGTACAATAGCATCTACTTCTCTGATATTTGCCAAAAACTGGTTTCCCAGACCTTCACCCTTTGATGCACCTTTTACAAGACCTGCAATATCTACAAACTCAATTACAGCCGGTGTTACTTTTTTAGACTGATAAAAATCACCTAAAAGTTTCAGCCTTTCATCAGGAACCGCTACAATTCCCACATTTGGGTCGATTGTACAGAACGGATAGTTGGCTGACTCTGCCCCTGCCTTTGTCAAAGAGTTAAATAATGTACTTTTACCTACATTAGGAAGTCCTACAATTCCTAGTTTCATTTTTCTATTTTCCTCCTAAAAATCCCTTTATTTGGTAGGCTCGAGCTTATTGTCACTCCTATCGAGTGCCACAACGAGTGCCACAAAGTATCTCAATATATGTACTTTTATCCGACATTCAACGCACAAGCCACCATGTCTATTTCTTTATTTTTCTTCCGTAATATGAACGTATAAGAAGCTCCAATATAGCAATTCTTAGATTACCACAATAGAGCTTCAAATTCAATGTAAATCAACATTTTCAATGTTGAAAAGTTTATTCTTTTTTTTATAATCCTGCTTTTATCTACTTTTACTAATTCTTTGTGGAGATGCAGCATCATAAAGACTGTGACAATAGCAGAAATTACATCTGTAATCGGTTGCGCATATAGTATTCCATTTATCCCCAAAAATGTCGGAAAAAGCATAATAACAGGAACAAAACAAATACTTTGTCGGCAAGCTCCAAGAATAAAACCGGCAGTGCCTTTCCAAGTGCAAGAAATAATGAATGAGAAGCCCCTTGCCATAAACGCTTTTTGTCCAACAGCAACTAAGGCTTCATTTCCATTAGAAGAAGCTTTTTAACAAATAACTGCAATAAGACTATGGAAACAGAAATTTTCTGATTTTATTATACCGTTTTCATATGCGTTCCTCAAAAAACATCCAACAATATCAGCATAATTTTTCTTATATACATATTTATGCAACCAATTATTCAACTGTCTGTCACAATAGGTATTATATTGTATCTCAATTCATGGGCACCAAAATCTCATTTTTTATCTCTCGACATAATCATCAGAAGAATACCGCTTTCAAACTCCACATACGCTGTATCTTCCTGTATTTCATTACTGATACCAATACCGTCATCATTTGTCATGGTATATTTGTAAAGGGGGTATTTAAAGCCCTTTAAAGTAATCCCCTCTACCTTTTCACTCATTGCCAGAAAAGAAATATATTTTCCAAAGCTGTCCTGTTTTTTTACAGAAAAAGATTTATCCCACATAGTAATCACATTCTGGCTGTCAATAATCCATGCTTTTGCACCATGTTTTAAAGGTACCTGTAAAGATTGTAAATTCCCCATATAATGGTCCAGCCTTCCTCCTGTTGCCCCTAACAGAAAAATCCTCTTACTTCCCAGCTTTAATGCCAGTTCCAGACCTATTCTTGCATCTGTAGCATCTTTTTCCGGCTTATATCTCTGCACTGGTATTTCCTTCTGGTTTTCATAAAAATCCAGCACTTTTTTATCAATGCTGTCAAAATCTCCCAGAATATACTGAGGATAGATCTGATTTCTATAACAGAATTCAAGTCCTTTATCAATGCCGATAATGCAGTCAGGTTTAACTTTCTCTAATACTCTTTTTGCAGTTTCTTCTTCCAAAAATCCACCGCATATCAGTATAGTATCCATTATTTCTCCATAATTCCTTTCAGTTCTTTGACATTTGCGTCAACATCACCCTGAAAAACGGCAGAACCTGCTACAATAATATTCGCCCCGGCATCCACGACTTCCTGAATGGTATTTTTGTTAATTCCACCGTCAACTTCAATATCCAAAGTCAGATTTCTTTCCTTTGCCATTTCCCTTATCTGGCGCACTTTATTTGCACAATAAGGAATATATGCCTGTCCTCCAAATCCTGGATTTACTGTCATAATCAACACCATATCCACGATTTCCAGTACGTTTTCCAGTACGTGAGCAGAAGTGGCCGGGTTGATGGCAACGCCTGCTTTACAGCCTTTCTCTCTGATAAGGCGCAGTGTTCTGTCCAAGTTTGGGCATGCCTCTGCATGAACAGTAATTAAATCCGCCCCTGCCTTTGCAAAATCTTCAATCAAAGCTGTTGGGTCCAGCGCCATAATATGAACATCAAAAAACAAATCCGTTCTTTTTCTAATAGATGAAATCACCGGAATTCCCATAGAGATAGACGGCACAAACTGTCCATCCATAATATCAATATGAAGCCAGCGTGCACCGGCATTTTCTACCTTTTCAATTTCTTCACCCAGCTTTGAAAAATCTGCTGCTAAAATAGACGGGGATAACTGATATTCCATTTCTAATACCTCCTCTTTTCCTCAAGTTCTTTATACATTTCTAAATAATTTTCGTATCTTTTTTGACTGATTTTACCATGCTCTAAGGCTTCTTTTACCATGCAGCCTGGCTCATGAGTATGGGTACATCCCTGAAATCTGCAGCTTCCTTCATAATCCTGAAATTCAGGAAAATAATATCGCAGTTCTTCTTTTTCCATATTTTCTACATAGAAAGAAGTAAATCCCGGTGTGTCCATAAGATACGTTTCCTGCCACAGCTCAATAAGCTGGGAATGCCTTGTGGTATGACGTCCTCTCCCAAGCTTCTTACTGATTTCTCCTGTTTCCATGTCGATACCGGGAGCCAGCAGATTGGTCAGAGAAGACTTTCCTACACCGGAAGGACCTGCCACAGCCGTGGTCTTACCGTTTAAAACAGTACGGAGCTCCTCAATTCCCTTTTCTCTGCTTGCGCTGGTAAAGATTACAGGATAATCACAGCTTTCATAAATCTTCTTTATTTCTTCTATTTCTTCCGGCAATGCCAAATCCTCTTTATTGATACAAATCAAAACAGGAATTTCCTGTCGCTCCATAGTCACTAAAAATCGGTCCAGTAAAGACAGATTTGGATTTGGTTCTTTTGCGGCAAAAATAACCAGAGCCTGATCGATGTTTGCCACAGCCGGACGGATAAGAGAGTTCTTTCTGGGTAAAATATCTACGATATTTCCCAATTTCTTTTCTTCGTCTAAAATCTCTATTTCTACAAAATCGCCTACCAGAGGCTTCATTTTTTCTTTTCTAAAAATTCCTTTTGCTTTACATTCATATAATGCTGACTCTGCTGATACATAGTAAAAGCCGGCAATTCCTTTTATAATTCTTCCCTGCATTGAACCTACCCGTATTTCTTTATAACTTTTCTAGTTATATCACATTTTCTGCACACTGTAAATATTATATCCTTTTTAAAGTTTAAAGGCAACTAAAAATACCCGGACATCATGCTTTATACACACAACATCCGGATATTTCTCTTTTCTTATTCTTGTTCAAATTCTAATTGATACTGATATAAAACTTTATAATTTCCATCAGACTGCATTTCATCAAAATACAATGTTCCTGTGGAAACACCTTCTTTTCCTACAATTCTTCCTACGTTGTAACCGCCTTTTTCACTGAATTCAAGCACTTTGTCGGAAAGAATAACTTTTCCGCCGCTGCTCTGGCTGCCATCTCCATCCTGTACCAGACGAAGGCGTACCTGACCGCCCTGATAATTGCTTGGTTTTTCAATGTTGACATCTTCCTTTGTAGCCCACTGTCCTGCTTCTACACTTTCGCCGTTCTGTGTTTCTCCGCTTCCGTTTGAAGCAGCATTTTTGTTCAGAACCTTAATTGTTACAGAAGTTCCCGGTTCTACACGGTTTCCTGCCTTTGGAGTCTGTGCATATACTTCGCCTTCAGCAACTCCGGCATTTTCGTCATAATCTTCTTCCACTGTTACAATCAGTCCCTTTTTCTCTAAGGTTGCCTGTGCATCAGCTGCTTTTACCCCACGAACATTTGGTATAGAAACCATTTCATCGCCGGAACCGATACTGACTGTAATTGTTACTTCTGTATCCTTTGAAACAGAAGTTCCCTCTTCTGGATTTAAGGAAATAACCTTTCCAACTGCTACATCTTCACTTTTTGTTTTTTCAATCTTTACTTTGCTAAGTCCCAGCTCCTGTAATTCAGCCTGAACATCACTTAAAGCTTTTCCGGCAAGTCCTGTTGGAATTGTAACCTCTTCTTTTTCTTCAGATTTTCCTGTGCTTACATAATAAGTAATCTTTGTATTTTTTTCTACCTTTGTTCCCGCTGCAGGATCCTGGCGGGCAATCATACCTTCCGGTACAGTATCAGAAGCTTCTTCTCCGCCCTTTTTCAATCCCAGACCTTTTGAATTTAACTCTTTTAACGCATCATCTTCAGATTTTCCTACAATATCAGGAACTTCCAGTTTTTCATCTTCTTTTTCCTGTGTCTGTTCTACCTTTGGTTTCTCTGTTTTACTACTGCCGCCTTTAATCAGACCTGCTGCAGATGCAATCATATAAATAAGGATACAGATAATAATACCACCGATAATCAGGCCGCCAATTGTCATTGCCTTTTCCAGCTTTGTATTAATTCCACCGCGTTCATCATCGTCTTCCTCATCCTCATCATCTTCCTCTTCATGTCTGCGACGACGTTTTTTAGATGGTTTTTCGAAGATTTCATCATCATCCTCGTCTTCGTCATCTTCATCATCATTAAAAACAGATGGCTGTGTATAAGCGCTGTTCTGAATTTCTTTCATTTCATCCGGTGTGATCATAATTGTCTGTGCATGATTACTTAACGGAGTCAGATTTACAAAATTCCCATTTGGATCAATCAAAGAATGTTTTAAATCATTGATCAGTTCCGCCAGTGTACTATATCGTCTGTCAGGACTTTTCTGTGTACATTTTAAAATGATTTCTTCCAGACTGTGAGGAAGTTCTGCCACATACTGAGAAGGAGGAACCATCTCATCCTGCAAATGTTTAATAGCAATAGCAACCGTTGTATCTCCGTCAAAAGGTACTCTTCCTGTCACCATTTCATACATGGTAATACCCAGAGAATAAATATCGCTCTTAAAGTCGCTATAACCGCCACGCACCTGCTCAGGAGAACTATAATGAACAGAACCCATTGCATTGGTACTGATGGTATTGGATGATGCCACTCTGGCAATACCAAAGTCTGTCACCTTTACTTTTCCGTCCGTAGAAATAATAATATTCTGTGGTTTAATGTCACGATGGACAATATTTCTGTTGTGTGCCGCTTCTAACCCCATAGAAACTTGAATTGCTATACTGGTAGCTTCTTTTACTGTAAGTTTTCCCTTTTTTGAAATATAATCTTTTAAAGTAATACCCTCTACCAATTCCATCACAATATAGTTAATGCCTTTGTCCTCCCCAACATCAAAAACATTTACCACATTTGGATGTGCCAGGCCTGCTGCTGCCTGAGCTTCTCTTTGAAATTTCCGTATAAAATTTGTATCTGCGCTAAATTCCGGCTTTAACACCTTCATCGCCACGAAACGGTTCAATTTATGGTCTTTTGCTTTGTAAACATCTGCCATACCGCCGGAGCCTATACAGCCCACAACTTCGTACCGTTCACCTATAATTATTCCCATATTTAACATATTTCCACCTCTTTTGTGTCTGGCTGAACCAGCACTACTGCTATATTATCTTTACCGCCGTTTTCATTTGCCAGAGAAACAAGACGCATTCCCATTTCTCTTAAATCTCTGCTTGTATTTGCAATCCTCCAGATTTCCTCATCAGAAACCATATTCGACAATCCATCTGAGCATAATAGTAAAGTACTGTTTTCTTTTAAATGTATGTCAAAAAAGTCCACTTCTACCTCCGGACTGATACCGATTACTCTGGTAATCTTATTTTTATCCGGATGGTTCTGCGCTTCTTCCTTTGTCAGCAATCCTCGTCTTACTAATTCCTGTACAAGGGAATGATCCTTTGTAATCTGAGTAATCCGGTCTTCAATGAGATACAGCCTGCTGTCCCCTACGTTAGCCACATAGGCATAGTCATCCACAATAGTAACGAGTACCATAGTTGTTCCCATCCCTGACATATCTGCATGTGTTCTGGCTTCTTCAAGAACCTTGCGATTTGCCTCCTCTACTGCACTGCGAATAATTTTAATGGGATTTTGATTTTCATCTTCTAAAACAGAATGAAGAAATGTCTGAACGGCAAAACTGGAAGCAAAATCTCCCGCATTATGCCCTCCCATTCCATCTGCAACAATAAAAAGATTTGGCAAATTTCCTACCGGCTCCTCAGATGCAAACACAAAGTCCTGATTTACCTGACGTTTTTGTCCCACATCAGTTACAGAATATGATTTCATCTTACGAGTCCTCTTTCTTATCGATATAACTTTTCCTTAGCTGTCCACAGGCCCCATCAATATCCCGGCCCATTTCCCTTCTAATAGTAACATTTATTTGGTATTTTTCAAGTTTATTTTTAAAATTCTCTATAACTTTTTTATCTGACTGCACGTAATCCCGCTCCTTAATGGGGTTTACAGGGATTAAATTTACATGGCAGTTTAAACCTTTGATTAACCGTGCCAGCTCCTCAGCATCTTCCTTTGTATCATTTTTTCCACCTACAAGACTATATTCAAAAGTAAGTCTTCTGCCTGTTTTCTCAAAATAATTTCTGCAGGCTTCCAGTACTTCTTCAATGGAATATTTATTTGCTATGGGCATCAGCTCTGCACGTTTTTCCTGATTAGACGCATGAAGAGAAATCGCCAGTGTAATTTGCAGATTTTCCTCTGCCAATTCATACATTTTCGGTACAATTCCACAGGTGGACACTGTAACATTCCTCTGGCTGATATGCAGACCGTTTTCATCTGTCAGCAATCGGATAAACTGTAATAAATTATCATAATTATCAAGGGGTTCTCCTGTTCCCATGACAACTACATTAGAAACCCTCTCTCCCGACAGCTTTTGAATACGATAAATCTGCTCCAGCATTTCTGAAGGCAGCAGATTTCTGGTCCAGCCTCCGATAGTAGATGCACAAAATCTGCATCCCATCTTACATCCTACCTGAGAGGAAATACACACACTGTTTCCATGTTTGTATTTCATCAATACACTTTCCACTACATTTCCATCAGGAAGTGCAAAGAGATATTTCTGTGTCCCATCTATTTTAGAAGTCTGTACCTCCAACATTTTTAATGTAGTAAGAACACAGCGCTCTTTTAATTTTTCCCGAAGGCTTGTAGATAAATTGCTCATTTCGTCAAAACTTTCTGCCTGTTTCTGATGCAGCCACTCATAAATCTGTTTTGCACGAAAAGCCTTTTCTCCCATTTCAGTCATAGTATTCTTTAACTGCACCAGACTGAGAGATTTTATTTCTATTTGTTCCATTCTGTTTTCCTCTTTAATCTGGCAATGAAAAATCCATCACATTCATGCACACCTGGAAGAAGCTGCAGATATCCTTCCTTTGTAGTATCACTTCTCAGTTCCTCGCATAAATAATCATCAATACTTTCCAACTCATAAGGATAATTTTCCACGAACCAACGGACATTTTCAATGTTTTCTTCTCTGTTAATGGTACATGTACTGTAAATCAATGTACCTCCCGGTTTTACATAAGTAGAAGCCTGCTCCAAAATTTTCCTCTGCAAATTCACAAGCTCTGCAATTCCTGTCTGTGTAATTTTATATTTAATATCCGTCTTCTTTCCGATTACACCCAGACCAGAACAAGGTACATCTGCAATGAGCACATCTGCCTTTTCAAAGGAGTCAGAGTCTAGCTGAGTTGCATCCTTTTCTGTTACCACTACATTTAAAAAATTCTGACGAATGGCATTTTCCCTTATAAGGTCTGTCTTTGTTCTGCTGATATCTCTGGCATCTATCCGACCTGTTCCTTTTAATTTATCTGCAATGCACAAAGTCTTTCCTCCCGGTGCCGCACATAAATCAATGACATAATCGCCTTCTTTTGGAGCTGCCACTTCTCCTACCAGCATGGAACTGACATCCTGAATTTGAATATTTCCCATACGAAAAGCTTCCAATGCGGGAAGATAATCGTAATTCTTTATATAATAAGCATTTTCTACATACGGCGCAGGCTCAACTGTTACATTCTGCCTTTTCAGGCTGTCCAAGACAGCTTCTTTATCCACCAGATGCTGACGAATACGAATGGTCGTAGGTCTTTCCTTTAAAAATGCTTCCAGCATTTTCTCTGTTTTTTCAAACCCATATTCTGCCAAAAATTTTTCTACCAGCCATTTTGGCATAGAATATAAAACAGAAAGATATTCCACAGGCTGATTTTTTTCCGGGAAATGAATACTGCTGTAATCCCTCGCTACTTTTCTCAACACTCCGTTGACAAAACCCGTAAGATTATAAAATCCTTTTTTTCTTGCCAGTTTCACTGCTTCATCACAGACTGCGCTGTCCGGCACATTGTCCATGTATAAAAGCTGATATACACTGCTTCTTAAAATCTCACGGATAACCGGCTTCATCTTTTCTACAGGTACAGAAGAATACTGGTCTAAAATATAATCTAAACGCAGTTTATATTCCAACGTTCCCTCGCACACTCTGGTAATAAAGGCTCTTTCCTGTTTTTCCAAATATTGATACTTCTCCAATGTACTGCGAATTACCAGATGACTATGCTGTCCTTCTTTGTTTATTTCCAATAGAATTCCCAGTACCAGTTCTCTTAAATTTACCTTATTTATCATATTCTATCCAATCCTATAACTCTTTTACCCAAGAATTTCCCCTTCTGAAACCGAATAACCCCTGAGAAAAGATGCTGCATCCATTCGTTTTTTTCCTTCTAATTGTAGTTCACGGACTTTCAGCAGCCCCTCTCCTGTCTGTACGCAAATACCATCTTTCTCTATTTTTACGATTTCTCCTGTCTGTTTGTGGACAGTATCCTGTAAAACTTCTGCTTTCCAAATCTTTAACATTTTTCCATGAATTTTGGTATATGCGCTGGGCCACGGATTTAAACCACGAATTAACTGTTCAAGCTCCTTCGCCTTACAACTCCACTTAATTTCTCCCATGCTCTTGTTAATCATAGATGCATAAGCAGTTGTACTTTCTTTTGGCTGTTTTTCTCTTATAACTTTACCTGCTTCTAAATCCTTTAAAACTTTTACACAAAGCTTTGCGCCTGCTTCACTTAACTTATCAAACAGGCTGCCTCCTGTTTCATCTTCTGCAATAGGAACAACAACTTTGTCCATCATATCTCCGGTATCAATTCCTTCATCCATCTGCATAATGGTAACACCGGACTCCTTATCTCCATTAATCACAGCCCACTGAATAGGCGCTGCTCCTCTGTATGCCGGAAGTAAAGATGCATGGACGTTCACACATCCGAAACGAGGCATTTCCAGAATTTCCTTTGTGATAATCTGTCCAAAAGCAGCCACTACAATCACATCTGGTTTTAAGCTTCTTAAAGTTTCAATAAATCCCGGCTCTTTTGCTTTTTTCGGCTGATATACCGGTAAACCATACTTCAAAGCCACTTCTTTTACCGGTGTAGGCATGAGGTTTTTTCCTCTCCCCTTTGGCTTATCCGGCTGTGTTACTACTCCCACAACCTCATAACCGCTTTTTACAATTTCTTCTAAAGTTCCCGTTGCAAAATCGGGTGTTCCCATGAAAACAACTCTCATTCTTCATCCTCCTCATAATTTGTGCGATGAAGTTCACCTTCTACCAATTCTGTATACAGTCTTCCATGAAGGTGATCTGTTTCATGACAAATTGCTCTTGCCAAAAGCTCTTCTCCCTCTAAAATAAATTCCTGCATATCTTCATCAAATGCTTTTACTTTTACATAATTAGGACGTGTTACCACCCCTGACATTCCCGGAACACTCAAACAGCCTTCTTCTCCTGTCTGGGAACCGGAAGTTTCAATAATTTCAGGATTAATCAGCACAATGGGATCTTCCCCTGTAGTATCAATGACTACAATCTGTTTTAAAATTCCTACCTGCGGTGCTGCAAGTCCTACTCCGTATGCTTCATACATAGTATCAAACATATCATCGATAAGCTCTCTGATTTTCGGAGTCATCTTTTCTACCTTTCTGCACTCTTTTGCAAGTATATCGTCACCCTGTGTTCTAATTTGTCTTAATGCCATTTTTTCTCTCCTTTTCTAAACGTTAAAATCAAATTGTATATAAATATCTCGAAACCCACTGTTCACTGCAATATATTTTTCCAGTGCATCTTTTAATATTACTAAAGTTTCTCGTCTTTCATGGCGCATATATAAAACCATTTTATAGTAGTCCTGTACCTTTGCAACAGCCTCAGGGGCCGGCCCTACTAAAATTAAATCTTCTTTTTTATATATTTTTTCTATATATCTTCGGCAGTATTCCATTGCCTTCTTTAGTAATTCCTCATTTTTGCATGAACCTTTCACTGCTGCCATAAAAGCTGCCGGAGGATATTCCATTAAAAGACGATATCCTATTTCTTCCTGATAAAAAGCTTCATAATCCTGAGCTGCTGCTGCCAGAATACTATAATGCTCCGGATGATAAGTCTGAATAACCGCATCTCCCTTTTTTTCTCCTCTGCCGGCTCTTCCCACAGCTTGCAGAAGAAGCTGGAAGGTCTTTTCTGAGGCCCGATAGTCTTCGCTATATAAAGATAAATCCGCTGCCAGCACTCCTACGAAAGTCACGTTGGGAAAATCATGTCCTTTTACAATCATCTGAGTACCAATGAGAATATCTGCCTCACCTGCTGCAAAAGCAGACAGCACCTTTTCGTGTCCGCCTTTATTTTTCGTGGTATCTGCATCCATACGAAGAATTCTTGCACCTGGAAAGCTTTTATTTAACAATGTTTCTATCTGCTGCGTTCCTGCCTTAAACCCTCCGATATAAGGGGAACCGCAGGAAGGACAGGTTTTTACCTGTGGTATCTCATAACCGCAGTAATGGCAGATCATTTTTCCATTTCTGTGGGACGTAAGAGAAACATCACAATGTGGGCATTTCACTACATAACCACAAGATCTGCAGCTGACAAAGCCTGTGTAACCTCTTCTGTTCAGAAATAAAATACTCTGCTCTTTTTTTTGTAATCTGTCCCGGATCTTTTCTGCCAGCTCATGACTGAAAATAGAACGATTTCCCGCTTTTAACTCTTCTCTTAAATCTACTACTGAAACTTGTGGAAGTTCTTTTCCTCCATATCGCTCATTCAAATATAAAAGCTGATATTCTCCTGTTTTTCCTCGATAATAGCTCTCCACACTTGGGGAAGCTGAACCCATAACTACTCTTGCCCCTTCAATTTTTCCTCTCTGGATAGCAGTTTCTCTGGCATGATAACAAGGTGTCTTTTCACTTTTATAAGAGTCCTCATGCTCCTCATCTATTAAAATCAGTCCCAAATCGGGAAAAGGAGTAAACAGTGCGGAACGCGGTCCGATGACAATGGATATCTCTCCTTTTTTTGCCCTTTCAAACTGGTCAAAACGTTCTCCCACAGATAAACGAGAATTAATCACTGACACACAGGAACCAAAACGGCTGTAAAAGCGTGATACGTTTTGATACGTCAAAGCAATCTCCGGTATCAGTACAATGACCTGTTTTCCCTGCTTTAATGTAGCTTCTATAAGCTCCATATATACCTGTGTCTTACCGCTTCCCGTTACCCCTTTTATGAGACAGGGACGAGGATGTTCCTGCTGCCACTCTTTTAAAATCTCGCCCACAACTTCCTGCTGTTCTTTGGAAAGCTGATATTCATATCCATCTTGTACATCTTTCGGTACAGGGGTACGATACAAGCGTTCTCTTTCAACAGCAATCAGTTTCTTTTCTTCCAGTCCTTTCATCACCGATGAGGAAAGTTTTAAACTTTCCATCGCTTCCTTATATTCCAGCACCTGATTTTCTATAAGTGCTTCCATAAGACGTGCCTTTGCCAGATAATGCTTCCTTGTAAATTCTTCCAGATACCTCTGTCCTTCTTCTTTTGAAAGCAGAAGACGTATATACTTTTTTTCCTTTGCAGCAGTTTTTTCCTTTACTAAAAGCACGGTTTTTAATGCCTGATTAATGGTAGAGCCATAGCTTTTGGCAATCCAGCCTGCAAGGGCAATCAGATGGGACTCAATTTCTATTCCCTGCGTAACCACTTCTAGAACAGGCTTGATTTTTTCCGTTGAAATCTTCGGTGTGTCTGAAATTCCAATGACATAACCGCTTATTTTTCTGCTTCCGTTCCCAAAGGAAACCAGGACTTTTTTTCCTATTTCCACCTGTTCCTGCAATTCCTTCGGAATTTCATACTGAAAACTTTTATCTAATTTTTCCTGAGAAATATCTACAATAATATCTGCATACACTTTACTCATCTATTCTGTTTATCTTCTTCCAAAATTTCCTGAATAAGCACACGCTCATCCATCGGATATTTTTTACCTTTGATTTCCTGATAATCTTCATGGCCTTTTCCTGCCAGAACCACAATATCTCCCGGCTGTCCGTGATGAATAGCATAGGCAATGGCTTCTTTTCTGTCAATAATTTCCACATATTTTCCATTTGTTTTTCCAATGCCGATTTTAATATCATTAATAATTTCCTGTGGTTCTTCATCACGAGGATTATCAGAAGTAATAATGGTTAAATCTGCCAGTTTACCGGACACTTCTCCCATTTCATAACGGCGAAGTTTAGAGCGGTTGCCTCCGCATCCAAATAAACATACCAGACGGTTTGGCTGATATTCCTTTAAAGTTGTCAAAAGGCTTTCTAAACTCATGGCATTATGTGCATAATCAATCATCAAAGTGAATTCATCTGAAACCTTTACCATTTCAATTCTTCCCTTTACTTTTGCCTGTTTTAATGCCTTTTGAATATTCTCCGGTGTGACACCGAAATGTCTGCACACTGCAATTGCAGTAAGGGAATTATATACGCTAAATGCACCCGGCAAATCGATTTCTACAGGAAAGTTCATCAATCCTTTTACATCATAAGCAATTCCCAATGTTCCCTTTCCTGTTACCAGCTTGGTGTTTTCCGCTCTTAAATCTGCTTTTTCTGAAAATCCGAAAGTTTCCACCTGACAGGTATGTCCTTCTAAAATCTCATCTAAATGCTCCGCATCTGCATTAAAAATACCCACTTTGCACTGTTTAAACAAAAGCGCCTTACAGCGAAGATAATCTGCAAAATCTTTATGCTCGTTTGGTCCGATATGATCCGGTTCAATATTGGTAAAAATACCAATATCAAACTGAAAACCTGCTGTCCTGTGAAGCATCAGCCCCTGAGAGGAAACTTCCATAACTACACTGTCACAGCCTGCATCTACCATTTCTGCAAAATATTTCTGAACCAGATAAGACTCCGGTGTGGTATTGGCAGAAGGAATTTTCTTCTCACCGATAATCGTTTCAATCGTTCCGATAAGGCCAGTCTTATGACCTGCATTTTCCAAAATGGATTTTACAAGATAGGTGGTGGTTGTTTTGCCTTTTGTTCCTGTAATTCCTATAGTTTTCAACTTCTCTGCCGGATGTCCAAACCAGGCTGCTGAAATACATGCCATGGCATAGCGACTGTTTTCCACCTGAATAACAGTTACTTCCTCAGGAACTTCCACCTCATCCTGTACAATCAAAACAGCTGCACCTTTTTCTGCCACATCTTTTGCGTAAGCGTGTCCATCTGAAACCGCACCTTTTATACAGAAAAACAGACATCCTTTTTCTGCTTTTCTGGAGTCAAATGTAATATCTGTAATTTCTTTATCCATTGTACCCTGAAGACACCGATATTCCAGTTTCTCCAGTAAATCTGCTAATTTTTTCATATTTTCATATTCCCCTTTCATAATCGGGTGTAGAATTTATCTTTCTCTTTAGAATAACACAAAAACAGGAGAAGGGGCAAGCCCCTCTCCCCTGCCTTGTAAATTTTTCTTTCTTTTATGGTGTGCTGAAAAACAAGATTTGTTATCTGATGATTTAATTGACAAAAAAGTGAAAAAAATGTAGAATGAACATTGTTCAATACAAAAGAAAGGATTTTAGATTTATGAAAAAATACTTAAATTTTGCATTTTATTATTTTCTTTTCGCCATGGCTGGAGGTGTCTTCTACCGCGAATTCACAAAATTTTTAGACTTTTCCGGAAAAACCACTCTATCACTGGTGCATGTGCACCTTATGGTTTTAGGTACTTTCCTTTTCCTGCTCCTTGCATTGTTTACCAGACATTTAAAACTGGAAGAAGAGCGTTCTTTCCGAAAATTTCTTATTCTTCACTCCATTGCGCTCCCCTTTATGGTTATCATGATGCTGGTGCGCGGTGTTTTACAGGTCTTGGGAACTTCACTTTCTTCCGGCGCCAATGCTGCGATTTCAGGAATTGCAGGAATTTCTCATATCCTTATGCTAATTTCCTTCCTGCTTTTATTTCACGCTTTTAAAAAATGCAGTGAATAACTTTCTAAAAAGATTGTGCAACAGCACAATCTCCGCGCGCGGTTCACAAAGTGATAATTTCATTTCCGCGCGCTGCGCATCTTTTATGACAGCCTTCCCTTGAAATCTTCGTATCTAAAGGTTTTCACTAACTTCATATTTCCTTCTCGGTCTCTCCAGACAATATCCGGCAGAGGCATTCCGTTAAAGGTATTTGTCTTCACCATAGTATAAAGAGCCATATCCTCAAAAACTACCAAATCTCCTTCATTTAAAGGCGCATCAAAAGAATAATCCCCCATAACGTCACCCGCAAGACAGGTAGGACCTGCAAGCCTTACCGTACAAGATTTTTCACCGGCTAAACCGCTGTCCTTTACAGGGGGACGATAAGGCATTTCCAGAACATCCGGCATATGACAGGCTGCAGAAGTGTCTAAAATGGCAATATCCATTCCATTATGTACGACCTCTAAAACCTGTGAAACCAGAAATCCTGCATCCAGCACCACTGCTTCTCCCGGCTCTAAATAGACTTCCACATCATAGGTTTTTTTTAAATGACGCACCATTCTGATTAAAGCTTCTACATCATAATCTGCTTTGGTAATATGATGTCCGCCGCCTAAATTCAGCCACTTCATCTGATAAAGATATTTACCGAAATTTTCTTCCACTGCCTTTAAAGTAATTTCTAAAGCATCTGCCCCCTGCTCACACAGGGTATGGAAATGCAGTCCATCTAACTCAGGGAGCAATTCTTCCTCAAAGTTCTTCAAAGTAGTTCCCAATCTTGAAAAATCAGCACAGGGGTCATAGATTGCATGACCTTCCTGTGTAGAACATTGTGGGTTAATTCGAAGTCCTACAGACTTTCCGGCTGCTTTTGCCTTTTTGGCAAATTTTTTAAACTGTGTGGGAGAATTAAACACTACATCATCTGCGTATTTTAAAATTTCATCAAATTCCTTTTCTCTGTATGCCGGAGAAAAAACATGGGTTTCTTTACCGAATTCTTCACATCCAAGTTTTGCTTCATAAAGCCCGCTTGCCGTAGTTCCTGCCAGATATTCTTTCATGAGGGGATAGGCGTAAAACATGGAAAAAGCTTTCTGTGCCAGCAATATTTTGCATCCGCTTTTTTCTGACACAGATTTCAAAATTTCCAGATTATGCAAAATCCGTTTTTCATCTACCAGAAAATACGGTGTGGAAAATTCGTTTTTCTCACCCCGGCTCATTAGTCCACCAGTACCGGTGTATAAGTTTCTTTCCATGGAAGTCCCCATTTATTCAATGCTTCCATAAATGGATCCGGATCAAATTCTTCAATATTATGAACACCCGGTTTATTCCATTTTCCTGTCATAACCATCATTGCCCCGATCATGGCAGGAACACCTGTTGTATACGCAACTGCCTGAGAACCAACCTCTTTATAGCATTCTTCATGGTCACAGATATTATAGAGGTAATAAGTTTTGTCTTTTCCGTCCTTTTTCCCCTGGAAAATACATCCGATATTTGTCTTTCCTTTTGTACGTGGTCCTAAAGAAGCAGGGTCAGGAAGCACTGCTTTTAAGAACTGTAACGGAATAATTTCCTTTCCTTCGTACATAATCGGTTCAATGGAAGTCATTCCTACATTTTCCAGACATTTTAAATGTGTCAGATAGCTCTGTCCAAAAGTCATAAAGAAACGAATTCTTTTAATTCCCGGGATGTTAAGAGCCAGACTTTCAATTTCTTCGTGGTGAAGCAGATACATGTCTTTTTCTCCCACACCTTCAAAATTATATTCTCTCCTAATTTCCATAGGTTCTGTTTCTACCCAATGACCGTCTTCCCAGTAAGAACCTTTTGCAGAAACTTCACGAATGTTAATTTCCGGATTAAAGTTTGTAGCAAATGGATAACCGTGGTCTCCGCCGTTGCAGTCTAAAATATCAATGTAGTTAATTTCATCAAACTCATGTTTTAACGCATAAGCGCTGAACACACCTGTTACACCCGGATCAAAACCGCTTCCTAAAAGAGCTGTAATTCCTGCTTCTTCAAATTTTTCTCTGTACGCCCACTGCCAGCTGTATTCAAATTTTGCTGTATCTTCCGGCTCATAGTTAGCTGTGTCAATATAATGTGTCTTTGTTGCAAGGCAGGCATCCATAATTGTAAGGTCCTGATAAGGAAGCGCCAGATTTAAAACCACATCCGGTTTTACCTCCTTAATCAACGCAATCAGCTCGTCTACCTTGTCTGCATTTACCTGTGCAGTAGTAATTTTTGTCTTTGTTGTTCCCTGCAATTTTTCTTTTAACGCATCACATTTAGATACTGTACGGCTGGCAATACAGATTTCCTCAAATACCTCGCTGTTCTGACAACATTTGTGAATGGCTACAGATGCTACGCCTCCGCATCCGATAATCAACGCTTTTCCCATATTTTTTTCCTCCTGTTTTTCATGTTCTTTTATATTTTACTTCTCGCTTAAAGCCAGAAGCATTTCTCTGATAATTTTTCCTGCAACAGCAGTGGAAGCCCCGCTTTGGTCATAATGAGGGCTTAATTCATTGACATCACAGCCTGCCACATTGGCCTTTTCACATACTAATGTGACAGCCTTTCTAAGCTCATCAAAGCTCACTCCGCCCGGCTCCGGTGTTCCTGTTCCCGGAAATACGGAAGGATCCATGACATCTAAATCAACGGTAAAATAAACAGGTTTTCCCTTTAATTCTTCTAAAGCTTCTTCCAAACCGTCAAAGGAGAATTTCTGCATTTTCACATGCTCCTTTGCCCAATAAAATTCATCTCTGTCTCCGGAACGAATTCCAAACTGATAAATTTTACCGTCTCCTGTCATTTCCCAGCATCTGCGCAATACACAGGCATGGGAAAGCTTAGCATCTAAATATTCTTCTCTTAAATCTGCATGGGCATCAAAATGAATAATGCAAACTTCAGGATATTGCTCCCACACAGCACGAAAAGAACCTAAAGTCACCAGATGTTCACCACCTACCATAAACGGCAGTTTCTTATCTTTTAAAATCAGCGCTGTGCGATGATAAATATCAGTAAGAGCTGATTTTGTATTTCCAAAAGAGAGCTCCAAATCTCCAGAGTCCATAATTTCACAGTCTCTTAAATCTCTGTCCAGATAAGGGCTGTAACTTTCCAGTCCATAAGACTCATGACGAATTGCGCTGCTGCCAAACCGTGTCCCCGGTCTGAAAGAAGTTGTAGAGTCAAAAGGCGCTCCGAAAAGCACAATTTTGGCCTCCTCATATTCCTTATCACATTCTAAAAAAGTTTCTATATTATTTTTCAACATCTTTTAACAGTTCCTCCACGTATGCCGGCAGATAAAATGCCCCTTTATGTAATGTAGTGGTATAATAATGTGTTTTTATTCCCCTTTCATTCCAACGCTTTTCATCTAAATCTCTGAGGGGATGATATTTCTTAGACGCAAAGCCAAAAAGCCAATGCCCGGAAGGATAAGTTGGAATATGTGCCTGATAAATTCTGCTGACAGGAAAGGACTCCGTAATATTTCTGTGAGCCCGCTGGCAGGCAAGAGCATCTTCCTCATAAAAAGGACTTTCATGCTGATTTACCATAATACCATCTTCCTTTAAAGCTTTATAGCAGTTGCCGTAAAATTCTCTTGTAAAAAGTCCTTCTCCCGGTCCAAACGGATCGGTAGAGTCCACAATAATCAAATCATATTCTTCTTTGCAGCGGCGAATAAATTTCAGACCATCTTCGTAGAAAATATGTACACGTTCATCTTCCAGTCCACAGGCTGTATGAGGAAAATATTCTTTGCACACCTCTACTACCATTTCATCAATTTCCACCAAATCAATTCGTTTGATTTCCTCATATCTGGTAAGCTCTCTTACCACACCGCCGTCTCCTGCGCCGATAACCAGTATATTTTCCACATGAGGATGTACTGCCATAGGAATATGAGTAATCATTTCATGGTAAATAAATTCATCTTTCTCTGTAAACATCATATAACCGTCTAATGTGAGAAATTTTCCAAATTCCGGAGACTCAAATACATCAATTCTCTGAAATTCACTCTGGCCGCTGTATAACTGCCTGTTCACACGAATAGAAAATTTCACATTATTTGTCTGTTTTTCTGAAAACCATAAATCCATATTAAACTCCTTTCAGCACATTCAAATAATTAATTTCTGCATCCTCAGGGCCTGTAATTGTACAGCCTTTTTCTTTTGCATATTCAATATGTTCAATAATCTCTTTTGTCACTTTTTCTCCCGGCGCTAAAATAGGAATTCCCGGTGGATAACACATAACAAACTCACTGCAGATAAATCCAATTGCATCCCGCAGGGTTTTGGACTCCTTCTCTGCGTAAAAAGCTTCCTGTGGAGAAACTGCCACCTGTGGCGGAATATACTCCTGCTCAATTAAATCCACCTTTGTCTTGCCAAATCGCCTTGCAACCTCAGAAAGCGAAGACACCAATCGCTCAATATCACGTTTTCTGTCTCCAATAGACAAGTATGCCAAAATATTTCCAAAATCTCCAAATTCAATCTGAATATCGTACTCATCTCTTAACAAATCATATACTTCAATTCCAGCAAGTCCTGTTTCCAGTGTGTGAATAGAAAGCTTCGTCACATCAAAGTCATACACACTGTCTTTATTTATGATTTCCTTTGAAAATGCGTAAAATCCCGGAATTTCATTAATTTCTGTTCTGGCATATTCTGCCAGCTCAATGACCTTTTCAAAGGTTTCCTTTCCTCTTAATGCCAGATTTCTTCTGGAAATATCCAGACTTGCCATCAAAAGATAAGAACCGCTGGTAGTCTGTGTCAGATTGATAATCTGTCTTACATGTCCCTTGGGCATATTCGGTCCGATTAAAAGCAGCGAGCTCTGAGTCAGACTGCCGCCTGACTTGTGCATGGAAACTGCTGCCATATCCGCCCCTGCATCCATAGCAGAAACAGGAAGCTTGTCTGAAAAATAAAAATGTGTCCCATGAGCTTCATCTGCCAGACAGTACATTCCATTGTCATGTGCCAATTTTACAATAGACTGAATATCAGAACACACACCATAATAAGTAGGATTATTTACTAAAACTGCCTTTGCATCTGGATTTTCCCGAATTGCCTTTTCTACATCAGCAACAGACATTCCCAGAGGAATTCCCAGACGATTACTGCACTGTGGATTTACATACACCGGCACTGCTCCGCACAGTACCATTGCTGTAAGCACACTTCGATGCACATTTCTTGGCAGAATAATTTTCTCTCCCCTTTTTGCAACAGATAAAATCATACTCTGAACAGAAGAGGTCGTTCCCCCTACCATTAAAAAAGCATGAGCTGCATGAAAAGCTTCTGCTGCCAGTTCTTCTGCCTGTCTGATAACAGATACCGGATGGCACAGATTATCAAGAGGTTTCATAGAGTTTACATCCAAATTCATACAGCGTTCTCCTAAAAGACGCTCCAGCTCCGGATTTCCTCTTCCTCTTTTATGACCGGGCACATCAAAAGGTACTACCCTCATTTTTCTAAATTTTTCTAAAGCCTCATAGATTGGGGCACATTCCTGTGATAGCTTTTCCATTTCCGTCTCCCTTTTGTTAAACTGTTTTTCCACTAAAAATTTCTATCATTTCTTTTTTTAAACGATTTTCTATATCCAGTTTCTTTTCCGATAACAGTTTTTCTATACTCGTATTAAACAAATAATTTTCCAAATCAATTTCTCTTAACATCATTTTCGTGTGGAATAGATTTGCCTCAAAAATATTAATATCAACTGCATTGTAATGTTCCAAAGTTTCCTGATTAATATATTCCTGAATAGAACGAATTTCATGATCCATAAACAATTTGTTTCCATTTAAACTTCTTGTAAATCCTCTTACCCTGTAATCCATGGTAATTACATCCGAATCAAAAGAACCAATAAGGTAATCCAGAGTAGAAAGAGGTGTAATTTCCCCGCAGGTAGAAACGTCAATATCCACTCGAAAAGTTGCCACGCAGGTTTCCGGATGATATTCCGGATAAGTATGTACGGTTACATGACTTTTATCCAAATGTGCCACCTGAGTATTTCCCACCGGAACCATGGTTTTCTCTGCAATCAAAATAGTCACAGATGCCCCCTGGGGTTCATAATCCTGCTGGGAAATATTCAATACCTGTGCGCCTATCATATCAGTTAAATTAGTCAGGATTGTAGTAAGCCTTTCTGAATTATACTGTTCATCAATGTATGCAATATATTCTTTCTGGTCTTTCTGCGTTTCCGCATAACAGATATCATAAATATTAAAACTCAGGGATTTTGTTAAATTATTAAATCCATAAAGCTTTAGTTTTTCGCTCATACTTTCATTCCTTTCTGCAAAAAAGTCAGGCAAGCACAATCTCTGTAACACAAAAAGCCACAGGTGCCGTATCTCTACACATCACCTGTGGCTGTATTCCCCAAAATATCCAATGATATTTTATTCTGTCTCTTTTCTTTTATCTAAAGACCTGGAATGACTAAAGTTTCAGAGTCTATATAGCAAATATCTTACTTTTACTACTCTTATTGACCGTTTCACAAGTTGATGTGCACCTTTTGTGCACTGGTTGTAAAGTTACCAACTTATAAAATTTGAGCTTTTAACTCAATCAATAAGGCAACAAATGTTGCCAATCGGCAGTTGCCCCGGCTGTCCGTATGGCCTTAACCCGAAGGTGGGCAAAAAAATATTTGCATGGAACCTCTGTCGAACTTTGTATCCCATAGCTTTTTTAATATATCTGATTTTATCTTCTTTGTCAACATTTTTTGTACTTAAATAACGACAATAATCCCTCCATCGTTTGCATACATACTGCTGACTCCGGCTGTGTTCAAAATGACCACATCCTTTACTTCAATTCTCTTTAAAATTTCTTCTTTTACAATTTCTGCACGTGCAGGACAATTACAGTGACAAATCGCTAAAACTTTGTTTTCACTGTCTTTTGCACCTTCCGCTATATAATCTACCATTTTTACAAGAGCTTTGTTAATACCTCTTGCCTGATCTAACTGTGTAATAGTTCCCTCAGGTGTACTGCCCATAACCGGCTTAATCTTCAAAGCACTGGCTACAAAAGCCTTTAAATTACTAAGTCTTCCGTTCTTTCTGAGTGTTTCCAGATTTTCCAGAACAAAATAAGTATTCTGTGTCTGAATATATTCTTCCACTGTTTTCACTACCTGGTCAAAGTCCATACCCGCTTCTTCACATTCCTCAATTTTAAGAGCAATCAATGTTTCTCCTACGGAAGCAGAACAAGAATCAAAAATATGAATTTTTTGCTCTGGTTTATCTTCTAAAAGAAGATTTTTTCCCAATAAAGCACTGTTATATGAACCGCTTAAATTACTGGAAAGTGTCACTCCATAAACATGCTCTGCACCGCAATCATACGCCTGACGATATTTTTCCGGTGATGGGCAGGAAGATTTCGGACATTCAGGACACTGTGCTACTTTCTCTAAAAATTCTGCCTGATTAAAATTTTCATCATCCACAATATCTTCCTCTCCTACTGTCAATGTCAGAGGAATACTTTCTATTTTTTCATCTTTTTTCCATCTCTCTAATAATTCACCGCAGCTATCTATTACTATTTTATATTTCATTTTCTATAACCTCTTTATGTAGTTTTTAATACCATTTCTTATATTACCACAAAACCACTTGTTTGAAAAGGTTTTTTCCTAAAACACTGGGATTTTTTTTCATTTTCGTTTATACTGTTCTTAATATTTTATCTATACAGAAAATTTTTATAGAAATGAGGGATTTTTTGTGATTGCATTACAGGTGCAGGACATAAAAAACTTTATGTCAAAACTGCTGATTGGTACTGACTTTGATGCTTTCTGGCTGTCAGAAGCCAGTATTACTACTTCTGTTACATATAATATAGACGGGCTCCTCAAACCTGATTTTTTCGATACACAGGAGTCTGAAATAATAAAAGCCGAAGGTCGTGAATATGCTCTTTGGAAAGACATCAAACCCTTTTGTTTTTCCATGATGAAAGGAAAGAAAACACCTCTTCACTTTAAAATTGTATTCATACTTTCCAAAAAAAATACAGAAAAACTTTTAACAGGAAACCATGTTCCACTCTCTCTTGATGATATTTTCGGTCTTTTCGTAAATTTTCAATATGATGGAACACATTTAACCTGTACTACAGGAACTTCGGTAAAAACTTTTACTCTTGACAAAACTTTAGACCATGTCTGGGATGAACTGCTTCAAAAATTTTTCAGGCAGCAGCAGATCCCCTATGAAATTTTATAAAATTTGGAGGAAGACTTATGATACAGGACATTGGAACACATTACTACCGCAACGAATATGTGCCGGTTCCGCCAAAGGAGCAGGACTTTATTTTATATTATAATCAAAAAAACATTCTTATTAAAAAAACAAAAGACAGTTTTTTACTGCCTCATTTTTGCGATATACCGAATTGGGAAAAAGAACCTTACATTTATTTGTTTTCTATTGATGAACACCATTTCTATATACTTCCACAACTAGATCCTTCGCTTCTGTCTGATTTTACCTTCGAAGATTTAGTGATTTTTCGCAGAGAAGAACCAAAAGAATTGTGCTTTGCACTAATTACAGGCTTTCACCTGTTTTCCTGGTATGAAAGCCGTAAATTTTGTGGTAAATGTGGAAAAAAACTACTTCCCGATACAAAAGAACGCATGATGTACTGCCCCCACTGTCATAACACAGAATATCCGAAAATTTCTCCTGCTGTTATTGTAGCCATTCGAAATAAAAATAAATTATTACTTTCGAAATATGCAGGAAGAAATACGACACGCTATGCATTAATTGCAGGTTTTACAGAAATCGGTGAAACACTGGAAGATACTGTAAAGAGAGAAGTAATGGAAGAAGTTGGACTCAAAGTAAAAAATATTCAATACTACAAAAGCCAGCCCTGGGGACTTTCCGGCTCTGTTTTATCAGGTTTTTACTGTGATTTAGACGGTAACGATACCATTACCTTAGACCAGGAAGAATTATCTACTGCCCAGTGGTTTGAACGGGAAGAAATCCCTTATGACGACTATGACGTAAGCCTTACAAGGGAAATGATGATACAATTTAAAAAAGGACTCTACTAAAAAAAAGAGACTGTCTTTTAAATATTCCGGATGAGCATTTAATGTAACAGTCTCTTTTATATAATTATCTTTTATTTTGCCAGAAGCAGCATAATTTCATTGCTTCTTGTCACAAATTTTGTCATTTCTTCCGGTGTCAGCTGTCTGTGACTGATTAACGCCAAATCATACAACTGTTCACACAGTATATCAACGTTTTCATTTTCCTTATTTTCCAGAACATACTGTACCAGTTTATTATTTGCATTTAATACCAGCGTTTCCTGTCCGCCAAACATAGATGGATCCATGCCATACATATTGTACATTTTCATCATTTCCTGCATACGGCGGTTTTCTTCTGAAATTGTCATCATGGAAGATACTTTTTCATTCTTCAGGCTTTCTACCTTAATTGTCAGGTTTTCTTTCTTTAAAGCTTTTTTAAAGATTTCAGATAAAGTCTTTGTTTCTTCCTCTAAATCTTTTCCTTCTTCTTTTACAGCGTCTGTTACATCTGCATCAATACGAAGGAATTTGACATTTTCTTTTACCTGCTCTACATGGGAAATAAATGGAGAGTCGATATTATGTTTCAGAATAACAGCATCCTGATTTTGTTCTCTGAACATATTGATATACTGGCTCTGCTGTACCTCATCTGTTACATAATAAATATTAGTCTTTTCAGGTTCTTTTTTCGCTTCTTCTTTTGCTTCTTCCAGAACCTCTTCTTTATTTTCCTCTGTAACAACTTCCTGATCTTCCGGCATTTCTGTTGTATTTTCTTTGATGCAGTCTTCTAATGTCAAATATTTTCCATCAATATTCTTGTAGAGGATATAATCCATCATTCTCTCAGAGAATTTTGTATCTTTTAAGCAGCCGAATTTAATAAATGGATTGATATCATCCCAATATTTTTCATAGTTTTCTCTGTCTGTTTTACACATACCGGAAAGCTTGTCTGCTACCTTTTTACTGATGTAGTCAGAAATTTTCTTTACAAAACCATCATTCTGCAGAGCACTTCTGGATACGTTAAGCGGTAAGTCAGGACAGTCAATCACACCTTTTAACAACATTAAGAATTCAGGAATAACTTCTTTAATATTATCTGCAATGAATACCTGATTATTGTATAATTTAATTGTACCTTCAATGGACTCATATTCCATGTTGATTTTTGGGAAGTATAAAATACCCTTTAAATTGAACGGATAATCCATATTCAGATGTATCCAGAACAATGGCTCTTTATAGTCCATGAATACTTTTCTATAAAATGCTTTGTACTCTTCTTCTGTACATTCATTTGGATGTTTCATCCACAAAGGATTTGTATCACTTAAAGATACCGGACGTTTGTGGATTTTTACCATTTCTCTTGCAGGAGAAATTTCTACAACCTCTTTTTCTCCATTTTCATTTTCTTTTTCTTCTGTTTTTGCATCTTCATGAATATGTTCTACAATTACATCGTCTTCTTTTACTTCAGACTCTTCAATGGTTTCGTATTCCTGAGGCGCATTTGCTTTGGAAAGGAAAATTTCTACTGGCATAAAAGAACAATATTTTTCAATAATTTCTCTTGCACGATATTCATTGGCAAATTCTACGCTCTCTTCATTTAAGAACAGAGTAATTTCTGTACCTACCTCAGTTCTGTTTCCATCTCCGATTTCATACTCTGTGCCGCCATCGCTGGACCAGTGAACCGGAGTTGCTCCTTCTTTGTAAGATAAAGTATCAATCTGAACTTCATCTGCTACCATAAATGCAGAATAAAATCCCAGACCAAAATGTCCGATAATCTGGTCTTCATTTGTTTTATCTTTATACTTCTCTAAAAACTGTGTTGCACCAGAAAATGCAATCTGTGTAATATATTCTTCTACTTCATCTGCAGTCATACCAAGACCGGTATCAATGAATTTCAAAGTTTTCTCTTCTGGATTTACAATGACCTGAATTTTGTTTTTATAATTTTCCGGGAAAGAATATTCTCCCATGACTTCCAGTTTTTTCAGTTTTGTGATGGCATCACATCCATTTGAAATTAATTCACGGAAGAAAATGTCATGATCAGAATACATCCATTTTTTAATAATCGGAAGGATATTGTCGCTGTTAATTGATAAAGTACCACGCTTGCTAGCCATGATAAAATACATCTCCTTTTTCATTCTTATATTGGGAAGTCTTCCCTGTCTAAACATCATAATAGTCCCCCTTGAAATAAAAGTCAAGAGAAAATTAGCACTCATGTATAATGAGTGCTAACAAAATTTTATAAACTTTCTTAAATAATTCTAAACTTCTTATTTTTTCTTTGCTGCAAGAAAGATGTTTGGTGGATTTTTATGAAGATTGACCATTTCCAAAACCTCGAAACCACTTTTCTGAATTTTTCGCATCAGACTAACAGGCGTATCAAAAGCCACATAAGGCATCAGATGTAATTTGCTTTTCCAGAATTTTTTCACAGAGTCTTTTGACAGATTTCTTCCCAGACAGTCTGTAGCAGAAAGAAAAATTCCGCCCGGTTTTAAAATCTCATATATTTTCTTTAAAACCTCTTCCTGATTTTTCATGTACAGCAGCACATTATATGCTGCCACTACATCATAGCTTTCCGGCTCTATTTCCATTTCTGTCAATTCCCCTGTGCAAAAGGTAATGTTGTGTTTTGACAACTTTTCTGCTTTTTCTCTGGCTTTTTGAAGCATGTTTTCAGAAATATCCGTTGCCGTAATTTCTTTTACATACTTTGAAAGAGGAATTGTCGCATTTCCTGTACCACAACCAATTTCAAAAACCTTGTCTTCTTTTTCCAAAAATGCAGCAGAACGTTTTACCGTCTTTCTATAAGCATTTTCATATATAGACAAAACCTGTTCGTCATACACTTTTGAACGCCTGTTCCAAAAAACAGGAGCTTTATCCTTCGTATTTTCCATAACAGCCCCTCCTATTACTTCAAAAACAAATGCAGCAATTTCTTTTTTCTCCGGGTATATGGCTGATATCTGATTGGCAAATCTATCCACTGATATTTTTTTACAATACTCCTTGTATGACTAAAAGTATCAAAACTTCTTTTTCCGTGATAGCTTCCCATACCACTTGCACCTACGCCGCCAAATCCCATGCGCGATGTTGCCAGATGAATAATCGTATCGTTAATACAGCCTCCCCCAAAAGATATGGTATTCAAAATTCTCTGCTCTGTCTTCTTATTTCCTGTAAAAAGATATAGTGCAAGAGGTTTTTCCCCTTTTTTAATAAACGCCTCTGCTTCTTCTAAATTCCCATAGGACAAAACAGGCAATATAGGTCCAAAAATTTCCTCCTGCATAATAGGAGAATGCTCTGTAATATTATCTAAAACAGTAGGCGCAATAAATAATCTTTCTTTATTTCCATAACCGCCTTTTACAATGCTCTCTCCTTCTATAAGCTTCATAAGACGTTCATAATGTTTTTCATTGATTATTCTTGGGTAATCTGAATTTTTCAAAGGTTCTGTACCAAACATTTTATCAATCCAGTATTTTAAATATTCTATAAATTTCTGTTTTACAGACTCCTGCACGAAAAGATAGTCCGGAGCCACGCAGGTCTGCCCGCTATTTAAATATTTCCCAAATACCAGTCGCTTTGCAGCCAATTTTAAATCTGCTGTTTCATCTACAATGCAAGGACTTTTCCCTCCCAGTTCTAATGTAACCGGTGTTAAATTTTCAGCTGCTTTTTTCAGAACAATTTTCCCCACATTTTTACTTCCCGTAAAAAAAATATAGTCAAATTCCTGCTCCAAAAGTGCTGTATTTTCTTCTCTTCCACCTTCTACAACCGCCACAAATTCTTCCGGAAAAATACAGGAAAGAATTTTTTTAATTATAGCAGATGTATGGGGTGCATAAGCGGAAGGCTTGACCACACAACAGTTTCCCGCGGCAATGGCCCCAATTAACGGCTCTATGCACAGCATAAAAGGATAATTCCAGGGAGCCATAATCAAAACAGTACCATAGGGTTCAGGAACTTCAAAACTCTTTGCAGGAAACTGTGCGAGAGGTGTCAAAACACCTTTTTCCTTCATCCATCTTTTTAAATGCTTTCCCACATAATTCAGTTCAGAAATCGTCATTCCCACTTCTGTCATATAAGCTTCAAAATCCGATTTTCCCAAATCTTGATACAAAGCCTCTTGGATTTCTCTTTCGTAATACAAAATTGTCCGTTTTAGTCGGAAAAGAGCTTTTTGACGAAATTCATATGATTTTGTTCTGTTCTTTTCAAAAAAAGCTTTTTGACGTTCTGCTATGGTGTTCATTTCCATAAGCTATCACCTCACTAGCCTTCTACAATTAAATACTGTCCGTTTGGCAATGGAAAAACTTCGCTGGCATCTTCTAACTCTTCTGTAGTCAGCCCCTCTACATCCATACCATTTTCTTCAAAATATTCTCTTACTTCTGCCAATGAGTCTACCACAACTGCCATGCAGTCTTCTAAAAAAGCTTCTGCTTCTTCTTCTGTTTCAGCTACAGGTACTGCAAACAGCTGCTCCTGATTTTTCAAAAAGGTTAATAAACATTCTTCACTATACTCATTCATTCCAACTTCCTCCTTGTTGAATTATTTTTTCTAAAACGGTTTCTACCCGTTCCGTTTCATATTTAGCTGTTTCTTTTACTTCTTTCTTTGCATTACCCACTGCAAAACTATATGTGACTTCATGAAGCATTTCCAAATCATTTAAATTGTCACCAAAAGCTGCACAAAAATCTGGAGAAACAAGAAAATATTTTTGCAGAACCCTCATTCCCGTACCTTTGTCCGCAGTCATTGGCATCATATCCAGCCATGCGTGACCGGAAGTTACCACAGTTGCTCTGCTTCCAAATATATTTTTCCAATACAGCAGCATTTCTTCCAATCCACTTTCCCTGTACATGGATATTTTCATAATATCTTCCTGTACTTTAAAAATATCCTCCACTATGGTAACCTTACCTTTTACTGTCTGAAGCATATATTCTGCAAATTCTTTTCTTTTGGGCTGGATATAATATGATTTTTCTCCGGAAACAATAATCTCCATATCCTCTCTATTCAGTATGCTATGCATCATTTCTTCTGCTAATGCCCTGTCAAAGACATCTTTATGTAAAATTTTTCCTTTATATACAACCATAGCTCCGTTTTCGCAGATATAAGCAATATCATCTTTTACAGGCTCGAACAGGTTTCTTAAAGTAGCATACTGTCTTCCACTGGCAGCTGCAAAGAGAATTCCCATTTTTTTTAACTGTTTAATTTGTTCTATTATCTGAAAAGACAATTCTCTTTTTCCATTCTGAAGAAGTGTTCCATCTATATCGCTGGCAATCACTTTTAGCATGGTTTCCATACCCCTTTATCTATGATTTTTTGCAATTTCTAAAATTTCCTGTGGTTTATCCACAATCGCATCTGCATGATGTTCTAAAAGTTCCTGTTTTGGACGAAATCCCCACGTCACACCAATGGTATACATTCCCGCTGCTTTTCCTGTGTCCATATCCGTATTTGTATCACCACAGTAAAGGCATTCCTCCGGTTTTACTCCAAACATCTTTGCAATTTCCAACGCCCCCACCGGCGAAGGTTTTCTTGGGATTTTTTCTGTCTGTCCCTGCACTTTATGAAAAACTTCTTCCCCAAAAATTTTGCTTACTACCTCTATGGCTGCTTCATGGGGCTTATTTGACAGCACTGCAATTTTAATATTTTCTTTTTTCAATTTATCCAAAAGCTCCATAATTCCGTCAAAAGGCTTTACATGATAAAAAGGATTTGCCGCAAATCGTTTTCTATATACAGTCCGTACCTTTTCATAATCTGCATCGCATCCTCCCGGAACAGCTTCCAACATTCTTTTTACCAGCACATCTGCCCCATCTCCTGCGTAAAAATTATAATTTTCAACAGGCAATGCTGATAAACCAAATTCCTGCAAAACCTGATTTCCTACATACGCTATAGACTCCACGGTATCTGCAATCGTTCCATCTAAATCAAATATACACGCTTTATACATGATTACCACTCCCTGCTTTCAATTCCTGTATTTTTTAATTCCTGATATAACCTTGCCAGTGGCAAGCCTACCACGTTATTATAATCACCGTTGATTTCTTTAATAAAAATTGCTGATTTTCCCTGAATGCCATAAGCTCCCGCTTTATCCATAGGCTCTTTGGTGTTCACGTAACTTCTGATTTCTTCATCTGACATGGGATAAAAAACCACTTTCGTTTTCTCATGAAAAGTCTTCTTTGTGTTCTCTTTTCCCTCTCTTGTCATAATTGTCACACCTGTATAAACCTCATGCGCCCTTCCCTGAAGACCTTGAAGCATCTCTATAGCCTCCTCCTTAGAAGATGGCTTACCTAATATTTTTCCGTCACTTACCACAACTGTATCTGCGCCAATTACAACCACATCTTCCACTGATTTTTCATAAACATCACTGCATTTTAAATAAGACAGTTCCTCTACTGCTAATACCGGATTAGTAGTGGTAATATTCTCCTCTGCCTGACTGGGTATAACTGTAAAAGGAATTCCTCCCTGTTCCAAAAGTTCCCTGCGTCTTGGAGAAGCACTCGCCAGTATAATTTTCTTCATGATTTTCTCCTTTTAAGCAACTCCCCATTTATTTTCTTTCAATTCTTAGTATATCCTGTCTTTTTCAATGATGCAAGAAAGAATTCTCCTCTCTGATATCTTCCAGTACAGACTGTAATGCAGCTGTACTTGCTCTGTGAATTCTTCGAATAGGAATATTATTTTTCTTTGCTTCCTGAGAAGCATTCATCACCATTTTATGGGATACTGTATTTGTAAACAGCAACAATAAATCTGGACATCCCATTTTTTTCTTGATTGAACTGTTTTCCTTTACAAACACTTTGGCCTTGCATCCATAACTTTCACATAAATTTTCATAACGTGTTACCATTCGTTCATTTCCACCAACGATTACAATACTCATAATTTTCTTCCTTTCTTCCAATTAGTTTAAGCTAACCTATACTCAAAAATATAGTCCTTTTTTAAATTAGTTGTGACTAACTCTCATAATACTGATTTTTTTGTTTTTGTCAACTGTTTTTCACTTAAGAAAGAATAAATTTCATAGAAAATTAATGAAAAAAGACTTCCCTTCCTGAGTGAAAAAGGATTATAATGGAGAACATATAAGTAAAGTAAGGGAATTTTGATTTCAGAAAGGATTTTGATTATGGGAAATTTAGGTAAAAAATTATTAGGTATTGGGCTTTTAAGTGCAACTGCCGGAGCTGCAGCTTATTATTTTACAAAAAAGAAAGAAGAAAATCCTGATCTTCAGGAAGAATTTGCTGACTTCCAGGATAATTTAAAAGAAACAGCTGCCTCTGCAGTAAACGTAGCTTCCAAATTTAAAGAAGTTGTTGAAAAATCAATGGATCAGGCAGTGAACAAAGCAGATGAACTCGCTAAAGAATTCACTGAAGATGATATTTTCGAAGACGATTTTGATGACCTGGCTGAAGATATGTCCGATTTAAAAGAAGACGTAAAAGAGACTGTAGAAGATACAAAAGAAGCTGTTAAAAACGTTGCCGAAACAGTAAAAGAAACAGTAAAAGACTATGTCTGTGAAGAGGATGAAGAGGAAAATAAAGACACTTCTGCTGAACTTTAAAATAGCTCTTGTAAAAATCTTCCATTCATAATACAATCACTTTAGTGGGTATTCAACTATTTATAAAGTGAGGAATTTATTATGGATAATAATTTATTTGAGCAGGCAAAAAATGATGATATTTTGTCAAAAGAATTAATTTCTTTTCTTCTTGAAAGTATGGAATACAGCCGTTTAAGTTTTATTAACGATGCGGTAGATATTCTCAGAGTTTTAAAAATCCGTATTGAGAGAGGCGATAAAATTACAGATGCTGTTTCTTTGGAAACTTATACCTTAAAGGGATTTAAAGCCTTTGTAAAAGAACATTTTTCAGAATATATTTACAATCAGGTCTTTACTCCTTTAAAGAAAGATGAAAAAATTTATTTCTCTTTAGAGGCCTGTGATGGCGGATATGAACTTGTACTTTCTGATAAAGACAGCAAAGTATACAAATGGATTTCCAGCTTAAATGAAAAATTTTCTCTCGTTTACATGATTGCTACGAAAATTGTATATATAAAAAATATTAAAACAAAAACTTATTCCCCATTTATTTCCGAAAATGGAAAATACTGCAGATACGATGATACTGTAGGGAAAATTTTAGAAATAAATGAATAAAAAATATAATCTCTAAAATGAGGCTGTCGCTTTAAACATTATAATACGACAGCCCCGTTTTCACACTTTTCTATTACTTACACCATACTTTTTTTAAAAGTTTCATGGCTTCTTCGATTTCTTGTTCTTCCATTCCTGCATATCCCAAAAGGACTTTATTTTGTTTTTCCTGATTTGGTGCAATCCAATATTCGGATACTCCATATACTTGTATACCTGCACTTTTTGCTCTATCTATGGCTTCTTGCTCTGTCAATCCATTAATAAATTCCAAAATAAAATGAACACCTGCATTTTCCCCATGATACACACAGATTTCCTGCATTTCTTTCAAATGTTTTACAATCAGGTCATGTTTGCTTTTATAAATTTTACGCATACGATTTAAATGTTTTTCATAATAACCTTCTTTTAAAAAAAGTTCCAGTATTTTCTGGTCTGTCTTGGAAACAGTCACAGAAAGCTGGTACTTTTCCTGCAAGTATTTTTTCATGAGCTTTTCCGGTAAAACCATATAACTTACACGAATAGATGGCGCTACAGATTTAGAAAAAGTTCCCATATAAATCACATTGCCATTTCTGTCAAACCCTTGCAGACTTGGAATGGGCTGTCCTTTGTAACGAAATTCACTGTCATAGTCATCTTCTATAATGTAGCAATTTTCTGACTTTTCTGCCCAGCTTAACAATGCCATACGCCTCTTTAATGGCATAATCATCCCCATAGGAAATTGATGAGATGGCATAACATAGACAATTTTTGCACCTTTTTCTTCCAAATCACGAATATCAAGTCCCTGCTCATCCTGTCTGACTGCCTGTACCTCATAGCCTATATGCCTAAAGTCATAATAAGCACTGACATAAGTAGCCTCTTCCATTGCTACTGTCTGTTCTGAGCCAAGAATTATTCCCAGTAGCATCAACAGATAATCATTTCCGGCCCCGATAATAATCTGCTCTTTTCCACACTTCACACCTCTGGAACGATACAGATATTCCGCCACTGCCTGTCGAATGCCATCTTCTCCACACGGATTTCCCAGCTGAAAAAAATCTTCATCTGCATCCGCCAGTACCTGTTTTGATAGCTTTTGCCAGATATTGTAGGGAAAACTTCCCACAGCAATATCATTTAAAGCAAAATCATATTGACACTTCTCTTCACATTGCCTAATTACTGCATTTTCTTCTGACTGTTCTTTTGGCATATTTTCTGTAAAATAAATACCCTCCAGCTGAGATATATAGTACCCCTTACATGGTATTGCTTCGATGTAGCCTTCTGAAGTCAGCTGGTCATAGGCAAGGTCTGTGGTACTTCTGCTGACAGAAAGATACCGGGAAAGCGCCCTGGATGAGGGCAGCTTATCTCCCGGTCTTAACTGTTCTTTCTCTATTTCTTTTTTTATAAATTCATAAATCTGCTGATAGATCGGAATTTTAGACTCCTTATCTATAAAAATCATCAATTCATTCATCTTATTTTAATTTAAAAGAACTCTTCAAAGATACAATACGGTTAAATACCGGTGCTCCCGGCTTACTGTCATGACAATCTGCACAGAAAAATCCGTTTCTCACAAACTGAAATCTGTCATAAGCTTCTGCTTTTCCTAATTCCGGTTCTACAAGACAGCCTTTCACAACTGTCAGAGAATTTGGATTTAAATTCAGACTTCCATCTTCTTTATTGTATACGCCTTTTTCTTCATCTACAATGTTTTCATATAAGCGGCATTCTGCTTCTACTGCTGTTTCTGCACATACCCAGTGAATAGTTCCTTTTACCTTTCTTCCATCCGGTGAATTACCACCTTTAGAAGCAGGATCATACGTACAATGAATAACGGTTACATTTCCTTCTTCGTCCTTTTCACATCCTGTACAAGTAACGAAATAAGCATTCATAAGACGTACTTCATTTTCAGGATACAGACGTTTATATTTCTTAATAGGAACTTCCATAAAGTCTTCTCTTTCAATGTAAAGCTCTCTGCCAAATGGAACCTGTCTTGTTCCCAGATCAGGATTTTCCATGTTGTTTGGAACTTCCAGATATTCAATTTCTCCTTCCGGATAATTGTCAATTACTAATTTCACAGGATCTAAAACAGCCATCATACGAGGCGCTTTCATCTTCAGGTCCTCTCTGATACAATACTCCAGCATTGCATAATCTACAGAACTGTTTGCCTTAGAAACACCGCATAATTCTACGAATTTCTGAATAGACTCCGGTGTAAAACCACGTCTCCTTAAAGCTGCAATAGACACCAGACGAGGATCATCCCATCCGTCCACAATTCCATCTTCTACCAGCTTTTTAATATATCTCTTTCCTGTAACCACATTTGTCAGATATAATTTTGCAAATTCAATCTGCTTTGGAGGATGTACATACTCTAATTCCTGAACAACCCAGTCATATAATGGTCTGTGATCCTCAAATTCCAGTGTACAGATAGAATGAGTAACACCTTCAATAGCGTCTTCAATAGGATGTGCAAAGTCATACATTGGGTAAATGCACCATTTATCCCCTGTATTGTGGTGTGTCATGTGAGCTACGCGGTAAATAACAGGATCACGCATGTTAATATTTGGAGAAGCCATGTCAATTTTCGCTCTCAGCACCTTGCTTCCATCCTCAAACTCACCATTTTTCATTTTTTCAAATAATTCCAGATTTTCCTCTATACTTCTGTTTCTGTAAGGACTCTCTTTTCCCGGTTCTGTTAAAGTTCCTCTGTATTCTCTGATTTCTTCTGCTGTTAAATCACATACAAAAGCTTTCCCTTTTTTTATCAATTTAACAGCTGCTTCATACATCTGCTCAAAATAGTTAGACGCAAAATATAAACGATCTTCCCAGTCAGCGCCCAGCCACTGAATATCTTTTTTAATAGACTCTACAAATTCTACTTTCTCTTTTGTAGGATTTGTATCATCAAAACGCATATTAAATTTACCATGGTATTTCTGTGCTAAACCATAGTTTAATAAAATTGATTTTGCATGACCAATATGCAGATAGCCATTTGGTTCCGGTGGAAATCTTGTACAAATTTCATCATACTTTCCTTCTGCCAAATCTTTTTCAATAATCTGCTCAATAAAGTTCTTAGAAACGGTTTCTTTTGCTGTTTCTTTTTCCACTTTTTTCTCCTCCATCTATGGTAATTTTCTTTGGTCTAAGCCAAGTTTTTATCTAAATAATTACTTTAAGGAATATACTACCATAAAATCTTTCTTTTTCAAAGGCTTTGCTTATATTTTTTTCTTATTTCAATCTAAAATCATAAAATTTGCTGTTGCAGTAGCAATGATTTTACCTGTTTTCTCTGAGTTACACACTGCATGAACATTGCAGACTTTTCGACCTGCTCTGTCTGCTGTTGCCGTTACAAGCAGCGCATCACCGGGAAGTCCCGGACTCAAATAATTAATATTCAGATTAATCGTAGGAATACTTTTGCTTCCGCTGACATTTCTTACAATAGCTCCACATGTAGTATCAATAGCCGCTGCAATTATTCCTCCATGTATCGTAGACATATGGTTTAGTTCCCATCTCTGTATCGGAAATCGAAAAGTAAGACTCTTTTTCTCATAATTGCAGGAATAAAATTCCACCTGCATCTTATTATACAAATGCTCCGGTGAACTGGGGTATAACATTTCCATCTGCTTCTTTATTTCCTGTTCCATTGTCTGCTGCATAAATTTTCTCCTTTAATAGCGTACTTCTAAAAGTGTCAGTCCTCTGGCCGGAGCTGTAAATCCCGCTTCTTTTCTATCACAACTTTCCAAAATTGCTTTCATTTCTTCTGGATTTCTAACTCCTCTTCCTACCTCAATTAAAGTTCCCGTTAAAATCCGAACCATATTATACAAAAAACCATTTCCTGTATAAGTGATGACAATTTCCTGTGTTAAATCCGCAATCTCAATGCTATAAATTGTTCTTACAGAGGATTTTTTCATTTTCTTATTAGAACAGAAGCTTTTAAAATCATGAGTGCCTTCCAAATATGCGGCTGCTCTTTTCATTGCATTAACATCTAATTTTTCATGAAGAGGACATTGATACTTTCTTTCAAAAACATTTTTATGAATACCTGATACAATCCGGTACTGATACACCTTTTCCCTTGCATTTAAACGGCTGTGAAACCTTTCTTCCACCTGACTTACTTTAGAAATCTCAATATCCTCCGGTAAATATTCATTTAAATACTGACAAATTTCTTCACAGCTTTTTTCACAATCTCCATGAAAATTGGCTACCTGTCCTTTTGCATGAACTCCTGCATCCGTTCTTCCGGCGCCTTGAATTTTGATTTCTGTTCCTGTCATTTTTGTCAGAACATCCTCTATTTTTCCCTGTATGGTATTCTCTGTATCCTTCTGACGCTGCCATCCGCCATACCTGCTTCCGTCATATTGGATATCCAAACGATAATTCATTTTTCTCTCCCTTTTTTAACAGACAAAGAGGCTGTCGCTTTAAACATTATCCACAAATATTTATACACTTTTAGCAAATTTGTCGAGCACACTTTGAGATTACAAATTCAAAGCGAGCGCAGACTGAGCGTAAAATATATAAATATTCGGGATATGCACTTAATGCGATAGCCCCTATATCTCTATTTCTTATTTTACCAAATAAACATCTGCATAATTCACACCTAAAGCATTTGCTCTATCGTGATCATTTACATAGATATCAATGCGGTTTCCTTTAATAGCGCCACCGCAGTCTTCTGCTGTAAATACATGTCCGTTAATAATTACCTGTGTTCCATAAGGAATAACTTTTGGATCTACGGCAATAGTTCTTCCTTCTACTACCGGTGTACCTGTTGCTGTAATACCTGTTTCCACATCACAGCAAAGTTCACAGGAACAATAATAAGTCAACTTAAAGTTGCCCAGGTTTTCGCCATACATATCAGATGTTGCATTTACTTCTGCAATATCACCGCCTCCATAGGAAACAAGTTCATCCTCTAACACACGTACTGCCCATACTGCATTTTTTGTATTTAAGTTGCCCTGCACAATACCATAGTCCTTGCCCATCGCTTCCACAGTCTTACCATCTCCGGCATAGATAACAACATGATATACGTATCCGTCCTTTGCATAGAAAATCAAATCACCAGGCTGTGCATCTTCTACTGGAATTTTCGTGCCATATTGAGCCTGATCTGCTGCAACGCGCGGCAATTCATATCCGTATTCTTTAAAAATACTCTGAACAAAACCGGAACAATCCGCACCCTCTGTCAGACTGGTACCTCCCCATACATAAGGATTTCCAATAAACTGAGAAGCAAATTCCACTACGGAACTTCTAAGCTGTCCTCCGGGTACTCCTGATTTTACAGAAGTCAGTGTATAATAACATGCTTCATTTTCTTCTGGTTTAATCTCTTCTTTTGCAAGTGTATAAGTATCTTCACCCTTCTCTGTTACTTCTTCCTGCACAGTTTCTTCCATGTTCAGATATTCTTTACTTACAAATCCTCTTACATCTCCGGACTCTATGTATACCCAATCTTCTTCTTCATCTGCCAAAACATAACAAAGGCTGTTCTTTTCCAGCGTTCCGATAATACGGGACTCTGTATTCTTATCCTCTCTTATATTTAAAAGGCTGGCTGTTGTAAGGGCATATTCCTTATCTACAACGGTCTGATTTACTGTAGCTCTAAGATACAAAAAGGCTTTATTTTCTCTATATGGAACTGTTTCTTCTGCTGTTGATGCAACCCCTTCAATTCCTTTATACTCTTCATTAAACCTTGCAGCTAATGACCTTGCTTCTTTTTGATATCTCTCCAGAATTTTCTGGGCATCTTCTCCTGTTACAACAGAGTCTGCTTTTACAAAACCTCTGACGTTTCCTGACTCTACATAAAGCCATCCGTCTTCCTCTTCTTTTAGAATATAACATACGCCTTTCTTAGCAAGTGTTCCTACGCTGCGGGCTTCCTCTGTCATTTCTTCATAAATATTGATTTTGTCATTGGCAAATGCATATTTTCTGGCTACTGTCCAAAAACGAAAATCTTCTATAATTGTAGGAGCTTCTATGATTTCCTGTTGCTGCACAAGTTCTTCATTGTTAGATGGTGCTTCCGGATCATCTGCTGCGATTTTGGGTGAACCATTATCTAAAAGAATAACATATCCGCTTTCATCCAAAACATAATGATATCCTTCCGGCAGCTGATATCCTGTTCTCTTCTCATACTGCTCTGGTGTTTCCTGTGATGGTGTTTCATCAACAGTATCTGCCTCGATTTTTACAGTACCGTCTTCATTAAATGTTACATACCCATTTTCATCTAATATATAATGATGACCTTCCGGCAGCTGATATCCTGTTCTCTGTTCGTACTGTTCTGGTGTTTCCTGTAATGGCGCTTCAGGCTGATCTGCCTCGATTTTTACAGTACCATCTTCATTAAATGTTACATATCCTTCCCCGTCTAAGACATAGTGATAACCCTCTGGTAATTTATATCCTGTTCTCTGTTCATACTGCTGGGGTGTCTCTTTCTGCACTTCTTCCGGTGCTTCTGGTGTTTCTGGTGTTTCCGGCTGTTCTGGAGTTTCTGGTTCCTGTGGTTTCTCTGGTTCTTGCGGAATTTCCGGTTCTTGTGGTATTTCCGGTTCTTCCGGAGTCTGTGGCTGCTGTTCTGGTGTTTCAATAACCAGATTGTTATCTGCAGGCATCTGTACCTCTGCCGCAAAAACATTTGCTGGAGCTACTAAACTAAGTGCCATAGTAAGCGCAAGTACTTTCTTAATTTCTTTATACTTCAATTCCTTATCCTCCGGTATCACTGTACTCATCTGAATTTGAATACCATTCTAGTAAAAATGTTTTGCCTAGCTTTTAGTTTATCATGAGTACCTCATCAAATCAACAATAAATTATAGAATTCAAACTATTTTTTATGCATTTTACCATACTTTTGCAGAATAATCTTTATTTTTTGTACAATTATCCCAAATTATTTTTTCTCTTTTTATACTCTACTTCACTTCCAAGGAAAAAAAGAGCCAATAAATTTGGAATTGCCATCATTCCATTTAGCGCATCTGCCAGCTCCCATATCATCGTTGGGGCAACCATGCATCCCGGCAGTGTAATCAAAATATAGCACAGCCGATATGCTTTTACACCTTTTTCTCCTGCCAGATAATCTGCTGTCTGAGCGCCGAAATAAGACCAGCCTATCATAGTTGCAAAAGCAAACAAAGCAGTAGATCCTGCCAGAAATTCTTTTCCCCATGGAATAACTGATGCAAATGCCATTCCTGTAAGAGTTGTTCCATCCATGCCTGCATTCTGATAATATGGCACTTCACTTACCAAAATCACAAGAGCAGTAATGGTACAGACTAAAATGGTATCAATAAAAACTTCTAAAATTCCCCACATCCCCTGTATTCGTGGTTCTTCCACGTCTGACTGAGCATGTGCCATAACAGAAGATCCAAGGCCTGCCTCATTAGAAAAAATTCCTCTTGCAATTCCCATACGCACAGCCTGTTTCACACTGTATCCTGTCACACCTCCCACTGCAGCTGAAGTATGAAAAGCATCCTGAAAAATTAATACAAAAGCTTCCCCTATTCTGTTTCTATAAAAAAACAACACAGTTAACGCTCCAGAAAGATATATGAAAGCCATTACAGGAACCAGTTTTTCTGTAAGTACTGCAATCCTTTTCATTCCCCCTGTTAAAACTGCTGCCATTGCAATCATACAAAGACTTCCTGATAGAAATGCCGGCACATGAAAAGCTTTCTCCAGTCCTACCGCCATAGAATTTCCCTGAACCATATTTCCCATACCAAAAGATGCCCCTAAACAGCAGACAGCAAAGACAACTGCTAAAGGTTTACACCCAAGACCTCTTTCCATATAGACCATGGCTCCGCCCTTCCATTGTCCTTTTTCATCTTTATATCGATATTTTATCCCCAGAAAATTTTCTGCATAAGTGGTCATCATTCCAAAAAACGCAGACACCCACATCCAGAAAACAGCTCCCGGTCCTCCAAACATCAAAGCAGTAGCAACACCTGTTATATTTCCTGTTCCAAGTGTGGCTGCAAGTGCCGTACAAAAAGATTGGAATTGAGTTACAGAAGTACTTTCTTTGAAATTTTTTACTGTTTTTCCTTTTCTTAATGCACCAAGAGTATTTCCCAACCATATATGTATTTTTGTAATTTGAAAAAACCCTGACTGTATAGTAAAACGAATACCTGCTCCCAGAAAAAACACCAGCATCCCCGGTCCCCATACAAATTCCTGTAGGGAGTGAATAAAATTTGTCATTGCACATTCCTTTTTTATTTCTCAATAAAGACTATGCAAAAAAACATTCCCCATGACAAAAGGGCGGAGAAATCTGCCTATGCAAATTTCCCCGCCCTGCTGTTTTCATTCTTATTCGAAAGCTTTTCCTACAGAACCAAAGAGTTCCATTTTTTCTTTAATTGTATCGCAGATAGCCTCAAATCCTGGTTTTAATAATTTACGTGGATCATATCCTTTTCCTTCATTATCTTTTCCAGCTTCAATGTATTCACGTGTAGCTGCTGCGAAAGCTAACTGACATTCTGTATTTACATTGATTTTAGATACACCTAAATCAATTGCTTTTTTAATCATGTCTGCAGGAATACCTGTACCACCATGAAGAACTAATGGCATTTCTCCTGTTAATTTCTGGATGTTATCCAGAACATCAAATCTAAGTCCTGCCCAGTTTTCCGGATATTTTCCGTGGATGTTACCAATACCTGCTGCAAGCATGTCTACACCTAAGTCTGCAATCATTTTACATTCTTCAGGATCTGCACATTCGCCCATACCTACAACACCGTCTTCTTCTCCACCGATAGAACCAACTTCTGCTTCTAAGGAAAGTCCAAGACCTTTACAAACGCCTGCTAATTCTTTTGTTTTCTCAACGTTTTCTTCGATTGGGTAATGAGAACCATCAAACATAATGGAAGAAAATCCTGCTTTAATGCATTTGTAGCAGCCATCGTATGTACCATGGTCTAAGTGCAGAGCAACTGGTACTGTGATATTTAATTCTTCAATCATAGCTTTTACCATATCTGCTACTGTCTTAAATCCACACATATATTTTCCTGCACCTTCAGAAACACCCAGAATAATTGGGGATTTACATTCTTCTGCAGTTAAAAGTGCTGCTTTTGTCCACTCCATGTTATTGATATTAAACTGACCTACTGCATAATGTCCTGCTTTTGCTTTTTTTAACATTTCTGCTGCTGATACTAACATATTCAATGACCTCCATATATTTTATTGAATTGGGTCTAAAACCTAAAACTATTATAACACATTTTCCTTTTCAGGCAAGTATTTCTTAATGCAATTTCTCTTCTTCCATGCTATAATATTTTTCAAGAATGTTTATAGGAAAGGAATAAAATTAAAATATGGAAATGAAAAATTTAATTGTCGGACAATCCGGCGGTCCTACTGCAGTTATTAACAGCAGTTTATATGGTGTTGTTTCAGAAGCTCTTTCCCAGCCCTCTATCGGAAAAGTATATGGTATGATAAACGGAATTGAAGGATTTTTAAAGGGAACCATTTTAGACTTTGAAGAAACACTTTTTGCTCATGATTTAGAAAAATTAAAAACCACTCCGGGTGCTTATCTGGGTTCCTGCCGTTATAAACTTCCTGAAGATTTAGAGGATCCTGTTTATCCGGTTCTCTTTCAGAAATTTGAAGAATTAAATATTGGATATTTCTTCTACATAGGAGGAAATGACTCCATGGACACTGTAAGTAAATTATCTCGCTATGCAGAAAAAATTCAGAGTGACATCCGTGTTATCGGAGAGCCGAAAACAATTGACAATGATTTAATTATGACCGATCATACTCCCGGATTTGGAAGCGCTGCCAGATATGTAGCCTCTACTGTAAGAGAAATTGTTATTGATGCCAATGTATACGAAACAAAATCTGTAACTATTGTTGAGATTATGGGACGTCATGCCGGCTGGCTGACTGCTGCCAGTGCTTTAGCAAGAAAGTCTGTAGGCGACAATCCCCTGCTTATTTATCTTCCCGAAACAGATTTTGACGAAGAAGCTTTTCTTAAAAAGGTAAACAGCTGCTTTGAAAAAAATCCAAATGTCATTGTCTGTGTCTCTGAAGGCATTCATGATAAAAGCGGAACTTTTATCTGCGAATATGACAATTCTGTAGGAACTGATACTTTTGGACATAAAATGTTGGCAGGCTGTGGCAAATATCTGGAAAATCTGGTTCGAAACCGCTTAGGTGTAAAAGCACGTTCCGTTGAATTAAATGTAAACCAACGCTGTTCTGCTTCCATGATGTCAGCAACAGACCAAAAAGAAGCTGTTTTAGCAGGAAGATTTGGTGTAAAAGAAGCTTTAAAAGGCATTACCGGAAAAATGGTTTCTTATATCAGAGTTTCTGATATTCCTTACCGCATGACATTTGGTCTTGAAGATGTGAATAAAATTTGTAATCAGGAAAAAACCGTTCCTCTGGAATGGATTTCTAAAGATGGTTCTGATGTAACAGACGCATTTCTCACCTACGCCCTTCCTCTTATTCAGGGTACTGTAGAAATTCCTCTTGGTACAGACGGACTGCCTGATTTTATATCAAGAAAATAATTATTTAAAAGGAGGGGTTTTATGTTCAAAATTTCAAATTTTACAGACAATGATGATGTCCGGGTTTTAGACTCTGCCGGTCCTTTTACCGTTATTGAATATATGAGGGATTTAAGTGTTTCTCCGTCTGATGCGGAGAAAGCTTATTTCTGCCATGCGATGAACGTACGCAAACGTCAGGTGGTGTGCGATTTAAGTAAAGCAAACGTCACTTTACAATCTGGAGCTATGCAGTGGACTGTGGGAAATGTCAACGCCACTACCGGATTAAAGGGTGTGGGAGATTTCTTCGGAAAGGCTGTCCGTGGAAAAATGACAGGAGAAGGTACGATTAAACCGGAGTATACCGGCGACGGTGTTCTGGTATTAGAGCCTACCTACAAGCATTTAATTTTATTGGATGTGGAAGACTGGAATGGTTCGGTTGTTCTGGATGACGGCTTGTTTCTTGCATGCGATGCAGATTTAAAACATAAAGCTGTCATGCGCTCTAATCTTTCTTCTGCTGTATTTGGTAATGAAGGCTTGTTTAATCTGGGATTAAGAGGCAACGGTGTGGTATGTCTGGAAACGCCATGTCCAAAAGAGGAGTTAATTACCATCACCTTAGATAACGATGTGTTAAGAGTTGACGGAAATATGGCTGTGGCATGGAGCGGAAGCCTTGACTTTACCGTAGAACGCTCCGGCAAAAGCCTCATAGGTTCTGCTGCTTCAGGCGAAGGCTTAGTAAACGTATACCGTGGTACAGGAAAGGTTCTCTTAGCTCCTGTTCAGAAGACCATCACTCCGCCGCCTATTATGGATACCCCTGATGATGAAGACTAACTCTATTATTTGTAGAGCTATGGCATGAAGCAGAAATCGGAATATTTATACATTGTTAGCGAATTTGTTGAGCACGCTTTGAGATTACAAGCTCAAAGTGAGCGCAAACTGAGCATAAAATGTATAAATATTCCCGATATATACTTAATCCAACAGCCCTATTTTCTCTGCTAAATCATTCAAATAAACCCATCGCTCCATTTTTTCTTCCAGAAGCGCTTCTGCTTCTTCTTTTTCTGCTGTAAGTTCATTTAATTTTCCTGAATTTGTTGCATTTTTCATAATTTCTTCATCCAGTTTTTCCAGCTTTTCTTCCAGCTTTGCAATATCATCATCAATGGTTTCAAATTCTTTCTGCTCTTTAAAAGTAAATTTCAATTTTGCTGTACGATTTTGTTTCCATGTCTGTGCTGAATTTTTCTTTTCCTCTTTTTTTTCCGGCTGAACCGACTGTTTCGCACCGTCATTTCTTCGTGCCTTTGCTTCCAGATAATCGGTATATCCGCCTTCATACTGCTGAAGCTTTCCGTTTCCTGTAAATTCAAAAATCCGGTCTACCACATTGTCCAGAAAATAGCGGTCATGAGAAACTGTTACTACAATTCCTGAAAAAGAATTCAAGTAATCTTCCAGAATAGTAAGAGTAGGAATATCCAGATTATTTCCCGGTTCATCTAAAAGCAGCACATTGATTTCACTTGAAAGAACTCCCAGAAGATATAAACGTCTTTTCTCTCCTCCGGAAAGCTTTCCAATAGGCGCATACTGCATATCAGGAGTAAATAAAAAACGCTCCAGCATCTGAGATGCACTGATTTTTCCGTCTTTTGTGTTAATGTATTCTGCAATATCTTTCACATAATCAATCACCCTCTGACGGTCATCCATTTCCTGTTCTTCCTGAGCAAAATATCCGATTTTAATGGTTTCACCCATTTCTACTGTTCCGCTGTCAGGTTCTACCAGTCCTGCCATCAGCTTCATCAGTGTGGATTTTCCGCATCCGTTTGGACCGATAATACCCAATTTCTGATTTTTCAATAAAATATAATTGAAATCCTCTACCAAAACCTGATTGCCGTATTTTTTAGAAACGTGCTTTAATTCAATGGTCTTTTTCCCCATACGTGTTTCCACGGACTCCAATTCCACACTCTGGTCTCCCACAGGAGCTGCTGTGTTTTTCAGCGCCTCCAATCTCTCCAGTCTGGCACGCTGCTTGGTTGTTCTTGCACGGCAGCCTCTTTTTGCCCATTCTAATTCCATACGCAGCACACTTTGACGTTTGCGCTCTGATGCCAGCTCCATTTCTTCTCTTTCTGCCTTTAATTCCAGAAATTTTGAATAATTTGCTTCATAGCTGTACATTTTTCCGTGAGAAATTTCCAAAATACGATTTGTCACCTTATCCATAAAATAACGGTCATGCGTAACCATCAAAACCGTTCCACGAAAACTTTTTAAATATTCTTCCAGCCATGAAATCATGGCTTCGTCCAAATGATTGGTAGGCTCATCCAGTAAAAGAATGTCAAAATCCTGCGCTAAAATTTTTGCCAACGCCACTTTTCTCCTCTGCCCTCCTGAGAGCACTGCAATCTGCTTTTCATATTCTGTAATTCCAAGCTGTGTCAGATTACTCTGCACTTTCCATTCTGCCTCACAATCCTGTATATAGGAAAGTATAGTGGCATTTTCCGGAAACTGTGGGTTTTGCGGCAAATAGGCAAGTCTTACATTATTCTGCATAATAATCTGACCTGTCTGGGGAACTTCCTCTCTTGCCAGCATTTTTAAAAGAGTAGACTTTCCTGTACCGTTAATTCCGATAATGCCTACCTTATCTCCTTCCTGAACACCAAAGCTGGCATCCTCAAAAATCACTTTTTCACCATAAATTTTACTGATATGCTCTATATTTAATATGTTCATGGGAACACTCCTTTTTCCTGCTTTATTTCTTAATCACTATAACAAAGAAATCCTTTTGGGACAATGCCTTTTTATTTTTCTTAAAAAGATTGTCATTCTCTGTATAAAATGATATGGTAATAAAGTATGAAAACAAAAGAATTTGGGAGGAAAGTCATGTTAAAATCTATTATCTTTTTATTAGTGGGATTTTTGCTGCTGGTAAAAGGCGCAGACTGGTTTGTGGAAGGCGCTTCTTCCATTGCAAGACGTTTGCGTATTCCGTCTTTAATTATCGGGCTTACCATTGTAGCCTTCGGAACCAGCGCACCGGAGCTTGCGGTAAGTATTACTGCTGCTGTAAAGGGAAGTAATGACATCGCCATTGGAAACGTAGTCGGCTCTAATATTTTTAATCTTTTAGTGGTTATCGGCATGAGCGCTCTGATTTGCCCTCTGTCTGTAAAACCAAGCATGATTAAAAAGGATTATCCTTTATCCATTGCCGCCGCATTGCTCTTAAATGTTTTGATTATGGACCAGTTTTTCACCGGAAGCTCTCGTATGGTCTTAGGACGCCTTGACGGAGTTTTATTGTTGGTGGGATTTGGCATTTTCATGTATTTGGCTGTCAAAGATGCTTTAAAAAGCAGAGCAGAAAATCTGTGTATGCAGGAAGCTGAAGCTGTTATCGGATATTCTATGGGAAAAAGTATTTTACTTTCTCTTGTTGGACTTGCAGGCATTATTATCGGTGGGGATATGACTGTAAACGGGGCAAAGGAAATTGCCAGAGCCTTTGGTCTTAGCGAAGCTCTCATTGGTCTTACCATTGTGGCAATAGGTACTTCTCTGCCGGAATTAGTTACTTCTATTGTAGCTGCCAGAAAAGGAGAAAGTGACATTGCTCTTGGAAATGTGGTTGGTTCTAATATTTTTAATGTATTTCTCATTTTGGGATTATCCAGCACGATTTTACCTATGAATGTCACAAAGACTTATCTATATGATGTGGGATTATTGACTATTGTTTCCATACTGGTCTATATTCCAATTCTTCTCAGAAAGAAAATCGGACGAGTTATGGGTGCTGTGATGACTTGCTCTTATATTGCTTATACGGCGTATCTGATTATGAGATAAAAGGAAGCTTTTTGCTTCAAACGTATATCAAGAATATCTATACATTTTACGCTCAGTCTGTGCTCACTTTGAGCTCACAATCTCAAAGCGTGCTCGACAAATTCGCTAAAAATGTATAGATATTTTAAATGATGTTTGAAGCAGAAGTTCTCTATAAATATTTGTTATTAGAAATTATTTCTCAGTTTCCAACTGTTCCATAATGGCATTATGCAAAACCAGATTTCCTGCAAAGAGACAAACTCCATTTTTTTCAAACATGGGTACAGCATCTTTGCCTCCTGCATATATTCCGTACGTCAAATGTGATTTCTCAGAAAATTCCTCCCAATTTTCTGGGTTAAGTCCTTTCTGGATATTTTCCCACATTGCCTTATATTCTTCTGCATGTTCCTTTGGCACAGCCTCTTTTATAGATTGGCTTGTCCAATATACTGCGTTTTCGTTCTCCTCATACACACTTGGGATTATAGAATAGTATGGATATAAGGTTATATTAGGTACTGTTGTTTTTCCAAAATCTTTTTCCATCTTCTTCAACACATTTTCCATGTTTGCATCGTCCGGATATACCACTCTGATTTCATATAGCTTTTGTGGCTTTCCGCTAAAAGAAGTGTCTAGAAAACTAAAATTGATTTGAGATGTCTTTTCACCAAACATCTCCTGTCCGTTTTCCAGAGCAAAATACGTGTCATACTCATTTTCTATCAGATTTGTCACAGTATCTTTATCCACACCATAGATTTCAAACACTTCCTCCATGGTAATGCCCCATGGCATATCTTCCAGTTCAATATTCTTGCTTTGAGAACCCTTAGAACAACCGGAAAAAATACAAATCCCTATAAGTGTTGCCAAACAAATAGTCATTTTACAGAAAAATCCTTTTGTTTTCATCATAGTACGCCCTCCTTCTCCTCTTAATGATTAAAACTCTATCAAATATTCTCCAAAAACTCCCTTATCTTTTTTTCCTCCCCTACAAGAGAGCCCTGTATCATCGGAGGCTTCCCTCCTCCTTTTCCCTGAAAAGCTTCATTTAATTTCTTACCGATTTCTCGGATATCTCCGCTGCTTCCCAGCACATAGCGAAATCCCTGTTTTTCATCTCCTACAAAAACGCCGCACACACCTTTTGTAAGCTCCATTCCTGCATTAACAAAGTTTCGCATCGCCACAGTATCTAATTCTTTTTCAAAAAGCATCAGATTTGCATTTGGATTTTCTTTTAAAGCTTCTTTTTCAGACTCTAAATATCCCATAACCAGTTTTTCCTGCATTTTTGCTGCTTTTTCTTTTAGCTGTTGGATTTCCTCTGTTAAACGCTTTACAGCCTCAGTCACTTCCTGCTGTTTTGCAGAAAGCATATTGGAAATTTGTACCACACTGGCTTGTTTTTGATTATAATCCTCCAATGCACGCATACCGCAGGCAATCCACAGACGCATACCGCCTTTATAGCGAATGGCATTGGTAATTTTAATCAGCCCTACATTTCCTGTTGTTCTCACATGTGGCGCACAGCAGGCACAAATATCGCAATTCGGGATTTCCACAATTCGAACCTTTCCCTGTAATTCTTTTTTGCTTCGATAAGGGATTTTTTCCAGTTTCTCTGCTTCGGGAAAATACGCTCTGATTTCTCTGTTATCTGCTGCCACTTGATTTGCTTCATACTCAATACTTCGTAATTCTTCCAGTGTAAGCGGACCATTATAATCCATGGTCACTTCTTCTTTTCCCAGATGAAACCCTACATTTTCATAACCAAACCTTCTATGTACAATACCGGAAACGATATGCTCTCCCGTATGCTGCTGCATTTTAGAAAATCGCTCCTGAAAATCCAACTTTCCTATCACTTCCTGTCCCGGCAAAATTTCCTCATCTATATAATGAACAATCTCACCGTTTACTTCCTGCACATCTGACACTTTTATCTCACTGTCTTCTGTGCTAAGTACGCCTGTATCTGCTCCTTGTCCTCCTCCTTCGGGAAAAAAGGCAGTTCTGTCAAGAACCGCCTCAAACTTATTTCCCTTTAGAGTACAGGACAAAACCACAGCTTTAAATTCTTTTATATAACTGTCTTCATAATATAATTGCTTTGTCATTGTTCCTCTCCATATACTCGGATAACGGAAGAAATCTTCTGCACCACTTCCATTTTCTCCAAAACCAAAAGCGCATCGTGGAAGTTTCCTTCTTTTACTCTTGATGTTACAATCACCAATTCTGCCCATTCTTCATGTTTATGTTTTTGAATCATTTGAGCAATACTTACTTCATATTTGCCCAGCACACTGGCAATTGCTGCCAATACTCCCGGATTATCGCTTGCATGAATACGCATAAAGAAGCGACTCTCAATATCTTCCTGATTTTTAATAGGAAGCGTTTTATAACAGGTACAGCGAATTCTTCCCGTACAGGAAAATAAAATATCACGTACAATATCAAATACGTCACCTACGATTGCACTTGCCGTAGGCAATTCTCCCGCTCCTCTGCCATAAAACATTGCATCATCCACAGCATCTCCATGAACAAAAACTGCATTAAATGAGTCGTTTACAGACGCCAGAGGATGCTTTTCAGAAACCAGCATCGGCTGCACAGATACTTCAATTCCCGTATCTGTATTTCTGGCAACACCAAGAAGCTTAATCACACATCCCAAATCCCTTGCATAACGAATATCCTTGGAGGAGATACGGGTAATGCCTTCTGTTGCCACATTTTCAAAAGTCACTCTGGAATTAAAAGCAATAGATGCCATAATCGCCATTTTTCTTCCTGCATCATAGCCTTGGATGTCCGCCGTAGGGTCTGCCTCTGCGTAACCCAGCTTTGTTGCAAGTGCAAGTGCATCTGCAAATTCCATATTTTCCTGTGTCATTTTTGTCAGAATAAAATTCGTAGTTCCGTTTACAATTCCTACGATTTCTGACAGATGATTTCCTGTAAGACACTGTTTTAAAGGGCGAATAATGGGAATTCCTCCTGCTACTGCTGCCTCAAACAAAAAGTCGCACTGGTTGGCAGCCGCACAATCTAAAAGCTCTCCTCCGTGAGATGCAACCAAATCCTTATTGGCTGTAACCACATTTTTTCCTGCTTTTAGTGCTTCCATAATGTATGTTTTGGCAGGCTCAATTCCTCCCATTACTTCAATCACAATATCGATATTTTCATCTTCTAAAATTTCTTTCCAGTTATTTGTCAGAATTTCCGGCTCTGCGATTTTTGCCGCAGCCTTTTTTAAATTCCGAACCAGAATTTTCTTCAATTTTACAGTAGCGCCGATTTTCTTCTCCATCTCGGCTTCCTGATTTTTCAGCACCTTATATACCCCGGTCCCTACTGTTCCAAGGCCTAAAAGTGCTGCGTTAATTACTTTTTTGCTCATGCTTTTCTTCCTTTTCAACCTCTACTCTTTCAATGAACCCTTTTTTCAGTTTGCTGTTTCGTTTAAATGCCTTGCTCCAGCCTCCGATTTTATTATATACCCAGAAGGAATGTGAAAGAACTGTTTTTGCCTTTCCTATTTTTTCCTTTGTTGTCTTTGTATAAATACTGCCGCCGCTGCTGAATTTTGTTCCTTTTATAACGTGAGCAATCAAATCCGACTCACAGGTAATGTCATCCGGCACTTCTGTGTATGCCAAACCTACACAGTCTGCCTTGTGTGCATCACTTCCCCCTGTTCCCGGCAAATCATATTTTTCTGCAATTTTTACGGCTCTGTCGTTTACCTCCTGCGGCTCGCAGGCATTAAAGGTTTCCATAAAATCAAATTCCTTTAAAATATCAGGATTTCGCTCATAAGCTTTTGCATTCATAAAGCTCATAAACTTTTCTCCGCACGGATGTGCCGGTCCTAAAATCCCCCCATAATTATGCACAATCGGTATGAGCATCTGCACCGGAATTCCACGAAGCTCCAACAAACGAAGCTTAATGTTTTCCGGCATAATTACAATAATATGCCCTGCATCCAGTGTATCGTATTCAATTCCTTTTAAAACTACAAAATCCTCATGCTTTTTTCCTTTGATATTCTTTTTCCAATAGCGATATCCCCCATAAGAGTCATGGTCTGTTACCAACATTCCGCCAAAGCCCTGTGCCTTTAGCATAGAAATGTATTCTTCTATCGGGACTTTTCCGTCAATAGAACCCTCTTTTGTATGGCAATGCATGTCAATCTTCATGACAACATCTCCTTCCCCACATTTGATATTTTGAATTTACATACCAAATCTTTGCTTTAATGCACTCATCTTCTCTTTTGGAAGAATTAAATTAAAACTGTTCGGATTGATGACAATACCTTTTGCAATCGGTATCAGCACCTTTTCCATGTTTTCAAAAGTTACCAGCAGAGCCTGAAATTTTCCTTCTTTATTAAATCTGCGGAACTCCTCAGCATCTGTAAATACAGGCTGAAAAACATCTCCGTTTTGATTTTTTACATAAGGAACTTGTACATTTTTTTCTTCTTCGCCCTTTTTCTCTACTGCCAAAAGGAACTTGCTTTTTACCACATTTGCCGCAACCTCTTCCTCCAGCTCAGGAAGTGACTTCTTTTCTGCCATTTCTACATCTCTGCGGAATTCCTGCATAAAGTAAATGGCAGATAATTGAAGCTGGGGATTGAGCAATGGTCTCTTTTCCTCCGGAAGTACAGAGAAATCCGGTTTTTTTACAATTTCTTCTAATTCAATCTCTGTTTTTTTATCTTTTTCATGATATACAACGCTATTTACTCCCAGTGTGTAAAGTGTTGTATAAAAATTAAGAAAACTCTTATTTTCTACTTTTATTCCGGCAACTGCATTTTTTTCTGCTGCAATAGGCTGTGCTGCTTTTTCCAAATCTTCTTTATCTTCGAAAATCCACACCTGATCGTTAAAGCTTTCTGCGTCGCAAATCACGAAGGGCTGTCTGGTAGCTCTTGAAAAGAGCGCAAATACTTCCTCTTGTGTCTGTATTTTCTGAATGAGTTCTTTTTTTACGTTATCCATGTCCTTCTTCTCCTGTTGTAATCTTTTCTATGTATAGTATACACCTTTTTCTTGTTTTTGTCCCTGTTTATTTCCTGTCAAAAAACAATAAACTGAAAAATGCCACTTTTCCGTCGCAATAATAAGGAAATCCACAGTATTCTGCCAGCTTATTCACCTGAATACAAAAAGCAGACAGGCAGGAAGCCTTTTTCTCCGGAAATGCACACTCTTTTCCTTCTCTGATTGCACACGGCGTACATAACTGGCACGGACCTGCCATTGCCGGCAAGTATTCCTGAATTTCTTCCTCCAGCTCTGAAATTAAAGTTCTGGTAAGCTGATTATGATGTTTTTTAATTAAACGTGTCTCACTGTCATCATTGATATCATGAACCATGGTAATGGTCTGAAGCACCAACGCTTTTTTAAACTTATCTGCTTTTTCTTTTAATTCCTCAAAAGTTCCGCAGGCAGGCGGACAGGAATAATTCTTCTCATAATTCCCACAGTAATTCATTTCACAAAATCTGCGAAAGCTTCCGTCGTATTGAATTTCCTGTGCATTAATAATTTTATAATTTGTAAATCCCAGATTTTCTGCTGCTTTTAAAATTTTTTCTTCCTGCATATTCTTTACCACCTTTTCTCTATTCTGCTGTCTTTACAGGTGTAACGGAAAATCCATATTCCATTTCTTTGTCTTCCCAAATTGCTTTTATCTCATAAATATATCCCGGCTGCATAGTAATTACCCAATTTCCTTCTTCATTCTTTTCGGAAGATACGCTTTCTCCTTCAGGAACAGGTGATGTGTCAGATGCTTCCATTTTTTTCTCTGCTTCCCATCGTACTGTCTCAATGCTTTCAGGCTGCATGCTGAATAAAAGCTCTGCCTGCGTATCCCCGTCTACGGAAAATTCTACAAGCTCCGGAAGTTTTAAAACCGGAATATCTGTCACTGTATCTGCCGCCACTGTCACCAGCGCATCCGGCTGTTTATAAGAAATATCCAAATACGGAGGTTCATTCTCATCCGGTACGACAATAAATTCTTCCAGATAATGTCCGTATTTTTCGATATATTCTCTATTTTCTTTTTCTTGTCTCTGTATTTTTGTAATTCCCGGATACTGTGCAGGATAGGACTGTGCAATAGCTCCGTTTCCCCAGATTTTCACCACATCTCCGGAATGTAAGTCTTCTTCTGTAATTTTCTTCTCTTTTTCATCATATAATTCCTGTGGAATTGTACCGAAAAATACCATTTCTGTATCTGTCTGTACAAAAATGCTGTTTCCCTGTTCATCTTTTAAATAAACCGCTTCCATATAGGGTTCTTCTGTTTTCTTCTCTTTTTTCTTAAAATTATTTTGTCCTAAAACCACTGCTCCGATGATTAAAATCACCAGAATAATTCCTACAATCCCTATAACTTTTTTGTTTTTCACCTTACTTTCTCCTTTACTGCTTTTTTATTTTCAGAATACCATAATTTGTGTCTGAAAACAACTGAATACACTATATTGATAAAAAAAGAAGGACATTACATTAAGTATCACTTACTGTAACACCCCTCTTTTGCTTTACCTATTTACAAACTTCATCGTAAAGATTTCTTCCTTTTGAGTCAATCACTACAATTACAGGGAAATTCTCTACTTCCAGCTTTCTGATTGCCTCTGTTCCCAAATCATCGTAAGCAATCACTTCTGCTTTCTTAATACATTTTGACAGCAATGCGCCTGCTCCGCCTACTGCCGCAAAGAAAACTGCTCCGTTTCTTACAATGGCTTCTGTAACCTCCGGTTTTCTTCTGCCTTTTCCAATCATGCCTGTAAGACCTAAGTCTAAAAGTCTCGGTGCATATTTATCCATACGGCTGGCTGTTGTAGGTCCTGCCGAACCGATTGCTCTGCCTTCTCTTGCAGGAGTCGGTCCCATGTAGTAAATAATATTGTTATTTAAATCAATAGGCAGTTCCTCACCTCTGTCTAAAGCTTCTGACATTCTCAGATGCGCTGCATCTCTTGCAGTGTAAATTGTACCTGTAATATAAACATAATCCCCGGCTTCCAAAGCTTTTACTTCTTCTTTATCAAGGGGTGCCTGTATATATTTGTCCATCTTCATTCCTCCCAAATTTCTGCTGTATTATATGGTTCTGTGAATGTGGCGGTTTACATGACAGCAGATATTTACTGCCACAGGAAGTCCTGCAATATGTGTTGCATAAGTATTTATATTCACTGCCAATGCAGTAGTATCTCCGCCAAGACCTGCCGGTCCTAAACCAATCTGATTGATTTTTTCCAGTAATTCTTCTTCCAGCTCTTTAATATGGGAAAGTTCTGAATGTGTACCAATTTCTCTTGTCAGGGCTTTTTTGGCTAAAATAGCAGCCTTTTCAAAAGTTCCTCCAATTCCCACACCAACAACAACAGGTGGGCAGGCATTTGGTCCTGCTTCTTTTACTGTATTAATAATTGCTTCTTTTACACCTTCAATACCATCTGCCGGCTTCAGCATATAAATTTTACTCATATTTTCGCTTCCGAAGCCTTTTGGTGCTACCATAATTTCCACCTGATCTCCAGGTACAATTTCATAGTGTATGATAGCAGGTGTATTATCTTTTGTATTTACACGCAACAAAGGGTCTCCTACCACTGATTTTCTCAGATAACCCTCTGTATATCCCTGTCTTACGCCCTCATTTACTGCATCTTCCACACTTCCGCCTTCGAAGTGTACATCCTGTCCTACTTTCAAAAATACCACTGCCATTCCTGTATCCTGACAAATTGGTATCATATCTTCTCCTGCAATATCCAGATTTTCTAAAAGCTGTCCTAAAATCTGTTTTGCCAATGGTTTTGTTTCCTTTTCGTAGGCATTTTTCATAGCTTTATCCATATCCGGTGCCAGATAGTGATTAGCCTGAATACACATTTCCTTAATATTCTGTGTTAAAAGTTTTACGTCTATACTGCGAATCATGCCAGCTTCCTCCAATTTCTGCTTTACTTTAACTGATTACTCTTGCTGATATCAATACGGTTAAAGTCCTTAATATCATCCGACTGATGTTTTCCCAGCAATCCAATTAACATATAATAACCGTTTTTGGGATCCTGAGGATAATCCTTTACCAAAGTAAAATCCTTAATCTTTCCGGTGCTGGAAATATGCATTCTGGGACCTAAGCATTCCAGTATATAATCTCCGATCTGTACATGATTTTCATCATAATAAGACACCGGTAAATCCTGTTCTACAGCTTTTTTTACTTTTTGTTCCAGCTCATAAAGATCCACCTGAGGCTTTTCCTCAAATTCTAATACAAAGCCATGGCGAACATCAGAACGTGGACCATCTTGTTCATAACCTTCTCCCATAAAGTGTACACACAGGTCTTCCAAAGTATGGGCTGCTTTTCTGTAAACTACAGATTTATGCACTATTTTCGCTATATTTTCCGGAAGTGGACCAAACATATTCGGTCTTGTAATAATAATTTCTTCTCCAATTCCCACTAATAAATCTGCATTGCGTTTTAAAAACGGAAAAATCAATTCAAAATGTTCTACAATTACCATCTTTCCATTTTTTGATGCTTCTAAAATTGCATCCGCAAGAACATGCATCTGAGTAAATGCCGATTCAAAACGAATATCTAAATGATATGTGTGCGGTGAAAATGGATCTTCCAGATTTTCGTGCAGCAGAGGCAAGGGGCGAATATTTACTCCTTCATCGTCATTAGTAAGGTCTATTCCCGGAAACATTCCTTTAATCAAAAGACTCTTTCCGGCGCCTGCATCTCCGATAATCCCAATAATATGGTCAAAAGGACTTAAATACATCTGACTTAACTGCATTCCCAAGTCTGCCATACGACGATTTCCTCTGGGTGCAAAATAATAACTATACAGGTTTCCATCCTGCATTTGTTTTGAATATGCCATATTTTTATTCCTTTTTATTTGCCAGAATAGCCAGTCACATTTCAGCGTTCTGAAATGTGCTGGCATATTCTGTTCATCCCTATTTTCCTAGTTCTTTCTTGCTTTACGAAGAGCTAAAATTCTTTCCATTTCGTTGTAAACAATCATGTACCCTTCGTCAACACCCATACCAGGTTTTGCTAAAATCTGATCTGGTTTTGTAGCCATAGCACAGTTTACACATACCTGAGCAGAACGGTCTGTTTCATTACATGTACCACCCTGATAAGCTCCAAATCCTTTTTCTTTACAATACAGAACTGCTTCTACTATATTGTTAATTCCACCAAGGTCAGGTGTTTTAATCTGAGCCATATGTCCGGCTTTATTATCTGCAAAATATTTTACATCTTCCAGAGTATTACACCATTCATCAGCTACCAGCTCTACGTTAATACCACGTCTGTCTACTTCTTCACGAAGTCCCTTTAAGCAAAGCATCTGTTTTTCTCTTTCCTCTGCATCCATAGGTCCTTCAATTCTCAAATGAAATGGTTTTGCTGCTTCTTCCAGTTCTGCAAGATAATCTGCCATTGCAGGATAGTTATCAACACCAAAGATAGCACCGATTGTACCATATACATCAATGTGGAATACAGGCATATAATTTTCATCATTGCGGAGCTTCTGTACACGCTGGCTTAACCACTGTACATACTCTTTTAAGATTTCTCCCTTTTCACCTAATTTTAACTTCACATTGTTAATCAATGCATGAGGCATTACAGCAGCACCTTTTAAAATCATTTTATCTGCATTGTCATAACGATTATCGCCGGACTGTGTGAAAATTGGAATTGGTTCTTCAGAAACAGTTGTACCATATTCATCAGCTACAACTTCACACATCAGTCTTTTACTGGATTTTGCTACTGCATCCAGAATTGCCTGGCTGACACCATAGCGAATTGCTGTGTGTAATCTCTTTCCGTCTACCTGAATGTTTTCAAGCATTTCACATAAACCTTTAAAGCTGTCCGCTTCTTTTCCAACTAACTCCGGTTTGATATATTTTTCAATAATCGGAATAAAATCTTCTGCTAAGAACAATGGATCACGTCCGCCTGCACCGGAATACTGAACAGCAGCACAATCACCCCACGCAATCTGTCCGTCCTCTAAAATCAACATAACGGAAATTGCTTCTCCTGCCTGTCTTACAGATTTAAATCCAGGTGTAACAGTTTCTCCAAAATAAGCTGCTCCATCAGATACAGCTCCTTTTTTAATTGCTCTTTGATCATCAAAGAAAAATCCTGTTCTTGCTTTAGAACAAACAACATCTACTATTTTCATGATACACTTCTCCTTAAATGTTTATAATAATTAAATTATCTTCTGTTGTTTTTATTTAGGCTTTCCAACAAGTCTTCCTTTACTGATAGCATATACGTCATCAATAACCATCTGGAATGAAGCTTTTCTCTTCTCCAGTTTTGCACGATGTTCAATCTTACCTCTGTTAAAATCAACCAGCTCCTGTGGTAATGGCACATTTGCTACATTTAAGTAACGAACTGCACCTTCATTATCACGTGCCGGAAGCATTTTACCAAAGTTATAACGGCTAGGTGCAAATGGAATGTCAATTACACCGGCTTTTACTGCACGAATAACACCAAGGGCTAAATCTCCCATACCAAGTTCGAAACATTTATCTACAATAGCACAGGTTTCTCCCTTAATAATTGCCTTTTCCAGTTCAAGAGCTGAACTCTTTAATTCCTGATCTGCCAACAGAGAAATTGCCTGTTTTGTACAGCGAAGTCCCTGTGCATTAGCTTCCATTGTAGGAACACCCATTGCTTCGTGAGGAGTTTTAACAATAACTTTTGTAGCTTTTGCAAGAGCAGCCACAGCACTTCCCCATGAAATAACTGCAAAGGCTTTCGCTTCATCCTGTGGAAATCCGCCCATCCACTGATGAAGAACAGAAGTAACCGTTACGTCTTCATATCCGTATTTATCCAGATATTCTTCTGTTAATTCTTCCAGTACTCTAAGTGCAGCTACGTCCTGTACTAAGTTACCACACTGGCCATAACCAACAGTTACGTTTTTAACTCCCTGTTCTGCTGCTAACAATGCTTCAATAATTGCAACTGCATTGGACATAGAAGGCGGAACCAAAGTACCTGTTAATGGACCATAAGGTTCACGGTTAATGGAAACTCCTGCTTCTTCATAAATACCAGTCAGACGGTCTACATACTGCCAGTCATAAATTGTTCTTTCAAGAGGAACATCTTTTGCGTAAGGGATATTATAAGAAATACCACCGCCTTCATAACTGGTAAATCCACCTGCATAGCAGATTTCTGTCAATAATCTGGCATCAGGAGTACCATGACGTACCTGTACAGGAGTATCCAGATTTTCAATAATCTGACGGCATCCATACACACCATGGTTTACGGCCGGAAAACCATTTAACATGGATTTCTGTGTATGAATAGACTCTTTAATACCTACTTCCGCTTCCTCATAACGGTTCTGACGTGTATAGGAGTCAATGGTTGTAGGAAGCAGATCTGCTTCACCTTTGTCCTGTAAATACTGTAAAAGTTTAATATGCTCATCAATTAACGCTACACCAGCTCTTGGCTGAATTAAAGTTTTTCTTTCTTTTTTTGCCTGTGCAAGTTTTCTGGAAAAACTCTTTGTTTCAGGCATATTTTTATGATATTCAATTGCTTCATCAAAATCAACATCCTTACCTGTTGACCACTGTCCTAAAATCTCATTTCGAATACCATAGAACTCATCATCCGATAACTTTTTATTCCTTATGTCCATAATAAGCAATCTCCTTCTTCATAATTTCCAGAGCAGCTGCCGGGTAATGCTGTGAAAGCAGTCCCATAGCTGCAAGGATATATTTTCTATCCACCAGGATTTCCGCATTCTCCGGGCGCAAAGAGCCAGGAGTGCTCTCATCATACAGCGCAAATTTTGCGATTTCTTCTGTATGCTTTGCATGTATTAAAGCTCCGCCGGTAACAACTACATATTTTACTCTGCGAAGATCTTTGCCGCTTTGTAAATATGTTAAACCACATGGCGTGTAAACCTGTTCCAGAGATCCTGCATGACGTGCTACTGCAGTTTCTACTGCCGCACATGCCAGTGCATAATCCATTTTTTCCATTTCTTCATTGTCAGGAATATAATCCGTATGGTCTCCCAGATAATCTACCAGTTCTTTTATTTTCTGGCGATTAATGCCGGATATTTTTGAAAGTCTTCTGTCACCTACTGCTTCCAAAATGCCGTGAACACTGTATCGCATACCAATGTCACCCTCCACACTTCTTTTTGCATAAGGTTCCTGTATTCCTTTCATAACAGTTCCCATATTAGCCGGACTTCCCTCTGCTATAGAATAGATGTCAGTAGTCGCTCCTCCTAAATCCACACCTACTAACTCTCCAATTCCCGGAATTTCTTCCCAGCCGTCAGATAAAAGTTCCATGGCTGTAAGCATTGCCGATGGTGTCGGCATAATAATTCCGGACACTAAATCTGATGCTTCTGAAAGCCCCTTTCCCTGAACAATTCTCTTTAAAAAGATTTCACGAATTTGCTTCTGAGTAGGTTCTACATTTAATTCACCAAGTCTTGGCATTACATTTTCACAAAGATATGTGGTTCTCTCCCCTAAAATTTCCTGACATTCCTCTGCTGCACATCGATTTCCCGCAATCACAATAGGACAATCATAACTAAGAGAAGATAACATCTGTGCATTATACAAAATGCATTCTGAATTTCCTCCATCTGTTCCACCTGTAAGCAAAATAATGTCCGGATGATATTCTTCGATTTCCCGCATATCTCCTTTTGTCAGATTAAAAGAATACGTTTTCCACACCTTTGCACCGGCACCAAGGGAAGCTTCCCTGGACGCCTGAGCTGTAAGCTCCGGTACTAAACCGATGGAAATCATTTTCAGTCCTCCGGCAGCACTGGAACAGGCATATCTCTCTTCATATTCAATATGTCCTGTTATTTTTTCCAGATTAGAAACAGCTTCCCGAAGGCCATTGTTAATATCTGTTTCTACTGTTGTATATGCTGCTGCTGTTCCAAGAACCTCGCAATTTTCCACATCAACTGCTGTCACCTTTGTGTTGGTGCTTCCGAAGTCCACCAATAAAATTGGTTTCATTTCAATCACCGCCTCGTCTTTTATTCTGCTGTTTTTGGAGCTTCAATGCCAAAATCTTCGTATAAAGCTGCAATGGTTGTTTCCGGTGCTGTGCCGGGACCGAATACTCTGTCAAATCCCATGGCTTTAAAACGTTTTTCCACTTCGTCAAAAGGCTGTTTACCAACTACAATATTTCCACCTACATAGAGTAAAATCCCTTTTAATCCAGCCTCATCACATTTTTCTCTTAATCCTCTACAATCCAGTTCCCCATGACCATACAGAGAGGATACCATAATTCCGTCAGCTCCTGTTTCAATTGCTGCAGAAATATATTCCTCCTGTGAAACCATAACTCCCAGATTTGTCACATCAAAGCCGGCATCCTCAAATGCATGCTGAAGGATACTAATTCCAACTGCATGTACATCTGCGCCGATTACACCAATGACCAATTTCTTTTTGTCCATTGTAAAACCGCTCCCTTCCGATTTCTTGATTAAATGGCTTTATTTTATACTTTTACAGTACATTTTTAATAGTATCAAGCAAAGTTCCATCACGATAGAGCACTTTTGCTACAACCTTGTCCCCTGTTTTTATTTTATTAGGAACACCTGCAATGTCCTCTGCTATCTGTTTTAGTTCTTCAATGTCCTTAACCGGAAGTCCGGCTTTTAACAATTTCTCTTTCAATTCCTTCTGTTTTGGATTTACTGCAATTCCTCTTTGTGTCACAATCACATCTACCGTTTCCCCCGGTGTGGATTTACAAAGCACTTCATCCACAATAAGAGGAAGTCTTGCACGAATTAAAGGTGCTACAATAATTGCCAGTTTAGAGCCTGCGGCTGTATCGCAGTGTCCACCGGAACCACCCATAATAAATCCATTTGAATCTGTATGTACATTGACATTAAAGTTTACATCTACCTGTGTTGCTCCCAAGATAACTACATCAAGGCTATCTACTGCTGCACTTTTCGCCGCTGGTGATGCATATCGCATAGCAGAAATCTCCTGATGTTTTGGGTTTTCCCGAATAGACTCAATGGCTTTTAAATCAAAACACTGCACATCTAAAATAGTGTCAAAATATCCTTTATTTGCCATCTCTACCATATATCCGGTAATACCGCCCATACAAAAGCTGCCTTTTATATTTTCTTTTTCCATCATTTCTTCCACATATTTAGCTACTGCTAAAGATGCACCGCCTGCACCTGTCTGGAAAGAAAATCCATCCTTTAAATAGCCTGAATGTTTCACTACCTGCGCTGCCAGTCCTGCAATTCGAAGTCCTACCGGATCACGGGTAATCTTTGTTGTTCCTGATACAATTTTAGCAGGATCCCCAATCTGCGGAACTTCTACTACATAGTCCACATAACCCTCACTAATGGAAGTATCCTTCAATGGATAAGGAACCAGATTATCAGTAAGAACAACTACTTTATCTGCATGCATTGCATCGGAAAAAGCATATCCCAAGGAACCACATGCCGAAGGGCCGTATTTTCCACTGCAGTTTCCCATATTATCTGCACATGGAGCAGCCAGAAAAGCAATATCAATTTTGGAAGAACCATTTTCCATATCTCCGGCTCTTCCCCCATGACTTCTGAAAATCACCGGTTTTTCCAATATGCCCTGGGAAATAGCTTTTCCTACTTTTCCGCCCATATAGTTACATTCAAGACCGGTTACTACACCGTTTTTAATATGTTCAATAATTGGTTCATGAATATCAAAAATGGAGCTGGCATTTACAGTTAAATCTTTAATCCCCATTTCAGCCGCCTGTTCCAGAACCATATTCAGAACAAAATCTCCGTTTCTCATATGATGATGAAAGGAAATTGTCATGCCGTCTTTTAATCCTGTTTTTTCAATGGCTTCCCTTACGGAAGAAATCAATTTACTCATCTGCATGCACCTCCATAAATCGCCTTTTCCATTTCCAGTACCTGCTGGGCACGTTTTACAATCGGTGCATCAATCATTTTTCCTCTAAGGGAAATTACGCCTTTACCCTGACGTTTACCATTTTCAATAGCATCCATTACATCATGGGCATATTCTATTTCACTTTCTGTAGGAGAAAATACTGCATTTACAATGTCTACATGTCTTGGAGAAATAACTGCCTTTCCCGCAAATCCCAAACTCTTGGCAAATTCTGTATCTTTTTCCAGCCCTTCCATATCCTCTACATCCGTAAACGGAGTATCATAAGCCTCAATTCCACAGGCTCTGGCTGCACATACTAACCGAGTTCTGGCATAGAAAATTTCTTTTCCTTCTTTCGTACGCTTACAGTGCATATCAGCTGTAAAGTCCTCTCCTCCTAAGAAGAGTCCAATCACTCTTTTGTCTGCACTGGCAATTTCAAAAGATTTCTCCACTCCAAGAGCAGTTTCAATCAAAGGAAGAATTTTAACAGTTCCTTCTTCCATCCCATTTTCCTTTTCTACTTCTGTCATGAATTCTGCCACCTGGCAAATCATATCTCCGCCACTTACTTTCGTTGGCATAATCACATCCGGTTTTAAAGGAATAATCGCTTTTAAGTCTTCTTTCCAAAATTCTGTATCTGTAGGGTTAATTCTTACTACTACTTCACAGTTTGGAAAAGACTGATATTTCAATGCATTTCTCACCAGAATTCTGGCAGCATCTTTTTCATCAGGAGATACAGCATCTTCTAAATCAAAAATAATGGTATCTGCCCCTAATGTGTCACCATTGATCAGCATATTTGGAGTGTTACCCGGTAAAAACAACATTGTTCGTCTCATACCTATTCAACTCCCCCTCTTTTCAGTGCTGTTTCCATACGCGCACGAATAACGCAGTCCAATGCACCTTTATCTTTAATAAATATCTTTCCTGTGGATACGTCAAATTCTTTCAGAGTATCCAGAACAGCAGCCCGAATGGCATCCATATACTGATTTGCAACAACGGAGTCAATCTCCAAAGTTAATTCCTTTTCGTCCGGCTCTATCTGAATAAACAAATCACTGGATTCCAGAGTTCCTGCTACTGCATTTTTTAAAATTTTCACAGGTTTTCTCCTTTCATCACCTTACTCTACAACACTTTTGGAAACTTGTGCTTCGGCCAGAATTTTCTGTTCAAAAGCAATCGCCTTTTTCTCCAGCACTTCCACTTCTTTTGAAGTTTCTTTTACGAATTCTTCATCTTTAATGGATTCCAGATTAATCTTCACATTGAACAAAGCACCTAAAACTGCTGTTCTTGCCATCATAGTTGCTACCAGAGCATCTGTAACTGCTGTTTTATTACCCTTTACCACCATAGTTTCTGCAAAAGGAAGCACTTCATAAGCTGCCTTTGCTACAGATAAAGGTACTGCAACTGCTGCTTTTAATCCATTCTGCATTGCTGCTGTACGAACCGCCTTTTCTTCCTCTGTTTCTTTTGGAAGTGTTAAAGCCTGCATATATAAGTCAAAAGACTCACTGTCTCTTTTAATATCGTCCAGAAGCTGTTCGCAAATCTTATGCATTGGCTCAACTGCTTCTTTCATTTCTTCTTCTACTTCTACATATTTCTTTTTTCCGATTGTAAGTCCTGCCACCATTTCTGTTAAAGCCGCTGCTAAAGCGCCAGCGAGGGCGGAAATACTTCCGCCCCCTGGTACTGGTTCATTAGAGGCTGTCTGCATGGCGAATTGTTCAATTGTCATCTGTTTCATGGCATATACCTCTTATATTTTTTTATAAATTATAATCTTGTTTCAAGAACCTGTTTTGGATCAAATCCTTCAAATCCAAGATAGTATTCTGCACAGTCAACGATAGCCTGAAGAGGAATTAAACCTACTACTTCGCTGCCTAATACATTTACACCATAACGTCTTGCTTCCATACGTACTGTTTCAAATACAGTATAAACAGATGTTTTTGTATAATCTGTTAAGTTCATGGATACCTGTGCAATGTTTCTGTCTTCCAGCATAACACCCATAGCTTTGCAATAACGGAAACCGCCTTTTACGTGACGGATCTTATCTGCAATTTTCTGAGCAATTTCCAGGTTTGGTGTATCTAAGTTGATATTATATGCAATAAGCGGCATTCTCGCACCAATTGCTGTAACTCCACCTGTTGGATGAATTGTATTTGGACCGAAATCCGGTTTCCATTTTTCCTGGTCTTTCATCTTTTCTGCCATACCTTCAAACTGTCCCTGACGAATTTTTGCAAGGTTTTCTCTGTGAGGAGCTGTTGCAGATTTTTCATACAGGAAGAATGGCTGTCCGAATTTTTCAGAAGCTTCTTTTGCAACTGCTTTTGCTAAAGCATCTGCATCTTCTACTGTCACACCACGAATTGGAATAAACGGAACAACGTCTACACAACCCATACGAGGATGCTGTCCCTGATGTTTTGTCATATCAATTAATTCAACTGCTTTTCCAATTGCTGCAACCATAGCATCTTTTAATGGTTCAGGCTCACCGATTACTGTTACAACACTTCTGTTGTGATCTTCGTCAGAACTGTAATCAAGAAGCTTTACACCTTCTACATTACGAAAACAACCTACAATCTGTTCAATTTTGTCTTTGTCTCTACCTTCGCTGAAATTAGGTACGCATTCAATAATTCTCTCCATGGTTTCATTCTCCTTTTCTTATTTCCAATCTTTGTGGTATACCGTTTCACCCTTTTTGATAACAGTTTCTACTAAGTTTATGCCTGTATGATATGGCATAAAATGAATAGACGGGAATTTGAGGAAAATAATATCCGCCTGTTTCCCCGCTTCCAAACTTCCCACTATATCAGCTCTATCCACTGCTGCTGCGCCATTAATTGTCAGTGCTGTAATCACTTCTTCAATGGACATATTCATATAAATGCAGCCAAGCGCTACCAATAACGGAATTGAATTGGTAAAGCAGCTTCCGGGATTTAAATCAGAGGCAATTGCCACTGCGCATCCTTCATCAATCATTTTTCTGCCCGGCGCATATTCTTCTTTTAAGCAAAATGCTGTTGCCGGAAGCAGTGTACTGATAACTCCCGCATCTCTCATCTGATGAATGCCTTCATCAGATGCTTTCAAAAGATGGTCTGCTGATACAGCGCCTACTCTTGATGCAAGCTCTGCTCCGCCTAACTGATAAATCTCATCTGCATGGATTTTCAATTTAAATCCCATTTCTTTTGCCTTTGTGAGATAATACTCGGAGTCTTCTATATTAAATACATTTTTTTCTGTAAAAATATCAGCAAATTCTGCAAGATTTTCTTCTTTTACTTTCGGCATAACAACCTGAAGCTGTTCTTCCAAAAATTCTCTCTCTTTACCTTTCCATTCTGGAAGGACACTGTGAGGTCCTAAAAAAGTTCTTACAATATCTACTGCATGGGTTTCATCCAGTTTTTTCATGGCACGAAGCTGTTTCAACTCTGTTTCGCAGTCCATACCATATCCACTTTTACCCTCTACGGTGGTTACACCAAATTCCAGCATGCGGTTTAATCTTTCTCGCCCTGCTTCGACCAGTTCTTCCTCCGTAGCTTCTCGCGTAGGAACAACCGTTGCATTAATTCCGCCGCCTCTTTCCATAATGGACATGTAACTGTCACCTTTTAATCTCCATGAAAATTCATCTGCTCTGTATCCACCGAAAATAAAATGTGTATGAGAGTCAACAAAACCCGGCATGACCGTTTTTCCTGAGGCATCAATCACCTCATATTCTTCGATATTAATCTGTTCATCCAGTTCCTTTGTAGTCCCTACTGCAACGATTTTATCGTCATGGATAAGCACTGCACCATCTTTAATAATCCCGATATCGGACATTTCTTTTCCGTGCTTTGGTGCATTACCCTTACAGGTTACTAATTCAGATGCGTGACGTATATATCTTTTTTTCATGTTCTATCTCCTTGCGACTGCTTAATAGGGGTTCAGGCACCGATATTCCGGTGCCCGTCCCTGAAAATTCAAGATAAACTTTTAGTGATGTGCATGATGATGTTCTTCTACTACAACATCTTTGCACACTCTTTCAATCAGCTCATCGCTTGCCAGATAAGGCATTGTGATATAGTCTTCACCATTTCTGATTTTGTTATATTCTGCTACTGTTTCAATAGAATGTTCGCATCTTCCCCAGCTTCTTCTGGAAACACCAATCATAGTATCCCATGGAATTGCAGCCATAAGGATTTCATCTACTCTTTCGCTTCCATCAAGAACCATACCAAATCCACCATTGATAGATTTGCTGATACCAACGCCACCACCATTATGAAGAGCTACAAGGCTCATTCCTCTTGCAGCATTACCTGCATAGCAGTGTACAGCCATATCTGCTGTAATGTTAGAGCCATCGTAAATATTAGATGTTTCTCTGTATGGTGAGTCAGTTCCGCCTGTGTCATGATGATCACGGCCAAGCATAACAGGTCCGATTTCACCGTTTCTTACCATTTCATTAAATTTAAGTGCGATATCACGTCTGCCAAGAGCATCCTGATAAAGAATACGGCACTGTGTACCAACAACCAATTTATTCTTTTCTGCGTCACGAATCCAGATATAGTTATCTCTATCCTGACTTCTTCTGTTTGGATCAATAATTTCCATAGCAGCATGGTCTGTTTTTCTTAAATCTTCCGGTTTTCCGGACAGACAGCACCATCTGAATGGTCCATATCCGTAATCGAATAATTCTGGTCCTAAAATATCTTCTACATAAGATGGGAAGATAAATCCTTCGCTTGTATCTTCTCCGTTCTTAGCAATATCTTTTGCACCTGCATCAAATACAGCTTTCATAAATGCGTTACCATAGTCGAAGAAGTATGCTCCTCTTTCTACTAAAGTCTTAATTAAGTGATAATGTTTGATTAAGGACTGATCTACTAATTCACAGAATTTTTCTTTGTCATTAGCAAGCATCTCTGTTCTTTCTTCGAAAGTAAGTCCCTGTGGACAGTAACCGCCGTCATAAGGAACGTGACAGGATGTCTGGTCAGATAACAATTCAATCTTAATGTTATTGTCAACAGCATACTGAAGAAGGTCAACAATATTTCCGTGGAATGCAATGGAAATTGTTTCTTTCTTGTCCATATATTCCTGAGCAACCTTAAATGCTTCCGCAGCATCTTCAATTACAAGACTTACCCAACCCTGATCATGTCTTGTTTTAATTCTGGAGTAATCCACTTCTGCTACAATACCTACGCCGCCTGCGATTTCAATAGCTTTTGGTTGAGCACCGCTCATACCGCCAAGACCACTTGTCACGAATAAGTGTCCTGCTAAATCTCCGTCCTGCGGAACTCCTAAGAATTTACGTCCTGCATTAAGAATTGTATTAAATGTACCGTGTACGATACCCTGTGGTCCGATGTACATCCAGCCTCCGGCTGTCATCTGCCCGTAGGAAGAGCATCCCATAGCTGTTGCTTTTGCCCAATCTTCCGGATTATCAAACATACCAACCATAAGACCATTTGTCACAATAACTCTTGGGCTTGTTTCATGAGATTTGAAAAGTCCCATTGGGTGTCCGCTCATCATAACTAATGTGTGATGATGTGTCAGTTTTTCAAGATATTTCTTAATCAACTGATACTGCATCCAGTTCTGGCAAACCTGTCCGGTTTCACCGTATGTAACCAATTCATAAGGATAAAGAGCAACTTCATGATCCAAGTTATTGTCAATCATAACCTGAAAAGCTTTACCTTCTACACATTCTCCTTTATACTCATCGATTGGTTTTCCATAAATTCTTTCTTTTGGCATAAAACGATATCCGTAGATACGTCCGCGTGTTAATAATTCATCCAGGAATTCCGGTGCCAACTGTTCATGCAGTTCTTCTGGTACATATCTCAAGGCATTGGCTACTGCCAATTTGATTTCTCTTTTATTTAATGTCAGTTCTCTTTTTGGAGCTCTTCTGACACCTTCTTTAAATGTTGGATACTCCGGTAATACCGCATCTAATTTAATTACCATTGCATTTCCGATCTCTGCATTGTTCATTTCGCATCTCTCCTTTGCTTTTTTTACGATTGTAGCACTGTTACAGTCTAAAAAACGTCTATTATTCCCTCTTTTCCTTGACGTTTTAGATTTTTTTTAGATATTTTAACGAATTTATCCCTTTTATTCTGGCATGGTAAAGTAAAAATGCACTAAAGAGTTCTCACAGCAGACGCTATGAGAGTTCTTTAGCTTTTTATTTATCATAATTTCTTATAGAGATACCTTCAACCTTTCCGGTTGCTGTCTCCACAGACACATCACAATTTTTGTAAAAACTGCTGCTGTCCTCCCACATATAAACCTCTGTATCAGACACTGTTTCTACACCTGCTGCATCTCCGTAAGCATTTAAGAGTTCTTCCTTTGTAGAGCCTACTTTTATTCCACCTGGAAGCATGACTGTAAGTCCGCCTTCAAGAAACGTATCTGATGCGTCAATTCCTCCTACCATACACTGTTCTAACGGAAGGTCTTCCCCTGTACGATTAATTAAATCCAGCATAATCTGATTTCCGTACGCATCATATGCAAAAACAACCGTAACCTGCTCCGGTTTCAATACCGTATTTGTAATACCCTCCTGTTCCAGCGTAAGTCCCAATGCCTGCAGCTGGCTGTAATCACATGGAAGTGTAAGAACCGTATCATTTATCTGTACCATATAACTGTCCCAGTTTGCAGCTAAATCAGGACTCATCTGCGCTTCCGGAATTGCTGCCCCTGCTTCATTTTCTTCTTCCACTCCGCCAAAGCTGTCAAGACCGCTTCCTAAGCTACTGTCTTGCGCTTTTTCTTTCAATTCCTTGGGAACTTCGATTTTATCCACCGTATTAAATTTCTCAAATTTCTGTTCCATGTAACATTCTTCAATCTCTATCTGTAAAGCAGATAATCCCATTTCTTCCATAGCATCCTTCATCTCAAGGCGAATAGATGCCGGCATCATTTCTTTTTTATCAACTGCAATTTTGCACGGAAATTCCATCTCTTTTAATACCTCTTTATCAAACATTCCGTTTAATCCCATGGTTTCCAGCATTTTCTCATCTACTGCTTCCACAAAATCGCTGCCCTTTAGTTCACCTTTAATTTCGTAACACTCTTTATCGTCTACTTTTATAGTTTTATCACTTAACTCAAAGCTTTCATACAGCTCTTTCATCATCCCGAAGCTCTCTACCGGAATGGTCTGCTGAACAGCCTCCGTATCAACACTTTCTTTCATACACTGTTCCATCATTTCCATATATTGTACATATTGGTCTTCTTCTTTTACCTGATACATATCAAATTCCATAGTGCTTTCGCTTCCCAATGCGCTTATCTTCATCTCACCTTCCGCACTCATTTCCTTGCTGTCACTTATCATCTTGGTATCCATCAGTACATTTATCGCCATCTTGCTTTCTCCCTGTGTCATATCTATACTGATTTCCGAACTTCCCTCTGCTGATTTCACCTTCTGTACATTTTCATAACATTTTGTCAAAACACTTTTAGAAGTAGCTTTTTCTCCACATCCTGCCGCCAAAATACATCCTGTTCCTAAAGTTGTTAAAATAGCCATCTGATATACTTTATTCTTTCTCATACGTTTATCCTCTTTTCTTTTTATTTGGTAAGATAAATAACACCCATCCAATAGGTTCCTTTTAATTCGCTTCCCGAATTTTCCGCTGCCTGCTGTGCAATCGCGGCAAATTGTTCATCATTTAAAGAATATTCCGTTCTAAGCGTTGATGCTCCGTCCTGTGTCAAACCGGTTGACAAAGCTGCTACAATCTGGTCTTTTCCATAGTATTTTTGTGATATGCGATAATATTCTTTCTCTGACTGCACCGCCTCATATTCAGGAATTGCTGCATCCATAAGATAATTTTCATCTTCTACCAGAACTTTATCAGCTTCATTGTTCGGCAAGTTCAGCAAGGCATTAAATAAATATGGATTATCATTGTTTGTTGTATCTACAATTAACCACTCGCCGTCTACTTTCACCTTATTCCATGCATAAGGTAAAGAACCATCCAGATATCCTGTCACTACAATGCAATCCAGTCCTGCTTCTTCCGCTAATAACTTATATGCCCCGGCATAACTTGCACAAACCCCCACCTGATTTACAAGTACTCCATAAGGGGTAAAAGAGTCCTGAAATTCTTTATCCACATTTTTGAAATCATTTTTTTCCGCATTTTCCAACGCACCCCTATCATATTCTGCATGTTCGCACAAATAATCATTTAATGCGATTTCTTTTTCCAGCTCTGTCATATCCTCTGTAATAACCTCTGCCACAATATCCTTTACCGCTTTCATAATTTCTTCCTGCTTGCGGAGCATTTCCTCTTTACTTTGTTCATACTCTATAAGCATATATTTTCCTGAAACTGAAGCACTTTTCACGCCAAGCGCCAAAGGGTTTTGATATGTTGCTTCCTGCCATGCATCTACCAGATTATTCCCATCCATTGCTTCATTAAATGCAGATAAATCAATTTTTTCATTCCCTGCCATCATATTGGCTCCCAAGTATGCGCTTAATGCACTGTTTGCAGTAACCTCATACTCGGAACTATACACATTTGTCTCAGAAGACTCTTCTTTTTTCGTATCTTTTTCTTCTTTTACTACCAGTTCAGCATCTGTTCTTCCACCTCTGTTTGCCAAAGCATCCTGTCGTTCCTGCAATGCCTTTAAATCTTCTTTTACTGTTTCTTTTTTACAATTTCTACCTCTACATTATGTAGATCGGACATATCAGGATTTTCATATTCTCCCCAGGTTTCTTTCTTCTCCTGTGCATTCTCAATATCATATTGAATAAGCTTTTGTACAAGGCGTCCGTCACACATGGTCACCCATCGGTAAGAAGGCAGTTTTTCAAAACTTTCTGCATATCTGGAACCCTCTTCTTCAATACTTTTCTTCCCTTCTTCATGGCTGGCAGTCATTTTCGCAATCTGATGTTTACTAAAGGAATTACTAATAGCCGAATTACCATTTTCATTTACCGCTACCACTGCATAACGATATTCTCTCATATCATTTTCTGTTATTACCGGACCTGTTCCCTCCCCGTATTTTTCGATTACCCAATCTTGGTTTCTATCTGCCTCTGAAACAGAGAAAGTGTGAAACATCACATGACTGTCAGGACTCCATGAGGTTTCATCCGTAGCGCCTTTTATAAGCCCTACCATATCATATCCTTTCTCCGGTGCATAAGCATATTCAACCAGATAATAGGCTTTTGCCCCTTCAATCTTATTCCACGAAAATTCCGCCTCACCATTTTCGTTTACTTCAAATTTTAAATTTGGTGTCCGTTCTATTTCATGCTTTACTGTAAATGGCGTAATCACCGGTTTTTCCAGTTTTTCTCCGGTCGTTTCATCAACAAACCTTGCCATGTAATACTGCTGCAGATTTCCCCAGTCTTTTAATTCATCTTTATCGAATAAAATTGTAGAAACCTTATCATATCCATAAAGCAAATCCTTCTGATTTTGTATAAGGTCTTCGCTTGAGCCCAACCCCGCAACACTCCAGCGCGGAGGTGTAATTTCCATAATCCTGTCTTCTGCATTCCAGTCAAAATGCGTTCCTACCCTTTGTGTCAGTTCCGGATCCTGATAAACTGCTGCGATATCTGTATAATTTTCATAACCCGATGCCTTAATATCAAAATCCACATCTACAAAAAGGCTTTCATCTCTGGCAACATCTCTAATTGGCTTTTCGTATTCATACTTTTCTTTGTCCTGATATTTTTCCTGAATATCCGTTGCCAGTTGTTTATTCGATACCATTTCCAGTTTCCCCTTATCCGCTGCCTTTTTCAATGGTTCCGGTCCCGTACATCCTGAAACAAATGCAATTGTCATCGTTGCGGCACAAATAAATGCCAGCGTTTTTTTTCGTTTCATGTTTTATGCACCTCCTTTGCTTTCTTACTATGAATACCTTTCACAAAAGCAAAAGGTTACACCCTTTTACAAATTTTTTTCTAAAAATTTTTTCATTTCTTTCTCCGTAACATTTTCACCTGTTATATACACATAAACATTATCTGTCTTACATAATGCACAGTATGTTCCTTCCTTTTCATAATACCCGAAACGTATTTGTTTGCCCCTGATTTCCTGTTCTTTTAATCTCCACACTTTCTCAGGTACTTCTTCTATATTTTTATATTTCATTACGTGAAATGCACTTTCATAATTTTTTTCTTCTTTCAAAAATCCTTTTCCCAGTAAAAGCCCCGTTTCAAATTCTTCTTCCTTTATCTCTTCTGCTTCTAATTTTTCATAAATACCTGCAGAGCTCCTATTTGCCATCTGAATTCCGGCAATACATACAATTCCCAGACAAGCTGCTGATGCCAGAACAACTGTATATCTTTTCATCTTCTTTTTTCTCTGTAGCTGCTTCATCTTTTTTCTTGTTTTTTCAATTAATTCTTCCGGTGCTTTCTGTTGCTCTACAATCCGCTTATATTCCCGGTTCATACCCAAACTCTCCTTTCAATTTTTCTTTCAAAATCCCACGCGCTCTGGATAACTGCGTTTTTACTGCTGACTCCTTTTGACCTGTTATCTCCCCAATTTCTTTTACAGAATATTCTTCAAAATAAAACAAATGTATAACTGTCCTGTATTTTTCCGGCAAATTCTGTACCTCCTTATAAACCACGTTTTCTTCATATTCTGCTTCGTACCCTGTCTCCTTTTGCTCTTCCATAGAAACCATTTTTCTTCTCCATGCACTGTCAAACTGTTTTTTGCAGCAATTAAGAGTCACACGAATAAGCCACGCTTTTAAATGTTCTTCATCTGAAATCTTATCCTGATGCTGAACCAGCCTTAAAAACACTTCTTGAAAAATATCCTCTGCATCACTTTTATTCTTCATTTGCAGAAGCGCCAGTCTATATACCATATCCGAATATTGATATAGCGCTTCTTCTGGATTAATTTTTTCTTTTCCCCACATAAATTCTCCTATATATTTATTACCTTCTACACATTCAAAAGGTTACATTTTTTCCAATTATATCATCAAAACTTTCCATCACGCCAGCTTTTTCTTGCATTTCAACTAAAAAAACGCCAGTTTTACTGACGTTTTTGTGCAACTTTTGTTATATGTTTCATTTTATAATTTAACTTTGCAAATTCCAATCCCTGCTTTTTCTGTATTTACATTTTTTATTTCCAGTTCTTCTCTCCAATCCTCACAGATAAAAAGTTCTCCTTCCCCTACAATCCGTTCTTTTATCTGAATACAGCCTGATTTAACATAAACCGCCAAAAGATTTTCCCCCTCTGTAGGCTCCAAAATCAGTTTTTCTCCTTCCTGCATCTCTTTTGCCTGCATTTCTCCATCTGCACCATTTTTCAGCATCAGATTAAAATCAACTACTTTTCCATAACTTACCGTAGGAATACCCCCATCAAAGCAATCTACTTCATAAGGATTTAAATCTACTTCAATCTCTTCTCCATGTATCATTTTCAATTCTCCTGAAAAAATGCTGAGATAGCGTTTTACTCCCGGCAATGAAGTAAACTCTGATTTATCTACTTCTACCGTTGCACTGCTGATACGACATTGAAAATTTCCCTCTTTATATACGGCTTCCGAAGGATAAATATAAAGTTCGGTTGTACTTCCCCCTGACCATTTGGAAGTAATAAAATTTTCTGCTTTTTTCACTATTATTTTATTGCTCATACCTTTTCCCCTATTCTTTTTTATTTTCATACTAGCAAAAATTATTTTCTCCGTCAATGAGCTGTCCACTTTTGAAATTTCATGTTAAAATAAAACATAGAAAATCTCAGAAAGGAGATTGTTATGTCAACGGAACAATTTTATTTAGAAGAAGGTTTTCCCTTCCGTTCACGAAAATTAGAACAAATGAAAGACTTTTTAAAGGGATTTGATTTAACTTATGACTCCCAAATCCAATATTCTGTATTTCTTAAAACAGCCTCAGGAAAGCTTGCAGGCTGTGGCTCACGCCATGAAAACACATTAAAATGCATTGCAATAAACCCTGATTTTCAAGGCGAGGGCTGTTTACAGATTATCATTACACAGCTAATTAAAAATGCTTTTGAACAGGGGATTTCCCATCTGTTTTTATTTACAAAACCTGTATATAAACAAATGTTTTCTGATATGGGATTTTATACTATCACAGAAACTGGCGATATGCTCCTTATGGAAAATCGAAAGGATGGTATCTCACAGTACTTGGAAAAAGAAGCTGCGCCATTTAAAGAATATACCGGAAAACCTGTTGGTTCTATTATAATGAATGCCAACCCTTTTACTAACGGCCATAAATATCTGGTAGAAACCGCCGCAAAAGCCTGCCACATTCTCCATGTTTTCGTGTTGTCCACAGACTCCTCTGAGTTTCCTTCAGGTGTACGTCTGGAACTGGTAAAACAAGGCTGTGCCCATTTGCCAAATGTGTTTGTGCATGGAAGCTCTGATTATCTTATTTCCCACGCAACCTTTCCGGATTACTTTTTAAAAGAAAAAGCCACAGCTACAGAAAAAGCTGCGGTTTTAGATTTACAGATTTTTGGCACTTATTTCAAAAAAGCTTTTCATATTACACAGCGCTTTGTAGGAGAGGAACCCTTTTCCACCATTACGCGAGCTTATAATGAACAAATGAAAAAAATTCTGCCTGCTTTTGACATAAAAGTAACCGAAATTCCACGATGCCAAAAAAATAATACGATTATCAGCGCTACCTTTGTTCGTCAAAAATTTCTGGAAGGAGATTTTTCTCTGTTAAAAGATTTTGTGCCTGAAACCACTTATGCTTTTCTTATTTCACCTGCAGGTAATGAACTTCGAAATCACCTTCTCACTACAGGAGCAATATTATGAAACAGGAATTATGGACTTCAGGCAATTGTGTTTCTATGACAGAAATACTGGATGCCAGAGAAAACCGCGTAAAAACACAGCACGAAATGCTGCAAAAAACACCTGCCTGCCTTTTAAGTTTTACATTAAATATCCCCGGTCCTGTGAAAGTTTTTCCTTACACAAAGCAGGCTTATGAAGTAGGAATTTCCATTATTTTAAGAGGAATTTCTCTTCTAGACGGCATTATTTTAGAACAGCAGGAAACAAAAAATGATACAGGATGGGAAGCTTTTTTCTCTTTAAATCTCCCTCCTGAAGATATTAAAACTTACTTATTAATTCAAGAAGAACAGCACCCTTTAGGACGAATTTTTGACTTCGATGTACTGCGTACAGATGGGAGTAAACTATCTCGTCAGGAACTGGGATTTCCAGAAAGGACTTGCCTGCTATGTGACAAAGCTGCTTTTCTATGCGGACGTTCCAGAACACACAGTGCAAAAGAACTCCTTACAAAAGAAATTGAAATCATGGAAAACTTTTTCGTTTTTCGGCTTTCTAATCACGTAGGATTATTAATGCAGAAAGCGCTTTTCTATGAAGTAAATACTTCTTTAAAACCAGGATTAGTAGACCGGCTTCACACAGGTTCTCATCAAGATATGAACCTGTCTACTTTCATAAACAGCGCTTACAGTCTCACTGATTTCTTCTGCCAATGTACAAAGGAAGGGCTATCCTTTAACTATTCAAAAGAAAAACTTCCTCTCCTTTTCCAAAGGTTAAGAGATTTGGGAAAACAGGCAGAAAAAACTATGTTCTTTGCAACAAAAGGCGTAAATACCCACAAGGGAATTATTTTCTCCGGCGGAATTTTATGTGGTGCTATAGGATATCATATTTCAAATAAAAACATGGATTTTTCTTCTGAAGATTTTCTGTCTTCTCTTTCAGAAATATGTTGTCACATGCTCCCTGAACTTTTAGATGATTATCATCAGTTGACCTTAAATACAGCTAAAACAAATGGCGAAAAACTCTATCTGCAATATAAAATTACAGGAATTCGCGGAGAAGCCCAAAACGGTTTTCCACATCTTTTTACCATGGGAATTCCTATTTTCAAGTCTGCTTTAGAAAAAGGATTTTCTCTGTGGCAAGCAGGACTTATTACGCTTTTACACTACATCGCCTACACGGAGGACACCAACCTAATTACACGTTCTGATTATAACTTTGCCTGCAAAGTTCAAAAGAATTTAAAAAAGTTTTTGAGCTGTGCCACTTATAAAGAACAGCTTTCCATACTGCCAGAACTGGACGCTTTTTTTGTTTCCAAAAACATTAGTCCGGGAGGAAGTGCAGATATGCTGGCATTGACTTATTTTTTGTATTTTATACAAAATATTCCGTGTCCTTTCATATAAAAACCAATCTTTGCAAAGCATTTTTGATTTCCTAGGACATACTTTCCTATGAGACAAAAAAATGTTGTAGGAAAGTATGCAAAAATATAAAATATTTTGAATACCTTTTCCTACAACATTTTTAAATCCATATATTAAGAAGTCCCAATATAAAGCCTATCACTGCTCCCAAGCTAACCACTGCATTGAGTTCTTTTTTCATAATCCCAAGCAACAGATTTTCCAGTTCCAAAACGTCCATTGCATTAATTTTTTCTTCTACAATCTCTGCAACATGGAATTTTTCTGCCAGCTCTTCTGCTTTTTCATTTACAAATTTCACATAAACATTTTCTACAATCTGACAGATCTTCTTGTCACTTACAGGGATAACCTCTGCCCATTGAGCTACTGTTTTACTCTCTGCTGCAGCCATCTGAGCAACTACTGCCGGTCTTATTTTTTCTTCCCCGTTTTCTTTTATATATTCGTCTACTTTCTTTCCAATAGGAGCTGCTACTGATTGGATTAAATCATCATTCAGGAACATTGCAAGCATACCGCCTTTAAATCTTTCTTTCACTTCCTTTGTTCCTTCTTCTACAATAATCGCACCAATATCCAGTTTTTCAACACCTTCTGTAATCTTTTCTGTAATATAATCTTCCAGCTTATCCCGCATAAGATCATACTCTTCCTGTCCCGTATATTGTGACAGAAATTCTTCCAGAGGAATATCTGCAACTCTTAATTTTTCTGCTTTCTGTGACACTGCATCTACCACTGCATTTTTAATATCATCTGAAAGAAGCATTTTCTCAAAATCCTCTTTTGTAAGAAGATGCTCTCCTACTGCCTGCCCTAAAGCTTTTGCCATCCTTCCCTGTCCTTTGGGAATAATTCCCGGTGTAAAGGGCAGTGTCTTGTTTCCAATTTTCACTGGTTTCAAAGGACGAAACAGCATTTTAACTGCAATATAATTGGTACAATAACCAATAACAGCTCCAATAGCAGGTCCTGCAATTATCTCAAGTATTGTCATTTACATTCTTCCTTTTTCACTGTTATTTTCCAAAAATTCTTGTTCGTACCTGTCCCCACATACGAATTAAAAAATATTCATAAGCCTTATCATAAATAAACAAAGCAATCTGTCCAACAATTACCAGTACCAAAAGCATGGTATCCGGTATCTCTCCTGCAAAGAGAAGTTTTGGAAACAAAAAGAGTACAGGCAAATACATAATATTAAAAATCACAAATTTTCCAATCTGGAAAATCAGCTTTCTTTTTGCCCACTGAGGATGTTTCCCCAGATAATACCATAAAAATTCAATTCCCAGGACATAAATTCCCATCATTGCATAAGTAATACAATACAATTTCTGTGGTGCCAATAAAGCCCCCAGTACCAGACAACCTATAAAATAAGCTGCTCCATAGCGCAATCCGAATTCACGTATAATAATCCCCACAAAGAATGCTGCTGCTGCTAAGAAAAATAATGTATTAAAATCTAAAATCCCACTTAAAACAATGAACAAAACAGCCAGAGCCATTAAAAGGCCTGATACTGCCATTTTTTTCGCATTTACATGCATGAACACAAATCGCCTCCCATGCATTCACAAAGACTGTCTGCACACCAGAGGTCACAACAAGTATTTCCTGTACCGCAGGTACTGCCGCCTCCATTTGCATAAGGATAGCCTCCACCTTGATAGCGGTTGCTGTTCCACTGCAGTCTGTTTACAAGGTTACTGTATTCCGGATTTCCCGGATCCATACTCTGTGCCTGACGTGCCATATTCAGAGCATTTACATTGTTTCCCATACCCATATTTGCACAAGCGCTGAGATAATACCACTGTGCATTTCTGTTTTGTATTCTGGATAATACGTTTAATGCCTGCTGATACTGACGGCCGTTGATATAATTATAAGCAGCCTGATACTGCATATCATCCTGACTTGCCGCATTGTGATTGTATGTGGACTGCTGGTTCTGATAACCACCATATCCGCTTTGGTACCCTCCGTCTCTCTCTTTCATAATCTGGTCATAAGCTTCCTGTACTTCTTTAAACTTTTCTTCTGCCAAATCAGATAACGGATTATCTACATAAGAATCCGGGTGATATTTTCTGCTCATATCACGATATGCTCGTTTAATCTCATCATTTGAGGCGTTTGGTGATACGCCTAACACTTCATAAGGATTATTTACCATCTCTCTCTTGTTTCTCCTGTCTTTCTTTTTGTTTTTTATTATACTTTGCCCAGACTCCACTGTATAAAATATTTCTTAAAATCTCAGAGTCCCAAAGCATGGGCAGCTTTTCAAAAGCTCCTGTAGCTTCTGCCATCATCATTACTAATATCTGCCGCACTGTATTTTCATAATTTTCTTCATCTTTACAATTATTTTTTACTGCTTTTAAAGGATTATAAGAACCTGTTTTTAAGTCCTCCTCCAAATCATCATAAGCATCCATGATATAAATAAATTTTCCCAGATAAAATCCAAAATTGCGAAGCTCGCTTTCCCACATATCCTCTTTGTATACAAAAAGTTCTGCCATAAGCTTTCCAAAAGCTCCCGCTGCCAAATCAAGATTTTCCTCCTGTTTTTCTTCATAGGAAGCCAAAACTTTAAGTTGTTTTTGAATGGCATGAGCCTGTCTTTTATACTGTCTGCAAATCTCCTGCGCTTTCCTTCTGAAAAGGCGCATTCCTGTAATTCCTTTCAGGCTTTTATCGTCCTTCCAATCATCTTCACATTTAAAATATACGAGCAAAATATTCATTTTTGCACCATATTCTGATATTTCATTTTGCAGCATAGGAATTTTCTTCACAGGATGCAATGGACAATGAGATTGCAATTCCTTTGTAGGAACTTCATACAAAGCAGTTAAAAACAGCACTAAAAATGCCATATCATAGGAAAGTGTCATTCGTCCACGAAATCCGTATTCTTCTTTCAAGGTGCGGCACAATCCGCAATAATAGGACTTGTACCGATAAAACTCTTTCACCTTCAATTCAGGCTTATCAATCGTTACATATCCAAACATTTTCCAAACCTTTCTTATATACACTAAATTTTCGTATCTTTTAATTATACTATACCTTTTTTGAAATTTCTACTTTATTTTCACTTTTATTGACGTTTTACTGTTTTTCCGATATACTTTCTTTGTAACATGACATGTAATTTACGAAAGAGGTGATTTTATGCCTAAAGACACAATTAAAAACAGCATAAGAGAAGACGCTTCCGAAGAATTTGATATTTTATTTCCAGAACGTTTTATTAAAAATACTGATTACTATAATTCATTGATGATGATGTATCGCTGTGCAATTCGTGAAGTCAGCACCAAACTCGAAGTGCTTGATGACGAGTTTTCCGTAAAATATAAAAGAAATCCTATTTCTTCTATTAAAAGCCGTATTAAGACGCCACTGAGTATTTATAATAAACTTCAGCGTCTTGGATATGAGTTTACAGAACAAAATATTCGTGAACAACTAAATGATGTTGCCGGAATTCGCGTTATCTGCTCTTTTATTGATGATATTTACGCAGTTGCCCACCTACTGGCAGAACAGGATGATATTACAATTATTCGCATTAAAGATTATATCCAAAATCCAAAGCCAAACGGCTACCGCAGTTATCACATGATTATCGAAATCCCTGTTTTCTTTGCAGAAGGAAAAACTCCTATTCGTGCAGAAATCCAAATTCGTACGATTGGTATGGATTTCTGGGCAAGTCTGGAACACCAGCTCCGCTATAAAAAAGATTTAGGCAGTAATGAACAATATGCACTTATCACACAAAAGCTTACAGAATGTGCCCGCACCATTACTGCTACTGACAATCAAATGCAGGACATAAAAAATTTAATCGGGGAGTACTGCGAGTTTTAACTCACTCCCCGATAAATTTCTTTACAAGCTTTTCACTTTCTTCATAATATTTCTGTGCTTCTTCCCCTTTTTCATTGTCCGCTACTTCCGGCAAAATACGCATGGTAATATACATATCCTGTAAAGATGCAGGACTTCCCAATTCCTTAAAAGCTTTACAGTTTTTCACTTCGATTAACTGACTTTCATCTTCAGGAAAAACTTCCATTTCTTTGAATTTCTCGTAGCTTTTTTCACTTACAAAATAAACCATACTTGTTGCGCTCTGCACATCTACTGTAAACTTTGTCTGCCCCGCCATAACCATCTGAGGGTCATAGCCTTTGTCTCCTTCTGATGGGATAAAATAATCATTAATCTGCACATGAACTTCCCCATCTTTATTTAAATCCTTGGCATTTTCAGTAAACCATTCTTCTATTTTTCTTTTGTCTTCTTCCACCATAGAGTAATTGCCTAAAAATCCAATTTCATAATCATAGGAAACTTTTTCCAACATATCTTTTGCAAAAGTAATAATACAAAATAATGCAAAAGCACCAATCAATACATGGTATTTATAATAATACCAGAAATTATCCCATTTTTTCTTTCTGTCTTCCTTTGTTTTTCCTGTTTTCATACCCTTATCCTTTTCTTTAAAAATTGTCATTGGTATAAATTCTATCACTTTTTCATGTTCGGGAAAAGTGGAAAATGCACATTTCACATATTTTTCAAATTTAATTATTCCTCCGTTTACTTCCGTATTATATCCTGAAATTCTTCATGATGCTCAAACCAATTTATAGCATAAGAACAGGTAAGCACTGCCCTTTTCCCCTGTCTGGAAATTTCCTCTGCTGCTGTCTGCATCAATTTTCCCGCCATACCTGTTCCACGAAGAGACTGTGACACAAAGGTATGATTAATCTCCACCGTATCTGCATCAATGCTTGGAAACGTTACTTCTGCTGCCTTCTCTCCGTTTTCATTTATATAATAAATCTCATTATCCTGTATACAAAAGTCCATCAGCTTCTCCCTTCTTTTTCTATTTCTTTTATCAACGCTTTTATAATTTGAGGGTCTTCCTCCAACATATCTGCGATTTCTTCTGCTGTTTTTCCTTTTTTCAACTTTTTTCCTACAAGTTCCTTTAATTTTGCCCTAATCCCTTCTTCTCTGCCTTCTTCCCTACCCTCTTCTCTTTCATAATATTTTTCTTCCCATGCCTGCATATATTTCACCCCGATTTCTTCACTTCTTTTCACCTCACAGACACGTTCATGACTTCATCAAATAAAAAGCGATCTGTAAGGTTTAGCTCTTTTAATGGTACAATATTTTTCTTATCCATACTCTTTCTCCTTTATTCTAACATAGTCCAACCGCTGTTAAAAGATTTTACCCATAAAATTTTGGCTGAACCTTGTATTTTTCATTCCCAATATTTTATTTCATAAAAAATAAAAGATCAAAACAATTTTCATGCTTTGACCTTTTATACTATAAACTAATTCTATTCTACATATCCTTTCCGAAATACCGGATTTTTCACAAGTTTCACCACCAATGGTATAATCATTAAAATCCATATCACAGGCTCTGCAATAATAATTCCCATGTATTCTAGTACAGGGCTTAAAAGCGCTGCAATTAATACCTTTCCCAAAAGCTCAATAAAGCTGGAAATAACCGGTGTTTTGTGGTCTCCCGCCGCCTGAAGGGCATTTCTGAAAATGCTAATTCCCGCTGCCAGAAAATAAAAAGGCGCATTTATTTTCAGATACAAAACAGCAGTATCAATGACAATTTTCTCATGACTTCCTGTTACCATAGAAACAAAAAACGGAGCAACTGTGTAGCTCATGAAAATAACCAATACACTCCACCCCCATGTAATAAAAAGTGCATTTTTTATTCCATTCCTCATTCTGTCATATTTCCCTGCCCCAAAATTCTGTCCACAGAAAGTTGCCATTGTCATTCCCATAACAGAAATAGGTAAAAAATAAAGTTCTGAAACCTTTCTTGCTGCAGTGTGTGCTACAATAATCTCTGTACCGAAGGTGTTAATAGCACATTGAAGTGCCAACGTTCCAAAAAACACCAGAGACATCATCATTCCCATAGACATTCCTGATGTATACATTTGTTTTACCAAACTGATTTCCAAACGAAAATCTTCTTTTTTCAAATGAAACACCGGATATTTCTTCCATATATAAAAGAAACACAAAATCACGGAAACCAGCTGTGCAAGGACAGTTCCAAGAGCAGCTCCCTGAACCCCTAAAGGCAACACTGCCATAAACAAAATATCAAGGCCTACATTTAAAAAGGCAGCACATATTAAGAATATCAACGGTGCTGTAGTATCACCGATAGCTCTTAATATCCCGGCACATGCATTATAAAGCATAGTAATCATCATACCGGCCAACACAATAAAAATATACCCATAAGCCTCCTGCAATAACTCATCGGGAACATTCAGTAATCTTAAAATTCCTTTCAGTCCCAAAAGCACAGGCAGCATAATCGCCGCTGTGGTTGCACCGCCAAGAAGCAATGTTCCCGCCGCTGCCTTTCTAAGCTCTTCCCATCTTTTTGCCCCGAAGCTGCGGGCAGCAATAATTGCAAATCCATTGGTAAGTCCCTGTAAAAAGCCGATAAGTAAGGTACTGATAGCAGTGGTTGCTCCAACTGCTGCCAAAGAATTTGCCCCTAAAACACTTCCCACAATTCTGGTGTCTGCCAGACTGTAGAACAACTGAAAAATATTCCCAATGCAAACCGGAAGCGCAAAGGACAGCATCAGCTTTACAGGATTTCCTTCTGTCAAATTCTTCATTTTCATTCTCCTGTCTTTGTAAATTTCTTTACAACCTCTACTATTCTAAGCACTTCCGGTTTAAAAATCAATTCTTATTTAATTTAAAGAGATTGTGCAATATCACAATCTCCGCGCGCGAGCGGTTCACAAAGTGATAATTTCATTTTCGCGAGCTTGCGCATCCTCGCGGAGCATTTTTAATTTCGTAGGACGCAATTTCCTCTGAAATTAAAAATCTACTTCTTTTCCATCATAGATATAAGTAAACAATTTTTCCATTGTCTCAGGGTCAATGCTTCTTGGGTTAGAACCTGTACAAGCATCTCCTACTGCATTTTTTGCAATTTCACTGATTTTTTCTTTAAATTCGTCTTCTTTAATACCAAACTCTTTTAATGTATTTGGAATTCCCATGTAGTTATTTAACTCTACAATTCTGTTACACAGTGCATCCACGCTGGCTTCCAGTCCCAAATAGGCGGCGATTGTCTCATAACGCTTCTTTGCTTCTGCTTCTTTTGCATTGTATTTAATAACATAAGGCAGATACATTGCATTTGCAAGACCATGTGTAATATGTCCTGTTGAGAAAGCAGCTCCTGTTTTATGCGCCATAGAGTGTACAATTCCCAGGAGCGCATTGGAAAATGCCATTCCTGCCAGACACTGACCATAGTGCATTTCTTCTCTGCTTGCCATATTTCCATCATAAGATTTTGTAAGTTCATCATTAACAATCTGAATTGCCTTTAATGCCAGAGGGTCTGTAAATGTTCCGTGTAAAGTAGAAACATAAGCTTCAATGGCATGTGTCAAAGCATCCATACCTGTATATGCAACTAAGTGCTTTGGCATTGTCTCCGCCAGTTCCGGATCTACAATCGCTACATCCGGTGTAATATTAAAGTCAGCCAGAGGATACTTAATTCCCTTGGCATAATCTGTAATAACAGAAAATGCTGTTACTTCTGTGGCCGTACCTGATGTAGATGGAATTGCACAGAATTTTGCTTTTTTACGAAGTTCCGGAAAACTAAATGGTGTGAGAATTTCTTCAAAAGTACACTCCGGATACTCATAAAACACCCACATTGCCTTTGCTGCATCAATAGGAGAACCTCCACCCATAGCAATAATCCAGTCCGGCTCAAACTCTCGCATAAACTCTGCACCTTTCATAACTGTTTCTACTGATGGATCCGGCTCTACATTTTCAAATAATTTTGTTTCAATACCTGCTTCTTTTAAATATTCTACTGCTTTATCAACAAATCCGAAGCGTTTCATGGAACCGCCGCCTAAAACCAGTACAGCTTTTTTACCCTGTAATGTCTTCAGGTTTTCCAGAGAACCTTTTCCCCAATATAAATCTCTTGGTAATGTAAATCTTGCCATGTTGCTTCCTCCTTAAATTCTTGTTATTTTTTTAACGTTATTTTTTTAACGATATGATTGTAACATATATTTTTTCTATGTCAAGTTATTTTATATTTTTTTTATAATTTTTCACCTTTTTCCAGGATATGTATATCTTAAATAGAAAGACTTATAAGGAGTTTTACATGGCTTATAAAGTTGTAATTGATGCCGGACATGGGGGCGCCGATTTTGGTGCTACTTATAATGGCAGAAAAGAAAAAGATGACAATCTGGATTTAGCATTGGCAGTAGGTAATATTTTATCTCAAAATGGCATTGATGTTGTATACACTCGTACCACTGATATCTATCAGACGCCTTTTGAAAAAGCGACTCTTGCCAATGAAGCCGGTGCTGATTTTTTTATTTCCTTCCACCGCAATTCCAGTCCTGAGTCCAACCAATATGAAGGTGTGGAAACTTTAGTATATGATAAATCAGGTCAAAAACTGGATATGGCAGAAAATATCAACGGGGCTTTGGGAGAACTGGGTTTTCGCGAAATCGGTGTAAAGGCACGTCCAGGTCTTGTAGTTCTTAGACGGACAAAAATGCCTGCTGTTTTAATTGAAACAGGATTTTTAAATACAGATGCGGATAATGAACGTTTTGATACACAGTTTTCTGAAATTGCACAGGCGATTTCTTCTGCGGTTTTAGGGACTTTAGATGAGGAAGCTTTAGAAAATCAGACAGAAAATCAAGATAATTTCTACCGTGTACAAACAGGCAGTTTCCGTAACAGAGAACATGCCAATAACATGCTTTATACCTTACAGGATCAGGGATATCCTGCCTTCCTGCTATACGAAGATGGCCTGTTTAAAGTTCAGGTAGGCGCATTTAAGAACCTTTCCAACGCAGTGAAAATGGAGCAGGCACTTCGAAAATCAGGTTACAGCACCTGGATTGTATCCGGTCCCGCATCCTACTAAAACAAAAAAAAGAAGATTTATAGGTTTCCGTCTTAATCTGAAAATCTATAAATCTTCTTATTATGCACTTATTTACATAGACTCTGCTCTGTCCTCTACATTTTTATTAAAATTAATAACTTCGTGGTCATATTCTGTATCCATATAAATAGACTTAATCATAAAATCCGCTGTAGCTTTATTCACTGCCATAGGAATGTCATACACCTGTGCAATACGCATCAGTGCTTTTACATCAGGATCATGAGGCTGTGCAGTCAAAGGATCTGAAAAGAATACAATAAAATCAATAACACCTTCTACAATCTTGGCTCCAATCTGCTGATCTCCTCCAAGAGGTCCACTGTTATACCCTTTTATACAAAGTCCTGCTTTATCTGCGATCAATCTGGAAGTTGTGCCTGTTCCATATAAATTATGTTTTTTCAAAATATCATAATTTTCTTTACACCACTGAATAAGCTTCGGTTTTTCATTATCATGGGCAATCAATGCTATATTTTTTTTCTTTCCAATTGTAAATGTTACATATTCATTATTTATCATATTGAAGCCTACCTTTCTGAATAAATTTTCTTTCAAATTCAGTTTATCATATTTTTCTTGTCCTCTCAACGTGAAACTGCTACAATGTAACCAAAACAAAAGAAAAAGCAGGTAAAAATACATGTATTACTTTATAATAAATCCTCATTCAAAATCTGGATATGGCATGTCAATCTGGAAGAAAGCTGAGGCCATTTTGAAGGAACGGGAAGTTTCTTACGAAGCCCGTTTCACAGAATACACCGGACATGCACAAAAACTTGCCGGGCAGATTGCACATCTGTCCCGCCCTTGTACACTTAGCGTATTAGGCGGTGACGGCACTTTAAACGAAGTAATAAACGGACTGGCACAAACAGAGTTTTCTCATGTTACACTGGGATATATCCCCACCGGTTCCGGAAACGATTTTGCAAGAGCTTTAAATATCTCTTGCGATGTGGAACAATGTATAAATGCTATTTTATCACCTTCCCAATGTACTGCCGTGGATATAGGTCTTGCCCGAACACAGGAAAATTCCCGTTATTTTCTTGTAAGCAGCGGTATTGGCTATGATGCAGATATCTGCCGTAATGTAATGGTTTCCCCCTTAAAAAAGGCAATGAATAAAATACATCTGGGGAAACTGACCTATGTATTAATTGCATTAAAGCTGCTAATCCAATATAAAGGATGTTCTGTGTCTATTCGCATGGATAAAAAAGAAATTAATTCCCTGACAAAATTCTTTTTCATTACAGGAATGAATATGCCCTATGAAGGAGGCGGTGTGAAATTTTGTCCTGAGGCAAACTTTCAAGACAATTTGCTGGACATCTGTATCATTGGAAAGCTATCGAAGCTTAAAATATTAGCGCTTTTCCCTACTGCCTTTCTGGGAAAACATGGACATTTTGGCGGTGTTACTCTTACAAAATGCCAGAGAATAGATATTTCCAGCAAAGCTCCTCTTCCCATCCACTGCGATGGAGAGTCTATGGGAGTAGCAGACCAGTTAACCTTGCAGTCTTCGCAGAAACAGATTAACGTTATTCTTAAATAAGAAACAGGTGAAAAATATGGAAAAAATACTTATGATCATTATTCTTATGTTGTGCATCTATATTTTAGGGACTCTGCCGCGCTTTACCAGAAAAAAAGAAACTAAAGCATTTTGTCACTGTCTGTATGCACACAGAGGATTATTTACCCCCGACCAACGTATTCCTGAAAATTCTATGAAAGCTTTTCAGGAAGCAGTTCGTCATGGTTATGGTATTGAGCTTGATATTCAAAGAACAAAAGATAATAAAATTGTTGTTTTTCACGACCACACTTTGACACGTATGTGCGGAATTGATTTACCTGTCTGTGAACTTACCTATGAAGAACTACAAAAATTCACACTTATGAATTCCGCTGAAAAAATCCCCCTTTTTCAGGATGTTTTAGATCTTGTAAAAGGGCAGGTTCCTCTACTGGTTGAGATTAAACTTCCAACAGTAAAAACACTGACCTGCCGTTTAGCAGATGAATTACTTCAGACCTATTCCGGTAAATATTGTATTGAGTCTTTCAATCCGCTTGCACTTCGCTGGTATAAGAAAAACAGAAAGGAAATCATCAGAGGACAACTTTCTGCTAATCTGACACGGCCGGTTGCAGAAGGAGGATATTTTTTAAGTTTCCTTGTAAAATATCTCCTACTGAATTTTTTAGGAAAACCAGACTTTATTTCTTATTGTTATAAAGATCAGCATAATATCAGTTTTCTTTTGCAAAAATACATTTATAAAACCCCTGTTTTCGCATGGACTGTACGCTCCTCTGCTGTATTTAAAAAACAAAAATACTATTTTGACTCCATCATTTTTGACAGTTTTATCCCAATAAAAGAAGGTTAAAATACAGAATTTTTTAATTTTTTTCTAATAAAATAAACATATTCTTTAATTTATTAAACAAGTGTAAACTACGTTGTTATCCCCTTTCTGCTGTGCTATAATAGCACAAAGATTGATATGACTATTCTGAACGAATGCGAGGTGAAATTTTGGAATTTCTAAAAAAATATAAACATACTTTAATCATCCCCATTTATGGCATCTTATATCTGCTTGCATTCCAATACGTAGAGCAGCGTAAGGTTCCTATTAATATCATTCACATGAAAATTGATGATTATATCCCTTTCTGTGAATACTTTATTGTTCCCTATCTTCTCTGGTTTGGATATGTTGCCGTAACGGTATTTTATTTTGCTTTTATCAATAAAAATAAGCAAGAATACTGGCAATTTATCTTAACATTGGGAGTCGGAATGACATTGTTTATTCTTGTTTCTCTTGTTTATCCCAATGGACAGGATTTGAGACCTGAATTAACCGGGAACAGTATTTTTATTCAATTGGTACAGTATCTCTATGCAATTGATACTCCAACCAATATTTTGCCCAGCATTCATGTATTTAACTCGATTGCATGCTGTATTGCTATTTTTCATCATAAAGCTTTTCAGAAGCACAAAGTGTTCCTAACAGGTACTGCACTTTTAACCGTACTGATTGTTATGGCAACTGTATTCTTAAAACAACATACACTGGTGGACGTTATTGCTGCTATAGCTCTTAATATCGTTTGTTTTCAGCTTTTTTATAAGCCCAGAGTTGTACAGGAAAAAAAGCCTGTAAGAGTATAAAAAGAGGCTGTCACTTTAATACTTATTCCAAATATTTATACATTTTATGTTCCGTCTGCGCTCACTTTGAGCTTATAATCTCAAAGCGTCCCGACAAATTCGCTAAAGATGTATAAATATTTTAGAATAATGTTTAAAGGGATAGCCTTTTTTGTTACCTTAGGAAACTAATTAAATCCATAAAATTTTTGTGCTACTTTATATAGAGCAACAGAAAGTCGTCTGCCACTTCCTCCCGGAAGATTTACGCCTCTTCCTAAAATACTCATATACAACTTTCTGTAAATATGAATATCTGCATTTTTTAAATATCTCCAAAGTTCTTTCTTCTTTTCCAGATTTTCTTCTGTACCGGAACGAATTAACATAATAGAAGATACAGCCATAATAATATCCAGATATTTCAGCATATATCTACGTGTATTTTTATCTGTAATTTTCTCTTCTGAAATAATATCAATCATCAGTCGGTTTACCAAAAGCTGCTGATCGATACGGCGAATCATAACTTCTTCATTGACAGACTGATCGTTTCTTCCAATAAAATAGCGATAAAAATTCACGTCCATATAGCACATGTTTTTTACATACGGCAATGGTTTATATACAAAAATATTATCTACATAAAAAGTATGCTTTGGCAGTTCTAATTTACATTCCCTTAAAAGCTCTGTTCTATAAATAACAGAATGCATTAAAATATACTTTCCAATAGGCATCCTGCCCATTTCTTTCCATGTAAAAATTTTACCTTCCGGCATATAGTTTTTATATTTCATCACCTTTTTATGTTTAGCACCCTGCTTTTCATACACAAAGTTACTAATCATCATATCCAAGGTTTCCGGTCCTGCAAGCATTTCCCGAAGCTTGTCAAGAATTTCATGGTAAGCTTCTTTATTTACCCAGTCATCACTGTCTACAACTTTAAAGTAAAAACCTGTAGCATTTCGAAGTCCGGCATTTACAGCCTCTCCATGTCCTCCATTCTCCTGATGAATTGCCTTTACAATATTCGGATAACGGGCAGCATACTCATCTGCAATTTTCGCTGTGTCATCCTTAGAACCATCATCAACAATTAAAATTTCCACTAAATCTCCACCCTCTAAAAGAGAGTCTACACAATTTCTCATATAATCCTGTGAATTGTAACAAGGCACAGTAATGGATAATAACTTCATTTAAAAGTCCTCCTCAATGTACTTTCTATATGCTGAAAACGCAGATGGAATGGGATATTTCTTTTTCGAATTTTTTTTATCGACAAATATCAGTTTTCCCACCTGCTTTTCTTCCGTAGATGCCACTTTTACAAGATATCCTTTCATGTGCCATTCTACATGAGAAAAAATATGCTTTGAGCTTCCTGCTTCCTTAATATAAACAGGCATCAATTTCATGTCTTCCACACAGCGGACAGCCTCTTCCTGTGTCAGATATCCAGATCTGTTTGGAAGCTCATAAAGCCCTGCTAAAAGTCCATTTTCAGGACGTTTTTGTATAGCAAATTCCTGTCCGTTTTGAATAATCAATATGGTTTTTTCTTCTATCTTTCTGGGTTTTTTCGCTGTCTTTTTCGGATATTCCAAAACTGTATCATGGGCTCTTGCCATGCAAAATTCTGCTACGGGACAGCACTCGCATTTCGCCATACCATTCGGCACACATACTGTTGCTCCCAGCTCCATTAAGCTCTGATTAAAAGCGCCAGGAGCATGCACAGGCATAATTTTTTCTAAACATTTTTCCATTTCTCTCTTTGTAGACTGCTTCAAAATATCAGAAGAATTCTCTGTAATTCTGGTAATTACACGAAGTACATTACCATCCACCGCAGGCTTTGAAATTCCAAAAGCAATCGATGCAACTGCTCCTGCCGTATAACTTCCAATTCCGGAAAGCCCTAATAATTTATCATAATCTGCAGGCAGTTTTCCACCATACAATTCCATCACTTCTCTGGCTGCCTTCTGCATATTTTTTACCCGATTATAATACCCAAGTCCTTCCCAAAGCTTTAATAATTTCTCTTCCGGACACACTGCTAAATCTTCAATTTCAGGTAATGCATCTATAAATCTTGCATAATAACCCTTCACTGCTTCTACCCTAGTCTGCTGAAGCATAATCTCTGAAATCCATACATGATAAGGGGTGGGATCCTCCCTCCAAGGTAAGCTTCTCTTATTTTTCTCATACCAGATTAGCAAAGGTTCTACAATCTGTTCTAACATATTTGCTCCTGTTATTTTCTGTTTTCAGTATATTTTTACTCTAAATAAACCCTAACAGGTTTTGCAAGATTTATCAAGTCTTTTCTTACAATACAATCGTATGCAAGGATGTGAACACCTGCTTTTTCTGCATTTTCCAATGCCTGAGCAAATTCTGGATGTGTTTTGCAATTCGGTTCGAAATAAGATACATCTTCCATTTGGATAACAAACATAAGATATGCCTCATATCCATCTTCCATACATTTTACCAGTTCATGGATATGTTTCACCCCTCTTTGTGTAGGTGCGTCAGGAAATCTTACAACATTATTTTCTTCCAAAGTAACACCCTTTACTTCCATGAAAATTTTTCTCTCTCCACTTTCTATATATAAATCAAATCGTGAATTTCCGTAGACAACTTCATGGCGTACCTTTGCTTCCAATCCAAAGAGATTTCCCTCCTTCAGCCATTCCTCCACAACTTTATTCGGCATTTGTGAGTCCATATTAATAAGGCGATTTCCTTTTTCCACTGCTATTAAATCATACTTCGTTTTCCGCTTAGGATTATCACTTTCCTCCAAAAAAACAAGGGCGCCGGGAACTAATAATTCCCGACAACGCCCTGTATTTTTTACATGACAAATCTCTTCTTTCCCATCTATTTCCACATAGGCAATAAACCGATTTGGACGGTTTTTAAAAATTCCCTGTTTTATATTTTTATACTTCATAGTCCTGTTTCCTCTGCCAGTCCTTCATATATTTCCTTTACACTTTTGAAAATATAATTTGGCTTTACCTCTCCCTGTAAGATATCCTCCATGGTGGCTTCTCCTGATAACACACAGATTGTATCTACACCGGCATTTTCTCCTGTTTTAATATCCGTATACAATCTGTCGCCAATGATTACTGCTTCTTGTGTTGTGTAATTTAATTTTTTTAATACACAGTTCACCATAATCGGCTCTGGTTTGCCAATAAAAAATGGTTCTTTTCCTGTGGCATTTTTCAACATAATACTCATAGAACCACAATCGGGAATATAACCAAAACTCACCGGACAAACAAGATCCGGATTTGTTGCCAAATATGCCACATCTCTTCCCAGCATAATACAAGTATTACGAATTTTTTCAGATGTATTCTCTGTATCAAAGCCTAGAAGTACAACACTTGCTCTCTCATCTGCTTCTGTAACAACTTCTATTCCTGCTCCCCTAAGCTCTTTTACCAAAGACTCTGTTCCCATGCAGTAAACCACCTGATTTGGATAATTTTCTTTTAAATACATAGCCGTTGCCTGACTGGATGTGTAAAAATTTTCGTAGTCTGCTTTAATTCCCATTTTCTGAACTTTTTGTACATAATCTTCCACAGACTTTGAGGAATTATTCGTAATAAATATATATTTTCCACCTCTTCTTTCAATTTCAGCAAGAAATTCTAAAGTTCCATCAAAAATTTGATTTTCATTATAAATTGTTCCATCCATATCCAGAAGATATAATTTTTTTTCTTTTAATTTATCTGCACTTTTCTCGGTATAATCCAGCATTTATTTCTCCTCTTGCAGCAGATTACCTTCTTTCTACATTTTTTGTAGCAATCAATGCAATACCCGTACCCCCTATATTTTCTAAAACAATATCTCCGATTTTTACCGGTGCCTGTACGGTAATATTTTTTAATCCAGCTGCACATTCTTTGATTTTATTTTTTGGAATATCGGAGGCAGTTTTTACCGAAACAACAGGAAGTTTTCCACCTATAACCTCCACACTGGATGTAAGAATTCTGGTAGGATTTGTAACTTCCTTTTCTCCATAAGTTTTTCCTTTGGGACATGTGTTTCCTTCTACTTTTATCACTTTTTCGCCATCTAGTGTTACAGTAAGAGCGCATCCTAAAGGACAGTTAATGCAAGTTAATTCCTTGATTTTCATCCCTATGCTTCCTCCAATTTCATAATGATTTTATCGAATTTCAACTCTTGTGTCAAATCTGATTTTTTCAAAATAATCTGTTCCATTTCCCCTGGGGCCATCTTCTTTCTTTTCTTATGTATGATTTGTTTATCTCCTAAATAAACATTCACATACACATTTTCGTACACTTTTCCTACACGAAATCTCACTGTCAGATTTTCTTCCATACTTTCTGTTCGAATTTTTTGAGGTACTGTATACCGAATGCCTCCTTCCGGCTGGATTATAATCGTTTTCTCTTTTTTATCTGACTCTTTTTCCTGTAAAAATGCTGCTGCCTGCTGTCCTGCTTTCTTTGCTTCTTCTGAAACATAATCTACTAAATCATGTACATGAAGCACATTGCCACAGGCAAAAATTCCTTTTATATTTGTTTCCAGACTTTCATTTACTACAGGTCCCGAAGTAATATTTGACAGTTCAATTCCTGCCTTTACGGACAATTCGTTTTCCGGAATTAAACCACAGGATAGAAGTAAGGTATCACAAGAATAAAACTCTTCTGTACCTGGAATTGGTCTGCGATTTTCATCTACCTCTGCCAGAGTTACTCCCGTCACCCTCTCTTTTCCATGAACTTCTACCACTGTATGACTGAGTTTTAAAGGAATATCAAAATCTTCCAGACACTGGACAATATTTCTCTGTAATCCACCGGAATATGGTAATAATTCTGCTACTACTTTGACTTTTGCCCCTTCCAGTGTCATACGTCTTGCCATAATAAGTCCAATATCTCCTGAGCCTAAAATCACGACTTCTCTCCCTGGCATTAAACCTTCCATATTCACTAATCTTTGAGCTGTTCCTGCTGTATAAATTCCTGCCGGACGATATCCAGGTATATTCAATGCACCTCTTGGCCGTTCTCTGCATCCCATAGCTAAAATCACAGATTTTGTCTTTAGACGCATCAATCCATCTTCTTTATTTATGGCAGTTACCATTTTCTCATCGCCACACGCTTCAATCTCCAACACCATCGTGTTTAATTTATATGGAATATTTTTTTCAAATACCTGATCAATAAAACGTTGTGCATATTCCGGACCTGTCAGCTCTTCTTTAAAAGTATGTAAGCCAAAACCGTTATGAATACACTGGTTTAAAATACCCCCCAGTTCATAATCTCTTTCTAAAATCAAAAGTCGTTCAATACCATTCTCTCGTGCTGAAATCGCTGCTGCAAGTCCTGCCGGACCGCCTCCTACAATAATTAATTCATATTCCTGCATTTTTTTTCTATCCTTTCTTATTCTAAATCTTCCTTAATTTTTCCTGTCAATAAAGCAGATGTTCCTCCTGCTTTTGTGATTTCCAAAGGTGATTTCTGAAGTTCTCGTTCCAAAATTTCCATTACTCTGGGAGCACAAAATCCAGACTGACATCTTCCCATTCCTGCTCTTGTTCTTCTTTTTACTCCATCCAGAGACTTTGCACCTAATGGTCTGTGAATTGCATTTACAATCTCTCCTTCCGTAACGGTCTCACATCTGCAGATCACATTTCCGTATAAAGGATTTTCTTTTATCAATGCTTTTAATTTTTCTTTTGGCATTTCAGCCACACAAGGAATATCTTTTCTTTCAGGTTTGAAATTTTCTTTTTTTTGTGCATTTAATCTCCCTGCAATTCCATCTGCCAAATATTCCCCAATCGCAGGCGCACTGGAAAGTCCCGGAGACTGAATACCTGCTGCGTCAAAAAATCCCGGTGCATCAGCGACTTCTCCTAACACAAAATCTCCGCCTTTTTCTGTTGCACGCAGTCCTGCAAAAGAAGTAATAACCATATTAAGAGGAATATTTTCTGCACTTAATTTTGCCATTTTTGACAATTTTGCTATTCCCTCTCCTGTAGTATTAATTCCTTCTCTGTCTTCTATATCCTCCGCTGTAGGTCCTGCTAAAAGATTTCCGTGAACAGTAGGGGTAATCAAAACACCCTTTCCCATTTCTGTCGGAAGCTGAAAAATTGTATGTGATACAAAATTTCCAGCCTTCTTATCCATCAGACAATATTCTCCCTTTCTTGGAATAATAGTCAGTTTTTCTTCACTGACCATATTGTGGAAAATATCCGCATACACACCGGCTGCATTTACAATGCATTTTGTTTCATAATATTCCTTTGTAGTTTCGATTGTATATCCGGCTGTTGTCTTCTGAATATTTTTTACTTCTGTATCAAAGGCAAATTCTACTCCATTGATATTGGCATTTTCTGCCAGAGCAATAGTCAGTTTAAAAGGACAGATAATCGCACCTGTAGGCGCATAAAGCATGGCTTTTACATTTTTTGAAAGGTTTGGTTCCATTTCCCAAATTTTTTCTCCTGTAATAATTTCCAGTCCTTCCACACCATTTTCTATTCCTTTTTTCTTCAAATTTTCTAACTTGTATAAATCTTTTTCCTCAAAACAAAGAACCAATGAACCATTTCTTTTATATGGAAAATCCAGCTCCTTTGACAAGGCTTCCATCTTTCTGCTGCCTATCACATTCATCTTTGCCTTCCATGTCCCCGGTTCTGCATCAAATCCCGCATGAACAATCGCGCTGTTTGCCTTAGAGGTCCCAGAACATACATCCTCTCCCTTTTCTAATACAATTGTCTTTAATCGATATTTTGACAATTCTCTCGCCACCGCACATCCTATAACTCCTGCTCCAATAATTACTACATCGTACATTTTTTATCTCCTTCCCAGACATAAGGTCTGCTAAATTTTTTATGAAACAAAAAAAGATAGAACGAAAAGGCATAAGTTCTCTTATGCTACATTCGCTCTATCTCTCATCTCCGGCGTATTTATTTTATTTTTACATAAACCACACATTCTGATTGGTGGTGGATATTGAAACAGCTCCTGCATCAAGGGCTGCCATAATATCCTCTTTATCTGCTATTAATCCTCCTGCAATTACAGGAGTTCTATTCTGTTTACAAATTTTCTGTATAATCTTCGGCATCACTCCCGGAAGAATTTCTATCATATCCGGATGTACACTCTCTGTCTGGCGCTTAATACTCTCAAAAGCCATAGAGTCAATGACAAAAAAGCGCATAATGGCAAATAGCCCTTCTTCTTTTGCCTGACGGATTACAGATGGTCTTGTAGAAATAATTCCATCTGCATGTGTTACAGATTTTATATAAGTAACTGCAATTTCTTTGCTGCTTAATCCGGCAATTAAATCAATATGTATAATAACTGTTTTTCCTGCCTTTTTTAAACGACTGACAATCTGACTGATATTACAAATGTCACCATATAACACAAACACAATTGGAATATCTGAATGAATACATTTTTTCAGTCCTTCCTCATTCTTTATAGCGGCAACTACCGGGCAGTCTTCAAATTCTTCCATAATCTGCCACTTCATATTTTCACCTTCTGTTATTTCATAATCCGTGATAAAAAGACAAGACCATAAAGCTGTCCCACAGCTTCTGTTCTTGTCTCCTGCTCATATTTATTGTACTACAAAAATTTTATGGTTGCAAGTTAATTATCTGTAAAAACATACAATCGGACAGCCTGCCTCAATACTTTCGTAAAACTTCCCGGCAAAAGAAACGGGAAGATTAATGCAGCCATGAGAACCACTGTTTCTGTAAATATTTCCTCCAAATCTCCCCCTCCAGTTGGCATCATGTAAACCAATACCGCCATTAAACGGCATCCAATAAGATACCGGTGACTCGTAGTCATAGCTTCCGTCTGGATTTGGAGCCGGGCGTAAGACCTGGTTTCTCTGCTTATATGCCAATGAATATACACCTGACGGTGTTCTTCTGCTTTTATCATTGTAAGTTCCCGATACAAAGTCGGACTCCATTAAAAGTGTCCCTTCCTTGTAATACCATAAATGCTGTGCGCTTAAATCCAGTTCTACATAAGTATTTCCAATATCATTTTCACCATAAGCTTTTCCTTTTTTCGCATATACCGGTTCTCTTTCAATATTCCCATGAGACTGAATATCTTTTAAGAGTTGGGCTCTTTCTCCTTTTATATCAATGAGATAGCCATAACTGCCCCCTGATACAGTAACCGGTTCACCTGTATACGTGCTGGTAAGTGTTCTTTCTGTGCCTATGGTATTATATTTTTCTCCCAACATCTGCACGTAATCTCTGATATGTTTCTGCAAAACGCCTAAATTCTCCACATAATTTCCGCTCTCATCATAAGTCATCCAGTCTTTTACTGTCATTCCATCCAGAACTTCCTTTTTATCGCCAAACGTATAGGTCACAGTCACTGCGGCACATTCATTCCACACATCCTGCTGATGTTTCAGCGTCTCATCTTCACTTGTAACTGCAGGAAGCGCATAAACACCTGCTTCTTCAGCAGAAAAGGTATCCTGGCTTTCTTTTACTGCTGCAAGTATCTTTTCCGTCAGCATTGCCTTATCAAGCGTAGTTCCTGCTTCCTCCGGTTTTATGACAAAGCAATTGTTTTCAAAAGCAATATAAGCATCCTTGGGGGGAATCATGTTTCCGTCCTGCATACACGCAAAGGTATTCAGTTTTTCCTGAAGCTTTGTTTCATCGAAATCAATGGCTTCACCCACTTGATAATCGGATTGTTTAAAAAAACCTGAAGTCCATAAAAAAGGATTTTGATTTTCCATATGTTCCTGAACTTTCCCATCAGAAACATACTGGTAATTAATCTCCTTGCCCCTAATCACTTCTTTCTTTCCATCTTTAAAAGCAATCTCCACAGAATAATCTTCAATTTTATCTTTCAGTTTTTTCTCTGCCTCTTGGGCTGTTAAATTATCACAGGAAATTCCATTTATCTTTGTTCCTTTAAAAAACTTATCTTTATAATAAAAAGCTCCGCCTGCATATAATAATCCCAACACACCAACTACAACTGTGCCACATATAAACACTTTCTTATGCCAACTTATGCCCTTTTTCTTTTTTGCCATATTTTTATAAGCTCCCTCTGCTTCATTTGTATGATTATTTGATTATTGTATCATACTTATATTACAATTTCTCTATATTTATCATGTATTTATTTACAAAAGACATACTTATTTTTTAAATTTTCAAAAAAATTTTTTGAAGGATTTACAGACGGAGAATTTTACATATATCCTGAAAAAGCTATAGGCTTTTTTATAAGCCAGGATGTTGTTATGGGTGTTATGGTTGGAAAACAAGGATACTTTGATTATATAAAAAACAAAACAGGACCTGCCAGCTGGCGAAGGTTCTAAGGACGCAATTTTCTCTGAAAACACAAAAAGCCCTGTTCTACAGAACTTCTGCAGAACAGGGCTTTTTTTCTCGTCCGGACACATTTATAACATTATTTTGTTAATGGAATTACTCTTCTGTTTTTCCGTAAAGAGTAACCAGTTTGTTCAGGTAATCGTATCTAGCCTTAGCTTCAGACTCATTCTTAGCGAACAATCTAGCAGCTTTTTCTGGATTAGAACGTTTCAGAGAGTTGTAACGAACTTCTCCATCAAGGAATGCCTGGTAATCTTCTGTTGGAGCTTTAGAATCCAGAGTGAATTTACTTTCTGCTGCTGGGTTAAAGCGGAAGTTATGCCAGTATCCACACTTAACTGCTAATTCTTCTTCTGTCTGAGCTTTGCTCATACCTTTCTTAATACCATGGTTGATACATGGAGCATAAGCAATAATCAGAGATGGTCCTGGATATGCTTCAGCTTCTGCAATTGCTTTTACAGTCTGGTTAAAGTCTGCACCCATAGCAATCTGAGCAACATATACATAACCATAGCTCATTGCGATAGAAGCCATATCTTTCTTCTTAACTTCTTTACCACCAGCTGCAAACTGTGCAATAGCACCTGTTGGTGTAGATTTAGAAGACTGTCCACCTGTGTTGGAGTAAACTTCTGTATCGAATACCATTACATTGATATCCTGTCCGGAAGCTAATACGTGGTCAACACCACCGAAACCGATGTCGTATGCCCAACCGTCACCACCGAAGATCCACTGAGATTTCTTAGCTAAGAAGTCTTTGTTCTTAACGATGTCTTTGCATACTTCACAATCGCATCCTTCTAATGCTGCTACTAATTTATCTGTAGCTGCACCATTTGTAATTCCGCTGTTGAATGTATCTAACCATTCCTGGCAAGCTGCTTTTACTTCTTCAGATGCGTTTTCGTTAGCCATTACAGACTCAACTTTTTCTTTTAATCCGCCACGGATAGCTTTCTGAGCTAATAACATACCATATCCGAATTCAGCGTTGTCTTCGAACAGAGAGTTAGACCAAGCTGGTCCCTGTCCTTTTGCATTTACAGTATATGGTGTAGATGGTGAGGAGTTACCCCAGATAGAAGAACATCCTGTTGCGTTTGCAATGTACATTCTGTCACCAAATAACTGTGTGATTAATTTAGCGTAAGGTGTCTCTCCACAACCTGCACAAGCTCCTGAGAACTCAAGTAATGGCTGTTTGAACTGAGAACCTTTAACTGTATTTTCTTTAAATTTAGCAATAACATCTTCTTTCACTGGTAATGTTACACCGTAATCGAAGAATTTCTGTTCTCCTGCATTTTCTTCCATGTTTGCCATAACAAGAGCTTTTGCACCCTTCTTACCTGGGCAGACATTTGCACAAGAACCACATCCTGTACAGTCATAAGCAGATACAGTCATAACAAACTTGTAATCAGCCATACCTGTCATAGGTAATGTTCTCATTCCTTCTGGAGCTGCTGCTACTTCAGCATCAGTCATAGCAACCGGACGAATTACAGCATGAGGACAAACGTATGCACAACGGTTACACTGGATACAGTTTTCTGGCTGCCATACAGGAATATCTACTGCAATACCACGTTTTTCGTATGCAGAAGAACCAGATGGTGTTGTACCATCAACATAATCTTTAAATGCAGATACAGGTAATGTATTACCTTCCTGAGCATTTACTTTAGCCTGAACATTGTTTACAAAGTCAACAACATCCTGACGTCCGCCTTCAGCATGAGCCATGAATAAACCTTCATCAGCACAATCTTTCCAGCTTTCTGGAACCTGAATTTCAACAACCTGTTTTGCACCTGCATCGATAGCGTCATAGTTCATCTGAACGATAGCGTCACCTTTTCTTCCGTAAGTAGCTTTTGCAGCAGCTTTCATTAATTCGATAGCCTGTTCTTCCGGAATGATGTTAGCAAGTTTGAAGAATGCAGACTGAAGAACTGTATTGATACGTCCGCCAAGTCCGATTTCTTTACCAATTTTAATACCATCAATTACATAGAATTTGATGTTGTGGTTAGCGATGAAAGCTTTTACCTGTCCTGGTAAGTGTTTTTCAAGACCTTCCATATCCCATGGGCAGTTTAATAAGAATGTACCGCCGTCAACTAATTCCTGAACCATGTTATATTTGTTAACATAGGAAGGATTGTGACAAGCAACAAAGTTAGCCTGTTTAATCAGGTATGTGGATTTGATTGGGCTCTTACCAAAACGAAGGTGAGACATTGTAACACCACCGGATTTTTTAGAGTCATAATCAAAGTATGCCTGAGCATACATATCTGTATTGTCACCGATAATCTTGATGGAGTTTTTGTTAGCACCAACAGTACCGTCAGCACCTAATCCCCAGAATTTACAGTTGATTGTTCCTTCTGGTGTTGTAACAAGAGGAGCTCCAACTTCCAGAGATAAGTTAGTAACATCATCAACAATACCGATTGTGAATTTTTCTTTTGTTGTATTTTCGTATACAGAAACGATCTGAGCTGGTGTTGTATCTTTGGAACCTAATCCGTAACGTCCGCTGAAGATTGGTGTATCGTTGAATTTTGTACCTTTTAATGCAGCAACAACGTCTAAGTATAATGGTTCGCCAAGAGCACCTGGTTCTTTTGTTCTGTCTAATACAGAAATCTGTTTTACAGTTTCCGGAATAGCGTTTACTAATGCTTCAGCACAGAATGGTCTGTAAAGACGAACTGTAACAAGACCAACTTTTTTGCCGGCTGCCATTAAGTAATCGATTGTTTCTTCGATTGTTTCACATGCAGAACCCATAGCAATGATAACGTGTTCAGCATCTTCAGCACCGTAGTAGTTGAATAATTTGTAGTTTGTGCCGATTTTTTCATTTACTTTATCCATGTATTCCTGTACTAATGCTGGTAATGCATCGTAGTATGGGTTACATGCTTCTCTTGCCTGGAAGAAGATATCAGGGTTCTGAGCAGAACCTCTCTGACATGGGTGATTTGGATTTAATGCATGTTTACGGAATTCGTCAACAGCATCCATATCTACCATATCTTTTAAATCTTCGTAATCCCATGTTTCAATTTTCTGAATTTCATGAGATGTACGGAAACCATCAAAGAAGTTGATGAATGGAACTTTACCTTTGATTGCTGCACAGTGTGCAACTGGTGTTAAGTCCATAACTTCCTGTACAGAAGATTCACATAACATAGCACAACCTGTCTGACGACATGCATATACGTCAGAGTGATCACCGAAGATTGACAATGCATGGCTTGCTAAAGCACGAGCAGAAACGTTGATAACACCTGGTAACTGCTCACCGGCAATTTTGTAAAGGTTTGGGATCATTAACAGAAGTCCCTGAGATGCTGTATATGTTGTAGTCAGGGCACCTGCTGCCAGGGCACCGTGAACTGCACCTGCTGCACCTGCTTCAGACTGCATTTCAGTAACCTGTACTTCCTGTCCGAAAATGTTCTTTCTTCCCTGTGTTGCCCATTCGTCTGTTGCTTCTGCCATTACAGATGACGGGGTAATAGGATAGATAGCCGCTACATCAGAATACGCATAAGAAGCATGAGCTGCTGCATGGTTACCATCCATGGTTTTCATCTTTCTAGCCATTTGATTTTCCTCCTTGAAAATTGTTTTAAACAATATTTCACTTCGCGCACGAAGTCTATATTAAATTATAGCACGATTTCAAGGACGTGTCTATTTCTAAAACCAAAGAAAACAAAATGTTTTTCCAAAAAAACAAACCCTATTTCATCATTCCTGTTCCATTCCCATAATCTCTGCAATGGAATGTGCTTTTAATTCCTTTAATAAAATCTGCTGTACTCTCACCAATTCTTTATGTACGGCACAACCACAGTCAGACTGATTATGCGTACAAGGTTTTTTGGGGTTCATACACTCAATCATATAAAACTCCGGATCCACTGCCAGATAAATATCCAGCAAAGTCAATTCTTTTACAGAACTTTTCAGCGCATATCCCCCATTACTTCCTCTGAAGGATTTTACAATTTCCTTTTTTTCCAATTTTTTTAAAATCTTATATACAAATGCAGGTGTTAAATCCTCCTGCTCACAAATTTGATGTACACACATCTTATTACCCGATGCCAATGCGCGGATAATACGCACACCATAGTCACACTCTCTTGTAATCAACATGGAATATTTCCCCTCTTTATCTTTGTATTTCTTCATTATAATTAAGCAATTATTCTTATTCAGACCATTATTATATCAATCTGTACTCCTTTAATCAAGTATTTTTCGTAAGAAACACTTGCAAAATCCCTGTTTTCAGGTACAATAAAAGAGATTACGCAGAAATCGTAAAAATTGTTTTATTAATAAGCGAGGGAAAATTAGAACATGATTGCAGCAAATAATGTTACTTTACGAATTGGAAAGAAAGCACTGTTTGAAGATGTTAATATTAAATTTACAGAAGGCAACTGTTATGGATTAATAGGCGCCAACGGTGCAGGTAAATCTACTTTTTTAAAAATCCTGTCAGGACAGTTGGAAACCACAAATGGTAATATTACTATCACTCCGGGACAGCGTCTGTCCTTTTTACAGCAGGATCACTTTAAATATGACTCCTATCCTGTTCTGGATACTGTTATTATGGGAAATCAGCGTCTTTATGACATTATGAAAGAAAAAGAAGCCATTTATTCCAAAGAAGATTTCACAGATGAAGATGGTATCCGTGCCAGTGAATTAGAAGGAGAATTTGCTGAAATGAACGGCTGGGAAGCTGAGTCTGATGCAGCTATGCTTTTAAATGGTCTGGGAATTGATACGGATTTACACTATGCCCTGATGTCTGACTTAAAGGGAAGTGAAAAAGTCAAAGTTCTGCTTGCACAGGCACTTTTCGGAAATCCCGACATCCTGCTTCTTGACGAGCCTACTAACCACTTGGATTTAGATGCTATTGAATGGCTTGAAGAATTCCTTATTAACTTTGAAAATACAGTTATTGTAGTATCTCATGACCGTTACTTCTTGAATAAAGTATGTACACATACTGCTGATATTGATTATGGTAAAATCCAGCTCTATGCCGGAAACTATGATTTCTGGTATGAGTCCAGTCAGCTTTTAATCAAACAGATGAAGGAAGCCAATCGTAAAAAAGAAGAAAAAATTAAAGAACTTCAGGAATTTATTTCCCGATTTTCTGCTAATGCTTCCAAGTCAAAACAGGCTACTTCCAGAAAACGTGCTCTGGAAAAAATTCAGTTAGATGATATGCGTCCATCCAGCCGTAAATATCCTTACATTGACTTCCGTCCAAATCGCGAAATCGGAAATGAAGTCTTAATGGTAGAAGGTCTTTCAAAAACAATTGACGGCGTAAAAGTTTTAGATAATATCACTTTCACTTTAGGTCATGATGACAAAGTAGCTTTCGTAGGCGGAAATGAACGTGCCAAAACCGTTCTTTTCCAGATTTTAATGGGTGAAATGGAACCGGATGAAGGTACTTACAAATGGGGAGTTACTACTTCTCAGGCATATTTTCCAAAAGACAGTACAAAAGAATTTGATAACGATTTAACTATTGCGGACTGGCTCACCGGTTATTCCGAAATTAAAGATGCAACTTATGTACGTGGTTTCCTTGGACGTATGCTCTTCCCTGGTGAAGATGGAGTGAAAAAAGTCCGCGTACTCTCCGGTGGTGAAAAAGTAAGATGTCTTCTTTCCAAAATGATGATTTCTGGTGCGAATATCTTAATTTTAGATGAACCTACCAACCACTTAGATATGGAGTCTATTACAGCATTGAACAACGGTATGATTAAGTTCCCAGGCGTTCTGCTCTTTGCTTCTCATGACCACCAGATTGTTCAGACAACTGCAAACCGTATTATGGAAATCCTTCCAAACGGTGTGTTAATTGACAAGATTACCACTTATGACGAATATCTGGCAAGCGATGAAATGGCAAGAAAACGTCAGGTATACACTATGACAGAAGAAGATAACTAATCTAATTAAAAAAGAATAGAAAGACCGCCACATTAAGAAGCGATTACAACAACTCCCTAATGAGGCGGTTTCTTTTATATTTCTATCAGTACGATTTCACTGTTGCTTCCAATTCTCATGGGCATTTGAAAATACCCTGTTCCCGCAGATACAATACTCTGGGTTTCCTCTCTTTTCGCATATCCGTAAAAGTCTTTCTTTCCATAGGCAAGTCTTGTAAAAAAAGTTGCCGGAAAAAACTGGCCTTTATGCGTATGTCCACATAACACAAGAGCGACTCTATTTTCTATGGCTTCCTCTATACCACCTGGATTATGGTCTAACAAAATTTCCGGCTTCTTACCTCTTTCCCTTGGAAGTATTTCTGGCAGACTTTTTCTGTCAGGACAGGAAGTCACATCCTCACGGCCTATAATATAAAAATCCTCTGTTTCCACATTTTCATCTGTCAAAAGACAAATACCGGACTTTTCAAAAAACTCTCTCACATTCTTTTCCGACGAAAGTGGATCGTGATTTCCAAGACTTGCATATACTCCTTCTTTCGAGCATAGCTTTCTAAATATTTGTTCCAGTTTTGAAAGATTGCAGGTTTCAAATGCTTTCACATCAAAAGTATCCCCGGCAATGAAAATCATATCTGCATCTAACTCATTAACTCTTTTTACAATTTTCTCCAGCTGCTTTTCATTGACAAAAGACCCTGTGTGAATATCACTCAACAAAACCAGCCTTTTATCCCTTTTCTTTTCTCCCAGCTGAATTTGATATTTCTTCACAATCAAATGTCTGGCATGAAGAAATCCATATACAGACAGCAGCGTTCCTACTGCTGCCGGTATCAGGCACCAGCTTCCCTCTTTAACAGACATAAAAATGTCTAAAAAATCAAATACGAAAAAACACATAGTAAGGTTTAAAAGCACACATAAAACAATACCACAGGCTTCATACAGCTTTTTTGCTCTTTTCTCCGCTTTTTTGCTGCCAAAATAGCAAAGCATATAAAACATCAAAACTGCTAATGTAACAAATACAGCTGCATAAATATTTATGGAAAACAGGTACTCCACAATATTTCCTATTTTTATTGTCAGATAAAACATCAACAATACTGATGCCAAATAAAAGAGCATGGAAAAACCCTTTCCTCTGATAAATTTTCCAAATCCATGATACATCGTTTACACCTCTTTATGATTTTCCAACTGTATATGTAAGTCCTTATATTCTTTTGGCGAAATACCAAACTCTTTTTTAAATGCTCTGTAAAAACTGGAATAATCCTTAAACCCAAACATCAAATATACTTTACTGATACTACGGTTACTTAAAATTGCTTCCTTGCATGCTGTAAGTCTTTTTTTCATAATATATTGATGAATGGAAATTCCTGTATTTTCTTTAAAAATATGAGCAATATGATATTTGCTCACCAGAAATTCCCCTGCAAGATATTCTAAAGACAGCTCTTTTTCCAGATTATCATCAATATATTTCAAAATATTCCCATACAAATTCTCTTCTTCTTTTGCTTTTTGAGGATGATTTTTTTTATATACCATTCTATTCAGCAGTAAAAGCAAATCGCAAATTCCAATAAAAATTTTTGTTTCTTTACCATACTGATTTCCATGAATTTCTTCCAATAAGTGAAAAATCGCCGATTGAATATCAGAAAATTCTACCTGTGTATTATGATAAATATATTCTTCTTCCTCCAATACAGACTTTATCATGTATTCATAATCTTTTGATATTTGTAAAAGTTTCTCATAATATTCACAGCTTATACAAAAAGCAAAATAGCTATACGTTTCGCTTTCTTCCCGGTGTATCACCCTATGTAAAGTTCCGGGCGGTAAAATCACTACATCCCCTTGCCAGAGTTTATAAAGCTTATTCTGAATAAAAACAGAAGCATTATCTTCTGAAAGAAAGTACACCTCATAATAAGAATGTACATGCTTTTCATCGTTGCTCATATTTTTATCATTATAATAACAAATTTCGTAATCTTTCATTTCTCCTACCTTGTTTTTTATATTGAAACTATTGTAATACAGAATATCAACTTTTACAACATGCACAACAATCTTATGAACTTGTATGTTTTTTTATATTTTTATAATACTAAATATAAAGTACACAAAAAGAGAGGAACTCAGATTATGGAAATGACAATGCGATGGTATGGCAAGCAATATGACACAGTTACTTTGGAGCAAATTCGCCAAATTTGTTATGTAAAAGGTGTCATTACAACGCTTTATGAGAAACTGCCCGGTGACATCTGGACCTTTGACGAAATTATGTCCATGAAAAAAGAAATAGAAGATGCCGGTCTGCATCTTGCCGGAATTGAAAGCGTCAATGTCAGTGACGCAATTAAAACAGGCTCACCAGACAGAGACAAAGATATTGAAGCTTACGTGGAAACACTGGAAAATCTGGGAAAAGCCGACATACACACGGTCTGCTATAATTTCATGCCTGTATTCGACTGGACAAGAACAGAGCTTGACAGAAAACGGACAGACGGCACTACAGTTCTGGCCTACAGTCAAAAACAAATTGACGAATTAGAGCCGGAGAAAATGTTCGAAACCCTCAAAAATGATATGAATGGTTCTGTCATGCCTGGTTGGGAACCGGAGCGTATGGAAAAAGTAAAAGAGCTGTTTACACTATACAAAAGCAGTGACGAAGAACAACTTTTTGCTAATTTAAAATACTTCCTTGATGCCATTATGCCTGTATGTGATAAATACGACATCAACATGGCAATTCATCCCGATGACCCCTCCTGGAGCGTCTTTGGACTTCCCCGCATTATTTCTACACAAAAAAATCTGAAACGCATGATAGATATGGTGCCTAATAAACACAACGGCATTACCTTCTGTACCGGCTCTTACGGAACAAACCTGAATAATGATTTAATTGACACCATTCACATGCTGAAAGGCAGAATTCATTTTGCCCATGTAAGAAATCTCCGTTTTAATGACGGCATGCGTGATTTCGAGGAAAGTGCCCATTTAAGCTCTGACGGAGCTTTTGATATGTATTCAATTCTAAAAGCCCTCCATGACACAGGCTTTGAAGGTCCAATACGCCCGGACCATGGCAGAATGATGTGGGGAGAAAAAGCCATGCCCGGATATGGATTGTATGACAGAGCGCTGGGCTCTGCCTATTTATGCGGTTTATGGGAAGCCATTGAAAAAAAGGAGAACTAAAACATGAAGTTAACGTTAGAAGGTATTCAGGAAAGAGAAGGCTGGAACACTGCAAACATTGCACTTCCCTCCTACCATATAGAAAAAATCAGACAAAATACAAAAGAAAAACCTGTATGGGTACATTTCGGAGCAGGTAATATCTTCCGTATCTTTATGGGCGGTCTGGCTGACACACTGCTGTCTATGGGCAAAATGCAGACAGGAATTATCTGTGTGGAAACCTTTGACTTTGACGTCATTGATAAAATTTACAAACCTTTTGACAATCTGGTACTGGCTGTCACATTGAAAGCAGATGGTTCTACGGATAAAAAGGTATTGGGTTCTCTTATGGAAGCTTACAAAGCAAGCTCTGATTTTCCAGAAGATTGGCATGATTTAAAAGAAATTTTTATCAATCCTTCTTTGCAGATGGTTTCCTTTACCATTACAGAAAAGGGATATACGTTAAAAGGACCAAACTCCGCCATATCTCTTGTATGTGCTTTGCTTTATGAACGTTATAAGTCCCATCAGGCTCCTATTGCTCTTGTGTCTATGGATAACTGTTCCCACAATGGTGAAAAACTGCAGACAGCTGTTTTGGATACAGCAAAGGAATGGTTGAAAAAAGGTTCTGTAAATGAAGGATTTCTGTCCTATCTTTCCGATGAAAATCAAGTATCCTTCCCCTGGACCATGATTGATAAAATTACTCCCAGACCTGCAGACTCTGTGTATGAGGCTTTAGAACGCAGTGGTGTGGAAAATATGAAACCTGTCATTACTTCTAAAAAAACCTACATTGCTCCATTCGTAAATGCAGAAGCCCCGCAATATCTGGTGATTGAAGATAGTTTTCCAAACGGATGCCCTCCACTGGAAAAAGCCGGTGTTTATCTCACAGACAGAGACACCGTAAATAATGTAGAACGAATGAAGGTTACCACCTGCCTGAACCCACTCCATACAGCCTTGGCTGTATATGGCTGCCTTTTAGGCTACACTTTCATTGCAGATGAAATGAAAGACTGTGAATTAAGCAGATTGGTTTACGAAATCGGCCCTGTAGAAGGTATGCCTGTAGTTATAAATCCCGGTATTCTATCTCCTGCTGCTTTTGTAGACGAAGTTATCCGTGTTCGATTTCCAAATCCTTTTATACCCGATACTCCACAACGTATTGCAACAGATACTTCACAAAAAGTAGGAATTCGTTATGGAGAAACAATCAAAGCTTACGTTGAAAAATATGGAAATGCCAAAAAACTCACAGCAATTCCTCTGGCAATTGCAGGGTGGTGTCGTTATCTTATAGGTGTGGATGATAAGGGAACTCCTTTCGAGCTTTCTCCTGACCCCATGTTCCCCAAACTTGTCCAAACGCTTAAAGGTATTGAAATAGGAAATCCAAAGTCCTATTCAGGTCAATTAAAATCCATTCTTTCTGATGACTCTATCTTCGGAATAAATTTATATGAAGCAGGAATTGGTGAAAAAATCGAAGACATGTTTTTAGAAGAAATCACTCAGTTTGGCGGAGTCAGAAACACTTTAAAAAAATATTTAAACACAGAAAAAAGCTACTGTTAAAATACAAATGGGACTGCCACATTTCGATATTCTCCTAATGCGGCGGTCCCATTCAATCCTACTCATTTAATTTGTCATTTGTTTATCTATAAGCTTAAATTCTTTCCACATAAACCATGCAGAAAATACTGCTGCAATTCCATCTGCCACCGGTGCAGAATACATAACGCCATCAATTCCCATAAAAACCGGAAGGATAATCAACAACGGAAGCAGGAATATAATCTGTCTTGTAAGTGACAGGAACACGCCTTTTCCTGATTTTCCAATAGATGTAAAAGTGTTTGCAGTAATAGGCTGTATCCCGTTAATAAAGGTAAAAAACAGATAAATACGGAAAAATTTTTCTGCAAAAGTAAAATATTCTTCGCTTCCTGAACCGAAAATAGCAATAATCTGTCTTGGAAAAAATTGAAATAAAAGGAACGCCACAGTAGAAATAAGTATTGCCGCTATGAGAGCCTTTTTATAAGTTTCTTTCACTCGTTTTCCGTTTCCCGCACCATAATTGAAACTGATAATCGGCTGTATTCCCTGAGAAATTCCAATGACAATGGCGAAGAAAATCATACTTACTTTTGATATAATTCCCGCACATGCCATAGGAATTTCACTTCCATAAGAGGACTGTCCCCCATAATAAGTTAAGGTGTTATTCATGACAATCTGTACAATCATCATTGCCATCTGGTTAAAAAACGGAGCAATTCCAAGGGTTAAAATGGGAAGCCAGGAAGCCTTGGAAGGCAATAAAGCTTTCAAAGAAATATGTACTGTTTTAAATTTTGCAAGATAGCCTAAAACCATAATACCTGAGACTACCTGTCCGATAATTGTTGCCCACGCTGCACCTGCCATTCCCATATTAAAAGTGAAGATAAATAATGGATCTAAAACCGTGTTGATAATTGCCCCGGTCAATGTACAAATCATGGAATATTTCGGACTTCCATCTGCTCTGATAAGATTACTTCCTCCTGTGGTCACAATAAGAAAAGGAAATCCCAGAGAAGTAATTCCCGTATAAGTCAACGCATAGTCTAACACGTTATCTGTCGCTCCAAAAGCAAGCATCATAGGCTTTAAAAACAGTGTTACAATAACCGTCAGCGCCACACCTGCCAGAAGCATCATGCCAATAGCACCTCCTGCAAAGGAAACTGCTTTTTCTTTCTCTTTCCTTCCCATTGCAAGGTTAAAATTGGCTGCACCGCCAATTCCACACAGAAGCGCCAATGCGGTACACGTAATGGTAAGAGGAAAGGCTACATTTGTAGCTGCATTTCCAAGCATACCTACACTTCGTCCAATAAAAAACTGGTCTACAATATTGTAAAGAGAACTCACCAGCATTGCAATAATACTGGGAATTGCAAATTTCATCAGCAAACTCCCGATTTTCTCTGTTCCCAGAGGATTTGTATTTTTATTTTCCATACTCAAACGCCTTTTCCTAATTAATATGTTCCTGCAATAATTCTACAATTTTCTGTGCTGCATTTTTATCTATATAAGCCTTTTGCGCGGCTTTCATCTTCTGGATTTTCTCTGGATTATCCAAAAGTTCTATTCCTTTTTCTACCTGTTTTTCCACAGTTCTTGGAGCAATAGACATTCCATATTTTACAAAAAATTTCTTATTTTCTGTCTCACATCCCGGTATCGGTGATGTATGTACAATAGGAATACCGGAAACCGCTGCTTCGGTAGAAGTCAATCCTCCCGGCTTTGTATACAGAATATCACAAGCTTTCATATACAATGACATTTGCTTTGTCTGCCCCACGATATGAATATTTTCATGGTGTTGGTAATCCTTCTTCATCTTCTGAAAAATCTTTTTATTATTCCCGCAAATAACAATAATCCCATCAGAAGCTTCCATTCTTTTTTCCAACTGCATTGTCAGTTTTTCCAAATCACCGGCACCCATACTTCCACCCATAACAAGAAAGAGTCTCTTCTCTTTTGGCAGCTTTAAATGCTCTCTTACTTTAGCTTTTTCCGCTGTTTTTGTAAATTTTTCACTGACCGGAATGCCTATAGAAAGTAATTTTTCTCCTGGTATTCCCCGCTTTTCACAGACACTTGCCACGTCCTTATGAGGCACAATATAATAGTCACATCTTGTTTCTTCCCAAAAAGGAATACAGGTGTAATCTGTCATAATGGCCACCATAAAAGGCAATTCTATGCCCTGTCTTTTCATATAGGTAAGGGTTTCTGAAGGATATAAATGCGGCATTAAAAGAGCATCAAATTTCTCTTCATCCAGATATTTTTGCAAATATTTTCCCATTTTTGCATTTACATAATAAACCGGAGATTTCCTTGTTATCCTGCTTATTACCATTCCCAGTTTATAGACTGCGCCAAAAATATGAGGCGCTGTTTTTACCGTATTTACATACACATCTCCCACTGTCTGAGACACTTTTTGTCCTGCCAAGGTAAGATAATCGAACAAAATTGCCTCATGTCCTTGGGCTTCCAGCGCTTCTTTCATTGCAAGTCCTGCCGCATCATGTCCGCCTCCTGTTTTACAGGATAAAATTAAAACCTTCATCTATTTGCTCTCCTAATTCCAAAACATATTTGTCGTTCTTTTTTGTTCTTTAGATCTGCTCCGTGCTTATCTACAACCACCAGCGAAATCAGCATATTTCCCATACACAAAGCAGGATCTACCTTACAAATCAGGGCACTGATTGTCCAGCAAACATAGGTAATCAATGTTCGATAACTGTGTGGATTAATCCGAATAACCACAGAAAACAGCAGATACCAAAAAATCAAAAGCCACAAATTTGTTAAAAACGGGTAAAGACCAATCAGCACTCCAAAGGAAACTGCAATTCCCTTTCCTCCGTTTTTCTTTCCTCCGATTACCGGAAAAGCATGTCCAAACACAGGAGCAGCCATAACAAGAGCAAATCCGAAAAACTCTGTGCCAAGATGTTTTCCTGCCATATATACAGGTAATATTCCTTTTAAAATATCCCCAAGCAAAACTAGAATTCCACACAAAGCTCCACCACAGAGAAATGCGTTAGCTGTTCCCGGATTTCCGTCACTGCTTTCTTTTCTCACATCAATTCCTTTTATCATTTTCGGTACTGCATATCCAAACATCAGGCTTCCTGACAAATAGCCTAATGCAATATAAAATCCGTATTCTATTAGCATCTATTCACCCTTCTGTTTTTCACACTTCCACAATGGGGTATTCTACCACATTTTGAAGTTCTGTTCATCTGTTTTTTTAATCTTCTTTACATCACCATGAATAATGTTCCTATGGTAATCATACCGCAGCCTATGACGGACTTTATTGTAAGCTTTTCATGTAAAAACACAACTGCCAAAACAATTGTAATTACTACACTTAACTTGTCAACAGGCACAACCTTCGATGCCTCTCCCATTTGCAGCGCTCTATAATAGCACAACCAGGACGCTCCTGTAGAAAGTCCTGAAAGAATAAGAAAAATCCAACTCTTCCTGCTTATTTCACCTATTCCGTTCTGTGTATTCGTTAAATACACCATTCCCCATGCCATGATAACCACAACAACTGTTCTGATTGCCGTTGCCAGATTAGAGTTTACTCCATCAATTCCTATTTTTGCAAGAATTGAAGTAAGAGCTGCAAAAATCGCAGATAACAGAGCAAAAACAAACCACATTATTTCTCATCTCCTTATACTTTTCTCTCTTTTGTTATGTACTATTATATCATTATATCACATATTCATAAGCAAAAAAACTGCCACATCAGTCCATAGAAAGCTTCCTCTCTATTTTCTGACATGACAGTTTTTTATATCCAATACACCTCTTCTATCCTTTTACGCCTCCATTGGTAATTCCGCCGATAATCATCTTAGACAGCAGTATAAACAATAACAGTGTTGGGAGGAATACGATAACTACAGCGGCAAATAAGCCACCCCAGTCACCTGTATACTGCATGGAAGTCAATACACTTTTCAAACCTGGTCCTACTGACATATTCTTCTCGGAAGAAGCAAAATCAAGGACAGGAAATATTCATTCCATACATTCATAAAGTTAAAGATACCTACTGTTACAATTCCCGGCTGGGCCAGAGGGAGCATGATTTTCCAGAAAGTCTTCATGGGACTACAGCCGTCAATCGCTGCCGCCTCCTCGTAAACTCTTGATAAGTTAGAAAACGATGCTAAAAGGAATGTAGTTGTATAAGGGATCTGCATACCTATATACAGCAAAATCAGTAAAATCTTAGAGCCTGACAAATGTGCTCTGGTTGCCATGGAGAACAATGGCAGCACCACCATAATCTGTGGAATACTCATAGCTGTAATAAAACTGCTCTTTATAACAAGGTTTCCCTTAAATACAAATCTCGCCAATACATATGCCGCCGGTGCACTGATTAAAATAGAACCAACCATTGCACAAATAGCGTACATTAATGAGTTTAAAAAGAACACTGAAATACTATTTGCTGACCAGGCCCTTACATAGTTTTCAAAATGCAGCCCTGTTTCAAATTTCAGAGCCTTTCCCTGCATAATCTCCGGTGAAGTTGACAGACTGGCTGCTACAATCCAGAACAGCATTACGAGGGTAAAGAGGCACCATATTCCCACGATGAGATGCCCCGGAAGCAATCTCAGCTGTTTTTTAATTCCCGTTTTGGAAACTCTTCCTCTATGTTTTTTCATTTCTACACCTCTCTTACAGTTCCAGGTCATCATCTTTCACCAGACGACCTACCACAAAGAATACAACTAATACAACCAATGCCATTACAACTCCAACAGCTGCACCAAGACCACCGTTTCGTTCTACATTTCCCATAGTTCCAAAGGTAACGTTATACATATAGATAAACGGCGTGATCGTAGACATTTCACTGGCCAAGGGAGCACTCCACATCTGACTCCATACGAAAAACCCTACAACACTTACGGTCCAAAATGTCAGACAGGTTTTAAAAGTTCCTTTTAAAAGAGGACAGGTAATTGTGAAAAACTGTTTAATTTTTCCTGCCCCATCAATAGTAGCCGCTTCAAAAACATCTCCCGGTATCTGCTCAATGCCGCTCATAAAAATCAGCATAAAATAGCCAACAGAACCAAAGCAAAAAGCAATCAGCAAAGAAACGAACTTTAACGAACCGTTCATATAATCCAGCTTTGCCAAACCATCTGCCCCAATCCATGTAAAGAAATTGTGCAAAAGTCCAAAACGCTTATTATATACATAGTTAATCCACATAGTGGACATCGCTACTGCATTGATAATATTAGGAACGTAAATTATAGCACGATAAACATTCTTTCCTACAATTCCACTTGTCAAAATACCTGCAAACAAAAGTGCAACAGATAGAACCAATATACCTCCAATGAGCCAGATTTTCAGCATATTTATCATCGCCACCTGAAAGATTGTCGTTTCAGCCAAATCTGCAAAATTGGACAATCCCACAAACTCCCAGAGTCCCACAGGGTCACTGATTGATTCAACTTTAAAAAGGCTCATAACCACAGTTCTGCAAATGGGATATAAGAATGCAGCGACAAAAAATATCAGTGCAGGAGTCAAAAAGCATACTATCATTTTTTTATTCTGTTTCAAAATCTTCTTCTCCTTTCATAGAAAAATCCGGCTCAAAATCCGCATATTTCTTATTTTGCTGCTGTCATAGTATCTACAAAGCTCTGTCCATCCAGTTCCAGTTTTGTCAGCTTAATTAAGTTATCATAAAGGATTTCTTTATATGTAGGATTATTTTCCAGACCTACTGCCCATTGGTATGTTTTTGTCATTTCTTTGAAGTATGGTTCTGCACCACTTACACTTTCCGGCCATTTTGTATTTTCTACATCAGACGGAATAGAAGCTACGGCCTCAGCCATTTTACTGTCATAATCACCTGTTACTACAGTAAGAAGGAAATCAAATGCTTCCTGTTTGTACTCACTTTTTTCTACAATACCAAATCCCTGGCTTCCTACCATAGATGCTTCAGGTCCATCTACACCGCCTTCTACACTTGGCCATGGGAAAAATCCCCAATCAACTGTTGCACCCGTATTCTGGTTAATTTCATTTGGTATCCAAGAAGCGTTCAAAATCATACAGCTTTCACCAAATCCAATTTCGTTCTGTCCTTCCGGGTAGTTTGCAGGAGCATATTCAGACATATATCCTTTATCAAACAATGTGCGAATGTCATCTGCTGCTTTCTTTGCTTCCGGTACGTTTGCCCAATCTGCATTGTCCAAAGTTTCCAGTACCTTATCCTGACCTACGTAACGTGCTAACTGGTAACCATACAGTAAAGTTACGCCGTCAGAGTTACATGTCATCGGATTTACACTAGATTTTTTCAACTGTTCACACACTTCTAATAATTCATCAAAAGTTTCCGGTGTTTCTTTCACTCCTGCTTTTTCAAACATTGCTTTATCATACCAAACACCTGTTGTATATGGCTGATATGGCATTGCTTTTAACGCACCATCACTCCATTCCTTTACATTATCTAAAAGAATTGGCATAATGTGTTTTTCATAATCTGCTGCTGCTGCCATATCTGTTAAATCCGCAAGGTATTTTCCATTCTGCTGTGTCAGCATCATATAGTCTGTATCAAAAAAGTCTACATCTTCACCGGCATCAAGAGCAGGTCCGATTAACGTTTTAATATCACGGCCTTTCCATTCAATGTTAATATGAATACCTGTCTCTTTTTCATAAGCCTCTGCTGCTTCCTGAATAACTTTTGCCTGTCCTTCTGTGGAGTTCCACATAGACCAGTAAGTCATTTCCTTTCCACTATCTTTTTCTCCGGCAGCTTCTTCTTTTTTACTTCCTTCATTTCCGCCTTCTTCTTTTGTGTCCGAATTCCCACCACAACCACTCATAATCATTGTAGTTGCTGTAATTCCCACAAGTGTCATTGCTAAAAGTTTTCTTTTCATGGTAGTATTTCCTTTCTTTAATTTAATTTATTATTGACATACTTTCCTTTTCAGAAAGCACATTCAATTCTCTTCCCATGTACAGGCTCCCGGAATATTCCATTTTGCCTGTCGTCCCAAAAAATCTTCTTTTGTTTCACCATCTTCTGCTGAATTCAGAGTACATGGCTTTACAGGAACAAATCCCTCAAACCATTCTTTCTTGTGTACTTTCCCATTTGTAGTTCTTGGTCCACAAAGAGGATTTTTTAAAAGTACTTCTTCACACAAGCTTCCTTTTATATCTCCATCTGGAAGATTTTTAAAGTTACAATACAGATTATTGCGGTAAACTGCATGAGGTATCTGATGATACCAATCCTCCTGACGTGCCTGCGGATCTACATTACAGATAATATTCTGTTCCACCACCATCTGACCCCCTGACATATTATCCCGAATAAAAGGAACATCATTTCCAAGAATAAAGGTATTATGGTGAATATGCGCATCTGGATTATGAGCCGGATTTATAACTCCACCGCCATCCAGCATACTGATGTTATAACAAAATTCGTTATTCACACTTTCACCTTCACAGAACATTACGCATCCTCCGGCATTGTTATAGCTGTAGTTATACCGATATACTGTTCCATCACCGGAATCCGCATCCCAAGCCTGTCCATCCTGATTGTCACAGGTATGATATGCTTCATTATACTGAAACAAAGCATTTTTACATTTCCATGGCCAGATTGCTGCTGCTGTTTTTCCGCCTCTTTCACCTGCTTCTGTATAAATTTCATCGTTAATTTCATTAGCCGTATCTTCTGCCACATTGTATTCCACTAATGGGCAAAAAGCATACATTGGTGTAATGCCATCACCTCCAATACTTTTTACAAAGTTCTGATAAATATGTACTCTCTCATGTCCGTAAGTTTTCACTATTTCATCCGGCAATTCCAAGGTTGTAAAAAAGCTGTGCGTATAAGTATAACCTGCTGCAATTCCCCATCTGCTGCAATTTTCAACCTTACAATCATGAATAAAAAGTCCGTCAAAACGGGCAATCCCACTTTTTTCGTTTTCCGGCTTCAACGCACTGCAATAAATACCTCCATTATTTAAGTGCTTATCATAGACATTTCCCTTTACATCATGAATGTACAAATCAGAAAGCTCAATTTCATGAAGTGTTCCTCGATTTTGTGCAATTACAGATACACCTGTTCTATTCAGTCTGTCTCCCTGACTGTATTGTTCTCCTGCATAAAGTCCATCATTGGTAATTTCCAGCCCTTCCACACGAACATATTCACAGTCATATAAAAAAATTGCTGAAGATACATATCCTCTCCACACATGGGTATGTGCATCAAGCGGCTGTCCGTAATTTTGATACCAAATCCCTGTTCCTTCACACTGAATTACAGGTTTAGAACCATCTCCATAATTTCCAATGACAATAGGCGCCTGTCTGCTTCCCTGCACGTTTAAGTGCAGAGCCTGTCTTGAAAATACAGAGCCACATTCCAAACGTATTTCATCTCCCGGATACAGCTTCTTCTTCTCTGCCGCTGCCAGCGTCCGAAGAGGATATTCCTTTGATGTTCCTGTATTATTGTCATTTCCGTCTTTATCGCTGACATAATAGATTGTCTTTTTCTCCACTGTACTATCCTTTCTGATAAATGGTTTCTTGAATTTCTTTCGTTTCTGTATCTACAGCTTAACATCTTGAGATATAAATAAAAATATGTTATATTGGTGTAGACGTTATATAAATTGTTGTTACTTTGACTATACATTAAAAGAAATGAGGATTTTATTTGTCATGTATGAACTATTTAATTTAAAAGAAGCCATTCATTTTGGTAATTCCAGCCAATTACTCTATATTTCTTCGCTTAAATTCGAAAGAGACTGGAATGGTATGCAGCACTCTCATGAATGCACAGAAATCTTTTTCTGTCTTAATGGAAAAGGTTCTTTTCATATCGGTGGTGACACGCTCTCCGTAACACCTTATGACTTTATTATTATTGCTCCCGGCATGAAACATGCGGAATCCAGTACCTCTGTCTCTCCTTTGGAATATGTAGTTTTAGGATTATCTAATCTTTCCTTTCTTTTGGAAAATGAAACAACGGGCTTTCATGTAGGAACTTTCAAAGAATATGCATCTTTTATTCCATCTTTGCTCACCGCCCTTATAACAGAAGTAAATAATCAGCCGGAACAATACCAAGAAGTTGCTTCCAATCTTTTAAATCTTCTTTTGCTTTACCTGAAACGAATTTCAAATCTTGAAATTTCACAAAAGAAAACAAACTCCTCTTCTGTTCCGGCTAATCAAAGTTCTGCCTGGATAAAACAATATCTGGATAATAATTTTACAAAAGACGTAAATTTAGATGTGCTGGCAGAAAAATTTTATTTAAACAAATACACCATTATTCATAACTTCCGGAAATTTTATGGAACAACGCCCATTAACTATCGTTTAGACAGACAGTTTAAAGAAGCTCTTTTTCTGCTGGAAACTACAGAAAATACCATTCGGCAAATTTCAGAATCGCTGGGTTTCAGTTCCTATAACTATTTTACCCAATGCTTCCAAAAACGTTTTCACATGACACCTACAGAGTATCGAAAAAAATATAAAAAAGAACACGAATTTATTCATTAGGTTTTACTAACTCACCTTTTTGTTTGCCCTGACAACAAAAAGGTGGGAACTCTATGCCCCCACCTTTCATAATACCTATTTATTTTACAGAAACATCATCTTTTGAAATTCTTTTTTCTCCGTCTGTTTCGATTTGATTTGCAACTCCGTTTCTTACTTTTTCCAGTCTTAACTTTTTTATGAAATCAATCGGATTTTCATTTATAAATCTAATTTTTTCAGTAGAACTGCACTTCCTGTGTGTAAATACATAAGTCAAAAAATCACTGTATATCCACTCATTTGGAGAAAACTCCGTAACTACCTGATGATAAGTATTCCACCCCATAAGTATTGTATCAATGTCTTTTACAAATTCAGAATAAACATCAATATCCTCGTGACTGTCCCCTTGTCCTTCCAGCCAATGAACACTGCCTTCTTTATCTGCAATATATCCATCAAGGCTCATGGCAATAAATAATCTGACTTTTCGCATCTGTTCACCTTCTAACATTTACCACTATTCTAATCTTTCAAGCAATGAAAAATCTGAAATCATCTTCTTTTATACAAAATGATTTCCGGGTTCTCACTATCACATCCATATTCATACGAAACGCACTATCATACACAAAGTTAACACTATTCTCATCATAAAACCAATGTCATTCCTAATATTTCTAAGCATAGTTGTTTTGTTATATTATTAAAAAACATCCCCATTCCGCCTGCTAAAAAAGATAAAATATATAAAACTATCCATTTTCGATGCCTTTTTACTTGATATGCTCTTTTAGGATTTTCTTCTGCATAAGTAATTGCCGTTTTAACAATATTTTCCACCTTAATCGTAGTGCTGATTTTCTCGTCTTTATAAAGCTTGCGAATTTCAATCAAGTTCAATACTGTATAGCCTTTTGAGCGTAAAAAAGCTATCATCCTGTCATTATTTAGATGCATATAATTAAAAACGGTCTCCTGTCCCATTGACTCGGCAATTTCCTCTGCTTTCTGAAACAACAAGGAAGCAATACCTTTTCTTCTATGCTTGGAACTTACAAAAAGATGCTCAACCCATAAAACTCCATCCTCAGTTCTACATACAAAATAGCCAAACTATTTCCTCCCTAAATCGAATTTATATATCTCCTTTTAATCTAACCAATGATTTCTGAATGTCAAAACCATCAGGATATCTCTTTTTCAGTTTATCAATATTCGCCTGAAAAACCTCCTCAAGAGAAACATCTAAGGCTGTAGCTGCTTCTGCCAAATACCATGCAATATCTCCAAGTTCTTTTTTCAAATGTTCTTTATCTAATTCATGTCCTTGCGCCATCCACTTTTTCACAATGTCAATGGCTTCTCCTGCTTCTCCGCATAGTCCCATTACACTATTAATTAAAACCTCCCTTTTATCAAGTTCCGGGTTGAGTGTAGTCATTGCTAATGTTTGATATTCATTCACATTCATTTTCTTTCCTACCTTGTTCAATAAATTTAATTCTTATTTTTTCTTACAATTTCTTATAATTACAAAAATACCAATTGCCGGTAAAGCCGTGATAACTCTATGGCTAAAGCTCTCCATCGTGCCTGAAACGATTGTCAATTTATCGAAATTTGCTTTTCATTTTAACTGAAAAATCATAGCTCCACACCGGGATATGCAATCGGTTCATCTGTGCTATAAACAATGAAAATTCCATATTATCATCAAATGTAAATATTCTTTTCTCTCCTATATAAACACGAAATGCACCATTCTTTTTATATATGCCCTTTGTTATATCCTTGAAATTGTATTTTCTTACACGACCAAAAGTAGAGCGATAGATAATTTCCATATCGTTTACTTCAATTTTCCATAGTCCTATATTTAAAGCTGCTGACAGCATTGCTATTGAAAATATTAAAAGAAAAATAATAACCCATAAATCTTCATGTACATAAATTGCATATATAAATAACCCAATGCAACATACACTAAAAAGAGAAAAAAGCCAACATAAATATTTCTCTGACTGTATAAGATAATACCTTGATACTAAATTTTTTTCTGTTTTTTTGTTAGAATTCTTTTTATAGGCAATGTATCCTAAAATTCCTATTACTGAGGCTATCGAAATAATAGAACCAAATATAACTCTCGATTGAGTATCTGCCATAAGAAGAATGAACAGTAAATATCCCAATACAAAAACACATACATAAACAAACTTAATTAACAGTTTGCACTTTTCTAAAAAAATGGTAATTTTCTGCTTGGATTTTATATATTGATAAAAAAATGAAATAAGTTCAAATAACACAGGTATTCCTATGATGAAAAGATAACTTCCAAAAGCATCATAAATATTCAAAAGTAAGTTCATTAAATTTCCACCTTTACTAAATTCCTTATATTATACCATTCATCAAAAAACGCGTCATTACTTTTCTGCTGTCTGTCAAAATATATTCATAAAAAAATAACGAGGCAAAAATCGTTTCAAATAGGAAGAACCATCTGTACTAATGTATATCCTCATCTGTTTTCCCTCATACTCCATTATGAGATGAAATTGCACCCCATCTATTTTTCCAAAAATTCAAGGGCATATTGCACTTACACAATATGCCCCATAACATTAAAACGGTGTTCCGTCCAGATTATACGGTGTCACCTGATAAACATAATAATTCAGCCAGTTTGTATAGAGATTATTGGCATGAGAACGCCACAAAAGCAACGGCTTATTCTCTGCATTATCCTCCGGATAATAGCCTTTTGGCATTTCAATCGGAAGACCTTTACTTAAATCTCTTTTGTATTCTCCATCAAGAGTTACTCTGTCATATTCAGGGTGTCCCATGACAAAAATCTGTCTGCCATCTTTTGCCATAGCCAGAAATACACCGGCTTCCTCAGACTCTGCCAGAACTGTAAGTTCTTTACAATTATGAATATCCTCTGCCGGTACTTCAGTATGTCTTGAATGAGGCGCAAAAAACACATCATCAAACCCTCTTACTAACGGAATTTTCCTGTTTTTCACCTTATGTGGAAAAATTCCAAACACTTTCTTCTCCATCTTTCTTTTCTGCAGTCCATAATGATAATACAATCCCGCCTGCGCCGCCCAGCAAAGATAAATAGTAGAAGTTACATTCTCTTTAGACCATTCCATGATTTCTGTGATTTCCTGCCAATAATCTACCTCTTCAAATTCCATCTGCTCTACCGGCGCTCCGGTAATAATCATACCATCAAATTTATGCTCTTTTACTTCATCAAAAGTCTGATAAAACTTATTCAAATGGCTGGTCGCTGTGTTTTTGGAAACATGACTGCTTACCATCATAAAAGAAACATCTACCTGTAACGGTGTATTGGACAAAGAGCGCAAAAGCTGTAACTCTGTATCTTCTTTTAAAGGCATGAGATTTAAAATCAAAATCTGTACCGGACGAATATCTTGATGAACAGCTCTTTTTTCATCCATTACAAATATATTTTCCTTTTCTAATATTTCCTTAACAGGTAAATCACTCTGAATTTTAATAGGCATTTTCTTTCCTCCGCTTTATTTTATTTTGTCTACATAAGAGGCGCAAACATACGTAAAACTTTTCCTGTAATTCTCATTGCTAATTTCTGACGTTTATAATCAGATGGTTGTATCTTAATACTTTTTTTCAAAGTTGCCTGAAAATCCTTTTCAATTTCTAAAATCTGTGAGTTTTCATACATTAAGACACCACATTCAAAATGGTGGAATAAGCTCCTGTAATCCAAATTAACAGTTCCTACAACTGCTTTTTCATCATCTGCAACAAAAACTTTCGCATGTACAAATCCAGGCTCATATTCACAAATCTGTACTCCAGCTTCCAAAAGCTCATTATAATATGTCTTTGCCACAGCAAATGCAGCCTTTTTATCCGGAATATGAGGCATAATAATGGATACTTGAACACCTCTTTTTGCTGCATAGGTAAGTGCCATAAGCATCTCATAATCTAAAATCAGGTAGGGAGTCATAATATGTACATAGTCCTTGGCTGTATTTAAAATGTCAAGATATACCTTTTTTCCTACTCTTTCTTTTCCAAATGGACAAACCTCATAAGGGATTACATATCCGTCACTGGGCATAGTAAATTCTGCAGGTGTTTTATATTTATCATAAGCTTCTTCTTTTGTTTCAGAAACATTCCACATCTCTAAAAACATATATGTAAAACGCTCTGCTGCCTTTCCTGTCAATCGTACAGCAGTATCTTTCCAATGTCCGAAACGTACTTTCTGATTAATATATTCATCGGCAAGGTTTGTTCCTCCTGTAAATGCCACTTTTCCATCAATAACCATAATTTTTCTATGATCTCTATTGTTATAATGAGTAGAAAATACAGGCTTAATTGGCGCAAACATTTTACATTTAATTCCTTCTGCCTCTAAAAGTTTTGGATAAAAATAAGGCAAAAGCGCCAACACACACATACCATCATACATAACACGCACTTCTACGCCTTCTTTTGCTTTTTTCTTTAAAATATCTAATATAGTGTTCCACATCTTTCCTTCTTCTACAATGAAAAACTCTAAAAAGATAAATTTTTCTGCTTTTTCCAGCTCTGTAATCATATCTTTAAACTGATCATCTCCAAGTGGATAATACGTTATTTGTGTGTGGTCATATACCGGACAATTATCATATTCTTCCATATACTGAACAAAATGCCCCATCTGGGAATTTTCTTCTTTCAATCTGTTTTTCACTTCCATGTTTTGAGGCACATACTGTTTGGTAAACTGAGAAAGATATTTCAAACGTCTAAAAATCATTTTTGTTCCCAGCTGCATCGCCACATACAAATAAAAAAATGCACCGAATACAGGAAAAATAACCAACGGAAGCATCCATACCAGCTTAAAATCAGGGCTTTCATTACTATTAAATAAATGTAGAACTACACTGACACTTAACACTACAAAAAGCAAATAAAACACATAGCTATAATCTCTTAACCAGATATATGTTACTGCCAGCAGTGCAAATTGGACTAAGAATGCAAATATTACAAACAGCGTTCTTCCAAATATAATCTTTTTTACTCCCTGAATTCCCTTTTCTTTTATTTCTTCTTTCTTCATAAGTTTTACATACCTGCCATTTTCATAAAATCATCTTCTGATAAAATTGGAATACCAAGCTCTTTTGCTTTTTTATTTTTAGAAGAATTAGACGTAGTATCATTGTTAATCAAATAATGTGTTTTTGAAGTCACACTTCCTGTTACTTTTCCACCCCTCTTTTCAATTTCTTCTTTCAGCTCTGCTCTGTTTGTAAAATGTATTACACTTCCTGTAATTACAAATTGCTTACCTTCTAAAGATAAATTTTCCTCTCTTTTTACTTCCTCTAATTCTAAATGTGACAACAGATGACGAAACTTTTTCAAATTTTCTTCTTCTGCAAAATACTCTGTGTATGTCTTAGCAATTACAGGGCCAATTCCTTCTATACCGCTGATTTCTTCCTCATTGGCTGCAATCATTTTTTCAACATCATAGTGAAGTTCTTTGCATATAAGTTTTGCATTTGCCAAGCCAATATTTGCAATCCCAAGACTGTAAAGCACTCTTGGCAGAGTAGTATGTTTTGCCCTCTCCAAGCTGGCAATCAGATTATCGAAAGATTTCTGTCCAAATCCTTCCATTTCTAAAATCTCATCTTTATATTTTTCAATTTCAAATATATCCCCAAAATCTCTGATAAATCCTTTTAAAATAAACTTTTCCAGCGTTGCTTCTGACAATCCATCGATATTCATAGCATCTCTGCTGACAAATAAGGTAAACGATTTAATTTTCTTCGCCTGACACTGCTCATTCATACAGTATAATGCTTCTACATCGTTTGTTTTTATTACTCTGGCCTCTTTTCCACATACCGGACATATTTTAGGAATTTCCAAATTTCCGCTTCTAGTCAAATTTTCTGCAATCTGAGGAATAATCATATTTGCCTTATATACCTGAATTTTATCCCCAATTCCAAGCTGCAATTCCTTCATGATACTAATATTATGCACGCTGGCGCGGCTTACTGTGGTTCCTTCCAGTTCCACCGGTTCAAAAATAGCTACCGGATTAATCAATCCTGTTCTTGAAGCGCTCCATTCAATTTCTTTTAAGGTAGTTTCTCGGATTTCATCCTTCCATTTAAACGCATACGCATTTCTCGGAAACTTGGCTGTACTTCCTAAAGACTCTCCATAGGCAATATCATCATATAAAACTACAAGTCCATCGGATGGAAAATCGTTTTTTGAAACCTGATTTGAAAAATACTCCATGGCCTCATCCAGTGTTTCTCCTGTGACAACACGATATTCCACCACATCAAATCCCTGTTCTTTTAACCAGCAAAATTGCTGCTCCCGCGAATTATGAAATTCAACGCCATCTGCTTTTACCAGAGAAAATGCATAAAAGTTCACATTTCTTTTCGCTGTAATTTCATTATTTAACTGCCTTACAGAACCACTGCACAAGTTTCTCGGATTTTTATATTTAGCGTCTACATCCTCTATCTGTGCATTAATTTTTTCAAAGTCAGAGTAAGTGATAATAGCTTCTCCACGTAAAACTAAATTCCCCTGATAGGCAATCTGCAACGGAATATTTTTAAAAACTTTTGCATTTCCCGTAATGACTTCCCCTACAGTTCCATTTCCTCTGGTTACTGCTTTCAACAGCTTTCCGTTACTATAGGTCAATACAATAGTAAGTCCATCCAGTTTCCAAGAAAGTAATGATTTTTGCTCTCCAATAAAAGCTCTTAATGCTTCTACATCTTTTGTTTTATCCAGAGACAGCATTGGACTTTCATGAGCTTCCTTTGGCAGTTCGTCCAAAGCCTCATATCCCACAGAAACTGTAGGGCTGCCTGCCAGAGTAACTCCCGTTTCTTTTTCCAGCTGCACTAACTCATCATATAATTTATCATATTCAAAATTGCTCATAATTTCTCTATCTTCCTGATAGTATGCCTTTGATGCCTCTGTTAAAATTTTCAGCAATTCCTTCATTCTTTTCATTTTATCCATTCTCTGAAGCCTCCATTCTTTACTGTCTTTTTCTTACTTTAGATGGATTTCTATATTTTCCCGCATTTTTTATAGGTTTTCGTCCATTTTCCAAAGCAGCTTTCTGTGGCCTATCTTCCTCTTTTCCAAGCTGACTTTTCAGCTCATTCAGCTCCTCTTCTGTTGCTTCACGATAACTTCCTGTTGGAAGATTTCCCAATTCAATATTCATGATCCGAATTCTCTTTAATTTTACCACTTCATATCCCAGATAATTACACATACGCCGTATTTGTCGATTTAATCCTTGTGTGAGAGTAATTCGGAAAATTCTCTCCCCTTCACGCTCTGCCTTACATTTTCTGGTGATTGTCCCTAAAATTGGAACACCTTCTCTCATTTTCTGTAAAAATTCCTCCGTTACCGGTTTATCAACAGTTACAAGATACTCCTTTTCATGGTAACTGCCGGCCTTCATAATCTGATTTACCAGTTCGCCCTCATTGGTAAGAAGTAAAAGACCTTCAGAGTCTTTATCCAGTCTTCCTGCATAATATACCCTAATTGGATAATTAATATAAGAAATTACATTCTTTTTAACCTTTGGATTTGCAGTACATTCAATTCCTTTCGGCTTGTGAAATACTAAAACCACTTTTTTCTCTTCACGCTTTATCACTTTTCCATCTACTTTAATTTCATGAAAATCTTCCACCTGCATTCCCTGCACGGCAAGTTTTCCATCTACGGAAACATGTCCCGCTTCTATTAAACGGTCTGCCTCCCGTCTGGAGCATATACCTGCATCACTTAAATATTTATTTAAACGCATAACTCCTCCTTCATATTCTGACAGGAATACCCCAATAACGGCTTACAGATTTTTCTATAAATCGCTATCAGGGTATCTCTTTTGTACCATCACTCCTGCACATGTATATTCAAGCTTCCATCCTCGTTCAGATAATAGGATTTTCCTTCAATGGTAATCCAGCCTGTAGCCATAACCCCATCTTCATGGAAATAATACTGCTTACCGTCTATCTTTCTCCATCCAGTCATAAGTTCCGAATTTGCAAGATAATAATACTTCCCATTTGACACAATCCAGCCATCCTGTAATTCTCCCTCATCTGTAAGATAATACCATTTTCCATTCTCTTTGAACAAACCAGTTCTGGCACTTCCGTCCTCATTAATAAAGTACCACTTTCCATCCTGTTTTAACCATCCGGACTTTCCTATAATTCCGTCCTCTGTAAGATAATAAGACTTTCCACTTATAGAAACCCAGCCTTTCTGCTCCTTTCCGTCTGATCCCACAAAATGTTTTTGTCCATCTTCATTGATCCAGGCATTCCGTACCATAGAACCGTCTGTATTCATATAATAACGCTGGTCTCCATCTGTAATCCAGCCTGTAGCCATTGTCCCATCTTCACGAAAAAAATAATATTGCCCATCAATATATTCCCAACCATATGAAATTGCTCCATATTCATCCCGATAATAATATTTATCATCTTTTAATATCCATCCTGCGGATACTGTTCCATCTTCATTGAAAAGATACTGGACACCATCGACTTCTGTCATTCCTGTAGCGGCTGCCCCATTCTCCTTAAAGTAATAATGCTTTCCATCTATATCTGTCCAACCTATAGCAGGCGAACCATTTTCATCTAAATAATAAGTGCCACTTTCATCTGTAAACCATCCTACTACCGGAGAACCATCCGAATTCCTATAAAAAATTTGCCCTTTGTCCTGTACCCAGCCGGTTTTTACATAGCCCTTTTCATCAAAATAATAAGTAATTCCATTCAACACCCGACTGCTGTTTTGAATAACAGAACCATCATGATATACAAAACGACGTCCATTTTCATTATAAATCCAATGATCCTCTTTCGTTGCTTCCTTTTCATTTTTATAGCTCACCATAGAATGCTTAATTATCAAAGCCCCATACTGTGGTGCTATAACAAAAAAAGAACCTGCCAAAACAACCGGAATTGTAATAAGAATTCCTTTTTTAGTAATTTTCATACTTTTTCCTCTTTATTGTGCAAACACCCTGACAACTAACACCTTTTGTGTCTGCTGCCAGGGTATATTTTACTGAACTAAATCGCCGAATACATAAGCTTCTCTGCCATTATATTCTACCTTTATCCAATTATCTGATGCATTTTCCAGTTTCTTTACCTGCTCCCCTGCCTGTAATTTTCCTAAAATTTCAGCATTTACATTGGCATCAGAACGTATATTACAAGCTTCTTTCGCTGTCAGCATATCACCGTTATCTGCCATCTGTGCTGTATTGACTTTTTCGCCCAGCTCTTCTTCAAACTTTTTCAAAGTATCATCAGAAGCCATTGCTGTATTTAATTTCTCTTCTACTTCTGCAATCAGCTCTGCCACATCACTTTCCTGTCTTGTTTTCTCTATACACTCCTGAATTTCAGTATTTGTATCATCATTCTGGATAATGTATTTTCCATCTTCGTTTTTATAAACATATAACTCTGACAGTCCAGGAGCCGGAGTATTAATATCTTTAAATTTTAAATCATAAGCTGCAAATACTACATAACTATTTTCATCAAGTCCTTTTTTTGTATAAACTGTTACATTTTCATAAGACTCAATATAAGTAGCATTTGTTACCTTTGTTTCATCAGTTGCATTAAAATTATCCGTCAGCTCTTTCATCTTGGTAACATCTTTGTCACCCCAAGCAGAGTAAAAGGATTGAATTAAGGCATTTACTTCAGGATATGCATTCTTCTCAAGAGCATTCTCATCTTCCTCTTCAGACTTATTTCCATCTGTTTTTTCGGAATCTGTGGACTCTTTCTTCTGTTCTGTTTTCTTTGCCGGTTCATTTTCTTTTTTATCAGAAGAATTTCCCATAATCGCTTTTATTCCAAAAAATAGCAATAACAGAACAGCCAGAATTGCCAGACCCAGAAGAATATACCTCAGATTATCCGAGAGCCATTCTCTGAAATTGTCTAACATGTTTGTCCTCCTTACATTCCCTTATTTCCATGCTCTCCCCAAAGCACAAACACACCCGGAGGGAATCGAACCCCCGACACGTGGCACCGGAAACCACTGCTCTATCCCCTGAGCTACGAGTGCACATAATTGTAATATCTCGGTTATCATAGCATATTTTTTTTCACTTGTAAAGCCTTTGCCATCTTCCACCAGTGGAAGCATATAAAGGAATAAATTATGGATATGCCCCTTTTCTATTTTAAAATGTTTTAAAAAAAGAGGCATTTCCATGTTTTTATATTTTTATTCCAATACAAATTTTTCCTTTATTAAAGTAAAATTTAAAACCAGTCGATATTTCCCACCAGCACTGCCATCACAAGTCACAAGAGTAAAAATTTGCGCTGTTTCATTTTTCGGTATTTCTAAAGTAATTGAACTTCTTTTCACTAAATTATTTACAATTTTCTCCGCATTACTGTGCTCCCAGGTCTTTTCTCCCAGTTCCAAGATACTGTCTGTATTTTCACACGGAAAAGCAGATATTAACTCCAATTCTTTTGTCCTTTCTTTTGTATACAAATAAGCTCGCCTATAAGATTTCGCATATTCTGTATCTTTATATTTCTTCAGTCCACCAAACATCTGCCCCGAAATCATGTTATGACCATATAAACAAACATGAAAATCCTGATTTAATTTCACATCCGGAAAAGCAAATATTGAACCTAAAGTACTGGATTTTCCTTCAAAATCCTTTTTTAAATATTCCTGCTCTGTATCTCCTATCATTATAGGATAGTCTACTTTTGTACCGGGTATATAAATCCATCCGGCAATTTCTTCATTTATCTCTTCCAATACATGAAAATCAATATAACGATTAAACGGATCATCTATCTCCAATTCTTTCTGATTAACAGATGGTATCTTTATTATTTGTTCCCTCAATACTTCATAATGTTCTTCTGCATAAAAAAACAAAAATAGTTCTTTCATCCCCAATGTCAACAGCAGAAAAAAAAGTATTCCGAATACTATATTTATCAACTTTTTCATTCTTTTTTCTTCATTTTTTAAATATCCTGTTAAAAGTTACCAAAAACATTGCAATCAAAGCTGCACCGATAAAATATTTTAAGACTGGACTGTCTAATCCGGTCTGAGGCGCTTTTGGTTTTCCCGGAGAGTCTGTTGTAATTTCATCTGGTTCTGGTTCATGTTTTGGGATAACTGTAATATCATAATTCATCTCTCCCTCTTTTTCATCAAAGGTAGGAATAGTGATTAAGAACGGCGTTACTTTCTCATATTTAGCAGTATCTGTAGCTTCTAAAAAATACACACCTACTGATAAATCAGAAAAGCAAAGCCTTCCATTTTTGTCTGTTACCAAAACTTTTTCTGCAGAAATATCCAATTCAGCCAACTTTTCTGCAGCCTCTTCCATCTCCTTCGCTGACTCAATTGTATTTAAATCCACATTTGAAGAAGCAAATTCCTCCTTTAATATGTATTCACCTTTCCTAACTTCGCCTACCTTTGTACAAGAAAACTCTACATTTTCTCTTGACGTTCCCTTCCCTCCCTCTGTCAGCTCAACACAAATACTCCCTCTTTGATGCATATCTACATTTTCCAATTTTTTTACATCTACAAAAGAATTTTCTCCTTTTGTCCCCTCATAATCTACAAAAAGTTCTCTGTCATCTGCAAATACTTGTATGCTAATTACAAATAATAAAAATATAGTCATAGAAAATAAAAAATTACTTTTCATGCTTTTTTTCATATGCTTTCCTCCCCAAAAAAGAACTCACTTCTACTATAATAAAAATAAATGGCAATACTATAAAAAAAATTTCCCGAAAAGAAGGTAATTTTCTTTTAATACTATCATATTCCACTTTTTCATAAGGTACTCTTTCCCCTGTTACAATCAGCCTCTGTGTATTAATTCCATAAGGAGTACAGGTTACCAGCGTACATAAATCTTTTTCCGGTAAAATCTCCAGCCTCTCCGCTTCTTCCGGCTCCATTACTTCAATTTCCGTAATGCAGTATGCCAAGACTTCCCCACATGTACTTATAAAAAAAAGATCCTCTGTGTCCAGTTCGTCCAGTCTTGTAAACAATTTAGAATTCGGCAGTCCTCTGTGTCCGGTAAGAATACATCTCGTATTATTTCCACCAATGGGAAGACTGCTGTCCTGAAAATGTCCTATTCCTACAGATAATACTTCCTCTGATGTCCCATGGTAAATCGGAAGATCTATGTTAATCTTAGGAATTTCAATACTTCCCATAATACCTGTTCCAGAAATATTTAACAGACTCTTATAATTTTCATTACTTAAAATTCCTTCCTGCAGACCTGCTATACTTACTCCTTGAGTTTGAAACAACATATTGTTATATTCCGATGCTTTTTCTAAAATATCCTGTATTTTACTTTCATCTTCCATTTCCATACTACCTTGGTAAGTAGCGACAGCATCTTTCTGATGCTGTCGCGCTGCCATACTGCTAATTAACGGATAAGAAAGAAGAAGTAATCCTGCTATAAAAATGATTTTATTCCATATTCTTTTTCGTTTCTTCATTTCTTCCTCTGTTTCCTGTTAGATAACATAGAACCACTTATTAAAGCAGCTCCTGTACATACGATTACCAGCATAGCCGAAGAACCTGTAATCGGCAGTTTTTTTCCTACTTCATTAATTACTTTTATATACAGATTGCCTTTCTTTACATCTGTATGGAGTTTTATATCTTCCTCCTTAAAGGCACCATTGTAGAAAGACTTTACATGAGCAGTACCTTCCAATCTCTTTAATGTTTTTTCTGTAGCTCCTTCCCCCTTCACATAATTATTTCTGTCTGTACTATAAGTTGGTTTTACATGAATAACAATCGGATCAAGAAGAGGGCGATATCCATCCGGTGCATCTGTTTCTTTTAAATAATATGTACCCTGATCCAGACCGTAAATCTTAAAAATACCCTTTACATCTGATACCATTTCTACCGCTTCCTGTGGTGTTATACCACCTGTATGATCACTGCCTCCTGCGGAGTCACGATTAATCACAATATATCCATCTTGTCCTTGGTTCGTATTTTTCTTTACATAAACTTCATTCTTACATTCCTTGTCGCTGTAAAGACGGAATTTCGCATTCTGCAGCACTTTATCATGATTGTTGGTCTTTAATCCATCTATTTCAAAGGTAAAACATACAACTGTATCCCATGGTGTAAAACCTGTTTCCCCTCTTCCGTTTGCGTCTGCATCATTGGAAAATTCTAAGCGAACATCATTTTCAAACCCCGGTCTTCCGGTATCTAATGCAGCCAAATCATTTAAAATTGCTTCATATTTTAAAGTAACCATTAACCCATTATAATCGTTTTCCTGATTATTATTTATTTTATTAAATTCACGATCCACAATCTTCTTTATATCCATAATTTCTACTTTAAAAGTATCACCGGAGTTATCCTGTGGATTTTCTGTCAAAACATATTCACTGTCCTTCAGTTTATAACTTTTACCCTCTTTGCTTTTTATAGAAATCTCTATTTTAGATTTATCTGCACGAAAAGTCAGCGCTTTATCCATTTTGTCATGCCATCCGTAATAATAAGAACTATATCCATTCATGTCAGGAACAGTGGACACAAATTTATAAGGTACTGTCTGTCCAATTTCATAATCCCCAATATCATTCCAACCATCATTTTTAATACTATCTTTATTATCATCTTCCTGTATTTTCTTTGTTATCACCGGATAATCAGATTTAATATTCACCTGAGCATCCGGATTTGCTGTATTTACCATACAAAGAGAAGACGCAAACCACTGCTCTCCATTTTCATCTGTTTTAGATAACTCATCTACTACATAGTATCCAAATGCAAGACCTGTAATTGATATGGAGTTATCAGCTTTTGTGGACTGCACCGTAAAAATTTCTCCTGATTTGTTTTCTTTCTTAATCTGGCTTCTTACATTTTCCACAAAATAACGAAATGCGCTGTACCTGCCTTCCAACTTCTGAAAAGCATCCGCACCTTCTACCGGATTAGAATTCAGCGTTTGGATATAATCAATCGCCATGTATTCTGTTACATCTGCCGGTCTTAACTGTGTTCCATTCTTTTTATTCAAAGCGGCAGCAACTATTGTCTTAATTGCATTGGCATATTCTGGATTAAAAGTATAATTAATAGACTCTCCGTCTTTTGAATTTTCTGCATAAAATAGCTGAAAGACTTCAAATTTCTTTCCTGCTAAAGATTGTCCCTGATTTCCATTAATGGTAATACTGGCAGAGCCCTTGCCAAAATCAATGATACCATTTACAACCTGGTTTCCTTGTGTTACTTTCATTTCTTTCGCATAAACCGGTGTTAATCCACTTCCTACTGTGTTTGTTGTTATTATTACTGCTGCCAGTCCCATCATTAACATTACTTTAAAAATTTTATTTTTCATTATTTTTCCTCTTTTCATTATCTCATTATTTTCTCTTCTTTCCTAAAGAAGCAATCATTAAAATACTTCCCATTGCCAAAATCCAAATCATACTGTGTGAACCTGTATTTGGCAGTTTCCCATTTACTGTATTCACGACAGTAAGATTGACTTCCCTATCCTTTTTGGTACCGCCAATGATAATAGAACCATTAGAATTGGCATCATAAGCTTTCTCATTCACGTAAACAAGAAAGCTATTTTTTATTGGATCACTTTCCACTTTTATTTTATAAATGACCGGACTCCCATCTGAATTTATAGGAAGCTTGTACCCTGTCGGTGCTTTTGTCTCTTTTAAATAGTACTCCTTGCCTGTCTGTACATTTTTAAACGACAGATTTCCATCTTTATCTGATACCTGTCTATCAACTACCACTCTGCACTCTTTATCTTCATATAAGGTAAATTCTGCACCTTCCAATACCTTATTTTTATTATTTACTTTACGGATATTCAGTTTGAATGGAGCTAATTTATTTTTCACAGTTAAAATACCATCTCCATTCTCTTCTTTTGCAAAAGAAACTCCCATATCCTCTGTGGTTTTTGTAAGAGCACGTACATAATTATCTGCGGTAACTTCAAATTCAAACACGCTGGTATTTGGTAAATATCCCTCAGCCGGAGACATTTCCACTACTCGATGTTTTCCTACAACCAGCCCTTGTAACTGAATTTCTCCTTTATCATCTGTTGTATAGTCTTTTGTTATCCCATCCGGCATGGTATGACGAAAGACCGTACCCGGAATACGTATCTTTGTTCCATCCTGCACCTTAACAATTTTTATACTTACACTGTCTTCCTCAACTTCCGGTGTTACGTAAACTTCACTTTCTTCTGCTCCTTCTGGTTTTATGTTTCTAATAAGCGTTACCGGATTAATGTGATACCCATTTGGCGCCTTCTTTTCTGTTATGACTAACGTTCCAACAGGAAGTGCCGGCATTCCTTTATCATTCATATAAAAACTGTCTCCGCTGATTAAAAAATTCTTATCAAACTGTATCACTCCCTTTTTATCCGTAGCAAATACCCACGTCTTATCTACCGTCTTTCCTAATGTTTCCGGATCTGTGTCCTCTGGATATTCCCCTTTATAAAATTTAAAAATAAACTCCGCACCTTTCAAACTTCCTTGTCCTGCAGGAATGGAATTTCCTGTATCTTTATCAACTTTTTTCAGCAATATTTTTATTGCCTCCAATCGTGGAGCTTCTTTTGATGTAATCTGATATTCCAATTTCCCCGAACTTGCAGGAAGAGTTACCTTGTAAACAGTTTTATCCAAGTAATATCCTTCGGATGCTTTACTTTCCTTCACATAGTATGTTCCCATCTTCAATCCTTCTTTTTCTGCATATCCCTTTTCATCTGTAATCATCTTATCTATATAATCTGTGCATTCCGGATCACTATATATGGAATATTCTGCTCCTTTTAAAGAATAAGCATTATTGTTATCTGTACACTCTGGATTTGCAGATTGCTTCTCCAACGTGATTTTTCCTACTTCTAATGGCTCTTTTGAATATAAATCCACACCGACATTGGGATAAGTACCTGCATTTCTACAGTCTGCCTCATAAATTGTAGTATCCAGTCCAAATCCTTCCGGTGCCTCTATTTCATGTATGTAATAATCCCAAAGGGGAATATCATTTAACTCTCCGTAACCATTCTCATCTGTTGTAATAATATATTCTGGAGAACCATTTTCAATATCGCTTGCATACCAATATACCCCATACTTTGCTCCGGCTAAAGACTTATCTGTGGCAGTTTGTGCAGACTTATGTATCCGAAGCTGTGCATATTTAATGTTCTCATCATGATAAAAAGTGGCATTATTCTCCGTGATTGTAATATCATGCCATTGGTCATCCAAAATATACCCTTTCGGGTTATATACTTCCTTTATCATGAATTTTCCCGTATAAGGAACATAACACCAGCCATAACCACTAGCATCCGTTACAATACATTCATGAAAATATTCCCCTGTTTCATAGCTCCATAATGTATATTTTGCTCCGGCCAAGTCATATGATGAGTTATTGCGTACTGCCCACTCTGCCCATTCACAACCATTCTGAAATTTGTTACCATCTATCCATGTTGTCTTATTCGTCGTAGGCTTTTTATAAACTTCTATCCACGGAGGTGTAAAGCTCGCTTTAAAAAATCCGCCAATTGTCTGTGCTCTTTGCCCCTTTGGACCTTTACAGGCAGCATGTACAAAAAATGTAGCGGAATTCCCTTCCTTTGCAATACATTCTATATACATTTTCGTAATAACCGGTACTCCCTGAAATGTATTGTTCACACTGGATAAGCATCCCATAAACAGCCAGTTCTTTCCTTCCGGTCCTGCTCCCCCTATATTGTTAAACATCGGATTTTCACAGTCTTTAATACTGACAATCTGTCCCTGTGAAAAGCTTTTATCATATTCCTTGCATCCTTCTACATCTTCCCATATATAAGAATCAGCATTATATTTGTTCGCAACATACCAAGTATCTGCATTACAATTCCAGATATCCCCTACATTTACCTTATTAATATCTCCATGAAGTGTAACAAGATTGCAGCCCTTTGGTGCAAATAAAACTGGTATTGTACCACTGGGAAAATTTTCCTGAAATGTATAAAAACTAATATTTCTTCTTCTGTCTTTCTGAGGTTTTACCTCATCCGGTACAAGATTTGTATAAAAAGCAGAGTCTCTGGGCTGCCATACTGTAACTGTCAAATCTTTCCCTGAATACTTACCGGGAATATCTATATATCCCTCTTTTTCATCGTAAGTACATTCTTCTGTAATCGGCACTTGTCCATAACAATGCATCCCTCGATTAATATCTACATCTAAAGAAATTCCATTTGCATTGTAATCATATACTTCCGGATTAGGGTTAATCACAGAGCGGATTGTTCCGTCCTCCAATATTTCACATGGTGACTTCACAATAAAATTTGAAAACACATCTTCTTCCTGTCCGTCATAAAGCAAATAATATACTTTTATATAATTTTTTTCCCGAACAGTTCCTGCCCGCGTCATAATGTTGTTTTTCAAAAAAACACCGGTAAAAGTCAGCAATGCCAATACAAAAACCAGCACTTTCCTTCTCCATTTTTTCTTATCTTTCATGTAGCATCTCCTTTCTTTTTCTTTGCTACATCATAAGGGCTTCTTTTTTACAATCGTAATAGTAGATTTCATAAGACAAAATTTCTTCATCTTCTACCTGACTGTCATTTACTTCTTTGACCATATTTTTTAATTCAATACGAGAATATTGTCCCTGATCCGGAACTAAGATACATTCATGAACACTACTTGGGAGTATATAGAAATTTTTCTTCAGAACTTTTGCGATATGATTTAAAACATGAGGATATAAGATTACTGCTGCTCCATAGTACTTTTCCTCGTTTGTCAGAATATACATGAGCTCCTCGCCTGCTATTTTTGGCTGTTCTCCACTTAACTCGGCAATTAAAGCTTCCATTCCCTGAATAGTATAAGGTAATTTTCTGCTGGTATTTAAAAGGGCATCTTTTACCAGCTGTTCTTTTCCAATTCCCCATGTATGAAGATTACAGTCATGAATAACAATCGATGCTCCATTTAATTTTCCACGTTCCAGCCGATAATAAAACACCACTGCCAAATCCAAATATTTCATGTGTGGCATATATTGAAGCTTTCGTTTATTCATATCATAATTTACCAGCTTATAATATACCCTTGTCCTTGCCTTCCTGTAATCTTCAAAATCCGCCAATGAAAATTCCTCCTGTTTCTCCGTTACTGACAACTGTAAAATCTGCACTGCTATTTCCTCCAAAGAAAGCCCCCCTTGGAAATCCACGTAAAAAGGCTTTAGATAAATCATAGGTGCTATTTTATCTCTTTTGTCTCGAATGACCAGAGCATCCAACTCAATTCCGTTATTTTTTTCTACGCGATGCAACGAAATATATTTTTCTCCTCCAGTCTTTTCTGTTAAAAGGTCCATTACGGCCTCTTTGAATGTTTCATACTCCATATACATTCTCCTTTTCTTAATTATTTTTTATATTAAGCAGCACAGAGAATGTAAAAAGACAGAATTTCTCCATACCACATAATATCTTTTTAAAATATCTTTGTTTTGGAATAAAATCACGAATGTGAAATGAATTTTAATCTTGAAATAGAATTTTAGAATTTAAATTTTTTATCGAAGTATATCGAAACAGCTAAACTGCTTCGATATACTTTATGTGTCTTATACTCTGGACAGATATTCACCTGTTCTTGTATCAATTTTAATAACGTCACCCTGGTTTACAAATAAAGGAACGTATACAGTAGCGCCTGTTTCAACAACTGCAGGTTTTGTAGCACCCTGTGCTGTGTTTCCTGCAAATCCAGGTTCTGTTTCTGTAATTTCCAACTCTACAAATAATGGTGGCTCAATAGCAAATACGCTTCCGTTATAGGAACATACTTTTACTGTTTCGTTTTCTTTAACGAATTTTAAAGCGTCTCCAACTGTATCCTGAGCAATAGCAATCTGATCATAAGTTTCATTGTTCATGAAGTTATACAAATCACCATCATTGTATAAATACTGCATATCCACACGTTCAATACGTGCCTGTGGGAATTTTTCAGTTGGTCTGAATGTTTTTTCAATAATTCCACCACTGATAACATTTTTTAATTTTGTTCTAACGAATGCAGCACCCTTACCTGGTTTAACGTGCTGGAATTCCATAATCTGTACTACATTACCATCAATTTCCAGTGTGAGACCGTTTTTAAAATCTCCTGCTGATATCATAATGATATTCCTCCTTATTTCGTCCATTGGGAAAACCCTTCGGTTTTTCCACTATACTTCATTCTATAATACATCCGCACAATTTTCAACTATTTTTTATCTTTCTTTTTTCTTTTGCTCTTTCTCATAGAAATAAAGTACGATTTTCTCCAATTTTCGCTTGAAAACAATCTGAATTTCTTCCTTCGGATGAATTGGCTTTACTAAAATATTATAAATTCCCGTTCTCTTTGCACCATAAACATCTGTAAAAAGCTGATCGCCTACAAAAACCGTGTCTTTTGCAGATGTCCCCATAATTTCCATTGCCTTTTGATAATTTTTTCTGGAAGGCTTATGGGCATTCTCAATAAACTGCACCTGTACTTTGTCATTAAAAGAACTGACTCTTTCATACTGATTATTAGATAAAAGGCAACACTGAAAACCAATTTTCTTTAAATTTTCAAACAGTGCAACAGCTCTTTCATCTGCCGGTTCACCATGCGGCACTAATGTATTGTCTATGTCAAAGATAACACCTCGATATCCCTCTTCATAAAGTTTTTGAAAATCAATTTTATAGGTAGACTCCATATATACATCCGGAAAAAATTTTTTAAACATCTCTTTTGCCCTTTCTTCCCTGTTTCTTCAATAGTAACAGGTGAGCATATAGTTTGTCAAATCCGATCCTGCAAAGGAGAATATTTTTGTGTTTCTAGTATATTTTTGTATGCAGGACGAATAATTTTATCAGTATTAATTAATTCCTCCATTCGGTGAGCGCTCCATCCTACTATACGTGCAATGGCAAACATTGGTGTATAAAGTTCAATAGGAAGCCCCAGCATACTGTACACAAACCCACTGTAAAAGTCTACATTTGCACTGACTCCTTTGTAAATTCTTCTCTCTCTTGCAATCACCTGTGGTGCCAGACGTTCTACCCTCGCATAGAGATCGTAATCTGCACTTCTTCCCTTTTCCTTTGCCAGTTTTTCTACAAACCTTTTGAAAATCTGTGCTCTTGGGTCTGAAATAGTATATACCGCATGCCCCATTCCATAAATCAGCCCCCTCTTATCAAAAGCTTCTTTATGCAAAAGTTTTGTCAAATAATTTTCTATCTCTTCTTCATCTGTCCAATCTTTTAAATTTTCTTTCATATCCTGAAACATACTGACTACCTTAATATTGGCGCCGCCATGCTTTGGTCCTTTTAAAGATCCTAACGCAGCCGCTATGGTGGAATAGGTATCTGTTCCCGAAGAAGACACTACATGTGTTGTAAAGGTAGAGTTGTTACCACCGCCATGCTCCATGTGCAGTACCAGCGCCAAATCTAAAATCTGTGCTTCCAATGGGGTATACTGCTTATCTGCACGCAGCATTAAAAGAATATTTTCTGCTGTTGATAAGTCTTTTCTTGGATTATGTATATAGAGACTTCCGTCTCTGTTATAGTGTTCATGTGCCTGATATCCATACACAGACAACATTGGGAAAACGCTGATTAAATTGATACATTGACGTAATACATTTGGTAAAGAAATGTCTTCCGGATTTTCATCATAAGAATATAAAGTCAATACACTTCTGGAAAGTGTATTCATCATATCTTGACTGGGTGCTTTCATAATAACATCTCTGACAAAATTAGTTGGAAGCTCTCTCTGATTTGCCAGAATTTCACTAAATTCCTTCCACTGCTCTTTATTTGGTAATTTCCCAAAAAGCAATAAATAAGCAGCTTCCTCAAAGCCAAATCTCTGTTCCTTTAAAAATCCGTCTGTCAAGTCTACAATGTTAATTCCTCTATAATATAATTCACCATCACAGGGAATTTCTTTGCCATCTACTATTTTTTTCTGTACAATATTAGAAATCTGAGTCAACCCGGCCAGCACACCTCTTCCATTTAAGTCTCTTAGTCCTCTTTTGACATCATATTTTTGATATAAATCTGTATCTATGATACTGTTTTCTTTACAAAGCTTGGTAAGCTGCTCAATTTCCGGTGTAACTTTCATATTAAATCCTGACATATATCATTCCCCTTTCCGCCTTACTTTAGTGTGGTATCATATTAGCACACAAAATCTGCAATGACAAGAAAAATTTTTATAAATTGGGGTATATAACAGAAAAAGAGATTGCCACATTTTGGACAATCTCTTCTTGTTTATTTTAAATTTAGTTTTGCAAATGCATCTGCAAACGCATTATTTATTGGCTCCTGCGCTTCTTTTTTCTGCTTATTCAAATATCTCTGTACATCTTTTTTACTGACTCCAGCTCCTTCCTTTTCCCTGCGTTGTTTAAAGCTGGACAGTTTTTCCTTATATCCACAAGTAGCACAGATAAAAGTATCTTCTTTTCCTTTTACATACATCTCCATTTTTCTGTGACAATTTGGACATCTGGCATTTGTCAGTCTGGAAATTGTCTCCCTGTGTCCACATTCTCTGTCCTGACAAACCAACATTTTACTGTTTTTCCCATTGACGGCCAACATACGTTTTCCACATACAGGACATTTTGTGTTTGTCAGATTGTCATGGCGGAATGTACCGTTTGCACCTTTTATTTCTGCCGTAATGTCTTCTGTATATGCAGAGATTTCTTTTAAAAAGACATCCTTATTCAACTTTCCTTCTGCAATTTTAGACAGTTTCATTTCCCAATCCGCTGTAAGTTCCGGCTTTTTTAAATCCTCAGGAACCAATTCTAAAAGCTGTTTTGCTTTAGATGTAATATGGATTTCATTTCCTTTCTTTTCCATAAGAAATGTATGAAAAAGCTTCTCAATAATATCGGCTCTTGTGGCAACAGTTCCAAGACCACCTGTTTCACCCAGAGTTTTGGCTGCTTTTTTATCCTGTGTTTCCATATACTTTACAGGATTTTCCATAGCAGAAAGTAACGTTGCTTCTGTAAATGCTGCCGGTGGCTTCGTTTTTCCTACAGTCAGCTCTGCTTGCTCTATTTTCAGTGTTTCTCCCACTTTCAGTTCCGAAAGCTTTTGAAATTCTTCTTCATCTTCTTCTGACCATGTTCCTTCATAAGCCTCTTTCCAGCCAATATTTTTTACAATTTTTCCCTGTGCTGTAAATATTTCTCCTGACACTTCTGCTTTCATGGTAGTCTGTTCATACTCAAATGGAGGATATAATACACTGAAAAATCTTCGAACAACTAAGTCGTAAATTTTGCGTTCCTCACTGGTCATATGCTCTAACTGTACAAACTGCTCTGTAGGAATAATTGCGTGATGATCACTGACTTTCTTGTTATCTACAAAAGAAGCGTTCCCTTTCACGGGCTTCATCGAAAGCATTCCCGCTATTTTTTTATACGGTCCTACTGCACATGCCTTTAATCGCTCTTTAATCGTAGGAACAATATCTGTTCCAATATATCTGGAGTCTGTTCTGGGGTATGTAAGCACCTTATGATTTTCATAAAGCCGCTGCATAATATTCAAGGTTTCCTTTGCAGAAAAACCAAATTTTTTATTAGCATCTCTTTGCAGTTCTGTTAAATCATAAAGTCCCGGAGCAGGTATTCTCTTACTCTTTTTCTCCACAGAAACAACTTTTAATAAGTCACTGTTTACTGCATTTTTTATATTTTCCATTCTTTCCTTATGAAAAGAACGTGTACTGTTACTTTTTTTATCCTGCCATTTCCAGCGCATATTTCCAGCTTTTAAAGTAATGCCATAAAATTCTTCCGGCTGAAACTTTCGAATTTCCTCTTCTCTTTTGGCTATCATTGCCAAAGTAGGTGTCTGTACACGTCCACAGGAAAGCTGAGCATTATACTTGCAGGTCAGCGCTCTTGTAGCATTGATACCTACCAGCCAATCGGCTTCTGCCCTTGATACAGCTGCCGCATACAGATTTTCATAATCTTTTCCCGGTCTTAAATGTGCAAATCCTTCTTTAATAGCTTTATCTGTGACAGACGAAATCCAAAGACGCTTCACAGGTTTTCTACATCCGGCTTTCTCCAAAATCCATCTGGCAACCAGTTCACCTTCACGCCCCGCATCTGTTGCGATAATAATTTCATTTACATCTTTTCGATACAACTGGGTTTTCACTGCCTGATATTGTTTTGCAGTCTGTTTAATAACAACTAAATCCATTTTCTTAGGCAGCATAGGAAGGTATTCTAAATTCCACTCTTTATATTTCTTATCGTATTCTTCCGGATCTGCTAAAGTTACCAAATGCCCCAGAGCCCATGTAACTATATACTTTTCTCCTTCCAGTGCTCCATTCTGCTTTTTACCACATTTTAAAACTCTTGCAATATCTCTGGCAACAGAAGGCTTTTCTGCCAATACCAGTGCTTTCATTCTCAGTCCTCCTGCATTACATCTCTTTTTGGAAAAATTCTGTTGTTCTTCTGACTTTTTTCATCAACTCTTCAAAGCTCTTTGGTGTCAAAGACTGCTTTCCGTCACAAAGTGCTTTTTCCGGATTATTATGCACCTCAATCATTACTCCATCTGCTCCTGCAGCAATAGCAGCCATAGTAAGAGGCTCTACCATAAAACGAATACCTGCTGCATGACTTGGATCTACAATTACGGGAAGATGTGTTTTTGATTTCAGCATAGGAATGGCTGAAATATCTAAGGTATTTCTCATAGAAGTCTCAAATGTACGAATACCTCTCTCGCAGAGAATAACTTTTTCATTTCCCCCTGCCATAATATATTCTGCACTCATCAAGAGCTCCTCTAATGTATTTGCCATACCTCTTTTTAACAAAATTGGTTTATCTACTTTTCCCAGCTCTTTTAACAGCTGAAAATTCTGCATATTTCTTGTTCCTACCTGAATAACATCTACATCTTCAAATAATGGAAGATGTTCAGCACTCATAATCTCTGTTACAATCGGAAGCCCTGTTGCTTTCTTAGCTTCTAAAAGCATTTGCAGTCCTTCATTTTCAAGTCCCTGAAAAGAGTAGGGAGAAGTTCTGGGTTTAAAAGCTCCTCCTCTTAGCAATCCTGCACCTGCCATTTTTACATCCTTGGCAACTTCTGTCATCTGCTCTCTGCTTTCAATAGAACACGGTCCTGCAATTACCTGAAAATGTCCCCCGCCAATTTTTCTTCCAGCCACATCAATGACTGTATCATTAGGGTGCATATCTTTATTTGCTTTCTTATATGGTTCTTTAATTCTCTTAACAGACTCTACAACTTCTAAAGCTCCTAACCATTCTGCGTCAATTTCTGTTGTATCTCCAATCAATCCAATTAGGGAAGCATTGGCTCCATCTGATAAATGGAGTCCTAATCCCATATCTTTCAGCTGCTGCTTCAAGCTTTCCACCTTATTTTCATCTGCTCCTTTTTTTAATACTAAAATCATAGTCTTTTCCTCCTCCGAAATAAAAAGCCGATGTCTGCTGTATGCAAACACCGGCGCTTCATCACTTACTAAAATGATTGCAACTCTAAATGTTTATTACAGCAGAAAATACCCGCACTATAAAAATAGCCCAGGTAAGAAAAATAATACTTTTTATTTGTATCAATTTTCTTCTGCTTCATCATCACATTTTCCTTTTCTTTCTAAAAATTATATTTATCATATAACTGTTTTTTTTATTTGTCAATAAATTTTAGTATTTTAAAGTGCAAGAGTACCTGAAAACATATAAAATTCCTGTATATCAATTAAAATATCTATATTAAAATATTTTTTCCAGTATTTACTTTCTTCCTCTGCTGATAATAGATGCGAAGTAATCTCTTTTGGCACATTTGAATGATGTAAATTAATTATTTCTTTCCCTGCTCCGTGCGCCACAACAAATCTCCCATCTGGCGTTAATAATTGTGACACTTTTGCGACCAACTTTTCTTTATCTATAAAATGAGGATATGCGTTATAAATCATAATACAATCATATTTCTCATCTTCTATTTCAAAAAAATCACCACATCTTACATCAAATAAAGGATTGTCTTTCACTTTATTGTTAGCAATTTCCACCATCTTTTCCGATATGTCAACTGCTGTTACATGCTCTGGATTTTTCTCCTGTAAAGCCGCAAACATAGCTCCTGTACCACAAGCAACATCCAAAATATGCGTATGTTCTTTTATACCGCTTAAAAATACAATACACCTTCTGATTTCATCTATGGGTAAAATATCTTCATCCCAATTATCTGCCATCTTATTAAAATAACTTTTTATATCCATAAATATTATGCCCTTTCTCTACCTACTACCCCTGACTTTTGCAATGCAAAGACAAGAACCGGAACAAAAATCAACTGAACAATAATTCCCGGGAGGCAAGTAACAAAACTGGATGTTATAAAAATTTTAAAGCTATACTGTCCCACATTAAAAATAAGCGCTTTTAAAATTCCGCTGACAATTCTTCCTGCTATCATTGCGATAATCAAAGAAATATATACATTTATAATCTGCTTTCCTGTGTGAATAAATTTAATACAAATACCTGTTAACACTCCGTAAACTGCCAGCTCACAGACCATTGCCGGTAAAATTGCTGCCGGTGGCATTCCTGTAAAAAGACTTGACAAAACAGGTGTTAAAAATCCACAAATCAACCCATATTGCCATCCACACAAAAGCCCGCAAATTAACACCGGAATGTGCATGGGCAGAAAAATACTGCCTGCATTTTGAATAGTATGAAAAGCCATTGGAAGAATAATTCCAAGAGCTACGCACATCGCTGCCATCACTAATTTTTTTACTTGATTTTCTTTCATCTTTTTCTTTCCTCATCTTTCTTTTCATGTTGTTTTCAATTATATAGATATCCATTACCGTCCACAAGCCGGAGTAGGGGTTGTATTTTCCTGCTTTTTACAGAACTCTTTCCATCTTTATTTTTTCCATTTTTCCCCCATCCTGTAACCCCATCCCCCGGATATACATCTGCTTCTCTCATTTTATTTATAAATAGACTGACTATTTCACAAGATTATGGTATAATTTTATATATTTCATACAGGAGGATTTTTTATGGACACCAATACTACTCTTGCATATAAAGTCATTCAGGAAGTGCAAAAAGCCGTAATCGGAAAAGATAAATGTATTGAAAAAATCATGATGGCTATTTTAAGCAACGGGCATATTTTGCTTGAAGATGTTCCTGGTGTAGGAAAAACTACCATGGCTCTTGCTTTTGCCAAAGCACTAAATTTAAAAGAAAACCGTTTAACCTTTACACCGGATGTTCTTCCCGCTGATTTAACAGGATTTACCATGTATCGAAAGGAAACAAATGAATTTTATTATCAGCCCGGAGCAGTGATGTGCAACTTATTTTTGGGAGACGAAATCAACCGTACCTCTCCCAAAACACAGTCTGCCCTTTTAGAGGTTATGGAAGAGGGGCAAGTCAGCGTTGACGGAGCTACACATCCTGTGCCAAAGCCATTTATTGTAATGGCTACACAAAATCCTGCCGGCTCTGCCGGAACTCAACTTCTTCCCCAATCTCAGATGGACCGCTTCAGCATTTGTCTGCAAATCGGTTATCCGGAACAAAACGAAGAAATTTCTATTTTAAAAGGCAGATTGGCAGAAAATACCATTGAGACCGTACAACCTGTTTTAAATGCCAGACAACTGATACAGTTACAAAAAGAATGTCAAAATATTTTTATTCACGATGTTATCTATGAATATATCGTGGCTCTTATTCACGCCACACGAAATCATCACTTAATTGAACTGGGTGTAAGCCCAAGAGGTACTCTGGCTCTGACACGAATGGCTCAGGCAAGAGCCTTTTTACACGGATTTAATTATGTACGTCCGGAGGATGTGCACAGCGTTTTCTGTGATGTTTGTACACATCGTATTCTTATCAGCTCAAAAGCCCGCATAAGCAAAGTGTCTGCCTACTCTATTTTAAAAGAAATTTTAGCTGCCACACCTTCTCCGTCTGTGCGAAGCAGACATTAAAGTCTACAAGAAAGGATGTTTTATGGTTTTTAATCTCATAACTTTTTTACTGCTTCTTCTATGTCTTTATCTTGCAATTTTATATCAAAGTACAGCTGCCTGTGCTCTGTTTCTCTTTCTTTTTATAGACTGGATACTGGAGCTTATGATTTTACTATACAGCCGCAGACATTTAAAAGTTGAATTGCCTGACATTATCATTAACGACAACGAATCAAACAAGCTTTTAGAATTTCATTTACAGGCACAAAATACCGGAGTTTTTCCCATGCCTTATATTCGGCTGAAATGGCATTTTACAGATGCTTTTCAAAATAAAATTTCCCTGCCTGATTACTGCTTTTCCCTAAATGCGAGAAAAACCAGTGTTCTATCAGGCAATATTGCCAATGATTACTATGGGAAATTTCATTTACAGACGAATAAGGTCCGAATATACAGTTTTACACACCTGCTGAGTCTATCCGTGGCTTGTAAAGCAAAGTCTGATATTCTTTTTTATCCTTCCCCTTTTGTAATTCCTATACAACTAAGTGAAGGAATACGATTTTTTTCAGCAGAATGTGACGGATTTGAGGAAATTGTTTCCGGTGCAGGCTCTTACCACACAAGCGATATACGGGAATTTCTTCCCGGCGACAAGCTAAGACAAATTCACTGGAAGCTCAGTGCACGTACAGACCAGTTATTAGTAAAAGAAACCGGCAGACCAAAGGGCTTCCCTATACTTCTTTTCTTAGAGAAAGGAAAGTCCGATAAAAAGGCCTCTCCTTCGCAATACAGTACTTTTTTGCAATATGCAGCCTCTCTTTCTTACTCTTTCCTCTATTACGGCTGCAACCATTTTATTGTATGGTATAACGAAAAAGAACATGCCCTTCTTCGTATCCCCATTCGAAATGAAGAAGATTACCTTTCTTTTTTGCATCAATTACTGTATGAAACCCTTACAGCTTCAAAAGAAAACCTGTATTCTCTGTATTCCTGCACCTATCCTTGTGATACTTATTTTACAACCTTTCTCTTAAATACAGATTTACAGATTTATCAAAATCAACAGCTTCTTTTAGATTGTTCCGGCAACACTTCGGAAGCTTTGAAAAACAACACACTTATTTTATAAAGGAGATACTCATGAAAAAGAAAGACAAGCCTTCTATTTCCATAATTATACCAAAAGAAAAACACGCAGTCGGTGTACCTTCTTCTTTTTATTCCTTTTTTACCCTTTTTACTTTTGCTTTGGGTATTTATTCCAGTCTTTTACTCATGATTTCTTCTGCTGCTTTGAATTACAAAATTATACTAATACTTGGATTGTTTTCCTTCTTTTTAACGATTTTACAAAAAATCAAAAAACTTCCTGTACGTTTTCTTGCCTCTGTACTTCCTTATGTCTTTACTCTTTATTTATACAGAAAACGCTTTTTTACACAGGGAAATTCCTTTTTACACAGGCTTCAGATACTTTTTCAGGAGGAATATTTAAATGCCTCTGCAACAACTGTAAAAAAAATAGATTTGAATTTCCTTTTTCTTGCAGTCACTTATCTTTTTTTACTCCTGCTTTCGCTGTTGCTGCAATATAAAAAATCTTTTCTGTTTTTTGTATTATTAAGTCTTCCTGTTTTTTTGAACTTTTTCTTGGGTGTTTCCCCATCCTATTTATCCATAGGATGTATAATCGGTGCCTGCCTTTTCTGGTACTCGACAAAACCCATAGCTCTTGTTCTTGCCTTAGGACTTTATTTTATGTGTATCCGATTTCTTGTTCCGCATTTTGCTCCTGAAGTTTTTAAATACAACCATGCGGTTCACAAGACAGTCAACGAGTTCACTGACAATTTTAGTAAAACTTTTTTACCACAATCCCAAAATACAAAAAGTTCCTCTTCGAAACCGTTTTTTTCTTTTGAACAGGAGAGTTCTAATAAACAGCTGACTTTAAGTAACCGAGCGCCGGTATATAGCAGGCAGACCATGTTTGAAATAACATGTAAGGAAAAACCTTCTTCTCCCTTGTATTTACGAGGATTTGTCGGACAGGATTATGATGATGCTGTATGGAGCGCACCAGCTTCAGACTCGTGGGACAGCTTTTATGAAAAGAACCGACTTTCAGATGATGAACTCCAAAATTTCTTTTCTCTGCCTTACACAATGGGAAAAGAAAACGCACCTGATAAAATTACATCCCTTTCTGTGGTGCCTAAATTTGCACAGAAATTTACCTATTTTCCTTATGGTGTAAAACTATCAAAAAATACTATTTTTGATGATACCTATGCAATAGAAAGTAAATTTTCTATGCCTCATAAGCTTTCCTATTATCCACTTTCTCTTACATCAGCATCCTTACTTTTTACTTCCGAAAGTGGTGTGCCAAAGAAATACCAATCTTTGAATAAAAACTATGGAAATTATGTACGACAGAAATACATGGATGACGACTCAGAAATTTCTTCCAGATTAAAAATTGACCTTTCGGGATTTCCTGTTTACACTAATATAAGTGACAATCCTGACTTCGATACTATCCAAGAGGCCGCAGAAGAAATACAAAATTTTCTAAAATCTAAGGCATCGTACAGCCTTTCTCTTGCACCGGTATCTTCAGACAGCAACTTTTTATATGAATTTTTATATGAACAACACCGGGGATTTTGCGTACATTTTGCTACCGCAGGTACTTTATTATTTCGGATGTATGGAATTCCAGCCAGATATGTCACCGGTTATGTGGCACAACCTGAAGACTTTACTAAGAAAGATAGCAAAACTTTTACTTGTAATGTGAAAGACAGTTCCGCCCATGCATGGACGGAAGTTTATATTGGAAACGGTATCTGGGTTCCGGTGGAGGTCACTCCTCCCAGCTCTGTTAATGAAAACACAAATATTTCTACAAATACACCAGAAAACAGCATTCCGAATACAGAAGTTCCACCGTCTTCGGAAAATCCTGAGACAACCAAACCTGACTCTCAGGAGAAAAATACGAATTCAGAAACTGAAAAACCTTCTGAAACCAAAGCACAAAAGCAAAATAAACCTGAAAAAAAGAATTATCTGTTTATTTTCAAATTTTTGCTGGGATTTTGTATTCTCCTATTGCTATTCGTTTTGCGCTATCAAATTTTGTACAAAAAAAGAATAGGCTACTTTGTCCATAGCCGCACAAAAAGTTATTTTCTGCTTTATCAAAATCTTTTAAAACTATGGCAAGCAGAATTTAAAATTTCTGAAAAAGATTTAGCTGCTTATGACTGGAAGCAAAAATTCACGAAACAACTTCCTGAGGAAAAACAAAATTCCTTTGAAAAACTATGCAACGAAGCAGAAGAAATATATTTTGGAAATAAAAAGCCTACAAAGCAGCAAATCCGCACACTGCGTTTTGCTTATCGTAAATCACAAAAAGCTTTTCTTAAGAAACTGCCCAAAACAAAATATTTCTATTATAAGTTTATAAAGGTTTTATAGCAATCTCATTTCTATAAAAATGGCTGTCACAGAAAATATATCTCAATATATTCCCCGTGGCAGCTTTTTGCTTTAAACTTAAAGTACCTATTATTGTGATTACTTTTTAATTACCCTAAAATTGAGAATACAAAAAAACTCCAGCAAATACTGGAGTTTTTAAAGCAGGGGATGAGGGATTCGAACCCCCATCGACGGTTTTGGAGACCGGTGCTCTACCATTGAACTAATCCCCTATATAAAATTGATATATACCTTCAAAACTACATATATAAAACGAAACTTTCCAACTGCCGTTCTGCTTAGTCCGCTTAGCAACCGTCACTCATAAGCTTCGCTTATTTCGTGTCCTTTGCTTCGCAAATGGCTTCGGTCTGACTTCCGCTTCATGGAATGTAAACATTCCTTAAGCTCCTGTCTTCCCCCGCCGCTTCCTAAACGATTAGGTCAAGCCCTCGACCGATTAGTAGCAGTCAGCTCCATACATTGCTGCACTTCCACCTCTGCCCTATCTACCTCGTCGTCTTCAAGGGGTCTTACTTCTTTCGAATGGGATATCTCATCTTGA
>NZ_LT635469.1:680000-682305 GCF_900120295.1 Blautia sp. Marseille-P3201T | reverse complement strand
ATTAGGTCAAGCCCTCGACCGATTAGTAGCAGTCAGCTCCATACATTGCTGCACTTCCACCTCTGCCCTATCTACCTCGTCGTCTTCAAGGGGTCTTACTTCTTTCGAATGGGATATCTCATCTTGAGGGGGGCTTCACGCTTAGATGCCTTCAGCGTTTATCCCTTCCGGACTTGGCTACCCGGCCATGCTCTTGGCAGAACAACCGGTACACCAGCGGTCCGTCCATCCCGGTCCTCTCGTACTAAGGACAGCTCCTCTCAAATATCCTACGCCCACGCCGGATAGGGACCGAACTGTCTCACGACGTTCTGAACCCAGCTCGCGTACCGCTTTAATGGGCGAACAGCCCAACCCTTGGGACCTACTACAGCCCCAGGATGCGATGAGCCGACATCGAGGTGCCAAACCACTCCGTCGATGTGAACTCTTGGGAGTGATAAGCCTGTTATCCCCAGGGTAGCTTTTATCCGTTGAGCGATGGCATTCCCACTTAATACCACCGGATCACTAAGCCCTACTTTCGTACCTGCTCCACCCGTCGGTGTCGCAGTCAAGCTCCCTTCTGCCTTTGCACTCTGCGAATGGTTTCCGACCATTCTGAGGGAACCTTTGGGCGCCTCCGATACCCTTTCGGAGGCGACCGCCCCAGTCAAACTCCCCGCCTGGCATTGTCCCACCGCCGGTTCACGGCGGCTGGTTAGAAACCCAATATCACAAGGGTGGTATCCCAACAGCGACTCCTCATAGACTGGCGTCCATGACTCTTCGTCTCCCACCTATCCTGTACATGCAATACCGAGTCCCAGTACCAAACTGGAGTAAAGCTCCATGGGGTCTTTCCGTCCTGGCGCAGGTAACCAGCATCTTCACTGGTATTTCAATTTCACCGGATGCATTGTTGAGACAGCGCTCAAATCATTACGCCTTTCGTGCGGGTCGGAACTTACCCGACAAGGAATTTCGCTACCTTAGGACCGTTATAGTTACGGCCGCCGTTTACTGGGGCTTAAATTCAAAGCTTCGCTTTCGCTAACCTCTCCTCTTAACCTTCCAGCACCGGGCAGGCGTCAGCCCATATACCTCACCTTTCGGTTTTGCATAGACCTGTGTTTTTGCTAAACAGTTGCTTGAGCCTATTCTCTGCGGCCACATCTCTGTGGCACCCCTTCTCCCGAAGTTACGGGGTCATTTTGCCGAGTTCCTTAACAATGCTTCTTCCGTCGGCCTTAGGATTCTCTCCTCATCCACCTGTGTCGGTTTACGGTACGGGTACGATACAATCAATAGCGGCTTTTCTCGACGCATGGCTCACACACTTCCCTACTTCTGTTCGGTCCGCATCACGTCTTCAGATTGCCTGGCGGATTTGCCTACCAGACTCCTACCTCGCTTGCCCCGGGATTCCATTCCCAGGCTGTGCTTTCCACACGTGTCCCCACAGTTCTGTTCTATCGCAGTACAGGAATTTCAACCTGTTGTCCATCGACTACGTCTTTCGACCTCGCCTTAGGTCCCGACTTACCCAGGGCAGATCAGCTTTACCCTGGAAACCTTAGATATTCGGCCGTAAGGATTCCCACCTTACTCTCGCTACTCATTCCGGCATTCTCTCTTCCATAAAGTCCACAGCTCCTTCCGGTACTGCTTCTTCCCTTATGCAATGCTCCTCTACCAATTCCTTAGAATTCCTCAGCTTCGGTGTCGTGTTTCAGCCCCGGACATTTTCGGCGCAGGACCTCTCGACCAGTGAGCTATTACGCACTCTTTGAATGTATGGCTGCTTCTGAGCCAACATCCTGGTTGTCTTTGAAATCCCACATCCTTTTCCACTTAACACGCACTTTGGGACCTTAGCTGGAGGTCTGGGCTCTTTCCCTTTCGACTATCCAACTTATCTCGTATAGTCTGACTCCCGGTAAGCAATTCTGCGGCATTCGGAGTTTGATATTCTTCGGTAGGCTTTGACGCCCCCTAGGAAATTCAGTGCTCTACCTCCGCGAATCTCTACCGAGGCTAGCCCTAAAGCTATTTCGAGGAGAACCAGCTATCTCCGGGTTCGATTGGAATTTCTCCCCTATCCACACCTCATCGCCACCCTTTTCAACGGATGTGCGTTCGGTCCTCCATTGCCTTTTACGGCAGCTTCAACCTGGACATGGATAGATCACCCGGTTTCGGGTCTGCACATACTGACTCTGGCCCTCTTAAGACTTGGTTTCCCTACGGCTCCGCACCTCTGGTGCTTAACCTTGCCAGCATGCACAACTCGCCGGACCGTTCTACAAAAAGTACGCGGTTCCTC
>NZ_LT635469.1:0-675000 GCF_900120295.1 Blautia sp. Marseille-P3201T | reverse complement strand
ATCAGGAATAATCATAGCATATACCTTGTGTTCTTTATTTCCTGATGAAAAATCTAAAACTTTTAATTTTGTGTTATGATTTTGGTAATCCATTCTATGTGAATTGACAGGCGCCATAATCTCCATTTTTGCTAAATCAAAAGACTGTACACGTTTTCTCTTTGATTTTGCCATAATCTTATCAATATCTAATTCACCATTTACATAGACATACTCATATTCCAAATCCAGATTTGGTAAAATAAAGTATGCCGCAATACCAAGACCAAGCGTTAAAATCCATACCAGTGGAAGGATTACACCTACTACTGCTGTTGCCGCAATCAGTCCTATCAGCAGGAATTTAATTGCTTTGTCTTTTCCAGTCTGCTCTTTGTTAACCAGCAGCTCTGAATACGAGTCGTTCATTCTCCATTCCTCCTATATCTTCAGTTTTCTAAAAAATAGTGTATCACAAATACCCCTTTGTTGCAAGAAAGGAAAAGCCGGTGTCCATACATTGAACACCGGCTAAAAATCTATTTTCTTACATCATTCCCATTCCTGGAGCACCTGCTGGCATAGCTGGAGTTTCTTCTTTAATTGTAGAAACAACTGCTTCTGTTGTAAGTAATGTACCTGCTACACTTGTTGCATTCTGTAATGCACTTCTTGTAACTTTTGCCGGGTCCAGAATACCTTTTTTAACCATATCTACATATTCTTCATGTAATGCGTCAAATCCTGTACCAACTTCAGACTCTCTTACTTTATTAATAATAACAGAACCTTCCAGTCCGGCATTTGCTGCAATATGGAATAATGGCGCTTCTAAAGCTTTTAATACTACTTTTGCACCTGTCTTTTCGTCACCCTCTAAAGTATCTACTACTTTTGCTACTTCTTTTGATGCGTGGATGTATGCAGAACCGCCACCTGCAATAACGCCTTCTTCTACTGCTGCTCTTGTAGCGTTTAAAGCATCTTCCATACGAAGTTTTGCTTCTTTCATTTCTGTTTCTGTGGCAGCACCTACACGGATAACAGCAACACCGCCTGCTAATTTTGCAAGTCTTTCCTGTAATTTTTCTTTATCAAATTCAGATGTAGTTTCTGCAATCTGATGTTTAATCTGAGCAACTCTTGCATCAATTTCTTCTTTTTCGCCCATACCGTCTACAATAACAGTTGTTTCTTTCTGAACTTTAACAGATTTTGCACGTCCTAGCTGTTCCAGAGTTGTATCTTTTAACTCTAATCCGATTTCATCAGAAATCACAGTACCATTTGTTAATACAGCAATATCTTTCAGCATTTCTTTTCTTCTGTCGCCATATCCAGGAGCTTTTACAGCGCATACAGAGAATGTACCTCTTAATTTGTTTACGATTAAAGTTGTAAGAGCTTCTCCTTCGATATCTTCTGCGATAATCAATAATTTAGCGCCTGTTTTTACAATCTGCTCTAAAACAGGAAGAATGTCCTGAATATTGGAGATTTTTTTATCTGTGATTAAGATATATGGATCGTCTAAAACAGTTTCCATTTTATCCATGTCTGTTGCCATATATGCGGAAATATAACCGCGGTCAAACTGCATACCTTCTACTAAATCCAATTCTGTTTTCATGGTTTTGGATTCTTCGATTGTAATAACACCGTCTTTGCTTACTTTTTCCATTGCTTCTGCAACCATTTCGCCAACTTCATCATCACCTGCTGAAATTGCTGCTACTCTTGCAATCTGGTCTCTTCCTTCGATGTTGGAGCTCATGTTCTGAATTGCATTTACTGCTGCTTCTGTTGCTTTTTTCATACCTTTTCTCAGGATGATTGGATTTGCACCTGCTGCCAGGTTTTTCATACCTTCGTGTACCATAGCCTGAGCTAAAACAGTTGCTGTTGTTGTACCGTCTCCGGCTACATCATTTGTTTTTGCAGCAACTTCTTTAATGAGCTGTGCGCCCATGTTTTCAAAGCCGTCTTCTAATTCAATTTCTTTTGCAATTGTAACACCGTCGTTTGTAATAAGCGGTGCGCCGAAGGATTTATCTAAAACAACGTTTCTTCCTTTTGGGCCTAATGTAACTCTTACTGTATCTGCTAATTTATTAACACCAGCTTCTAATGCAGCTCTTGCTTCTCTGCCATATTTAATTTCTTTTGCCATGATGACATTCCTCCTAAAATTTAAGCTTTCAATTTTAAATTATTTTACAACAGCTAAAATATCATTCTGTTTTACAATGATATATTCTTCTCCGTCAAGTTTTACTTCTGTTCCTGCGTATTTAGAATAAATAACCTGATCTCCTGCTGCTACTTCCATTTTTACTTCTTTGCCATCAACAATTCCGCCTGGTCCGACAGCAACAACTTCTGCCTGCTGTGGTTTTTCCTGAGCCTGACCCGGTAAAACAATTCCTGATTTTGTTGTTTCTTCTGCAACTAACTGTTTTAATACAACTCTGTCACCTAATGGTACTAACTTCATATCTATTTCCTCCTTTATCATTGCCATCCTTTGTTTATTAGCACTCATTGCAATCGAGTGCTAACCGATAGTCATATATTAGTTAATTTCATCCAATTTCGCAACTGTATATAGCAACTCTTTTCCCGTATTTATCTTCTATTTTCTCTCATTTTCTAATTTTTTCTCTTGTTTTTTCAGCTTTTTGTTTTTGTGCGGATTTTATAGATATTTTAGAAAAGGGGCTGTCGCATCAAGCAAACAGCCTCTTTCATTATTTCTTCACTAATTTTCTTTTCTTAATTTCTTCCAGTTCATCAAAAATAACTTCATTTAATACCTTAATGTAGGTTCCTTTCATTCCTGAGGAACGGGACTCTATTACGCCTGCACTCTCGAATTTTCTAAGGGCATTGACTATCACGGATCTTGTAATACCTACTCGGTCAGCAATTTTACTTGCTACCAGAATTCCCTCTTCACCGTTAAGTTCATCAAAAATATGAATAATTGCCTCTAATTCAGAAAAAGATAATGTACTGAATGCAGATTTAACTACTTGAATTTTTCTGTTTTCTTCTGCATTTTCCTCATGTACGGACCGCATCATTTCCAATCCGACTACGGTTGTACCATATTCACTGACAATAATATCCTCAATGTCATAAGGCTTCGCACTGCGATACATGAATAAAGTGCCCAGTCTTTCTCCTGCAATATCAATGGGACTTATAATTGCCATATATCGGCTAATCTGCTCATCCTCAAATCCAAGAGTCTGTAAATTTACATTTTCTTTTGTAGACAGCACACCCAGCAGTCTTTCATTTAAAAGATTGTCTATATAGCCGCCCACTTCACTGTCAATCAATTCAGTAATTCTATCTACCCCGGGACAATTTCCTACACCTAATACTTTTCCTTTTTTACTCATTACTAAAATGTTTGAATCCAGTGTTTCTACCATGACTTCACATATATCATTGAATAGAACTTTTGAAGCATGATTATTGTGAAGAAGCTTATTTATCTTTCTGGTCTTATCTAATAATTGTACGCTCATGGCGACCTCCTTTCTCCTCTTTCCCTGTTTTCGCTTAAATTCTTCATTTCTTACGGAAATCAGCAAAACAAGATTACTTCTTCTGTCTTTTTTATTCTATCACACAATATTTCTGAAATCAATGTGTAGTTTTACTATTTTCAGTCTTTTTAGTAGTTTTCTAATAATTTATACAATCTAAACATCCAAATTATTTACTGATTATCGTCATTTTCCTTTGGCTTTGCCATAACATATCCACAATGTTCATCTGCACATACCAATTTATTGCCTTTTTCTAACATATAGCCGCCACAGGAAGGACATTTTTCCTTTGAAGGACGCTGCCATGACATAAATTCACATTCCGGATTATTTTCGCACCCATAGTACAAACGTCCCTTTTTGCTTCTTTTTACTACAATGTCTTTTCCGCACACAGGGCAAGGCACTCCGATTTTTTCCAGATATGGTTTTGTATTTTTACATTCCGGAAAACCGGGACAGGCAAGAAATTTCCCATGAGGACCATATTTTATAACCATATTTCTTCCACACTGTTCACAGATTACATCTGTTACTTCATCTTCTATTTTTACCTGTTCTAACTCTTTTTCTGCTGTCTTTACTGCTTCATCTAAATCAGGATAAAAATTCCGAATAACTGTTTTCCACTGTACTTTTCCTTCACCTACATAATCTAAAAGTTCTTCCATAGTAGCTGTAAAGTTCACGTCTACGATACTGGGAAAGGCTTCTTTCATAATATTATTGACCACTTCGCCAAGCTCTGTCATATACAAATTTTTGTTTTCCTTTGCCACATATCTTCTGGCAATAATCGTAGTAATCGTAGGTGCATAAGTACTTGGTCTTCCAATTCCTTTTTCTTCCAATGCTTTTACAAGAGCCGCCTCTGTATAATGTGCCGGAGGCTGTGTAAAGTGCTGCTGCTCCTGAAAGCTGTTAAACGCAAGCTTAGTATTTTCATCCAGACTTTTCATTAAAAACTGATTTTCTGATTTTGCATCATCTTCCTGTGTATACACAGCCATGAAACCGTCAAATTTCAGTTTAGACGCTGACACAGTAAAATAATATTCTCCGCCCTGAATTTTTACAGAAATTGTTTCATATTTTGCCTGCTGCATTCTGCTGGCTGCAAAACGTTTCCATATCAGCTGATACAAACGATACTGATCACGAGAAAGCGAGTCTTTTAAAGATAACGGTGTACGCGTAATATCTGTAGGACGGATTGCCTCGTGAGCATCCTGAATTTTCTTTTTGCTGTCATCCTTTTTCTCTGCTGTTGCCAGATATTCCTCTCCGAATTCTGATGCAATGTAGGTTCTTGCTGCATAATCCGCTTCTTCTGAAATACGTGTGGAATCTGTACGCAGGTAAGTGATAATACCAATCGTTCCGCTTCCTTTTACATCTACGCCTTCATATAACTGCTGCGCCAGACGCATTGTTTTTTGTGTGGAAAAATTGAGTACCTTAGATGCTTCCTGTTGAAGGGTACTGGTTGTAAAGGGCAGAGGAGCTTTTTTGCTGCGCTCTCCTTTTTTTACTTCTGCAATACGATATTCTGCATCTTTTAATTCGCTTAAAATCTTATCCATTTCTTCTTTGGAATGAATATTGATTTTTTTATTTTTATTTCCGTAAAATTTAGCTATCAGCGGTTTCTTTTCGCCTTCTACAGAGAATTCCGCATCTAAAGTCCAGTATTCTTCCGGTATGAAATTATTGATTTCGTCTTCTCTGTCCCCAATAATTCTAAGTGCCACAGACTGTACACGCCCTGCACTTAAACCTCTTTTTACTTTTGCCCACAGCACCGGACTGATTTTATAGCCTACCATACGGTCTAAAATACGCCGTGTCTGCTGTGCATCTACTAAATCCATGTTAATATCTCTTGCCTCTTTAATAGAAGCTTTTACTGCTGTTTTTGTAATTTCGTTAAAGGTAATACGGCGCATCTTCTTTTCATCAAGCTTTAATGCATTTGAAAGATGCCATGAAATTGCCTCTCCTTCACGGTCGGGGTCAGTTGCCAGATACACTTTATCTGCTTTTTTCGCAGCTTTTCGAAGAGCTGCCAGTATATCCCCCTTTCCTCGAATAGTTATATATTTAGGTTCGAAGTCATTGTCTACATCAATTCCAAGCTGACTTTTTGGCAAATCTCTCACATGTCCATTGGATGCCATTACTTCATAATTCGAACCGAGAAATTTTTTAATTGTTTTCACTTTTGCCGGTGACTCCACAATCACTAGATATTTCGCCATGTCAACCTCCTGTTCTGGTATAATAATTTTTTACAGGCTCCATAATAAGCCCTTCCAGCTCTAATTTTAATAAAATTTCCATAATCTCTCCTGGTTTTAAGGAAACTTCCTGAAAGATTTCTTCTATATTTTTAGGCTGTAAATCCAGACAACTATACACCATTTCTTCATGGCTTGCAAGCCATATCTTTGATTTATGGCGGAAATCCCCCTTCTTTTTCGGTAAAATCTGAAGTTCTGATAAAATACTTTCTACAGAATTTGCAACTCCTGCTCCGTCTGCAATCAGCAAATTACATCCTTCACTTAATACATCATCTACCCTGCCGGGGACGGCAAAAACTGTCTTTCCCTGTTCCAAAGCATAATTTGCGGTAATTAAAGAACCACTTTTTTTCTTAGCCTCTACTACCAGAACCAAATCTGCCAAACCACTGATAATCCTGTTACGCCTGGGAAAATTTCCCGCAAAAGGTGGTGTCTGATTATCAAATTCTGATAGGACACCTCCACTTTTTATAATCTGCTCATAAAGTTTCTGATTTTGTTTTGGATAGCAAATATCCACACCGCATCCCAACACCGCAAAAGTGTTTCCCCCCGCATCCAAAGCCCCCTTATGAGCATTTGCATCAATCCCTTTTGCCAAACCACTGACAATCTGTACGCCTTGCTGCGTCAGTTCTTTTGCAAACCGATATGCCTGATAAGCACCATAATGACTGCATATTCGAGCCCCCACAATAGCAACTGTTTTCCTTTTTTCTAAAGGAAGTTTTCCTTTTACATAAATAATCTGGGGCATATTCTCATAAACAAGCAAACGTTGCGGGTACATTTCTTCAAATTTCGTACATTTCCAAATTTCTTCTTTCATTTTTCCCCTCCCTCACCAGTCCTTTTTATCTAATGCCCGAAAAGACATGGCTTTACTGATATGTGAAACTTCTATTTTTTCAGATTTTTCCAGGTCTGCAATTGTTCTGGCTGTCTTTAGAATTTTATGATAAGCCCGAACACTTAAATGCATTTTTTCATAAGCTCTTTGTAAAAGTTTTTCTCCTTCCCTGCTGGTCTGACAATATTTTTCTATTTCTTTTCCCTGAAGTCTTCCATTAAAAGAAACTCCCTTTCCTTTATAACGATCTTTTTGAATTTCATGAGTCTCTTTTACCATTTCCCTTAATTCACAAGTAGTTTTTCCCTTTTTCTTTTTCCATATTTTCTCTTTTGGAACCTGTTTCATCTCTGTACATAAATCAAATCTGTCTAAAATAGGTCCACTGATTTTCCCCATATATTTTGCTACCTCTGTGTCAGAGCAGGAACATTTATTTCTATCAGGATAATAGCCGCAAGGGCAAGCATTCATTGCTGCAATAAAAAGAAAATCTGCAGGAAATTGAAAGTTCCCGCTAACTCTTGAAATGCAAATTTTATGTTCCTCCAGGGGCTGTCTTAAAACTTCCAGCGTGCTTCTGGAAAACTCCGGAAGCTCGTCTAAAAATAATATTCCTTTATGTGCAAGAGTAATTTCTCCCGGTCTTGGCATTTGCCCGCCTCCCGCTAATGCCTTAGGTGATATTGTATGGTGGGGTGTCCGAAAAGGACGTATTTTTATAAGCGGTTTTTCTTGTGATAAAAGTCCTGCCGCACTGTAAATCCCTGAAATTTCCATTGCCTCCTCTTTTGACAGACACGGAAAAATACCGGGAATACTTTTCGCAATCATAGTCTTTCCAGATCCTTTTGTTCCTATCATTAGAAGATTATGAAAACCTGCTGCCGCAATGACTGCCGCTTCTTTTGCTGCTTCCTGACCTGCAATTTCGCAGAAGTCCCATTCACTTTCATAGTTTTCTTCTTCCCATTTTTTTCCCGGGTTTCGTTCTGCACCCCAGTTTTTAAGGCCGGCATAATCGGTAAATTCTCTCATGTTTTCCACAGCTAAAATTGGTATTCCATCTATCATTTCTACTTCTTTTGCGTTTTCTTTTGGAATAATACATAAACGGCATTTTTCTTTTACAGCTCTGTCTACAATGGGCAAAATTCCTCTTATCCCCTTAACTTCTCCACTGAGACTTAATTCTCCTGCCATACAGACATTTTCCAGACATGCAAAATCTAAATAGCCCAAAGCAGATAAAAGAGCTGCTGCAATAGGCAAATCAAATCCTGTTCCATCCTTTTTCACATCTGCCGGTGATAGATTAACCGTAATGTGTTTTGCAGGAAAAGAAAAACCTGAATTTCTAAGAGCTGTACAGACTCTCTCCTGTGCTTCCCTCACTCTGGAAGACAAATAACCTACCATGGAAAAACCGGGAAGTCCATTTCTTACGTCTGCTTCTACTTGCACAGAAATGCAATTCACCCCTACAATAGTTGCTGACATCACTTTTCGAAACATAGTACCTCCTATATAATATTTTATTTTTATTCGGAAATTATTGGCAGAATTGCCTGAAATTTAGAATTTTGATATATTTACTTTACCATATTTCTTGATATTTTACAATGGAAAAGCACTAAATCTATTTTCTCGTCATAAACTATAATTAAATCATTATGAGGTAAGCTTGTGTGAAAACATTTCTTAAGCCCCTGACTTCGGAAGAGGAAAGCTATTATCTTCAGCAATACAAACAAGGCAGCCTGGAAGCAAAAAACATTTTAATTGAACGAAATCTGCGTCTGGTTGCGCATATTGTAAAAAAATATCAGGGTGCTCCAGAGGAAATGGACGACTTGATATCCATAGGCACCATCGGGCTTATCAAAGCCATCCATACCTTTGATGCAAAAAAGGCAAGTCGGCTTTCCACTTATGCAGCTCGCTGTATTGACAATGAACTTCTCATGCTCCTTCGTTCTAAAAAGAAAACCAACCGGGAAATTTCCCTCTATGATCCCATTGGTACAGATAAAGAAGGCAATGAAATCAGTCTGCTTGACGTTATTGAAACAGAGCCCGTAGATGTAGTAAAAAATTATTCCTTAAAACAAGATATTGAATGCCTCTACAAACTGCTCCCTCAGGTACTTACTGTTCGAGAACACGAAATCATCAAACTTCGATATGGTCTTTACGGAGAAAAAGAACTGACACAGCGGGAAATAGCAAAGCGGCTGAATATCAGCCGCTCTTATGTATCCCGTATTGAAAAAAATGCCGTTTTAAAATTAAGAAGCTTTTTCCCTTCTTCTTAAAATATCATACACCTCTACTTCTGTTCCCAAATCCACATATAAAGTCTGCTGTGGATGAGGGGCGCTTTCCATGGGCTGGCCTTCCTCATCAAAAATACCCTTTACTTCAACCTCCAGATTTCTTCCATCCGGTTTCATAACCTCAATCGTTTCACCCAGCAAGAACTTATTCCTCTGGGTGATGCGATAGAGTCCGTCTTCTCTCTTTTCTTCTGCATATCCCAGATAAGTATATCCTTTCTCGTAGGTGTTGTTATCATAAATCTGTGTTGTTTCATCTGGCTTTCCATAGAAAAATCCAGTGGTAAACTGTCTGTAAGTACAGCTTCTAATCTGCTCCTTATACCATGGCATATTTTCCTCATATATTTGAGGGTCTTTTAAATAATCATCAATAGCCTTACGATAAGTCCTTGCAACTGTTGCCACATACAAAGCTGTTTTCATTCTTCCTTCGATTTTCAGGCTGTCAATTCCTGCATCCAGGATATCATCAATATGCTCAATCATACACAAATCCTTGGAGTTAAAAATATATGTACCTCTTTCATTTTCGTAAACGGGCATAACTTCTCCCGGTCTTGTTTCTTCTACAATAGAGTACTTCCAACGGCATGGATGAGTACAAGCGCCTCTGTTTGCATCTCTGCCAGTAAAATAATTTGATAACAGACAACGTCCTGAATAAGAAATACACATTGCTCCATGAATGAAGCTTTCAATTTCCATTTCTTCCGGAATTCTCTTTCTGATTTCTTTAATTTCTTCCAAAGACAGCTCTCTTGCACTTACCACCCTTTTTGCTCCCAGCTTCCACCAGAAATCATAGGTTCCATAATTCGTATTATTTGCCTGTGTACTGATATGTCTCTCTATTTCAGGGCATATCTCTTTAGCGATCATAAAAACTCCCGGATCTGAAATAATGAGCGCATCCGGTCCGATTTCCTTTAATTCTTCAAAATATTCTCTGACACCTTCTAAATCTTCATTATGTGCCAGAATATTAGCTGTTACATACACCTTTACTCCATGTTCATGTGCAAAGGCAATACCCTCTTTCATATCTTCCATGGAAAAATTTTTTGCCTTAGCTCGTAAGCCAAAAACTTCTCCTCCAATATAAACAGCATCTGCTCCAAACATAACAGCAATCTTTAACACTTCCAGACTGCTTGCCGGAATTAGTAATTCTGGTTTCCGAAGCATTTTAATCCTCCTATTATTTCTTAATACTAAGTGTAACACCATCTCCCAAAGGAAGAATAGATGTCTCTAATAACTCATGGTTTTTCAATACATATAAATACTGACGCATTCTCTTATAAATGGTACGATTTCGTCTTTCTACTGCAAAATGGGACTCTATAATATCTCCATCTTGTAAAACATTATCAGACAAAAGAATACCTCCTGTTTTTAATAAGCGCAAAACATCCGGTAAAAAGTTAATATACTGTCCTTTTGCCGCATCCATAAAAATAAAATCAAACGGCTCTGAAAGTGTCTTTAAAACCTCTTTTGCATCTCCTTCTAAAAGCTGAATTTGTTTTTCTTTTCCTGCTTTTTTGAAGTTCTCTTTTGCAATAGGAATTCTTTTTTCATAATTTTCAATGGTTACGATTTTACATTCTTTTGGTGCGTATGTGCTCATTAAAATTGTAGAAAAGCCCACTGCTGTTCCTACCTCTAAAATCCTTAAAGGTGCTTTTATCTGTAAAAGCACCTTTAAAAAACTTTGCATTTCTCTACGGATAATCGGGACATAATTTTCCCTTGCTTCTTTTTCTAATTCATTTAAAAAAGGTGTATTTCCCTTATCCAGAGAATTAATATATGTGACCATTCTCTCATCTACAATCACGGTTATTCTCCTCCTTCTTGTGAAGAAGACTCATCCACCTCTTTTGGTGATGAACTGGAACCATCCTGTATTTCAGAACTTCCTTCTTTTGTATTACCTCCGGTATTTGTCTGGTCCGGTTGTCCTTCTGTATTTTCCCTTGCCATAATCTCCATCATTTCATCAGGAGTCATGCTTGTGTTCAAAATATAAGTGCCCGGCTGCAGCTTTCCTTTATAATTGGAGAGCATTTCCTGTGCTACAAATATTTTTGCATCGTCAATCAAACCCTTTTTCTTCAAGGTTTTTCCAATCTGATATGCAGAATCTCCTTCTTTTATAACAATGGTAACGTCTCTTCCGTTCTCTTCGGTATCCATGGTTTCCTGATTAAAAATTTCATAGCCAAAATCATATGCTGATTTTCCTATATAAATAATACAGAAAATCGCACAAAGATAAAGAGCAAATCGGAAAAAACCTTCTGCTATAATAGACGACTTTTTCTGTTTTCTGACTTGTTTTCCCATGTTGTTCTCCTTGATTTATGACAAATCCGGTATATCCAGATAAATTCCCTGATGAATTGCTGCACTGATTTCCTGAAGTTGTCTGCACAGCGCCATTTCCGCGTCCAGAAACTGATTAACCTCTACAATCCTACACAACTTTTCCATCTTTTCATCTAAATTTTCCAATGCTGTATCTAAATTTATGCCATTGCTTTGATTTTGAATTTGATAATTCAAACGGCGAAGTTCATCTACCTGTTCTTTTAATCCCGGAGTTTTTTTTATTTCTTCCAACGCTGCACAATACTGTTTATATGCATTCCCATTTTTAATAGCAGAAATCAACATCTCTGTGCAGGTATTAATAAAACTCATATTATGCCTCCATAATAATTGGTAAAATCATCGGATTTCTCTTAGTACGTTTCCACAGGAAATCTCCCAGAGAATCTTTAATAATATTTTTAATCTTACCCCAATCAGTAATATGCTTGTCCAGACACACATCAATCGCATCTTCTACCACAATTCTGGCTTCATCCATCAAATCCTCAGACTCTCTTACATATACAAATCCTCTGGATACAATGTCCGGTCCTGCCAGAAGTCTGCTGCTGTGTTTTTCTAAAGTGAGTACTACAATCATAATACCGTCTTCTGCCAAATGCTGTCTGTCTCTTAGCACAATGTTTCCTACGTCTCCTACGCCAAGTCCATCTACTAAAATTGCACCTGTACGAACTTTTTCTTTTACCTTTGCAGGTTCTTCCTGATTTAGCTCTAATACATCTCCGGAAGAAAGAATAAAGATATTCTCCTTAGGAATTCCCAGATCACTGGCAATCTGTGCCTGTGCTTTTAAATGGCGGTATTCTCCATGAACCGGAATTGCATACTTCGGTTTTACCAGAGAATAAATAAGCTTGATTTCTTCCTGACAGGCATGTCCCGATACATGGGCATCCTGGAAAATAACATCTGCGCCTTTTCTGCTCAACTCATTAATCACTCTGGAAACTGCTTTTTCATTTCCCGGAATCGGATTAGAGCTGAAAATAATAGTATCATTTGGTTTAATGGTAACTTTTTTATGAATATTGGCAGCCATTCTGGATAATGCAGCCATAGACTCTCCCTGACTTCCCGTAGTAATCAATACTACTTTTTCATCTGGATAGTTTTTAATCTGATCAATATCAATCAATGTTTTATCCGGTATCTGTAAATATCCCAATTCTGCTGCAGTACCGATAACATTGACCATGCTTCTTCCCTCTACTGCCACTTTTCTGTCATATTTATATGCAGAATTAATAATCTGCTGTACACGATCCACATTCGAAGCAAAAGTAGCAATAATAATTCTGGTATTTTTATGTTCTGCAAAAATATTATCAAAGGTTTTTCCCACAGTTCGTTCTGACATGGTAAACCCTTTCCTTTCTGCATTCGTACTATCACACATCAGTGCCAGTACACCTTTTTTTCCGATTTCTGCAAATCTCTGCAAATCAATAGCATCTCCGAATACCGGTGTATAATCCACTTTAAAGTCACCTGTATGGATAACAATTCCTGCCGGTGAATAAATAGCAAGAGCAGATGCATCCTGAATACTGTGGTTTGTTTTTATAAATTCAATACGGAAGCAGCCCAGATTAATAGACTGTCCGTGTTTAATCACTTTTCTTTTGGTTGTTCTTAAAAGATTGTGTTCTTTTAATTTATTGTCAATAAGACCTACTGTAAGCTTTGTAGCATAAATAGGTACGTTGATTTCTCTTAAAACATAAGGCAAAGCTCCGATATGGTCCTCGTGTCCGTGAGTAATAACAAAGCCCTTTACCTTATCAATGTTTTCTTTCAAATATGTGACATCCGGAATTACCAAATCAATTCCCAGCATATCGTCCTCCGGAAATGAAAGTCCGCAGTCTACTACGATAATACTGTCCTCATATTCGAAAGCAGTAATGTTCATTCCAATCTGTTCCAGTCCGCCCAATGGAATGATACGTAATTTTCCATTATTATTTTTTTTCAATTTTCTTCCTCCAATTATTTCCGCTCCTATTCAAAATCAATGTCATCTAACATAGCTGCAAAGACTTTATAAACCGCATCGTATTCTGTATCGTCTTCTACAAATACGTAGCAGCCTTCTTCGTCGCCATCTTCTGAAATATCTTTTAAAATGTATGCCGCACTTCCGTTTTCTTCATCGTTTTCTTCCGGATCAATTACTAAAAGGTAATTAATTCCCCCTACTCTGGTCTGTTCTAAAATACCAAATTCTAATTCTGTTCCGTCTTCTCCATCAAAAATCACTGTTTCCATATTTTTCGTCCTTTCTTCATTCACTTTTCAAGCATACACATAACCCGGACACATGCTCGTTTTTGCCGAAACCGCACTTATGGTTCAGGCTTTCTCAAACTGTCCCCGGGTTTGCTTTTGCATCTAAATAGCCTTGTAAGATAAATACAGCAGCTATCATATCTACATATTTATCTCTGTTTTCTCTGCGTACTCCTGCTTCCATTAAAGTACGATTGGCTTCTACTGTAGTAAGTCTTTCATCCCACATCACAACGGGCAAGCCCAGTCTTCTTTCCAGTGCTTCTTTTAGCTGCAGCGATTTTTCCGCCCGTTCTCCGATTGTATTGTTCATATGCTTTGGAAATCCCAAAACAATTTCTGAAACTTCATATTCTTTTGCCAGTTCTTCTACTCTGCGCAAGGACTTTCTCAGTTTATTTTCTTCTTCTCTTCTGATAATCTCAATACCTTGTGCGGTAATCCCCAGGGGATCGCTGATTGCTACCCCTATGGTCTTTGAACCGTAATCTAATCCCATAATTCTCATAAATCAGTCACGCTTCCATGATTTATTCTTAATATATTCTTTCAGCAATTCTTCTACCAGCTCATCTCGCTCTACTTTCATAATTGTGCTTCTGGCGCCTTTGTAGCTGGTAATATATGTGGGATCGCCTGACATAATATATCCCACAATCTGATTTACCGGATTGTATCCTTTTTCGGCCATAGCATTATATACCAAATCTAATACTTCTTTTACACGAACTGCCGGGTCTTTTTTTACATTAAAATATTGTGTATTCTCTAAATTTGCCATAAATTCACGCCCTTACCTATCATTCTAGTACTGCAACTATACTCCTATTTTAATATATCTTGTTTAGAAATTCAACTATTATATTGAGCAAATAAAAATCCCTTCCTCAATAAATCTCTCCACTTTTCCAAAAACAATACGATTTTCCAGATTTTCTTTGCTTTTTGCAGCTACCTTTAAATATTCCTTTGTATAACCAATCCAGTATTCTTCTCCTTGTATTTTCGCTGTTTCTTCAAAGAGAATTTCAACCTGCTGCCCTAAAAAGCTTTCCATATATTTTTGTTTTTTCTCTTTTCCCAACTGGATAAGCTTATGACTTCTTTCTGTTTTTACTGTTTCATCAACCTGTCCTTCCATCTGGGCAGCTCTTGTACCCTGTCGTCTGGAATATTTGAAGATATGTGTTTCGTAGAATTCCACACTTTCTATCATCTTATAGGATTGCTCAAATTCTTCTTCTGACTCCTGTGGAAATCCTACTATTACATCTGTTGTTAACGCAGGATTTTTAAAATACTTTCTTAAAATTCTGCATCCCTCTAAATATTCCCCGGCACTGTATTTTCTGTTCATTCTCTTTAAAGTAGCGTCACAGCCGCTTTGCAGGGAAAGATGAAAATGCGGGCATATCTTCGGCATATTTCCTAATGCCTGTGCAAATTCCTCTGTAATAATACGAGGCTCTAAAGAACCTAAACGAATTCTTTTCACTCCTTCGATTTCATGAACTGCTTTAATCAACCCTAAAAGATTATCTTCACAATCTACTCCATAAGAGCTTAAATGAATTCCTGTAAGCACAAATTCCTGGTATCCATTTTTTGTCAGGCGAAGAACTTCCTCTAAGATTTCCTCTTTCTTTCTGCTTCTTACCCGTCCTCTTACATAAGGAATAATACAGTAACTGCAGAATTGATTGCAGCCGTCCTGGACCTTCAGATATGCTCTTGTATGCTCACCTGTACTGGATAAATGAAGTTCTTCATATTCTACCGGTTTATCTAGGCTTATCATATCCTTTTCCTGTCCATTTTCCTTTTTATAATTTTCCAGTACAAACAGCAAATCCTGTTTTCTGTTGTTGCCCAGTACAATATCAATGGCATCATCAATGTTTTCCATATTTTTCTGTGCCTGCACATAACAGCCTGCTGCAATGACAATTGCCTGTGGGTTCATCTTTCTTGCTTTATGCAGCATTTGTCTGGATTTTCTGTCTGCAATGTTAGTCACAGTACAAGTATTTATTATATAAACATCTGCTCCCGGTGCAAAAGGAACAATCTCATATCCTGCTTTTTCCAGCATCTCCTGCATGGCTTCCAGCTCATAAGCGTTTACTTTGCACCCTAAATTATGCAATGCTACTTTTTTTTTCATTATTTTATCCTCATTCCTTCTGAAAGTTAAGCGTTTTGACGAATTGTTTTCAAATAATTTGTATTTTATTTCCCCTTTTTTATATTGACTTTTTTTACCATAAAAGGTAACATTATGCTTGTAATAAGCAAATAATAAATCTGATGTAAGGGAGGATTTTTATCCAATGAAAACAGTTAAAATTTCACTTAATTCTATCGACAAAGTTAAATCTTTTGTAAACGAAATCACAAAATTTGATTATGATTTTGATTTAGTATCCGGAAGATACGTAATCGATGCAAAATCCATTATGGGTATCTTTTCTTTAGATTTATCCAAAGCTATTGACTTAAACATTCATGCAGCAGATGCAGCTTTAGATGAAATCTTAGAAGTATTAAAACCATACTTAGTTTAATTAAAACAATTTTTAAACTTTTTACAGGCTATAGAAATTCTATAGCCTGTATTTTTTTCAATCTTTTATTCACAAATAATTGTTTCTGCTGTTTCCACTGCTTCTTTCATCATCTCATCAATTTTTTCCTGAAGCTTTTCTTCTGAACGTTTGATAATCTGAAGATTTGGTTTTGTAACAGGATGTTTTGCTACAAAAATTGTACAACAGTCTTCGTACGGAAGAATCGATGTTTCATAAGTATTGATTTTTAATGCCACATCTACGATTTCCTGCTTATCAAAACCGATTACCGGACGGAATACCGGCATGGTACACACATCATTTGTAGCAGCAAGGCTGTGAATAGTCTGACTTGCTACCTGCCCAATACTTTCACCTGTAATCAATCCCAGACAGCCATCTTTTTTGGCAAATTCTTCTGCAATTTTCATCATGTAGCGGCGCATAATAATGGTGAGTTCTTCGTGCGGACACTTATCATAGATATATAACTGAATATCTGTAAAGTTTACAACATGAAGGCGGATTGGTCCGCTGTATTTTGCTACCAGCTTTGCTAAATCAACAACTTTCTGTTTTGCTCTCTCACTTGTATACGGCGGAGCATGGAAATACACCGCATCCAGCGTAACTCCTCGTTTTGCAATCATATATCCTGCAACGGGACTGTCAATACCACCAGACAGGAGAAGCATAGCACTTCCGTTTGTTCCAAGAGGCATACCGCCAGGTCCCGGAATATTTTCAGAATATAAGTAAATTTTATTTCGGATTTCAACATTCACAAATACATCAGGATTGTGTACATCCACTTTCATATTCGGGCAGGCATCTAAAATCGCACCACCTAAGGCGCTGCTGATTTCCATAGACTGCATAGGATATGTTTTTTTATTTCTTCTTGTATTTACTTTAAAGGTTAATGCTTTTTCTCCATACAGCTTCTTGACGTACTCTGTCACTTCCTGAGATAATTTCTCAAATCCTTCATCTTCCAATACAACAGCCGGACAAATACTGAAGATGCCAAAAACTCTCTTTAAAGCTTCAATGGTTTCGTCATAATCAAATTCTCCGTCTGTATAAATGAAAATACGTCCCATTTCTTTTACAACTCTAAAACTGCCTTCTACATTTCTCAGCTGATATTTAATCTGCGCTACCAGCGCGTCTTCAAAAATGTAGCGGTTTTTTCCTTTAATTGCGATTTCCGCATATTTAATCAAAAATGCTTTATACATTCTGTAGTTTCCTTTCTATTTTCTTGCGTATCTGCGAAGCATGGGGAGTACCTTTTTCAATGCTTCCAGTGTATAGTCGATTTCCTCTTTTGTAGTAAACTCGCAAAAGCTAAAACGAATTGCAGACTCTTTTCTCTCCGGCGTCAGACGCAATGCTGACAGCGTTGCGCTTCCTGCTCTTTTATGGCTGGAACATGCACTTCCTGCTGAAACATAAATCTGCATATCTTCCAAAGTATGAAGCAGTACTTCGCTTCTTACTCCCAAAAAGCTTACATTCAGAATATGTGGCGCTCCTTTTTCCACTTCAGGACCATTAATTTCTACATTTTCTAGTTTTAAAAGTTCCTCTGCAAAATATTTTTTTAATTCCATCATAGAGGACACATTTTCTTCGATATGGCTGTATATTTTCTTGGCAGCAACACCAAGTCCCGCAATTCCCGGTACATTATCTGTGCCTGAGCGCATTCCTTTTTGCTGTCCTCCACCTAAAATCAAAGGCTGAATTTTTGTTTTTTCATTTACATATAAAAAACCTACGCCCTTTGGACCATGAATTTTATGACTGCTGACAGACAATAAATCAATGTTCCATTTTTTCGGATAAATCCGGTACTTTCCATAAGCCTGAATGGCATCTACATGGAAAGTTGTCTGGGCATTTTTTTCATGAACTAATTTTCCTATTTCTTCAACTGGCAGAACAGCTCCCATTTCATTATTTACCATCATTGTAGAAACTAAAATAGTATCTTCTCTGATTGCTTCTGAAAGCTTTTCCAAGAGAATATTTCCCTTTTCATCTACAGGAATTTCTGTCACTTCATAGCCCTGTTTTTGAAGCCACTCTATTGGTGCCGATACAGCCGCATGTTCAAAAGGTGTTGTAATAATATGTTTCCCCTGTCTGTTCTTTGCCAATGCAGTGCCGATAACCGCCCAGTTATCAGACTCTGTTCCACCTGAAGTAAAGAAAATTTCTTTTTCCTGCACCTTCAGTGTTTTCGCAATTTCTTTTGTTGCCTCTTTAACATAATTTTCCGCTTCTACACCTTTTAAATGCATGGCAGACGGATTACCAAAATCCTCTACCATTGTCTTAACTACAATATTTTTTACTTCTTCATAGCATCTGGTTGTAGCTGAGTTATCCAGATATGCTTCCATCTCTATTCCTCCAGTGTATACATTAAAATCGACAGAACGGTAAGACCTGCTGTTTCTGTCCGCAAAATCCGTTTTCCAAGAGTAATAACCTGCGCATCTGCTGTTTCTTTTGCAAGCTCTACTTCGCTTTCCTCAAATCCGCCTTCCGGTCCGATAAAAATTCCAATCGACTGTCCCGGATTTATTTTTCCAATAATCTCTTTTGTTTTTTTCATTCCTTCTGCCAGTTCATAGGGAAATAAAACAATATCTAAATCCTTTGCATAATCTACAGCCTGTTTAAAGCTCATTACACCGGCAATTTCCGGTACATACATTCGCTTTGACTGCTTGGCTGCACTCTCAGAAATTGCCTGCCATCTTGCGATTTTCTTTTCTTCTTTCTTTTTATCCAATTTTACCACAGCTCTTTTGGATGCCACCGGTATAACCTGATGTACCCCAAGTTCTACGGCCTTTTGAATAATCAATTCCATCTTATCACTTTTTGGAAGCCCCTGAAACAAATAAATTTTGGAAGAAAGTTCATATCCAGCTTCCTGAACATACATAATATGAGCAATTATTTCCTCTTCACCCATTTCTTCTATATAGCAGGTGTATTCTTTATCTTCTCCGCTGCTGATCAAAATTTCTTCTTTCAGCTTCATACGCAGAACATTCTTTATATGATTTACATCACTGCCCTTTATGAAAATCTGATTTTCATTTATCTGGGAAGGCTCTACAAAAAAACGATACATAGCTTTCTCCTAATTTTTTCTGGCTGTAACAGAAACCCATTCGCCCTGATATGTAACTTCTAACACTTCAAGACCAGCCGCTTTCACTGCTTCCACCACAGTCTCTTCTTTATTGTCAATGATACCTGACGTAATATAAATACCGCCCTTTTTCATCTGCTTTACAATTACAGGTGTAAGAGGTACTAATACATCTGCCAGAATATTCGCAACAACAATATCGTATTTCTCATAACCAACTTTATCCTGTACTTCTTTGTCATCAATAATATTACCAATCATCATGTCAAAGTCCTGGGTTGGAATTTCATTTGCTTCTTTATTTTCTTCTACGGCAGGTACGGCACATGGGTCCAAATCTGTTCCTACGGCATGTTTTGCCCCTAATTTTAATGCCACAATAGATAAAATACCACTGCCTGTACCAACATCTAAAAGCTCTGTATCTTCTTTTACGAATTTTTTCAACTGACGGATACAAAGCTGTGTTGTCTCATGCATACCTGTACCAAAGGCCGTTCCCGGATCAATATGGATAATCATTCTGTTTTTATCTTCTTCTTTTACTTCTTCCCAAGATGGAATAATCAGAATATCATCTACATAAAACTGTTTGAAATACTGTTTCCAGTTATTTATCCAGTCAATGTCTTCTGTTTCATCTATAGCGATACTGCCTTCTCCAATATCCATAAAATCACGGAGGCCGTCAAGCTCTGTTTTTACAGCGTTTAAAATTGTTTCTTCTGTTGTAACTTCGCCATTCATGAGCAGTTCTCCGTCTTCCGTTTCTTCCACAAAAAAGCTTAAATATGCAGTACCATCATCTTCCTGCATCTGCGGAAGAATATCCACAAACATCTGCTCTTTTTCCAGAGGTGTAAGAGGAACATTATCTTCAATTTGTGCCCCCTCTAATCCAATATCATACAGTGTGCTGATAACAATATCTTCTGCCTCTGTTTTTGTTTTTATTCTAAATTTTTTCCACTTCATTTTATCTAATCTCCTTATTTTATACGTACAGACACAATAAGCGTATTGTATTATTATAGATGAAACAAAAAAGAAATGCAACTAAAAAGAGAGTTGCATCAGCCGGCTTTCAGCTGTATACAACTCACCTATTTGTTTAGTTTTCAAACATATCTTTTAATTTTTCACCAAATTTTTTCTTTTTTTCTCCGTTTGAAGGACGATTTCCACATGCCTCATCAAATTTACGAAGCGCCTCTTTTGCTTCTTCATTAAGCTTTGTAGGAACCTCTACCACTAAGGTTACATAGTGGTCACCTCTGACGTTTTTATTTCTAAGAGATGGAACACCCTTACCTTTCAAACGTACCTTGGTATCTGTCTGTGTACCTGGTTTCACATCATAAAGGACATCTCCGTCTACGGTGCTGATACGTACTTCACCGCCCAGTGCAGCCTGTGCAAAGGTAATTGGTGCTGTTGAGAATATATTCATATCCTGTCTCTGGAAAATCGGATGGCGTGCCACAACAACTTCTACCATCAAATCTCCTCTTGGTCCTCCGTTTACACCTGGCTCACCCTTTTCTCTGATACGAATACTCTGTCCATTGTCAATACCTGCCGGTATGGTAACTTTAATTTTCTTTCTGCTGGAAGTAAATCCTGTACCATGACATTGTGTACATTTTTCCTTAATTACTTTACCTGTTCCCTGACAATCCGGACATGTCTGCACATTCTGTATTGTACCAAACATAGACTGCTGTGTATAAACCACCTGACCTGATCCATGACATTTCGGGCAGGTTTCCGGTGATGTTCCCGGTTTTGCACCGGTTCCATTACAGGTTGTACAGGTATCCTTCAAATTCAGTTCCAGTTCTTTTTCGCATCCGAAAACGGCTTCTTCAAATGTAATACGAACGGACGCTCTCAGATTTGCACCCTTCATTGGACCATTATTCGGTCTTCTGCGTCCGCCGCCGCCAAATAAATCTCCGAAAATATCTCCAAAGATGTCTCCCATATCTGCGCCGCCAAATCCACTGAAACCGCCAAAGCCGCCTCCGGCTCCACCGCCGCCCTGTTCAAAGGCAGCATGACCAAACTGGTCATATTGCTTTCTCTTCTGAGGGTCACTTAAAACGCCATAAGCCTCTGTTGCCTCTTTGAATTTTTTCTCGGCTTCTTTATCTCCAGGATTTACATCAGGGTGATATTTTTTGGCAAGCTTACGATATGCACTTTTTATTGCAGAGTCATCTGCGCCCCTGTCTACTCCAAGAACCTCGTAATAATCTCTTTTATCTGCCATTTGTTTTATCCCTTTCTCTCATCGGCGTATCACAGATATGGAAGAACATAAGACATGAGGTGTCACAAAACACCCCATGCCCATGTTTTACTGCTTTACGCCTACTGATTAAACTTCTCTGTAATCTCCGTCTACCACATCATCGCCGTATGCTTCGTTAGAACCGCCCTGTGCGCCTGCACCCATATCAGGACCTGCCTGTGCGCCGCCCTGTGCCTGAGCCTGTTCATACATTTTAGCAAAGAGCTTCTGTGCGCTCTGCATTAATTTTTCTTTACCGGCTTTGATTTCTTCTACCTGAGCATCTGTGATTTCATCTACATTTGCACATTTAGCAAGAACGTCTTTTAATGCGTTTAAGTCTGCTTCTACTGCTGTCTTATCGTTTGCATCGATTTTATCTCCGGCTTCTTCCAGAGCTTTTTCTGTCTGGAATACCATAGCGTCTGCATCATTCTTTGTATCAACTGCTTCTTTACGTTTTTTATCCTGAGCTTCGTATTCTGCAGCTTCTTTTACAGCTTTATCGATTTCGTCATCAGACATATTAGAACCTGCTGTAATTGTGATGTGCTGTTCTTTACCTGTTCCCAAGTCTTTTGCAGATACGTTTACAATACCGTTTGCATCAATATCAAAGGTTACTTCAATCTGAGGTACACCACGTCTTGCTGGTGGAATACCGTCTAAGCGGAACTGTCCGAGAGATTTATTATCTCTTGCAAACTGTCTCTCACCCTGTACAACGTTAATATCTACTGCTGTCTGATTGTCTGCTGCTGTTGAGAAAATCTGACTTTTCTTTGTAGGAATTGTTGTATTTCTTTCAATTAATCTTGTAGCAATACCACCCATTGTTTCAATAGAAAGTGAAAGTGGAGTTACATCAAGAAGAAGGATATCTCCTGCGCCTGCATCACCTGCAAGCTTACCACCCTGAACAGATGCTCCCAAAGCAACACATTCATCCGGATTTAATGTTTTACTTGGCTCTTTACCTGTCAGCTGTTTTACTTTATCCTGTACAGACGGAATACGTGTAGAACCACCAACTAATAATACCTGACCTAATTCGGAAGGTGCAAGTCCTGCATCAGATAATGCACGTTTTACAGGTTCTGCTGTTCTTTCTACTAAGTCATGTGTTAATTCATCAAATTTTGCTCTTGTCAGGTTCATATCAAAATGAAGAGGTCCGTTTGCATTCATGCTGATAAATGGAAGGTTGATGTTTGTTGTTGTTGCAGAAGAAAGTTCTTTTTTCGCTTTTTCAGCAGCTTCTTTAATACGCTGCATAGCCATTTTATCTGCGGATAAATCAACGCCTTCTGTTTTCTTAAATTCAGCAATCATGTAATCTGCAACCTTCTGGTCAAAGTCATCACCACCAAGGCGGTTATCACCTGCTGTTGATAATACTTCGATAACACCGTCACCGATTTCAATGATAGAAACATCGAATGTACCGCCACCTAAGTCGTATACCATGATTTTCTGTTCTTTTTCATTATCAAGACCGTAAGCCAGAGCTGCTGCTGTTGGCTCATTGATAATACGTTTTACTTCCAGACCTGCAATTTTACCTGCATCTTTTGTTGCCTGACGCTGTGCATCGTTGAAATAAGCAGGTACTGTAATAACAGCTTCTGTTACTTTTTCACCAAGATAATTTTCAGCGTCTGTTTTTAATTTCTGTAAAATCATTGCTGAAATTTCCTGTGGAGAATATTTTTTATCATCAATAGTCACTCTGTAATCTGTTCCCATGTGTCTTTTAATGGAAGAAATTGTTTTGTCTGCATTTGTAACAGCCTGACGTTTTGCAGGTTCTCCAACTAATCTTTCTCCTGATTTTGTAAAAGCTACTACGGATGGTGTTGTTCTTGCACCCTCTGCGTTTGCTACAACTACCGGCTGTCCGCCTTCCATTACACTTACACAGCTATTTGTAGTACCTAAGTCAATACCAATAATCTTTCCCATGATAAATTCCTCCTGAATTTTTCTTCTATTATTTATTTACTGGTTATCTTTCATTTATAAGATAAAATCTCACAGAATTTCTTCTGCTTGATGAATATCGCTAGTTTGCAACCTTCACCATACTGTGTCTTACCACATAATCTTTATACATATATCCCTTCTGGAATTCTTCAACAATTATATTTTCTTCCACTTCCTCATCTTCCACATGCATCACTGCATTATGAAAATCAGGATTAAATTCCTGCCCTACAGCTTCAATTGCTTTTACTCCTATTTCATCAAAAGCTGTCATCAACTGTTTATAAATCTGAGCCATACCTGTAGCCACAGGATTTTCTTTTTCATCTTCCGGTATCATTGCCAGACCTCTTTCAAAGTTATCAACCACCGGAAGAATTTTCTCTACAATCTCTCTTGCTCCGATTTGATACATAGAAGCTTTTTCCTTTTCTGTACGTTTTCGGAAGTTATCAAACTCTGCCATCTGGCGTTTTACCATATCGGTTAATTCTTCTATTTTTTCATCTTTTTTATCTTTTTTCTTCTTTCCAAACAGCCCTTTCTTTTCTACTGCTTTTTCTTCTTCTGTCTGTTCTTCTTGTGTCTCATCTGTTTCAGCAGTTGTTTCCTCTGCTAATTTCACATCATCTTCTTCCAAAATTTCTTCTGTTTCATTTTGAGAAATTTCATCTTCTTCTATTGTATTATATTCTTTTTTTTCTTCTGACACCAATCTCTTACCGCCTTTCTATGTTTTCTTAAATATATGGTCTAACTGATTTTTTAAAGTTTTCAGATTATCTACTACATTTTCGTAATCCATTCGCTTAGGACCTATAATCCCAATGGTTCCCTGCATACCGCCGCCTAAATCATAAGTAGCAGTTACAACACTACAGTCCTTCATAGTCTGAACAGGTGTTTCATCTCCAATATAAATTTGAATTCCTGTATTTTCTTTGCCATTATCTGCTTCCATGGTTTCTTTTGCAAATTCTGCCAGAGCCTGTTTTTCTTCAAACGTGGAAATCAATTCACTTGCCTTTGCCTTATCTGCCAGCTCCGGATATTTGAAAATATTTGTAGCACCACTGGTATAAATTTCCATCTCTTCTTCGTCCGGCGCAATTGCCTGAGCAACTGCATCAATGACACTTCCGACTACTGCACTGTGTATACCGGCCTGTTCTTTTAAGCGAGAAATCATTGCCAGATTTATTTCTTCAATAGATAAGCCGTTTAACTGAGTATTCAGCAACAGATTTAGTTTCAAAATCGTCTCTTCGTCCATTGCTTCCTGAAGGTTAATAATATGATTTTTCACAATATTTCCTTCAACTACCACAACTGCCAACAACTGTTTTTCACTGACTTTCGAAAGCTGGATAAATTTTACTTTATTTCTGTGATAGGCAGGTCCTGTAATCATGGTTGCATAGTTTGTATTGGATGCAAGCACCCTTGCTACCTGCTTTAGAACCTTTTCCATTTTATCCGTCTTTTCAATCATCAGTTCTTTAATCTCTGCCACTTCCTGTTCTTTTTCCTTCATCAACTCATCTACATAAAGTCGATATCCTAAATCGGAAGGAATACGACCGGCAGAAGTATATGGCTGGACGATATATCCTAATTCCTCTAAGTCTGACATCTCATTTCGGATTGTTGCGGAGCTAAGATTTAAATCTGTGTATTTAGAAATCGTCCTTGACCCAACCGGCTCACCAGTCTCCAAATATGTCTGAATAATGGCTTTTAGAATTTTTCGTTTTCTTTCATCCAACTCAGTCACCAATTCCATATCCTGCTCCTTTCTTTTTTATTGTTAGCACTCGTTGTAGTGGAGTGCTAACATCTATGTTCTTAAGATAGCACCAGTCGTTTTATTTGTCAAGAGCTTTATAATTATTTTAGAATTTTACTTAACAGTTCAGCCATGCACAAATCCACAAAAATGGATTGGCAAACTTGCTTGCAACAAGACAATTTTGTTGGATTTGTATATGGCGCTCTGCCATAAGCGAGAATTTGCGCTGCATTGCAGCGTATAGGTGGTGAAACCACCAATTCGAGCTGATATGGCTGAACTGTTACAATTTTACTCATCTAGTTCTTCCAGACTCTTTTTTAATTCTAACATCTTATCACGCAAGGAAGCTGCCATTTCAAAATTCAAATCTGCGGCTGCCGCCTGCATTTGCTTTTGAACTTTTTTAATCAGATTTTCAAGTTCTTTTCTGCTCATGCTTTCCGGATCTTTTTCCAGTTTTTCTTCTGTTTCTGCCACTGCTTTGGAAATACTGATTAAATCTCTGACTGCTTTTTTAATTGTCTTTGGAGTAATTCCATGCTCTTCATTATATTTCTGCTGCAGTGCTCTCCTCCTCATAGTTTCATCTATGGCAATTCTCATAGAATCTGTTATGACATCAGCATACATAATAACTCTACCATCCGCATTTCGGGCAGCACGCCCTATGGTCTGAATAAGAGATACTTCTGAGCGCAAAAAGCCTTCTTTATCCGCATCTAAAATGGCAACTAAGGTAATTTCCGGAATATCAAGCCCTTCTCTTAATAGGTTAATTCCTACCAACACATCAAAAACATCTAAACGCATATCCCTGATAATCTGTGTTCGTTCCAAGGTATCAATATCTGAATGAAGATACCTAACACGTATACCCAGTTCTTTCATATATTCTGTCAAATCCTCTGCCATACGTTTCGTAAGTGTCGTAATAAGAATTTTATTTTTCTTCTTAATTTCTTTATTAACTTCTGAAATTAAATCATCAATCTGACCTTCCACAGGACGCACTTCTACCTCTGGATCTAAGAGTCCTGTAGGACGAATAATCTGTTCTGCCCGCAAAAGTTCATGATTTTCTTCATATTCTCCAGGTGTAGCAGACACAAATAAAATCTGGTCAATTTTATCTTCAAATTCTTCAAAATTTAAAGGGCGGTTATCCTTTGCGGAAGGAAGTCGAAATCCATAATCAACTAAAGTTTGTTTTCTGGACTGATCTCCCGCATACATCCCTCTTATTTGTGGAATGGTTTTATGAGATTCATCTATAATAATAAGGAAATCATCTCCGAAATAATCAATTAGCGTATATGGAGGCTGTCCTGGCTTTAATCCAGATAAATGTCTGGAATAATTTTCTACTCCCGAACAAAAACCTGTTTCCTTGAGCATTTCGATATCAAAGTTTGTTCTCTCTGAAATTCGCTGTGCCTCCAAAAGCTTATCTTCACCCTTAAAATAATCCACACGCTCTTTTAATTCTTCTTCTATTGCAACGGCAGCTTTCCGTATTTTTTCAATCGGCACTACATAATGAGATGCAGGAAAAATAGCAATATGATTTAATGCACTTTTAATTTCTCCTGTCAAAATATCAACTTCTGTAATACGATCAATTTCATCTCCAAAAAACTCCACTCGTACTGCTGTTTCTGAGTAATCTGCCGGAAAGATTTCTAAAACATCTCCTCTAACCCGGAAAGTTCCTCGATGAAAATCCATTTCATTGCGATCGTATTGAATATCTATCAACTCTCGAATAACTTCATCCCTATCCTTTTCCATTCCGGGACGTAGGGAAATAATCATGTTTTGATAATCGTCAGGACTCCCAATTCCATATATGCAGGACACACTGGAAACAATAATTACGTCTTTTCGTTCACTAAGAGAAGATGTAGCTGAAAGACGAAGCTTGTCTATCTCATCGTTGACAGATGAATCCTTTGCAATATAGGTGTCAGAGGACGGAACATAGGCTTCCGGTTGGTAATAGTCGTAGTAGGAGACAAAATATTCTACTGCGTTATCGGGGAACATCTCCTTGAACTCTCCATATAACTGAGCCGCTAACGTCTTATTATGAGCGATGACAAGTGTCGGCTTCTGTAATTGCTGAATCACATTTGCCATCGTAAAAGTTTTTCCAGAACCCGTAACCCCTAGTAAAGTCTGGCATTGATTACCTTCCTTGAACCCTTTCACAAGCTCTGCAATTGCCTGTGGCTGGTCTCCGGTCGGCTTATATGGGGCTTTTAATTTGAACTCATTCATGGTAAATCCCTCCATTTGTGACTTTTACTATGATCATTATCAGCCAAAAATTCGTATCCAGATTCATAACGAAAAGCTTATTTTATGGTGAATAGATGTGTTTCTCACCTCGTTACGAATAAAAGTCACAAAACTGATTTTTGCGGATAAAACAGCACTCGGAAATACCTGATGATACCAGGCTCCGGTTCTGTCATATTTTTACTGTTTGTTCTTGTAACAGTCCCTATTATATCAGACATTTTTTTGAAAGTATATAGCTGAAGGCAAGAAAAAAGTACAAATGTTCGATTCTTATTTGTACTTTTCTCTCTTACTACTATTCTATTTTTTATCATGCTGCGTTGAAATATTCCTCCAGGATTAAGTCTATTTCAATCACTTCTGAATAATCATAATACTGATCTTTCCGCTCTTTTGGAATAACTTCTTCAATAAATGGTTCCAATACATCCAGACAGCACAACAGTTCCTGCGTGAATACGGCAATGATTTTAAATTTAACATTACCCAAGTAATTGGACTTACCAACGAAGATGAAGTATCAAAAGAATTCAGACCTTACAAGCAGATGATTGAAAGATTAAATCGTACTTACAAGACTTCTTATAGACCAACAAATGGTTTTGATAACATTGACGGTGCCAACTATGAACTTGCGCTCTGGGTCACTTATTATAACTTTTTGAGACCACATAAACACAATAACTATAAAGTCCTTAATGATATTGAAATGCTTCATGGTGCAAACAATATACCCGGTAAATGGCAGCTTCTCATCTTCCTTAGGCAACAAACCATCTTGAACTTACAGAACGGCGAAGCCGCTAATTGTTCTTAGATTCTGAACCTGAGGGAGCGTTACCAGCCACCGCAAAGCGGTATACCCTTGACAGATAATCAAAAAGAACTGCTACACTGTTGTCAGCGACGGAGAAAATCTAACTGTTTTTGAGTTCTTCGCCGTTGGTAATTGCCTGACAGCAGTTCTTTTTGTGCTGTCAAGGGTGGCGGACGATTTCCACAGCCTTAAATATTTGCAGTTTTCAAGGTTCTTTTGAGCCTTTTCTTTTTGGCTCATTTTTTCATAACTTATTTGACACTATCTATTTGCCTAATCACACTATTCCTCTTTTGCTTTTGCCATACTGGCGATATCTCCCACTCCATTCAATACCATTGTCGGAAGATAAGCATAAGTTTTGAGTGTATCCTTCGTTGAACATCCAGAGAGAACCAATACAGTAGACATACCACTTTCCATTCCTGAAATCACATCTGTATCCATACGATCCCCAACCATTACAACTTCTGCTGAATGACATCCAAGCATATTCAATCCTGTTCTCATCATCAGTGGATTCGGTTTCCCACAGAAATATGCCTGTGTACCTGTTGCCATTTCAATTGGGGCAATCAATGCACGACAGGCAGGAGCGATTCCGTTCTCGATTGGTCCGGAAACATCCGAGTTTGCTCCAATCAACTTAGCTCCCTTCAGAACTAAATTCGTTGCTTTCGTTAAGGTATCCAATGAATAGGATCGTCCCTCTCCCACAACAACATAATCCGGATTTACATCATTCATTGTAATGCCAACATCATAAAGTGCATTTAAGAGACCTGCTTCTCCTATCACAAATGCTGAACAGCCTGCCGCCTGTTCCTTTAAAAAAGCGGCTGTTGCCAATGCGCTGGTGTAAAAATGTTCTTCTGGCACATCAAGTCCCATCCTTGCCAGTTTCTGATTTAATTCCCGTGGTGTATATCCACTATTATTTGTCAAAAATAAATATTCTTTCTTTTCATCATGCAACCACTGGATGAATTCTGGAACACCTGGCAATATCTGATTGCCATGATAAATCACACCATCCATATCACAGATGAATCCTTTTTTTTCATTAAAATCGATTATGGATTTTCTCATGTTCATATGCGCCCTGCCTTTCTTGTTTCTTTAGAATACACCTTACTCTTTTCATAATAGAATAAAACTCTTTTTTCTACAAATATTTTTATATTATATCATCCACACATGAAATCAAATACATAGCACTGTAAAATCAAAGTAAATATTTCGATCAACAGAACCTTTTATGACAACATCTCTTTCACACAAGTACTTCGATAATCACTTGGTGATATTTTATATCTTTCTTTAAATACTCGGTTAAACGTTCTCTGACTTTCAAATCCACTATCCAGACAAATATTTGTAATAGAATCACTCGTATTTTCCAAACGATGGCATGCATAGTTCAGCCTTGCATCGTTAAGATATTGATTAAAGTTTCTATGGAATGTCTTGGAAAAGAGTCTGGATAAAACATATTTGCTCACGCCCAGGTCTTTTGCCATCTCTTCCAACGAAAATTTCTTCTTGAAATTTGCTGATATATAGGAAACTGTCTGGTAAATAAGATCGTTGCTCCCCACACTGCTCTTTTCTACCAAATTTAATTTTCCTATGCAGCGTGCCAACACAATTTGAAGATATGCCTGTGCAACAGTAATATCCGACTGTTCTGTCTCTAAAATTGCATTTATAACCCTATATACCTCCGGTTCAACCTTTTCCGCTTTGATGATTGGGTATTCAGGAGCCATGGATTGCATGATATCTGCAAATTTGGCTATCGTAAATGGCGATGCAATCAGATAAGTCGCTTTATTTACACCGGGTGTCAGTACCTGATAGTGATGAATAACATCTGGAAATACAAAGCCTATATCTCCTTTTTCCATATGGTATAGTTCATGTCCGACACCAAGTTCTAATGATCCACTTGTTACACAAACGATCTCCAGTGCATTATGAAGATGTGGTTCAATATGTTTTGACTTCCTATTTATTGCTATAATCTCCTCTTTTGTGTCAACATATTTTAACTGCATGAAATACTCCCCTTTGCAACATTTGTCTATATCTTCTTTCGATTTGGCAAGCAATCCTTTTACACCTATCTTATAATCGACTTGTAAATAAGGAAAGGAGGAATTGCAAATGAGCAACCTAAAAAAATATCTGAATGACCTTTTAGTATTCTACACTGAATATTTTGAGCATCCTTACCATGTATAAATACTAAAAGGACTATTTTGTGAAAACTGAATATTTTCTTAAGGCCATTTCACAAAAATGAAGTGGTCCTTTTTTATTTTCAAAATACAGTTCAATCACTTTATATATAGAAAAAAGCACTGTCTCATCGAGCAATGACCAGACAACGCTTTCTCCTGTCAATTCTAATTTATGTCTGATGCATCTGTTACTTCATCTGCAGCAATTCCCTTTTCTGCTTTCAGTTTTTTATTTGCATCTTCTACATTCATTCTTGAAAGTACAAACATAATCAATACATCAAAGATTAACGGAAGCCAAAGATACATAAACTGCATCATGTCAAGTGCAGACTGTGGCTGAGTTGCATTTGTTCCAACATATCCACTGAACTCAAGCATCCATCCAACAACAGCGGTTCCAATACCTCCACCGATTTTTACGCCAAGAGAAGTACAAGAGTACATCGTTCCGTCAATTCTCTTTCCCTGTGTAAGATAAGTGTATTCAGAGCAGGATGCGATAACTGCATTCATATCTCCCTGCCATGGTCCCTGACCTAAGGCTGCAAGAGCTGTAAATGCCATCATCAGCGGAACACTGCCCATATATCCTGCAACAACAACAAGTGCTCTACCGATGACTGCTAAGACATAACCTCTTAAGTTCAGTTTATACATACCTTTCCACTTACCAACTAATGTCGGTGTGAAAATCAGGGCAATGATCAGTGGAATATTTACTGCCCATGCAAATTGTCCAAACAAATTCTTATTTTTCAGTACCCATGTCATGTAATAAATGCCAGCTCCAATCATGGCACCATATAACTGCTGTAAAATATATGTTCCACAAATCATCATGTAATATTTGTTTTTAACAAGAAGCTTGAATGCATGTACCATTCCGTACTTTTCATTATCATCCTTTACTTCTCCTTCGTTAAGTTCTTCCTCAGGAAGTTCCTTAACAGAAAGTGCTGAAATCGTATTTACGACAAGACCAATGATTGCATAGATAATAGCAACCGTTCTCCATGCTGCAGCATCTCCACCACATTTATCTACAAATCCAACTGTAATTGCCTGAATCAGAAGACTTGTTGAAAACGCAAAAATAAAACGGTAAGATCCCATCTGCACACGCTCTTTGCTGTTCTTTGTAATCAATGACGTAAGTGCTGAATAAGCAATATTGTTTGCTGTATAAAACACACCATTTAACAGTGTATAAGAAATAAAGAACCATGCATATTTAGCCGTTGTTCCCAAACTCACCGGTACTGCAAAGCAGCCGACCAGCGTAATGGCACAACCAATATATCCGTATAGCATCCAGGGTTTCGCTTTTCCCATTTTACTGTGTGTTTTGTCAATCATTGATCCAAAAAATATATCTGTAAAACCATCAAATAGTTTTGATACGGCAATCAGGGTACCTACGACACCTGCAGCAAGTCCTACTGAGTCCGTCAAATAGACCATCATAAAAGATGTCAGGAACGCATAGACTACATTACCTGCAATATCGCCTGATCCATATCCAATTTTGTTATACCATTTCAAATACTTTTTTTCTTCCATCGAATTTCTTTGCTCCTCATCTTCATCGCACTTATTTTGTCTGATTGCTCTGTATATCCGGACTTTACATAACAATCAGACTCTCTTTCCTTGTTTACGGGTTACATGAAACTTTATTACCCCTTTACATACGGTATCAGTGTAAACTGAAACCGGAATAATACATCATCAAATCGGTACTGCTCCAATACAACTGGACCACAACTATTAGAACCAATGCCATTTAATGCGTAGTCAACACAGAATACTACACTATCTGATTCTATCAGTTCATAATTATGCGTTTTCTTCTCAAGTTCTTCCTGTGTATAATAAGAAGCATTGAATGAAAATGCCTTTTCTGCGGATGCCACAATTCCATATCGGCTGTTGTTAAGCTCTACATATTCACAATCATAATGGCTTCCATTTTCCTGTGGGCGAATATAATCCTCATGCAAATCATCTACATTTGCCTGATACAAACCGTGGCTCGCAGCCTGATGTTTGTCACAATAGCTTTCCTGTGGTCCCATTCCAAAGTATCTTACAGCTGAAAGTTTTTTATCCAGGAACATCCTCACACCAAATCTTGGCAGGTCCGGAAATTCATCATCTTTTGTTACTGCAATATCTGCATCAATCTTTCCAGCAGCTTCTATTTTCCATGTGATCGTCACATCAAGAATCTTCTGTACTGTCTCTGCCACAACGGATGCATGGCTTGTAATTTTCACACCATGCTTTCCCTGCACGACCTCTGTCGTGTAAGCTCTTGTATAAGCTTTATCATAATGGGCTTTCTTCCATTCAGACTTGATGTACATATCGTTATCTGTTGGAGCTCTCCAAATATTTAATTCCATCGGATGGTTCAAGTATTCCCGCCCTGCGAATTTCATCTCTGTAAAGAGTGCAGTACGTTTGTCTATGGTATAAGCAAATTCACGCCCCTTGATATGGATCTGTGTATCATTTTCATTTACCTGTAACTCAGAGTCCACTGCTGTTTTTTGTAGCCATTTCTCAGCAAGTTTACATTTTGCACCGTCTTTGCTTACCTCAATTTCATCAAATCCAAGAATATGGTCTTCATCCAACAGTGGCAATTCCTTTTTCAGATGGTAAATAAATTTTAAATAACATTTTCCACTCTCTGGCACATTGATTTTAAGGTTTATTTTTCCTTCACTGTGTGGTGCTGCTGAAACTTCTGGAAGTTTACCTTTGCTGATTACAAGCCCGTCCTGCGTCAGTTCATAACTGATCTTCACATAATCTTTCAAGTCATCAAAATCCATGTAGTTATGAAGCACCAGTTCTCCGCTTTCTTTGTCATAGGAAATAACCCTTGCCGGGCGATAAACATTCTTGTATTCCAAAAGTCCTGTATGTACCGTTCTGTCCGGATATACTAATCCATCCATACAGAAGTTGCCATCATGAATTTCTTCGCCATGGTCGCCCCCATAAGCATATATAGTCTTTCCATTCTCAGCAGTTCCATGAGCAATCGCATGGTCACACCATTCCCAGACAAAGCCGCCGCACATTTTATCATTATCCTGAATCATCTGGAAGTAATCTTCAAAATCTCCAGGTCCGTTTCCCATGCTGTGACAGTACTCTACCAAAAGGAAGGGTTTGCTTCCATCTTTATCCAGATATTCCTGAATTTCGGAAAGCGCTGGGTACATCCGACTGTACACATCCAGATTGCTGTAATCATATGTTTCATCATAATTACGATATCTTGCACTCTCATATTGTGTGATACGGTCTGGATCAAAATTCTTTGTCCATTCCAGTGCTTTTTCAAAGTTGCAGCCATAAGCACTCTCATTTCCCATTGACCACATAACAATACAGAAACGGTTTTTGTCACGTTCCACCATGAGTTTTACTCGATCAACGATTGCCTCTTCCCATACCGGATCATCTGCAATCTTCTCATTCCATCGTTTGAACCGATTGTAATCGGTGTCTTCTTTTCTGTAGATCATAAATGGGCCATGAGCTTCAATATCTGCTTCATCTATTACCATGAATCCATACTTGTCACACATTTCATAGAAAAATGGTGCGTTCGGATAGTGGCTGGAACGGATCGCATTAAAATTATGCTGCTTCATTAACGTAAGATCGGTTGTAATCTGTTCCGGATTGATTGTAAATCCAGTAACCGGATCAGAATCATGTCGATTGACACCACGGAATTTAATCTTCTGTCCATTTAAATAAATAACCTGGTCTTTAATCTCTATCTTTCTTAATGCAATGTGATCTACAATTACTTCATTCTCTGTTTCAAGAATCAGTTTATATAGATATGGATTTTCTGTATTCCAAAGTTCCGGACTTGCGATTTCTAATACAGCTGTTCCTTCTTCAGCAATACTTCCTAGTGCTACAACTGCTCCGTTTCTATCTTCAATCGAAATTTTTACATTTAACGGAGAGTAGAATTTCATTTCAATTTCTACTTTCGCAAGCATATCCTCAATTCTTGTTTTAATATGATAATCACTGATTGCCTGTTTTGGGCGTTTCAAAATGTACACATCCCGGAAAATACCACTCATACGGAATTTGTCCTGATCTTCCAAATAGGAACCATCACACCACTTCATGACCAGAACCGCTATGCTGTTCTCTCCGTCCCGAAGGAGGTCGGTGATATCAAACTCACTGGTCATATGTGAAACCTGGCTATACCCTACATAAGAGCCATTGATCCATACATAAAAGCAACTGTCTACTCCTTCAAAATTCAAGAAAGCTTTTGGTGCATTTTCATCTTTGTGATAAACAAAGGTATGTGCATATGTTCCACATGGAATATCCTGTGGTACATACGGTGGATCAAATGGGAACGGATACCTGATGTTTGTATACTGATGTGTGTCATATCCTGCCATCTGCCATACACTCGGAACCTGAATCTCATCAAAATTTTCTGTATCATAATCTTTCTCAAAGAAGGGTTCCTGAACATCATAGATACTGTTAAAATACTGGAACTTCCAAGTTCCGTTCAATAACTGCATTCGGTCTGACTCTTCCCTGTGCTCCACCAGGTTATCCATTCTTTTGGATGCCGGAATAAAATAGGCTCTGGCTGGCATTGTATTTTCATGCAGTACGCTTAAATCCTCATAATAACGTGGTACAATCATAAATAACTCTCCTTTAATACATATACATTTTTTTGCACTTTGTTTTTCCACAGCAAACCTTGTCTTTTACTTTTATGTTTACGCTTCTCTGTTTTGCTATATATATATATATATATATATATATATATATATATATATATCTTATCCTAATCTGCAAAACATGTCTATGAATTGGATTAGACAAAATATGCACTAAATGATACAATAACAAAAAAAGTAAAAGAGGTGCTACCATATGTATATGAACACCGGTTATTTAAACCACTCCCATATGGATTTCAAAGACAAAAGTCGCCCACTGGTTGTAGGAAGTTGCGGTACTTACCGCCTTTCCAGCCATCCAAAGTTACCAACCTACCGTCCAAGGGGACGCCTGGATTATCAGATTATCTATATCACTGCTGGTTGTGGGCATTTTCATTTTGACAATGTGGATAACGAAACGATTGTCCCCGCCGGTAATATTGTACTGTACAGACCGAAGGAACTTCAGAAATATGAATATTATGGAAAAGATAAGACAGAAGTATACTGGATTCATTTTACAGGCAACAATGTAAAAAATATCCTACGGCAATATGGATTCCCGGATAAAGAGCGTGTATTTCAGGTCGGAACCTCTATGGAATACGAACAGATTTTCAAGCGTATTATCATCGAGCTTCAGCGTTGCCAAGATAATTATGAGGAAATGCTTGTCCTTCTGCTCCGTCATCTTCTTATCATCTTTCATCGGGAACTGACCAGGGAACATATCTCGAAAAATGAATACCTGGATCACGAGATGGATAACGCAGTTACCTTTTTCAGTGAAAATTATAACCAGAATATTAGCATAGATGATTATGCTGCCTCACGTGGAATGAGTGTCAGCTGGTTTATCCGAAACTTCAAAAAATACACAGGTTCTACACCAATGCAGTTTATTGTGGGAATCCGAATTAACAATGCCCAGATGTTACTTGAAACAACAACCTATTCCATCAATGAAATTTCTAAAATCGTCGGGTATGATAATCAGCTTTATTTCAGCCGGCTTTTCCACAAGCTGAAAGGATATTCGCCAAGAGAATACCGAAAAATAAGAAATAGGTTATGAAATCTATAATGTCATAAAAACTAAATGTCAAAAAAAGGATGCCAACGAATCAAAGCAGATTACGTGACATCCTCTTCTTTTTATTAGTGCTATTTTATAAATTCAACCGAATAGTAATACATGTACTCATTATCTGTATCTATATGCTCCCCTGCAATATCCTCCATACACTGCAAGCAAGAAGCATCGAAGCTCGTCTCTGTCTGTAAATTCCTTTTGCACAAATCCTTCTTCTTGGTGAAAAGACAATATTTTATCTTGTTCATTAATCCAACATATTAGCTTTTTATTTTTTCTTCCATTTATGTAACAAATTTCGCTCCATTCACAATCACCACAAATTGTTTCACACTTTCTACAAGACAAAATATTATCATGAATATCTTGTTTAAATTCAGAATACGGAAGTAACATTCCTTCTTTCCATCCACATAATTCAAGAATCTTTTGATCATATTCTCGAACCTTATCAGCAACACTACAACTTCCATCTTGTAATCTACTGGGACATCCCTCACAAAAAATATCTGACTGCAAGGTGACACAAACAATTGAAGCGTTTTCTAATTCAGCTATTATTTTCTTTATATTTTTCACTATACTTTTTCACTGAGAAAAAGGAGATACACAATCCGTGATGTGGACGAAGTTTGTACTGGTATTCCATTTTATTCTCCTTTATGCCAAATAGGCGTTTCTTCCTCCCGATACTTTGAGGTGATTAAAATGAACAATCTGCTCAACGGGTAAATTGAGTTTCCACTAATTACCATGTTAAACATATGCGGGTAATCTTCTGCCAACGATACTCCACCCAAAATAATTGCGCCAACACCATTCCATAAAAAATGGATTACAATCGGAGCAATTAAGGATTCCGTGTACTCCAATACCGCTGTCACGAAAAGACTCATTGTTATAACATTTAGTACAGGAAGTATTCCTGCCTCAAAAGCACCACCATGTGCAAATGTAAATAATCCAGTAGATACAATAACAGCGGCAACTGTATTGTAATTATTTTTTATCATCTGATACAAGTAACCACGAACTAACACTTCCTGCATAACGCTATTGATAAAAGCTGAAAATAACCATAACCAAAGCATAGATATTTGATTTCTGCCATCAATATGTATGACTCCTATTATAGATAATATCACAACAGATACGCCTACATAATCATTCATGTACATTGGTTTATGTTCAATCGCATTAATTTCAGCTAAATCAAAATAACCTGAAACAAGATTATTTAATATCTTCAATTCATCTGCCGAAAGATAATTCTTTGCAATACTGATATCTTTTAACGCTGGCAATTCACCTGAAAAAGAAGTTAGTCCCATAAAAGATTTCTCTGCATCTGCTCTTTCATATATCACTTCTGCTGCCATGTGACCATGTGCTGCAAAATGCAATTTATTCTGTACAATTTTGAAAAAGCGTATTGATTCATCACTATGCGGGTTGTAATCAACACTTCACACGATATCCTACAGAAATTATCACATCAAGATTATAATAATTTGTAGGTTTTGTAGAAAAATCGGAATTTCCGATTTTTCTCACAGACTCTGATTTAAGTAATTCTCCTTCTGAAAAAACATTTAAAATATGCTCATTTATAGTTGATCTAGCTTTTCCAAACAGTTCTTACATTTGATCTATTGTCAGCCAAACAGTTTCATCTTCTACTTTTACCTCAATATGTGTCAACCCATCATTTGCATTATAAAAAATAACTTCACCCTGATTTTCCATTTAAGCTCCTCCTCACGTTACAAATTTTTATTGCGAAAAGTCACAAATTTCATTTTTCTCATTATATCAAAACACAAAATAAAAGTACAGAACAAAATCGAATATATGTTCTGTACTTTTTCATATCCTCTACGGCAATTTTTTCCCTGCTGCCATATAAAGTGCGTACCACTCTTCTCTTGTCAATTTTATTTCACTTGCCTTACAAATCTCTGCAATTCTCTGCTTCTTTGTACTTCCCAAAATTGCCTGAATACCTGCCGGATGTCTCAATATCCAAGCAATGGCAATAGCACTACTTGTTACATGGTATTTCTCTGCCAGTTCATCCAGCATTTTATTCAGTTCTGGGAATTTTTCACTTCCGATAAATACTCCCTCAAAAAATCCATATTGGAAAGGAGACCATGCCTGAATGGTAACTTCTTTTAACCTGCAATACTCCAGAATACTTCCATCTCGAACACACCCTGCATCATTATGAACATTCACATTTAATCCAGAATCAATGATATCACAGTGCGCAACACTAAACTGAAGCTGATTAATGATAAGTTTTTGACTGCAATAACGCTGAAGCAATTCCATCTGCATAGAATTTTGATTGCTGACTCCGAAATATCTTACTTTTCCTTCTTTTTCCAAAATATTAAAAGCCTCTGCAACTTCTTCCGGTTCCATCAAAGTATCTGGGCGATGCAATAACAATACATCAATGTAATCCATATTCAAACGCTTTAAGCTCTTATCTACAGATTCCAAAATATGTTCCTTAGAAAAATCATAACATAACCCCGGACGAATTCCACATTTTGTCTGGACAATCATTTTTTCTCTTGGTATTCCCTTTATGGCCTCTCCAAAAATATGTTCTGACTCACCATTTCCATAAATGTCAGCATGGTCAAAAAAATTAATCCCATGTTCCATAGCTGTATCTACTAATTCTCTAACCTCATCCGTCCCTTCCAATCCGGTAATTCGCATACATCCCAATGCAATCTCTGAGGCTTCTAATCTATTTGCTATCTTTAAATTTTTCAAATTTTTTCCTCCTCTGTTTTGATGATTTTCTCTGTTGTATCATCTTAACATATCCCTACACATTCGGCTACAATAATGTATAAATTTAATGCTTGACAATCTTCCCCGCTTGTTAACAATCCAATTTTTTCATTTCTTCACCTTATCTGTTTCACACAAAACTTTATTTTTTTCTAGTAATTCAATTTTTTTTCTAAATTCCAGCATTTTATTATCCAAAGCAGTAATTGCCTCTGCGTATCTTTTACTCTCTTGTCTAACCATCTCTATATCATCGGCAGATTTTTTGTAACACATTTGACTATCTAATTCTGCCCAATAATCCATTGCAAAAGTACGAATTTGAATTTCTACTTTTACATACGTTGTCTGACTGTCCAATACAACCGGAACTTTTACAATTAAATGTATACTTTTATATCCACTTTTTTTCGGTTTTTGCACATAATCTTTTTCTTTTATCAATGTAAAATCTTTCTGCTTTTTTACAGCTTTAGATATTTGATAAATATCGTCAAAAAAATAAGATACTGCTCGTACTCCTGCAATATCATTTAATGATTCAACTGCGGTCTCATAGTCTATTTTTTTACCTTTTCTTATTAATTTTTTTGTAATACTCTCCGGTGACTTAATTCGGCTTGTAATCCCCCTGATTACATGATGCCCGCTTTTGTTTGTAAGCTCTATATTAATTGCTTTCAATCGATCCACTACAATATCAATAGCCGATTGATACATTAACAACGTCATTGGTGAATTTATTTGCACAATCTCCGATTTATCTGATTTTTTTTCATCATTCAAACTATTTTTCATCTCCTTTTCCCCCTATTCTCCTATAAGTTTAAATTTCTTTTGTAAAATATGTTATCTCTCTTTTATAAAAATCATGTAAATTTCATATTTAATCAAACAAAAAGCAGACAAAATATGTTTCTAATAATTTCAATAAAAACATACCTCATCTGCTCTTTTTTCTAAATGAAGTTAAATATTTAATTTTTCTTTATATGACAATATGCAACGTACATTCTGTCATACGCCTCTTCCAATAATTTTCTGGGACTTGCTATATTCAGTCGAATGCAGCCTCTGCCTTCTTCCTGAAACACAGTTCCCATATACACGCTGACTTTTGCTTTTTCCAAAAACCATTTTTCCAATTCTGCTTCTTCACAACCCAGTTCCTTATAATCCATCCATAAAAGATATGTCCCTTCTCTTGGATAAATATAAAATTCCGGCATTTTTTCTGCAAAATACGCTCTGGTAAATTTATCATTCTCATCAATATAAGACAGCATTGCTTTATACCAGTCATCACACTGTTGATACGCACAACCTGCTACTGCTGCTGAAAAGATTGTGGGATTATGCATACCGATTCTGTCAATTTCCCTTTTTACCACAGCTCTGTATTCTTGATTTGGAATAATCAGATAAGATAAAATAAATCCCGGAATATTAAAAGTTTTTGTAGGTGATGATGCAACAATCAATCTTTTTCGCACTTCTTCCGACAAAGACAAGGCAGATACAAACTCTACTCCCGGTGCAGTAATATCACCATGAATTTCATCTACAAATAACAGCAGTTCATGTTTTATACAAAATTCACCTACTGCCTCCAGCTCTTCTTTTGTCCAAACACGACCTACGGGATTATGAGGACTGCATAATAAAAGCATTTTTGTTTTTTCCGTTATCTGCGCCTCCATCTGCTGTAAATCCATGGTGTACTTTCCGTTTTGAGATTTTAATCCACATTTTACTACAATTCTGTCATTCTTGGAAATCGCCTCATACAGTGGACCATAAGCCGGAGTGTGAAGTAATACTTCCTCCCCCGGTTCTGTAAATGCATCCACACAAAGGCCTGCAGAAATATTAATGCGAGAGCAAAATACGATTTCTTCTCTTTTCACATCCACATTGTGCATTCGTTTTTCCCATGATATAAAACCTTCATAGAAATCATCACCTAAATCTGTATATCCAAAAATCCCATGTTCAGCACATTGATGTACCACATCACGAATAGGTTTTGGAGAAGGAAAATCCATATCAGCCACACCTAAATGAATAAGCTCTCTGCTTCCATATTTTTTGTCCATGGTATCCCATTTTGCACAGTTTGTCCCACGCCTGTCTACGACAGTGTCAAAATCAAATCTGTTTTCTGACATTACTACCTCTTTCTGCCCAAACATTTACAGTTTCGCAATAACCTCTACTTCACATAACACATTCTTCGGAAGTGTTTTCACTGCAACACAAGAACGTGCAGGTTTATTCACAAAATACTTTGCATAAATTTCATTAAACACCTGAAAATCTCCCATATCTGCCAAAAAGCAAGTTGTCTTCACTGCATTTTCAAAATTTGTTCCTGCTTCTTCTAAAACAGCTCCAATATTTTTCATTACCTGTTCAGCCTGTTCAGAAATTGTTTCTCCTGCAATTTCTCCTGTTTCAGGATTTACCGGAATTTGACCGGAAGTAAAAAGCATATCGCCGCATACTACTGCCTGTGAATATGGTCCAATTGCTGCAGGTGCCTTTGGTGTATAAATTGTTTTCAACATAATCTTAATCTCCTTTGCATTTCTTATTTTTTCTTATCATATCACTAAACAATATTTTAGTAAATATATTTTAATGAATTTTTTTTCACTCTTGCACAAGACATAAATTCAAAATATAATAACCTTAATTATAGAAAACAAAACCTTTGGGAGATTATTATGTCAAATGATAAACCTTATATAAAACTTACAAAAACAGAGCAGCTTATTTTAAACTCTTATAAAAAAATGATTTTAAGTCTGGGGGAATATCTGGGAGACGGATATGAAATTATTCTCCACAGTCTTGAAAATCTTCAGCACTCTGTTATCGAAAATGTGAATGGTCATTATTCCGGTAGAAAAAACGGCGCACCGATTACCGATTTAGCCCTTTCTATGCTCAGCCAGATAAAAGAAGAACCTTCTCAGCCTGCAGTCTGTTACATGAACCATTCCAAAAGAGGAGTTCCCCTTCGTTCCTGTACTATTCCCATTACAGGAGAAGGAGAACGTATTATCGGACTGATCTGCATCAATTTTTATACCGATATTCCCCTGTCCTCCCTACTGGCAAAATTTTATCCTGAAATGCCTGATAGTTTCACTGAAAGTACCTCTGCCACAGAAAACTTTGCAGACAACACAGATGAACTTATTGAAAATGTTTTATACAAAATCCAACATCAGGTATTGAATGATATTACTATTTCCGTCCAAAATAAAAATAAAGAAATTATTACTCAGCTTTACCAACGGGGAATTTTTAATATCAAAGATGCTGTTTTAAAAGTGGCCTCACTTTTGGAAATTTCCAAAAATACCGTATATATGCACCTTCGAAACTTAAAAGAGAAAGAAAAATAGCAGGATTTTCCTATATTTTTTCAGAAAACCCATATATTCCCCTTGCATACAGAGTGATTTCAACGTATTATAAAGTAGGTGGCAATTTTGCCCGCAAATTTGCAAGAAACCAATGGAGGTACATAAAGTTATGAAAAATATAGACCGCATGGTTGGAACAATATCAAGAGGTGTTCGTGCACCGATTATCCGCGAAGGAGACAACCTTCCTGAAATCGTAGTAGACTGTGTATTAAAAGCATCTGAAAATGCCAACTTCGAAATTCAAGATAAAGACGTCATTGCTGTTACAGAAGCAGTTGTTGCCAGAGCTCAGGGTAACTATGCAAATGTAAAAGATATCGCTGTTGATGTAAAAGAAAAATTCGGTGATGATACCGTAGGCGTGATTTTCCCTATTTTAAGCCGTAATCGTTTTTCCATCTGTTTAAAAGGTATTGCTATGGGCTGTAAAAAAATTGTGCTCATGTTAAGCTACCCATCTGATGAAGTAGGAAATCACCTCATTGACTTAGATGTTATGGACGAAAAAAATGTAAATCCATGGTCTGATGTTTTAACAGAAGAAAAATACAGAGAACTGTTTGGATATGAAAAACATGTATTTACAGGTGTTGACTATGTAGAATATTACAAACAGCTTATTCAGGAGGCCGGAGCTGAAGTTGAAATTATTTTCGCTAACAATCCAAAAGCTATCCTCTCCTACACAAAAAGCGTTCTTGCTTGTGACATTCATACTCGCCAGAGAACAAAACGTATTTTAAAAGCAAATGGTGCTGAAAAAGTATATGCTCTTGACGACATTATGACAAAGAGTATCAACGGCAGCGGTTATAATGATGCTTACGGACTTCTGGGTTCCAACAAAGCGACAGAAGATACTGTAAAGCTCTTCCCAATTAAATGTGAAGAAGTTGTTACTGCTATTCACAATTCTATGTTGGAAAAAACCGGAAAAAATGTAGAAGTTATGGTATACGGTGACGGTGCCTTTAAAGATCCGGTAGGAAAAATCTGGGAACTGGCTGATCCGGTTGTATCTCCCGCTTACACTGCAGGTTTGGAAGGTACTCCAAACGAAGTAAAATTAAAATATCTGGCTGATAATGATTTTGCTGATTTGTCAGGAAACGAATTAAAAGACGCAATTAAAAATTATATTACAGAAAAAGATGAGAAAGCAGCAAGTTTAAAAGGTACTATGGTAACACAGGGTACTACACCAAGACGTCTTACCGACCTTTTAGGTTCTTTAGCTGACCTTACTTCCGGTTCCGGCGATAAGGGAACTCCAATTATCTATATTCAGGGATATTTTGACAACTACGCAAAATAAGTTGACTACGAAAAAGGAAGCCGTGGATTTTTCCATTGCTTCCTTTTCTTTACTCTATTTGCTCTCTCTGTAAATAATATCTTCACGTCCCGGTCCGTTAGAAACCATTGTAATCGGAAATCCGATTTTTTCCTCTACAAATTCAATATATTTACGGCAGTTTTCCGGTAAATCCTCATATTTTTTAATACCACGGATATCACAATTCCATCCCGGAAGCACTTCAATGACCGGTTTTGCCTTTTCCAGAAGACTTGTTGTTGGAAATTCTGTTGTAATTTCTCCGTCAATATCATATGCCACACATACAGGAATTTCTTTTAAATATCCCAAAACATCAAGTACCGTAAAAGCAACATCTGTTGTTCCCTGAATACGGCATCCGTATTTCGATGCCACACAGTCAAACCAGCCCATACGTCTTGGACGACCTGTAGTAGCGCCATATTCACCGCCGTCACCACCTCTGCGTCGAAGTTCATCTGCTTCTTCTCCGAAAATTTCAGATACAAAAGCCCCTGCACCTACTGCGCTGGAATATGCTTTACACACTGTAATAATTTTCTTTATTTCATAAGGAGGTATTCCTGCACCCACTGCCCCATAAGCTGCCAGCGTGGAAGAAGATGTTACCATAGGATAAATACCATGATCCGGATCTTTCAAAGAACCTAACTGACCTTCCAGTAAAATTTCTTTACCTTCTTTTAAAGCATTCCATAAAAGCAGAGAAACATCACATACATAAGGTGCAATCATTTCTTTGTATTCTTTTAATTCTTTTACAATATCCACCGGATTTAAAAGAGGTTTGTGATATAAATACTCTAAATCCACATTTTTCTTCTGACAGATATTTTCTGCTTTTTCCATAAGAGCAGCCTCATCTTCAAAAAGCTCACTAACCTGAAAACCGATTTTTGCAAATTTATCAGAATAAAATGGTGCAATTCCTGACTTGGTAGAGCCAAAAGATTTTCCAGCCAGTCTTTCTTCTTCATATTCATCAAACTTAATATGATAGGACATCACAATCTGCGCTCTGTCTGATATTTTAATATCAGGCATAGGAACGCCCTGTTCTACAATTGACTGAAGTTCGTGGAACAGCACAGGTATGTTCAACGCCACACCATTTCCGATAATACTTGTTGTATTTTCATTAAATACACCTGACGGCAGACTATGCAGGGCAAACTTTCCATAATTGTTTACGATTGTATGTCCGGCATTTGCTCCACCCTGAAATCGTACTACAATATCTGCCTCTTTTGCCAGCATATCCGTTATTTTACCTTTGCCTTCGTCTCCCCAGTTCGCTCCTACTACGGCTTTTACCATCTTCTATTCCTCCTGTAATATTGGAATCCATTTCATTTACTCAAGTATAATACACCATTTTTTCTGAGAAATAAAGTAAAAATAGTTTTCTTCCAGAAAAAAATTTTTGTTCAATTTTACCTCTTAAAGATAGTTCATTGCCTCTTTAATATTAGCCACACCAATAAGTTTAATACTATATTTCCCCTGTAAGCTTTCCACATTTGTTTTTGGCATAATACAGGAAGTAAAGCCCAGTTTTTCTGCCTCCCTGACTCTGCTTTCCGCCATACTGACACCACGTACTTCCCCGGAAAGTCCCACTTCACCGAAAATCAAAGTCTGTTCATCAATCACCTTATTTTTATAACTGGATACAATAGCCAGAACAACCCCTAAATCAATGGCCGGTTCTCCCAGTTTCATACCACCTGCCAGATTGACATAGGCATCACAGTCTCCCAGATGAAGCCCTGCTCTTTTTTCCAGAACTGCCATAAGCAGGTTCACGCGATTATAATCTATCCCTACTGATGTTCTCCTTGGCAATCCAAAATTGGTTCTGGTAACAAGGGCCTGTATTTCGATTAAAATAGGGCGTGTACCTTCTATAGAACAAACAACTGCTGTACCGGAAGCATCGGTGGGCCTTCCATTTAGCATAACCTGAGATGGGTTCTTCACTTCCATAAGTCCTTTTTCCCGCATTTCAAACACACCGATTTCATTTGTTGAGCCAAATCGGTTCTTTACTCCTCTTAAAATCCGGTAAATCACCTGTCTGTCCCCTTCGAAATACAGTACCGTGTCGACCATGTGTTCCAACACTCTGGGGCCTGCCACACTTCCATCCTTTGTAACATGCCCTACAATAAAAACAGAAATCCCCATTCCTTTAGCAATCTGCATGAGAACACCTGTAGACTCCCTCACCTGAGAAACACTGCCCGGTGCAGAGGAAACTTCTTCATTATACATAGTCTGAATAGAGTCGATTACTACCATTTCCGGTTTCACTCTTTCAATCACACTGCGAATACTTTCTAAATTTGTCTCACATAAGAGCAACAAATTTTCATTAAATTCTCCTATTCTCTTTGCTCTCAGCTTTATCTGTCCCAAGGACTCCTCACCGGAAACATATAAAACTTTATGTCCCTTTCCCGTAAGCTGTCTGCATACCTGAAGAAGAAGCGTAGACTTTCCAATACCCGGATCGCCTCCTACCAGAACCATAGAGCCGGGAACAATACCGCCTCCCAGTACTCTGTCCAGTTCTTCTATCTCTGTTTTTATCCTGTCATTTTCCTGTATAGAAATATCTGCAAGAATAACCGGCTCATTCTTCTTTCCTGCTGAACCGCTTGAAGATGCTGTTGTTTTTCCTTTTGTTGCTACAGATACGGTTTCCTCTACAAAAGAATTCCATTCTCTGCAGCCCGGACACTGTCCCAACCATTTTGGCGACTCATACCCACAATTTTGACAGAAAAATAATGTTTTTTTCCCTTTTGCCATATTTTCCCTTTCTTTTTCCAACAAACGAGGCTGCCGCATTAAGTGCATATTCGAATATTTCACCTATTTCGAATACTGCTTAGTGCGACAGCCCTGTCTTACTTGTTCTTACTTATCTGAAACTTAAATTCTTTCAATGCTTACAGCTACCTGTTCTGCCTGCTCCAGTTCCACACTAAATGAAAGCTTTCCACCCAGATTTGTCTTCATCTGTCCGGCTTCTTCTCCATCGATTACAATTTTGTACTCGGCATCCTCTTCCATTTCTACAGTAATCTGAGCATCCTGAGGACCTTCTACTGTAAAGTTCATTCTGTCTTCTTTTTCATCTAAGTCTAAAACTGTAGTACCTGGTACAGATTCATATACAAACATACCGTTTCTCTCCAGCTTTGTAATTTCCTTATATGTTTTTACTTTGTATATATCCCCATCGTACTCAAAGTCGGATACTTTTGACTTCTGCGCTAACTCATAGTTACCAAAGCTGATTTTACCATTTTCTTCTGTACGAATTAATTCTTTTACTACTGACATAGTTATGTCCTCCCGCTTATGTCTTTCATTGTTCCGTCTTTTCAGACTTTTTTCTTTGCCTGCCAGGCATCTTGTATTGGTATAACAATATTACCATATATTTTATTATTTTGCTAGTCATTTTGTACATTTATAATAAAATTTACCTTTTCTTTAGACAAGCTGATGGTAACACTGTCTCCCGCTTTTATCCTGCCTTCTAAAATTTCCTCTGCCATTGCATCTTCTATTTTACTCTGAATAGCTCTCTTTAAAGGACGTGCTCCATATTTTGGATCAAATCCTTCTTTTCCAATAAATTCTTTCACACTCTCGCGAATTTTCACATCAATATTCAACTGGGTTTTACAGCGTTTTGTAAATTCTTTTAAAAGAAGTCCTACAATCTTTTTAATTTCTTCCTTATTCAAAGTATGGAATACGATAATGTCATCAATACGGTTTAAAAACTCCGGCTTAAAGAGTCTCTTTACTTCTTCCATTACACTGTCTTTCATTTTCCTGTAATCAGCCTGTGCATCATCTACTGTTCCAAATCCCAGCTTTTTCGGCTCTACAATCGCCTGCGCTCCTGCATTGGAAGTCATAATAATAATAGTTTCCTTAAAGTCTACTTTTCTGCCTTGAGCATCAGTAATATGACCGTCATCAAGTACCTGAAGAAGAATATTGAATACATCTGGATGTGCTTTCTCAATTTCATCAAAGAGTAAAACACTATAAGGGCTTCGTCTTACCTTTTCACTTAACTGACCGCCCTCTTCATATCCCACATATCCCGGAGGTGATCCAATCAGTTTAGAGACACTGTGTTTTTCCATATACTCTGACATATCCACACGGATCATCGCATCTTCACTGCCAAAGACAGCTTCTGCCAAAGCTTTGGAAAGCTCTGTTTTTCCCACTCCCGTAGGTCCTAATAAAAGGAAAGAACCAATAGGACGCTTGGGATCTTTTAATCCTACTCTTCCTCGTTTAATCGCCTTTGCCACTGCGGTAACTGCCTCATCCTGTCCAATTACACGTTTATGGAGCTGATTTTCTAATTTTGCCAGCCTTTTAGACTCACCTTCTGTAAGCTTTTTCACCGGTATTTTCGTCCATTGAGCAACCACTAAGGCAATATCATCTTCTGTAACAAACAATTTTTTATTCTTGCGCTGTCTTTCAAAGCGTTTTCTCGCTTTTTCTACCGTTTCCTCTGTTTCCTTCTGCTCCTCCTGCAGCTTTCCTGCAAGAAGGAAGTCCTGATTTTTCACTGCTTCTTCCTTTTCTTCGCAGATATCTCTTAAGCGGAGCTCTGCTTCCATCAGTCCATCAGGCACCTTATAACCGGAAATCTGCACTTTTGAACATGCCTCATCTAATAAATCTAATGCCTTATCAGGAAGAAATCTGTCATTAATATAACGTATACCCATGGAAACAGCTGCTTTTACTGCTCCTTCTTCAATAACAACACCATGATGTTTTTCGTAATAAGGTACTAATCCTTTTAAAATTTCTTCAGCTTCTTCCTTCGTCGGTTCTTCCACCATTATCGGCTGAAATCTTCGCTCTAAAGCAGGATCTTTTTCAATATGTTTTCGATATTCTTCAATGGTTGTTGCACCGATAAGCTGAATTTCTCCTCTGGAAAGAGATGGTTTTAAAATATTGGAAGCATCTAACGCTCCTTCTGCCCCACCTGCTCCAATAAGTGTATGAAGTTCATCCAAAAATAAAAGAATTCTTTTATCATTAGAAGCCTCCCAAACAACACGTTTAATTCTCTCCTCAAATTCTCCTCGATATTTAGAACCAGCTACCATTGCAGACAAATCTAATACAAGAATACGTTTATCTGCTATATTTTCAGGAACCATTCCACTTACAATTTTCTGTGCAAGTCCCTCTGTAATAGCTGTTTTTCCTACTCCCGGCTCTCCTATCAGACAAGGATTATTCTTTGTTCTTCTGCTCAAAATCTGAATAATACGATTAATTTCTTTTTCTCTCCCCACAACAGGGTCTAATTTGCCCATGGCCGCCATTTCTGTTAAATCTCTGCCATACTGATCCAGCATTGGCGTGGCACTCCGCTCTTCTTTTGTCAAAGTACCTTCTCTTCCCATAACTTTCATAAGCTCTGCATACAGCTTCTGATTACCGGCTCCCATAGTATGCAAAAGTCTTGCCCCCACACAGTCGCTTTCTTTTAACATTGCAATTAAAATATGTTCTGTGCCAATCTCTGCACTCTCCATATTCTGGGCTTCTTCCTCTGCTTTAGCAAGTACCCTTCTGCTTCTAGGCGTATATCCCTGGGGTTCTTCTAATAATACCTCTGAAGAAGGTACAACCAGTTTCTCCATAAGTTCCATCAATTTACTTTGTGTAATACCTGCTTCTGCTAAGATTTCTCCTGCTGTACCATCTTTCACAGCCAAAAGTCCTGCTAATATGTGTTCAGTTCCAATATAATTATGGCTGCATTTTCTGGCAGTCTCTTCTGCCAGCTTCAAAGCCTTTAATGCCCACTTTGAGTATTGCGTTTTCATGTATCTCTCCTATTCTATTTATATTCTTCAAAAATTTCATCAATTAAGGCATGCACTTCATCTCTTGTAATATTCTTACAGCAACCCTTCGCCAGAACCGGCAAAAGATTTTCCTTCATTTCCTCCAATGCTCTGATTTTATCTACATCAATGGAAATGACTGCGCCTCTGCGTCTGTCTATACTGAGAAATCCCTCCTGCCTCAATACAGAATATGCTTTATTTACTGTGTGCATGTTAATTCCTATGGTATCTGCCAGCTGTCTTACAGAAGGAAGCGTCTCCCCTACCTTCAGCTGGTCTGTGGCAATTCCCATAATAATCTGATTACAAAGCTGTACATAAATTGCTTCATCACTGTTAAAATCAATTTCAATCAGCATGCCTTCACCTTCTTTCCAGATTGTTATATCTAATATAGCATAAATAGAATTTTTAGTAAAGAATAGAAAAAAGAAGCTGCTTTCGCAGCTTCTTCCTATGCTTCATCAATGGCTTTTCCAATATCGTTTCGCATATATTTATTTTCGAAGTCAATCCATTTTGTTGCCTCATAAGCGTTGGCTCTTGCTTCTTTTAAGTCAGCGCCTTTTGCAGTAACACCTAAGACACGCCCGCCATTTGTTACGATCTTTCCATCTTTAAAAGCTGTTCCCGCATGGAAAACATAGTAACCGTCTTTGTCCTTAAAGTTTTCTAGACCTTCAATTGGATATCCTTTTTCATAAGAAACCGGATAACCATCAGAAGCCAAAACAACACATACTGCTGCATTATCTTCAAACTGCAAATCGATTTCATCTAACTTTCCATCTACACAGGCTTCAAAAACTTCCACAATGTCGTTTTTCAGTCTTGGAATAACAACCTGTGCTTCCGGATCACCGAAACGTGCATTATATTCTAACACTTTTGGACCTTTTTCTGTAAGCATCAGACCAAAGAAAATAATCCCTTTAAATTCTCTGCCTTCTGCTGCCATAGCGTCTACGGTTGCCTGATATACATATTTTTCGCAAAATTCATCCACTTCTTTTGTATAGAAAGGACTTGGTGAGAATGTTCCCATTCCCCCTGTATTCAAACCTTCGTCTCCGTCTTTTGCACGCTTATGGTCCTGTGCAGAAGTCATAGTTTTAATCGTTTTTCCATCTACAAAAGAAAGTACAGATACTTCACGTCCTGTCATAAACTCTTCAATAACTAAAGTATTTCCTGCAGAACCGAATTTTTTATCCAGCATAATTGTGCGAACGCCTTCTTCTGCCTCTTCCAATGTATTACAGATTAAAACACCTTTCCCAAGAGCCAGTCCGTCTGCTTTTAATACAATAGGAAATTCAGCTTTCTCACGAAGATAAGCAAGTGCCTTATCCGCATCTTCAAAATTTTCATAAGCTGCTGTAGGGATATTATATTTCTTCATCAAATCTTTAGAAAATGCTTTTGAGCCTTCCAGAATTGCCGCATTCTTTCTTGGTCCGAATACACGCAATCCTTCTTTTTCAAAAACATCCACAACACCGCCAACTAAAGGATCATCCATACCAACAACCGTTAAGTCTACTTTGTTTTCTTTTGCAAAAGCTGCCAGCTTCTCAAATTCCATAGCGCCGATTGGTACACATTCTGCAAATTCTGCAATTCCTGCATTTCCCGGCGCACAGTAAATTTTATCTACCTTTGGACTTTTTGCAACTTTCCATGCAATCGCGTGTTCTCTGCCGCCGCTTCCTATAATTAATACTTTCATCCTCTTATGCTCCCTTCTTATTCTTTAAATTTTACCAGTCCATCCACAACTTCAATTTTATCATTTGCAATTAAATCAATGGCTCTCGGCATAATTTTCCACTCTGCCTCTTCCATAACTCTGCGCTGAAGAATTTCCGGTGTATCTCCCTGACGAACTTCCACTGCTTTCTGTAAAATAATCGGACCTGTATCCGTACCTTCATCTACAAAATGTACCGTTGCTCCGGTTACTTTTACTCCTCTTTCCAGTACACCCTCATGCACCTTCAGTCCATAATAACCTGTACCGCAGAAAGATGGAATAAGCGCCGGATGAATATTGATAATCTTATTTGGATAAGCCTTTACCATAATTTCCGGAATAACTACAAGACAACCTGCCAGAACAACGAGATCTACATGATAGGATTGGATTGTTTCAAGTAAAGCCTGATTAAATTCCGCTCTGGAAGCATACGCTTTCGGAGAGACGCAGATTGCCTCTATTCCCTTCATTCTTGCTCTTTCCAAAGCATACGCATTTGCGTTATTACTGATTACTACAGCAATTTCCGCATTGGTAATTTCGCCCCTGTCCATTGCATCCATAATCGCCTGAAGATTTGTTCCTCCACCGGACACCAACACTGCCATTTTCATCATATTCATTCAGCCTTTCTTTATAAACAGGAAAAGGGCTGCTCTTGCAACCCTGATTTCCCTATCTTATACTAATTTAACACCTTTTTCTCCATCTTCAATCTTACCGATTACATAAGGAGTATCTCCTGCTGCCTTCATAGCTTCCATTGTTTTGTCAACGTCTGCCGGATCTACTGCTACAATCATACCAATACCCATGTTATAAGTATTATACATCATCTGCTCTTCAATATTTCCTGTTTTTGCCATTAATGTAAAAATTGGAGGAATTGGGTAGCTGTCTTTTTCTACAACTGCACATACACCATCTTTTAACATACGTGGAATATTTTCATAAAATCCGCCGCCTGTGATGTGGCTGCAGGCTTTTACGGTAATACCTGCTTCTTTTACTTTTTTCAATGCTTTTACATAAATTCTTGTAGGAGCAAGTAAAGCTTCTCCTAAAGTTGTTCCTAATTCTTCATAATAAGTATCTAAAGACTCTTTTGTAATTTCAAATACTTTTCTTACTAATGAAAAACCATTGCTGTGAACACCGGAAGATGCCATACCGATTAAAACATCACCTGCTTTTAAGTTTTCTCCGGTGATCATATCTTTCTTGTCACAAACACCAACTGCAAAACCTGCTAAATCGTAATCATCTTCCGGCATAAGTCCAGGATGTTCTGCTGTTTCGCCACCGATTAAAGCTGCTTCAGACTGTAAGCATCCTTCTGCAACACCTTTTACGATAGTAGCAATTTTTTCAGGATAATTTTTTCCACATGCAATATAATCTAAGAAAAATAATGGTTCTCCACCTGCACATGCAATATCGTTTACACACATTGCAACTGCATCAATACCAATTGTATCGTGTTTGTCCATTACCATTGCCAGTTTCACCTTTGTTCCACATCCATCTGTACCGGATAACAATACTGGTTCTTCCATCTCTTTAATTTTTGCCAGAGAAAAAGCACCGGAGAAACCGCCTAATCCGCCAAGAACTTCTTCACGCATTGTTTTCTTTACATGTTCTTTCATCAATTCTACTGATTTATATCCAGCTTCAATATCTACGCCAGCTTTCTTGTAATCCATTTTCTTTCTTCCTCCGTTTCATTTCCCTGCTTTTATTTATAGTTTTTATATCCTACTTCCTGTAATTTTGCATCTTTTGCAACAACCTGATCTTTTAATTCTTCTTTATAATCTTTTAATTTCTGCAATAATGCTTCATCTGAAGTAGCTAAAATCTTGGCTGCCAGAATTGCTGCGTTTGCTCCTCCGTTAATTGCAACAGTTGCAACAGGAATACCGGAAGGCATCTGAACAATAGAATACAGAGAGTCCCTTCCTCCTAAAGAAGTTGTATGCATTGGGATACCGATAACCGGCATTGGGAAAATTGCTGCACACATACCTGGAAGGTGTGCTGCCATACCTGCTCCTGCAATAATGACTTTAAATCCCTTTTCTTCTGCTGTTTTCGCATATTCAAAGAATACATCCGGTTCTCTGTGGGCAGAAATAATCGTCATTTCGTATTCAATTCCGAATTTCTCTAACATATCTGCCGCTTTACTCATAACAGGCATATCTGAGTCGCTGCCCATAACAATTCCAACTTTTGCCATGATTGTTCTCCTTTAAATTAAATTCAGCTTATGCTGTATATTTTATTGTACAGCACAATTTTACATATTGTTACAAATAATGTCAACCGCAAAACCCTTTTTCTTTATATTATTCACAGAAAGGCTCGTTTAATTTTTCTGTACCCTCTAATACAAATCTTCCATCGCTGATAATCATGATTTTCTCATTTTTTTCTGTTTCTACCCAAATTTTATCCAATTCATCATAAGGAATGGTAATATCTGTGTGACACCCCATATAAGCCTTACTAATATCTTCTTTTCTTAAAATAGAAACCTCGTTGTCTCTTGCAATAATTTCCTTTCCATCCGGATTATAAACAGCCGTATCTTCTCCCCAACTATAGCAGGTATCCCCTACTGCAAAGTGTGGTCCCATTTTTTCTGCAATTAAAATCGGCAGCAAATGCGCAATTTCATATTTCTGTGCCATTACATAAGCCGTAGTGTTCGTTCCGATTGCAAATTCTCCCAATGGAAGCGTCTCATGATGATGAAGAAGATTTTCTTTTAAAAAGCTCTTATTCTCCTCTTCCTTTTCAAAGTTTTTACAAGTATACTCTGCAATCTTTCCGTCTTTAAAAAGAAGTTTCAGCCCTCTATATTCCAAACCGTTTAAAAATACTCTGGATACTGCCAAAGTACCATTTGTTCCCTTGAGCACTGGTGATGTAAAGACTTCGCCCACTGGAATATTTACATCTGCTACACAGTTTTCGAAATTAGTCTGCTTGTCCGGATTTTCCAGTGTATGAAGAGAAACGGTTAAATCTGTTTCATTTTCCCCTTTTCCCAGAATATGTACGCAAGTCCCCTTATCTAATGCATCAATGATACTCTGCTGGATTTTTCTGTATAATTCATTATCCAATGTATTTAATTTCACAGTTTCTTCAAAAATTTCCTCGAATTTTTCTCCGATTTCTTTTACCGGATATGCAATAATGGTAAAGCTTCTTTCTTCACCCTTAATATAACGATTTACGATCTGACCTGACTCATTGTCATAAGACACCTGCAATTTCTGCTGATGTGGTGTTAAAACACAGGCTTCCTCTGTCTTTTCAGGTACAAAAGGTGTTTCTCCAAAGATTTCCATACATGCAGGACCTCCGTGAACAGCCGCCAGCTCCTTCACCTGCTCATAAGCCACCTGTAAAACTCTCAGTTTTCTCTGAATAAACTCATGGTCTAAATACAGTGCGGCATCATCCTTATGGTCGTATTCAAACTGCTGATTAGGAACTGCCCCATAATATCCAATTCTATGATGCTGTTTTTTATTTACCGAATGAACAGCACTTCGATAGATAACAGGCTGTAATCCCATTTCCGCAAACTGTCTGATTTCCTCTTTTACAATTCGCTCAAACCCCAGCTGGAAACGAATATTTACAGTCTTCTTCTTTGTAATATCTTTACCGCCTAAAACAAATCCTTCTCTATATCCTTCTGTAAATGTTCTTGCCATTGCCTGAATTTTTTCTTCCGGCAGAGTATTCAGGAAATTTGCCATACCGATTTCATTTTCTGTAATATATTCCCCAAATTTGTACAAATAACGAAGATCTGTTAAGTCACTGTCACAGATGATTTTTGCAGCAAAATCTAAAGACGGATCAATTCCTTCTCTGACTCTGTATCCTACCATTTCATCACTGTAATCGCTGATATACCAGTAAATAGCATCCTTTACATCCTTTGCAGATATCTCCTCTTCCTCAAAAAGATTATAAATCTGCACAAAAAGTTCTAAAACAACAGTCATGTCAAAAAGACGCTTTTCATAAGCAAAAACAATCATTCCACGAATTTCTGTATATAGAAAACTTAATAATGCACCAAACTCTTCTCCCAGCATTTTTTGTGCATAAGCAGGATTTCCATAAGAACTATCATAATTTTCCGGTAAAATATCCTGATACAAAGCATAGTTGTTTTCTTCCAATTCTTTCTGTGAAGCGGTTTCTATCCAGCCTTTTTGTATCTTTCCGTACAGTTCATCCACCATCAGAATAAATTCTGCTGTTTTTCTGAAATATTCACCATAAGGTTCTTTTACAACCTCTTCTTTTTGAATTTCCTGAATTCTCTCACGCATTAAAGTATAGCGTTCTTCAAAAAATACATCATTCATCTTTCAAATTCCCCTTTTCCACATTTAAGTCTAATATTTCATGCACATAAGACTCCATAATTTTTGAGCCTTCTCCTGTGCGCTCATTTCTCTTTAATACCTGTGATTTCTTTATTCCACGCTCTCTCCATGATTTTCCACCAGTGGCGTGATTTAACATTAAAGGTTGAATATTATCACAAACATGGGCAAATTTAGCCTCTGGTGTCTGATATTCTTCAAACTCATCCCACAATGTTCTCAGTTGTTCTGCCTGGTCTTTTGGAAGAATGTTAAAAATTCGCTCTGCTGCTTTTAGCTCTCTTTCCCTCTTTGTCTGGTTTCCAACTGCGTCATAGGCATAAGTATCACCCGCGTCAATTTCTACTAAATCATGCACTAATACCATAAGCATCGTCTTTGCTAAATCAATCTTTTCCTCAGAATATTCTGCCAAAAGTGCTGCCATTAAAGCCAGATGCCAGGAATGCTCTGCATCATTTTCTTTTCTGATGCCATCTGATAAATAAGTCTGCCGGCCAATAAACTTTGCCTTATCTGCTTCCAGCAAAAAATCCATCTGTTTTTTCAATCGTTCTTCCATATCTTTATCCTGCCTTTCTGTTATTAAGAAATTCCAACTAAGAAAAGTGCCAGCCAGATAACCATAAGTACTCCATTTCCCACTGCTCCGATTTTACAAAAAAGCTGATCCCTGTTTTTCTCGGAAAAGCTCTTCAATCCGGTAATAAATCCATAAATGGAAAGAACAATGGCAATCAGCCCCAATGCTCCCAAATACATCCCGCCCTTTCCATGAAAAATCAAAGCGCATAATGCGGCGGCACAAAAAATCCCCAGAGAAATTCCGGCAAAAACCGTTGAGGCTATTCCCTGTCCGGAATGTTTCTTTTTTGCAAAAGAATATTTATTTTTCTTTTTTGCCATTACTTGTTTCTCCTTTTTTTCTTTTATAAACGAAATAGATAACGGCAAAAAGCAGATAGCCAAGTGCCGCACCCAGTGTATTCATAATCAAATCATCTACATCAAAACAACCCAGCTTTGTAACCAGCTGAATGATTTCTACGCAAAGGCTCAAGGTAAACCCTGAAAATGTGATAAATAAAAATCTTCTTGTATCCTTTTTAATAATCGGAAGAATAAATCCAAAAGGAATAAATCCCACAACATTCCCCAACAAGTTCAATACAACCGGCCACACACCCAACTGTTCCCTATACGTCCAAAATCGCTTAATCTCCTGAAGAAATACCAGATTATAATGATATTCTCTTTCTTCAAAACGCAATACCCCAAAACGCTCTGCAAAAAAGAGAAAATAAATCAACAATAACAGATACAGCACAAATAGCATAGTACTGACTGTTTTGATTTTCTTCTTCACATTTTTATTCAATTTTAACCCCTTATTCTTTCTTAAATAACATAAAGACGGGAGAACCCTTTCCCCCGCCCTCTTTTGCCTTACACATTAAAATGTAATTTCTGACTTTCTTTTTAATAATCTTGCTCCGCTTACCAGCATTAAAATCCCCGTAGTAATGCCTGTAACCAGCACAATAATTCCCACTGCAATACTTCCTGCACCGCATCGTGTCATGGTTTTATAAACCTTTTCATTCATTTAGGAACACTTCCTTTTCTGATTATTTTACTCCGTAGATTTCGTAGTATGCATCAATCGCTTCTTTTGTTTTATCGTCAATTACAACTTTACCATTACATTCTCTGTTGTATAAATGCTCTACTACTTCCTCCATTGTTACAATGGCATTTGTCTCAAATCCGTAAGTTTCTTTGATTTCAGCAAGTGCGCTCTTATCGCCCTTTCCTTTTTCCATACGATTTAAAGAAACCATCAAACCTACGATTTCCACATTCGCTGCACCTTTCACCTTTGGAACGGTTTCTTCCATAGATTTTCCGGAGGTTGTTACGTCTTCAATCATAACAACTCTGTCTCCATCCTGCAGCTTACTTCCCAAGAAACTTCCTTTATCTGCACCGTGGTCTTTTTCTTCCTTACGGTCTGAGCAGTAGCGTACTTCTTTACCGTATAATTCACTATATGCAATAGCTGTTACAACACTGATTGGAATTCCTTTGTAAGCCGGTCCGAATAATACGTCAAAATCATCTCCGTATTTGTCATGAATAGCTTTTGCATAGTATTCACCTAATCTTTTTAACTGAGAGCCTGTTACATAAGCTCCTGCATTCATAAAGAAAGGAGACTTTCTACCGCTTTTCAGGGTAAATTCTCCGAATTTTAAAACATCACTCTCTACCATAAATTCAATAAATTCCTGTTTATACTGTTCCATCTTTCTTAAAACCTCCTGTATTTATGGACCTTTCTCGCCCTTATTTTCTATTTTTATCCCTTAGTACACCATTTTTACACCATAAAAAAGAACTTTTAAATCTTCTCAATTCTATCACATATTTCCTGTTATTTCAATCAAAGAACAGGCTTAAAAATGCCTACAATAAATCCATTATATTTATTTAAAGTTCGACACACCTAAAACTATCAGGAATACTCCGGACACAAATGTCTTTTTATTATAAATCTTCATACTCCTTATCCTCCAATTCTTTGTTTTCTTTTAAGCAACACAATTCTTCTACGCTTACTCCAAAAACCATTGCCATACGATATGCAAGCATTAATGAAGGATTATATTGTCCTTTCTCAATAGAAATGATAGTCCTTGATGATACATGAACCAAATCTGCCAACTGTTGTTGTGTCATTTTGCCTTCTGTACGCAATTCTTTCACTTTTGTTTTCATTTTTCCCTCCAATATGAAGTGTACTTCTCATGAAGTTAACTTCATCATATTATTGCTTTCTCAAACTGTCAAGATTTTTATGAAGTATACTTCATATTTTTCAAAAATAAACAAAAACATTCAAAAAGGAGATTATCCTGTTTACAAACGATAATCTCCCAATCTTTCTTTTATATTCTTATTTTGAAGTTTTCATATATTCAGACTTCCTTTACTGATATAACTGGATTTCTCCACATTCATCAATATTCTTTATATAATCTGTAATGCCAGAAACAGGTTCACCACCGCAAAAACCTTCTTTCTCTAATGCTTCTATTACAGCTGTTGGTGTAGCAGCTGTCACTTTGACCTTTAATGTCCCGTTATAAGTATAAAAAAGTCTTGTCGTTGGATAAGTACCCTCGGCACTCCAGACATCTATATTATAATCTTCAAATTCTATGTAAGGAATATCTGATGTTACATTTAAGTCATTTCCTATAATTTTGTTAATTTGTGCATAAGATCCATCAGACCAGACATCCGCCGAAACATTTAGCTCTATTTTTGTATTTCCAATATTGTTTGTGCATGTAAAGTTTTTTATATAGCTCTTATCCATCCCGGAAGCATTATCTGCTGATACCATTGTAAAACCGGAAATCCATAGACAAAATGCGAAGCCTATACAAAATATTTTTTGTCTGCTTTTTCTTTTACGCATCTGTTTTCCTCCTTTCACCTGCTGCAAAAAACTCTTTTTCTAATTTTATTATATCAGATTTTAGAAGGATTTCCTATTTATTTTCCCATTTTTCTTATAATAACTTCCTATTTTTCCATACTTGATACAGAATATCTTTTAAATACTCCTCTGTAAAATCCTGTTTCCACATAAACGGAATATAGCAGCCCTCTACAATCAAATTTTGTTTATTTTCTATTGCGGTTTTTACAATTTCCTTAACAATTTTCCATAGATAAAATTCCAATTTTTCGTCATCTTCCGGTGTCAAATCTGTATTTTTGCTCCGAATTAATCCCATTTTTAACAAGTCAATCGAAAGAACCGAATACTTATATTTTTCCAATAGCTTTTGTGCCAATAAAGTTTTTCCCGTATGAGATGCCCCTGTAATTAAAACAACCATTTTATTCTGCTGCTCCCCATTCTACTATTAAAAACAAGCCTAAAATAATTCCGCCAACAAGGAATATATCTCCCAACACTTTTCCTTTTACAAGTTCAATAAGTCCAAAGATTGCCAGTACCACGGCTGCTATCACTGAACCGTAAAAGAAAAACGCCGATATTTTATTACCCTTATGTTTAAAGAACTCCCTTCTTTTTTCACTGACTTTTATTTCTGCCCGGTTCTCAATTACACCGCCGACTAGTATGGTTACTATATCTTTAACAAAATCTATAAAGTCTCTCACTTTTTAACACCTGATTTCCATAATGAAATTCCGTTGATTGCCATAGATAATACTGTAAATATCCATGTGAATTTTTCCATAGTAGGCACTGTATCCGCTAATGCACTCCAATCCTCCTGTATCACTGAACCTGCTGCTACCTGATAAATTGCACACACAGTCAATGCTGTAAGTGAAAAACTTAAAAATCCTAACCAACGTACTGATTTTCCCATGAATGAAAAAATCAAATTAAGCAACGCTGTAATTACGGCACTAATTCCTAAAATTATCCACATACGCTTTTCTCCTTTACATATAAATACATTTCTCAATCTCCGGCAGCACAGTATAAATGGATTTGCCCATACGTTCTTCAAAATATTCCTTAAATTTGTAGGTATTATTCCACCTGTCCAGAGAAAAAGGATAAAATCCATATCGTCTTGCCGTGTCAACAAATCTCTTTTCTAAAATGCAAAAGCCTTTTGCATCTGCCAGAGCATCACATAAAATAATCAGTTTATCATAATCATCATACTCAATCTGTTCCAGATAATTTTTTATAAATTCATATTGCTCCGGGCGTATATCTTTCTTTCCGATATCCGCTTCAATATCTTTTACCGGAAAGGAATGTGTCAGACATACTCTTGCCACCTCATCCCATCCCTTGGAAATAGCATAATCATAGCCGTCAATGGTATGTCTCATCTGTGCAATTCCTGTTCGTCTTCCGATATCATGAAGCAAGCCACATGCAAAAGCCTTTTCTGTATCTAAATTTCCACAGGCTTCTGCAATCAATTCTGCTGCATCTGCCACATGATAAGAATGTGCTGTCCAAAGTCCCAAATTTCTCGCCTGTATTTCACCACCCTTTTTATAGCAATAGGAGGCTGCCTGTGTATTCACAGGTTACAGCCTCCCTCATTTTTATTTTACAATTCCGATTAAATCCCGGATATCTTCAATTTTATTTTTCTCCATATAAGCCTCAATGCCTCTGATTGTTTCTACAGTAGCATAAGGATTTGTAAAGTTTGCAGTTCCGATTGATACTGCCGTAGCGCCTGCCATAATAAATTCCAGCGCATCCTCTGCATTCTGAATACCGCCCATTCCAATAATCGGAATGTTGACAGCCTGTGCAACCTGATAAACCATACGCACTGCAATTGGTTTCACACATGGACCGGAAACCCCACCTGTTTTATTGGCAAGAGCAAAGGTTCTTTTATTAATATCAATTTTCATACCTGTCAGCGTATTAATAAGTGAAACTGCATCTGCTCCACCTGCTTCTGCTGCTCTTGCAATTTCCGCAATATCCGTAACATTCGGTGTCAGTTTCATAATCACCGGCTGTTTTGCAACCTTTTTAATCTGTGCCGTAAGTTCTTCCACATGCTTTGGGTCCTGACCAAAAGCAAGGAAATTTGCATTTACATTTGGACAGGAAATATTGATTTCCAGCATATCTGCCGGTTCATCTGCCAGACGTTCTACCACTGCCAGATATTCTTCCGGCGCATGTCCGCATACATTTACAATTACTTTTGTATCAAACTGCTGCAGATAAGGTAAATCTCTTTCACAAAATACTTCCATTCCCGGATTTTGAAGCCCGATGGCATTCATCATACCGCTGTGAATTTCTGCAATTCTAGGTGTAGGATTTCCCGGCCACGCAACATTGGCAACACCCTTTGTCACTACTGCGCCCAGTTCATTTAAGTCCACAAACTCGCTGTACTCTGCTCCTGAGCCAAAAGTACCGGAGGCTGTCATAACAGGATTTTTCAGTTCAATCCCGGCAATTTTTACTTTTGTATTCATTACAATTCCACCTCCGTACTTAAAAAGACCGGTCCGTCCTTGCAAATTCGCTTATTATGTACATGAGAATGATGGTCTACCTCTTTTGATTTACATACACATGCCAGACACGCACCCACTCCGCATGCCATTTTTTCTTCCATGGAAATATAGCAAAGGATATTGTTTTCCTCCGCATAATTTTTAATTGCCCGCAACATTGGTGTTGGACCACAGGCAAAAATCACATCTGCAGTAAGATTATTTTCACGAATAGCATCCATAACATTTCCTTTTGTTCCTACGCTTCCATCCTCTGTAGCAACTACAAGACGACCATTCTTTTCCAAATCTTCTTTCAGGAAAATCTCACTGTTACGATAACCTGCAATGATTGTCACATCTGCTTCTGCTTCTTTGGCAGTCTGCACCATAGGAGGAACCCCAATTCCTCCACCCATCATAAACACCTTTTTTCCTTTAATTTCTTCCATAGGAAAGCCATTTCCCAATGGTCCTAAAATATCTACCGTATCTCCGCTTACAAGAGAAGAAAATTCCTTTGTTCCTTCTCCTGCAATTCTATATACAATACGAAGCATTCCCTTTTCTTTATCAATTTCACAAATACTGATTGGTCTTGGAAGAATTTTTCCGGAGTCTTTACAGTATACAGAAATAAACTGTCCAGGTTTTGCCTGTACTGCGATTTCCTCCGCACGAAGCCACAAACTATATATATCTGTTGCTATCATTTCCTGACTTACCACTGTACTTGTCATCTTTAATTTTGCCATGTTCCTTCTCCTTATTTTGCAGCTTCCAACGCTCCTGTAATATCTGCAATCATATCCTCTGCTGCTGCTCTTGACGCATCTGCAAAGTTTTCTTCTCCGAATTTTGCATATTTTTCCTGTTTATAAGCTGCAATAATTCCACGGGAAGAATTTACAATAGCGCCTAAACCATCTTCATTAAAGAAATGAACTAAATCTTTACCCTGTCCACCCTGAGCACCATAACCGGGAACAAGAATATAAGCCTTTGGCATAATCTTTCTGAGTGTTTTGCCCATTTCAGGATAAGTAGCGCCAACAACAGCACCTACATAACTATAATCGTCACCCATGCAGGTTTCTCCCCACTGTGCAACTTTCTCTCCTACTAATTCATATACAGGTCTGTCACCTACCATCTGATCCTGAAAATCTCCACTGGAAGGGTTGGATGTTTTTACAAGAATAAAAAGACCTTTCTTTTCTTCTTTACATACATCAATAAATGGTGTAATACTGTCTGCTCCCATATATGGATTTAATGTAACAAAGTCTTCGTCAAATGGGGCAATTTTATTTGCTCCAATCTGTACTTTTCCAATATGACCGGTTGCATAAGCAGCTGAAGTAGAACCGATATCTCCACGCTTAATGTCTCCAATCACCACAAGGTCTTTAGATTTACAATAATCTACTGTTTTCTTAAAAGCCATAATTCCCGGAATACCAAACTGTTCATACATAGCAATCTGTGGCTTTACTGCCGGAATTAAATCATAGGTTTTATCTACAATTTCTTTATTAAACTGCCAGATTGCTTCTGCAGCTCCTTCCAAAGTTTCCCCAAATTCTTTAAATGCTTTTTCCTGAATGTGTTTTGGAATGTAATTTAACATTGGATCTAATCCTACCACAATCGGTGCCTTTGTTTTCTGAATTTTCGCAGTCAGTTTGTTAATCATGATTTTTCCTCCAATAATTCTTCTTTCTTACTCTTTTCTTTTACTCTTCTATATATGCAATTTCACCATCACAGATTGTTACTTTTACCATACCTTTTACTTTTCTTCCATTAAATGGTGTATTTTTTCCTTTTGACTCAAATTTATTACTGTCAATTACATATTCTCTCTCAGGATCAATAATCGTAATATCTGCAGGTCTTCCCACTTCTAAGCGACCTCTGTCTGAATGAATAATCTTTGCCGGATTATAGCTCATTTTTTCTGCCATCTGCAATGGTGTTAAAATTCCCTTGTGTACCAGTTCTGTCATAGTAAGAGCTGCTGCTGTTTCCAATCCTACTATACCAAATGGTGCTTCTGTCATGGAACGCTGTTTTTCTTCTCTGCTGTGGGGTGCATGATCTGTACTGATCACATCAAAAACACCATCTTTTAAACCTTTTACAAGTGCATCTCTGTCTTCCTTTGTACGCAGTGGAGGGTTCATTTTATAATTAGTGTCACCCGCAATCATATCATCAGATGTAAGAATAAAATGATGTGGACAAACTTCACCTGTAACAGGAAGATTTTCTTCTTTTGCCAGTTCAATCATACGCACACTGTCTTTCGTAGAACAATGACATAAATGCAGACTTGCCCCTGTTTCTTTTGCAAGCACAATATCTCTTGCCACAATAATATCTTCTACTGCGTTGCTGATACCCGGAAGTCCCAGTTCTTTTGACTTTTCATCTTCATTTACACAGCCGCCATTTACCATATTCTGATCCTCACAATGGGCAAAAACCGGAATATTGTATTTTGCAGCAATTTTCATTGCTTCTTTATAAAGCTTCGTGTTCATTACAGACTTTCCGTCTTCACTGATTGCAGGAATTCCCGCCTTAATCATATCCTCAATCTCTGCAAGTTCCTCTCCTTTTTGCTGTTTTGTCACAGCTCCAATCTGAAGAACATGAATAGGCGCAAGTTCTTTTGCTTTGTTGTGTACATAATTTACTCTGTCAGCGCAATCAATTACAGGCTTTGTATTGGGCATTGCCAAAATTGTAGTAAATCCACCTTTTGCACCTGCTTTTGCACCTGTTACAACATCTTCTTTATAAGTCAGCCCCGGATCACGTAAATGTACATGTAAATCAATCAGTCCCGGCATTACATAGCAGCCTTTTGCATCAATAACTTTTTCAGGTGTTTCCTGACATTCTATTTTTTCTTTAATTTCCTTAATTACACCATCTTCAACAAGAATATCACCGACTTTATCAGTCTGATCTGATGGGTTTAAAATACGTCCTCTTTTAATCAGTATTTTCATAGATTTCCATATCCTTTCTGATTATTATATAAATAGTAACACACACATTTTCTTTCGTCAATTACACTTTTCCCTTGACTTTTACACATCAAAGGAATATACTTACTATGTCAAAGATATATTGGATATTAGTATTAAATGGTTTTTAGAGAGAATATTATCATTTTTATACATAATATTATCTCTAAAGACCATTTAATTTTTTATCCAGCCATTTTTATTTTTATGGAGGTAACACTATGAACAAGGGAACTGTTAAATGGTTCAACGCAGAAAAAGGATACGGATTTATTACAGGAGAAGACGGACAGGACGTTTTCGTACATTTCTCTGCAATCAATGGAGAAGGCTTCAAATCTTTAGAAGAAGGTCAGGCTGTAAGTTATGATTTAACAGAAGGCGCTCGCGGAATGCAGGCTGCTAACGTTGAAAAATTATAATTTTTCGGCATTTAGAATATTCTAATGAGAAAAAGGCACCGCTTATGCGGTGCTATTTTTTGTAGTCTTTACTTATTCCAGCTGTCTATCATTGCCTTTGATGAACGGTTCATTTCCATACGAAACTCAGCTTCAAATTTTCTTTTACTGTATCTCTCAAGACGCTCCTTCAATTCCATATCGCTTACATTTAGTTTTCGCTTAAATGCTTCCCTTGTTTCTTTTGTGTCTTTATCTGGATAAGTATCTGTAAAAACTATATCTTCCACTTTAAAACGTTCCGGCTTTGTTCGATTTTTCTGCTGTTTCGTAGGTCTTCCCAAAACCAGCATGGAAATAGGCAGCACATATTTGGGTAAATTCAGAAGTTTTTGATTTTCCTCGTAATTTTCCAGAATATCTCCAATATAACAGGAACCTATTCCCATAGACTCTGCTGCCACAACTGCATTCTGTGCTGCAATGATACAATCCTGCATTGCTAAGAACAAATCACCTTCGCCCATTGGAGAAATTTTCATTTCATAACTTTCTAATACATCACACCATCTCTGATAATCGGCCAGAAACACCAGTACTACAGGGGCTTCTGCAATAAAATTTTGATTATCACATCTCTTTGCAAGAATATTTTTAACCTCCTGTGACTGAATATCCAGAATAGTAAACAAAGACATATTCCCTGCTGTGGGTGCCTGTATTGCTGCTTCTAAAATTAATCTCTTTTCCTCTTCTGTAATCTTTTCATCAGAAAATACTCTTACGGATTTTCTTAAAAAAAGTTCTTGTATTGTACGGTTTTCCATAAACTCACCCTTTTATTTATTCCGCTTCCTCTGTGGAAAGTCCTGCTAAATAATCATTTAAAGCTGTAACATCCATTTCTGTTGTAACAACTTCCTGTGCTTCATTTGGATCCGGTCTCATTGCCAAATTATATGCAGAATATCCAATCCAGCCTATTGCAACTACACAAACTGCTGCAATCGCACACTTTTCTAAAAATAAAACCCTTTTCTCCTTCTTTTGGATTTTGGCACGGTTTGCTTTCTCTTTTTTATATCTATCTACTTTTTCCTGACTCATGTTAAAATCTCCTTACAAAAATATTTTTATTAGCTTGACGGTATAATCCGCCACTCTTGTGGCGGCAAGCCAATTCCTTTGGCTTGAATTGCACATCGTGCAATTATTATACCACATCTTCTAAATCTTTTACAATAATCTTTCTTTTTCTCTCATACTTCTTATATTAAACAATAAAATTTAAAATAGAATTCCTCTGTTTTTTTTGAATTTTTGCCTGAAATGGCTTTGAAATGTTTTTGATTTTCCTGCAAATCTTCTGTGATAAATAAATTGCAAAGATTTGCAGGTATTTTGACTTGATTTTTGACTAGTGTATATTAGAAATAAATTCATCCAAGGACTTCACGGTTAATGCTGTCTGTATCCAGTTTCTGATTAACTCAATATCCTGCTGTTCATATAATGTTGTTAAAAAACTTTTCGGTAATTGTCCAAATCTTTCCAGTGTCATCTCGAGTATCTCTCTTGTCGCTTTCAATTCACCTTTTTGAATACCCTCCTGAACGCCTTGCCTGTGTTCGTCTTTCAGCAGTTCTTCTAAAAGCATAAATCTCTCCTCCATTTCCCTGCTTGCTTTAATATCTGTAACTGATTTCTGTACCTGTCTTACATAATCATCTTGAAAGTCTTTCTGGCTTTCTTTTAAGTCTGCATGCACAAATTTCAGAAAAGAAAGTAATTCCTGTGGTATATTTTCTTCATTTTTTCCGCAAGTATTTAAAAACACAATACACCGCCCGTCTTTTAGAGAAGCTTTCTCCGTTTCCTCACAGATTGTACGAAAAGTATATCGGTATTTCCTTTCACCAAAAGGATCAAAGTCGCAGAGAAAAATTACATAGCTATCAGGAAGTTCTTCATATTCACATCCTTTTGCCAAAAGCTCCATATCCATCTGGCTTTGATAGTAACGACTTCTGCGTCCTAATGCCGGTTGTTTTAATACCTGCATCTCTATATTGTAACGTGTATTGTTTTCATCTTTTGCATAAACATCCAGACGAACGCCTTTATACTCCGGATGGTAAACAATATTTTTCTCTGTGTTGATTTCCACATAATTAATTTTAATAGGAAGCACACGTTCCAAAAATCCCTTACAGTTTTCCTCCACTTTACAGAGGAATTCTATAAAATACAGTATAGCAAACAAATAATATTTTCTCCACACTTTCTCCCCTTTTCTGTACTAATTTTTTCAAACACTTGACCTTTTTCACTTTTTCTGTGTATACTAGTAGTGGAAAAGAGCGTTTGCGGATTATATTTGTATAATTCGTACACGCTTTTTCTTTTCAGCCAAAGGAGGGCATCATTATGAAAAAAAATCATCCAACTATGTGGTATGTAAAGAAATGGAGCATAGACATTTCTATCGATATTTTAGGCGGCGTACTGATTGCACTTGCCACTTATAACTTCGCCGCAGCATCGGAATTCCCAGTTGTCGGTCTCAACGGAATTGCCTTAATTTTCTACCATCTTTGGGGATTGCCCATTGGTAAAGTAGCTTTACTCTTAAATATTCCCATTGCACTTTGCTGTTTTCGTATTTTAGGACGTGATTTCTTTTTACGTTCTATACGTACAATTATTATTACCTCTTTCCTTATGGATTACACCGCGCCCCTGTTTCCCGTCTATCAAGGTGACCGAATGCTGGCAGCAATCTGCACCGGTGTTTTATCCGGTTTGGGATTTGCCCTGATTTATATGCGTGACTCTTCTACAGGAGGTGCTGATTTTGTTATGCTTACTTTAAAAGCTTTAAATCCTCATCTCACTTTAGGAAAAATCGCATTTGTTATGGACGCTTTGATTGTTCTTTTAGGAACTGCCATTGTTTCTAAAGATATCGACAGTTTAATTTACGGTATGATTATCAGTTTCCTTTTATCAACTGTTGTAGACAAGGTAATGTATGGAATTGATGCCGGAAAGATGACATTGATTGTCACCGACTATGCCAAAGAAGTAGCACAGAAAATTGATGAAGTCACAGCCCGTGGAGCTACTTTCCTGAAGGCTGAAGGAAGTTATTCCGGTGAAAAAAAAGATGTAGTTATGTGTGCATGTAACAACAAACAGATGTACAGTATTCGCAATGCTGTAAAAGAAATCGATCCCAAAGCCTTTATTATCATTATGGAGTCTAATGAAGTACTGGGCGAGGGCTTTAAACCTCATTAAATATTCACAAGAACCTCCCATAGAATTTCGTGTTTTTCAACACTTAATATTCTATGAGAGGTTCTTAATTTTTTAAAAATATTGAATTCCTATTAAAGTAAGTCCCCTTGCAGGTGCTGTAGGCCCTGCTTTTTTTCTGTCTTTTGCAGCTAAAATTTCCTGCATTTTTTCCGGTGGATACAGCCCTCCTCCAATGTCCATAAGAGTTCCGGCTATAATTCGAACCATATTATACAGAAAGCCTTCTCCAGTAATGCGAATAGTAATTTTATCTTCATTTTTCTCAATTTGAATTTCTTTTACTGTTCGTACCGTGGTTTTTACCTGTGCTCCTGTACCGCAAAAGCTTTTAAAATCATGTTCTCCTATCAGATAGGATGCCGCCTCTCTCATTCTTTCTATATCTAAAGGAATGTAGGTAAAATGAGAATAAAACCGCTCCGTAGGAATTGGGAAACGACGGTTTAAAATATGGTATTCATAAGTTTTTTCGCTTTTTACATAGCGAGGATGGAAATCCATTTCTACTTCTTCTGATTTCTGAATGCGTATATCCTCCGGCAGTCTTTGATTTAATGCAAAAGAAAATTTATCTCCCGGCATTCTCATTTCTGTATCAAATACTGCCACATTCCCCAGAGCATGTACACCGGCATCTGTCCGACTGGCTCCAATGGTTTCTATTTTCTCTCCTGTAAACTCAGACAAGCACTGATTTAAAATTTCCTGAACCGTTATGCCATTTGGCTGCACCTGCCAGCCACAATAATTTGTCCCATCATAAGCCACAGTCAGCTTCACACGTTTCATAACATACTCCTTTTCCTACAGAAGCACACGCACAGCAATGTCAATCCCCAGATACACAATCACAATTCCATAAGCCACATAATCTCTGGACTTATATACCAGCGGTTTCATCTGTGTTCTGTCATCACCTCCATGGTAGCATCTTGCTTCCATAGCCATTGCCAAATCATCTGCACGTCGAAAAGCAGAAATAAACAATGGAACTAAAAGTGGAATTAATCCCTTCGCCTTTTGGATTAAATTACCGCTTTCAAAATCTGCTCCACGGGCAATCTGTGCTTTCATAATCTTATCTGTTTCTTCTAACAAGATAGGAATAAAACGCAGCGCAATAGACATCATCATGGAAATTTCATGTACCGGCACATGAATTTTATTTAACGGGTGTAAAATTCTTTCCAATCCGTCTGTAAGCTGATTTGGTGTGGTTGTCAGTGTCATAATCGAAGAGCCAATAACCAGGTAAATCAGGCGAATACCGATTTTAATTGCCTGTGCAATACCTTCTTTGGTAAGTTTCAAAAATCCGAAACTCCAAATAACTTCCCCAGGCACTAAAAACAAATTAAATACTACTGTAATTAACAGAATAATAAACAACGGTTTCAAACCTTTGAGCATAAATTTTACCGGTACTTTGGATAAAATAATCAGTCCGGCTAAAAAGCAGGTAGCAATTACATATCCCCAGAAAGAGTCTGCTACAAAAAGAGAAACCAAGTAAATAAATGTACCAATAAATTTCGTTCTGGGATCCAGACGGTGCAGAACAGAGTCTGCCGGATAGTATTGTCCTATGGTAATATCTCTAATCATTTTTTCTTCTCTCCAGTGCCTTTAAAATACTTGCCTTTGCTTCCTCCACGGTAATTGCAGAGCAGTCACAGGGAAGCCCTGCTGCCTGTAGCTCGTTCATAATATAGGTAATCTGAGGAGCCGCAAGACCAATCTGTTCCAGCTCTTTATAATGGGCAAAAACTTCCTTTGGTGTACCGTCAAAGGCTTTCTCGCCTTTATTCATTACCAGAATACGGTCTACATATCTGGCAATATCCTCCATGCTATGAGAAACCAGAATAACCGTAATTTTCCTCTGTTCATGAAGATAAGCAATCTGGTCTAATATCTCATCTCGCCCTTTAGGATCAAGTCCTGCAGTCGGTTCATCTAAAATAAGAACCTCCGGCTCCATTGCCAAAACTCCTGCAATGGCAACTCGCCGTTTCTGTCCCCCTGATAACTCAAACGGTGAACTTTTATAATATTTTTCTTTCAATCCTACCTGCTGTAATGCCTCTATTGCCTTTTTCTCTGCTTCCTCATTGGAAAGTCCCTGATTTTTCGGGCCAAAACACACATCAGATAAAACATCTGCCTCAAAAAGCTGATGTTCCGGATATTGGAAAACCAACCCTACCTGACTGCGCAGGCGCTTTAATGAATACCCTTCCTGCCATATATTTTCCTCTTTATAAGATACCACTCCTGAAGTGGGGCACATCAATCCATTAAAATGCTGGATCAATGTAGATTTTCCGCTGCCTGTATGTCCGATAATCCCCACAAATTGTCCTGCGGGAATTTCTAAGGAAATATCTTTTAAGGCATGCATTTCGTATGCAGTTCCCGGATTATAAGTGTATGTGACATGTTCTAATTTTAATGACATAGCTTATCCACCAATTCCTTTGTCGTAAGTATTCCATCTGGAAGATCTACTCCAGCCTTCTTTAATTCATGAGCAAGAAGTGTCACCTGAGGTACATCAAGACGATATTTCTTTAATTCCTCTACCCTTGAGAAGATTTCTCTTGGGGTTCCTTCCATAACAACCTGTCCCTGATCCATGACAAAAACCTTGTCTGAGTCAATGACTTCTTCCATATAATGAGTAATTAAGATTACTGTAATACCTTCTGTTTTGTTCAGCTCATGGACTGCCGCCAAAACCTCTTTTCTTCCATTTGGATCCAGCATTGCTGTAGGTTCATCTAAAATAATACATTTCGGATGCATTGCCAGTACTCCCGCAATGGCAACTCGCTGCTTTTGTCCTCCTGAGAGTTTGTTAGGAGAACGATGACGAAAAGCTGTCATTCCCACAGACTCTAAACTTTTATCTACTCTTTTCCAGATTTTTCCTGTAGGAATTCCCATATTTTCAGGTCCAAATCCTACATCTTCTTCTACTACAGTACCGATAATCTGATTATCCGGATTTTGAAAAACCATTCCTGCCTTCTGGCGAATTTTCCAAAGTTCCTCTACAGACTTCGTGTCTGTCCCATCAATCCATATACTTCCTTCTGTAGGAAGCAGCAAAGCATTAATATGCTTTGCCAGTGTAGATTTTCCCGAACCATTATGTCCTAATATTGAAATAAACTGTCCCGCTTTTACGTCTAAATCTACATCTTTCACTGCTGTATAGCTTTCACAGGGCTGTCCGTTATCATCATATTTTATATATTCATATTTTAATTTTCTGGATTTTATAATTTCCATCATAATTCCTTTTCCCGGTACAGCAAAAAATCTCTTATTCTTCACTGTACTAGTATGAAAAACCTTTCTTTAAATTTCTCTTATTGTAGCTGATTTTCCATTTCTCTGCAAGCATATCTCCACACTTCCATATCCTGGCTGTCATCTTGCAAATGATAATCTATTTTTTCAAATCCCAATCTTCTTGCCAGATTTAAAGATGGAATATTCACATTCTTTATTCTGCAATATAAATAAACAGCGCCTCTTTCACAGGCCACTTTTAAAATTGCCTTACAGGCTTCATGGGCAAAACCCTGCCTTCTGAAATTTTCATCAATAACATACCCTAATTCTACCACCGTCTTATTGTCATTCCAAAATTTAGGTTCTACACCTGCCCTGCCTATAATTTCTCCTGTATCTTTTTTAACCACACACCAATATCCCATATCGCATAACTCATACATATATGTTCTATATGCCTCAAAACCTTCCAACTCTTCTGTCAATGGTCTTGCTACGCCTTCACAGGCATTCTTGGAAGTTTCCTGCGCACAGATTTCCATAAGCCGCGGTATATCCTCTTTCTTCATTTCACGAATAAGAAGTCGTGGTGTTTCGCAAATTGTTGCCGGGATATGATGACTATGACAATATATTTTTTCCACAAAGCTCTTATCGATTTCTTCAAATCCTTCAACAACAACAGAAGCCGTTCCTAAATCCTGTTTTCCTGAGTCCGGATTATAAAAAGCCATACATGTCATTTCTGCTGCTTTTGCCGCTTTACATCCATTTTGGGAGTCCTCTACTACAAGACATTCTTTTGGAGTAATATCCATAAGTTCTGCCGTTTTCAAAAACACATCCGGCGCCGGCTTAGGATTATCTACAGACTCTCCGCTCACAAGATATTTAAAATATTGTCGTATTCCCCAATGTGCTGTTACAGCTTCAATATATTCCAAAGGCGAAGATGACGCCACTGCCATATCATAGCCGGACTCAAAAAGTCTATGTAGAAATTCCCTCACATGGGGAATTAAAGGAGGAAATCCCTGCTTTTCCATCATTTCCTCCTTAACTTCCTTCATTTCTTTAATTAAACCTTTATCATTTCTGCAAATTCCATAATGTTCATGGAGTAAGTTCATCAAAAATTCAATGGTTGAGCCGATACAAGGTTTATAAATCTCATAGTCTATCTGTATCCCACGTCTTTTTAATGTTTCCTCCCAGACTTTAAAATGAAAAGGTTCGCTGTTAATTAAAACCCCATCCATATCAAATATAATACCTTTTAACATACTATCCCCTCTCGCCTGATTTCTATGCTTCCGGCTGAGCATCTGAGAATAAAAGTTCTTCGGCAAGAGCCCATATTTCTTCTCTGCCCTGCTTTGTCTGTGCGGAAAACGGTATAATTTGAGCTCCCTTCGGCAATTCCAGTCCCTCTTTAATAATTTTTAACTGTTTTTGAATTTGGCTTCTTTTCAGCTTATCTGATTTTGTCGCAATAATAATTGGCTGATATCCATTATATACAATCCAATCATACATGGTCTTATCATTTTCTGAGGGCTTATGACGAATATCAATCAGCAGAAAAACTGCCTTTAACTGCTTTGACTTGTGAAGATATCTCTCAATCAATTTTCCCCACTGTTCTTTTACTGACTGGGATACTTTTGCATAACCATATCCCGGTAAATCCACCAGATACATTTCATGATTGACATTATAAAAATTGATGGTCTGGGTTTTTCCCGGAGATGCACTGGTACGTGCCAGTGATTTTCTGTTCATCAGTGCATTGATCAAGGATGACTTCCCAACATTGGATTTTCCTGCAAATGCGATTTCAGGCACCTCGTTTTCAGGAAGGGTGCTGGTAATACCACAGACAATATCCAGTGCTACATGTTTAATGACCATGTGTGTTCCTCCATTTTACTTTTTTTCTGTTAAAGCTTGCTCCAATACTTCTTCCATTGTTTTTACCGGTACAATTTCAAGACCGTCCGTAATTTCTTTTTCCATTTCTTCAACATCAGCCTGATTTTCAAAAGGAATTAATACCTTTTCAATTCCTGCACTTTTGGCAGCCAGCAGTTTTTCTTTTAATCCTCCGATTGGAAGAACCCTGCCCCGCAAGGTAATTTCTCCTGTCATTGCCACATCTGCTTTTACAGGAACTTCTGTTATTGCAGAAAACATAGCCGTTGCCATGGTAATACCTGCTGATGGTCCATCCTTTGGTACAGCTCCTTCCGGAATATGAATATGTATATCATGTTCTTTAAAAAAGTCTGCATCAATATGATATTTCGGTGCAACAGAACGAATATAACTAATTCCTGTCTGTGCAGACTCTTTCATTACATCACCTAACTGTCCTGTTAAAAGAAAGTCTCCTTTGCCCGGCATGAGGTTTACTTCAATCTGAAGAGTATCTCCACCTACGCTTGTCCAAGCTAAACCTCTTACAATACCGATTTCATCTGTTTCATTTTTCTTCTGATAAGTATAACGTGCCCTTCCTAAGAAATTTTCCAAATTTTCCTTGTTCACAGTAACTGTTTCTTCTTTTTCTTCTAAAATTTTTCGGGCTGTCTTTCTGCAAATTTCCCCAATCTTTCTTTCCAGACTTCTTACACCGGCTTCTTTTGTATAACCCGTTATAATTTCATGGAGAGTATCTTCTTCAATACAAAGCTGTTCCTTTTTTAATCCATGCTTTTTCACTTGCTTTGGAATTAAATGCTCTGACGCAATATGGCACTTCTCATTTTCTGTATAACTGCTTACTTCAATAATTTCCATACGGTCTAAAAGCGGTCTTGGAATTGTCTGCAAATCATTGGCAGTTGCAATAAACAACACTTCCGACAAATCCAGAGGGATTTCCACATAGTGATCTCTGAATTTCTTATTCTGTTCAGCGTCTAAAACCTCTAATAATGCAGAAGAGGTATCACCTTTATAATCACTGCTTACCTTGTCGATTTCGTCCAAAAGTACCAGAGGATTTTTTACCCCTGCCTGAATTAAACCGTTGGCAATTCGTCCCGGCATTGCTCCGATGTAAGTTCTTCTGTGTCCTCTGATTTCCGCTTCGTCCCTGACGCCGCCCAGAGAAATACGCACATACTCTTTATCTAATGCCCTGGCTACAGAGCGGGCAATGGAAGTCTTTCCTGTTCCCGGAGGTCCTACAAGACATAAAATAGGGCTTTCTCCTTTTCTGGTCAAAGTACGTACAGCCAGGAACTCCATAATTCTTTCTTTTACTTTTTCCAGCCCGTAATGATCTTCCTCTAAAATTTTATTTGCTTTCTTCAGGTTTTTATTATCTCTGGAAGTTTTATCCCAAGGAAGTGACAGCAGCGTTTCAATATAGCTGCGTGCCACACCTGCTTCCGCCTGAACTCCCGCTGCATTTTGAAAACGCTGGATTTCTTTATAAATTTTTTCTTTGACTTCCTTGGAAGCTTTCAATTTGTCTGTCTGCTCTTTAAAACGGTCTGCCTCAGAAACAGTATCCTGATCTCCTAACTCTTCACGAATGACTTTCATCTGCTCACGCAAAATGTATTCACGCTGATTTTTATCCACACGCTCTTTTACTTTATTGCTTAAATCTATACGAATTTGCATGATTTCAATTTCATTACTTAAAATCATTCCCAAAGTTTCATATCTTTCTTCTAAAGAAACAGACTCTAAAATCTTTTGTTTATCTTCATATTTCATTGGCAGATTTACTGCAATCTGGTCAATAACCTTCTCAATTTCTTCAATTTCCAGAATTTGTCCTGCCAAATCTTTACTCATTTTTGTATTTTCATTACAGTAACGTACAAACAATTCTTTTATGCCGCGGAGCATGGCTTCTTTTACATTATTATCCAGAGAAACTTCTTCCTCTTCAAAAAGTGCCACCTCTGCTTCTAAATACACATCTTCACTTTCAAAATGTACAAGTTCCGCTCTTTGCTTTCCTTCTACCAGCACTTGGATCATATTTTTTCTGTTCTTCACTAACTGCTTAATTTCCCCAATTGTACCTACTGTATATAAATCTTCCTGCGAAGGTTCTTCCGTCTGTGGATCTCTTTGGGTAATCAGGAAAACTCTCTGATCTTGAACCATGGCTTTTTCTATGGCTTTTATAGACTTTTCCCGGCTTACATCAAAATGAACAATCATATCAGGAAGAATGGTTGTACCTCTAAGGGCGATTGCTGGTAAATGCTGTATCATGTCACTCATTCTCGCTCCTCCTTCATACTGTAACCGGTCTTTTATGCAATTTCCGGTGTTTCTTTTTTCTTGCGGTTATTTTTATTTCCTTTATTTCTTCTTGAAGATACAGGTAACTCTCTGCGCTCTACCAAAGCTTCTCCTGTTCCATCTACCACATCTTTGGTAATTGTACAGCTGACAATGCTCTCATCAGAAGGCGCCGTATACATCAAATCCATCATGGAATTTTCCATAATTGCCCGCAAACCTCTGGCTCCCGTTTTTCTTTCCATGGATTTATCTGCAATCGCTTCTAAAGCTTCTCCTTCAAATTCCAGATTAATTCCATCAAGATTAAATAAAGTCTGATACTGACGTACAAGTGAATTTTTTGGTTCTGTAAGAATTTTTACAAGAGCATCTTTATCAAGAGCATTTAAAGAAACTACAACAGGAACACGTCCTACAAATTCAGGAATTAAGCCGAATTTTACAAGGTCCTGCGGCATTACTTCCTTTAAAAGCTCGCCTACATTCTTTTCCTCTTTTGTCTGAACCTGAGCATTAAATCCAATGGCTTTTGTATCTTTTCTGGTTTCAATAATTTTATCCAATCCTTCAAAAGCGCCGCCGCAGATAAAGAGGATATTCGTAGTATCAATCTGAATAAATTCCTGCTGAGGATGCTTTCTGCCACCCTGTGGCGGTACGCTTGCAACTGTTCCCTCTACAATTTTCAACAATGCCTGCTGAACACCTTCACCGGAAACATCTCTTGTAATAGACGCATTTTCTGATTTTCTTGTAATCTTATCAATCTCATCAATATAGATAATTCCGTACTGCGCCCTTTCAATATCGTAATCTGCCGCCTGAATAATCTTCAGCAGAATATTTTCAACATCTTCACCTACATACCCTGCCTCTGTCAGCGTTGTTGCATCTGCAATAGCAAAGGGAACATTTAACAGTCTTGCAAGTGTCTGTGCAAGGAGCGTTTTTCCGGAACCGGTAGGCCCCAGCATTAAAATATTACTTTTTTGCAGTTCTACATCTGTATTTCCTCCGGAAAGGACTCTTTTATAATGATTATATACTGCAACAGAAAGCACTTTTTTTGCTTCATCCTGTCCGATTACATACTCATCTAAAATTTCTTTGATTTCCTGAGGTTTTAATAAGTTAATTTCTCCTGTCAGAGCTTCATCGTATGGCTGTTTCAATTCTTCATTTATGATTTCTGCGCAAAGCCCAATACATTCATCACAAATAAATGTATCATCAGGACCTGCAATCAACTTTCTTACCTGGTCGTCTGTTTTTCCGCAAAAGGAACATCGAATTCTTGTATCATTCCCTTTATTTGCCATCTTTTCTTTCCTTTCTGTTTCTAATTTCAAATCTTTCTTAATGGTAAAAGACTCCCGCAACTATATGCAGGAGTCTTATCTTCTGTCGCTATCTATGCTCGATTACTGAGTCGATTAAACCATAAGCCATAGCTTCCTGCGCTGTCATATAGTTGTCTCTTTCAGTATCTCTTGCAATGGTTTCCAGAGTCTGACCTGTATTCTGCGCCAGAATTGAATTCAGTTTATGTCTTGTCTTCAAAATCTGCTGCGCTACAATATCAATCTCTGTTGCCTGTCCCTGTGCACCGCCGGAAGGCTGGTGGATCATAATTTCCGCATTCGGAAGGGCCATTCTCTTTCCTTTTGTACCGCCTGCCAGAAGGAATGCTCCCATACTGGCTGCCAATCCCATACAAATTGTAGATACATCACACTTGATATACTGCATGGTATCATAAATTACCATTCCTGCCGTTACAGAACCGCCAGGACTGTTAATGTATAAATGAATATCCTTTCCAGGATCTTCAGACTCCAGAAAAAGAAGCTGTGCTGCAATTAAGTTTGCAGATACATCTGTTACTTCTTCTCCCAGAAAAATAATTCTATCTTTTAATAATCTGGAATAGATGTCGTAGTTTCTTTCACCGCGGCTTGTCTGTTCAATGACGTATGGTACTAAACTCATGAAACTCCTCCTATTCTTACCGAATACAGCAACGCTGTTTCTTATTCAGCTGTTTCTTCTTTTTTTTCTACTACTTTTGCTGACTCTGCTACTAAAGTAACTGCTTCCTGAACAGCCATATCTTTCTTAATCTGTTCTTTTTCGTAATCGCCCATTACTTCTTTTAATTTTTCAACTTCCATTTTGTACATGTCAGCCATTGTTTTTAATTCTTCTTCAAATTTTTCATCAGAAATCTGAATATTTTCTGTTTCAGCAATCTTTTCTAATACAAGACGGCTCTGAATTCTCTTTAATGCCTGTGGACGCATCTGCTCCTGAATTTTTGCATTATCAAGACCTGTGAACTGATAGTACTGGTCAATAGATAATCCCTGAGCCTGCATTCTACGAATGAAATCCTGCATTAACTGCTGAATTTGGTTCTGGATCATAGCTTCCGGAATATCCATCTGCGCATTTTCGATTACAGCATCTACTGCTTTATCTTCTCTTTCGCGTTTTGCAACAGCTTCTTTACGTTCTTTTAATTTCTTTTCAATATCTGCTTTGTATGCATCTAAAGTATCGAACTCAGAAACATCTTTTGCAAACTCATCATCTAATTCTGGAAGTTCTTTCACTTTAATTGCTTTTACTGTGCATTTGAATACAGCAGCTTTTCCAGCTAAATCATTTGCATGATAAGTTTCCGGGAATGTAACATTTACTTCTTTTTCAACACCGATTTCAGCGCCTACTAACTGTTCTTCAAATCCTGGAATAAAGGAATTAGAACCAATTGTCAGAGGATAATCTGTTCCTTTTCCACCTTCAAATGCAACACCATCAATAAATCCTTCGAAGTCTAAAGTTACCATGTCGCCATCAGCTACTGCTCTGTCATCTACATCAATTGTTCTGGAGTTGTTTTCCTGTTCTCTCTTTAATTCAGCAGCGACTTCTTCTTCTGTAACATCAGCTGGTGCTACTTCTACTTCAAGTCCTTTATATTCGCCTAATGTAACTTCAGGTTTTACAGCTACTTCTGCTGTGAAGATGAAAGATTTTCCTTTTTCAATCTGAACAACATCGATTTCAGGCTGAGAAACAATTTCAAGACCACTTTCATCTGCTGCCTTTGGATATTCTGCCTGAATTAAAGCGTTTGCTGCATCTTCGAAGAAGATACCTGCTCCGTACATTTTTTCAATCATAACACGAGGTGCTTTACCCTTACGGAAACCTGGGATTGTAATTTTTCCTTTGCTTCTGAGGTAAGCATTCTGTACTGCTTTTTCAAATTCTTCTGCGGAAACTTCAATTGTAAGTTTCGCCATGTTTTTTTCTAAGTTTTCTACCTGTACACTCATTGTAAATAATTCCTCCTTGAATTCTATATGCACTCTGTTTAATAAATAAGATTAAACAGCGCTTCTTTCATACTTGCAGTCATTTACACAGTATAACACAAGGATATTGAAAACGCCAGTATTTTTTAATCAATGACCGTAAATCACTGATTTTTTTATTTCTTCAGCTTTTTCTTCTCCGTAAAGCTGAGAAATCAGCTCCAATGCAAAGGAGATTGCTGTACCCAATCCCCTGCTGGTAGTAAGATTTCCATCTCTTACCACCCGCTCCGTGCACACCTCTGCCCCGAAAAGTTTTTCTTCAAATCCGGGATAACAGGTTGCCCTCTTTCCTTTTAATATTCCAAGTTCACCTAAAATCATAGGGGCAGCGCAAATTGCAGCTATTTTTTTATCTTTTGCCGCAAATTCTTTTAAAAGAGCACAAAGTTTTTCATGATTTCTCAAATTTAAAGTTCCAGGCATTCCTCCCGGAAGTACAAGGATATCTGCATCCCCATACTCTGCTTCTTCAAAAAGTACGTCTGCTTTTAATTCTATATCGTGAGATCCTCTAACAGTAAGCCCTTCGCCTACAGATACCATAAGAACCTCTGCTCCTGCTCTGCGGAGTAAATCTACAACTGTAAGTCCTTCAATTTCTTCAAATCCATCTGCTGTAAATACACATACTTTTGCCATTTTATCCCTCTTTTCTGTTTTCTGTTCATGACGTTAAGTATAACACAAACTTTCTGTTTTATCTGTAAACTTTTTCTGTCTTTTTTCTAAATTAAAACTACTTTTTTACATAATACCAAACGTTCCAATCCCCCGTACAACTGAGTTCTCGCCTTAATTTCGTATCCATTTTTCGTCATATTCAAAAGGCTGAATGTGTTTTCAGGATGCACAGAACACAAGCGATATTGTATGGTATGATGCTCTTCTTTCATTCTCACAACTAATTCTTCTTCTGCCTTTTCCAGCATCTTTTCCTGTAATTTATTTCCCCGAAAACAACTTTTTACTGCAGCTGTATCCATGTGGACAATTTTATCTGTATCTTCTTTTGGAATGTCTGCATAGATACCCATATAATCTTCCTCTCCCGGAATAACCACAATAAAAAAGCCCGCCAATTCTCTGCTCTTTTCCTCTCTTGCCAGAATGATGAACCCGTCTCCTTCCAGTATTTCTTTGATATACTTTTCATCTCCTGCTGCAAACCATTCCTTTTTCTTTACAGTCTGCTCTGCTTCTTCCATGACTGCCCAGATTTCATTTTTATCTTCTTGAACGGCTTTTTCAAATATAAATTCCATCTTGTGCCTCTCTTTAATTTTACTTGCTTTTTCTCTGAAAAAATTATATGATACATTTACTTTTTATTCAACGAAAAACGGAGGATTTCTTATGGAAATAGAAAGAAAGTATCTTATCCACAAATTACCCGAAAATTTAGATACTTATCCATATAAAAAAATAGAACAGGCATATTTATGCACAGATCCTGTTGTCCGCATACGCAAACAGGATCAGGACTATTTTCTTACTTACAAGGGAAAAGGTCTGCTTGTCCGGGAAGAATACAACCTTCCTCTCACAGAAACTGCTTACCTGCATTTAAAAAAGAAAGCAGACGGCATTATTTTATCAAAAACACGCTACCTGCTTCCTCTTTCTAATACACTTACTATTGAACTTGACGTTTTTGATGCACCTTACGAAAATCTATGGCTTGCAGAAGTAGAATTTTCCTCCAAAGAAGAAGCAGAACGTTTCCTCCCTCCACCATGGTTTGGGGAAGATGTCACATTTTCCACAGAATATCAAAACAGTACACTTTCTTTAAAGCTATAAAAAAACGGAGCTGTCGCACTAAGCAGTAATCAGGAATATGAGCAACAGCTCCTCCTATCCTGTTATTCTTTTGCTGCTTTTTCTGCAAATTCTGTGTTCACTAATTCCTCATACGGAACTCTTTTTTCCAATTCTTTTGCATCTTCTAAAATATTTTCCAGAAGCTCAAAGCTTTCTTTCTCAAACACAAGATTTTCTTTCCATGTATCCTGTTCCTGATAACGTTTTGCAATGGTTTCAATGGTTTTTAAATCATTTTCCGGAAATTGTGGTTTAATGATTTTAGCAATTTCTTCCGGTGTATGCGTATTCACGTAGTCCATACCTTTTTGCAGCGCATTGGTAAAGCCCTGAATAATTTGCGGATTTTCCTGTATGAAACTGTCTTTAGCGCTATAGGCAGTGTATGGTACATAACCGGAGTCAACACCGCAGGAAGCTACTACATAACCTGCTTCCTCCTGTTCTAAAGCTGTAGCAGACGGTTCAAATTCCACACTGAAATCTCCCTGACCGCCCATAAAAGCTGCCGCTGTAGAACCAAAATCAATACTTCTGTCAATATTTACGTCCTTTTCCGGATCAATGCCATTTTGTTTCAAAATATACTCAAATACCATTTCTGGCATACCACCTGTCGCCAGTATTATAATGTAAATAATCGTTCGATAGCTGTTTGGCAGTCATTTGAGCCGGTAAATCCGGCAGATATTGACGTATCAGTTCCGTAATTTCTTCTTTTGTTTTCACTATATTGTAAGGTTTCAGCGAATTATCCGTATCTTCCAGAATCCCCAGATCTTTCATCAGATTGATATAAGGCAAGATGCTTTGTTTCGTTTTCTTAAATCCCAATGCTGTGATATGCTCAGATAAATATTTCGCAGATGTATATCCACGTCTATCTTCAATAATCAGTTTCATTACAAGAGCGATTACGGTATTCTCCCGACGGTTCATCTCGTCGGCAGGACTGTAATTGATTAAATCAGACAAACCATATTTTAATGTAATTTCCGGCATTCCCTCTTTGTCTACGTCAATTCGCTCAATCAACAGTTCAATATCTCTTCGGTCAAGCGATCCTCCGGCAATAATTTTATCAACGACATCCAACGCGTTTCTCAATTTATCCTTTACATCCGGTGTTTCTATAGTAGTTTCGTTCAGTTCCTTTTCCTGCATCTCCAGTCCATGAATCTGCGCCAGTAAATCTTTCTGCATGGAATCATAGGTTTCGTGGATCAAAGCTTCATTTTCAGATGCCACAGATAAATCTTTTATCTTCTGTGTCAAAAGTACCTTCAACTGATTTTTTCGATTTTGAATTTCTTCCTGAATGTCCTGTCGTTTTTCTGCCAGCGTTTTCTTTTCTGCCTCAAAATCCCTCATATCGTACGTGGAAATCACTTCACAAAGCGCCTCTCTGCACATCTTAATATAATTCAGCACATCTTCCATCAAATCATTTTCTTCAATCAGATGTGCTTTTTCACAATATCGTCTGCCTTTTGTATTATAGGTGGTACAAATATAATATTTCCGTTCTCTGCTGGAGGTTTGACGCTTAATCGGTGTCAGACGACTTCCACAATCTTTACAAAACAAACAGCTTCCAAACGGATTGGGAATTTCTGAACCAATCCATTCTCCCCTGCTTCCACGATAGTTTGTGCGATTACGCTTTTCCTTTAATTCCTGTACAAGAGAAAAAGTTGCTTTATCAATAATTGCCGGATGATGATCTTCAAAAATACACTGTTCTTCTTTTGGAACACGTTTATCCTTGCCATGTACTGTATTTCTGGCACGTTTTCTCAAACGAAAGGTTCCAATGTAAAAATCATTATCTAATAATTCTTTCACCATACTGTCAGACCAACTGGTGGCAACTTTCTTTTTACTCACGAGGCCTTCCTCTATTTCCCGTTCCCGCTGTACCATAGAAGGCGTTGGAATGCCCTGATCAGTCAGATAATTTGCTATTTTACGATAACCGGAGCCAGAAATATAAAGGTCATAAACCATTTTTATAAATTCTGCCTCTTTGGGAACGATTTTGATGATACTTTTGTCTTTTTCATCCCGACAATATCCGAAAGGTGGTTTTGTCATAAGAGTGCCTTCTTTTTGTCTGGCTCCGATCGCTATTTTGATTTTCTTACTGGTATCCTTTACATAACGCTCATTGAACCATGTTTTAATTCCAATGGTGTCGTCGCTGGAATCGAAAGAATCGTAATTATCATCAATGACAATGAGATGTTTTCCCCGTTCCTGAAATTCATCCAAAAGCAAAAGAACCTTCGCATTATGTCTGCCAAGACGAGAGAAATCTTTCACATATACGGTATCAATATCTTTATCCAGATCAGCCATCATCTGCTGAAATCCCGGTCTGTCAAAAATATAGCCTGATACTCCGTCATCTTCATACCATCGGTCAATAGCCATTCCATGGTCAGATGCATACTGATTGATAATTAACTTCTGATTTTCTATGGAAACATAATTTCGTTTGTCATCATCTCTGGAAAGACGCACATAACCTACATTCATATTTTTATCCTTTCTGAAATGTTTTTTGTGTAATAATGTAATATAATTATATATCGAAAAATCCTTTTCGTAAACGAGAAACACATGATTTTTTAACAAAATAATAAGAGCGGGAAAACACTCCCGCCCCAGAAAAATTACTGATTGATTTCTTTTATATGATTCCGAATCAACGCTTTTATTCCATTATGTATATTTTTATCTGGCTGCCCATCCGCAAACGTGACAACCCGAAAACCTATTTTCCTATATTTCTCCTTATCTGCCTCAAAGTCTTCTGAAGATGTATAATCTGTTCGCCACAAGTAATATGTAGGTTTCTGCAGAGTTATCACACTCTTTCTATTTCTGATGTCTATACTAAGATATAAATATCAGATTGTTTTTGTGCCTGTCTGCTCTATAATATTTTCAGTCTGACTTGATTCGGCAGTAGCAAAAAAGGTTTTCATTTTTCCCATTTTTTCATGGGCAATATCGCTCCGATAACTAGAACCGCCGACATATAACGGAACACATATTTCCAAAATACGATCATAAATTCGTTTCTTTTCTATGTTCGTTTCTTCTTTTAATTGTTTTATCAAAAGATTGGTGGTTACAATCAATGGTCTGCCGGAGCGGTATCTTCGGTCAATTACGCTGAACACGATTCCTAGAGCATACTCAGAACTTCGTTCTGTACCAAGATCATCCAAAATTAAAAGTTCATATCGTGCCAAAGCATTGATATATTCTGTTTTATCCTCCAATGGAAACATTTCATCAATAATCGTATTAAAATTTGTCATCTTCACAGTAATTTCCTGATTCAAAAGTGCGTTAGCAATGCAACCAGCTATGTAACTCTTTCCTGTTCCTATTGGTCCCCACAAGAGAAAACCAATTTGTTTTTTCTTCATATCATGCCAGTTTGCTGTGTATTCTTTTGCCTTCTCTATAGTAGCCGTATTTTCTGCCCGTTCAAAATTCCAATCATACATTCGTGATTCTTCAAAACAGATTTTTCTATTTCTCTCCACTAATTCGCAATGTTCTCTTTCTTTATATGCCTTTTCTTCTGCTTCACGTTTTTGACGGATACATGCACATTGTCTGAAATGTTTTTTCATACCAAGAATACTGTCTGGAGGAAAATATGCCTCTACAGGTTCTCCACAAATCTTGCAATATGCTAATCCATCTGCACCTAAATATGTGTTTTCCTGCTTTATCATAGACTATCGCCCTCCTCATATTCGTAATTTACTCCAATCTTATTACTAAAATTATATTTTTCTTTTACTTTACTAGGTGGCACATTTCCGACCATGGAAGAGGCTGTTTTCCGACTGAATGAAGGACAGCTTTTCATCCTCATGGAAGTTGTATTTTCGTCTGTCTGCTTTACATCCGGTTCAGAAATCAACTCTATACAGGGGATTCGCATATATAAATGATTTGGTTTTGAAAATCCTCCGGAACTGCGAATCAACAATCCATACTCATCTAATTCCTTCATGGCAGCTTTTACAGAAGTACAACATTTTCCCCATCTTAAAGAAATTTCTGTAATTGGAAAGACGAAATATACATATCCGTCTTCATTGAGCCAATGGTTTTTCTGTGAAATTCTGGCTCTGTCATATAACAACATATAAAGTAATTTTGCATTTTGAGAGAGTGGTAGCTCTAATAAAAATTTAGGGAACTGATAATAGGGAAGTATCTTTTCCGTTTCCATCATATATTCAAATTTCATATTTTCTTTTACCTTTCTGAAAAATTAAGGAGACGGATGCCGGCTTTCCCAAAGAGATTTTATGCTTTATAAAAATTCTCTTTTGATATCTCCTCATATAACGAAAGGAAAAAGGCTCATTTTACAGGGTACAAAGAAAAAAATTTATAAGAGCAAGATCCACCCATGTTTAACGTTATCGCGTTTCCGCCCCCGTTCACCTTATGGGTGTTCTCTTGATGGGGAGTGACAATTCCCCATACCCTTGCTTATATAATTGGCTTACAAAAGAATTTGTTCGCATCACCATGTGTATTTTCAAAAAGAAAAAGACATCCAGTTACTTACTGAATACCTCAAAATAGAATTATGTTAATTATGATATTTTGTTGCGTACACCGCCGGTGTAGCTAATAAAAAAGTGGGTATGGGGAGGCAACAGTTCCCCAGCAAGATAAAACTCCGAAAATATTACTTATATGGTAGAATGGCGATATTGTAATACGGGGTGGATCTTGCTCTTAATAATATGGGAAGGAAAAAATGCTGAGAATAATATTTTTTATGATAAGTGATGTTCAAAGTATGTTGCATTTTTTATGATTGTATTTACAATACGATTCTGATAATTTGCCTTATGAGAAAGTCGGAAAGAATGAATCGGTGTGCATTGCGGATGAAGTACCGTTTGAGATTCCTGAGAGTTGGGAGTGGGCAAAGATTGAAACAATTTCAATGCCCATTGGCAATAAAAACAATCAAATCCAATCAAAAGAAGTTCTCCCTACTGGGAAGATCCCTGTTGTAAGTCAAGGCAAAGATCTTATAGACGGGTATTGTAATGATGTATCCAAGAAAATAGATGTTTTGCCATTGGTAATGTTTGGTGATCACACCCGAAATGTTAAGTATATTGATTTTGAGTTTGTTATTGGTGCAGATGGAACAAAGTTCCACAAAATACTGTCGTGTAATTCCGAGTATATTTATTACTGGATGCTTTACGCTGCAGAAACACTTAGGAATAGAGGATACGCACGTCACTATACACTCCTTAAAGAATGCTTCATTCCTTTGCCACCGTTGCAAGAGCAAGTGCGTATAGTATCTAAAATTAAAACTATATTACCGCTTGTTGAAAAATATGGTTGTGAGGAAAGCAAACGAGTTTCTCTAGATTCTGCATTTCCGAATCTACTCAAAAAATCTATTCTACAGGAAGCAATCCAAGGAAAACTCGTTCCACAAGATCCTGGTGATGAGCCAGCTTCCGTTCTTCTGGAACGTATTCGTGCGGAGAAGCAAGAGTTAATTGCCGAAGGTAAAATCAAGAAGGACAAGCACGAGTCCGTCATTTTCAGAAGGGATAATTCTCATTATGAAAAGTGTGATTTTAAGGAAGAAAATATTGATGATCTTATTCCTTTTGAACTACCAGATTCTTGGGAATGGATTAGATTGTCTACAATACTTACGTCCACGGATGCAGGAAAAAGCCCTCAGTGTGAGAATCGCCCTCGGACTATTGGCGAATGGGGAGTTATAAAAACTACCGCAATTCAGGACGGGTACTTCCTAGCTGAAGAGAACAAAGTCTTACCCCCGGATTTCAATTTACAGAAATCTATGGTAATACATCATGGAGATCTGCTTATCACCAGAGCTGGCCCTCGAAATAGAACGGGAGTTATTTGTGTTGTAGATGGAGAGCCTGAAAATTTGATTCTATCGGACAAGACTGTCCGATTATCATATCTGCGTAATTTTGTGAATCCACATTATGTAATGACTGCATTAAGTAGTCCTGCAATGCAATATTTTGTTGTTGACGCCATGACAGGAATGGCAGCTTCACAGGTTAATATTTCGCAGGAAAAAATGAAAACTTTTTTCTTACCGCTTCCGCCGCTAAATGAGCAACAGCGAATTGTTGATGAAGTTAGCAAGATATTCGGTCGCATTGATAAGCTGAATTTCTGAATTTTCTCATTATGAGAAGTTGGACGGAATCGAGCATTGTATCGACGGTGAGATACCGTTTGATATTCCAGACAGCTGGGCATGGACATCGGTTGGAGAAGTGTGTACCAATATCCAATATGGTTCCTCACAGAAATCTTCTCTGACCGGAAAAATTGCTGTGTTAAGAATGGGAAATTTACAAAACGGACGAATCGTGTTGGATAAATTAGTTTACACATCCGACTCGAAAGAAATCGAAAAATATCCGTTAGAGTATAACGATTTGCTATTCAATCGAACCAACAGCAAAGAGTTAGTTGGTAAGGTAGCAATTTATAAAAGTGAAATTCCAGCTATTTATGCCGGATATTTAGTGCGTTTGCACCCACTTTTAATCGACAGTGATTATCTTAATTATGTTATGCAGTCACAGTATTACTGGATTTATTGTCAAAATGTCAGAAGCGATGCAATAGGACAATCTAATATAAATGCTGAAAAGCTCAAACATTTTATATTTCCACTTCCGCCATTGCAAGAGCAGAAAAGAATCGTAAATCAGATTTCTTGTGCAATGAGCAAAATTGAACATCTATAAGGAACAAGGCATACACTTCGGGTTGTTGAAGTGTATGCCTTCCTTTTTACCAATCTACGATTGTATCAACAATTTCTCTCTGTTCTGTAGCTGTTTTTCTGAGGTAAATACGGGTAGTTTCGATGCTTTCATGTCCCATAAGATCAGCAAGAAATGCTATATCATTACAGCGGTCAAGGAAACTCTTGGCAAATCTGTGACGGAATGAGTGTGGATACACAACCACAGGATTGATACCATATTTCACTGCCAGCTTCTTCAACTGTCCAGAGATGCCACGGGTGGTAATACGTTCCCCATACTTGTTCAAAAAAATGAAGCCGCTTTCTTGTTGCTTTTTAGCCAACCAAGAAAGAGCCTCGTTTTGTAATTCTTTGGGGATGTAAATTCTGCGTAATTTACCGCCTTTGGAGTACAGGTCAAGATGCCCTAACTTAACATGTTCAGCCTTAATCTGAATCAGTTCGCTGACTCTAGCTCCGGTGGCGGCAAGGAAGCGGATTACGAAATACCAGAACATTTCATCGTCATTCTTCAGACAAGATTTGAAGTATTTGTAGTCTGCTTCACTAATGACATTTTCCAAAAAAGTTTTCTGTTGCACACGGACAAATGGCAGTTTCCATTTTTCTTTGCCAATGCACTCTAAGTAGCAGTTGATAGCTCGAAGTCTGAGATTAACTGTCTTGGGCTTGTAATTCTCGATCAGCCATACCTTGTACTCTCGTAGCTTTTTCTGGGTAACATCATCGTATTGCCCTCCATACTGTTTGATGGCAAACTGATACGATGAAATCGTGTTTTCCGAGAGGTTCGTCCCCCTCAAATGTCTTTCAAATTTTTCTTTTTCTATCATGGTGAAAGACCTCCTTTCGCCAGATATTATACAATTCTACGCTAAATCAGCGTGATCTTATCGAATAATTCTTTAACTCTACTTATGATACGCTCTTGTTCCTGTATCGGCGGGATAGGAATTAGTATATTACTCAATTCATCCTGATTTATTTTAGGCATTTTAACTCGGCTTGACATCGTAGTTGCTACTTGCAAGTTGAAAGTATCGGACAGTATATATCTCAAAAGATATTCTTTATTTACTGATGTATTTAACGGATACATATCTGCACTACATAATCCGTCAAACGGAGCAATTACAGCTTTTCGTAATAGCGGACGAATTTTTGAATAAATAATTTGCCCCTTATAAAACATGTGATTTGGGCTTACTACCTTATCTTGCTGTACTGTGCGACATTCCAGAAGGACTCCTGTTGCTTTTTCAATATTGTCTGGAGCGATATGCATATAATCAGCGTATGTATCAGGGCGAACAAGGTTTGTTGCTATATCTATTACTGAAAAGAAACGTACCCATACCCAAGATTCTGGAATATCAAACGGTATCTCACCGTCGATACAATGCTCGATTCCGTCCAACTTCTCATAATGAGAATTATAAGAAGATTATAGCATTCGACGTTTTAAAATTCAATTTTGAATTGTAATTCTCAATCATACAAAATCAAATATCAAATATATTTTTTCTAAATACAAGTATTGTGAAACTAAAATGCTTATACTATAATTTACTTATGCCAAAGTGGAGGAACATGACAATGTCGGAATACGGATTTACTAAAAAGGATTGGGCTTTGTTCAGAGAGAAAATTGCAGATTGGCAAGAAGCCTATATGGATAAGTTGAATAAAGAATATATTGAATTGCTAAATGGTAAAGGAACTCCTTCTGAAAAATTCTGGGCTTTAGAAGAGCGAATTCGCAACGATAAAAAAGATACAGGTGTACAGTTAAGAATGAGTCGTTCTAATTGCATCTCTAACATTGTTTCACTTTTAAATGAAGGTGCAATCACTATGAACGATTTAGAAGAATTTAGCGATGAACTGAAGGAAAACATTCGCTTTATTACAGGCTAAAAATCGATTGTATCACAATTAATAGTTTTAAATGTTAAACAGGAGAATTTATGTCAAATTATAAATCAACAGATGCACTAATGCGTCATCTTCGGAATAATGGAATTGCTATTTCAGGCAGTTCACAAAAGCAACAATTAATTAATACAGGATATTTTCACGGATATAAGGGATACCGTTTTTTTGTTTCGTCCAATCGTAGAATCCCTTTTACCTCATACAATGAAATTAATGCTACGATCCAATACGACACAAAATTGAAATCATTGTTATACGGTAAAATGATGTTGATTGAAACTGCTCTTAAAAACATTGCCCTTAATACCATTATGGCAGAGATTAATTCAAACAGCATTTATGATATGTATGACAAAGCCGTCAGCAGTTACAAAAATGCTTTACCAGGAACTTCGAAAGACATTAAGAAAAAATTTCAGAACAATAAATTGAATTTACAGGGTTCTATTCAAAATTCTATTGCAGCGGCATACCGAAAAGAAAATCCGAAAATTACACATTTTTATAATACTGTGAATTATAATGAAGTCCCAATCTGGGCAATCTTTGAAATTTTGACAATGGGAGATTTTGGATATCTTCTTTCCTGCTTAACACAAGATGTCAGAAAAAAAATTTCAAGAAATATTGGTTTGAATTTGTCCAGCGATACCAATTGTACGTTAGTCTATAAATATGTATATGCATTAAAAGATTTAAGAAATGCTATCGCACATAATGATGTTGTTTATGATACACGTTTTAGAAAAATGGATCCATCGAAACCTATGAAGCAATGTCTAATGTCAGAAATGGGATTACCATACATAAATTTTAAGACTATAGGAGATTATATCATTCTTATATGTTATTTCTTAAAGTTGTTGAAGGTGTCCAAAACTGAAATCAAAGCATTTATAAGAGAATTTGAAAAAATAACTAAAGAATATGAGGGGCAGGTTAGTTCTGCCGTAGCTGCAATCACCGTTCATCCAGACTTGTTTTCGCGGATGACAATATTAAAAAATTCAATCTAATCTATTGCATATTTTTCGTTATTATAGTATATTATTAATAGCAATTGGGGTATGTGTTTGCGGACACATACTTGGAGGAGCCGGAGAAATCTGGCTCCTCTTTTGATTTCAGGATATTTTTTATTTCAATGTCTGAAATTCTTTCGCACTATTCATCCCATCCACCCAGTTACATAAAATTACAATACTCTCCAAATTTACATTAATATATGTACGCCACCTTTTCTTCCTCCCAGTATATCTGTGCCTTTCAAATCCTCCCATTTAAAATCAGGCATTTTTTCTCTAGCCACCAAAAAGTTTCCTGCCCTCTGTGTAAGCTGTGCAAAATTTATCACCGGATCCTGTGCGCCCTGCTGATAGGCGTAAATACTTGCCTCAGAGCCCATAAACCCAATATCCGCATCACCTGAAAGAACCGCTGCCATTACTTTATCTGCACCAAATCCTGTGACCAATTCAAGTTTAATACCCTCTTTCACGAAGTATCCTTCCTCTACAGCAACATATTGTGGTGCGTAAAATATAGAATGGGCAACCTCGTTAAGAGTTACAGGTGTCAATTCCGCTTCTTCCTTCTTTTCTTTACCGCAGCCGGTAAATATTGTGCTAATCCCCAGCACAATTGCAAATAAAACACTTACTTCCTTCCTCATATTTCCTCCCATAAAATATAAAATTACCGCAGAATGTGCACGCACATCTGCGGGTACAATATTATTTTATGATTGAGGAAAAATCCTGTTACTTTCCTTCTCTTTCTTTAAAATATCTCTTAACACCCTCAATATCTGTGTAAGCAAAATGACGTAAATCATCTTCCGGCATATGTCCTAATTCTTCTAAATCAGAACTTCCGGTAAAAGGACAAATAGGTTTTAATTCTTCTTCTGTAAATCCTAATTCTTCCATTTGTTCTTTTGAAATATATTGACTCACTTCAATTTTATTACATGCTTTGCAATGATAAACACTAAAAAGTTCTTTACTCATAATTTTTGTCTCCTCTGCTTTTCTTCTTTTCATTTTAATATAGCACAGTCACGAAAGCAATACTTGAAAATAACATAAAAAAACTGCATAATAGATGAAAAAGGAGGATTTTAACCATGAAATTAGGTTTTATAGGATGCGGCAATATGGCTTCTGCTATTATAGGTGGCATTTTAAATAAAGGGCTGGCAAAACCCGAAGATATTTTTGCTTCTGTAAAAACACAAAGTTCTGCTGAAAAAATTCAAACTACTTTGGGAATTTCCTGTACTACAGATAATCTTAAAGTCGCAAAAGCTGCTGATTATCTTTTTCTTGCAGTAAAACCACAGTTTTGCGCAGATGTGGCTCTTCAGATAAAAGATATTTTAACAAATGAACAGGTAATCATCTCTGTTATTGCCGGAAAAAATCTGGAATGGCTGAAAGAACATTTAGGAAATGAGAAAAAAATCATTCGTACCATGCCCAACACTCCTGCTCTTGTAGGTGAAGGTGTCACAGGTGTATGCCCTGATAATCTGGTGTCAAATGAGGAGCTTGAAAATGTCCTTACACTTTTAAAGTCTTTTGGACAGGCTGATATTGTTACAGAACCTATCCTTGACATTGTGGGCGCTGTCAGCGGAAGCTCCCCTGCCTTTGTTTTCATGTTCATTGAAGCTTTAGCAGATGGTGCTGTAGCAGAAGGAATGCCTAGAAAACAGGCTTATGCTTTTGCCGCTCAGGCAGTTCTTGGAAGTGCAAAAATGGTATTGGAAACAAAAAAACATCCCGGTGAGTTAAAAGACATGGTATGTTCTCCCGCCGGAACTACCATTGAAGGTGTAAATATTTTGGAAAAAGAAGGAATGCGAAACGCTGTTATGGATGCTGTAAGAGCCTGTATTCAAAAAACCAGAAAATTATAAACAACTCTAAAGAATATTTATCTATTTTATGTTCCGTTTCTTCATAAAATAGATAAATATTTCAATTTTCTTATAATCCAAATTCTTTAAACAAACGCTCCTGATAACTTCTGTCCGAAGCTGCTTTTATAATATCCTCTATTCTTCCCAGCTTAGAAAGCTTTAAAGTAAGTTCATTGACACGCTCTTCTCCGATTTCTTTTCCAATTTCCTTACCCTCTGTCTTTTTTGCTTCCAGCTCATCTTTCATTAATTCTTCTAATGCCTTACACATCTTTTTCGCCTCCTCAAATTTTTCTTCGTTTGCCCGCACAATAATGTCCATCACGGACTCATATAATAAGTTTTTCTTATGTTTTTTATAATCTTTAAGTAATTCTTCCGCATCTTTTGTACTTTCCAAGCGATTGGTCAAATTCCTGCATACATTCTCTCAATTTGTAGTTTTCTTTCCTTTGCCAAATGTCTAAAAAGTTCCCGCGGGTATTTCTGACACACAAAAGAAATCGTCAACTCTTCCAATAAAATTGAGTTTACAGGTGTTCTGTCTGCCTTATAAAAATATGTATAGGCATATCCTTTATAGAAATCATCAATACATAAATAATCATCAGGGCTTTTGTATTCTACGATATTGTATTTCCTGAAAATTTTCCCTATGCTTCTTTTCAGTATTTGTGCCTCTTTCTTTTTAATTAACACATCAATCATCATAGGCTTTGTTCCAAGTACATATTCCGATTTAAATTCCAGATATTTTGCTTCCTCCCCAAATTCAATCTGAATACCGGCAAAAAATGCCGGATGCCACTGCAATAGTTTTTCCGTCATAAAAACCTCCTTTTTGTTTTTTCGAGTTTGTTTTTCAGGAGGTTCTCTATTTAGGGAAGCTCCTGCCTTTGTTGTTGTGGATAAAAGCATGAATTTCCCGAATACAGAATTGTGATTAGATAAACAAAATTTTAAAAGTTTTGCTTCATAGATAATAAAAAGAAAATAATGCTTTTTGTTATTTTATCACAAACTCCATTTACTGAAAACCACATTTTGATAAAAAAAGATTACGCAGCAGTGCGAAGTGCGATCTTTGTGGAGCATTTATTATTTCATAGGACGCAATTTCCTATGAAATAATAAAGCCATGACTCTTTCTGAGCCACAGCCTATTTCCTGCAAACTATTCTTTTAGTAGCGAGAGGGGGATTCGAACCCTCGACACTACGGGTATGAACCGTATGCTCTAGCCAACTGAGCTATCTCGCCATCTTTCTTCCTCTGCTTTTGCAAAAGAAATGGGACCTACAGGGCTCGAACCTGTGACCCTCTGCTTGTAAGGCAGATGCTCTCCCAGCTGAGCTAAGATCCCATTTTATGTTTTGTCTTTCGACAAAGTAGCGAGAGGGGGATTCGAACCCTCGACACTACGGGTATGAACCGTATGCTCTAGCCAACTGAGCTATCTCGCCATCTTTTTTCCTTTGTTTTCGCAAAAGAATGGGACCTACAGGGCTCGAACCTGTGACCCTCTGCTTGTAAGGCAGATGCTCTCCCAGCTGAGCTAAGATCCCATTTTATGTTTTGTCTTTCGACAAGTAGCGAGAGGGGGATTCGAACCCTCGACACTACGGGTATGAACCGTATGCTCTAGCCAACTGAGCTATCTCGCCATCTTTTTTCCTTTGCTTTTGCAAAAGAAATGGGACCTACAGGGCTCGAACCTGTGACCCTCTGCTTGTAAGGCAGATGCTCTCCCAGCTGAGCTAAGATCCCGTTTCCTGTCAGCTTATCGCTGACTGCCTTGCTATTATATACTGATTTTTGACAAATTGTCAATACCTTTTTTACAATTCTTAATAAAATTTGTAACCGTTCAAAAAATACATCTGCCGGTTCAGCCTTTAAACCAACCGGCAGATAATTACACTTTTACTTCACTTCAACAATATTACTCAGAAAAAAGGAGTCTACCTTCTCTTTTCCATCTTCCTGTATGACGGTGATTTGGCCCGTGGCTTTCTCTTTTTTTGCCTCATCGTTCTCATAGCTCAAAAACACTTCAAATTCCCCTTCACCGTCTTCATTCACTTCACATTTCACTTCAGAAACCGTTGTCTGCGCAGACTCCTCATCTGCTTTCTTATCATATTTTAACGGCATTCTGTCACCACTCATAGCTTCTATACAGGCCTTGGAAGCGTAATCTGAAAATGTATTGTAATACTTTTCTGTATCATTATCCTTTTGAAATTCTGTATATCGTTCTTCAAAATCAGTGGTAAATACCTCTTTCAAGAAACTTTCCGGAGCATTTCCAACAGAAGAACTGTTCCCTTCTTCCCCTTTGCATCCGGCACACAACAATACTGCAATCCCTGCTGCTGCGAAAAGTATATGTTTCCCCTTCATTTGCTTTTCCTCCTTTTTCCTATTTCTTTCCTATTTCACGTCTTCTGATACACCTATTTTACTATGCCCATACTATTTATTCAATTAGCTTATTCGTGTATTATTTCAAAAAAGCAGTTTCTTAATGTCAAGGTCTAAAACTTTATTAAATTTCCCCTTTTATCGTATATTGTGGTGCTTCATGGAGAATGCTTTTCATAGCAGTATTTTTATTACATGATTGGAGGATTCTTGCTATGGCACTTAATAAAGTGGAAATTTGCGGCGTAAATACTTCACGTCTTCCTATTCTCACAAATGAAGAAAAAGACGCATTATTTGTGCGTATCAAAGAAGGTGACCCTGAAGCGAGAGAACAATACATTAAAGGTAATCTGCGGCTGGTTTTAAGCGTTATCAAGCGATTTTCCAGCAGCAATGAAAATGCAGATGATTTATTTCAGATTGGCTGCGTGGGACTGATTAAAGCCATTGATAACTTTGACACCACCTTAAATGTAAAATTTTCAACTTATGCTGTTCCCATGATTATCGGCGAAATACGGCGTTATTTAAGAGACAACAACGCTATTCGTGTCAGCCGTTCCCTTCGGGATACTGCTTACAAAGCCATCTATGCAAAAGAAAACTATGTAAAACAAAATTTAAAAGAACCTACTATCAACGAAATTGCCGAGGAAATCGGTATTGATAAAGAGGAAATTGTATATGCCCTTGATGCAATTCAAAGTCCGGTGAGTTTATACGAACCAGTCTATACAGAAGGAGGAGACACACTCTACGTGATGGACCAAATCAGTGACAAGAAAAACAAAGAAGATAACTGGATTGAAAATATTTCTTTAAAAGAAGCTTTAAAAAAACTAGATGACAGAGAACAGCATATTGTTACCATGCGCTTTTACGAAGGAAAAACGCAGATGGAAGTAGCCAGTGAAATCGGTATTTCTCAGGCACAGGTCAGCCGTCTGGAAAAACACGCCTTAAAGACTATGCGCACCTATCTCCGTTCTTAACTTTCCTCTTGTCCGCTCCTTTAAAAAAGCCTATAATAAAAACAAGCTTACGTTTCAAAACAGGAAGGAGCATAATGTTGAAGCATAAAATTATACAAGAAGAAAAGTTTCAAATGATGACAACTGCCCCTATTCCCTCACTCATTGGAAAAATGGCAGTTCCTACCATAATCAGTATGCTGATTACTTCTATTTATAATATTGCCGATACCTTTTTTGTATCAAGACTGGGAACCAGCGCCACTGCGTCCGTAGGCATTGTATTCCCTGTCATGGCAATTATACAGGCTCTTGGATTTTTCTTCGGACATGGTTCCGGAAATTCCATCTCCAGAAGGCTGGGAGCTAAAGATACCCAAAGAGCGGAACAACTTGCAGGGATTGGTTTTTTCTCTGCATTTTTATGCGGACTTTGCGTAACTATTTTAGGTCTTCTTTTTTTAGAGCCACTGTCTCTGCTCTTAGGGTCTACCCCTACAATTTTGCCTTATACAAAAGATTATCTGGGTATTATTTTGCTGGGTGCCCCTTATATGACAGCGCAGCTTGTTTTAAATAATCAGCTTCGTTTTCAGGGAAATGCTTTTTACGCCATGATTGGCATTACTGCCGGCGGCATTTTAAATATCTTTCTGGACCCTCTTTTTATTTTCAAATTCAATATGGGAGTTTCCGGAGCTGCTCTGGCAACAATTTTAAGCCAGTTTATCAGTTTCCTTCTGCTCCTTTGGGGAATAAAAATATCAGGATGTATTCCTCTGAAACTAAAATCCATGAAATATTTAAAATCCAATTTAAAAATCATTGCCCAGGGCGGACTTCCTTCTCTGTTTCGTCAGGGATTGGGAAGTATCTCCATTCTGGCTTTAAATCTGGCTGCCAATCCTTATGGAGACGCCGCCATTGCTGCTATGTCCATTGTGTCCCGAATTTCTCAATTTGCTATTTCCGCATTAATTGGCTTTGGACAGGGCTTTCAGCCGGTATGCGGTTTTAATTATGGAGCGAAAAAATTCAGCCGTGTAAGAGAAGCGTTCTGGTTCTGTGTAAAAGTATCTACTGTGGTACTCATTTTTATCAGTATTACAGGTTTTCTTTTCGCAGGTCCTCTCATCTCTGTTTTCCGAAAAAATGACTTACAGGTAATTGCCATTGGTACACTTGCTCTGCGTATGCAGTGTATTGCCCTTCCTCTTTCCGGATGGGTAATTATGAATAACATGATGACTCAGACCATTGGAAAAACATTTAAAGCATCCCTTTTAGCCGCTGCCCGACAGGGAATTTTCTTTGTTCCTGCCGTTCTTCTTCTGCCGCCGCTTTTGGGAATTCTGGGAATACAGCTGGCTCAGCCTGTTGCTGATCTATGCGCTTTTCTTCTGGCTGTTATCATAAACAGAAGTATTATGAGAGAAATGAAAGAGGAGGAGAAAACCTATGAGTAATGTCCGCTATCCTTTCGAGGGTTCTGACTCGGATGTTCTAAAAGCACAACTTCTCTATGTCACCTGCGCCACTTCGGATAAAGACTGGCACAGCATGGAACATTCCCATTATTTCTCTGAGTTGTTCTTTGTGACAAAAGGGACAGGCTGCTTTCAAATTGAGGGAAAACAAATTCCCGTACAGAAAAATGATCTTGTGCTTATTAATCCCAATATTCCACACACAGAATTCGGAAATAAAGAACGTCCCTGGGAATACATTGCTCTGGGTATTGAAGGTGTACAGTTTCAGTATTCAGAAAAAGAAGCCCCTTATAGTTACAGCATATTTCCACTTTCCCGGGAACACACAGAAATCCCCTGGTATTTGAACACTCTGGTAAAAGAAATCAAGACACAGCAGGCTGGTTATCAGACAATATGCCAAAATCTGCTGGAATTGATTTTGCTTTCCATAGCCAGAAGTACACGGCAGGAATTCCTCTCTGCTCCAAAGCAAAAAACCACCAGAGAATGCAGACTGGTAGAACAATACATCAATGAGCACTATCACGAAGACATTACGCTGGATGCCTTAAGCGCTCTTGTACATATTAATAAATACTACCTGGTTCATGCCTTTAAAAACTATAAAGGTGTCTCCCCTATTAACTACTTAATCCAGCGCAGAGTAGAGGAAGCCCGTTACTTACTGGAGTCTACCAACTACTCTGTAACAAAAATAGGTGAAATCAGTGGATTTTCTTCCCAATCCTATTTTTCTCAGACATTTCGCCGAATTACAGGAACAACTCCTAATGCTTATCGTCAAAAAAAGAAGCCGTAATTTCTACGACTTCTTTTTTCTGCCTTAAATTTCGTACCATTTAATTTCGTTTGCTTCCAGATGTAAATCAAAGCTTGTTCCGTCACCTTTGTATACAGTAGTATCCTGTGGTTCGTAAGTATTGTTTACAACACAATATTTGCCATTCTTTACATAAGCATGTACTTCTACATTGTAATTGTCAGAGAACCATCTGTGAAGATTTTCCTCGTCATGAGAAGCCCACATAATTGCTCTGTAAAGAACACGGCTGTTTTCAAAGCTATATGGAAGTCCGCTGATATAAACGCTTCTTCCTTCACCAAATTCATTAACAGCCATCTGCACTTCCTGATCTTTCTGTTTAATAATTGTTGCTTCTGGAAGCGCATAAATTGCTTTCTGTCCTTCACCGAAATCAACATCACCCTTACAGTCTTCAATAATAAAGTGATCATGTTCTTCCCAGTTATATTTATCTGTGTTAAGAGTAAATCCTGTTTCTTTTTCAACACCCATAACACCTGCTAACTGGAAGTAACGTCCTTCATGCTGATATGCTGTAGGTTCGCCTACACCGATAAATCCACCGCCATTGTAGATGAATTTCTTCACTGTTGTTACAACTTTTTCATCTGCCCAGTTGTCTCCGCCTGTGTATGCTGTATATGCACCACCTACGTTTAATACAACATCAATATCATCCAGAATTTCAGGAGTATTTCTGATATCGTCAAAGCTGATGAATTTCACGTCAAACGGAGCGCCGCTTAATGCTTCGATAATTCCTGCATAAGAATAGTTCTGTTTGTAGTAAATTGCATGATGTACCATATGGTTACCCCAAGCGCGCATTTTACCCCAGCTGTTTAAAACAGCAACTTTCTTCATGCAGTATGGAGTTGTACCTTTGATATTTTCGTATAATGTTCTGAATTCGTTACATACGCTTTCTACATAATCAATGAATTCAGGGAATTCCATAGCCAGTTTCAAATATCCGCCATAGCCGATACGGTCGATTGGGCTTCTTAAAATCGCACGTCTTGCTGTTACCCAGTTTACTTTTGCTTCTTTTACAGGGTCTCCACCTTCATGGAACGTATCCGGGAAGAAATATGGAAGGAAACGTCCCTCTGTATATTTTACTCCCTTGATATCACTGATAAGACGTAAAGTAGAACCATTTCCTACACTTCCTACTACTGCATCAAGGCCAATGCTCTTAAATTCGTCCATAAATGGCTCCATGCCAATCCAGTGGTCGCCTAAGAACATCATAGCTTCTTTGCCGCATTCATGAGTGATGTCAACCATCTCTTTTGCAAGTTTGGCAACTTCTCTTCTCTGGAATGCCTGGAAATCTTTAAATTCCTTAGATGGAATTCTGTATGTGTTATTCATATAACCTTGGTCGATAATAAATTCCGGTCTGAATTTATATCCTACTTCCTGCTCAAACTGTTCCAGAATATATGGACTTACAGAAGCAGAATATCCGTACCAGTCTACATATTTTTCTCTTGCCAGCTCATCGAAAATCAGTGTGAACTGATGGAAGAATGTTGTATAACGAATAACATCTACATGTGGATTGTCTTCAATGAATTTACGAAGACGTTTCATGGAATATTCTTTTGTTTTTGGCTGACGAACATCAAATGTAATCTGTTTTTCAAAGTTTGTCCAGCCATTTGTAACTGCATTGTACATGTGTACCGGGTCCCACATAATGTAAGCTAAGAAGCTGACTGTATAATCATGGAATGCTTTTGCATCATGAATAGTTACATCCCCTGTTTCTTCGCTGTAATCCCACTGTGTTACAGGCACTACTTCTCCTGTTGTTCTGTCAATCACTTCCCACCAGCGTGTAATATCGTCATGAGAATTTACTTTCAGCATATCAGGATAAAGATGGTTCATCAGATGAATGGATAATTCACCATCTACTGCTGTATAGAATGGTGTCATAATGTACATCTGCTGAATTTCATCCGGATTTGCTTTTGCCCATTCGTTGTCTTTTCTTGTTGTATAATAAGTGGAATATACTTTTGCATCTACATTTTTTAATTCTTCCGGATAATCTGTTCCGTCACAGTCACGAATTGCATCTGCTCCCCATCTTTTTACCAGTTCCAGAGTTTCCGGTACCACATCCACATCTGTTGGAATGGTTACACGACCTTTAAAATTTGTTTCGCTCATCTTTTCTCCTTTCGCATTTTCAAAGCATTTATTTATACTTTAAGAATATACAATATTCCACAAAATTTCTATGCGCATATTGCGAAAAACTTTATATATATTGCTGTTTTTCTAATTTTAATATCAATTATTTGTTTTTGCCTTTGTGATTATATTTAATAATGCTTAAAACACAAAGTATCATAATAATTCCCGCCGGAAGGGCAATCCATGCTGTCTGTGTAAAGCCTGCAATAATATAAGTAACAAAACTTACACCGGCTACTGTCACCGCATAAGGAAGCTGTGTAGAAACGTGATTTACGTGGTTACACTGAGCACCTGCTGACGCCATAATAGTTGTATCAGAAATCGGTGAACAATGGTCTCCGCATACAGCGCCTGCCATACATGCAGAGATAGAAATAATCATCAACTGTGGATTGCTTTCTCCGAACACAGCCACAACAATCGGAATTAAAATACCGAAAGTTCCCCATGAAGTTCCTGTTGCAAATGCCAGCAGACAGCCTACAATAAAGATAATCGCCGGAAGGAAATTCATCAATCCTCCTGCTACACTTTCCATGGCTGTTGCCACGAAAACATCTGCTCCCAGACTGTCTGTCATCGCCTTTAATGTCCATGCAAAAGTTAAAATTAAAATTGCAGGCACCATTGCTTTAAATCCGTCCGGAAGGCAGTCCATACAGTCTCTGAAAGATAACACACGTCTTGCAACATAAAAAATCACCGTAAGCAGGAAAGCAAATACACTTCCGATAGATAACGCTAATGAAGCATCACTTTTGGAAAACGCTGTTACAAAATCCGTTCCACTGAAAAATCCCCCAGTGTAAATCATACCGATAATACAACAAACAATCAGAACCAGAATAGGCACTACCAAATCAATTACTTTTCCTCTTGGATTTGGTTTTTTCTCTGAAACTTCTTCATCCACTCGCTTTCCTGTTGTATAAATATCTCCCTTTAAAGCGTTTGCTTCATGGATTGCCATAGAACCGAAATCCACTCTCATCAGTACCAGACCAAACATCATAACAATGGTAAGAAGCGCATAGAAGTTATACGGAATTGCTCTCATGAAAATTGCCAGACCGTCTTCCCCTTCCACAAATCCGCTGACTGCGGCTGCCCATGAAGAAATAGGAGCAATGATACAAATCGGAGCTGCTGTGGAGTCAATTAAATATGCAAATTTTGCTTTTGAAACATTGTGCTTGTCTGTAATAGGCTTCATAACGCTTCCTACCGTCAGACAGTTAAAATAATCATCTACGAAAATCAGCATACCCAGTAAAATCGTTGCAATCTGTGCGCCGACTCTTGTTTTAATATGGGTGCTTGCCCACTTGCCGAAAGCCGCTGAACCGCCAGCATGGTTCATCATGCACACCATCGTTCCCAAAATCACTAAAAAGATTAAAATACCTACATTGTAAGAGTCGGAAAGGACCTTAATAAAGCCACCTTCCAAAATATTGTTTACTGTTTTCTCAAATCCAAAATCTGCTGAGAATAAAGCTCCTACTAAAATACCGATAAATAAAGAGCTGTAAACCTCTTTTGTAATCAATGCCAAAACAATGGCTACAACAGGAGGTACTAAAGACCAAAAAGTAGCATACATCTGCGGTTTTGGCGCTTCCGTCTCACCTCCGGCAAATACAGTGACTGCAAAGGTCATCATAAGCAGCATAAAAATTGCCATACCGGTAAAAAGTTTTCTTTTCTTTGTCATAATCAATTTTCCTTTCTTTGTTTTAATGTATAAAAAAACCATGAACGATACTCCCTGCTGGGAACGCATTCATGGTTTTACCGAAATCTATTGAGTATGACCAATGATGATAGCGCTCCACTTGTCGTGACAGTACATGATATCTTATACCATGTCCCAGCAGGAAAATCTCGGGCAGATTTTCCCACTTCGGCAGCTTCCCCTTTCCCCTCCTGCGGCTGCCCTGCCTTGCAAAAGGGTACTCTTGAAACCTGCACCTCTATCATAATATCGTTCCTGACTTTCGTCAGTTGTGTTTTTTTCTTATTCTACTGCTTCCCCTGTTTCATTTGGCGTGTCGCTTGGAAGCATTTCACCGTTTTCCACCTTGTCCATCAGCACTTTAATGTTCGCAACCGAAGTTTCATCCGGAATTGTAACATACAAAGCAGTACCCGGTGCAGAGTAACAAAATGCCTGATCCCCTGTACCCTCTGCTGCAACAGATTTAATCGTCCATTCTCCGCCATTGTCAATCTGACTTTGAATTAATCTTTGTATCTGTTCCATAGACATATTGGTTTCTACGCTGTTGCTTACTTCGGAAATCATCTTTGGCGCTTTTACCAGCATTTCCGGAGTAATCATTTTCTTAAACATGGCCTGAATAACAGCCATCTGGTCCTTACCTCTCTGGTTGTCTCCGCCCGGAACATTATAACGTTCTCTGGCAAAAGAAAGCGCCTGTGCACCGTTAAAGTGATTGATGCCCTTCTTTACATCCATAATCTCACCACCGGCGCCGCTTGTGGTAAATTCAAATTCTGACTCTACATCTACGCCGCCCATTAAGTCAACCATCGTAATCAAAGAAGTAAAGTTTACTCTTGTATAAAACGGAATTTCAATATCATATAATTCTTCTAAAGCCGCCATGGACTTATCTACGCCGTAAATACCCGCATGTGTCAGCTTATCCTTTTTCTCACCTGACACCTCAGGAATTGTTACATAGAAGTCTCTCGGTGTATTGGTAAGCAAAATCTGCTTTGTCTCAGGATTGACGGTTGCAATAATATTTACATCACTTCTGCTCTTTGAAGAAATCGGTCCATAGACGTCAATACCGCTGATAAACATACTGAACGGTTCATCTTTTACGTTTACGTCAGGAGAAACTCCCTGTGTCATGCTGTCGCTCTTACTTTCAATGCTATACTGTGCAATGACTTTTACTTTGCTGTTATAATTCTCATTTACTTCTTCAATAATTCCGCTGAAGCTTTCATCATACACAATGGCATCTACAGCTTCGCTTAACAGCCCTGCCACCTGATCGTTTAAGGTATCGAATTCCTTTGTCAAAACCTCTTTTCCTGCATCGGCATTGACCTTTTTCATTGCCTCTGCCATTTCGCTGTCATCTTCTATTGACTGGACACCATAAACATAATCCTTGGTATCCCATACCTTTTCTGCATCATCGTCTTTTCTGACTACTACCAGAACACTATGTACCTGTTTTCCCAGAGTATCACCACTGATGTCCTTAATTGCATCATGTGTCTGATACATATATACAGAACCGAATATCAAAACAGCTGACATCAGAACACTGACAATTTTACTGACAATTGCTTTTCCCCTGGTTACAATCTGCATGGTAAAAAGCAATGCTGCAAAAACAAGAAGTAACGCTGCAAACCCCACTACATACTTGGCAGGAATCATTCCCAATCTCCATGTAAAGCCGATAAAAATAAGCGTCGCAAGAATTTGAATTCCAACCAAAATTTCACCGGCTATACGAAAGGCTTTTCGAATGCGCTTTTTCTTTCGCTTTGCCGAGCTCATCTTTTTTTTGCTATTTGTATTCTCCATATTCTATTCTCCTTTATACTGCCATCTCCAAAATGACATTACCTAACTTAATATAATATAAATCCCTAAAAAAAGCAACCTTCTAGCCCTTAGAAAGACGATTTTTTGCCGAAAAACACAATTTAAGTCTTTATCCTTCTAAATATATTTCTTACATTTTATCATTTTTTCTGGAATTTTCGGACTATTAGTGCTATAATTTATTATATAAAGTGATTGTTAAAAGGAGGGTTTCGTATGAGTCATCGTATTATTACTATCAATCGTATGTATGGAAGCGGCGGACGTTTACTCGGAAAAGCACTGGCAAATAAGCTGGGAATTCATTTCTATGATCACGAACTTATTCGCCTTGCAAGTGAAGAAAATGACATTCCATATGAAGAACTGCTGAAAGTAGATGAGAAAAAAGCTAATCAGTGGAGGCTTCCTATCAATGAGCAGATGCAGATGCAGCCACAGTATCATTTTCACCCTATGAATGATGTTCTTTTTGAGACAGAGTCCAAAATTATTGAGCGTCTGGGCAAAACAGAAGACTGCATTATTGTAGGACGCTGTGCTAATTATATACTGGGTGATGATTGTCTGAGTCTTTTCGTATACGCCCCTTATGAATATCGTGTAAAAGCAGTTATGGAACGCTTAGGCAGAGAAGAAAAGAGCGCTCGTGCCCTTGTAAAGAAGATGGACAAAACACGTAAATCTTACTACGAATTTTTCACTGACCAGAAGTGGAACAATCTGGACAATTACCAGCTTTGCATTGACACCAGCCGTTTTTCTCAGGATTTTCTGGTCAATATGCTGGCAGAGGTTTATCAGACCTTGTAAAAATTAAATTTTCTTTATCAATGAAAGAAACTGTCTCAAGAAAATCTATACATTTTGCGCTCAGTCTACGCTCACTTTGAGCTTGTAATCTCAAAGCGTGCTCGACAAATCCGCTAAAAATGTATAGATTTTCTGATTATCACTTAATATGATAGCTTTTTGCTTTTTTAAGAAATCCTTCCGTTCTCCATCTCATACACTTCATCTGCAATCTTCATGGTAGACTGTCTGTGTGATACTAAAACCACTGTTTTTTCTGCACATTCTTCTTTCAACGCTTTTAATATCATTCCTTCATTCAGAGAGTCTAAATTGCTGGTAGGCTCGTCCAACATAAGAAAGGTCGCCTGATGAAGAAATGCTCTGGCAATCCCAATCCTCTGACGTTCCCCACCGGAAAGTGTATCACCCAACTCTCCCACCTGGGTATCATAGCCCTCTGGAAGCTTTTCAATAAAGCTATGAAGAGCTGCTTTTTTCGCTGCCTCCATAACTTCCTCTCTGGAAGCCTCCGGTTTCGCAATCTTAATATTATTTGCTATGGTATCATGAAATAAATATGTTTCCTGTGTTACATAAGCTTCCATATCACGCAGATTTTTTGTATTGATGTCCTTTACATTTGTTCCTGAAATATTTACTGTTCCTTTGTCTGTATCCCAAAAACGCATAAACAGTTTTAAAAGTGTAGACTTTCCTGAACCACTTTTTCCGTGAATACCAATAATTTTTCCTTTTGGCAGAGAAATACTGTAATCTTTTAAAATCACCTCATCTTCGTAAGAAAATGTTACATGCTCACAAGAAGCATTTTCAAAGCTTACTTCTTTCTTTCCGAAAACTTCTTCCACCTTAGGCGCTTCTTCTAAAATGGACAACACACGTTCTCCGCTTGCCAACGTCTGATTTAAATTATTAGAAAGATTGGAAAGCGCCACAACCGGACCGAAAGAACCCATCATGGAGATGGTACAGAGAACTACTGCATCCATGCTCATCTGTTGATTTTTATAAAGAGCCAATGTAAAAAATAACATTCCAAAGGAGCTGAGTAAAATCAGCAGATTCGTCAGTGCTCTTGTATTTCCTTCCATGCGATTTAACTCTTTTTGTTTTTTCAGTAGCTCCACTGATTTTTTAGACATTTCCTGTTTTCTTCTTTCTTCCTGCCCATACTGTATGGTTTCTTCCAACCCTCTGAGAGAATTTAATACATAACTGTTTAATTCTCCGATACCGGAGCGAAATTCCATTCCCGTGGAAGCACTTTTCCTTCCATTCCATAACGGTACGCCCACACCTACCAAAAGATAAGAAACAAGCGCCCAGATACCGGCGTAAATATGATATCTTCCGATAAAAAATACCATAATGAGAGAAGTGAAAAATGCAATGGCAATAGGTGAAATTGTATGAGCATAGAAAACTTCTAAAAGCTCAATGTCGTTGGTAATAATAGAAATCAGATTTCCTTTGTCTCTGCCTTCTAGTTTTGCCGGACACAGCTTCCTGAGGGCAGCAAATACCTTGTGACGGATAATCGCCAATAATTTAAAAGCTATATAATGGTTGCATGCCTGCTCTGCATAATGGAGAATACCCCTTAAAACCGCAAAAGCAATTAAAATCTTAATATGGATTGTCACAATCGCCGGCGTATCAAAATACATCAGAGCAGTTCCTGCTAAAATCGTAAGAAAAATAGCACATAAAAAACCTGCTACGCCCAAGAAAATTGCTGCCAGCATGACATGCAAAAGTGGTACAATAAGCCCGATAAGCTGTCCCATTACTTTCATTCCGCTTCTTCTTTTCATGCTGATGCCTCCTGTTCTAATCCATAATTTTCCAGATTTTTTTGTGTCGTATACATTTCCTTATATACTTCTTGCTGTTCCATTAATTCTTTATGTGTTCCTGTTTCCACAATTTTGCCCTCTCTCAGCACATAGATACAGTGAGATTTTTTTACATTTGCAAGTCTGTGGGAAATCAGAAGCACTGTTTTTGTTTCTGCTAATTGACGGATTACATCCATAATAATTTCTTCACTTTCCACATCAATATTTGATGCCGCTTCATCAAAAATATACATTTCTGTGTCATGAAGCAGCGCTCTGGCAATACAAAGTCTCTGGCACTGTCCTCCTGAAAAATTACTTCCTTTTTCTGCTAATTTTGTTTCAAGACCTTCCTTACCTTTCAAAAACTCCCATAAGTTTACTTTTTTTAATGCTTCTGTCATTTGTTCCTGTGTGGCATTGGGATTTCCCATAAGAAGGTTTTCCTCTACTGTTCCTTTAAACAGATAACTGTTGTGTCTTACTAAAGTAACATGCTCCATTAAGCTCTTTTCTTTTATCTTCTTTAAATCCATGCCTCCCAGCAAAATGCGTCCCTCATACTGTCTGTTTCTTCCCAAAATCAAAGAAGCAACTGTGCTTTTTCCGCACCCTGACTCTCCTACCAGAGAAACGAATTGTCCCTTTGAAATATGGAAGCTCACATTTTTTAAAATCGGACGTTCTTTTTCGTAGGAAAAGCTCACCTTTTCAAATGTGATGTCTAAGTTCTCTCCCGAAGCTTCTTCTGTTCCCTGTTCTCTTTCCGGCATATCCAACAGTCGGAAAATTTTATCACTGGCTACCATCCCATTCATTGCAATGTGAAAGAAAGACCCCAGCAGACGCAGAGGAATAAAAAATTCTGATGCTAACAGTAAAATAGCAAAGGCTCCTGCAAAGCCTAAGCTTCCATTTATATATTCTCGAACCACAACAATCATTCCAACAGCAGCGCCTCCGTAAGCTACCAAATCCATAACACTAATGGAATTTAACTGCATCGTCAGCACTTTCATGGTAATGCGTCTGAATTTTTCTGCTTCTTCGTCCATTTCCTGTGCTTTTCTTTCATCGGACTGATAAATTTTCAAAGTTGTAAGTCCCTGTAAATTTTCCAGAAAACTGTCACCTAATTCGGTATAGCTGCCCCAATATTTTTTCAAAAGTCTTTTGGCAAATTTCTGTACCGCCACAATGGAAATGGGAATAAGAGGCACACAAATCAGCAGCACCAGACTGGCTTTCCAACTAATAAAAGAAAGCACTGCAAACAAAGTAATTGGCGCTAACAGGCTGTAAAAAAACTGCGGCAAATATCTTCCAAAATACGTTTCCAGCTGCTCCACACCTTCCACAGAAAGCTGCACCACCTCAGAAGTAGAAATCTGTTCTTTATAAGATGAGCCGAGGCGTACCAGTTTTTCATATATCTTTTCACGCAAAACTCTTTTTACGTCAGAGCTTGCCAGAAACGAATCCTCTGCTGCTTTCTTGTCGCTTATCATTCTAAGGAAAATAACACTTACGCATATCATCCCCGTCAGAAAAAGCTGTCTGCCGGTTATACTACCAAATATGGCAGTATTCAAAAGCTGTCCTATGGCTAAAATTGCCACTATCTGTGCCAATAATCCCAGCCACTGCCAAAGTACATTTTGAACAATATATTTTTTAGACTCTTTTAGAAGTCCGATTAGTCTTTTTTTAATCATCTTCTGCCCTCTTTTCCCTAATTAAAATTTTCTCCTGCTGTACAGGTTTTCTCTGCTGTCTTTATTCCCAAAGTAAAGTAAAGAATGTGAAACATCCAGACTGCTGCTAAAATCATTCTGCCAACAGGCACTTGTTCCATCATGATAAAGCCAATTCCCATAAAAATCGTCATAGAAATCATAACCGTAAGTTTGGCTTTTCTTGTCATTTCTTTTTTATCCATAAAGGGCTCTAAATGTTTTTGATACAACGAAGTCTGTCGAAACCAGTTTTCCAGTTTTCCTGACCCTTTTGTAAAACAACACAATGCTGCCATCAAAAAGGGAACTGTAGGCAAAATCGGCAAAATAACACCAACAGCTCCTGCCCCCATCATTAAAAATCCAATTCCTATCCACAATCCACGTTTTGTTTTTCTCATGATTTCCTCCGCACGATATTAGTTAGTTTAGACTTACTCTCATTCAAAAAAAGAGGCTGTCGTATTAAACAGCATTTAAATTATGCACTTAATGCGACAACCGCCCTTCAGTTAGCCATGAATAACTTATATCATATTGTACTTTCTTTGTCAACAATTATCTTTATTTTTTATGAAGTTAAGGACAGCTTTTTCCTTGCCGTATAAACAGATATTACACAAATCACCGTAAATACCAAAAGAATAATTCCCATGCTCCAGATGTTTACCATGAGTAAATTTTCTCTCATAACATTTCCCAGTGCTTTTACGGAAAAATAGGATGTAATTGTCATGAGAATAAAAGGACAATAATAAGTAAAACAAATTTCATTTCGTACAGATTTTCTCAGACTTTTCTTTTGAATTCCCATTTTCTCCAAAATTTTGTATCGTTCTTTATCCTCATATACCTCATTGCCGATTTTCAAAAAGATAATACTTCCTGCTGCCAGTACAAGGGTTACAAACATAAAGATGCAAAGGGAATACATGACTCTTATCCAACTGTCCTGCCTTCCGTCTATCTGTGTATAATTTACGCCTGTAAATGCCTGTCCGTCCTCACTGCTTTGTGCCAGTGTATTCAGATATGATTTGGACGCCTCCATATTTTTCATATCCTGAATTCTGTAATTATAAAAATATGTGACGCTTCCTAAACTCTTCAAATTTTCAAAAGTTTTGTCGCTGAGAATAAAAATCTTCGTATTATTTTGCAATGCTCCAAAATAAGGCGTATTATCGGATTTTATCACGTCATACGTTTCACTTCCGATTTTTTGCTCGTAGTTTTCAATCGCACCACCTGATATATCCATCAGGACTTCATGAGAAAGCTCGATTGCCTGATTGTCCTTCAGCTCTTTATAAGCAAAAGGAAGTCCCGCTTTCTTCGCCGCTTGTTTCACATCTGAAAAAGCTACCAATCCATAAGCTGTATAAGTATATTTGCTGTGAACCACAGAAGGCTCTACCATAGCCACCTGCATTTCATTCCAGAATTTCACCTTATTCTCCTGCTCAATTCCCTTGGCAATTTCTTCTCCGTTTTTTTCTTCACTGCTTAATACCTGATAAGTATAAGTCTGGTCAAAATGTGTAAGCTTTTCATAGCGCTGTTTCATTGCTATGGAAATTGCCATGACAGTCACAGAGCAAATCATCAGCACCGTTACCATTGCATACGTTCTATAATTTTTTTTCATACGAAACGCCAGATTATTTACCCATAAAGTACGCTCTTTCTTATACAAATAATATTTGTTTCCGGAAAGCTTGCGAAGTATGGCAGGAATAAGACCGGAAAACAAAAGGTAAACCCCTACAATTACCAGAACAACAGCCCCTAAAGCATTTCCTAAAGAATTGAGATCTCCTGTATCCCACGCCAAATAATATCCAAAAAGCAGAATACCCACACCACCTGCAATTTTCAGAAATGTAATGATCCACTTTTCTTTCTGCATTTCCTGCTGTTTTGCACCGGAAAGCAAATTTAAGACACTGCTGGTCTTTAAAGTATGGTAGCTTTTTAAGGTCATCAGACCATAAATAACAAGAAACATTCCTGCTGTAATCAGTATCGCTTCCCATGAAAAAAAGAACTTAATGTCTACGCTGATGTCAGACAGCTTTAAAAGAAGCATTTGAAACAGCTTGGAAAACAAGACGCCTGTTCCAATCCCTGCAAGCAGTGAGAACAACCCGATAAATACCGACTCCAGCATATACATTTTTCCTATTCTTACATTATCCAGCCCCATAAAAATGTAAATTCCGATTTCCTTTTTCCTTTGGTTCAGAAAGACATTGGAAGCATACCAGATAAAGAAAAATAAAAATACACCGAATACTACGGATGCAGCCTGAACAATAATGTCAATATACTCTTTATTATAATTTTCCAGAACATCCATAGAGTCAGAATAAATAACACTTTGGAAATTAAAAAATACAAAAATTGAAAAAGTAAGGGAAAGAATTAACATTCCGTACTCCCTGACACTGCGTTTAAAGTTGGAAAAGGACAGAGATAAGAGCTTCATTCTCCCTCACCTCCCATGACTGCCAGCATCGTCATAATTTCCTCAAAAAATGCTTTTCTGCTGTCTTTTTGCGTCAGGCGGCTGTGAATTTTTCCGTCTTTTAAAAAGTATACCTGCTTTGCATAGCTTGCCGTATAACCGTCGTGAGTTACCATTAAAATCGTGGCATTTTCCTGCTCATTGGCATTTTTCAGACACCCTAATAAATCCTTTCCGGACTTGCTGTCCAGCGCTCCCGTAGGTTCATCTGCAAACAAAATACGTGGTTTTGTAATCAACGCTCTGGCGCTGGCAGCTCTTTGCTTTTGTCCTCCGGAAAGCTGATAAGGGTACTTTCTTAAATGAGACTCCAGTCCAAAATCCACGGCTCTTGCCTGCACCTTTCTGATAATTTCTCTTTGCGGCGCTCCGTTTAAGGAGAGAGGAAGGGCAATGTTATCCTGCACTGTCATATTATCCAGCAGATTATATTCCTGAAAAATAAATCCGATTTTATCTCGTCTTACTAAAGAAAGCTCCTTGTTGCTTAAAGCCGTAATATCCTGCCCTTCTAAAAGAATTTTCCCTGATGAAGGCTTATCTAAGGTAGACAGCATATTTAAAAATGTAGTTTTTCCTGCCCCACTTGGTCCCATAATGGCAATAAAATCACCCTCGTAAATGTCCATGCTGATGTCTTTCAGCACAGCAGTTTCATATCCTTTTTTTCCGTAATTCTTGGAAAGATTTCTGACTTCTAAAACTTTTTTCATGATACTTACCTCCTAATCTGTATCTTTATTTTAGCAAAGAGGTTTCAAAAAATCCTTTCATTTATCCAACAGTTTTCTTTCCAATCTAACATTTCTGTAACATACGGCTACATCATAAAATGTTCTGCCATATCGCAAAATCCCAGTTCAAAACAGCTTCCTCTTTCTTGTGTCGGTACTGCTTTTAAAGAAAGGTTCAGCATTTTTCCTATTTTTCCTGCAAAATAAAGTCCCATTCCCGTTGAATGATAATCCCCTTTTCTCAAATTCTTTCCTACATATCCCTTATCAAAAATGTAAGGTAAGTCCTCCTTAGAAATTCCAATTCCATTGTCTTCGACCTTTAAACACATCTGATTTTCTCCCTGTTTTTCACAGGAAAATACAAGTTTGGGATTAACGCTTCTGTACTTGATGGCATTGGCTATAAATTGGTCTAAAAGATAAATAAGCCACCTTCTATCACTGTATACCCACACATCTTTTATCTCTAAAATTATTTCAAAACCATACTGAATGAGAAAATAAGATTGATTTTTTACTGCTTCTTTTACTGCTTCTTCCAGAGAAATTCTCTCCATACATATATCATTTTCAGGTCTTTGCAGTTTACTTCCCATAAGCACGGTATGAAGCAAATTTTCCGTACGCACAATACAGTCCTGCATTTCTTTTTTTAAAGAAAAATCCTGATTTCTTCCATTCATGAGGCGCAAAGCAGCAAGAGGAAGCTTTATTTCATGGGTCCATTTGGTAACATAATCCGACAGATTTTCCAGTTTTTCTTTACATTCCAAAAACTCTTTATTCGTATATGCAAGAAGTTCCTTCTGTTCCTCTTCCTGTTGTTTCTTCTTTTTCCATTGACTATAATCCAAGAACAAAAGAACCATACCAAAAACAGCAAGCAGCACATTCAAATACAAAACATCCTGTCTATAAAGAGACGTGGCACAGAGCTGTGTCAGGTATATATTCAAAAAGGCCGCAAATCCCACTTCTGTAATCGGTACCGCCCATCTTTCTTTTAAATATTTCCTCATTGCAAATAATACCCTTTCCCTTTTCTGGTATAAATACAGGAACTTCCTCCTGTCGCAGTACAAATTTTACTCCGAAGCCGTGATACCAGCACCGTTAAAGAAACGTCTGTCACATATTCATCTGTATTCCACAATCCCTGCATTAACGTCTCTCTATCCACTACCTGCCCTTTATAATCTGCCAAAATACCCATAATTCTGTTCTCAGATTTCGTCATTTCTATAGGTTGATTTTTGTAAAGTAAAATCCCCTGTCCACGGTCATAAACAAGTCCGGACTCCAGATATTCCCTGTCACTTTGAGTATACTCATAACTTCGTCTTAAAAGAGAACGGATTTTCACCAGCAAAAGCTCCGCATCAAAAGGCTTTTCCACATAATCATCTCCACCGGAAACCATTGCCATAACCTTATCTGCATTCTGGTCTCTGCTGGATAAAAATAATATGGGAACTTTTGATACACTTCTAATCTTCTGGCACCAGTAAAACCCATCATAAAAAGGCAGATTAATATCCATAAGAACTAAATCACAATGACTGCTTTCACACTGCTTATCTACATCTGAAAAATCTTCCAGATACTCGCCCTCAAAACCCCAACGTTTGCAGAGACGCAAAATTTCCTCTGCTAATACAAAATCGTCTTCCACAATTAAAATTTTCATATTCATCACCTGGTTTTATCTTACACTTCTTTCCTCCATTTGCACAGCCCTAACAGCTAATGTTGCAAAAATGTTAGTTTGGCAGTAAAGAGTGAAAATAAAATTTTCCAAAAAACAATAAGGCTGTCGCTTTAAACATTATCCCAAAACATTTAATGCGACAACCTCATTTATCTCATGCAGAAGTTATTTTTTAATTTTCTATCAGTACAACTCTTGCTTCGTAAGGTTTCAATATTCCTGTCTCATGGTTTTTGTAGTTGGAAATCATTTCTTTACCGCCTGCTGCTCCCTCAAACAAAGTACACGGTACTTTTTTATCACTGAAATTACAAGCTACAATTAAAGTCTGATTTCCCAGTTTTCTCTGGTATGCGTAAATATTTTCATCGTCTTCCAGAAGGCCTTCAAAAATACCGTCTATAATAATTTCATATTCCTTACGCATCTGGATTAATTTCTGATAATAATAGAACACGCTGTCTTTATCTTCCAAAGCCGCCTTTGCATTAATCTGTAAATAATTAGGATTTACTTTAATCCATGGTGTGCCTGTGGTAAATCCTGCATTTTCACTATCGTCCCACTGCATAGGAGTTCTGGCATTATCACGGCTGATTGCCTTTAAAGCGCTCATCATTTCTTCCTCTGTAAGAAGACCATTTTCTGTCAGCTCTTCAAAAGCATGAATACTTTCAATGTCACGATAATCTTCCAGTTTGTTAAAATAAGCATTTGTCATACCAATTTCTTCACCCTGATAAATATAAGGTGTTCCCTTCATCAAATGAAGACAGGTTGCCAGCATTTTAGCTGAAAGTTCACGATACATTGGTCCGTCATTTCCAAAGCGAGACACAGCTCTTGGCTGGTCGTGGTTATCCCAATAAAGACTGTTCCATGCTTTTCCCTCCAACTCTGTCTGCCATTTATTCAATATTTTTCTCAAATCTCTGAGTTTAAATCTCTCGTCTGTCCATTTTCCATTCTTTCCAGATGTAATGTCTGTATGTTCAAACTGGAATACCATGTTTAGCTCAGTTCCGTCTAAATTAGCATATTTTTTTGCTTCTTCTACAGTAACGCCAGACGCTTCACCAACCGTAATCAAATCATACTTAGAAAGCACTTTTTGGTTCATTTCCTGTAAATACTCATGAACATGAGGACCATTGCAGACAAAAGGGCCAAAATCACCATATAAGCCATTATGAGAAACTCCGTCAGGATAGGCAGGATCTTTAGAAATCATGCTGATAACGTCCATACGAAATCCATCTACACCTTTCTCACACCACCATGTCATCATATCAAAAACTTCTTTTCTGACTTTTTCATTTTCCCAGTTTAAATCAGGCTGTTTCTTAGAAAAGCAATGTAAATAGTACATTTCTGTTTCCTTATCATATTCCCATGCAGAACCGCCAAAACATGCTCCCCAGTTATTTGGCTCTTTCCCATCTTTTCCTTCTTTCCAGATGTAGTAATCACGATAAGGATTATCTTTTGACTTTCTGCTTTCTACAAACCACGGATGTTCATCAGAAGTATGGTTCACTACCAAATCCATAACCAGCTTTATTCCTCTTTTATGCATCTCTGAAAGCATTTCATCAAAATCTTCCATTGTTCCAAAATCTTCCATAATTGCCTGATAATCGGAAATATCATATCCATTATCATCATTAGGAGACTGATAAACAGGAGACAGCCAGATAACATCTACGCCCAGTTCCTTTAAATAATCGAGATGTTGAGTAATTCCCTTAATATCTCCAATTCCGTCTCCATTGCTATCTGCAAAACTCCTTGGATAAATTTGATAAATTACACTATTTTTCCACCATGTTTTATTCATAGTATGTACCTCACAGTTCTTTTTCGTTACTTTCAGTATAAAAAAACTCTTTCTTAAATTCTTGCAATATGTTACTCTTTATTTGTACTATATTCACTTTTATTTATGTAATTACAAGAAAGGGCGAAATTATTATGTATAAAATTAACATTCAGGAAGAAAATCCACACGGAACACCTTACTTTCCTTTCCAGGCTCTGTCTCAGGAAGATTTTTGCGGACAATACTTCGCCCCTTACCACTGGCATGAAGAAACAGAATTTATATATATCACCAAAGGAAGCCTGATGCTTCGCACAGAAACCAACTCTCAGCTTTTAACAGAGGGAAATGTATATTTTATCAATCCCGGTATGGTTCATGGAATTTTCGGTCATAGTGAAGTTTCCCACCATTATGCTCTTTTATTTCCCATGTCCTTTTTAAGTTTTTCTCAATATGATATTTGTCAAAATGAGCTTCTTACTCCTTTACTGTCAAAAAAACTGCTGTTTCCTGAAGGAAGTTCTCTCTCTTTGGAAATCAGCCTGCAAATTGGTTCTTTGATATCAAAGGCAGCCAGACTCTATTTAGAAGACACCTCTGCCAATACTGCACTTTCCATAAAAATTATACTCTTGCAGATATTGGAAATTCTATTTCAGGAACACGCCTTTTCTTCTGCCCAAAAGCATGAAGCTGAAAAAGATTTTGAAAATCATTCTTTAAAATCTGTGTTTTCCTATATAGAAAAGCATTATATGGAGCCTGTAACACTGGAAGCTCTTGCAGAATGTATTCCTCTGAATAAAAATTATTTCTGCAAATTTTTCAAAGAAAAAGTAGGCAAAACACCATTTGCCTACTTAAATGAATATCGTATTAATCAAGCTGCTGCTCAGCTTCTAAAAACTACTGCACCTATTACGGAAGTTGCACTCAATAATGGATACGAAAACATCAGTTATTTTGTACGTCAATTTAAGCACTATAAACATTGTACACCTTCTGACTTCCGTACTTCTGCAAAATTCCAGAGTAACTTAATATCGAATTCTGTCAATCAGTGACTCCTTTTTCACATTTCTGCTGAGCATAAAGGACAAGCCAATCTGAAGAACTGCCAAAATGAAAATCATTACTAAAATTTCCACACTAGGGAAGTGATAAACATCAAATCCTGTTAATCCTGCTTTCTTACCATACAGGAAAAGTCCGTATCCTGCCGGAATTCCCACTGCCTGCAGCACACCCAACTCTCTCTTTCTTGTAATGACATTTAAAATCATGGTGTTTGCCATATTCATAAAAGTAATCATTCCGATTAACAGCAGGAAGCTGTAACCCATGGTTTTCATTATTGCCATCATTGAGTCGAGAGACTCCACTTCCCCTTCAAAGCTACTTAATTCATAATGGTCTTTGTTTTCCAAAAGCTCTTTTATGGCGGCTTCTACATTTTTACGCTCTGATTTCTTGCAATCTACCCAGATTGTTCCGATGTTTTCCTCTGCATCAGCAAATCCAAGATTTTTATAAGTATCTTCTGTAATTCCCCAATCACCGTTTATTGAACCGAAAGCTCCCTGCAATTCTCCTTGATAAGAAATTTCTCCCTGCTTTCCTCCTAACTGAAAGGAAACAGTATCTCCGATTTCATATCCGGTATCTGCAATAAAGTGTGACCAACCATGAAAAATTGCATTGTTTTTTGATGCTCTGTCATAATCTACTGTCCCTAATACGCCTGATCCTTTCCTTTCTTTTTCAAAAAGCTTACGGTCTAAAACAGCAATAGAATGAAGTTCTCCCTTTTCGTCATAAGCATATAATTGCTTCCCGATTTTCACTTCTGTTACACCGTCAATGGCTTTTAAATCCTTCACAAGCCTTCTCGTTTCTCTTTGGAATTTTCCTCTGCCTCTGCAATATCCGGACTCTGCTGATGGACAAAGGTATCCATATGAATTTCCTTACTGGAAACTCCCACCTCGGACAATACTTTTCTTACCACCCCAAACACATCCGGTTCATAGGTACTGGTGATTTCTCCTGCCACAATGATATTCCCTTTTGTAGCAAGTACCTCGCAGGCTACTCTGGAATTTTCATCATTCTTCAGACACACATCCAAGATTGTATCTGCGATCTGGTCGCACAATTTGTCCGGATGTCCTTCTGTTACTGCTTCTGCTGTATAAAATTTTCTCATATGAATTTCCTCTCTTTCATGCAAAAAAGGCAGGATACCTGCCTTTTTATGGGAACATATCCTGCCTGATGTTCATATCTTCTTTATTATTTTAACTCTGTTTTCGTAAATTTTTTTATTCTTCCGATTTTCTCCCATTTCGTTGGAAATCCCATTTTCCCCAAGACTTCTTTATGTACTGGATGTTTTCGGAAGCACACTTTTAATTCATGGAAAAGCGTTTTAAACTCGTCTTCCGGCAATAAAAGTTTCAAGATAATCAACTGTGCGAACAAGTCATTTTTTCCATACACATATCGTCCATACTCTCTTGGTAGGGAAAGTCTTTCATGAATTTTCATATCACATAAAGCATCCTTGGTACGAAAGTCAAACAGACGATCATTATGAGCACACACATTTCTGAACTTTGTCATAACTGCTAACATTTTGATCATCTCATTGATCTTAATCGGTCCAAAATCCTGACAAACCTGTATCTGTACCCGGCCTTTCTGGCAGCTATATATTTTCGATAACTGTCCAATTGTTAATACATTAAACAGCACCCACAATGGTACATACTTATATTTTTTCATATAATGACGGATGTACACATAGTCACTATCGTTTCTAAGCTGGCCTTTCATGATTTTCAACATATTTTGAATCACTATCTTTTTCTTGCCTGAATAATCATAATGGTTAATGTCCAGATAATCATCCTGCATATCACCATATGTAAGGCAAAAATGATACGATAAGGAAGACTTGATATTCCTCTCCACCATTAAAATATACTTTATGAAAATACTTCGCAAATCATTGTCAAATTGATACAGTTCATAAATATCTTCAAAAGTAATACCATCTTGAAATTGGTTCGTTACTGGATTCTTATATGCCTCTTTATATCCATTGATCAACGGGAAATATCCTGTTTTAAACAATATCTTTTTAGCATATTCTTCATCCTGTATTTCCAGATTCTTTTCCTCTTTTAAAAAGGCAATCTGCTCATCATATGTTAAAAATCCTTTTTTCTTCATTTTCCCGCCGCCTTTGTACTTCCCTGAAAATAACGAAAGGCCCCCGCAGGAGCCTTCCGGACTACGGGCTTCTCAAGTTTCCGTAGTGCGATCACTAGGTACAGTATATCCTCAACAAACTCCTTTGTCAAGGACAAATCATACCTGTTTTATTCTATGTGCATCCCTCATTTTTTATGTATCTGTCAGCATTTTAGATTTTTTCTATACCCCATATTGCTTATAAAATCCTAATGCAGTTACACTTTTTGCAAAGTCTGTTGCTTGTTCTATCGTTTGCTTTGTATCGTACAATACTTCTTTGGATATCTCGATAACAACTTGCATCTTCTTCCCCCTTTCACATTTATTTTGTTTCATGCTGTTGTCGAAATTCTGCATTACACAGCGCAGATTAAATATCTGTCTACCTATCGTGGGCATATTAACGACGATATTCAAGGCCGTTTGAAAGCACAGCTTATCAAAGCTATCCTGCAATTCCGTTTTGACTAACAAACGATATTTTTATATTGCCGTTTCCGTTCCATTCCTTTCCATTCCGGCGGCTCTGCCGCTTTGTCTTGACCAAAGGAAAGGGGTTAGGGAAAGGATAGGAAGGGAATGGGTATTTGATTAAATCCGTATTTGGTATTTCTTTAGTTATTTATATTTTTATTTAATTGCGTTGGATTTTCCGATGTCGGATAACCTGGTATCGGATAATCCAATATCGGATAATCCAACAACGGAAGTTATGCAATATTCAAAAACGGTCTAATCCACCCGCTTTATAAAACTGCTGATTTGGGGATAGATATGTTACGCAGTAGAGGGTAAAAAACGCTTGATTTATGCGGCTTGCAGAATGTGTAAAACGCTTAGACGATATTTTATACTTCCTACCCTCAAAAATGACGTTCTATTGCGTAACAAAGTGAAGATAGAAAAACAGAGAGCCGACCACCATTGAAAGTGATTAGCCCTCTGTTTCTGTTTGCACCCTGTCTGTCAGCGTTAGTGATAAGTTGTTGTGAATACTTCCTTATCAGCGTAAAACTAGGAGTTTTAGGCATCTTTTTCTAAGCCGCTTAAGCGTATAGCCTGGTCCGCCGCAATCAGGTTATCAATAATCTCCTGAATATCTCCATTCATAATACTGTCCAGCTTATGAAGTGTCAGCTTAATTCTATGGTCTGTCACACGTCCCTGCGGGAAGTTATAAGTTCTGATTTTTTCAGAACGGTCGCCTGTCCCTACCTGACTTCTTCTTGCCTCTGCTTCTGCATCATGACGTTTCTGAAGCTCCATATCATACAAACGGGAACGCAGTACCTTTAAGGCTTTATCCTTATTCTTTAACTGTGATTTCTCATCCTGACAGGAAATTACAATTCCCGTAGGAATATGTGTCAGACGCACTGCGGAGTCTGTGGTATTGACACACTGACCACCATTTCCGGATGCCCTGAAAACATCAAACTTACAGTCATTTAAGTCCAGTTCAAAGTCAATTTCCTCTGCTTCCGGCATAATTGCAACAGTAATGGTAGAAGTATGAATACGTCCGCCGCTTTCTGTTTCCGGCACACGCTGTACACGATGTACACCACTTTCATATTTCAGTTTGGAATAAGCGCCCTGTCCGTTAATCATAAAGGTAACTTCCTTGAAACCGCCAATTCCGTTTTCATTTAAGCTTAACATCTCTGTTCTCCAGTTCTGAGACTCTGCATATTTTACATACATTCTGTAAATCTCAGCTGCAAACAAAGCTGCTTCATCACCGCCTGCTCCTGCACGAATTTCCACGATAACGTTTTTATCATCATTTGGGTCTTTCGGTAAAAGAAGAATTTTCAGTTCCTGTTCTAATTCTTCAATACGTTTTTTTGCATCAGAAAGCTCTTCTTTTAACATTTCGCGCATTTCTTCATCAGACTCTTCATCAAGCATCATCAAGCTGTCCTCTACGGTTTCCTTGCAGTTTTTATACTCTGTATAAGCATCTGCAATAGGCTGAAGCTCGCTCTGCTCTTTCATAAGCTTCTGAAATCTTGTTGTATCGTTTGCCACTGTAGGCTCATTTAACTCATTTAAAATTTCTTCAAGGCGGACTAAGATGTCCTCTAATTTATCAAACATGTTGTTCCTCCTTCTTAATTCTTCCTGTGACTACTCTGTCAAGTCCTGCCAAATCCTGCAAAACCTGAACTTCCTTGTATCCATTCTCTTTCATAAATCCTGATACTGCTTCTCCCTGATTGTAACCGATTTCAAAAGCCAATATCCCATTGTTGTTCAGATATTCTCCTGCCTGCGCTGTAATTTTCCTGTAAAAAAACAGACCATCTTCTGTTCCATCCAGCGCCATGCGGGGTTCATACAACTTTACTTCATCCATCAGACCTTCAATAACAGAAGTCTCAATATACGGCGGATTTGAAACGATTATATCATAACTTCCAGACACTTTGTCAAATAAATTGCTCTGTATCCAGGAAACTTCTATCCCCAGTTCCCTGCCATTTCGCTGTGCTACCTCAAGAGCTTTTTCAGACAAATCTACCCCTGTTCCTGACGCCTGCTTTAAATTTGACAACAATGCTAATAAAATACAGCCGCTTCCCGTACACATATCCAGAAGCTTCAGATTTTCTTTTCCTTTTGATAAATTCAGAACCTGTTCTACCAGAATTTCTGTATCCTGTCTGGGAATTAGTACATTTTCATTTACAAAAAACTTCATTCCGTAGAAATAAGCTTCTTTTGTAAGCTGCTGCAGAGGAATATGTTTTCCCCGCTGTTCAATCAGTATTTGATATTTTTCTATACAATCCTGACTGATTTCTTCGTTTTCATGTACAAAATACCAGCTTCTGGATATCCCAGATACATGTTCTAAAAGAAGCCATGCATCAAGTTGTGCATCTTCTATTTCACATCCCAGAAGTTTCTTTTTCCCATACTCTAAAACATCCTTGTATGTTTTCATCAACATTCCCCGTCTATCTTTACATTTGGAAAATTCTCTTTCAGATACGCTTTCCAGTCAAACACTGCTTCAACTGCTTCAATTGCTACTTCTGCCATATCTGGTGTAGGTTCTTTTGTTGTAAGCTTTTGAAGTCCCATTCCCGGCTTTGAGAAAAATGCTACTACTGCATTATCACTGTTTCCCGCTAGACGAATAACTTCATAGGATATTCCTGCAATTACAGGAACTAACAATATTCGCACCAGCACGCGAAGCCACATGGTTTTTACCGGAACTACCGCGAAAAATCCCAAAAAGAAAATAATACTGATAATGATTACAAAAAATAAAAAGCTGGTTCCACATCTTTTATGAAATCTTGAGCTTTTCATAACATTTTCTACAGTTAAGGGAAGACCATGCTCTACACAGTTAATACATTTATGCTCTGCACCATGATACATAAATACTCTTTGAATATCCTGCATTTTCGAAATCAGCAGCATGTAAGATAAAAATAGGATAATTCGTACAGCTGCTTCTGCCAGTGTTATCCCCGTTTCAGAAACGCCTACGTTTCTGAGAAGACTTGCCAACAGATAAGGTAAAACGATAAATAATCCAACAGACAGCACCACCGACAAAATAACTGTTCCTGTCATCATTGCTTTATCTGCTTTCTCTTTCCTGGCCAGCTCTTTTTCCTTTTCCTCGCCTTCTAACTGCTCTCTCTTCTTTAAATCTTCCTCATCTTCAAAAAAAGTGGCAGAATACATCAGGCACTTTGTTCCTACCACCAGAGAGTCGATAAAGTTAAAGACGCCTCGCAGAATAGGAAGCTTCTGAAGGCTCTTGCATTTCACAACGCTTTTATAATCTTCAACCTTTACTTCTATTTCTTTATCCGGCTTTCTGACTGCAACAGAGTATACATCCTTATGGCGCATCATAATTCCTTCCATTACAGCCTGTCCGCCAATATTTGATGATTTCATGTTTTCCTCCAAACACAATAAGAGGCTGAAGTTGTAAAACCTCAGCCTCTCCTACCTCTTATTTATTCATGCCGTATTTCTTATTAAATTTATCAATACGTCCACGAGCCTGTGCAGCTTTCTGCTGTCCTGTATAGAAAGGATGACATTTAGAGCAAACTTCCACGCGGAGCTCAGACTTTGTAGAACCTGTCTTAAATGTATTTCCACAGTTGCATGTTACTGTACATTCCTGATAATTTGGATGGATTCCTTCTCTCATTTTATTCACCTCTTATATATTTTTATTATTTATATTGTTTTATTGCGTTTTCAAATTCAAACAGCTTTTGCAGTATACCATATTCTCATAATAATTGCAAGTGTTATTCCCTAAAACCTCTATTCTTTATGAAAGAATTCTCTGTTTCTTAATCGTCTGAACAAATTCTGCGTTATCTTTTGTTCTTGCAAACATATTTAAGATATTCTCTGTGGCTTCTTCGCTCTTCATTCCATTTAATGCTTTACGCATAATATCCACTGCTTCCTGTTCTTCAGGACTTAAAAGCAAATCTTCTCGTCTTGTCCCGGATTTAGCAATATCTATCGCCGGGAAGACTCTCTTTTCCTGAAGTTTTCTATCCAGAACCAATTCCATGTTGCCGGTTCCTTTAAATTCTTCATATACAACATCATCCATCTTGCTTCCTGTATCTACAAGAGCTGTTGCAAGAATAGTAAGACTTCCGCCCTCTCTCATATTTCTGGCTGCGCCAAAAAATCTCTTTGGCATGTGCAGAGCTGCCGGATCGAGACCACCGGACAAAGTACGTCCACTTGGTGGAACGGTAAGGTTATACGCCCTTGCAAGTCTGGTAATACTGTCTATAAAAATCGTAACATCCTTTTTATGTTCTACCAGACGTTTTGCTCTTTCAATGGTCATCTCAGAAACACGCTTATGATGCTCCGGAAGTTCATCAAAGGTTGAATAGATAATCTCCACGTTTTTCCCCTGAATTGCCTCTTTGATGTCCGTAACTTCCTCCGGACGTTCATCAATCAGAAGAATAATCAAATGCATTTCCGGATTATTCTTTAAAATAGATTTTGCTGCATCTTTTAAAAGAGTTGTTTTACCCGCTTTCGGCGGAGATACAATCATTCCTCTCTGACCTTTACCGATAGGACTCACCAAATCTGTAATACGCATAGCCATGCTTCCACCCGGACGTTCTAAATGCAGACGCTTATTTGGAAAAATTGGTGTCATATCTTCAAAATTCATACGATGCATTTCATTTGCCTTTATATCATTAATATAAGTAACATATAAAAGAGCTGAAAATTTCTCATTCTGACTTTTAACTCTGGTATTTCCTTTTAAAATATCTCCTGTTTTCAGATTAAAACGACGGATTTGGGATGGAGATACATATACATCGTTTTCTCCTGGTAAATAATTATCACTTCGGATAAACCCATACCCGTCAGGCAATACTTCTAAAATTCCCTTTACAGTAATGCCACTGTCTAATTCAGACTGTTCCATCGGTGCCCTGGAACCTTTTATTTCCTCATTTTTGTTCTCTGTACCTTTTGCTTCAACCTGTTTATTTTCCACGCTTTTCTCTTTCTGATCTTCTTCCACCATACGCTCCACCAATTCACTTTTCTTTAATGTTGAAATTCCTTTTAAGCCTCTGGCTTTTGCCACTTCTTTTAATGCTCCAAGTGACAGGGATTCATATTTTTCTCTCATTCTGCATTCCTTTCCGAATTTATACCTTTTTCAATTATTGTCTAATGGAAATATTTTGTCTGAATTGACACGAGTTAACATCCTGAATTATCCTAAACCTGTATTAATACTTTAACAGCATAACACATTTTTTCTGTTTTGCAAAGTGTTTGTTGGCGAAAAAAAGTCGATACAAGATTTTTCAAATCTGTACCGACTTTAAAAAGGTTAAATCCTATACAATTATTTTACAGAAAAGCTTCCACATTCTGTATCGGAACATTTACATGCATTTCTTCCCGCAATAGTAATTTCCTCTGCATCACATCTTTCTTCTTTGTTAAAGGTACATTCACAAGCTTTACATTCTACCTGAATGTGTGGAGTTGCGCTGCCGCATCCACAGCTGTTACTTGCACTTTCTCTTCTTTCCACAAAGCTTTTACAAGATGTTCCTTCAGATTTTTTTGCAGTTCTTCCATCTACCAGAATATCACCTTTTGCACAATACTCGTCCTTATTATACATACAATTTCTAACAGTACAATTTAATAATGGCATCTTACTACCTCCTGAATTTTAATTTATCAGTGATAGTATTTTCCTTTTCTGCAATTCTATACTCTATTTTTCAATTCTGTTCCCCTGAGCATCTACTTCGATTTTACGGATTTCCTTTGTACGGATTTCCTTGCAGATTGCATCAATAAATTCAGATAATGGTTTCTGTCCCTCATCTCCTAAATAGCGGCTTCTTACAGAAACAACTTTATCCTCTTCCTCTTTTGCTCCCACAACCAGCATATAAGGAACTTTTTCAAGACGTGCTTCTCTGATTTTATAACCGATTTTTTCAGAACGATTATCCACGCTGGAACGAATTCCGTTAGCTTTTAACTGTTTCTGAACTTCATTTGCATAATCTCCGTATTTTTCAGAAATAGGAAGTACACGAACCTGTTCCGGGCACAGCCATGTTGGGAATAATCCGGCATATTTTTCAATCAGCCATGCCAGTGTTCTTTCATAGCATCCCATTGCAGTTCTGTGGATAATACATGGGCGTTTCTTATCACCGTTTTCATCAATGTAATACATATCAAACTGCTCTGCCAAAAGTGCATCCCACTGAATGGTAATCATAGTATCTTCTTTTCCATATACGTTCTTTGCGTTGATGTCTACCTTTGGTCCGTAGAAAGCTGCTTCTCCTACATCTTCCACAAAAGGAATACCCAGTTCTGTCAGAACGTTTCTGATGTGACCTTCTGTTTCTTCCCAAACTTCCGGCTCTCCAATATATTTTTCTTTATTTTCCGGATCCCATTTTGATAAATGGTAAGTAACATCTTCCTCTACGCCTAAGGTTTCCAGACAATGTTTTGCCAATGCAAGACAGCCTTTAAATTCTTCTACCATCTGATCCGGTCTTACAACTAAATGACCTTCTGAAATTGTAAACTGGCGAACTCTTGTAAGTCCATGCATTTCACCGGAGTCTTCGTTTCTGAATAAAGTAGAAGTTTCACCGTAACGGATAGGCAGTTCTCTGTAAGAATGCTGGTTTGCTTTGTATACATAATACTGGAATGGACAAGTCATTGGACGCAGGGCAAATACTTCTTTATCCTTTTCTTCATCTCCCAGTACAAACATACCTTCTTTATAATGATCCCAATGACCTGAAATTTTATACAAATCACTTTTTGCCATCAATGGTGTTTTTGTACGAACATAACCCCATTCATTGTCTTCCAGATCTTCAATCCATCTCTGAAGTTCTTTCAGCATAATTACACCTTTTGGCATTAAAAGAGGCAGTCCCTGTCCGATAACATCAACCGTTGTGAACAAGCCCATTTCACGTCCTAATTTATTGTGATCTCTCTTTTTCGCTTCTTCTAACTGCTCTAAATATTCGTTTAATTCATCTTTTTTGCCAAAAGCAGTACCATAAATACGGGAAAGCATTTTATTCTTTTCATCACCTCTCCAGTAAGCTCCTGAAGAAGAAATCAGTTTAAATGCTTTTACGCCTTTTGTACTCATTAAGTGAGGTCCTGCACATAAATCTACAAAATCTCCCTGAGAATAGAAGGAAATTTCTTCTCCTTCCGGTAAATCTTTAATCAGCTCTACTTTATAATCTTCGCCTTTTTCTTCCATGAATTTAATGGCTTCTTCTCTTGGCATTGTATAGCGCTCAATCTTTGCACCTTTTTTGATGATTTTCTTCATTTCTTTTTCCAGTGCATCTAATTCCTCACGGCTGAAAGACTCATGATCAAAGTCATAGTAAAATCCTGTGTCAATAGAAGGTCCAATTGCCAGTTTTGCTTCTGGATATAAATTTTTCACAGCCTCAGCCAATACATGAGATGCTGTATGACGAAGAGCTGCCAGACCTTTTTCATCATTTGCTGTTAAAATATTCAGCTCACAGTCTTCTGACACCTGTGTTCTTAAATCCACTACTTCTCCGTTTACTTCACCTGCACAGGCTGCTCTTGCGAGACCTTCACTGATATCCAGTGCAATTTCGTATACAGACTTGCTTTCAGCGTACTCTTTTTTTGAACCATCTTTTAATGTAACAATCATTTCTATTCTCCTCTCTTTCTTTTTGCAGGAAAGGAGTGATAAAATGTATAAAAAAACTCCGTCCCCTGCTGCCTGTTTCTGACTGCAAGGGACGGATTATTCTCACAATTATCCGCGGTTCCACCCTTTTTGTTAAAAGCGAATGCTTTACTAACCACTTCATTTGATGATAACGGAATCACCGGACCGGATTGGGGCCACTCAGAGGTAGTTTTCAAATGCTTCCGTGACAGAGTGCTTTCAGCATACACACTCCTCTCTGTGACCTTCCACATTTTACTCGTCTCGTCAACGTGTTCTCTTTCTATCCACATAATATATCCTATATCTTTTATTTGTCAACCTCTTTTTCTATAAATTCCCCTCAATCCTGTCTTTTACCACACCAAAAAATTCCCGCAGCAAGTAATTTGCCTGTAAAAATCGAGAATTCTTTGCAGGAATTCCATAAACCCTGCACTGCATTTTCTTTTGAGCAATCTTGCTGCCTCGATAGACATGAAACCCATTAGTCACAATTCCGATTTTCAGCTCTTTTAAATCTTTTTCACTGTCCTGCTGAATAATCGGTATGGTAAACGCAATATTCTGCTCTGTGTTTCTGGATTTCGCCTCCAAAAGCAGACGCCCGGACACAATTCCCTTTTTATCAAGTTCCTTTGCCATACATTGGGCTTCTGAAATTTCCTCATCCTCCCCTTTTCCTCCGGAAAGAACAGCCTTGGTTTTTTCATTTTCACGTAAATATTTCTCTGCCCTGTCAATGCGGTACTGCAAAGATTTACTGGGTATCTTTCCATTCACCTGCGCTCCCAGCACCACAATATAATTCAGATTTTTCACTTCCTTTTGATGCATGGCACTTATAATAAAATACTCCGTAAACACCAATAACAGCAAAAATCCCCCTACAAAAATTCCTGTTAAAACACTTAACCATACCGGAATTTCTATTTCAAAATAAATACAACTCCCTGCCAGAAAAAATCCGCCGCCAGTCAGCAGCCATATCAGCGGAAATTTAGAAGACAATCCCGCAATTCTCCAAATCCCCAGAAAATACAAAACACTGGCAACTCCTAAAAGAAAACAAATACCCGCCATTCTTTATGCTCCTTATATTGAAAATGTTCTGTTTTTGAATATAAAATGCCATCGCTCCTTTGACAAATAATTCGGAATATTTTCTATAGTGATATTTTGAAAGCCGTGTTTGAGTGCTTCAGCACGAATTTGGCTGAAAAAGCATCTATAAGCGGCGCAGAAAAACCAGAAAATGCCCGTATTTGCAAATGAAGCAGCTGAGTCTATATCAAATAAAATTTTTTCTTGCGTAAAAAAACAGAACCTTTTACCCTACAGCCTTCCCTGTATCTGATAAAAAATTCTGTTCTTTTATCACCTATTTATTTTCTTCCGCAGCAATGTTTATATTTCTTGCCGCTTCCGCATGGACATGGGTCGTTACGTCCGATTTTAGGACCTTTTACAACAGTACCGGATTTTTTCTGCTCTAAGTACAGTTCTTTTCTCTTTTCTTCTGAGAAAATGCTGTTCCACTGTGGAAGCTCGTATAACCAGTCTGCTTTTGCGTCTACCATGTTTTTATACAGAGTTTCTAAATCATATCCTAAATTTACCTCTGTATTTTCATCCATTTCTTCGATTGGGTTCTGAATTTTCAAGCTGTCGTTAATACCGTCAAGGAAACCTACCATAGACATCAATTCTACATCGAATTTTTCTGCCAGTTCTTTTACTGTACCTTTTACAACTTCATTTGGATTGCTGAGAAGTTTTTCGTAAATTCCCTTTTCAATTAAAAAGTACTCTGTCCAGAATTTCTGCAGCTGTGCTCTGTCAGCCTGCTGAGAGTATGCCATATCTCTCCATTCCTGTAATAATGCCATGTATCTTACCTGCCTTTTGTTTTTATTTTCATATTTCACCATTTGGTTCAACAGATACAGTATATACGAAAATCAGCTTTTTTTCAATCCTTACTTTCTTTCCTCTTCGGATTGTTCCATGTCAGAGGTCTCTTTTATGGTAACAACTGCGCTCTCGACTTTATGATTGTGAATTTTCATATCTGTGATACACAATCTGTCAATTTCTAAAGACATCTCTGTGCCGTCCTGCGGAATACTCCCCAACGCATGAAATACAAGACCGTTAAAGGTATCATATTCCTCACTTGGAAGCGGGATTGCCAGCATTTCAGACATTTCCTCCAGCAATGCCGTTCCTCTCACCTTCCATGCCCCGTTTTCTAAAGGCTCAAGCTCAGGAAAGGTATCCTCTTCCAATTCCCCTACCAACTGTTCGATTAAATCATTTAAGGTTACAATTCCCGTCATTCCGCCGTATTCATCCAGTACGATTGCCATAGAGCATTTTTTCTTTTTCATATTTCGAAACAGCACGTCTGCTTTTACCGTATCCGGTACAAAATATGGCTGACTTACTGCATGTTCCATAACAACGCTGCGGCTTTTATCTTCCAAACGGAAGTATTCTTTTACATTTAACACACCGATAATTTTGTCCGCTGTTTCTTCACAGATAGGATACATGGTATATCTGGTATGGTAAATAGTTTCTCTCCATGTTTCCATGTCATCTTCCATATCCAGCATCACCACATCGGTTCTGTGTGTCACAATCTCCTCTGCGGATAAATCGTCAAATTCAAATACATTTTGTATAAATTCTCTTTCTTCACAATCAATGGTGCCCTTTTCTGTTCCCACATCAACCATCATGCGAATTTCCTCTTCGCTGACCTGTTCTTCCTCTTTGTCTGTATCAATGCCTAAAAGCTTTAAAACAGAATTTGTGGAAAATGTCAAAAAGCTCACCAGCGGTGAAAAAATCTTTGAAATTCCGTCAATCAAAGCTGAAATCCCAAGAGCAAAGGGCTCTGCCTTTCGCATGGCAATCTGCTTTGGAACAAGCTCTCCAAACACAAGTGTAAAATAAGACAACACAATGGTAATTAAAATAACGGAAACAGACTCTAAAACCTGAACCGGAATAGCAATTCCCAATCCCTGAATACCTTTTACCAGCACATCGGAAAAGTTCTCTGCTGCAAAAGCACTGCCCAGAAAACCGGACAAGGTAATCGCCACCTGAATAGTTGCCAGAAAACGTGCCGGCTGACTTGTAAGCTTTACAAGCCTCTTCGCCCTTTTGTCTCCTTCTTCCGCCATCTTTTCCATTTTATTATCGTTCATGGAAATCACTGCAATTTCTGCACATGCAAAAACCGCATTTAATAAAATCAATACTACCTGTAATAAAATCATAAAAATAATTGTACTTCCCAATTTCTTTCCTCCTTAAATAATCTGATATCTGATTGCTTTTTTCTCATTCCCGCAAATACAGGCTTACGCCTATCCAGCGCAACATCAGATGTACAGAAGGATTTTCCTTATTGGTACAGTCATCTTCATCCATTGTGCAGTGTCTTACTCCCTTCTCTTATAATTTATTTAGGATACAGTATATAAGAAACCTGCAAGAGAGTAAAGTAAAATTTCTTTTTTTATTTTCTTTTTATTTTTGTATAACTTTTCAATTTCTGTCTATACTACAAATAGTCCACAGGGAGATGATACAAAGACGCATCCCTCCCTGCAGACAACAAAAGAAAAAGTAGAAATACTTTATCCTCCCCTTTTTGAGGGTGTTTGCAAGCACCCTCATTCTCCTACATAATACGAAGAATATTCTTCCAGACATCTTTATTTTTCTCCCATATTTCAGGAAATTCGTTTTCCGAAAGCGGGGAGTCCCCTTTTCCGATTTCTATGGTAATACTGGGTATTTTCATTTCCAGAAGCGCCCAGTCCTTGTATCCCGCCGGTGCTATTTTATCCCACCCGTCTATTATCTCGTATCCCGTTGTGTCTCCTATCACTTTTGCCAGCTTCTTGGTGTCTTCCCTTAATTTTCCCTGCTGTCCGAAATCCCAGTAAATCACCTCTCCTGAGGAATGATAGCTTATGGTTGCCTGAAATTTTTCCTTTCTTGTAAGCTTTGTAAGCGCTTTTGTTTCCACCTCTGACTCCGGATATGCGCCTTTATATTTTTCCACAGAAGGTTTTTGTTTTTCACAGGAATATTCCTTCCAAAAAGCATCAAAATTTCTGTTTAAATCCACGCCTCTTGCGTTGGATTTCCACCTGACAAAATCTTTCTTTTCCTTTATTTTCAAAAGCTTTTCTTTTAATTCTTTTTTCCTAATTCCCTCTATGCCCCTATGACACAGCGCTGCTCCGTCAGGATTGACCATAGGAATTACATGTACTGCCACATCAAAATCCTTATTCCCCCTTTTGCACATATACTGAAGAAAATGCTCCGTCTGTTTTACCAGAAGCTTTGCTGTCATATATTCTCTCCCATGAATGGTTCCTGTAAATAACAACTTTCTTCCTGCGTTTTTATTTCCCACGATTATCCTGTAAATTTCTCTGTCATCAAAACTCTTTCCCAGACTGTCAATCCAAAGTTTTTCCTGATATTGATACAGCAGATTTCTCAATTCTTTTTCCATGGTTTCATACTCATATAGTAAAATTCTGTCATTATACATTGACGATACCCTCGAAAATTATTATAATAGTACAATAGATATTCTAAAAAAGGGAGATTAAGAAGTGAAAAACATGAAACGACTTCTTGCAATCATTGGAGTCGGTCTTTTAGTAGGTATGTACGTGTTGACTTTTATTCTATCTCTAACAGACCATTCTAAGACAGGCAGTATGCTCATGGCATCTCTTTATGCTACTGTGGTGATACCTATTCTCTTGTATGCCTTTATGCTGGTATACAAATGGACACATCCCAAAAATGAAGAAATACCAAAAATCTCTGCGGAAACTTCCGAAATCGATACGCTGATTTTTGATATTGGCAATGTGCTTGCAAAATATGACTGGAAGAAACTCTTAAAAGAATTAGGATATGATGAAAAAACGGGAACTGCTGTAGCCAAAGCCGTTTTTCTCAGCAAGGAATGGGCTGAAGCTGACCGTGGAACTCTGTCAGAAGAAGAACTTTTACAGACCTTTATTTCCAATGCACCCAGCTACGAAAAAGAAATTCGTGAAACCTTTGATGCTGTTGGAAAAACGATTTCCACCTATCCTTACACCAAAGACTGGCTTAGTTATTTGAAAAAACGAGGCTATAAGATTTATATTTTATCCAACTTTGCAAAACCCGTCTATGACCGGTGCATAAACGAGCTGGACTTTCTAAATCTTGTAGATGGAGGATATATGTCCTGGCAAATACACTACATAAAGCCTGAACCGGAAATTTATCAAAAACTGATTACAGATTTTAAAATCATTCCACAGAAAGCTGTATTTATTGATGATTTAATGGACAATGTCGCTGAAGCACGTGCACTTGGCTTCCATGCAGTTCATTTTACAGGCAAGAAAAATGCAGTTCGACAATTATTGGATTTCGGAGTAAAATAAAAAACAGCAATAGGCCACATAACCTATTGCTGTTTTTTATTTTGTAGTTCTTCTTCTAAACAGAATAAATAAAATCGCACTGACACCCATCAAAATCGGATAAAACAGATATGGCATAATCTGTACCGGAGACAATGCAGAAAGTCCTGCTGCTGTCAAAAGCTGTGCTCCGTAAGGGATAATACCCTGTCCTACTGATGCAAAAATATCCAATAAAGAAGCGCTTCTTCTTGGTGATACACCAAATTCCTCACTGATTTCCTTTGCAATAGGACCTGACATAACGATTGCCACTGTATTATTTGCTGTACAGCAGTCTACCAGCAATGCCAAAATTGAGATACCAAATTCTCCCCCTCTTGGCCCGTTAATTCTTTTCTTAATCAAATTCAAAATAAACTCAATTCCACCGTATTCCTTCACTAAAGCTACAATGGCAGCCACAATAATGGAAATAACGGTAATGTCATACATGCTGGTAATTCCTTCACCCATTTTCTGGAATACTTCTCCAATGGCAAAAGCTCCTGTTCCCACACCTACAATAGCAGATAATACTGTTCCTGCAATTAAAACAATAAACACATTAATTCCAATTAAAGCTCCGATTAACACTACCAGATATGGTACAACTTTAACTACCTGATAATTCAATTCTTCATCAATTTTTCCTGCATTTCCGCTGGCAATAAAGAAGAAAATAACTGCTGTTATAATTGCCGCCGGCAATACAATGAGGAAATTTTCCTTAAATTTATCTTTCATTTCACAGCCTTGAGTTCTAACAGCTGCAATAGTTGTATCTGAAATCATAGATAAATTGTCACCGAACATAGCCCCACATACAATAGCGCCCATACAAATCGGCATAGAAATTCCTGTTTTTTCTGCAATTCCCACACCAATAGGAGCCATCGCTGTAATCGTTCCTACAGATGTTCCCATAGATACGGAAATAAAGCAGCCGATAATAAACAGCCCTACTACTGCAATAGATGAAGGCATAATAGAAAGTCCTAAATTTACGGTACTTTCTACTCCCCCTGCCGCCTTAATCGTGCCGGAAAAAGCACCTGCAGCAAGAAAAATCAGACACATTGTCACGATATTTTCTTCTCCGATACCTTTAGAAATAATAGAAATTTTATCGTGAAAACGCACTCTGGGGTTCTGTAAAAATGCTACAACCAAAGCAATCAAAAATCCTACAATGGCCGGCATTGTATAAAAGTCATTAGAAATAATTCCCGCACCGATAAAGATGACAAGAAATATTCCAATAGGCAAAAGCGCTGAAGCTCTCCCCTTCTTTTCCTCTTTCATATCATGTCCTCTCATTTCTGTTGTTTTTACACATTAATCTCTGCTGTCATACCCAGAAGCTCTTTATTTGCTTCCAAAACAGGATTAACTACTTTTTTCAGGAAGTTGTCTACCTGAACGGCCGCACGTCCTGTATATTTTGCAGGATCCATAGTTTTCTGCAGATCTTCCAGTGTCATGTTAAATGCCGGATCCGCAGCAATCAGTTCCAGAAGATTATTGTCTTTACCTTCTACTTTTACATTTCTTCCTGCTTCCATGGAAAGCTCACGAATTCTTTCATGTAACTCCTGACGGTCTCCCCCTGCTTTTACAGCATCCATCATAATATTTTCTGTAGCCATAAATGGAAGTTCACTTCTTAAACGTTTTTCAATAACTTTTGGATATACAACCAGGCCATCTACCACATTTAAGCAAAGATCTAAAATACCATCAATGGCAAGGAAGCCTTCCGGAACAGAAAGACGTTTGTTTGCAGAGTCATCCAGCGTTCTTTCAAACCATTGTGTTGCAGATGTAATGGCAGGATTTAAAGCATCTACCATAACAAATCTGGACAAGGATGCAATTCTTTCACTTCTCATTGGGTTTCTCTTATATGCCATAGCAGAGGAACCGATCTGGCTCTTTTCAAATGGTTCTTCTACTTCTTTTAAGTGCTGAAGCAGACGAATGTCATTAGAGAATTTATGCGCACTTGCAGCAATTCCTGCCAGCACATTTAAAACTCTTGTATCTACTTTACGAGAATAAGTCTGTCCGGAAACAGGATAACATTCCTTAAATCCCATTTTCTGCGCGATCATCGGATCAATTTTATCAATGGTTTCCTGATCTCCGTCAAATAATTCTAAAAAGCTTGCCTGTGTTCCTGTTGTTCCTTTAGAGCCTAACAGTTTCATTGTACTAAGTACAAAGTCTAAATCTTCTAAATCTAATAAGAATTCCTGCATCCAAAGAGTTGCTCTCTTTCCTACGGTTGTAGGCTGTGCAGGCTGAAAATGAGTAAATGCAAGTGTTGGCAGAGCTTTATGTTCCTCTGCGAATTTTGCCAGTTCTGCAATAACATTCACCAGTTTTTTACGAACCAGTTTTAATGCCTCAGTCATAACAATAATATCTGTATTGTCACCTACGTAACAGCTTGTCGCACCTAAATGAATAATTCCCTTTGCTTTTGGGCACTGTACCCCATAAGCATAAACATGGGACATAACATCATGACGAACCTGTTTTTCTCTTTCCTTTGCCACATCATAGTTAATGTTGTCTGCGTTAGCTTTTAATTCGTCAATCTGCTCCTGGGTAATATTTAAACCTAATTCCTTTTCTGTTTCAGCCAAAGCAATCCACAATTTTCTCCATGTACGGAATTTCATATCCGGAGAAAAAATATACTGCATTTCTTTGCTTGCATAGCGCTCAGATAATGGGCTTACATATCTGTCTGTACTCATATTCTTCTTACCTCTGCTTTCTTATCTTACTCAGTGTAATACATCTGGATTATATCTCATTAACTTTAAAAACACAAGCCGAAAATACTCATATAAAGCCTTTCCTAAAATCCTGTGCTCCTGTGATAATCCCTGATAAATCCTTCTAAACATTTTCCCGGTTCTTGATTTTCCGGTTTTTCCACAGCTTCACCGGCATTTTTCAGTTTTTCTTTTATTTCCTCCTGCATTTGAGGAGAAACTCCCATACGGTTGCATACTCCCGGAAACTCCTCCTGATTTCCCATGCAGCACGCCATAAGATAATGCGAGAGTACCTGTTTTGTATGCAAAAACTGATATGCTTTCAAAAAGCACTCCGCTGCTTCTTCAAATTGAAATAAATGCAGATAAGCACATCCCATATTGTGATAAATGCCACCACGAAACTGTTCTCCCAGACCTTCCTTGTCTTCCTTCAAAAGAGCATTTTCATAAATCTTCACAGCATTTACATACATTTTGTTTTCTACCAGATAATCCCCCTTTTTCTTCTCTCGAAGAACTTTTGGCTGCTGCTCCAACAGAGAAATCTGTTCATTTAACTCCTTAAATTCCTGATGTGTCAGATAATTGATTTCTTTAAACACGGCGAGAATAAATTCTCCTGTTCCCATATCTTCTTCCAACACTTTATAAAGACGGCGATATAGTTTCTCCAGACCAAATTCCTTTCGGATCCAGTCACAGAGATGCTCATTTAAAATACTTTCATCCAGAAGATAAATATTATGGTAAAAATAATAGCACAGTTCCTCAATACTATAAATGTTCGTGCTGATATTCTCGATATAATAGGGAATTTCTGCTCTCTTTAACTGACATAAAATATATCCGCTCATTCCTGTCCTCCTTTACCATGACACTTTCTCTGTCCATACATTTCCATTAGAAGGAAACATCTCTCCAAATCCCATATCTTCCACAACAATTACACAGGTTTCACTATTTTCGTATGATATACAAATCTTCAATCGCGTAGTTTTATTCGGTCTTTTCGGAAGTCCCGGAAGCTTCATACTAAATCTTGTCTTACTTCCTCCCTCCATAGGTGTTACCACAAATTCCAAATCCTCTTTTTCATCTAAAATCAATTCCAGCTCTGTATGAATTTCATACCAGTTCTTACCTGCTTCCACAAGGGAGTAAGTCTTTGGAGAACCATTCACCAGCATTTCCATTGCCACATTATTCCGTACCAAAGAAGGACTCAGGTACAAATATCCTTTTAAATTTCCCTCATCACATTTTTCTCTGGCTCCATAACAGGCGCCTTTTACATAAAGATTATTGCCATAAAAAACATGTCTCTGATTTCTGCATAAGAATGGAATAGAACGTACCGCCCAATCCTGTTCAAACCCTTCTCCCACTATATAAATACTGGAATAAGGATCTTTTCCACAGGAGCGGTCAATTAAACGATAGAAATCCTCGTCCCTCTTCACCGGATCTGTGGATAACTCTGCTGTAATTCCATGCTCAATACATGCCATTGCCGGTCTTTTTTGATTGTCCATAACCAGCCTTGCAAAAGACACCTGATTACCTTCAAACAAAAACCACCCGATTTTTCTTGTACAATTATCCTTCCTGTGGTTCATTACATAATAATAAAAGCTCTCGTCATAATCCTGCAAAAAGATCTGGTTTCTGGAAAATCCCATAATCTCAACCGCCTCATAAATAACTTTAACCATGGAAGCTGAAAGCTTGGGCACAGTGATCATCAATCCTTTTATCTGCCTTACAGGTTCTCCCACTCCTAAAAGAGACAACGCACCTTTTAAATAAGCTTCCATAAGTTTAGCAGGCTCATAATCTTTTTCTCCGATATGAACACTACTTCCTTCTCCCCATATACCTAAAAGCCCGTTTACTGCAATTTCCCCTTCATTGGCTGAAAAATATTCCGCTTCCAGCCCATAATGCCAGACTTCCTTTTCCGGATTTACGGATAACAAGGTGGGAAAAAGATACTGATTACTCCCTGCCTTTACAGAAACAGAAATGGGTTCTTTCTCTTTCCTGTCGTAATAACAAAGCTGTGATTGAAGCTTTCCGATTTCCAGCCCTACTATAATGTTTCTCGTTTCGTTCATTTCTTTCACCCCTTAATCCAGCAATTCAAATAATTGTGCCACCTGTCTTTCCTGTTGCAAATAAGCTTGCTCCATAGCAGAAAGTTCATCTTTCTTTCCTTCTTCCAAAAGCTTCAGCATTCGATTTAACAGCTGATATTTACTGTGTCCGTAAATTTCCGCATCTTCTACCTGTAAAATCTGCTGTGGGATTTCCCATGTCTGTCCGTTTCTTTCTATTACAAAACGATATAAAAGCTTTTCTCCGTAAAACAGGATAAATTCTTTATTATAAATCCCCTGATATCGTTCCTTCAGCGGCTCTGTTTTTTCTTCAGAAATCACATTTTCTCTCTCTACCTGATAGTAAAGCGTGACCTTTGCTCCCGGTCCCGCCTTGCACTCTACAAACATCTTATCTTCCATCTGGCATGCCTGCAAAAGCTCTCTTGGCATCTCTTGGAAAAATTCAAATTTCAGACGCTCTCTTCTACACTCTTCCAAAATTTTCTGTGCTCTCTGCCGCTTCTTACTATCCCATTTCTTCTGCTCTGTATCATGTTTTAAAAGAGCCAGTCTACAGATAATATCACATTCCCACTCCTTATCCATAAGACTTTCCAACCCATCAAAGAGGATTTCCCCTGTTTCTTTTCCTCCTACAAAATAGCCGTAAGACTCAAAAGTCAGGTAAGCCAAAATAACATGCTCATTTCCTCCCTGCTGTATATAATCTTTCAGAACCTCCAGCCCCTGCTCAGAATAAATTCTGGTGAACATGCTGTACCGAAGAATTCTTTCTTCCAAAGCATAACAGTCCAGAGAAAAACCTCTGACACGCTTCCACAGTTCTGTCATCTCCCATACAGGGCCTTCAAAATGTGATGCCATATATTTTAAAAGAATTTCATCATAAATACCCGATTTTACAATATAGCCTGCCAGCAACAGCAATTCTTCCTCATATTCAAACTCTAAATTCAAAATCATTCTGCTGCACATTCTTAAAAGAATGGACATCTCCACATCTTCATATCCGTATTCGCAGATTAAATCATAAGCCCCTACAAACATATCCTGTTTCACTAAAATCGTAACCAGAAGGCTTTTATTTACTTTTGCAAATGCTTTAAAATCCATCTCCTTTAAAGACTCTCTTAAATTCCTATTGTCCATTTGTGACTCATAGTAGAGAAGCAGACGTTTACGGATTTCCTGTCGATAATCTTCCTCAAAGATATCCTGTTTTAAAACAGCTTCGAAGCTGGAAATATTCTCTTCTGTAATGGAATTTTCATGTTTTAATTCCCCACAGGTATGCAGCAGCATTCCTGCATATCTTTGCCCATCTTTTGCCAGCTTTCCTGACAATTCTTCAATATCTAAAAGTTTATGAAGATTATAGTCTACGGTACCTGCATATCGGCGCTTGCTGCTGTCCTCAAATAAAATTGCCGCATCCTGTGTATAGAGAGAAATATAGGCTGTTCTGTCTGTACACAGATACACCTGCTCTTCTTTCATTGCAGTATGGCGGACAATTACTTTACAGATTTTAGGATCATCACAATAAAGCCTGTAAGTAAATAAAACCTTTGCCAAAGCTGCACGTACGTTCTCATCTTCGGAATTTACGCAAAATTCCTGATACACCACTGCAAAATCTTCATTCATTCTGCCTTCCTTAATTTTGTCACAGGCAAAAACTTCCATGTTTTGTTTATAAGCCTGATAAGTTTCCTTATCAATTTCTTTATTTCGAATAATGTTACTATAGATAAACGCCCTTCTCTGGTCACTTAATGTATTGTTATATCCGAAATACAGGCGGATAACCTTTGGCAGGACTTTCTGATAATTCCTGCTCATAGTTTCAATATAATATTCATACAAACCTGTAATTTTCAATTCCGCCCGAACAGCCAAATCATACCATTTAAAGTATTCCTGTTTTCTCGGTTCTCCCTTCATTACAAACTGGCAAATTCCTTTTATTACCAATGCAGAAGGATACTTTTCATAGATATAAGATAAAATTTCATACACTGGTTTTGAAAAACGCTTTAACTGACCTGCTAAATCCACTGCACGAAACGCCATTTCCTCTGTAAGCATTCCATATTTCCGGGCAAAGCGGTATACCTGTATAGTAAAATGGTTCATTTTTCGGAAAACAGAACCATCTTCCGCGCCTAACTTACATGCCATTAAATATAAAAATGGACTTCTACAGCCGGTTCGATACTGTTCCTCTAAGAAGAACATCTTTCTGGATTGCGTTCTAAGTGCCTCTTCATCCATTTCAAAAATCATATATAGAAGCAGGCAGCTGTCCACACGTCTTTGATATAACTGCTGTAAACGCACAGCTGTCTTTTCTTTTAACTGTGTACTTCTGTGAGATATTTCATCAAGATACAGAAATGCCCCTTCTAAAATTTCTTCTTTCTTCACTCTCTGATTGTTTTCCAAAGAGTCTAAAAGTCGTCTTGCCTCATCTTCCTGTCCTTTTAAAACCCACATATAAGCTTCAAAAAGCTGACATTCTGTAGAATAATAACCATTTTCTTTTAATTCATCTAAAAGCGCCTTTGTATTATCACACCATTCTGAAACAGTCACTTTTCCCAGTTGAAGTTCTAAAAGAGATTTCGCTGCTTCCAGCTTCTTTTTCTTCTCATAAGCAGTTACATCCACCTGTATTCGATTGCTTTTTGAAACCATAATCTCATAAGTAATGGTTTCATACACGGTTTTAATGGAAATTCTGCCAAAGTTTTTCCCTTTGCCCAAATATTCTTTTCGAATAATATATTCTAAATCATATACACTTCCGATAAAGTGCCCGTCATGTATAACCTGTTTTTCTACTTCCAGGAAATCTCCTGAAACTGTAATCTCCGCTCTTAAAAATCCCCAGCCATTCCTTCTTATACGCAATGTATCTTTTAAAGAACTCTGTACTTCATAAAGCTCCAGTTTTTCCTTTTCAAGACTTAAGGAAACAGGTTCTTTTAATCCTGCTTTAATTAAAAATTCTTCTAAATTCTGATAAGGAGCAGGCATTTTTACCATTGCTTCATAATAAGGCAGTAACTCTTCTCTCCCTTTCAAAAGCTGTGGAAAAGATTTTTCCACAAAGAGCTGATATGCCTCTCGGAAATCCTCCTTTGCAAGGGCAACAAATTCTTCCAATGTTCCCACAGTTCCCTGAGAAGTCCGCACCTGTGTTTTCCTTACTTCAATAGAAAAAGGCACCCTGTATTCTCCTATACTGGTGCTTAAAACAATCTCTCCTTCTATTTTGTCTGCACTTTTCAGTCCTTTAGCATCTATTCCATATGGCAGAATGATTTTTTCTCCTGCAAATTTTTCCTTACCTAAAAGGAACCGTCTGTGTGTAGAGTATGCCATTCCTTTTATTTTTCGTTTATCTTCTGCTGCAAATTCTAATTCACCCCTGAGCTTTTCTTCCGGCATTGTTTTTAATACAATTTTTTCTGTTGATAAAGTAAGCTCCGGTACATCGTATTCAAATCTTCCATTTATCAGTTGGTCCATTCGTGTTTTCAAAATATCACCTTTACTCCGTCTTCTTTTTATTGAACAATTAACAATATTCTGCTACTATGAATTATACACTACAATGAATTGCTGTGCAACTTTAATACAAAAAGGGAGGCTATTTCATGCTGAAACATAAAGACCACTTTCACGGAAGCGATTTGGAAAAAATAGAAGAAATTTATCACATAAAAAAAGAGGATATTACCAGCTTTTCTGCCAATGTAAATCCCCTTGGCATCTCTCCTCTGCTAAGAGATACGCTCTCAACTCACATTGATGCCATTACAAATTACCCTGACAGAGATTATACAAAACTCCGCAAAAGCATCTGCGACTATACGGGCGCTCAGTTTGAAAATATCATTGTGGGAAACGGTTCCACAGAACTGATTTCTCTGTTTATCCAGACAACCAATCCAAAAAAAGCCTTAATTTTAGGACCTACCTATTCGGAATATGAGCGTGAAATCGCATTAAAGGGCGGTCAGACTCTTTACTATCCACTTTTGGAAGAAGATAATTTTCAAATCAATATCTCTGATTTTTGCTCACACTTAAATGACAGCATTGATTTACTGGTACTTTGTAATCCTAATAATCCTACATCTACAGCAATTACCAGAAAGGATATGCGCAAAATTTTAGATACCTGTATGCAGTATGGAACCTGTGTTATGGTAGATGAAACTTATGAAGAATTTGCTCCTTTAGACAGTAAAATTTCTTCTATTCCTCTTACCAATAACTACAATAATCTCATTGTTCTGCGTGGTATTTCCAAGTTTTTTGCAGCTCCCGGTCTGCGTCTGGGATATGCGGTAACAGGCAATCCAGACCTTTTAAAATATATTAATACAAAGAAAAACCCTTGGACAATTAACAGTCTGGCAGAAATTGCAGGCTGTATTATGTTCTCTGATAAAGAATATATTGACAAAACAAGAGCTTTAATTTCCGGAGAGAGGGAACGGCTTTTCCAAATCTTATCCTCCTGGAAAAGTGTAAAGGTATATCCTTCCTGTTCCAACTTCCTTCTTGTGAAAATTTTAAAGGAAGACGTCACCTCCGAACAGGTCTTTGACTATTGCATCCGCAGAGGACTTATGATACGTGACTGCTCCACTTTTCCATTTCTGGACAGTTCCTTCATCCGTTTCTGCATGATGAGTCCTGAAAAAAATAATGAACTTTTACAGGCTCTTTCTGAAATTCTGGGAGAAGTTTAAAAGATTTTATACTTTTTTTGGAAATACTATTTCTTTTTTTCAAAAATTTGTTACAATAAAAGCGGTTCAAACTATAATTATATAAGAGGAAAGGTGAAAACACATGCAGGAGTACAAACCATTTAAAGAAGGAAAAGTACGTCAGGTTTATGACATTGGAGAAGAATTAGTTATTTATGCAACAGACAGAATTTCCGCATTTGACTACATTCTTAAAAACACAGTTACAAATAAAGGTGTTGTCCTTACAAAAATGTCAAAATTCTGGTTTGATTTTACAAAGGATATTGTTCCAAACCACATGATTTCTACAGATGTAAAGGATATGCCGGAATTCTTCCAGCAGCCGGAATTCGAAGGACATACCATGCTTTGCCAGAAACTGGAAATGCTCCCTGTTGAGTGCATCGTGCGTGGATATATTACAGGAAGCGGTTGGGAAAGCTACCAGAAAAACGGTACTGTATGCGGCATTAAGCTTCCGGAAGGATTACAGGAGTCTGATAAACTGCCTGAACCAATTTACACACCAACTACAAAAGCAGAAATCGGTGACCACGATGAACATGTTTCCTTTGAAGAGACTGTTGAAACTTTAGAAAAATTATATCCTGGACGCGGACAGGAATATGCAGAAAAAATTCGTGATTACACAATTGCATTGTATAAAAAATGTGCTGAATATGCACTTACAAAAAATATTATCATTGCAGATACAAAATTTGAATTTGGGTTAGATGAAAACGGAGATGTAGTCCTCGGCGATGAAATGCTTACACCGGACAGCTCCAGATTTTGGCCATTAGAAGGCTACAAACCAGGACAGGGACAGCCATCCTTTGACAAACAGTACGTTCGTGACTGGCTGAAAGCAAATCCAGAAAGCGACTTCCTCCTTCCAGAAGAAGTAATCAACAAAACAGTTGAAAAATATGTAGAAGCTTACGAATTACTCTCAGGAGAGAAATTCTAATTTTCATAACCGGAGTTGTCACATTAAGTATTCTCATAAATATTTAATGCGACAACTCTTTTTTTATATAGGCTACTCGCAAAAAATTGTCAGAACGTAAAGGAAATAATGCCTATGAAATTTCTAAAAAAGCATTTCTCAATGTACAGCCATTTGCCAAAAGAAATCTATGTATTGGCTTTTGGTAAAGTCATGACAAGTATGGGAGCTTTAATATGGCCCATGCTTACCTTAATCATGAGTGAAAAGCTGGGGCTGAACGGACAGACGATTGGCCTGTATATGATGATATTTTCTATGTTTATGGGACCATTTTACTTACTAGGAGGTAAGATGGCTGACAAATACAATAAAAAGCATATCATCGTTACCTTTGACTTAATTGGAAACAGCCTCTATTTCGTTTGCGCTGTATTACCAATGTCCATGACAACGCTGTATTTATTAGCGATTGCTTCCTTATTTCAGGCAATGGAACAGCCGGCTTATGATGCTCTGATTGCTGACTTGACAACCTACAAAGATAGGGAAAGAGCCTATTCCCTGAATTACCTTTCGATGAATTTAGGATTAGTTTTGGCGCCGACTATCGGCGGTATTTTATTTAATCATTATCTCAGCCTGTCTTTTTTCATTAACGGTCTGGCAGATATAAGCAGTACGCTGCTGCTTTTAATTTTTATTAAGAATGTAAAAGCTGCTGACCAGGATAACGAAGCAAGGAACGAATATGAAAAAGGTGAAACAGGCTCCATATTCAAAGTTTTTTCTGAACGAAAATTATTTTTTCTGTTATTTGTTATTTCCGGCATAGCTGCGCTGATTTATAATCAATTTAACTTTTTGATGCCTTTACATATGGAGGAAGCCTTCCACGGCTCAGGAGCTTTTAAATTTGGAATTTTAACAAGTATCAATGCTGTTGTCGTAGTAATCGGCACGCCCATATTCACCAAAAAGCTTTCCGGAGTAATTGATATCAGGATTATGTATTTGGGACAGCTATTAGAGTCATTAGGACTTGCCTTCTTTATCTTTGTAAATCATTATTTTATCATTGCGATTATTGGGATGATACTGTTTACCATAGGTGAAATATTCGGTTCCATATCAAAAACACCTTATCTTACAAAGAGAATACCGGAAACACATCGTGGAAGAGTATTAAGCATTACAAACAGCTTCGCCGGATTAATCGGAGTTTTAAGTAATTATGTAATAGGAACACTTATCGACTATTACCCTTTCCGTACCGTATGGGTAATGATAGCGATAATCGGTTTATTTGTGATGATTTTATACAGTATTTATTTAAGGCTGGACAAGAAAGTATATTCCGGTCTTTATGAAAAATAAGGTTGCTACATCAATCGAAAATATGGATACATTTTACGCTCAGCTAAAAATGTATCCATATTTGTATAAAATAGAATTATTGGTAGTCAAACAACGACATCTGATTAGACTTCGGCAATTTTCCAAACAATCCCAAATCATTCATCAAATCAATGGTAGATGACGTAACCTTTGTTCGATTTCTGAAATCGTCCAGTGACAGGAAGTTTCCTTCCTCTGCCGCTGCTACCACGGCATCGGCTGCCCTGTCTCCCAGTCCTTCTATGGTATCTAAGGCAGGCATCAGTTTTCCGTCTATAATCTGGAACGTATGTGCATTGGCCTTATAAATATCAATGGGAACAAAGTCAAAGCCTCTTGCATACATCTCCTGAACAATTCGCATATCTTTGTAAGTATCCTGCTCTTTTTTGCTCAAGGTATCTTTTCGCTTTTCATAGTCATCCATAAAATATTCCAGTTTATCTTTTCCCTGACACATCAACTCATAAGAAAACGCCGTTGCACGAATACTGAAATATGCTGCATAATACGCCAGCGGATGAAAAATTTTACAATAGGCAATTCGCCAACCCATCATAACATACGCTGCCGCATGGGCCTTCGGGAACATATATTTGATCTTTTTACAGGACTCAATATACCAGTCGGGAACATCATGTTTTTTCATTTCTTCAATCCATTCCGGCTTTAATCCCTTACCTTTTCGCACACTTTCCATAATGGTAAATGCCTGTCCATGCTCCAGACCTTTATTAATCAGATAAATCATAATATCGTCTCGGGTACAGATACAGGTAGTGATAGTTGCTGTTCCTGATTTAATCAAATCCTGTGCATTTCCCAGCCACACGTCTGTTCCGTGAGACAGACCGGAAATACGAACCAAGTCAGAAAAAGAAGTGGGATTGGCGTCAATTAACATCTGCATGGCAAAATCTGTACCAAACTCAGGAATACCAAGGCAGCCCAAAGGACAGCCGCGAATATCATCCGGTGTAATTCCCAGCGCATCTGTATTTTTAAACAAGGACATAACCTCTTTAGAGTCCAGCGGAATTTCTCTGGCGTTGATACCGGTAAGGTCTTCCAGCATACGAATCATGGTAGGATCATCGTGCCCCAGAATATCCAGTTTCAAAAGGTTGGAGTCAATGGAGTGATAATCAAAATGCGTAGTAATAATATCGCTGTTCATATCATTTGCCGGGTGCTGAACCGGCGTAAATTCCTCAATATCCCATCCGATAGGAAGTACAATAATTCCTCCCGGATGCTGTCCTGTGGTACGTCTTACCCCTGTACAGCCCTGCACAATTCTGTTAATTTCGCAATATCTCTTTCTCTGTCCACGTTCCTCATAGTAATTCTTGACATAACCAAAAGCTGTTTTTTCTGCCAGCGTACCGATTGTTCCTGCCTTAAATGTCTGCCCTGCACCGAAGATAACCTCAACGTAACGGTGCGCTTTTCCCTGATAATCACCGGAAAAGTTCAAGTCAATATCAGGCTCTTTATCCCCTTTAAATCCAAGGAATGTTTCAAAAGGAATGTCAAATCCTTCTTTGACCAGAGGCTCTCCACATACGGGACACTTCTTATCTGGCATATCACATCCTGCCCTTCCGGAATATGCCCGTACCTCCTCTGAGTCGAAATCTGCGTAGTGACATTTTGCACAATAGTAGTGGGGACTTAGAGGATTTACCTCTGTAATTCCCGACATGGTAGCCGCAAAGGAAGAACCAACAGAACCACGGGAACCTACTAAATATCCGTCACTGTTACTCTTCCAAACCAGCTTCTGGGCAATCATATACATAACGGCATACCCATTGGAAATAATGGAATTCAGCTCTCTTTCCAAGCGTGCTTCTACCATTTCCGGCAGGTTTTCTCCATAGATTTCATGGGCTTTACTGTAACAGATTTCCCTTAACATGGCATCGGAGTTTTCAATAACAGGAGGACATTTTCCCTTGTGAATAGGCGATATTTTCTCTACCATATCTGCGATTTTATTTGGATTGGTAATGACGATTTCCTCTGCTTTTTCCCTTCCCAGATAAGAAAATTCCTTTAGCATTTCCTCAGTTGTACGAAGGTATAAAGGCGCTTGGTCGTCTGCATCATCAAAGCCTTTTCCTGCCATAATAATCCTTCGATACACCTCATCCTCCGGGTCTAAAAAATGCACATCACAGGTTCCCACAACCGGCTTATTAAATGCCTCACCCAGCTTTACAATCTTCTTATTGATTTCCTGCAAGTCCTCCCATGAGGTAATATCCGAACGGTCTTCATTCTTTAACATAAAAGCATTATTGCCAAGAGGCTGGATTTCCAGATAATCATAAAAATTCACCAGACGGGAAATTTCCTGTTCCGGTCTTCCATTTAAAACAGCCTGATAAAGCTCTCCTGCTTCGCAGGCAGAACCAATAAGAAGTCCCTCCTGATATTTCAAAAACAGGCTCTTGGGAATACGGGGACGTCTGTGATAATAAATCAAATGAGAGTCTGAAATCAAATGGTATAGATTTACTCTTCCCACATCATTTTTTGCCAGAATAATGGCATGATAAGTAGGCATTTTCTGTATGGAATGAACAGAAACTGTTCCCTTTTCATTCAGCTCATCCAGATTGAAAATATCCCTTTCTGCACACATTTCAATAAATTTCACAAAAATATCGGCTGTACAGGAAGCATCATCCACTGCTCTGTGGTGATGTTCCAGTGAAACTCCTACTGCTTTTGCCACTGTATCCAGTTTAAAACGGTTAAGCTGCGGAAGAAGAAATCTTGCCATCCCCACAGTATCAACCACCGTATCTTCTCGCTCAATACCTAAATCCTCATAATTCTTCCTGATAAAACTCATATCAAACTCTGCATTATGGGCTACCATAACACATCCCTCACAGAACTTTTCAAATTTGGGCAAAATAACATCGATAGTAGGCGCATCTGCCACCATATTGTCATTAATACTGGTCAGTTCCTCAATCCGGAATGGTATGGGAATTTGCGGATTTACAAATTCTGAAAAACGCTCTGTAATTCTTCCGTTTTCCACCTTTACCGCACCGATTTCAATAATCTTATCTTTTAAAGCGGAAAATCCTGTTGTTTCTATGTCAAATACCACATAAGGCGCATGTAAACTCTGCCCTTTACTGTTCTGCACAATCCCTTTTAAATCATCTACAAGGTAAGCCTCTACACCGTAAATCACTTTAAAATCCGCTTCTGGCGGCACGACACCACCCCATGCATCAAAACAGTGATTTGCCTCAGGAAACGCCTGCACAACCCCATGGTCTGTAATGGCAATAGCTTTATGTCCCCACTCATAAGCACGTTTAATGAGAGCTTTTGCATCAGATACTCCATCCATATCGCTCATTTTGGTATGGCAGTGAAGTTCCACGCGTTTCTCCGGATAATTATCAGAACGGCTGTTTTCAAAACTGGCAATTTTCTTAATTCCCACCACAGAACCTATGGTAAGTTCACTGTCGTATCGGTCAATGGTAGTAATACCTTTCAGCTTTACAAATGCCTTTTCCTTAACGCCTTCTGTAATCTCCTCCACCTGGTCATTTCTGGCAAACATCTTTACGGTAATAGAGTCTGTAAAATCTGTAATGGAAAAAATAATAATCGTCTTTTCGTTTCGAATTTCTCTCTTTTCCAGAGACATAATCTTCCCTCTGACGCAGACCTCTCCCATTTCTGTCTGCACGTTTTCCAATGGAATTACTTCATCATCAAAGTCCCTTCCATACAGTACGTCAGGATTGTCGGAGCGTTTTACACTGCGTTTAAAGTCAGAAAATCCACGTTTTGCAGGAGCTTCTTTCTTCTCTATTTTCGTCTTTTCTTTTTCCTTTTGTTTTGCAGGAGCTTTCTTCGGCTCTTCTTTTACTTCCTCAACCTCTTCTTTTTCTTTTCCGAGAGAGGACATTTCTACAATATGAGCTGCTTCCTGTGCAATACGAATATCACTGTTTTTACGGAATTTACTTTCCTTTATTTCTTCATATTCTGTCTCTACTTTTAAAGAAAACTCACATCTTTCACAAAAGATTTTTTCTATATATTGTACCAGTTCATCTTCTTTACTCTTTGCCAGCACTGTGGATTGTAAAAGTATATGCATAGTATCTGTCTGTGGAAACGTAATTACAGCATTCCGGAACATATTAAAGACCAGAATGCTGTAATTTTTAAGCTCCAGAGCCATAGAAGATTGATACGCCTCAAAAAATAACTGAGGGGTATACTGGCTGGAAAGTGTAAACTTTTCCAGCACTTTTACCTCCATGCTCACCCCCGGAAAGCACTGTTGTGAAATAGCTCTTTCCAGTGTATAAATATACTTTTTATGTATCCATTGGCGGCTTCGGATATAAATTCGGATATGATCCTTCTGTGGATTTACGGCGACTTTCGTAACTGCTACTTCCCTTAAAAGTGCACCAAGTTCTTCTCCTACTTCCAGATTTCGAAACACATCTAGAAATTCTTTCTCCATGAAACAATGCCTCCATACTTATTTCCAGTTTGCAAGTTCTTCCCGAAGAACTGACAACAGTTCTGCCTCAGGAACTTTTTTTACAATTTCACCTTTTTTAATCAGAAGACCTTCCCCTTTGCCTCCGGCAATACCGATATCTGCTTCTTTTGCTTCTCCCGGACCATTCACTACACAGCCCATAACAGCAACTTTGATATCCAGAGGAAACTCCTGTACCATAGTCTCCACCTGATTTGCCAGTCCGATTAAATCAATCTTCGTTCTTCCGCAGGTTGGACAGGACACTACTTCAATTCCACCTTTTCTGAGGTTTAAAGTCTTTAAAATTCTCTTTGCTGATTTGATTTCCTCTACCGGGTCACCGGTTAAGGACACACGAATGGTATCGCCAATTCCCTGATATAAGATAATCCCCAATCCTACTGCTGATTTAATATTTCCGGAATATAAAGTCCCTGCCTCCGTAATGCCTACATGCAGAGGATAATTGGTCTGCTCTGCCAGTAATTCATGTGCCTTTACACACATCATTACGTCAGAAGATTTAATGCTGATTACAAGATTATCATAGCCTAAATCTTCAATAATTTTCACTTTATCAAGAGCGCTTTCCACCAGACCTTCAGCTGTCACTCCATGGTATTTTTCCACCAGTTCTTTCTCTAAAGAACCACTGTTTACACCTACACGAATGGGAATATTTCTCTCTTTCGCAACGTCTACCACTGCTTTTATTTTCTCAATGCTGCCAATGTTACCCGGATTAATACGGATTTTATCCGCTCCGTTTTCCATGGCAGCAATGGCCATTTTATAATCAAAATGGATGTCTGCCACCAGCGGAATATGAATTCTTTTTTTAATCTCTTTTAAAGCCTCTGCTGCCTCTAAGGTAGGCACAGTACATCTGACAATCTCACATCCTGCTGCTTCTAACGCCAGTATCTGCTCCACAGTTGCTTCAACATCTTCTGTCCTTGTATTGGTCATGGACTGTATTAAAATGGGATTTCCCCCACCGATTTTTCTATCTCCAATCTGCACAACCCTTGTATGCTCACGATACATAAATCCACCTCCAATTAGTGATTAATCTGCAAAAGTTTCTGTTTCAGTTCACCTTCCAGACGATACATCTCCGCCTCTGCAGCACGTCTCTTTTCTCTGCCTTCCCGCTGAATATTCATAACCTCATCAAAGGTACTGATAAGAGACTCGTTGGTTTTCTGTAACGTCTCAATATCCACAATTCCTCTTTCAGACTCTTTCGCTGCTTCGACAGTAGCCATTTTTAAAGTCTGTGCATTCTTTTGTAAAAGAGCATTTGTCATATCTGTTACTTCTCGCTGTGCCTTTGCAGCTTCTGTGGAATGCGCTACTCCAAGAGCAATCACCATCTGGCTCTTCCAAAGAGGAATGGTATTGACAATGGTAGACTGGATTTTTTCCGCCATTAAAGTATCATTTCCCTGTACCAGACGGATTTGTGGCGCTGTTTGTACTGCAATCATACGTGTCAGCTCCAAATCATGGATTTTCTTTTCAAAACGCTCACACAATGAGTCCAAATCTTTTGCAGCCTGCGCGTCTTCCGGAAGACCTGTTGCCTGCGCTTTGCTCATAAGCTGAGGCAGCTCTGTTGCGCGAATTTCTTCCAGTTTCTTCTTTCCCGCTAAAATATACATAGACAGCTCTTTAAAATAATTCAGATTTAATGCATACATTTTATCCATAATTGCTGCATCCTTCATCAGCTGTATCTGATGTTTTTCCAATGTTTCCACAATTTTATTTACATTTGCCTCTGCCTTGGTATATTTATTTTTCATAGCTTCCAGCTTGTTCGCGCCTTTTTTGAAAAAGCCCATAATTCCTTTACGCTCTTCTTCTGCATCGAAATTTTTTAATTCTGTCACTACATCTTCCAGTAAATCGCCTACTTCGCCCAAATCCTTAGTGCGTACTTTATCAAGGGCATCTTCTGAGAAATCTGCCATTTTCTTCTGTGTTCCTGCTCCATATTGTAAAATTGCCGCAGAATTTCTAATGTCAATCTGGCGGGCAAAATCATCAACAATCTTTCTTTCTTCCTCAGATAAAATGCTGTCATCCATCTCTGATTTTGCCGGCTCTTCTTTCTTAACCTCTGCCACAGGAGCCTGTTCCTGTAAAGGTTCAAATGTAAGTGTAGGTGTTACTGTAAAATCCTTTAATTCATCACTCATAACTTATTTTTCCTTTCCCTGAAAATCATTTTTCTCTGTAAGTCCCTCCTGGGCAAACATCGTCTTTAAAACAGATATATCTGATGACACATCCCATGCAGTTTCTTTATAAAAGCTGTCCAGCAGATTTTCAAAAGCAACGTTAATCGTATCTAATGTATTTTCGATTTCCAATTTTGCAGTTTTAATATTTTCTCCCTGCATGTCCTGCTTATCTAATTCCTCATAAGCATTCAAAAGTTTCATTGTAGTCGGAAGATAATAATCCATAAACTTATGTAAATCATTAATAAGCTCCGGATGGTTTTCTACTCTCTGGAAAATTCTTCGGATTACATTTTCCAGATGGTACATTTTGTTGGAAATCTCCACTCCCGGAATAGCATCATTACTTCTTCTGATTTCTTCGATATAACGATTGCCTTCCTCAATTACTTTTTTTACATCCTCAGAAAGCTGTGTTTTCGGTTTTCTTGCTTCTTCTGCTTTTCTTTCCTCCATGTTTCGTTCAGTCTCTATATACTGCTCATAAGCATCGTCTGTCGCCATAAAACACACACCGTTTTTATCTAAATGCCCTTCTAAAAACATTCTTTTCTCAATCATTTTCTTTAAATCTTTGCGTACAAATTTTTCTGATTTTCTTACACTTTTCGCCAAATCTTTTACATTGGCATAAGGTTTTCCATTTAAGGTCTTTACATAAGAACGAAATCTCTTGATTTTCTTTCGCAATCGGTTTCCGCAAATCCCCATAATTGCGCTAAGTCCCATAGCTGGCAGGAAAATCATCATTACTGTGCCAATCTTAGAAGCAATACTTCCTATAAAAAGAGATAAAATCCCTAAAATTCCTGCTGTTACACCAAACATAATGGTAAGGGCAATTCCCAATGTAGTAAAAAGAAGTCCCAATGCCTTTGCCCCGTTTGTATTGACGAATAATGCAAATTCCTCTCTGGCCTCTTTCATTCGTGCTTTTTGTGAAGGACTTCGATATCCTCCAAAAGGTCTGTAACTGCAGTTATTACTGTAAGCATTCCCTGCTCTTTTCATACTCTGCGCTACATTTCCCAGGGCGCTATCCAGTGTTGCTCCTAAATCTCTGTTTAATGCACTGAAATCCCCACTGTTGATTGCATGCTGCACAATATCTTTTACATCTCTCCCCAGATTATTCCAATCATTCACCGGCATGTCGTTCACTCCTATTCTAACAATCCAATTTACCAACCTGTGATTACTGTTTCCTTAAATTATATATGAAAGATTATAAAAAAGCAACGGAACTTCTCTTGCAATTCACACGTTAAAGTTTTATAATGTTAAAAAATTACACAAAAGCTGTTTTCGCTCAGCTATGCAGCAGAATGGAGGATGAAAATGGATAAAAAGAATATTGACTGGAAAAATCTTGGATTTGGTTATATGCAGACAGACTACCGCTACGTATCCAATTTCAAAGAGGGAAAATGGGATGAAGGCTATCTGACAACAGATGCCACTGTAGTCATTAATGAATGTGCAGGTGTGCTGCAATACGCACAGACTGTCTTTGAAGGATTGAAAGCATACACTACAAAAGATGGAAAAATTGTAACTTTCCGTCCCGATTTAAATGCACAGCGTATGGTAGACTCTGCAAAGCGACTGGAAATGCCCATATTTCCTGTAGAAAAATTTCTTGACGCAGTAACAAAGACGGTAAAAGCCAACGCTGCCTTTGTTCCTCCTTATGGCTCCGGTGCTTCTCTGTATATCCGTCCATATATGTTTGGAACAAATCCCGTTATCGGTGTAAAGCCTGCTGATGAATATCAGTTCCGTGTTTTTACCACACCGGTAGGTCCATATTTTAAAGGCGGTATAAAACCGTTAACATTAAGAATTAGCGATTTCGACAGAGCTGCTCCATGTGGAACAGGACATATTAAAGCAGGACTGAACTATGCCATGAGTATGCACGCCATCGTAGATGCACATAATGAAGGCTATGATGAAAATCTGTATTTAGATGCTGCCACAAGAACAAAAGTAGAAGAAACAGGAGGTGCTAATTTTATCTTTATCACTAAGGATAAAAAAGTTGTAACCCCAAAATCCAACAGTATTCTTCCTTCTATCACACGCCGTTCTCTCCTTCAGGTTGCAAAAGATTATCTGGGACTGGAAGCGGAAGAAAGAGAAGTTTACCTGGATGAGCTGCAGGACTTTGCAGAGTGCGGTCTTTGTGGAACTGCCGCTGTAATCTCTCCGGTAGGTAAAATCGTAGACCACGGAAAAGAAATTTGTTTCCCAAGCGGCATGGACTCCATGGGCGAAGTAACAAAACAGTTATACGATACCCTTACAGGAATTCAGATGGGAACTATTGAAGCCCCAAAAGACTGGATTTACGTAATTGAATAGTATCCTTTTATATTACACAAAACAGGACTATTACATTAAGTAGCGTTTCGGAATATTTATCTATTTTTAGTGAATTTGTTGAGCACGCTTTGAGATTACAAGCTCAAAGTGAGCGCAAACTGAACGTAAAATAGATAAATATTCTCGATATGCACTTGATGCAATAGCCCTGTTTTTCATATTGTAAATACAATTTTATTTGCATCGGAAAACTCTTCCGCATACTGCAGTCCCATAGCGTGGAACTCTTTTATTTTCTCTATATCTTCTATCTGGTTTTCTGCCATATAACGAACCATTTCACCTCTTGCCATTTTTGAAAAAATCCCCTTCTGTTTCACTTTTCCATTATGGATTTCTCCGAATTCAATGGTAATAAAGCGGTCTTTAGGTAAAATATATTTAGAAATGCTTTGAGAATATTCTTTAGATGCCAGATTAATAATTATTCCATCTTCATCTGTTACAGACTGATACAATTTATCTCCCCAGAATTCATACAAATCTCTGCACCCTTCTATCTCCATCTTGGTTCCCATTTCCAAACGATAAGGTGTCACTCCGTCAAAAGGCTTTAATACCCCGTAAAATCCTGATAAAATACACAAATGCTCCTGAATGTATTGTAGCTCTTTCACTGTAAAAACCTGTGGCGCTATGTGCTGGTACTGCAGTCCTTCATAGGACAGAATTGCCGGTGTAAGACCTGTTTTCAAATTCATATCACGGAAACGCTCTGCATTTAATCTTGCAATTTTGTCATTGCATTTCCACAATGTTTTCTGTTCCTCGTAAGTATATCCTCTGATTTCCTCGCATAATCTTTCTGCCTCCGGTAAAAATTGGGGTAAACCTTTTACCGACAGACAGTCTGTATCTACATTCATTTTCTTCGCCGGTGAAATAATAATCTTCATAAATATCCCTATAATTCCTCTAACATCTGTGCGGGATTATCTGCTGCTTTTACTTTTCCGAAAGCTTTTACGATTATTCCCTGTTCGTCAATCAAATATGTGGTACGAACCACACCCATAGTCTTCTTTCCGTAATTATTTTTCTCTTTCCACACATCATAAGCCTGAATACAGGATAATTCCGTATCAGACAGTAATGTAAAAGGAAGCTCATATTTTTCCTCAAATTTTTTGTGTGATGCCACGCTGTCCTTGCTGACACCTAAAACCACAACATCTTTTTCTAAAAACTGAGGGTATAGCTGTGCAAAACCACATGCCTGCTTCGTACATCCGGCAGTATTATCCCTTGGATAAAAATATAAAACTACTTTTTTCCCTTTATATTCTTCCAAACTATGCATTTCTCCATTCTGATCCGGCAATGAAAAATCCGGTGCTTTGCTTCCGATCTCTAACATATTTTTTCACTCTCCTATGCCCTATCAGGTTTCTCTATAATTTAATAAATTGTTCTACATTTACAATAAATACCGTTGCACCGCCTACTTCAATGGTTACCGGCGGAGCTGCATATCCCATAACAGGACCTTTTGTGCCGGCAGAATAAGCAGGGTTCATCATGACTTCCTGACGTCTGGAACATTCTTCTTTAATAATCTGAAGTACCGTATCTACCTGTTCATCCTCTGTACCAATCATCAATGTTGCATTTCCTTTACGTAAAAATCCACCTGTACTGGAAAGCTTTGTCACACTGATTTTCTCTTTATTTAATCGCTCTATTACAAATCCCTCATCTTCTTTTCGTACAATCGCAAAAATCATTTTCATAAAGCAATTACCTCCTTAACATTGAGTCCTTTTATGCACATATTGTACCACAGTTTTAAAAATATTTCCACATTTACTGAAATTGAAACAGATTTAATCCTACTTCTTCTTCAAATCGTCTGTCTACTCTTCCGTCAATTAACGTAATAATCATTTCACACGTTGCACTGATAATAGCCCTGTTTAAATGACCTCCGAACACCTGTCCTTTTTCATTTCCTGCGCTCATATGAAGATGGCAGTAAAATTCATCATTCATGGTGTTAATGGTTCCTGTTAAAGAAACAATTTCGAAACTTCCTTTAAATTCATTTGCATGATATTCTTTCGCTTCCGTGTCAAAAACACCTACAGTAAATTCCCTGACAGCTCCCAGTGCGCTGATGTCTGCCAATTTAATCTTTTCTTTTTCTGCTACCTCACGGACTTTTTCCAAAATTTCCTCACCCTTGTCCATTCTTACAATAATTTTATTTTGAAATTTTCTGTATTCCATAAGCACAACCTCCTGTTTTTGTTATTGATGATTATACCATTCACAAGGTTATCCGTCATGCTCTTTTTCTGTTTTCCCCTTGTACTTCTGTATGGGCTGTCTTATACTAAGTTTAAGACAAGGAGGTATCTCTCAAATCTCATGGACTCTTTGAAAATAGATGCTGAACAGGCTATGCTTCTGCTTAAAACACCAAAAGATGAACAAGAAAAATATGCTTCTATGTTAAAGAAAATCTGACAGAAAAAATGCAGGACACTTCCTAAGAAATGTCCTGCGTTTTCTTATTTTTTAAGAAATAAAAAAAGCGCGAGACGGGACTCGAACCCGCGGCCTCGACCTTGGCAAGGTCGCGCTCCACCAACTGAGCCACTCGCGCATATCGTGTTGAAATATCTCTCAAGCACGAAGTATAATATACTATATGTTTCCATATCTGTCAATACTTTTTTTAATTTTTTTATTTTTCTCAGGTACGTAAAATTGCACTAAGCACATACTGATTATTTGGAAAGTTTTTATGCGTAATATCTTCTAGACGGATTAAATCCACATCCAACCAAAGTTCCTCCGCTACCACCATTAAATGAGAAAACATCACGCCGAAATTCATCTCCTCATATTTTCCCAGATGGTTCAAATTATGTTTCTTTGCAAACACATGGATACGATTATCATACACTACAAACCGCCATGGCTGGCTGTTATAACTGGAAGGTGCAAGCCGCGCCGCTTCCAAAAGCTGCTTCATCCATTGTCTCGGCACTTCCTTATATACACAAAGTTCTTTCAAATCCATGCGTTTTGCATCCACCGGCTTTCTTGTATAACTGCCTTTGCTTTTTCCAAATGCCATCGTAATCATGAATTTTAAATCACCCTTGTGAGGATTTCCCAGTTTAGGTTTTACATTTCCTAAAAAACAGGTTCCCAGACCTTTTGTACACAAGAATAAAGCAAGCTGTTCCATAATATATCCTGCATTCATCTGAGCCAAATCTTTCTCCTCTGAATAAAATACAATATAATATGGTGCTTTTACTCCTAAAAAGTGCATCCTTTTATTTTGTCCCTTTGTATTATCAATAATAGAAATCTCTGTACGAATACCTGGGTTTAACCCTTCAATTTGTAAATAAAACTCCTGTATCTCTTGTAATATCTCAGGAGATATGGGTTCCATTTCATAACTTCGTACGGATTTTCTTAAAAAAATTGCTTCATATAAATTCATATTCTCACCCTTAATCTCTATGTAACAATATTGTAACATATAAATTTTGAAATGCAATAATTTTTTTCTAAAATTTCTGTTGACAAATTCTTACAATCTTTGTATTATTGTACTAATCAAATAATACAGTAGTACAATTTACTGCTTTTACAGGAGGTGTTGACAGATGTCTTGGAACTTAAATCCTGAGTATCCTATTTATACTCAGATTATGGAACACATCACTTCTGATATTATATCAGGAAATTATGCTCCCGGTTCAAAGCTTCCCTCTGTTCGTGAATTGGCTCAAACTGCCGGTGTTAATCCCAATACCATGCAAAAAGCCCTTTCCGAACTGGAACATACAGGACTTTTATACAGTCAGAGAACCAGTGGCCGATTTATTACGGAGGATTTGTCTATGATTGAACAGGTTAAAACACAAATTGCATCCCAGCAGGTGAAAGAGTTTCTTCAAAAAATGGAACATCTGGGTTACAGTAAGCAAACCATTATCCAGCTTATTGAAAAAATTCAGGTTAAGGAGGAAGAATGATGAACCCTATTTTAGAATGTCGAAATCTTACAAAATGTTATGACAATAAAATTGCTCTGAATAAAATAAATCTTTCCTTAGAACGAGGAAAAATCATCGGACTTTTAGGTCCCAACGGAAGTGGAAAAACCACACTGATTAAGTTGTTAAACGGACTTCTTGTTCCTACAGAAGGTTCTATTTTCGTAGATGGACATACACCCGGAATAGAGACAAAAAAGATTGTTTCCTATCTTCCTGAGCGTACCTACCTCTCCATGCATATGCGAGTTTCTGAAATTATTAACTATTTTGCTGATTTTTACAGTGACTTTGACAGAAGCCGCGCTTACGATATGTTAAAGCATCTAAACATCAATCCAATGGACCGTTTACGCACAATGTCAAAGGGAACAAAAGAAAAAATCCAACTTATTCTGGTTATGAGCCGCAGAGCGAGCCTGTATTGTCTGGACGAACCAATCGCCGGAGTCGACCCTGCTGCCAGAGATTATATTCTTTCTACTATACTGAATAATTATGATGAAAACGCAAGCATTATTATTTCTACACATTTAATTTCAGATGTGGAAAATATTTTAGATGACGTAGTATTTATACAAAATGGTCAGATACGCCTTTCTGACAGTGTAGATAACATTCGTTTTAATCAGGGAAAATCCGTAGACTCTTTATTTAGGGAGGTATTCAAATGTTAAAAAAATTATATAAATACGACTTAAAATCGGTTTCCTTGCTGCTGGTGATTTTACATGCTGTACTGCTTGTCTATAGTCTGGTGGGACGCATAGGATTTTCTCTCCTAAAAGGCGGCGAGACTCTCCAAACTTTTGAAGTTTCAAATCTTTGGGGTATTGCAATTAGTTTCTATTTTCTGGGCTACGCATTATTTATTTTTGCCATCATCATTGGAACCGTGGTATATTTGGGAATTCGTATTCAGAAAAATCTTTTTTCTGATGAAGGCTATTTGACGCATACTCTGCCAGTTACACCAACTCAGCTTCTCTGGTCAAAAGTTTTTGTCATCTGGACATGGAGTATTATTGATTTTATTTGTGTTGTGCTCTCTGTATTACTTTTAATTTCCTACAAAGAGACTCTACCCATACTTTTAGAAAATACTTCTACTGTTTTTCAAATTTTATCCGGAAGCTTTGGAGTCACAGACCAGTTAGCAAAAATTGTTGCTGTTTTAGATGGCATAATACAACATTTTGGATTTTATCCTTTGCTCCTTCTGTTTTCTATGTGTCTGGGAAACCTGTTTAAAAGCCATAAAGTTTTGGGAACCATCCTCTCTTTCTTTGGTTTGAATATTATACTGGGCTTGCTCAATACCATGATAACTCTTATTATCCCCGGATTAAGCCCATTTATGCAGGCAAATCTCACACAGGACAATCTCTCTGTTTACAGTGGCAGACTGATGATTTTCACCCTTGTATGGAATATTCTCTTTTCCGTCATCTTCTTTATGGGAAGCCGATATATTCTTACAAAAAAATTAAATCTGGACTAAACAAAATATTTATACCTCTATACTGGTAAAAAGGGAACTGTGGCTGTCACTTTAAAACATTATTCCCATATATTTATGCATTCTTAGCGAATTTGTCGAGCACACTTTAAGATTGTAAGCTCAAAGTGAGCGCAGACTGAGCGTAGAATGTATAAATATCGGGAATATGCACTTATCGTGAAAGCTTCAGTTCCCTATTTTTCGCTTTCTTTTACTTCTTTTTCTACTTCTTTTATCTGTGTTTTTACATCTTTTTTAAACTTCTCCCATTGCTTTGGGTTTTCCACATAATATTTCGGACATATCTTTCCTGTCACATCATAATGGCGAATTACATCTTCTTCTGTAAGATTAAATCGATAACAAAGCCATCCTGTCAAGCGAACAAGGGAGAGATAAGTCGCATCGGTAAACTCTCCGGTCTCATCTATATGACAGCACTCAATGGACAGTGTGTCATCATTTCTGGAGTTTGAAGCATAAGCTACCTCTGTACTTGGAATACACTGAACGATTTTCCCATCAATCCCCACAACAAAATGACTGCTGACTTTTGTCTCATGGCTTTCCTTTAATCCGTCAAAATAGTCTCTGTTGTTCTTTGCCGTACTTCCCGGATTTGCTGTATAATGCACGACAATGCCCTTTATTTTTTCTAAAGGTGTCCCAGGTCTGGAATATTCATTTGGTTCTATTAAATCTACGTCAAAAGGCGGCGCTCCTACAAACGACTCATTTCTGGCTTTTAAAAGCCTGCGTTCTTCTATTTTGCTTTTCACTTTATCTGCAAGGAAAAAGAGCAGCAGAACCGTAAGAATAGAAAGCAAAAACAAGAAAATTCTCCGCCTGCGCTGTTTTATTCTCTTTTTTCTGCGCTGCTGCCTTCTGCTTTCAAAATCTAAAGCTTCCTCATCTTTTTTCTTTTTCTGTAATATCATCTTATGTACACTCCTGACTAAAACACTCTTCTCAAGCTGCTACTTTTTCATTGTGTACATACTTTTTTCATATGTCAAGTAATTCTTCCCATAATTTAGTTTTATTTAATTTTCTTTCTTAATTTGATTTAATCTGCTATTAAACTCTAATAACTCTTCTTTTGTCATTTTTCCACCAATAGCTCCCATGGTGTTAATCATTCTAAGCATAGTAAAGCCTCCCAGCATCTGCATCATTCCTTGCTGTTCCACTTTTTTATTTAGAATTTTTTCTAAAATATGATTAAGTAATTCTTTTCCCTGTGAAGATTTTAAAATTTCCGAAACTTTGTCATTTAAGGAATAATATCCCTTAATTTCTGTAATATCAAACCAGTTTAACACTGCTCCCTTTTCTTTTAAACGATATTCCTCATGAAACTTCTCTGTCTTTCGAATAAAACTTTGATCTTTACAAGCTCCTGCTTTTGCAGTAATAACCGTTTCGCCCTTATTCGGAACAGTAAAATAAAAGAAATGTTCATCACTTACTTGTTTTTGATATTCCTGTCCGTTTAAATACAGGGTTACCTCCGGAAAATTAGAATATACTGTTATCTTAGTCTTCTCTTCCGTTCTATTTACATAACGTTTTCCACAAACATGCACAAAAGGTTCATTAGAAAGCCATGCCTTATATGCATAAAAAGCATCCTTCTTATATTTCCTGTCAAAGGTAACCAGACCTTTATGATTTTGTCCGTTTTCTCCTCCCTCATTTCTGGCATCCGCTCCAAAATCAAACATATTCCAGACATGCGTTGCCCAAAGATATGGCCTTGTAAATAGCTGTTTAATCAATTCCTCATGGTAATATGCCTGATATTCCTCTGTATAATCTCCCTGTTGCGGTTCTGAAGTATGCCAGTTTAACGCCTCACAGCCGTACTCGCTGACGCCAATAGGAATTTGAGGAAATTCTCTGTGAAAGTTATCCAGCCATGGGCCATTCATGGATACATCTCCTCCATACCATCCAAAATAATGATTATAAGAAACCACATCTGGAATTTGAATATAAGGATGATGAATATCGCACATGGATACCACTGCCATAGTAGTCAGCCTTGTGCTGTCCATTTCATGACACAAATCATTTAAAATTTCATGATTTTTCAACAATTCTTTTTCATCTGCATCCTGCATGGTAATTTCGTTAGAAAGTCCCCAGACAACAATACTGGGATGATGATAATTCTGTATAATAAGTTCTTTCATCTGAGAAATAGTATTTTCTTTTCCATTTGGTAAATGTGCAGATATATAAGGAATTTCAGCCCATACAACCATTCCTCTCTCATCACATAAATCATAAAAATACCGGTCGTGCTGATAATGTGCCAGACGTATGGTTGTTGCCCCCAGTTCACAGATTAAATCCATATCTTCTTTGTGATGTTTTGGCAACAGGGCATTTCCAATCCCCCATCTGTCCTGATGTCTTGATACTCCTCTTAATGGATAGCTTTCCCCATTTAATAAAAATCCTTTTTCCGGATGAATTTCAAAAGTACGACATCCAAATCTGGTATACACATTATCCAAAACTTCACCATTCTCTATCAATTCAACCTCCGCATAATAAAGATACGGGTCTTTTCGTCCATTCCAGCGATGAACATTTTCTATTTTTAATTGAATTTTCCGGTCTTTTACAGAGCAGGTTTTTTGTGCCACAATCTGTCCTTTTCTGTCACGAATTTTATATACAAGATTTTGTCCTTCTCTTTTTCCTGTAACCCATGTCTCTATGGTAATCTCTGCATCTTCTCCCTGCAGAACAGGTGTTACCTGAATACCCTCTCCGCCACAATATTCCAAATCAAAATGAGAGGCCGAAACTGCTATAATATTTACATCTCGATACAGCCCGCCATAAAAGGTAAAGTCCGCCTGCTGGGGATATACCCAATCATTTTTGCTGTTATCTACGGTAATCACTAAAAGACTTTCTTCTTTTAATGCATTGGTAATATCCACACGCCAGGCAGAATATCCTCCGTCATGATGTGCCAGTTTTTCTCCGTCTATATATACCTTTGCAGAAGAGTTTGCTCCCAGAATTTCCAGAAAATATTTATCTGCCTGTGGGAGTTCTGCTTTCTTAATCATCTTCGCATAATACCCTGTTCCACGATAATAATCATTGTTTCCATCCTGCCCATCTATGTTATTCCATGTATGTGGCAAATGTACCCAGCACCATCTCTCCGGCATTTCTTCTGGAATTTCATCTGTATCTTTGGTAAATGCCCATTTTTCATTGATACTGATTGCCTGTCTCATCTTGCACTCTCCTGTTCTCTTTTTTGTTTTAACGCTGCTATATTTTCTTCTACCTGTTTTTTATTCAATGGATAGAGGAAGAGCAGGCTAATAGCAACTCCCAGATAAAGAATTCCCGGAAGCAACGTTGCAATATTATAAATCCCATCCAGAACTTCCTGACTCTGTACGGTCTTACCTGAGTCAAACCCAATTATCCCCAAAGCATAACCTCCTAAACCTCCTGCAAATGCCTGTCCAATCTTTCGCGCAAAAGAATAGGTTGCATAAATAGTTCCATCTTCTCTCTTACCTGTCCGTACTTCCTGATCGTCAATAACATCTGTAATAAACGCCCATAAAATCAAATTAAAAATACCAAATCCCAAAAACCCCAGAACATTAATTCCTATATAAAGTGCCGCTGATTTTGTATGAAGAAAAAAGAGAAAAAAACAGGAAACAGCACCGCACAGACAGCCAAAAATTCCGATTTCTTTTTTCCCGAATTTTTTAGACATGGGTACTGCAAAAGGTGCCAAAACTAAGGATGGCAAAACACCTGCCAATGTCATAATGGAAAGAGCTTCTTTATTCTTAAAATAGTCAATAAAAAGATACTGATTAATAGACTGTGTCATTATCTGCGCTACCAGCAAAAATAATGCAGCAAGAATAATCCCCAAAAGAGCCCTGTTAGAAAGCAGACTTTTTACTGTATTTAGAAATCCTGTATCTTCCTTCATTTCCTGCCTTTCTATTTTTACACGTTCCGTAGTCATCGAATAGCACAACAGATAGCAAATAATCGCAGCAACAGAAAAAGCACCTGCAACTATGGTAAAACGTTCCTCATTTACCACCTGATTTCCTGCAGCGTCTGTTGTATATACCAACAAAGGCGCACCCACCCCTACAATCAGCTGAGCCAGTACTGCGCCTACACTTCGAAAGGTTGAAAGAGAAGCTCTGTCATCTGCATCAGGACTCAGTACAGATGCCATAGAGCCATAGGGAATGTTAATTGCCGTATAAAAAATACTGCCCCATAAAATATAAGTCACAAACATATAGGCAATTTTCAATCCTTGGGGTGCATCTTTCATCCCTCCCTGATACATTAAAAAACTGGCAAGCGCCACAGGACCACACATTCTCAAAATCCACGGACGAAATCTTCCGTCTTTTGAAGGTTTGCTTCGGTCTACAATTCTTCCCATCGTAATGTCTGTAAAAGCATCTACGCACCGCGCAACCAGAAACAAAGTTCCCACCATACCCGCGCTAATCCCCAACACTTTTGTATAAAACACCATTAAGAATACACTGGCAAAAAGGAAAGTAAAGTCATTTCCAAAATCACCAAACATATAGCCGATTTTGTCCTTTATTCCAAACGTATTCTTTTCTGTTTCAATTCGTCCCATTATTCTGCTCCTTATTTTATTTGGTATCTTAAAGTCAAAAGATACCTGACGAATTGTTTCGTGCTTCGCACTCTCACAATTCTGCCCCAAATTCGAATATCGTGTGACTTACGTCTCACTTTTATTCTCATTTAGGGGCAGGTCAGAAAGGAATAAAACCACTTTTGTGCCAGCACAACATGGTTTATACCCTTCTGACCTTGGTATCTTAAAAATAATATAGCCTGAATTTACAAGTTTCATACATTGTAAATTCAGGCTATATTGTTTTTAAAATTTTCTATTCCATATCAATTTTTAAATCTTTATAAAAGTATTCGTTATCTCTTTCTCCGATTTCTCTCAGTACTCTGCATGGATTTCCCACAGCTACTACATTCGCCGGAATATCTTTTGTGACAATACTTCCTGCTCCGATAACAGAATTTTCTCCAATGGTGACACCGGGAAGAACAATCGCTCCGGCTCCAATCCAAACATTATCGCCAATATGAACAGGACGATTAAACTGTATACCTCTGCGTCTTAAATCCGGCCTAACGGGATGTGCCGCAGTGGCAATGGTCACATTTGGCAAACATTGCCTTCATCAGTTTTTCCCTTTTTTCTACTTCACTGGAAGGAAGTTCATTAAATTCCTTCAAAGCGTCCAGATAAGGAAATTGCTCTGCCATAATTTCCTCATCTGCAGGATCATATAAAATTCCTTTTTCCATACGTTCTCTCTCTGTCATTGTTTTTCTCCCCTGCATTATTTTTCCATTTCTTTTACCAGTTCCACTGCTTTCTGCAGCTGGCTGTCTTCCTCATATGTCAGAACTGTCTTTTTTTGTAATTCTTCTGATAATTCTACTTCTACATCCGGCTCAATTCCTGTACCATGAATACATCTTCCGTTTGGTGTATAGTATTTTGCTGTAGTTGTTTTTACTGCACTTCCATCTGTAAGAGGAATTAAACTCTGCACAATTCCTTTCCCAAAACTTGTAGTTCCCACAATTGTTCCCACGCCATAATCCTGTATTGCCCCTGCAAAAATTTCCGATGCACTGGCGCTGTTTCCATTTATCAGGACTGCCAAAGGAATATCCAGCTTACTTTCATCATCAGAATGAACTTCCTGACGTTTTCCATCTTTATCCTCTGTGTATACAATCAGCCCTTCCGGTAATATATCATCTAAAATATCGCATACAGATGTTAACAGCCCTCCCGGATTATTTCTTACATCTACTATGAGACGTTCCATTCCCTGATTTTTCAAATCCTCAAGTGCTTCTAAATACTGGCTTTCTGTCTGTTCTGTAAATTCATATAATGAAATATATCCCACATTATCTTCCAGCATTTCATGCTCTACTACAGGAATGTTTACTTCTTCCAAAGGAACATCAAATTCCAGATAGTCACTCTCTCCTTCTCTTGCGATTGTCAGATGTGCAACTTCTCCTTCTGATGTTTTTACTTTCTCTACTACCTCTGAAAGCTCCATACCTGTAATATCTTCATTATTCACCTTTATAAGAATATCATCCGGCAAAAGTCCTGCCTTTGCTCCCGGTGCATCTTCGTAGCATCTTACCAGTTTTACCATACCGGTATCCATCTGCATCTGCATAACTACTCCGATACCTTTATATAATCCGCTGGTTTCTGTATTTAATTCCTCATATTCTTGCTTCGTATAATATGCAGAATAAGGATCTCCAAGACTTGCCATCATTCCCTTATACATACCGGTTTCCATAAGGTCTTTATCAATTTCACCGGTAAATTCATCATCAATGATTTCTTCCAGCACCTTTGCTTTTTCCACAAAGTCTTTATTTACAGCATCATCTTCTCTGCCTTTTTCCTCTGTATAATCATAAATTTTTAAACCTGCACCACCTACAAGAAGTGTCAGTACAATTCCCAAAAGAAATCCCTTCATAAATTTTTTTCGTTCCATTTTCTTACTCCTTAAATATTATTCTCAAAAAAGATTACACAACAGCACAATCTCCTATGAAATAGAGAAAGAGGACTGCATAACAGCCCCCTTATCTTAAAAATAATTCATAGGATTAACATATACTCCATTTTTCATAATACCAAAATGAAGATGCGGTCCTGTTGAATATCCTGTAGAACCTACTGCCGCAATCTGCTGACCGGCACTTACCTTCTGTCCGGCTTTCACATAAAGCGCAGATGCGTGCATATAAACTGTATGGAAACCATTTCCATGATCAATGGTAACATAGTTTCCTGCCGACTCAGAATATGTAGAAACTGTTACAGTACCTGATGCAGCAGCCACAATAGAAGAACCACTGCCAGCCCCAATATCAATTCCTTTATGATTACTGGATGCACCCGCCGTAGGTGAATTCCTGTCTCCAAAAGGACTTGTTACATTATGAGAAGCTGGACACGGCCATGTAAATTGTGCAGAACCACTACTGTCTGACTGACCGCTGTCCGGTTTTGTTTCCGGCTTTGTTTCTGGCTGTGACTGTTCTGTCTTATTCTGATTGGAATTTGTACTTTCACCTGAAGAGGAAGAAGAACTGCCCTGGCCTGCTGTATTTTGTACCTCTTCTTTTAACTGTTTCAAAATCTCATTTTGAATAGCTAACTCTCCTTCAAGATCAGACTGTGCCATAACCGCAGCATCAATTCCGGCTTCAAACTGACTGATTTCTGCCTGCTTTTTACTGATAGAAGTTTCAATATTACTCTTTTCTTCTTCAGCCGATTGTTTATAACTTTCTAAATCTGATTTTTCTTTTTTTAAATCTTTTTCCAGATTTTCAATTTTCTTACAGGTTTTCTTATACTCTTCTAATTGCTTTCTGTCATAAGAAGTAAGCTGTCGAAAATTTTCTGTTCTGCTTAACGCCTCTGCAAAATCGTCTGCACCCAGAATAACAGAAATCATAGAAATATTTCCTGCCTCATAAAGATATTGTATTCTCTTTTTCATATCTTCATACTGGATTGCTTCTTTTTCTTTTGCCTTTTCTAACTCTTCACTGTTTTTTTCAATTTCGGAATTTTTTTCTTCAATCTGTTTTGTTAAAGACTCCAGATTTTCCTGTGCTTTGGCATGTTTTTCATCTAATTTCTTAATCGCAGACAGCACATCATTTTTTTGCTGCTGCAAAGAGCTTACCTGCTGTTCTTTATCTGCTATCTGACTTTCTAATTCTGCTTTTTTCTTATTTACTTCTGTTTCATTTGCCGCAAATACAGAAAGTACATTAGAAACTGTCAGACAGCCTGCTAATAATATGGCAGTTTTTCTATTTTTTATCTTCATGCGTCCCTCCCACTTTTTTTATACTTTTAAGTGCTTTCTAAGGGAAACAATACTTCCGATTAAACCAATACCAATACCAAGACCTACTCCGATTGGCAATAAGAAGCGGAATACTTCCCACACATCCAGGAATTGAAGAAATCCTCCCAAAATGTTAAATCTTGTAATTACATATTCTACTGCTTTTTCATAAATCATATATAAAATTCCCATTGGAAGGGCTGCACCAATCGTACCCAGAAGAATACCTTCAATGACAAACGGTACTCTGACAAAGAAGTCAGTCGCTCCAATAAGTTTCATAATACCAATTTCTTCCTGTCGAATGGAGATACCCATAGTAATCGTGTTATTAATCAAGAAGAATGCCACTGCCAGAAGAATTAAAATGATAACAATGGACACATATCCTACCAGTTTATTAAAAGTAGACAACATATCTGCCGCTTCTTTTGACTGTTTTACTTCCCGGACACCTTCCAGTCCCTCAATATGCTTTACCAGATCTGCCTGACTTTCGACTTCTTTCAGATATACATCAAAGCGTGCGGAATTCGCCAGCGGATTATCCTGATCCTTAAATCCTTCTGCCATATCCTCGTCTCCACCTAAGTATACTTCGCTAAATTCATCCCATGCTACGTCTGCAGAAATATAGTCCACCTTTGCAACCTCCGGCTGTTTCTTAATATCTGCTCCGATTTGGTCAATTTCTTCCTGTTTAATTCCTTTGTCAAAGTAAACGACAACTGCAACGCCTTCTTCCGCAGTATCTACGATATAGCGAAAGTTCATAATAATAGCAAGGAACAATCCGAATAAAAAGATACATGCTGACATAGTTGCAATGGATGCCAGAGAAAATCGCAGATTTCTCCATATATTTTTAAATCCCTGTTTTAATACATAAGCAATCGTACTAATTCTCATTCAGATATTCACCTTCTTGTTCATCACTTACAATGACGCCTTTCTTCATGGTAATTACGCGTTTTTTAAATGCATTGACAATTTCTCTGTTATGTGTAACTACCAGAACTGTTGTACCTCTTTCGTTGATTTCCTCTAAAAGTTTCATAATTTCAAAAGAGTTCTTAGGGTCTAAGTTTCCTGTAGGCTCATCTGCCAGCAAAAGATTTGGTCTGTTTACCAGCGCTCTTGCAAGGGCAACTCTCTGCTGTTCTCCACCGGAGAGCTGATCTGGCTTTGATTTATACTTTTCTGCCAGTCCTACCAGTGTAAGCATTTCCGGTACCCGCTTTTTAATAATACGAGTAGGACGCTGAATAACACGCTGAGCAAAAGCTACATTTTCATATACATTTCTGTCTTTTAAAAGACGGAAATCCTGAAATACAACTCCAATTCCTCTACGATACTTCGCTACTTTTCTACGTTTCAACTTGTTAAGGACCTGTCCGTTGACTGTAATCGTTCCACTTGTAGGATCCAGTTCCTTCAACAGCAGTTTGATGAGAGTTGATTTTCCGGAACCACTGTTTCCTACAATAAATACGAATTCACCCTTATCCACGTGAAGCGTCATATTATCAATGGCCGGCTGACCTTTGCTATATGATTTACTCACGCCTTTTAAATCAATCATAATAACCTCCTGTTTTCCTGTTCCTTAGTAATCAAGTGTTTCCATGTACTTCATATACTTCACTACCATCAATGCAATCTTAAATGTAATAGCATCTTCGAAAACCCTCAAATCCAGGCCTGTACTCTTCTGCAGTTTATCCAGACGATATACCAGTGTATTTCTATGAATATACAGCTGTCTGGAAGTTTCGGAAACATTTAAGCTGTTTTCAAAGAATTTGTTAATTGTGGTAAGTGTTTCTTCATCAAAGTCATCAGGAGAATGTGTATCAAAAATTTCCCGAATAAACATTTTACAAAGAGGGATAGGAAGCTGATAAATAAGCCTTCCAATTCCAAGAGAGCTGTATGCAATTATCTCTCTTTCTCCAAAGAAAATCTTACCTACATCAAGAGCCATTTTCGCTTCTTTATAGGAGCGGGAAACCTCTTTTAATTCTTTTACAATGGTTCCATAGGCAATATGTGTCTTTCCATCTTTTTCAACACCAAGTACAGATAAAATATTATTGGCTGTTCTCTCCAGCTGAGGATAACCGTCAGAAGCTCCCAGTTCTTTGACAATAATAATATTTTTTTCATCTACTGCTGTAACAAAATCCCCCGGCTTTCCTCCCAGAAGATTTTTAATATTTTCCAGAGAACCATAATCTTTGTCCTGACTGCTCTCTAATATATACACAACTCTGCGTACATCTACTTCAATGTGCAGTTTCTTTGCACGATTATGAATATCTACCAAGAGCAGGTTGTCTAACAAAAGATTTTTAATAAAATTATCCTTATTAAATCTTTCCTTATATGCTGTAAGTAATCCCTGAATTTGGAATACCACCAGTTTTCCTAATGTATAAGCATCATCCCCTGCGCTGCTTACCACTAAAACATATTCTAATTGATGGTCATCGTATATTTTGAAGTACTGATTTCCTTTCACTACCTGGCTGTCTGCCTGAGAATTGGCAAACGCAGCTACCTCTTCCTGTCCGCACACACTACCGGAAAAAGTAGACGCCAAAACTTTTCCTTCCATATCTGTCACACAAAAATCTGTTCTGGATATTCCCTTAAGTCCATCCAATGTATTTTGCAGTATCTGGTTTGATATCATGTTTTCTCCTTCTTTCATCATATAGTTATTTTATTATTGCATCTCCCATAAAAACCCTACTATATATACTAATACAAAATCCAAAAAAAAGAAAGAGAAAATGCAATATATTACATCTTTTTTTCAAAATGTAACAATTTATTCACATTTTCTCCATGTCTTCATTGTATTTTGATACCATTTTTTTGAAGCTGTTCTTCTCTATAAAGCGATTAAGCCAGCTGGGTTTTTTGTTTCCCTCACGAAAAATATCCAGGCAGCTGCCTAAGCTGAACCACACCTTTGTATTAATTTTTTTTCGATGTCTTTTTACAAATCTCTCCAAATCATAGACTCTGGAACAGCTTAAAACTGCCTGAGGATTCCAGGTATTAATTTCATTTATAACCTTATCTACCTGGTCTGCTTCCTCTCCCATCAGAAAATCTCTGCCCAGTATAACTATGTCCGGATATTTTTCCTGAAGATACCCATATAATTTTTCCGTATCTTCCTCATTTTCTCCTAAAAGAAAAATTTCGTTTTTATAGTGGTTCAGCAGCCAGAATACCGTTCCAAAAAAGCCGTGTTCTGAAATATCATCTTCCCACTTCTGATCTTCAAGTCCCGCTGCCTTTACGATTTCCGGCTCATCTGCCACTGCTTTATCTAAGGTTTCTATATATTCTTTTAATTCTTCATCCTGCTGAGCTGCCAGCAAAAGGTTCATGGTCAATACTCCATAAGTGGCCAAAGTTTCCTGATACCACTGCTGATTAATACTTTCTATAACATCTTCAGCATAGCACTTTTCAACAGAAATTCCCATTATTTTTATTTTTTCGCTCATTACTATCCTCTGGGGAATTCATCCCGAATACAGTATTTTTAAACATATTATACTAATATAGCAGAAGTTTTTTCAATTATCAAGTATTTTTTTCCAACTGTTTCATTAAATACCTGCCTACAACAGGTGAAAATCCGGAAATATCCCGTATATATGCAAAATCTTTTCCAAAAATTTTCTTTTCTGCCTGTAAATCCTTTTCTTCTCCTGCAAAGACTCCCAGTACACATACTCCTTGATTGCGAAGTCTTCTCACTGCAAACCCTGTATCTTTAACAGCATAATCCCCATGATAAGGCTTTGGATTTCTGGCATTTGGGCGATTTAAGATTACGTCATAAGGTCTTCCATCACTTAAAACAATCAGGATTTTATGTTCCTCTTCTCTTTGCAGCAAATCATATTCCACAGCTTTAATCGCAAGTCCATCTCTGTTATTAGAAGAGGTTACATATTCAAAAATGTTGCTGTTCTCTGTTCTGTCTGCATCATAATCTCGAAAATTGTGTAATACGGTATAATCCCAAAAAGTACAAAAACTAGTTACTCTATGAGGAATTCCCACATTACTTAACGCTTCACTTAAAATATATGCCTGAATGGCAACCTGCCCCTGTCTGGACCGTTGAGAGCCGCTGGCGTCAATTAAAACATCTACCACAAAGCTGCTGCTGTCTTCATAGAGTTCTCTTTTAAAGACTTGTGCATTGCCGGTTCTTCCAATACGCCAAAGTCTGGAAGGCAATAGCTTACCTCTGTCTGACAAAATTTCTTCTTTTTCATCTCTCATAGTAAGAGTTTTTTTAAGCATATCTGTAAGTAGACGAATGTTATTTTTTACGACTCTATGATTATCGTGATATTCATAAAGATTTTTTCCCTTTTGTTTTCTGGCATACTCATATTGATAATTGCGAAGTACCGGATCCTTTAAAACTCCCTTTGTAAAATAAAGGCTGCAGTCACTATGTATTCCTCTGCATACAAGCGCATTGATTTTCTTTTCCTCACTCTCGGTCAAATACGTCTTTCCATAGTTTCGTTCCACATAGGAATACATCTTCTCTAAAGCTTTTTCATCTACTACCAGAATATGTTTGGAATTTTCTTCCTTTCTTTGGTCTGGTTCCTCTTTTATTTCTGTATCCCGCGTATCCAGATTTGTCATATTTTCCGTAACTTTATCCAGATAAGTTTCCAGGGTATCTTCCAGAGCCTCTTCTTCCAAAAAGTCCTCCCATGAAAATTCTGCCAGTTCTTCTAAAGTTACAGACAACACCCTGGCTAAATCTCCCTGATTTCTTTCAAAATACGGATCAATCAGTTCATTATATAACTGATCTGTAGTCTGAATAAGCTCCATAGTATCCTCTGCCTCGGAAAGCTCCTGCACCATATCCATAAAATGCCGCTGTCTTGCCTCTGCTGCTCCTTTCCCACTTAAAATTTCACGGAAAAGGGCTGCTTTTAATTTACCTGCAGGATTTCCTGTTAATTTATGAAAGTCCATATCCAGAATATCCTCACAGGCACATCTTCTGATATTAGAAACGCCTTCTCGTTCCTCTATAATTTTCCCTGAAACTGCAAATTCAATGCACAATTGAGCTAAATCCATTAAAGGAGCTTCCATCGCATGAAGATAGATCTTCTTTACCAAATAAAGAGAATATTCTTCTCTATCAAAATATCTGGCAAAGGCACCCTGCTTAATTCCATCATACAACGCTACGTATTTTGATTTTGCAAAGGCTGCCAAATCCGGTTTAAATTCCAGGGAATAGTCACCACTGACCGTCCACATGAGGTTTTTTATTCTGTTTTCCAATTCCAATTCAAATTCTTCCATAATGCCCTCTATTTCTCAAATACATCCTGTGTATCCCATGTGTCAGGAATTCTGGTAAGCACTACATCTTGTACAATTTCTTTTTCAAAAACATCAAAGCATTTATTAACTACACCAATCTGTACGGCAAGCCTTGGCTTTAACCCCTGTTGTATAGTCTTTAATGCTCCTAAAATCCCTCGAAGGTCCAGAGCTTTTGTACTGATTTCGCTGTTTTGTGCTTTTAACTGTAAATCCATAAAAAGTCCAATCCACTGTTTTTTTGCATTTTCCTTTAATGTGGGAAACTTAGAAGATAAAATATAATCCAATGTTTCTTCATCCTGAGGCGGCATATCAATTACCATAAAACGGGAAACAAGCGCTTCATTTAACTCTTTCGTTCCCGCATATCCATAGTTCATAGTTCCAATAAATCTGGCGGCTTCATGGATGTCAATCTTATCATATCCCGGAACATCAATGCTTCTTCTGTAGTCCAAAGACGCATGAAGTACTGATACTGCATCATTCTTTGCCATATTGATTTCATCTAAAATTCCAAAGCCGCCATACTGAGCGCATCGGTAAATGCTTCCTTTCCGAAGCTGCACTTCATTGTTCACAAAAGTATCCGTTCCAATTAAGTCACCGCTGTCTGTATTTACATGAAAAGAAACATTATATACAGGGCGTCCGAAAATCCATGCCAAATTTTCTGCTAAAATATTTTTTCCCGTTGCCTTTGCTCCTGTAAGCAGTAAATTTTCTCCCTGAAGCAAAGCAGCTATTCCCATTTCCAGTACTTCCCTGCCATAAAAATACATATCGGGACAATTTACCCTGCCCTGTTCCCTTTCTTCCACAGGATACTTACAGCGAAATTCCTCTACTCCCTCTATCAGTCCCTTATCCACCTGCTGTTCCCTTAAAAACTCCAATTCCTTCATACTGCTAATTCCTCTTTCTATCTTCTCATTGTTTTGCAAACCTTTTTCTCTCAGTCTCTCCCTACATTTGCCGGAGAAATCCCAAACCTTCCACATATACAAAAGGAAGTTATTACACTAAGCGTATTAGAGATATTGATATATTTTCAGCGAATTTGTCGAGTACACTTTGAGACCACAGGCTCAAAGGAAACGCAGACTGAGCGTAAAATATATCAATGTTCTCGATACGCACTTAGTAGAAATAACTCCCTTATCATTTACACTTCAAATAATAAATCACCATAAGACGGCATTGGCCAGATTTCTTTATCCACAATCATTTCCAGTTCATCTACCGGTTTTCTCAGCGCCTCCATTGCCGGAATTACCTGCTGACGATAATAGAATGCCTTATCTTTACCATCTTCCATAGCGGCTGCTTTTTCTGTCACTTCTTTCAAATGGCCAAGAGCATTTTTTGTTTCTTTTAAAAGTGCAGAAGTTTCATTCAATAAATCTGTCTGTACCTCCACCTCTAAAACACCTGCTGCAACCACTGCATTAATAGAGTCTGCTAACTGTTTTGTATATTTGATAACTGTCGGAATAATCTGCTTTCCTGCAATATCCAGCATGGTTCTTGCTTCAATATTTATTGCTTTTGCATAAGCTTCATATTTAATTTCTTTTCTGGACTCTAATTCTGCTTTTGTAAACACACCAAATTCTTCAAAAAGTTCCACTGTTTTTTCATTGGTAAGTGTTTCAATCGTTTCTACCATACAGCTAAGATTTGGAAGTCCTCTTCTTTCAGCTTCTTCTACCCATTCCTGTGAATAACCATTTCCGTTAAATACAATACGCTGATGCTCTGTGAAGTTCTTTTTCATTAAATCGTGAACTGCTACATCAAAATCTTCTGCGCTTTCTAAAACATCACAGGCTTCTTTAAATGCCTGGGCTACAATGGTATTCAGCACTACATTTGCCGGTGCAATGGAGTCTCTGGATCCCACCATACGAAATTCAAATTTATTTCCTGTAAATGCAAATGGTGAGGTTCTGTTTCTGTCCGTTGTATCACGCATAAATTCAGGAATTGCCTTTACACCTGTTTCCAGCTTTTCCATTCCAATACTGTGATTTGCCATACCTGTGGTAATCAGCTGGTTCATAACATCCGTAAGCTGGTCTCCCAAGAATACAGAAATAATTGCCGGCGGCGCTTCATTTGCACCTAAACGATGGTCATTTCCCACATCTGCAGCTGACTCTCTTAAAAGAGCTGCATGATCATCTACTGCCTTCAAAATACAGCTTAACACAAGAAGAAACTGAATATTATCATGAGGTGTAATTCCCGGCTCCAAAAGATTATGTCCCGTATCTGTAGTAAGAGACCAGTTATTGTGCTTTCCTGAACCATTCACTCCTGCAAATGGCTTTTCATGAAGAAGGCATTTCATACCATGCTGAGAAGCTACTCTTTTCAAAGTTTGCATAACAATCTGATTGTGGTCAACCTCTACGTTTGCTTCTGCATAAATAGGCGCCAACTCATGCTGTGCCGGAGCAGCTTCATTGTGCTGTGTCTTGGAAGTTACCCCAAGTCTCCAGAGTTCTTCATTGACATGTTTCATATACGCAGAAACCTTCTGACGAATTGCTCCCAGATAATGGTCATCCAATTCCTGTCCTTTTGGAGGCATAGCGCCAAATAAAGTACGTCCTGTAAAAACCAGGTCTTTTCTCTGTCTGAATTTTTCATCACTTACTAAAAAGTACTCCTGTTCTGCCCCTACAGATGGTGTTACTTTTTTAGAAGTAGTATCGCCGAACAAACGGATTAAGCGAAGAGCCTGTGTATTAATTGCCTGCATAGATCTCAACAAAGGTGTTTTCTGATCCAGGGCTTCTCCTGTATAAGAACAAAATGCTGTTGGAATACACAGAGTAGCTCCTGCTGCATCATGACGTACAAAAGCCGGAGAAGTACAATCCCATGCAGTATATCCTCTTGCTTCAAAAGTAGCTCTCAGGCCTCCTGACGGAAAAGAAGAGGCATCCGGCTCACCTTTAATCAACTCTTTACCTGAAAAGCTCATCAATACCTTTCCATTTGGAAGGGGTGCTGTAATAAATGAGTCATGTTTCTCAGCAGTCACTCCTGTCAAAGGCTGAAACCAATGGGTATAGTGAGTTGCGCCTTTTTCAATAGCCCATTCCTTCATTTCGTGGGCAATTACATCAGCCATCTCCAGAGATAATTCTTTTCCTTCAAGAATTGTCTGCTTCAAATCTTTATATACTTTCTTAGGAAGACGCTGTTGCATAACCACATCATTAAAAACGTCCTCACCAAAAATTTCTGATACATCGATATACTCGCTCATTCTTTCGTTCCTTCCTCTCATTGCAATTTAAACTGCTCCCCAATCCATTTCTAGTCGTAAAACTGTTTTTAAGATACCTCAAAAACCGCTATATTGCAAGTATTTTTTATCTTTTCCACAAAAAGCCCATAGCCAAAAGCAAAAGACACACTCCACTTATCCATGATAAATCTCTCTGTGCAGTCTTACGAAAAGCACATCCCAATTTCCATCCCAGTTCCATCATGAGTATTCCACCAATAAAAGTTCCTGCTGCCAGAAATAACTGCCCTGCCTGAACCAAACCGGTTCCTACTCCCACAGCCAGACTGTCCAAAGAAAGCAAAAATGCCAGTGTAAATCCTTCTCCGGTGGTAAGCGCTTTATATATTTCCTGATTTTCTTCTTTTTGAAAGAAAAAACTTAAAATTCGATATAAACCAATTCCTGTAAGAAGAATTGCCCCCAGATATGTTGTTACATTTTCAGAAAAAAAACCTGAAAGAAAACTGCCTGTCAGCAAGGCAATTCCTAACAATCCACTCATAATCACATTCATACCTGCCACAATTTTAAAAGGCATCTTTACTCTTCTCATTCCATAAGCAAAACTGACCACAAAAGAGTCTGTGGTCAGTACAAAAATCAATACTATTTCTTTGATTATCATTTCCATCCTGTTATTCACCTGTTTTGCCTGTTTTTATTATTATATGACAAAATCAGGAACAGGTTTTTATTCCGGCGGATTGATTAATGGCACCTGATCATTTTTCGCCAACATAATCTGAACTACATGCTTCAGGTTTTTAATCTGAACATTTTTATGCTGTCCTCCAAACTCTCCATCCAATGTCCATGAAATCTCTTCTTCACATTCTATTGTTAACTCTGTTGTCTTAAACACTTCAATCATTTTTGAGTCATTGGTTCCGACAAGTGACGCAATAATTTCATTTAATTCTAAAATATTTTTTGGTCTTCGGATAAACATAACTTCAAAAACCCCATCATCTAACATAACATCCGGTCCTGTAAGACGTTTAAATCCTCCTACAGAAGTAGAATTGCTTATCATACCAAAAATAAATTCTCCTGACAGATCCATATAATCACTTGTCACATGAAGATTGTAAGATTTAATATTAAAAAGTCGCTGTGTTCCTTCTAATATATAAGCTGCATGTCCCAAAATGTTCTTCATATCCTGATTTGTTTCATAGGAAACATCTGTAAAAAGTCCAAAAGCTGCAATATATACAAAATAATCGTCATTAAATCCCCCTACATCAAAAGCATGAGGAATTCCTTCTACAATATCCGTTGCTGCCTGCAGCATATTCTTTGATATATGAAGGCTATTGGCAAAATCATTGGTACTTCCTGCCGGAATATAGCCAATAGGGACTTGATGTCCTCCTATGAGCATGCCGGTAACTACCTCATCAAGAGTCCCATCACCGCCACTGGCAACTACAATGTCATAATTTCCCGCTTTCCTCTTTGTTACCTTTAATCCGTCCATATAGGCCTGTGTAGGGTGAACGGTAATTTCATATCCACCTTTCACGAAAATATCCAGAATATCCATCAGGCGGTTTTTAATACTTCCTTTTCCTGATCTTGGATTAAATATAAAAAGCATTTTTTTTCCCATACCACAGTCCTCCTGTCATTTCTTCGATTTATTATTTTACTACTTTTGAACAAATTAAACAAGCAAAACGACTTAGACTGTACGAAATAAAATGAGCCAAGACACATTTTGCATCTTGGCTCGTTTTATTATTCTGATATTATACTAATTCCAGAACTACTTCCATCGCAGCATCACCTTTACGTGGTCCGATTTTGATAATTCTTGTATAACCACCATTACGGTCAGCGTATTTTGGTGCGATTTCTGTAAATAATTTTTCTGTTAAGTCGATTTCTTTTGTGTTTTTCTTTTTACCAGCTGCAGCTGTTGGAACTTCTTTCACTGGGTAAAGAACTTTTAACATCTGTCTTCTGGCATGTAATCTGGAAGGAGCATCCTTCTTGATTTCTTTCTGTACTTCATCGTATACAGTAACTTTTTTACCATCTACAACTTCTTTTACTCTCTTGCCTTCAGCATCTTTACGAGCAACTTTTGCTGTAATTGTTACTGTTTCGAAGTTATCTTTTTCGCGAACTGCCATAGCGATTAAACCATCAGCAATTTTACGAACTTCTTTTGCTTTTGTTTCAGTTGTAACAATTCTTCCATGATATAATAAGTTTGTTACCTGATTTCTAAGTAAAGCTTTTCTCTGGTCAGCAGTTCTGCCTAATTTTCTATATTTTGCCATTTTAGATTTTCCTCCATTTGTGGAACAATACGCCATGCTTCTTCGGACTTACTGACGTATTGCTTTTCTTCCATAAATTTATATCAGAGGCTTACTCTTCGCTTGGATTTAACTGTAAGCCTAATTCTTTTAATTTTGCTAAAACTTCTTCTAAAGATTTACGTCCCAGATTACGAACTTTCATCATATCTTCAGAAGTACGATTGCAAAGTTCTTCTACTGTATTGATACCAGCACGTTTTAAGCAGTTATAGGAACGAACAGATAATTCTAACTCATCAATATTCATTTCCAGAACTTTTTCTTTTTCATTGTCTTCTTTCTCAATCATGACTTCAGCAGTCTTTGCACTTTCAGAAAGATCAATAAAGAGGCTTAAATGCTCGCTCAGTACCTTTGCAGCCAGGCTGACAGCCTCGTCTGCATCCAGTGTGCCGTTTGTATAAATATCCAGTGTCAGTTTATCATAGTCTGTAACCTGACCAACACGGGTATTTTCAACAGCCATATTTACACGTTCAACCGGTGTATAGATTGCATCTACTGCAATCATGCCAATCGGCATGTCATCTGTTTTTCCTTTGTCTGCGCTTACATATCCACGTCCCTTTGTAATTGTCAGCTCTGCATTGAATTTGCAGTCTGCACCACCATTTAAAGTAGCAATTACCAGGTCAGGATTTAAAATTTCCAAATCCTGGTCTACCTGAATATCAGCACCAGTCACAACACCTTCACCTTCAAACTCAATATATGCAGTTTTTGGTTCATTGCTGTCACTTACGTTCTTAATTGCCAGATTTTTCAGGTTCATGATGATTTCTGTAACATCTTCCTTTACACCTGGAATAGAACTGAATTCGTGAAGAACACCATCAATTTTCACTTGGCTTACTGCAGCACCCGGTAAAGAAGACAGCATAATTCTTCTTAAAGAGTTACCTAAAGTAATACCATATCCTCTTTCCAGAGGTTCTACCACGAATTTCCCATATCTCTTATCATCAGACATTTCTGTGATTTGAATTTTGGGTTTGTTAAAATCGAACATGCAAAGCCCTCCTTGCTACGTGCACAATTTCACTTTTTAATTATTTAGAATATAACTCGACGATTAACACTTCATCAACCGGTACGTCGATTTCTTCTCTTGTAGGAAGTGCTTTTACTTCACCTTTTAAAGCTTCCTGATCGATATCTAACCAAGCTGGAACTAAACGTCCGCCAGTTACTTCAAGGATATCTTTATATCTCTGAGAACCTTTGCATTTTTCTTTGATTTCAATAACATCGCCAGCTTTTACTAAGTAAGATGGGATATTAACCTGTTTTCCGTTAACCAGTACATGTTTGTGGTCAACGATCTGTCTTGCTTCTTTTCTTGTTCTGGCAAGTCCCATACGGAATACTACGTTATCCAGACGTGTTTCCAGCATGATCATCAGGTTTTCACCTGTCTGTCCTGGTTTCTGGTCTGCTTTTTTGTAGTAGTTACGGAAAGGTTTTTCCAGAACGCCGTAAATGAATTTAGCTTTCTGTTTTTCTCTTAACTGAAGTCCGTATTCAGACATTTTTCTATTTGCTCTTTTTAACTGTCTAGTAGATTTTTTGTCAATTCCTAAATATACAGGATCAAGACCTAATGATCTACATCTTTTCAGAACTGGTACTCTATTTACTGCCATGATTCTTTGACCTCCTAATTAGACTCTTCTACGTTTTGGTGGACGACAACCGTTGTGTGGAACTGGTGTTACATCTTTGATACTTGTAACTTCGATACCACAAGCTGCCAATGCACGGATTGCTGCTTCTCTACCTGAACCAGGTCCTTTTACAAAAACGTCAACAGTCTTCAGACCATGAATAACAGCTGCTTTTGCTGCTGTTTCTGCAGCCATCTGAGCTGCATATGGAGTAGATTTCCTTGAACCTTTAAATCCCAGACCACCGGCACTTGCCCATGATAAAGCATTACCTTCAGCATCTGTCAATGTAACGATTGTGTTATTGAAAGAAGACTGGATATGTGCCTGTCCGCGTTCAACGTTTTTCTTAACACGCTTTTTTGTCACTTTTTTTGTAACTTTAGCCATTTTTAAACTAACCTACTTTCTCTAATATTCAAACTTAATAGTAATTCTCAATCTTATTTAAGCTGTTACTTATTATTTTTTCTTGTTAGCAACAGTTCTCTTAGGACCTTTTCTTGTTCTTGCATTTGTTTTAGTCTTCTGACCACGAACAGGAAGTCCTTTACGATGACGGATACCTCTGTAGCATCCGATTTCCTGAAGTCTCTTGATGTTTAAAGCGATTTCTCTTCTTAAATCACCTTCTACCGGAATCTGTAATTCTTCGATAGCATCACGGATTTTTCCTACTTCTTCGTCTGTAACGTCTCTGACACGAGTGTCAGGATTTACGCCTGCCTTTTCAAGAATACGGTTTGAAGTTACTCTACCAATTCCGTAGATATAAGTCAATCCGATTTCAACACGTTTTTCTCTTGGTAAGTCTACACCAGCTATACGAGCCATGTATTTGTTCCTCCATTTTTCTGTTAATATTGTTCCTAATTGAGATATATAAAACTGACGGGGTTTTACATATCCAGCCGCAAAAATAATTTTACGCAGCCTTTCCGGCATTTGGCGGATACCGGTATTAAGCAATATTTTATCCTGTTCTCGGTAAAACAGTTAACGTGATAATATTACTATATTTAATCAGTACGAACAACGCACCCTGGTGGTTCATACTGCAGCCGCACTAAAATTTTCACAAACTAATCGTCATACATTTCATTTATACTTGAAATTAACCCTGGCGCTGTTTGTGTTTTGGGTTTTCACAGATAATTCTGATACTTCCCTTTCTTTTAATAACCTTGCACTTTTCGCAAATTGGTTTTACAGATGATCTAACTTTCACTGTTCTTCCTCCTTTCTGAGCATAAAAGTACGCTTTATATAATAGCACCTATGCAGCAAGATTGCAAGCACTTTTTTAAGATTTTTCCATTTTTAAATAGAAAAAGCCAATGTTCTTTCATATATAGAAAAAGAACATCAGCTTCTCTATCTTATTTATCTCTCCAGATAATTCTTCCCTTACTTAAATCATAAGGTGACATTTCAATCGTAACTTTATCTCCCGGAAGAATGCGAATGAAATTCATTCTTAATTTTCCGCTGATATGAGCTAAAATCACATGTTTGTTTTCCAGTTCTACTTTAAACATAGCGTTAGGTAATTTTTCCAACACTGTTCCTTCTACTTCAATAACGTCTGCCTTTGACATAGACTAAACCTCCTGTTAATCGTTTTCATAATCTTTAATGGCTTTTTTAATATGTTCGTTCTGCATTTCTTTATTTCCCTGTATTCTTTCCTGCAAAACAGAAGGGATCTTATATATGATCTGAATGTGTTTTCTTTTTTTCTTTTTTAAGTTATCCACAGTCCGGTGTATCCCATCTGCCAGATAAACATATTCAGCATCTACATGCATCACTACATACAGCTTTCCAATATCATGCCCTGCCTTTGATCTGGCAAGCATACCTTTTTCAAATTCTCGCATAAAGCCTCCTGTTATTTACTCAGGGTGAGAATTTCCGGCTCGCCGTCTGTAATCAGAATTGTATTCTCATAATGCGCTGATAAAGAACCGTCCTGAGTTACAACAGTCCAGTCATCATCCAGCCATTCCACGTCTGCCCGCCCCATATTAATCATAGGTTCAATGGCCAGCGTCATACCCGGAACTAGCCGTATACCTCTGCGTCTTTGAGGGAAATTAGGAATTTGTGGATCTTCATGTAAGTGTGTTCCAATGCCGTGTCCTACTAAATCGCGTACAACACCATAGCCGAATTTCTCTGCATATCCGCCGATTGCAGCAGAAATATCATGTAAATGATTGCCAGCTTTTGCATACTTTATTCCTTCGAAAAAGCTCTGTTTTGTTACATCAATTAACTTCTGTGCTTCCGGTGAAATTGTACCTACTGCATAAGTACGTGCTGCATCAGAATGATATCCTTTATAAATCAGTCCTGCATCAAGGCTGACAATATCTCCATCCTGAAGAATTCTGTGTTTATTTGGAATACCATGTACCACTTCATCATTTACAGATACACAAATAGATGCCGGGTAACCATTATAGTTAAGAAAATTAGGAATACCGCCAAGACTTCTGATAAGCTTTTCGCCTAACCGGTCTATATCCAGAGTACTAATTCCCGGTTTAATAAATTCACCAAGCTCATCATGTACTTTTTCCAGAAGTCTTCCGGACTCTCTCATTAGTTCAATTTCTCTGGCAGTTTTAATTGTTACTGACATTTTTACTCTCCTAACACATTTACAATTGCCTGGAAAACATCTTCCAAATCAACTGTACCATCTACTTCTTTCATAACACCTGCTTTTGCATAGTAGTCGATGAGAGGCTGTGTCTGATCATGATAAACACCAAGACGTTTTAAAACAGTTTCTTCTTTATCATCATCTCTTAATACCAGCTTTTCACCACATGCATCGCATACACCTTCTGTTTTAGGTGCATTAAATTCCGCATGATATGTAGCTCCACATCCTAAGCATGCACGTCTTCCAGACATACGTTTTACAATATTCTCATCCGGAACTTCTACATTGATCGCATAATCAATTTTTTCTCCCATTTTTGAGAGCGCTGCATCAAGGCTTTCTGCCTGAGGAATTGTTCTTGGGAAACCATCCAGAATGTATCCGTTTTTGCAGTCTTCTTTTGCAACACGATCAATTACCAAGTCAACAGTTAATTCATCCGGTACTAAAAGTCCCTGATCCATATAAGTTTTTGCTTTTTTTCCAAGCTCTGTGCCATTTTTAATGTTTGCTCTGAAAATATCTCCTGTGGAAATATGAGGAATTCCATATTTTTCCGCAATCTTTTTCGCCTGTGTACCTTTTCCTGCTCCAGGTGCACCTAACATGATAATTTTCATATTAATCTTCCCCTTTCTGAATATAAGCAATGCTTCTTCCATAGACTCATACATATATAATCATACACCATAGAAGCATTTTTCGCTATATATAAATATATCATTTTAAAAGACCGCCGCAACAACAGAAAACTTCTGCTCTCCCTGCGACGGTCATAAAATATACTATCTACATTATTCGCTTAAAAATCCTTTATAGTTACGGACTAACATACGGGACTCAATCTGTTTTAATGTTTCCAGTACAACACCAACCACAATGATTAAAGATGTTCCACCAAAAGAAACATTTGCACCGAATACTCCATTAAAGAAGAATGGAATAACAGCTACAATTACCAGACCTGTTGCACCGATGAAAATCAGGTAACTTAAGATTTGCTCAAGGTATTCCTGTGTTGGTTTACCAGGTCTGATACCCGGAATAAATCCACCCTGCTTTTTCATATTATCAGCTACTTCCATAGGATTAAAAGTAATGGATGTATAGAAATATGCAAAGAAGATAACTAATAAAATATAAACTATCAATCCGATAGAATACACTGGTTCGCTTGGATTAAACCAATTGTTGGAAGTGAGGGCTTTTAAAATATGTCCTCCAATACCTTTTCCTCCTGTTTTACCCATTAAAGTCATAATAATGACTGGGAAAGACATTAAAGAGGAAGCAAAGATAATAGGAATAACACCTGCTGTGTTTACTTTCAATGGAATAGAACTTGACTGTCCACCCATAACTTTTCTTCCCACCATCTTTTTGGAATACTGTACCGGAATTTTTCTTACACCACCGTTTAAGATTAAAACCAGTACTACTACAACGAGAATTACCGCTGCAATAATAAGTGCTGCTAAAGCACCTTTTGCGATTGTTTTCCCTTTAACAAACTGTTCAAAAAGAGTTACCAAATCACTTGGAATTCTGGATACAATATTAATCATCAAAATGATGGAAATACCATTTCCCACACCTTTTTCAGTAATTTGTTCCCCAATCCACATAAGCATTGCTGAACCAGCAGTCAGGCAGCATACAACTACAACACCTTTTAAAAAGTTCATATCTGGAATAAGTCCTTTATTACCAAATCCGATTGTCATAGCAATAGACTGGCATAAAGCAAGTCCGATTGTAACATAACGCGTAATAGCTGTTAATTTCTTTCTGCCTTCTTCACCATCTCTCTGCATATCTTCCAGACTCTTAAACGCAATGGTTAAAAGCTGAATGATAATAGAAGATGTAATATATGGTGTAATGCTCAATGCAAAAATTGACATTTCGGTAAAGGAACCGCCAGTGAATGCGTCAAAGAAATTGAACGCATCACTGGACTGGCTCGCAAACCAATTTTTGAAATAATTACTATCTACTCCTGGTATAGGAAGCTGTGAACCAATACGCACAACCACCAGCATCAGAAATACATAGAAAAGACGACGTCTTACATCCTTAATTTTAAAGGCATTCTTAAGAGTCTTGAGCATTAGATCACCTCTACTGTTCCACCTGCGGCTTCAATTTTAGCTTTTGCGGTTTCGCTTACAGCATTAACCTTAACATTAAGCTTCTTAGTAAGTTCTCCATTACCCAGAAGTTTAACGCCATCTCCTAATTTGGAGATAGCTCCAGAAGCTAATAAAGCTGCTGGTGTAACATCAGCACCGTCTTCAAATCTGTTTAAGATATCAACGTTTACTGCAATGATTTCTTTAGAATTTCTACATTTGAAGCCTCTCTTAGGAAGTCTTCTATATAAAGGCATCTGACCACCTTCAAATCCTGGTCTTTTTGCACCTGAACGTGCTTTCTGACCTTTGTGGCCCTTACCTGCTGTCTTACCATTACCTGAACCATGTCCACGACCGCGTCTGAAGTTATCGCTCTGTCTGGAACCTTCAGCTGGTCTTAAGTTTGATAATTCCATGATGGCACCTCCTTCTTATATTAATTAGATTTCTTCTACTTTAACTAAGTGTCTTACCTGCTGAATCATACCACGAACTGCAGCATTGTCAGGCATTTCAACTGTTTTGTTAAGTTTCTTTAAACCTAAAGCTTCTACTGTTTTTTTATGTTTCGGAACAGCACCGATTGTAGATTTCACCAGAGTGATTTTTAATTTATCTGCCATTTTCTAATCCTCCCTATGCAAAAATCTCATCTACAGATTTTCCACGAAGTTTAGCAACTTCTTCCGGAGTCTTTAACTGGCTTAAACCTGCGATTGTAGCGAGAACTACGTTCTGTTTGTTACGGGAACCCATACATTTTGTACGGATATTCTTAATACCTGCAAGTTCAATAACTGCACGAGCTGGACCTCCGGCGATAACACCAGTACCTTCTGGAGCTTTCTTCAGCAGCATTTCTGCGCTTCCGAATTTTCCGATGAAGTCATGTGTAATACTTCCGTTTTCATCTCTTGCTACTGTAACTAATTTTTTCATAGCATCTTCTTTTCCTTTGCGGATTGCTTCAGGAATTTCAGTTGCTTTACCTAAACCTGCGCCAACGTGTCCGTTGCCATCACCAACAACAACTAAAGCTGTGAAACGGAAGTTACGACCACCTTTAACAACCTTTGTTACACGCTTGATTGACACTACTTTTTCTTCTAATTCAAACTGACTAGCATCAATGATAGAACGTTTCATGTGTTCATTTCCTCCCTTATTAGAATTCTAACCCAGCTTCTCTTGCTGCGTCTGCTAATGCTTTAACTTTTCCATGGTAAATGAAGCCGCCTCTGTCGAAAACAACTTCTTTAATACCAGCTTCAATTGCTCTTTTAGCAATTACTGTTCCTAAGTATGCTGCTGCATCAACGTTATTGGTTTTTTCTAACTCAGCTTTTACTTCTTTCTGTGTTGTAGAAGCAGAAACAAGAGTTCTTCCAACTGTATCGTCAATAATTTGAGCATACATATGATTATTGCTGCGGAATACTGCTAAACGTGGTGTAGCAGATGTACCGCTAAGATGATTACGTAATCTTCTATGTTTTTTTGCGCGAACTTTCGCTCTTGATACTTTACTAACCATTTTTACACTCTCCTTACTTATTTCTTACCAGTTTTACCAACTTTACGTCTGATAACTTCATCAGCATATTTAATACCTTTACCTTTGTATGGTTCAGGTCTTCTCTTATCTCTGATTTCAGCAGCGTACTGGCCAACTTTTTCTTTGTCAATTCCGGATACAATGATTTTGTTTCCGTCTACTTTACAGTCTAATCCTTCTGGATCTTCCATTTCTACTGGATGAGAGTAACCAAGGTTCAAAACTAATTTTTTACCCTGTTTTGCTGCTCTATAACCTACACCGTTAACTTCCAGAGTTTTTTCATATCCCTGGCTAACACCGATTACCATATTCTGGATCAATGTTCTTGTTAAACCATGTAAAGCTTTCATTTTCTTTAAGTCGCTTGGTCTTGTAACAACTACATGACCATCTTCTAATTTGATTGACATTTCAACAGGTAACGCTTTTTCAAGTGTTCCTTTAGGACCTTTTACAGTCACTACGTTGTTCTCAGCAATTTTAACTTCTACTCCTGCTGGAACAGCTACAGGCAGTCTTCCAATTCGTGACATACCAATTTCCTCCTTACTTAGATTTTCGGAAGGGCCGATTATGGTTCCCTTCTGTTTTCAGTATTGCATTTATATGATAAAGGACAAAGTCCTGTTATCCTCTCGCTTGGACATAATAAAAAACTCGCTTGGACACATTCTGATTGTTTCATCAGACTCTAAAAGGGGTATGTTTTTCTACTTTAGCGGAAACATCTCTCAACTAAGCTCAAACTGCGTTTTCGCTAAGGTTCGAGATGGGCTTTCACACTAACCTCGTACTTCGCCTTCGGCTTGTACTTGCTAAGTGTTCAATGCCTACCAAACAAATGCTAAAACTTCTCCGCCTACGTGAAGTTTTCTAGCTTCTTTGTCTGTGATAACTCCCTGGTTTGTAGAAAGGATTGCAATTCCTAATCCGCCTAATACTCTTGGAATTTCCTGGCTTCCAGCGTAAATACGAAGACCTGGTTTAGAAATTCTCTTCAGACCTGTAATGATTTTTTCATTTTTGTCTGCACCGTATTTTAATGTGATGCGGATTGTTTTGAATGCTCCATCTTCAAGAACATCATATTTTGCAATGTAACCTTCTTTTAACAGAATGTCTGCAATAGCAAGTTTCATTTTAGATGCTGGAACATCTACTGTATCGTGTTTAGCAGTATTTGCGTTACGAATTCTTGTAAGCATATCTGCGATTGGATCGCTCATTGTCATGATAGTTTCCTCCTGTTTTTAGACTTTTCATGTAATATATTTTTTGTTTTATTTGAAATCCTCTTTAGGTTTCATTTAGGTATGTTCCCCGACACCTAAAGAAGGGGTATGTTCGCTCAGCTAAACTCAGCTTTCGCCTTTGGCTCGGCTTCGTTAAGATTTGCGAACAACCTCGCACTAAGTTCGAGCATCGCCGAAGGGCGATGTCTCACTAAGTTGCTTTCGGTTTACCAGCTTGCTTTTTTAACTCCTGGGATCTGTCCTTTGTATGCTAATTCACGGAAGCAAACACGGCAGATACCGTATTTTCTCAAGTAAGCATGTGGACGTCCACAGATACGGCAACGGCTGTATTCTCTTGTGGAGAATTTCTGTTTGCGCTGCTGTTTAACTTTCATTGCTGTTTTAGCCATGAATTTTCCCTCCTAAATTTATCTTACTTTGCAAATGGCATATTAAATAATGTCAATAATTCACGAGCTTCTTCGTCTGTTTTAGCAGTAGTTACGAAAATAATATCCATACCTCTTACTTTATCGACTTTATCGTATTCCACTTCAGGGAAAATTAACTGCTCTTTGATTCCCAATGCGTAGTTTCCTCTGCCGTCAAAAGCATTAGGATTAACGCCGCGGAAGTCACGTACTCGAGGCAGTGCTAAGTTGATGAGACGATCAGCAAATTCATACATTTTTTCGCCTCTTAATGTTACTTTACAACCGATTGGCATACCTTCACGAATTTTGAAGTTAGCAACGGAATTTTTTGCTTTTGTTGTAACAGCTTTCTGACCTGTGATTAATTCCATATCAGCTACAGCTGCGTCTAACAATTTAGCGTTATCTTTGGCTTCACCTACACCCATGTTAACAACGATTTTGTCGAGTTTCGGCACTTCCATGATATTCTTATAACCAAACTTTTTGATCATAGCATCTACGATCTCATTTTTGTACATTTCTTTCAGTCTGCTCACTTTAAATGGCCTCCTCTCTTATTAATCGATTACTTTGCCTGTAGTTTTAGCAACACGCACTTTTTTACCATCTTCAACTTTAAAGCCTACTCTGGTAGCTTTTCCTTCATGCATAACCATTACGTTAGATGCATCAATCCAAGCTTCTTTATTTACAATACCGCCCTGCTGATTAGCCATGGATGGTTTTGTGTGTTTTGTGATCATGTTTACGCCTTCAACCAGAACAGCGCCTTTTTTCGGATTAACAGAGATTACTTTTCCTTCTTTGTCTTTATCTTTACCAGCGATAACTTTTACAGTATCACCTTTTTTAATCTTAAACATCAGGCTTACCTCCTATAATACTTCCGGAGCTAAGGAAACAATTTTCATAAACTGTTTATCACGAAGCTCTCTGGCTACTGGTCCAAAAATACGAGTTCCTTTTGGTGTTTTATCATCTTTGATGATAACAGCAGCGTTTTCATCGAACTTAATGTAAGAACCATCTTTACGACGAACACCTTTTACACTACGAACAACAACGGCTTTCACAACATCGCCTTTTTTCACAACACCGCCTGGTGTTGCATCTTTTACAGTAGCAACGATTACATCACCGATGTTAGCATATCTTCTAGTAGAACCACCCAAAACACGGATGCAGAGGATTTCTTTTGCACCTGTATTGTCAGCGACTCTAAGTCTACTTTCCTGTTGAATCATGCTTAGATTCCTCCTTACAAATTATTTTGCTCTTTCTACTACTTCAACAAGTCTCCATCTTTTATCTTTAGATAATGGTCTTGTTTCCATAACTTTTACAGTATCACCGATTTTGCATGTGTTTTCTTCATCATGCGCTTTTAATTTATATGTTCTCTTTACGATTTTTCCATAAAGAGGATGTTTAACGTGGTCTTCAATAGCTACAACAATGGTCTTGTCCATTTTGTCGCTTACAACTTTACCAACACGTGTTTTTCTAAGATTTCTTTCCACGATTATGCTGCTCCTTTCTATTTATGAGGAAGTAATTCCTTATGCATTTGCCTTCTGAGCAATCAGAGTCTGGATTCTAGCGATGTTCTTACGAACTTCTTTAATTCTGCTTGTGTTGTCCAGCTGATTTGTTGCATTCTGAAATCTCAAGTTAAAGAGTTCCTTTTTAGCAGCTACTAATTCTTCCTGTAATTCTGCAGCTGATTTTGTCTTTAAATCTTCTACATAATTTTTAATTTTCACTGTTATCACCGCCTTCTAAGTCTGCACGAGAAACGATTTTACATTTACATGGTAATTTGTGCATCGCAAGACGTAACGCTTCACGAGCTGTTTCTTCCGGAACACCTGCGATTTCAAACATTACTCTGCCTGGCTTTACAACTGCTACCCAGTATTCTAAGGCACCTTTACCGGAACCCATACGTGTTTCTGCTGGTTTTGCTGTTACTGGTTTATCTGGGAAAATTTTAATCCATACTTTACCACCACGTTTGATATAACGAGTCATGGCAACACGGGCTGCTTCGATCTGGTTGGAACGGATCCAGCATGGTTCTGTTGCTACTAAACCGAATTCACCGTAGTTGATTTTATTTCCTCTTAATGCTTTTCCTTTCATGGATCCGCGGAATTGTTTACGACGTTTAACTCTTTTTGGCATTAACATAATTATTTATCGCTCCCTTCCTTAGTTCCTTTTGTTGGAAGTACTTCGCCATTGTAGATCCATGCCTTTACGCCAACTTTGCCGTAAGTTGTATCTGCTTCAGCGAAACCATAGTCGATATCTGCTCTTAATGTCTGAAGTGGAATAGTTCCTTCGCTGTAGAACTCTGTACGAGCCATATCAGCACCACCAAGACGTCCGGATACAGCTGTTTTAATACCTTTAGCACCAGCTTTCATTGTTCTGGACATTGTAGATTTCATAGCACGACGGAAAGAAATACGGTTTTCTAACTGTAATGCAATATTTTCAGCTACTAACTGAGCATCTTTGTCTGGTCTTTTTACTTCTTTAATGTCAACAACTAATTTTTTATCTGTGAATTTCTGTAATTCAACTTTAACTTTTTCAATTTCTGCTCCGCCTTTACCAATTACAACACCTGGTTTAGCAGTGTAGATAATGATTTTCACTCTGTCAGATGCTCTTTCGATTTCAATCTTGGAAACACCTGCGCTGTATAATTTCTTTTTCAGGTATGTTCTGATGTTATAGTCTTCTACTAAGTTATCAGCGAAATCGCCTTCAGCATACCATTTGGAATCCCAGTCTTTGATAACTCCGACTCTGAGTCCGTGTGGGTTAACTTTCTGTCCCATGATAGTCCTCCTTATCTTTCATCCAACACAACAGTGATATGGCAGTTTCTCTTTTCAATTCTGTAAGCTCTACCCTGAGCTCTTGGTTTAATTCTCTTCATTGTAGGTGCTTTGTTAGCGTAGCACTCTGCAATGTAAAGATTTTCCGGATTCATACCATTGTTATTTTCAGCGTTTGCGATTGCTGACTCTAATAATTTTTTGATTACGCTGGAAGCGTATCTTGGGTTGTATGTTAAGATACCCAGTGCTGTCTGAACATCTTTACCACGAATTACATCCAGTACATAGCAAGCTTTCTGTACGGACATTCTTGCGTAGGATAATTTTGCAGACGGTCTTGTATCTTTATTAGCATTTCTTGCTCTTTTAATCTGACTTCTATGTCCTTTTGCCATGATAAAAGCCTCCTTTCAAATATTAGCGAACACCTGATTTTTTCTCGTCTTTTCCGTGTCCTCTGTATGTTCTTGTTGCTACGAACTCACCGAGTTTGTGACCAACCATATCTTCTGTTACATATACTGGCACATGTTTTCTTCCATCATGAACAGCAATTGTGTGTCCAACGAAAGAAGGGAAAATTGTGGAACGACGTGACCATGTTTTAATAACTGTCTTATCTCCAGCAGCATTCATAGCATCTACTTTTTTCAGTAAGCTTTCATCTGCGAACGGTCCTTTTTTTAATGAACGAGCCATTGTCTTACCTCCTACTATTTAGCTAATGTTTTACCATCTCGTCTTCTTACGATTAACTTGTTAGACTGTTTCTTTTTCTTTCTTGTCTTCAAGCCAAGAGCTGGTTTGCCCCATGGTGTACATGGACCTGGGCGTCCGATACCAGTCTTACCTTCACCACCACCATGTGGATGGTCATTCGGGTTCATAACAGAACCACGAACTGTTGGTCTGATACCCATGTGACGTTTACGTCCTGCTTTACCAATGTTGATAAGGCTGTGCTCGCCATTTCCTACAACGCCGATAGAAGCGCGGCAGTTTAATGGAACCATTCTCATTTCACCAGATGGCAGACGAAGTGTTGCATATTTACCTTCTTTTGCCATTAACTGTGCTCCGTTACCAGCGGAACGAACTAACTGTCCGCCTTTTCCCGGATACAGTTCAACGTTGTGTACCATTGTACCAACTGGGATTTCAGATAATGGTAAGCAGTTACCTGTTCTAACTTCTGCGTTAGCACCATTCATAACTTTCATACCAACTTTTAATCCTTCAGGAGCTAAGATGTATGCTTTTTCACCATCAGTATAAGCGATTAAAGCGATGTTAGCTGTTCTGTTTGGATCGTATTCGATTGTTTTAACAACTGCAGGCACATCATCTTTTCTTCTCTTGAAGTCGATAATTCTATATTTTCTTCTGCTTCCGCCTCCGCGGTGTCTAACTGTGATTTTACCCTGATTATTACGTCCAGCATTTTTCTTTAAGGACACTACCAGAGATTTCTCCGGTGTAGAAGTTGTGATTTCAGAGAAATCAGAACCTGTCATGTGTCTTCTGGAAGGTGTATATGGGCTATATGTTTTAATTCCCATTACTAGCTCTCCTTTCATAATCCACCAGTTTCAACTCATCCTGGTGTTTCTTTGCCGCAGCCAAATATCGGATTATTTTTTCTCGACTGCTTGTCTATATTTTTAACGGGTTTGTTCACTCAACTAAATTCGGCTTTCGCTCACGCTCATCCTCATTAAGGTTCGTGAACGGGGTCCGACTAAGGCTCATCTATCGCCTTCGGCTCTGTTTCGCCAAGTCTTATAACCCCTCAAAGATTTCAATATCTTTGCTATCTTCTGTTAATGTAACGATAGCTTTCTTTGTTTTCGCTGTTTTACCAAAAGTCATACCGCGTCTTTTTGTTTTTCCGTCTAAGTTCATTGTGTTAACGCTTTTTACTTTTGTTCCTTCAAACATTTTTTCAACAGCTTCTTTGATCATTGTTTTGTTTGCTTCAGTGTGAACTAAGAAAGTATATTTTTTCTCGCCCATAGCAGCCATACTTTTTTCAGTTACAACTGGTTTCAGGATTACATCATAATACTTTACATTTGCCATTATGCGTATACCTCCTCAATTGCTGCAGCAGAAGCTTTTGTTAAGATTACTGTGTTGTATTTCAGAACATCGTATACATTGATTGTATTTGGTAATGCTGTAACAACATCAGGGATGTTTCTTGTAGATAATACTACGTTTGCATCATTGTCAGCTAAAACAACTAATGCTTTAGAAACATTTAAGTTATTTAAAACATTCTGCATTGCTTTTGTTTTTACTTCGTCTAATTTCAGTTCATCAAGAACGATAAGCTTGTTTTCCTGTACTCTGCTTGTAAGAACAGATTTTAAAGCTGCACGTCTTTCTTTTTTGTTCATTTTCAGAGAGTAATCTCTTGGTGTTGGTGCGAACACAACTCCACCACCAGCCCACTGTGGAGATCTTGTTGAACCCTGTCTTGCATGACCAGTTCCTTTCTGTCTCCAAGGTTTTCTTCCGCCACCGGAAACTTCAGAACGTGTTTTTGCTTTCTGTGTTCCCTGACGATTATTTGCAAGCTGACGAACAACAGCTAAATGTACTAAGTGATCGTTGATTTCAACACCGAACACAGCATCGTTCAATTCCATTGTTCCAACTTCTTTGCCTTCCATATTATAAACAGATACGTTTGCCATTTTATGTGGTCCTCCTTTCCAACGAAAACTTATTTACCGCATTTAACTGTTTCTTTGATTGTAACTAAGGATTTTTTAGGTCCTGGTACTGCACCTTTAACTAACAGTAAGTTGTTTTCAGCATCAACTCTTACAACTTCTAAGTTCTGAACAGTTACTCTTACATGTCCCATATGTCCTGGCATTCTTTTTCCTTTGAATACTTTAGAAGGATCAGAACAAGCACCGTTTGAACCTGCATGGCGATGGTATTTAGAACCGTGAGCCATAGGTCCTCTGGACTGTCCATGTCTTTTGATAGCGCCCTGAAATCCTTTACCTTTGCTTGTTGCAGTAACATCGATTTTGTCACCTGCCGCAAAGATATCAGCTTTGATTTCCTGTCCTAATGTGTATTCGCCTTCTAATTTTAATTCTCTGACAAATCTCTTGCAGGAAACACCAGCTTTTTCAAAGTGTCCTTTCATTGGTTTGTTGACAATGTTTTCTCTCTTGTCGCCAAATCCAACCTGTACTGCTTCGTAACCGTCATTGTCCTGTGTCTTTACCTGTGTTACTACACAAGGTCCAGCCTGCAATACAGTTACTGGAGTTAAAACTCCGTCTTCGTTGAAGATTTGAGTCATTCCGACTTTAGTAGCTAAGATTGCTTTCTTCATTCTTTTTACCTCCTGTGAATCTACAGCGGATTACACTGTGATGTGCAATCATCCTAGACAAACAGTTAACATAAGTGGATGCTTAAAGCATTGCTTCTATATCAACCTTGTAAGGATAATCTCTCTTAACCTTAAACAGAATAATTATTTCTGTTTCATTTTGATATCAATGTAAACACCAGCTGGCATTTCAAGACGTGCCAGAGCGTCAACAGTTTTCTGTGTTGGTGCAATGATATCGATCAGTCTTTTGTGAGTTCTCTGTTCGAACTGTTCTCTGGAGTCTTTATATTTGTGAACTGCACGTAAGATTGTTACTACTTCTTTCTTTGTAGGAAGTGGTACCGGTCCACTAACAGTTGCTCCATTCTTTTTAACAGTTTCGATAATTTTGCCTGCTGACGCATCTACTAACTGATGGTCATAAGCTTTCAAAGTGATTCTCATTACTTGACTTGCCATAAAAAAAGTCTCCTCCTTTTCGCACTTTTAATTAGTACGACAAGCGGCGACTGTACACATTCCCGTGTGTGTCATCTCAAAACTGCACACACTCCCACCCTTAGTGGTAAGTCTTTAGATGTAATACAGTGACTTGTCGTCAGTTTCCTAACTTGACATTCGCTCCGTGGAAAACCTGCCAAAGGCAGCAACCTCACACTTCATAGCTATCATGTCACAGCACAAGTAAGTATAATGGAAGTTTTTCCATATTGCAAGTGTTTTTTACAATTCTTTTTGTATTTTTTTGTATTTTTTTCAATACATTATTTTTCTGGTAAAATACATTCCATTCTCCGCCTGCATAGGGTGACAAAGTGATAATTTCATTTCCGCGAGCTGCGCATCCTTGCGGAGCATTTTTTATTTCATAAGATGCAATTTCCTATGAAATAAAAAAACACTATATCAACAATGCCATGCATTATCAATATAGCGTTTCTTTCCTGCTTATAATAGATCAGAATAATCAAGAAGTGTTACATCGTTTTCTTCATCCTTCTTAACCTCAGGCTGTTCACCTATAGCTGCTGCTTTTGCCAATAACTCTTCCACACTTGGTGTCTTCGGAACTGCATCGGCATTTACAGGAGGCTCTTCCACTTCTTCCATTTCAATTTCTTCTGGTTCTGTTTCTTCTATTATTATAGTATCTCCAGTATCATCTGCAACACTGTTTTCCGAAGCATCGATTTCCTCTTCCTCTTCGATTTCAGCTTCTTGTACAGCCTTTTCCAGTTCTTCAGCATCAGGCATGACCATCGTTGCATCAGGAACGTTCTCCGGTTCACTCACTTGTGCAACCCCGGATGCTATAGAAGACATTGCATCTTTCATTGCTTCATCAAACCCTTGAATTTCCTGTACTGTTTCAGAAGGTGTATTTTCCGGCTGGAACATTTCTTGCGGTTCTTCTATTTCATCCTCTTCTTCATCTTCTTCCAGAAGTCCCTTTTTCGCTAATTTACGTCTCCGCTTTTCTTCTTTTTTCAAACGTCGACGTTCCTTGGCGCTTAATTCCGGCTCATCATCTTCCTCGTCGTCTTCGTCTTCCTCTTCATCCTCATACTCAGCTTCTTTTTGACGGCGTTTCTCCTCTTTCTTCAAACGACGGCGTTCCCAATATCCCGGTTCATCATCTTCCTCGTCGTCCTCATCGTCTTCTTCGTATTCTTCTTCATCCTCTTCATCTTCTTCATCATCACCTCTGCGAAGAACTTCTGAGAGAACAAATAAAATAATCAGAAGAACAATTACCGCTCCCACAACCATTAAGCCGGTTTTACTCTGCAGGGCAATCGCTGCATATCCGATTAGTGGAATGGCTATCACTTCCTTAGATACTTTTTCCTGCAGCATAATGCTTTCTGTATCACTATTCTTATTATATACATCCTTTACCGTATAAGCACCTGCTGTTGTATCCATATCCTGAATTTCATATACGTACTGTGCTGAACCTTCCATATAAATAATTTTATCTTTCTTATCCAGCTCTTTTACATCAATTTGTTTGCCATACGCAACTGTTCCCACAGGAAGATTTGTTTCTATATTTGAGTTATCATTTATAACAGTATCCACACCTAACAAAGGAGGCACCAAAAGAGCCGCCGCTACGACTATGGATAAGAGAACCACCAGGTTCACAATGAATTTTAATACTTTTGACATTTGTGTACTCCTTACTTTACAGCTTCGCCGCATAGTTTCATAATATATTTATATTAACATCTTTTAGCGAAGATGTATAGAGCAAATTTATATTTACATATCTTTCAGAAATGCACAATAACCTCTATATGCTTCATAAATATCCACTTTACTTGCAATTTCCCATGGCGCATGCATATTTAATACCGGTACACCACAATCAATTACTTCCATATTATAGTTTGCAAGAATATAAGCGATTGTTCCGCCGCCGCCCTGGTCTACTTTTCCAAGCTCTGCTGTCTGGAATGCCACATGATTGTCATCCATAACTTTACGCAGTTTTGCTATGTATTCCGGATTTGCATCATTAGATCCGCTTTTTCCTCTGGAACCTGTATATTTATTAAACGTAATTCCATGTCCTAAGTACGCACAGTTTTTCTTTTCCATTACTTCCGGGAAATTTGGATCAAATCCGGCGCTTACATCAGAAGACAGCATCATAGAATTTTTCAGTGCTCTGCGTAAAAGCAGTTCGCTATACTGATTTGCCGCATGCATTACTTCAGCAGTAACATTTTCAAAGAAACGTGACTGCATTCCGGTTGCTCCTACACTTCCGATTTCTTCTTTATCTACCAAAAGACACACTGCTGTATATTTTACTTTATCCTGTGCCAGCATTGCTTCAAAGGATGGATATGCACAAACTCTGTCATCATGTCCGTATCCCATAATCATACTTCTGTCAAATCCATAATCTCTGGCTTTTCCTGCAGGAACAACTTCAAATTCTGCAGAAAGAAAATCTTCTTCTTCCATATCATATTTTTCTTTTAAAATCTGAAGAATTTGTGCTTTTACAGGCTCTTCTTCCTCGCCGGAAAGAGGAATGCTTCCTACCAGCACATTGAGATTTTCTCCTTCAACCACTTCTGCTGCCGGTTTCTGAAGCTGTTTGGCAGAAAGATGGATTAACAAATCAGAAATACCGAAAACAGGGTCTGTTTCTTCTTCACCAATCACAACCTGAACCATCTGTCCGTCTTTCTTAGCAACAACACCATGTAATGCCAACGGAATTGTTACCCACTGATATTTTTTTACACCACCATAATAATGTGTATCTAAAAGAGCCAGCTCCTGATCTTCGTACAACGGATTTTGTTTTAAATCAATACGAGGAGAGTCCACATGAGCGCCTAAAATTCTCATGCCCTTTTCCATAGGTTCTTCACCGATAATATACATCGCCAGAGTTTTATCCATGTTATTGGCATATACTTTATCTCCTGCCTGCAAGGTTTCTTTATTTGCAATGATATCGTCAAGGTTACGGTAACCTGCTGCCTTTGCCTGAGAAATCATTTCTGAAATGCACTCACGCTCTGTCTTGCAGTTGCTGATAAAAGCTTTATACTTTTCGTTAAACTGAAATACCTCTGTTGTATCTGTATACTTTTTCCACGCATTTTCTGTTTTCATGTCTAAAAACCTCCTGTTCTTTCATCTTTCTCGATTTTACTACATCTTTGTTCCAATTGCAAGATAGCTTGCCTCTATTCACCATAATGCAATCCTTGCGGAGCGTTTTTATTGTATAGGACGCAATTTCCTATGCAATAAAAAAGGAGACGCAGCTCCATGCCACATCTCCCTCTTTATTTTCTTTTTCGGTATGCAGAGCTTATATTTCTTCTTTTTTACTCAAGTATTCTTCAATACTTTTCATGGCTTCTTCTTCATCCACGCCATCGACAGAAACTGTTATACTCTCACCAACGTCCAATCCCAAACTCATCATTCCCATAATGCTCTTTGCATTTACTTTTTTTGCTTCGCTCTCTAAATAAATGTTGCTGGCATACTGACTTGCCACCTGTACGAGCATTGCGATTGGTCTTGCTTCAAGACCGTTTGAAATCCCGATGGTAATTGGTTTCCTAATCATACCTGTTCCTCCTTGAATCCTCTGAGCTGTTCTGCTATGCTGCAAATTTTCCTTAATCTGTGGTTAATACCCGACTTGCCTACCGGGGCAGACAGTAAACTGCCTAATTCTTTTAAGGATGCCTGCGGATATTCCAATCTCAATAAAGCTGTTTCCTCCAGATTTTCAGGCAGTCTGTGAAGCCCTACAGTGTCACGGATATATATAATATCGTCCATCTGCTTCACCGCTGCATTTACAGTTTTATTAATATTTGCTGTTTCGCAGTTTACCTTTCTGTTTACAGTATTTCGCATCCCCTTTAATATCCGGACATTTTCCAAATTCATCAGAGATACCCCTGCTCCCATAAGACCTAAAAGTTCTACGATTTGTGCTCCTTCCTTCACATAAACAACTTCATACTTTTTTCGCTTTACAATTTTGGCATCAATGCCAAATGATTGTATAAGCTCCTGCATCTGTCGTGCCTTTTCCTGTGTTGTACAGACCACCTCGAAATGATAAAACTTTTCGGGGTCGCTAATAGAGCCGGCACATAAAAATGCACCCCTTAGAAATGCACGTTTACAGCAGCTCCTTTGAATGATGATGGGATTGACCAGAGCATTTGTCGTTACAGGTCTTCGGTCAGCGCTAAGCAGTTTTACCGCTTGCAAGATTTTAACGGTCAATTCTGTATCATCTATGTTAATAGTAAATCTGTTGTTTTTCCTGACGATCTGTCTATCAGTAGAAACTTTGACTTCCATTGTAAACGTTTTTTCCAGTAATGTAAAGACTTTTCTAAGAATACTTTCATTTTCCGAAGATATCGAAAGGATTAACCGTCCTTGTGGCATGGGCATAATTTCTCCATGAAAAGCAATCATGGCAGCCAGTTCTGCGATACAGCAATGCCTTGCACTGTCCTCATAGCGAAGTAATTCTTCCTTTACACTTCCGGAGAAAGACATTTTTTCCCATCCTTTTCTATATCTCTATGTTCTACACGAATTCCATATTCTTCATTTTCGCCTAATCTTCGGTAAAGCTCATTTGCAAGAGTTACAGAACGATGTTTCCCGCCGGTACAGCCTACAGCAATTACCAACTGTGTTTTCCCCTCTGTAATATAATTGGGAATTAAAAAGCGGATCATTTCTTCCAGCTTATCTGAAAACTCGTGAGCCAGATCAAAGCTCATAACATAATCACTGACAGGAGAGTCATTTCCGCTTAAAGGACGCAGTTCCTCAATATAATAAGGATTTGGCAAAAATCTCACATCAAATACCAGGTCCGCATCCTGAGGAATACCATACTTAAAACCAAAGGACAGCACTGTAACCATAAGGTTTTTAAAGCTTCCGTTTTCCACAAAAATCTTTTCCAGCTCAACCTTCAGCTCTCTTGTCAAAAGTTTGCTGGTATCCAAAATATAATCTGCATATTCTTTTAAAAAACGCAGTTTTTCTCTTTCTTTACGAATTCCGTCATCTACCCTGCTGCCGGCTGCCAGAGGATGATTTCGTCTGCTCTCTTTATATCGTCTTACCAGAACATCATCATCTGCATCTAAAAACAGAATTTCAATTCCCACTCCTGAAAAATTAATATTTTCAAGCACTGTTTCCAATTCATCTAATGCTTTTCCGTTACGAATGTCCACACCTACTGCAACTTTCTCAATTTCTCCTGATCCGCCTTCTCTTAAAAGCTGCACAAATTTTTCAATTAACATAACCGGAAGATTATCTACACAAAAATATTCCATATCTTCCAGCATTTTAAGCGCTGTACTTTTTCCGGCACCTGACATTCCCGTCACAATTACAAACCGCATACTTCCTCCTAAAATTCTCCTAAAAACTTCACTTCAGGCTCTAAAGTAACGTGGAACTGCTCCTCTACTCTTTTCTGCACTTCCCTGATAAGTCCCAGAACATCGGCTGCAGTCGCATCACCCTTATTCACTACAAAACCACAATGTTTTTCCGAAATCTGTGCACCGCCTACAGAAAATCCGCGAAGCCCGGCATCCATAATCAATTTACCCGCAAAATATCCTTCCGGTCTTTTAAAGGTACTGCCTGCACTTGGCATATCTAAAGGCTGTTTTGTCACACGTCTTTCCTTCAAATCTTCCATAACTTTTCGTATTTCTTCTTTATCGCCCTTTTTCAGCTGTAAAACTACAGAAACTACCACATATCCCTTTTCCTTGACAATACTGGTTCTATATCCCAGCTTCATTTCCTCATTAGAAAGAGTCAACAGCTCACCTTCCTGAGTAAGAACTGTTACCTCTTTAATAATATTCTTCATCTCACCACCGTAAGCGCCTGCATTCATTACCGTTGCCCCACCAATGGTTCCCGGAATTCCAGATGCAAATTCCATACCTGTAAGGCCTTCCTCTAACGCTTCTGCAGCAATTTTTGAAAGAAGAGCCCCTGCCTTCACAATAATCGTGGTTCCTTTTACTGTAATATCACTAAAGTTCTTCCACAACTGGATTACTGCACCTCGATATCCTTTATCACTTACCAGAAGATTGCTTCCATTTCCCAAAATAAAGAATTCTATTTTCTTTTCCTTGCATATCTGAAGAATTTTTTGCAGTTCCTCAATGCTGTGAGGGCAAAGATAATAATCTGCCGGGCCTCCAATTCGAAAAGTAGTATGTTTTTTCATCGGCTCATGCAATCTGACATTATCACTGCCTAAAGTAGCGCAAAATATATTCTCTATGCTGTTATTTTCCATGCTTATACCTCTTATCCTCTTTTACCCTTTCCAAAAACCAAATCCTTGATAACTTCTCCGGCTATCATAAGTCCTGCCACGCCTGGTACAAAAGACACACTGGCCGGAACAGGCCGCTTGCTTGCACTTCTTACCTCCACCGGTTCCCCTTTTTTCGCCTTATGTACTGTTTCTGTCGAAAATAAAACTTTTACTTTTTTAATCTTTCTCTTTTTCAGTTCTGTACGCATCACCTTTGCAAGAGGGCATACACTTGTCTTTGATATATCTGCAATTTGAAAACAGGATGGATTTAATTTATTTCCGGTTCCCATACAGGAAATCACCGGTATATTTGCTTCCTTTGCTTTCTCTATCAGAAGCAGCTTTGCAGAAACTGTATCAACCGCATCCACAATATAATCATATCCCGAAAAATCAAATAGCTGTGCTGTATCTGCATTAAAAAAGGTATCATAAGTATGTACTACCGCATCCTGATTAATATCCATAATTCTATCCTTTGCCACGGATACCTTTTTTCTGCCCATGGTTGAACGAAGAGCAACCAACTGTCTGTTAAGATTTGTCAGGCTCACTTCATCATGGTCTACCAAAGTCAGGTTTCCTACCCCTGCCCTTGCCAACGCTTCTACCACATAAGAGCCTACCCCTCCAATGCCAAAAACCGCAACTTTGGAATTGGCAAGTATCTGAAGTCCTTCTTTTCCTAATAGTTCTTCTGAACGTGAGAATGCATGCAGCATTTTCCGTTTCCTCCTGTTACTACATTTTTTATAAATTATTAAATAAAATGCAGTGTACTGTATCACTCACATTTTGTCAATTGACCAGCAGAATGATACAATACACAATTCATACAAAACTTTTATTTTCATAATTTAAGCTAAACACTATCATTATACTATTGATTAACTAAAAAGTATAGCTTAGTTTTTCATCTTTGGTTTAAAAATCAGACTGGCAAGATAGGAAAAAATCAACGCAGCCGCAATTCCCACTGCGCTTGCAGTAAATCCACCCATGAAAATCCCCAAAAAACCATGTTCCAGAACTGCCTTTTTCACGCCATTAAAAAGTGTATTTCCAAATCCCAGCAAAGGCACACTTGCCCCTGCTCCTGCAAATTCAATAATTTTATCATAAACTCCAAAACTTCCCAGTACTGCTCCAGCACACACCAGCAAAACCATTACTCTTCCCGGAAGCAATTTTGTTTTTTCCAGGAGGATCTGTACCAAAGCGCAAATCAATCCTCCCACCCAAAACGCATTGATGTATTCCATAATTTCTTCTCCTAACAATGTTCAATAATCACCGCCTGCGCAATCCCCGGCACGCTTTTTCCCTCATTAAAACTGACCTTTGAAAGCAGCGCACCTGTAGGCACAAACAAAATACGCTTCCATTCCCCCTTTTCTATTTTAGGAAGAATATAGGCGGCAAAAGTAACTGCAGCACAGCCACAGCCGCTTCCTCCCGCATGGGTATCCTGCGTATTCTGGTCAAAAATTTCAATGCCGCAGTCCATATGCTGCTTTTCAATATCAAATCCCTTTTCTTTCATCAAATCAAAGAGAATTCTCTGACCTACTTCTCCTAAGTCTCCGGTAATAATTTTGTCATAATCTTCAGGAAGGCGATTAAAATCCATGAGATTTTGATAAATAGTATCGCAGGCAGCCGGTGCCATACAGGCTCCCATATTTAAAGAGTCTTTAAATCCATAGTCCACAATTTTCCCTGTTGTAATCCCTGCAATTCTCGCCTTTCCTCCTTTAGTCCCCAGGATGCAGGCACCGCTTCCCGTCACAGTCCATGTAGCAGATAAAGGACGTTGATTTCCATAACCTAAGGGAAAACGAAATTCTTTCTCTGCACTGCCAAAATGACTGGATGTAACAGCAGCTACATAAGGTGCATATCCCCCTGCAACTGCCATAGCAGAAAGCGAAAGTGCCTCTCCCATAGTAGAACATGCTCCATAAAGTCCATATATTGGAGTATGAAATCCCATAATTCCAAAAGAAGAAGCTATGGTCTGAGCTAATAAATCTCCTGCATAAATCATACGCAGCTGCCACTTTTCAAGCTCCGCTTTTTCAAGAGCCAGCGTAACCGCTTCTTTTTGCAGATTACTTTCTGCCTCCTCCCATGAAGTACATCCAAAAAGCCCATCTTCCTCTCCTACCTTATCGAAATACTTTCCAAGAGGTCCGTCTCCTTCTTTCTTTCCTACAACTGATGCCGCACTTAATATATGGGCGGCACGCTGAAACTGTATACTCTGTTTTCCTACAATCTGTTCCATCACACAATCCCCCATATATGCAAAAAATAATAAATCAGCCCCAACAGGGAAGAAGTTAAAATCCCATATAAAATAACAGGTCCTGCTATAGTAAAAATTTTACACCCAATGCCGAAAACCTGCCCCTCCTTTTGGTATTCAATAGCAGGCGCTGCCACAGAATTGGCAAATCCTGTAATCGGAACTAACGTTCCTGCCCCGCCCCACTTCGCCAATTTAGGATAAATATTAAATCCTGTCAGAAGCACACTGATTAAAACTAAAATCAACGAAGTCCAACTGCCGCTGATTTCTTTATCCAGTCCTATATTTTTACAAATATTTAAAATCAACTGTCCCAACGTACAAATCATTCCTCCGCTCACAAAAGCCCCTAACATATTTAAAAACAAATTATGCGTCGGTGTCTTTTCCTTTACATATTTTTCATATTGTTTTGCATCCATTTTCCATTCACCACCTTTAAGCCTATTATGCGGAGTATCTTCCAATCTTATGCAAACGGATTGAAACTTCTCCTTAAATATAGGCTCAACGTCCCATTGTCCAAAATTGGAAAAGGCTCCCCAGAGTTTTTCCGGCTGCAATGCAGATTACAATCCAGCCAATTCCTTTTTTCAACCCCAGCCTTCTTGCCATTACAGCGAATACATTAATAACTTCCACAAGGGCGATAATCCAGCAGCCTAAAAACATTCCGAAAAAAATCCCTGTCAAACCTGCAAAAACTTTCCCAAGTGGTACAGACAGATGATAAATATATACCAGATTTCCCAGAAAACTTCCCAGTATAAGGCAATTTTCATATAAGAAAATATGGTCCGCCGTATGCGTAATCCCAGCGAACCTTGGAATAATTCCCAACTCTATTATAAACGCCGCCAAAGCCACTGCCACTACTGCTCCGCCGCAGATACCTGCAATACCCGCCAGAATTTCTCCCTGCCACATTAAGATTTTTCCCCCTTCTGTGTTTTCCTGCTGCGATTTTTATCCGCAATAAGAGTTTTATTCACATCATCTTCATATAACCGCATCTGAACTTCCACCGGTGTTGGATCTTGCGTAAGCTTACCTTTCCCAAAATGGTTAAAGAAAAAGATAACACCAATTCCAATCCCCACAGAGTAAGTGAATTCTAAAATCGTAGGACCTGCAGCTATCTCCCCTGTAAACTGTGTATAAATTTTAGAAAATAAATTCGCTGTATCTACATCAGTATTAAAGGTCATAATAGAAAAAGCACCTCCAAAAAAAGTCAGCACGCAGACAAATAAAGTCTTTAACCAGCTATACCATTTTTGTTGATGCTTTGCTTTTTCATAAGTAACCACAAAATTTGCTTCTCCAATATGGGTTACATCTACATTAGGTTCTTCTTTTGCCACGGCATGGACTAAATCCACAGCTGAAATCACATATCTGCCCGGCGTCCCATTTGGAATGGAAAAAACTTTTCTTACTTTGTTCCTGTTTAAAACCTTATTATCACTGCACGTAAGTTTTGCCACATCCTGCAAATAAACTTCAGGACTTTGTACTTCTACATTTTTCTCTGTCTGTATATATAAGATTTCGCTCATCTGACAACCTCCTTACATTACTAAGGAGTATTATGTCCGAATTTCATCATTATATCCGTTCCCTCAGCGCTTTTAAAATTTTCTTTTCCAATCTGGAAACCTGTACCTGAGACATTCCCATTATCTGAGCAATACTGGTCTGTGTCTTTTCTCTGAAAAATCGCAGGTAAATCAGTTCTCTTTCCCTTGCATTCAGACTCCCCAGTATATCTTCTAAAAGAAGCTTGTCTAAAACTTCCTCCTGTTCATCTTTTTCATAAGGCAGTTTGTCCTCCAAAGCAATATCACTGCCATCACTTTGATAAATGGTTTTCTGTAAAGACTCTACCTGTGCCGAAGACTCCATTGCCATAATTAATTCTTCTTTTGATAAAGACAGTTCCTTTGCTATTTCCTCCGTAGATGGCTCCTGTCCTGTTTTCATTAATAATTCTTCCCTTACTGCATAAGCCTTTCCCGCTGCTTCCTTTAAAGACCGGCTTACCTTTACCATACCGTCATCTCTTAAAAAACGCTTAATTTCTCCTGTTATCATAGGCACTGCATACGTGGAAAATTTCACTTCATAGCTTAAATCAAATTTATCTATGGCCTTTAAAAGCCCGATACAGCCTATCTGTATCAAGTCCTCCAACTCAGCCCCCCTGTTTTGAAATCTTCTGGCAATACTATGTACCAGTCCCATATTTTTTTCTGTAAGTATATCTCTTGCGCTCTTATCTCCCTGGTGTGCACGCCCGATAAGGGCAAGGATATCATCCATACAGCCCTCCTACTCAAAGACATCTTTCTGTCTGCCTATTGTTTTTTTCATAGTTACAGTTGTTCCTTCTCCAAGCTTAGACTCTACCAAAACCTCATCCATAAATGCTTCCATAAATGCAAATCCCATTCCTGATCTGTCCTGCTCAGGTTTTGTAGTAAAAAGCGGCTGCATTGCCTGTTCTACGTCTTCTATCCCTTTTCCTTTATCCTGTACCAACACGGTCAATTCTCTCTGATGTCGTCTGCATTCTATCGTAATCATATCTGTTTCCCTCTGATATGCATGAACAATGCAATTTGTAATTGCCTCTGATACTGCCGTCTTAATATCTGCTACCTCTTCTAATGTAGGATTAAGCTGCGTAGTAAACGCAGCCACTGCAATTCTTGCCAGTCCTTCATTGCAAGAACGGCTCTCTACTTTCAGAACCATTTTGTTATCCCCGTTCATATTCTCCCCCTTATCTCATTCTATAATTCCATACCGGTTCCTGACTGATTTCAATATGTTTGTAAATACCGGAAAGCTGCATAATTTTTAAAACTCTGTCATTCACATGAATAGCAACAACTGTCCCTTTACTGTAACTTAGAATACGCTTTCTTCCCATTACCATCCCAATTCCTGAACTGTCCATAAAACTGGTTTCCGAAAAATCAAAAACCAGCTGCTTTATCAACCCCTTTTCCAGTTCCCTGTCAACCTGCGGCGTAATCTGCTCTGCAAAATGATGGTCTAACTCCTTTGGGACATACACAATCAACTGATTTCCACGCTTCTTAATTCTATCCTCCATCTTCACTGTCACCCTTTCATTTCAACTATTATACTTATATTTAATACTAAGATTTATTTACTACTATTTTGTATAGACAAATTCAACTAATGATTTAGAAATCTCTACGCTGTTTTGCATAAATAACTTATATCCATTTCCAGATGCAGGCTCAGTATTCCAATGGCAAACAATGCAGAATATTTTCGCAGTTTTTCGAGCATAATGGTATTTTGGGAACCGTGTCTGAGTGCGTCAGCACGAGTTTGGCGGACAAAATATCCATAAATGGTGCAGAAAAACAAGAAAATAACTGCGTTTGCCATGGAATAGCTACGCCTGCACTTCTGAAACATATATTCATTATGTAAAACAGCAAAAAGACGCATACTTCTCGTACACGCCTTTTCTCCAAGGTTTTTCTTCTGTATTTATTCTTCTATAGTTTCTCCTGACTGTAGTTCTCCATCTGTCTGTCCCCCGTCTTCTGTTGGGGCTTCTCCATCTCCTTCGCTTTCTGATGGAGCTTGGGCGGAACCGCCATTCGCCTCCAGATAATCCTTGGCATCAGAAGCCGCCTTTGTTCCGGGGAATTCATCTATAATTTTCTGATACCACTGATTTGCATTTTCTGTATCACCTTTTTTATCATAAGCCTGTGCTAACTGGAACATGGTATTTCTATCCTGTTTTCCAATATTCAAAGCTTTTTCCAAACTGGCAATAGCAGTATCATAATCTCCGCTTTCCACAGCAGCGGAAGCTTCATTCACATATTTTTTACGCACCATAGAGCCTACAGATTTCATAATGCTGTCGTACATACTTTTGGCTTCTACAGAAAGAAGTTCTGCGTTGACTCCTTCAATGGCATTGGCTGCTGTATCGGAATTCCCTTCCTGATGAGCCTGCCATGCTTTTATAAGATTTTCATAAGCCGCAGCCTTTTCTCCTGCCTCCTGAATTTGGGTCTGCGCCGTATTTACAGACTCTGTTGAAGCGTCCATCTCCTCCTGCATACGTGCAAGTTCTGCAGATAAGGTTGCCATTTTCCCACTGTATTCCACAACCTTTTTATTCGCTTCCTGATTGATTTTCTGCGTCTTTGCAGGCACAATCAAAAACCAAAGAGCTGCTGCACCTACTAAAAGTCCCAAAAGCAGATTGACCAGTGTATTTGTAATACTCTTTTCCTTATATTCCGGCGGCTGAATAATGGTATCATTGCCGGACTTATATACAACACTTCCGTTTTGCTTTTCTTCCTCTTTCTCTCTTATCTTAAATCGCGAGTCCAAATTCGTAGCTCTTCCTGTCTGCTCCTCAATTTCTCTTAAAAAGCGAAGAGTTGTGGTATTGGTTTTATCAATTTTTGCCGCTGTTTTCAGTTGTTTTCTGGCCTTTTCATACTCACCCTCATGAATATATAAAAGTGCCAGTAAATGATACCCCTTAATCAGCTTTGGATTGTTGGTAAGCACTTTCTTTAACTGCATTTTCGCCATATCCGGATTACCGTTTCTACAATATTCCAGACATTGATTATACTTTTTAATACTTGTATTGATCATATCAAGGCGATTGGTATTTTTTTGCAGCTTGTCAATATATGTGCTTGCCAGATTTCCCTCCGGCATCATATTCTTGCTGATTACCCATTCACTTAAAGCAGCCACCACTTCCCCTGTTTCAAAATATACCAGTCCCAGAAGATTTCTTGCCTGTATATTCATTTTATTCATTTTCAGGCTTCGCTTCAGACAGGTAATGGCCCCTGACAAATCTCGAATTTGAGCTTTCTCAAGCCCCTGATTATAATAAAAATTGGATAAAGCATCGATTTTCTTCAGTGCCTTTACATTACATCCGCATTTCGGACAATAGTCAGAAGCCGTCAATACTGCTTGACATACAACACAATTCATAGTCTTCTCCTATTTCTCTGATGTTTTATGATTATCTCGCATCATTTCTTTTAAAATATCAATAACATCTGTCAAATCCTGTTTATAAATTGCTCCTTCTGCATCATCTACATCTAAACACGGCTGAAACTTCTTCAGTTCCTCCTCGTAATTAATCATGTACTCTCCTCCTTACATAGTCCTTAATCTCCCCTACAAGATATAAAGAACCAACCACAAACAACAGCCCGTCTTTCTTCAATTTATACGCTTTTTCAAAAGCCTTCTCCGGATTTGTTTCCACCAGAACATTTTCACATCCGTTTTCCTTGAAAAGTCCTGCAAGCTCCAGAGCAGACTGCTTTCTGCTGCCCCATATTTCTGTTGTCACCACATTTTCAAAGTGAAGCCCGTCACAGATTTTAGCAATCATATCAGGAAACTCTTTATCTGAAACTGTTGTAAAAAGCAGCGTAATTTCATAATCTTTCTGGAAATGGCGTACAGTTTCTACAAACTTTGCAATGCCGTCTTCATTATGCGCTCCATCTACAATGACACCGGGAAGTATGGTTTCCATGCGCCCCTGCCAGTGAGTATTTTTCATACCCTGTACCAGTTCCATCTTTTCCATACCATGATACTTCTTCAAAACACCCATGGTTTCCAATGCCAGAGAAGCATTCATCATCTGATATTTTGCAGTAAAAGGAACAAACAACTCTGTATCTCCATAGACAGCTGACTGACTGATAAAGCGAATTCCTTCCGGTGTAAAATCTAAAAGCTTCTGATTTTCTTCTTTCACCTCACACCAGGGACATTCCAATTCCTGCGCTCTCTTTTTTATCACTTCTGCTGCTTCCTGATTATTTCCATCAAAGATTACCGGCACCTGGGGCTTTATAATTCCCGCTTTTTCTCCTGCAATCTGTGCAATGGTATTTCCCAGATATTCTACATGATCAAGGCTTATGGACGTAATCACACATGCAATAGGATTTAATACAGCGTTTGTAGCATCCAGTCTTCCACCTAAACCGGTTTCCAAAATGATATAATCCACATTTTCCTTCTGGAAAATCACCATTCCCATAAGGAAAAGAAATTCGAAATAAGTAGGATGATAATCTCCTGCCTCTAAAAGCTCATCTGCCAGCTTTTTCACACGCAAAAAAGCTTCTACAAAAGCTTCATCGGAAACCATTATCTCATTAATCTGAAAACGCTCATTAATCTTTACAAGATGAGGAGATGTGAATAAACCACATCGAAAGCCATGCTCTTCCAGCATAGTAGAAAGAAAAGCACAGACACTCCCCTTTCCATTCGTTCCTGCAACATGAATAATTTTTCTATCTTTATCAGGGCTGCCCAGCATATCCAGGCATTTCCTGGTGTGTTCTAATTTATTTTTCGTTGTAAACTTCGGTATATCCTCTATATAATTTACCGCTTCGTCATAAGTAAACAAGCTATCCCTCCTGTTCTGAAAATATAAGCTACCGCACTAAGACTTTGCCTAATGCGGTAGCCTCATATCAATTACCATTATAATGGAGTGAAAAGAATATGCAAGCAAATTATGTCGGTTAGAAAAATTTTCTTTTATTCTTCTTTTTCCTTCTGACTTTCCTCTGTTACACCTGTTTCCGGTTCTTCTGTAACAATCAATTCCAGCTCTGCGCTTGAACTTCCTTCGACTGGTTCATGATAAATATACTTCTCTGTTCTTGTTAATACCTTGTGAGTTGAACTGTTGCTTCGCATTGCCACATCCACAATATCACCTTCTTTTAGGGCGGCATTTAACAACAACAATGTATTTTCATCTACAAAATTTGCCTCTGCCAATTCCCCGTTAATTTCCATAAAGGATGACTGAGTAAAATTGGCGCCTCTAATATAATATTGTGTTTCCCCCAGCGTATCAATTCCATGAAGTTCTGCTTCCTTTACACCCAAATGTGTTTTTGTTCTCTGGAAAGGATTTTTTCCTCCATATATATATTTCTTGCCATATAAAATATCATACTGCAAAGTTTCTAAATCCACCTGATAATTTTTCGTATTTCTTCTTGCCTGATGGAAACGGAAAATATTACCCTCATGAATGCCCACTCTGTCCATTACTTCAGCTGCCATCTGATATGCTGCCAGATTTTTATCTTTCTTTTCCAGTCCCATATTATCCCAGATGACATACTGTGTCTGGAAAAGATATTTATTCTTCACGTCAGTAACCTTTAATCCCATGGTTGGAAGATGATCCCCGTACATTACCAGTACAACATCTTCATCCAGCTTAGAAAGCTCATCTGTCAGCTCTTTTACAAACTGATCCATTTCATAAATCTGATTACAATAATACTCCCACTTATAATTTTCTGCCTGAGTACTTGAGCCTTTCACTGTAATCTTGGGATTTTCCAGTACCGGCTCTTCAGGATAATCGCCATGTCCCTGTACAGAAATCGTGTATACATAATCCGGCTGCGGTGTAGACTCCATTGCTTCTAAAATATATCTGGTCAGGTTTCTGTCACGCATCCAGTCATTGGGATTGGTATCATCCTGTGATGACATATACTCCTCAGAAGTAAAAGTATCAAACCCCAGATTAGCAAAAACATTTTTTCTTCCATAAAAGTTTGCTTCATTATTATGGATTGCATGAGTTCCATAACCCAGCCCTTTTAACACATAGGGAGCACTTTCACAGGTAGTTTCTTTCAGAATACTTTTATATGGGTACTCTCCCGGGCCAAAATAACGCATACTCATTCCGGTAATAGACTCAAACTCTGTATTCGCAGTACCGGCTCCAACAGAAGGAACCTTAAAATAACCGGAAGAATAATCATTCATCATTTTTCTGAAATTTGGAATTGGATCTTCGGAAACCTCCAAGTATTCTACTAAAGTAGGATCAAAGAAAGACTCTAACTGCAAAAACAGAATATTCGGTCTTTTTTCTCCTGTTTCCGGCAATACTTCCTCATTTTTTTTAATTTCGTCTATTACCTCTTTTGAGTATTCTCTTGGAGATGCAATTCCTGTATTAAATACGGTAGTTGCAAGACAATAAGGGTATCCGTAATCTTCATAAGCAAAAGCAATATTTCCGAAATAATTAGAAAGCACTCTCTTTTCCAGCGCTAGTTTTGTTATTCCTGAAAATGCCAATACCCCTGCAATAATCAATGGTACATTCATTTTATAACTGAGTTTGCCCTGATACTTCGGTCCCTTAAAAAATAAAAGCACCAGTCCGATTACCGCAATAATTGCCACTACCACCACCACGCCAAAAAAGAATGGTGACAAATATCTGTCTGCAATCTGAAAAGCATCTGTAATCATGTGTAAATCTGGTCCTGTAAATGGAGTGACACGTGTTGTAAGCAGCACACCGTTAATAATTCCAAGTCCCAGCCAGAAAATTGTCAAAATTGTTCTCACAAATACTCTTCTTCGAAATAGATATACAATCAGTGTCGTTGTAAAAATTAAAAATGCATTGTAAAAGAATACCAGTGGGCGTTCCTGTAAAAATTCCCATGCATTCCATATAGAATGTCTGGACATTGCTTCAATGAAAAAATATCCGATACAGACTGCCAGCATTTGCAAAGGAACAGAAAACATATTGAGGTATTTCAGACAAAATACTTTTTTTATTTCTTTCATACAATTTATTCTCCTTAATAGCAATGAGAACAGGGGTGTACGACTATAGAAGCCTTATCCTTCTGTCCCTGATTTGTGCCTAAAGAATTACTGAAGCTGTGTTAAACGCTCTTTTACCTGTTCCATCATATTTGTATAGCGTTCTAACTTTTCACGCTCCTCCTGCACTTTGCTTTCCGGTGCCTTACTAATGAAACGCTCATTATTCAGCATACCATTTACACGTGCAAGTTCTTTTTCCAGTTTTTCTTCTTCTTTCTTCAATCTCTCAATTTCTTTTTCAATATCTACCAGTTCTGCAAACGGCATATAAATAACAGCATTTCCGATTACCGCTGATACTGCATCTTCTGCAATTCCCTCTTTGTCAGCCTGTACGAAAACTTCACTTGCATAACCAAGTGTAGCAAAGAAGACTTTTCCGTTTTCAAATATGCTTCTGACTCCTTCTTCTTCAGAAACAACGAACACCTTTGCTTTTTTACTTGGTGGAACGTTCATACCTGTACGAACATTACGAATTCCTCTTACGGCTTCCTTAATTGTTTCCACAGCTTCTTCATCTGCTGCAAAATTCCATTCTTCTGTAAACTCCGGCCATGCAGAAATCATAATAGACTCTTCTTCCGGACAAAGTGTACAGTAAATTTCTTCTGTAATAAACGGCATATATGGATGAAGCAGCTTTAATGCATTACTTAAAACAGTTTTTAATGTCCAAAGCGCTGCTGCCTTTGTAGTATCTTCATCGTTGTAAAGACGTGGTTTTACCATTTCAATATACCAGTCACAGAATTCTTCCCAGATAAAGTCATATACTTTCTGAACTGCAATTCCAAGTTCGTACTTATCCAGATTTTCTGTTACTTCTTTTGCCAGTGTATTTACTTTGGATAAAATCCATTTATCTGCACCTGTTAATGTCTGTAAATCAATATTTTCCGGAATATCTGCTTTTTCCAGGTTCATCATAATAAATCTGGATGCATTCCATACTTTATTTGCAAAGTTTCTGCTTGCTTCTACACGCTCCCAATAGAAACGCATATCATTTCCCGGTGCATTGCCTGTCATTAGAGTCAGACGAAGAGCATCTGCTCCATATTTATCAATAACTTCCAGTGGGTCGATACCATTTCCAAGAGATTTACTCATCTTACGTCCCTGAGAGTCTCTTACCAGACCATGGATTAAAACATGGTGGAACGGTGTCTTGCCTGTCTGTTCCAGACCTGAGAATACCATACGGATTACCCAGAAGAAAATAATATCATATCCTGTTACCAGAACGTCTGTTGGATAGAAGTATTCCATTTCCTCTGTCTTTTCCGGCCAGCCTAATGTTGAGAATGGCCAAAGAGCTGAAGAGAACCATGTATCCAGTGTATCTTCGTCCTGATGAAGATGTGTACATCCGCATTTTGGACATTTTTCCGGCATTTCTCTTGCAACTACAGTCTCCCCACATTCATCACAATAGTATGCAGGAATTCTGTGTCCCCACCATAACTGACGGGAAATACACCAGTCTCTGATATTTTCCAGCCAGTGCATATAGGTCTTGTCAAAGCGTTCCGGAACAAACTGCAATTCTCCGTTTTTCAAAGTTTCAATGGCAGCTTCTCCCATTTCTTTCATTCTTACAAACCACTGTGGCTTAATCATAGGTTCTACCGTTGTCTTACAGCGGTCATGTGTACCAACGCTGTGGGAATGAGGAACAACTTTTACTAAAAGTCCCTGTGCTTCCAAATCTGCTACCATAGCCTTTCTGGCTTCATAGCGATCCATACCTGCATATTTTCCGCCCAGCTCATTGATAGTCGCATCATCATTCATAATGTTGATTTCTTCTAAGTTATGACGTTTTCCAACTTCAAAGTCGTTAGGGTCATGAGCCGGTGTAATTTTTACACATCCTGTTCCAAATTCTTTGTCAACATATTCATCTGCAATTACAGGAATTTCTCTGTCTGTCAAAGGCAGTTTCAGCATCTTTCCAACCAGATGTTTGTATCTCTCATCTTCCGGATTAACTGCAACTGCAGTATCACCTAATAAAGTCTCCGGTCTTGTTGTAGCGATTTCTACAAACTGTCCTTCTTCCCCTGCTACCGGATAATTAATATGCCAGAAAAATCCGTCCTGATCCTCGTGTTCTACTTCGGCATCAGAAATAGAAGTCTGACATACAGGACACCAGTTAATAATTCTGGAACCTTTGTAAATATATCCTTTTTCATATAATTTAATGAAAACTTCCTGTACTGCTTTGGAACAGCCTTCGTCCATAGTAAAACGTTCTCTGTCCCAGTCAGCAGAAGCACCCAGCTTTTTCAACTGATTGATAATCTTTCCGCCGTATTCTTCTTTCCATTCCCAGGCATGTTTCAAAAATTCTTCTCTGCCGATTTCATTCTTATCAATGCCCTGCTCTTTTAATTTTTCAATAACCTTTACTTCTGTAGCGATAGCTGCATGGTCAGTTCCCGGCTGCCACAGTGCTTCATATCCCTGCATTCTTTTGAAACGAATAAGGATATCCTGCATGGTTTCATCCAATGCGTGTCCCATATGAAGCTGTCCTGTAACATTTGGCGGCGGCATAACAATGGTAAATGGTTTTTTGTCTCTGTTTACCTCTGCATGAAAATATTTGTTATCCAGCCATTTTTGATAAATACGATCCTCTAATCCTTTTGGATCATAAGTCTTTGCAAGTTCCTTGCTCATGGTTTCCTCCTCTTTTCTGATTATGAAGGGTAAAAAAGAATTTATTATATAAAAAATACCCTTCATAACCATTTTTTCTATAAAATAGTTACAAAGGGCGATTATTCATCGCGGTACCACCTTTATTTATCACTCAAAAGTCCTTTAACGCTGACGATGCGTGAAAGCCTACCAAAGTTTTCTCCTTCAGCCTTCCGGTTCAAAAGCTACCTTCCATCCATTTCCCTTGAGCCGCCTTCCAGCCGATGAGCCGCTCTCTCTGCAAGTTCCCTGAATGTACTCCTCTTTCTCTCTACCTTTACTTCGTTCTATCATAAGCACAAACACCTGATTTGTCAAGACAGGAAATTCTAAAATCTTTCTAACCAATATTAAAACTGTTCTTTCCTGTTCGGTTATGTTAAAATCTATATATAATTAATTCCACCATGGGAGGTGCTTTATGCCAAAATTTTCAAAATTTTTCAAAGGATTGGGAATTGTTTTTCTGATTATCCTTATTTTATTAATTTGTGCGGTTCTCTGGCTTACCATTCGGGAATATCGTCCGGAAAAAGAAGAAGCTCTAAAAGTGCCAAAAAATACCCGTACACTGTCTTTAGATGACTCTCTGCGTATTATGACTTACAACATCGGATATGCAGGGCTTGATAAAAGCGAAGATTTCTTCATGGACGGCGGTTCCGAAGTACAGCCTGACAAGAAAGAACAGGTAGAAGTAAACTTAAAAGGTATTGAAAAGGTTCTTACGGAAAATCCTGCTGATGTTTACTTTCTTCAGGAGGTGGACAAAGACTCTAAACGTTCTTTTCATATTGATGAAACAGAATATTTAAAGAATGCATTAGACATGGAAGGAATTTTTGCTTGTAACTTTAAATGCGATTTTGTTCCTTATCCCCTTCCGCCCATTGGAAAAGTAAACAGCGGTATTTTCACCATGACAGATTTACAGGTAAACAGTGCTGCCCGCCTTGCACTTCCTGAGTCTTTCTCATGGCCTGTAAAAACATGTAACTTAAAACGCTGTATGCAGGAAACACGCATTCCACTGGAAGGTACTGACGCAGAGCTGGTATTGATTAACTTCCATTTGGAGGCTTATGATGACGGAGACGGAAAAATTGCCCAGAGTAAAATGCTGGCTGAAAAGCTCTCCAAAGAATATGAAGCGGGAAACTACGTTATTGCAGGAGGCGACTTTAACCAGACCTTTGAGAGAATGGACAAATATCCCATTACCAACACAGAAAACTGGGTTCCCGGAATTATCAGCCAAGATACGCTCCCGGAACATTTTTCCTTTGCAGTTGATGACACTTATCCTACCTGCCGGCTTTTAAATGCGCCTTACACCGGCTCTTATAAAACTTCACAAGTTTACGTGATTGACGGCTTTATTGTATCAGATAATATAAAAGTTTCTGATATTTCCGTTATCAACACAGACTTTGAATACACCGACCATCAGCCGGTTCAGATGGAAATTTCTTTAAAGTAAGGGGGGATTAAAATCAAAAAGAAAATACTCTTCCTATCAGCAATTCCAGTTGTCACCATTGCTATTATTTTCTTTCTTATATTACAGAGATTTACAGAATATAAAAATTTAGATATGGAAAAAATAGCTGCTCAAGAAGGTAGTACAAATAATAAAATTTATCTGTATTCAGATGAACTTACGATATGTACACTGGAATATCCAAAGATAGATGATAAACTTTTTGCCAAAGTATCTGTTATTGAAAAACACATTTCAAAATTTACTAAACGAAACAATATTCTAAGCTACGATGCTGCAACTTGGCTCTTTTCATCCTCTGATGCAGAACAATTTTTATACAACGAAGATTATGACATTGAGTCAATTCAAGATGTGGTTTTCTCTGAAATTTATAACCAAAAATGTACATGGGAGTCTCCGCAATCCATTACAGATTTCCCTTGCATTTCAAAAACAGTTTTGCTGTTTCAATGTAAAGACTCAGAAGCAAATCTTGATAACGTTCCATTTGAGTTTCGTTTTACATTGGAATAATATTTCTAAAAATGGAGCTAGCTCTTTAGATATTAATGCGCTAACTCCGTTTTCTTTACTTTTTGGAAAAAATATGTTTTAAAAAGACATAGATTACTATACAGAATGCAATCAAATATCCAATTGCACCGATTGCCGGAATTCCCCATATTTTAGGCTTCATATCTGTGGTACAGATAATACTGGAACTGATCAGCAATGCCATAACCCACAATCCCATAACAATATTTCGAATAAGTCTTCGTAATAGCTGTTCCAGTTCTCTGGAGGCATGCAAATCCAAGTTCACCCTTGTCTGCCCTTTCAAATATCCATGCATAATGTCTGAAAGAAGTGCAGGCAATTCTATGGATTTGTGCAAAGAACGATATAAAAGCTTTCCATTCCTTTTTATCTCCCTTTTCCAATCCATTGTATGGAGCAAATCCCCTTTAATCCTCGTGGCTGCAATCCCAATCATATTAATGTCCGGAGAAATATCTGCAAGAATTCCTTCCATGTGCGTCAATCCTCTTGCAAGCATGGTAAGACCATGTGGCATCACGATTTTGTTTTCCTTCATAACATCCATCAAATCCATCATGACCTGTGCAATGTCAATTTCTCCTATCTCTGTTGTGCCATACTTCCCAAGCAAAGTACTGATATCTTCATACAAAGTACTCGAATCCGGTCTTTCTTTGAATTCTCCCAAAGCCATAACTGCTTCCTGTATCATACCAACATCATTGACTGCTACTCCTCTGACTGCCAGCTCCAGAAATTCTCTGTCTCTTTCTGATAAACGTCCCATCATTCCCATATCAATCCAGATAATTTTCCCATCACGAATACGCAAATTACCCGGATGAGGATCTGCATGAAAAAATCCATCCTCAATTACCTGTTTGATATAATTATCTACCAGTTTACTGCCGACTTCTTTCAAATCATAGCCTTCTGCCAGCAATGTTTCTTTATCATCAATACTAAATCCGTCAATATACTCCATAACCAGAACATGGGGCGTTGTATATTCTTGGTATAAAATCGGCACACCCACAAAAGAAACATCCTGATTTTTCCGTGCAAATTCTTCCATATTCGCTGCTTCTGTCAAAAAGTTCATTTCTTCTCTTGTAACAGCCCACAGCTCATCCAATACCATATCCAGATCTACCATATCTTTTAAACTGACCGGAGGAAGTACTTTCACTGCACGTTTCAACAGTACAATATCCCGCGCCATGGTTTCATAAATTCCACGGCGCTGAATTTTCATAACCACCGGTCTGCCATCCTTCAATACAGCCTTATGAGCCTGTGCAATGGAAGCAGAACCCAACGGTGTTTCTTCAATACTCTGAAAAATTTCTCTCCAATCCATACCATATGAGTCCTGAAGTATTTCTTCAACCTCCTCAAATGGCATTGGCGCTACCTCTGAACGTAACCGCATCAGTTCTTCACAATATCGCTTAGGAAGAATATCCGAATGCATGGACATAATCTGTCCTATTTTAATATACGTTGGGCCCAAATCTTCTAAAATCAATCTCAATTTTTCCGGAGTAACTCCACGGGTAATCCCATGTTTGTGTAATACTGCCGTCATCTCCCGAAGTCTGCTCTTATACTCTGAAGACTCCTGTTTATTCATTGGCCGTATCTTCCTTTTCTTTTGTTTCTGTTTCTTCTGTAATATCCTCCTTAGCCTCCCCATTCAATTTATCAATACGTTCTTTCAACAAGGCAACCTGCTCCGGAGTCATTTTTTCAAGAAGTTCATCCAGGTCTTCCGGCTTGGATACCTTTACTGACACATGTACATTCTCCTTAACCGTCTGTTTCATATTATGTTTCAGTTCTTCATTCAGTACTTTCCCCTGCTCAACGGTTAACTCTCCCTTTTTTACCATTTCATCAAGAATTTCTTTCGACTTCTCTGCTGTGGTTGCAACTGCTCCAATTCCCGCCAATAAAATTTTCTTTACATTTTCACCAATTCCATCCATAATATTTTTTCTCCTTTCATCCGATTACTTCCTGTAAAAATCGCATTCCTTCCGGAACAAACATAGCCAATCCTGCAAAAATCGACATGATAGCTGCAATCAGTACTGCTCCTGCTGCCGCATCCTTCGCCAATTTCGCCAATGGCTTATATTCTTTTGTTACAAGGTCTACCACTGCCTCTACTGCTGTATTTACCAGTTCCAATGCCATTACCAGGCCAAACAGGCAAAAACATACACACCACTTCCACAGAGGAATTTGAAGAATAATCCCTGCTATCAGGACTAAAATCATCACACAACAGTGAATTTTCATATTTCGCTCTTTTTTGATGACTGCAAATATACCTTCAAACGCATATCCGAAGCTCTTATACAGCGGCTGTTTTCTACTCCTGTCCATGGTATCGCCTCCCGTCCCATTAGCATACTTTTATTATACTTCATTTTTCTACAAAGGCAAATCCCGTTTTTTAAATCCTATTATTCCTATTATGAAGAATGCCCCTGCTAAGAACCACAATATCCCTATATACACAAATCCAACACGATCATATTCTATTATTTTTTCAGCATCAAACAGCGTCAGTGGAGTAAAGTATTTTAAAAATTCAATATCTTCGTTTACCTGCGAAAGCATCTGAATTAAGAAAAATCCCAGTCCAATTCCTGCTCCCAGACCAACAGAAAACTTCATTTCATTAAACAAACAGGCAAACAGAAAGCACATCGCAGCCAAAAATATTTCCAGAGAAACCAGTCCAAAATTCAACACAAGAAATTTCTCAATCTCCAATTCTCCTTCAAACATAATCTCACTGCATACTAAGATTAGAACTACAGCATATAAAACCAGTAAAATCACTCCTGAAATCAGGACTGCAAACTGTGTAACAATAATTTTACTTCGACTATAATGCGTATTCAATAAATATGCCATAGAACCTTTTTCCATATACTTAGCAACTAATTTGTAACACATAATAATGATGTAAATAAACGGAATAATAAGTAAAATAAATCCATATAAATAATTATTCAAAAAATCCAGCAAAGTAACTCCCGGATTTTCCATGCCAAATGCAGCAAAAAATTCCGGCATGCTCTCTGCCATAGCGTTAATTCCAGCTCCCACTTCCGGGTCATACATTGCAGTAATAATACTGGAATAAAGAGTAACAATCCCCATAAACAACAGCAAGATTTTATAATTTGACCTTATTTCTCTTTTTAACAACGGTATACTCATTACTTTTCCTCCCCGTAATACTGTAAAAATACTTCTTCAAGTGTCTGATTTCTGGCATTAATATCCTGTATATCATATTCCTTCAACTGACAAAGCAATTCATTAATCTGTCCTTTTAAAGATAAACAAACCTTATTATCCTCTCGTTTGCTGTTGGAATAAAACCCTTGAAAAGCTTCTGCACTTTTCGTACTGGAAAAAGTAATTTCATAGTGCTTAATTCTGTTGTTTTTGATTTTGTCTATATTTTTATCTGCAACAATTTTTCCATCTTTTATCATGACAATCCTGTCACATGTATTTTCTACTTCTTCAAAGATATGAGATGACATTAAAATCGTCTTTCCTGAAGCTTTCTCCCTTTTAATCAACTCCACAAACTTATTTTGCATAATTGGATCCAGACCCGTTGTTGGTTCATCTAAAATCAAAATCGGCGCATTCTGCATAAAGGCAATAATAAGTCCTATTTTTTGCTTCATACCCTTAGACATCTTTTTTATCTTAACCCGCGTATCGATTTCCAGATATTCCGTTAGTTCTCTCGCATAGGTCAGATTTTTAATCTTCTTCATTTTCGCCATGAATTCAATAAACTCTTTGCCTGACATATTGTCCATAAAGGCAATTTCTCCCGGAAGATATCCTACCTGTTCCTGGACACAAGAGGCATTGCAAAAACAATCCATATCTAAAATCTGTGCTCTTCCTTTTTGTGGACTTATAAATCCCATAAGATGTCTGATAGTTGTCGTTTTTCCTGCACCATTAGAACCTAAAAATCCCACAACTTCACCTCTATTTACAGAAAATGACACATCAAAAATTCCTTTTTTATTTCCATAATCCTTGGTTAATTTATCAATTTCTATTACAGCCATCAATTCCCCTCCTACTGGTTTTACCCTCTATTTTCCATTATTTTCTCTTATTATACAAAAGCAAAGTTTCCTGTACAAGAGTAAGAATATTATGACAGAATTTCCTATACATAAAAAAGATTGTGCAAAAGCACAATCTCCGCGCGCGAGCGGTTCACAAAGTGATAATTTCATTTCCGCGAGCTGCGCATCCTTGCGGAGCATTTTTTATTTCATAGAACGCAATTTCCTATGAAATAAAAAGACTGCATATCTCTCGATACACAGCCCTATAAAAAATATGAAATATTGTTTTCTGATGAAGTGCCCTGACTTTAGTCACGAATTATTCTGTTCCTGCGGAGGATGCGCCGTTTTGTCTGTTGCGGGAAAACAAAACTTTGTAAAACAGGATAGCAGAAGCAGGACACCCCACCTGCCATTTAATCAATGCATAATTCTATAAGTTCAGGTTCTTACCTTTCGGCATTCCATAAAAAAACCACCTTCATCATGAAAGTGGAGTCATCTACTGTATCTCACAGTATGAGGGATCCAAACTTTGCACGGAAGTTTTCACCTTACTGCTATTAAGCAGGTTTCCTGACTCATGGTTCATTGCTTTGCTTCTCCTTCTCGTATTTATATACAATGGACTTTTGAAGCATTGCTCCCCAAATACAGTGACCGGATCGCTCAGGACTCTCACCTGATTCCCTTTTCACCGGCGTTGTGCGGTCAACGCAGATGCACTTAATAGGTTTATGGAATTATACAACATCATAATACCATTCTCCCTATTCACAGTCAAGCATTTTTCTTTCTCTCATTTTCCCTTTTTCGCTTTGTCATAAGTCCGCCTATACGCCCTGTTTCTTTGGCCGACAGACTTTTCCATCCGCTGTCTAAAACTTTATCTAAAAGTCCTAATTCCTCTGCAATTTCATACTTTACTTTTTCTTCTTCCGGAATATTATTTAAATCAATTTTTTCTTCTTTTTTTGCTGACATAAAAAAGCCACACTCCTTTCTTCTTTGGAGTATGGCCCTGATTTTAATTTTTATACAAAAACTGCACTTTTATTTTGGAATTACAATTGCTGCAACAATATAAGCAATAATTCCTGTTCCAAATCCCATGCAGGTAAGGATAATCCAGGCTAGACGAACTAATGTAGGGTCAATATTAAAATACTCTGCAATACCTCCACAAACACCTGCTAACATATAATTTGTTGATGAACGATATAATCTTTTATCCGACATAATAATCTCTCCCTTTACTTGTTTTCAAAATTAACAGCTATACTTCCTGAAGTACTTTCAATATCAATTTTTTTCATACTTCCCATAGTACCATATCTGGCATTGGCAGTCCCTGCATACTCCTCTCCGTTTAACAGAAGCTGCCCACTTGCACGCTGTACTGACACTGCATAATCTTCCAATTTTCCTGTATGTGTAATATCCATATTGCCTGATACCACTTCAACATCTGTTTCCTGTGCATCTAAAAGATCCATTTTTATTTCCCCGGATGTCAAAGATAAATCACATTCTCTTACAGAAAGTTTTCCTGACACAGCAAATTGTCCTGCATCTACATGAGCATCAAAAGATGAAAATACCTTGTTTTCCGGAATTTCAATAACTACTGTTTCTTGTACTCCATAATCATTGTAAGGTTTTTCTAATACAACTTCTCTGTCCTCTGCATCAAACTCTATCAAATCAGAGCCTGATAACCCGGATATTCTGATTTCATCTTCCTGCATAGTTCTGATTTCTATTTTTCCCACATGCATTTCAATATCCAGACTCTCTACTTCTGAAGCCGGAAAGCTTTGTGAAACAGAACCTTCTGTTGTTTCAGAAGATTGTCCCAAGTTTTTTCCTCTGTGATGGTAATCATCAAAATCATCTTCTATATCCCAGTGGTCATCATCCAGTTCTCTGTCCATTCTGCAAAGAAAATGGTACAGACGACTATTGCCAAAATTTCCATTAACACTTCTAAGCGAACCTCCAAATACTAATCCGGCGCCCATGAGACATCCACCTATCACACCGGTAACAAGTATTACAATCAATGCAATTTTTGTAAATTTTTTCATTTTCTTTCACCTCCTGAAATTCTTTTGTGCAAAATTCTTTGTATAAAATCAATTCCCCAACGAAAACATATTGGAAATATTTTTACTGCCAGCCACAAAAATCCAAGTAGCAGCAGAAAACCGATACAAATCATTAAAAGTCCTGCTCCTGCCACCAACGCTGCTGTAGGAACAGCCGGAAGCTGTGATATAGACACGCCCAGACAGATTACACCTCCTATTAAAAGGCCAATACATCCAAAGAATAATGCTGCGGCCACACCAATTGCTGCTCCCACAACTGCTGCAATCAGTCCAAGCCCTGCTAATAGCAATGCACCCCAGACAGGTGAAGTTATAACCGCCAATAATAAAATCAATGCCCATGATAAACTGCTTCTTTTTGGTTTTTGTGCTGCTCTTTCGCTTTGTATATCCGGCATATTCTTTTCTTCAAAACGTTCATCGGTATAACCCGTTTCGCGATACTCTCCATGTTCACTGCCGTTTTCGTCTAAATCCGCTTTAATCGTTGCTGCAACTTTCCCCGGACTTCCCAGTTCCTGAATAACAGTTGCTTCGTTTTCCTCTCCGGCATCGTCAAAATAATTTTCATAAAACTCCAATGCCTCTTTTCTCTCCTGTTCCGGTATATCCCACAGCAGTCGTTCTAACTGCTCTAAAAATTCCTTTCTTCTCATCATTTCCCTATTCCTCCCTCAAACAATGTACTTATCTTTGTTGAGTAGCTTTTCCATTCTACGCGATATAAATCCAACTGCACTCTTCCTCTTTCTGTCACTTTATAATATCTCCTGTTTCTGCCACCATATTCTTTATCATAGGTTTCCAAACATTCGTCTTTTTGAAGTCTGCGAAGTACCGGATAAAGGGTAGACTCTGAAACATCCAGAACCTGACGGACATCCTGTGTAATTTTATACCCGTAAGTCCCTTCACTCTCATTGGATACAACTGCCAGTACAATAGCATCTAAGAGGGCGGCGCCTGTATTAAAAACCATAACTTCACCTCGTTTCTATTGCTATAATATTGTTTTATACGCAATACTATTTTATATTTAATACTATACGATATATAATATTATTTTGTCAATGATATTTTATAAAAGAAATTCGAAAGAATTTTTAAAGAAAAAAATGAAGGACTGCACGGTTAAGCGCAATCCCTCTTTCTCAATTTTCACATTATATATTATACTTCATCTTGCGGAACATCCCCAATCGTATACAACTCTCCCTCCATTCTATCCATTATCTCTTCGAATTCTGCCCTTCACAAATATATGAACGAAATTCTGTACTTTCATACAATTATTTTAATTGATCTTCAGTTTCTTGGATTAACTCTCCTGTTTCCAGATTATATTCTCTCGTTAAATACGTTCCGATACACTCTTCTACGTTCTGATATACAGATTTTGTATACTGTCCTATTACAACAGCCTTTTTCTTTGTCTCATCATAATCTATAAATCGCATTGATGGGGAATACCCATCTTTGTAATTCTTATGATCCAGAATGATACTATTCTCCTCAACTGCCTCCATATCAATCTTATGTAACATTTCCGGTGTTAAAGGATTTTCCCATCCCTCAAAAACTTTTCCTTCATGCAATTCATAATGATTAGACGTAGGAATATCATAATAATACATATCCCAATAAGAGTCCTGCCCTCTTGGATCCGTATCAACCATATAAGTAATTCCATCTCCTTCCATCAATTGATCAGAGGTTCGAATTCCATCTCCGTTTAAATAATATCCATCTTCGGTAAATGCATCTTGCAACATTACTCCATCTTCATTTAGATAATAATCATTCCCATCTACTTCAATCCAACCTACCTGCATCCAGCCATCTTTGTCAAAGTGATACCTTTCTCCATCCAGAGCTATCCACGTATCTGTGGCAAACGCTCCGTCTTCATACTGATAACGCCAGCCTTCATCTGCTTGCACCCAGTTTCCTTTGGGATTTTTTTTAACTTGAGAAAACGATGTATCTTCATGCAGTTCATATGGTTCATACTGATATTGCTCATCTATTTCTTCCTCATTTCCTTCCGGATTTTTTCCTTTCCACAAGACAACAAGTATCAAACAACAGATAAGCCCGATGCCAACTACACCTATAAATTTTTTCATATTGTATTTCCCCCTTTCCACTGAATAAATACACTTTTCTGTAGTAGAATTATATCATAGTAATTCAGGAAAAGGAATGCATTACAATTTACCACAGTAAATTTTATTTTTTCTTCAAATAGAATTCAAAGGACACATCATCCCCGCTTACTTTAGGCAGTAAAATTCCACCTGTCATCAGTGCTTTTCCTGTATAAACTTCTCCTGTACCGAGAACTTCATACATTCCCTCTTCCAGCCCTGCAAGCCGTATCCTGATGCGCAAAGTATTTGGTTTTGCACGAAATACCACGCCCTGCACCAATACTTCCTTTCCATCCTGTGATACAAATTCCCATACAGCCATATTTTCTTTATGTGGATTACTCAAACGATAATAGAAACCATTATGAATAAGGGGCTGATACTCTTTATAAGTTTTTATCTGCTTGGCAACTTCCTGTTTCTCTTCCTCACTTAAAATATTTAAGTCCAGTTCATATCCAAAGCTGCCTGCCATGGCTACTGTACCTCTTGTCTCAATAGAAGTACTTCTTCCTGTCTGATGATTTGGCACTGCTGAAACATGAGAACCTACTGCTGAAATAGGATAGAAAAAGCTGGTTCCGTACTGAATAAACGTTCTTTCATGTGCGTCTGTATCATCACTGCACCAGATCTGCGGACAGTAATATAACATACCTGCATCAAATCTGCCGCCTCCACCGCTGCATCCTTCAAACAGAATATGAGGAAATTCTCCTGTCAATCGCTCCAGCAGTTCATACAGCCCTAAAACATATCTATGTGGCATTTCTTTCTGACGGCTGTCTGGTAATGTCTTAGTATACCAGTCACAGATACTCCTGTTCATATCCCATTTCACATATTCAATATGATTTTCTCTCAAAACTTTACTGATTGTCTCATACAAATACTCTGTCACTTCAGGATTTGCCATATCTAAAACAAGCTGATATCTGCTCCGTGAAGGATTTCTCCCCGGAATACGAATTGCCCAGTCAGGGTGTGTTCGGTATAATTCACTGTCTTCCGAAACCATTTCCGGCTCAAACCACAGACCAAACTTCATACCCATATGATTAATCTTTTCTACTAATGTGTTTAAACCGCCTCTGAGTTTTTCTTCATTGACAAACCAATCACCCAAACCGGAAGTATCGCTGTCTCTTTTTCCAAACCATCCATCATCCAGAACCATCATATCAATACCCAGCTCTGCTGCCTGCCTTGCAATCTTCTCAATTTTTTCTTCATTAAAATCAAAATATGTGGCTTCCCAGTTGTTAATTAAAACAGGGCGGCTTGATAACTGATATTGACCTCTGCACACATGATTGCGGATAATATGGTGAAAACGGCGAGAAAGTTCTCCCATACCCTCATCTGAACAAGACAGGATAACCTCAGGTGCATAAAAACTCTCTCCTTCCTTTAATGTCCATGCAAAATTATCTGCATGAATTCCCATAGTCATACGAACCTGTTCAAGTTCATCCAACTGTACCTGTGTCTGAAAGCTTCCACTGTACATCAAAGCCATTCCCATACAAAATCCTGTTGTCTCTGTACATCCTTTTTCACATAAAAGCGCTGTGGGGTTCTGCTGGTGGCTGGAAGTTCCTCTTGTGCTGCTGCTCTCCTGAATACCGTGGATAAGAGGTACTCGCTCTGCCTGACGTTCCATTACGTGTCTGCCATGAAAATGTATCCATTCCCAGTCCCCATAAGGAATGTCCATGGCAAAACTATGCACTTTATTTAATATAACAGGTGTTTTTCCCTGATTTGTCACAATTACACTTCTGGTAATCACATCTGCCTCGGAAATCACCCCGTAAAGCAACGTCACCAATGTTTCTGTTGCTGTATCTTTTAGAATAATCTCCAAAGTTTCTGCCTGATCTTCTTTTGCATACACCGCAGGCAATCCCTGTATTTTATATTTTCCTCTTTTTATCTCATAGCTTTGAAAACGTAAGTCAAGAGCTGTACTTCCGTCTTCGTGAGTAACAGAAATTGCAGGTACACGAAAATCTCCCACACCCTCTGCTCCGTATTCCAAAGGTCTTGTGTTTAAGGAATAGCTGCGGTTATCTCCTGCCTCGTAAATATTTCCCGAAAATCCCAAATCAGGATAATCCAACAAATAGTCCATACAGCAATCTGTTTTTGCTCCATACCATAAATGATTTAATACACCAAACATATCTACCTTCATCTGATAAAGGGTATGAGCTGTTTCCAAAGAAAAAACATTGTTTTCTGCTTTTATTGCCATATTTTCATTTCCTCCTAAAGTTACTTTTTACACACTGATTTTTATGAACAGATTATAGCATACCAATTTGCAACTTATAAATATCTAAATATAGCACTTTTATACCACAATGCTTAATTCTGTAGTATAATAATATTATTATAACGTATTTTGCTATATTCAAAAGGAGCTATATATGGGAAACGTTTTCTTCAATATTTTTCCAAATGAAAATTTTATAGATTTGGGCATGTTCCAATGTGGACGGGAAGCCTGTACTCCCTGTCATTCCTTTGGTCCCGTTACCAGAAATCACTACTTATTTCATTACGTTCTTTCCGGAACAGGAACTCTAATGGCAGATGATGCAAAAGGAATAACCCAAACTTATTCTGTAAAAAGCGGGCAGGGATTTCTGATTTTTCCCGGCCAGATTACAACCTATTATGCAGATCAACATTCTCCATGGGAATATTTATGGATTGAATTCGATGGTTTGAGAGTAAAGGAAGCGCTTTCCCTTACTGATTTTTCCACCGATCATCCGGTATATCGAACGCATTCCAAAGATTTACGGGAACAAATGATAAAAGAATTAGAATATATTATTGCTCATCCCAAAGAGTCCTCCTTTCATCTTTTAGGACATCTTTACCTGTTTTTTGATTATTTTGTTCAGTCTGCAAAATCCACACGACTGACACAAAGCAGCAAAATGAGCGATTATTATATACAAGAAGCCATTCACTATATAGAACAGAATTTTCAGAATAATATTTCCATCGAAGAAATAGCCGAAGTTTGTGGGATTAACCGCAGCTATCTGGGTAAAATTTTTCGAAATTCCGTTGGGCGTTCCCCTCAGGAATTTTTAATGAATTATCGAATGGTAAAAGCCACTGAGCTGCTGAAATTGACCACACTTTCTATTGCGGATATTGGAAATGCTGTGGGATATAGTAATCCCCTGCACTTCTCCCGTGCGTTTAAAAATGTCTACGGAATTTCACCCAGAGAGTGGCGAAATGGATAAAAGGTCCATTGGACTACACACAACCCCCCCATGAGCGGCATCTCATGGGGGTTTTTATTCCGTTAGAGTGGCTTAAACTCAGGTGATTACACCAACACCGCTTTTCCCAGTCCCGATGAATAAATATAGACTTCTTTTACCTTTCTATCGGTAATCATTTCCAGCGCCTTTTTATAATACTGCATCTGCACCTTATATTTTTCTATCAGCTCTTTTTCCTGTCCTTTTTGAACTTTATCTGTCTTATAATCTACCAGAACCAGACCGTTTTCTTCCTCAAAATAGGCATCTATAATCCCCTGTACCAAAATTTCTTCTTCCGTTTCATACTCTTTTTTCATCTGATTTGCAGGAATGGCAATCACAAAGGGCTGTTCTCGGTATAGCTGCCCTTTTTGCGCAGCTTCTTTCATTCTGACCGCAAGAGGATTTTTCGCAAAACGATAAAAATCAGGTATCCATATAGATTTCTTTTCTTCTGCTGTCAGTATATTTTCCAACTGCTCTTCTATCTGCTCTTTTGTATCTATTTTTTCATAATCCAGATTTTCCCATACTCTGTGGTACAGTGTTCCCCTTGCAGCGCCTTTTAATTCTTTCTTTGTTTCCTGCATAAATAAAGGCACGATTTCCTCTGTTTCCTCTTCCAAAAGCATTTCACTTTCTTCTATATCTGCATTCTGCATTCGTTTTACTTCAGATACCGTAAGTTTTGCCGGAATAGTGCCTTCTGCCTGATAAGGATATTCATAAGAAAAGCTGTCTTTGAAAAGTTCGTGCCATTTTTCATCATAGACTTCATTGCTGTCCCACAAAAGTAATTCTCCCTTTTTCAACATTTCTTCTGTGCGAAGCTGTGCTTCATCTAATACCAGTTCCAGTGGCTGCACTTGTCTCACTGTAAAATCAGGTTCTCTGTCATACATTTCGTTGAAAGGATACACGGAAAGATTATACATTTCATAAAAAGGTTTCATTGCCCTGTGTCTTGCCAGCGCTGCAAGCACCCAGTCCAGATAACTCTTTCCTTTTACTCTTAGTCCGTAAGGCAGTCTTTCTTCCTCTTGTTTTTTCAACATTTCAAAGTGCTTTAACGTATCTTCCAGTTTCGATGTCACACCGGTGAGAATGAGTTTTTCTTTTGCTCTTGTCAATGCCACATAAAGAATACGCAGTTCTTCTCCCAAACTTTCCAGCAAAATTTCTCTTTGTACTGCTTTTTGCAGGATTGTTCGTGTACGAATACGAAGCTGGGTATCTACATAAGGAGAACCAATGCCCAAATCAGGATGAAGGACAATGCTCTCCCTGGCGTCCTGCATATTGATTTGTTTTCCCATTCCACAAACAAACACAATGGGAAATTCCAGACCTTTACTCCCATGAATGCTCATAATACGCACCGTATCTTCATTTTCTGAAAGCGTATTAGCCTCCCCGAAATTCACCTGATATTTTTTCAGATTTTCGATATAACGGATAAAGTTAAACAGTCCTCGATAACTGGTGCTTTCGTAATCTCTTGCCTTTTCTGCCAGCATCAGCAGATTAGCTTTTCTTTGTTCCCCAGATACAAATGATTGCTGGTATACCAGGAAATCCGTGGCATCATAAAAATCCCAAATCAATTCATGCATAGGTGTATAGGGAACTTTTCTGCGAAGTTCTCTGTAAACAGCAAAAAATCTGCGTATTTTTTCTCCTAAGGGAGAAGAAAGATTTTCTCCCAAAAGCAGCGCTTCGTAAAATCCGGTTTTCTCATTCTCCATACCCAGCACCTTGATTTCTGCCAGTTCCTGAAAGCTAAATCCCTCAGGCAGTCCGTGAAGGGCTGCTGCAAGTGGAATATCCTGCATAGGATTGTCCAGAATTTTCAGATAATCCAGAACAGTGGTTACCTCCTGAGCAGAAAAATACCCTGTTTTTGTAGTAACACTGGCAGGAATTCCACAGGAATTTAAAATTTTTTTAAAGGTTTCTGCCCAACCGGACATGGTACGAAGCAAAATGGTAAAATCTGAATATTTTGCCGGTCTGTATTCCTCTGTCTTCTTATCTAAAACCAGATATTTCCCTGCTAATTCTCCAATACGAAGAGCAACCATTCTTGCCTCTAATTCTCTTGTATTCTCCTCCTCGTCTTCTAAAAGAAGGACTTCTGTTGCAGGCTCACTTTCTTCTTCCTGTTTAGGCGGAAACGTTCTTCCCGGATATAAAGCTGCTGTGCTGTCATACTCTACACCGCCTAAATCTTCTCCCATAATCTGATAAAACAGGTAGTTTACACCTTCTAAAACCTCTGCCCTGCTCCTGAAGTTCTTATGCAAATCAATACGAAGACAGTCTTTCCCCGCTTCCTGTGGGTAGGTTTTAAACTTCTCCATAAATAAATCCGGTCTGGCAAGGCGAAAACGGTAAATACTCTGCTTCACATCTCCCACCATGAAAATATTGTAAATTCCGTCTTCGATTTTTGAAACAGATGTTAAAAGCTTTTCCTGCACAAGATTACTGTCCTGATACTCGTCAATCATAATTTCGGCAAATTTCTTTGACAATTCTCTGGCTGCGTCTGTTCGCTCATCTTTTTCCTCTGTATGGTTGATGAGAATTTCCAAAGCATAATGCTCTAAATCTCCAAAATCCAGAATATTCTTTTCTTTTTTCTTTTCCCTGTACAGCTTCATAAATGCCAAAGTCAAATCTATTAAAACGCCTACCGGTTCTCCTGCTCTTTGAAGATTTTCCAGCATTTCCTCTGCCGTTTCCTGAAAATATCGCTCTTTTAAAGCTTTTATCTGGTCTTTTGCTTCACTTCGCAGGTTTTTTGCAAGCTCCTGCCTGCTTTCTGATACCAGCTCTTTTTCTGCCTTTTTCCCCGCCGGAAGCCGCTTAAATTCCAGTTTATCCAGCATTTCCTTCCATTCAAAAAAGTTTTCTGTCCGCTCTAACTTTTCCAATGCTGAAACTTCATCTTCCAAAAGTCCAAGATAAAAAACAGGTCCATCCGGCTCTTTTGAAATTTCCAGTGATTGCTTTAACAACATGGAAGCTTCTTTTATTTCCTGTTTCACTTCATTTTTTATAAGCTTCATCCATTCTGCATTTTCCAGCTCCTCTAAGGTTTTTACCTCATAAGCCTTACGGCAGTTCAAAAGCCATTCTTCCGGATAAGGATAGCTCATAGAAAAGCTGTATAATTTTATCATCATTTCCGGAATTTTCTTATCTGTCTTTCCTCCTGCAAATCCATCTGCAAAAGCAAGAAAGGAAGGGGCTTCTTCTGTGTATGCTTCCTCCAAGACAGCATCTGCCACATCTGCCTGCAGCAGGCGCATTTCCCCTTCATCTCCCATACGAAAAGAAGGATCTAAGTCAATAAGATGAAAATAATTTTTCACAATATAAGAGCAAAAACTGTCAATGGTGGTAATCAGCGCATGATGCACCAAAGTGCTTTGTCTTTGCAGATGTTCGTCCTCCGGATTTTCTTCCAGTTTTTTCTCAATCGCCTGTCGGATACGTTCTTTCATCTCCCCTGCTGCTGCTCTTGTAAAAGTCACAATTAAAAGCTCATCAATATCCACAGGATTGTTTTTATCTGTAATCCTTTGAATAATTCGTTCCACTAAAACAGCTGTTTTACCGCTCCCTGCTGCCGCACTTACCAGAATGTTGCAGTTTCTGGTATCAATGACCTTCTGTTGTTCCTCTGTCCATGAAACACCCATCTTACTTTTCCCTCCTTTCCATTTCATCTTTCATTAACCGCCACAGCTCCTCAGACTTGTAATTTTCCAGCCTGCGGTATCCATATCCCGGAAGTTTTTCATCAAATCCGCAAACTTCTTTATATGGACAATATTCACAGGCATTTTCCTTTTGCCGTTCAAAAGGATTTACACTGGTATTTCCCTTTAAAATCTCCCTGCCGATTTTCTTTGCCTTGTCCTGTACATAATCCATCATAATAGCAAATTCTTCCTGATTTGCCACCTTGGAATTACTGGAAAAAGTCCCCTTTGCCGTATATTTTACAGGCACTGCAAAAGACTCCACACTTTTTCCTGCTGCCAGATTTTTATCCAGCTTTTGCAAAATTTCTGGCTCAGCGCTGCAAATTCCGTCCATCTTCAATTTCTTTAAGATTTCCTCCTGTGGATTTTCCGGATTTTTCACATCTTCTTTATTTAAAATCGGGTCTTTCGTATTATAATAAAACACTCCTGCCGGCTGTACAAGCTTGTCCGGAAAACGCTTTTTTTCCAGCTCAATAGCTGCATTTAAGTAGAGCGCTAACTGAATTTGAAGTCCGTAATAAAGCTTTATCAAATCAAGCTGAGTTGTTCCTGATTTATAATCAATGACCTTTACATAGAGATGATTTTCTTTATCCTGACACACATCAATTCTGTCAATTCGTCCTTTCAAATGCAGTTTTTGTCCTGACTCTAAATCAAAATTCAGACTGTCTATATTATCTTTTTCTCCAAAAGCCCACTCCGTAAGGGCAGGATAAAATTCTCCCTGTTTTAACTGCTTTTGCAACGCCCACACACTTCGTTTTACCATACGTTTCACACGGTTAATGGTATAAGCATTTCTGGCGCTGCTTAATAAAATGGTTTCCCCTGACTTTTCCACAACTTCCGTTACACAGTCTTCTGCCAGAGTATCTCTCTCTTCATCTTCCAAATCCACCCAGCTTTTCCCTTGTTCCCGCACTTTTCGTGCAAACAAATCAAGGCTGTTATGCAAAAGTGTACCCATGTCAGCCATACTGAACTCATAGCGGACACGTTCCCGCAGCATCAATCCATAGCTTAAAAAGTGGGAACAGGCACATTTTGCAAACTGCTCCAGCCTGCTGGCGCTGTTGGAAAGCTCTGTTCCATAAAGAGCTTCTGCCACGCCTTTACTGATACTTTCCTGTGGATTTACATAATATGCAGCATCAATCAGCCTGTTGACAAGCTCTCCATAGTCCTTCTGGGAGGTAAACCAGCTCATCAGTTCTTCAAATACAGGAGATGTCCTGTCCTGTTTTCGCATTTCTTCTGACAATCTGTCCAAGGCTCCGTACTTGCTTTCAGCAAATAGTGGAACATCCCACTCCCTCATGGCATCAGGAAACAGTTTTTGTATCTGTGCAACTAAAAAAGAAGGTGACATTGCCTCTCCGCTGCTGCTCAATCGGCTGTAAGAAAGATAAATTCTTTCACTGGGTTTTGTAAGATTTAAGTAGAGATAAAACTTCTGCGTATAGAGATTTTCCTTTGCCGTAGGCGCTAAGGACAAACCTCTTTCTTTTAAAGAGCCCTTTAGCTCCTCTCTGTTTAAATCCGATAACAGCTTTCCTGCCTGTTGTTCCTTTGGAATTTTCCCTTCATTTACCCCTACAAAAAACACAATTTTAATGTCTTTTAATCGTGTTCTCTCCATGTCTCCTACTAAAACCTGGTCATAAGCCGGAGGAATAATTCCCACCTTTGCTTCTGAAAGTCCTGCTTCCAAAATCTCTTTAAATTCCCGAATACGAACCTTTTTATCTCCTAATATTTCCACCAGCTTATCCAGTAAGTTCATGACAATTTCATAAATCTGGCTGTATTCTTTTACCAGAGAAAGATTGCCCTCTGCTTCAAAATTCTTTGTAAATTCTTTTAATTTTTCCTGAATTTTATTTGCCGTTATATACTGATACAGTGCTTCCGTATAGGTCCTCACAGAAGCATCCGGTGTCTTCATTTTCTTATAAAAAGGCTCCCATTTTTCCACAAGACTTGCTCTTATTTTATCAATCTGTACACATTCTTCCGGATTTTCTCCCCGATAACTTCTCACCCATTCCTGATGCCAGCGGGAAAAACCGCGAATTCCCATGGCAATCACATAATTTTCCAAACGGTCTGCTTCCTCTGCAGAAATATCATTCAACCCACATCGCAGCATACGAAATACACTTTCATAGCTGAAATTTTCTACAATCATATCTACAGCTGCCCGCAGATATTCCACAAAAGGATTGAGAAATACCGAATGTTTTTCATCAATAAAACAGGGAATTTCATACCGCGCAAAGGCTCTTGCAGCTGCCGGCGCATAGACCTGCATATCACCTGTAATTACTGCAAAATCCCTGTATCGATACCCTTCCGTTCTCACCAGACGACGGATTTCTCCTGCTGTCATTTCCATTTCACTGGCCGGATTTTGGGCTTCATAAATTTGAACTGCATCCTGTTGTTTTAGATATTTTTTCCTTCTGTATCGGAAAACATTCTTTTCCAGAAAAACCATAGGGGGATTATCTTTAAATCTGCCCCGATACTCCCCCTTTCCTTCCGGTATCCAATATTCCTTCCAGCTTATTTTCTTGTCTTTTGCAATTCTTAAAAGACTTGCCACCGTCTGTTTACTAAGATAAAACAATTCATGAGGACTTCCCATTTTATAAGGGTCTTCCCCTGCCGCAACAGTAACTGTCACATAAACCTCTTCACAAATTCCTAAAAGCGTTTCCAAAAGCTGGAGCTGAATAGGTGTAAATCCTGTATATCCATCCAAAACAAGCACACTGTCTTTTAATTTTTTCGACTGGGGCGCTACTCTGCCCATGGCATCCAGCACCTCTTCCTGTGTAATAAAACTGCCTTCCAGATAGTCAAAAAATCCCTGATATAATGTTTTTATATCCTGCAATTTATAATACAGCTCCGGTGAAGACGATAAATCTTCCAGTACATCCTCTAGATCTTCTGTGGAAATTTCGTACTGGCGCAGTTCTGATACCATGGATTTCATCTGGGAAACATAACCCTGCTTGTCCATTTTCGCACCCAGTATTTTCAACTCTTTTTTCTTTTCCTGAGCAACTCTCCGAAGGACCATGCTCTTTCCTGTTTCCTCTAAAAGTGTTCTCTGGCTCTCTCCCATTTCCGTCAGCACACGAAATGCCAGACGCTCAAAACTCAGTACATCTATATTGCGAATTCCCTTTCTAGGATGCATGGTAACCAGCTCTTTTTGCGTCTGCATAGTAAACTGTTCCGGTACTAAAATCAAATACTGTTTTTTCGGATTTTCTATGGACTGCTGTATAATCTTGTTGTAAAGATAATAAGATTTTCCTGCACCTGCTCCGCCGAAAATAAATTGTAATGCCATAAAAACCTCCTGCTGCTTTTAAAAGAACTTTTCAATAACCTCCGCAATTCCGTCATGGTCATTGTCACAAAGGGTAACATAATCTGCCACTGCCTTTACCTTTTCCTGAGCGTTTGCCATTGCCACACCAAGTCCGGCATACTGTATCATAGAAATATCATTAAATCCATCACCACAGCAAACCATTTCTTCTCTCTGAATTCCCAGTATTTCCAAAAGATGCTTCAGACAGTAGGCTTTATCTACATTTTTGGGTGTAGCCTCTAAGAAGTATGGTTCTGAACGGAAAATCTGCGCCTCATGAAAATATTTCTGCGCAAATACAGGCTCTAATGCCTCCAAATCTTCCGGTTCTCCTGTCATAAGGCATTTATTTACCGGAAAATCCACATAAGTATTAAAATCTTCATGATATGCAATAGGCATTCCTGCGATTTTTGCCTCAAGGAGCATATATTTATCAGGTTTCATCCCTGCGATAACTTCTTTCTCATCATAAGTTACAATACCAATTCCGTTCTCCACTGCGTCTTTCCATAATCTGGCAGGCAGATGCAGCGGAAGTGTCTTTGAGTAAATACATTCTCCTGTTTGAAAATTTACAATTCTGGCTCCGTTAAAAGGCATAATATAGCTTCCGAATTTATCAAGCTCCAATGTCTTGGCAACAGAATAAATTCCCTGTGGAGCTCTCCCTGACGCAATTGCTACCGGAATTCCCCTTTTTTGCAAATTTAAAATTGCATTTCTCGTCTTCTCTGTAACCTGCTTCTTGGAATTGGTTACCGTTCCGTCAATATCTAAGACTAATAATTTATATCTCATTTTGTACCTCTCTTTTTATTATAAAAAAACATAAGAACAGCCATAAAGCAGATAATTATATATCCAATCCAGCTGTAAAAATCAGGAATTTGCTGAAACATAATAAATCCTAAAATCATGGAAAAAATAACTTTTGTATAATCATAAATTGATATTTCGCTGGCAGGCGCATAGCAATATGCTGCGGTAATAGCAAACTGCCCTCCTGCTGCACAAAGCCCTGCCATCAACAGGATAACAATCTGTGCCAAAGTCATGACATGATAATCAAAAATCAGCCACGGCAATGTAACTACACAGGAAAAAGTGGAGAAGAAAAATACGATAAAAGGCCCTTTTACTCCTATGGTTCCCAATTTTCGAACCATAGTGTATGCAGCCCCCGCCCCCAGACCTCCTAAAAGTCCAATTAAAGACGGTACTAAATCCAGATTAGAAATCGTAGGTTTTACTACAAACAAACTTCCCAAAAAAGCGCCGATAACTAAAAGCGTCTGTGTCACTGTCACTTTTTCTTTTAAAAGTAAAAAACTGAAAATCACTACAAAAAATGGGGACATTTTATTCAGCATAGATGCGTCTGCTAATGCCAGATGATCAATGGCATAAAAATTACATAAAATTCCCAATGTTCCAAACATCGATCGTAAAATTAAATATTTCCCGCTTCCTTTCTTCCACTGAAAGGCTTCTCTGTCTTTTAATACGAAAGCACAGGCAAAAACTGCCGCCACAATATTTCTGAAAAAGCTTTTCTGTATAGAAGGTAAATCCCCTGACATACGAACAAACATGTCCATAAGAGAAAAGCAAAATGCAGATAAAATAATATAAAAAATTCCCTTGTATTGTTTTTTCATGTTCATTATAAGTGTCTATTCTCCTTTCGGTGTCCATTTTATCATGAATTTCTTTTAAATTCCAATGAAAGCAGTTGAAATTATCAGGTATATTTTTCTTATTTCTGTAATATGCTATAAAAAGGAATATGGGAGGTGCAGCCATGAGTTCAAAAACTAAAATTGTCGTTTTACATACAAAGGAAGTTATTTATACCGGGATTTTTGTAGTTTTGGCCGTTGTACTGGCCGTTTTGCTTTTTTTAATGTTTGGAAAAAATAAAAATGCAGATCCTGCCAGTGCAGATGCTATATATCATGCAGGTGTTTACACCAGCCCTATTACTCTAAATGACAATACCTTTGACGTGGAGGTTACTGTAGATGAAAACCACATTAATTCTATTTCCCTTGTCAATCTCAGTGAAACCACCACTGCCATGTATCCCCTGGTAGAGCCTGCCCTTGATGCACTCTCCGACCAGATTTATACATCACAGTCCACAGAAAACATCACCTATTCTGAGGAAAACAAGTACACCTCTATGCTGCTTTTAGAAGCCATCGACAGTGCCTTAGAAAAAGCCAGAAAATAAAAAAAAGCGGTTCCACTAGGTAGATAGTGAGAATATGGATACATTTTTAGCGAATTTGTTGAGCACACTTTGAGATTACAAGCTCAAAGTAAGCGCAAACTGAGCCTAAAATGTATCCATATTCTTAATGTAACAGCTCTTAATTTTTTAATTTAATTTTTCTATTTCATCCATCCAAATTCTCACGCAGGCATCACTTGGCATACGCAAATCTCCTCTCGGTGAAACCGATACGCTTCCTACCTTTGGTCCATCCGGCAGACAGGAACGTTTAAACTGCTGTGAGAAAAATCTCCAATAGCACTTTTTCATCCATTTTAAAATTTCTTCTTTTGTATAAATTCCCGCAAAGGTTTTCTTGGCAATACGGTAAATCTTAGAAGGTGAAAAATGAAAACGCAGCATATAATAGAGGAAAAAGTCGTGAAGCTCATAAGGTCCTACTAAATCCTCTGTTTTCTGTGCAATTTCCCCTTCCTTTGGAGGCAGTAATTCCGGACTTACCGGTGTATCTAAAACATCTCTTAAAATTTCTGCAAGCTTTTCTTCTTTGCAGGTATCCGCATAATGGCGAACCAAATGGCGAACCATGGTTTTTGGCACACCGCCGTTTACACCGTACATAGACATATGGTCTCCGTTATAAGTTGCCCATCCAAGCGCCAGCTCTGAGAAATCTCCCGTTCCGATTACCATACCGCCCTGCTGATTTGCAATATCCATAATAACCTGGGTTCTCTCTCTTGCCTGTGCATTTTCAAAAGTAACATCATGCACATTATAATCGTGACCAATATCCTCAAAATGCTGCAAAACAGCCTTTTTAATATCTACTTCCAAAAGCTCTGCCCCCAGACGTTTGGTAAGCTCACAGGCATTTGTATATGTTCTGTCTGTAGTTCCAAAACATGGCATTGTCACTGCCGTAATATTTTTTCTGTCCAATCCCATAAAGTCCATGGCTCTTGCAGTAACCAGAAGTGCAAGCGTGGAGTCCAAACCGCCTGAAATACCCAGAACAGCTGATTTGCATCTTGTGTGCTCCATTCTCTTTTTCAGTCCCATTGCCTGTATGGTAAGAATTTCCTCGCATCTTTTTGCTCTCTCCAAATCACAATCCGGAACAAAAGGATTTTTTGCAAAATTATTTTGCAGTTCTGTTTCTTCCATTGGTAAATGGAAGGAAATATGAAGATGCTTCTCTCCTTTCTCCTCCATCCATGTAGAAATTCTTCTTCTCTCTCCACGAAGTTTCTGGACATCTAATACTGCATAAATCGTTTCATTTTTAAATAACTGTGCTTCTGCAAGAACACTGCCATTTTCACAGATTAAATTCTGACCTCCAAAAACCAAATCCTGTGTAGACTCACCATTTCCTGCAGTAGCATAAATATACCCACACAAAAGTCTTGCTGACTGACCTTTTACCAGATCTCTGCGATATTCGGATTTTCCTGCGACTTCATCACTGGCAGAGAGATTTACAATTACATTAGCTCCTGCCATAGCATGAAACAATCCCGGTGATACAGGTGTCCATACATCTTCACAGATTTCTGCTGCAATACAAAGCTGAGGCATTTCTTCACATTCAAACAACACCTTACTTCCGAAAGGAACCATTTTATCTCCCAGTTTTATCTCGCCTTCTATATCTCTGCCTGATGTAAAATACCTTGCTTCGTAAAATTCACCATAATTAGGAATGCTGTGTTTTGGAATAATTCCCAGAATTTCTCCTCTGTTAATTGCCGCTGCCGTATTATAAAGTTTCCCATTATATTCCAAAGGAAGTCCTACAAAAATGAGTCCCTCTGTATCTTTTAATTCCTCTGCTAAAACCAAAAGCTGTTTCTTTGCTGACTGTAATAAAGTCTCATTAAAAAATAAATCATGACAGGTATAGCCTGTAATACACAGCTCAGGAAACACCAGAATTCTGGCTCCCTCTGCACTCATTTCTTTTGCTTTTTTTATAATTTCCTGTGTGTTATGGATGCAATCTGCCACTTCAATTTGTGGTGTTGCTGCTGCTGCTTTTATGAAACCATCCTTCATTACTTACCACACCTTTCCTGCTTCTTTTATTTTCTGCACGCTTTTAAAATATTCTTTAATTCTTCTACTGTAAAAATATAATTCTTATTGCAGAAATGACAATTCATTTCAATTTCTTTTCCTTCATCAATCAGTTCCTGAATTTCTTTTCTTCCGATACTGATCAATGCTTTTTCTACTCTTTCTTTTGTACAATTACAATGAAACTGGGTAGGTACTTTTTCATTGATTTCCAAATCAAATCCTGCAAGAAGTGTTTCCAGAAGACTTTCCGGTGTATGACCTTTTTCCAACAGCTCTGTTACAGAGGTTACATTTTTTAAATTTTCTTCTAATTTTTCAATTACTGCTTCTTCTGTAAACGGCATAAGCTGAATAATAAAGCCCCCTGCCTGCTTCACCGTATTGTCCTTTTCCATAAGAACGCCCAGTCCCACGGAGGACGGAACCTGTTCACTGGTGGCAAAATAATACGTTAAATCCTCTGCAATTTCACTGGTCTGTAAAACAGTTTGCCCTACATACGGCTCTTTTAATCCCATATCCTTAATAACATTCATAAAACCTACGCCTACTGCGCCTGCAACATCTAATTTGCCTTTTTCATTGGCATGGATAACCACATTTGGATTGCCCACATAGCCCTTTACATTTCCTTTTGAGTCTGCCGTCACCGTCATCCCGTTTAAAGGACCTCCTGCTTTTACCTGCAAGGTTAAAAGGTCTTTCTCACCTTTCATCATAATTCCCATCATAGAACCTGCTGTCAAAAGACGTCCCAGTGCAGCCGTTGCCACAGGGCTGGTATTGTGCGCTGCTCTGGCAAATTCTACCATTTCTCTTGTTGTAGCGGCAAACGCACGAATTTGGCTGTTCGCTGCGGTAGCTCTTACAATATAATCTTTCATATTTCTATTTCTCCTGTTGTCTTGTTTTTCCTTTTTCTCTTGCTATGATATATACTCTCTCACTGACTGCTCTTGGTGGTCGATGAGTAAAAGCATCGTATACAGCTACAAATTCCATACCTGCCTTTGCCAGAAGATTTTTTACTTCTTCCATATCATAAGCTCTCTGATAATGAATTTCTTCGTACTTTCTGTACATATTTTTTCCTGCTTCTTCCTCCGGAATAAATAATGTCAAATCATACTCATTAATCTGTTCTTCACAGTCATAATAGTTATCCCAGATAAAGCTGGCTGTATCCCTGTTTTCTGCAATGGTACACTCACCTAAAATTTCTTCATATTTATATTTGGTATTCATGTCAAATATAAATACCCCACCCGGATCAAGATAATTATTGACTAATTTAAATACTTTAAGCAAATCCTCCGGCTCAATGACGTAATTTATACTGTCACATATAGAAACTATCGCACGCACTGTTCCATATAATTCAAAAGAGCGCATATCCTGTAAAAGATACAAAATATCGTCTTTTGTCTTTCCTTCTTTTTCAAGAGCAATCTCCAGCATATCGGGAGAATTATCAATCCCTATCATATCATAGCCTGCTCTTGATAAAAGTCTTGTGGCTTTCCCTGTGCCACATCCTAATTCCAAAACCAATCCATCCTGTACGCCATATTCCTGCAACAGACCGATTAAATATCTGCACCATTCTCTGTATGGAATGTTATCCATAAACATATCATACACACTGGCAAAACTTTCATAAGAACTCATGTCTGTTCTCCTTTACTTTCCTAATCTCTTTATACTATCATGAACTGAAACACCTTGCAACTGTTGAAGCGCTCTGTACACCATGTTATAATACATTTTATAAAAATATATTTTATAGAAGTATATTCGTGGATTATAAATTAGGAGTGACTATGGAAACAATCATACTCAGAACAAAAAAAGAATTGGAAATTTACATGAACCCTGTTCGTCAGGAAATTCTTCATGAAATGCAGCGTGCCGGTGTTCCCGTTACGCCGAAATACCTCTCTAATGCTCTTGGCATTTCAGCTTCTTCTATTCAATTTCATATAAAAAAGCTAGAGTCCATTGGTGTGGTAGCGTTGGATCATACCGAACAAATCCGAGGAATTTGTGCCCGTTTTTTTCGTTTGACCGATGCAATGATTAGTTTAGGTTCTGGAACAGAACTTCAAAAAGAACGTGATTTAATTCTGGAAAATGATGTACGAAGCATCCTTGAAAGATGTCTCAAAACTTTTCATGAGCATGTACCGGAATGCGAAAATGAAGAACAGCTTTTAGAAGCCTCCTGCCTCCATGGCAATATTCTGACCGGCATTGCTTTTTTATCGGATGAAGATGCTGCATTACTCATGAACCAAATTTACGACTTTTTAAAAGAACACAGCACAAAAGAAGAAAATACAAACCCTTGGGAATATGCCCTTATCACGCATAAATTATAAGGAGCTGTTATTCGGGAGTACTGTTTGAAGCGACAGTCTCCCGCTTAATACACCTCTATTGCAGTATTATCTTCTCAACTTTTTCATATCCTCTTGTCTCATAATATTCTTCAAATACTTCGCTGTGTGAGACAGTGATTAAGGCAATTTCATTTTGAATACAATACTCCACAACACGTTTTACCAAAATCTTTGACAATTCTTCATTTAAAGCACTGGTGGGTTCATCCAGCATAAGTATATCCGGCTTTCGTATCAATGCTCTTGCAATTCCAATTCTCTGTCTCTGACCTCCTGAAAGATTTTCTCCCTTTTCTTCAATTTGATAATCAATTCCCTTTTCCAGTACCAGTTCTTCCAGACACACAACTTGAAGTATTTCTTTCACATCTTCTTTTCTATAACTTTCACCTAATGCTATATTATCAAATAAAGAAGCTTTGAAAATATATGGTATCTGCTGTGCCTGTATTACATGCTCATAGTAACTGTCAGGAGAAATAGCATCAATAGAAATCTGGTTATACATCATGGTAATTGCCTGCCCCTGTGTGCTATAAAATCTGGAAATTAAATTTAATACACTTGTTTTCCCTTTTCCGCTCTCACCTTTTAGAAGAATGTGGTTTCCTTTCTTTATCACCAGTTTAAGGTTCTTTAAAATCGTTTTCCCATCTTCAAACTGATACTCTTTCGAGTCCATAGAAAATTCTTGTAATTTATCTAAAGTATTTTTCAAATATATGGCATCTTCTTTTTCTAAAATTGCCATAATTTTTTCCTGAATAGATAATGCCTGTCTGCGCTGATTTAACATTTCCGGAATAGCCAAAACCGGTTCCTGTAAATTCCCAATTAGTGCATAAGTAGTAATTAACTGCCCAATTGTAAATTGTCCGGCTAAAATCAAAAGCACCCCTGCTATCAATGCCAAAATCGGTAATGCTGTTGTCAAAACTGCATAAATAGACGTAAAAACTGCGGAAAGTCTGGAAATGCTTTTGCTATGCCGATAAGTATCTCTGTCAATAAATCCATCTAATTGCTTCTTAAAAAAATCCTCTTTTCGATACTGCTTTATGTCTTTTATTCCATTGAAGGACTCCATAATTCTCTGGTTCATCTCAGAATTAGAAATCTGCAAATCATAAGTCTTATTTCCGATTTTTTTGCTGATATAATGAGTAAGAGCAAAACAGGTTATAATAATTACCAAAATAAATACGGTAATCAGAACATTATAATAAAACAAAATCACAAAAGCTATAACTAAAGTAATTGCATTGCTAATTACTGCGATTAATCCAATACTTTTCCAGTCAGAAATAAATTTGCTGTCTTCCTTAATCATAGATAATAATAATGTAGATGAATGTTTTTCATGAAAAATATATTTTTTATCTACTGCTTTTCCAAAAAGACTTTTCACCAAAGCATAATGACATGTATATTCCAAATCCCTGAAAAAATATTGAAAAATACAATTAATCAAAAAAAATGCAAAAATCAACAGCATACTTTCTTTTAAATAACCAATCGTCACTTCAAGCTTATTGCTGGTAATACTGTCTACTGCTTTCTGCATAATCATTAAAAGCAAAAATTTGGACAATACCATAAGAGCAGAAAGTGCTATGGTAAGGATTTGCTTTTTTCTAAACTGCAAAAATACTTTATTAATTTCCGTATGAAATTTTTTCATATCAATTACCTCCCACTTTTTATTATATATAATATAACGTTACATATCATGTATTGTCAAGTTTAAATGTTGCACAGCGAAAAATATATTTCTGTGTTAATATATTTTTTAATGATTGTAAGTCCTTTTTTTATCTGCTATACTTTACTTCATAGAATTCCTCTGTAAGATGGAGGAAAAAATATGAATACCTTATTAAAAATCTTACAATCAAAAATAATTTTATGTTTGCAGCAGTCATGTCAGATGAAGAAAATTGCAAAGGCTTTTTAGAGCGTGCTCTTTCTATTAAAATCGCCCATGTAGAAATCAGTACAGAGAAAAGTATTGTTTATCATCCGGAGTATAAAGGCGTACGACTAGACGTTTATGCAAAAGATGGAAACAATACACGTTATAACGTAGAGATGCAGGTGCTAAAACAGCCGGCTCTTGGTCGCAGAAGTCGTTATTATCAAAGCCAGATGGATATGGAGCTTTTAGCAAAGGGATGTGAATATGAAGAACTTCCTGATAGCTATGTAATTTTTCTCTGCGACTTTGATCCTTTTGGTGAAAGGAAATACCGATATACTTTTCGCACAGCTTGTGAAGAAACTAAAAAGGTATCTTTAAAAGACGGACGCTGTATTATGTTCCTGAACACCTGTGGAGAAGATGAAGAAGATGTGCCAAAGGAGCTGGTTTCTTTTCTGAGATTTGTACATGCAGACTTAAAAGAAAGTCAAAAGGATTTTCAAGATGATTATGTAAGGCAAGTGCAGAAATCAGTCACCCATATCAAGGGGAGCAGGGAAATGGAGGAGAGATTTATGCTTTTGGAATTATTGATGCAAGATGAACGCAGAGAGGGAAGAAAAGAAGGTATGCAGCAAGGTCAACTAAAAATGGCAAAGAAAATGCTTCAGATGACCTTAGAAAAATTCGGACAATTACCTGACACTCTTTTAAAAACTTTACAAGAGCAGCAGGATATAGAAGTAGTTGAAACTTGGATGCAGACAGCATTAACCGTCCAATCACTGGATGAATTTATTTCTAAAATGTAATACTTGAATAATCTATAACACAAAAACAATTCAAATCACCCGCAAACATTGAATATTTCCAAGGTTTGCGGGCAACTCTAAACTTTTCAATGCCATTTCAGGCAAAATTTCAAAAAATACAGAGGAATTCTATTGTTGTATCCTATTCTTTTTTGTTATATACTTTTCTTATCTTGTTTTAGACTTAGAAGGGAGATTATTATGAAATTTATATATCCTGCTGTTTTCAGCAAAACAGATGATGGAAGTTATCAGGGGTATTTTCCTGATTTAGAATGTTGTTATGCAAAGGGCGACACCTTAGAAGATGCTGTTGACGATGCCAATGAAGCCGCTTACAACTGGATTAGCCTTGAGCTTTCTGAAGAAGACTGTTCCCTGCCTTCTGTTTCAGACGTCAGTGATATGAATTTAAAGGAAGGGGATATTGTAAGAAATATTTCCGTAAATATCCGTTTTTATGAAGGCTGGGACGAATAAAAATTTTTGAAAATAAGTTTTATTACAGAAGAGGCTGTTGTATTAAGTGCAACAGCCTCTTCGCCCTATGATGTTTACATATTTACAATAACCACGAACCCTAATCATCATTTTTCACCTCTGATTATTCTCAACGAACACATCTGAGCAATAAGGAAATATCCTCCATAGAAAAACAATACCAACAGCACGGTTGCAGTAAGTCCCGGCAAAATGCTCTGTTCTCCGTAAATCGAAAGCAGCTGATTACATACCTGAATACCGAAAATGGAATGAATACTCGCCACCAAAACAGGCAAACCGAAAAACATACTGTTTTGTTTCCATACAACAGCTCTGATTTTTCTTTCTTCGCATCCCAGTTTTCTCAAAATTTCATATTTATCCTTACTGTCTGCTGCATCAGAAAGCACTTTTAAGGACAAAATCGCCGCTCCTGAAAGTAAAAAGCTAATTCCCAGATACATCCCTAAGAAAATATACATGGCGCTTGTACCAATACTGTCATCAATAATATTGGAACGTGTGGCAGTAACAACCGGATAAGTAGCTTCCCATGAATGTTTCATGTTATTGGAAATCTGCTTATCTACCATAGTTCTGAATTTTTTACTGTCATTTTTATAATTGGCGGCAATATAATTGCGATACTGACTGCATTGTGATAAATCCACTTCATCGGGAAGGAGTAAAATTCCCATATTATATTTTTCATAACTCATCATCATAAATCCATCCTGACAAACGGTTTCTTTTGCGTGGTATGTCCTTTCCTGAAAACTAATCTCCTGATTTTCTTTCAATCCGCTGTTAAACAGTTTCACAGAACTCTCCTGATTTGCCACAATCAGATATTCGTTTTCCTTCAGACTATACGTCTTTTTGTTGTACATCTCGGCAAATTTATTATAATCACTCACTTTCATGACTTCCACCGGAGTATTGGCATACTCTTGTCCATATTTATCCATATTCTCCAGCAAATAATTTCCTAAAACAGCTGCATTTGTAATTTCTTCACTGTTGAAAGAATATGCTTCTGTAATATCACAAAAAGCATCCATAGATATCTTCTTTTCTTCAAATACATCCTCAATACTCTTGTGGTCCTCTCCCACAACTTTTTCCATAGAAATGTCCATAGGCGCCAGCTCATCTACCAATTTATCTTTATAAGCTTTTCTGGTAAAAACAGATGTAATAATGCAAACTGTCATAAAAAGCAAGAGACAGATAATGGTTGCAGACACTACCATGGAATTTAATTTATTGGAAATCTCTCCTACGGCAAAAGAATTTAATCCCTTATAATACACCTTTGACACTTTTCCTGCCATTGCTGCAAAAAATCCTGAAACAGACCAAAATACCAGAAAAGTTCCGATAATTCCCAAAATAATCTGGGTAAACACATCTACTTCTGTAGTAAGCGTCTGTGCATTGCCAGTTACATTATAATAGGCATATCCTAAAATCACCCATGCCAGAATAAAAATCAAAACACTGAGAATTGGATTTTTCAAGATGTTCTTCTCTTTTTTCTTCTCAGCAGTCAAAAAACAAATCAGTCTGGCACGGCTGATTTCCCATGTATTTAAAATCATCACTACAATATAAATCACCAGAAAATAAAACACGGATTTCACAATCGCTTTTCCTGACACGGTAAATACAAATTTCGATAAATCTGCCTCAAAAATTTTCGACACAAAAAGGGACATGAACTGAGAAAGTCCAATTCCCACAAGAAGCCCTGCTCCCAATGAAATAATCCCCATAAAGACCGTTTCTATCCACAGCATTCCCGAAATCTGTGTTTTCTTCATACCCAATGTAAGATAAACTGCAAATTCTTTTTTTCTCTTTTTTAACATAAAGCGGCTGGCATATACAATCAGATAGCCTAAAATAAAAGACACAAATATGCTGACAGCCTCTAAAGCGCTGTTCATCATATCAATAATTTCTGCCTTTGCCTTTGTCACTTCCATCATGGCTGTCTGGGTTTCAATAGCATTAAAAATATAAAAAACTGCCACGCCTAAAATCAACGTAAAAAAATATACCGAATAATCCCGAATACTCTTCTTAAAATTCTTTCTGGATAGATTAAACAACATGATTTAAGTCACCTCCCAGAAGTGAAATCACATGAATAATTTCATTAAAGAATTCCTTCCTGTCATTGTTTCCTTTTCGCAGCTCGTGGAACAGCTTGCCATCCTTCATAAACAGAACACGCTTTGCATAGCTTGCAGAAAAAGCATCGTGGGTTACCATTAAAATAGTAGCCTGCATTGCCTCATTCATATACTGTAAACTGCCAAGAAACATTCCTGCACTTTGAGAGTCCAAAGCTCCTGTAGGTTCATCTGCCAAAATCAAAGAAGGCTCCGTCACCATTGCTCTTGCGCAGGCAATTCTCTGACGCTGCCCGCCTGACATTTCATAAGGATATTTCTTTAAGATTTCCGCCACATTCAGTTTTTCGCTGATTTCTCTTACTCTCTTCTTAATTTCTTCTGGTTTTTTCCCTTGTATCTGAAGAGCAAGAGCAATATTGTCAAAAGCATTTAAAGTATCTAGGAGATTAAAATCCTGAAAAATAAATCCCAGCTGTTCTCTTCGAAATTTCATCAGTGCATTACCTTTTAACTTTGTAATATCCTGCCCTTCCAGCAAAACATGACCGCTTGTCACCTTATCAATAGTGGAAATACAGTTTAAAAGCGTTGTCTTTCCCTATCCTGTCAAGTTATATCCAAAAAAAATTGTCGATTTTTGCAATTAAAAGAAACCATTCTTATCGTTTCTTCTGTACTGGAAAAGGATTTTTCCTTTCCAACTCCTGTCCCTGGATTTCCATCTTTTTTATGAAGATGTGCTGCTGACTGTCAGTTTCATATTGAATTGCCACACCAAGACCTTTTTTCATAAATGCAGCAACTCCCATATCTACAAGAACCTCCTGCCCTTCTTTTTTCTGAAAGCTGATTTTGGGGAAAGCCCCGGATAATTTTTCCCTAATATATAGTTCCATTTTTTCCAAGTTCTCAAATGGCATAGCCTGTACTCTCTGTAATATTTCCTGCAAGCGTTCCTCTCTCATAACACATTTGCAATGATCTACACCAAACACCATAGCAAGGCTGTGTCCACAATCCCAGGATACATGGATCTGTCCGGCATCATCTACAAACTGTACAGTTCCTAAATCACTGGGACTCAGTTTTACATACGGATCAGCCTCCATATCTTCCAATTCTACCCGGCACCCTGGCGGGTACATATTCCTTAACACAATTCTCTCCGCATTACTTATCACTGTTTTCTTCCTTTCTCTAATCCGGCTACCGCCCCAAAGACTTCTCTGGAACAGTCCCCTCCAATAAATGCTCTCTTTCTTTATTCCATTCCAACACTTTTTCCATAGCAGCTTCCAACTGCTCTTCTGCCGGTTCTCTTGTATAGGTTCTATATTCCTGAAAATACTCTTCCAAAGTGTTCTGCTGGATTTCCAGTTCCTCTTTGTCATAACTGTCTGGTTCGTCCAGACCCTTCAATTCCTGCAAGATTTCCCAACATTCCAAAACGCTGTCTACTTCCTGCATTTCAAGCAGATAAGATAAAAAAGTTTTCTCTGGCATAATGCTGAAATAACACCGTTCAAACCACTGCTCAATATACATGCGCTCATCAGATCCATTGGTATGTGTACCGCAAATCAAATCGGCAACAAAGTTTTCAAACAGTTCACTGATTGATAATCCAACAACTCCAGACTTCATGCAAAGCTTTTCTACCTCGTCCTGGTACAATTTGATAGAAATGTTTCTTTTCAGGCTTCTTTCATAGGCTTCTACATCTTCTCCTTCCTTACAGAAATGCAGATATGTTCCCATATAAATGCCTTCTATATCGTAAAATCTCTGGCCCATTGCCATATAATCCTTATTTTCCAGATCCCATTCCAGCCGGTAATGATGTTCTCTTGCGTGTTCTTCTAAATCTTTCCGTATGATGTTTCTGGTCGCTTCCGGCAGCTCTGCAATAAAAATACTTGTATCCGGAACCGCCAATACTCTTTCTTTTACCATATTTGTCCTCCCTGTTTGTAAACATTTCTTGCCGCCGGCTGGTTTCCCAATACGTCCATATAGAGGATAATTCCCTGCGGGTCCAGATGTACGGTCATAAATTTTTGTATTTCTTGTAACAGAGCATGATCGGAAAATCCAGCCTGACAGCCAATAAAATCCCTGATTTTTTCTACAATGTCCGGTTTACGGAACTCCTGTAACACCAAAATCGGAATCGTGTGCTGTCCTCCCATAGCATCATAGGGCAACGCTTTCCGCAATTCTTCTAAGAGATGCCGGTAATAATCAACTACCACCTGGTCTGTTTTCCACGCTTTTTTCTCACAATCCCGGAGTAAAAAATCATACCCTTTTTTTGCCTGTTCCATTTCTTTCAGGATTTCTACTGCCTCCACAGAGCAATACCCTTTCTCTTCTATCAGTTCCATCAGTTCTTCCATAGAATATGTTTCAAGATACATGGCTCTTCCCCCATCTTCTTTGCCAAATTTTCTCCTAATACCAAAGAAGAGGAAGACACCGCAGCGTTTTCCTCCTCTTTTATGAAATCTTTTTCTCTACCGGAATCTAGGACAATAAGCTCTCCCAGTTCTTTCTTATCCTACTGCTTTCAGAAATTCGTCCCTGTATTTCCATACAATTTCAATATGTTCCGGATCATAAAAATTTATGACTTCTATCAGCTCATGCAGAACTTCATAAGACAGCTCTTCCAATCCCTGATATTTTACAAAAAGTTGCAGTCCTTCTGATTTCTCCTTTTGTTTTTCCTCCTCCCCTTTTAAAATCCTTGCTTCTATCTCCTGTATCTTTTGCTGATAAGCTGCTGTTTTCTCCATACAGGTTTGTTTTCGTGCCAGGTAATCCTTCAAAGAAATATGTTCTTCTGCATATTGTTCATACAGTTCCATTTTCTCCTGTTTACAAAGCGCCAACTTCTTTTCATATTGCTTTTTCCGATACCGGAGTTTCGGAATATTCAAAGTCTGATTGGCTTTCTTTAACTGCTTTATGGTATCCTCTGCAAGGGCTGCCTGCTGTCTTATCATAATTAGCACCAGTTCTTCCAACTCTTTCTGCTTATATTTCTTTGGATAACAGGAAGCATTTGGGGCTGTTGTAGTGCTTCCACAATAAATCGGTTTTTCTTTATATGCCACCCGTATTCTCATTTTCCGACCACAATGTCCGCAACGGATCAGGCCTGAAAAAATATTTTCAGGAGACGGTGTCCTCCCATAATATTTTCTCCTTTTCTCTACCATGTCCTGAACCTTCTGGAGTTCCTGTTCCGTTACAATCGCTTCATGTCTTCCTCCTACACAAATCCAATCCTCTCTTGGAATATACCGGCACTCTCTTTTTGACGGAACCCTGGTTTCTGTTTTCCCTCTTACTGTCAGTCCTGCATAAACCGGATTAAATAAAATCTGTTTCACTAAATTTCCGTCCCAGAACTGTACGGATTTCTTTGATTCCGGTGCCCAGCCTTTCCTTTGTAGATATACCGTAGGTGTTTCAAGTTCTTTTTCGTTCAGAGCCCTGGCAATGTCTGCATAACTCATTCCTGCTAACCTCTGGTCGAAGATCCCTCTCACAATGGAGGCTGCCTCCGTATCCAGATGAAGTTTTGTATGCACCCCGTCATGGAAGCAATATCCGTATGTTGGGATTGAACCATGATATTGTCCCATTTCAGCCTGCTTCCTCATGACTTTTTTGATATTGTCGGAACAAATCTGGGGATAAATCCCATTGATCAGGTTCTTAAATTTAATCTCCGTATCCTTTCTTTCAGAAGGTTTCTGGCTGCTGTCATAAAAATCATTGATTGAAATGAAGCGCACCCCAAGGAACGGAAATATTTTTTCGATATAGTTTTGTGTTTCTATGGTATCCCTTCCCAGGCGGCTCAAATCTTTGACAATGATACAGATCCGTTTTCTCCTGGTGATCAGCCCTATCATGCGCTTAAATTCCGGGCGGTCAAAGGTTGTACCGCTGTAACCGTCATCTACGAAGAAGAAAACCTTTGCCCCTGCAAATTCCGGCTGTTTTTCTACAAAATGCTGGATCAAAAGCCTTTGATTTTTAATGCTGTTGCTTTCCTCCATTTTTTCTTTATCATCTCTGGAAAGACGCAGATAAGCAAAAAGAAAATCATACTGCATACGGAAGACCTCCTTCCATATTGGCCAGTTCTTTTTCCAGCTCTTTTTCAAATAAATCCCCAAACCAGAACACGATTTCCACATAGTCTTTGGAATATACCGTAATCTTTTCAATAAAGCGGTCCGCAATCCCTTTCTCTATCTTCCGGAACCTTTGGTACTTTAGAAGTTCCTCTGTCCAGTCCATTCTTGCCTTCACCTGATCTAATAGATGCTGTCCACGTAGCTGTATCTGCTTCATATTCTGTCTGGCTGCTTGCTGTTCTTCCTGATAGGTTGCTTTAATCTCCTGATATTCCTTGCAGTCCAACAGCCCGGTAGCATAATGCTCGAACAAGGTTTCCAGTTTTCTTCCATATTTCTCATACTTCTGTCTGGCACTTTTTATTTTTTCTGCTACCTCCTGCTCCAGCTTCTGATAAAACTCAGCACCATAGGTCTTCTTACTTTCCACAGCAAGCTGGATCTGATAGCGGAGTGCTGCCTTGACTGCCTGATTGATGTAGATTTCATTCACTGCCCGGAAACATTCCGTATGATCGGTAAGGGAAAAGGACGGGCATTTATAAGCCATATATTTATGTTTCTCATTGCCACCATTCCTGCCCCTTCCAAGACGTCTTCCGCAATGTCCGCAGAAAATCCTTCCCTTAAAAGGACCATCTGCCCCCTGCTTTTCTTTTGGGTTTGCAGCCCAGTTATCTAATGTATCTTTCCAGCGTTCCTTTGCAATTTCCTGTGCTTTCTCATAAATCGCCTGTTCCACAACTGCTTCCCAGGCATTTTCACACACTTCCCACTGCTCTTTTGGTATCATCTGAAGGGGAATATTCTGCGCAAGCATCTGTTTTGTTTTCCCATAAACAGCAGCGCCTATATAAACGGGGTTCTGTAAAATCTTCCGGATACCGTCTGATCTCCATAACCGCCTTTTTTCCGGCTCCTTTCCCTGTTTCCTTTTCTGATAGCTGTCCTCCGGTCCTAATACCTTTCTTCCATTCAGTTCCCTTGCTATATCATAGCTTGACATTTCTTCAAACACATACCAGTAAAAAATCTGCCGGATTATTTCTGCTTCCTCTGGTTCCGGCACCAGCTTCTTGCTGTTTTCCTCTGCCCTTTGGTATCCATAAGGAGGTCTGGAACCCCAGAACTCTCCCCGTTCCCTGGACAGCCGGTGTGCCTGTACCAGTTTCTCTGAAACTTCCCTGGCATAATAATCATTCATAAAGTGCTTCAAAATATTGGTGGTCCGGTCTTCTACACAAGCCGGGTTTGCACTGTCATATTCGTCCATAACGGAAACAAACCGGATATTTAAGGTTGGGAAAATCACATCAATCAAATCGACAGCATTTAAGGCGTCCCTTCCAAACCGGGCAAAATCCTTTACAATGATGCAATCAACCTTTTTATTTGCTACATCTTCCATCAATTCTTCAAATGCGTCCCTTTGGAACGTTGTACCTGTCACACCATTATCCGCATAGACTTTTACCACCAGCATTTCCGGGTGTTTCTTTGCGTAGTCTTCGCAAATCTGTTTTTGGATATAAATGGAATCCCTTCTGCCATGCCCTCCGTCCTTTTCGGAAAGCCTTACATAAATATAGGTTCTCAGATACTTCATTTCCGGCTTGCTGTTTTGTCTTTTCTGTCCTCTTTTGCTTACCTTAGGCACTTGCTTCCGCCCCCTTTCCTTTCAGGAAGGCTTCCACACGCTGATCCGGCTTTGCCCTGTTTACTGTTTCCAGCAGTCCCAATGCCTTTTCAAATTCATCTTCAAACCAAAAATGAATGATAATGCGCTTCTGCTCATATACCTCAATCCGTTTGACCAGATTTACCAGCATTAAGCGGTCCACTTCCGTCCGGTCCTGGTATTCCAGAAAATATTCCAGCCACTCCTGCTGTTTTTCAAGGGTTTCCTGCAGGTTTCGGATTTCCCTTTGCTGGCACTCCATTGCCTGCCGGATTTCCTCTAAAGACTGGTCATACTTTGCTTTGAAGGTTTCAAATTCTGTCCGGTCCAGGATTTCTTCTGCAAAACTGTCATACAGTTTTACTTTAATGTTTAAGATCCTCTGGCTCTCCTTTTCTAGCATCTCCAGTTTTTTGTCTTCTTCCAAAAGCCGCTGTCTTGGGATTGAGGCAGTTTTTACATACGCCAATATCTCCTTCAGTTCCACCAGAACAGAAATATAATGCAGGATTGCTTCTGTCACAGCCCCTACCAGTTTTTTCTCACTGATACTATGGGAACTGCACTGCTTTTCATAAAGGGAAGTCGAACATACATAATAGTGGTGGACTTTATCCGGGCTTTTCAGCACCATGCTTTCTTTACAGTCCCCGCATTTTACCAGGCCGGAAAGAAGCGCCAGCCCCTTTGCCCCTCTCATGGTATCCATTTTCATCAGGTTGCCCACCACTTCATATTGGTGTCTGTTGATAACCGGCTCAAAGGCATTTTCATACCGTATCCACTCAGCTTCCTCTTTGTGGATCACAACCTTTACTTTATGGTTGGGCGTTGTGGTTTTTCCCTGTATCAGCACTCCGGTGTAGCGTTCATCAAGAAGGATACGACGCACCATAGTTGGCATCCAGACCGGTTTTTCCGTCAGACGGAACCCTGTCTTTAATTTCTGTTTTAAATATACCTGCTTATACCGAAGAGGCGTCAAGATCCCACGCCGGTTTAATTCTTCGGATATATCCGTTAGGCTGCAGCCCTGCATTTTCATGTGGTAAATATCCCGTACAACAGAAGCTGCCACTTCGTCCATAACTAGCTTATGTTTATCCTCTTCGGATTTCAGATAACCATAAAAAGCAAAAGGCGCTACACACTGCCCGGCTGTCATTTTGACATACAAATGAGAGCGCACACTTTTGGAGGTATCCGCAGGATAAAGGTCATTGATTAAACTTTTAAATCTCAGGGTAAGGAAATCACGATTTGGCGTGAGGCTGTCATAATTGTCATTGACAAGGATCAGGCGCACACCCATTTTCGGCAGGATACGTTCCACATACTGTAAAACACCGGAAAAGTCCCTTCCATAACGGGAAAGGTCTTTGACAATAATACAGTCTGCTTCCCCCTCTTCCAGCATACGCAGCATTTCCTGAAAACCGGGGCGGTTAAAGTTTGTGCCTGTATATCCATCATCTACACATTCTTTTACCACCTGAATTTCAGGGTGGCTCTTTAAGAAGCTATGGATTAGTATCCTCTGGTTTGATATGCTGTCGCTTTCCCTGTTATCACCATCTTCGTCAGAAAGGCGCAGGTAAACAACCGCACGATAGATTTTTTTAAGTATTTGATTTTTCATTGTATTCGCTCCTATCATTTAGATTCGTCAGCCGATTCCCTAAATGATAGAGGCTACTAGGTCCTTGCCATCATCCTACCATAGTCCAGAAGGTTTGTCCACCCTGTAATCTGCCAACAATCCGCTTTCTTCCCTATCCCTGTCGTGGCTTTACCATTTCATCTGCACAAGGCTTTGCATGGCTTCCTCTATGGTACGGTTGGTAGAAGCAAACCCAATCTTTATGGTAATCCCCTTATATTTCAGAAAATAAGGGTTCTTTCCGGACTCCAGGATTTCCCGAACCTTCTCCGGTTTGCTCTTTTTTACATCAATCTTCAGTTTCTCTACATCTTGTATCTCTTTCGGGTCAATGTCCTCAAACGTCATTTCCCGCATCTTCAGCAGTTCTTCCCGCGAGAGCATTATATCCCTTCCCTGGTACAGCAACTGCACAGATACGCATCTAAGTCCTGCTCAAATTGTTCCTGTTTCTCCCAGGTGTGCATTAAATACTGTTTCAGTCTGGCATAATCTAAAATCCCATAACCGATACAGTCGATCTGCACCTGGAAAGCCTGGAGCAGTTCCATAGTCTGTAAAATTTCCTCCGGACAATAGGATAACCTGCTAAGCCCGGATACCACAATCACGTCAATCATGCCTTTTCCTGCAAGCACTGCCAGTCTCTGCCAGTTTTCTTTTTCTATAGAATTACCACACCCTACACCTTCCAGTAAAGTAACCACATGGTAAGTCTGCTGTTCACAGTAATGCAGGCTTTTTTCTTTTTCATAATACAAAAGCCCGGCACATGGAATGGGAATATCCAGATACACTGCCGCCCGCTGGGGACTGTTCCTATTTTCTATCTCTTTTTTTCCTTTGCAGATCCATGCAGGGAATAACATTCCTCCCTGAAAGACCTCTTTATCTTCTGAAAACAGTTTCTGTAACATCTCTCTATTCATTGCTCTGCCTCCTCTTTCTTTGGCTCCTGTTTTCATTCCAGGGCTATAAAGAAACCGGCGTTTCCCCATAGCCCTAAAATGAACCCATTTTACACACCATACCGGCAGGGCTTTCCCTGCCAGCATGTTTTTTATTTTCTCACCCCGGTGTGAACGGGAGCATGTAGGACCGGCCCGGCTGGCCGCCTGACACCCTGCAGCACCCTTTCCCGCTGCAGCATGTCCCAGACGCTACCCTGGTTGCAGTGTTTTATGCAAAGGTATCATTATCATTCGGCTTTCAGACTGCCTGCCACCCACAGCCTATGTCCGGGCGCTGCTCACACTTTTCCTTCATCTTCTACGATTCCTTGTTTGATCCGCTTCTTTTCTGCCTTACCTGCTGTCAATGCGGACAAATGTATCTTCGCACAGCTCATGACCCTGCATCATACAAAATAGAATGTGCCGAAATGTTTTGTGTCCTTTAAGATATTTCTATAGATTAGCGTCAGAAATGACACGTTTGTTTTAAAAAAATATCACCATACTGATATTCAGTTTTCAAGGTTCTTCCCGGCTGAAAACATCAGCCTGCCAAAAGACACCATAACCCTGATGTGTTTTGGCAGACTGTTTTCGGTCTGCATTTCTCTTTATTTTTTTAACCGGATAATCATATCTGCCCAAAATTCCGTATATGCCTGCCGCATCAACTCCAAAAGCCGGTCTTCGGTAATTCCCGTAATCACGTTCTCTTCTTTCTTTTCCGGTTTTGGTTCCGGTACTTCCAGTGCTTCCTCCCGTATCTTCATTGTAAGCATGGATAAGGAAGGGGAATTGGCACAGTTGATAAAACCGATATAATGGTTCACCACATCATAATCACCTCTGCAGCTTCGGACAATATCAAACGCATGGCGGATTGCCCGTTCTACCCGCTGCCCTGTCGTGCCATTTTGCTGGGCTACCTTAAAGTACAGATATGTGGTTTTGATCTTGCTGTCTTTCTCCAGGATCAGAACACAGTCCACGATATAACCAAATCCTTTTACATTGGCCGGCATTCCCATTTTAAATAATACTGCTTCTACCTTTTCTCTTGATAACATTTCCCTTTTCCTCCCCATCTGTATTCTCACTTCCTGCTGTCTTGCTGATATTCCTTTAGCCCTTTCTTAATTCCCTCTATGGAATAAATCAAAAGGCTGGTTTCTCTTTCATCACAATCCTGTACCAGATACCAGATTTTCTCCTTCAGCATCATATCTTTTTTCGCTGTTCCCATGTGTATGAAGTGTTCTTTTATGGGAATATCCATAGCTTCCAGCAGCCGTATATAAGTTTTCATTCCCATAAGTCTGGCATGTGTTTCAATCTTTGCCAAATGTGATACAGAAATATCCGCTTTCTCCGCAAGCTGCTCCTGGGTCAGCCCCCTGGCTTCCCGCAAGGCTTTTATGGCATCTGCTACAATATAAAGTTCATTCTGCATTCTTTTATCTCCTCGTTGATTACAGGCTCTATTATAATTACAAATCCTTTCCCTGGTAATGGACTATGGGGGCAAGATTTCCCCGTTTCATTACCATTTCTTTCCTTTTTTTGTTTTAGAGATTTATTATATCTGAACGCATTGAAAACGATTTTTGCACCGTTTACGAAAAAGCACTGCATTATCTCTTCATTTAGGCATAAAAAAGGAGAGAATGTCACATATCGACTCCTCTCCAATAGCTTCTATTTATCTAAGATATTTGCCAATACATAGGCTTACTTGTTTTTTCTTTCCAGAAACCTCCGTATCTCTTCCACACTTTCTAATATGGGAATGGACGTGGCAGATGGGCTCCATATTGGGTCTTGACTGGACATTTCCAGCGCATTAATAAATGCTTCTGCCTTTTGAGGATCTTCAATCACAAACTCTGTAAAGATACTTGATGTAGCCATATAGAAAACACCTCTTTTCTCTCATGTCTTAAAAAAATTCTTTTGCAAGAAAGTCCTGTAGTATTTTCCATACGCCAAGACCTGTACTCTCCATTTTTATTTATGTAATAAAGTTTGATCCAACATATTTTTAATTTCATCTGGAAGACCGTCTATCGTTGCGTTTTCATCTAAAAACAATAAATTTGTATATTTTTTCGCATCATTCGGTGCTGAAAAAATATGAGTTACTGTATAGGCTGTTCTACTTTTAGAAAAGCAATCTTCATCTCGCAACGATTCTACTACAAAGCAATCGCCCTTTTGCTGCCCCTTATCATCATACTCTTTATTTAAACATAAAGTAAAATTAAGATCCGTTGTGCCAAACTTATAAGTTCTCGTGTTTGTAACAATCTCTTCCAACATAAATCCTTCTGAGCCAGCCAGCATTGCAATCTGTCCGATATGCTTAATCTTACGCTTACACAACGCAAACGGATGCTGCGGTGTAAAAAATATCTGCGAAGCCTGAAGCATCTTTTTTGCCGCATAACTATAAAACTTTTTTGCTGAAAGGTTCGTAGCCACACCTGTCAAGTGTCTAAAATTGGCAGCTTTATAAAGCACCTCAATATATCTGCCCTCAAATACATATAGAAATCTTTTACCTACTAAATGCTTCCTATACAGATCAGCAGCCACTTTAATCTCCTGTACAATTTTCTCTCTATCCTGTTGTTTTCCCATCTATTTTTTCCCAATCATCACTATAGTATAAAAAAACAGCACTGGACAACTTTTTTGTTATCCAGCGCCAATAATCTTAAAAAGCGGTTTTATGCTGGCTGTCAGCCGCGACATCCTTCCGAATGTCTAAAATGTCGCCGGTATCATTGAGTCCCCGGCGCGGACTCACCGTATCTCCCTGGTGTGGGCGTAATACCCTTCCGAGTATCAAATAGTCCCAGTAATTACCCTGCCCGGGCACAGTACAGCTTTTACGTGCCGCTACACGAAGCCTTTTAGCTTAACTATATTATATGCGATACCCTAAAAAATATCAATAGTTTCCCACAAATTTGTATCCTATTATAGCAGGTTCCTTATCGTTTCAATAAACTTTTTCTATAATCTATATCCAATACTATTTTATGAAAATCCAGCATTGCGTGCTCTTTCATCAGTTTCTCCCCCAGTTTCACAAGAGGATTGGTTTCCCATTCCGGATCAATTCCTGTTTGATGAAAGTATCTTGCATAAGCAAATCCCTCAGCTACCGCATCTGAATTTTCAAATACTCCCACCATTGCATCTGTAAACTGTACAATGATTGAATTTCCAAAAATACCCTGCAATTCTTCCGCGTTTGCATCATCATATTTCTCTACGTCAAAAGCCAAAGAGAAATCATACGTATTCTCTTCTCCGTTCTCAGTTTCATAAGAAATTGTTCCAAAAATATCTCCCTTACTAGACGGAAGGTCGATTGACTCTGAAAGTTCTAATTCATATTCAATACCGTTGAACACCGTTGTTGCTTCAAACATTTGTGATATACAGGTACCTTCTTTTTCATAAATATCTTTCTGTAAAAAGGAAATAGGATTATACTCCATATTTTCCCATATCTGTTTTCCCTCCACTGTCCGTTTACACAAGGAATCTAAAAGCAACATCATTGTTTCCTGATCTATTTCTTCATATATGTTCATAGTCAGCCTCCTTTTTCTTTTGATTATCCTGAAAAGCTCTGTAAGGGTTTATCTCCGTTTCCTGTCACAACGTGATATTTAGGCAAATGATGTATGTACGCGCCTTCTTATAGTTGCCCATATTATATGGCGTATCTTCAAAAAATTCAATCAGATTATCAAAACTTTTACTCACACGATCCTGCCTTTACATCTTTTTTAGTCTATACCCTACATTGATCAATGTTTCTATAATATCACGCCCCATCTTTTTTCGTATCTTCCATACTACGTGTTCCACTGTTTTATACGGAATCTGATCATCATAATAATTACTTCCCCAAACGGAACAGTAAATATTTTTCTTTGGGATGACCCAATTAGGTCTTTGAGCTAAAAGATAAAGGACTTCAAACTCTCGCGGTGACAAATTTATCTCTCTTTTTTTATAAAACACATTATAGGACATAGGATCTAATTGCAATTCCCCATTTCCCAATATCACATCTGACTTATATTCTGGAAAAACATTTCTCATTTTTCTTCCTCTATTACACTATTGTTTTCTATAATAACTTCAATTAACTTTCAACAAAGTTTTCATATCTCCCACAGCTTGAATATTTAGCACTTCTACGCCAGGGTCAATTTTTCTAATCAAATTTGTCAATGTTGATCCCGGACCTACTTCAATAAACAAATCTACCCCCTGTCTTATCATTTCTTTTATACTCTGTTGCCATTTCACAGAAGAAACAATTTGCTCAGAAAGTAATGATTTAATATCACAACTATAATTAATATATTTTGCATTAACATTTGATACATAGGGAATGATAAAATTATTAATTTGTACATCTTTCAAACTAATTTCAAGTTTCTTTTTAGCCGTTTCTAATAATGGCGAATGAAATGGTCCACTAACATTTAACGGTAAAACCATCTTTGCTCCTTTTTTTTGAAATATTTCATACGATGCTTCCACTATAGCCTTTTCCCCTGTTACGACTATTTGTCCGGGACAATTATAATTAGCAATGTATATATTACCATTCATCTGATTACAAATTGCCACCACCTCTCTTTCAGAAAGGCCAATAACCGCAGCCATTGCACCGCCTGTCGGGAAAGCCTCTTGCATATATTTTCCTCTTTTTTTGACTAATAAAAATAAGTCTTTTATATCAATCACATTTGATGCTGCCAATGCAGTATACTCACCTAAGCTTAACCCAGCATTAACAGTTGAAGTGACACCCATTTCATGTACACATTCTAAAATTGCTAATGACGTAGTAAAAATTGCAATTTGTGTATATTTTGTTTCATGAATTCTACTGTCAGAACTATCAAAACAGATTTTTTTTACATCTATATTACAAATTTCAGATGCATAATCATAAATTTGTTTTGCTTTTTCATATTGATTATAAAAATCTTTTCCCATACCAGAATATTGTGCACCTTGTCCCGGAAAAACAAATGCAATATTTTTTGCCATAACGAACCTCCTATACTCTTATGTATAAAAACTCTCGTATTGCTTCATCTACAATACAAGAGTTTTTATTATTCCATATTTACCAATCCCTCTTATCAATAGTACTTATTGCAAAATATGTTCCGAATTAAAATAATCTGTGATCTTTTGTAAAATGGGATTTACTTTTTTTGAAATGTCGGAATAAATTTTTTCTACTTCATTTTGATAATTATCACATACGTCAAATTCTTCAATATATGTAAATTTTGTTCCCTGATTATCTTTTTCTAAAACATAGATAACAACTAAATATTTAAATGGTCCCATCGGTTCTTTACGCTGTGTAATAATTACATTTTTTTCTGGTATAAATACCCTTTCAGATTCCCAATACCCAACATTCTTTACTTCTATACCATATCTGATGATTCTTGGTTTTTTAAAAATAATTTTTGTACATACATTTGCAGACGAATTCATTTCTTGAATAAAGCTATACTCAGACATTCTTTTAAATATCTCTTTTGTTGTACCTTTTAAAATTATCTCCTTTTTTATTACAGGCACTCTCCATAACCTCTTTTCTATAACATGCCAATTTCTATACTATTCTTTAAATTCACGAAGGAGCATAGCACTATTAATTCCCCCTCTCCCCCTTGCAATTTGTAATACTGTATTGATATTTCTATGCAAAGCTTTATTAGGTGTATAATTCAAATCACAATTTGAATCCTGATCCTCATAATTTATTGTGGGAGGTACTGTGTTATTTTTGATTGCCAAACAATTAATAATTGCATCTAATGCTCCAGCAGCCCCAAAAGTGTTTCCAAACATTGATTTAGGACAGCTTAAAGATACTGTACCAATTTCTTTTCCCCAAATTTCCTTTAATACATTTGTTTCAATGACATCATCTTCCCATAGAGCAGCACCATCTAAATTAATATAATCAATTTCATCATACGATATATTTGCTTTTCTAATGCAAGATTCTATTACCTCTTTATATTTTTTTCCATTTTTATTTTTTTCTTTATGATGAACCCCATCACAATTATTACTAAAGGAAAGAATTTCACCGTATATTGGCGCATTGCGCTTTAATGCGTGTTCTAATTCCTCAATTACTAAGGTACCTGCCCCCTCCCCAAGAATCATTCCATTTCTTTTTAAATCATATGGACAATAACAAGCATCTCGTTTTTTTGATAAAACATCACTACTTGAAAACAGTGACATTCCGTATGGAAATACTCCAGCCTCTGTGCCGCAAACCAAACAAGTATCTAAACGATTCAACATAATCGATTGATATGCATACCCCAGTGCAACATCAGAACTTATTCTATCTGCTACAAAAGTTTTACTATAACCTTTTAATTTGTAAAAAATTGAGATTTGTCCTTGTGGTGCAGTATAGAACCATGAAATAGACTGATAGGGACTTACACACTGCCAACCTTCTCTATATAAATTATACAATTCTTTCTCACCAAACCCAACTCCTCCAAGACAATTGCCTGCAAAAACCCCCATTCTGGTTCTATCAACCATTTCAAGATTTATCATAGAATCGTCTAAAGCCATCTTTGTTGCAGCCATAGCATAATGTGTAAATTCATCTAATTGCCTAGTAAGCATAAATGGAAATCCATATTTCTTAATGTCAAAATTTTTTACTTCCCCAGCAATTTTTACATCAAAATCGCTTGTATCAAATTTCGTAATTGGGCCTATACTTGATTTACCTTGTTTTAACGATTCCCAAAATGTTTCCACATCATTTCCTGATGGTGAAATCACTCCCAATCCTGTTATGACAACTCTTCGTCTATTCATCTGTATACTCCTTTTTATTCAATAACAACTATTATCAATTAGTCTATATATTTCTTTAAAATCATGGCTGCATGAAGTCCACCGAATCCACTGGCATTTGTTAAAACAACATTTAAATTTTTTTCTCTTCCACAATTGGGTATATAATCCAAATCACATAGTGCATCTTTCTTGTTATAATTAATTGTAGGTGGCATAAAATTATTTTCCAATGCCAGACAACAAACAATTGCTTCTACTGCACTAGCCGCACCAAGAGGGTGACCTGTCATTGATTTTGTACTACTCATCGGTATTTTATAGGCCAGCTCACCAAATACTTTTTTATAGGCGCCTGTTTCATTTATATCATTTTGTTTGGTTCCACTACCATGAGCATTGATATAATCAATCTCAAATGGTGTGATATTAGCTTCCTCTATTGCAATTTTTATTGCTCTTGATAAATCCTCACCATCTGGCTTCAAACCTGTCATATGCATGGCATTATTTACTGAACCATATCCCGCAATTTCTCCGTAGATATGTGCACCTCTATTTAAAGCATGTCCAAGTTCTTCTAAAACTAATATCCCTGCTGCTTCCGCTAAAACAAATCCATTTCTTGTATCATCAAAAGGTCTGGAGGCCTTTTCTGGCGGATTATTATTTGTAGAAAGTGTTCCTATTGCTTCAAAGGCAGCAATAGTTATAGGCGTTATTGGAGCCTCAGCCGCTCCGCATATCATTACGTCCAATTCCCCACACCGTATTTGATCATACGCAAATCCTATAGAATCAATTCCTGTTGTACATCCTGTTGCCATTGTACAACAGGTTCCATTAAAACCATAACGATATGATACTTCATTTGAAGTTGTATTAGGCATAGAGCGTGCATATGCATAAGGTGATATATCTTCCGGATTTACCACCTCTTTTCCATTATTGGTTAAAACTGAAAATTCTTCATCCATGAATTTTGTGCCTGCTACTGCATTTGCAATATTAACGCCTACTCTATTTTTGTCTATTTTAGATAAATCTATTTTTGAATCTTTAACAGCTTGATCTGTACATAAAACTCCAAATTGAGTAATCCTATCCATTCTTCTAATTTCACGTAATGTTAATCCTAATTGCTCTGGCTTAAAATTTTTCACATAACCGTAAGCCTTAGATTCAAAACCGAATTTTTCCAGTTCTGGCATATCGCATATACCACTTTTTCCTTCTTTATTATTTTTCCAGAATTCTTCTTTTCCTATGCCTATAGGCGTAATTAGTCCTATCCCCGTTACGACAACTCTTCTCATCTGAATCTCCTTATAATATATCTTTATTTACAGAATAATAAAATGGCATAAAAGATTTTCAAAAAATTCCAAGCACAATTCACAAATCTTTCCTTGCCATTTTATTGATATTTTATTATAATTCTGTCTTGCTGCTAACTATGCCACTCTCAATTTTTTCCTTAAAAATTTGAAGTTCTTTCTTACTGCCTTTATTAATCATTTCTTCAACAGCCTCTTCAGTAAATCCTGAATTTTTATCCATACTAAAGTCCTGTATCCAAGTCATTTTTGTTCCTTCTTTTTCTACTGATAAAACAACATCAAGTATCCAATGTCTAAATGGGTACATAGGCTCTAGTCTTACCCCTCGTGCACACATATTAGTAACATCTATAATTCTCTGAGATGTCCAAATTTCAACCGGTTCCTCTTCTTTATTCCCCGTAACTTGAAAAACAATCTTTCTCCTTCCATCTAGCAATTTCTTTTTTTCAAGTATTTTTACATCTTGATAGTTATGTAATTCCGGCCAATTTCTAACATCATTAATAATCTCGAACAGTTCGTTTATCTCTTTTTTTATTATGATAGAATTAACTGTATATCCCATAAAAAATCTCCTTATGCATTGTTATCTTTACTATTTGTAGCAAGTGTTGACAGAATAGATTTAACTGTCGTCCATTTTATTGCTTGACTATGAGTAACTTTAACGCCAGTTTCCTTTGATAAGACACTTGCTAACTCTACTAATGAAATAGACTCAAATCCCAATTGATTAACTAAATCTGTATCTGAGTTAATTGTGTCTTCAATACCAAACCTCTCTTTTAAAATTTCGTAAATTTTTTGTTCCATTTTTATACCTCCATTTTTATATATTTTAACTGAATAATCAGTTAAATCTCACTATTCAATAATAGCTACCGCTCTAACCCATGCAGCTCCCATTTCTTTTAATTTAATAGGGAAACAACAAAACTTAAACCCATAATTCATTGGGATCTTATCTAAGTTTGTAAGCCTTTCAATATGGCAATATTCTTTTTCTCGTCCATAAAAATGAGCTGGCCATAAGCATTTTTTGTCATTCGTTCTATAATACTGCTTTACCATAGCCATGAATGGTTTATCTAATGAATAACAATCTATACCTATTATTTTCACACCACTTTCAACTAAAAATTTTGTTGCTTCTCTTGACATGCCAGGAGCTTCATAAAAATAATTTGGCTTACCCCACTTTTTATCCGTATCTGTTCTTATCAGAACAATATCGTTTTCTTGAAGGCAATATTCAATTCTTTCTAACTCCTTTTTTACATCTTCAACACTAATCTCTTCACATGGACCTTTATTGCAAAAATTCAATACAACTCCATTTCCATAACACCATTCCAATGGTATTTCATCTATTGTTTTAGGTCTTTTTCCTTCACATTTTGTTCCAAAATGTGAAGGAGCATCTAAATGTGTTCCTGTATGAACAGACAATGAAATCCTTTGTTCGTTGATAAACTCTTGATCAGGAAAGCTTTTTTTAGTTATACGTTCTTTCCCTGACATATAATGAATCACTGCCATTGCCTTATCTTTCAAACTACGTTTTCCCATAAATATTATTTTTCTTCCAAATTTAGAGCCCCCTGAATGTGGTCTTGTTTTTATTTTGATTGACATAGGTTCAGAAAGATTTGGCTCAACATTAAAACTAAGATCTATTATTTTCATACTGCTATTCCCCCTTATACAAAATACTAGAAATATATTCATATTTTTGTTTTTTAATCTCATTCAGATTGTTTGAAATATAAAAACTGAGATCTGTCAAATCTCTATGAATAAACCCTGTATATTGTCTGCGCAAAGCTTTTAGTGCTAATGTTTCTTTCTCGAATTCTTCCAAATCATCAGACAAAATATAATATATTGCCCAATAAAATCGAAGTATAATTTCCATAACTTTAGGTTTATTAATGGAGTTTGCCTTTTCCAGATACCTTAAAGATTCTTCTATATCATTTGATATAAATGCTAATTCTGCTGCATTTATATAATAGTTATAATTATAAGGATTCTCGCAAAACAACTGCTCATAATAGGAATACGCTTTTTCTTTTCCTTTTAATTCTTTAAGAAAATATGCGTAACGTTTTGATAGCCAACTGTTATTTTTATCTTTGTTTAGCGCTATTTTATAATAATACTCTGACCAACTATACTCTTTTATTTTTTGAAGAAAAAAAGCGTAATGACTTATATACCATGCATTATCTGGCTCTATATCAATAGCAATTTTATAATAAAAATCTGCCATTTCGTTTTTTCCCACTTGTCCTAACAAATATGCATAATAGCCAATCTGAATATTATAATTTTTATTTATTTTCAAGATTTTATTATAATACTCAAGCGCATCAGGATATTTTCCAATTTTTCCTAAGCAAATGCACATGTTTAAAAATATATCTATATCTACTCTTTTTTTATCCAAAATTTTTCTTGCTATTTCAATGCTCTCAAAATATCTCATATTCTTTTGCAGAGAAATTGCGTATTCTTTTAGCTCACTTATTGAAAGCTGCTCTCCTTTATGAAACAATATATCATATACTTTTAAACAATTTTTATAATCCTGTTCCCTGTAGTATTCATGCGCCATTGTAAGATCTTCTGAGAATTTTTGCATACGTAACACCTTACCTTATTTATTCTATACTATGTAAAATTTTAAATTTACTTATCTCCATTAATGCCTTTTTATATCCTCCTGCATCTTTAAAAGAAATAGAAATTTTTTCTACCGCTTCTCTATATTTTCTTTCCGTAATTACTCTTTTCATGGAGTCCGATAGTAATTGGGGCGATATATTATCTTTATTTAAACAAATAGTAGCTCCTAGCTCTGAAACTCTACTAGCAATATATCTTTGATCAGCGCCTATGGGAATTGTCACAAATGGTACATTATTATATATTAAATCACTTGTGCTATTCATTCCTCCATGAGTTATTGCCCCCTCCACATATTTAAGTATTTCTGACTGTGGCACATAATTTTGTACAATAAAGTTCTCTGGTATATGAAATTTTGATATGTCCATTTTAAACGCACTCATTATGACTATCCCGTCATAGTCAGAAAATGCTTTAAAAAATGTTTCATACAGTTCGGTGTCAATACTATTAAATACTGTCCCCAAAGAAATATATATTACTTTTCTACCGTTTATTTTCTCAAATGGAAATTCAATTTTTTCTTTTCTATCATAAACTGGTGGACCGATAAAAAGAAAACTATCATCATATTCTTCTTTTATGTTAGAAACAAATAATTCAGATGTATATGCAATATTTAATTCCCCTTTATTAAAAAACAGATCTAACATTGGGGGCATCTGTACCCCATATAAAGTTTCTAATTTCATATAGAGTCTCTGATATGTTCCTGTAGCTTTATGATTTTTTATAAACTCTTCATTTCCTTTTTCCATAAAAACTTTTGGTTTCGCAAATACAGCAAAAGAAGAGATAGCCGGGATTTTTAATATCTGAGATATTACATTTCCGTATGGAAACATTGAGCCATAGATAATATAGTCAAATTTCATTCCTTGAATTTGTTTTAAAATATATTCGATAATATCAGCTCTATTCAGCACCTCATCTATTCTATTTAACAAATCGTCAAGAATTGATTTTCCTGGTTTCTTATTTTTAGGAACAAAAAAATCAGATTTTGAGCCATAACTTATAAATGTTGCTCCCATACTTTCTACTTTCTTTCTAAACTCTTCTGTAGTAAAATATAAAACTTCGTCTCCCTGTTTCACTAATCCTTCCACCAAACCTAATGTTGGGTTTATATGCCCATGTGAAGGAATATTCAAAAATAATACTTTAGACATTTTTTTACCTCTTCCCATATATTTCTCTGAATAATTTTCTTTGAACAATACTCTATGTCCACTAAAAAATATCACTATTTTTCTATATATAGGTAAAAATGTCCTAATCTGCAATATATTGTCCTTTCCATGTAAATATTTATTGTGTCTATAAAACACTGTGCATTGTCACCCATTTATTGAATATTTGATGACTCGAAATCATAGATCCGGAAATTTATAAATCAAAATTATAGTACTCGAAAACCACCTTTTTGTATTTAATCATTAATACATTTCTATGAGATATTTATCAATGTCTTATCATATTTGCACTGCATAATAACCTTGAACCATTTCTTCATAAAAGGAATAATTTAGAACAAAAAAAGACCCTCAAACGTGCTTTCTATATCACCAGACGGGTGTCGAAAAGCTATTCAGGATATTCCTTTATTTTCTTAAAAAAATTAATGACATTTTTTAAAGAGAAAGTGTCTTACTCTATTTTGTATATGGCATATTTATTGTAAGCGCAAAATATTGCTACGCTGCCCATGAATCACGCTTGCACCAAAATGATAGATGCAAGCGTTTTACTCTATGTTTAGTTTTGACAGTTCGCTTTCGCAGTCTCGCTCCATGGGGCAAGCTGTTCCAGCTGTTCATCTGACATTTTAGCGTCTGGCCGCTGTGATAAGAGGTATGTCAGATATTTGTAGGTATTCAGGTCATTCGCTTTTGCCATCTCAACCATTGTATACACAATAGCGCTAGAGGCAGCTCCCTTCGGACTGGCACTGAACAGCCAGTTTTTCCGGCCAACAGTGAATGGTCTGATTGCATTCTCGCTAAGATTATTGGATAAACTGCAATGACCGTCTTCCAGATAGGTCATCAGGGTGTCTTTCCGATTTTGGGCATAGTTCACCGCTTTCGCCAAACGGGTTCCCTTATTTGGACGCTGTTGATCCAGCCAATTCCAGAATGCCTCCAGTATCGGCTTCTCCTTTTCAAGACGGAACTGTTTTCTCTGCTCCGCAGTATGATTTTTTGCTTTTGAGTACCGCTCACAATCAAACAGCTTGGAGCAGAATTGTACTCCCTGCACTGCCGGAAGGCTGTAATCATACTCTTTCCCTTTCGGTATGGCATCTGTGAAATAACGTCTCACATGTGCCCAGCAAGAGCAGCGTTTGATATCCGGCAGATCGTTATAACCCTGGTATCCATCGGTCTCCAGATATCCACGGAACCCCTGCAGGAAAGATGCCGCATGGAACTTTGCCCTTGTCTCTGTGTAATGATAGAGCAGGATCGGCGGAAGTCCATCTTCTCCACTGCGGAAGAGCCACATCCAGGAATCTGTTTCAGGATTGCGCTCCGGCTCATTCAGTACCTGAACCCGGGTTTCATCTGCCATCAGATATTTACGCATCCGTAACTGACGGTGAAAATAATCATAAACATGACAGAGGTAATTCTCGGCACAGTAAATGATCCAGTTAGCAAGCGTAGCCCGGCTTAATGGGACACCCAGCTGCTTCCATTCCGATTCCTGCCGGTTTAATGGCAGACCATTCTGGTACTTCTGGTGCATTGCCCATCCTACAACGGATTCCGATGCATAACTTTCTGGGATCAATGGTTCCTGGACAGGCGCTTTGACAAATGTCTGATCATCCGGGTGTTCCTCTGATATGGCACACTCCGGGCATTTATAGGTTTCACGATAGATATTTACTACTTTCCCTTTGGCAGGGGTAAACCGGAATTCATGGCGGACGAATTCTTTCCCAATACATTCCATCTGTGTTCCGCAGGTTGGACAGTTTCGCTCCTCCTCCGGAAGAGAAATGATCTCGTCGCAGGAAGGGACATTTTTAAAGAGATCTGCATGTGTCCGTCGTGCTTTTCGCTTATGTTCCGGAACAGTGATGTCATCAGGAAGTTCCTGTTTCCATGTCGGATCTGCCTCCTGCTCGGCTTCATCAAAAAGATTCAGCTGACCATCGATATCTTTCCGTTTTTCACTGGAAGTACCAAAGAGTTTCTTCGTGAGATATTCAATCTGCTGACGAAGGTTTTCTTTTTCCAGACGGTCTGCTTCCAATGTTTTTTGTAAAGACTGGATCAGTTCTGTCTGTGCGGAAATCGTCTTATTCAGTTGGTTGATCATGTCCTTGTACGCAAGGATTTTTGAATCTTTTGAATTATCGGCCATATGTCTTCTGCTCCTTTTTCATTGCTCTTATTATACCATAAAAAGCAATGAAAAAGAAGCAGAAAATCCAGTATTTACAAGGGATTGCAGACATGATACAGGGTGTAGAAAGCTCTCCATTTTTGTTGGTTGGCATAGAGTTTTTACACGATCATTGCGTAGGTTTGAATGCCTTTGGCTGTTCGATTTCAAGACCGGACATGAGCCAGTCGAATTGCTGCCAGGTCAGTTGCTTTACTTCCAGCTGATTTCTGGGCCAGCGGAACCTGCCCTGGACTTCCATGCGTTTATACAGCAGCACAAATCCGTCAGACTCCCAGAGCAAAGCTTTGATCCTGTCACAACGTTTTCCACAGAAAAGATACAGGGCGCTTCGCCTTGGATCCATATGGAGTTGTTCTTCTACAATAGCACACAGCCCGTCAATGGATTTCCGCATATCCGTTCTGCCTGTTACGATATAGATTTCATCGGCGGCTGTGATATCCCCTAACATTCCAACTCCTTCACAATGCGGAGCGTTTGAGCCAGAAGCTGAGGATCTGTTCCATTTGGTATTGTTAGATGGAAGCTTCCTACAGACAGCTTCATTGGCTCTGCTACGGAAAGGTTATTTCTTTCCGTAGCTACCGGAATCACATTGAATGGCTGTTCATATGGGAGCGGGTCAGTATCATGAAAATCCACTCTGACAACTTCCTGGCTTTCCGGTGCACGATAGCTGCGTCCGGTTGACGCTGGCAAATCCACACAACCTTTCTGACGCAGCCTTTTTACCCAGTTGTAAAAAGTCCCCGGTTTGATGTCGTGTTCCACACACCATTGATGATCTGTCAATCCACTTTGACGGCATTCCATGATGAGACGGTATTGTTCTTTGGCAGGTATTCTTTTGCTTCTCATGAGCACACCTCCATAAATCGGATAGAGTAAAATGCTCGCATCTATCATTTCTGGCAAGAGAAGATAAAGTGAAATGCTTGCATTTTCTAATGATTATTATGGATTCATTTTTAGGGCAACACAATCCGTCGAATTATTTTGCGCTTACTATTTATTATTTAGAATCAAAAAAATAGCAGGATATAACTATGAAAATTATATCCTGCTATTTTTTTGTTAATTCTCAATTTTTTTACTTTTATATCAATAAAACATTTTTAAGTAATAAGGCATATCCTATCATTATTCTTTATTTTTAATATATAAAAGTCTTTCCTTTTCCAAGCTTTTGTGTAAATTTATGGCCATAAACACTGTGATAATTGCAGAAATAAGATCTGCAATTGGCTGTGCATATAAGATACCATTTATTCCTACCAGACTCGGCAATAACAATATAATTGGTACAAAACAAATTCCTTGTCTACAGGCTCCCAAAATAAATCCTTCTAAACCTTTACCCAATGCAAGAAATAGAGAAGAATACACCGTATAGAATCCAAAAAGCATAATAGAAAATCCATTTGCTCTGAGTGAAGCCTGCCCTATTCTAACAAGTTCCATATCTCCTGCTGTAAATTTAGAAATAATTGTTGCAGGGAATAAAATTAATATTAATCCAAAAAGCACGCAAAACACAGTTGACCACAAAATAGATGTTTTAATTGATTCATTTAGTCGTTTAAAATTTTTTGCTCCATAACTATATCCTGCAATTGGTTGAAAACCTTTAATAAATCCAAATACCATTAAACTTCCCATAGAAACTATTCTTGTTACAGCTCCCATTCCGGCAATTACTGAATCTACATATTCTTTTGTATGTGTTACACTCAAAGCATTGGCCTGATTATTAATTAAAATTATTGATAAACTTGTCAATAACTGGAATACTAATGTTGGTACTCCTATCTTCAAAATTTCCTTCATATTTTCCTTAGAATAACAACAATCTTTAATCTTAAATGTAAAAATACTTTTTTTCATAAGAATATATGAAAGAAAAACAACTGTTGAAAGAGCCTGTCCTATAGCTGAAGCAATAGCAGCTCCTGTAACGCCCATATTTAATACGTTTATAAAAATAGGATCTAAAATCATATTTAATAATGCGCCTGACAACATTGCAAACATAGATATTTTAGCCGCACCTTCACTTGTTATAATATTATTCATCATCACATTGAAAATATTAAAAATAGATGCAGCAATAAAAATTCTTGCATATTTAATCGCATATGGCATGATACTTTCTGTTGTACCAAGAAACCTCAGAATTGGCTCAAGAAAAGCTAACGTGCCAATTATGAAAATAATTCCAAGTAAAAGACCACTGTATAAGGCTGTACTCGCAACTTTTTTAGCATCATCATTATTCCCACGCCCTAGCAGCCTAGAAATATATGAGCCTGCGCCATTACCAAACAATAGTCCTAACCCAACAATCACCTGACTTAGAGGATACGTTACTGAAATCGCACCCATTTGGCTCGTTCCCAAGCCTCCAACAAAATAGGCATCTACCAAATTGTAAATTGCACTGATCATCATTCCTATCATAGTTGGAATTCCCATTGCCAATAACGCTTTTGGAATCGGTGCACTCCCTAATAATTCCATTTTTTTGTTATGTCCTTTCATTTTTCCACTCCTTTTCTAATACTATAATTTACAGTGACATCTATTACATTACTATAAATTATAGTATTAGTCAAGAAATTTTCTTATTTCTTGAAGAGTTTTTTAGAGTTCTAGTTTTAAAATATTAGGAAATTTTTTAGTATCTTGATTTAAATACAGCACTGCATATCCAATTCCTGCCAATCCCATCATGAATCCTGGATTACTATTTTCTAAATTTGTCCACAGATTTTTTTCTATAAAATAATTTAATTTACTCAGAGAGCTTGTCCAAGGTACACACGGAATTTTTCCTGTTAATTGCTCTATAATCATAATATTTCCTAAAATCCCATGACATAAGCATAAACTATCCAGTTCTATATTAAAATTATTTTCTATCATGCTAATTTTTGTCTGATAATCTTCAAAAATATGCTGATATGAACCATCTTCAATATATTTTAATATTTCTTGCTGCGCCAATACTATTCCTGCTGCCCCATGACACCAATATATCTTTCTACTTCTTTTATTCTCTTTTTTATTTCTTTTAATATCATACTTTAATAGCTCCAATGCAATGTTTAGATATTTCCTCTTCTTTGTCTTTCCAAATAATCTGGTAAAACAAATACTATATCCGCTACCTCCATGTGCAATCCCCCTATCCAGCCGAGAAATTTTATTACCTTCAATATTATTAAATATGCTATACGTTTCTTTCAAATTTTTCAAAATATAATTCGCCGCAATCTCAGCACGCAAAATATATTTTTTATCCATTGTTAATTCATACATATTTAAATATATTATGACAGCACCGGCATTACCATATAGCAAATCTCCCATCCTATCTTTTTCCAAACTAGCAAACAACTTATTTTCATGTATTTTTGCATATTTTATATATTTTTCTTCGTTGCTTATCTTATATAATACCAAATATGTATAAATAATAGATGCCTCACCACAAAATGCACCTGAATACGCCTTTGAAGAAGAATTATTCATTGTATATTCTAGCAACTTATTCAATAAAATATTCTGTACTTCTAAATATGCTCTTGTTGGTGCTACTTCATTTAATGCTGCAAAAAAAACTATCATGCCAGCAATTCCTTCATATAAAAACATATCTGATATATGTATGGTACCAGTCAAGGAAATAATCCAATTAATATCTGTTTTTAAACTATTCTTTATCCCTATTTTCATAAGATAATCAGCAATCTGTTTGCATATTTTAATAACGGAAAAATTTGTATCATGCATATAATCCATTCGATTTTCCAAATGAACTGTTGATCCTTTTATAGCGTTATTTAATAAATATTGTTGAATATATAAATCCTGGCTAGATAATGATTTAATCCGCATTTTAATATACTGCTCTGGTGTAATGGTAAAATATTCTTTGATCATTTGATGATTATCCATATACAATTCTTTTTTATTCGATAAAAAACTAAAGTAAGGAATATCTCCTTTAAGCATAGCATATAACTCTGATTCAAATAAATCTTTTCCATTTTTTGGATTAATTCGTATATGGAAGAAGAAATTTTTTGAAAGGATTAGCTGTCTTTCTCCTCCATCTGTCATAAACATAGGGTGATATGATAATTGAATAAGTTTAGAATAGTTTTGAGTATGATTATACAACATTCTGGAACTAAAGTTTTGAAATCGTCCCTCAAAAATCTTATTATTTTTCCAGATATATTCATAGCTTTTCCTAAATCCCAGACAAATCTCATCTACAAATCCATTATATCTATATTCTTTATGATTTATCTGTGGACTATTATATCCTTTCTTCGTTTTTGCATCTTTGTATACAAATTTCATATCTGAAGTTTTGGAATTTATCAGGATCAATCTTTTTCTCCCAGTTTTTATTCCGCCTTTTCCGCTTAAAGCACAAAATATATCCATCTCCTTATTCCCCCTTGGTAAAATCCCACTTCCTAATACTGAATTTTCTACAAATAATTTTGCTTTCTCGTTAGCGGTCAACGGAATATAATTTTTTGTGATATGTCCACAGAGCACTTCAATATCTATAAACACAGGATATTCCCCATGAGAAATCAAGTTTTCATAATGGAAATCCTGAATATCTAATATGTAACTCAGTGCAATATGACACCCCATTCTAACATAATAATTTTTTACTTCATCTTTATTTTTACATTTTTGATATTTTATTTCTTCTTCCCAACCATACTCTCCAAAATCTGCTATTCTATATTTAAAACATGACAATCCTACATATTCATATAATATATTTAAGCATTCATAATAAATTTTTGATATCCTCAAATTTCTTGGTTTATAAAATACAGCATTTCCGTTTTTCAAAAAAATTTTCACCGTATGCTTTCCATTTCTGTGATTATCCCCTACTTTCTTAATTTTTGTAATCTCGGTATTATCTATATTTATACATTTTTTTATTTCTATTACATTTTTTTCCCATCTACTGATCAATTGATGATAAAACTCTACGACACTACAAATTTTCTCTAAAATACATCTTAATAACAGAGGGTAAAACTGAAAAAGCTCCTCTATATATTCATCATTACTTAAATACATTTTAACATATGTAGAATATTTTTCATTTGCATTCTTTCCTACCAATTTGTTTTCAAGAAACTGTATTTCATTAACTAAAACCCTGGTTGCCACGCAAGCTAAGGCCGAATATAACTCCTCATAAATTCCTTTAGAAAAATATTTTTCTAAAATATCTCCATATTTTTTTCTTGAATAATATCGGGCTAGTTTAAAAAATGGTATATAAAATGTAAAAAACAATTTATCTTTCATTGTATTTTCTATAATGATTTCGCTTTTATAACTCCCTGCTAAATACATTTCTAAAATTTCCATATACTCAACATTTGAGGGAGCTTCCTGTTCATAATATTGAGTATTTTCAGAAAAAAAAGAAGAAATCTCTTTATACTCTTTGCAAAGTATCTTAACTGTATCTTCTCCTATTAATTTTTCCCATTTAGAAGGAATTTTTAACTCATTATCTTTTCTTATATATTTTCTTTCAAATAAATAGCGTTCTCTCATTTATATTCACCCAATAAATCATTTGTTATTTTCTATTTGTATTGACACCGTAAAATTATAGTAGTATAATTTATAACCAAATCAACAACTATACTACTATAATATATAGTATATGTCAAGGATAGGAGGTCAGCATGGCAACCATTGATTTAATTGTATTAGGTATGTTAAAGACATCAGCTTTAAGCGCTTATGATATTCAAAAACTTGTAGAATATCGTAATATATCCAAATGGGTAAAAATTAGTACCCCTTCTATATATAAAAAAGTTCTTCAATTAGAGGAAAAAGGCCTTATAAAAGGAACTACGATTAAAGAAGGAAAAATGCCAGAAAAGGCTATTTATACTTTAACAGATACAGGGGAGAAAGAATTTGAGAAGTTAATGCTTGATATTTCTTCTAAACCAATTCACATCTTTCTGGATTTTAATGCAGTAATAGTAAATATAAATAATCTTTCTCCTGATAAGCAAAAAAAATGCCTTTCTGATATAAAAAATAACATTGAAATACTGAAAGCATATTTAGAAGATAATATTAATTCCAAAGAGCAAAAACCTGAAATTCCAACTGCAGGTATGGCCGTTCTACAACAGCAACTTATATTAGTCCAAGCAATTGAAAATTGGATTGCCACTTTACCAAACGTCTTTTAAAAACAAATATTCCAGGAAGAAACCACAAACCTTCCCCCATTTGTCACTTACTTAATTTTAAGAATAATCCTCAACCTTACCATATGTTCTTACTGTCCCGGATCCATTTTATTGAATAACCTTCACAGAAACAAGATGGGCAATTTTTCGTATATCTTAAAACTTTTAAAATTCTATAGAAACAAAAGAAGAAGAGCTATCACTATGTGATAGGCTCTTCTTCTTTTTAATCAAAGGATTTGGTCTGATTTTCCGTCAAAGGCTTTAAGAGCGGCTTCCAACGGATCAATAATGGTCAATCCGACAGCCGGTAATCCCACCAGTATTGCACTCTTTACCTCATCACGACTTGCGCCTAACTTTTTAGCAGATTGTACATGATAAAGCAAACCACCCATAATTCCTGTAGCTGCAAGCACTGCAATATACGCTAATTCACGTGTTTTATTATCCAATGCACTTGCCTTTTCCTGCTGCAAAATCATGTCAATATATGCCTTACCTACTTCGCTACTTTCTTCCATAAAACAATTAAAACCGGTAAATTCATTTTCCATATTAATATCTCCTTTTATTTAAAAATATTTTAGCAGCAAACTATTGTAAGAAATGAAGATGTATCTGTAGTAAAAATAACATCTCCTGCTTCTACATTCTTTCCATCAAGTTCCTTTATTTCGTCTTCCAAACTTTCTGATAATTGTAAACTATTTATCCGCTGCTCATTTCTTTCTGAACATGTTTTCATTTTTTCTCCTCCTTTGATTATTAAAATAATACCATATTTTTAGATTTTGTCAGTATTATGTCTTAACTTACAATTTTTTGACCTTCAAAAAAGGGTTATGCTAACTTCAAATATATTTTGCTTATTATCATATTCTAACTGTCCTTCATATTTTTCAACAATTTTCTTCACACTCTTCATACCAATTCCATGAAAATGCTTATCTGTTTTTATAGTTAAAAGTTCTCCATTTTCGTATTTAGGCTCGATTTCGTAGCTGTTTTGTATACAAAGCATAAACATATTATTAATAAGCCTTAATGATAAATAAATCCATTTTTCTCTTGTGTAGATATTTTCACAAGCTTCTATAGCATTATCGAACAAGTTGTATAAAATAACAAATATATCACTTTCTTCAAAATGGTAGTTGCCAAAATCGATTGGCATAATATCATATTCTATTTTAATATTCTTTTCTTTTAGTTCTGATAATTTATAATTCATTACCAGATCAATAACTGCATTTCCTGTATAAATTTTCTTTTCCAATTCCGCAAGTGGTTTATTAATACTATTGAGATATAAACAGGCTTTATCTATTTGATTTTCTTCCAAATATTTTTGCAGCAAAGTAATATGGGCTCTATAATCATGAAATAAAGTTCGAGAATCATTATAATATACTTTAAGATCTTCATAATTACGTTCCAACATTCGATTTCTCAATTTAATAATTTTACTTTCTTCCAACGCACTTCTATAAATCGAATATATAGCAAAAAACATTATCGCTAAAATAATGATAACGAAATACATATAATATCCTTTTGCTAAATCAGGAATAGAATCGCCTGCATACACTGATTGAAAATATATAACTCCGATAATTTCCGATAACAAAATCAACACGAGTGATCCTATGCGGTTTTTATCTATAAGTTCTTTATACCTCACTATGGCTAAGGAAATTAGAAACATTAAAGCTCTTCCCAAAAACAATGCCAATATTCTGGATATACTGTTTCGTCTTCCTATAATAATCCCCAAATCCTCTTTATGTAACACTATTCCCATTGTGAATATGATAAATAGATCTAATAATTCTAAACTCAAACAATACAATGAGGTATGAAGCAATGTATATCGTAATTTGATTTTATAAATCAATGAGAACGTTATACTTATTACGATTATAACAACAGCAATTAATAAAATAGAATATAATCGAAAGCTACGATTAATAGCTTCTATTACTGCCAAACTTATACAAATCAATATTTCAAAACATTGTTTTATCTTTGTATTTTCCTTTTTATAAACTTTTCGGAGTATCTCAAAACACATATAAATCTCAAAATATCCTAGTAAATATTGGAGTACATTAAGTATGTATATCTCTTCCATTTGTTGTGTGTTCCTTCCAATAAGTGTGAATTCTCTTTTTTACCTCTTCAGTATATGTTCTACTAATTTTAAGATTTTTACTATTACGCAAGTAAATAGTATTTTTATATAAACTCATAATGTGTACGACATTAACAATGTATCCTCTATCTATAAAAATAAATTCTTTTTGTTCTAAATCTTTATAAATGTTCTTCAAGGTTTCTCGTATAGGTATATTTCCGTTTTGGGTAACAAAAATCGCATATTTTTCATCTTTATACACATAATAGATATCCTTATATAAAATTTTCTCATATCTATGATTAGTACATATTTGATAAAACTTTTCTTCTTCAATATCCAGCCTTTTTTGTAATGATTCTAATGTCGATATCAACTTCTTTTTCAAATTATTTTTAGGGATAAACTGATATGCAAAATAATCATATCCATTTATTAAAAATTTTAAATGTGACGTGATAAACACAATATATCCTGCATCATCCATAGAACGTATTTTTTCAGCTAAAGATAGTCCGTTTATCCCAGGCATTTCAATATCTAATAGATAAATATCAAAATACAATTTTTCTTCCATTTCGTATAGTAACAACTGTGCATTTGAAAAAGTATTCACAACGTATGGAATTCCATTTTTAAAATAAAACTTCTCTATTAAATTACAAATTTCTTCTAAATACTCTTCCTGATCATCTACAATTGCTATTCTTGGCATATTTATCACCTCTGCCTTATTTTTTTTCTTTCTGTGAACATGATTTTAGCGATTCTACCAAATAGTTTACATATCTTATTAGTGCAATCCGATTAAATAATATATATTCCATGTGCTTTATTTCATACACTCTCTAAACATCTTAAAACTATCATTATTTAGTCTATATGCACATATAGGTTATTAAGAAATATTTTGGTTGCACATACAATACACATATAATCATGGAGGTGCAATTATGAAAGATAACAATTTTGTAAACCTAGGTAAACGTATTCGTGAAAAACGCCTATCCCAGAATCTTACCCAAGAAGCTTTGGCAGAAAAAGCAGATGTTGGAACAACACACATTTCGCATATTGAAACAGGCTGTACCAAACTAAGTTTAACAACCTTTATTTCTATTGCAAATGCTCTTGATGTATCTGCCGATGAATTATTATGTGACTGCATTAATCAAGCATCAAATGTATATGAAACAGAAATTTCTCTACTTTTAAAAAACTGTTCAACTAAAGAAATATGCTTTATACATGACCTAGTAAAAAATACACTTATCTCTTTACATAATCGCAACTTAAAATAATCAATAAAGACTGAAGTTTTTTCGCTTCAGTCTTTATCAACTCTATCTAAAAACTTCTAAATCTTGTTTCTCTTGAAGCCACTATTTCATCTTCATTTTTAAGGGACATATTATATATAAAATCAAGAATTTGAACTTGTAGAAAATCTGTAATTACTTTGAACTCTGATGCTCCATTCCCTTCTGGTAATATTTTCTCAATCACTCCTAAATCTAATAAATCTTTTGCCGTCATTTTCATAAGGTTTGCTGCCTCTTTTGCACGTTTTTCATTTTTCCATAAAATAGAAGCGAAACCTTCTGGAGAAAGTATTGAATATGTAGAATTTTCCATAGCCCAAACCTCATTTGCAACAGCTAAACCTAAAGCTCCTCCACTCCCACCTTCGCCTATAAGTATACTCAAAATCGGCACTTTTAAATTGAACATTTCATATATACATTTTGCTATTGCAGATGCTTCTCCTCTTTTTTCAGCCTCAACTCCACATGCTGCACCAGGTGTATCTATAAATGTTATAATTGGTCTTCTAAATTTCTCCGCTTCTTTCATAAGACGAATTGCTTTTCTATATCCTTCAGGGTGTGCCATTCCGAAATTTCTAATAATTCTTTCTTCTGTCGTTTTTCCCTTTTGATGTCCTATAACTGTAACTGGAATATTATCTAAAAAGGCTATACCTCCAATTATTGCTTGATCCTCTCCGGTTTCACCGTCTCCATGAAATTCTATAAATCTTTCAAATACATGGGTGATATAGTCTACTGTCGTCGGTCTATCTATTTTTCTTGATAATTGTACTTTTTTCCAACTGTCCTTATAATCACAAAAAGTGCACACAGAAATTGTTTTACGTTTTCTTTCTATAACCTTTGGCTTTTGGTGAGCTTTAAGAATTTCATAGATACGTTCCTTTAATTCTCTTCTTATAACAATCATATCAAGGAATCCATGTTCATATAAAAATTCTGAGGTTTGAAATCCTACAGGCAACTTCTGTTTTGTAGTTTGTTCAATTACTCGTGGACCCGCAAACCCAATTAATGAATTTGGTTCAGCCAATATCACATCACCTAACATAGCAAAACTAGCGGCCACCCCACCGGTTGTCGGATCTGTCAAAACTGATATATACAATAACCCCGCATCTGAATGTTGTTTTACCGAATCTACTGTCTTTGCCATTTGCATCAAGGATATGATGCCTTCTTGCATACGTGCGCCTCCTGAACAATTAATCATAATAACTGGTAGCTGGGCTTTGGTTGCATTTTCGAATAATTTTGTTATTTTCTCGCCTACAATATACCCCATACTTCCCATCAGATATCTTGTATCACATACACCAAGCATAACCTCTATATGCCCTATTGACGCTTTTCCTGTAATAACAGCTTCCTCTAAATTAGTTTCCTTTTTAATTATCTCTTTTTTTTCACTATATCCTGGAAAATCAATTGGATTTTTATCCAATACATCTGTAAACAGTTCAACAAATGATCCTTCATCTATAATATCCAAAATTCTATTTTCCGAAGGCATTCTAAAATATTTTCCACATTTCATACAAATAAATTTATTTTTTTCTAACTCTTTTCTATAAATCAATTTTCCACATTTCGTACACTTAATCCACATTCCAGGTGGTACTGCTGGTATATTTTCTTTATTTCTATCTGTTCGATTATCTTTGTCATTCATAATGTCATTCCTCTTATTTCTTTATTATCAGCTAAACTTATCTACAATAAAGTCCGTTGTAAAATTCCCTTCTTCAAAATCGCGGTGATTTAGAATAGCATTTTGAAATTCTAAATTAGTTATAATTCCGTCTATTTTTATTTTTTCTAAAACATTTTTCATTTTTCTAATAGCCTTTTTTCGTTCTGAATCATACACTATAATTTTTGCAAGCATAGAATCATAAAAAGGTGAAACACTACAACCATTAAATAATGCAGTATCAATGCGAACACCATTACCACTTGGAAAATAAACATTATTAATTTTTCCAGGACATGGGACAAAACCCATCTTCGGATTTTCCGCATTAATTCTACATTCGATAGCATGACCCTGCAGTAAGATATTTTCTTGCTTAAACTCAAGCGAATAGCCTGCTGCAATTTTTATCTGTTCCTTAACAATGTCAACATTAGATATCATCTCTGTAATTCCATGTTCTACTTGAATACGTGTATTCATCTCAATAAAATAATACTTTCCGAACTTATCAAGCAAGAATTCTACTGTACCTGCACCTTCGTAGTTTACAATTTTTGCAACTTTGATCGCTATATTTCCCATTTCTTTTCTTAATTTTACCGATAGTTTTGGGCTAGGAGCTTCTTCAATAATTTTCTGATGATGCCTTTGAATAGAACAATCTCTTTCTCCCAACTGTATAACATTTCCATATTTATCTGCAAGTATTTGAAATTCTATATGATTTGGCGCTTCTATATACCTTTCTAAATACATCGTTCCATCTCTAAATGAACTATTAGCTTCCATCTGGGCTGTTACAAAGTTTTCATTAAAATCATCTTCTGTATTGGATATCCTCATACCTTTTCCGCCACCACCTGCTGCTGCCTTTATCATAATTGGAAATCCAAGCTCTAATGCCACTTTTTTTGCTTCACACACATCAAAAACGGGAGTCCTGCTTCCTGATATAATCGGAACTCCCGCATTTCTCATCATATTACGTGCTTCAACTTTATTTCCCATTTTACAAATCACTTCTGGTGTTGGACCAATGAATGTAATATTACATACTTTGCACTTTTCCGCAAAAAGACTATTTTCTGATAAAAATCCAAAACCTGGGTGAATTGCCTGAGCTCCTGTTCCTACAGCTGCACTAATAATATTTTCCATATTGAGATAACTATCTCCTGACGGTGCAGGTCCTATACATATCGCCTCATCTGCCATTTTTGTATGTAAAGCGTCTTTATCTGCCTCTGAATATATAGCTACAGACTTAATTCCCATCTCTTTACATACTTTTATAATTCGTACAGCTATTTCTCCTCTATTAGCAATAAGTATTTTTTCAAACATAAAAACTCCTTTCAAACTAAAACAAATAAGGGCTGTCCATACTCCACCAGTTCTTCATTTTTTACTAATATGCTTTTAATAGTTCCGCTATATTCACTCTTAATTTCATTCATTAATTTCATTGCTTCGATAATAGCAAGTGTTTGCCCCTCTTCTACTTTATCTCCCACTTTAACATAATTATCACTTCCGATAGCAGGGGCTGCATAAAAACGCCCCACCAAGGGTGATTTTATAATATTTTCTTCATCAATTCTATTTTTACTTTCACCCTCTATTCTTTCAGTTACAGTTTCCACAGTATCAACTGCCCTTTCATCAATGCCATTTTTGATGATAATCTTCTCATCTCCACTTTTTATACTAAGCTCTGATATATTATATTTGTATACATTTTCTAATAAGTGTACAATTTCTTCTGTTTTCATTCCTTGCCTCCATATTACATGATGTTATAAGAATAAGATTATTAGATAGAATATTCCCTTTTCTTACGCTATCTTTTATACTTTTTTTAACATAGCATATTTTATATTCTTATAGACGATTTTGGATTTACTTGCATATTTTTGTCTTTATTACACAGAAATATCCTTATAAGATGCTCATTTTGCATTTGAAATTTTTCTGTTCCTATGGTAAACTGCTCATTATTATACTTAGGGAGGATTTACTCGTGCTAGTGCTGTATTTATCAACTATTTCACTCGAATGGAAAAATATAGATTCTGATTTAATGCAATTTGTTTCCAAAGAACGAAGAAAGAAAATAAACCAATATTTTCATGTACTTGACAAAAAACTTTCTCTTTATTCTGCTCTTATTACTCGTATCGGATTAAGCACTATATCTGGTTTGAAGCATACCGAATTATACTTTTCATATTCTCAAAATCACAAGCCGCTATTTTTATCTAAGCCTAAATATGACTTCAGTATTTCTCATTCAAATGGTTCTATAATCAGTTGTATATCAGCTAATTCTCCAGTTGGAGCCGATGTAGAAAAAATATCTTATCCACCATTTGATATTATGGATCTCATTTTCAGTCAACCGGAAATTCAATACATTAGCAATGCCTCAGATGTTGAACGAATTTTTAGATTTTACAAAATATGGACGCAAAAAGAAGCCTATTATAAAATGCTTAGAATCGGTCTTACTGGTACTGCAACCCAATGCAACTCTTTAAATCCTGATTTATCTAAATTATTTTACACCTGGCAAGAAGACCATTATATGTATTGTATTTGTGGGAAAAATGTATCTGAACGCTCCTTAATAAAATTGTCAGAAACGGAAGTCCAAAATTATTTTATACCGATATAAAAACAGATTTACAGGATATGTAAAAATTCTATTTCCTGTAAATCTGTCTAACCTTTATTATGAACTTTTTTAAATTCTGTATCTTCAATTAGTCCCTATAGTAAAAGCAGCTATGTCCTCCTCATATCTGCTCTATTTTTCCTCTATGTGATACATCTCATCGCCAAACTCCAGTTCCCTTTTATTACACATACCTGTTCTATGGCATTGTGAAGATGCTGGGAAACGTGATACAATTTTTTAATCAATTTTATTTTCTCTTACAACCTTTTTACAATTTTAGAAGTTTTTACAAGTGCTTCTATTAAAGTTAAACCTGTCAAAATTACAGCAACCCCCATCATAAATAATGTCCATGCTTTGCCCTTATCAAATGTTACCAAAATAGCTATCATTGCTACAGGCATATTTATATACCCTAAACTTGTTGCCCATTGAATAAAAAAATTCGGCCAAAACTTTTTCTCTTCTTCCACTTCATTCACTGTTTTCACTTTTTTAGCGAAATAAAACATACAGACTATAGATACAGCTATCAGTATTATCTTCCATACGCAATTAGCTTTCGTTTCCTCTGGTGGAAAAAAGGTATCTATCATGATAACTGCTATTCCAATGATAAACGCTATTTCACTATACAATCCTGAATAAGCGGAATCTTTCATGTCATTTACTTTTTTTTCTAAAGCAGTAATTACAGATTGGTGATACTGTTTTGCACTTTTTTTATTTCCGTTCATGTAATAAATCCTCCATTAATAATAATAACATACCATTTCATCTCAATTATATCTCCCGAAAACTATAACTTTTTCAACCGATACCCCACATTGACCAGCGTTTCGATAATATCATATCCCATCTTTTTTCTTATCTTCCATATCACATATTCTACTGTTCTGTATGGTATCTGATCATCATGATAATGAATCCCCCATACAGAATGATAAATATTTGTCTTTGGCATTACCCAGTTTGGCTTTAAAGCCAGTAGGTATAAAACTTCAAATTCCCTGGGTGTCAGGTCTATCTCCTTTCCTTCGTAGATAACCTGATAGGACATTGGATTTAACTGTAATTTCCCATTGCCCAACACTACATTCTCTTTATATTCTGGAAAAACATACTTCATGTGTATGCCTCCTCTTGATTTGTAAATTCAACTTTTCTCATTCCAGAAAGAAATACTGGACGAAAACTTCCCGCCCAGCACTTCTTCAATTATCAGTTATTTTAATGTACTCTCTATATCCTCCGCTGCCTTTTCTATAATTTGAAGATACTCTTGGAGCTTTTCAGACTGGATATTTTTTTCTGCAAGTGAATTGATTAGAAAGCAACTTGTTTTTATGCAGCTTAGCGGATTTCGGATATTGCTCTGCAGTTCCGCCCGCATAGTACGATAATCATTTTCTATATCCAGTGTCATTGTTACTGCCCTCTCACAAATATCCAGCAGTTGATTGATACACTCTGCCAACTCTTGCACCGGATCATTCAAATACCTGCACCTAACTCTTTGTTCCAAACATTGTTCAGAAAGAATATCGTTCAAATCATTTAACAGCAGTCTACATTCTCTATCACGTTCCATTTCTACAGCTCCATTCATGCACGATAATCAATAATAGAAAATTCCTTTTTCTCCGGTCGGTATTTGTATATAAGATCATAAGCGCCATAATTTTCGTCTAAATCTTCACTTATGTAAAGAGCAGATATTCCCAAACTTTTTGCTGCATGATAAGTAAGTATTGCAAGTTCTGCCTTGCTCTGCTCTTGCATTCTTTTGAATAAATCGAATATCACAACAACCTTCCTGCCTCCGGAAAAGGCACGCGCACAGATACATCTCATTTTTTCTCTATGATTAAGATCCGAAGGATATTTTTGTAATAAGTGCCCTATGTCAAAAGCCTTAACCAATTCCTCTATATTGGATTTATCTCCATCTAACAGACTTGGCATAGAAATGTTTTCTTCAATCGTCATAAATTCAATCAGCGGAAACTCTTCTGCTGCTATTCCAAACAAGCGCCTGTTTAAAAGAGAACGACTATTTTCGTCCAAATCAAGCCAGTCTTTATTACATACAAATATCTCTCCTGTTTTCGGTTTTTTATATCCGCAAAAGATTTCAAAAAGTATCCGTCCAAACTTTTCCCCACACATAAAATAGCAAACTTCTTTGGAATTTACCTCAATGTTTAAATTTTGTATATAGGCTTCCTCATCTGCCATATTTTCAACTAGAAATGGATACATAGTTCTTCTCTCCTTTTCTATAATGGAAATGCACCAGAAAACTATCCCTTATGGTTTTATCTGGTGCATTTCCTTTTGCTTCATTTGTGTTTTTAAATTTTATAACCAACCGGTTACTACTGCTGTACAGTTATTGTATCCACTCTGAACACAGTCATGAAGACAATCATTAGGATCACAATATTGCACTTCCACATCAAATGTTGCTTTCTGCATTTTTTTCTCTACTTCACCCATATTTTTTCTCCTTTACGCTTACAACCAACCAGTTACTACTGCTGTACAGATATTTTCCTCTACAACACAGTCACTCAAACAATCATCAGGATCACAATACTGAACTTCAATGTCAAATTCTTCTTCCTGTGCTTTTGGCTCCATATTCATCATAGTGATGCCTCCCTTCATGAAATTATTTTAAAATTGTCAAATGACAACTTAAAAATCTTTTCTTATTTTTTCTACAATGCTTTCCTTATTGAAAGATTTAAACACAATTGCAGGAATAACTCCCGAAAGAATTATAGTTACAACAGATAACGTTATCGCCGGCCATAGTAGCAATTTATAGGTCATAAACCAAATTGCATTACAGATTATTTTTACCATTGTACTGTCTACTAAAGCAGAAAGTACAATTCCTAATACCGTCGAAGACAAAGCATATAACAATCCTTCATTCACAATAAGCCTAATCAACTGCTTTGTTGTCATACCGATACTTTGCATTACTGCATATTCCTTTTTTCGTGTTATGATATTTGTAATCATCAGATTTATAAAGTTAATAAATCCTGAAATGCCCAGAATCATACTAATAAATCCACCGATAATATAAACAGTATCCTTAATACCGCTCAAACTATTTCTCAGCATTATAACTGAACTACAGCCGATTTCGCCTTCTTTCTGTTCAACAAGTTTTTCTAGTTGTTCTGTAACCGCTACTAATTCTTCTTTATCTACATTAAACGAAAAACTCATCAAAGAAGGATTTTCGTATATATTTTTAAATGTGTTCTCTGAAATATAAAACATGGGAGCGTCCCCTCCAACAGCGGTAATTCCTGTTGTCACATTAGGGACTTCATACTCCGTTGAAGTCACACTCATCTGAGCAATCACTTCAAGCTCACGTTCTTCTTCTCCGTTACTGTGAACTTTGATTTTATCTCCGATTTCACATTGAAAATCCTCTGCATTTACTGAAGACTGTCCTTGCTTTTTTCGTACTGCTTCAACAACATAATTTCCTTCTTCCAGCTTTTGATATAACTCTGTAACTGAAAGATCACCTGCTATTTTCAGAAAATCACATCTCTGGAAGACATTTTCGTTACAGCCATATACATTACATACCGGAAAGTCATCATATCCTAACGGAATATAATATTGATCCACCATGATACCGGCTTTTCCATCTTCTTTTACCACATCTTCTTTATTATACGTCAGTCCATAATCAATCGTAATATCTCTGTCATCTAAAGTATTCTTATATATAAATCCTTTATCTTCCATTTCAAACTGATTTTCGATCAGTTCTACTATGTTTTCATCAAGACTGTCCGTATGTTGTATATAGCCTTTAAGGTTATTAAAGGTATTTCCATTCGCAATTACCACATCTGCTGCGCACTGTTCTTTTACCGCTTTGTCAATATCAATGCTATTTACTATAATTAAAGTAGAATTAAGCAGCATACAGCAAAGTGTCATGGATATAACAATAAATATGCTTCTTTTCTTCTTTCTCTTCACATTTGATAAGGCTAATCTCCAAACAGAAATTTTCTTTGTATGCTTTATTTTCTTACCTTTCTCCTTTTTCTCTGAATATCTGAGAGCTTCTATAGGAGAAATTTTAGAAATTATATTGATTGGTTTTCTTACACTGACTAATACAGTAAAGATTGTAAAAATGGCTGCCCCAATAAAAATAATTACATTTGGCGAAACCTCTACCGATAGATTTGAATACTCATTCGTAATAAATCCAATCGCAAATGGCAAGATTGCCTTTCCAAGAAAATATCCTATTAATAATCCACATGGCAGCGCAATCAGCAATAGCCACAATGTTTGTATACGGACTAAAAACTTTATCTGTTTTTGAGTAGTTCCTATTGTTTTTAATAAACCGTACTTCTGTACATCTTGTAAAACAGAAATTTCAAAAATATTGAAAATGAGTAAATAACCTGCGAATACAAAAAGCAGTGCAAAAACCAAACCGATAAAAAGTACAGATACATTCATTTCCGGATTGGTAATTCTGTTAACTGCACAAGCAATGTAGTTTTCTGCATTGGCATCTTCCGGATTTCCACCCAGGCTCAACACAATATCGTGGAGCTGCTTTTCCATATTGTTGGTATTTTTAAATGCTACATCTGAAAAATATGTTCCGGCATATTGCCTGTCTTTGTCAAAGGTATATGGAAATATTTCTTCATTTGCCTGCATAAATTTATCTGATACTAACATCAGACTGCTCTGTGAATTTGATGCTTCCCATATTCCAGAAACAACCATTTTATATTGATAAGTCTGATCTCGCAATTCAAATTCTATTTCAACTTCTGCGCCTACTTTAGGCTCTACTCCCAAACTTTCTAATGCTCTATCCGTTGTTGCAATTTCGTTTTCTTTTGTAGGCGCACAACCTAATATAGGAACGGAAAAGGTCAATTCCTGCTCAATAGAATCCATATAATCTAATTCTATATTATGTGTTTTCGCATTGCTTAAAAATCCAATCGGTCTTCTAAGACCGACAAAATCAACTCTTTCATCTTTTGATAATTTTTCAAACTGTTCCTCTGTCATGTAACGTATATCAGCATCTGCTTTACTTCCTTTTTGTTTCTGCAAAGTAAGCTGGACTGACTCATACGCTCCTACCCCCGTTGTTATTAGGGTAGCAAATAATACCGTTGTTAAGATCATGGCCAAAACAGCAACGATATTTCTTGTTCTATTTTTCAAGAAATCTTTCTTTGCTAGTTTCAGCATACATTTCTTGTTTCTGGTCGAATACACGCTGTCCCCTCCTGTTATTATATATCCATAATCTTTCCATCTTGAATTCTGATAATCCTATCTGCCATTTGTGCTAAATTCATATTATGGGTAATCATAACAATAGTTTGACAGAACCGCTTACTGGTTTGCTTTAACAATCCCATCACTTCAAGGCTTGACTGCGTATCAAGATTTCCTGTCGGTTCATCAGCCAAGACGATAGCAGGCTTCGTAATCAAAGCTCTGGCAATCGCAACTCTCTGCTGCTGTCCTCCCGATAAATCGCTTGGTAAATTTTCCAGTTTTTTATCAATTCCTAAAATCGTGATAATCTTATCCAGGAACTCCTGATCCACTTCATTCCCATCCAGCTCTACTGGAAAAACAATATTTTCATAGACATTTAATATCGGAATTAAATTGTAATTCTGAAAAACAAATCCAATATTCCTTCTACGAAAAATTGTTAATTCTTCTTCGTTTAGCTGCCCTATGTTTTTTCCCTTTACTAAGACATTTCCGGAAGTGGGGATATCCAATCCTCCAATCATATTTAGTAACGTGGATTTTCCACTTCCAGAAACGCCTACAATAGCAACAAATTCACCTTCCTCTATTTTCAATGAAATACCGTCCAATGCTTTCGTGATATTTTCACCTGAACCGTAATACTTTTTCAAGTCCGTTGTTTCAAGTATGGCCATACTGTCGATTCCTCCATCCCGCAATTCTTTTAGCTTCTATAAATCCATAACCATATAGGGTTTAAGATTTCCTTTATATCCATAATCTCACCTTCCCATGCTATTGAAAAACTCCTCTATTTCTACAGAGTCAAAATAAAATTCTGTAATTTTTCCATTTGTAATTCGATATAAAGCCGGAACTCCTGCAATTAACATATCTTCGTATTTTGTAATAGAAGCATAATCAATTTCTGGTGTCTGAATATCCGTATAGATATCCCCTACCTGTGAACCAGGGAATGCCGGAATATCCTCTGGAGTAATGGTTACAAAATTAAAGCGCATACGTTTTCCATAATCATTCTTCATATTTTGATATTTTTCTTCCGATTCGCCTGGTAAAAATACCTTGTTTCCATCACTATCCACATATCCTATCTTTTTGTTATATTTGGATCGCGTTTCCGTCCAGTTATATTTCTGTAAAGGGCGGTTTTCTCTTAAAGCATAATCTACAAAATATACATTATCATTTTCTGCCGCAAAATTCAGCATTTTATCTTTCACCTGATTACAAAACGGACACTGAACCATGTAAAAATAAACGTAGTAATCCTCCTGGTTCTGGTTAAACATATCCTTCAAATTGATTTTCGTAACATTTTCGTATGGATCTTCCTCTGAAACTGCGATAGCAGCCTCTTCCCCTGTTGAGTAAGCAAGAACATTTTCTGCATTGAAAGATACGGTCATCACTGTAGCTGCTGTTAATAACCCTACTGTTTTTAAAAGTCTTTTTCTATTCTTCATAACTAATTCCCCCATAATAATTTTTCTAAATGTCCTTTTTGTTTTTCACAAAACTTCTGGAAGATTTCCTCATCACTCTGCATTCCCAGAGTAAAATTGATACAAGAATGGCAAAACAGGTTCACATCACAGTCCTTACATTTTTCCATTCTCCAAGGTCTTAACTTTTCCAATTCCTCTTTCCATGCCGGGTTCTCAATAATTTCTGTAATCGGTGTTTCCAGCAGATTTCCCATAAAAAGATTTTCTAAATTGCTAAGTGGAGCGCAAGGATATACATCTCCGTTTTCACTGATATTTAACTCTTTTTTACCAGGCTGACATAATGCACATCTTAAATGCTGCTTTTCCAATTTCTCTATGTATTCCATTGGTGGAAGTAATTCTCTTTGGTTCTCTTCTCCTCTTCCTGAAGGAGCAAATCTTCGGATCAATGGTTTTACATCTAACTCTTCACATAATTTATAAAAGTCCTGATCATGTCCATAGGTGTATTTTGTTTCCAACATGGAAACAGATACTTTTTCCATTCCAGCTTCTTTTAATTTTTTGATCCCGGCAATCACCCGGTCATAAATCCCTTCTCCTCGCACTTTTGTGCAGCTATAGGAATCAAAACCATCAAGACTAACAGAAACACCATCAACATTCTTTTTAATGATTTCCATAAGCCGGTCATTCAACAGTAACGCATTTGTAGACAAGGTAATTGCACCTTTATAATTTGCTCTTAAATATTCCAATATCTCACAGAAATCAGGACGGATTAACGGTTCCCCACCGGTCAGGTTAATCTGTTCTGGATTTAAAACCACCACCTGATCAATTACCTTTTTCCAATCTTCCGTATTCATGTGATCTACTTCTTCTATGCAGGCAGACGCCACACAATGTTTACATCTTAGATTACACCTATTGGTCAAAGAAAGATATACGATCTGATACGGATAGGTTATCTCATTTTTCATCTGTTCTTCCGAAATATAAAAATGAATCCGGCACAGCTCCTGAAATAACTTATAGGCATTTTTCTTTACCACAGTATCTTCTTCCTCAATGGTAAACTCTCCATTGTTCTCTTCCAGATATTTTTCCAGATACTGAAAATAAGCCTCTGAGGTTTTTACAAAGCCTCCATTTCTGGTGTTACATAAAACAACTCTTTCTTCACGTACTAAAACTTTTGCATTTGGACTTCTCATATACATATCCGGTTCCCTCCTTTACAACTCAATGATAAAGTCTGCATTTTTTTCTGCATCTACTTCATGCGAAAATAAAATAATAATACTCTTCTGTTTCAAGTGTTCTATCATATCATAAAATTCTTTTTTAGAAACACTATCCAGGTTTGATGTAGGTTCGTCAAAAATATATACAGAACGTTCCCTACACACTGTCCGGATAATACCTATTTTCTGCGCCTGCCCGCCTGAAACACTTCCAGTATCAATAAGTTCCGACTCTAATGTACGCCCCATTTCTTCCAAATCTTTATAAAATGATAATAAGGAAATATATTTTTCTACTGGAATAGGGTCGTTTAGAGAAATGTTATTTCTTATGGTGTCACGAAAAATCGGTGGCTTTTGAAAACAAATTCCTATTGTTTCTGTAAGTATTTCCCTGGAAAAATTAGTAATGCTTTTCCCATCTAATAATATCGTTCCTGAAAAGTCATTCCAGATTTTTAACAGGATACCAGCCAGTGTACTTTTTCCTGAACCATTTTTCCCTTTAATCAGATAAATAGAGCCCTTCTCAAGACACATATTCAAATTTTTTCTATATACTTTTACATCTTTATAACTGAAATTTACATCTTTTATTTCAATTTTTGATATATCCATTTGCTTCACCCTACAATCTCATTAATTCGATCCATTGATACTTTTGCCTTCTGGAACTGTCCAATTACAAGCATGATTGAGGACAACGGATTAAACATTCTTTGTGTGTACATAATAATCACTGTCAGCTCTCCAAACTGTACCTGTCCGTTAATCACCATAACACCACTGATTGCCAATACAATCAAAAAAGTAGCGGTACTAATGAGCTGCGGTACTGAACGATTATAGGCCATTAACATATTTTGCTTTAGGATTTCATTTCGCAAAGAAGTTTCATTCCTGCAAAACTTATCTATATAATAATTTCTTCCATTTAAAGCCAGATACTCGTAAAGATTACTCACAAATTCCTTAATCAAACCATTCCCAATATCCATTTTTCCCATTACTTTTCTGGACTGCCCCATGATTTTTTTGTTAAAGAAAATCTGGATAGCAATAAGAATCGGATAAATCAAAAGCATAAACCAAAAGATAACCGGATTAATCTGTATTAAAATTACCGCTGTAATAATCACAGTCACAATTTGTATCAGCAGATCAGAAAGCATACGGGAAGATAACATTTCTATGTTATTAACATCTGCATTCATGCTGGTCATAAATAGATTTGATTTCTTCTCTATTTCCTTCCCATCAACCTGAAACATTGCTTGTATCAGCAATAACTTGATTTTAACAATAAAACCATTTGACATTTTGCAAAACAGATAACTCAATGCCAATGCCACTGTAATAGATACAAGCTGGCATATAGCCATATATGCAACATTAGAAATCACAGCCCCTGGATCTTTTGCCGGAACCGCTTTATCCAGAATATTGGTAATTAACTGAGGATAAATATAGGTCACTATAGCGTCCATAGCTACCAATATAATCCCAAACAGATAACCCCATTTATACTTTCGTATCTGCTCCAAAACAACATTCTTTTTCTTCATAACACACATTCCTTCTCAAATGTTCAACCAGATTATACAGGGTACAAACATCACCTACTTTTATGGTATGATAATCCAACTTCGTAATTTTTAATTCCCTATATATCCCGCTGATAAAATCGTAAAAATTAAAGAAATTCACTCCTGTAATTTGGGAAAGAAATGGATACCTGCTGATTTCGTCAAGGGAAGATGTGCAGCCAAACTCTAACAATCTCCTATGTACTTTTTCCAAAATCATCTGTCCCACTTCATCAGTCTGGAGCTTTCCTACACACTCTAAATCAATTTCTTCTAAAGGATCATCTGTCTTTTCCAGTATGTTTAATGCCTCCTGTATGCTTTTTATATTCGGTGCTGTTTGCATAGCTCTGGCCAGAAGACCTGCCACATAAGCATTTCCCTTTGAAGTCCCCTTAAAAAAATTATATCGTCCAGATTTTCCTGCAACAAATATCGGTGAAATATCCGCCAGAACCTGAACGCTTGCCGCCCTGTCTACAAGAACTTTTTTCTTTGCATCTGGTAATAATTCTCCCACGCCAATCACACTTTTATAAATTGCCGGTATGGTATCCTTTGCATTATTACATTCCGAAGCACAGATAATCTTTCCCTGTTTTTCCAGGTCATTACAAATATCCCTCAATTCCTTTTCCATAGCAGGATCAAGCATTTGTGTTACGGAAAGACTTAAACAAATAAGATCTACCGGTAGTTCCCTGCACTTTTCCAGCGCAGCAAGCAGTAACGAACTGGTCGTTTTTCCTAATTCATTTACAATCTTTATAGGATAAAATTGTGCCTGCTCTGCAAATTGTAAGATACAATCAATGCAGTTGGTTCCATGACCAAAAACATCATCAAAATTTTCCTCTTCAATAACTTCATCTTCTTCTGCACTCTTTTGAAAAGAAAATCCCTGAATTACATGCTCCATGATTTCCTGATTTTGTGTATCTACACCGGAGTCTACAACTACCACTTTGGGACTATACATGGAATCCCTCCAATATATATTTGTACTTTTTATAAATCCGATAAACAATATCTCTTTCATTGCACTGGAAAGCAGAAACAGTATAGTAATCTCCGGTATATGCTTTATTAATCAGTTTACATACCTGGCTGGAACAATTCTGTTTAAATGTACAATCTCCGCACCCTGTCACTGGAATTTCGTTAATCTTATGGAGAGCCTCTAGTTTTTCCGGTTGCAATCCTTTCCAAACATCTCCCAGCCAATAATCCACTTTATCAGCAGCTAATGCGCATGGGTAAATTCCACCATCCGCAGATATATGGAATGTATTTGTTCCACCGTCACAGCCAGTACGTCTTCTGAAGGTTGCCTCTTTAATATTAAACAATAAATACTGCGCTGCTTTTTTATCTTTTTCTATCATGTAATCCATGATTTTTTCGTAGTTTTCATAATATATCTGCATATCTTGTTGGTTCCATGCAGCTCCGGCATCTAATGCAAAAGTTACTACTCCCATATCCATCTGATCCAGATAAATATAATTTTCAGCCATAGCCGGAAGAGTTTCCTTATTGACAGTCATTCTGACCCGGATATATTCACCCTGTTCTTTTAAAAATTTTAAGGTTTCCATTACTTTATCAAAGGAAGACTCACCATTTGGATAAATACGGTTTGTATCATTTGTTGTCCTGTTTCCATCAATGCTTACAGAAATCTGTACCTTACCCTTTATAAAATCATAAATATCCTTTTCAAACACTGTTCCATTTGTTGTCATTGTAAAAATGATATGACCATCATACCGCTCTTTTAAGGTTTCTACAATATACCGAATAACATCAAAATTCAGTAATGGCTCACCACCATGTAAAGCCACATTAATCCGTTTTCCTGCTGCAACAGTTTCATCAAATTTATCGGTAAAATATTTGATTGTCTGTTCTGCTGTTTCCAATGTCATTGTTTTGGGCTGCTTATGTACATAGCAGTATTTACAAGCTAAATTGCATTTTTCGGTTACCCAGAATGTAATATTCATACGGTTTCCCCCTTTCTTATGGAATTAGTATACTTACAAAATCTTACCAAATTATTACACCAGGAAAATATGTATAAATACAAAAGTGTCCCTGCAGGAAGACCTACAGGGACAGGCATTAAATTTTCTTGGTATTTCTACCAATATAATGTTACCACCTCATTACAATAGTTGGGAACATTCAGCTTACAGTCGTAATAACAGTCATCTGGATCACAATACTGGACTTCTGCGTCAAACGTAGCTTCCTGAATTCTTTTTTCCATATCGTGTTCCTCCATCTTACCATATCTTTGTAAAATGTGCATCGCAGTTATCTACTCCTTCATGAGTACAATCATGATAGCAATCACTCGGATCACAATACTGAACTTCTACATCAAAGGTGACTTCCTGGATTTTTTTGTCCATTTTTTCCATATAGCATTCCTCCTCTAATCTACTATTGCTGCATAAATCATAGAATACAGTTTTATATGTTTTCTTTTTAGTGCATTCATAAAACCTTCTTCTACCTTAATGATGTCCAATGTGTATTACAGTGGTTTTCAGTCATTAAGCAATCATAATCGCAGTCATCTGGATTGCAGTATTGAACTTCTACATCAAATAACTCTTCCTGCATTTTCTTTTCAAGCTCTAACATATTCTCCGCCTCCCTTCATTTATATTTTGGTTTATCAGCACTTTTATGCTGTAAATCACCTCATCTACAGATTCCTAAGACGGTCTGTAATACTTTTTTTCTCCCAAAGATAAATTCCTACTTCAGAAGCTATAATAGATATTATCAAATATAGTATTATTACGGTAATTGCTGGAAGTAATGTAAATCTAAAAGCTAAAAACCAGTTGGAAAAACATATTGCCTTGACTACAGTAATACTGATAAATGCAGCAAATATAAAGCCACCGATTGCGGCATAAAAAACATATCCCACACTTTCTCTCATAATCAATTCACGAAGCTGTTTCCTGGTGGCACCTATACTTCTAAATGTTGCTAATTCCCTATTTCTCACGATTAGATTTGTAAAAATAATATTTATAAGATTTACAACTCCAATTACACCTAAAACTCCTCCTATTAACACACATAAAATACGAACTAACATTTTATAGTTTTCGATTTCTGCACGCCTTTGCTCTGTTGTTTCAAATCCTACATCAGGAAATTCTTGTGAGATCTGACTCAATATTCTCTTCACAGCAATAGCATCTTTCTCATCTGCATCAAAAGAATAATTTACCAAATTACCCTCTCCATATAATTCTTTAAACAAATCTTCTCCTAAATAAAACCACGGACCTAAAATAGTACCTCCTCCAGTTGCGTGTCCACCTACTACTCTTTCAGACCTGATAACAACAATCCTAGCCAGCACTTTTACTTTTTTAATCAATTTTCCCGCTTTATATATCTCTATATCTTCCCCTAAGGCAGGCGAATTGTTAAAAAGATTCTCATTTGGAACTCCATTATCATTTTTCATAGAAGCTACAAGAGCATAATTCCCACTTTTTAATTTTTCTTTTATTGTGGCACGATCTTTTTCACCATCCCATATTTCCATTTTGTCAATAAAGTTCTCAGAAATTCCACATACATTACACAATGCTCTCTCATCTTTTGCCAATGTTATTGGACCATAATTAGTTGTTGCTTCATTTGTAACTACTCCGTCAACTTCTATATTGGGACTGTATTGTTGTATATCAATACCTTCACTTCCCCATTCAAAACTTATATCAGCATTATCTACCGTATTCTTATATAATTTTGTTCCATTTTGAACCATAGAATTATCTTCTAATTTCTGTATAGCTTCTTCATTCAGTGCTGCAGAAGATTTGACATATCCTACGCCTGGGTTTAATGCATCTTTAGATGCAACTAAATAATCTCTACGCATCTTAGCATTAACATACTTTTCTTCATCAAAACTATTTGAAATAGTCCATAAAGAGTTCACAAATATAACACTTAGTATAAGGGAAGTAAATACTAAAACTGTTCTTTTTTTATTCCTTTGCAAATTGTTCCTTGCTATATTTCCAATAGAACGAACATCCTTTTCAGCAGTTTTTTTCTTTATCTCTGTGTATTTTGCTGTTTCAATTGCAGAATACTTGGCTGCCTTTCGGGAAGGTCTTCTCATACTCAAAAATACTGTAATCAATACAAAAACGACTGTTAAAACAAAGATAGCCGGGTGTACAGACTGGACAACTGTAAGCTCTTCTTCACTATATTCCCAATTTTTCAAAACAATAGGTAACAGCAGTCCCCCTAACCCATATCCAATCAACAAACCAATCGTAATACCAATACAAGATAGAAAAAGCATCTGTTTTCTCATTAATCTCTTAATCTGTTTGCCGGTCATTCCAATCGTTTTCATCATTCCAAATTCTTGAATATCCTGCATCACACCTATATCAAAAATATTATAAATTAAAAGATATCCACATAGCACAAACAAACATCCGAAAAGAATAATGGAAAGAATAATCCCACTGTTGCTCTCTCCAGCATTACTGATAGGATTTATTGATATTTTTATGAAATCTTTTCCCCGAGCATCCTCTGACTGTCCCCCTAGATCCTTAACATATTCTTCAAGATATTGTTCAACATTGGTTTTATTTTTCATGCAAACACTGGCAAAATAAGTTCCAGCAGTTTCTCCATCTTGTTGATAAGAAACTTGTAGCAAATCTGAATTTTGATTCAAAAATTCTTCTGAAACTATCAAATAACTTGTATTCTTATTAGTTTTATACCAGCCTGATAGTTTCATATTAAACGTATAATCTTTGTCACGCAGAGTAAAGGATACCGGAATTTCAGCTCCTATTTTCGCCTGTGTTCCTAATTCTTCCAATGCTTTATCAGACACAACAATTTCATTTGCTGCCTTTGGTTGCTTTCCTTCTTCTAAATCAAGATAATATAAATCCATTCCTTTTGAATCAAAGTAATCTATTTCAATTGAATGTTTTTTCGTTCCATTCACAAAAGAAATAGGAATTCTACAACCAACTGTTTCAAATAAATTAGAATTATTTACTTCATGAAACTGATCAGTATTCAAATATCGTAATTCCGCATCCCATTTTGCTCCAGATAATTTTAGCTGTGTTTCCTGAATGGATTGCATACCGCCAAATCCAATTTCCAATACGGATGTGAATAAAATGGTCGTTAAGGTAATTGCCAATACAAGAAGAAGATTTCTTTTCCTATGTACTTTCAAATTTCCCTGAACCATTTCTTTGATTATTTTCTTTTCATTACTCATACGATTTTACCATCTCTCATTCTTATAATCCTTGATGCTGTTTCTGCAATTTCTTTACTATGGGTTATCATAATAATCGTCTGATTGTAACGCTCTCCTGACTCCCTGAGCAGTCTAAGCACTTCTTCGCTGGATTCACTGTCCAGATTTCCTGTCGGCTCATCTGCCAAGACAATATCCGGCTTCGTGATCATTGCCCTGGCAATGGCAACTCTCTGCTGCTGTCCGCCCGATAAGGTGTTCGGTAAATTTTTCAACTTATTTTTAATACCCAGAATTTCTACAATCTCTTCAAAATATGCTTCATCAATTTTACTGTTCCCTAAATAAAGTGGTAACAATATATTGCTTTTTACATTCAGTGTTTGAAGAAGATTATAATTCTGAAATACAAATCCGATATGTTTTCTTCGATACACCGTCAGTTCTTCCGATTTCATTTTTGTTATATCTTTTCCATGTATCAGAACCGTTCCCTCTGTCGGATTATCCAATCCGCCCAGCATATTCAGTAATGTTGTCTTACCGCAGCCTGACGGCCCAACAACAGCAATAAACTCGCCTTCTTCAACAGAAAGATTGACCTGATCCAATGCCTTCACACAAATCTCTCCGGTACGATAATACTTTTTCAAATCTGATGTTTTAACCAATTCCATGTTTCTCACCTCATGTTTTATTTTAATATAATCTACAATCCTTACTGAATTATTACAGGCATAAAATAAATCTAATCCTAAAATTAGAAAATGGTTCTTGCATTAAAAACAAGAACCACTTTCTGTAATTTGTCAATTTTTACCAGATTGTTGTCATATCGGCATCACAGTTATTGACACCTTCATGTTTGCAATCGTGATAACAATCACTTGGATCACAATACTGAACTTCGACATCAAATGCAACTTCCTGGATTTTTTTCTCCATTTTTTCCATATAGTGTTCCTCCAGTCTTACCAAATTTCTGTAAAATGTGCATCACAATTGTTAACGCCTTCACCGTAGCAGTCATGATAGCAATCACTCGGATCGCAATACTGGGTTTCTACGTCGAATCCTAATTCCTGAATTTTCTTTTCTAATTCTTTCATGGTTACGTTCCTCCTTATAACATTGAAGTAAAATGTGTGTTACAGTGTCCAGGTGCTGTTAAACAATCATGAGCACAATCATCTGGATCACAATACTGAACCTCTACATCAAAAGGCTCTTCCTGCATTCTCTTTTCAAGTTCTAACATATTATCCGCCTCCTTTCACTTATATTTCTGGTTTATCAGCATTTTTATGCTGTAAATCATCCTATCTACAAATTTCTGAGGCGTTCTGTAATACTTCCTTTTTCCCAAAAATAAATCCCTGCCTCAGAAGCAATAACAGCTATTATTAAGTACAACACTATGACAATAGCTGCTGGAAGTAATGTAAATTGAAAAGTAAAAAGCCAAACAGAAGAACAAATCCCCCTAACTGCTGTCATGCCGATTAGTGTTGCAAGTATAAAGCCACCAACTGCAGCATAGAAAACATATCCTATACTCTCCCTTATAATCAGTTCACGCAACTGTTTCTTTGTTGCACCTATGCTTCTAAATGTTGCTAATTCTCGGTTTCGCACAATTAGATTTGTAAAAATAATATTCACAAGATTTACAATTCCAATCACACCTAAAATTCCTCCGATTAAAACACACAGTATTCTGACCAGTGCTTTATAATTTTCGATTTCAGAGTGCCTTTGCTCTGTAGTTTCAAATCCAACATCTGAAAATTCTTGTGAAATCTGGTTCAACATTCTTCGTACAGCAGGCGCATCTTTCTCATCTGCGTCAAAAGAATAATTCACTAAATTGCCTTCTCCATACAATTCTTTAAATAAATCTTCTCCTAAATAAAACCAAGGTCCTAAAATAGTATTATCACCAGTTAAACTATCTCCTGATATCTGTTCTGAATCCACTACCAAAATTTGTGATAGCACTTCTGCTTTCTTCAGTGGTTTTCCATTCTTATAAATCGTCACTATTTCACCAATATCTGGTAAATTCTCTAATGCCTGACTACTATAACCACCCTTTGTATTTTTAGAAACAGCAGCCAAAATATAGTTCCCACTTTTTAGCTTTTCTTTAATGGTGGCAATATTGCTTTCCCCATCTAAAATTTCCATTTTATCAACAAAATTCTCAGAAATACCACACACATTACATAATGCTTTTTCATCCTTTGACAATGTTACCTGTCCATAATTTGTTATTGCTTCATTTGTAATTACGCCATCAACTTCTACATTGGGCATATATTCTTTTATTTCAATTCCTTCATTGCCCCATTCAAAACTTATGTCAGAATTATCTACTGTATTTTTATATAATCTAGTACCATTTTGGACTATAGAATTTTTCTCTACTTGTTCCATGACCTCCTCGTTCAATGCCGCCGAAGATCTAATATATCCAACACTCGGATTTAAAGTGTCTGTAGATGCAATCAAATAGTCCCTCCGCATTCGTGCATTAATATATTTTTCTTCATCAAAACTATTCGAAATAATCCATAAAGAGTTAACAAAGATAATACTTAATATAAGTGAAGTAAACACTAAAGTCGTTCTTTTCCTATTCCTTTGCAAATTACTCTTTGCTATGTTTCTAATAGAACGAATATCTTTTTCAGCGGTTTTTTTCTTTATCTCTGTATATTTTGCTGTTTCAATTGCAGAATACTTAGCCGCTTTTTGAGAAGGTCTTCTCATGCTTAAGAATACTGTAATTAATACAAAAATAATTGTTAAAGCAAAAATAGCTGGATGCACTGATTGTACAATGGTAAGTTCTTCCTCACTATATTCCCAGTTTTTCAGAATGACTGGTAGCAAAAGGACACCTAGCCCATATCCCAGAAGCAAGCCAATCGGAATACCGATAAGAGATAAAAAAAGCATCTGTCTTCGCATTAATCTCTTGATTTGTTTACCTGTCATTCCAATTGTTTTCATTATTCCAAATTGCTGAATATCCTGCATAACACCTATATCAAAAATATTATAAATCAATAGGTAGCCACATAAAATAAATAACGCTGCAAAAAAGAATATCGAAAGAATCAATCCCGTATTTCCATCTTCTGAATATAATACATAGTTCACTGCTATGTGAATATATTCTCTTCCATTAGAATCCTCAGTTTGTCCTCCAAGGCTTTTCACATATTCTTTAAGGTTTTGCTCGATATTTTTTGTGTTCTTCATGCAAACGCTAGCATAATATGTTCCGGACACTTCTTTATCATCATCATAAGTATTCTTTGTCACTTCAGGATTGTGTTCTAAAAATGTTTCTGATACAATTAAAAAATCAGCCTTAGGATTTCCTGTATACCAACCTGCCAATCGCATATCAAAATTATATTCTTGACCTCTTAATGTAAAAGACACCGGAACATAACTTCCTACTTCCTTTTTTATTCCCAGTTCTTCCAATGCTTGCTCAGATAAAAGCACTTCTTTCTCATCTTCTGGCATCTTCCCCTCTTTCAAAGAAAGATAATAAGCTTCCATACCACCTTTATCTAGATAGTCTATTTCAATAGGTCGCTTTGTTTCTCCTTCCAAAAATGCGATTGGAATCCTTCCTCCCACGCTTTCAAACAACTCCGAATTTTGAACTTCCTGAAACTGTTCTTTATTCAAGTATCGAAGTTCTGCATCTGCTTTTAATCCCGAAAGTCTTAACTGTGTTTCCTGAATAGATTGCATACCGCCAAATCCAATTTCCAATACTGAGGTAAATAAAATGGTAGTTAACGTAATCGCCAATACAAGAAGAAGATTTCTCTTTCTATTCACCTTCAGATTACCCTGTACCATTTCTTTGATTATTTTCTTTTCATTACTCATACGATTTTACCATCTCTCATTCTTATAATCCTTGATGCAGTTTCTGCGATTTCTCTACTATGGGTAATCATGATAATCGTCTGATTGTAACGTTCCCCTGACTCCCTGAGCAGCCTAAGAACCTCTTCACTGGATTCACTATCCAGGTTTCCTGTCGGCTCATCTGCTAAGACAATATCTGGTTTCGTAATCATTGCCCTGGCAATGGCAACTCTCTGCTGCTGTCCGCCCGATAAGGTGTTCGGTAAATTTTTCAACTTATTTTTAATACCCAGAATTTCTACAATCTCTTCAAAATATGCTTCATCAATTTTACTGTTCCCTAAATAAAGTGGTAACAATATATTGCTTTTTACATTCAGTGTTTGAAGAAGATTATAATTCTGAAATACAAATCCGATATGTTTTCTTCGATATACCGTCAGTTCTTCCGATTTCATTTTTGTTATATCTTTTCCATGTATCAGAACCGTTCCCTCTGTCGGATTATCCAATCCGCCCAGCATATTCAGTAATGTTGTCTTACCGCAGCCTGACGGCCCAACAACAGCAATAAACTCACCTTCTTCAACAGAAAGATTGACCTGATCCAATGCCTTCACACAAATCTCTCCGGTACGATAATACTTTTTCAAATCTGATGTTTTAACCAATTCCATGTTTCTCACCTCTCCTTGTTTTAATTTATCATACCCCCTAATTCTTACCGAATTATTACCTAAACAAAAAAAATAAAAAGGGGACATTTAACTCATAATAGAGAAAATGTCCCCTTCATTTTACTGATAAAATTCAGAAACTACTTTAATTGGATTTTACCAATAAGGTGTAATATGTGTATTACAATGATCTGGTGCAATCAGACAGTCATGAGTGCAATCGTCAGGATCACAATACTGTACTTCTACATCAAAATTCTCATTTTGCATTTTCTTTTCTAATTCTTTCATCTCTTGTTCCCCTTCACATATATTCAGCCTTTCAAATTGATTCTACATCAAAGTTGAAATATGCGAATTGCAATGATTTTCCGAAACCATACAATCATATTTGCAATTATCAGGATCACAATACTGTACTTCTACATCAAAGTTTTCGTTCTGCATTTTCTTTTCCAGTTCTTTCATTGTCCCTTCCTCCTTTCTGATATTTTATGATTTTAAAGTGTGACGTCACCACAAATCATCTTATTTAATAAATACCTACTTCTTTACCAAATTTGTAAATGTACTTACTTACTGTCTTTATTGCATTTTGGACTGACTGATTTCCGGCTGAGTCATAGGTATCTTTATTCTGTGCCATTCCAGCCAGTGCTTTAGCATCTTTTGCAGCGCTATAAAGCATATCTCCTACCGCTGTATTCTCAGCACTACTATAAACATCTACGCCAAAGCTGTTCCCTGCTATGGTATATTCGGTACGATGTTTGTCCACATATTTTTCAAAATCTGAATGATTACTGTTTACTGCTGTCAGGTTAGACGCATGATGTGGCTCATTCAAATCTGATACATAATGTGTTCCTTTTCCTATGTACTCCATTGCCTTATCTGTATATCCATCTTTATATGCTGCAACTGCACTTTGATAATAGGTTTCTGCTCTGATTCGTGCAGTAGGATTTTTCTGTCCCATCCAGTTTTTTCCGGTATCCGGATCATAGAAATGTCCTGCAAACGTTCCGTAATCGGTTTCATTTCCTAATACATCTGGCCAGTCTGTATATTCACATATCATAGCAGCTTTTGTATTTAAGACGCTGGAACCTTTATCATTATTTAAAATCTTCAAGGCATTCGATACGATATACTGATGTGTATGATCTACCCCGCCACTGCTAAACCGCTCATCAGGATTTTCCACATGCTCAATCGGTGCACCTGGTCCGTAAATTTCATCTGAACCATTGGAAATATCCAGCACCTGCTGCGGTAAGCCCTGAGGTTCTGCCGCCGATACCGACCATGCCGGTGCTGCGGAAACGCCTACCAAAACCATTGCCAAAAGTACCCCTAGTTTTTTACACCTCATATCTAGTACCTCCTTTTTTCTTATCAGTATATCCGCCGATTCTTACCAAATTATTACAATTAGTGCATTTAAAAAAATATTTTATCTAAAAAAATCATTATTTACTTTTGTATTTTTTACAATTATAATACATCTTGAAAACCGTAAACGCTCTTTATGGTATAGAAAAACTTAGAAATTTAGAACAGAAGGAGTGGGAAACTATGCACCGTATCTTAATTATTGAAGATGATTTCTCCTTAAATAATACCCTGGCTTATAACTTGCGGACAGCGGGCTATACTGTTGACTCTGCATATAATGCAAAAGAAGCCTTTGAATATTTAAAACAGTATCATTACATTCTTCTGATTTTGGATATTAACCTTCCTGACGGAAATGGATTTGAATTATATTCAGAGTTGAAAGAAAAATCAACTGCCAGTATTATCTTTTTAACCGCAAATGATTTAGAAAATGACATAGTGAAAGGATTTGACCTGGGTGCTGATGACTATATTACAAAGCCTTTTTCACCTGTCGTCTTACAAAAGAAAATAGCTGTTTTAACAAAATATATCACAGAAAAACAAAAGGAAACCGTATATGAAGACGGTAATCTCTGCATCAATTTCTCGCAAATGACTGCGACACTGGACAAAGTTCCCCTGGAATTATCCCCTTTGGAGTACCGTATTCTGCAATATTTTATTGTGAATAAAAAGCATATTTTAAAACGGGATCAGCTTCTTGAGCATCTCTGGGATTTCTCCGAAAACTTTGTAGGTGATACTTCCCTAAATACTGCCATCAGCAGACTCCGAAAGAAAATCGAAGCCAGCGGGCATCGTTATATAAAAACAATCTATGGAACCGGATATATGTGGATAGGTGATTAATATGAAAAAAACATTTTCTTTAAAAAAAGTATATATTATAGTTTCCCTGCTATTTCTGTTGATATTTTCAGGAACCTGTATCATATTACGTACACTTACGTCAGACCCTAAAGTATTTTTGCTTTTTACCATTTTCACTTTCCTTCTGCTTATCTGTGTATTTATTCTCTTTTGTACGATTTTCCACAAGCTCACCTTGTTTACTCGTGAACTTCATAAAACATTGGACAGTATGATTGAAGGAACCTATTTTTCCCCTGATGAAAAGTATGACGAAACTTTACTATCACAGATCAACCATCATTTAGGAAGACTGTACAGTATATTGGAAAACACTAAAAATTCTGTAAATGCCGAAAAGATACAGCTCCAGCAGCTAATTTCTGATATTTCTCATCAGTTAAAAACCCCCATGACCACGCTGCGCCTGACAGAGTCCGCTATGGAAAAAGCCATTACAAAACCGCAGGAACTACAGACCTTATTTCACACCAATACTGCACATCTGAACAAGCTGGAATTTTTAATCTCTTCCCTTGTAAAAATATCCCGTTTGGAAACAGGTGTGATAAAACTATCCCCAAGTTATCAAACGATTGGTGACACCATTCTCATGGCTCTGGAAAATATCGTTTTAGCGGCTGATCAGAAGAACATTCAAATAACTTTTAATTATTCAGAAGACTTTAAGGCGTATCATGATCCCAAATGGACTTCCGAAGCGCTGTATAATATCCTGGATAATGCTGTAAAATACACGAATGAAAATGGACATATTTCCATAGAACTTTTTACCCTGGAAAACTATACCAAAATAGCAATCACTGATTCCGGTATCGGCATCAAAGAATCGGAAATCCCTAAACTTTTCCAACGCTTCTACCGCTCTCCTTCTGTCAAAAGCTTTCCGGGAGTTGGTGTTGGGCTTCATCTGGCGCAAGACATTATCAGCCGGCAATATGGCTTTATCCACGTGTTTTCTACCCTTCATGTAGGCAGTACCTTTGAAGTTTGGCTTATCAACTCAGACTCTCCTAAATAAGAAAAATGCCGCTACAGGTTTTAATATCACCCGTAACGGCATTTTCCTTTATTTTATTCCGCTTTTTCTTCATTACCGGATTTTAAATATGTCATTACCTCTTCCACCGTTTTTCCGGAAGCAAGTAAGGCGCTAAAGATTTCATCTTTTTGTTTATCTTCAATCTTCTTCCTAAGTTCTTTTGCTTTCAAACGCAGTTCTTTTAATTCTGCCTCTGTTGTTTTAATCTCCTGTTCTGTCTTCATAAGCATTTCTTCAAGAGAAAGATTTTCTACTTTTTTACGTCTTGGCATACTGTTTCCTCCCATGCTGATATTTTCTTCATTCTACCATTATTGTTCCAAAAATACCAGTCTTTTTATGAATCGCTCCTATCTCCCTCTTCGCTGCTGTTTCTGGCTTTTGGCATATTCCATCTTTTTATTGTATTCGTCCATGATTGCACTTTCCAGATCTGCCTTAAATTCTGCATTGACTGCATGGGCAATGTCCTCCCTCTCTCCTTTTGCAGAATTTTTCTGAGGCATACCTACAAAAGTTTTTCCGTTCCATGCCTGGATCACATGAAGCTGCTGGATTGCCAATACGTCCTGCAGACGAATGGCAACATCTGCCTTAAATGTATCGCTTCCCTGTACCGGATTTACACTCAGATTGTAATACAGCTCTTCCTCTCCCCAACTGCCCTTGCAGTCTGTTTTCGTTTCTGTCATATTTTCATAGGCTTCCCTTACGATATCCAACACTTCCTTTTGAAATTCCTTATCGGTAAACCGGAAAAAAGGAACATACTCCCCTGTTTCATAATCTCTGTAACGGGGCATATCCAGATACAGATTTCCTTTCGAGGACTCTTTAATTGCAAGGCTTTTCACACAGAAGGCCTCATCAAAGGTAATGGTAGCAAATCCTTTCAGGTTATTGATTTTTCCTTCTTCCTGTTTCAATTCCGGTTTATATACTCTGATATTATATTCCATATTGTGATCTCCTTTTCTACTCTATTTTTCGTTACCGAACTGCTGTCTGGCATGGAAGATTTTTAGTTTCCTCCTGCACTTCCACACACTCCTCCTGGTCCTTGATTTCCAGTTCTGCATCAATCTCCATCTGCCAGGTAATATTCTCTTTTAAAAGCTCCTCATACGGGAAAGGCTTTTCATATTCCTGCTTTGCATTTTTTATTTCATTTTCGCAGGTCTTAATTTCTTTTTGAACGTCCTCTACTGCTTTATCAAGAGCATTCAAGCGGTTTTCTATACGGACCATGTTACCGGAGTCACTGCTTTTTAACTCCACACTATACTCCTTCTCTCCCTGAAGAAACAAGATCGGCCCCAGCATATCATTCTGGACAGATACCTGAAACCCCTTATACATACCGACTTCGTGCCTGGTAAAAGCTGTCACCCCTTCTATGATCCCACGCAGAACCTCACCTGCTTCTTTGTGTTTTTCATAAACTTTTCCCTGCAGCGTGATTGCAAACCCCGGCTGTACTTCCATAGCCTGGTTCCTGCGCTCCAAATCCTTTTGAAGTAATTGCAGTTCTCCCTTCAGGCTTTCTATCCTTTTCGGGTACTGGAAAGTGACCGCATCTTGCAGGGCAAACCGTTTCCCTTCATGTGCCGCTTTTAAAATTCTCAGACGTGCCACTTCATTATCTACTTGTATTTTTTCCATAATCAGGGGATTTTCAGAAGCTACCGCTTTAATCTCTGCAAAGTTTAATACGGTTTCATCTATATCCTCACAGATCCTTGCCAGCTCCCGGCTGGTAAATACCTGGCTGATAAACCGCTGTTTTGTTTCTACAATGCCCCATAAATAAGCATCAAAAGAACCCTTTGTTACATAACGGTAAATATTGACTTCCTCATTTTCATTCCCCTGGCGGATAATACGTCCTTCCCGCTGTTCAATATCAGAAGGTTTCCAGGGGCAGTCGATATGATGAGCCGCCACCATTCTGGTCTGGATATTGGTTCCTACCCCCAGTTTTTCGGTACTTCCTATAATAATCCTTTTTCTGCCGGCTCTGACATCAGAAAACATGCGGTCCCTCTGTTCATCTGTTTTTGCATCATGGATAAAGCAGATTTCTTCCTCTGGAACACCTCTGGTAATCAGTTCCTGTTTTAAATAATCATAGACGGTAAACGCTTTTCCAGGTCCGGGTGTCCCAATATCCGAAAAAACAATCTGGGTTCCTTTCTGTTCCTGGGACTGTACATATTCCTGGTAAATGTTTTCTACTGCTTTATTCAGTTTGGAATCCGAATCTACCGGAGCATAACTGTCCAAAAGCCGGGGATCTGTACCCAAAAGCCTTGCTTCCCCGGTAATGCGGAGCATATTGTCGTCCTTTGGATCTACCACACCTCTATGGATTGCTTCTGCCCTTTCCACCATTTCCTGCATACGTTCTTTGACATAATCAGAGGCTTCCGATACTACAACCTTATATTTTCCGTCCTTTAATTCTGGCCGCTTAATATCCAGCATATCAGGCAGAATGATGTCTGCCACTTCTTTAAACAGGTGTATCAGTTCCGGCAGATTGATAAACTTATTAAACCTGGTCCGCATCCGGTAACCGGTTCCCTCCGGTGCCAATTCCAGGGAACTGGTTACTTCCCCAAACACAGAAGCCCATGCGTCAAAATGGTAAATCCCCTTTTCATGAAGCCTCCTTTCCTGTAGATATAACTGCATCACATAAAGTTCCACCATTGAGTTTGACAGAGGGGTTCCCGTTGCCATAATGACGCCCCTTCCCTGATTTTTTTCGTTGATGTACTGGATTTTCATGCGCATGTCCATAGCCCTCTGGGAACCTCTGGAACCCAGACCCGCAACATTGTTCATTTTTGTAAAAACTTCCAGGTTTTTGAACAGGTGTGCTTCGTCTACAAATAGGGCATCTACGCCTGTTTCTTCAAAGTACATCACATCATCTTTGATTTCTTCATTGTTCAGTTCTTCGATTTTCTCTAGCAGTTTTTTCTTTCTGCTTTCCATCTGCTTTATGGACCAGTTCTTTCCCTCTTCTTCCCTTGCCCGGTTAATGGCTTCTACCAGTTGCTCTGCCTGCTCTTCTATCATGGCTCTTTGCCGGTCAGGGGAAATGGCAATTCTCTGGAACTGAGTATGGCCGATAATAATACAGTCATAATCCCCTGTTGCCATTCTGGCAATCATACGCCTGCGGTTTTCCTTCTGAAAATCTTCTTTTCTGGTAATCAGGATCTTCGCATCTGGATAAGCCCGCAAAAATTCTGCTCCCATCTGGAAGGTCAGGTGGTTCGGAACGGTAAGAAGGGGTTTCGTTGCCAGCCCCAGTCTCCTCATCTCCATACAGATGCAGATCATTTCCAGAGATTTACCAGCGCCTACCGTATGAGCAAGTAAGGTATTTCCTCCACACAGCAATGCCCTTGCCACAGCATTTTTCTGATAAGGACGCAGCTTTAACAGAGGGTTCAGTCCCGGCAGTTTTAAATAAGAGCCATCATAGCTTCGTTGTCTGTCGCAGTTAAAGGTTTCATTGTAAAAATCCACATATTTTTTTCTGCGCTCCGGCTCCTTAAAAATCCAGTCCCGGAAGGCTTCTTTTATCTGCTCCGCCTTATCCCTGGCAAGCATGGTTTCCTTCCGATTGATCACATAACGTACTTTTTCCCCTTCCTGCACCCGGTCCCTGATAGTCACAATCCGGCTGTTTAACAGTTCCTCTATAATGCTGATCGCATCCATAAATCTTGTGCCATAGGTTTGTCTGGTACGAATGGTTCCTCCAAAAAAGTTTCCCCTGTCAATATGGTAAGACATATCTGCATCTAAGCGCTCAATCTTGAGGGCATGTCCACTATGAGCGCAATAGTTTCTCTGGTTGTTCTCCGGGATTTCCAAAAGCTCATAGATAAATTGTTCGTAATCCTCATTTTCAATCCAGGTTGTTCCCAATTTTACACTGATCTCAGGCGCTGTCAGGTCTTTCGGCTGTACCTTTTCCAATGCTTCCACATTGTCTACAAACAGGGGATTGTTCTGCGCATAGATCCTGGCAGTACGGAGCTTCTGACGCACATTGCCGCTTAAATACTCATCTGCGGTTTCCCACCCTGCATTTGGATCTTCTTCCTTTGCCAGTACCGGGTTCTGGTAGATTAACCCTTTTAATTCCTGGAGCATTTCTTTCCTGTTTCCCGGATAAAGGGAAAGCATATAGGGAATATCCACCCGGTTATATTCTGACAGACTGATATGCAGCGCTTCCTGGGCATTTTCCACTTTGTCTATCACATCTCTGGGGCGTATGGTCCTTTTATAAAAAATGTCGGCTTTGGTTACATTTTTGTCCTCATCAACTACTTCCAGGGAAGAAAGCAGGGGATAATCATTATCCTGCCGGAACGCCATTTTATTTGTCCGGTCACAGAAATATCCATGCGTTTTCACAAAGGCATCATACAAACGGTTTAACTGTTCCTGTGCGTTTTTCAGTTCCTGGTCGGAACAATTTTCCTGCTGTATTTGTAAAATTTCACGCACCAGAAGGCGGATTTTATGCATGGCACGTATCCGGCGCTTCACACTTTCCTTTGCCTGGCTCCGGTATAAAGACTCCCCTTCCCGGTAATATACTTCGTCCTGTATCACCGTAAACGTATAATTAGGTATCTCTGGGGAAGCAGCTAAGACGTCCTGCTCTTCCTTCTTTTTTTCTGCTATGCTTTCTTCATAACAGTTTTTAGGAAGCTCTCCAACTGCGTCCAAAATTCCTTTTTCCAGGTCAAAGTCTTCCGCTTCATTAACCAGGGCTGTATATTTGGAATCTTTCCCGAAAAACTGTTCAAACCAGACCATTTTCCCAAGCATCATTTCCGGGTGTTCCAGATAATACTCATTCACCGGCACCATGTCTTCCGTAAGCCCTGTATAAGTCCAGATCGGCTCCCCAATCGAAGGCTCTGCTTTTTTCTGAAAAAACAAAAGGTCACTGGTAACTGCGGTATTGGCGCTCTTTCCAAAAGAATCTGCCGGAAGCCGGACTGCCCCTAAAAGGTCTGCCTGTTCTGCCAGATTTTTTCTCACAGCACTGTCATTTTTATCCAACGTTCCTTTTGAAGTTACCACTGCCAAAATGCCTCCTGGCCGAAGGAGGTCCATGCTTTTCCGGATAAAATAATCATGGACTTTCAGCTTCATCTTTTTATATCGGGGATCGTACAAGCGAAAGTCCCCAAAAGGCACGTTTCCCACAATTACATCAAAGCTGTTATCCTCAAATTCCGTTTTTTCAAATCCTTTGATCTGGATACTGGCTGAAGGGTGGAGCTTTTGTGCAATCCTTCCGCTTATGGCATCAATCTCCACGCCATAAAGCTGGGATTTTTGCATACTTTCCGGAAGACCATGAAAAAAGTTTCCAATCCCCATAGCCGGTTCCAGAATTTTTCCCTTCTGGAATCCAAACTGCTCCAGGGCTTTATAAACACCCCGCACGACTTCCGGCGGCGTATAAAAAGAACTGTTGACACTGGCCCTTGCCTGGGCGTATTCTTCTGCGGTCAACAGTTCCTTCAATTCCTGATATTCTTTTTTCCACTCCGGGCGTTTACTGTTAAAAGCATTTGGCAGCCCACCCCACCCTACATACCCCGCAAGAATTTCCTGTTCTTCTTTTGTGGCGTTTCTCTCTTCCTGCTCCAGTGTTTTTAAGATACGGATCGCCCGGATATTTTTCTGATACCGGCTTTTATCCCCACCGGTAAACTGCAGCCACCCTTCTGGGTAATAATAATCTCCGGCTTCTACCTTGCCTTCTGTTTGGACAGAGGTTCTTCCTTCCTGCCAAAGCTCTTCCTTTTTTAGAATTTCGCTATATTCTTCCCATAATGCCGGAAACCAGGGGAGCAGACGGTACATATTCTCCTGCAGCTCTAAGGTTTCTGAATCTTCGGTATAGGCAATCTGGTCCTCCTCTATAAGATGTGCAGTAAGCCCGCCAAACTGATCCCAGGAAAGTTCCTGCAGAAAGTCCTGACTTTCTGGCAGGGTGATCTTAATCCCATTTTCCTGAATACAAAGCTCATAATTTCCATGTTCTGTCCGCACCAGATAATAAGGCTGGCCTTCCGGTGCTTCCCGAAGCAAAAGCGTCTTCAAAAAATGGTCTTTTTCTTCCGGTAGCTGATTGGTCGTATAGACCAGACAGAGCATTTTCTTTAAAATATCCGCCTGGATATTCTGTTTATAAAAGGCTATGCCAATCTCTTCTAATGGGATTGGTTCCTTTTCCTCAATCACTTCCTGCGCCTTCTTTGGCTGTAAGGTTTCTTCCTCTATATCTTCCCCGTTTTCTAAGGCTTCCTCCGATACGGATAACAGAGGAAGATAGGTCCCTTTTTCAATCCGTTTTCCAATTTCCAAAGAAACCTCGTCCCAGTACCAGAACGCCTCCTTCATGGAAGTTCCCTCACTCCAAAGGATATAAAAACCGCTGGAACCGCTTTCTGCAATCAGGATACCGTCTTTTATATGGGCTTCTCTTTTTACATCTCCATACAATTCATAAAGATAGGCTTCCCGTTCTGTTTCCTCTGGATTGTTCCGGTAAAACTCATAAATTTTATATGGTATCTCCTGCTCTGTCATTTCCAGAAGGATTTTCTCTTTCTGCCAGTTTTCCGGCTGTGCAGGTTCTATCTCCCCAGACAGAAAAGGAACCGCCGAAGCAGTTCCTTTCCCTGTATCCTTTTCTGTTTTTTCCTGTTTTATCCGATCCTGGGGTGAATGATCTCCTCCATAACCTGTTTCTGCGCTTCCATATCCGCCTGTATCCGAAGGTTGGTCATTTCCAACGTGTTGTAAGGGTCTATCCTGTCCTCTCTGGTCCAGGTCTTCAAAAGACTTTCTGCCAGTTTCTCGTGGTATTCCTCCGCTTCTGTCTGGATTTTCATAAGTTTCTCCATCAGTTTCCCGGACAGGAGCATCATTTCGTATTGTGCCTGGTCCGTTCTCTTCATTTCCTGTGCTGCGATCCTGCCGTAACGGTTCAGGGACGCCAGCATCTTCTCCTCGCTCATCACGCCCTCTAAGACTGGTATCTGTATGCCATTCATTTCCCTGTACTGGATTCCTGCGATCCCTTCCATAATACTGCCTCCTTTCAAGGTCTATGTTCTTCATGGTCCTTGCAATCTGTAACACAATCCGCCCAGATAAATGGGATACCAACCGCCCTGTCCGGTACAGAACCTCCTCATTCTCTGAAAAACCGCAGATAAAAGAAAAATCCAGGGTGTCATCTCGGATACCGCAGCGGCTTTCCACCGCATAACAGACACTATTTACAAGAAACTCTGTAATCTGGTTTTCTTTTACCTCCTGTCCCTCTCCGGTAAGGACAGCCAGCTTCTGCAAGGATTTTAAAATTTCATCTTCCTCTTCTATCATAAACCAAACATTTGTTCTTGTAAAGGCGTCTAAAGAATTTTTAAACTTTTTTTCCTGTTCGTAGATTTCCGGGAACAGCTCCCTTGCCAGCAGCCTGCGGTTTGTCCCATTCACCTGCCAGTTCCAGGGCCGGATTCCCTGTCCCTTTACATCTTGAATATCATAAACATGGGTAACTCCTTCCCCGAAAATTTTGGAAGGAAATACTGCAATTCCTTTACTTCCTCTGGCAACCGGCAAATCCATTTCCAGCCAGGCATCATATCCTGCAAGAACGGAAGCATCTGGGCGCTGGGCATATACCATACAGGTATTTAAGAAGTCCAACTGATACAGACGCCCCATGCAGGAAAGGAAATTTTTCCAGGAATCCTCCGACTCTGAAATCCAGTGTATGGTTTCCTCATACAGTTCCCGTACTTTTGTGATATGCTTCATCTGCTGTTCCTTCTTTCTTTTACAGGTACCAGTTCTTTTGCAGAAATATCACGATAGGAAAAATCATCTGCCCCCAGCACGATTTTTTCTGCATAGTAATCTGCTTCTGCTTTTGCAGTTGCCTCCAGTTCATTCCTGCCCCGGTATCTTACTTTTTTCTCCAGGACTTCTGTTATGGTCACTTCATATTCTTTTTCGTCCATGCTTCTCCTTTCTTACTGCAAGCGGCTGGGTCTTCCATACAGCCCAATGTTCGACGGATTGAACGGGTCATTCACTACTCCACGTCTGCTGTTGGCTGCATGTACCATTCTGCCATTACCAACATAAATTGCCACATGGGAAATATTGCGGAACTGCCCATTCTGCTCATAAGAATAAAAAATCAGATCTCCCGGCTCCAGTTCGCCTTCTGTAACTTCCAACCCATGTGTTACCATAAATTCTCCCTGGGTAGAGGCAATCGCCGGAAGGGAAATGCCTACCTCCTGATACAACCGCTGTACCAGGGAACTGCAATCATAATATCCTTCCTCATACCGGTGTTCCTGGCTGTATTTGCAGCCTACCTTCGTCAGAGCCAGATTTGCAACGTCACTTCCTACACCAAAGGAAGGGATCTCATTTCTAAATTCCTCACTCATGACTTCCCTTAACAGTTCTTCTTCTTTTTCTGTCAGCTTTCCAAGCGCAATATAGTCCTCATAATTCAGGTTCTTGACGTAGCAGCCCTTTTTTGTTACCGTAATCTCATTTTCGTCCCCATCTGCCAGAAACGCTTCAAAAGTCTGATGTCCCCAGGCAGACGCAGTTGCATGGTCCGCACAGAAAACATCAAATTGTACTCCATACCGGTCAAATGCCCCGGTATCCTCTACGGTATATTCAATCCCGTTCATAATGATCCTGGTTCCCATAGGGACAAAGGGATTTTGTGCATCTACTGCAAGGGTATGGTCCGGTTTTGGCATGACACCGGAGGCTGTCGGTCCTCCTGCCCACTGCCCACAGCAGATACTGCACTGGCAGTAACCACTGGTGACAACATTTCCCAGACTTTCCCCTGCCTTTATGGTGGTGGTTATGGTCGTGTTTTCAAAACTGTTCATTTCATCAAAGATTTCCTTCAGCTTGTCCTTATGACGCTGATCCATATCCACACCCATATCCCCGGTTCCATACTTCACCATATAGACCATTAAAGTATCATAATAATTACTCACATAATTCCCATTTTTCTCATGGAGATAGGTAACTGCCCCATCTTCCCCATTCTGTCCAAGTTTTGTATTAAATTCCATGTAATAACCGCTTAAAACTTCCCGGACGGTAGGGTTCTCCTCAGACGGATTTGGCATGAACGCACCAAGTGGCGAACAGTATAAGAGGAAAAAGATAATCACTACAGGAATTGCCACCACAAGCAGAATACTAAACAGCGGAGCTAAAAGCGCCCCGGCAAACTGGACCACTTTCAGCATAAATACAGAGGCTTTCATCTTTACAATATCTTTTGCCACCTGTGCCAAACTGTCCTGCTGCCCATTTCCGGTGAGCTTATTGATCATATACTGGATTTTCCTCTGCCGGACTGCCTGCTTTTTCTGTTTCTCCATCTGTTTCTTTTTCATTGCTTTTGTTTCTTTGTAAAACTGCTTATTGGTAATCTTCCCATCAGCCTGTTTTACCTTTAATTCCTGCTCTGCCTTTTTATAGTTCCGGTCCTTCCACAGCTTTTCTGCCGGTTTTGCTGCTGTCCCCATGACATAAAGGGAATCATTGACTTCTTCCCCGCCTTCTAACTGGGTCAGTATAGCAGCCTCTCCCCGGCGTACCCCCTTTATGGCAGTCTGCTTCGCCAGGGAAGATTTCTTTGTTTCCGCCAGCTTTGCAGCCTGTTCCCTCCGGTACTGTTCCTTTGCCCGGAAACCAGCAGAGGGCTGGCTGTTTGGTGCTGCCCCCTGTTTCATCTGATCCGTCTGTAAGGTTCCCGGTACAGATACGGTACTTTTGGTCTTTCCATTTTGTTTTCTATCTTCTGCAGTTCCCCGGATTGCTGCCTCTTTCCCGGCCTGCTTTTTCTTTTCCTTTTGTTTTTCAAACAGCGCTTCTCTTCCCTGCTCCGGCTGTTTCCCTTTTTCTGCCCCTTCTTTTTTCTTTCTCTGCCCTAAAAGATCAGCCACCGGCTTAGAAGTAAAAGCAGCTTTCTTTTCCTTTGCAGATAAAATAGGATTTTTCTTATGCACCGTCACCTGGGCTTCTTTTTTTAATTTCAGCTCCGGCTCTTTTTCTTTTTTTACCTTAATCTCCAAAGCAGTCCCCCTCTCCGGGGTTTAATTCTTCTGCCTGATACCAGAGCGCCTGAAACAGATACCCCTGTTCCTTTTCTCTGGGTGGTGGACCGTACTCCTTTTCCAATTCCTGAAAGGCTTCCATAAGGTTTCCGGAAAATTCCTGGTAATCATCTTCTGTCAGGATATATTTTTCACTGAACAGTACCTGCTCCAATTCCCCCACTTCTACCAAATGGTCTATGTCTTCCGGGGAAAGTGGCGGTCCCAGTCTGTCATAAGTCTTTTCTTTCAGGTAGGAAAACTGATAAAGTTCCGTCTGCTGCGGTAAAATCTTCTCCTTACTGCCATCAAAGAGCAAAAAAATAGCTTCCGCTTTTAAGAAAACGGAAACCTCAGCTTGCTCACCATATTTTAGTGCCTGCTCCTTAGAAGGAAACTCCAGCCAGTCCGGAATACGGATTTCCAGCATCCAGGCTTCATACTGCAGTCCAAAAGATAATTGATATTTTGCGATAATTCCTCCTCCCTTCCACTACAAATAGTCATAATAAATCTCATTGGTATCTTCATGAAAGGACAATTCATACTGTCCGGGGATACCAGGATCTTCCATCCACCAACGGAAAAAAGCATCTACATCTGACCATAAGTGGGAATTGCACTGCCTTCCTGCAGCTTTCCTTAACTCCAGCATTTTAGCAAAAGCCCGCCGGTAAGCCCTCTCATAGGTCGGGAAGATGTGGAACTCCCGGTATCTTTGTTTTCCTGCCATAGGACAGCCTACACAGCCAACCCGGTGAAATCCCATTTCGTAAAGAGGGTTCACAGAGATTTTTTCAGACCGGATATATTCCCATACTTCCTGATCACTCCAGTCAATAATGGGATTGCATACATGTTTGCTCCTTAACCTGCAGACTTCAAAAAGCCGCCTGGTATCATCATTGTCATTATTTAAAATGACTGCCCTTTCTTTTCCGTTTGGAACAAAATTTTCATAAATCCCTCTGCTGTTTCTCCGCTTCCGGCTTTCTGCCCACCGGACACCTGTGAGAATGAAACGCCCCGTCCCCCCACTCTCTTTTAAAATCTCACAACAATAACGTACCGTCCTGGTTGGCGGTATCATTTTCATGGGGATCAGGCTCCACATGGTTATCCGCTGCCCCTTATAATAAGGTTTGTTGATACTACAAGGAATCCCCGCCTGTTCTGCTTTTTGAAACTGCTCCCTTACATAATAAACCGTTTGTGGGGCATCTGCGGTAGTCAGGTTGTGCATCAGTTCAAATGGCACACCGGACCGCCGCACCAGTTCCCTGCATACCGCGCTGTCTTTTCCTCCACTATCCGTCACGACCAAAGGAAGCCCATAGTGCTGTAGGGACATCTGGCTGGCAGTGCGGATACGTTCTATCGCTGTTTTTTCTAAATCCAATTCTGTTTCAGGAGGGAAGATATCTTTTACATGGCCAAAACTCCGCCTCCTTTCCTAATGTTATCTGCCGCCCCTTTTTGGCGGCTCATATCCATTTGCGGCATACGCTTCTACGGTCATACCGTATGACTCCGCTTCCTGTCGTATTTCCTCCATAACCTGTTCCCTGTATGATTTGTCCGGACAGGCAGTTGCAAAATCCCGGATATCCGGCATACAAGGCAGCTCCTTCCCTGTATTTAGTGCAATCCTGCTTTCCCGGACATAGGCAAGCATGGCTTCCTGATATGCCTTTCGTGATGCGTCCCCCTGTGTCAGCAAAGGGACTTTCTTTTCTATTTCCTGTTCTTCCAGAACCGCTGTTTCCAGTTTTTCCAGGTTGCAGAAATACTGAAGGGCAGGAAGCATCTCCTCCAGTACCCATTTCATTTGCTGTTGTTCATGTTTCCATTCTTCTGTTGTCCTGGCAGTCTGTTTCATAAGCTGCTGCCCTTCTTCTGTATGGAGATAATAATCTGCAAATGCTTTTACATGATCCAGCAGATTTCCTTCCCCGTCACCAAAATCCTGGCGCCCGGTATAAGACATGACTTCCCTCTCTGAGAGAAAACAGATTTCAAAATGTGTTTTGTAATAACCTGCCATATCTTTCTCTTCCACTGCCTGCCGATCCAGCTTTCCGAACAATTCTACCGCTTGATTTAATGGCATGGCTTCTTCCAATGGAATATCCGGGTGTTCACTGATCCGCACATACACAAAAGGTTTCAAGTCCACCGGCGGAATAAGTTTTACCTGTTCCAGTGTTGTTTTTAGCTTGTCTGCCTGTTCTTTCAGTTCTGATTTCTGCTCAAATATCTTGCTTCCCAGCCACCTGCTGTATTCCTCTTTTCCGTCTTGACATAAGGCTTTCCATATAATAGCTTCCTTATGTTCTGCTTCTTTCGGATAAAAGGTATGGTAAAAATCAGGATCAAGATTTTTTTCCAGTTTTATCATTTCATCTGCAAAATCAGCAGCGTCCATGCTCTTTTCTGTTAAAATCCCTTTGGTATCCACGACTTTTGTTTCTGGAAGATAAGCGCTCAGTTCCCTGGCAGCCCTTAAAAGCTCAGGGTATTCCTTGAAACCATAAACTTCCCCTAAAAAATCCACATCTAACTTGCCGCCGGAAACCAGTGGAAAGTCCAATGGAATACCATCTTCCTCCTCCACATGAAGCCCAATCCCTTTTCCTGCATTCAGCCTTTCAGAAGGAATACTCTGATAATACTTTACTGCTTCTTCTGCACTTTGAATATCCTCCCTGTATTCTCCATAACGGTTAAATTCCATACATTCTGCCACATAATACGTTGCCAAACGTCCGGTGGCATTCTCGCCCATCTCACCGTTTTCCACGTAGCAATACCTCCTTTTCACGCACAAAAAAAGCACTACCGTTTTTAGCGATAATGCTCTTTGTGTTACTTCTTATTTTCTTTTCTACTGTTCTTTATCTGTAAGAAAGATACTCTGAAATGCAATAGCTTCCTGTAATATCCCGTTCTATCACACCGGTCTGCTCTAAGCATTCCATATATTTCTTTATTTCATCTTCTGAAAAACGGGCTGCCTTATCCTCTGACCACTGTTTAAATTCAGATACAATCTGGCTGGCATCAATCCTTGAAAAAGTCTGGACTAAATAAGTTACCGTTGCAAGTCCTTCCAATTCATGATCACTTTCTATCTCATTCACATAAGCAACCGCTCTTTCGATTGCAGGCATAAGACGATTTAATAACTTTGTTGTTTTTTCACTACAGATTACCTGATAAGCTAACTGATACGTTGATTCCGTATCTTTTAAGCCATAAAAACTCTGATACTCTCCGATATTTCTACTAACTATATCAATGGAATGAGCATAGGGACCGTATTTATACTTCTGAAACGAAAAATATGGTTCTCCCAGATACAAATTCATAAAATATGCGGCTTTTTGCAGACGAAGTTTTGTACAACGGTTCAGCCCCATTTTTATTTTCATCAGAACTAAACTGGCCGCTGTAAGTTTAGGCGCAACCGCTGCCCTCTGTACATAATTTCTCTGGGGCTCATAAATCAAAAATGTAAAATTATCAGCGATTGGTTCTAATTTCTTTTGTATCAGTTCTTTTACTGTCTGCCAATCCAAACCACCATTTCCACACCCCAGCGGTGGAATGGCTACTGATTTCACATGCAATCCCGGAAGTCGTTCTACCAAAACGTCTAACGCTGTTTCTATATAGCTTATTTTAGAATTTTCACGCCATTTATCTTTCGTTGGAAAGTTTACAATCGTAATACCATTCTCTACAAATGTATGGATTGTCCCAACATGCAGTGTTTTATCTTTGCAGGCTTTTATATAGGCTTTATTATTTTCTGGAAATTTCAGCTTGAACTGATACGCAACTCCCTTTCCCATGTAGCCCTCACAGTTGACTGTATTAACTAAACACTCTGCACCAGACTGAAACATATCTCCAGTTGTGTATTTAATCAACACAACCACCTCCTCTCGTTACTCAAACCACTGGGGCATCACCGTAATAAATGGCGGTGGAAAGATAACACCTTTCTGTTTGAGCATATCTGCTACTTTGTTTTCAGTTTCTTTCGATGAAACATAGATACACTGGAAAGCATCAACTGGAATAACCAATGGACTCAGGCATTCCGCCATCTTTATCTGTCTGGCGTCCTCGTCATTCTGCCCTACTCTGGTAAGGATATCCCAGTCAATCATTTCAAAGCCTTCGTCATAATCGTATAGCTGGCACTCTTCCAATGCCAATGGGTGCTTAGGCAAAATACGGAAATTATTGCGTCTTGCCAAACTTCTGGTAATACAAATATAAATCATTTCTTCGCCCACATGCGTTTTTTTCACAGCCACATCAAAAGCTGAATATGGGTGAAAATGAAATGGAATATATCCGTCCAATCCTAAAACTTCTCTCTTACGTATAATTTCCGGATCTGCAACATCTCCAAACGTTACTGTATTCTCCCTTAAAATCTTTCTTGGCACAAGTCCAAAGTCAATGATCGATTCCAGGTTTTTTAACTCTGTTAAATGATATAGAAGTTTCCCTTCTTTCGCATCTTTTAATCCCATTGTTCTCCTCCTAGTATAACACACTTTAAACTTTAATCACAGAGCTTTTGTATGTTCCGTCAATGTGTTTGTTTCCATAAACAAATTTTCCTTTGTACCCATTATATGGTTCCAGTATTGATACGTCAATCCTATTAACGTACCTTCTCTTTCTCACTCTTTACATAAGGAAGAGATTGCTCTGCTGCTACTTCTTCCATTTGAAAGTATTCTGGCAGTATGTTTTCTTCCCTGAAACTAAAATACCGGTTCTCAGCCACCACGATATGATCCAACACCTCAATCCCCATAAGATTGCCGGCTTCTGCCAATCGCTTTGTCACTTCTATATCATGCCTGCTTGGTTCTGGATCACCAGAAGGGTGGTTATGTGCCAAAATGATACTGCTGGCATTGGATAAAATCGCAGATTTGAATACTTCTCTTGGGTGAACCAGTACACTATTTAACGTTCCCATACCTACTACGTTGACATTAATAACCTGGTTTTTTGTCCGAAGGTTTAAAATACAGAACATTTCCCGGTCACAATCTTTTAAAAAATCCTGAAAGAGTTCTGCCACATCACAGGGATTTTTTAATTCTTTACTACTGTATAGAGGAGGTTCTTCCACCAGGCGTATACTTACCACATCTATTTTATGTGTCTTCTCCATGTTCTTCCTTTCCAAAACAAATCTCCAGCATAATTCCCTCCGGCAGATTTTTTAAAAGTCTTTCCAACTGTTCTAAATTCATTTCTATTTGATATGTTTCAGCCATTCTGCCACCTTTCCCATGATATACAAAAAGAGTGCCTGATAAAAGCACTGCACTCTTTTTGTCCTATCCTTTTTCTACTTTACCGACTTATAATTTTTGCTGTTGCCTAATTTTTTCTCGTCTGTCATACCTTTTCCTTTACAGATAAAAGAAAAAGTTCCTTTCAGATTACATTACTCCTGCTTTGTCTGCAACGCCTTTTCGTGAAGGTTGGTATTGAAAAGCGCATACAGCGGATTGGCTTCTTTTTCCATACGGTTATCAAATGGAATACAGGTATTTCCATACTTAATGATCCCCGTACCGGAAGGAGAATTATCTACATATTTTAATTGTGCTTCTGGAATTCCTGCTGCAGTGGATAATTCCTGACTGTCTACATTGGACTGCTTTAACAGGGCAATAAACTCACTGTTCCCCAGCATGGTCATGGCTGTATAGTTCTGCAGCATATCAACCAAATTTTGGGTGATTCCTGTGCATAGTCCCCCTTGCTTCCTCACTTTTTTCCAGAGGCTGAACAAAAATTTCGCACTATACTCCCGGTCAAGAACCGTATGGAACTCATCTATATAAAGCCAGGTTGCCCTTCCTTTCTTTGCGTTTTCTGCAATCCTGGCACTGATATTTTCCAGCATGACCAGAGTGGAAATGGCTCCCAGCTCTTTCCCCAGGTCCCTGGTACCATAGACAATGAACCTTGCCTGTACATTCACATTGGTATGGTTATTGAAAATATTTAAAGAGCCATTTACAAACAGCTCCAACGATAAAGCAATGTCCTTTGCCTCTTCTTCTGGCTGCTCCAACAATAACTCATAAAATTCTGACATGGTAGGGATATGCTTTTCCCTTGCCTTTGCAATGTCGATATACAGCTTTCGTACACAACGGTCTATAATGGATTTATGGCGGCTGTTTAGATTATCCCCGTAACATTGTTCACACAGCCCCAGCATAAATTCCCCTTTATCTCGGATATATCCCTGGGAATCGTTTAAATCCAGCGCCCAGACATCCATCTCCAAAGGATTGATGTAATTCTTTGTATAGGTAGACAGGTTAATGATTGCCGCCTGGTTTCCCAGGGCTTCTGCAATATCAAAATATTCCAGTGTCGGATCGATACAGATAATATCATCATCTGTTCCTAAGAACACCTGCAGCATTTCCGACTTACTGAAATAGGATTTTCCGGAGCCGGGGACACCGAATACCATTCCATTTCCATTTGCCAGTTTTTTCCGGTTTCCAATGCAAAGGTTATGAGAAACCTGGTTAATGCCATAGCAGACGCCGGACTTTTCGTTTAATTCCTGTACATTAAAGGGAAGAAGGGCTGCAATATCCCTGGTGAGCATGGTCCGCATTGTGCTGATCTGCCGGTTTCCCACTGGAAGTATGGTATTCATAGCTTCCCTCTGCTGATAATAGTGGGTTTCAATCTGGCACATGCGTCCATTGCCGATATTTTTAATGGTTTCGGTTACACTGTCTAACTCCTTCTTGTCCTCTGCCATGATCAGGAAATTAACCCCTGTATAAAACAGGTTCTGGTCATTTTCCCGCACGTCGTCCATAAGATTTACAATCTTCTCCTTCTGGACTTTCTTGATATGAGAAATGTCACTGGAAAAGTCGTTATTTTTATTACGGACTCTCTGCTGCTTTAAAATATCATTTTCAATGCCCAGATATTTCTTCTGAAGAACCTTATTTGCCAGTTCTTTTGGTACTGGTACAATGCAGATTGTAGTGATGCTATGAACCGGAAGACTGGTAATCTCATTTAAAAAGGTATCCGATAAAGAAGACGGATATTTTTTAATGAATAATGCCCTGCATTTTTTCCGTTCCGTTTCAAAATAACCTGGGTAAAACTGCATATACCCTGGTGAAATATCATTTTTAGGATCACCGCCCTTTTTTAACGCCTGTCTGAAATCAAAGGAGAATTGTTCTTCTTCCCCTATACGGTAAAAATTGAAAAGTACCCGCAGCCGCTCTTCTGCATTTAATTCTTCAATGCAGGAACCAAGTTCTCCAAAGTTCTGTTTTAAGGTAGCTTCAAAAGTGGCAAAAAATGCTTTTGCCTGTTCGTAGGATTTCCGTTCTACACATACAGTCAGCAGTTTTTCCTGCTCAATCCCCTGCCTTCCATCTACAATGCGCTTTTCAATAATCTGGTTATAACTTCCACGCAGCCAGTTAAAACCATCTCCTTTTTCCTGGAAAAGTACATGCTCCCGGAAATCCTGCATATTTTTATTCCGATTAAAAATGGTAATAAGAAAATATACATCAATGGCATTTACCGTCTTACAATACTGCTTTAAAATCCGCATCTGTTCTTCTGCACCTGCGGTTACATAGTTAATATCCAAAAAACGGTATGTCCTGGAATATATCCCCTTCCCTACTTCAAAAATGCCATTTTCTGCAATTCTCCCAATCCCCATGACTTCCTGAAGATATTTCGGGGATTTTACTGCTTTATCTGCTTTTTTTAACTGGTCAAACTTATCTGAAAAAATTGACAATCTCTAATTTCCTCCTTTCAGGCAGATGGGACCACAAACACAGCAGCTTCCATCTGCCGCTACATGTCTGTGTATCCCTCTCCTGAAATGGAGAGCAGGCGCTATTTCACGCCTTGATTGCATATTCTGGTCAACGGTACATCTTATACCACACCGCTGCTGCCGTACCAAGTACAATCATCACTACCGTTACGATCCCCATACGGATTGCCTTCTTTTTCACCACGTTGACATCACCACCTTTCTTCTCTTTTTTCTGTTCCTTTTTCCTTTGCTGTACTTCCCGTTCTTCTTCCTGACGGGTTTCCATATAAATCTGTTTCAGTTCCTGCACCGATTCCGTAGAGCCATACACCAAAGGGCGGTTAAAAAAGGAAAAATAAATCATCTTCCCTGCAAACTGCCAGAATGTCAGCCCATGATAGTTATAAAACCCAGTCAGTGCCAGAGGTACAACAAAAGGGGTTGCCACATAACAGCTCAAAGTAATCCCGATTTTTTCATACAAAAGCAGGACAATCCCAGTTCCTACGCCCAATGCCAATGCCGAAAACAAAAACTGTTTTGCTGTAAGTCCTAGAACCAGGGATTCTTTATAATGCTGTAGGTCCTCACTTAATTCAATCTCCATTTACATGTCCTCCCTTCTTACCGGCTCCTGTCCTTTGCAGATAGAAGCCGTTTCATGCTGCAAAACTTCTGTTCCCGGCGAACACACGACTTCATTCCCCCATACGTCCCAGCCAGGTGCTTCTCTACGCGCAAATAGCTCAACTCGTGGGACATCTCCCATTAACTGTTCAATTCTGTTTCTTGCCTCCTCTGGCTTTTTACTATGTTCTTCGATATGTGTGATAAGGACTTGATGCACACGCCTGGAATAACGCTTTGGGCTTCCTTTTGTTGCAAGAATACAGATTTCAGCATTTGCTCTTGTCCAGTATCCCATGCCCCAAAATAAAGAATCCGCTTTCTTATTCTGCTTAATCCAAACAAATGCTACCGTTTTATAGGTAAATCCCCACGCTTTTACAACTCTCCATATTTCTTTCAAAAGTGGAAATGTAATCCAAAGAAATAATGCACAATTTTCATCTGCCAGTTTCCCTACCGGCAACTTTTCTATTTCTTCCATGCTCATGGTTGGATAATGGCTTTCTGCGGAACGCCCACTGCCCTTTTTACTCCACACCCGGTATGCCCAGGGGGGATCTGCATAGATAACCTGATATTTTTTCATAATCCTCCTTTTTATGAGCTTCTATCTTCCAAACAGAAGCTATTTTTTGCCTTACACTACAATCCCAGTGCCCTGGAAGTCAGGTTCTGCGCCCCTTTTACAGTGCCTACCGTCAGCGCAACCGTAAAGGTCATTTCCCCCAAATAAATCAGGGTTTTGGCCCAGTCCTCATAATCTCCGGTAAAGGTCGGAAGACCGGAAGAAATAAACTGGTTACACAAAAGGATTGCCAGTGCCATCGTGACTGCCTCAAAAACAACACTGATAAAATATTTCATATAGGCTACAAAGGTATTGCTAAGCCCCCGGTTTCCAGCCAGGGTACTGCTGGCAATCGCCCCAAAAGGTACAATTACCATGATTTTCAAAAAGCGGAAATAAACATTGTACAGCAGGAAGAAACCACAGATAATAACGATTAAAGACAGGAAAACAGCAAGTATCAAAAATACGATACTGGTTCCAAATCCCAAATCTTTAATCACTTCTGCCTGCGCCGGGTCAATGGATAACTCCACACTCTGGTTTTGCCCCAAATGCCCCACCAGGTTTCCACAGGAAGTAAACAGGGCTTTCATAATGGTAATGTTATAAGATACCAGCCACTGTGCAATGGCAACCCGGATAAACATACGGAGAATTGCTTCAAACCGGATTTCTTCCCGGATATCTACCGACTCTGCACAAAACCCTATGACGAAAAAAAGGACTACCAGGGCAGAGCCTATCCCAACAAAAAGGGGTTCAATCCCTTCAATGATCCCCCAGGGCCCGCCTCCTTTGAATCCGGTAGGGGACTGTCCTAAAAGTTCAAATACGAGGCTGACCTGGTTATTCCAAAATCCAAACACGATTTCCAAAAGTGCAAGGATCGCCTCTCCTAAATTAAACATCACTTCACCTCTCTTCTTATCTGCTTATCTCAAAAAGAAGAATGGTTTTAGCTAATTCCCAGGAAAGTAAGAACGGAGGAAATGGCTGCCATAATAAGCCCTGCAACAATTCCTTTAATGGCACTGTTCATAGAAGAACTGTCCTGCTGTTGGTAAGCCTGTGCAAATTCCATCACGTTTTTTGCCAGGATAATCACACCCACCGCACCGATAATGCTGATCACCAGTGTCTTTAAATTCATAAGCGGCTGTGTTACGTCACTTACCCCGGAAGCCATGACAGTCTGGGGGAACAGGGAAACAGTGGCAGCGCTTACTGCCAGGACTCCCAGTAGAGATTTTTTCAAGCGGTTCTGTTTCTTTCTGATAACCTCTTTGATTTTCATATCTTTTTACTCCTTTTCATGTGATTGATACCGCATTACGCAAAAAGACAGATTTTTAAAAACCTGCCCTGCGTAATGCAAAAACTACAGGTTTCCAAAAATCTGCCTTCTTTAATCCGAGGCTGTTTCTTTTGTAAATTTTTTACGGATTTCCTTCATCTTTTCAGCACTGTTTTTTGTATCTGCCATTTGAAGGATTTTATCATACGAAATTCCAGCACCAATGGCAAGCATGATTTCTCCCAACTGTTCCTCATTATAAACATGGCTTTCCAATAATTCAGAAAGTTTTTCTTCCTCTGTCTGTACCGGTTTTTCCGTTTTCTTCGGCGGCCTCACCTCCTCTACCGTTCTCTTCTTCTGGTTCTCTTTCAGCTCTTCCTCCGAAAAAATCTTCTTAGGAATAGGCTCATAAGAAAAAATTTCATCAAAAGACAGTTCCACAATCTGAACATCTTCTCCCTGTTCCTTTTTCTTCTTATAATAATCCAGGGATTCTTCGTTTAAAATCTGTACCGCCTGTTTTTTTGCAGCCATTCTGTCATGGATATAAGGCGCTGCCCCGCCATCTTCTGTTTCCGAAAATCTGGAGTGTGCAAACGTATTGTATTTCTTATCAATAATGGGATCACAACCCCTGATTAACAAAATACACTCTGAGTTATCCAGCTTTCGGGTTTCGTCCGGTGTCAAAAGCTCACGCCCCAGCACATCATAATTCCGGGAACTGCTCCCCTGCCGGCCTTTGGTTTCCCCACTGCTTTTTTTATCAATGGTTCCTTTTCCCAGGGACTCACTGATATACTTATGCGTGGACTGTTCATTCCCACCAAGATATACCAGGGAATCATGAGGTAAGCTTCAGCTCATCCTTCGAAAAGGACTTGCATCCACTCCCTCCCAAACCGCACGTACACCTCTCGATGTATACGGCTTTCCGCTTATCATTTGCGGTGTTACGAATGAATTAAATTATGGCATTCGGGGCATACCACGAGTGTTTTCCGTCTCCTTTTTCGCATGAGTAATACCCACTCTGTATTTCCCTTTAAATCTTTGAGTTTCTTAACTTGGTGTATTACCAGATTTCTACAGTCTTTTTGGCATAATTCACAAGTATGACGTTCCACTCTCTGTTTGAGAGTGTTAGTTTTGGCATATCTTGAAAACTGCGGAAGCTCGCTTACATTATCAAACTTTGTAGCACATTCCTTCCGTTTATAACCATCCCTGTAGAATGTTGTTGTTTTCATTCCCTGCCTTGTTTCATACGCAACTGTAAATAATTCGTTTCTGCAATATCTCCGCTTAATCTCATGAACATTCGTCTTATACTTGCACGCAAATGTTTTATACATGCTGTATTTCATTACATTGGCAAATCTCCCTATTTTAAAGGAGTCATTCGCTATGGTGTAATAATTATATAGTCCACGGACTTCTGCATTGTATCTTGCGAGAATTTCAATATCGCTCTGGTTTACCAGTTTTCCCCTATGAAGGGCTACAAATCTCTCTTTTCCGTTTTCGTTGATTTTGATTTTCATTGCTTTGTATTCAATTAACTTACCTACCCATTTTTCGCGTGGAACGTACAGTTTAACAACTCCTGTCTGACATCTCTGAACCCTTCCGTTAGAAGCCTTCTGTAGCGTCTGCACTCTTGATACCGTAATGTCGTAACCTAGAAATCTTGCTCTGTCTCCAGTGTGCGTAACCTTTGTCTTAGTGTCTGACATTTCTAATTTCAATGCTTTTTGCAGGAATATTTTCACGTCTTTCTTGATAGCTTCTGCGTCTGCTTTGCTACCAATAACCCCGATGATAAAATCATCCGCATATCTCGTATACTGCACCCTTTTATAATTACTGTCGTTATAGACGTAAGGTGTTGTAGATTTTTCAATCATTTCCAGTTCCTTAAGATTTTTGCATCTGATTTTCTTTTCTTCGTCAGACAGACTATCCCATATCTCTCTGCCCTTTTTCCTATATCTGTATGCCTTACCGACACTGGACTTATATGCAGTAGAAAAATGTTTCTTCTTAGCTTCTGTATTGAAGTTTTCTGCATAATTTTCCATAAATTTGTCCAATTCATGAAGGTAAATATTTGCCAGCACTGGACTGACTCCCGACCCCTGCGGCACTCCGCTATAGGTTCTGTTGAATGTCCATTGTTCCATATATCCTGCTTTTAGGAATTTCCATATAAGCTGGATAAACGCTTCGTCATCAATCCTCTTTTTCAAGAGGTCGATAACTACATGGTGGTCGAAACTGTCAAAACAAGCGTGTATATCTCCTTCCACAAACCAGTTCGCACCAGTAAAGGTGTTCTGTATCTGTTTCAGTGCTGTCTGACAGCTTCTGTTTGGTCTGAACCCATGTGATTTATTACTGAACACAGGCTCATAAATACTCTCCAAAATCATCTTAACGACTTCCTGCACGAGTTTATCATCCCCCGACTGAATACCCAGAGGACGTTTTTTACTGCTGTTTTTCTTTGCAATATATTCTCTTCTTGCAGGCTTAGGTTGGTAACTTCGGTCTTTTAAGGATAAAATAATCCTCTCAATTCTCTTGTTACCCATGCCATCAATCGTTGTTCCATCAGCTCCGGCAGTCATACTGCCATCATTTGCGTAGATATTTTTATACGCAAGCCAATAAAACTCCGGATTGTACAGATTTCTGTATAATCTCTGAAATCTGTAAGTTTCATTCTTTGACTTTTCCATCAAATTTTTCAATACCTCAGTTGGATTTCTCAATGCCTCTCGCACCTTCCTTCATTTTAGTATTTTCTGATAAGCTGCTCCCCTTCGCCATGTGAACGTCATTAACGTCTCGGACTACTATGGGAGCTGTGTGACCATGCCTGTTACCAGGTTTAGGTCATCCCCAGTTAGTAAATACAGGATTAGCATTCAGTGTTGTCGGCACCGACTTTCGCCATTTATCCGCTGTCTTGCGGTTGCTCTTTCATGAGTATCGCTTGCTTTCATAACTGCGAAATGAAACCAACATGAAAAGCATACGTTTCAATCCTTTTCGTATGCGGGGCACAGTTTCCCCCACTCTGGCTATCGTTTAGGCAGTTTAGCTTTGTACCTCATACACTGATTTTTATTCTTAAATATTCTGACGCATAGGATTAGCGCCTTTCCTATTTACGTTCCAACTGGAACAACAACATGCTACACTCCCCTTCGGGTTTCCCCTCTCGGATAAGTTGTAGAATAATAGGTTGTGATTTTTCATCACCTGATACTTTTACCTACCGCTTGCTAAAGGCGGTATCCTGTAAATACCACGTCGCCAATTTATATTGCGCTGGCGACTTCTGGGCGCACACAATTACCCGGTATGGTTTCCCAGGTTTTCTCAAACAAAGCCTTGATCTGGGCAAGGTTTTGGATAAAAATGGTACATGAAATATTCCTGGAACGCATGGTACTAAGGAGGCTGCAGTAGTCATCTGGCAATGGCACGTTGGCAAATTCGTCCAGCATAAAATTGACGTTAATGGGAAGTTTTCCATTGTAATGGAAGTCTGCCTGGTAATACAATTCCTGGAAAATCTGGGAATAAAGCATACCAATTAAAAAGGCATAACTCTTATCCGAATCCGGCGTTACACAAAAAAGTGCAGTCTTCCGGTTTCTGTCCCCGTCAACACCAAGCCCAATCTCCTCAATCTCCATTTCATCATGATCCAGAATCCGCAAAATTTGTGGGTTCTGTAACAATCCCAGCCTTGCATTTGCGGAAATGATGATACTCCTTACCGTATCTCCGGCACCCCGGATCACTTTATTATACTGGATTAAAGCAGGGTGATTGCTTCCCTTTTTTCTCTCCAGTCTGCGGAAACGCCGGTCTAAATCAGAAGGGGAACCGTCTGCATGGACTTCCGCCTCATTCAAAAGCTGCAGAACCATACGGAAATTCCTTTTCTCCATTTCACACTCCTGCCACACATAAAGAAAAATGGCCTGCAAGTACAAAGACTCGGCTTTCTCCCAGAATGGATCACTGGGCTGTGCGTTTTTCGGTGTGGTATTATTGATCAGGTTGGTAACCAGTTTTACAATATCTGTTTCAGAGCGGATATAGCGGAATGGATTATATCCGTTAGACTGCTCCATTTCCACCAGGTTCAGCACCCGTATCCGGTATCCATGCGCTTTCAGCATACCTCCGCAGCATCTTAAAATCTCCCCTTTGGGATCTGTAATGATCTGGGAAGCCCTGCTTAACTGAAGGAGATTGGGTTTCACCATGAACAAGGTTTTTCCAGCGCCGCTTCCTCCGATTACCAGGACATTTAGGTTTCTCCTGGTCTTTCTGGTATTCATGGACAGCCTGACATTCTGGGATAAGATCAGGTTATTGTGTTCATCTTTATCCGCAAACTGCTTTGCCACTTTTTTCGGATCTGCAAAAACAGCGGTACCAAATTCCTGTCCCGGCATATAGTTTTTCCGGCTGGTGACATACATGACCATACCGATCACATATACAAAAATCCCCAAAATGATTGCTTTTAAGGAAGTTTCGTTCCAATAATTGGCAAACGGGGCTACCATCACCTGATCCAGACGGTTTAAAAAATAATTGATATCCTTTCCGGGCTGATAACACACGTTCAAGAGATAACCTCCATAGCCGGAAGCTATGCCACCAATAAGATACATGCCCCAGGACTGTTTCTTCTTTTTCTGAATTGCTCCGGTTCTCTACCTCCTTCGCCCCTGTATGGTTCTTCTCCCTGCTTCCAGGTTCTGTTGTGCCTTCCTGTAATTCTGCTCCCTTCTTCTGCGTATCTTTTCCTGCTCCTGTCTGGCACGTTCCCTGTGTACCGGGTCATAGCTTTCCCTATATAAATCTTCCCCCGAAGTTTTTCTAAGAAAACGGTCCTCCAGGTCTAAAATTGCATACTCCTTCTTCTTTTCCAATCCTGCAAAAATCGTCTTATGGTCATTAATCCAGCTAATTTCCGATTTATCCAGCCAGATAAATTCATTCTTACGGTACGGAATCCTGGTTTTGATATGATGCTCTGTTTCTTCATATACCAGCTTCTGGTCTATGGTAATGGCATTCACACCTGGATTGTTCCGTTTCTCCTTTTGGATACGCTGAATGACCTGCATCTTTTCTTCTGTTTCCTGGCTGCTTCCAGTGCTGCGTCTTTGGGCTTCCTCTTCCCCAAACAACTGTTTCCACTGCTGGGAATCTACCAATTCTTCCATCTGTTCCGGTGTCCTGGTCAGTGTTACCGTACCTTCCTTCCCTTTCTCCAAAATCCCCTGTTCTTCCATGTAGCAGATAATCGGCCAGATCTGAAGCCAGGTCATATTCAGACGGGAACGGACATCACTGATCTTCTCCACCTGGTTTTTCGCCAGCTCCCGCGCAACCAGTTCACACTCCTTCGGCTCCGGCAGGGCAGGCTTTTTTACTTCTTCTACCAACTGCTCCACCTTATCCGGCTCTGCATTTTCATAGTATTCATCTAACGTCCCAATATTGGAATGTTCAATTTTTGCCATCATGGACTGAATACGGGGTGCTGCCTGGGAATGGAACAAAATTTCACTCATACCGTCCTTCTCATTCAAATCCGGCAAAATGGAATATAAAATCCCATACTTATTTGCCAGGGCTTTTACCCGCTCCAGGTCTTTTGTTTCAAAACGGAAAACCTGTAAATCGCCTCCCATTTTCAGGAGCTTTTGTACAGAAGTTTTCCCTGACAGTTTTTCCTGGTCCAGAACTTTTTTAAATACCGCACAAATATCTTTTACAAACTGCCAGCCTGTATTTCCCATTTTCAGAATGATTTCTGCGCCTTCAAAGGAAACTTTAATGATCTGCGCCGCATCTTGTATTTCACTCATGCTCTCCCTCCTATCCCATTGCCCTGTCCTTTTTTACTGGAACAGCCGCCTTTATTTTTCCTTCTGTAAGCATGGCTTCCAGGTCATACTGGATATTTTCCTGTTTTAAGAGAGCCGCCAGCATGTGGTTTGCTTTTTCCTTTTCATAGGTCATATATTGAAGCTGAAAAATATAATTCTCAATCTGCAAAATATTTTCCGGAACCTGAAAAAACGGTTCAAGGTAATGAGAAAGGATACGCTCTTTTTCTTCCTTTCCTGCATGAGGCGCCTGTAACTGCAAAATAATTTTTTCTACCTCTTCCATAGACTCCTTATGAAAAGCAATACGGTACAAATCCTGTTTCTGCTCCCTGGTAAGAAAGGGCTGTTCCTTTTCGGCAGCTTCCAAAAGGGAAAATGTTTTTACCACATGTTCAAGTTCTGCCATTTACACACCCGCCTTCCGTTTCCGCATCAAAAGGATAATTTCCCTCATTTTTTTCATTCTCTCCGGTGAAGGGCTGTTCTCCATCACCTGAAGGATTTCTGCATCTGCCAGCCCACTTTCTACGCACTGGCGGATTTCTTCCAACTGCTCTGCGGACAGGTTATATTCCAGGATCTTCTCCACAACACTTTTGGGTACTTTTTTCCCAAGCATGGCAATCCCAAGCAGCCGGCGCTTACTTTTTTGCAGCCCTTCTGCTGTTTGTATGCTTTTTTCTTCCAATACCACTTTTGTTTCCCTGGAAACAGCTTCTGTTTTTTCCCTGTATTTTTCTGCTTCTTTTTTCAGATCCTGAATTTCCTGCTCTTTCTTTGCCAGCTTTTCCCTTAATTCCTGTATATTTTTATCTTTGTATTGCAGGTTCTCATACAGGTCTTTAATCTCCTGATTTTTCTCTTCAACAACATGCTCCTTTACCAGAGAGGACAAAGCTGTAAAACGGTCATTGCTTTCCCGGAACTGCTGAATGGATTGTTCCATGATCCCCATAAGATTTTTCATATAAGAACGCATTTCTTCATCTTTCGGAACTTCTTTTTTTACCTTTGACTCTTCCAGTTGTATCCGCATGGTCCGCATACGACTGGCCGGCAGTTCATTTCCGGCATAGGTTTTCACCTCTTCCAGATCCAGCCCGTTTTTTAAGCCTTCTACGATTTCCCGTACCTGGAACTGGTTATAATTTCCTTCACATAAAAAGTCGATTTCCCCAATCCCTTCCATAAGCCCTATGATGATTGCTTTCATCACCGGGGCTTCCTGGTTACTCTTAACTACCTTCTGGATATCCGAAACAGGAAGACCAAAATCCAGCCCCATAGAAACTGCGTCCATCTGTTCTTCTTTTAAAACTTTCCGGCATTCTTCCAGATACCGTTGTCCTTCTACTGTCATTTACCCTCCTTTTCTTCTGCCCCTTGCAGACGTTTCCCTATTCTTTTCCTTCTGTTGTGCTTCCAAGTTTTCTTTTTCTTCTGCTTTTTCACGCAGACGCTCTGCAATCCTTTTTTCTTTTAAGATTTTTTTCCGTTCGATCCGCAAACGCTCCTCTTTCTCAAAGAAATAAGCGTCTGTCTGTTCTGCCTCAGACAAGGAATATCCCATTTCTTTTAACTGCCCAAGAAGGTTTTGGTATGTCTGGTGGTCTTGAAAAAATTCCTGATACCCTTCCTGATAAAGTTCTGCTTCCATCTGTTTTTCCTGCAGCTTATTGAGAAGCAGAAGCATTTCCTCATAAGGAACCATTTCTTTTCGTAGCTGCTTTCTTGCCCTGCTGTTTTCCCAAAGCTGTTCCTTTGTTGCATCAGAAATGGCTTTCAACTGCGCCTTATCCTGTATGCGATAAGCTGCCAGAAAATCAAATTCCTCCTGCAATTTTTTCAATTCATGGATTGCTACCCTGTATTTCCAGGTTTTAGAGTCTGCCATTGGTTTCCCCTGCCGGTACCTGCGAAGAAAACGTTCCTTCTGGTATCTGGTCAAATGCCGCTCCCGGTATGGGATAAACACATACGTCCATTCTATCGGTATCTCCTCTCCGGTCATTTCCGGGATTGGAAGGCGTCCAAAACGCTGCCGAAGCCTTTCCTCTGTATATTCTTCCCCTAGCTGGTCAAGCCGTCTTGCCCTTCCTGCTCCGGGTTCCCGAACAGAAAGGTGCTTTCTCCCCCGCAACTCATATCCCATGCTGGAAAGATTTTCAAGAAATTCCTCATAAGAACCTGCGTCCTGTAATGCCTGGTCCACATCTCTTCTGATCCGCCTGTCCCGTTCAGAAAGAGATTTTTCTTCCTGTCCTTTTTGTTTGCGTTTTTCCTTTACTTCTTCCAGCTCCAGCACAGATAAACCATGCTCCCTGCATATCCGGTTGGTCAGAGGCTGGATACTGTTTTCCCAATCCCCGTTTTTATAATCGTATTTATATCCCGTAGTACAGCGTACTGAATTAAAAATAATGTGCCCATGAATATGGTCCGTATCATTATGGACTGCATAAACCGCTTCAAAATCCTTTCCAAGAAATTCTGCCACAAACTCTCCTACCACTTGGAAGGCTTCTTCTTCCGAAACCTCATCTTCCTCAAACGAAAGAATGAAATGGTAGCCCTGCCTTTTATCCAGCTTTCCAAAATGACGTTTAGTATCTACCATCTGGGATAATGCCTGTTCAGGAATACAGTTATGTCCACAGACATAGCGGCCATGTTCTGTTTTCTCCGGGTTCATAATATAGCGAAGACCGTTTGCCAGATGTTTTGCCGGATAACCCGTTTTTGCCTGTTTCATGTGCAGGCACTTTGTAATTGCCATAACCTACAGCCTTTCCTGCACCTGGCTTACCAGTGTTTTTATCTGCTTCAAAAACACATACAGACGGTGTTTATCTTCCCTGGAATAAAGGGCGCTGTTATTGTTATGGGTAATCTGGTTGATGTTTACACCAATCCGGTTGATTTCCTGGTTCATGCGTTCCAGTTCCTTGCGGATTTCCGGGTAATCCCTGGGGCGGTTGGTAATCAGCATACGAAGATACTGGGAATCAGAAAGCCCCATCTTTTCTGCCTGTTTTTGTAACTCTTCCAGCTCCCACCGATACAGCCGGATTTCTTTTCTACATTTCATTGTTTCTTTTTTCATGCTCCCCCTTTCCTTATCTTTATCACAGATTTCATCTACCGATTTCTACTTCAACGCTATCTGCTGTCAACTCCTAAGACCTGCTATCGGTCACTGTATAACTTCCCGGCGTCCGGACTGGCTATGCCAGTCCTCTGCAAGATACGGATTTTACCGTACAAAATCCCATCTTGTTAGGGGGCACCCCCTAATACCCCGGATAAAATAGATAGCAAAACGCAGATACTGATAGCAGACCTGCGTTCTATATAGAGAAAAACCGATAGCAGTTCTAAACATCTGCTATCGGTTTTTCCGCTTCCTACTTCTGTTTCTGCTAACAAAACCCCAGTTCTGTTAGCAAATCTGTCAGCCTCCTGTGTCTGATGTGACAGCAGTTCTTCCATTCTGCTATCAACGCTTTTGCACAGACTCCCTGCAGGCTGCTTCTTCTTCCGCAATTTCTCTCTTTCCACCAAGTATGGGAAGACTCTCTATGGACCATTTGCCGCTTTGGGTTTCTCTTATGAAATTATTGGTTTACCTGTTCTTCCAAACGCTCCAATGCCTTTTCAAAAGCTCCAATCCCACTGAAAAAGGAAGAAAGCCGGATATTCTCAAACAGATATGGCATGGCTTTGTATAGTTCCAGAAAAATATAGTACAGCACATCAACAACAATGGAATTTCCTGCCTGTTTGTAAAGCTGGCTGTTGCTTATGCCTGCTTCTTTTGCTTTCCAAAAATCCGCATCGGAAAAGCCCATAAGCCGGAAGCACTCTAAAGGTGTCAGCCTCCGGATACGGATCAAAGACTCTAAACGGTGTATTCCATTTGATGTTGTAAGCGTAGGGCAGAGTTCCCCATGCTCCTGTACCCTTCCCCGTTTTTCCACAGACGGATAACTAAGATTTACAACACCATTTTCTAAACATTCCTCATAACCTTTCTGTGTCTTTTGACGTACCAGAATGATATTATCTTTTTGTACAGAAGTAAGGGTATGGCAGACTTCTTTTTCTCCCAGTTCCAAAGTCTGCACAATCCGACCTTCCGAATCATACCTGCCCCGGATTGCTCCAGGGTATTTTTCTACAATCTTTGGCTGGTCATGTCCTGCTAAAACCGCACCGCTGCTTCCTAAAGGGGAATAAATAACCCCGCTTGAACCATAACCGGTATGAATATCTCCTACTTGAAGAATTTTGGGCTGCTGCCCGCCACCACCACAGGCAGTTACCGTAGGGCAGCACCCGTCTGGCAGATAGACCCGTCCAGTCTGTTCAAACACCCCTTTGATATTTCCGGCTCGCTTTACCCGATTTTCCCGAAAAGCCTTCAGGCTTTTTTCGTCCGGCTCAAACAAAAGCGCTTTTCTCTCTTCCATATCTTCAATCAAGCGGCGTACTTTTTCCTGGGATAAGTAGTATCTTTCCTCTACCGTATCCTCCAGAATATCCATAAGGCACTGGAAGGACTCCAGCGGTTCTGGAAACTGGAATGTTCCATTATCCATTTCCTTCTGTATCAAAATCAGATATACCCGTTCCCTGTTCTGGGGGATTCCATAATGCTTTGCATTAAGAACACTCCAATAGGTGTGGTATCCGTATTCATGCAGTTCTTCTTCAAACAACCGGAATGTGGTATCCCGGAATTTTTTTCCTACAATATTTTTCACATTTTCATAAATCCCCCATACTGGTTTTACTCCCCGTATCATACGGAGCCATTCCACCAGAAGGGAAGAACGTGTTTTATCAATATCATGAGAACCACACATGCTGCAGGTGTCCCTTTTAGAATAATGTACCTGCAGAGGGTTATACTCATGCCCGCAGCTTCGGCATTTCCAAACCGCCCCTGCCTGCTTACCTGCCAGGGAAAAATCCTGACAGGGGCTTCCGCCGCAGATCATGTTAAACGGTTCAATCTCCTTTTCGTCCACTTTTGTAATATCTCCCAGATTCAATGTTTCACTTGTACCATGAATCGCACAATAACTCTTTGCTGCATATTTATCAAACTCACAAAAATTCACCAAACTATATTTCATTCCTCATGTTTCATGAGGTGTAGCTACACATTTTACCTAGGATTACTCACTTATTTCCTCCTGTCTCCTAAATTTTTTTATAGTCTTCATGAGAAATCCACAGCTACAAACGAAATATCCATCTGGCATTACCTTACAATCATAGAATCACCCCTTCCCGTATCCAGAGTTTACCCTTCTGTCAAAAATTCTGTTGGTCTGCATCACCTCCTTCACATTCTTCTGTTTTCTTATCTCTTAATAGGCTCCTGCTTTTCAGGATTTTGTATTTCCTTTGTTCTTTGTTCTCCTGCCAATTTTAGTTCTCTTGTATAACTATCATAAACATATACCTCATTTGATAAAAAATCTGCCCCTACCAAATCTGGTTTACTGTTTATATCCCGAACCATTGTTTTAAGTTCTTCAACCGTATACACATGTGTATCTACTGCCAAACACTCATGGATACTAGAAGGAAGGATATAGGTTTTCCCACCAAAAAAATCCGCAACTTCATCCATGATATCCTTATTCAGAATAGAAGCAGCTCCCCAGTTTTTATTTTGGTTTGTAACACAATACATCTCCTGTTCCTTCGGTATCTCTGTATCCCCTGTTTCAAAAAGTCTGCTAATTGAAAATACTTCTGTTTGATCTTTAAAAGAAGGATCATTGATAAGTTCCTCCAAAAATTGTTTCGGTTCTATCTGATGGTGGTTGAAATATTCTTCCGGCAATTTTACGCTATACTCTGTACCAGGGATATTCCATCGAAAGATAATTTCCAGGTTTTCAAATGGAACATGTGCCAACTCAGGTTTAATCTCCAAACTTTCTTTAGGAACAAAAGCAGGTATAATATCTTCTTTCTTTGCCTCAAAAATCTGGATATTTTTTGCAAACTGCATTTCTCCTTTTGCTTCATCAATCATTTCTTTATATCTTTCAATAATAGAAGGAAAACTTATTCCTTCTTTATACATACGATAAAAATCTTCTGCATAAGTAGTGATTCCTACATTACTTCCTTCCGGAAAAAATACAATTCCCTGGTTCTGTTGCCCATTTTTATATACCATCCGAAAATCTATGTTTCCTTCTAATTCTTCTGAGGCGATCTCCAAAATCTGCTTTTTCAATTTTTCATAAAAGATATCAAACTCCATGTTTCCCACCCTTTCTAACCTCTTCTTTCCTGATGTTTGCCAGCACCCTGGACACATACACCTGCCTGGGTATCCCCATGCGGTATCCCTGCCGCTCATAGCTCTCTTCGATAAACGCAACCCGTACACGTCCATGCAGTTTCCTCTTTCCTATCCACTGCACTACTTTTTCCATCTCCGCTTCGCATTCGTCGATCTCCCATTTTTTGAAACATTCCTCATCATAGCTATTTTCCAAAAGAATACCCTCCTATCTTGCCTGTGCTATCTGGTATGGTACTATGTTCCTGTGTCCTACCATTTTTTCTATCTTTTGTATTTTTGTCCCTTTTGTTTCGGTAAGAAGCGCCCTTTCCTTTTCTACCAGGCTGGAAAGCTCCTGGTTTTCCTTTTTATACTGCAAAAAAGCGTTATAGTCTTTTCCCATAGGTGGAAGACGTACAAAAACCTCATAATTCATAAGGGTATATTTTCTTGCCAGTTTTTTTACCGCTTGTCTGCCCGGCGGGTCATTATCCAGACAGAACTGTATATTCCTGATATGGGAATAGTCTTTTAAAAACTTTTCCAAAGGACCATCGGAAAGCATTCCAAGTACCAGGATATTGTTCCGGTAATCTCCCCGCAGTTCCATATCGGACATGGCATCAATCGCCGCCTCATATACATAGAGCGTATCACTGTTTCGGTCTACCAGATTAACTCCATACGTTTTGTCATTCCCAGTAACATCTCCTTTAAAGGGTTTTCCGTATTTATCCAGGGTTCCTCTCTGGCTGGCAAAACGTGGGACACCTTCCGGGTCTTTTCCTACAAAAACCAGATTGTGATATTTTCCGCTTTCATATAAAAGTCCCTTTTTTATCCAGAAGTCGATCACCTGCTTTGACAGTCTCCTCTGCTTCATAAGGTATCCATATAACCGGCGGCTGGTTTCTGATTTTGGAGGCAGCACAAAAGGTTCTTTCGGTATCTCTTTTTTCTTCTTTGTATCTTTTGTCATTCCAATCTGTCTTTCCGGTTGAAATTTTTGCATGGTTTCAGTACGGATATATCCGGCAAACTCCAGCAGATATTTGACTGCCTCCACAAAATCCATATTTCTGAAATATTCCAGAAAATCAATGGTACTACCTCCTACCCCCTGGCTAAACCGGCACCAGGAAGACCGGTTGAAGATCATCACAGAGTCCATACCCACTGCCTGATAAAACCTGCCTTTTCTTTTCAGCGGAATCCCTATCTGCTCCGCCAAATCCACTAGATCCACTGCCTTTGCAATCTGAATTTCTTCAGCCGTAAATTTTCCCATACTGCACCTCTTCATATTTCATATCCAGATAATGCGCCATTTCCGGGTGCAGAGCTCCAAAAGCAGTCAGGTAGCGGAAGCAGGAACTATGCTCCCCCTGTCCGATACAAAATTCCCGCAGGCTCTTTTTTGAATACTGGGCCGGCTGGTTACACCAACGACTTAGGTTGATATACATTCCCTTATAAACCTCCGGTGCCCGTTCCCATGCTGCATAGCGCATCAAGTAAGCCAGGCACTTATACCGCATCAAAATCTCAATCCGTATGAAAACGTCCCGAATATCCTTTGCCCAAAAATCTGCTTTCCAGGTTCCTTCCCAGTCATAGCCGCACAGTACATACAGCTTAATTTTCTGGTAAGGAACTGGGATTACTTCCCGCAAAAGTTCCAGTTTTCTTACAATAAGTTCCTGATCTTTGATATGGTCAAAGGCAAAAATCATGCCATTATCCAATTTTCCTGATGCTAGAAGTTCCATCTGCCTTTTCTGCATAATCCGCAGATCCAACCCTTGCCGGAACTGAAAACGCCTGCCTGTTTCCAGGACACTGGAAAAGATTTTTTCCCACCCTGCACAGGCAAAAAAGTTATCGTCCAGAAAACATAACTTCTTTCTGGACGGATCATAAAATTCTTCCAATGGGCTTGCTGCTACTGCACCAGTGCTATTTTTGTTTACACAGAAACTACACTTCCGAAAACACCCCCTGGTGAGGAAGCCAATGGAATAGTCCGTATAAAATTGGAACTCCTTCTTCTTTTTCTCTCCTGCACTGTTTTCTTTTACCATCTGGTCATACAAATGATAGTCCGGTGTATGGTGTTCAACCGCTTCTGGAAGTACCGGTGCTTTATCGTAAAAAAATCCAGTCCCTCCATAAATGGTTGTTTCCCTCGTCAAAATATGTTCCGGCACAAAGGTATCCGTAAACACTTTTGATACATAGAGCCGGTCATATTCTCCAGCCTGGCTGTAATCCAAAAGAAGCTCTGTTTCAAATCCCCGCTCCTTCCAATAAGCGGAAAGTTTCATACATGCCAAGTTCGGAAACCGGTGTCTTTTCCGGTACAAAAGATCTGCATCTATAATCCCTATCCTCAACGCCTGCTCCTTTCCATACGGGTAGTTCCGGTTTTCTGCCTCTGCTTACTTACTTCTTTTCTTTTTTTCTCTTCCATGCTTCTCACCTCATATTGCCAAAGAAAGGACAGCCGCAGCCGCCCTTTCCCAAGTTTAAAAAACTAATTTTTATTTCCTATGCCTTTTTCTGTAATAAAGTAAGCCTGCTACCATGCCTGCACTTACACCAAGAGCCAGCAAAGGCAGGAACCAGTTTGTATCATCACCGGTTTTTGGTCCCGGTTTGACGGTACCTGGTGCTTCCGGTATTTTTTTATTCTGGATTTCTTTTACCACTTCAATGACTGGTGTTTTATCATTCTGGTAGCTGAATACAATCTCCCACTCTTCTTCTGTCTTCTCATATCCTTCTAAGGCTGCGGTTTCTTTCAGCACATAGGTAATCGGTTCTTTGAAAGTACCATTTTCATAAGTTCCAATCGGAAGCAGGCTGGAAACTGCTTTTCCATCTTTCCCAGTCTTCAGGCGTTCTACTTCTTTACCGGTTTCCTTTTCCATGAGGACAAATTCTACTCCTTCCAGAGCCGCTTTACTGTCTGCATCGGTCTTTACAATAACCAGTTGTCCCATAGCACGCTCATCTTCCATCTTCACCTTCTGAATTTCTCCCGTTTCTTCTACTGTAAACTCCACGTCATTAGCCACAATATATCCATCAACTGCCGCTTCTTCATGCAGAGTATAAGTACCTACCGGAAGGTACTCAATCAGGTGTTCCTCTCCTGTGGTCCAGGACTCTACCACTTCCCCGTCCTGATCCAGAATCTGCAGCTTCGCTCCCTCAATTTCTTTTCCATCTGTAATATCTGTTTTGGAAATCGAAACTTTGGTATGGTCGTCCTCCATTTTCACTTTTTGTACGTCCCCTGTTTCTTCCACAACAAATTTCACATCTTCTGCCCGGACATATCCCTGTTCCGTAGGCGCCTGTTCTTCATGCAGTACATATTCTCCTGGTTCCAGTGCATAGACTACATGAGGTTCTTTCTTAGATACCCACTCTTCTACCACCTTTCCGTCCTGATCTAAAATCTGCATTTTTGCACCTTCAATTTCCTGTCCGCCAGTCAAATCTACTTTTGTAACTTCTGTAATGGTAGGCTGATTAGAAATTTCTTCTGAAAAAGCGAGAAGTTCAAGCGTCTGGTCTGTATAAGACGCATCAAAGGAATACACCTCATCATTTGGCAGGTATCCCGGCTTATGCTCTACTTCCTGAATATAATATTTTCCATGAGGAAGATCTGCCTGAAATACCAGCTTGCCCTCTTCATCTGTTGTTCCCAGTTCAATCAGGGCATCTTTTTCTACAACTACTTCCCCGGCAGCATTTTTGATATCCTCCTGCGCATACAGCCCGAATACCACTCCTTCCAGCGGTTTTCCGGTTTCTGCGTCTTTCTTCAGAATACTCAGGGAAACTTTCTGTCGCTGATTGGTAAGTTCCATTGTTACATAATCCACTGCTACTTCCTGTCCCTTATATGCAATTTCAAATTCTTTTGCTTCCGGGTCAAGCACACAGTTCTGACCTGCCTTTTCTTCCACTACATAGTATTTTCCGATAGGAAGATTATTCAGGACTGCCTTTCCTTCTTTATCTGTTACCATACGGGCTACCAGGGCATCTTTTTCATATTTTACAATGCGGTTTCCTGCTTCGTCTTTCTGTCCGTCCGGGGTATAAATGGTTTCCTTTGCATGAATGGCAAATTCTGCACCTTCCATATTCCCTTCTTCATAGTCAAATTTATAACCTTTCTCTTTTTCCATGACTTCTTCCCCGGTGAAGAAACTGCTTACCTGATTTACGAAACCTGCTACACCGTTTTTCATCTTCGTCAGGAACTTTTCTTCTACTTTAGAAGCACCAGAAAGTTTTTCTCCCTTTTTATGGATTGTAAGGCTTCCTACTGCTTCATCATTATACTGTTCAATGACAACAATAAATTTACCGGTTTCCTCTTCTACCTGGTGTACGGTATCAGAATCTACGGTAATAGTGATCGGCGCTTTCTTTGCCTCCTGGTATGTGCCTCCGTCTGCAACTTCATTCAGTGGAACTTCCTTTCCGTCTTTTAAGAGGGCATTTTCAAATCCTACCTGTACATAATTTTCCGGCGCTTCCACTTCTTCAATCCGGTAAGTGCCACATTTTAACTGCTCCGGTGTAATCAGGTATCCCTCTTCGTTGGTCCTGAACACAGATACCACTTCTTTTTTCGGATATCTTACGATCATTTCCACATATTTTTCTGCTTCCACATCATAAATCTTATAAGCTGCACTGTTATCCAGCACCGGCTTCTGCGTCTGGGCATCTTTTTTCACAATCTTGAAGTAATACTGCAAAGGACGGTCATCAAACACACGCCATACCTGGGGTTCCCGGCTGTCTTCTGAAATCTGTACGATAAATGGACGAATCCCTTTTAAATTTTCCGGAACTGTAGACTCAAACACCACATAGGTTCCATAAGGAAGTTCTGGACTCTTTAAATATCCTTTCTTATCTGTAAACAGCTCTGGTACCGTAATCTTTTTACCATTCTCCCAATAAGAAGCGGTTTCGTCTTTGCTGTAATCATAGGTGATAAAATCTTCCGGGGTATAATAAGAACCATTTCCCGGCTTCAAACTTCCATCTTTTACACCAGACAGCTCACTGATGAGGAATACCTTAAATCCAGCTCCTTCTACCAGTTCTGTTTCTGTCTGCTCCCCGTCTTCTGAGATCTTGATAAGCTGAAAGGCCTGTTTCTTTACAGTTTCCTTTACAGTTACTTCCCGGTGTACAATCTGTACCTCCTGTCCTTCATACGAAACCTCTACGGGATACTCTGTTTCATCTAACAGATACCCTTCTGCCGGCTCTATTTCTTTCACGAAATAATTTCCAAGATACAGGTTTTTGAAATCTACAGTTCCTTCACTGGAAATCGTACCCTGCGCTACAAGTTCCCCTTTTTTATGGACAATCCCATCTTTCTTATTGGGGTGTTCAATATCTTCTGCAGCATATAATCCGTATTTTGCCCCTACTAAGGTTGCGTCACCCTGGGAAATAAATCCCTGGGAATCCTGATCAATCTTACTTACATGAACTTCTCCCCGTACTTCCTCATTTTTAAAATCATGGGAAAAAGTATATGTGTAGGTGCTGTCGTCTTTATATTCATAGAAGAAACGATACACCTCATCTGTCATATAATACTTATCCGGTGCCTGGATTTCTTTTACGCTGTAATGGAAATTCAAAGGAATATCCGCATGGAACACAGCCATTCCTTCCCTGTCGGAAACAGCACGTTCCACCAGGCTTCCCTTTTCTACAAGAACCTTTCCGTCTGCCGCTGTCAGGTCTTCTTCTGCATACAATCCAAACGTCGCACCCTCCAGGGTAACGTCATCATGTTTCGATTTTTTCACTACATTTACGGAAATCTCCGGTCTTGCATTGGTAAAAGTGGTTTCCCCCTGGGATAACTCTACATTCTGTCCTGCATAGGACAAGGTTACAAACTGGGTACGTTCCTGTTCTGTTTTTCCAATCACCAGATTTTCCGGTGCTTTCTGTTCTACAACCTTATATTTTCCAAGATACAATTCTTTGGAAACAGCACTTCCATCTTCCCCGGTTGTCAGACTTTCTACCAGATCCCCTGCTTTATGCACCTTCGTCACTTTATCCTGGCTGTAAATATCCTCTGCCGCATAAATGTTATATTCTGCCCCTGCAAAGTCCGCATTTCCATATACAAAAGTCAGGTTCCCCTCTTCTCCGGTTACTCCAGTCAGAACCTCACCTTTTTTACGGATTGTGATTTTTCCTTTCTGTTCCTCATTCGTCACTGCAACAGAAGTTGTTTTTCCTGTTTCCAGCTTCACATTAAAAGACTCTGTATTCAGCTTATAGCCTTCTGGAACAGAAATTTCTTTTAAATATACCGTATCCTGGGTTTTCGGAAGCTCCACCTCAGAAGTACCGTTGCTGTCTGTGGCCGGCATCTGCACAAGAAGATTTTTACATGCACTGTCTGAATAAATACCAAAAACAGCGCCGGACAGATTTACTTTACTGTTCTTATCTTTTTTTGTTACCTTTACCCTTGCCAGGTCCAGCCACTTCACCGTAAATTCCACAGAAGCACTTTCTTCTTCAAAAAATGCCCCATACCCAATGTCCTGGGAACCAGAACCCGTAGACAATACTAAGGTCTTCCACTGGGTTCCCATTTGTCCTTTCAGCTTACCGCTGTTCCATGTACCCGTTACAGTTTTGGGAGCGCTGAAATAGAATGTGGTATTCCCATTGATCTTTACGGTTCCTGTCTGTTTTGTACTTCCACTGTGATAAGTCACATTCTCTGGCATTTTTAAAGTAATATAGTTTCTATGGTCACCTTTTAAAGTAAACTCCCCGGTACGCTGTTCCTTTCCACTTTCATAAGCCTTTGCTTCCTTTGGGGACAACGTGATTGCTGCTGTCGGAGGTGCTTCCAGGCTGTAAATATGCTGGATATATCCCCACACACCGCTTGCCTTAATATCTTCAAAGGTACAGCCATAAAAACCGTCCATGCCACAATAAGAATAAGCGGCAGCTAAATGCGTAAAAATATACTTTGTCTTCCAGTCAAAAGAGGGCATATACTCCCCGGTAATGTCCCCAGGACCGCCATATCCATAATAAAGGACTTTCTGCAATTCCGGGTTGCTTTCAAATTCATTTGCTACATAATCCGAGGTCGGCGGGGAAGCCTTCATAGACTCCAGACAATATGCCACATGGCCATTTACAGTGAAATAGGAAGTAGAATAGTTCCCCACGTTAGAAGGGTATGGGATTTTTTCTCCCTGTACCAGATGTACATTGCTTCCTTTTTGCTGCTCCATTGCTGCCGGAACAACCGATAAGAACATTCCCTTATCCTCTTTTGGTGTCAGATCAATCAACTCTGCCCCTGCATCTGGCATTTCCGGTTCTTCCGTCAGTACCTCCGGTATCTCCGGGTCAGGGTCCGCCTCACCGTCCTCACCGGAGCCATCTTCGGTATGCTGGCTTACTTCTCCCTGGGGTTCCTGTGTACTGTTTTCCCTTGCTTCTACCACAATTCTTCTCATAATCTGATAGGAAGGGTTTCCGCTTAACGGATCAACACGATAAAATGCCTGGTAAGAACCTGGGGTATTGAAATCAAAAGAATTGCCGGAGTCCCCTTCTGCTTTCAGAAACGTCACCTTTACTTTTTCATCATTTTTCTGAAAACCCCTGTAATCTGTTTCCAAGTCAAAGGACTCTCCTGCTTTTATGGTAAGGTCCTCTGCATACACCAGTTCTTCTTCTGTTAGTTGCTCCTTTACCTCTTCCAACTCCGGTAATGTTTCTGAAGCAGCCTCCTCCTGTTTTACTTCCTGTATCTGTGCATGTTCCTCAGACTGTTCAGAAGCCAGTGCGGTGATCCCTGTATTGAGTAACGTAGAACAACTAAGAAGAAGTGCCAGCGTCCCAGCCAGCAGCCTTTTCTTTTTTCCTTTCATCATAGCTTTGCTCCTTTTCATTTTTTCGTCAAAAAAAGCAGGCCACACAAGCCTGCTTTCCATTTTCTATCTTCTTTTTTCTATCTTTTGTATACGGTCTGTCCCGTATCCAATGCACCTGTCAATCCCCTTTCTATTCCCTGCTCCCTGCATGGAACACTGCCAAAACAAGCTGCAGAACCAGCAGAAACAAACATATCACCAGTTTCCCTGTCAGATACAGCAGTTTCCCCACTGCAATGAAAATCCCTTTTACAACTTCCCATACACTTCTTCCTACTGCCATATCTTTTTCCTCCTTATTCTTCAAATGCCCCATAAAATTCCGCAAACCGTAAATCTTTTTCCATACAGGCTTCTTCCTTTTCCCTGTCCTCTGCTATCGTTCCACCGTCAGAAAGTTCTCCCTGAACGGTCTTTTCCAGCACACCCCGCTTCTCAAAGGCTTCTTCCTGTGCCTTTGAAACCGCTTCTTTTACGATTTTACAAAATTGTTCTTTCTGGTTTTCCAGAAGGGTATTTAATAGTTTCATCTGCTGTACTTCTTCTTCCTGCTGTAGATACTTGGCAAAATAAACGATTGCTTCTGCTATAAAATCGTCTTTTGTCTTGAAAATATCTTTGTTATACTCCTTCAGATACCGATAAGCCTGATGATGTACCGGTCTGCTTTTATACAGCCGCAGTGAAGTTGTATATACTTTTTCCGTATCCATAAGTTTTCACTTCCTATCATGCTGTCCGCATTTTCCTCTGTTTTGCCCGGATAATACTTTTCACTGCTTCTTCACAGCCCCTTGCATTGGCATGTATATCCGTTACAAACTGTACATCTTTTCCCTCATTGGCTCCAAAATGCTCCACAATGGAAGAACCACCGCCCATAAATACCATTTTGGTCAGATCCAGATTATAATGGTTTGCCTGTATGATACCATAAATTTCCTCTGCGTAGGACTTCAAACAGTTTTTTATGACGTCCTGATACTGCTTCGGGCAGTCATAGCTTCCTGTTCTCATAAATGCTTCTGTAATGTATGCCGGTACCCCTGCCCCTGTTTTGGCAATGGCTTCCTCATTGACTTTTCCGATACAGTACAAAGCTGCCTTATCCGAAATCGAATACTTCCCGTCCGGCATTCCGTCAACAAACTCTACCAGGTCGGTAGTTCCTCCACCAATATCTACTAAAAGGCAATAGCCGGGAACTGCTTCTAAAAGCGTATGGATCACCACATGCCCCTGCATAAAAACAAACACATTTTCCAAAGACACATGATAATGTACTCCTTCATAACGGAAATGCAGTTCCTTTGTCTTTAACAGATATTTCTTGAAACTTTCTTTCTGCTGCTGAAATCTTCTAGGCGGAAGGGCAGCTCCCATTTTTACGGAAGCGTCTGTCAGTCCCCGGCAGCGCATTTCCTGCGCCAGTGCTGCAAGGGTAAGAAGATAATAATTTTCATTCTCTGTCTTATCCACACACTCCTTTTCCGGCACTTTCCCTCCCACATAATAAAACTGGTTCTGGTATTCCAAAATGTGCTCCAGGCTGTCCGGCCTTGCCTGCAAAGGCTGGACTGCTGCTGAGAATACCGTATTTGCAGTTTTCATGTTACGGTTTCCATGATCAATTCCAATAATCATTTTAGTTTCCACGTTCTTATCCTCCTGAAAGTTATAGTTTGTATTTTATCTTGTCCTCTTTGGTTCTTGACCTGTTTCTTTCTTTTCTTTGTCTATCACAGGAAGTTTTTCAAACAGTTCCCCTATCACAGCTTCCATTTCCTGAAACTTCATTTCATCTGGCATACACAGAAAAACAATCACTGCGTCAGTCAGACGTTCCCCATTCTCTTTCCGGTAAAGTTCCGTATAAGAACCCCAACAACCGTCCTCACCTGCATAAAACTTTTTTGTCTTCTCATTTACTTTTATGAGGTATTCCTCGGTATCAACAAAAATTTTCCGAATGGATACTTTTTGTAAATCGTATTTCATGCTGTCCATATAAACCGGAAGGTGTTCCTCCGGGGCAAAATAGACATACATTGTGCAATAAGTATCTCCTTCCGTCCCCATCTCCTGTAAGACAATCCCGGCTTCAAACATTTCCGGCGGAGCATAATCTACTACAAAATCCGACTCCTTATCCTGCGAAGGTTTTTCAAAACGCCCTGAATCTCCAACCTGAAAATGTTCGGGGCACTGAATACGAAACCTTTCTTCCCTCATTCTGTATATTCCTCCATAATCTCACTAATATCTTTTTGAAATAACCGCTGAAGTCGGACAACTACATAGACATTGGGCTTTTGCTGTCCGTATTCAATCCTCTGATACGTCCGAAGACTGATACCCAAGACAGCCGCAAGTTCTATCTGTGTATATCCATGAGCTGTCCTGAATTTTCTTAATTTTGTTACTTTCTATCACGCTCCTTACGTCTGAGGGATAGCTTCCTGATAAGCAAACAGATTGGATATATAGCTGTTTGCTGTCAATGTGGCATTGTATAAAGCGGTAAGCAGCACTGCCCGGATATTATTGGCTTTCCTTGTACACTGCTTAATTGAGTCTATCACATACTCTACGGTAAACTTATCCAGCTTTTTATACATTCCCTGTACAATGCCAAGAGGTCGTTCTTCCTGATTTACCCTTATGGTCTTTGCATTGGACGTCAAAACATCTACTGCAAGCCCTACAATCTCATTAAGCAGTTTTCTGTCAAAAGGTCTGTCTATCCATATCGCATCATAATCAATCTGATCTTTGAACTGTTCTTCTGCTGCCTGATAGGATAAGATAGGATTATCTCTATACCCATTCACCATTTCTGTTGTATTCTTTTGGGTACTTTCTGCTGTAGTCTTTGTAGTAATCTCTGTATTTGTCTGCCCGCTATCGGTCTGAGGTACCTCTTTGGGTATCCAGGGCTCTGTTTCCCTGTGGGGGTATGCTCTCTCTTTGAATGGTGACACCCTCTCCCTTTGGAAAGGGACAGCCCTCTCTTCTACAAAATGTATCTCTTCCTCTATGACTGTATGGGGACTGATTTTCTCTGCTTTGGATTTCTCTCTTCTTTTTTCAAAGGAAACCGGATCTGCTCCTGTTTCTTCTGGATAAGTCAATTCTTTTAATCGGTCTACGATCAATTCCAGATACAGAACATTATTTACAACAATCCCATTCATGGAAATGGTTCTAAATACCCGTTTTACCACACCCAGCTTCTCTAAAAATACTACTGCATTTGTCGCTTCTTTTTTGGAAATCCCAAACTGTTCGCTGATCTGCTGGTAACTTCTCTGAAGAAGATCTGACTTAAATTTCTTTCTCACCCCAATGACCTGTCCGGTTCCTTCATCTCTGATTTCTGTAGGCTTATACCAATACACAATATCTGCCAGTATAATAATGGCTGTCAGATTTGGCTTTCCACTTTCTCTGATGATTGTCCGATACCACACCTGCGGAATGATATTTCCAGATATATTCAGTTTTGCATTTTCATCTACAATTTCATTTCCAGTGCTATAAATACCTCCATTCATACGTTTATTCCTCACTCCTCTGCTTCTTTTCTTTTTCAAATAAAGCACTTATTTCTTCATCTGCTCTTTTGCCTGCCACCAGACACGCATACAACGAAACGAGGAAAAAAATTATTCCAACAATCATAATCACCTTTATCATTGCTCCGTCCTCCCAAGAAAAAAGGACTAAGCCAGCTAACAGAATCTTTTAACTAACCTAGTCCTTAACATATTTTTTTACAATGTATTGCAACCGAATGGTTTTTCACAAACTTGACCGCCTGTGAGAATGGATATAATTTTGACAGGACCAGTAGCAATAGGTTTCTATCTTTAAGAGCCCCTGCCATTTGATTTTTACTATGAAAAATTCATTCCCGGTCTATGAATTTTCTACCTTTTATGGTATAATAGAAAAAAGACTAAATTGGCGTGAGCCCTTATTTTATAAGGAATCTGCTAACTTAGTCTTATTTTAACATAATCACCCGAGCCGCTGGCACCCATAATTGCTGTAAATTCTCCTTTATTTACCTGAAAGCTAATATCATTTACTGCCTTTGTAAGACTCGTCTTATTCCCATAAAATTTCACCAGATTTTGAACTTCTAATAGCGTTCCCATTTTGTACCTCCCATTCTTTTTTCAAGTATCATTATACTTTTTCCATTCTGACTAAACCATTTCTTTGTATAAAATAACCTTACATTGCTGTAAGGTTATTTCAAAACATCTAAATACTCATTGTCGTAAAATTCTATGGTGATTTCCGTGTATTCTCCTTCTTTTGACTGCACTGTCAGCCTATGTCCCAGACGTTTGCAAAGCATGTGACATAAATACAATCCCATTCCCGTAGACGCCTGCTGTGTTCTGCCATTTTTACCGGTAAAAGACTTTTCAAAAACTCTTGGCAAATCCTCCTCTGCAATCCCAATGCCATTGTCCCAAATATGGAGAAATCTATGCTTTTCCTCCTGATGGCTCCACACCCGAATTATACTGTCTTCTTTCTTATACTTCACTGCATTGCTGATAATCTGTCCCAAAATAAACCGTATCCATTTCTCATCTGTGTACACGGAAATATCCTGTGTCTCCTGCAAAATTTTTATTTTATTTAAAATCAAGCTATCTCTGTTTTCAGAAATAGACTGGTCTGTAAGTTTTTTCAAAGAATGTGGGGCAATCCTATAATCCTTTTCCGGCACTTCACTTCGAAGATAATAAAGCACCTGTTCTACATAGCTTTCAATTCGCCCCACCTGCTCCTTTAAAGTTCTGGCTGATGTGTCTTTATATTCATGGAGAATAAGACGAATACTGGCAATAGGAAGTTTTACCTCATGTACCCATGTTTCTATATATCGTTTAAATTCATTGTTTTTTCGTATTTGAACAAGAATTTCATCGTTCATGGATTTCTGCATTTCCGATAACACATTATAAAAAATCTGTCCTTCCAGAAATTCCGGTTTTTCCAACATTTCCATTAGTAGATATTTTTCTTCCAGCTGTTGAAGCTTCTGCTCCAGTTCTCTATAAAATCCCTTTTTCCTGTTATAATCATAAATTCCTGCTGCAAGAATTCCCAAAAACAAAACTGTCAAAACAAACATCTGCAGAGTAATACTTAAATTAAAAAGCAGAAAAATCCCTTCCGTAACTCCCATACATATCAGGAAAATCAGAATACAAATTCCATGGTCTTTTAAATATCCTTTTATGCTCATACTAAGATATATCCCTGCCTTCTTCTTGTTTCAATTACATCTGTCAGTTCTATTTCTTCCAATTTTTTTCTCAGCCGATTGATATTTACAGTCAGTGTATTATCATCTACAAAATCATTACAGTCCCATAAATAATCCATGAGTTCATCTCTTGATACAATTTTCCCTCTGTTTTTTAACAGGTAATGAAAAATGGAAATCTCATTTTTAGACAGTACGATTTCCTTATCCTGATAGCGCATGGTACTTTTTAACAGATTTAAAAACACACCTTTATATTCTAGCTCTTCCTGCTTTTCCTGTGGTTTTAATCTGCGAAAAAGCGCTTCTATTTTCAGCAGCAAAAGCGCCGGATTATAGGGCTTTGTGATATAATCATCTGCACCATAACTCATGGCCAGAATTTCATCGGTTTCTCCTGTTTTGCTGGTAAGCATAATCACCGGAACATCTGAAATTCTCCTCAGATTTCTTAAAATTTCCTGCCCGTTTGTGCCGGGGAGAATAATGTCTAAGAGAACTAAATCCGGATTTTTCTCTACAATCTGCTGTTCTGTTTTATCAAACTCTATAATCTGCTGTACCTCATATCCGTTTTCACAAAGTAAGGCTGTCAGCGCCTCCCTCAATACTTTATCATCTTCTATTACTGTAATTTTCTTCATATCCTACCTCAAACTACATACAAAAACTTTGTTGTTATCATAAAGTATACCATACAAAAACCGATATGTGAAAAAAAGAAGCTGTCGTTTTATTAAATACATATCCGGAATATCTATACATTTTACGCTCAGTCTGCGCTCACTTTGAGCCTATAATCTCAAAGTCTGCTCGACAAATTCGCTAAAAATGTATAAATATTTTTGGATAGTGTTTAAAGCGACAGCTTCTTTACCATATCTCTCAATTTTCTTTTAAATAAATTGATTTCTCTCTAAATCATAAACATAGTCAATTCCTGACAGCTTCATCTGAATTTCCTCTGCATTTAGTCCTTTATCTTCGCATAAACCTTCAAAAGAAGAATAAAAATCGCGAAGCTGTGTGTTTACATAACTCAAAAGCATTACTGGATCTTTCGGTATCATTGCATTTCTCCTTTATTCTACATACTTCTCATGAGCAACCAATTCATCGTTTTCTACATCAATGACAATCCTGCTGCCTGCGCTTATATTTCCTGCAAGAATAAGCTTTGCAGTTAAAGTTTCTACATATTTCTGTACATATCTTTTCAGCGGACGAGCGCCATAGACAGGATCATATCCGCCCTCAATAATATAATCTTTTGCAGCTTTTGTCAATTCTATAGACAGTTCCTGATCTTTTAATCGCTTATTTAAGTCTGCCAAAAGGAGTTCCACAATACCTCCGATATTTTCTTTTGTCAGTGGTTTAAACATAATCATCTCATCCAGACGGTTCAAAAATTCCGGTCTGAAATGCGCTCTTAAATCACGTTCCACAGCTTCTCTTGCTTCCTGTTTAATCTCACCATTTTCCTCAATTCCTTCCAAAAGATACGGAGAACCAATGTTGGAAGTCATGATTAAAATGGTATTTTTAAAGTCCACAGTTCTGCCCTGAGAATCTGTAATACGACCATCATCCAGTACCTGTAAAAGCACGTTAAATACATCCGGATGCGCCTTTTCAATCTCATCAAAAAGAACTACAGAGTAAGGTTTCCTGCGAACTGCTTCTGTAAGCTGTCCGCCTTCTTCATATCCTACATATCCCGGAGGCGCTCCAATCAGTCTGGATACAGAATATTTCTCCATATATTCACTCATGTCAATACGAACCATATTCTGTTCATCATCAAAAAGCGTAGCTGCCAAAGTCTTTGCAAGCTCTGTCTTACCAACACCGGTAGGACCTAAGAACAAGAAAGAACCAATAGGTTTCGTAGGGTCTTTAATACCTGCTTTCGAACGGATAATCGCATCAGTAACCTTTGTCACACCTTCGTCCTGACCAATGACACGTTTATGAAGTTCTTCTTCCAGATGAAGGATTTTTGTTCTTTCCCCCTCTGTCAGTTTTGCCACCGGAATACCTGTCCAGCGCGAAATAATTCTGGCAATTTCTTCGTCTGTAACACTTTCATGAACCAGAGATAAATCCTGATTTTTCACCTTTTCTTCCTCTGCCTGTAACTGTTTTTGCAGCTTCGGAAGTTCTCCGTACTGAAGTTTTGCTGCTTCATCTAAATCATAATTTCTCTGAGCTTTTTGAATTCTGTTATTCATATCTTCAATCTGCTCACGAAGCTTCTGAAGGCGTTCTACGGTAGATTTTTCATTATCCCACTGGGCTTTCTGTGCATTAAAACTATCTCTTAACTCAGCCATTTCCTTCTGCAAGTCTACCAGTCTGTCCTGACTTAATCTGTCATCTTCTTTCTTTAACGCAGCTTCCTCAATCTCCATCTGCATGATTTTTCTTCGCATTTCATCCAATTCCGTAGGCATGGAGTCCAGCTCTGTTTTAATCAATGCACAGGCTTCATCAACTAAGTCGATGGCCTTATCCGGAAGAAAACGGTCGCTGATATATCTGTCAGAAAGTGTAGCTGCTGCAACTAAAGCACTGTCTGTAATCTTTACCCCATGGAAGACTTCATAGCGTTCTTTCAGTCCTCTCAGAATAGAAATGGTATCTTCCACAGTCGGTTCGTCTACTGTTACAGGCTGAAATCTTCTTTCCAATGCCGCATCTTTTTCAATATACTGACGATACTCATCAAGAGTAGTTGCACCGATACAATGCAACTCACCTCTTGCCAGCATTGGCTTTAACATATTGCCGGCATCCATAGCTCCGTCTGTTTTTCCTGCACCCACAATCAAGTGAAGTTCATCAATAAAGAGAATAATCTGACCTTCACTTTTTCGTACTTCTTCCAAAACAGCCTTTAATCTTTCTTCAAATTCACCGCGATATTTTGCTCCTGCAACTAAAGCGCCCATATCCAAAGCAAATATTTTTTTGTCTTTCAATCCTTCCGGTACATCCCCTTGGACAATACGCTGTGCCAATCCTTCTACTGCTGCTGTTTTACCAACACCTGGCTCACCGATAAGCACCGGATTGTTCTTGGTCTTTCTGGAAAGAATGCGGATTACATTACGAATTTCCGCATCTCTTCCGATTACAGGATCCAGCTTCTGCTCTCTTGCCTTTTCTACTAAATCCTGTCCGTATTTATTCAAGGTGTCATAGGTTACTTCCGGATTATCCGTAGTCACTCTCTGGTTTCCTCTCACCGTGCTGAGAGCCTGTAAAAAACGTTCTCTGGTAATCCCATACTCATTCCATATTTTCTTCATAGAAGGGCTTGGATTATTCAGCAATGCCAAAAATAAATGCTCTACGGAAACATATTCGTCTCCCATATTTCTGGCTTCATCCTCAGCAGTTACCAAAGCCTTATTTAAGTATTGTCCAATATAAGGCTGTCCTCCTGATACCTTTGTTCTTGCATTCAAAGCCTGTTCTACCCGATTGAGAAAATGTTCTTTTTGAATTTCCATTTTCTCAATAAGTTTTAAAATCAGACTGTCCTCCTGCTTTAATAAATTGTATAACAAATGCTCCTGTTCAACTTCCTGATTGCCGAATTCATAAGCAGTTTTCTCTAAATCCTGAACAGCCTGAAGTGATTTCTGCGTAAATTTACTGATATTCATAAAAAATCCCTCCATTTGTGCTAATTTCTTTGTTCTAGTGCTACTATAACACTAATTATTAGCCAGGTCAAGTATCGAGTGCTAATATAATTATAAAAACTTTATGAACGAAACAACGTACATCCCTTTACAAACTTCCACTCTTGTTTTAGACTATATAGTACTTTGTATTTTAAAGAAAGGAATTTTGTAACATTGTTCAGTAGTAAAACTCAAAACAAACAACTTTTATGCAGCTACGGTGTTTTTATTATTAACGGTATGCTCGCATTGTCTATTGGCTCTCTCCTTCCTTATATCAGAGATGCCAGAGGACTGGAATACGCCTTTTGTGGTATGATTGTCAGTCTTCATTCTGTAGGAAACCTGATTTCCAGCTTTGCCTCCGGTGCATTACCGGCTTTTCTGGGAAGGAAAAAAAGCATTTTGCTTTTTAACGCTTTCTTCGCTCTTTCCTTTTTAATTATTATCTTTTCTGATAATAATTCCCTGCTGGCGCTCTCCTTTTTCTTAACAGGTATGGCACGAGGAGCTACCAGCAATTTTTGTAACCAATCCATTAATGAATTAGCTCCTGGGAAAGCTTCTCTTTTAAACGGGCTTCATGCAATGTTTGCCATTGGTGCGTTTACTTTCCCACTGTTGCTGATTATTCTTACAAAAAATAATCCTGACAACTGGATTTATGCCTGTTATTTTATGTTGATTATGGGAATTTTAAGCTGGATTATGTACTTTATTATCCCCACTTCTGAAAATTTCACAACAGAAACAAAGGAGAAAACCGCTTCCAGCTTTGCATTTTTTAAGGAACCTCTGTTTTATCTCTGTACCTTGACAATGTTTTTCTACTTATGTGCAGAACAGGGTGTCATTGGCTGGATGATTACCTATTTTAAAGACACAGGATTACTTCCACAGTCACTTTCACAGGCTACTGCCAGTGTTTTATGGATTATGATTTTAGCAGGAAGACTTTTAACTGCATGGCTTTCTACAAAAATACATAAAGAATGGCTGCTCCTTTGCATGGGATTTGGTCTGGTAGCATTCCTGATTTTATTATTGTCCAGCTCTACAACACCACTTATTCTCATAGGTATTATGGGCTTCGGTTTCAGCATGGCAGGGCTTTATCCTACAACTGTTTCCTTTGCAGGAAGTATTATTCAAAAGTATGCACTTGCATGGAGCTTTATCTTAACTATTGCAAGTTTAGGAGCAATCATCATGCCTTCCATTATCGGTAAAATAGCAGAAACAGCAGGAATTTACTACGGTATGCAATCTATAATTGCCGTTGTAATCATAGATTTTATTTGTATTGTTCTGCTGGTAAGCTATATTCGAAAATTAAGAAAGAAAAACATTCCGGTATAAACATTAGATGAAATCAAAACGGAGTTGTCGTGTTAAATCATATCCTGAATATTTATAAATATTTGGGGATAATGTTTAATTCGACAACTCCGTTTTTTGTACCCTGTTTTATTTCACTTCAACTAATTCAATATGGAAATTTAATTCCTTTCCTGCCATTTCATGATTTGCATCAAAAGTAATCGTTGCCTCTGTTTTTTCCACAACAACTACCGGGAATGGCTGTCCTAACTGATTTGTCAGGTAAACACGCTGACCGGCTTCCAAATCTTCAGCCCCTGGAAGCTGTGCGATTTCAAGAGTAAAAACTGCATCCGGATCCGGCATACCATAAGCTTCTTCAGGCATTAAGTGAACATCCACACTCTGTCCCACTTCCATATCTGCGACAGCTGCATCAAACCCTTTGATCATCTGGCCTACTCCGCAAATAAATTCCAACGGTTCCCCACGATCATAAGAAGAGTCAAACTGTGTTCCATCATTAAAAGTTCCTTTGTAATGTGTACGACAGGTCTTACCCACATTACGTCCTGTCAAATGTACATGTCCTCCACAAGAACCACCGCAGTTTCCACCACAGGAATGTCCGTCTTCATGACTGCCGCAGCTATGGCCTTCCTCGTGATGATGATCACAGTTTACACCTGCAGATACTAATTCACCCTTTAAATAAGCTTCCACTGCCTGGTCTACATCACCCTGCACACCTGAACATATTTCAACTCCTGCATCTGCCAGCGCTGTCTGTGCACCGCCGCCAATGCCGCCGCAAATCAACAAGTCTACAGACTGATTGCCCAGAAGTTCTGCCAATGCACCATGACCTGCGCCATTAGAACTAATTACTTCACTTGAAACCACCTGATTATTCTCTACTTCATATAATTTGAAAAACTCTGTTTTTCCAAAATGCTGAAATATGTTTCCATTATCATAAGTTACTGCAATTTTCATCTTTGCTGTTCTCCTTTTTTCTCCATGGTATATATATCTATCCTACCATAAAACTATCCCATAATCCACCCCATCCATGTAGATAAAATAATCATAACAATAGAAAAAGTAAAAGAATTCACTGAAATTAATGTTGCACGCTGTTCTGATGAAATCATTTCATTAATAAGCACGTCTGTCCTGACTTCCAGAAAGTCATCAACAAATGCTCCTAAAAATCCACCGCAAATCATCAACGCAGGGCTTTGAGTAAATGTCATAAGAAAGGAAACTGCCACACCAAAACTGCTTATAAGCACAACCTTTTTATAAGACACACCGGAAAAAAATGACGTTGCTTTAGAGCCCAAAGCAGCCCCCATTCCCATAAGGAAAAGAACCGGTCCAAGCATTCCCTGATTTAATCCTGAAAGCGGCAATTTTGCCTGCAAAAAGAACAATACCAGTGTGGAAACAGCCCCTATAACCGCATTAATTATCATAATACTTCTAATCTTCTTATTAAAAAATAAAAAATGCCAGCTTTCTCTGACTGTATTCACCAATCTGCAAGATACCTTTTCTTTACCTGTTTTTTCTCCTATGGTAACCTCTTTTAAACTGCATGCAATGAATAAAGCTGCCAAAGTAAAAAGAATATCCACCGTATAAGCCTTTCGAAAACCGAGAAATAATGCAAGGCCTGCACAGAGTGTGGACGTAGAATTTGTAATTCTGTAAAGCATCATATCCGTTGCCGCAAACGCATTATATTCTTTCTCTTTTCCGGCCATTTTCAAACTGTCATAAGCCAGTGCTTCTCTTGTACCGGAAGCCAGATTATAGCTTAAAGCGCTAAATCCTATGGCAAATGCCGTTGTCCAAAATCCTTCTGATAAAACCATCATTACACCGGATAATAAAGAGGCAAGCTGACTCATAACCATAGTCTTTTTGCGTCCGAAAACATCTGCTGCAACGCCTGATGGAATTTCAAACAGACAGCTTACAATATGAAAGATACTTTCCAACATTCCAATCTCCAAAAGAGAAAATCCCCTCATGGCCAGCAATGCAACCCATGATGCTCCTGCAATCTGAAAATGGCCTACAAAAGTTACTAAATATAACTTACCTATCTGCTGTTTTATATTAAATTTACGCATAAAAAAAATCTCCTTTTCAAATAAATTACTTGATTAGGAGATAGTGGCTTTTTATAGTTGTTGCAATCACAAAAGACTGTTTTCCTTAAAAAAGAGCGCACTATCCCTGTAAACAGCAATATAGGTACCTTTCGCAAGGTGAACCGTCGTTGTTTTCCATCTCATAGTTTGCTCCTTTCCGCAAAATCTGCTTTCTAAATCGTATCTCAAATTACATCAATTGCACTTATTCTACCATATATTCTTCTCACTGGCAACGAATTTTTATCACTTCACATTTTGGGGGAAGCTCATTTTTACCCAGAACTGGTTCCCTGAAATTTCCGCATGAATTTCCCCCTTCATCCGCAGAACAAATTCCTGTGCAATAGAAAGCCCCAGTCCGCTGGAATTTTTACTTCTTGCTCCATCCGCCTTATAAAACCTCTGAAATACCCGGGATACATCAATTTCTTCCGGATTTGTCACCTCATTACAAATCCAAAGGCAAATTTTCCCTTCTCTTTCAAAAAGCTGAACTTTTATCTTATCCTGTCCATGGTCCATGCCGTTTTTAATAATATTCTGGAGCATTCGCTTTAGTCCGGCTTCGTTTCCCTCCATATAAAGCTGCTTTTCAGGCAGACTGATTTCAGGAGAGATGCCGCGTCTGGACCAATCATCATAATAAGAAAAAATAGTATTCTTTAAAATGCGATTAATACAGCAGGTTTTCAATTCCAAAACAAAACTGTCGTTTTTCAGCTTTGTAAACATAAATAATTCTTCCAGCATTTCCTTTAAGCTTTCAATTCGCTCCTGTATTACTTTCATATAATGCTTCTGTTCTTCCGGTCCGGCACTTTCCATCAGCTGAAAATAACCATTCAGGGAAGTTAACGGCGTACGAATATCATGTGATAAATTTGTATAAGTATCTGCAATCATCTGCTCCTTTTCTTTAAATTCCTGCTGCTCCTTTCTTCGCATCTGAAACAGTTCATTCAGCAGACTTATCAGCTTCTCAAAACCGCCACGCTTCATATTGGCAGTAATCATCATATTACTGTCATGTTTCATCAAGAACGCAAGCTGGCGGCAGATATCCCCTATCTGCCGCTGCATTTTTACTAAAAAATATGTTTGCAATAAAATAATAAAAATTAAAATTCCAATCCAGAATTTCATCTATATATCTCTCCTTCGAAATACCAAAATCGTCAGAAGAACTGCCAAAAGACCAAATCCTCCGGCTATGCCAATTGCATTTACGCAATCAGAAACCTTCGGCGTCATAGAAAGCAGAGAAATCTTTCCACTGACAGTATGTTCAATAAAACTAAAGTCTTTCACTCCCATATCACGTAAAACCTTATCCACAACACTGTATACAATCGTCAGTACATTTACACACAGACACACAGATAAAGTCATACTGAGCATATTGTTTTTCAAAATAATTGCCACTGCCATACAAATCAATACCAAACCATAATGAAGTACTGCCTCCGTTCCGAAATATCTCCAGAACATTTCCATATCTCCCCATTTTGATGCTCCGAATACAGCGTACTGACAAATCGCCTGTATAACCAAATATAAAAATAACGTTAATCCTGTATAAATCAACAGTACAATTGCTTTTGAAAGAATAAGATTTCCTCTCTCTTTTACCTGCCCTCCAATGTTCTTAATATATCCGCTTGTAATATCTGCTGTAGAAAACAGTACCGCAAAAATAACCAGAAACAAGGCAACAAATTTTGACTGCATATTAGCAAAAACCTGATCAAACACCGTTACTTTTTCTCCGGGTTTTGTAGGAATTGTAACATTTAGTCCAACGTTTAAATTCCCTTCTGAAACGCTTTCCAACTGCCCTTTGCCGCTTCCTCTTGCATATATTGATAGTCTTCCTTTGACATCGTAGTTGAAAAAATAACAGCTACCCCAAGAATAATCCAAATAATATAAAAAGCCTTTGTATGAAACATTCGATATAAATCCATTTTAATCAGTTTAAGCATGCTGAGCACCTCCTGTCAGGTTTAAAAAGTAACTTTCCAAATCTTCGCTGGTAATCGAAATTCCCTTTACTAAAATTCCTGCCTTTGCCAGTTCCATATTTAAAAGAGCACTCTCCTCCAACCGTTCAAAAATATAAACACGATGTTTATCTATTACCTGATAGTTGGTAAATCCCATTTTGTCTAATACAGGAAGCACCTGTTCCGGATAATCTAATTCCAGCTCTATGCGCTCTGAACATCGTTTTATCAGTTCTTCCTGACTAAGCTCCTGCAGCAGACTTCCATTATGAATAATCCCATAATGGGTTGCCAGTTTTGAAAGTTCCTCCAATACATGGCTGGAAATTAAAATCGTCATATTTCGCTCATCTCGAAGCTTCTGTATGGTATCGCGAACCTCTACAATTCCCTGAGGATCAAGTCCATTAATGGGTTCATCTAAAACCAGCAAATCCGGTTCTCCCACAAGAGCCAGCCCTATTCCCAGACGCTGCTTCATTCCCAGAGAAAAATGTTTTGTTTTTTTCCTTCCTGTTTTTTCAAGCCCTACGGTTTTCAAGATATCTTCTACATATCCGGCTTTGTTAATTCCCAGCATTTTACATTTTATTTTCAAATTTTGATATGCTGTCATATTTCCATATAATCCTGGCATCTCAATTAAACATCCAATTCTGGAACGAACATCTCTTAATTCCTTCCCTGAATATCCGAAAAGTTCAATTTCACCTGCTGTTGGACGTGAAAGCCCGCTTATCATTTTCAGACAGGTGCTCTTTCCTGCTCCATTTCTTCCTATAAATCCATAAATCGCGCCTTTTTTTACATGGATATCCACATTTTCCACTGCTTTATGGCGTCCATATTGTTTTGTCAGCCCTCTGGTCTGCAATAAATATTCACTCATAATAACTTCTCCTTTTCTTATCTGCTTTCATCCTATCTCTTTCATCCTAAAAAATCGCAAATCAAAAGTAAAAAAAGAGTAAAGTTTGAGCGAAACTGCAGATTACTGCTGAAGCCGATATCCAATTCCCCATACGGTTTCTATATATTCTTCCTTTGTTACCTCTTTTATCTTTTTTCGAATATTGCTGATATGCACATCTAAAGTTTTTGTTTCTCCCATATAAGGCTCTTCCCACGCATATTCAAAAATATCTTCTTTGCTGAATACCTGTTTCGGATGCTTTAGTAAAAGCTCTAATATAGAAAATTCCTGTTTCGTAATTTTCCCCAGTGGTTTTCCTTCTACTTCTATTTGAAATCTTTCTCTATCCAGTACCATTTGTTTATGCGAAAGCACATTGCCATTTCCCTCTTGAACACCGCGGCGAAGCTGCACCTGAACTCTTGCCAGTACCTCCTGTATCTCAAAAGGCTTTGTAATATAATCATCTGCCCCTGCAATTAAAAGATTTACCTTATCGTCAAGGGTATCTTTTGCCGTCAAAATAATCACAGAACTGTTTCCCTGTTCCCGTATAAATTCCAAAACTTCCTCTCCCGGTGCTCCCGGCAGCATCAAATCCAGCAACACTAATGCAAAGTTATCCATTTTCAGCACCATTTTTGCTTCCGTTCCTGAAAATGCCTGCGTGGCAGTGTATCCTTGTTTCTTCAATGCTGTAAAAAGTAGATTATTTATATCTGTGTCATCTTCTACAATTAATATTTTCTTATCTTCTTTCATCATTTTTCTCCTTTTGTTTCATAGGACACACTTTCCTATGAAATAAAAGGAGAAATACCATTTTGGTATTTCTCCCTAATATGTACTATGCAATTAATTACTGAACAATTCTTCTAACTGTAATGTAATCTCTATATAATGCATTTGCAGTATATTTAATACCACCCTTTGGATATGGAGCACTGTTAGAAGCATGTACAATTCCGCCATCTCCTGTAAGAATTGCTACATGACCAGGATATACAATTAAATCTCCCGCACGGTGCTGGGAATAATTAATACCTACACCAGAGCTTGCCTGTGCACCACTTGTACGTGGAAGGCTGTATCCGAAGTGTCCGTAAATCTGCTGTGTAAATCCAGAACAGTCAATACCATTTGTTAAGCTGTTTCCGCCATATACATAAGGATTTCCAATAAACTGTTTTGCATAAGCTACAACTGCTGCACCTGTTCCACTATCATAAGATGGTTTTGAACTGCTGCTGCTATTATTGTTGCTGTTATTACTGTTGTTGTTATTGTTACTGCTGTTATTGTTATTGCTGTTATTGTTATTGCTGTTATTGTTATTGCTGTTATTGTTATTGCTGTTATTGTTGCTGTTGTTATTATTGTTGCTACTATTGTTATTGCTGTTATTGTTCTTATTACTGTTGTTATTTTTATTACTGCTGCTATTATTCTTGTTATTATTCTGCTGAGCCTGCTGCTGTTTTTCCTGTTCTTTTCTTGCAGCTTCTTCCTGTGCCTGAATTTGTTCCAATTCTGCTGTCTGCTGTGCAATCAGGTTTTTGTACTGTTCAGCCTGTGCTTTTACATTTGCAATCTGAGCTTCATAGTCAGATGCATTTGCTTTTAAATCATCAATCTTAGTCTGAAGTGAGGACTTCATACCTTCCTGTTCTTCTTTAGCAGTTTCCAATTCAGATTTTTCATTTTCCAATTTTTCTTCTAAATCTTTAACTTCCTGAACAGCTTCTTTCATTTCTTTTAATTCTGCTCTATCGTACGCATACATTTTTTCTGTATTTTCTACTTTAGAAAGCATAGATGCAATACTGTCAGACTCTAATAAAATCTGTGCCCAAGCATCACTTCCACCGTTTTCATACATGTACTGAATTCTTTTCTTCATTGCTTCGTACTGTTCATCTCGGTTCTGCTCTGCCTGTACAAGGTCTTCTTTTGTTTTTTCAATTTCTGCTTCTTTATCTGTAATTTCTCCGGCAAGAATATCAATCTGAGAAAGAACATCTACTAACTCCTGTTCAGAGGAACTAATCTGTCCCATAAGAGCGCTTTTCTCAGCCTCAAGGCTGTCTGCTTTTTCTTCTGCCTCTGAAAGTTTACTCTGAGTTTCTGATTTCTGAGCCTGTACATCATCTTTTCTTGCAGCTGAAACTGGAAGAATTTGTGTCGCTGCCATAGCAAAAATCAATGACAGACATGCTAATCTTTTTTTCATACTTTTATGTACCTCTCCAATAACAATTTTATACTTACTTTCTTAATATCTGTAACATTTATGAAATATTTCTCGAACTTCCTGTATATAATATCATAATTTCTACCCCTTGGCAAGTGTGAACTTGGGATTTTTTAAATTTCTGTTACATATTATTTATAAAAAAATATGATATAACTATCCTATTTTTCCTATATCTTCTTCGTTTTTTCCAAAATTTGTGATATGATAAATCTATCAAATTATTACATAATTCTTGCATGTCTGATTATTTTAAGAAAGGAGTCAAATGAAGCGAAAACTAAATGATATCATCTATACAATATCCAGATATACGGAAATATTTTTATCTGCTGTGATGCTTCTTGTAATTATTACATTAATTATTCCAATGCTTTATAATTTTATCCGTATCCCTCTTTTGGATATTACACCAGGACAATTCACTGAGTTTCTGGGGAATGCTATGACACTCTTAATTGGTGTGGAATTTGTAAAGATGTTGGCAAAACATACCGCTGAAAATCTGCTGGAAGTTTTGATGTTTGCGATTGCAAGGCAAATGGTGGTAGAACATCTCAATACCATAGAAACACTCATCGGCGTTGTTGCAATTGCTGTTATCTTTGCAATCCGTAAATATTTACTTTTAAAAGCTCCGGAAAATAAGGAAAAAACTTACGATAAACTTTAGAAAGAGCTGTCACATTAAGAGCAATCAGAGATATCTATACATTTTTAGCGAATTTGTCGAGCACTCTTTGAGATTACAAGCTCAAAGTGAGCGCAGACTGAGCGCAAAATGTATAGATATTCTCGATGCGACTTAAAATGACAGCTTCTTTACATTAACGGAATAGTTTTGTTGCTGCTTTAATCAGATATTCTGTATCTTTTACTCCTACTGTTTCATAAGGAGAATGCATTGCAAGCTGTGGAAGTCCAATATCCACTGCATTTAAAGCAACCTTTGTATTAGAGATATTTCCCAGTGTAGAACCGCCTAAAATATCGGAACGGTTGGTAAATGTCTGGAAAGGTACTTCCGCTTCATTACATAAATCTTTAAACATTGCTGCTGAAACACCATCTGTACAGTATTTCTGATTTGCACTGTGTTTAATTACAATTCCTTCATTTAAGTATGGACGATTTACAGGATCTGCCTTTTCTGTATAGTTTGGATGAACTGCATGTGCATTGTCAGCAGAAACCATAAAGCTGTTGGCAAGATATCTTAAATAATTTTCATAATCCTGTCCCAGAGCCTGATTTGCACGAACTAATACATCATATAAGAAAGTTGATGCCGCACCCTGTTTTGTACCGCTTCCCACTTCTTCGTTATCAAGAACACAATGTACTGCAATATATTCTTTCTTTTCTCCCGCCAGAAAACCTTTTAAAGATGAAAATGCACACTGCAAATCATCTAATCTTCCGATAGAAACATATTCTTCATTTGCTCCCCATACAGAACCTTTTTCTCTGTTATAAAGGAATAAATCGTGACCTAAAATATTTTCTTCTTTTACATCTGCTGCTTCAGCAATAGTTTTCATAAAAGTATCTTTTGCAGCAATATCTCCGAATAATGGAAGCAAATCCTTCTGTGCATTGTATTTGTACCCATCATTTACTTCTCTGTTCATGTGAATAGCAAGATTTGGGATCATCAGTAAATCTCTGTCTACATCAACCAGCTTTGTCACCAGTTTTCCGTCTTCTTTTACAATCACACGGCCTGCTACAGAAAGAGGACGGTCAAACCACGGAGCACAAATCATACCGCCGTAACGCTCTACATTTAACTTCACATATTTGTTATCCACTGTCATTTCCGGATTTTCTTTAATTTTAAAACATGGGGAGTCACTATGGCTTGCCATAATACGGAAGCCTTTTGCTTCTCCTTCCGGTACAGAAAATGCAATCAGAGAAGAGTCATTTCTTGTTACATAGTAATTTCCGCCCTTTTTAATTTCCCATTTATCAGCTTCCTTTAATTCTGTATAACCTTCTTTTTCCAGAATTTCTTTCATGGAAGCTACTGCATGAAAACAAGTTGGGCTTTTTTCGATAAACTGAATAAGTTCTTTTGCTGTTTCCTGATACATATTTTTCCTCCTTATCTTATATACATAGTGCCCGTACTCCTGAGAGCCGGGCACTATTAAAAATTATTTGTTTTTAGAACGTTTTGCAATAACCGGCATAATAAATCCGAGTCCGATTAATACGAATGGAGTTACAATATTCATTACTAACTGGAATGGATCTTCTGAGTAAATACCCATGATGCAGGCAAATGCTGTAAACGCAAAGCACCATACACCGAAGATAATACCAACTGTTTTATTCTTAACAAAACGATATTCTGCATGGAATTTGTCTCCTGCTTTTTTCAATGCAATATATGCAACGAATACCCAGAGGTAACGCAGAGGCATACATACAGAGTTTACTTTTACAAGCCATTTTACTAACACGTCTACACTTTCGATACCGAATGCAGGAACAATAATCAGTAAGGATACGATAACCATAACTAATTTATGTCCGTTTGTATATGTGCCGTGTTTGTTCTGTTTAAACAGAGCTTTTGGAATGTAATTTTCATCAGCGCTGTCTAAAAGCATACGCAGAGGTGCGTCAATAGACAGGATTAATACTGCAAACTGTCCAATTAAGTTTGTTAACGCATAAACTACTACAAAGAAATCACCAACATGGTAATATTCTCCTAATTTCTGGAATGCGTAGTAAGCACCGTTTGTCATAAGGTCCGGTGGAATATTATTGGAATCAAACATCATACCTAATGCGATTGTTCCTAATACTGCACATACGGTAACCATGATGGCAAGTGTAATCATACCTCTTGAGAAATCTTTTGCAGGATTTTTCATCTTATTTACATAAGGTGAAATCTTCTCACATCCACCTACAGCAAATACCAGAATTGATAAGTTCAAGAAGAACTTGCTGTCAAATGTAGGCATAAACGTTTCCAATGACCATTCGATATCCATTACATCTGCGCCTGTGATTGCAGGTGCTGCAAGCATCATGACGATGAAAAGAATAGACATAATAAACATAGTAGAACCTGCAAGGGATGTCAGTTTATTTAAAACACCAATTCCCTTAGATGCTACCCATACAGCAAACAGGAACAGTACAAGACAGATTACCGCAAGTAATTTTACATCCATCTTACTGATACGTGCATCTCTGAAGATTGCCCAACTTGTTGCAATAACTGCGCCGTTTGGCTTCTGTGAAATATATGGCATATGCACAATCCAGTAGGTCCATCCTGCCAGATAAGCCATTCTAGGTCCGATTGTTTCTAAGATCCAAGAGCTTACACCGCCACCGGCTTCTTTGAAAGCACTTCCCATTTCACCAACCATTAACGCATATGGTACAAAATAAATGGCAAAAATTAATGCCCATGAAACAATTGCTTTTAAACCGCCATATTCAGAAAATCCGTTAATTACATTTCCGAATCCCCATACTGTAGAAAAGGCCATAAAAGCAAGGCTGTACCACATAATTTTCTTTTCGCTTTTGTGGTTATTCATTACTTCTTCTCCTTGTTTCTAATAAATTTTTAGTGACTTTCATTATACCTTTAAAAGCGTCAAATTTTTGTCAAATTTTCTTTTCCAACAATCCCATTGCGATTTTCTCCGGTGTAACAGGCATTTCTTTTATTCGAAGTCCTACTGCATTATATACAGCATTTGCAATGGCCGGACATGGGGTGTTAATTACAATCTCTCCAATAGATTTCGCCCCAAAAGGATGGGATTTTTCATAGCTTGGAGCAAATTCCACTCGAATTTTCTTCACATCCTGACGGCATGGAATTTTATACTGCATAAAGGAATTATTTCGCATCTGTCCTTTTTCGTTATACTGGATATCCTCATATAAAGCCATTCCAATTCCCTGTGCAAGACCGCCTTCTGTCTGCACTCTGGCAAGATTTGGATTTACAGGTGTTCCGCAGTCTACTACAGCTACATAGTCTACCACTTCAATGCTGCCCGTTTCTCTGTCAATCTCTACTTCTGCCATTCCTGCCATAAACGGCGGCGGTGAAATTTCAGAAGAACGATTAACCGTGACATGAAGAGACTGATTATTTCCGCAAGTTCCCTTTACTGCAATTTCTTCTGCAGAAATTTCTCTTTCTCCATCCAGCGTATAAACTTTCTGTCCGTCAAATTCTGTTTCCTGTACAGGGACATCTAATATCTGTGCCCCCAGCTCTTTTATTTTTTGACGAAGTTCTCTGCAGGCATCTGCAACAGCCATTCCCGTAACATAGGTAGTTGCAGAAGCATAAGAACCGGAGTCATAAGGGGAAATATCTGTATCCACACCGAATACTACAATATTTTCCAGTCTGGTCTCTAAAATATCTGCTGCCATCTGTGCCAAAATCGTATCACAGCCTGTTCCCATATCTGTAGCGCCAAGACTTAAAGTATAAGAAGCATCCTCACCCATTTTAATAGTTGCACCACCTACGTCAACACCGGCAATAGAAGACCCCTGCATAGCAAGAGCTGCCCCTACACCACGGATTTTTCCATCTTCTGTCTCATAGCAGGGATATTTTTTGTCCCAGTCAATCATTTCTTTCGCTTTTGCTATACACTCGTCCAAGGTACAGCTTGTAACCACAGGACTTCCGTCATATCCTACAAAAGCGTCTCCTTCTCTTGACACATTTAATGCCCGAAAAGCTACCGGATCCATGCCAATCTTTTCTGCAAGCTCATCAATGGCTGACTCTACTGCAAAAATCCCCTGGGTTGCTCCATATCCGCGATAAGCTCCTGCTGACATGTGGTTTGTATATACCACATCATAAGTAAATCGATATGCCTGCGTATTTCGATACAATCCCAGCGGTTTATGAGCAGACAGGCCTACCGTTGTAGGGCCATGCTCCCCATAAGCGCCTGTGTTAGAAAGCGTATAAATGTCAATCGCTCTTAACAGTCCTTTTTCATCTGCTCCCAAACGCACCTTTACTTCCATTTCATGGCGCGGTGAAGAGCAAATCTGAGACTCATAGCGGGAGTAAATCATTTTAGCCGGTTTTCCCGTCTTTAAAGTAACAATAGCCGGATATACTTCTGCTACAGAAGTCTGTTTTGCTCCAAATCCGCCGCCGATACGTGGTTTTATGACTCTCACTTTAGATGCACCAATGCCCAGAGCTCTCCCTAAAATTCTTCTTATATGGAAAGGAACCTGTGTGGACGCAACTACATTTAATCTTCCAAAATGATCTAAATAAGTATATGCACGGAAAGTCTCCATCATTGCCTGTTGATTTGCTTTTGTATGATAAGTTCCCTCTACCACGTATTTACATTCCTTTAAAAGAGCCTCCACATCGCCCTTGCTTTCCACTCCGGATGCACATAGGTTTCGATGATTATCTGCACCGACAGGAACTTTTGCTTCCCAGTCTTCTTCCGGATGTATAAGAATTTCACTGTCTTTTGCTTTGTGGAAATCCAATACAGACTCTAAAATCTGATATTTCACTTTGATGAGTTTTAAAGCCTTATCCACGGCTTTCTCATTTTCTCCTGCCACAATAGCCACAGCATCTCCTACAAATCTTAAATGCTTATCCAAAATCAATCTGTCATAAGGACTTAATTCAGGATAAGTCTGACCTGCCATGGTAAAACGGTTTTGAGGTACGTCCTCATAAGTAAGAATACAGGCAATTCCCGGAACTTTTTTCGCAATATCTGTTTTAATTTCTTCTATTATGGCATGAGCATGGGGACTTCTCAGCACCTTCACAATTAAACAGTCCGCAGGCGCTAAATCATCTGTATACACCGGCTGTCCTGTAACCAGTGCTTTTGCATCTTTTTTCTGTACTGATTGATTTACATAACTCATACTTCTTTTTTACCCCCTTTCTTATATTCTAAAAATTTCAAAATACTTCTTGTCTGTCCCACAAAACCGGAACAACGACAGAGATTTCCTGCCAGATATTCCAGAATTTCTTCCTCTGTAGGTTCTTCTATTTCTTCTAACATGGCAAATACATTCATAATAAAACCGGGATTGCAAAATCCGCACTGCTCTGCACCTTCATTGGCAAGAAAATCTCCGAATTCTTCTGCTTCTTTCTGCATTCCTTCCAGTGTAACAATTTCCTGTCCATCTGCCTGCACTGCCAATATGGAACAGGAAAGTACAGACTTTTTATTCATAAGAACTGTACACAGCCCACAGTTTGCTGTTTCACAGCCTCTTTTTACGCTATAGCAGCCCTTTTCTCTTAACAAATCTAAAAGTATAGTATCTGCTTCTGCTTCTGCTTTTATTTCTTTTCCATTTAATTTAAATTTAATTTCCATTTTTCCCTCCTGCTTTTAACAATGCTCTTTTTACCAGAACCTGAACAAGAAGACTTCTGTATTCTTTAGAAGCTCTCATATTTCCCGCTGTTCTTACCTGCTCTTTCGCATAAAGAGCAAAGTCACAGGCTGCTTTTTCTTTCTGCAAATCACTCATATCTAAAAAGCCTTTTAAAATATTTTCTTTGTCTTCCACAAGCTTTGCCCGGAAAGGACAGGCGCCTACTGCAATATTTACCTTTCCGGTTTGCTCTACAGAAACTGCACAAGTCAATACAGGGAAATCTGTACTGCTGTTTCTCTGACTGATATATGCCATATTTGCCTGTGTTTTCTTTATAATAAGACGAACCAGAATATCTCTGTCCGGTTTTTCTGCAGCAAATTCTTTTAAAGAAATCCGGCCTCTTTTATAAAGCTCCACTTCTGTATCCATTGCCAAAAACATGGTGAGTACATCAGAAAATCCATATCTTCCAAAAATACTTCCACCTACAGTAGCGCGGTTTCGAAACTGCACCCCTACAATATGGCGAAGACTTTCCTTCATGGCTCCATTTGTATATGCTGCCAGACCTTTATGTACTTCTAACTCTCTTAAAGAAGTCATTGCACCGATTTGAAATTCCTCTTCTGTTTCTTTAATTTCATTCAATCCCAGCTTTGATAAATCAATGGCTGTTCCTACATTTCTGTTTCCCATTTTCAGCCAGAGCATTCCTCCTAATATACAGGAAGATTTTTTCTGGTTCAATTCATACGCTTCTTCCAGACTCTCCGGTCTTACATAATTTTTAATCTTTAACATGTCTGCTCCTTCATCATAATAAAAAGCACTGCCCACGCAGTGCTCCCCTTGTTGTGTTTCCCATGAATTCAGTATAGCACAGGCATTTTGCAGGAAGCAAGCTTTTTCTCTTTTCTTTTTTTCAAATTCGTATTAAAATCTAAATACAGATAACCATGAAGGAGAACAAGATAGAATGAAACATCAAACAGATTTAGGAAAAGACCGAATTCCCATTCTGGTTTTAAAGCTGGCAATCCCTTCTATGATTGCACAGTTTGTCACTGTTTTATACAGTATCATTGACCGAATGTTTATTGGAAATATTAAAGAAATCGGAGATGCAGCCCTTGCAGGTGTCGGCGTATGTGGACCTATTGTTACACTATTGACATCTTTCGGTACACTGATCGGTTTAGGCGGTTCCATCTTAATGTCCATGCGTATGGGTGCCGGAAGAAAAAAACAGGCAGAGTCCATTCTTGCCCACAGTTTTGCCATGCTGGTTCTTTTTTCCGCCATACTGACTATATTATTTTTAGTAAGTAAAAAATATCTGCTCAACTGGTTTGGTGCAAGTCCTGTAACCTTCCCTTATGCAGATGCTTATCTTACCATTTACACCGCAGGAACATTTTTCGCCCTTATGGCTATTGGGCTGAATTATTTTATTACCTGTCAGGGATTTCCGGCAATAGGAATGCTCACTGTTTTAATAGGCGCTGTTACTAATATTGTGCTGGACCCTGTTTTCATTTTCCTGCTCGATATGAAAGTTGCAGGAGCTGCTATTGCTACTGTTATTGCACAATTTGCATCCTGTACTTTCGCTTTTCTGTTTTTAATTGGCAAAAAAGTACCTATTAAAATTACTTTACTGAAAAAACGAAATTTTTCTCCTGTTATTGTGCGAAAAATTTTGATGTTAGGAATTTCCCCATTTTTGATACTGGCTACAGACAGCATGATTATTATTGTGTTGAACTCTGTTCTGCAAAAATTCGGCGGTCCTGACCAGGGAGATATTTTAATTACCTGTGCAACGATTGTGCAAAGTTTTATGATGCTGATTACCGGTCCTATGTTAGGAATTTCCAGCGGTACTCAGGCAATTTTAAGTTACAACTATGGTGCAAAGGAAATCAGGCGTGTTAAAAAAGCAGAAAAATACATTTTAATTCTATGCCTTTGCTTTACCACCTTAATGTTTATACTTTCCCGTATTGTACCTCAGTATTTTATTCATATTTTCACAAAAGACCCGGTGCAGCTTGAACTTTGCACATGGGGAATTGGGGTTTTCACCTTAATGATTGTCCCTCTCAGCTTCCAATACGTATTTGTAGATGGATTTACAGCTCTTGGAAGAAGTAAAACAGCTTTGTTTCTTTCTCTTGCCAGAAAAGGAAATTACATGCTCTTTACCATTCTTCTTCCTATTTTCTTTGGGGCAAAGAGCGCTTTCTATGCGCAGCCTTTGGCAGATGGAATTGCCGCAGTTATGTCAACAATAGGTTTTCTTCTACTATTTAACAAGCACTTAGAAAAACGTGAAAATTCATAGCAAGATAGGAGGTTTTGTTTATGAAAAAATTTTTACTTGTACTACTGGCAGCAGCAACTACTTTATCTTTTTCAGCATGCCAAAAAGATAATTCTCAGGAGTCTGAAGAAGCCGAACTGGACGCAGTTTCTTCCTCTTTAAGCGGAACATTGCTCAAGTATACCGGCACAGAAATATCTATTGAAACTTCTGATGGAAAAGAATTATCTTTTGATAATTGTGAAAAGGCACAACTGGACTTAGAAAATGGGATTATTCCCGGTAATGAAGTGACACTTATGTATGTAGGAGCCATTGACAATACAGATACCAGCAAAGTAAAAATAAGAAAAATCATTACCAGCGAAGATAATTCCAGCGTTCTGGCTCTGGCCAAAAAGGCAGAAGAAAGCATTCCAAACAGTACGGGCTCTCCGGTTGTCTTAGAAGAAGATGACAAACAACAGGAAACTGAAAAGCAGGAGAATAAAAAAGAAAAGGACGATGAAAAAGTCCCGGCAAAAGAAAATGACAAAAAAGATGAGAAAGAAGAGGATGAGAAGGAAGAAACTGATGACAGCAAATTTGCTGTGGGAGACTCCAAAGAAACCACTATTGCCAGCAGTGTATATGTCCGCTCAGAGCCCAAAAGCGGTTCTGAAATTCTGGGAACTTTACAGAGCGGTGCTGCTGTAACCGTTACAAACATAGATGGAAGCGGCTGGTATGAGGTCGATTTTGAAGGACAGAAAGGCTATATCTGGAAAGATTATGTAAACTAAGGAGCCATTTCCTACATTATCTAATAATATATTAGAGCTGTCGTATTTAAGCATATATCAAAAATGTATAGCTATTCTTGATTTTTGCTTAATACGACAGCTCTAAAATTCATATTACTGTTCTGGAAACATTCCCTCAGCCAATGTTTCCACCCCATCCTGTGTCCGCACACCGCTGGCAAAAATTTCGTTCATCATTACAGGAATTACTTTATTATTCTTTACCGCCTTCATTTCAGCAAAAGTATCATCCTGCAAGAACAAATCTTGTTTTTCTTCTTTTATCAGTTCTTCATCATCATCCAGATATGGTGTGTATGTAACAAACAGTACATCCGGATCTGCCTGAACCACTTCCTCTGCCGTCATCACTGCACTCTCCTGTTTTGCAAGAGTTCCGCCAATCTGCGTTACCATATCTCCGGCAAGGCTGTCTGCTCCGTAATTAATAAACCCATCTGTTCCCTTTTCCAAAATCAAAACTGATGGCACTGTTTCCATCTTATCTGCTTTTTTCTTAAGCTCTTTCACCTTATCTTTCATGGACTTTACAAGCTTATCTGCCTTTTCCTCCACCTGAAAGATTTTCCCTATATTTTCAATATCCTTATATTCGTTTTCCAGCGTATCTTTTTCAGATGCCGTATTGGTATTGATATAGACGTTCACATTTTGGTCCAGCCATTCCTGTGGCTCTCCCAGCGTGCTTTCCTCAAAATAAGAAACCCATGAGAAAATCATATCCGGTTCTTCTGCTGTAATCGTTTCTTTGGAAGGTGTAAACTCCTCCAGATTTTTCAACTTGTCAAAGGACTCCTGATATTCTTCTAAAACCGGCTGTTCTATCCCTGCAACAGCTGCAATTTTGTCTTCCAGGCCAAGAGCCAGCATCGTTTCCACACTTCCCTGATAAACAGCTACAACTTTTTCCGGCTGTTTTTCGTAAACAGTCTCATATTCCTTACCGTCTGGTCCTATCGTTTTTATGGTCAGCGGATAGTAAGATTTTTCCTCTTGTTGTGTTTCCTCTATTTCTTCTTTTACTACTGCTTTTTCCTCTTGTTTCTTATCCGTTCCTTTCTTCGGTTCAGAAATGTTACTATAATATACCCCTGTTCCTGCAACTACAGCAGCAATCGCCCCTGCAATAAGCCATTTTTTTGTCTTCTGCTCCACTTCGCTCTCCTTTTATAAAATTTCTATACCCGCTTTTTTACAAGCAGTCAATGTTTCTTCATCCCAGATAGATGCCTGAACTTCACCTACATGCACCTTTCCCAAGAAGAGCATACAAATTCTGGATTGTCCAATACCTCCACCTATAGTCAGAGGAAGTTCTCCTTTCAAAAGCATTTGATGGAAAGGAAGGTTCCTTCTCTCCTCACACCCTGCTTTCTTTAACTGCTCATCCAATGATTTTTCATCTACACGAATTCCCATAGAGGAAATCTCTAAAGCGCACTGCAATGGTTCGTGCCAGAATAAAATATCACAGTTCAATTTCCAGTCATCATAATCCGGAGCTCTTCCGTCATGTCTTTCACCGGAAGCCAGTACATCCCCAATCTGCATAATACACACTGTTTTATGCTCCTTTGTATATACCTGTTCCCTTTCCTTTGGTGTTAAAGACGGATATAAATTTTCCAATTCCTGAGATGTGATAAATGTCACATCTCTACAAAGCTCTGTGTCCAGATTATCATACTGGTATTTTATTTCATCTAATGCATTGCAGATTGTACCTACAATACGCTGTACTGTACTCTTTAAATAATCCAAAGTACGTTCTTCTCTTGTAATAATTTTTTCCCAATCCCACTGGTCCACATAAATTGAGTGAAGGTTATCCAACTCTTCGTCTCTGCGAATTGCATTCATATCAGTTAAAAGCCCTTTACCCACATGAAAATCATAATGATAAAGCGCCATACGTTTCCATTTTGCCAAGGAATGAACCACCTGTGCTGTAGTTCCTGCATCAGGAATATCAAAGTTTACAGGACGCTCCACGCCATTTAAATCGTCATTTAATCCCATAGCAGGGTCTACAAATAAGGGAGCCGTCACTCTCTTCAGCTTTAATGCCATACACAGTTTTTTCTGCATAAGATTTTTAATTGCTCCAATTGCTTCCTGTGTTTCGTATCTGGATAAACATGAATGATAGTCTTTCGGTATGATTACTGTTCCCATTTACTTTCCTCCGTCAAATATTATGTGTCTTATTCTAGTACAAAATATCTGGAATGTAAACATAAATAACCTTCAAGTTCTTATCCATTTGAACTTCTTAGCAAAATATGGTATCCTAATATCAGTATATTTTTGAAGGAAGGAGTCGCTGCATGAAAATACAGGAATCTGCTGAAAACTATTTGGAAACTATTCTCGTTATCAGCAAACGCAAACCTCAGGTTCGCTCTATTGATATCGCCAATGAATTATCCTTTTCCAAACCAAGTGTCAGCGTTGCCATGAAAAATCTCCGACTAAACGGATACATAAATGTTAATCAGGAAGGCTATATCACCCTTACTGAGTCCGGGCTTGCTATTGCGGAAAAAATATATGAGCGCCACGAACTCTTAAGTACATGGCTGATAAAACTGGGCGTAGCTCCTGAAACGGCTTCCGAAGATGCCTGCCGCATGGAACATGTCATCAGTACGGAAAGTTTTCTTGCAATTAAACAGCATACACAAAACATGGCAAAAAAACATAACAATGAAAATTAAATAGGCATCATAATGTCTACTATGCAAAAGAACAACAGCTATCAGCAATTTCGTTGATAGCTGTTGCTCTTCCATAATAAGCTTTTTTCAAAAAATCTACAGGCACTTTTTTATAACCTCTGCACTTGACATATTATAGTACCATTGGTAATAGGCATAAAATTTTCGGTATCCTTATCCGGTGTACCATGAAATAATATAATTTTCCCCATATCTATCTGCCCTGCCATTACAAGTACATTTTTATTTTTTACTACTCTCCAATTGTTCTGCTACTTTTTTCTTAATTCCATTCATCTTTTGATATGTTTCTGCAAGGCTCTGCTGAGTTTTATTAATAATATTTACGTATTCTGCGATTTTATACTGTACTTCTGAAACAGCATCACGTACTCCTTCATAATCTGCTTCTGAACCTATATTCTTCTCTGCCTCCTGCAGTTTTTCTTTTAAATCCTGATTTTCTGTGCGAAGTCTTAAAACTTCCCGTCCTAATTTATCCTTCAAAATTCTTTTTTCTGCTTCCAGTTTTGTCACATCAGAACGCACCACTTTATACTGCTCTTCCAGTTTTTCCAATTCTTCTCTTAATTTTGTATTTTCTGTTTCACAAGCTTCAAGCTTTGCCCCCTTCTCCTCCATAAGTGCAGCCTCATTTATTTCCCCTTGTTTTAGAAGATCTTCTAATTCTTTAATTCTGACTTTATAATTAGCCACAGCATCTTCATGCTCTTTCTTCATGTAAAAAATCTTTTCATTCATACTTTCTACATATTCAATAACTTCATCTCGTCTGTAGCCTCCTACTGAGGTTTTAAATGTAATTTCATTCTCCATGCATATTCTCCCCTTTATGTAAAATTAAAATTTTATCCCCTGCATCTTTTATTATCTTATCACGTATTTTACAATTCTTCCAGCATATTTCATACAAAATCCCTGGTTTTTTTAATTCCCTAAAATTTTTTTTAAAAAAAGTATTGACATTTTTAGTTTTATGCCATATAATCAATTTTGTTGCTGAGGCAGTCAGCTAACAAATGTGCGTTTAGCTCAGCTGGATAGAGCGTTTGGCTACGGACCAAAAGGTCGGGGGTTCGAATCCTCTAACGCACGTATATCCCTTATATCTTCGGATATAAGGGATTTTTTTGTTGTATGGAACGTACCGCAAGAATTACACTTAATGCGACAGCCTCTTTCTTATTTTCTATGAAAGGATTTTATTATGTTTACTTCCTACCAACTCAAACAGCAGCTTTCTTCTATTAATCGAAAAAGCTATCCTGCTTACAAAACTTTAAAAGGTATTTACGATTTTAAATATTATCTGCTCTCCATAGACCATGTACAGGGAGATCCTTTTGCCTCTCCTTCACATCTGAGTATTCAGGTTCCTGCAAAACTTGCTGATTTTCCTGATTATTGTTTTTCCACAAAAGCAATACGAATTGCTGTACAGGACTATCTTTTGCGGAAATTTTCCCATCAGCTTTCTGTTTACAGCTTTAAAGCAAAAGGTTCTGGCAAAAGCGGCTCTATTTCCACTACCAACTGCGGACAAGAAGTTCTGGAAAGAAGCGCCTGTGAAATAAGCTCTGACTTTATCACTGTTCGCTTTACTGTAGGTTTTCCTGCTAACGGAAGAACTATCAATGCCTTTGAGCTGGAAAAAATTCTCTTTGATTTTCTTCCTGCTTGTGTGGAAAATGCACTGCTTTATAAAAATCTTCCCCACAAAACCATTGAAAATATAGTATTCCTCGCTGAAGACCAGGAGTTTCTGCGACAGGAACTAAAAAAACGCCATCTTGTTGCCTTTCTCGCAAATGGTTCTATTCTCCCAAGAGAAAGCGGAATTTCCCAAAAACCGCTTCAAAATGCCATTCCATTTCAATCACCTGAGTCTCTTGCCATAGAAATCTCACTGCCTCATAAAGGCACAATAAAAGGAATGGGAATTCCTAAGGGTATTACCCTGATTACAGGCGGCGGTTATCATGGAAAATCTACACTTTTAACAGCACTGGAAACAGGTGTATACAATCATATTTCCGGTGATGGCAGAGAATTTGTCCTTACAGATGCATCCGCTGTTAAGCTTCGCTCAGAAGATGGACGTTTTATTAAAGATGTAGATATTTCCCTCTTTATCAATGATTTACCTAACGGAAAAGATACGCATTGTTTCTCTACTTTAGATGCCAGCGGCAGCACCTCTCAGGCAGCTGGAATTGTAGAAGGCATAGAGGCTGGCAGTAAACTTTTCCTTTTGGACGAGGATACTTCTGCCACTAATTTTATGGTACGGGATGCTTTTATGCAGCAAGTCATCAGCCGTGATAAAGAACCAATTACACCATTTTTAGAACGTGCGGCACAATTATTTGCCAAAGCAGATATTTCCACCATCCTGGTAGCCGGCAGTTGCGGAGCTTTTTTTCATATTGCAGACACCATTATACAAATGGACAATTATCAGGCTATGGATATTACAAAGAAAGTCAAAAAACTTTGCCCTAAATATCCCCTGCCTCCATCTGCCGCCGCTGATTTTTGTATGCCGTCTTCTCATCGCATTATGAGCAGTACCAAAAAATCTTCTTACAAAGATTTTAAAATAAAATGTCAGGGTAAAGATGCTTTTTCTCTTGGAAAAGATATTGTCGATTTAAGATACATAGAACAACTGATAGACAAGGAGCAAACTGCCACCCTGGGAGAATTATTAAAATATGCCCGGGAACATCTGATTGACGGAAAACGTACTCTTGCAGAAATTGTACATACGCTGCAAGACTCTCTGGAAAAAGATGGTTTCAGTAAAATTTGTAACTGTTCTTATATTCCCTGCGGTATGGCTATTCCCCGCACAGAAGAAATTTTTTCCTGTTTCAACCGATATCGAAGGCCATAATTTCATACAGAATAGGCTGTCGAATTTCCAATACGACAGCCTATTCTGACTTAAATCTCACATTTTTTCAAAATCCCAAGTCCCATTGGATATGGTCCTGTGTGTACACCGATTGTTGCTCCAATTTGCATAGTTTCCCACGTTTCAATATTATATCCTTTATTTTTCAAGCCTTCTCGCAGTTCTTCCTGGAAAGCATCAAATTCAGGTACCATCAGACCAAGCCCTGTAACAAGTGTATATTGATTTAAATCTATTTTCTCTTTTTCTACATAATCTAAAAATTTCTCAATAATTTTATGAAGGGATTTCTTTCTTCCTCTGCAAAGCTCTGTAGAACCCAACTCCCCATCACAAAAACGGAGAATTGGTTTAATATTCAACATACTGCCTGCAAGACAGGCTGCTTTTCCAATTCTTCCGCCATGTTCTAAATACTTTAAATCCTTTGTAGTAAAAAAGATTTGTCCTGTATTTCTGATTTTTTTCAATGCTTCCACTGCAGTTTCCAAATCTATATCCTGATTTCGCAATTTCACCGCTTCTTTTACAAAAAGTCCCTGCAGCGCTGTAACAAGCTGAGAATTTACAACCTCTATTTTTGCCTGAGGAAATTCTTCTTCTACCGCTTCCTTAGCATTCACTGCCGCCTGCATAGAACCGCTAAAGTTCTTAGTAAGACAAATACATAAAACCGGTAACCCTTTCTTCACCAACGGAAGAAAGGCATCTATATAATCCTGTACAGAGGGCATGGAGGTTTTCGGGTAGCAGTCAGGATTATCTGCCATCTTCTGATAAAATTCTGTAATCCCTGCTTCTTTACCCTCTCTTAAATAATTTTCTCCATCAAAAGAAACATAAAAAGATACTACAGTGACTTCTTCCTGTACTGTATAACTCTCCGGCAAATCACAGGAGCTATCTGTAACAATTCCAAATTTCATTTCTTTCCAGCCTTTCTTGCTTTTCCTATTTTATTCTGATATGATTTTACTAAATGTTACAATTGTAACATTTACTATTCTCGAAAACAATATCTAACAGCCCAACTGTGACAAAAAGGAGGTTTTTGTTTCATGGAAACAAAAGAATTCACAAAAAACTGTATCATGGAAGCACTTCTCCAACTTATGCATATAAAAAATTATAATGATATCTCTATCACCGATATCACAAAACGTGCCGGCGTTTCCCGGATGTCCTACTATCGGAATTATAAATCTAAAGATGATATTTTATTAGACTACATGTATCGGATTTTAAAGGAATATGTAGAAGATTTAAAAGATCCTGCTTTCTCTTCTAATTTCCAGACCTACGAGCACATTTTAAACAGCATGAAATATCTTCAAAAGTACAAAGACTATGTACAGTGCATCACACAGGCAAACCGCTCGCAAATTCTTCTCTATGGACTTGATTTATATATGTTAGAAGTTACGCAGACACAAAACACATCTTCTTTGGAAAGATACGAACTCTACTACTATTCCGGTGCCTTGTATAACATCTTTATGCACTGGCTCCAGGAAGACATGAAAGAAGACGCAGAGGTAATTGCTTCTTTAATTTATAACCATATTAAAAATCACCGGTTTTGTGAAATCCACAAAAGAGAAGAAAAATTTACAAAATGATTGACTTCTTTTTCTTAACAATGATAGAGTGTTAGTTGGACAAATTAAGAGAATATCAATTCTAAGGAGAAAAGAAAATGCAAAAGAAACAAAATTATTCCAGTCCCTATGAGCTGGAAGGAAAAATTCCCCTTGGGCAGGCGATTTTATATGGTCTGCAGCATGTCATGGCCATGTTTGTAGGAAATTTAACGCCTGTTCTGTTAATTACCGGCGCATGTGCTCTGAGCGGAGAACTTCAGCTTCAAATTATTCAAAATGCGATGCTGATGGCAGGAATTATTACACTGTTACAGATTTTTACTGTTGGACCGGTGGGGGCAAAGCTTCCTATTGTAATGGGAACAAGTTCCGGTTTTATCGGAGTATGCAGCGGTGTGGCAGCTACCATGGGACAGGGAATTGTTACCTATGGCGCTATCATTTTTGCCAGTTTTATTGGTGGATTATTTGAGACCGTATTAGGATTTTTTCTCAAACCACTTCGCCGTTTCTTCCCGTCACTTGTGACCGGAACTGTAGTAATGGCAATCGGACTTTCTTTGATTTCTGTTGGGATAAACTCTTTTGGAGGGGGAAATAACAATGGCGATTTTGGCTCTCTTCCCAACCTTTTTGTCGGAACTGTAGTTCTTGTAACTATCATTCTGTTAAAACACTTTACAAAGGGCGTTACCAGTACAGCATCTATTTTAATCGGAATTATTGTAGGTTATATTGTTTGTGGAATTATGGGAATGATTTTACCTACAACCTACCAGTATGTTGATCCAAACACACAGGAAACCATCACAAAAACATGCTCCTGGGTTCTTGACTTTTCAAAAGTAAGGGATGCAAGCTGGTTTGCAGTTCCTGCATTTATGCCTTTTGGGTTCAGCAAGGATATGATTGATCTTCGCGCTATTGTTCCAATTGTGATCATGTTTATTGTAACGGCTGTAGAGACAGTTGGAGACACTTCTGCTATTACAGAGGGCGGTCTTGGAAGAGAGGCAACAGATAAAGAACTGTCAGGCTCCGTTATCTGTGATGGTCTTGGTTCTTCTATTGCTGCATTCTTTGGTGTACTTCCTAATACATCCTTCAGCCAGAATGTGGGATTGATTGCAATGACCAAAATTGTCAATCTGTTTGCAATCTCAACCGGAGCTATTTTTCTGGTACTCTGCGGATTATTCCCGAAATTAGCCGCAATTGTGCAAATGATGCCACAGAGTGTACTTGGTGGTGCTGCTGTTATGATGTTTGCTTCTATTGTTGTCAGCGGAATTCAGCTTGTAACCAAAGACGGTGTCAGCAATCGTACTGTAACCATTGTATCTGTAGCATTAGGTCTTGGATATGGTCTGGGAGCAAATACTGAAGTACTCTCTAACTTGCCTCAATTTGTAGAACTGATTTTTGGCGGTTCAGGAATTGTTCCTGCTGCAATTATTGCTATGATTTTAAATATTGCAATTCCACAGGACAAAGAAGCTGCACAATAAAGATTTCGGCACTAAATAATACATAAAACCGAAGAGGCTGTCGCATTAAGTACCATATCCCGAATACTTGTGGATAATGTTTGAAGCGACAGTCTCTTCTTATTTTCACAAAAATTCAAACAATTATGTATGTAAAAAAATACTTGCAATTTTCACAAACTATGCTATAATTCTATTTAGTCAAAATGACATGGGCGATTTCCCGAGTGGCCAAAGGGGACAGACTGTAAATCTGCTGGCAACGCCTTCGGTGGTTCGAATCCACCATCGCCCATCATAAAAGACTTGCCGCAGTGGCGGAACAGGCAGACGCACAGGACTTAAAATCCTGCGGGACTTATACTCCCGTACCGGTTCGATTCCGGTCTGCGGCATTGGTTAAAAGAGAGAGAAGCGTTGATTTTACAGCGTTTCTCTTATTTTTTTGCTTCCAAAAGTTTGAACACCTTTGAACACCTTATGAGGAAATCCCCAGTCTTTGAAAAGCAAAGCGGTCATTCTTCCTCTTGTTGACGTTCCGTAAATAGTGAAGTGTGGTTGCCGTTTCGCTATGCCCCATTAAATAACTCAAGGTTGTGAGATTATTCCCGTCAAAGGTTGTGGAAGCATTGTAGAAACGGATTTTGTGACTGGAATGGTAAGGAACACCAGCTTCATTGCAGTAAATGTTAATAGAAAATATCTGAATATCCAATAAAAAGATTAACAAGGAAATATGACAGCAGATTATACTTAAAGGCAATACAGTATGAAAAAGGGTATGCAGAGATTAGTAAAGAGGTAAAGGAAATAATGTTTGCGTTAGGTGCAGATTTATGTGGTATAGCAAGTATAGATAGGTTTGCTAATGCACCGAAAGGCTATCATCCCTTAGATGTGTTTCCAGCATGTTTGCAAATTCTGCTCGAACGGTACGCCTATTCTGAAATCGGCGGTACATTCATTCTGATTTAGCGGTACGCGTTTTCTGCTCAAAACGGTACGTTTTTCCTTTATTATTGTGATGTAACTATTATTCATCACAGTGCAAAGGAGGAACTATTATGCACGACTACAATACTATTCTTGGAGTCATAGAACTTCGGCTCAGTAAAGTCAGTTATGACTCTGTACAAAAACGTTACCGGATCGGACGGAGCGGGATTGCATTGATCATGAACCGCTACAAGGATTCAGGCTTATCATTGGATGATCTTCGACAAATGCCAGCCTCAAAGGTGGTTGATCTCATCTATCCAAAAGAAAACCTTCGACATAAGGATATTCCACTGCCTGATTTTGAAAAAATACATGAGCAGATGATCCAAATGGGAAAACATGCTGACTTGAGTTTTCTATGGATTGATTATAAAAAAGAGCATCCTAACGGTTACCAGCTTGCTCAGTTTTATAAGCTGTATCGTGATTTTATGGTAGATACTTATGGTACTTCAAAAACATCTATGCCTGTGGAACGGATCCCTGGTGAAAAGATGTATATTGACTGGGTAGGTGACCAGCCGGAACTGCTATTGGATACAACAACTGGCGAACTTCGGAAAGTTCACATTTTTACAACTACACTTGGTTTTAGCAGCCTTGTTTATGCAGAGATCTTTCCGGATGAAAAACTTCCACATTTTATTACCGGCACAGTACATGCACTGTCTTATTATGGGGCAGTTCCTAAATATCTTGTCCCGGACAATCTGAGAACAGCTGTTACCAGGCATAGTAAAGATGAACTTGTGCTGCAGTCAGCTTTTTCAGATCTGGAAACTTTTTATGATACGATTATTCTGCCGTCACCACCAAGGAAACCGAAAGGTAAACCAACAGTTGAAAATCATGTGCGTTTCTTGGAGACGCATCTGGTAGAAGAATTAAAGAAAGATACTTATACTTCTCTGGAAGCTCTGAATGCTGCGGTCAAAAAGATCGTAGCAGACATCAACCAGCGTCCTTTCCAGAAAAAATCTGACATTCGGAAATCCCGCATGAATGGATTCGAAAAGTACGACAAACCGCGTATGAACCAGCTTCCAGGCGAAAGTTATACACTTTGTGATTATAAATACTTTCTTAAAGTTCCAGATAATTACCATCTTGAGTATGATGCCCACTACTATTCTGTATTGTATACCTATAAAGGGAAGCCTGCAATTCTTAAGGCTACAATGACGGAGATACGGATCTGTGATGAGTATAACCGGCTGATCTGCCGCCATCCAAGATCTTACCGTGATTTTCCTCTTTACATTACAGATGACAGTCATATGCCTCCAGAACACCTATATTACAAAGAAGTGAATGCACATGACGGAGCTTATTACAGACGATGGGCATCTGTTTATGGAGAATCTATGGTAACTCTTATTGACAGGATACTCCGCAGTTCCAAGCATGAGGAACAGGCATACAACAGCTGTGCCGGTGTACTCCATTCCTGTAAAGATGTTCCTCACAGGCTGGTTCAGGAGGCTGCTGAGAAATGCGTAGAAGCCAATGCCTGCAAGTATTCTTATTTCAAGAAAGTACTTAGCATGGTTCAGAATAATCATTCCAGCAGCGCTATAAACGGAACCGGAAAACTTCCTTCCCATACAAACATCCGTGGAAAGGAGGCATACAAATGAGTTCATCCCATGACATTACATTAACACCTCAGGAGCAGGCTCTGATCATGCGTCTGAAGAGTTTCCGTGTTCCAGAAATGGCACATATCCTGGAAGAACAGTTGAAAGATCCCAATGCAGATCTGAACACTTTTATGGAACGCATGACAGCAATGGTTGATGCAGAGTGGCAGGCGCGAGCAGATAAACGTTTTAATCGTCTGATGAAAGAAGCGCATCTGCGATACCCAGCGGCGGATCTTGACGAAACTATTTACCGTCCAGAACGTCAGCTTGATACCCAGACAATAGAGCGACTGAGTACCTGCCATTGGATAGAGGAAGGAAAGAATCTCATTGTAACAGGATCTTCCGCCAGTGGAAAAACTTATCTAATCAATGCTTTTTGTGTAACTGCAATGAAGCAGTCTAAGAGTGTAAAGTATATAAAAGCGAACACTCTTATGAGCGAAATGGAACAGACACGTATCAAATCCACAAATCTGGATTACCTGAATAAGCTGACCAAGCTGGATCTTCTTGTAATCGATGATTTTGGCCTTATGGATCTCGATCTTGATAAATGCCGGGATCTTTTTGAAGTCCTTGACACCAGGGATGGAAGAAAATCAACTGTAGTCATCTCACAGTTTCCAGTCAGTACATGGTTTGATATGTTTGCTGATAATACCTACGCTGATGCGTGCCTTACACGAATCACAGATAAACATCATACATATCGTCTGGAAATGAACGGTATAAATATGCGTGAAACAGAATGATATCATCTAGCGGTACTTCGTACCGTAAAAAATGGAATAGCAGTTCCGCAGTAGCGGAACTGGCATTCCGTTTGAGCGTAATTTGCAAGCATGTAAATCAGTAATTTCATTTGGATGTAGATTTCCAGTAGGGACACTTATCTGCAAATCAGATGTTCCATATACGAGGGTAAGAAATTCTATTACGCCTAAATTGGATGCAATAGCTTTGGATTTTTGTATTGAAATGAAAAAAAGCATATAGCTCAAGCGGCTGGACTGGGAACAATAGGAAGACATTCGTTGTTAATAACGCCAGAATATGGAAGTATGATTTGGTTAGGCGCAGTGTTACGTGAACAGGAGTTTGAACCTGATGAAATGAAAGAGTCTATCTGCAATAATTGCGATTTATGTGTTAATATTTGCCCCATCAATGCGCTGGAAAATTCAGAAATACAACAACAATCTTGTTGGGATTTTGCATTTGGAGATGATGAGGAAAAGCAGATTTGGAGAATATCTTGTCATAAGTGTAGGGATGTTTGCCCATATAACTTAGGAAGTCAAAATTCGATTGTGAAAAAAATATGAAAATGCCCTCTTCAATCTGATGTAAATAAATTCCAGCAGGTTTATATGTTTCTTTATAATGTCAACAATAAATTTTATGGATATGAATACTACCTCAGCAATAAGGTTTTTATTATTAGGCATTTCATTTTTACTTTTATCAACTACACATTTGAAAAATGATAAATAAGTACAAAGCTTAGTTTGTAATAGATAGAGGGGTTTACAGCTTTTTTCTTTTTCTCAAAAAGTTGCACAGTTTAAAAATTTTCTTGTATTATATGGATAGATATGTTATATTTGTAGTAGAAAAAAGGGAAAACCAGAAACACACGGTCTACCCCAAAACAGTAAATGCTTTTACCTCAAATGAGGTTTGCCGTCACTATTGGTAGTAGTGGCGGCTATTTTTTTCCCTTGAAGATTGTATAACACAATCCAATAAGGGCAACAATGAATATTCCAACCTGAACCAAGTCCTGATATGTAACATACATTGGCATCGCCCTCCTTTCCTCTTTGGTTTGGAGGGTTTGCCCCTCCTATATAGGAGGGTAGACCGCCTTTATGTGCTCTAGCTTTCCATAAAATCAGTATAACACAGGTCATTTCGACCTGCAATTACTATCTTTTTTCTATTCTTCCAAAATTCCTCTTACAATAATAGCTCCATGAGAAGGTACTTCCAAATGCAGCACCCCACCCTTACACTCATATATTTTTTTCACCAGGCTGTAGCCAAAATCACCTGTAACCATCAACTGTTTAAATTTCTGTGTTTTTATTCTGGAAATTCCCAGTTCCCACACTGAAATCTCCATATTTTTTGTTTCATTGCTATTGTTAATCACAACCACAACTTTCTCTTTTTCTGTAAATCTTCCATAAACAAGCTGTTGGTAATCATTGGCAATAAACTTTAAAGAACCCTTTATTAAAGAAGGATTTTCTTTATGAATTCTTATCATATCTCTATGGAACTGAATAAGCTCTTTATCTTCTCTGCCCCAAGGATAAGTACGTCTGTTATCAGGATCAGTAAACCCACAGACACCGGCTTCGTCTCCGTAGTAGATTGTAGGCGCTCCCGGCCATGTCATCTGCATGACAACTGCTTCTCTGAGTACTGCTTTGTTTACATTTCGTTCCGCTGCCTCACTTCCCAGTTCTCCCACGCGGCCCACTACATGATTGGTTCTTGTAAGAAATCGGGAATGATCGTGGTTTGAAAGCTCATTCATAGCAGTATATAATGACGGAGCATAAAAACTGGCTCCGTGATAATTCATGGCTCCAATAAAGCTGTCACTATTTCCAAACATACCATCCCTGTATTCATCACTATGCTTCTCCATACCGGTTAAAAACCAGGTTATGGGCTCCATAAAAGCATCATAGTTCATTACTGTATCCCACTGGTCACCTGCAAGCCATGATCTTGCATCCCCATAGTGTTCTGCCAAAATAATAGCATCAGGATTTGCTTCCTTTACATTTCTTCTGAAATCTCGCCAAAACTGATGGTTATACTCTTCACTATGCCCCAAATCCGCAGCAACATCAAGACGCCATCCATCCACATTATAAGGCGGTGACACCCACTTTCTCGCAATATGCATAATATACTCATATAGCTTCGGTGACTCCTCATAATTTAATTTCGGAAGGGTATTATGTCCCCACCAGCCATCATATTCATTGCTCTGGGCGCCATGAAAGCGGAAAAAGCTTCGATAAGGACTATCTGTTGATACATAGGCTCCTTTTTCATAGCCACTCTGATTTTCATATATTCGTTCTCTGTCTAACCACTTATTAAAAGAACCACAATGATTAAACACACCATCTAAAATAACGCGCATACCTCTCTTATGAATTTCCTCTACCAGCCTTGCAAAAAAAGCATTACTGGCTTCCAGATTTTCCTTTGCAGTAACGCGCTGAATATACTTAGATGCATGGGCGTTTTCTTTATCCCAATCTGCCAGTGGTTCTCCTCCGTCATTTACAATTTTCCCATAGTGAGGATCAATGTAATCATAGTCCTGAATATCATACTTATGATTGGAAGGTGAAACAAAAATAGGATTAAAATATATAACATCAACCCCCAGTTCCTGCAGGTAGTCCAATTTATTCATAACTCCCTGCAAATCCCCGCCATAGAAATCTCTTACATCCATTGCTCTGGGTGGAGTATTCCAATCCTCTATCTTCTGAACCTTTTCGTCAATATAACAATACTCATTACTTACCACGTCATTTGAACCATCACCATTGCAAAAGCGGTCCACAAAAATCTGGTACATCACTGCCCCTTTTGCCCATTCAGGGGTATGAAATCCCGGCACAATTCCAAAAGAATAATGATCATCAATTTCTTTTGTAATACCAATTTTGTTATAATAACACTGAATTTTTCCGGAAATGATTTCAAAAAAATAACGGATCGATTGTGCTCCTAGTTTTATATCTGTTCCATAATAGTCAAATCCGTCCTTGGTCCCTAACATTTTCATTCTCTGGCGAAGATTTCCCGCCACCAGATATACAAAATCCACATTATTACTTTTGGTTCGAATTCTGATATTTACTATATCCCCCGGCTCCGGTTCTGCCGGCGTTCTATAATTTTCAGTTTCATCACTAAATACTGCACGTTTATTAAAAGCAGGCCGCATATTGGTCACATATTCCTGAATTTTTCTTGTCTCTGCCAAGTGTTCGTAATCCATACTGCCATCCTCTCTATTTATACCGACTTATTTTGCCGAATTATTATCTACTATTATTCTATCTTACCCCATAAATATATACAACTGTTTTTTGTTTCTTTTTATATAGTAAAAACGCCAATCTTTCGATTGGCGTTTTTGGAGAAGGTATTTCTTCTTATGGGGTGTAGCAAAAACTATATAATGTATTGGGGGGTTTTTACAGTTATTATAATATCATGTAGCACCCAAAAAGTGTGCACAATCTTACATTTTTTTTTAACATTTTTTTGAGTATTTTTAACATGGCTGTTTTCTTCTCCCCCGAAAATCATTCAGTATTCTGCCTAATTCTTTATAAAAACAACGCTTCAAACTCGTTTCGATTAATTTTTTCTCTTTCAATCAAAAGCTCTGCACACTTATGAAGCACATCCTCATGCTCTGAAATAATCTCTTTTGCCTTTGCATAAGCTTCGTCTATAATACGTTTTACTTCGCTGTCAATAAGAGCTGCGGTCTGTTCTGCATAATTCCTTGTATGTGCTAAATCTCTGCCAATAAAGACCTCATCATCATCGCTTCCATAATTAATCATACCTACTTTATCAGACATACCATATTGCGTTACCATTGCTCTTGCAGTCTGTGTTGCCTGTTTGATATCCTGAGATGCTCCTGTTGTTACATCACCGAAAATCATTTCTTCTGCTACTCTGCCTCCAAGAGAAACTACAATATGCTCCAGCATTTTGTTCTTACTGTTGAACATCTCATCTTTTCCCGGAAGAGGCATGGTATATCCTGCGGCTCCCATCCCTGTAGGAATAATGGAAATAGTATGAACCGGCTCCATTTCCGGCAGGACATGGAATAAAATGGCATGCCCTGCTTCGTGGTATGCGGTAATTTTCTTTTCTTTATCAGAAATAACACGGCTTTTTTTCTCTGCACCAATACCGGTCTTAATAAATGCCTGACGGACATCTTTCTGATTGATGAAAAATCTGCCATCTTTCGCTGTAAGAATTGCAGCTTCATTCATTAAATTTTCTAAGTCTGCGCCGGTATACCCTGCAGTAGTTCTTGCAATCTCCTCTAAGTCTACATCTTCCCCTAAAGGCTTCTTTGCCGCATGAACCTTCAAAATTTCCTCTCTGCCTTTTACATCCGGTCTTCCTACGCCTACTTTTCTGTCAAAACGTCCGGGACGCAGAATAGCCGGGTCTAAAATATCTACTCTGTTTGTAGCGGACATAACAATAATGCCTTCATTGACACCAAATCCATCCATCTCTACCAGAAGCTGGTTTAAGGTCTGTTCTCTTTCGTCATGTCCTCCGCCCATTCCTGTTCCTCTGCGTCTTGCCACAGCATCAATTTCATCGATAAAAATAATACACGGCGCATTTTTCTTTGCTTCTTCGAATAAATCTCTTACACGGGAAGCACCTACACCGACAAACATCTCTACAAAATCAGAACCGGAAATAGAAAAGAACGGAACACCGGCTTCTCCGGCTACTGCCTTTGCAAGAAGTGTCTTACCTGTTCCCGGAGGTCCTACAAGAAGCACACCCTTAGGAATTCTGGCTCCTACTTTTACATATTTTTGAGGTTCTTTTAAGAAATCTACGATTTCTTCCAGCTCCTCCTTCTCTTCCTGCAAACCTGCTACATCCTTAAAAGTCACTTTTTTATCTGCATCTGTGGACATTTTAGCCCTGCTTTTTCCAAAGTTCATCATTTTGGCATTGCTGCCTCCTGACATCTGGCGGTTCATCATGCTGATTACCAAAAACAGCATAAATCCCGTCAGCAGTAATGGAATGAGTGTAGACATCCATGTATTATCTCCCGGCACCTGACCTATTCTCACATTGTGAACTCCTCCATCCATGAGAATATCCTGTACTTCTTCTAAATTAAGAGCATAAAAATGTTCTTCTTTACCATCTCTTAGACGTATTGTCACCTCTCCTGTGGGAACTTCCTCATTAGGCTGAATAAAAGCCTCTGTAATCTGCTTATCCTTTACTGCCTGCTGGAATTCCTCCATTGTATAGCTGGAATTCTGCGTTGTCTGACGAATGATCACACTTCCCACGCACAGCACCAGCAGCAGGAGCAACAGTGGTGTTATCCAGTTTCTCGCCTGCTTATTCACGTTGTCGTTTCTCCTTTCCGGTTATGAAAGCTCAACCACACCAATATATGGAAGATTTCTATATTTCTGTGCATAATCCAGTCCATATCCCACTACAAATTCATCTGGAATATTAAAGCATACATAATCTACATTTACGTCTTTTACTCTGCGTTCCGGCTTGTCAAGCAGAGTGCACAGACGAAGGCTGTTTGGATTTCTCTGTTTTAAGATTTCCAGAAGATGACTTAAAGTTCTTCCTGAGTCAATAATATCCTCTACGATTAAGACGTCCTTTCCTTCCAGGCTTTCATCTAAATCTTTTACAATACGAACTACTCCACTTGAACTTGTTTCATCTCCGTAGCTTGAAACAGACATAAAGTCCATAGTAACAGGAACTGTAATTCTTTTTGCAAGTTCACAAGTAAAGAATACTCCACCTTTTAATACACAAATTAAATGAACTGTTTTTCCTTCATAATCTTTGCTGATCTGCTCTCCGATTTCACGAATTTTCTTTCCTACTTCTTCTTCGCTTAATAATACACGGATTTTTTCACTCATTTTCCTCTACTCCTTTTACCTGTACTTTTAATATTTGTTTTGTCTGACTGGTAACTTTATAATTTTCACTGATACGATATCCCACAACCCATAAGATATGGGAGCCATCTGCCAAAAGAGTCAGTTCATCTCTCTCTTGTCTTGGAATTTTACAGTCAATCAAATAGTCTTTTAATTTCTTTCGTCCGCCTTTATCATTTACCACCAGATAATCTCCCTGCAAACGATGGCGAACACTCAGACTATTCTTTATTTTATCATAATCAAACCATTTCGTATATGTTTTTTCCGGAATTTGCTGTTTTTCATAAGGGAATACTTCCCATTCCAGAGCATACATTCCATTTTTTTCTTCTTTCCTGCGCTGAATATGAACATCTCCATACACCTGACTGGCCGTCAGCCCCCATGCCAGAGATACCGAAGCTCCTGTCCTTCCTTTAAAAAGCCCTCGTACTGCCTCTATATGTGCTGCAGTTATATTCTTTTTCCCTTTTGATGCCTTCTCTAAAACACGCATAATCAAGTATGACTGCATAATTTCTTTTTCCAAAAAACATTCTTTGCTGATACAAAACGCATTTTCTGTTCTTTTTACATACTTTCCATAAAGTATATCCGTTTGCTCCTGAAGATATTCTTCTATCTTCCACATATTTTCTGCGGCTCTTCCAATACAGGAAACAGCCTGAGGATTGATTTCCTCCATCATCGGAATAATCTGATGACGAATTTTATTTCTGGTATATTCCATTTCCATATTGGTACTGTCTGTTACCCAGGAAATTCCCTGCTCTTTCAAATATATTTCAATCTCTTTCCTTTTCACAAACAGGAGCGGACGAATATATTCCCTGTTCTCCCCAGCTACAGGGCGTATACCGCCAAGTCCGGCTGCTCCCGTCCCCCTCATAAGATTATGCAGAACCGTTTCCGCATTGTCATTTTCATGATGTGCCAAAGCGATAATCTTCTTTCCCGGCATTTTAATATTCTTTATAGCCTCAGAAAAGGCCTCCCTTCGAATATTTCTGCCAGCCTCCTCCAGAGAAAGTTTACTCTCTGCTGCAATTTGAGGCACATTGTAATGAAATACTGTAAAAGGAATTCCCTGTTTCTGACAAACTGCCTTTGAAAATTCCTCATCACGCACTGCTTCTTCCCCTCTGATATGATGATTAACATGTACTGCATAAAGCTGAAAATCCTGCTGTTTTTCATACTCTTTTAAAAGCTTCAGCAGACATACAGAGTCTGCCCCTCCGGAAACCCCTACAATTACATGACTGTTTTTTGGTATCATCTGATATTTTTCTATACAAGAAAATACTTTTTCTTCTGTTTTCATGGCTATTTTTAATTCCTCCATAATCCTGCCGCCAACACGGTCATGTCATCTGTCGCACAATAGCCGCTGTATGTAAGCACTCTTTCTAAAATCCCCCGCCCCAGCTCCTGTGCTGCACTGGCATTGGTCTGTAAAATAATCTCTTTCATAATTTCTTCCGCCTGTCCTTCCGGCAATGCATCCAGCACTCCGTCTGTGACCATAATCAGAAAATCCCCTTCATAAAGCTTTTTCGTAGAAGACTCAAAATCTGCCTGCTGCACCAGCCCCAAAGCAAGACTGGTAGATGAAATCGCCTCTACCCAATGATCCCTCTTAATAAACGTAGTCGCTGCTCCCGCCTTCAGGAAATGGCACATTCCAGAATACAAATCCACCATTGAAATATCTACCGTGGAAAATCTCCCATTTTTCGTCTTTAAGTTTAAAACAGAATTCACCATTCGGGCAGCTGTTTCTCCTGAAAATCCAGCCTCAATAAGTTGTTCCAGAGTATCCACAATCCCTTCACTTTCCTGACATGCCTCAAGTCCGGAGCCCATGCCATCAGAAAGACACATAAAAAATTGTCCGTTTTCTTCTGTAGTACAGGTATAATTATCTCCTGAAATTGTTTCCTTGTCTTTGGTTATTTTCACCGCTCCGTAAAGCATCTTAAAATTCACTTTTTCTGCAAACCCCAAAACAGAAAATTCTCTGTTAATCAATGTCTTTCCGGACTCCTTTGGTATCATACGTGTTTGACACAGCTTTGAAAGCACTGCTGCCGCTTCCCCTGCCGGCACACAGCCGCCTCCCTTTGTCCGAAGCTCTGCATAATACCGCAGCTTTCCGTCAGGCTGTTCTAAAAACCACACATTCCGAACCTGGATGTGATGTTTCTTTAACCGCCGGGCAAATTCTTCACGAAATTGAACATCTGCTTCCACCATGTCAAATAAATCCCGTGACAACACTTTCATAAGTTCTGCCATCTCCCCAAGTTGTTCTGCAACAGCCACCCGGTTTTCCAGAAGTTTGTTATTCCATATTAAATTCTGTCGTTCTCTGTCCATCATCCTTTGTAATTCCTGCACCAGTTTCCCCTGATTTATGCAAACCTCTGTCAAATCAGCTTTTGCCTTTCTGAATTTTTCCTCGTCATCTTCTTCCATAATGCGCAGAAGGCTGTAAATTCTCTGATAGGACTGAACGGAATTCTGTTTCCAGCAGACCTGGTTGAAACGGCATCTTTTGCACAGCCCTTCCTGCACTTCACGAACCATTTCATCAATCTCTGAACTGGAAAGATAATCCTTCCTGTAAGGCATGCCATAAAAACTGTTTGCCAGTTTCTGAAAGGATTCTGCATAGCGCTGCATTTTTTCTTTTTGTGGGTGATGTTCGTAGGCCAAAGTAGCCGCACTTTTTTTCATCTCTGAAAAAATAGTTTTTGCCATGTCACGTAATATAAGCAGTACGCTGATTACGAGCATGGCAATCATCCATTCCTGCATCTTCTTCCCTCCCTGAATAAGCAACCGCTATCAAAAGAGTATTATAGATGCTTTTTTCTTTAAACTTTGTCAAAAACAGTCCCCAAAATCAAAAAACTTTCAGACAAAATTTGCAGTTTATTCCTGTTCTTTAAATACAATTTCATTGTCTTTTACAAGTCCCAGTTTATCCCTTGCGACCTCTTCTGCATATTCGTCTGTTTCCATATATTCTTTCATATCGTCAATTTCTTTTGTGCGCTCTGTTTCTTCTGTCATTTTGTCGTCCAGCTCCTGCATCTCCTGCTGGTACTGGGAAAGCTGTTTCTCCACAGAAATGCTTTGCATCATCATTGCAACAAATAAAATTGCCACAACACAAGTAATACTAAGCATCGCAATCCTGTTTTGAAGATTTCTTTTTTTTCGTCTCTTCATTTTTACACTCTCTAATATTTCTTATCATTTTTTGTTTACATATAAAAATTTTAACTCTATTCCATTGAAATTTCAACCTTTTTCTCCACTTTCGTATGGGTGTCAACACTTTTTCAATCATATATACAGCCAGCTCAAACAATAATTTACCCGGACCTGCATGATAAGACCATGCTCCTATTCCAATTGCAAGAAGAGCATAGCTCCGAATAACTCCATCATTTTCTGTATATATAACAAAAAACAGAAAAACTCCTGTGAAACACCAGTAAAAGATGTCTTCCAGCCCCATCCAGAAAGAGGTATGTATAATAATTCTCCTGATTATGCGGAGTATATCGTAACATACAGCTAAAAATACACCTGCCAGAAAGGTGCGTCCAAAAAAGAGGAGTTCCTGATACATATACTCACTCATAGGCTATTGGAACAGCCTCTTTAAGACGCCTTCTCCTCCTCTTGCTTTTGTAGTTCCCTGGCTGTAAAGCAGACTGTCCACCTTTCCTCCTATATCAACTTCCTGCTTTTCTAAATCAAGTCTGGTGACATGAAGTTCTTCTCCTTTTACAAGCAAAATTCCGGCTTCTGTTACAAGACTTATTTCTTTTTCATCAAAGGACTGCACATCTTTTACGCCTGTAATGCTGCCTTCTTTGCGGTCTGTAAGCTGAAGTTTGTGAACTGCCTTATGCTGCTTTTCTTCCAAAATGACAATCCCCCACATCTTTTCTTTATGAAAGATTATATGGGGGGATAAAAACAATTATTCCATTTTGCTTACAGATACTTAAAAAGTTCACTGGCCGCTTCCTTCTTGACTGTTTCCTGCACATCCAGCACTTCTACACGAACATTTTTACTTCCAAACTGAATTTCCAAAATATCTCCTGCTTTGACCTGTGCAGAAGCCTTAGCCGGCTTGTCATTAATCAATACTCTTCCTGCGTCACAGGCCTCATTAGCTACTGTTCTTCTCTTAATCAGTCTGGATACCTTTAAGTATTTATCTAATCTCATAATTTTCTCCTATGAAATGAAATAATAGAAAAGGAGACGCCAAAGGCATCTCCCATTCTATGCTCTTATGCATTTACTAAATCTTTTAAAGCTTTTCCTGCTTTGAATTTTGGAGATTTAGATGCTGCGATTGTCATTGTTTCACCTGTCTGTGGGTTTCTTCCTTCTCTCGCTGCTCTTTCAGAAACTTCAAAAGTACCAAATCCAACTAACTGAACTTTTTCACCTTTCTGCATTTCTTCGGATACAACATCAATAAACGCTTTTAAAGCTAAATCTGCATCTTTTTTAGATAACTGTGTTTTTTCTGCCATAGCAGCAACTAATTCTGTTCTGTTCATGAGTATTTCCTCCTAAATAAATTTAGCACTTAGAAAAAGAATTCTAATTCGCAGAATTCTCCGCACTCTATACGCGCACCGTCGTTTGCGGTCTACTGATATTTATACCTTTTTTCCCTGGGTTTGTCAAGCATATTACCCTTATTTCCAGAGGTTTTACATCATTGTATCTATCAGCTTTTTCACATCTGCTCCAAGAGCTTCTGACTTCTCATCTGCGTCCTGCAAAGAAGTACCTTTAATACCATAATAAATCTTAATCTTAGGCTCTGTTCCAGATGGTCTTACGCATACCCAGGCATCATCATTTAAGTCATAATACAATACATTGGAATTTGGAAGTCCTGTAGCTGTCGTTTCTTTTGTTTCCATATTTACAATGGTATCTGCTTTATAATCTCTCGCAGATAAAACTTTATATGCACCGATTTCTGTCGGTGGATTTTTTCTCAAATTCTCAAGGATTGTCTGAATTTTTTCAAGTCCTTCAATGCCTTTTAAAGTAATAGACTGAATATCATCTTTATAATATCCGTATTTTTCATACATAGCTACCATTGCATCCCACAGAGTCATACCCTTTGTCTTATAATAAGCTGCTGCTTCACAAAGTGCCATTGTAGCAACAATAGCGTCTTTATCTCTTGCATGTGTACCGATAAGACAGCCATAGCTTTCTTCAAATCCAAACAGATAGCTTCCTTTTCCTTTTATTTCAAAGCCTAAAATCTGCTGTCCAATATACTTAAATCCCGTTAATACTTCAATAAATTCCACACCGTAATATTTTGCAATAGCTGCTGCCATATTTGTTGTAACAATGGTAGAAATTACAGCTCCATCTTCCGGCAATTTTCCTAAAACTGCTTTTTTCTGTCCTAATTCATAATCCGCCAAAAGACAACCGGACATATTTCCTGTAAGAGTATGGTATTCCCCTGTTTTACTATCCTTTACACGTACACCAAGACGGTCTGCATCCGGATCTGTTGCCAAAACCAGGTCTGCATCAACTTCCTTAGCCAGCTTCAGACCTAATTCAAAAGCTTCATCTGCTTCAGGGTTTGGATAGCTTACTGTTGGGAACTCACCATCCGGAAGCTCCTGCTCTTTTACAACATATACGTTTTCAAATCCCAGCTCTTTCAAAACACGTCTTGCAGGAATATTTCCTGTTCCGTGAAGTGGACTGTAGACAATTTTTAATTCTTTTGCCATTGCTTTAATGGCATCTGCATGAATAACCTGACTCTTTAACGCCTCCATATAAGCATCATCAATCTCTTTTCCGATTACAACAAAAAGACCTGCTGCTTTTGCAGCTTCTTCATCCATGGTCTTTACTTCATTATAATCAGCAACCTTTTGAACCTCTGCCATAATACCGGAGTCATGAGGAGGTGTAATCTGTGCGCCATCTTCCCAATATACCTTATAGCCATTGTATTCCGGCGGGTTGTGGCTGGCTGTAATATTGATACCTGCAATACATCCTAATTTCCTTACTGCAAAAGATAATTCAGGTGTCGGTCTTAAAGTTTCAAAAATATAAGCCTTTACACCATTTGCAGCCAGACAAAGAGCCGCTTCCTTTGCAAACTCCGGTGACATACGGCGTGAGTCATAAGCAATAGCCACACCTTTAGCCTGTCCGTTCACTGCCGCAATATAATTTGCAAGCCCCTGTGTTGTTTTTCTTACTGTATAAATGTTCATGCGATTTGTCCCTGCACCAATAATACCTCTAAGACCTGCAGTTCCAAACTCTAATTCTTTATAAAAACGCTCTTTGATTTCATTATCATCATTCTCAATAGCTTTTAATTCCGCTTTTGTATCTTCATCAAAATATGAATTTGTCATCCATTCCCTGTAAAGTTCTCTATAATCCATTTTCCTACCTCCTGTGCAGTTTTTTACATTATACCCTATCCTTTTGGAAATTTCAAACACTGCACAGCACGCTTTTCTTCTCACACCATACTTTCTACAAAGTTTCTCCAGTTATCATGCTGTGCTGTCAGTTTTTTAAGTTTTTCCAGATTTTTTTCTGAAGTCCAGGCTTTATTATGCGTATAATAATAATTTGCCAATTTCCAATATTTCTCAGGGTACGCAAATCGAACACGCAGGTTTTCAAGCTCTTCTTTTGATAGTGGCTTAATTTCCTGATATTTATTCAACATATTTTTCCCAATTTTGAAATCCCAATCGTGTTTTTCTAAAATTTTCCGCATGAACTGATATAAATCAGCTGTCTGTACATCGTAATTCCAGCTGTCAAAATTTGTAACGGCAACTTTCTGTTCTGCTTTCTGCTCCAGCAGCCACACATTATGCTGGTTATAATCTCCATGACAAACAGTTCCCTTTTCCAGAGCATTCGCCTTTAACTTCTCATATTGAGAAGTTTCCAAACTTTTCAAAGCTTCTTCCCCATGTTCTAAATATCCTTTAATGCTATCTAGAAATTGTAATTCAAAGTCATTCTTTTTTCGTTTTACAGAAACAAATTTTCGAATTTTCCTAAGTTCAGCATTATGGCGCTGAAATTCCCTGCTTAAAGGTTCTTTCGCATAATGCATCTGCGTCGGCATTTGCATAACTTTATGTAAAGCTGCCATTGCCGATATGCCGGCATAAATATCCCTCTCACTTCTGGTATCACACTCTCTTCCCTGATACCAGCGTTTCACAATATACGAAACATTCTCCTTATCCAGAGAAATATAATTTCCCTCCTGATTTGCCAGAATTTCGTCTGTCAAAACTTCGCCGGACTTTGAAATAGAAGACAATAATTCCGCCTGATATTCTAACTTTCTTTGAGTGCCTAAAAACTCCCTTATCAGTACAGTTCCTTCTTTCGTATCGCAGATTAATGCCCCCCTTCCGCGATATACAGCCGTGGCTTCTAAATCATACTGTTCTAAAACACTAAGCCCTTTGTCATACAATCCCATTTCCCCTTTCTACTACCACATGTTCCTTTCATTGTATGCACCAAAACTCAAGCTTAGAAGTGGGCAGAATTTAGTTGTCCACAAAGTTAGAAAGAAGGTATTCTTTTGTATTTTTTTCAGGATTTTCCAATACAAACTCCAGACAGGCAGAAAGCAGCTCTCCGATTTTTTTCCCCGGCTCTACTCCCAGTTCAATAAAATCTTTTCCTGAAACAGCTAACATTTTTATAGAAATACACTCTTTGTTTTGCATGATTTCTTCGTAAAACTGCCTGCTTTTCTCCAGGAATTCCAACTCTTCTTTATCTGGCTTTTCCTCTGCCAGAAGTTCTGCTCTATGAACATTTAAAAGTTCAGGAAAGAGCGATGGCGTACATTGGCTTAAAACAATTCTCACTGCCTTTTTCGTACATTCCCATGAACAAGTATGCCACAAAACCAGCTCGGACACTTTATTAATCGTATCATTGTCAAAACGCAGCCTTCTTAAAATCTTTTTCGCCAAATCTCTGCCCTTTTCCGGTGTGTCCTCCATATTCGCAAAGAGAACTGCAAGCCGCTCTACTTTATCTGCATTTGTATAGGCAAAAGCTTTTAATGTTTTCTCTCCTCTGTCTGTTTCCATCATGACATCAAACTCAGGTAATACAATCTTGGTAATTCCCAATTCCCATGCAATTTTTAAATAGTGAGGATTTTTAGACACCAGAAGTTTCAAAAGCTCCGTCTGAATACGCTCTGCACTGATATTTTTCAAAGTAGGTGCAAGGACTTTTGCCGCTTCTTTTGTCTTTTCCTCAATGGAAAATCCCAACTGGGCAGAAAACCGCACTGCTCTTAAAATACGGAGGGCATCTTCTGTAAAGCGTTCCTGTGGATTTCCCACACACCGCACAATTTTATCCTGCAAGTCCTGTCTTCCTCCAAAAACATCTACAAGACCTGTTTCATCATTGTATGCCATTGCATTTATGGTAAAATCCCTGCGTTTTAAATCTTCTTCCAGATTTCCTGTAAAAATAACTTCCTTTGGATGCCGACTGTCTTCATATTCTCCGTCAATACGATAGGTAGTGACTTCAAATCCTTCTTTTTCAATAAGAACCGTTACAGTTCCATGCTGAAGTCCTGTATCTACTGTTCTTTTAAATATTTCTTTTACTTCCAGGGGCTTTGCAGAAGTGGTAATGTCCCAGTCTGCCGGAGAACGGAAAAGGAGGCTGTCACGAACACAGCCTCCTACCGCATAAGCATCGTATCCATGTTCCTGCAAAGTCCTGATAATTGTCTGTACTTTCTTTGGAACTTCGATTTTCATAATTAGTATGCACGCCCCCAATAAACCATTTTCTTAGCCGGTTTTCCGCAGACAACGCACTTATCTGAAAGATTTTCCTGTTCAAATGGCATACATCTGGATGTAGCCTGAACATCTTCTTTGATTTTGTCTTCGCACTCTTTGCAGCCACACCACATTGCTTTTACAAATCCCGGTTTTTCCTCTACAATAGACTTAAATTCTTCGTAATCTGTTGCTGTATAAGTATGAGCTTCCCTGTGCGCTCTTGCTCTTTCCAACATTTCCACCTGCATAGTATCCAGGATTTTCTGAACTTCTTCTGCCAGATTGTCAAGAGATACTGTAATTTTTTCTCTTGTATCACGTCTTACTACAACTGCCTGATTTGCTTCCATATCCTTTGGTCCACATTCAATACGAACCGGAATACCGCGCATTTCCTGCTCTGCAAACTTAAATCCAGGACTCTTATCTGTATCATCTGTTTTTACGCGAATTCCTGTTGCTTTTAACTGTGCCTGCAGTTTGTAAGCGTTATCCAGAACTCCTTCTTTTTTCTGCTGAATTGGAATAACAACAGCCTGTACCGGAGCAATTCTAGGTGGCAATACCAGACCGCTGTTATCTCCGTGAACCATAATAATGGCGCCGATTAAACGTGTTGTCATTCCCCATGACGTCTGATGAACGTACTGAAGTTTGTTTTCTTTGTCTGTATACTGAATACCAAAAGCTTTGGCAAATCCATCACCAAAATTGTGACTTGTTCCTGACTGTAATGCCTTTCCATCATGCATTAAAGCTTCGATTGTGTAAGTAGACTCTGCTCCTGCAAATTTTTCTTTGTCTGTTTTCTTTCCTTTTACAACAGGCATTGCCAGCACCTGCTCGCAGAAATCTGCATAGATATTTAACATCTGAATTGTTCTTTCCTCTGCTTCTTCCGCTGTTGCATGTGCAGTGTGACCTTCCTGCCATAAAAATTCTCTGGAACGAAGGAATGGTCTTGTTGTTTTTTCCCAGCGAACAACAGAACACCACTGATTATATACTTTTGGTAAATCTCTGTGAGAATGAATTTCTTTTGCATAGAAATCACAGAATAAAGTTTCAGAAGTAGGACGCACACAAAGTCTTTCCTGAAGCGGCTCCAGTCCACCATGTGTGACCCATGCAACTTCAGGAGCAAAACCTTCTACATGATCTTTTTCCTTCTGAAGAAGACTTTCAGGAATAAACATTGGTAAATATACATTTTCCACACCTGTTTCCTTAAATCTTCTGTCTAATTCATGCTGAATATTTTCCCATATTGCATAACCTGCCGGTTTAATTACCATACAGCCCTTTACACTTGTATAATCAATTAAATCTGCTTTTTTTACTACATCCGTATACCATTGCGCAAAATCTTCTTCCATAGAAGTAATTGCTTCTACCAGTTTTTTGTTATTTGCCATAACTGCTTTCTCCTTTAGATTTTTTATTTATTTTTATACTTGCTATTTGTTGGATAGAGGTACAATATATTTTCCATTGCATCGTTAGCATTTTATATCTCATGTCCCAAAGCTTTTATGAAACTGCTGTTTTGAAAGCATATCGGAATATTGACACATTTCAGCGAATTTGTCGAGTACGCTTTGAGACTATGGCTCAAAGTGAACGCAGACTGAGCGTGAATGTGTCATATTCCCGATATGATTTTTTCATAAATAGCTATTTACATAAAAAAAGGACATACAACCCCTATCTCCTAGGGACCGATGTCTTTTACCCGGCGGTACCACCCTTATTAGCAGTCCTATTTTATTCATTTTTATCCGGACTACTCACTTCCTTTGCTTTTTTAACGTCAAAGCCCACGTCCTGCTCATCACAGGCAACTCCAAGGCTGGTTCTGCGATTTCCCACAAAAGCTTCTCACCATACAGCTTTCTCTCTTTAGAGTTCCTTTCGCATACTATTCCTTTTCTTCGTCATTTTACTTTTACCCATTTTATTAGAATTTTTTCTTTTTGTCAAGAGCTTCTGCCGGTTTTCTCCGGCAGCTCTTAACTGCTATTATACTTCTATTTCTATTTTTCTTCCGGTTTTATTATACTGATAATAGCGCACCCCCGCTGCATCCAACATTCTTTTTGATGCTTTTACTGCAGGAGAGTCTGCGTATTTATCACATTCATAAACAATGGTCTTTATTCCTGCCTGAATAATTGCTTTCGCACATTCATTACATGGAAACAAGGAAACATACAGTTTCGCACCTTCTAAAGAACCGCCGCGGTAATTCAAAATAGCATTTAATTCACTGTGTGTCACATAGAAATATTTTGTATCAAGTTCTTCTCCTTCTCGGGCCCATGGAAATTCATCATCAGAGCATCCCATAGGAAAGCCATTGTATCCCATAGATAAAATTTTATTATCCTGACTTACAATACAGGCCCCCACCTGAGAATTCGGATCTTTAGAGCGCATCCCTGAAAGCTTTGCCACTCCCATAAAATATTCATCCCAGGAAATATATCCATCTCTCTTTCCTGTCATACCTGTCACCTCTTATTTGGTTCCAAAAATACGGTCACCTGCATCACCAAGACCAGGTACAATATAACCATGATCGTTTAAGTGTTCATCTAAAGCTCCGATGTAGATATCCACATCCGGATGTGCTTCCTGCAATGCTTTTACACCTTCCGGCGCTGCAATAATACACATAAAGTGGATATTTTTTACACCTTTCTCTTTTAACATAGTGATTGCTGCTACAGCAGAACCGCCTGTTGCAAGCATAGGGTCTGTAACAAATACTTCCCTTTCCCCGCAGTCAGCAGGCAATTTACAGTAATATTCCACTGGTTTTAATGTCTCCGGATCTCTATAAAGACCAATATGTCCTACTTTTGCCGCCGGAACCATTGTCAGCATTCCTTCAACCATGCCAAGACCTGCACGTAAAATAGGAACAACTGCCATTTTCTTACCTGCCAGCTCTTTCACTGTGGTTTTTGTAATAGGAGTTTCAATATCCACGTCAACAAGTTTTAAGTTTCTGGTAGCTTCATAAGCCATAAACATTGCGACTTCACTTACCAGCTCACGAAATTCTTTTGAACTTGTTTCCTTTCTGCGGATAATACCAATTTTATGCTGAATTAATGGATGCTCCATCACCATTGTTTTTGCCATTTTTCTGTTCTCCTTTGTTCTCTGCTTACTCTTCTATTAAATCAATACGTTTCTGATGGCGTTCTGCGTGAGAAAATTCTGTATTTAAGAATGTATCTACAATTTTCACTGCAAGTCCCGGACCTACAACTCTTCCGCCCAGTGCTAAAACATTGGCATCGTTGTGTTCTCTGGTAGCCTCTGCGCAGAAGCAATCTGTACAAAGTGCTGCACGGATACCTTTCATTTTATTTGCTGCAATGGAAATTCCAATTCCCGTACCACAAATAAGAATTCCTTTTTCACATTCTCCTGTCTGAATTGCTTTTCCTACCATTCTGGCATAAATAGGGTAGTCCACTGCCTCTGTACTATGACATCCGAAATCCTTATATGGAATATTCTTTTCTTCCAAATATTTAATAATTTCCTGTTTTAATTCGTAACCACCATGGTCACATCCCAATGCTATCATGCTGTACCTCCTTATAAATAAATAATATGGTGCCCGGCCGCTTTTAAAAGACGATTCATAATTGCCTGTCCAATCTTTGGTGTATCAAAAGCCTCTGAATAAATACAGTCTACATCTTCTTCATCAAACTCTCTCAATATCGCAAAAAGATGTCTTGCAATCCCTTCTTCATCTTCTCTGGTACCGATACTTTTTACCACATTTGCCTGATATTGTCCTTTTGTTTCATCAGTAGCTATGACTCCCACTTTCTTCCCTGACTTCTGCAATGTTTCGCTGACCTGATTAATATGTGCAATTACTTTTTCCGTATTCCCCTGCACAATGACCAATTGTGCTTTTGGAGCGTAATGGCGATACTTCATTCCAGGTGCCTTTGGCTTTATTTTTTCATCTGAAATTAAAAGCCCCTTATCCATACGGACAGTTCCTATTACTGCTTCAATCATCTGCTGATTAATATAGCCAGGACGAAGTATAACCGGAATTTCTTCTGTAAAATCTACAATTGTAGACTCTAATCCAATCCCCACATCTCCGCCATCTACGATCATATCAATTCTGCCATTTAAATCCTCTGCAACATGTTCTGCTTTTGTTGGACTGGGTCTTCCTGAAGTATTTGCACTTGGTGCAGCGATATATCCGCCTCCGGCTTTAATAAGCGCCAATGCAACAGGATGGTTTGGCATTCTCACAGCTACACTCTCCAGACCTCCTGTAGTTTCATAGGGGACTTCAGAGCTTTTTTGAAAAATCATTGTCAATGGTCCCGGCCAGAACTTTGCAGCAAGTAATTTGGCTTTTTCAGGAACCTGTCTGACAATCTTATTCAGGCTTTCCATGTCTGCAATATGTATAATTAAAGGATTGTCAGAAGGTCTTCCCTTCGCTGTATATATTTTCTCTGAGGAACGAGCATTTAATCCATCACCGCCCAGACCATATACGGTTTCGGTAGGAAACGCCACCAGTCCGCCGTTTTTCAGAATTTCTCCCGCTTCCTTTATAAGCTGCAAATCAGGATATTCTTTCTCTACTTTGACTAATTTTGTATTCACTGTGCCTTCTTCCCTTTCAATTCTAATTTACATACGTTCTTATCATACCACATTCTTCTTACCCATTTCTACTATTTTTAAAAATTTTAAAATCCCATCGCAAATAGCATCTGCACATTTTTTTTGATACTCCTTAGTCTGCAAAAGTTCTGCCTCTTTTTTATTTGTAAGAAATCCTGTTTCTACAATGTTCAGCACGCCTTCACTTCGTTTCAAAAGATAATAGGTGGCATTTGACTTTTCAGTTCTGGGTTTTTCTACTTTCAGTTGTGCATTTAATTCCTCTTGTATACATTTTGCAAGATTTGCACCTTCTAAAGAGTCCTTGTAATAAAACACCTGAGGCCCGCATACTGCTTCATCCTGATAACTATTTTGATGAATGCTCACTGTCAATAATGGTTTTTCTTCTTTTATCATAGCACATCGCTTTTGCATATCCTGTACTTTTTTATTCTTACTTTCCGCATCATATAAGCCATTGTCATCTTTTCTTATAAGAACTGCTTTATATCCCTTTTTCTCAAGTGCCTTTGCAAGTTCTTTGGAAATTTGCAAGTTAATATCTTTTTCTTTCACTCCTCCAATTCCCACTACGCCTGGGTCAATTCCCCCGTGGCCACTGTCAATCAGAATAAGGCCTTTCTCTCCTGTTATATTCTTTCCTGACAATATAGCTCCCTCTCTTGACAAGAAATAAACTGCACATAACATACAAATTGTCATTGCTCCTTTTAACCATCTCTTTTTCATATATATCACCTTTTTTGCTTTTGGTTCAATATATGCGGGAACCTCTATAAAAATGGCAGCATAATCCCTGTCCGCCGCAGTGCGCTCCTTACGGAGCGTTAATATTGTATAGGCCGCAATTTCCTATACAATACTAAAAACCGCCTTCTTCCGAAAGCGGTTTCCATACATATCTTATTTTACTCTTTAAACAGGTCTTCCAGTTCTTCTTCCATCATTGCTTCATCTTCTTCACTTAAAAGCTTTGATATCTGCATCGCAAGTTTACTGTCTTCATCCTGTTCTTCTGTATCATCTTCATCAAATTCTTCTAAGTCTGAAATATCATCCACTGCATCAAGAATGTCCAATTCCTGTGTATCACCCAGATGAATTTCTTCCTCTTTACTCTCTGTATCTAAAATTTCTTCTGATGAAATATCATCTAATTTCTGAATTTCCAAGTCTACCACATCTTCAATATCATTTAAAGAAGTAGGCATACTGTTAATAATCTGGTGTACCTCTTTATAGGAGGACATAAATCTTTTCTGCGCCTGATTAATCAGCTCTACTATACCATTCATTTCTTCCTGTACAGCCAGATATTTTTTCTTTCCTTCTAAAAGCTTATCATCAATTTCTGACTGAACTGACTCAACTCTGTGTTTGGCTTCTGCTTCTGCCTCTTCAATCATCTTTGCACATTTTTCCTCTGCTTCTTTCACCATACCATCAGATTTCAGCTGTGCCTCAAACACGAGTTTTCCAATGCTCTCATAATTATCAATGTATTTCTGATACTTTTCTTTAATATCTTCTTCCATTTTAGCCTGAGATGCATCTTTCAATTCAATACGCTTCTGTAGTTCTGCTATTTTAGCGTCCCTTTCTGCAAGCTGCTTTCTGTAGTTCACCTGCACTTCTGCCATTTCATCTTTCATTTTCTGAATTAACTCCTGGACTTCTTCCTTGTCATATCCGCCCATCAGAGTTGTTTTAAACATTTCATGTTCTCCCATAATACTCCACCTCTATCTTTTCTTACTGTAAATATTCACTGATTATAGTCCAGACATCTGCTCTCTCAAAGCCCAACTTCCACGAAGCCACACCTGCCAGTCCATACTGTTCAATCAGTTTCATCTTTTCCTCAATTGACTGTTCATCTTCCAGCCATATTTTTTGTGTTCCATTGTCCGTAAGCAATTCACCATAATTTTGGGCTGTCGCTTTTTCCCAGTACACTTCTATACCATTATTCTGTACATACTCACTTGCTTGATTCATAGTCATAACCTCACTGGAAAGAGTTCCATTATTGGATTCTGTCCAAAGTCTGGTATAAAAAGGTATACCATTAATCACTTTTTCCTTTGGTACTTCCTGTAAAGTTTTTTCAATACCCTCTTTTACAAAAGGTAATGATGCAACAGAACCTGCCTCTTCTGAACCTGTGGTATGTTCGTCATATCCCATAATTATAACATAATCTGCTACAATACCCTGTTCTTTTCTATTATAAAATCCTGTAAACTGAGGAACAGGATTATCCACAGATAAGACCAGATTATTAGCTCTACATACAACAGACAGTTCTCTTATAAATTGGATAAAATGCGGTGCTTCCTCTTCTGTGAGAGCTTCAAAGTCCACATTAATCCCATCAAGCCCTACTCTTTTGGCTTCTTCTAAAAGTTTTTGAATAATATGTTCTCTGGAACTTCTGGTTGATAAAGTTTCCAGTGTACTGACAGATGGATTAAAGTTATCAATTAAGCCCCAGACCTCCATACCTTTATCATGTGCTTCATTGACATAATCTGCACTTGCCAAAGAAGAAATTGTTCCTTCATTAGCTGTAATGGAAAACCATGTAGGAGAAATTACATTCACTCCTGTCATATTCTGAATAGTTTCTCCTAATGTGGCATTTGCCGCCTCAGAAGTAACCTGATGCCATGCCAGATTTATTTTATAATCTCTTGTAAGACTACTATAATCTTCCTTATAATTTCCAGTATAAGATACTTCTGTAGCTTGAGGTTTTTCCAGACTTTTCTTTTCTACATAACCATCAATGCCATCTGCCGTCATGACTCTGGACCAATTTTCCATTTCTTCCAGCAGCACCATTGTGTCACCTTTTTTCACTTCGGAAAGAATTGGGCTTTTTATACCGCCCTGATATCTGACTTCAGTATCTTTTGACGCAGACACCATATTCCATTCGCCCCATTGATAGGATAACACAACTCGATTTGGATTTTCGTATACTTCCCCCTGAATTGGCATATATTCTTCAGCAAAGTCAAGAGCTATATAAAGTTCTTCGCCAATCTTCTTTGCAATAACATAATCCTGCTGTTTTGTCTGACCCGCTATTGTATATGAAGTATCTTCCGGTTTTATCTCCAGAGTATCTGTTGCTGTAGTATACAGTACCTTTTCAGTTTCACTGTCCCAGTAAAATCTTCCACCCAGCTCTTTTGTTATGACACTATATGGTAAATAAATTTTTCCATCTACCATCTTTCCTTTTGTTTCACTGATCATATTTTGTAAAATCAAAGCAACTTCATCTTCATCTGTATGATAATAATCTGTCAAATCCATCTTTGCATCAGATGGTGTATACTTTTTTATGAAACCTGTTACAATACCCGCAATAGCAACGAGTATAATCAGAAGCATCGCAACCAATATTGGAACTAATTGATTTCTCCGTCGTCTTCTCCTCCTTCGTTTCGCCATTTCCTAACTCCTTTTATTTTCATTTGTTTCTACACTTGTGACGTAAACTGATGTAACCAGCTTAAATTGCACATTATGCAATTATTATACCACGTGCGCAGAAAAGGAAGCACCCTCTAAAGTATTTACTTTTCAAGCCGTGGCTTGCCGGTATAATCCGACACCCTTGTGGCGGCAAGCCAATTTTATTGGCTTGAATTGCACATCGTGCAATTATTATACCACATACGCAGGCGAGGAAGCGCTCGTCAGAGCATTTTCTCGACAAGTTGTGGCTTGCCGGTATAATCTGCCATACGGCAGTAAGCCGATGAAATCGGCTTAAATTGCACATCGTGCAATTATTATACCATATTTTTTCCCTTCGTCATCAATTTCTTCAGGATTTCATGTTTTTTTCAGATTTTATCTTTTCTTTATATATTTGTTATGGTTCTTCTTCTCTTACGAAATCAAAGGACAATCCCTTTAATCTTCCTGTATCATCTTGTATGTAATCTCGCATATAAACACCTTCTTCTGCAATTCTATATGCTTTCTCAATGCGTTTTGGTGTACTCTTTTTTCCATTTAAATATAGAGGAATTCCCATTTCACGATAGACTTCCAATTCTTGATAGAGTACATTAGCTTCTCTTTTATTCATGCTTCCTCCCACAGGATTTATTTTGTGATATATTATTATCCTGTTTTTTCTCAACACAAACACACATATTCAGATACAAAATGATAGAGAAGCCTCCTAAATTTTCTTATTTCTCATCATGTCATGGATTTTCTATTCGTACAGAATGTATCGAACAATTACAGCAGAAAGCCGTATACTGAATTTTAGAAAATATTAAAATTTAAAACGATGTAGAAGCTTTTCCTCCTTTCTCTTTTTCTAACAAGGAACGCTTCTCTATCTGAATTTGATTATAGCATTCCTTTTGTCGGAATTCAAGTAGGCAAAAACACCAAAAATTAAGGAAGCCTGCTTTTTTCGCAAAGCTTCCTCAGGTAATTATAGCACTTTAAGTTAAATATATCATGTCCCCTATTTCTTCTAAGTATCCACATAGCTGCTCGTGTAATTTTTTCATTATTTTATCCTGTTCAAAATTAACCGCCATAACAGGATGCATTTCATATGGATCATTTTCTCTATCATACAACCAATATCTCACTTGGCAATCCGGCATATATCCTTTTTCAATAACATACTTGTATTCTGGTGTTTTTATGCACCTCCACCCACTTTTCTGAAGCTCTTTTCCTGCCTTTTTATATGCCTCTAAAAAGATATCTCTGCTAATATAGGCAGAAGAAAAGGCTCTGTTCTGATCTGGTTTTACTCCATTTTTTATATATTTTGATAAATCTCTTCCTTGCACTGTATCTGGCGTAGAAAGTCCCATAATTCCAAATAACGTAGGAAAAATATCAACTGTCTGAATAAAAATATTATTTTTTCCTTTCGGGACTTTGGAGGGATACCTTAAAATAAAAGGAACACCGATAGATTCCTCAAACCATGTATGCTTTCCTACATATCCGTGACTTCCTAAATGTTCTCCATGATCTGCTGTCAACAAAATAATCGTATTATCAAGTAAATCTTTCTTTTGCAGATAATCCAATAATCTTCCAAACTGTTCATCAAGCCCTGAAACAGCTCCAAAATACTGACATGCAGCTTCCCTAAGTTTCTTTTCGTTCTCTATTCCCAATTCCCCTGTTTGATTATCAAATCGTGTTCCTTGCACATTCTGGCGAAACCTTATTTCTCCTTCTTTATAAAGACTGCTATATTCTTTCGGTACTTTGGAAAAAGGAGGATGCGGAGGATTCCATGATAGAAATAAGGCAAACGGACCATTTGACGATTTTTCTATAAAATCTATAGCTTTTCCTGTCTCATGAATGGGGGACCATTCTGAAGCATATATTTTTTCTACTGTATTATGCCAATAGTGTTGATGTAAATGATCATTTGAAGCATTATATGCATACCAGTAATCAAAACCATGGCGTTTCTTCCCCGGAGGCGTATAAGCATCCCAATCTTCTGCTCCCGAAAGCGGATTTACACAGAAGTTCCTTTCTGGCATATCTAAATGCCATTTTCCAATATATCCGGTTCGATACCCCTCCTTTTTTAATATGTCACTTATGCAAATCTCATCTTCTGACAATGCAAAAGTATATCCTGTCATACAATTTCCAAAAATACCTGTAGAAGCTGTATGTCTACCTGTTAAAAGTTCTCCTCTATAAGGCGAGCAGAGAGGACAACCAGTCACAGCTTCTTCTGTGTAAAAAGAGGTTTCTGTAAATTTATCTATATTTGGAGTCAAAACTTGTTCATCTCGAAATCCTACTGCTGTTCCTCTCCACTGGTCTGCAAAAACAACAAGTAAATTCGGCTTTTGCATACTTAATCTCTCCTTGTCTTCAATATCAATAATTCTAACGGCTTCATTTTAAATTCTTTTACCCATTTCTCCCCCTTTAAATTCACCAGCTTATATTCTGTTAATATTTTTGTATTTTCTATATCTAATCCCGTATTTAACAATGCCAACATTCCTTCTCTCTGTCCCTCATAATAAAATAATGCAATATTCGTACTATCTTCAAGAAGTACCGGGTATTTTTCTTTATAGAGCCAACGTACGATTTCTTTCATCTGCCAACTTCTACTTCTATATGAAAATTGCCATGCCCCTATATAACTTGGAATAATACATACTCGACCTCCCAATTGGTTTTCATATAGCGCAATTCCATCACCTAAATATTGCTTTTCTTTATCAACATATTCCGAAAGAATTTCGCATCTAGGATTATACTGAAACAATGGTATACATTCACTTTCATACTCTAATCGCACCCAGTCAGTAGGCAATAAATTATCTGAAAATTCACCATGATACTTTTTCCCTATCAATCTTTCTGCCGATGGACACCTGATCTGTTCCCCTGTATTTGTACATCCTATATACTCACCAAACCCCTGCTCACATAAATATAAAGCAGATTCTCCATCTAAGATTAAACCTTTTTTCAAAAGTTGCAGAAGTTTTTCCCTACCGCAGCACTTTGCATTTACCCCAGATAAAAAATTCACCTGACTCTCCTGAAAGCATGTGGGAATTCCCAGCATAGGAAATAGCGTATCGAATTGTCTTTTTATCATTAAATCATCCAAAGTCCCTTTTTTCCTTGGAAGTTTTTCTACCTGTCCCGGATACCATAGTAATCCAACTCCCTGTTGCCTTTTCCCCTTTCGCAAATCCTGAATTTCTGTTACTTCCTGCTTATTGTCTCTAATGAGCTCAACCATTTCCATTTCCTGACGATATGGAGTTCCCATAAAATCAAATATATTCATAGATATTTTATCTGCACCGGCCAAAGCATGCAACAGCATTTGCAATGCCGTTATTTTAAGACTCTTTGTATATCTTGTATGTGGCCAATTTTCAACTTCGCTGACAATTTCCACATTCTCTGACAATTGTGATATGCTAAGTGCCATTCCCTGATGAATATCAATCAATTCCTCATGAAGACAATCTTTATACGCACCACCTAATGGTCTTGATAATGGTTGATTATGACCTGCAAATATATGAAGCAGTTCATCCATATCTCGTCCTTGCAAAGCATGAGCCTTTTCTCCGCTATTCATAAGTCCCACCCTTATTTTTGCATCAATATTATGAACGGCTTGCTCAATACGTGCAGCTGCTTTTCTCTGTCCCTTATAGTTAATCTGCATCCAGACTTTCCTTACCTTTTTTCCGTAATCATCGTCTTTAACTATAAGTTCTCGAATTTCCGCTCCTGTCAATTCCTGACCTAATTCAACAGAAACAGCCTTTGCATGCACAGGACAAAAACATCCATACTTGCAAGAATGGTTTAAACTTCTAAAGTCATCATCAATCCATAATGCCTTTGGGTGTGTTTCTGCATACAAAGCTACAACTTCACAAGCATACTTCTGCCATTTTTCATCTAAAATACAATATACTGAATTTGAGGTACGCAAATCTTCTCCCACAAATTTTTCGAATGGCAGAGTATCTTTATCCTCTAATTTACAGTCAATATGACCTACTATTGTGGCAATATTTATACTAAATAAAATCCCTTCATTTTCCAGTCTCTTTGCCATTTTTTTATAGACAGCTGCCATTCTTTTATGCTTTTCCAGTGGATAAGGTGACATAAGGATTTGATGACATTGTTCTTTTAAATATACTTCTTCTATATTGGCAGTATGGCATATCCACACAATATCCTCTAACTGTCTTTCCCATTGTTCTTCGTGTATTACAACACGCAATGCGTATGACATATTTCTCCTCCCCTCGTATTAATTTTTCATACCACTGGTTGCAATTCCTTCAATGAAATACTTTTGACAAAAAAGAAATACAATTAAAATCGGAACTAAAACCAATGTAGCAGCCGCCATTTGCAATCCATAGTCTACAGCATTATTTACCTGAAACATCTTAATTCCTACAGAAAGCATTTGTTTCTCCGGACTTGTAATAAAAATATATGGTCCCATATAATCATTCCATGCCCAAATAAATGTAAACAATATCATTGTTACAATTGCCGGCTTTGCCAAAGGCAAAATAATTCTAGAATAAATTTTAAAATGACTGCAACCATCTATAATAGCAGCCTCACTTAAAGTTTCCGGTATTGCAAGGAAAAATTGTCTTACCATAAATACAAAGAACACATCAAAAATAGAAGGTAAGATAATACTCCACATAGAGTCAACAATGCCAAAGGCCTTAAAAATCACATACTTAGGCACTATTACTGCATCTGGAGGAATCATCATAGATGACAGCAACACCAAAAATAAAACATCTCTTCCTTTAAATCGTAGTCTTGCAAATGCATACGCTGTTAAAGTCACAATTCCTATTTTTAATACTATAATCATAAAAACCATAACTAACGTATTTCCGTACCATTGAATAAAATTATATTTCTCCGAAAAAACTTCTGTATAATTAGTAAAAATAAAATGTTCCGGTATTAATTTGATTGGATATACAAAAATTTCATTCAGTGGTTTAAAGGAAGAAGACAGCATAAATATAAACGGAAAAATACAGGCAATGCCAAAAAGAAACAACACTGCTGTCAAAAATATTTTTCCAAACTTTTTTTTCTTTGTTTTCATATCGTGTCCACTCCTCTCCTAATAAATTTCACTTCTGTTCTTTCCAATCCACTGAACCGCCGTTATTACCATTACCAGCACAAACATTACCATTGCCTGAGCACTTGCATATCCCATTCTTGCAGAAGAAAAAGCTGTATCTACAATTTTAAGAGGCAGAACAGTTGTTGCATTTCCCGGTCCTCCTTCGGTCAACACCTGTATAATAGTAAAGTTCTTCAAGGATGTAATAATTGAAGTAATAATTAATAAGAAAGTCGTATTTTTTAATAATGGAAACGTCACAAAGCGAAATAACTGAAAACGATTTGCTCCATCTATCTGTGCTGCTTCTTTTAATTCTTTTGGAACATCCTGCAAAGCAGCAAGATATGTTACAAATTGAAGTCCAACTTCTCTCCAAACAGCTATCATAACTACTGTTATAAGTGCTGTTTTTGATCCCATAAGCCACATTGGCGCATTAGAAACTCCTAATGCGCGCAATGTCTGATTTATAATCCCATCTACAGGATCAAGGAGGAGCGACCATACAATAGCAATTGCTACCATATTTGATACATAGGGCATAAAAATCATTGCTCTGATACCATTTCTAAAATATATTTTCTGATTTACAAGTACCGCAAGAAGCAATCCAACTACCATAACCAGTGGTACAAAACATACTGAATAAATAATACTGTTTTTAAATGCATTTCGAAACTCTGCATCATAAATCATTTCAAAGTAATTGCCTAATCCTATAAAACTTGTCTGGTCTGCTGTACTAATATATTTCATATCTGTCAAACTCAGAATTATAGATAAAAAAATTGGCAAAAAATGAAATAATATAAACCCTATCAAATACGGAGTAATAAAGAGCCATGCTACACGAGCTTCTTTTCGTCTCAAGGAAGATGTCATGTATGTTCCTCTCCTTTCCGTATTTACTTCTTAGCCGCAGCTATTGCAGCATCTGCTTTTTCTTTAATATGACTGACAGTGTCGTCCAAAGACTGCTCTCCTATACCATATAAGCCGCATTCGTCCACAATAATATTTTTAATATCTGTGCTAGCGTCCCCAACCGGCTTCTCATCGAAAATCTTCACATCAGGATCAAACCACATTTCCTGAATATCTTCTACCGTAATACCATCTGCTTCTAATGTAGGTAAAATTTGTTCTTTAATATAGTTCTGTATTTCTTCATCTGTCAAGTCAACTCTTGCCGGAATTCGTCCATAGCCCAATGTATATTGATTTTCCGCAAATAATTTTGCTACTTCAAATGCTTTTTCTTTATTTTTCGATGTAGTAGGAATCCATACATTACTAACAACTACACTGACTGATTTCTCTTCCCCTTCAGGATGTGGCATAGGCAAAACACCTGCTTTCCAGTCACGAGGATATTTTTCTTTATCAATAAGCCAGTTTGTTGTCCAACCTCCGCATACACTCATTCCTACTTTTCCTGTAGTAAAATAGTCTACCGGCATTTGTTTGCTTTTTTGCACCAAATAAGATGGCTGAATTTTTTCTACATTTCCAAGACCATAGTACCATTCAACACTTTCTTTAAACAAAGGATCATCATAGTTGGAAGTTCCATCTTCCTTATAATGTTCAAATCCTTTTTGCATTGCGTACATATAATTATAATGTACCCAATCAGGATTATACGCACCATAAATTCCATTTGCTTCATCTGTTAGCTGCTTGCCAATCTCTATAAATTTTTCCCATGTCCAGTCTTCAGCTGTAGGATATGGTATATTCGCTTTGTCGAATAAGTCTTTATTATAAATTGTTAATGCCTTATCTACATATGCCGGTAACCCATATACCTTATCATCAAATTTCGCCGGATACTCTCCGAAAATCTTTTCAATGTCATATCCCACATTCTCAGCTAAAGCTCCCATATCTTCAATAACACCCGCTTCATGGAATTGTTTCATATTTGAGTAAGCATCTTCTACAATATCAAACTCATCTCCCGCCATTAAACTAATAAGAAGTTTGTTTGCTTCACCTGCTTCCGGATCTGGAAGTGCTACAATTTCGATTTCTACTCCACATTCCTTTTCTGCCAGCTCTGCCATTTCTTCAAATTCCGCTCGTCCTGCTTCACTTGCTTTTACCGCCCATTTTAAGTGAACTGTTTCCTCTCCCTTACTGGTTTCTTCTTTTACCGGTTTTTCTTTTGTTTTTGACTCTGCATCTCCACACCCTGTTAATAAAGAAGATGCTACCGCAACTGTTAAAATACTGCTAATTACTTTTTTCACGCTTATCTCTCCTTCCGTTTGTTTATATTTAAAGTATAGCAGTTCTTTTTTTTAGAAAACACGATAAAAAATTACGATTTCTGGGACTTTTCTACGATTTATCCATCGGAATTTTCACAATTACTTCTGTTCCTTCCCCTTCTATACTTTTAATCTCCAATCCAAATTGCATTCCATAATAAAGTTGTATTCTTTGATGCACATTTTTCAACCCTATTCCTCGTCCTTTATTTTGTCTAGCTTTTGCATTCTGCTCATCATATTCTATATAATTCTGTTCAGAAAAACTTTCTCGAATATGTGCAAGCTCTTCCTTTGAAATTCCTACTCCATTATCTTCTACCTCATAAATCAGCATTTTATGACTTTCATATACTCCGATATGAATAATGCACTCTTCTTTCTCTTCCGGAAAGCCATGTAAAATTACATTTTCTATAATCGGTTGTAAAATTAACTTTAAGGTCTTACACTCCAGCAAATCCTCATCATCTAAATCGATTTTTAAAGAAAAGCGGTTATTATATCGTATATTTTGCAAGTGTACATACAATTTCACATGTTCCAGTTCCCTTTCTACACTAAGCATACTGTGTCCTTTATTTACCATAATATTAAACAGTTTTCCCAGAGAATAAGCCATATCACTAATTTTAGGTGCTCCTGCCGCTCTTGCCTGCCACACAATAGACTCTAAAGTATTATATAAAAAATGCGGATTAATCTGTGCAACTAACACATCCAATTCTGCTGCCCTTTTCATTTTTTTAATTTGATATTCTTTGTGAATATAATCTTCTGTATTTTTTAACATATTATTGTAATAATGCAAAAGCTGAACAATATCAGATGGACCTTTTTCCTCTACACGCACAGAAAAGTCTCCATTTTCTACATACTCCATAGACTTAATCATTTTTTCCACTGGTTTTACGACTTCTTTAGATAAAATGGCCGAAATAAGTATAGATATAAAAAGAATTCCCACAATTACCAATATGAAATATTTGTATGTATGAAACAACTCTGTCAGCATATCATTTAATGGAATAACAGCTACCATATACCAGTTTCCATCATTTACTTTTTTTGACATAATAACCTGATTTTTATCAATAAAATAATCTTCTGTTTCATTTAAAATCTCTTTTATATATCTGGGTGATTTATCTTCGCTTAAAAACTGCTCGTCACTATGAGAAACTAAATTTCCCTGATTGTCAATAATATACATATATCCATTTTTTAAAAGTCCACAATCCTTATATTGTGTATATATATCCTGTTCTTTCAGCATAAAAATCAATGCTCCCTGATTACCACCTCCATCAAATAAAAGATTTTTTTTAACCGGTATTGCCAAGTCTTTCCTGATATCTTTTGTTTTAGGAGCAAAACAGTTTTCTCTCAAAGAATACCACGAATATTCATACATAGTCTTTGGTTCCGTCTGTTGCAATTCCTGTACATATTCTGCAGCTGTCTTATCATAATTCATAGGATATTGAAGATTATAAACAACTCCATAACGATTTACCATTCCACTTAAAGATGAACTAATTCCAAGATATGAATTTCTCTGCAAAAGATAACGATTTATCATATATACATCAACAAGTTTTTCCCTGTCATCTTCATAATCTACTATTTTCGCATTCAATACTTCTTTTAACTGTAAATCATTTTGTATCATTTCTGTACTGATTTTAATTTCAGAATTAATAAAATCATCTATATTTCTACCTGCATAATCTAACATATCATACGAACTATTTAGTAAATTTTTCATTGTCACATTAACACTATACCTTAAAAGCATAACTGAACTAAACAATATTCCCACAACTAATAAAACAACATTAACCGTGATTAAATTTTTTCTTAATGTCCATCTTCTAACCATTTTATCAACTTCTTTCTATTACCATCTCTCGGTATTTTGCCGGACTTAACCCTGTATATTTCTTAAATAGTTTTGCAAAATAAGAGCTGTCTGCATAGCCTATACTCTCTGCCACTTTATACATTTTCATACTTCCACTTGCAACCAGTTCTTTTGCCTTCTCCATTCTGTAATAAATAATTTCTTCATTAATATTTTTTCCCAACTCGTTTTTGTAAACAGCTGATAAATAATTTGAACTTTTCCCTGTTCTTTCTGCAATATACTGCAATGACATATTAAAATTTGCATATTCTGTTTTAATAATAGCGTCAATTTCTCTGACTAACTTTGATTTTACCTCTCCGTTCACATTATTTTGAGAAATTTGTTTAATAGAATTTATAAGAAAATTTTTTTTATCTTTTAAAGTATGTGCTTTTTCTATTCGTCGTGAAAACTCTTCTCTAAAATCACATTCTTCAAGTACTCCTCCATGTGTTTCTGCATACAAAAGAATATCATTATATAATTGTGTACAAAGAAAATCGATATGTTTAAAATCATAAATACATTTACTTTGAAACTTTTTTAAAACAACTTCTATTTCTTCCTCCATTCTCTCTCCATGTCCCACAAAAATAATATGCTGTAATTTTTCTACTTGAAATTTTATATTTATGTATTCTGTATCAAAAATCAAATCATCAAACCAAAAAACATCCCTGCTATCCATAAAAAACATTTGATTTAAGGCCACCTGCGCTTCTTTATTTGCTTTCTTAATATTTTCTATTTTTTGGCAGCAACTAATCCCAAAACATATTTTCAATCTCCAATCTGCCCAAACTTTTCTATGTATTTGCTCTATTATTTCGCTTATTCTCTCCTCTGTTTTTTCAGAAGAGATTAAAAGTGCAATTTTATTGTCTTTGTTTAAAAACACAATTCCTGGAACTCCCTTTATTTTGTAATTCAATTGTGCCTTTATTTCTCTACAATGTTCCAGCCAAACATTCTCATTTTCTCTATAATCAATAAGTATCATATATACCTGACTTGGGAATTTTATATTGTTCTCCTTTTCAAAAATATTAATCTCTTCGTACTCCTCTACCGCTTCATCTAACATATTTTTAACAATATTTTCTTGTCGTTTTTTTCTATGTGTATCCCAGTATCCTTTTAAAAATTCATATTTCTCCCGTTTTTGATATTCTTCATCTAAGACATTCTTGAGTTTTAAAAATATCTTTTCAAAATCAGCTTCGCAAGAAGGCTTTAGAATATAATCAAACACCTTATACTCCAAAGCCTTTCTATAATACTCTATATCGCTATATCCACTAATAATTACAAATTTCATCAATGGATATTTCTGTGACATATAATCAATCAGGTCAATCCCACTTAACTTTCCCATCCTGATGTCTGTCAGCAATATGTCTGCATCTATTTTATTTAATAAATTTATTGCATCTTCCGCAGAAGATGCCGTTCCAACAACTGCATATCCCCATTTTTCCCAGGAAAGAGTTTCTTTCATCCCCTTTAAACTTTCTTCCTCATCATCAACAATTACTAAACGATAACCTGTATGAAAAGCCATATCTTATTAGACACTCCCCTCTTTTATCCCATCCACATATTTTCTGAAAATATATAAGTCAAGTATATGAAACATCATATCAATCTGTCAATAACGATTATAATTTTATACAATTTTATTATTTATGATGATTTTTCTATTTTTTATCCTTCTCGCTTACCACTTTCCCGTTCTCTATGGTCACAATTTTATCACTAAACTCGAAAATATATTGATACAATTCTTCCACATCCACTTCTCCTTCCCAGCTTGATTTAGAAGTCTCTGAATTTCCTACTTTCTTTTTTCTCTTTATCTGAGGTTCCTGTAAACCATAATTCATATCCTGCCTGTGACTGCATTTCAATATAAGTCCTATTTTCCTTTACCTGGCACTGAAGTTCTACATCCTTATATGTAAGGGGAAAAAGCAAAATCACTGCTGCCGATACCGCCAGTGCCGTTCCCAGAACCGCTGCTATTAATTTTTTTCTGCTTCTCACTGTGACAGCTTTAATGTTTTTTCCCATTCTCTTTTTTTAAGTTCCTGATACCATAAATGTTTCGCAATAGAGCATAACCATACATAAATTCTGCAATCCATAGTTTCTCGCTTCTTTACACATTGTATATACATTCCATTACATCATATTCTCATACACAATGTGTATTTCAAAACTTAAAACAACCTGTTATAATATGAAAAAACAAAACACAAAAGGACTGAATTTCAACATGTATTACCAGATAGCGATTTGTGATGACAGCAGAATAGATACTGAGTATATAACAAATTTTGTAAATTCATGGGCAAGGAAAGCAAATATTCTTGTACATATTGACACTTTTCCCTCTGCGGAAGCCTTTCTGTTTCATTACACGGAAAAGAAGGATTACGATATTCTGCTTTTAGATATTGAAATGGGCGCTATGGACGGTGTCACTTTAGCAAAAACTCTCAGAAAAGAAAACGACACCATTCAAATTGTTTTTCTTACCGGCTATTCTGACTATATTTCCGAAGGATATGAAGTCGCTGCCCTTCATTATCTTTTAAAGCCTGTTCAAAAAGAAAAGCTGTTTTCTGTACTTTATCGTGCCCTTGATAAGGTAAAGAAAAACGAAAAAATTTTGAATTTAGAAACAGTCAGTGAGATGATACGAATTCCCATTTATGAAATCCGCTATGCTGATGTAACAGGAAACTATGTAACCATTCATGCTAAAAAAGATTACACAATAAAAATGACTTTAAGTAAATTAGAAAAGTGCCTTGATGAACGTTTCTATCGTGCAGGACGTTCTGTAATCGTAAATATAACAAGTATCATCCGAGTAACAAAAACAGAAATTAAGCTCAACGACGGAACTGTTATTCCTCTTCCACGAGGAGCTTATGAAGGTGTAAATCGAGCAATTATTAACATGAGGTAAGAAAAAATATGAGATTTTTTTCAAAAAAAATTGATAAGGAACTTGCAGCATATCAGCAGGAGCTCATGGAAACTCATTACCATGAAGTGGACAATATGTACCGGCAAATGCGGGGCTGGCGACACGATTACCGCAATCATATTCAAACCATGAAAGCCTACGCAGCTACTGGAAATTGGCAAGCGCTCAGTCATTATCTGGATTTGCTGGATGAGGATTTAACCACTGTAGACACCGTGGTTAAGACCGGAAATCCCATGACAGATGCCATCCTAAACTCAAAAATTTCTCTTGCAAAATCCAAAAATATTCAGGTAATTGCAGATGCCCATATTCCAGTAAAATTAAAATCTTCAGAAATTGATTTATGCTGTATTATCGGAAATCTCTTTGACAATGCCATTGATGCCAGTCTGAAACTTCCTGAAGAACAACGTCTAATTCGCATCTATATGGATATGAAAAACACGCAGCTTTATATTTCTTTTACAAACTTTACTGCCGGAAAGAAACTAAAAAAAGAAGGCAATCTATTTCGAAGTACAAAAGGGGACGGACACGGATTTGGCCTGGCACGAATTGATGCAATTATAGAACGTCAGGAAGGTTACATCAGCAGAAACAGCGAAGATGGCGCTTTTACCACAGAAATTTTACTGCCACAGCTATAATTTTTTACTATTCATCCCCCGCACAAAACAATTCGTCCCCCAAATACATGGTGGGCGAATTTTTGTGCTAAGGTAGCATCGGAGGTGAAACATTCATGGAAGAAAAAAGAAAACCAAAATATAATATGTGGCAAGGTACTGGGTTTATGGTAAAAAATGCTGTAAAAAGCTGTAAAAGTGTTTTATTTTTATGTATTGCACTGGCTGTTGCAACTGCTTTGAAATTTGCTGTTGAGCTTTTTTTAGCCCCTACAATACTTAAAAAAGTTGAAACAACCGCACCACTTTCTGAATTACTTTTTACCATTGCCATATTTAGCTTCGGACTACTTTTTTTGTCTGAATTAAAGCAATATATTGACACCAATACACAGTTTGGACGTATTGCAGTCCGCACGTCTATTGTAGTGCAAATTTCTGACAAAATAGCCCGAACTTCTTATCCTAATCTAATGGATGATAAGTTTAATGATATGGAAAGTAAAGCTTCGAAAGCCTGTTCCAGCAATATAGAAGCAACCGAATATATCTGGACAATCTGGACTTCTATCCTTACAAATATTCTGGGATTTTCCATCTATCTGGCGCTTTTATCTAATCTCCATCCGATATTGGTCTGTATAGCCACCATCACTACACTTCTCGGATATGTCATAAATAAAAGAATTAGCAGATGGGGCTACGAACACAGAGAGGAAGAAGCAGAATACACCAAACAGCTTGACTATCTGCATGATGTTGCCACAAAGCGTTCCTATGCCAAAGACATCCGCATCTTTGGTCTTGATACGTGGATAAACGATGTATGGATGAGTATTTTAAAGCTTTATCAAAGTTTTCTTCGCAAACGAGAGTCCGTGTATATATGGGCAGATATTGCAGATTTATTCCTGACATTTCTGCGAAACGGAGCTTCCTATGTTTATTTATTATGGCTTACACTGACACAGGGCTTAAATGCTTCAGAATTTCTGCTCTATTTCACTGCTGTAAGCGGTTTTACGCAATGGATAGGTGGAATTTTAGAAATGTTTACTCAATTACACAAATGCAGTCTTGATTTATCTACTGTAAGGGAATTTTTAGAATATCCGGAGCCTTTCCTTTTTGAAGAAGGAAAAGAAATTTCCAAAGACGATTTTTCATCTTACGAAATTTGTTTGGAAAACGTATCCTTTCGCTATCCTGAAGCAAAAAAAGACACCATTCATCAGCTTAATCTTACCGTACATGCCGGAGAAAAGCTTGCAATCGTCGGTCTCAATGGAGCAGGAAAAACAACTCTGGTAAAACTAATCTGTGGTTTTTTAGACCCAACGGAAGGACAAATTCTTCTAAATGGAAAGGATATTCGACAATATAATCGTCAAAATTACTATACTCTATTTTCCGCCGTATTTCAGGATTTTTCTGTTTTAGAGGCAAGCATTTCTGAAAATATTGCCCAGCAAACAGCCAATATTAATGAAGAGGAAGTTTGGAATTGTCTGAAACAGGCAGGACTTTTGCAAAAAGTTTCTTCCCTGCCAAAGGACATAAATACGATTATCGGAAGGCAGGTTTATGAAGATGGTATCGAACTTTCCGGAGGACAAATGCAGCGTCTGATGTTGGCAAGAGCACTTTATAAGAATGCTCCCATACTCATTTTAGATGAACCTACTGCTGCTCTTGATCCGATTGCCGAAAACGATATTTATTTAAAATATAACGAAATGACTGCCCATAAAACATCGGTCTTTATTTCTCATCGCCTTGCTTCTACCCGCTTTTGTCACCGTATTTTATTTCTGGAAAAAGGGCAGATTGCAGAGCAGGGAACTCATGAAGAATTAATTGCATTAAAAGGCAAATATGCCAAGCTTTTTGACGTACAAAGCCAATATTACAAAGAGGGAGGAATGTAAAGTGACAAGTAAAAAAGCAACTGCCCACTCTGCCTGGAAAATGAACATAAGAGCTTGGAAAATCTGGTGGAAGCTCTGTCCCGGTTTCTTTTTTTCAGCAGGTTTTTCCTCTATGGTGAAAGCATTAACTCCTTATGTAACTATCTTCCTGTCTGCTCAGATTATCAATGAACTCTCCGGAAATCGGAATGTAGAAGTCCTTTCAAAATGGGTTATTTTAACTCTGACCTGTACCTCTCTATGTGCTTTATTGAATAGTATTTTAAAGCATTGGCTGGATTATGAAAAAAGCTGTGCTCACTCTTTAGACAGACAAATCTATATGAAAAAAATGTTAAATTTAGATTATGCAGATATAGAAAGACAGCCTGTTTTTGATTTATATTCCCAGATTATCCAGACAAAATATTGGTCCGGATGGGGGATTTACAAAACGCTTTCCTTCTTCGAGGAACTGATTACTGCACTCTTTCAGATGATAGGGGGTATCAGCCTGTCTGTCAGTTTATTTACAGCACAGGTTCCCAAAGAAAGTAACCTGGAAGTAATCAATCACCCCATTTTTGCTGTGGGAATTCTTTTACTTTTACTATTTATTGCCATTGCTTCTCCTGTCTGTAAAACTATGGGGGACAAATATATGACAAACTATGCCAAAGAAGCTCGTCTGGGTAATCGCTTTTTCTATTTCTTCGGTTTTATGAGTCATGATAAAAAGAGAGCAGCAGACCTTCGAATGTATCAGCAGCAGGAGAATATATGTAATCCTCGCATGGCCGAATGTACCATCTTCAGCGCCCATTCCGATATTGCCAAATCTGCTATGGGACCTATGGGGCTTTTGCATGCACTTTCTCAGTGTATGTCTGTTGCTTTGACCGGTGTTGTATATCTATATGTGTGTCTGAAAGCATGGGCCGGGGCTTTTGGAGTAGGCTCTGTCACACAATATATCGGTGCAATCACCCAGCTTTTCGGCGGTGTATCTGCCTTTCTTACCACTGTTGGTGCAATACAAAGCAATGGGGAATTTTTAGTATCCAGTTTTAAATTTCTGGATATTCCAAACCACATGTACCAAGGCAGTCTCACCACTGAAAAACGGTCTGACAGAAAGTATGAAGTGGAATTCCGAGATGTTTCCTTTCGTTATCCAGGTACAGAACAGTGGGCCTTGCGGCACATTAATTTAAAATTTCATATAGGCAGACGTCTTGCCGTAGTCGGTATGAATGGCAGTGGAAAAACCACATTTATCAAGCTTCTCTGTCGTCTGTATGACCCCACAGAAGGGCACATTTTTTTAAACGGAATTGATATTCGAAAATATAAATACGATGATTATATCAGCATCTTTTCTGTTGTTTTTCAGGACTTTCAGCTGCTGGCACTGCCTCTGGGAGAAAATGTTGCCGGTGCTGCACACTATGACACTAATCGGGCAGCTTTGTGTTTAAAAAATGCCGGTTTTGAAACACGGTTTGCCTCCATGCCAAAAGGTTTAGATACCTATCTTTATAAAGACTTAGATGAAAGCGGTATTCAGATATCCGGAGGAGAAGCTCAGAAAATCGCTATTGCCAGAGCCCTTTATAAAGATGCACCCTTCATTATTTTAGATGAACCAACGGCCGCTTTAGACCCTGTTGCAGAGGCAGAAATATACAGTAAATTTAATGATATTGTGACAGATAAAACAACTGTTTATATTTCACATCGCCTGTCATCTTGCAAATTCTGTGATGAAATTGCTGTATTTCATGAAGGAAATGTGGTTCAGAAAGGAACACATGAAGAACTGATTAACGATAAAAATGGGAAATATTATGAACTTTGGAATGCTCAGGCACAGTATTATAACAAATAAAAAGGGACAGAAGCTATCATATTAAGTAAGCATAAAGAATATTTATACATTTTTAGCGAATTTGTTGAGCACACTTTGAGATTATAAACTCAAAGCAAGCGCAAACTAAGTGTGAAATGTATAAATATTCTCAATATGTACTTAAAGCGACAGCTCCAATATATCCAGCATAGTCTCCTGATACGCCGCCTTCTTCTTTTCCTGCATACATACTTTTAGTTCTTGCAGCTCAGGTAGATATACTTTTTCCAGTTTCTTTATTCTGGCTTCACTCAGTTCCACATTAGATAAATATTTTTTATACCATTTTGTCTCATACTTCCAGAGATAACAGCTTTTTTCGTAACGTTCTTTCAAACGTTGAGCAATTAAAAGCCCTTCCGGGTCAAAATCTCCGTTATAATAAAAAATATGTTCTTCTTTTAAAAAATCTAATAAAACAAGCACCGCCAGTCTTGGCTGTCCATTTACACAAATTGCAGAGCACTTTGGATACTTTTTTACAAAAACTGCAAAAACCGATGGATTTTCAAACACATAAATGTTCTTCTGTTCTGCACAAACACATTTCAGATTTCCAATGGTGCGAAGGGTCAAGCGAATTGGTTCTTTTTCATGCAAAAATCCTTCTATTCCTTCGTGCAGCCTTCCATCCTGTTTCCAAGCATGAATTCCATACACAAGTGTATCATTTGATAAATCATCTTTTAATATCCCAGCTCTGTAAAAGATTTGATTTTGCCTCTCAGAAACAGATAATTCTTCATCTTTTTCTTCTGCTAAATATGTAGAAAGAACAGCCAAAAGCAGTTTTTCTGCTGTTGTCCCTCTGTCGAAATAATGAGGATCTCCTGTGGTCTTTGCCGCAAAAACTGCTAAAAGCTCTTTCTGCACTATGAGATTTTTTTCTCTTTCCGTTAAAACATTCTCTGCCACGGATAAAACTGTTTTCAAAATCCCATATAGTTTTTCAGGCTCACTATTGTACTTTTGAATTAATATCTCGTATCCCTTTGTATGTTCTTCTAAAGTATTTTGCAGCCATTGAGCTGAGTATCTGCCTTCACATTCATCTAAAATATGCTTGAAAAACAAATCTTTCTTTTCATTTTCCTTTTTTCGTTCTTCTTTTTTGACTACTAATTCTCTGTCAAAATATGCCTTTAACAATTCTTCCAAAGAAATTCCGGCAAATTTACTGGTAGATAAGCAGGCCTCAAATACTTCCGCAGATATGGTTACTGATTTATTTTCTGTATAATCTTTCTGCAAAAAACCTCCGAGCTGCATCTTATCCACAGGACTTAATCCGGTCAGAACTACTTTTCCACCAATACGCCCCAGACTTTCATATTTTTCCTTCATTTTCTCAAACAATTTCCGATAAACTGAGCGCTCTTTAAAATATTTCAAGCATTCCTGAAGCAGCACCTGCTTTTTCTCTTTTTCCATTTACTCCCTTCGTTCTCCTGTGACCATAGTTTTTACTTTTCCGTTCCAAATATAGCGAATAACAGAGACAAATTTAGCATTTTCCGGGCGAATTAGCTGATAAATCGCCAGCCCCGGAACAGTATCATAATCTCCCCATAAAATTTGTGAATTAATCATAAAATTAAATTCAAATTCCACCATCAAACGGAACATATCTCGAATGTTTGTTTCATCAACACCGGCAAATGCCTCATCAAGCGAAATCAGTTTCGGTGCATCGAAACGTGCACCGGCATATTTTGCAACAACTGCCGAGAAAAGAGGTACGTACATTGCCATTGCTTTCTCGCCGCCGCTAAAAGTAAAAAATACGCGGTCCGTCAGCTCTTTTTTCTTTTCCCCTGTCTTTTGACATTCTAATTGGAATTCAAACCATTTTCGGTAATCTAATACCTCACGCATAGTGGCATGGAAGGATTGAACATTTCCCATATCTCCTGCGATTTTTCTGGCTTCTTCAATCTTGGAACGAAAATGTCTGGAGAGACTTTCTATCTCTTCTTCGCGCATAATTTCCACATCTTTTTGCAGAAGTTCTACCAGCGCTTTTGTATCCAACTGTTCTTCTTTTTCTGCTCTTTTATTTTTCCATTTAAGACTTAATTTTAATCCACTGGACGTCTGCATAGACTCCATCAATGTATTCATTTTTTCCACCCAGCGTTTACTTGCCTGGATTTTACCTCGAATTTTTTTACTGATTGTATTTGCCAGAATATCCTCAAATAACTCTCTGTCACGGTCGCTTAAAATACGTTCCAGCATTTCGACATCTTCGCTCATTTTCTCTATTAATTCTTTAAATTTTACGGCTGTTCCACGATATTTTGCCGAAATATCAATTCTTTTCACACTTACATCTAAGAAATCACTCTCTTGATCCAGTTCTTCAAACAGAGACTGCAAGGTAATCTGATATTCCAGAAGATAGCTTCTGTTTTGATGATATACTTCCTGAAGATTTCCAAATAAATCACTCTGTTTTTTATTCCCAAAACTTCCGCCAAACAGACTGCAAATTTTCTTTGCCTGATCCTCCATATCATCTGTAACAACAAATTCACGTTTTACATATTCAAGATTATATTCCAGTTCAAAAACCTTCTGATAGATTTCTTTTTTTGCAAGAAGCTCTTGACGTTTCTGTTCATTTTCACTGCTTTTCCCCTTTAAAGACTCTATCTCTTTGCAGTAAGCCTCTTGATTTCTTACACAATTTTCTCTTTCTTTTGGAATTTTTCCAAGCCGGTCCACGCAATAATCTAATCGTTCTTTAATCTCTTGATAATCTGTTAATTCTAATTGTTTTTGAACAGATAATAGGTATCCTTCTAACTCTCTTATCTTTAAACAAATACGATTTAATTCATATCGGATATCATCCAAATCTCCCTCCAGCTCGTCCCAATATTCCTTCTGGCTTTTTACAAACCGAACTCCATTCTGATAGTTTCCGTAAGAAACCTGTAGTTCTGATGCCAGTTCTTTATATCTCTGTAATGACTGAAACGCCTGTGTAAAAATATCCAGCCTCGGCGACAGATAGGATTTTCCGCAAATTTCCCTTGCCTTTATGCGCACTTCATCCAGCTCTTTTCGCTCTTTTGCTGTCAACTCCTGCTGCTCCCATAGCTTTTTATTTTTTAGTTCCAGTTTATACTCCCTGTCGGAAAATTCTTTTGCAGCTATTTTTAAATCTTCATCCCCCGGAAATGCCTTCCATTCTGCCTGTAATTTTTCTGTCCTCTTCTTATTTTCTTCCAACTGAATTTCCAGCTTTTTCTTCCTATCTCTGATTTGATTACAAAGTTCTGCTAGTTCTTCTATTTTTTCTTCTCTGTATTTCTCTCTTGCATGCACGCCAATAAAACGTGCCTGATACTCCTTGGTAACAGTCCCTTCTAAAACTCCCAGACGATAATTTCCTTCTGCATCAATCCAGGAATTTCCTCGTTCTGCTTCTTTTCCGCCAAAGCCAATTGCAGAAAGAATATTTGAAATTTTCTGATACAGAAGAATATCATTTTCTCCATTATCTACTTCCAGAACATCCTCTAAATTCTGGCGAACATGGGCAACATCACTAAATAAATATTTATCACACACACCTGTATCCAAGGCATATATCTGCTCCCGGTATTCTTCCGGAACAATCAAAGCATCCAGCACTCCCATCTGAAACAGCGCTTCTTCCAGACGGTTCATGCTCTTTTCTGTCAACTCTTTTTCAAATTCAATAGTCTTGTAAAATTCAAGATATGGAATTCCCTTTTCCTGCAAAATCCTACGGTTTTCTTTTACACAATCCGGTTGTTCCGGTTCCGGATCTTTCTGATTTTTCCAGCTTTCCAACTCATCTTCTGCATTTCTGAGATTTTCCCGCTCTCCCTCAAGGCTTTTTCCGAATATCATTTTTTCTTCTGCAAATTGTCGTTCCAATTTATATAATTGTGGCTTTGCTAATTCTCTTATTTCTGAATAGTCACTTCCAAACTCATAAGCCTCCAGCTTTCTTGTGATATTCTGCATGGTATCCGGTGTTAAATTCAACTCTTGATTTGCTTTTTCCCAGCGATATATTTGCTCTGTCAACTCCTCCTTTGTTTCATATAAAAGATTTTCATACTGCTGCATTTCCTTTTCTGCAGAAGTTCTTTCTTCTCTGCAATTATCCAATTCTGCCAAACAACGGTCATATTTTTCCTGAGTATTTTTTTCTGCTAAAAGAATTTCTTTTCCGGCTTCCACATTCTTTATGTAAGTATTCAATAACTGATTGTGAGAAGAAAAATTATAATTTTTTTCTGTTTCTTCTAAAATATCATTTTTTAAAAATGTAAATTCATCAAAAGGAACTTCGTCTATTTCTGTTTCCATCTCTTCCAGATTTGACTCTATTTCTTTCCAAATTTCTTCTGTTTTTTCCTGTTCTTCTTTTATTTTTTGCTCTATTTCCAGTTCCTTTTCCTTCTTGCTGCTCTCCTGTTCCGCTTTCTCTTCTTTCTCTTTTTGCTTTTCTAAAAGTTCCTCTGTAAGCTTTTTTTCTTGCTCTTTTAATTGTGCGGCATCACTTTTATCCAAAGATATTTTTTCTTCTTTTAATATTTCTTCCTCTTGCTTTAGTGTCTCATAACGCTGCTCTTCTTCCTGTAATTTTCCTGTATACGTTATTAAATCTTTCTCAATCTGCTTCCCATTTTTTACAGAATTTTCATAAGACTTCACTACATCAGAAAACAGCAATGCTTTGTCGTAAAGTACAATCTGGTTATACTGTTCATACACTCTTTCAATCTGGCGAGCCGCACGAATACTCTCATTTAATGTGTCCAAATTCGTTTTTAAACTGTCCATATTTTCAATTGCTTCTGACATTGGACGTAAATCATCCTCTGAAAGTGTCTGAAGAGAACTGCTGAGAATTTCATTAATAACTGTTGGTTTAAAATCTTTTGACAGCTTTGGTGTACGCAACTGAATTAAAAGCTCCAGAAGTTCTTTATATTCCTCCTGCGTTTCAAAACCAAAAAGAAGACGATTGACACACTGCGCATATTCTCCCTGTGTTTCCATGACTTTACCGCCATCACCAATGCGATATTTTAATTCTCCTTTTGAACAGGTAATTTTATTTTCTACATCTTTATATAAAAATAAATCTTTTCCAATACGTCTGCCATCTGTAATACAAAAATACCAGGCTTCCAATTTTTTATTCTTTCTGGCCCGAATTCCAATTCCAAGAGTCATATACTCTTCGCTTTCCATACGCTTTAATTCCATATACAGATAGCCTGTTCGTTCCTCGCGTTCATCTCCCTCTTCCAGAAGATAATTTTCCATTTTTCTTGCTCTTGAGCCAAATGGATCCAAACGTTCCGGTCGCATATTTCCATCCAATAAAAGAGGGATAAAGCTCTGCATTGTTACAGATTTTCCGGAACCATTTGCTCCTCGAAGCAGCATACGCCCATCTAAAAAATCAAATTCTTCCTCATCGTAATACCAAAAATCAAGCAATCCAACTTTATTTATCTGCCACTTACTGTTCATTTTTTTCTCCATTCTTCAAAAAATCATCTGGATATTTTCCGCAAATTTTTCCTGCTACCGGTTTTATCTCTACATCATCCCATCTTATTTCTACCAGCATAAGTTCTTCCATATAAGCTGTCACTTCACGATAAAATTCATCAAAAGTCATTTCCCGATATGTCTTGTTCAAACCCTGACTGAATTTCACCTTGCACTCTTCTACTAATCCGCGAAACTCCTCTTTTGAGATGCAGATTTTCTCATCCACCGGAACAATAATCTCTCCCGTTTCTACTTTTTCCTGTATTAACGTATTCAGCAGTAAAACAATATCCGAAAGCGTATTCCCCTCCGGAAAACATCTCCCTAATCTGCACTCCTCTCCTAAAATAAGAAAGGCACTGCCACTATGTACATGTAATTCACAGTCAAAAAGGTCCGACATATCCCCTTGTATCATATTCCGATAATTTCTCACATAAGCAAAATCCTCTTCGGAGTCTATATCTTTATACATTCCCATAGACATCAATAATTTTCGGTACACTCTCTGTCTTCTGACAATTCCCCTGTCCTCATTTACATCAATCCACTCTTCTTTTTCGAACTCTCTGGGAGAGGTATATTCCATAATATCCTGTGTGAAATTTTTCATAAAATACCGGGAAACACCTGTATTTTCATACAGAACTTCATTTGTATCATCTTTTGCAAATCCTTCTTCATTTCCATCGTTCACATTCAAAATACCACAAGATACACAATATTTCATTACTTTAATCATATATCGTCTGTAGCGATATACTGTCCAGTCAATCGGTTCTTCCCGATACTGGCTCTGCACATACTCCGTTAATTCTGATAACACAAATTGTTCTTCTGCCTCTTTATCTTCCAGAAACATTAACACAATGCAGAAGAATACATACTCTATCGGCTCTTTAAACTCTAAAATTCCCATCCAGTTTTCCGGGACTGCCGGCATTTTCTCTACTTTAATCATATATGGGTTTACCAAAATCTGATATCCCAATTTCTCAGATAAAAATTTTTTCTCTTCACCTGATGCGAGGGCTTCCTTTACCTGATAATAAAGCTCTTTCTCTTTGGATTTCAAAATCCAACGCCGATTTAACAACTGCTCTAATGCTCTCATCTTTCTTCTCCCTCTTCAAACACCATTGTATAAGCAGGCATCTGAAATTCCCCATCCGTACACTTCAACACACAATATTCTTCTACATTTCCCTGTTCAATATAATAAATCTGTCCGTCCTCTGTCTTGGCACAATAGTCTTTCCTCTCCAATGCCTTTGACAGCCACAATAAAAACATATCCCTCACATGAGGTTCAATCACAGGAAGTTTTGCAAACTCCAGACGCCCGTCATGAATATAACTTTTTAATAATTTCTGCTCTTCTTTTAATCGCTGGATCATCGCTATGCGCATCGCTTCCTTCTCTTTTGAACGGTCAATAATTCCGCTTCTCTTAGCTTTCTCCCGATAATTTCTGACTCGCGGAATTACAGTTACAATATGTGCATCTTCTTCATATACTCCGCTATTGATACTGTCGGTATTTCTTTTTAAATTTCCCTTAAGATGAAGGGGTTTTTCAATACCAAACACAACCGCCGATAACCGATGAGCTTCATTGATATCACGGCACTTCCCGAATATTTCTGCCAGTTTTTTATATTCTTCACGTCTATTCGAACCCTGGTTACTCATTTCACTAATTCTCGTTGCATATCTGGTGATTTTTCGTATTATCTCATTTGTTGTATCAAATACTTTCCCAGCCTCAGACTCCATTCCGTCTTTTCCTGCGAACCATTCATAAATACTTCCCCAGCGTCCCTTTACCTTGTCGTAAATCATCTGTTCATCAATTTCCACTTCCATTCTGGGAATAGAAAGTTCATAAGCAGTTACTTTTTCCAATATATCTTTTACTGATTTTAAATCTACATTTCGAAGCTTCTGCTCAATAGTTGTTACATTTATCTGCAAACTTTTTACAAAAGAACGAAGATATTCAATCAGGCGATCTTTAAACACAAGAAACTCTTTTGTCTTCATCATTTCTTCTGCTCGAATACTGTTTAATTCTCTCATATAATCCTGATAATTCTGGTTTAAACGAATAAAATCATTATTCAAATCATTCCACCAGCCATATAATTTTTCTCCGTCTTTAGAAACCATTTCGTCCAATTTTTCTAAATTAATACGAAGTCTTTCCAGCAAAGTAGGCTCTAAGGAAGAACCTTCAATGAAAAGATTTTCAATACGAATAACCATTCGCTCAATCTCTACCGCTGTTTCAGATAGCTGATAGCGGAACTTTTTATTTTTAAATTCTTCAATCGTAGCTGCTTTTCTGGTATCCTGAATTGTAATCAAATTCCCCCATGATGCAAGCGCTGCTAAATCCTGCTGGCACTGCTCCATAGTATACTCTTGAAAATACAAATCTTCCTTTAATTCTTCAAAAACTTCTTCCTGATACATCCAATATTTTAATTTTTCATATTTCAAATAAAAAAGCCGAATAATGGGGCGATATCTGTCTGTATTTTCTACATTCAAATATTTCGCCTCCATCACCGGCTTTTTCATTTTTTCCTGAATTTTCATCTTATAGTTCTCCTTATACTATATCGTTTTTTTCACAATAGCATATCAAAATAAGATATGCAAGAGAACGAAAGAATTTCTTATAAAAAAGATTGCGCAAGCGGCTCACAAAGTGATAATTTCATTTCCGCAAACTGCGCATCCTTACGGCACTCCAAGGTATAATCCACATACACGATATCGTCTTAGATTTGATAAAGGGCAAGATACCACTTCTCAAAAAGCGGAAAACGCTGAGGCATTTGGCAGAGGGAATGCATAGCGGTTATAAGTTTCAATATCCATAACGACTAAATCTCCCGCGCCATTCTTGGCAAGAAAAATCGGCTCTACGGTCTTTCTGCACATATCGGCAATCTCGTTGTAATTCTGACGGATTGCTGCGGATGAACGAATATTCATAACAAAACTTCATTGCATTCATTAGATAGTAATATTCTCCTCATATTATACCTTTCTTTTGCGCCATGAGCCTATCTAATTCATCTCCGGCAGCACCAAGAAACTTTTGATATTCATCTTTATCAAGAGGTTGTATATACTCTGACAATTGATAATGAAAGGCATCTCTTAATGCCATATCACGACTTGCCATTTTTACTCGACCTCGTTGAATAAGCGGTTTCCACAATGCCATTTTTTCAAAACGTCTAAACAATTCCTCCGTTTCTTGTTGTGATAAAATATCCCCCTTTCGTTCATATTCACGCATGATAGCATCAGCAAGACCGCTCTCATAAGCTGCAATGATATCTAAGATTTCGCTATAAAAAGTATCACGAACCTTATCACTCGCTTTTAAATCTAAAATTTTCTTATATTCTTTCGCTTTTTCCTTAAATATACTTACATAAATCATATCAGTAAAATGCGCATATTTATATCGGTTATCTTCCACATAATTTTTTAACGCATCCGTGAATTGCCTACGATAATTATCCTCTTGCAAAGATGAAAAAACAAAATCTTTATCTCGCTGATTAATATATTTTGCCTATCCAATCTTGAATTTGTCAAATCTTTTGCCATGATTAACCTCCCGTTTGGCTGACTATGAAATCATTTTAGAATGCCGCAGTGCTTCCTCAATCAACATCTCTTTTTCCGGCAGACACTGTAGCTACCTTGCTTTCGCCTCCGAAGCAGTCAGATCCAGCTCGTCCATATCAACCGTAATATCGATATATGTGTCTGGATTTTTTCTAACCAGTTTGACAACCGTCTCCACATGTACACTTCCAGGAAACATATCGCATACGGCCACTTTTTTTACCTGATACTCCTTCTCACACAGCATTTTTAAATCTCTTGCCAGTGTAGCAGAGTCGCAGCTTACATATACAATTCTCTCCGGTTTCATAGACAGCATAGTTTCAATCAGAGCCCCATCACATCCCTTTCTTGGAGGATCAACTACAATCACATCTGCATATACACCATCTTCTTTATATTTTGCAGGCAATACTTCCTCTGCTTTGCCCACAAAAAATTCTGCATTTTCAATTCTGTTAAGCTCTGCATTTCTTCTTGCATCTTCAATAGCTGCCGGAACGATTTCCACACCATAAACTTTTTTTGCCTTTTGCGCTAAAAACAAAGAAATCGTACCAATTCCGCAGTATAAATCCCAGACAGTTTCTTTCCCAGTAAGTCCCGCATATTCCAAAGCTGTGCTATAAAGTTTTTCCGTCTGAACAGGATTTACCTGATAAAATGAAAGAGGAGAAATTTGATATTTTACTTCTCCGATATAATCTGTAATAAACTCTTCGCCCCACAAAGGCAGAATTTCATTTCCTAAAATCACGTTGTTTCTCTTTGTATTTACACTTAATGTAATGCTTGTCATGCCAGAAATGCCCTTCAGCTTTTCTACCAGTTCTGCTGCATTTGGGATTTTCCTTCCATTGATAATCATACAAACCATGATTTCCTTAGTTTTAAATCCATACCGTATTAAAATATGGCGAACCAACCCTTTACCTATCACTTCATCATAAGGCGCAACATGATTTTCTTTCATATAATCCAGCACTGCGTTTAAGATTTCCTCATTTACTTCAACACCCAGATAACAGTTGGTATTTGGAATAATGGAATGTGTTCTTCCCGCATAAAAACCTGTAATCAAATTTCCGTCTTTATCTTTTCCCACCGGAAACTGAGCTTTATTTCGATAACGCCACGGATTTTCCATTCCCATTACTTTTTCAACAGAAATATCAGAAAATCCTCCTATTCTCTTTAAATTTCCCAAAACCTTATTTTTCTTAAATTCCAACTGTTTTTCATAAGTTAAGAACTGTAATTGACATCCTCCACAGGCTCTTGCCACAGGGCATTTTGGCTCTGTTCTGTCTTCTGAAGCCTCTAACACACGTACAAGTCTTGCATAGCCATAATTTTTCTTCATTTTCATAATTTTAGCTTCTACTACATCACCAATTACGGTGTCTTTAATAAACAATGTATATCCCTCGGCCTTTCCAATGCCTTCTCCGTCATGCCCCATATCTTCAATTTTTACTTTTACCAAATCATTCTTTTTAAATTCCATAAATTCTCCTATCTGAAAAGAAGGAGTTGCTGCATAGAACACTCTATACAACAGCTCCATTTTAAGTTTACTCGCAGCTTGATTTTCTTAAATTAGACTCAAACAATCGATTATATCCCAGCCACTCCTTCTGGTTTTGTGCTGATGCAAAGATTTCTGTCAATGTTTCCATTTTTGCATCTGTGTTATCCGCCATATTAAGGGCAACTGCTTCTGCAAGAGCCGGTTTTTTCGGTGAACCATATTCTAATTCCCCATGATGTGCCAAAATACAATGCTTTAATTCGCTTTCCAGCTTATATGGGAATTCCGGAATTTCCTTTGCCTTATCATGGATCATCTCTGCCCCAATCATAATATGTCCTAAAAGCTGTCCATCATCTGTATAGTCATTCATAGGAAAGGCGCTGAGTTCTTTTGTCTTTCCTATATCGTGAAGAAGCGCTGCCGTAATAAGTAAATCTTTATTCAAAATACTGTATGTTCCGCAGTAGTAAAGACACAGCTTTGCCACACTGACTGTATGCTCCAAAAGTCCGCCTATAAATCCATGATGCACACTTTTGGCTGCTGAATTCCCCTTAAAAGTCTTGGCAAAATCCTCATCTTTTTTGAAAAATTCCACTAACAACTGATGAAAATACGGATTTTTCACCTGTTCCACAATACCCAGCAGTTCCTGATACATCACTTCAATATTTTTATTACTTACAGGAAGATAATTTCCCGGCTCATATTCTCCCTCTGACGCCTTTCTGACCCTTTTTATACTCACCTGAAGATTACCCTGAAAACTGGTAACGTCTCCCACAACGTCAATATAATCTAAAGACTCAAACTCATCAATTCCAAGAGAATTAGGCTCCCAGATTTTCGCATCAATGGTTCCTGTCTTATCCTGCAAAATTACATTTTCATAAGACTTTCCATTCTTTGTCACTGCCGCCTGTTTATGTTTACATAAATAAATGCCTGAAAGTTTTTCTCCTTCATGAAGTTCACTGATAAATCTCATTTTCCTATCCTTCCTATCTTGCCTGAAGCGTCACCTCAAAGTCTACCTCCACATATCCTTCTGTTCCCTGACGCATGGCTTTTACTTTAATTGTTTCTCCTGATTTACAGGATTTCAGCTGCTGCTGGTAGCCTTTTACGGTTTCTATTTTTTCACCATTCAGCTCTATAATTACATCACCATTTTGAATTCCCACCTGCATTGCCGGAGAATTCACTTCCACCTGTTCTACAAAAACGCCTACCGGTATCCCCTTCTTTTCAGAGATATCTGTGGTAATACTTTTTCCTGTAATTCCCATATAAATAATATCTTTTGTTTCATCTGATAAAATTTGGATCATTTCTTTTACTTCCGAAACACCCAGTCCTGTCACAAGATTTTGGGTGTCCTCTCTGGCAAAAGATTGTGCAATCAATCCAATGACCTCACCTTCTAAATTCAGCAAAACACCGCTGCCCAGACTGCTTCCTGCTATATCTGTAGTCAAAAGACTATATTCTGCATCTGTTTTGGATACTGTATTGCAGGTTGATGTAACAATTCCATACCCAACAGAGTCACTATACCCCATAGGGCTTCCAATTGCAAGAACAGGTTCTCCTTGACTGACTGCATAAGACTCCCCTAAAGGCGCTATGGTAATCGCTTCCCTTGTTTCTGCCGAAATACTGGATTTAGGAATTTTCAAAATAACAAATCCCGTATTCTTATCACCTTTTAAAAATCTGGCATCTGTAATCGTTCCGTCACAGAATACCACCTGTATCCTGTCAACATCTTCTACAATTCTATATTCAGTCAATACAAAAAGTTCCTGACCGCTTTCTGCTACCAGAAGACCTGAAATTTCGCTCTCGTAAGGTGTCTGAAACCACACCTCATCATTTTTACTTCCGATTACCCTTACCATAGATTTTTCTGCTATCTGAGCCTTGGCAAAAATATCTGCAAATAACTTCTGGTATTTCTCCGGTGTTAATTCCTCTACTACAGGTTCAGAAGCAGGCGCAGTGCTTTCTTCTTCCTGCGTATTGCTGCCTGTGTTTTCCTCATCATTTTTCGTGTCTGATGGAAACTGTATCTGTGACTGCTCCTGTTTCTTTTGTATGTTCTGGGTAATTTTGGGGGCTGTCAATGAAAAAGCTGCTGCCGCTGCCAGCCCAAAAAGACACCCGGCTAATAAAATGCAGAAAATGTGCTTTCCGACTTTCTTTTTGTCAATAGGTTTTTCTTTAATTGTCTCTTTTAGAAATTCATAAGAATTTTCGTTTTTCTTCTGCTCCATGTCACTCACTCCACATAAAACTATGTTTTATTATAACAAAAGTTTATGAACTTTTCATGAAGATTACAGAAAAAAATCTAATACATTCCCTTTTCTTTCTTCTTATTTTAATGTAAAATAAGGTATAATAATTTCACAATGTGCAATTATTATACCAGGCAAGCCACGGCTTGACGAGAAAATGTTTTATCAACAAGAATGGAATTTAGATAAGGTGATTTTTATGAATGAAAAAGCTTTAAAAACTTTAGAATATAGTAAGATTATCCAGATGTTAGAAAATTTCGCCACATCTTCCTGTGGAAAAAATTTGTGCCGAAATCTGACTCCTCTGGATAATTTAAATGAAATTGAAGTCATGCAGCAAGAAACTGCCGATGCTTTAGCAAGAGTTTACCAAAAAGGTGCCCTTTCTTTTGGAGGTGTAAAAGATATACGCGGTTCTTTAAAACGTCTGGAAATTGGCAGTACGCTGGGAACCGGAGAACTTTTATCTCTTTGCAGTCTTTTAGAAAATACTAATCGTGCAAAAGCCTATTCAAGAAGAGAAAACGCAGAGGAAAACCAGGACTCTTTAGACAGCATGTTTGAAATTCTTCAGCCTTTAACACCCCTTGCTTTAGAAATCCGCAGATGTATTCTGTCAGAAGAAGAAATTGCAGATGATGCCAGCGCCGGATTAAAGCAAATCCGCCGTTCTATGAAGAATACCAATGATAAAATCCACAGTCAGCTTTCTTCTTACGTCAGCGGTTCTGCCAGAACTTATCTGCAGGATGCCGTTGTTACCATGCGAAATGGGCGGTACTGTATTCCTGTAAAAGCAGAGCATAAAGGACAGGTTCCAGGCATGATTCACGACCAGTCTTCTACAGGCTCCACTGTCTTTGTAGAGCCTATGGCTATTGTAAAACTAAATAATGATTTAAGAGAACTGGAAGTGAAAGAACAAGCTGAAATTGAAATTATTCTCTCTAATCTAAGCCAATACGCAACAGAAAATCTGGAAGCAATTGAAGATAATCTGAAGATTATGACACAGCTTGATTTTATCTTTGCCAGAGCACTTTTGGCGAAATCTCAAAATGCTACAGAACCTCGCTTTAACACAGAAGGAATTATTGATTTAAAGAAAGCCCGCCACCCACTAATTGACAAACACAAAGTCGTTCCCATTGATGTTCGTCTGGGTGAAGACTTTGACCTTTTAGTAGTAACAGGTCCAAACACCGGTGGTAAAACGGTTTCTTTAAAAACTATTGGTCTTTTAACACTCATGGGACAGTCAGGGCTGCACATTCCTGCTTTTGACAATTCACGCCTGAGTATTTTCAAAGAAGTTTACGCTGATATTGGTGATGAACAAAGTATCGAACAATCTTTAAGTACTTTTTCTTCCCACATGACAAACGTGGTACGCTTTATTGAAAAAGCAGACCGTGACTCTCTGGTTCTCTTTGACGAATTAGGCGCAGGAACAGACCCGACAGAAGGCGCTGCTCTTGCCATTGCTATTCTGTCTCACCTTCATTCTCAGGGAATACGCACAATGGCAACAACTCATTACAGCGAGCTAAAAATATACGCCCTCTCTACTCATGGTGTTGAGAATGCTTCCTGTGAATTTGATGTAGAAACTTTGCGTCCTACTTATCGTCTCCTCATTGGTATTCCCGGAAAAAGTAATGCCTTTGCCATTTCCGGAAAACTGGGACTGCCTTCTTATATTATTGATAAGGCAAAAGAACAAATCAGCCAGGAAGACGAATCTTTTGAAGATGTTTTATCAACTTTAGAGCAAAGCCGAAAAACCATCGAGGCCGAAGAAGCAGAAATTGCCCGTTATAAAACAGAAATTGAAAGTTTGAAAAAACAGCTGGAAGAAAAACAAGATAAACTGGAGCAGCGAAAAGAGAAAATTCTCCGTGATGCCAATGAAGAAGCCCATCGTATTTTAAGAGAAGCTAAGGAATATGCGGATCAGACTATGAAAATTTTCAACAAAGCCGGAAAAGACTCTATGTCTGCAAAAGAACTAGAGCAAAAACGCTCTGAACTGCGTAAAAAAATGGATCAAACCGGTAAAAAAATGGCTCTTAAAACTCCTGAAAAGAAAAAATCCACACTTACTGCCAAAGATATTTCTCTTGGTGATGCAGTAAAAGTACTGAGTTTAAATGTAAAAGGAACTATCAGCTCCAAACCGGATGCAAAGGGAATGGTCTTTGTACAGATGGGAATTCTTCGTTCCAAGGTTCATTTATCTGATTTACAATTAATTGACGAACCGGTTATCACTGCACCGTCACTCCAGCGTACCGGTGCCGGCAAAATACGTATGAGCAAATCTGCCTCCATCCGCACAGAAATTAACCTTCTGGGTAAAACCGTGGATGAAGCGATTGCTGAACTGGACAAATATCTGGATGATGCTTATCTGGCTCATTTAAACAGTGTTCGTGTGGTTCACGGAAAAGGAACCGGTGCTCTTCGAAAAGGTGTACATAACTATTTAAAGCGCTTAAAATATGTAAAAGATTTTCATCTGGCAGAATTCGGTGAAGGTGATGCCGGTGTTACAATCGTAGAATTTAAAAAATAAGGGGGAGTATACATGGTAACTAAACAGAAAATTCTTATTGTAGACGATGACAACAATATTGCGGAATTGATTTCTCTGTATCTGACAAAAGAATGTTTTGATACCCACATTGTCAATGACGGAGAAGCTGCTTTAAATGCTTTCTCCACCTTTGCTCCCAACCTCATTCTGCTGGATTTAATGCTTCCGGGTATTGATGGTTATCAGGTATGCAGAGAAATTCGTCAGAAGTCCAACGTTCCCATTATCATGCTTTCTGCCAAAGGAGAAATCTTTGACAAAGTATTGGGACTGGAACTGGGTGCAGATGACTACATTATTAAACCCTTTGACTCTAAGGAACTGGTTGCCAGAGTTAAAGCTGTATTAAGACGATATCAGCCAAATGTAGCCCCTGCAACACAACCATCAGGAAAATATGTGGAATATCCTGATTTAGCCATTAACCTGACCAATTATTCCGTTATCTACTATGGCAAACAGCTGGATATGCCGCCGAAAGAGCTGGAACTTCTTTATTTTCTGGCTTCTTCTCCTAATCAGGTGTTTACAAGGGAACAGCTTCTGGACCATATCTGGGGATATGAATATATTGGCGATACTCGTACTGTTGACGTGCATATTAAACGTCTCAGGGAAAAAATCAAAGACCATCCGGCCTGGGCGCTTTCCACTGTATGGGGCATTGGCTATAAATTTGAGGTCAAAAACAAATGAAAAAATTTCTTTTTGCAAAATTTATAATCGCTATGGTATTTCTGGGAATTTTAGGATTTACTGCAATTTCTCTGGTTGGTACAGACTTGGTAGAGGATCATGTAGAAAGTGTATATAGCGGACGACTATATAGAGAAGCATCAAAAATAGCCGGACAGCGTGCTGTAAAATACTACCGGGAAACAGATACCCCCGCAGAATTTTATGAAGCGCTCTGTTCTGCTGTTTATGACAACGAAGAAATCTGGCTGATCAATCCAAAAGGTGAAATCTTGATGAATACCTCCCGAAAATTTATCACAGAAGATTTTCCAACATTAAAAGATTTCAATCCGGGTAAGTCCAGCGGCTCTTATTATCAAATAGGAAGATTTTTTGATTATTTCCATGAAGACCAATTAAGTGTTATGGTTCCGGTCACAGTCAATATGCATGTAAAAGGCTATATTGCCATGCATTTACCCATGTCCTCTGTATATCAACAGCGAGATAACCTGTTAAACACCGTTTACATCTTATTTCTTCTGTTTTTGGGAATTATGTTACTCATTATTCCTGTATTTTACTTTATGATTAACCGACCTTTAAAAAAAATTATTCAAGGGGCAAATACATTTGCCTCTGGAAATCTAAAGTACAATATTCCTCTGGACAAGGAAGACGAATTGGGATATCTGGCAATGACTTTAAATTATATGTCTGACGAACTAGACATGACAGGAAACTATCAGAGAAAATTTATTTCTAATGTTTCCCATGATTTCCGCTCTCCTCTTACCTCCATCAAGGGCTATACGGAAGCTATTTTAGATGGCACCATTCCGCCTGAAATGCAGAATAAATATCTAAAAATTGTTGTATACGAAACAGACCGACTGTACAAACTGACACAGAGTATGCTGACTTTAAATAATTTAGATGAAAAAGGGCGGCAGCTTGACTACTCAGATTTTGACATCAACCGCACCATTAAGACTACTGCAGAAGCTTTTGAAGGGATTTGTCGTGATAAGCGCATTTCCATTGAGCTTTTCCTTACAGGTCAGACTTTGTTCGTTCACGCTGACATGGGACAAATTCAGCAGGTATTATACAACCTCATTGACAATGCCATTAAATTCAGTTCGCCTGACTCTATGATTAAAGTGGAATCCACTTTAAAACATGAAACTGTATTTATTTCCGTAAAAGATACAGGATGCGGAATTCCCAAAGAAAGTCTTACTAAAATTTGGGACCGCTTTTATAAAATTGATACCTCCAGGGGAAAAGACCGAAAGGGAACCGGACTGGGTCTTGCTATTGTCAAAGAAATTATTAATTCACATAAACAGAATATTAATGTAGTCAGCACAGAAGGTGTAGGGACAGAATTCATCTTTACACTTCAAAGAAGTGCTAACCGAAACTAAAAACAAGAGGATTATGGCAAAACATACTGTAATCCTCTTGTTTTTTAGCTTTTAAAGTTGACATTCTTCAATTATACACTCATGCTCTTTGCTCTTTTTATTGTATGCAATTGCGACCAATAAAATATTTCCTGTATAATTAGAAACTGCCTGCACATATTGTTTATCCTTAATTTGCTGCAATGCTGTCACAACCTTTTTATTCCATTTCAGTTCTACAAGTAAGGCTGGCATTTCACCCGAATATTCTGGTTTTGGCAGAAATACATAATCTGCAAAGCCTCTTCCTGTTGGCATTTCCCTTATTGGTATAAAATAATATTCCATTGCTGACAAATATGCAATTGTAAGTACACTACTAAGAGAATTTTCGTCATTATACTGAATAGTAGATGCAAATTGTGTGTGAATTTTTTCAATTCCCTCTGCAACTGTCTCACAATCCATATCCAAAGTAGCCTCCAATAATTTTTTTGATTCTCTTTGGAAATCTATTAACTCGTTCCACCTTTCCTCTTGAGTCGCCAGCAAAAATTCCTGGCGAATTTCCTCATTAGGAATATATGCTGCCTTTTTCTTCCAATCATAAGCTAAATAACCAAGATGAATTAATAGGGTAATTACATCATCTTTGTTCTTAAAAGATACCATATCGTTCTGAAACGTGTTGATGTTAACTCTTACCATTGTCCCCGAAATCATTTGAATAATTGCAGTTTTTAATCCGTCAAAATTCATATTAATAAGTGGCAAAATAGACTCATAAGTTCCCGTTTTTGACCAATAACTTCGGAATACCCCTCGCTCCATTACGCTAACGACTGCCTTAGGATTATATACATGATATTCTCCTAATACATATCCATCATACCAACGCTTAACATCTTCAAAGTTTCTATTGTAACGAATACAAAGTTTTTGTACTTCGCTTTCTGTGAAACCTATAAAAGAAGACAACATATCAGGTTCCAGCATTGTAAATTCCTCAAAATTATTCAATGCAGACTGTGTTTTAATTTTTTTCATTGGAAGAATGCCTGTCAAATAAGCAAGATGTAAAAATTCTGTTGGATGATTTCCTTTGAATAAAGTTCTAAGGAAATCAATATATAAAGTTTGGACTTTCATATCTTCAGCTTCATCACGAACCAGCACATCCCACTCATCAATAATAATAATAAATTTTTTACCTGTGAATTCATTAATACTACTAAGTACCTCTGCCAATGAAGGGTTCATATTCTGTAATTCATTGGGATAATACTCCCTCAATTCTTTAATAACACTCTCTTCTATTTTATCTACTATAGTATTTATCGGTTTGGAAAGTGCTAGAAACCATTGAATGTCCAACCTTATTACGTCAAATTTATTAAGATATTTTTTAAAATCTTCTGCTTTGCCAATTTCTGTTTTGGCAAACATCTGCTCCGAATCACATCCACAACTATAATACGCAGTCAGCATATCTGCTGTTGTAGATTTACCAAACCTACGGGGACGACTATTACATATTAAAGCCTGTTTTGTATCCATTACACGATTTGTATATTCAATTAGTCCAGTTTTATCTACATATATTTCCGAATTTAACGCAACCTGAAATGCTTCATTTCCCGGATTCACAAATCTTCCCATTGGATGTTCCCCCTTCCATTACAAAATAAAGATATTTATGATATAAGTATAACATATAAAAATTAAAACTACAAACACAGGGATAAATGGTTCAACTACACTCTGGACATTTGGAAGAATGTGTTTTGAATGGCATTTTAATATGAATAGATCGACCATCATGTCCAACAGATGTAATTAACAACAATTCACTTAGGAAAAACATATCTGACTTCAACGAATCATTCATTATCATTTACCACCTTTATTTAATACCAATATCTTATCACAAAAATAATTCCATTGGAAACTCAAAATGAATAATTACAGAAGAACCATTTTACTCCGAATTTTTCGGGTTTGCCAAATTTTTTTTGTAAGTTTTAAGAAAAATTTTACGGGGCTGTCGCTTTAACGATTAGTAAATCGTGAAGCGGCAGCTTCCTTTTTCTTGATTTTTTCTATATAGTTGCTCTGTTTCTACTGAAATGGCAGCTTTTTCGTAAAAAAGCCATACTTTAATACAGTCCAAAATCGGAGTTTTAAAAAATTTTGGATTTTCTAAATTTATGCACTCTTCAAAAGAAATAAATGTGTTCCTGTTTTCCCTTTTTGTATCTTGTTATGAAGTTTGTTTACATTTTTTGCCATTGCAAGCAAAACACTTTCGGCAAGAACATTTGATGTGCCACGACTCAAATATCTGCGAAACAGCATATCCTTTTTCATCTCACCAAAAGATCCCTCTGCCTGGATGCTTCTGTTGATTCTGAGAAGAATTCCTTCGTCAGAAAGAATTCGTTCCAAATCTTCTTCCCGATATTTCAGAAATGTTTTTGCTACAGAAAGGACTTTGTTTCGTTCTTCTATTGGTGTTTTACAGTTGTTCCCTTTGATACATTCTTTCTTGTAAGGGCAATCTTTACATTCCTCACATCGATAAATGGTTTTTTCACTGACATATCCGGTTTTAGATTTAGAACGTCGGACATGTGTAAACGACAGCTGTTTCCCACTTTTACAAATATAAGAATCACTTTTTTTATCGTAATCCATATTTTCTATACGGCCAATGTCATTTTTATAAATTCTCATTTTTGATATTTCATAATTCGATGGTTTAATAAATGACAGCTGCTGATTTTGATCCAGGAACACATAATTCTCTTCGCTTTCATATCCGGCATCTGCAATGATTTTTTGATACTTGGTAAGCGCTTAGATTTCAGCCGTTGATAGAAAAATATCCGGCTACTTTTCAGCAACCGGAATACCTTGATAATTCACATATGATTTATTATTGATTTGAGTTTTCTGCTCGACGCCCTATCTCAGCTTTTACCTTTTCATTCCATGGAGCAAGTTGATCTAATTCATTGTCACTCATACTATCATCTAGCAGCTTTTCCAGAAGATAGGTTAAATAGTGATAGACATTTACTCCATTTGCCTTGGCCATCTCTACTTGATGTTTCCCCTCATGCCCTCGATGTACCCGACATTGACAGCTATATCGGACTGATGCATACTTTGTTTACTCTTGAAGATTTATATGGTCTGACTGTCAGCGAAGCAGACGGAGAAGTCTGTCTGAAAGTCAACAAGGACAAAGGGAAAGACGCTCACGAACTACTGAAAATGCTCTATGCTTGGAAAGAACAGGCGGACAAGTTATCTTCCGAAGAAATCAGTAAGGAAGAATACGATAACTGGCGTTACCACTATCCAAAGTTCGATACCACACAGAGATGGGCGAAAGTGCCATCACAGGAACTTAGTGACGCTTTAGTTGAAATGTTCAAAGACCAACTCAAACCAGATAAATAAAGACGACAAAAAGCCCTTAGCCATGAGTTTCATACCCACAGCTAAGGGCTTAGTTTATAATATGGATTTATTTGTTGCACAAACGCCTGTCAATCATTCTCTAACCATAAAACCACCGGATTACAAGAATAATGGCTCTTATGCAACTGTTATCAATTTGTTATCAAAAGACTTCTTGAAGTGCCGCAAACCCGCATAAACACTGGCTTTTTACGATACTCCAACTTATTCGAATTCTATGGTCGCCACCGGCTTCGGTGTAAGCTCATAACACACTCTGCTTACACTTGGAACTTCCGCTGTAATTCTGGCGCAGATTTTTTCCAGAACCTCATAATCAACTCTTTCAATGCTTGCCGTCATGGCATCAATGGTATTAACGGCACGAATTACTACCATATACCCCATGCTTCTTGCATTATCTCTTACTCCAACAGCTTTAAAGTCCGGCACAACTGTAAAATACTGCCAAACTTTCTTATCCAGACCTGCTTTTGCAAATTCTTCTCTTAAAATTGCGTCAGACTCTCTTACGGCTTCCAGTCTGTCTCTTGTAATTGCGCCGAGGCATCTTACGCCAAGTCCCGGTCCCGGGAATGGCTGACGATAAACCATATCGTGAGGCAAGCCCAGTTCAATACCGCAGGCACGAACTTCATCTTTAAAAAGCTGTTTCAAAGGTTCTACCAATTCAAACTGTAAGTCTTCCGGCAGACCGCCTACGTTATGATGGGACTTCACGCATTTCGCTGTCTTTGTTCCGCTTTCAATAATATCTGGATAAATCGTTCCCTGACCTAAGAAATCAATACCTTCCAGTTTTCTGGCTTCTTCCTCAAATACACGAATGAATTCACCGCCGATGATTTTACGTTTTTCTTCCGGATCAGCTACATTTTCCAATTTTCCTAAAAATCTTTCTGTGGCATCTACATAAATCAGATTTGCGTGAAGCTCGTCTCTAAAGATTTTCACAACACTTTCAGACTCATTTTTACGCATTAAACCATGATTTACATGAACACATACAAGCTGCTGTCCAATGGCTTTGATCAACATAGCAGCTACAACAGAAGAGTCCACACCACCGGATAATGCCAGTAAAACCTTTCTATCACCTACCTGTTTGCGGATAAGTTCTACCTGATCTTCGATAAAATTTTTCATATTCCAGTTTGCTTCTGCCTTACATTCTTCAAATACAAACTGTTTTAAAATTTCCTTATCAGGGAGTTCTTTAAACTGTTTTTCACATTTTGAAGCCGGATAGTCAACAGAAATCATAGGATATCCTAAAGTATAAAGTTCAGGTCTTACTTCTACTTCCACACCATCTACAACTCTGTTTTCACCACCATTTAAAATAATACCTTTTACATTATCCAGTGCCTGAAGTTCTTCCACTGTAATATCATGGGGATGAATTTCACTGTACACACCCAGTTCTCGAATTTCTCTGGCAATTACTGTATTTTCAGTGCTGCCTAAATCCAGAATTACAATCATATCCTGTTTCATGGTATTCTCTCCTTTGACATTTGAAATCTAAATGTATCTTTATTATACCTCTTAAAATGACAAAAATCATCAGGAACTTACTATTCATCCATTAAATTTTCTATCATTTTTTTCAGAACATCAATACAAACCTGATATTCACAGGGAGGTATTCCCTCTTTTAACTTTTCTTCCACCCTTTGAATGTTCCTTACAACTTCTTTTTGCATGGTCAATGCTTTTTCTGTGGGAATAATTTCTTTCATTCGGGCATCTTCCTTAGAACACTCCCTGTAAATAAAACCATTTTTCTCCATGAGCTTTAAAATTTCCGTTGCTGTTGACTTCCGTATATCAAATTCTTTTTCAATATCTTTCTGATAAACCGGAACTTCTAAAGTCCTGAGTAGAATAAAATGAAGCACCCTGTTCTGCATGTTAGTAAGTCCACATCTATCATCCGAAGAAAGCGTAATTTTCCTCTTTAACTGATGAGAAACTATATTAATCAATCTCCCTGTATCTTCCTTGTGGCTCTTCATATTCTTTTCCTTTACTTAATTTCAGCTGTTACCTCTTTCAGCCATTGACGCTCTTCTTCACAAAGCATTGGTCCTACAATTTCATACACTTTCTGATGGTATGCATTCAGCCATGCCAACTCTGATTTTGTGAGCATTTCCGGTAAAATTGCTTCTCTTTCATAAGGAACCCATGTCATATTTTCGAATTCCATAAACTGTCCGTATCCATTCTTTTCTGCTTTTTGGCAGAGAAGAAGATTTTCTGTACGAATACCATATTTTCCTTCTAAATACAGACCCGGTTCATCTGATGTAAGCATGCCTTCTTCCAAAGGTGTTGTGTTTCCACGTCTTCCGTTAGCGCGCATTCTCCAGTTGATATTCTGAGGGCCTTCATGAACGTTCAGCAAATATCCCACACCATGTCCTGTTCCATGGTTAAAATCCATGGCTCTTTCCCAGAGAGGACCTCTTGCCAATACGTCTAAATTGGCGCCGCTGCATCCGTACTGGAATTTTGCCATAGCAAGGCGGATGTGGCCCTGAAGTACCAGCGTAAAGTTTTCTTTCTGTTCCTGTGTCAGTTCTCCTGCTGCAATGGTTCTTGTAATATCTGTTGTTCCCTGCCAGTACTGAGCGCCGGAGTCAATGAGGAAGAAACCTTTTGGCTCTACCTTTGCGTATTCTGTTTCTGTAGGTGCATAGTGGCACATTGCCGCATTTGCCTCGTAAGCGCAGATTGTTTCAAAACTTAAATCCAGACAGTCCGGATCCTCTTTTCTAAATTCAAGACTTTTCTCTGCAGCACTATACTCTGTAATTTCCCCGCTCTTTACATTATTTTTAAACCAGTAGATAAATCTGCACATTGCCTTGGCATCTTTAATATGAGCAATTCTGATATTCTCCATCTCTACTTCGTTTTTACAGCCTTTCATAATGGCTGCCGGATTACTTTTAAAAGTAACAGTAACATTTGCCGGAATATTTTTATACAAGGTATAATTTGTACATGCATCTTCTATCATCACATTGCTGTCAGCTGCCAATGCTTTTACATCTTCGTAAATTGAAAAATAATCATGAAGTACTACTCCTGCTTTTTCCAGTTCTGCTCTTACCTGTGCAGATACTGCTTCCTGCTGTACATAGAAGTGAACCTGCTCCATAGTCACCATTACATAAGACATCACTACCGGATTGTAAATAATATCATTTCCACGGATATTCAGAAGCCACACAATATCGTCCATACTGCTGATAATGTGGACATTTGCTCCTGCTTCCTGCATGGCAGTTCTTACATCTTGAATTTTTTCTTCTCTGGATTTTCCTGCATATTTTACGTCTAAAGTATAGACAGGTTCTTTTGACATCTCTGGTCTGTCTGTCCAAATTTCTCCTGCCAAATCATCTTCATACTCAAATCTGCCTTCTTTTTTATTCGCCAGATTTTCAAAATCTTTTCCTTCTGCCACATGAATCGTTCTTCCGTCACATCCCAGACAGCCATGCATTGGTAAGTTTTCTTGAATAAATTCTTCTACAGTGGGAACACCTTCTTCCCCCATTTTCATAAGAGTTACCCCTGTACCTTCCAGCTGTTTTGCTGCTTGAATAAAGTATCTTCCATCAGTCCAAAGATAAGCATTATCTTTTGTAACAAGAAGAGTTCCCGCAGAACCGGAAAATCCGGATAACCATGCTCTTACCTTAAAATAAGTTCCTACATATTCTGACTGGTGAAAATCTGCTGTAGGCACCAGATACATATCCATATCTGCCGCCTGCATTTTTTCCTGCAATTTTGCAATTCGTTCCTGATTAACGTTCATGTTAAGCGCTTCCTTTCTTTATTTAATCCCTTTCATAGTAAGGGAAATTCTCTTTTTCTTCATATCAACACCCAGAACTTTAACGTCTACTACATCACCGACACTTACTGCTTCCAGAGGATGTTTAATGTAACGTTCTGTCATTTCGGAAATATGCACCAAACCGTCCTGATGTACACCGATATCTACAAATGCTCCGAAATCAATGACATTTCGAACAGTTCCCTTTAATACCATTCCTTCTTTTAAATCTTTCATATCTAAAACATCGGTACGAAGAATTGGCTTGGGCATTTCTTCACGTGGGTCGCGTCCCGGTTTTGTCAGCTCTTTGACAATATCTCTTAATGTCATTTCCCCAACACCCAGTTTTGCTGCCTGCTGTGCATAATCTTTTACAAAGTACACTTGCTGCCCATTGAAAATATCTTCTGATTTCATTCCCATACTTTCTAAGAATTTCTCTGCTGCAGAGTAACTTTCCGGATGCACACTGGTAGCATCCAGAGGATTTTTACCTCCACGAATACGCAGGAAACCGGCGCACTGTTCAAAGGCTTTTGGTCCTAATTTTGCGACTTTTAAAAGTTCTTTTCTATCTTTAAATTCTCCATTTTCTTCTCGGTAAATAACAATATTTTTCGCAATGGCTTTGCTGATACCGGATACATATTCCAGAAGAGAAACTGAAGCTGTATTTAAGTCTACACCAACTTTGTTTACACAGTCTTCTACTACACCGGAAAGAGCTTCTCCAAGTTTTTTCTGGTTCATATCATGCTGATACTGACCAACTCCAATGGATTTTGGATCAATTTTAACTAACTCTGCCAATGGATCCTGCAATCTTCTTGCAATAGATGCTGCACTTCTCTGTCCTACATCAAAATTCGGGAATTCTTCTGTTGCCAGTTTACTTGCGGAATAAACAGAAGCACCTGCTTCATTCGTAATAACATACTGCACCTTCTGTGGAATTTCCTTTAAAAGTTCTACGATTATCTGCTCAGACTCCCTGCTGGCAGTACCATTCCCAACAGAAAACAGCGTAATATTATATTTCTCAATAAGCTTCTTTAAAGTCTCTTTTGCTGCTGCAATTTTCGCCGGTGTAGTCGGAGCAGTAGGATAAATAACGGTTGTATCCAGTACTTTTCCTGTAGCGTCAACAACTGCGAGTTTACATCCTGTACGGAAAGCAGGGTCCCATCCCAATACAACCTGACCTACAATTGGAGGCTGCATTAAAAGCTGTTCCAGATTTTTCTTAAATACTTTAATTGCCCCGTCCTCTGCTTTTTCTGTCAAATCATTTCTGATTTCCCTTTCAATAGCCGGCGCAATCAGACGTCTGTAACTGTCTTCTACTGCCGCTTTCAACACAGGAGAAGTATTTTTATTCTCTTTTGTAATTACCTGCTTTTCCAGATAGCGAAGAATATCTTCCTCCGGTGCTGAAACTTTCACAGTCAGAATTTTTTCTTTTTCTCCTCGATTAATAGCCAGAATTCTATGTCCGGCCACCTTTGATACAGGTTCTTCATAGTCATAATACATCTCATAAACCGTTGTTTCTTCTGGTTTTTTAGCAGTGGAAATAAGTTGTCCCTGTTTCATTGTCATTTCACGAATACGCATACGGTAATCTGCTTCATCAGAAATACTTTCTGCCACAATATCCATAGCTCCGGCAATGGCCTCTTTTACATTTTTTACTTCTTTTTCCTCAGAAACAAAAGCCTCTGCTTCTTCCTCAATGCTTTTCTCTGTCATCTGAAGAAGCACAATATTTGCCAATGCTTCCAAACCTTTTTCTTTTGCAATAGTAGCTCTGGTTCTTCTCTTTGGTCTGTACGGACGATATAAATCTTCTACTACTACCAAGGTCTGGGCTTCTAAAATCTGTTTCTTTAATTCCTCTGTTAATTTGCCCTGCTCTTCAATACTTGAAAGAACCTGTTTCTTCTTATCTTCCAGGTTTCTCAGATAAGTAAGACGTTCAAATAAAGTACGAAGCTGTTCATCATTTAAAGCCCCTGTTGCTTCTTTACGGTAACGGGAAATAAACGGTATGGTGTTCCCCTCATCTATTAATGAAACAGCAGCTTCTACCTGCCATTTTTCTACATTTAATTCCTGAGTTATAATCTGTATAATATCCATATAACTGTCCTTTCTCTTTTCACTATTATCACCTTACAACCTTATCAATCTGTAAGGAATTTGTCAAGAAATTGTTACTCCTTCCCCCATTCCCCATAATGCGCTAAAAACATTCCAAATTGCCTCCTGCAATAAAATTTTCACTGACCTGACTCTAAACTTGTTGCCTGACAAAATAATACATGATAAAATAACTTTATTATTATTCAAAAGAAATGAGGTCTGGCCTATGGAAAATCCATATAATAATGAACAGCCTTATCAGCCTGTTCCACCACAAGAACCAATTCCCCCTACTCCCTCTCTTTATCAGGGAAACAACGGTTTTGCCACAGCTTCTTTAATCATGGGAATACTCTCTCTTATCTTCCTCTGCTGTGCACCGCCTTTACTTTTTATTATATCTAGTCTTGGAATTCTTTTTTCCTGCCTGTCAAAAGGACATCGTGCCCGTTCCGGTAGTGCCAAAGCCGGTCTGGCTCTTTCTGCCAGTACGCTGGCAATTATGAGTGCATTTTTAATCTTTTTATGTTCAGCATTTCTTCTTTCACCGGAAGGCAGCTCCTTTTTGAGCGATTACATTAACATTCTTACAGATGACAATGTAAGTGACGAAGATTTATATAACTTCTTAGAAAAATATCTGTACGAATTTAACGATGATACAAACACAGACAGCCGGGATTACGAAAATTCTCCGGACTATTATGAAAATTTTGAGGAATTCGAACTTCCACCGGAAATTTTCCAGCAGCCGGAAACTGACAATGGCGGTAACTTTATATAAACTCATATATTATGTACTTTCATGGGGAATTTACCTGTTTATATCAGGTCAATTCCCCATATTATTTTCACTGCATTCTTAAAAACACACTGTACAAGAATAATAATAACCGCTACATATAAATACTTTTCCGTATAGGGCATACCAATACGCAGCCTGTTCTTTGATAAGTATTGAATGGTGTGAGAAATCATATACCAACTATACAAAACAGCTCCATATAATACTACAGGATGATAGAAAAAAGAACTTATCACATCACCTCTGAGCAACGCTTTTACCGCTCTTGTCCCCCCGCAACCGGGACAATAATAACCGGTCCATTTGTGAAAAAGACAAGGTGGCAAAGCAAAATCTGCCGCAAAAATCCCCTTTATTACTACCAGAATAATTCCCGCCAATAATAAAAAAAGACCTGCTTCATATATATTCTTTTCCAATCTAAAATCCCTGCTTTTCTTCATAATTTTATTGTATTCTCCATGTACTATGTTATAATGATTATACCACATATTTGCTCTATGACGAGGAGGGATTTTTATGAAACATACATCAGCGCAATTAAAAGCCTTTGCAAGAAAGGATTTAGACGGCAACTGGGGGCTTCCCATGGCAGCTAATTTAATTCTTGGTATAGCAGGTTTTGTTGTTATTTTTCTTACTTCATTTTTTTCTGACTCAACCACTACCGTTGGCGTGATAACCAGTGAATTTCTTTCCTATGCCGTTTCACTATTTATCTCACTGTTTGCAGCCGGAATTACAAAAATGGCTTTAAACATCAGTAGAAAAGAGGCCTTTTCTATGAAAGATATGCTGTATGTTTTTCATCATAACGCAGACCGCTTTTTAATTGTCGGCTTAGTAATCGTTGCAATTAGTTTTGTTACAGGTATGCCTGTTATGGTTATGTCAATGAACAGCAATATTCCAGCTTCTTTTATTATATTTTTCTCTTTATTTGATATTGTAATCACTGTAATCATTGACTTATTTTTAGGACTTACTACCTATCTTTTACTTGATCATCCTGAAATGGGTGCTATAGACTCCATAAAAGAAAGTATCCGTCTGATGAAAGGAAATAAAGGCAGATATCTTTACATTACCCTTAGTTTTCTCCCTTTGGCATTTCTTTCTGTACTGACTTGTTATATCGGATTTATATGGCTTATTCCATATATAGATATGACTATGGCAAACTTTTATCGTGATATCATTGGCGAATTAAATACACCGGACAACACAACAACCAATGAAATTCCGGCAATGACAATCGAACAAAATTCTAACCAAAATGAGACTGATTTTTAAGTAAACATAAAAAGGAGATGTCGCTTTAAACATTATCCTCAAATATTTATACACTTTTAGCGAATTTGTCGAGCATTCTTTGAGATTATAAGCTCAAAGAAAACGCGACTGAGCGTAAAATGTATAGATATTCAGGATATGCACTTAAATGCGACATCTCTTTTTATAACTCTTCCACCACAATAATATTTTGAAATCCACATCAAAATATCGAATTTCTATTCTTCAAATAAAATTTTTAAAAGCTCATGTCCTTTTACCGGTTCTAAAGAAGCGCCTGCTTCCTCATTATAAAAGCCACCTGTTTCTTCTCGTTTCCGACTATCATACAATAAATAAGGAACAGGATTTGCTGTATGTGTCTTTACGCTTATAGGTGTAGGATGATCCGGTAAAATCAAAAGTCGATAGTCTTCCCCTGACTGGTCCAAACCTTCTTTTACAAGTTTAATCACTCTTTCGTCCAGATATTCAATTGCCTGTATCTTCTTTTCTACGCTTCCCTGATGCCCCATTTCATCTGGTGCTTCCACATGAATATAGGCAAAATCATACCCATCTTTCAAAAGTGCATCAAGAGCAGCCTGCGCTTTTCCTTCATAATTTGTATGAAGTCCTCCATTTGCACCTTCTACAAAAATATTTTTCATTCCGGTTCCTACAGCAATTCCTTTTAACAAATCTACTGCAGATATCATCACACCTTTTTTGTGGAATTTTCCTTCAAAAGAAGATAAGGATGGCTTTGTTCCCGCTCCCCAAAACCACAGGCTGTTTGCCGGATTTAATCCTTTTTCTCTCCTCTTCTGATTAATGGGATGATTTACCAATATTTTGTAACTTTCTTTCTGCATAGCCAGCAACAGCTCTTCTTCCGGTAAATATTCCCTGATTTCTCTTCCCCTTATATCATGAGGAGGTGTCAATGGTACAACTTTCCCCTCTTTCCAAATCAAACAATGGCGGTAACTGGTTCCTGTATAAAATCGAAATTCTGTATTCTCCAACTCTTCTTTTACTGCTGCCAGTAAAGATGCTGCATCCTCTGTACAGATTTCATCTGCACTGTGATCTAAAAGATGCCTTTCCTCATAACTTTCCTCTTCTTCAGAAAGAGTTACCAGATTGGCACGGATTGCCACATCTCCGTCTTCCATGCTGACTCCAATATTCAATGCCTCCAATGGAGAACGTCCCGAATAATAGATTTGAGGATCATATCCCATAATGGATAAATTTGCGGTATCACTTCCCGGACTCATTCCTTCCGGTACGGTTCTGGCCATTCCTATCTCACCATTTTTTGCCAGTAAATCCATCACAGGTGTCTTAGCAAAAGCCAAAGGTGTCTTTCCTCCCAGCGTTTCCAAAGGTTCATCTGCCATACCATCGCCTAGTACCACAACATACTTCATACCTTCACTCCTTCTTATTCTCTGCCTAAAATCTTCAAATAATGTACACCACTAATATGCTCAATATTTTCCATCATTGCTGCAGCATCTCCCTCTACAGCAGAAATTGCTACACTTAAGGTAAGGCTGGCAATTCCGTTCATAGGAATACTCTGATGAATAGTCAAAATATTTCCGTGAAACTGTGCAATTGCCCGCAACACCGCTGATAAAAGTCCCGGTTCATCATCCATCTGAATGATAAATGTTATGTTATGCCCTTTTGTCTTTTCCTTAAATGGGAAAATATCATCCTTATACTTGTAAAAAGAACTTCTGCTAATGCCCACTGCTTCCACTGCCTCCTGAACGGTGGCATATTGCTGAATATCCAAAAGCCTTTTTGCTTCTACTACTTTTAATAATACATCCGGTACAGCTTTTTCTGTTACTACAAAATATCTTCTGCTATCTTTCATATTTTTCCCTTGTTCTTTCCAAAAATACATTTGTGCGTCTTCAAAAGATATTATCACATTTTTCTGTAGCAGGCAACTATTTTTCTGTTTTTCCCAAAGCAATCCATTTCAAATAGGCATTGATAAAGTTGTCAATATTTCCATTCATTACCGCATCTACATTTCCTGACTCTTCATTTGTACGATGGTCTTTTACCATAGTGTATGGCTGCATAACATAAGAACGGATTTGATTTCCCCATCCAATTTCTGTAAGCTCGCCCTGAATACCGGAGAGTTTCTTTTCATTTTCCTGCTGTTTTAAAAGATACAGTTTTGCCTTTAACATCTGCATTGCCTTATCCTTGTTCTGGAACTGAGAACGCTCATTCTGGCACTGTACCACAATCCCGGTCGGAAGATGGGTAATACGTACTGCAGAAGATGTTTTATTAATATGCTGTCCGCCGGCACCACTGGAACGATAAGTGTCAATTTTCAAGTCATCAGGATTAATCTCCACATCCACATCTTCCTCGATATCCGGCATAACATCACAGGACACAAAAGAAGTCTGGCGCTTTCCTGCCGCATTAAAAGGTGAAATTCGAACTAAACGGTGAACACCCTTTTCTGACTTTAAATATCCATAGGCATTTTCTCCATTTACCTGAAAAGTAACAGACTTAATTCCCGCTTCTTCTCCATCCAAATAATCCAGCACTTCTGTAGTAAATCCCTGTCTGTCTGCCCAGCGCAGATACATACGATACAGCATACTTGCCCAGTCACAGGACTCTGTTCCTCCTGCCCCTGCATGAAGAGTAACAATAGCATTATCCTTATCATACTCTCCTGACAACAGTGTTTTAATTCGAATATGCTCAAAATCCTGTATAAATTCATCTAACATTTCCTGAATATCCGGGATAACAGAAGGATCATTTTCCTCATATCCCATTTCAATCATCAGTTCAATTTCTTCTTTCTGATTTTGCAGTTTATGGTAAATTTCCATATCTCCTTTTAAAGCGCTCAATTCCTTCATCATCTTCTGAGAACGCTCTGCATTATCCCAAAATCCCGGAGCTTCCATTTCTCTTTCCAGCTCTTCTACTCGTTTTTCCTTATTCTCTAAATCAAGAGAGTCTTTCACCTCTCTTAAAGGCTCTGTATAATTATTTAATGTATACTTAAACTGATCCAATTCTACCAAAGCTTTTTCCTCCTATTCCTCATCAATTTCCACTGTAACCATATAAATACTTACTTGTGGCTCTACTTTCACCACGGTTCCCCTCAATGTTTTTAATGGTTTCTTTAAATTACTGGACATTGCTACTGCCGGTTTTATCGTATAATAATACATCATACCGGACATTGTAAGTGCCTGATCTTCTTTTAGTTCCACTCTGTCCCCTTCTTTTACAAGCCCTTCTCTTTCCATGGTAAAATCTACCATCTGTCCCATAACATTATACCTCCTTTATTGCATAGGACACAATTTCCTATACAAAAATATAAAGACCGCCGTGGAACTGATTTTCCACGGCAGTCTTTATCGCTGACTTATCAGATTGATTTTCTGCCGCAGCACTGTTTATATTTCTTACCGCTGCCGCATGGACAAGGATCATTTGGATAAACCTTCTTTTCTACTCTCTGTACTGGTTTTTTCGGGCCGGAATCGTCCTTATTTGTTCCTGTTACCTGAGCTACCTGCTCACGCTCTACTTTTTGTTCAAGACGTACATGATACAGTAATCTTATGGTTGTTTCCTGAATTGCCGCAATCATTCCGTCAAACATTTCGTATGCCTGCATCTTATATTCTACTTTTGGATCTCTCTGTCCATAAGCCTGAAGTCCAATTCCCTGACGGAGCTGGTCCATATCGTCAATATGATCCATCCATTTTTGATCAATTACCTTCAGAAGAATTACGCGCTCTAATTCACGCAGCTGTTCTGCTTCCGGAAATTCTGACTCTTTTTCTTCGTAAAGCTTCACTGCTTCTTCTTTTAATTCCTGTTTTAACTGATTTTTCTTTACTCCTTTTACTTTTTCCAAAGTCAGAGGCTGCAATGGGATAGTCGGAAGAAGTACTGAATTAAATTCATTTAAATCCCATTCTTCCTGATCCACATCATCAGAAAAACACATATCTACTGCATGTTCTACTGTATCAGTAATCATCTTATAAATAGAGTCACGCATATTAGCTCCATCCAGCACCATACGTCTCTCTTTATAAATAATTTCTCTCTGTTCGTTATTTACCTGGTCATATTCCAAAAGGTTTTTACGAATACCATAGTTATTTCCTTCAATCTTTCTCTGTGCCTTTTCAATTGCACTGGTAAGCATTTTATGCTCAATCTGCTCATTTTCTGCAACACCTAAAGATTTAAATACATTCATTAACTTTTCAGAGCCGAACAAACGCATTAAATCATCTTCCAGAGAAATATAGAAGCAGGACTCACCCGGATCTCCCTGACGTCCTGAACGACCTCTCAACTGATTATCAATACGGCGTGACTCATGACGCTCTGTACCAATGATTTTCAATCCGCCGGCTTCTTTTGAAATATCGTCCAGTTTAATATCAGTACCACGACCTGCCATGTTCGTAGCAATAGTTACATTTCCGGCTTCTCCGGCATGTGCTACGATTTCCGCCTCTTTTTCATGGAATTTGGCGTTCAATACCTGATGCTTAATTCCTTCTCTTGTAAGCATACGGCTTAAAAGTTCAGATGTTTCGATTGTAATTGTACCAACCAGTACAGGCTGCTGTTTTGCATGCGCTTCTTTTACAGCCTCCACAACTGCACGGAACTTTTCTTTCTTTGTCATGTATACTACGTCTTCTTTATCAATACGTGCCACTGGTCTGTTGGTAGGAATTTCAATAACATCCATGCCGTAAATATCTCTAAATTCCTGTTCTTCTGTAAGAGCCGTACCTGTCATACCGGATTTCTTCTTATATTTATTAAAGAAGTTCTGGAATGTAATAGTTGCCAGAGTTTTACTTTCACGTCTTACTTTTACATGCTCTTTTGCTTCAATTGCCTGATGAAGACCATCGGAATAACGGCGGCCCGGCATAATACGTCCGGTAAATTCATCTACAATTAAAACTTCATCATCTTTTACTACATAATCCTGATCTCTGAACATCAGGTTATGAGCACGCAGCGCCAGAATGATATTGTGCTGGATTTCCAGATTTTCCGGATCAGCCAGGTTTTCAATATTAAAGAATTTTTCTACTTTTTTCACACCCTGCTCTGTCAGGTTTACAATTTTATCCTTTTCATTGACAACGAAATCACCTGTTTCTGTAATTTCTTCGCCCATGATTGCTGTCATTCTTGTAACTTCGCCGCTTGCTTCACCGCGCTCCAGCTGTTTTGCCAAAATATCGCACACTTCATAGAGCTTTGTAGATTTACCACTCTGTCCTGAAATAATAAGAGGTGTACGTGCCTCATCAATTAATACAGAGTCGACCTCATCGATAATCGCATAATGCAAATCTCGCTGAACAAGCTGTTCTTTATAGATAACCATATTATCACGAAGATAATCAAATCCCAGTTCATTATTTGTTACATAAGTAATATCACAGGCATACTGCTCACGTCTTTCATCATTTTTCATGTCGTTTAACACGACACCTACAGTAAGTCCTAAAAACTCATGAACCTTTCCCATCCACTCAGCATCACGGTGAGCCAGATAATCATTGACAGTTACAACATGAACACCTTTTCCTTCCAGTGCATTTAAATATGCCGGAAGTGTGGATACTAAAGTTTTACCTTCACCTGTTCTCATTTCTGCAATACGACCCTGGTGAAGAATAATACCACCAATTAACTGTACACGATAATGTTCCATACCAAGTACACGCTTTGCAGCTTCTCGGACTGTAGCAAATGCTTCCGGAAGAAGATCATCTAAAGTTGCCCCCTCCTGAAGTCTTTCTTTATACTCTTTCGTCTTTCCCTTCAGTTCTTCATCGCTTAAAGCCTGCATATCAGGGCGCAGAGCTTCGATTTTATCTACAAGGGAAGTAATACGTTTTAATTCTCTTTCACTATGTGTTCCAAACACCTTTTCAATCAGATTCATGTGACATACTCCTAAAACTATCTAATTTTAACATTACTAAACCTTATTGTATCACTTTCCTTCTTTTAACACAAGAAAAAAAAGGCTGCCCTAGTATATCTTCATTTCGCTTTATACTTTTCACTGCCAGGCGAAACTACTCCTTTTTCATATCCTCCGTTTTATATTATTTTATCACACAAACCTTACAGTTTTCTTACATGAGGAACATTTTTCATTTTATAGGACATTATTTCCCATACAGCAAAAAGGAGCTGCCGCTTTAAGTACATAATGTTTAAAGCAACAGCCCCATCTTTCCTACCCTATTCTATTTATCAACCGAAATCCGGTTCGATTAATCCATAAGTATTTCCTTTTCTCTTATAAACTACATTTACTTCTTCTGTTTCTGCATTTAAGAAAACAAAGAAATTATGTCCCAGCAATTCCATCTGTACGCAGGCATCTTCCGGATACATTGGTTTAAATCCAAATTTCTTAGTACGAATAATTTTGATTTCATTTGTATCTTCTTCGTAATCTTTTTCAACAAATTCCGGCTGAAATCCTGCACTTTGTTTTTTATCAATAATTTTATTTTTGTACTTTCTCAACTGTCTTTCGATAATTTCCTCTACCAAATCGATAGAAACATACATATCACTGCTTACCTGTTCGGAACGAATGATATTTCCTTTTACAGGAATTGTAACCTCGATTTTCTGTCTTTCTTTTTCAACACTTAAAGTAACAATTATTTCTGTGTCAGACGTGAAGTACTTTTCCAGTTTTCCCAGCTTATCTTCTACTGCACTTCTAAGCCCCTGTGTAACCTCAATATTCTTTCCACTTATAATAAACTTCATTATGTCCAACCCCTTTTACGTATATTTTACAAGAGCTTTACCAGTTCTTGTAATGTGCTATTATTATACCAATATTCCTTCATTTATTCAATAGTTTTTAGAAAATTTACAAAATGATTATATTTTGAAACAGCAATTTCTTATGAAATAGAAAAGAGCCTGTTCAAAACAGACTCTCTATTTCTATCTTGTTGCATTTCCGTTTCCGGTTCCCATTGCATTGCTGTTTTCTGATGAATTCTCACTTCCTGTAGCATTGTCCATATTCCGCTCAAGAGAGTCTCCTACATCATCTACTCCATCACGAACATCATTTCCCAGCTTTTCAGCTCCATCTTTTAGAGCCTCTCCGGTATCTCCTACTACACCCTTATCTGTTGTATTATCTGATGTAGTATCATTGCCACAGGCAGTTACGCAAAGCATGGTTGATAACAGCAGTCCTAATATCAGTTTTTTCATTTCATGAAACTCCTTTCTATTAAGTTCTGCTGTTAATATCTGCAAATCCAATTGTTTTATACATAGTTTAAAAACATTTTATTTATCAATTACATGACTCATATTATATAAGCCTGCCGGTTTTCCGCTTAAAAATTTCGCAGCCTCTACTGCACCTTTCGCAAAGACGGTTTTTGAATAAGCCGTATGTCTGAATTCAATTACTTCATCCGGACCTGCAAAAATCACTTCATGATCACCTACAATAGTTCCACCGCGTACTGCAGAAATTCCGATTTCCTTACTCTCTCTCTTTTCCCTTTTCTGACTTCTGTCATAAACATAATGATATTCATTATCCATTGCTTCATTTAAGCTGTCAGCAAGAGCAAGAGCTGTTCCGCTTGGTGCATCCACTTTTAAATTATGATGACGCTCTACAATTTCCATATCAAATCCCGCAGTCGCCAAAACTTTTGCTGCATCCTGCAAAAGCTTTAAAAGTGTATTAATTCCCAAAGACATATTTGCAGAGCGAAGCACTGCTGTTTCTTCGGAAGCTTTTTTTACACTGTTCAGCTGTTCCTCAGACAAACCTGTTGTACACAGCACTAACGGAAGTTTTTTCTCCACACAATATTTCAGCACATTATCTGTTGCTTTTGGTGAAGAAAAATCAATCATAACATCTGCATCTCTATCGCAATCAAAAACACTGGTATAGACCGGATAATCATGAATTCCCATATCTGCAACATCAATTCCCGCTGCAATTTCCGCATTTTCATCCTTTTTTACAAGCTCTGAAATCACACGTCCCATGTGACCATTACAGCCATTCATTACTATTCTGACCATCTTTTTTCCTCTTTTCCTTCGCGTATTCCTGCTCCTTTATGCTAATTCAATGCCAAAATCTGTCATTGCCTTTTTCAAAACTTCCTGATGAGCAGCTTCCATTTCCGTCATTGGCATACGCAGAGGACCTACTTCTTTTCCCATAAGATTTAAGGCTGTTTTTACCGGAATTGGATTTACTTCACAGAAAAGTGCATGAACCAAAGGTAATGCTTTCAACTGCATATCTCTGCTTTCTTCTACTTTGCCTTCCATAAATTTTGCCACAATATCATGTGTATATTTTGGAGCTACGTTGGAAAGTACAGAAATAACACCTTTTCCTCCAAGAGAGAGAATTGGTACAATCTGATCGTCATTTCCGGAATAAATGTCCATCTTACCCTGTGTCAGAGCTGCAATTTCAGCCACCTGGGAAATATTTCCGGAAGCCTCTTTAATACCTACAATATTTTCTACATGCTCTGCCAGATAAGCAGCCGTCTTAGGCTCAATATTACATCCTGTACGGCTGGCTACATTGTATAAAATAATAGGCAGCTTTACAGAATTTGCAATTGCTGTATAATGGGCAATCAATCCCTGCTGTGTTGCTTTATTATAATATGGTGTTACTAAAAGCAATCCGTCTGCTCCGTACTTTTCAGCTTCCTGTGAAAGGTAAATAGCTGTCTGTGTACAGTTTGAACCTGTTCCAGCAATAACAGGAATTCTCTTATTTACTTTATCAATGGTATATTTAATTGCGTCTAAATGTTCCTCATGCGTCAGAGTAGAAGACTCTCCTGTTGTTCCGCAGATAATAATTGCATCAGTCTGTCCTGCAATCTGCTCTTCAAGAATTTCTCCCAATTTCTCAAAGTTTACTTCTCCGTTTTCCTTCATAGGCGTTACAATCGCCACACCCGCACCTGTAAAAATAGACATATTCTTCCTCCTTATTGTCCTGTTCCTATTTCTTTTGTATGTATACTCTGACTTTCAGCTTATTTAATGACTTCCAGCGAAACTACTCTGTCCGCTGCATTTTTCAAAGCTTCTGTCACAACATTTCCTGTCATAATCAGCTCTGTTTCATCATCTTTCGCCTTAATCAAACTTTCAATTTCTTCCTCTGAAACAATGCCGAATTCTAAAGCCCCCAGAATTTCATCAAGAATTAGCATATCACATTCTTCTGTCAACAATACTTTTCTTGCAAAATTCAAACCATTTCGAATATTCAGGTTCTCCTCTTTCTTTTCTTCTTCTGTTAAATCTTCATAGTATTTATCTTTTTTCTCAAAACGAAACAGACGAACCTCAGGCTCCATTGCATTTAAATAATCTAATCTGGAAGTTGCCCTTCCTTTTAAAAACTGAATTACAATGGCCCGTTTCCCATGACCCACTGCACGAATTGCCTGACCGATTGCCACGCTGGTTTTCCCTTTTCCCGGACCGCAGTAAATCTGGGTCAATCCCTTTTCTTCATCCATAGTTATACACCTCTTACAGACTGCCTTTTCCTTGTTTTACTTTATTAAGAGCTGTGTATATATTACTACACCTAAGCAAATATTGCAACCTAACAATAAATCTTGACAAATTTAATCCGCATATTCTAATTTGCTTACAGAAACCTCATAAGCGACTCTCTTTTCCGTTTCATTTTCTCCTAATTTTTTAATATATTCTCTGCTCTGAATTCTGCCCCAGATTAACACATGACCACCCACTTCAAATGCAGATGCATAGCGGGCATTTCTTCCCCAGCATATACAAGGTATGTAGTCTGATTTTCCATAAGGTCTGTTCACTGCCAGTAAAAGATCTGCGATTTCTCTTCCCAGCGGTGTTTTCCTGTATACCGGCGGTTTGCAGATATATCCGTCCAGGAAAATCTGGTTTGTTTTAATGGAGTCATCTGCTTCCTCCACAAAAGTCAGCTCTCTTACAAAAACAGAAAGTACCAGTCTGTTTTTCTTCTCTTCGTGGCGGTTGTAGGAACGGAACTGTCCCTGTACCATAATGTATTCCCCTTCATAATCCTGTGTAACGTCTACCAAACGTTCTGAAACCATCAAAGGTATTCTGTCCTCGGAGTCGCTGAGTCGCTTCACCAATACGTCTACCAGGTAAAATCCCTCTCCGTATACCTGATGACTGAATGTAAAGCCTGACGCTACCTTTCCCATAATGGACACCTGATTGTTTTCAATAATTTTATCTGCCATGATTTGTTTCCCCTTCCTCTTTCTGGTATCTTGTCTATATCATATCTATTCATCTGCCTGCTGTTTTAGAACCACTTTTTTTAAAATTTTTAAAAAAATCTTTTTCCCCCTTTGTATTTACAGTTAAGTATGATAGAATAAAATCCGGATTTTACTAAAAATACAGGTGTTTTTATGCTAACATAATTCGGTAATGTTGATGCCTTTTAGCGAATTTTTCGAGCACGCTTTGAGATTAAAAGCTCAAAGTGAGCGCAGACTGAGCGTAAAATGTATCAATATTTCCGGATATGTTTTAATACAACAACACCTTGACAACATAAAGAGAAAAGAGGTTAATTATGAAAACAGCAAGAGAAGATATCAGAAACGTGGCGATTATTGCCCATGTTGACCACGGTAAAACAACTCTGGTTGACCAGCTTCTTCGCCAGAGCGGTGTTTTCCGTGAAAATCAGGCAGTACAGGAACGTGTCATGGACTCCAACGATATTGAAAGAGAACGTGGTATTACCATTTTATCCAAAAACACTGCCGTATATTACAAGGACACAAAAATCAACATTATTGATACACCGGGACATGCAGATTTCGGCGGCGAGGTAGAACGTGTATTAAAAATGGTAGACGGCGTTATCCTTTTAGTAGATGCTTTTGAAGGTGCTATGCCTCAGACAAAATTTGTTCTGAAAAAAGCTCTGGAATTAGACCTTCATGTTATTGTATGTATTAACAAGATTGACCGTCCGGAGGCTCGTCCTGATGAAGTAATTGACGAGGTTTTAGAGCTTCTTATGGATTTAGACGCATCTGACGAACAGTTAGACTGCCCGTTCTTATATGCGTCTGCAAAAGCAGGACACGCTGTTCTGGATTTAAGCGATACACCGGAAAGCATGGAGCCTTTATTTGAAACAATTTTAAAATACATTCCTGCACCTACCGGTGACCCGGATGCCCCGACACAGACCTTAATCAGCACCATTGATTACAACGAATATGTGGGACGTATCGGCGTAGGTAAAGTAGAAAACGGAAAGCTCTCCGTTAATCAGGAGGTTATGCTGGTAAACCATCATGATCCGGATAAAATGAAAAAAGTAAAAATCAGCAAGCTCTATGAGTTTGAAGGTTTAAATAAAGTGGAAGTAAAGGAAGCAGGTATCGGCTCTATTGTTGCCATTTCAGGTATTGCGGATATTCATATTGGAGATACACTGTGCTCCCCTGAAAATCCCGAACCAATTCCGTTCCAGAAGATTTCAGAGCCTACCATTTCCATGAACTTTATTGTAAATGACAGTCCGTTTGCAGGACAGGAAGGTAAATTTATCACTTCCCGTCATTTAAGAGAACGTCTGATGCGTGAATTAAACACAGATGTCAGTCTTCGTGTAGAAGACACTGAAAGCACAGACTGCTTCAAGGTTTCCGGACGTGGAGAGCTTCATTTATCTGTTTTAATTGAAAATATGAGACGTGAAGGTTACGAATTTGCCGTAAGTAAAGCGGAAGTTATCTATCACGAAGATGAACGAGGAAAAAAATTAGAACCTATGGAAATCGCTTATGTGGATGTTCCGGAAGAATTTTCCGGTACGATTATTCAGCGTTTAAGTGAAAGAAAAGGTGAACTTCAGGGTATGAGCCCTGCCAGTGACGGAACAACACGTCTGGAATTCAATATTCCATCCAGAGGACTGATTGGTTTCCGAGGTGAATTTATGACCTCAACAAAAGGCTCCGGTATTTTAAATACTGCATTTGACGGCTATGCTCCATACAAAGGTGATTTACAGTACCGCAAACAGGGTTCTCTTATTGCCTTTGAAACAGGCGAATCCGTAGCTTACGGTCTTTTCTCTGCACAGGACCGTGGTACACTCTTTATCGGACCGGGCGAAAAAGTATACAGCGGTATGGTTATCGGACAGAGCGGTAAAGCAGAAGATATCGAATTAAACGTATGTAAGACAAAACACCTTACCAATACCCGTTCTTCTTCTGCTGACGAAGCCTTAAAGCTGACTCCGCCTAAGGTTTTAAGTCTGGAACAGGCGTTGGAATTTATTGATACAGACGAGCTTCTGGAAATCACACCGGACTCTCTGCGTATCCGTAAAAAAATTCTGGACTCCCGTCTCAGAAAAAGACAGAGCTTTAAAAAATAATTCTATCTATAGATAAATTAAGGATAAAAACTGCTATTGTGAACATATCACGCTAATAGCAGTTTTTTCTTTTTATTAAACATTAACGCGTTAAATTTTCAGATAAATAAAAATTTAATAATATTTTTTCTTTATATCATCCTTCATTTATGGTAAAATCTGTTTACAGGTACATCGTATTTATTAGTTAAGGAGGATTTTATATGACCAAAAAAGCAGAAACTATCGTACCCGCTGTTATTGACAGCACAGATGCCCTTCTTGCAAAAATTGCTGCCATGAAGGAAGCGCAGAAAAAATTTGCCGCCTACACACAGGAGCAGGTTGACAAAATTTTCTTCGAAGCTGCTATGGCAGCCAACAAAATGCGTATTCCTCTTGCACGACTTGCCTGCGAAGAAACAGGAATGGGTGTATTGGAGGATAAGGTAATTAAAAATCACTACGCAGCAGAGTATACATACAACGCTTACAAAAGAGTGAAAACCTGTGGTGTAGTGGAGGAAGATACTTCTTATGGGATTAAAAAAATCGCAGAACCCGTAGGTCTTGTAGGCGCTGTTATTCCTACTACCAACCCCACCTCTACGGCAATTTATAAGTGTTTGATTTGCTTAAAGACCAGAAACGCCATTTTAATCAGCCCTCATCCAAGAGCGAAAAAATGTACCACAGAAGCTGCCAGAATTATCCTTGAAGCTGCTGTAAAAGCAGGCGCTCCGGAAGGCATTATCGGCTGGATTGAAGAACCTACTTTAGAGCTTTCCAATGAATTGATGAAATCCGTAGACGTTATTCTTGCCACAGGCGGTCCGGGCATGGTAAAAGCCGCTTATTCTTCCGGAAAACCGGCAATCGGCGTAGGTCCCGGTAACGTTCCTGTAATCATGGACAGCTCCTGTGATATCCAGACTGCCGTTTACTCCGTTATCCACTCCAAAACTTTTGATAACGGTATGATTTGTGCGTCCGAGCAGTCTGTAACTGCCATTGCCGATATTTATGATGCAGTAAAAACAGAATTTGTAAAACGTGGCTGCTATGTATTAAATAATACAGAGCTTGACGCAGTGCGGAAAATTCTTCTTACAGAAGCCGGTACTGTAAATGCGAAAATCGTAGGACAGCCTGCTCCTGTTATTGCAGAACTTGCCGGAATTACCGTTCCGAAAACAGCAAAGATTTTAATTGGTGAAGTTACTTCTGTAGATGTTTCAGAGCCATTTGCTCATGAAAAGCTCTCTCCTGTACTTGCCCTTTATAAAGCAAAAGATTTTGCAACTGCTGTAGATATGGCAGACCAGCTGGTAAAGGACGGCGGATACGGCCATACAGCATCCATTTACCTGCATCCTTCTGAAACAGAAAAACTGAATATTTTTGCAGACCGCATGAAGACCTGTCGTATTCTTGTAAATACACCTTCTTCCCACGGCGGAATTGGTGACTTATATAACTTCAAGCTTGCGCCATCTCTCACACTTGGCTGTGGCTCTTATGGCGGAAACTCTGTTTCTGAAAACGTAGGTGTGAAGCATCTTCTGAATACGAAAACAGTTGCAGAAAGGAGAGAAAATATGCTCTGGTTCCGTTCTCCTGAAAAAGTTTACTTCAAAAAAGGCTGTCTGCCTGTTGCTTTAGATGAATTAAAGAATGTATATGGCAAAAAGAAAGCATTTATTGTTACGGATACTTTCCTTTACAGCAATGGTTATACAAAACCGATTACAGATAAATTAGATGAAATGGGCATTGTTTACGACTGCTTCTTTGAAGTTACACCAGATCCGACTTTACAGTGTGCACAAAAAGGTCTGGAACAGTTAAAAGCCTTTGGTCCTGATACCATTATTGCTCTGGGCGGCGGTTCTGCTATGGATGCTGCTAAGATTATGTGGCTTATGTACGAACATCCGGAATGTAAATTTGAAGATTTGGCTATGGATTTCATGGACATCAGAAAACGTGTTTATGTGTTCCCAAAGATGGGTATTAAGGCTATGATGGTTGCCATTCCTACCTCTTCCGGAACAGGTTCTGAAGTAACTCCTTTTGCCATTATCACAGATGCTTCCACAGGAACAAAATGGCCGATCGCAGACTACGAACTGATGCCAAATATGGCAATTATTGATGCAGATTATATGATGGGCCAGCCAAAAGGACTGACCAGCGCTTCAGGAATTGATGCCTTGACACATGCTCTGGAGGCCTATGCTTCTATTATGGCTACAGACTTTACCGATGGTCTTGCCTTAAAAGCTGCCAAACTGATTTTTGATTATCTGCCTTCTGCATATGAAAAAGGCGCCGCTGACCCCATTGCCCGTGAAAAAATGGCAAACGCTTCTACCCTTGCAGGTATGGCATTCTCTAATGCATTCTTAGGTGTATGCCACTCTATGGCACACAAGCTGGGAGCTTATCACCACCTGCCTCACGGTATCGCAAATGCCCTGCTCATTGAGCACGTAATGAGATATAATGCAGATCCTGCTCCTACAAAAATGGGAACATTCTCCCAGTATCCTTATCCTCATGCAAAAGAAAGATACTGCGAAATGGCCCGCTTCATAGGAATTACAGGTAAAGATGATGATGAAGTATTTGAAAACTTTATTAAGGCTATTGCTGATTTGAAAGAAAAAGTGGGAATTAAACGCACCATTAAAGAATACGGAATTGAAGAAAAAGATTTCCTTGCGACATTAGATGAAATGGTAGAAAACGCATTTAATGACCAGTGTACCGGCGCAAACCCACGCTATCCTCTTATGAGTGAAATGAAAGAAATGTACTTAAAGGCATTTTATGAGGGATAAAGGGTAAAGGGATTTTTGTAAATCACGCATAATAAAGAGGTATACATTTACCGCTCAGTCTGCGCTCACTTTGAGCCTATGGTCTCAAAGCTGTGCTCGACAAATTCGCTATAAATGTATACCTCTTTTTATGCTGTTTAACTTAGAAATTTCGCTTTTACTAATATTTATAATATTTGTTAAAACATTAAACTCACAAGGTAGAATATACACAAATGTCCGGGATAAAAAATATAGAAGAAATATTTCATTTTCATTCCACGCTTACCGTTATACATTGAAATAAACAGTAAAGATAATACAGCGGTTAAAAAATATGTGTCAATAAATCCACTTATTTTAAAATTCAGTCCACAAATATACATAACTAAAATAGAAGCAGTATATTTTAGTGCTGGCATATCATGAAAGAGATAAAATACGCCGATTAAAGCTATTCCATAATACCAGCCATCTAAATTACAAATATATGAAATATACGCCCCTATCACTATTGTTGCACAAGAGATTACCACATTTTTATTAAATTTATTTATGGTTGTTAATACAATCAGACCTAATAACAGAGTAAATAAAACATTTTGCTGTTCTAAACTGAATAAATTTCCTGTATTGGCTAAATCATAGATAGGCTCAGAAATAAGCGCAAAAATTCCTAAGTTTAAAATATATTTCTTAAGACTATGCGTATGAAAAAATCCCTCTACTAATAGAAAGCAGAAGACAGGGAATGAAATTCTACCTAAAATATGACAAATATTGACAGCAGACATTAACATATCAAATTGCTCATCTGTAAACATAGAATATGGAGCATTTAGAATAATTCCATTTTTTAACACCACTTGTCCAAAGTGGTCGATTACCATAAAAATCATTGCCAATATTTTTAATGTGCTTCCCGAAATACATTTTTTCATTTTGTTATAACTGATGATTTGCTTTTAATTTTTTATTTCAATGTTATATTCAAGACTTATAATGTCCTCTGTATAATCATCAGCAACGATTTGAATAATATAGGAACCTTTTTCAAAATATAAAGTTTGTAAATCGTTCAGCTCTTGACCGCCTAATTGATAATAAACCTTATTGTCTTGATTTGTAATGGTAACATGAAGTTTACCATCGTCAATATCGCCCTTTACTTGTACATCGAGTTTTTCATCTTTAGGAACTGAAAAATATCCGTTTGCAATGTTTATAGATTGTTCTTTTATTTCATTACTTTTATAAGTTTCATGCTTTTCCATTGTAAAATCAACTGCTACACTATCTTGATATTTACCATACAATCCCCAAATAATCATTGCTCCTAAAAAACATAAAACCAGCAATAAAATAAGGTATCTCTTTTTTACCTTTTTTTCATTATCAATTTTTTCTTCGCTCTGAACATCATTTCTTAATAATTCATCAACAGAAATTTTGAAATAATCACTTATTTTTATAATCATTTCTAAGTCTGGATAACTTTTACCATTTTCCCAATTAGAAACAGTCTGTCTGGAAACATTAAATAAATTTGCAAAATCATCTTGGCTTAAACCATGTTTTTTTCGCAGATTATTTATTTGTTCTCCTATATTCATTTCAAATCTATCCTCCTTTCAAACAGCATTATCATATTTCTTTCGCTGGAAGTCTATCAAAATCCTTTTACATCTTAGCAAAATTTCTTTTACAAAACGGAATATTGCTTTGACATATACAAATATAGCGTATTTACGTAAAACAAATTATAAAGCTCTTTGAAAGAAGAAGCAATATTAATCTTTACAACTACTTGTTTTTTGACTATCCTTGCGATGCAAGGATTAAAATACCCCAGAGGGTGCGACCTCTGGGGTATTCGTTGTCCAATTGGACATTAGTTTCGTTTGCCTACTGGCATTATAACATATGCTTTCGACTATATCAAGTATTCTCTTTTTCTAGTTTTATATTCTAATTTACGATATTTTCAATCCCCTCCGCAATTTCTGGCATCCTGCCCAGAAAAGTGGCACTGCTACTACAATCAGCATTGTCTCTGTACCCAAATAAACGGCGCAAATTCTGGAAAAATCTTTGATACGCCCATCTGTGTTTATTTGCTGTATTCCGTTTAAAATTTCTTTCCCATAATAAGATATGTCAAAAATATTATTTTCCGGCAAGTAGATAGCCGGTATCTGCACAAGCTGTAAAAGCAGTGCAAATCCAATTACAGCAAAAAGGAAAATTCCCACTGCAAAAATGATATTCAATCTACGCTGTGCTGTATTTTCCTTACCCTCATATACGGACATCAGCCTTTTATAAGAAAAAATACACAGATATAGAACAAACCATAAGCCTGCCAGAAAGAAGCCAAGAAGCAGTATGCTGTCTCCTAGCTGATGTAAATGCCCCAAATCGTTTATCTCGCCTTCTAAAGGTGTTTTCATGAGGATTGCTGTTTCCTGCTGCTGCTGTCCTGCTGTTTTTCCTTCATCTGCTTTTATCAGTATATGTTCTGCCAATGTTTCTGATCCCTCCGGTATCTTGCCGTAAATAACAGGAATATCAGCAGAACCTAACTGCGTCAGAACGTCTCCGTCCTCATAAACTCCGCAAACTGTAAATTCTTCTCCATTGATATATAACCGCTTCTGTCCTTCATTTTTCTTCTGAAGCAACTCTTTTGAAAGGCTTTCCGGTATGGCTACCACATTTTTTTCAGACATATCCGCAGAAAAATATTCGCCCTCACGAAAATTCAGTTTTACATATTCCCCATAATTGGGCGTTGTTTCCTGATAATAGGCAGAAACGGTTTTGTTTTCTCCTATATCTGCAACCAACACTTTTTCTCCTGTTCCTGCTGCCGTAAATTCCCCTGGTGCTGCAAAAGAAGAAACCTGTGCCGTGGAAATATTCAGCCCCTCCGTATCATATATCTCAACTGCATAAGGTGTATGATTTTTCATCGCTCCGCTGACAAAAGCTGCTATAAAGAAGAAAAACACTGAAACAGAAAGCTGGATAATGCCACATATAAAAAATCGAAGTTTTCTTTTTCTCATTCTCCCACACACCTCACAGTCTCACCATTAGACAAGCTCCGACTTGGATAAATTGCCAGCCTCTGTCCTTCCAAGTCCGCATTTTTCAACTGAACAAAATCATAATCTTCACTGTATACTTCCACTGAAGTTTCCTTTACATATTCTTCCGTGCCCCATGTTCCTTCTCTCCTTTGAATGAGCATCACACAAGTTTTACCATTTGCGTCCGTAAACACGCCGGCAGGAGAAATCTTCACAACCGTAGTCCCGTCCTCCAGCTTTTCGGCAAGAGGCACTTCTATGGTACGGACTTCGGTCAACAGCAATGCTTCAATTCTGTGTGCCGCAACCGTACACAAAACCAAAATCATAAAAAGCGCCGTTGCCATTCGTACTGCAAATTGTCTTGAATTCTTCATAGGTTCTGTCCTTTCCCCTTTATTTTACTCCTGAAAGCTCAATGCCCTGCGTCAGTTCTTCATGAAAAAAGAAAAACAGTAAAAGCATGGGCAATGCTGCCAAAACACCGCATACAAATGACAGTGCAAAATTAACCTCATTGACACTGGCAAGAAATACAGAAAGGGGATATCGCAGCGTATCTCTTAAAAAAGTCATTGGCTGCTCTACCATATTCCATGAGTCTACAAAGGACAACAGAAATACACTGATAATTCCGCCTTTTCCTATGGGCATAACAATCCGAAATAAAATTTGAAAAGTTCCTGCGCCATCCAGCTTTGCCGCATCCAAAATCTCGTCCGGTATTCTTTTAAAAATTTGTGTCATGAATACCGTTCCGAAAGGCAGAAACGTCATAGGTAAAATCAAAGCAAGCCATGAGTCCAAAAGCTTTAATTCGTCCAAAATAATATAATTGGGGACAAGCGTGACCTGTATCGGCATCATCATCAATACCATTAACAGAAAAAGAATGCCTTTTTTAAAGGGAATAGGATATTTGGCAAATGCAAATCCTCCCAACGCACTGACAAAAATCTGCCCTGCCGAAATGACCATGCACAGAAAAAGACTGTACCAGAATTTCATGAGATAATCCGTGCTTCTCAAAAACACCATATAATAGCCTTCCAGAGAAAAAACATTCGGTATAATATGAAAAACAGCCTCCGCATTTTCCTTTTGATTGATAACAGCTCCATAATAGCTCTCAATTTCAGCCGGAGACATAAAGCTGTTGCATACGGTATAGATTGCAGGGAACAACACCAAAACTCCTAAAAAAAGGAAAAAAATCATACTTAAAATCTGTGATTTTCTTTTCATTCTCATTCCTCCCTGTATCTGTTTTGGAGCAGATACAATCCACATAATAGAAAAAGCAACACCAGAAACAGCATGATTGCCGCTACACTTAATTTCTGATAGTTCAAATTTTCAAAATTGTTGTTCAGGAAATGCTGTATCATATAAATGCTGTCATGCGGGTGTTTTCCGCCCAAAAGAAACGCCTCTCGATAAGATTTAAAGGCATTTACAATACCCATAACTGTTGCCAGAAAAAAATGTGGGGACATCATTGGCAATGTAATAGAAACCAGCTTCTGCATGCTTCCTGCGCCTTCCACTTCTGCTGTTTGATAAAACTCCTCCGGAATAGTATTCAGACCGGACAACAGCAAAATCACACTATACCCAAAGCTTTTCCATATATACAAGCCCAGCAATACATAAAACGCATTTGGTCCTTCCAGCCATTGTACAAGAGGTACTCCCATGGATATCAGCCAGTTGTTGACAATCCCTGTCTCCGCAAAAAACACTTGAATAACCATAACCACACTGGCTATGGGAAGCACCAACGGCAATAAAAGGATGTAGCGGAAAAAACGGCTTCCCGCTAACCCTTTCTTTATCAGCAGTGCAATAAAAAAACTCAACACAAGATTTAAGGTAACGCCAATAACCAGAAAACGCAGTGTATTGACGGCTGCCAGTTGGAACGCATAGGAAGAAAAAACCTCTTTGTAGTTCTCAAAGCCTACAAAGTAAGCCCCGCCCACGCCAAAAGTAAAGGAATATTTCACACATATAGCAAATGGCAGCAAAAAGAAAACAAAAGTTCCCAATAAAACCGGAGCTGCCAGCAACATTCCTATAAACTTTTTTCGCCTTTCCAACAAATGATATCTGTTTTTCATAGCACGCCTCCCTCTTATTCATCGAAATAGAAGCGCAATTCATCTTTTAAATTATCCAGCTTTTTCTCCACAGAACTTTCTTCACTTGTCATAAAGACCGCATCAAAAATCAGAGAATTTTCATACTGGCAGAAGCGAGCCGTTGTGACCTGTTGTGTAATCTGAAACAGTTCCTCTGCCTTCTTAGCCGCTTCTTCCTGATATTCTTCCGTTCCTGAACTCAGCCAATACTTGTATGCCGGTACAACAGCATTGTTGTTCACAGGAATAGCCGTAAATTTCTTTCCGTCTCCGAATTTCTCCCAGCCTGTACTTCCCTGCACTTCATCGGATAATAAAAATCCTAAGAAATCTCCTGCCTGTGAAGCGTAATCACTGTTTGCCCGAACTGCCGCAAACACATTGACCTGTGCGTTTACTCCCTTTTCTCCGTTTGGAAATGGAAGGAATTTAACATCTGTACCGGAAGCAAAAGACCGTTTCATAAGTTCCGTTAAAGAACTCTCTGCGGAATGTCCCATAATCATCACATTTGGTAATTCCGTTGCTTCATCAAAAGAAAGCTCCTGTCTCTCTGCTAACAGTTCTGTCATATTCTGCAATTCTTTCGAAAAAGTAATTGTTTTTTCTTCATAATCGAAAACAGACGTTCCAAAAAGTCCCGCTATATACTCTGTTATATAAAATTCTGATGGAAATCCTTTCACTCCTGTATGAGAAGAAACCTCTTTTAGAAATTTATCCGGCTGGTCAGATGACGGTGTCCAGTCTCCCAGCATCTCCCCTGTCACAGCAATTCCCGGCAGCATATATCCCAATGGCAGAAAATACTGTTTCCCATCAACTTCCCCCGCTTTTAGCACAGTTTGATTAAGCGGCATATCTGCTAATCCTTCTATCACGGTATTCAAATCTAAAAATACCCCATTGTAACTGCTTTTTACCATATCCGGCAATACGATATTCTCTTCATCCAAAAGGAAAACATCAGGACCTTTGCCTGCCATAATCTGCACCTGCATATCCTTCATTTCTTTCTTTATTTTTTCGTTTTCCTCTGTGGGTGCGTTGTTCATGTGCGGAATAACTTCAACGTCAATTTCTGTCTCCGGATGAAGCTGCACATACTTTGTGATTGCCATGGTATAAAATTCTTTCTGGCTTTCCGAAATCGCAATAATCATCTTGGAATGGTCTCTGGTGTCCTCTACCACTTCAGGTGTTTCCTCCTTCTGCTTTTCCTCTGAAGGATTGGAAGATTTACAGGATACCAAAGAAGCTACACACAATAATCCTGCCATAATAAGCGCTAATTTTTTCTTCATATACGCTACCTCCCCATTGGTTTTCCATCGAAACTTCATTGATTTTATTGTATCAATTTTGTAGCGTTTTAGCAAGATAAACTCTTGTTTGTAATTTTTCCTCCTCTAACACTTTTTTGACATAGAACCCAAAAAAGATTGTGCAAAAGCACAATCTTTTTTATTCTACTTCCTGTGTTCCCTCACCGAAGTAATAATACACTTCGCCGTCTTCTAAATCAATTCCTTTTGCCTCTGCCAGTTCCTGCACTGTCACCAGTTTGTAGCCCTTCTCTACCAATTCAGGAATTACACGCAGGGACGCTTCTACGGACCATTCATGGATATCGTGCATCAGAATAACAGAACCATCCTGCACATTATCCATAATCTTCTGATAAGTTGCATCTGCACTTTTCGTCTTCCAGTCCTTAGTATCCAGACTCCATTTTATAATCGGCATACCAGCCAGTTCCTGAACGCTTTCATTTAAGCTTCCTCCCGGTGGTCTTAAACTGTCTGCCGGAACACCTGCCGCATTTTCAATAATACTATTCGTTTTACTTATTTCCTCTGTAACTTCCTCAGATGACAAACTTGGAAGCATTTGATGATCGTATGTATGATTTCCTAATTCCATGCCACTTTCATAAATTCTTTTTACTATATCAGGATATCTTTCTGCATTTTCACCTAACATGAAAAAAGTAGCTTTAGAATTATTTTCCTTCAGACAATCTAAAAGCTTATCTGTGTATTTTCCCGGACCATCATCATAAGTCAATGCCACCATAGGTCGAACCTTACTGCTATCATAACGCCCTTCTTCGTCAAAATAGTAGTCCTTTCCGTCCAGCTCCAGCCAACCGGTTTTTACATAGCCATTTTCATCAAAATAGTATTTTGCTCCGTCAATTTCTTTCCATCCTGCTTCAAAGAAGGTTCCGTCTGCGTTTCGATACCATTTCCCGGTTTCATCTGTCTGCCAGCCAAAAATCGTCATGTCCCCTGAAAGCTTCTGAATATCCGAAGCACTCATGACCGGCTGTTTTGCTGCCGGAATTTCTCCTTCTTTTGTTTCTGCTTTTACTTCTTTGCTGATTTCCGTAGGATTTTTCTTTCCAAACCCTGATGTTAATGCAGTAACCCCTTTTGCAATCAGAAAAATTGCAAGCACTAACACTCCGGCCATGGCAACAATCCGCATCAGCTTTCTTCGTCTGAGTTGTCTAAGACGTTCCTGACGGCGGCGCATCATACGTGCCTGACGGCGACGCTGGTATTCTTCGTCATCTAACTCATCCGTACCTTGGAATTTTTCATCATAATCCATAACATACTCCTCTCTTTTGTATTCTACTTTCATTATACACAACCCCTGTGTACTTGTATAGAGGATTTCGGACAATTTTTCCTTTTTTTATCCAGTTTCTTCCTTATTTCGTCACAAAAGTGCCTTGTCTAAATTCTGCTAAATTTTCAGCAGTTACTTTATAATAAGGCAAATACACATATCGCTCATTTTTAAAGGAAATATCTTCCATTCCCTCTCCTGTAATTAACGCAGTCGCCAGCTTTGCAATTGCATCTGCCTGCCCTTTTTTATCGTTATATACAGTTCCCCACAGCTCTCCGTCTTCTACTGCCTGCAGTCCTATTTCCGTACCGTCAATTCCCAGAAAAACAGGTAGTGCTGCAGAAGTATAGTTTAACTTTTTATAGGCATCCACTGCTCCTAAAGCCATTTCATCGTTATTACTGAGAACCAGTTCAATTTTATTTTGATATTCCCCAATAATCTGTTCCATTCTGTTTTGCGCCTGTGCCCGCTTCCAGTTTGCAATTTTACAGCTGAGCTTTTCTACCTCAATTCCATTCTCCTTTAAAGTATTTACAGCATTTTCTGTACGGATAATGGCATCCTGATGCCCCATTTCCCCCTCCAGAACAACATATTGAATTTTTCCGTCTTTATTTTTATCAATCTGGCTGTTTTCCTTTATTAAATCAACTGCCAATTCTCCCTGCAGCTTACCAGACTGTTTCGCATCTGCCCCTACATAGTACAACTTATCCCACTGATGCAGATCTTCTGCCACCGGCTCTCTGTTAAAAAAGATAATCGGAACTTCTCTTTCTCTGGCGAAATCAATAATCTCAGAGGGATCTGCCCTGTCAACCAGATTTACACACAGAATATTACAGCCTTCATCAAGCAATTCTTCCACCTGATCATTCTGATTTTTTTGCAGTCCTGCTGCATCTCGGATTGTTACAGTTACCTCTAGTTTATCGTTCTCTGTTTCTTTCAGACTTTCCTTAATAGAACCAATTAGTTCATTCATATATGTATCGCTTTGATCATAATAGGTTATCCCCACATGGAGCTTTTCCGGAATTTCTTTTTCCTTGCATCCACAGAACAACAAAGCTGTCATCCCCAGCAGAATTCCCAATCCTGCTGTTTTCCTTTTCTTCATGCTATACCTCACTTTTTCTTTCTGCTTTAAACTTTACTGGCTCATGGTAAAAATAACTTCCTGATTTTCTTTTACAAATAAATTTTCTTTCCGCATAATTGTATAAGAAATCTGTGGACGTTTATACTTATAGGATGATTTATCAATCCCATTTGCCAGCTCCGTCAGACTCTGATATCCCACATTAAACATATCAGGAACCACCAGACATTCTACAGCTCCTGTATCTAAAAAATAAACCGCCTCTGTGGAATTTCCAATACCATAAATAATGGCGCCGTGAAGGTTATTTGCCGCCGCACACTCTCCGGCTGCAGTCAGACTGTTATCATCTAAAGCAATTACAAAATCCACCTCCGGTTTGCTCTCTAAAAAGTCTGTTCCATCATTTTCTGCTTTTTTTGTGTCTGACCAGACAATCTCAGCTCCTGTATTCTGCAGTACTTCCGTAAATCCTTTTTCTCTGCTTATCGCACTTTCCGAGTTTTCCTCACCTTCCAGAATGCCCAGTTTTTTTCCTTCCAGATTACCTCCGTAGTCCTTTAAAAGCTCCTCTGCCAACACCTTTCCCATTTCATAATGATCCGGCTGCACAACAGGAAATTCTATTTTCTCCTCTGCATCTTGTGGGGCATCTCCAATCAGCATAACTTCTGTTTTTCCACTGGCCTTTTTTAACATACGCTTTGTATTTGCACCGGGTACCGGCTGGATAATTATCCCATCTGCACCATTTTTTGTTTCCTGCTCTATTAACTTTTTCTCTTCTGCCTGACTAAGTGTCGTACCTGTACTGACCATAGCCATCTCAACCTCTTTATCTTCTGCTGCCATCTTCAGTCCGTATTTAAATGCAGACCACTGTTTATCATCTGAATTTTCTACAATTACAGATATCTGATATCCCTGTTCTTCGTTTTTTTCCCGCAGCATAATAAAGGCCAAAATAATCACCATAGTGCCCAGAACAGCCTCTATGAGAATAAACATCTTCTTATCTTTTTTCATTCTCTTTCCCCTGTACTTTTGATAATATGACCCTTTTCCAGCGTCTTACGATTTTCCTCTGTATAAGGAACTGCCGGAATACAGATAGATACTCTCGTTCCCTCGTCCGGCTCACTCTCTACCAACAATCCATATTCCTTTCCAAACAGAATTTGTATACGGCTGTTGACATTTACCAGCCCTACGCCGGAACCATGTTTATGAATTCGATTACTGTCTGTCAGCACAAGAGCAACTTCCTCCTCTGACATTCCCAATCCATTGTCACAAACAGCCAGAATAATCTTATCTTCCTGCTTTCTTCCTGTTACTACAATCTCTCCACTGTCTTCCATACCACCTACACCATAATTAATGGCATTTTCCAATAAAGGCTGTAAAATTAATTTTACAGTACAATAAGAATATACTTCTTCATCGATGTCGAAGGTAACAGAAAAGGAATTTTTATATCGGATTTTCTGTATATTCATGTAACTCTGGGCATGCTGAAGCTCATCTTTAATGCTGATTACGGTCCGTCCCTTGGAAAGACTGATGCGGAACAGCCTTGCCAGCTGAGAAATCATAAAAACAGCCTCATCATTTTTCTCCCCTTCAATCATCCATGTAATGGACTCCAAGGTATTATATAAGAAATGAGGATGAATTTGGCTCTGGAGTGCATCTAATTCACTCTTTCTTCGCTCAGTTTGTTCCAGTACAATTTTCTTCATCAAATCATCAATCTGTTCATAAGATTTCTGAATAGAATATCCCAAATGTCGAATTTCCTGAGAACCTCCAATATAAATTTCCGGCTTCTTTCCCGCCTCATATTCCCGCACAGAATAATTCAATTTTAAAATAGGGCTGGAAATTCTAAGAGAAACCACGCGGTTAATCACTACCAGCATCATTGTCATTAAAAGTATCAAAATTGCTACAAAGTAACGGATATTTACCATTCCATGATTAAACGTAGAATACGGAATAACGCCTATTAATTTCCACCCTGTATAACTGATTGTATTCACGACAACCTTCCTGTTTTCTCCATTAAAAACTTCGTCATAAATACCATCTTTATAAGCAGAGTCCCTCTTATTATTCTCATCATAAATCCCGTCACTGATTTGTATCTGTCTGGGATGATACACAATATCCCCATTGCTGTCACATAAATAATAGTACTGCCCGTTATTCACTTCATTAATTTGTTTCATCATTCTGGAAATACTGGAAAAGTCCATATCTACCAGCAAAACACCTGACTGCGGAATTCCCTGGTTTGTCAATTCCACTACCCTGCTCAATGAAATTACCCAATAATAACTCTGTGCAGTATCATTAAATAAGTTCTGAATATGCGGCGTAGAAAAATGCATATTTTCCATTTCTTCCATAGCTTTCAGATACCATTCCTGACTGGTTACATCCGGATCTTCCTTTTGCGCCGCTACCGGTTCTGCGGTAATCAGGCTTCCATAATCATTGTATAGGGCAATACTTCGCAGATTTTCTTTATTCGCTTCATACAAAAGGTTCATACCACTTTGAATTTCCTGTTTGTGGCTTTCAAAATCATTTTCTTTAATTACATTATAATAAACTGTATCAGAAATCTGGCGCATACTCATCAAATATGCCTCCATGTTTTCCCCTGTCTGCTCCATTAATTTCTGGGTATTATTGATTGTTTCTTCTCTGGCAGAGTTAGAAAACCGCATATATAAAATAACTCCCAAAACCAGCATCATGGAAATAGATACCACGGAAAAGGCCAGCATAATTGTAGTCTGGATTTCTCTTGGTTTTAATTGTTTCAGTTGTCTGAAATACTTATTTTTCACTTTCTTTGTACTCCGTTCTGTACTTGGAAGGAGATACGCCAAACCTGCGTTTAAAGACATAACTGAAATAGTTTGGATCTGTATATCCTACTTTTTTCCCAATAATATAGCTTTTTTCGTTTGTTTCCAGTAAAAGTCGAGAAGCTCTGTCCATACGATAATCTGTAAGGTAACCGATAAAAGATTTTCCTGTTTCTTTCTTAAAGATTGTGGAAAAATAAGAATTCGATACTCCCAATACTTCACAAATGCTGTCCAGAGAAAGTTCCTCATCTACATAATTGTTATGTACATAGTCTTCTGCCTTCTCCACAAAGGATTTTCTGGATTTATTTCGTTCATTCAACAATTTTTCATGAAGAGAAACACTGATATTAATGGTCCACTGTTCTAACACTGCAGGCTCCATATCCAAAATTTTACCATACAGTTCTCCCATATCCTTTGAAAGTTCATCCAACACAATATCATTATTCGCTGCAAAACGACAGAATTCGCTGAGAAGTTCCATAATATCCAGATGATGTTGCTGCAGAGATTTTTCTTTAAAAGAAATGCTGTCCAGATAAGTATGTACTGCCTGTTTTATTTCCGGAACCTCTTTTAATCTTATCATTTTAAACAAATATGACAGTTCTGCTTCATGACTGGAACCCGGTTTATTTTTTTCATAAGGAGCAATCTCCTGAATATTAATAGCTCTGGATGCCCCATACAGAACTCTATAAGATATTGCATCTCTGGCGCTGCTGTAAGACCGGGACAAATCCAGAATGTTATCACATACCTGCCCAATTCCCACTGTCACATTTGCCCCTATCATTCGGTGGGCATAACGACAAAAACGATCGCACTCATCTGTCAATTCTGAAATTTCATTTTCTTTTGACATCTGTGCAAGCAACACAGTTTTTCCCAGATAAGAAAAACATTTTGCCCTCCATTTCTCTCCCAGATATTCTTTTGCCTGCTTTTCAACTGAAGTTGACAACAGTAATGGATTAATATCATCCGGCACTTGGGAAGACGATGTATGAATGACCAGACAACAGAAAAAAGGACCGGCAAGAGAAATCTGATAATCTGAAAGATATTTCTCCAATTCTTCCTCATGAATTCGTCCTTCAATCAATGTCGTGTAAAAATTTGCCTGCAAAAGAGGCAGTGATTCCATATAATATTTCTTTAAAGTTTCTGCATTTCGTTTTTCATTAATTTCCTGGTCCAGCTTTATCTTCAACTGAGTAAATACATTCGTTAATTCTATGGAATTCACCGGTTTTAAAATATATTCTTCCACTTCTAAATGTACTGCTTCTTTGGCATATTCAAATTCATCAAATCCTGTAAAAAGTAACAGCTTTGTTGCCGGATAATCTGCCTTTATATGGCCTGCCAGCTCCATTCCGTCCATGTAAGGCATATTAATATCTGTCATAACTACATCCGGCTGAAATTCCTCTACCATTTCCAGAGCTTTCACCCCATTGTTGGCATATCCAATAACAGAAAAACCCAAACTTTCCCAATTCAGTTTTTTCATAATTACCTGTATAACTTCTTCTTCATCATCTACTAAAAGTACTGTATATGTATCCATTTTCTTCTCCGTATTATCACTATTGTTTCGCATTATTATAGCACAAAAGAGCCAGACCTGCATCTGACTCTTTTAAAAAACTTCATATTTTTAAATACTATAACTATTTCTTCTGAACATATTTCAGACAGTCAAGTGTAACTGCTACAAGGATGATGATACCTGAGAATACGAACTGCAGGTTTGTATCAATACCAAGGATTGTCAGAGAATATGTAAGTGCTGTAAAGATAAATACACCAACTACTACGCCGGAGATTTTACCAATACCACCTGTAAAGGATACACCACCTACTACGCAGGCTGCGATGGCATCCATTTCCCATCCCTGTCCATAAGCTGCTGAACCGGAACCTACCATTCTGATACATTCAAGCCATGAACCAAATCCGTAAAGAACACCTGCCATAACGAAAGCGCCTACGGTTACACCGAATACAGAAATACCGGATACAGATGCTGCTTCAGGGTTTCCACCTACTGCATACAGGTTTTTACCGAAAGTTGTTTTATTCCAGATAAACCACACAATAGCAATTGCTGCAATAGCCCACAGAATAATTGTTGGGAAGCCGTTTACTTTTGGAATAACCATGTTTGGAATTGCAGCTTCAATAGCACCAAAAGATACACCTTTTGTTGCATAAGTAACAATACCGAAGATTACCAGCATGTTTGCCATTGTTGAAATAAATGGGTGCATTTTAAACTTTGCTGTAAAGAAACCTGCGATTGTTGTAAAGAAAGTACATAAAACAATACAAACTACCAATGCTAAAATAACTCTTGCAATAACAGGCATGCCTGTAAAATCAAAAATATGACCAAATACACCACCTGTATTGATACCTTGGTGCATAATAATTGTTGCTGCTGTCATACCCATACCAACCATACGGCCGATGGAAAGGTCTGTACCTGCTAAAAGGATTAACGCTGCTACACCTAACGCAAGGAACATACGAGGAGATGCCTGCTGAAGGATATTCAATACGTTATTGTAAGTTAAAAGCGGTGAGCCTTTTACAATCGGTGTAATAATACACAGTGCAATGAAAATTAACAGGATTGCAATATACAAACCGTTTTGCAGAAGGAAGTTTCTGCGGTTAAACGTATATTTGTAGTTTTCCCATTTCTGTGCTCTTGTTTCCATGAAAGTAAACTTTGACATACGCAGTAAGTCAATTAAGTGGAACTTATAAGAATACGCTGCATGTCTTCTGTCTTTTGCTGCCTGAAATTCTTTTTCCATTGTCATCTTTGCGTCAAAGAGTCTGTTTTTATAAACATAATTCTCATCTTTGATTTCCTGATGGTCGGAAAGCTTTGCCACAGCAGCCTTGTGTTCTTTTTCCAGCTCTGCTACTTTTTGCTGATGACGTGCTTTTGCAGCTGCTTTTTCTGCTGCACAGCTTGCTTTTACAGCCTGATAATAATCTTTATCAAAATGCTCTTTTAAATAGTTTTCTGCATCTGCAATCAGCTTGGAAACTTCGTCTTTATTTTTTGCTTCTACTGCTTTTGCTTTTTCCAGTTCTGTTTTGCATTTTGCAAGTCTGTCTTCTTTTTCACCTTTTGTAAGAGTACGGTCTCTCTTAATGCTGTCCATAACATTCTGGATTTCTACGATTTTATCTGTACCGTCTACTCTTAATTCATCAATTTTTTTCTGAATTTTACCAACATAATCCTCTATCGGCTGACGCAGTTTCATTTCCTGCTCAGCAGTAAGGATATTACTATTTTCGTTTGCCATATCTATTCTTCTCCCTCATTATAGGTATTTTGCACTGAGTCTTAAAAGTTCTTCCTGATTTGTCTCTTTTGTATTTACAATTCCTGAAAGATGTCCGTTAGACATGACACCAATACGATTTGTAATACCCAGAATTTCAGGCATTTCTGAGGAAACAACGATAATTGTTTTTCCCTGTTTTGCCATCTGAATAATCAGGTCGTAAATTTCATATTTTGCACCAACATCAATTCCTCTGGTCGGCTCGTCCATCATGAATACCTGAGGACTGCGTTCCAGCCATTTTCCAAAAATAACCTTCTGCTGATTACCGCCTGAAAGACTGGAAATCATATCATCCGGTCCCATACATTTTGTGTGCATAATTTTGATTTCGTTGGCAGTTGCTTTTATCATTTTGGAGTCTGAAAGAGCAATACCTGATTTATACTGAAGCAGGTTTGCAATGGTTGTATTGAATGTCAAGTCACATTTCAGGAACAGACCGTTTGCCTTTCTTTCCTCTGTAATCAGTGCAAAGCCGTGCTCCATTGCTTCTTTTGCGCTGTTGAAGTTCATCAGCTTATTATTGAAGTAAACACGTCCTGCCGCTCTGGTTCGGATACCAAAAATAGTCTCTAAAAGTTCTGTACGTCCCGCACCTACCAGACCGTAAAGTCCGAAAATTTCTCCCTCTCTTACATCAAAGGTAATATCCTGTAAGTGAGGCTCAAATTTTGTAGACAAATGCTGAATGGATAAAATAACATCCTTTGGCTTGTTGTCTACCGGTGGGAAACGATTTTCCAGAGAACGACCAACCATGGCTGCAATCAGTTCATTCATATCTGTATCTTTTGAACTTTTTGTCATAACCAGATTACCGTCTCTAAGAACTGAAATCTCATCACAAATTTCAAAAATCTCATCCATTTTATGAGAAATGTAAATCAGAGAAATTCCCTGCTCTTTTAACATTCTCATCATCTCAAATAATTTATCTACTTCCTGTACTGTCAGAGAAGAAGTAGGCTCATCGAGAACAATTACTTTTGCATTATAGGAAATTGCTTTTGCAATCTCACACATCTGTCTTTGGGATACTGACATATTACGCATAGGCTGTGTCAGGTTTACTGTCATGCCCAGCTTTCTGAAAAGCTCGGAAGCTTCTTTTTTCATTCTTCCCTCATCAACGATACCGGCGGAATTTACCGGATAACGTCCAAGGAAAAGATTATCCATAACATTTCGTTCCAGACACTGGTTCAATTCCTGATGAACCATGGCAATTCCGTTTTCCAGTGCATCCTTTGGTCCTGAAAAACTGACTTCTCTGCCGTCCAGAGTGATCTTTCCTTCATCTTTCTGATAAGTTCCAAAAAGACATTTCATCATTGTTGACTTACCGGCACCATTCTCACCCATAAGTCCCATAACCGTTCCTTTTTTCAAGTCCAGATTAATATGATCCAGAACTCGGTTTCGGCCAAAAGACTTACTCATATTGCGTATCGATAAGACAATATCATCTTTCTTATCTGCCATTCTTTTCTACTCCTGTATCTCTATATTGGTATCTGACAACGTTTTCTTACTGTCAGATTTAAAAGAGGCTGTCGCATTAAGGGCGTATCCAAAATACTGCCTTAACACGACACCCTCTATCTGTCATCTTGCCACAGGTATTACCGTTCCATTACTGCAGTAATGCTGTATAGGAAGCTGCATTGTCTGTTTTAACCATGTTGATAGCAAATGCATCATACTGGCTTGGGTTTCCAAGACGGTTTGTGATGTTGGATTCTGTCTGTCCATCACCACCGATGTATTCAACATCCAGGTTCAGAAGGTCATCATATTTCTCAAGAAGTGGCTGGTATGTAGAGCTTAAGAAGTTATCAGAAGCGTTGTAAATGTTCAGCCATACTTTCTTTTTAGGAGCTTTGCTTTCATCTAACTGTTTGGATACAGGCTCAAATGTCTTAGTAGAGTCTGTGAATTCCTGATAGTTATCTGCTGTTACAGCTACGTTTAATGCATAGTAAGAACGTTCATCTTCTTTGTATACATATTCTTTATCGCTAAGAACGTTTCCAGCTTCGTCTGCTGTACCAATACCTGTATCAATATCAACACCGTCTAATGCGTTACGAAGAACACGAAGTGTTAAGTAAGCCTGTACGTCTGCATGCTGGCTGATTGTTCCGCCGTAACCTTCTGCGATAGCTGCTACTGCATCACTGTTAGCATCGTATCCGAAAGTAGGAACTTTGTTTTCTTTTGACCAAGCATTGAACATAGACATTCCCATACCATCATTGTTAGAAACAACAACATCAATCTGATCACCGAAAGAAGAAGACCATGTTCCGATTGCGTTACCTGCTGTAGCAGCATCCCATGTAGCACCAGCAGAGTTCTTCATTTCCTGAGAACCTAATTCACGAACTACGAATTTCTTTCCGCCTGCTTCTAAGGAACCATCCTGAACTGCACCTTGTTTTCCGTCTACGTTTGTTCCAACTGGTTCACTGTTGATAGCGCCATCTTTTTCTACGCCTGTTCCAAGAGCTTTACGAACACCTCTTGTACGTGCGATAGAGTCATTATGTCCGATATCACCGATTGCTAAAACGTATCCGATTACGCCATCGCCGTTACGGTCAATAGTATCTGCATTTTTTTCGATGTATTCTTTAACCATCTGTCCCTGAAGTTCAGCACCCTGATTTGCATCAAATCCTACATAGTAAGTATCTTTGTTGAAGTTAAGAGCATTCATGTCCAGTTCACCAGTAGAACTGTTAGATGGCTGACGGTTGAACCATACTAAAGGTTTGTCTTTGTTTGCAACGTCAGAAGCTTCTGTTTTTCCGCCTTCTTCTGTTTTTCCTGTTTCCTCTGTTTTGTTTCCTTCTTCTTTTGCAGGTTCAGAACCACATGCAACAGCAGAAAGTCCTAATACTGCTGTCATTGCTAATACTGCTAATTTTCTTTTCATTGAAATATTCTCCCTTCCGTGGCACTCTTTTCGTCCGTGCCTTTTATTGATATTGACACTATACACAATATTCACAAAAGAAAACATAGAATTTTTTTTGTTTCTCATTGAAATTTTTAAGATTTTCTTAGTCATATCGTATAATATTCTAGTTTTTTCTGTCGAAATATGTGCATTCCGTCAACTGTTTTTCATCTGTTTCCGAAGAATATTCGGTGAAACTCCGGCATATTTCTTAAAACAATAGCTGAAATAGTGCTGGTCGCTATATCCGCACTGCTCTGAAACCTCCCTGATTTTCATATCTGTTTCCCTTAAAATTCTTTCTGCATTTTCCATTCTCAAAGTAGTAAGAAAATCCACAAAAGACTTACCTGTTTTCTTTTTTATCAACATACTGAGGTAATTGGGACTAATTCCGATTTCTTTGCTCACAGATATCAGGGATATATCCGCATTTCCGTATTCCTGTCTGATTTTATCCAATGCTTTATCACATAAATCCGGTGTTCCTTCTACAGCATACATATCCTGTAAATAAAAAATCTTTCTTTCTCCTCCCTGATCACAGGAAAGAGCGCTGGCAGACTCTGCACAGGAGCGATACAGCCCGGTAAGTTTATGAGTTTCTCTCCCTATTCCAATACTGCAACGTAGCTTCAAAATCCTCTCCATGCTCTGTACAATATCTGTCACCAATATATGTAGATATTTCTGCATAGAATTCGGTCCTGCATATAAGACAGATACAATTCTGCCATCAATATAAAAAGTGAAAAATTCCATATATTTCTGTAAAATGCTGTTAACACCATGTATATGACGCTGTGCTGTGCAATTTTTTCCTTCCTTATCCCGCAGAACAATGGAAATCACCTCATAATTCCAGTCCTCTCTCCCCGGTCTTAAAAGTCCCATTTGTTTCTGTTCTTTTAAAAGCCTTTTTTCTCTTTCTTCGATACTTTCAAAATACGATTGGTTTAATAACAGAGGAAGAAAAAAATCTGCTCCTGTATTGGCTTCTCCTTTTTGGATTTTTGCAAAGTCTTCAAATATTCTATCTATCTTTTCTTTTATTTTTTTCAGTTCTTCTGTAAGTTCTAAAACAGAAATGGGCTTTAGCAGATAACTGATAATATTATACTGTATTGCCTGTTGTGCATAAGTAAATTCATCAAATCCACTTAAAAATGCAATTTGCGTAGCGGGTCTTACTTCACGTACTGCTCTTGCCAGATCAATTCCTGAAACAAATGGCATACGAATATCCGTTAGAAGTAAATCCGGTGCTAACCGTGATACCAAGTCCAATGCTTCACTGCCATTTTCCGCTTCCCCCACAACACGGAAACCAATCTTTTCCCACTCAATTGTTTTAATCATTTCTTCTCGCTGCTTTGCTTCATCATCAGCAACTACTACTGTATACATATGGTTTCCCCCAAATAATTTTATTCTTTCATAAGGCAAATTTTCCCATTACACAAATAAGAATTCTGTAAAGCAGAATTCTCCGCCTGCGGTGGCTTGCTCCGGCAACATAATCCCTGTCACTGCAGTGCGATCCTCGCAGAGCATTTTTTATTTCATAGGATGCAATTTCCTAATGAAATAAAAATAGTGGAAGCATAGAGCATCCACTAAATCTTTTTATGTATTCCATTATAAAAAAACAGACTTAAAAAATCAAGATTTTTAAGGCTGCTGCATCAAAATATTTTACTTTTTGACACAACAGCCTTATTCTTTATCTTTCCCACTTGTCACATAATGCATTAATCTGGTCTGCAAATCTGGCCAAATCTTTATTCGTACCGCCCTCATTATGACGGATTACTGTCATTAATCTCTGTCCTGCTGCAAGTAATCTTGCAAATACTCCAGCTGCCTTTCTGCTCTTTGCTTTCTGTTCTACATGTTTAATGACAATTCCCACTGTTTCTCTGGTTATTTCATTTGTCAACAGATCAACTTCCGTTCCACTATACGGCGCCATTGCCTGATACCCCAGTTCATCCTCCAGCCTCTTTGCAAACAAGTCACAAACCTGATCATCTCCATGCGCCACAAAAACGCGTTTTGGCTTTTCCTTAAAGGAGGACGCCCACCTCATAAGTCCTGTATTATCTGCGTGTCCGCTAATACCGGGAAGTCTTACAATATCTGCGTTTACATGAATTTCTTCTCCAAAAATATGAACATCCTTTGCTCCCTCTACTAAAGATCGTCCCAGTGTTCCCACTGCCTGATACCCTACAAATAAAATAGTAGAGTCGCTTCTCCAAAGATTATGTTTTAAGTGATGCTTGATACGTCCTGCATCACACATACCGCTGGCCGATAGAATTACTTTTGGCGTTTCATTGAAATTAATCGCTCTTGACTCGTCACTGGTAATGGACAGCTTCAATCCAGGAAATGCAATAGGATTTATTCCTTTATTGATCAATTCCATAGCCTCTTCATCATAACATTCGCTGTAATGCTCTTTAAAAATGCTGGTAGCCTGTACTGCAAGAGGGCTATCCACATATACCTCGAACCCCGCAAATTCCGGCAGCATATTATCTTCTTTAATCTTTCTAAGGAAGTAGAGCATTTCCTGTGTTCTTCCCACTGCAAAAGAAGGAATTACCACATTTCCGCCTCGCTTAAAGGTTTTCCTTAAAATTCCCACCAGTTCTGTCACGTAATCCGGTTTCTCTCCGTGACTTCTATCTCCATAGGTGGACTCCATAACCACATAATCTGCACTGTCCAGATATTCCGGATCTTTAATCAATGGCTGTTCTGTATTTCCAATATCTCCTGAAAATACGATTTTCCGCTCTTCACCATCTTCTGTAATCCATAGTTCAATGCTGGCTGACCCCAATAAATGCCCTGCATCTACAAAGCGTACTTTAATACCTTCCGCAATCTGTATTACCTGATTATAATTGCACTCTACAAACTGCTGAATAACCCCTAACGCATCCTCCATGGTATAGGCAGGCACAAATTCCGTCTGTCCGTTTCTCTTAGCTTTACGATTTCTCCATTCTGCCTCAAACATCTGAATATGTGCACTGTCACGAAGCATAATATCGCACAAATCACAAGTCGCCGCAGTTGCATAAATCGGACCTCGAAATCCTCTGGCATGTATCAAAGGAAAATTACCGGAATGGTCAATATGTGCATGTGTCAGCAGTGCAAAATCCAATTCTGACGCCGCTACCGGAATATCCTGATTTTCATACTGGTCGGGCCCCTGTTCCATACCACAATCCACAATAAATTTCTTGCCTGCTGCTTCTAAGAAGTAACAACTTCCGGTAACTTCATGAGCAGCCCCTATAAAAGTCAGTTTCATAGAAAAACCCCCTTTTGTGGTAAAATGAATGTTGCTATATTCATTATACCCCAGTAAAGAGGGTTTTGACAGGACTTTATTTATTTTTTAGGAAATTTAATAAATTGTGTAGTTAGTCCACAAGAATACCATCTGTGATAGGATCTTTACTTTCAATTATACTTCCATCTTGTGCTACACAGGCTGCTTTTACTCGATAGTAATAGCCTCTCGTGACCTGCACGTTATAACTTTTCGTCAACAATGCAGTATTATAAGCTGTATCTGAAAAAGTTCTTATATTATACCAACTTCCATTAGAATATCTTTGTAAAGTCAACTTTAAAGTTAACTTGTCACAAGTTACTCTTCCGTATACAGCTCCATAAACATTGACACTGCCATTTCCATTATCTGTTACTTTAGCAGTTCCCTGATTGAGAATATTTCCTCTGGCACTATTATATAAACTTATCTCTGAAGAATTTTCTTTAGCAAATTTAAAACTATCATTTGTGCTTTCTTTTAAACTGTTTCCATTTGCCAAAACTGTTGTGTTTACTGCCAAAATCAAAGCTACCATTAATATATTTCTCAATAGATTTTTATTATTTTTTAAAATTTTCATTTTCCTCCTTCTTACAGCTAATACATAATATTCTTAGCTATATTCTCCATTTCCTTTTCTTGTATTCCCCCGAAAAATTCATAATAACTGTTTTTGTATTCCCATCTTAAAGCATATATCGGCGTCTTATCTTCTTTTTCCTCTATTTTCCATAACGTAATCTTTAATTCCGGTATAAAATCATTTTGAAAAGTTTCAATTAAAACACCATTATCATTTTGATTTAAAACAGAGGCTTTATTTTCATTCAAAAATGCTGTTAAAAATATTATTTGCTCATCATAAGAATATTGCAAAATTCCTGCTCCTGCCTCTTCGTCTAGAGTATATGCCTGATATTCTAATTTATCCGGAAGATAAAAAAATCTAGGCATTTTAATGTCCAAAGTATTCTCTATCTTCTCGCAAGCATACTTCTCCGTCCTGTCACTTTCCAATACTTCATTGTTATTTACTCGTGTATTCACATCATTTCCAAACAACTCATTCATCTCCCTCATGATGTATGCTCTGTTTGCCTCACTGCTCATAGAAATGCCGAATACACCGATTAGGACTGCTGCCGCAGCAGAAGCCCAACGCACCACTCTCTTTCTCCCTGTATTTCCCTGTTTGCTATTGCTTCGGTCTACATGTTTTTCATTTTTAAATTTGCTTAATTTACTTGTGTCTTTCTCTCTATCATCTACATTTGTCACATAATCGTTTGTTTTTTCAGTGGATTCACGTCTTCTAATTTCAGCCATTAATTTTTGAAAGCCTTCCTCTGTTGGTTCGCATTCTAAAGACTTTGAAATTTCTTCCGCCTCTTTTTCGATTTCTTCCGCCTCTTTCAAAAATTCTTCCAAAATTTTCCGATTTAATTCCTCATCACTCATTTTTTCAGTAAAAAAGGTTTCATATTTTTTCTCATTTTCTTCTGATTTCTCCATGAAACTCCTATCTTTCCTTGACTTTTTTTCATAACTGTATCATATTATCTTATAGTTACTATTTTGAACTAATCAGGAGGAACACCATGAAACATATCGTACTTACCGGCGGTGGAACTGCCGGACACGTTACCCCAAATATAGCTATGATCCCACGCTTGAAAGAGCTCGGATACCAAATTTCTTATATCGGCTCTTACGAAGGCATGGAAAGAAAGCTCATTGAAGAACTGGGCATTCCTTACTATGGAATTTCATCCGGTAAATTACGCCGTTACTTTGATGTTAAAAACTTTACTGACCCGTTCAGAGTTATAAAAGGCTTCTTTGAAGCTAAAAAATTAATGAAGCAGTTAAAACCTGATGTCGTATTTTCAAAAGGCGGTTTTGTTACTGTACCTGTTGTTATTGCAGCAAGTAAAAAACACATACCTACTTTCATTCATGAGTCCGACATGACTCCGGGACTGGCTAACAAAATATCCCTTCCTTTTGCAACAAAGGTCTGCTGCAACTTCCCTGAAACTGTTTCTCATTTACCAGAGGACAAGGCTATTCTTACCGGAACACCCATACGCCAGGAATTACTAGAAGGAAGCCCGGAAAAAGCTCTGGCTTTTACAGGCCTTTCTAATAAAAAACCTGTAATCCTTATCATTGGCGGAAGTCTGGGTGCTGCTACTGTTAATGAAGCAGTAAGAAAAGTTCTTCCTGAATTATTAAAAGATTTTCAGGTAATTCACCTCTGTGGAAAGGGTAAAGTTGACGAAACTTTAACTAACATCAAAGGATATGTACAATATGAATATATCAAACAAGAACTTGCTGATTTATTTGCTTTAGCTGATCTTGTTATCTCTCGTGCAGGTGCAAACGCAATCTGTGAGCTTAGTGCTTTAAATAAGCCTAATCTTTTAATTCCGCTTTCTGCACGTGCCAGCCGCGGGGACCAGATTTTAAATGCCCGCTCCTTTGAACAGCTTGGTTATAGCAAAGTTCTGGAAGAAGAAGAACTTACTGATAACACTTTATTAAGCGCTGTCCGTGATTTGTATGAAAATCGAGAAACTTATATTACAGCTATGTCTTCCAGTAAGCATAAGGACTCTATTAATCAGATTGTCCAGCTCTTTGAAGATGCAGTAAAGAAGACTTTATAAGTCTTCAAACTTGTGTCTGTAATACTTATTAATCCAAACTTTTATCCTGTGCCTTTTGGCTCTCAGACTTTCAACTGAAATGCCAAGGGCACGGGCAGTTTCTAATGCGCCCTTGCCTTCTACATTCATCCTCATAACAATTTCATACCATTGGCTGTTCTTCTTTTCCAAATCTTCAAACAATCTCCCCGTAAATTCCTGCATAACGAGTTTGTTCGTTGTTTCCTCTTCCACAGATACTTGTTCTCCTGCGTGATTTGAAGTCCACAGAACACCCTCCTCTGTGAAAAGTTCCTCTTCGCTTGAAGAACTGGCAGCCACCTCGTGTATTTGATATGATTTTCTGCAAAAGTCAATGGCTTTTCTTTTTGCATTTACTATCAACCACTGCTTGTAGTATTCTTCCTGTACCGTATCTGCCTTTTTGAAGAATGAAATAAAAACTTCCTGACTTACATCTTCTGAGAAGTCAATATCATGCAGAATACTATACACTACCTTTTTCACCATTTGATAATGCTGACGATAGATTTCATGAAACTTATCTTCTGTCATCTCTCTATCCATCTTCTAAATTCTAGACCTGAGAAAATTTTTTTAAAATTTCATCTCTATCTTCTGGTTTAAGAGTGCCTGGTTCCCATGTAATTCCCACACCATCATTTTCATTCCTTGGAATTAAATGCATGTGGAAATGAAATACCGTTTGACCTGCTGCTGTTCCATTGTTTTGTACTACATTGTAGCCATCACAATTTAACACTTTTTTCATTTTCTTTGTCACTTCTTTTGCTAATATCAAAGCTTTTCCTGCCAAATCATCAGGTAATTCATACAAATTCTCAAAGTGAGCCTTTGGCAGAATTAGAGCATGTCCCTTGCTGGCAGGCCCCAAGTCTAAGATTACTCTAAAGTCCTGGTCCTCATAAAGTGTTGCAGCTGATATTTCTCCATTTGCAATTTTGCAAAAAATACAGTCTTTCATTTTCATAATCTCCTTTCACCTATATATCCGAATAAAATACCATAAATATTACTTCTATTTTGTCGAATTTTGACTTTTTTTGGCATATAAAACTATTTGCTATTTAAAAACAGGGATGTTACACTTGTTTTTGACAAAATAAAGAGGGGGTAACTATGGATACTAAAATAAACCATTCCAATCAAAATATTACTGCAAAAGAGGAACCTGATTATCGTCAGTTATACGAAGATCTCCAAATGCAGCAACACTTTACACTATCTCATGTTTCTCATGAAATTCGTAATCCGGTAACACTAATTAATAGTTTTTTACAACTATTAGAGTCCCATCATCCCGAATTAAAGGAAGACAAATACTGGGAAAAAATTATGGAAAATATGGATTTTCTAAAAACGCTTCTCAATGAATTTTCCAGTTTTAACAATTCTGGAAAATTAAACCTTCAAGAACTAAATCTTTCAAAACTTGTGGAAAATCTGAGTGCTTCAATTTTGCCATCTTTAGAGAACCGTAATATTTCTCTTGTTTTAAACATTGAGTCAGACTTACCTGTTATCCAGGCAGATAAAACTAAAATGTCACAACTGATTTTAAATCTCTTAAGAAATGCTTCAGAAGCAATTAAATCAAACGGAACGATTTATTGCTCCTTAACCTCAAGACAAAATCAGCTTGCTTTTTCTGTCAGGGACAACGGCGGTGGTATTCCACTTCCATATCAAGAAGATCTTTTTGAGCCATTTATTACCCATAAACAAGAAGGTACCGGTCTTGGCCTTCCCATTTGTAAAAGAATTGCAGAGGCACACAATGGCAGTATTTCTTTTCAATCCGTTCCCGAAAAAGGTACCGAATTTACCGTCCTACTGCCTGTGAACCAAAAATGCTAATACAAATCCGCTTATTAAGCCACCAAAATGTGCTGCATTATCTACACCTATACTTGTCATTCCAAAGTACAAACTTAACCCTGCCATAATAACCAGCTGTCGGGTAGTAAAGTTTTCTATTCGTCCTCTATTGGCAATAACAATATAGATAAGAGCACCAATTACTGCAAAAACTGCACCGGACGCTCCTGCTGAAATAAAATATTTGCCACTTTTTATCTCCAGGCACAAAGACAATATATTTGCTCCAATACCGCCTAAGAAATAAATAAGCAAATATTTTATTTTGCCTATATTTCTTTCTAGACAATCTCCCAAAAACAAGAGAACCAGCATGTTGTTTCCCAAATGCTGAATACCAAAGTGTAAAAACATGGATGATACCAGACGATAGTATTCATGCCCTTGTAAAATTGCAGGTGTATAACCTCCGCCCCATTGTAGAATATGATAGCTGTCCAGAGATGAGCCTGTTAATTCTACCAAAAGAAACAACAATAAATTACTTCCAATTAAAATAGTATTTATTGGAACTTCTTTTCTTTTTTTCAGAAAATATCTGATTTCATTTCTTGTATTCATCATTCTCCTTTTAGTTCCATGGTTATCTATCTTTTTTCTTGTCTTTCCTATCTTACCATATTTTTCCAAAGTCAGCATTATATTTGTCAATATATAAATACTTTTTTTCTGCAAAAACAATAATATTCTCTTCTTTTAGTAAATATTCTGTTTCCGGCTGCAACATTTCTCCATCTAACATCGTTCCATTTCTGGAATTTAAATCAACTAAAAATACTTGGTTGTCGCGAAAAATAATCTTTGCATGAATACGACTAATTGTCGAAACGTTTAAATAAATGTCTACTTTTTCTCTTTGACTCCCTATAATTATATTTTCTTTTTCCAGAAAAAACTTCTTTCCTGTTTCGATTTCTAAAAGATATGATTTTCCTTTTGTTTCTGACTGTAAAAGTACAGTTCTGCCAAGCTCTTCTGATATTCCCTCTTGTTCTTTTTCTTCTGGCTTTGCGACAAATGCAATATCATTATTTTCTAAATCTTGTTTTCTGTATTTCAAAATATAAATCAATACGCTCAGTGCAATGATAAAAGCAATAATTATAACTGTCGAAATTCCTAAATAACGTATCCCCCTGCCGGATAAATATCTTGCTCCTAATATCACCACTCCTATTGCGAAAAAAATTCCAATAAAAAATATCTTCTTCCCCGGAGTCTCCTCTTCTTCCTCTTCCTTATAAAAATCGTCTAAAATCTTTTGTCTTTCTATTTTTTCTTCCTCTTTTTTTGCTTCAAATATAGTATTTCTTTCTTCTTTTTCCTCATAGATAAGCTTTCGGATACATTCTGGCTGAATACGATTTTCTACAGAAAGTTTATGCATACCATATCCAATGGTCACTGCACCTCTGTCTTGATGATTAATTTTAGGTAACAGATATTCCGTAAGGGCACAGAATTCCTGCTCTATAGTATTCGTCTGTTCCGGAAACCAGAAAAAAGAATATTTATCCTGATCCAGATTTTGATATATATACATAGGATTTAGCAATAAAAAATCTCTATTTAACAAATATTCATCTAATTTCTCTAAAACCGCAGTGATTTGCAGGAAAAGCTCCTTTAACGCCTGCCTATCAAATTTTTCCTTTTCATATAGATTTTCAAGACTCTGATTTCCGGTAATTTCATAGTAAAGATATTCTTTCCCATTTATTCGCTGCATCTTACAGGGGAGCAGCCCCGGCACCTGATTTTCTAATAAAATATGAGTTTGATAATTATCTTTTAAAGGATTTTCCAGTGGCAAAACAGCAAAATTACAACTCATATTTCGTTTAAAACTAACCTTCAAAGTGCTTGACCCCCTTCTTTTTTATTTGATATTTTCAGAAAATCTACGATACTTTTGTACTTTTTCAATGAATTCTACTGGCTTTATCACTTTACTTTTCCACTTCTGTTCCATATTCCAATTCAAATTTTGAAAAGGGATTTTAAAATTCTGCTGAAAAGCCACAGAAATTTCTTTTTTCCCTCCGCTTATACTATACGTTTCCTGCATCTCTGCTGCTTTTTGCTTTGTTTTTTCCACTGCACTGCCCTCATTTATTACTGCCTGTCCACTTCCATATACAGAAAGTTCACATATCTGCGCTGTTTTCCAAACTTTTATCTGTGTGCCCCAAATTAGAAACAGTGAAGAAAAAATCACTAACAGCCACACGCCACTTATCAATGCCATTTCTACTGTATAACTTCCTTTAAGACTTGTCTTTTTCATACCATCCACGTATAAGCACCTGCCATTCCCATTGCTAAAAAAGGAAGAAAAGGAAGCTCCTGGCTTCTGCTGCCTTTTTTTCTTATAAAAATCAACGCCGCCCATAGAAAAATGCCTAAAAATGCCTGCGCTAAAATTCCCAAAGTGTTCCATATCCCCACAGAAGCTCCCATAATCATTATCATCCAACAATCTCCATATCCTATTGACTGTGCAGATACTTTACTGATAATAAATAAAATAATTCCCGGAATACTTCCTGCACCGGCAGTTATTAACCTGTCATATATGTTCGCACTTTGAAAATAAATTTCTCCTATAAACATTCCAACTGCGAAAATTCCGTAGGTACAAATTTTCCACAAAGCAATACTCTTTCTCTTCGTATCTTCCACACTACATAGCAAAAGAATGCACATATGTACCAGCCATTTCTCTTTCATAATGTTATCCTCCACATCTTTCACAGGCTCTTAAATGCTGTACCTGCGATTTCTTCACCAATTTCACATGACGTGTCAGTCCGCCACATTCCCTATCTTGATGATAACAATCTCCCGTAGGAGTAATAAAAACAACCCCCGGACTGCTCTCTGATTTCATGCATTTTTCACACCTATGATATTTTTCCCCATAAATATTTTTTCTTTTCTCAGCTGCAGAATAAGGCACACTCTGTACAGAAAGTTTCAAATGACTACAGGAACTGCTTGTATGATAAACGCTTTCCCAGTCTGTAACATATACCATTTCCTCTGTCTGAAAATTTTCCTCACCGGGAACATATCCAACCCACGCTCTTGTTCCCCCTTCTATCTGTATTCGGATTGGAAAACTCCGCAGAAAAGCAAATGGTATTTTATATAAAAAAGAAGCTTTCAGAGAAATCCTTTCATCCTTATATGAAGATTGTATAAGCTGTATCCCATCTATACCGCCTACAACTCCCATCAGGTTTTCTCCTGCCAGGTTTTTGTTTATTTTTCTCTTCGTATAAATTTGGCAAACACTGTTACTTACCATCCCCACCGGAGACTGCATATCTTCCTCTTTGCAGTAAGCATACATTCCCAATTCTTTTGCACTCTCACATAAAGTGCTTTGTATCATGGTAGTTGTTCTATATAAGTCCAAAAGGCCTGCCAATATCACCACAGTGAAAAAGAAAAGAGGCAGAATAACAGCGCATTCCACAGTCAGACTTGCCTTTCGCCGGAGAACTTGCACCTCCTTTTTCCTTTTCTTCTGTTTCATAAGTCTTCCGCCTCCTTTTCCATCTATATTTACATATCGTATGAGTATATTCTTTCTGCCTGCCATAAGCGGTTATCTGGTCCTGCAAGTTGAAAACTTACTGCAATAGTATCAATACAGGCATCAAATAGAAAACTTTCTCTTCCTTCTTCTTGTCGCAGATTAAGTTCTATCATATCCATAATACGCAGCACCAGCTTTTCTTCCGGCAAACTCGTCAATAAAATTCTTAAATATTCTTCATACTCAGCGCCTTTTCCGCCATGATTATCCACATTTCCTTTTAAATTGGAAAGTTGGGTATTCCAGCTGTCTGAACTTTTTACTAATGGAACACGTCCTCCTGAAAGTAAAATTTTTACATCTGCAATGCTTTCAATATATGCCCATCCAGCTGCAAGAACACCTTGCACAAAAGTCATTCCTTCTGGTACTAATAAAAGAAATGACAAAGCAGAAGCACATGCCGCAATCTCTCCTCTTTTCTCTGGATTAGTATATAAAAATGCCACATTACTGATTTCGCGAAGTAAAATAAGTTTTTTTACAACAGAAGACAAATTTTCTCTGTCACTTCCTTTCCCTCCTAAAAGATATTCAATTTCATAAGACAACGGCGTTTCCATTCTATCTGTAAAACTCTTAAATTTCTCAAAGGCATATTCCTGAATAAAAACTTTATCGGCAAATCCTTCCTCCGTTTCCAGTTCTGGAAACTCTCCTACACCTTGCTGTCTTTCCCTTTTTGATAAAAGAGCAGACAAATCCACTGTTTTTTCTGATATATCTACACCATCAGGCAATACAAAGGATATAAATCCATTTTTCTTAAAACTTTTTATAATTTCTAAAGGATTATTTGTTTCTGAAATTTCAGGCATAGGTGCTGTCAATTCAGGATTTATCTCTTCCATTCCTCCATTTTTTATATTTTCCTGTTTTTCTAAAACCTCTTTTTCTTCCTCTGTCTTCTTTAACAATGTCTCTATTCCTGAATTTCCTAAATTTTCTTTCATGTATCGAACAATCTGCTTCTTTACTGCTGCTCCGTTTTTATCCGATGCAATCCGAAATCCATCTGCTGCACATATCTGCACAGCACATTTTGTCAAACCAGATCCTAAAACCGGTTTCATATAATCTTCTAAATGATTTAACACTTGTGCAATCTGCAAAGAGCCTGTCTGATAAGATGCATCCAGAAAAAACAGATTATATTTTTCTAAAAGTTCTTTATCATATTCCGAAAAAAGTGAATAAAGTCCTGTATCTATACTATTAACAGCCTGGGCTCTTGCACAGGCTGTTCGTGAGGATTGAATACTTACGGTAATCAGTGACAACAAAACCAAAAGTAAAATGCTCATGGCCACTGTCATACTTCCCTTTTTCTTCACTGTTTCACCTCTATATACTGTTACTCTGCTTTGTAATTTTTGATAAAATACTTTTCACCAAACTAGTAAGCTGTTCCTTAAAAATTAACACCAGTCCAATAAGGACCACCAGTATCAATATAATTTCTACTACACCAACTGCGTCTTCTTCCTGCCAAAATTCCTTTAATAATCTCATATACTCTACCTCCGTCTTATAAAAAACTAAAAAATGCGGGTATCATCAAAATCATCAGCACAACAATCAACTGTAACATCATAGGCAGCAAAAGCTTGGTAGATGCTTCTTCTCCCCTTACCTTTGCACTGCGCTTTCTTTCATCTTCCGCCACTGCCTCCTCTCTCTCTAAAAGTTCCAATAAATTCTGGTTACCTTTCTTTAAATTCTGCACCAGTAAAACAGACAAAACTTTATATTGGGAGACTTCACACCTGACTCCGAAACGTTCATATGCCTCTGCTTCATAAATCCCGCCCTGCATTTCTTTGCAGGTACGAACAATTTCTTCATAAGCACTCCTTTCTTTCATTTGATACTTTTCTCTGCTTCGTAAATATCCCTCTGCAATTTTTTCCATAGCCCTTCGTATGGTAAATCCGGCCCTTAAAAATAGTACCAGTTTCTGAATAATATCAGGATAATCTTTTTGCATCTCCTTTCTTATACTCTCCTGTTTCTTCTTTTCCTTTTCTTTTTGTAAAGGATATACTCCAAAGCCCAAAACAAAAGACAGAAAACACACAATTCTTCCGGTATTTGATCCTGTTTTTTTATAACGGATTTCTTCCCCTTCCAGAGTCTGGGGCAGATACAATGGCCCTGATGGATTTTTACTTAAAAGCTCTGCTTCTTTTTGAACTTCTCTCTGCATTTTTTCCCTTTCATTTAGTTTTGGTGGATATACCATAATCTGTTTTTTCCATATTTCTGTTTCTTCTCCAAGAGAAATAGCAGCAATAATTTCCACATTTTCTCCATTTTCAGAAATATTTTTGCCCGGTATACCTTCCCAGCTTAAAATATCCGGATTTCCTGTACTCCAGGATATTCTCACCGGGTTTCCCTTTAAAGTTTGTGGAAATTCAAAATTCTCACACCTCTTTTCTACCTTTTTTATCCATTGATTCAATTCTTGCTTCGCTTCTTTTATATAATCCATCATTTCTTTTTCTGTGTAATTTTTTTCATCTACATATACTGTAATTTCCTGTGTTTTTCCTTTTGTTTCTGCCACAAGAGTTTCCTCGTAAGCCCCTTCCCCATAAGGATTTCTTTCCAGATATTCCATACTTTTTTCTTTTTCCTCTTTTATAAAAATCCCTATTCCCAAAAGGTTTCCCACCAGAATAATTGATGCAGCCATATAAAATTTTTTAAATGTCAATTTGCGTCAACCTCACTCCCCATTGAAACGCTGCAATATATAGAAAAAGGCAAACTGTCATAACACAAATTCCCAGTGGATTTCCATATAACACACCTAAAAATTCCGGCGAAGTCAACTGCATATAGAGAATAATTCCCAGTGGTATAAAACTCATAATTTTCTGCTCCATTTTTCTGGATGCCAGAATAGTGTCAATTTCTTTTTTTACCTGAATACGCTCCTCAATGGACGAAATACACCGGTTTAAAATAACCCGCATATTGCCACCCCTCTTTTTCGCCTGTATTAAAACATCTGTAAAATTCAAAATTTCTTCCACCCTGCTCCGAATTCCCAAATCATATAAAAGTTCTTCTAAAGGCACGCTATGACCTAACTGCTTTTCTATGTATGCAAATTCTCTGACCATATCTGCTTTTTGTCCATACAGCCTTTCCAAATCTCTTCTTGCTTCTCTTATGGTGTTATCCAGGGAATATCCTGCTGATATTCCCACCTGCATAGCATTTAAAGCATCTTTAAACTGATAGTTTAACCGCTTTTTTCTTAAACGGATTTGCTGCTTTTTCCTCTGATGAACATACCAGAAAGGCAATGGCAGCATAAAGAAAAACACTGCTAAACTTTTATAAAACAGATAATTAATACCTATGCAGGCACAAACTGCCTCGATAAGATATATTCCCCATTGCCCTGCCGAAAGCCGATAAACATCATAATCAATTTTATTCATGGGGCAATCCCGGCTTTTATAAGTTTTTCGGCATGACAAAGCTCTCCTCTTTTTTCTAATTCCTTGTTTCTGATAAATAATGGATTTAATATGACTTCACCTTCCTCTGAAATTTCTTTGATTTCGCAAATTTCCAGCACTTTTCTGCTTTTATCTAACATTCTGCCCAAATGTACAAATATATCAAAGCCCGAAACAATCTGACGGCGGATAACCTGTATGGGTAAATCTATTCCCATGAGCACCATCGTTTCCAACCTGCTTACCATATCCTTACAGCTATTAGCATGAATGGTACTCAAGCTCCCGTCATTTCCTATGTTCACAACCTGTAAAAGCTCCGCTGCCTCTTTTCCTCTCACCTCCCCTACAATAATTCTACTGGGCCTCATACGAAGGCAGGTTCTTAATAAATCCCCAATTGTAATTTCCTGAGATTTCTCTATATTGGCAGGTCTGCATTCCAGACGAACCAAATTTTTTATTCCCTGAATTTGTAGTTCTGCATTGTCCTCAATAGTGATTACTCTTTCATCCTTAGGAATATACTCGGATAATGCATTCAGAAATGTTGTTTTCCCTGAACCCGTTCCGCCTCCGATTAAGATTGTATAGCCTGCTGCCATAAGTTTTTTTAAAAATTCTGCGGCTTCTTTCGTAATACTCCCAAGTTCTAACAATCCATCCATTGTAATGGGTTCCTGGGGAAATTTTCGTATAGTCAGTACAGGACCATCAAGGGCAACAGGGGCAATTACTGCATTTATTCTTTCTCCCCCTTGTAATCTTGCATCAACAATTGGATTTAATGTATTGATTACACGATTACATCTGGATGCCATCTGTTGAATGACATCATCCAGTTTTTCCGGGGACGAAAAGCTCTTTTCAAAAGCCTCTATTTTCCCTTCTTTTTCTATAAAAACCCGGTTCCATCCATTAACCATGATTTCCGTGATGTCATTATCCTCAAGCAGTTCTTCTAAAATATCCATACGCCGCACAGACATAAAAAGAGATTTTCTAAGCGCTTCCCTCTTTGCAATGGGTAAATATTTTTCCTTTCCATATTGATGCAGAATTTCATCTATAATATCCCAAACTTCTGCATCTAATTCTTTCCATGTATTTTCCAACCTCTCTGTCAATATCTTTCGTAGTTCCTGAAACTCATCACTCTTTTCATCATTCATGGCCTTCCAGTACCTTTCTCACAAAAATTCCCCAGGGTCCCATTTTCAGCTCCTGCATGGAATGTATTCCTTCTGTCTCTCTGACCTTCTCTGAAAGAAAAACAGTCTTTATTCTATCTTCTTCTATCACACCCCAGCTCTTCAACAATGTCTGAAACTGAGAAAGTTTACAATCTGCTATAAATCCCGGCTTAACAGGTATATAAATCCTGCTGCACAAATTCAAGACAGAAAATAATTGATCTACTGCGCTGCTGATATTCAATACCAATGTGTTATAGCGCCTGCTTTTCTCTATCATTTCAAAAAGTCGACTCCAGTGGCTAAATGGGATAGATTTAATATCTTCCGGTGATTCTACAGGCGGCAAATACTCCACATCTCCTAACTGCTGTATCATTTCTTCTATTTCCTGCCACAAATTTTCTTTTCCACATTTTAGGTCAAAAAAGAAGTCTGTAAGATTTCTATCACATTTTTGTGACAAAAAGCCTTCCAACTCCGCAAAAGTTTCCATACTGATATATAACACTCTTTTTTCCTCTCCCATAATCTGAGCTGCCGTCATCGCAAACAAACAATTCGCGCATATTTCGGAAGGGGAATAAACGCCTACTATCTCCACACCTTTCCCTTCATCGGAATAGAACGGCATCAAAGATTTTGCTGTATAGTATTCCATCACCTCTTTAATCACACTTTCTGCTGATTGATATTTATAAATACATTTATAAGGTGAACTTTGTTCCTCCTTTTCATCAGCAAGAACTACTATATTTTCCTTCTCCATCTGTTGTATTCTATCGTCCATATCTTTTTCAGCAATCAATAAAATTGGCGGCGGCTGATTACCAACAGACTCATAAAATTTTTCTACATCTGTAAAAGCTTCTGCCCGAAAGGGCAGCTTTTTCTTATTGTTCAGATACTCTGTAAAATTACAGGCATAATCGGTATCTGAGTCACACACTGCAATAATATTTTTCTTCAATAAAATCCTCCTACATAAAGCATGACACTTAAAAACACCGGTACTGTAAAATGAAAATTTTCAGGCTGGCTGCCTCTTTTCATATACGCACGTAAGTTCCTACTGCTGCTATATTCATAAACATAATTGAAAAAATAAGAAAATCGCTCTTTAAAATTCCCACAGGAAATTAGAAATGCTAAAGATAATAATCCTCCCAGAAAAAGAGAACAAAGAATTAATTTAAAAACAGAACCCGCACCCAAAAAGGTTCCCAAACCAGAGATTAACTTTATATCCCCGGCTCCCAGCATCCGAAAATAAAACAGCGGCAGCAAAAGTATACATGGCAGTAAAAATCCCAGACTTGCATACAAAATTCCAGCTGCACCATTTTCCGTTATCTGCCAGTAAAAACCCGCCAGAAAAACCGCCCCGATGAAACCATTCACTACCCTTTCCATCAGAAAGTCCATACACATGGCGATACACGAAAAAACCAATACACACAACGATTGTACCGACAAAAAATCACCTCTTTTATAATTTTAAAATTTGGAAAATTATCAGTCGAATGACTGTAAGAATGTTTTGAAGTTGTATTTGATTATAGCCTTCTCTAAGAAATTTGTAAAGAGAATTTATTGCTGATTTTTCGATTTGGATAGACTGTACAAAATTATCATTTGCAATCTCCGTGATTTTCAGTTAAAATATTGAATAGAAACAATAATAAGGAGTATAAACTATGGGACTTATTATATTTTTAGGTGATAGTATTACCGATGCCGGCAGGAGAACTTCTCCCAATAAGCTGGGATTTGGTTATGTAAATATATTTTCAGAACGCTTAGAAGCCCAACAACAAAATTGGGAAATTATCAATCGCGGGGTAGAAGGCTATGTGGTTCAAAATGTTGCCGAAACTCTTCACAGCGAGTGTATTTCTTTAAATCCAGATTATATCAGTATCCTGGTAGGTATCAACGATATTGGTCTGATTGCTAATTCCTCTGCATCCGAGCAGGATAAGCTTTATATGTTAGAAGACAGTATTCGCGCCTATCATGAAATGCTTTTTGATTTATCCAGAGAAACGCAGGCAAAGGTAATTATTCTGGAACCATTCATCTTTCCCGAACAGGGAAAGTACGAAGACTGGATACCATGGCAGAAAAAAATGTCTAAGAACATTCAAAAACTTGCTCGAAATTATGGCGCCTACTTCATACCTTTGCAATCACCTCTGAATGAAAAAATTCAAGAACAAGGTTATGAAAATATCACCACTGATGGTATCCACCTCACACTTCAAGGACAACAACTTCTTGCAGATATTGTAAAAAATTCCTTTCATTTATAGTCTTCTATGAAAAACATAAGGCTGTCGCATTAAGCAGAAATTCGGAATATTTATGCACTTAATGCAACAGCCTCGTTGCTATTTCCACAAATTTTCCCGATACAACTTCAGCTAATTCTTTCGGATTTACCTTTAAAGTCGTTCCAATCCTGCCGCCACTTACATAAATTTGCTCATACTCAAGCGCACTTTCATGAATAATCGTAGGATACTGTTTTTTCATTCCCAATGGGCTGCATCCGCCCCGCACATAACCACTTACTTTAGTTATATCCTTCACATGAATAAGCTCTACTGATTTTTCACCTACCGCTTTCGCTGCTTTCTTTAAATCAATTTCCAGTGCAATGGGAATAACTACTACATAATACTCTTTACTTTTCCCCTGTACAATTAAGGTTTTAAAAGACTGTTCTACAGGCGCTCCTGTCTTTTCTGCAGTATGAAGCCCATCTATAAATTCATCGCATTCATATTGTAGCACTTCATACGGAACTTTATTTTTATCTAAAATTCTCATTGCATTTGTTTTAATTTCTTTTTCTTTATGTTTTCCCATTGCTCTCTCCTATAATTTTAAATGTTTCATAAAATGGCCGTAAAGCACACATCCTATCAAAGCAGCCAAAAGTTCTGCAATCGGGAATGTAATCCACACACCTAACAGCCCCATACTTCTGGATAATAATGCAGCTAATGGAATAATAATCACAAGCTGTCGCAGCATGGAAATTATCAAGGAGTGAATTCCCTTTCCCAGGGCTTCAAATGCACCGGAAAGTACACATCCTACTGTAGAAATCAAAAATCCCACAGCAATAATACGAAGCATAGGAACACCAATCCGCAGCATTTCCGCATTTGCATCAAATAATTTCATAATAAATTCCGGAAACAGTAAGAATAACAACATACCAAGCAGCATAATCACGCCTGTTGCCTCCATACTTGCTTTTAAAGTTTCCTTCATACGCTTTTTATTTCCTGCACCATAATTATATCCCATAATCGGACGCATTCCCTGCACAACACCATTTGCAGGCATATACACGAAAGACTGAATTTTAATATAAAGTCCAAATACAGCAATGGCTGTTGCGGAAAAAGCAGCTAAAACAGAATTTAATGCTGCTACCAAAATAGATGGCATAGCCATCATAATGGCAGAAGGAATTCCCACCATATATATCTTCTTTAAAATTTCGCCGTCCAGTCGAAAACCTTTTAGATTAATTTTAATAGACTGACATTTTTTCAAGAAAAATGCCATAGATAATGCCGCTGCAAAAATCTGGGCAGCAACAGTTGCAATCGCCGCTCCCTGTACTCCCATAGCAGGTAAACCAAACCACCCAAAAATTAATACAGGGTCCAAAATAATATTAAAAATTGCTCCTATTCCCTGAAAAAACATAGGCATGATCATATTTCCCGTTGCCTGAAACAGCTTTTCTGAATATAAATGATACATACTCCCAATACTAAAAAATAAAACAATCTGTGTATACTGACAGCTCATATCCAATATTTCAGGACTGTCCGTAAATGCGCTGAGAAAAGGTTTTGTCAAAAAAGCTCCTGCTGCCACAAATAAAAGCCAATGTACGGCACAAAAAATCAATCCGTGATTAGCTGTTGCTGTAACCTCCTTGTCATCCTTTGCCCCTAAAGCTCTGGCTGCACAGGCACTTAGACCAATACCAAATCCACAGGACACTGCCAAAATCATATTTTGTAAAGGATATGCCAAAGAAACTGCCGTCAGTGCATCCTCACTTACTCTGGCCACATACATACTGTCCACAATGTTATATAATGCCTGGATTAGCATAGAAATCATAGGCGGTACAGACATGGAAATCAAAAGTGGCATAACCTTTTTTGTACCCATTGCGTTTGTATTTTTATCCATTTTTGTTTTCCCTCCTTTTATAACCTCATACAGCATAACGATTTCCATGTTTTTTGTCAATCTTTTCATACATACCTTATTGGTTTTCGGAAATACTAAAAGAAAAAACAGGAGGCATACCATGAATAATAATAAAAATTCCTATTCTGATAAATTTAATGTAGAAGCTACATCCATCCATGATTTAGACGGATGTGCCACAACCGAGGCCACAGGTCTTATTCCTGCCATGCCAAAATCTGCTTCTGAAATTGACTCCTACAAAGAAATTCTTCCCTACTCTCCCGACTGCTATGTAGAGAAAACAAAGGAAAAAAGAAAGCAGGAGCTGTTGCATTAAACATCTCCTGCTCTCTTCCAATACTATTCTTCCGTTTTTGTCTTTTTTGAACTACTGCTGCTGTCCTTATTCTCATCTTTTGAAGTATCACTATCCTGCGTAGATTTTTCATCAACTTCTTCGCCTAAAGTCTTCTGTGAACTTCCCGTTACCGGAGTTGCTACCTTGTCAGCTGCTTCTTTTAAAGCTGATAAGGTAAACTCTGCTTCTTCATCTTCTGTATGAATTTTATGTTCCTTTGCTAATTCTTCTGTATAATCAGATAACTTATAAACACCTGCATTAGTGAAATCTTCATTATAGTGCATTACCAGAGGAACTAAGCTGTATTCTTCAATAGTTACTTCCCCTGATTTAGCATCTTTTTTCAGCGTAAATTCTGCCATACCTCCCAAGAGATTTTCTAAAGACGACTGATGACTTACAAAATTTCCAAGAGAATAATATACCAGCATTTCCTTTCCATCAGGTCTTGTCAGCTTTCCGTATTTCTTTAAAATATGAGGATGGGAACAAATTACAACATCTGCTCCTTGCTCTGCCAGAAAATTAATTTTTTCCTGAAGTTTCTCATCCAAATCTTCTGCATCACTTTTTCCACTATGAAGATATACAATGCTCACATCTGCCTCTTCTTTTGCTTTTGCTAAATCTTCTTTCACTTTTTTTTCTGAATATGTATCTACCATATAACTTTCTGTGGATGGAATAGAGTGATTTTCGCTTATCATAGAACTATAGTTCATCACTGCAACTTTAAAATTCTTTTTCTCAATTATCTGATAGCGACTTTCATTATCTTTCTCATGTATTCCTAAATTCGTAATCTTAGGATAACTTTTATCCCAAAATTCCACAGACTCTGTAATTCCATCACTTTCTCTGTCAAAAGCATGTTCCGTTGCCTGTGTCACAATATCAAATCCTGCATTTACCAATGCATCTCCTACTTCTGTCGGAGTAGCAAAGTCAGGATAGCCTGCAGCCTGATCATGATTTTTAATAAAAGGTGTTTCCTGATTAACTGATGCTAAATCCGCCTTTTTTATATCCTCTTTAATATTTTCATATAAAAAGTCAAAATTCCAATCCTGCTCCTTACCGGAGTTAATCACAGCATCATGAATAAGATTGTCGCCCACAGCTACCATACGAAGTACATTTTCTTCTTTTTTTGCTGCCTCTTGTTTCTTCTGTTCTTCTATCTTTTTCGCTTGTTTTGCTTCATTTTTTTTATGTACAGATGTTCCAATTGCAACACCTCCCACAATTAAAACTACAGCACCTATACCGGCTAAAATCATCCTCTGGCGCATAATCCTCTGACGTCTTTTTCTTTCTCTGATAATTCTTCTGCGTCTTTCTATTTCACGTCTTCTTGCTTCTTCTTCATCTCTTCGTCTTCTGCGATGTTCGCTCATGATAATCTCCTTCCTTATCATTTCTTTATCTTAACATACAAATTTCTGTATAAATTTTATGAACCAATTATTTCATAATTATAATATGATTTTTAAGTTTATGTCAACTTGTTTAAACTATAAAGAAAAAGAAGATGCTGTCTGAAAACAACATCTTCCTCTAAATCATCCAATTCCTTTATAAATAAGCCCTAAAATAAATACAATAATTGTCAAAGGCACATATATATATTTTGCAGTAGGTTTGAATATTTTGGAAAGCCCCTTCTTACGTCCTTCTTCCAATTCTTCTTTAATTTTATCAAACCCTAAAATATAGTAAATAGAAATTGCTCCTAAAACTGCTCCAAACGGAACTACGATAATGGTAATAAAATCCATCCATGTTCCCACTCTTGCTTCTTCTTCCATGAAAAGTCCAACAAAAAGTGTTAAAGCGCCACAAAGTAATACTGAATGATTTCTTTTCAATTTGAACTTATGCTGCCAGCTTTCAATAACTGCTTCAAACATATTAATCAAAGAAGTAATTCCCGCAAAACATACAGACAGGAAAAAGATTATCGCAAACAGTCTTCCCATTGGCATTTGTTTAAAAATATTCGGAATAGTAATAAACATCAAAGACGGACCTGCAGATGGTTCAATTCCAAAGGCAAATACTGCCGGCATAATTGCCAATGCGGAAAGCATCGCTGCAATCGTATCAAAAAATGCTGTCTGCATGGAAGCTTTCGGAATATCTTCCTTCTTGCTCAAATAAGAGCCATAAACGATCATCCCTGAACCGGTAATAGATAGAGAGAAAAATGCCTGCCCCATAGCCATTACCCATGTATCAATGTTTGCTAATGCCTCCCACTTAGGTACAAATAAAAATTTATATCCTTCTTTTGCACCCGGAAGGAAAAACACTCTCACTGCCAGTATTGCAAACAATACGAAAAATAACGGCATCAATATTTTATTTGCTTTTTCAATCTGTGTAGCTGCACCAATAAGAAGTACCACCACGGTAATTCCGATTACAATCACATGCCATGGAACATTTCCCATAAACGCAGTCACGTCAGCAAAGTATTTTGCTGAGTCTTGTTCTAAAACTGTATTTGTAACAGAACCGCATAAAAATCTTAAAACCCATCCGATAATAACAGAATATCCAATGGCAATTCCAAGAGAACCTAAAAGCGGTATCCATCCCAAAATTTTTCCTACTTTTTCTTTCTTTTTTTCTGCCCAGCAAAGTTCATAAGAACCCAAAGTTCCTGTACCTGCCTTTCTGCCAATTGCAAACTCTGCAGAAAGTCCTACAAACCCAAACAGGCAGATAAAGAATATATACGGAATTAAAAATGCCGCTCCCCCATATTCTCCCAATCGATAAGGGAACATCCATATATTTCCCAATCCTACTGCTGAACCTACGCAAGCCAGCACAAAACCCACGGAATTTGTAAAGCTTCCGTTTTTATGATTATGCATACTTTTTCCTCCTTCTCCGGATAATCTGCTCTCTCTTAGCATTATTATCAGTTGATGCGTTAAATTTTTAAACTATACCTCATCAATGTAGCAAAGAATACAAGAAAAGTCAACAAGATATCCTTCTTTTTATGACGTTTTTTTTGCAGAAACATGCTATAATACATCTACATATCAGATTACAACCTCAAGGGGGATTTTCCTAATGGATATTTTTACTTTTATTCTTGAAATTATTGGTACAGTGGCCTTTGCTTCATCCGGCGCCATGATTGCTATTGAGAAAAAAATGGATATTTTCGGTGTAAATATCTTAGGCGCTACAACAGCTGTAGGCGGCGGAATAATGAGAGATGTAATTTTGGGTGTAACGCCGCCCACTGCCTTTGCTCAGCCTGTATATATTTTATTTGCTATTCTCACTTCCACTTTATTGTTTACCATTGTATATACCAACCCGGAGATTATTCATTCTAAAATTAAAAATAAATTCTATGATAAAGTGATGCTCTGGTGTGATACTGTAGGTCTAGGAATTTTTACAGTAGTAGGCATTCAAACAGCCTCACGTCATGTTACCGATGATAATTCTTTCTTTTTTCTGTTTATCGGAGTACTCACCGGTGTAGGCGGCGGCGTCATTCGTGATATTATGGCAAGTGAAACGCCTTATATTCTGGTACGGGAAGTTTATGCCAGCGCTTCCATTGCCGGAGGTATTGTCTGTATCGTATGCAGAAATACCATAGGAGAAGCAGCCGGACTTATTTTTGGTCTTATTGTAACTGTAGTTATCCGTGCTCTTGCGGCACATTTTCACTGGAATCTCCTTCGTATTCATTGACGGAGTTTCAAATTATGGTATGATAGATATAAAAAAATAAAGGAGAGGTTTTATATGAGTAAAATTGATGAAGTAAGAAAAGCTATGGTTACTGCCATGAAAGCAGGCGACAAAGAACGTAAAGAGTCCCTGTCTATGCTGTTGTCTGCATTAAAAAATAAAGCCATTGACAAACGTGAGGATTTAACAGAAGCAGAAGAAAATGAAGTTGTTTTAAAAGAAATCAAGCAGACAAAAGAAACTCTTGAACTGACTCCAAAGGACAGAACAGAGATTATTGAAGAATGCACAAAACGTATTGCTGTTTATGAAGAATTTGCTCCAAAGATGCTGAATGAAGATGAAATTAAAGAGGTTATTCAAGGTGTTTTAAGTGAACTTTCCATAGAAACACCAACCGGAAAAGATAAAGGAAAAATCATGAAAGTGCTGATGCCTAAGGTAAAAGGAATTGCTGACGGCAAACTGGTAAATCAGGTTCTGGCATCTATGATGGAGTAAACGCAAAACATTTATATAAAAGGAGGCTGCCGTATTAAACAATATTTCTGAATAGTATTTAATGCGTCAGCCTCTTACTTTTTAAATCAGTCAATCATAATATATTCTACTAGAAATCCATTTTTTTGCACAACAAAAAACACCGTCCCCGCAGCTCTCTTGTCTGCAAAAACAGTGCTTTTAATGCGCCTTCAGGGACTCGAACCCTGGACAAATAGATTAAGAGTCTACTGCTCTACCAACTGAGCTAAAGGCGCTTATTTATTTCGTTTTCCTCAGTGCAAAAAATATTATACCTGATACATTTAGAAAAAGCAAGTATATTTTTAGATTTATTTTGTTTTTTTAAAGAAACACTTTAGAAATATTTTATGTATTTGATGGAGGCTGCCGCATTCAGTGCATATCCTAGATGTTTGAAGCGACCGCCCCATTCCTTTATTTTCTTTTGATTTTTATAGAGTTAAGAGTCTTTTCTACCTCTTCGATAGACTGAAGCACCTGAGAAGCTTTTGTTTTCTGTCGTTTATTTTGATATGCCCACTGAAAAACTGCATCTTTCATTCTTTTTTTCCCCTTCATGATAGTAGGCTCTCCTGAACTCTTCCTTCTATTATATATATTTTATTGTCCTGCAATCAATTTGTGAATAGGATTTCCCTTAGATGAAAACTTTTCTTCATATTCTGTCATAACATTTCCCATGTTCATCTCCACATCATGGTGTAAATCAAAGGTATGAGCAAGAAGTTTCCATCCTGCCTCTTTCACTTCCTCTAAAGAAAATTCAAACAGCTCTCTATTATCTGTCTTAAATTCTACCACGCCTTCTTCTGATAGCACCTGCTGATATCTTTCCAAAAACTGGCGAGATGTTAATCTACGCTTTGCATGTCTTTCTTTTGGCCATGGATCTGAAAAATTCAAGTAAATCTTTTTCACCTCTCCTTTTTCAAATACTAACGGAAGTTCTCTTGCATCCATACGAATAAAGAATAGATTATTTAAAATCTTCCCTTCTTTTTCCTGTTCCTCTCTTTTCTGAATAGCTCTTAATAAAACACTGTCATACATTTCAATTCCAATAAAATTCACGTCAGGATAGAGTTCTGCCAAGGTCATAATAAAGCGGCCTTTTCCCATTCCCACTTCAATATGAACAGGATTTTCGTTTCCAAAAACTTCTGCCCAATTCCCCTTTTTTTCCTGTACATCATGAATTACATATTTACTATCTTCAATGGCATCTTTTGCACCTGGTATATTTCTTAACCGCATTCCACGTTCCTGCCTTTCCAATTATTCTATAAAAGTATAACCGATACCCTACCTCCTGTCAAAGCCACAATAAATCCTGTGGTTTTTTTCTGGAAATGGTGTATAATAAGATGAATAAGAAAAAAAGGAGGAAAGCCTATGGAAGACATTATCAACAAACTCGCAGAGATAGAAGCTGCCGCCTCACATATTATGGAAGATGTTTCAGAGCAAAAAAAACAACTGGCTCAGCAATATGAAGAAGCTGTTCAGCAGTTTGATTGCACCATAGATATGGAGATCCAGAACCGCTCCGATACTATCCGGCAGGAATTGGAAATCCAGATGAAACAAGAACTGGAAAATCAACGCAATGAGGCTGAAGAGGTTTTAACCAGACTGGAGGCCTACTATACCAAATGTCATACAAACATGGCAAAAGAAATTTATGACAGAATATTAAGGATGTGAGAATATGGGAAGTCTGCTTTCTTACAGTGGTCTGTCTACAAAAGTCCGGGCCATGCAAAGCAAGCTTATAAAAGAAGCTCAATATCAGGAAATTGCTCAAATGCATTCTGTTACTGCTGTGGTTGCCTACTTAAAAAAACAGCCGGGATTTCAGGATCTTTGGGCTGATTTAGATGAAAACAGCCTTCACAGAGGAGATATTGAAAAGCTTCTTACCCATACCATTTATCAAAATTTTGCCAAACTGTATCGTTTCGCCAATCCGGAACAACGAACCTTTATGGCTTTATACTTTAAACGCTACGAACTGGCTACCATGAAAGATTGTCTCAGAAAAATTTTTGACCAGGGACATGCCGAACTGGATCTTTCTCTTTTCAAAGACTTTTTTGACCGCCATTCAAAGCTGAATATTGAAAAACTGGCAAACTCTTCTACTGTGGAAGAATTTGTTTCTAATCTGGAGGGTTCTGAATACTATAAGCCTTTGAAAAAATTAGGTAATGACTATACCCCCAGCATTTTTGATTATGGTATGGCACTTGACCAGTATTATTTTGCCAATATCTGGTCTGTAAAAGAAAAAATCTTTAAAAAACGTGATTTAGAAGAAATCACAAAAGCATATGGCAATAAATTTGATATGCTAAATCTCCAGTGGATTTATCGTTCAAAAAAATATTACCACATGACTCCTGCTGATATTTATGCATTGTTAATTCCTGTGCGTTATCGGCTTAGCAGAAAAGATATTTCTGCATTGGTAGAGTCTGCAGACGAAGATGAATTTAAAAATATCCTGGACACTACCTATTATAAAAAACGTTTTCCTGACCTCGTTCCGGAAAAACTGGAAGCGTTTTACAATTTAAGTTTAAAAACGATTCTGGAAACAGAGTCCAGAAAATATCCTCACTCAGTAATTATGCTATACTCCTACCTCTATCACAAGGAACATGAGGTAGACCGACTGACTACAGCTATTGAATGTATCCGCTACGGACTTTCATCTACTGAGATTTTGGATTACATTGCCAAAACTTAATAACCGGAGGTGATTACATGATTGAGAAAATGAAATTCTTAAGTATTACCGGTCCGAAATCCGACATTGACCGTGTGGTAAATGAATATCTTTCCAAGTATGAAATTCATCTTGAAAATGCCATGGCACAGTTAAGTCAGGTTCAGCATCTGTCGCCGTATATTCAGATAAATCCTTATAAAGATTTATTAAACCGCATCAATGAATTCGCCGGACAGCTTAAGGATACAGAGAACATTCCCATACGTGATATTTCTCTGGAAAAAATACAGCCCCTTGTGGACGCTTTAAATGAAAAAATTTCAAAAATCAAAAAAAGATGTGACAAGCTCAATGAAAAACGCGCCTCTGTCACTGAAGATTTAAAATGTATTACGCCTTTCCTTACCCTGCCTCAGGATTTGGACCAGCTGATACATTATCGTTTTGTTCAGGTACGTTTTGGACGTATTCCTATAGAATATTATGAAAAGTTCAAAGAATATGTCTATGATAATCTGGACACAATCTTTTTCCCATGCCATCAAGATGATTATGTATGGGGACTTTATTTTGTCTTGTGGACAAAAATGGAACAGGTGGACGCCGTATTCTCTTCTATGCACTTTGAGCGCATTTACTTGAAAAAAGATTATTACTACGGCACTCCGCAAAAACTCCACAGTGATTTAAATAATCAGTTAAATGCTATTGATCAGGAATTAGATGCCTGTCATCAGGAAATCCAAGAACTTTTAAATGGTGATGCCAGTGCAATTCTCTCCGCACAAGCTGCCTTAAATGCGCTTTCTACTAACTTTGATGTAAGAAAAGTAGCTGCCTGTGTGCAGGAACATCAGGAAACTTTCTATATTTTATGCGGTTGGATGAGCGAAAAAGACAGTGACTCCTTCTTAAAAGAAATTGAAAATGACTCTAATCTCTTCTGCGTTGTAGAAGACAACAATAATAAAATCAGTTGTAAACCGCCTACAAAGCTGAAAAATCCTAAGATTTTCAAGCCTTTTGAAATGTACGTAAAAATGTATGGACTTCCTGACTATCATGAACTGGATCCTACTATTTTCGTAGCATTGACTTATTCCTTTATTTTCGGTGTCATGTTCGGAGATGTGGGACAAGGTCTTCTTCTGGCACTGGGAGGTTTTGCACTGTACAAATGGAAACAGGTTACTTTAGGTGCAATTATTGGAACTGCAGGTATTTTCTCTACCTTCTTTGGTTTTATGTTTGGTAGTATTTTCGGTTTCGAGCACATTATTGATGCTGTGTGGCTAAGGCCTGTGGAAGCTATGATGCTGGTTCCCGGTCTTGGACAGATGAATACCATTTTCGTTGTAGCCATTGTTTTTGGTATGTTTCTCATTCTTGTGACTATGATTTTTCATATTATTAATGCAGTTCGTACCAATGATATAGAAGGGATCTGGTTTGATCAAAACTCTGTATGCGGACTTATCTTTTACGGAACTTTGACTGCATCTGCTCTCTTATTCCTCACAGGAAACCCAATGCCCGCTACCATTATTTTAATTATAATGTTTGCTGTTCCATTAGTGGTTATTATGTTGAAAGAACCTATTACTCGTATAGTAGAAAAGAAAACCCCTGTAATTGAAGGCAGTAAACCAATGTTTTTTGTACAGAGCTTTTTCGAACTGTTTGAAATTATGTTAAGTTTTCTTTCCAACACACTTTCCTTTGTGCGTATCGGAGCCTTTGCCGTCAGCCACGCTGCCATGATGGGCGTTGTTATGATGCTGGCAGGTGCAGAAAGCGGCGGAAGCATTAACTGGCTGATTGTCATCGGAGGTAATCTTTTCGTATGTGCCATGGAAGGCCTGATTGTAGGTATTCAGGTACTTCGTCTTGAATACTACGAAATGTTCAGCCGTTTCTACAAGGGCACCGGAAAAGAATTTAAACCATTTTTAAAACACATAAACAAAACAAAATCTTCTGACCATGCTTAATGGCACAGACTGTTTAATATTTAGGAGGATATTATTATGACAACTATCATTCAAATTCTTACTGCAGTAGCTTTAGTTTTAAGCATTATTGTTCCTTTTGGAGCATTCTTTCTGGGAGAAAAAACAAAAAAACGTTACAAAAAATCTCTTGCATGTAACTGCTTTTTCTTCTTCGGAAGTCTTCTTGTAGCAACAATCGTAATGTTTAGTGGAACAGCCAGTGTTCATGCTGCAGCTGCTGCCGGAACTTCTGATCTTGCTACAGGTCTTGGATACATTGGTGCTGCTTTAGTTACAGGTCTTTCCGGTATTGGTTCAGGTATTGCCGTTGCCAGCTCTGCAAGCGCTGCCTTAGGTGCTATCAGCGAAGATGGTTCTTTATTTGGTAAATCCATGATTTTCGTAGCTATGGCAGAAGGTATTGCATTATATGGTCTGATTATTTCTTTCATGATTCTTGGTAAATTAGGCTGATTTCGATACGGAAGGATGATTTCCAATGAAAATGTTTTTAATCAGTGACAACATTGACACCTACACCGGTATGCGCCTTGCTGGCGTAGAGGGTGTGGTTGTCCACGAAAGGGAGGAACTTCATCGTGCTTTGGAGGAAGCCATTCAAAACAAAGAAAACGGCATTATTCTCCTCACAGAAAAATTCGGGAAAGAGTTTCCTGATATTATTGACGATGTACGCTTGAACCACAAGCTTCCTCTGCTTATTGAAATTCCCGACCGTCATGGTACAGGACGGGCACCTGACTTCATTACTTCGTATGTAAATGAAGCCATCGGACTAAAATTATGACAAGAAGGTGATATGTATGACAACAGAAGAAAAATTGCAGCATTTCTATGAAGTTTCCATGGATACCGCCAGAGAAGAAGCCACAAAGGCACTGGATGAATATAAAGCGGCGCTGGAAATAGAAATGGAACGTCATAAACAGGAAAAGCAGGCTGCTTCTGAAAACCAGTTTAAAATAGAATCAGACAACGCAGCCAGAGAAATTAACAAAGCCCTTTCTGCAGAACATCTTCATATCAAAAGAAAGCTTTCCAAAAAGCAACAGAAACTAAAAGAAAGCATTTTTGCAGAAGTAGAAGATTTACTTAACGCCTTTTCCCAAAAGCCAGAATATGTAGACTGGCTTGAGGATAAAATAAAACAATCTCTGGAGATTGCTCAAAACGACTCCATACAGATTTATCTGACTGCAAGAGACTCTGCCCGGTCAGAAGAATTGGCAAAACGTACCGGAATTACTCCTCTCATCTCTGAAACAGATTTTTTAGGTGGTATAAGAGCTGTTATTCCTGAAAAAAATATTTTAATTGACAATACGTTCCTTACTGCTTTTGAAAATGAAAAGGAACGCTTCAATTTCGATGGAGGATTTACTCATGAGTAAGACTGCTGAAATTTACGGCATTAATGGTCCTGTTATTTACCTGAAAGGCAATACAGGCTTCAAAATGTCTGAAATGGTTTATGTCGGAAAGGAAAATCTGGTAGGCGAAGTTATCTCCCTGAAAAAAGAAGCCACAACGGTTCAGGTATTTGAGGAAACCAGTGGTCTGCGTCCGGGTGAAACTGTAACTGCCAGCGGTGATGCTATTTCCGTCACATTAGGACCTGGTATTTTAAATAATATTTTTGATGGTATTCAAAGACCTCTTTCTGTCATTGCTGAGCAATCCGGAAAATATATTTCCAGAGGTATGCAGGTAGACTCTCTGGATACAGAAAAGCTTTGGGACGTGCATCTGACCGTTTCCGAAGGTATGGAAGTTTATGGAGGTACAATTATTGCAGAAGTTCCCGAAACAGAGTCCATTGTGCATAAGTCCATGGTTCCGCCAAATATTCACGGAATAGTAAAATCCGTTGTTCCTGACGGACAGTACAACATTACTCAAACCATTGCTGTACTGACATTGGAAGATGGCTCTGAATATGAATTGAAGCTTGCACAAAAATGGCCTATCCGTATTCCCCGACCTACAAGTAAACGTTATCCTGCTTCTAAACCACTTGTAACAGGACAGCGTATTTTAGACACTCTGTTCCCTATTGCAAAAGGCGGTACTGCTGCTGTTCCCGGTGGATTTGGTACAGGTAAAACTATGACTCAGCACCAGATTGCCAAATGGTCTGATGCCGACATTATTATTTACATCGGCTGCGGTGAACGTGGAAATGAAATGACACAGGTATTGGAGGACTTCTCCAAGCTTCATGACCCGAAAACAGGAAATGCCTTAATGGCACGTACTTCCCTGATTGCAAATACTTCAAACATGCCTGTTGCGGCTCGAGAAGCTTCTATTTATACAGGTATTACCCTTGCTGAATACTATCGAGATATGGGATATGATGTAGCTATTATGGCAGACTCTACTTCCAGATGGGCAGAAGCCTTACGTGAACTGTCCGGACGTTTGGAGGAAATGCCTGCGGAAGAAGGTTTTCCGGCTTATCTTGCATCCCGCCTTTCTGCTTTCTATGAAAGAGCCGGCATGATGCAAAATTTAAATGGTACCGAAGGTTCTGTATCCATTATCGGTGCAGTTTCCCCACAGGGCGGTGACTTCTCTGAGCCGGTAACACAGAATACAAAACGTTTTGTCCGCTGTTTCTGGGGACTGGATAAATCTCTGGCTTATGCAAGACACTTCCCTGCTATTCACTGGCTGACCAGCTATAGCGAATATTTAGGCGATTTGTCTTACTGGTACAGCGAAAATGTTTCCCCGAAATTCGTGGAATACAGAAACCGTATTATGGCAATTTTAAACTCTGAAAGCAGTCTGATGGAAATTGTAAAACTGATCGGAAGTGACGTACTTCCTGACGACCAGAAACTGACTTTGGAAATTGCAAGAGTTATCCGTCTGGGATTTTTACAGCAGAACGCGTTCCATCCTGACGATACTTGCGTCTCTCTGGAAAAACAGTTTAAAATGATGGAAATCATTCTGTATTTATATAAAAAATGCCGTTCTCTTATTGCAATGGGCATGCCAATGTCTGTATTGAAACAGGAAAACATTTTTGAAAAAGTCATTGCAATTAAATATGATGTGCCAAATGACCATCTGGAAATGATGGACGATTATAAAAAAGCAGTAAAAGACTTTTATAATACTGTAATGGAAAAGAATGCATAAGGAGGGACTGATTTATGGCAATTGAATATTTGGGCTTAAGTGAAATCAATGGCCCTCTGGTAGTTTTAGAAGGAGTAAAAAATGCTTCTTTTGACGAAATTGTAGAATTTCGAGTAGATGATGGAAGCAAAAAGTTAGGACGTATCGTAGAAATATATGAAGAAAAAGCTGTTATTCAGGTTTTTGAAGGAACAGAAAATATGTCCCTTTCTAACACCCATACACGTCTTAGTGGACATCCTATGGAAGTAGAGCTTTCCCCAGATATTTTGGGACGTACTTTTAATGGTATTGGAAAGCCTATTGACGGACTAGGTCCTGTCATTCCGGAAATGAAACTGAATATTAACGGACTTCCATTGAACCCTGTCACAAGGGAATACCCCAGAAACTTTATCCAAACAGGTATCTCTGCTATTGACGGACTTACAACCTTAATCCGTGGACAGAAGCTTCCGATTTTTTCAGGAAACGGACTTCCTCATGACCAGCTTGCGGCACAGATTGTTCAGCAGGCTTCTCTTGGAAGCAACAGCGATGAAAAATTCGCCATTGTTTTCGCTGCTATGGGTGTTAAATATGACGTAGCAGAATTCTTCCGCCGCACCTTTGAGGAAAGCGGTGTATCTGACCACGTTGTTATGTATTTAAATCTGGCTAACGACCCTGTTGTAGAACGATTGATTACACCAAAGGTTGCTCTTACTGCTGCGGAATATCTGGCCTTTGAAAAAGGTATGCATATCCTTGTTATCCTTACAGATATTACTTCCTTCTGTGAGGCCATGCGTGAGGTATCTTCCTCTAAGGGCGAAATTCCTTCCAGAAAAGGATATCCGGGATATTTATACAGTGAACTGGCAACTCTTTATGAAAGAGCCGGTATTGTAAGAGGCGGCACAGGTTCTGTAACACAGATACCAATTCTTACCATGCCAAATGATGATATTACTCATCCAATTCCTGACTTAACAGGATACATTACCGAAGGTCAGGTTGTACTTGACCGTCAGCTTCACGGACAAGCAATTTATCCGCCAATCAATGTACTGCCTTCTCTGTCACGTCTTATGAAGGACGGTATCGGTGAAGGCTTTACACGGGAAGACCATCAAGACGTTGCAAATCAGCTTTTCTCCTGCTACGCAAAGGTAGGGGATGCCAGAGCTCTTGCATCGGTTATCGGCGAAGACGAGCTTTCACCTCTGGATAAAAAATATCTGGAGTTTGGTACTGCCTTTGAAGAAAACTTCGTGGGACAACGAGCAGATGAAAACAGAACTATTCAGGAAACTTTAGATAAAGGTTGGGAGCTTCTTTCCATGATACCGAGAGAAGAGCTTGACCGTATCGACACCAAAATTCTGGATAAATATTATCCTGAAAACGTAGAAAAGTAAAAGGGGGGATTTTGTGGATCCGAATACATTTCCCACCAAGGGAAACCTGATACTTGCGAAAAACTCTCTTGCTCTTTCCAAGCAGGGTTTTGATTTGATGGATAAGAAACGAAATATCTTAATCCGTGAACTGATGGATTTGATTGAGCAGGCAAAGGATATTCAGTCACAGATTGACGTTACCTTCCGTACTGCTTATGCTGCTCTGCAAAAGGCAAATATGGAAATCGGCATCAGTTATGTGCAGGAAATCTCCAGAACCGTACCTGTGGAAAACTCCATTTCCATAAAAACACGAAGCGTTATGGGTACGGAAATTCCTCTGGTGCGTTCTGAGCCGTCTTCCGATGAGCCTACCTATTCCTACTATGGAACAAAAGCATCTCTTGATGAAGCTCACGCTGCTTTTGAAAAGGTAAAGGATTTAACCATTCGCCTGTCTATGGTGGAGAATTCTGCTTACCGACTGGCTGTTAATATTAAGAAGACGCAGAAACGTGCCAATGCACTGAAAAACATCACAATCCCCAAATACGAAGCACTTACAAAGAGCATCTCAAACGCATTGGAAGAAAAAGAGCGAGAAGAATTTACCCGCTTAAAGGTTATTAAAAGAATGCAGGGGAATTAAAATAGAGACCATTTTGACGAATTTATTTCCGTGAAAATGGTCTCTTTCTATCATTCGTATATCCCGCCTTGACGTACAATTTTTTGTACAATATAATAATTATAGGAGGTGAAACTATGTTAGCAGTAAATTATTCTAATTTAAGAAATAACATGAAATCCTATATGGATAAAGTAACCGATGATTATGAAACAATAATTATCACACGAAAAAACACCAAAAATATTGTGATGATATCAGAAGAAACTTATAACAATATGCTTGAAAATATGCACTTACTGGGAAATCAGGCAAATTATAACTGGCTCATGGAAAGTAAGCGGCAATTAGAAGAGGGAAATGTATCTACTCATGAATTAATAGAGGTTTCAGACAATGAATAAAGTATTTACAGAAAATGCTTGGAAAGATTATCTTTATTGGCAAACAGAAGATAGAAAAACACTAAAGAAAATCAATCAATTATTGACTGATATTTCCAGAAACGGGAATGTTGGAATTGGAAAACCTGAAGCTTTAGTCGGCGACTTATCCGGATACTGGAGTCGAAGAATTAATGATAAAGACCGACTGATATACAAAATAGATGAACAGAACATTTATATTATTTCTTGTAGATTTCACTACAATGATACTTGAAAACAAATGCCGAAATATGAAAGACCATTCTCATAGAATTATCAAAATAAAAAGTCTTCTAAGAGAATGGTCTTTAATTTTATTCCAGTCCTTCTTTAATCGTATTATAAATCACCCAGTTTGTAGCATCTATACGAATTCTTTTGTCACCTATCGGTGCATCATCGGCATTATCAGAGCAATACCCATATACCAGAGAAGCGTTTTCAGAGAATTCTTCCCACGTATCCTCTGAAAGACGTGTCATAGGAATTTCCCATAATTTCTCATATTCTTCTTCCTGTCCCTTTGGAATGACATCACTGACCTTTTTATCTGCCCACAAGGCTAAATGCTCATCTGCTTCATAATCGTATCTTTACATATCGCTGTCTAATAACGTACCAATCATATCAAAATCAGTTACTTTATCTGTTGTCTTTCCAAAAGACTGTTCCATATTTTTCCGAACTTCATTCATATCTGTATCATCTGGATACATCACATCAATTCGGTGCAATTTCTGTGTTTTTCCACTGACTGTCATATCCATAAAGTTAAAACTGATATGGTCTGTCTTTGCCCCAAATATTTCCCGTCCATCTCGAAGCATAAATGCAGAACCGTAAGTGCCCTCCTGTATATCGTCTAAATCATCTCGCTCTACCTGATACGCCTCCATAGTTTCTTCCATAGTCATTCCCCAAGGTGTATTTTCCAGTTCGAAATGCTCATTCTTTGCCCCGGTACAGCTACATAAAAGCAATGCGGCTGCTCCTGTTAAGAAAAAGAAAGATAACCTTCTCCTCATGAAACCCTCTCCTTTCAATAATGCACCAAAAGTTCTTGAAAGCTATAAATATTTGCGGTATAATTAATATATAAAGAAAGTGTCCACTCCAAAGTGGATGCCTCTCGAAACTAGGTTTATTTGTCCTTACGGACACCGCCTATCCCGTTGGCCGACGGGGTAGGCATTTTCTTATTAAAAATATATCATAACCATAACTCTATTTCAATATTCAATCCTCTTAAAGTATTTACTTTTCAAATCGCAGCTTGCCCTGTGACTTTTCCTGTTATATAATAATTATAAAAAAGGAGATTTTATTATGGCAGCAACATTTAGCACTCTTTTTCAACTTTCTCTTCTAGCAATAGGTTATTACATTTTTTATCTTGTTATTAAAACCGCAGTAAAAAAGCTATTATTGAAGCACATAAAAAAATAGAAGAAGATAAAAAACAATCCGATAGCAACAATATTACAGAATAAAGCTGTCATATCAAGCATCTGGTATATCTATACACTTTAATTAACAGATGTGTAAACATTCTCCAGATGCTTTCTACAACAGCTTCTTACATCGTAATCGTAAATTTACTTCCCACTCCCGGTGTACTTTCCACATCAACTTTAGCGCCCAAATACATACAGCCGTGTTTTACAATGGAAAGCCCCAGTCCTGTACCGCCGATTGCCTTTGAATGGCTCTTATCCACGCGGTAAAATCTTTCAAATACCCTTGACTGTTCTCCCTTTGGTATTCCAATTCCCGTATCTTCCACAGAAATTTCCACCTTATTATTTTCTTCTTTCAAGGTAACCGTTAAGCTTCCGCCCTGCTTGTTATACTTTAATCCGTTTTCACAAAGGTTAAAGAGCACTTCATCTAAAATCATTCTTACTGTAGCCACCTGAACATGAGGGCCTTCCAGATAGAGCTTAACATCCTTTTCTTTTGCACTGTGTTCTATACGGTGAAGGACCTCTTTAGAAAGCTGATACAAATCCACCTGTTCGTTCTGATAAACAAGTTCTCCCTCATCCAGCTGAGAAATCTTAATCACATCATTTACCAGTGTTATCAGTCTTTGCGCTTCCTTGAAAATGCGGCTGGCAAATACTTTAGTATCCTCTGGTTTTACAAAACCATCTTTGATAATTTCCGCAAAACCTGAAATAGAGGTAAGAGGTGTCTTCAATTCATGGGAAACATTTGCAGTAAATTCCCTGCGCAGCTGTTCTCCTCTCATACGCTCTGTCACATCCAGAATAGTAAGAACTGCTCCTGTTACCTCATTATCCTGCCATACAGGATTAGCCGCAATCTGACAGCTTCTCTCCGGAAATTCCAGCATTCTCACTGTATGATGGCCTTCCAGTACCTGTTCCACAATACTCTGAAATTCTCCGCTTCTATTTAAGGTTAAAATACTCTGTCTTCCCTGCCAATTCGTGTCTCCTAAAAGCTTCAGCGCACTGGAATTATAGGATAACACTTCTGTATGCTTATCAATAACCAGAAATCCTTCTTCCATATTTTCTGTAATCATAGAGAATTCTTCCTGCTGCTTTCTGGCATCTTCAATCTCACGGCGAAGGGATTTTTGCTGTCTGCTAATTTTACTTAAAAGCGGTGTCAGCTCATCATATACCTGATTATCCTCCGGATGCTCCAAGTCAAGAGCATTGACAGGCTCTGTAATTTTCTTTGAAAGACGAAAAGCCAACAATGCTGACAAACCTACCATAAAAATCAAGATAATTAAAATAGGCTGTACCATTCCTCCTAAAAGCCCCGGAATATTATACTGAACACTGGATACTCTCAGGATTTTTCCATCCGTCATTTTCATTGCATAATACAGAGTTTTTTCGGATAATGTATCAGACCTTCTAACTGCTGTACCAGAACCTGTTTTCAACGCTTTCTGAATTTCTGAACGGTTTTCATGATTATCCATATTATCTTCATCTGCCACACTATCGAAAAGAACTGTTCCATCTTCATCAATATATGTCACACGCTCTGTCTGAGGAGGCAGTTTATCAAAAGCTTCCATTCCCTCTTTTTCTACTGCAATGGCCAAATAGGTTGCTTCTGTCTTTAACTCTTTTGCCAGCTGCTTTCCAAAATAATGATACAAAATTCCCATAATCAGCCCGGAACCTGCCAAAAGGACAATCATGGAAATACAAAGCATAGATCTGAAAATTCTTTTTGTCATTCGTCCCCTCCTACTTTATATCCTACACCTCGAACGGTCTCGATATAGTGTCCGGCATCTTTCAGTTTCTGACGAAGAGTTCTAATATGAACATCTACCGTTCTGCTTTCCCCATCAAACTGATAGCCCCATATTTTATCCAAAAGCTGCGCTCTGGAAAACACAATTCCCGGATTTGATAAGAACAGCAATAAAAGCTCAAACTCCTTCATGGTAAGAGTAACTTCCTCTCCTTTTACTTTTACCAGATGACGTTTCTTTGAAACATACAGTTCTCCCAAAACATATTCTTCATCATCCTGAGGCTGTTCCTGACCACCTCTGCGAATCAATGCTTTTACTCTGGAAACTAACTCCATCATACGAAATGGTTTGGGAATATAATCATCTGCTCCTCCGTCAAGACCTTTTACAACATCATATTCACTGCCCTTTGCAGTCAGCATGGCAATGGGAATGTTTTTTGTTTCTTTCTTCTTACGAAGTTTCTGTAAAATTTCCAGTCCATCTTCCTCCGGCAGCATAATATCCAAAAGCACTAAATCCGGGATTTTCTTTTCCATGGCATGCCAAAAATCAGAGGGATACGCAAATCCCTCTGCCACAAGACCCTGGCCATTTAAGGTATACACCAATAACTCTCTGATACTTTCATCATCTTCTACTAAATAAATCATCTTCTTATCCTCTGTCTGCTTCATGCTTTCCTGTTATTGAGTACTCTACCCACTGAGCAATGTTTTCTGCATGATCTCCAATTCTTTCTAAATATTTGGCAATCATAATCAAATCAATGTAATATTCTGCCTGCTGAGCATCCTTTTTCATCATACTGGGAAGCTCCTGTTTTACTTTTAAGAACAGATTGTCTACCACATCATCATAAGCCACAACCCTTGCTGCTGCTTCCAAATCCTTCTTTACAAAAGAATCAATGCTTTCTGTCACCATTTTAATCGCTGCTTCTGCCATTTCTCCAATGTGAATTTTATGCGCCAGCTCCTTTACCTGAACAAAACGGGACATATCTGCGATGTCCTGCGCCTGGTCGCCAATTCTCTCCATATCGGAAATCATCTTTAATGCAGAAGATATCTGTCTTAAATCACCGGCTACCGGCTGCTGCTGAAGAAGCAGCTTCATGCAAAGAGCTTCAATCTCTCTTTCTTTCTGATTGATTTCCTCCTCAATTCCGTCTACAAGCTCTTTTTCTGCATCCTGCGTGTCCGCAAGCTGATCTACTGCTCTTCTGATTGCTCTTTCACACAAAGCTCCCATTTTAATCAGCTCTACATTTAGCTCTTCAAGCTGCTGGTCGAATTTTGTACGCATTGTCCAAACCTCCCTGTAATATAAATTTATTTATCTTTTTCTATCTTTTTACAACATTATCTCTTATTGCTGCGATACCATTATACGAGAATCATGTAAAATCGACTACCATCAGATTGTTAAATTAAAGTAAAATTTATATAAACGAATAACAGACGCATCTCCTGCGTCTGTCAACTTTACAATTTTCTATTTTACATTCTTTACGCAATACGCTCTCTTAACTTTAATTTAAATTAAAATATCTTTGTTATTGCCATAAAAAAACATATCAAATGTTACGAAAGTAATTTAACAATTCTTTGTGCTGCCTCTTTTGTATCTTCCGGAGAACTGAAAGTTGAAAATCGAAAATATCCCTCTCCGCAGGCTCCAAATCCCTCTCCCGGCGTCCCCACAACTTGAATTTCCTGTAACAGATAATCAAAGAACTCCCAGCTTTTCATTCCTCTCGGACATTTCATCCAAATATAGGGTGCATTTTTCCCTCCACAATACCAAATTCCAAGCTGATCCAAAGCCTGCATCAATACTTTTGCATTTTTCTTATAAACCTGGATATTTTCATGAATTTGTTTCTGACCTTCTTCCGAAAAAACTGCTGCTCCACCTTTCTGAATAATATAAGATACACCATTTGTTTTTGTTGTACGATTTCGTACCCACATTTCATTTATATTCATCCCATTACGCTTCAATGCTTTTGGTATAACGGTATAACCAAGTCTGGTTCCCGTAAAACCGGCAGTTTTTGAAAAAGAACAGATTTCAATGGCACATGTTTCTGCTCCATCCAGTTCAAAAATACTATGCGGAAGTGTTTCATCCTCAATAAAAGCCTCATATGCCGCATCAAAAAGAATGATGGAACCTTTTTTATTTGCATAATCGACCCATGCCTGAAGCTGTTTACGCGAAAAAACTGCTCCGGTAGGATTATTGGGCGAACAGATATAGATAATATCTGCTTCTGCTTTCTCATTTGGTTCAGGTAAAAATTCATTTTCCTCTCCTGAAACCAGATACACAATTTTTCTTCCTGCCATCACATTTGCATCTACATATGCCGGATAAGCCGGTTCAATTACCAATGCCTGATTAGAACGATCAAATAAATCCAGAACATCTCCCAGTTCATCACTTGCTCCGCTTGACACGAAAATTTCCTCAACAGATAAAGAAACACCTCTTTTTTCATAATATTTTACAATCTCTTCCCTTAAAAACAAAGCGCCGCATTCCGGCATATATCCATGAAAACTGCTTTTTGAAGCCTGATCATCCACAGCCTCATGCAATGCTTTGATTACTGCATCACACAGTGGCAATGAAACATCTCCAATTCCCATTCTTAAAAGCTTTACTCCTGGATGATGCTCTACATAGGTCCTGGTTTTCTGAGCTATATTATAAAAAAGATATGAATTCTCCAATTCACCGTAATACATATTAGGTCTGACCATATTCTATTCCTCCATCATTTTTTCTCTCCGATAATTTTCTTTCAAATCGGTCTTTACGAAGATCAGTTGGAATTCGTGTTGGATATCTTCCGTGAAAACAGGCTGCACAATAGTCCTCACTTTCAATCAATTTTCCCAACTGAGCAACTTCCAAATATCCTAAAGAATTTACTCCAATCATTTCAGCAATTTCTTCTGTACTATGATGACAGGCAATCAGATTTTCCTCAGAATCAATATCTGTACCATAATAACAAGGATATAAAAATGGGGGAGCTGAAATTCTCATGTGTATCTCTCTGGCTCCTGCATCACGTAACAATTTTACAATCTGTCTGCTTGTGGTGCCTCTTACAATAGAATCATCAATAAGAACCACCCTTTTTCCATCTATTACATTCTTCATAGGAGACAGCTTTATCCGAACTTTGTCCAGACGTTCCTTTTGTTCCGGTGAAATGAAGGTTCTGCCAATGTATTTATTTTTAATCAACCCAATCCCATAAGGAATACCGGATTGATTTGCATAGCCAAGGGCAGCATCCAGACCGCTGTCCGGAACTCCAATTACAACATCTGCCTTTGCCGGATATCTCTCTGCCAATAACTGACCTGCGCGAATTCGCGATGCATGAACAGATACATCATCGATAACCGAATCCGGTCGGGCAAAATAAATATACTCAAAAATACATGTTTTTTTCTTCTGTTTTCCACAGTGTTCTTTCCTTGACACCACCCCTTTCTGATCAAAGACCAGTATTTCACCCGGCAGTAAATCTCTGATAAATTCTGCACCTACTGCTGATAACGCACAGCTTTCCGATGCAACAACGTAAGAGCCATCTGACATCTGTCCATAACAAAGAGGTCTGAATCCATAAGGATCTCTTGCAGCAATCATTTTTGCAGACGATACCAAAACCAGAGAATACGCCCCCTCCAGTAAATTCATGGTATTACTCACTGCCTCTTCAATACTTGGTGTCATCAACCTTTCTCTGGTAATCACATAAGCTATCGTTTCTGTGTCACTGGTTGTATGAAAAATCGCTCCTGACAGTTCTAACTTATCACGCAGTTCCAATGCATTACTTAGATTTCCATTATGTGCCACCGCCATTTTACCTTTCTGATGGTTGACTTCAATAGGCTGACAGTTGTTTCTCGTGTTTCCTCCTGTTGTCCCATATCGCACATGACCCACAGCCATAGTTCCTTCCGGTAAATGAAGCAGCGTATCTTTAGTAAATACTTCACTTACAAGTCCCAGATCCTTATGAGAAGCAAATACTCCCTCATCATTTACAACAATTCCACAACTTTCCTGTCCTCTGTGCTGCAACGCATACAGTCCATAATAAACTATTTCTGCAACATTCCTTTTTCTTATACTCATTATTCCAAATACGCCACATTCCTCATGAATTCCCATAATCTTACTCCTTTAACGCAGCCGAAATAAACCCTCTAAACAGTGGGTGAGCCTGATTTGGGCGACTCTTGAATTCCGGATGAAACTGCACACCTGTAAAAAACGGATGTTCCTGCAATTCTATAGCTTCCACCAGACTGTTGTCAGGAGAAGTCCCGCTGATTACAAGTCCTGCCTCTGTCAGCTTCTCACGGTATTCATTGTTAAGTTCATAACGATGGCGATGGCGTTCATGAATTACTCGGTTTCCATAATATGCTTCCAGTTTTGTACCAGCCTTAATACTGCATGGATAACTTCCCAGACGAAGAGTCCCTCCTTTTTCTACCTCTTCACTTTGTCCCGGCATAAAATCAATCACTTTATGCTTGCATTGTTCATCAAACTCTCCTGAATGGGCATCTTTAAGCCCCAACATATTTCTTGCAAATTCAATAACGGCAATCTGCATTCCAAGGCAGATACCCAAATACGGAATTTGGTTTTCACGGGCATATTTTGCTGCCAAAATCATGCCCTCTATCCCACGATTCCCAAATCCCCCCGGAATAATAATTCCAGACAAATCTTTCAACATATCATTTACACTGTCTTTGGTAATATCTTCTGAGTCAATCCAATGAATTTTCACAAACGTATTCATTTCATACCCTGCATGGTTTATGGCCTCTGCCACAGACAAGTATGCATCATGAAGTTTTACATACTTTCCGACAAGGCCAATGTGAACTTCCCCTGTGCGATTCCTGATACGTTCTACCATCTGCTCCCACTCTGCCAGTACCGGTTTTGGTGCATCAATATTAAGTTCCCTGCACACCACATCTGAAAATCCGGACTTTTCCAACATCAATGGCGCTTCATAAAGGTTAGACAAGGTTCTGTTTTCAATAACACAATCCAGCTTTACATTGCAAAAAAGTGAAATTTTCTGGAAAATAGATGCTTCCAGTGGTTTATCTGAACGTAAAACAATGATATCCGGATTGATGCCCATACCTCTTAATTCCTTGACTGAATGTTGTGTTGGTTTGGACTTGTGTTCTTCAGAACCGCTCAAATAGGGAACCAATGTCACATGAATAAAAAGACTGTTTGCCCTGCCTATTTCCAGGGAGACCTGCCTCACTGCTTCCAGAAACGGTTGAGATTCAATATCTCCAATTGTTCCGCCAATCTCCGTAATCACTACATCGGCATCTGTCTTTTGCCCTACACGATACACAAATTCCTTAATTTCATTTGTGATATGAGGAATAACCTGAACTGTAGAACCAAGGTATTCCCCTCTCCGTTCCTTATTTAATACATTCCAGTAAACTTTTCCTGTTGTGAGGTTAGAATATTGATTTAGATTTTCGTCAATAAACCTCTCATAATGTCCCAAATCCAGATCTGTTTCTGCTCCATCTTCGGTCACATATACTTCACCATGTTGATACGGACTCATAGTTCCCGGATCTACATTAATATAAGGATCCAGTTTCTGCGCAGCCACTTTCAGACCTCTCGCTTTTAAAAGTCTTCCAAGTGAAGCTGCTGTAATCCCTTTTCCCAGACCGGATACTACCCCTCCTGTTACAAAAATATATTTCGTCACTGCCTTTCACTTCCTTTCCATGAACCAAAAAAGGGCAAAAGCGCCTTTAAGTTTCTTTTAACTTAAAGACGCCCTTGCCTTTACGCACGCTATTCTACCTCTTATAATTTCTTTTGTCAATCTATTTTATTGAAAATCTTTCCACATCGGCAATGTTTTGCATATATTTGCACGCTTACAGGTTTTTGCATTACATTCCAAGCACGCCACAGGAACCAGTTGTCCTTCGGTCAGTCTTAAAATATCTCCAATCCGATAATCCTTTCAATATACTTTAAGGATAATTCCTGTCGTTCTGCAACTTTATTCTACTGCATGAAACCCATGCTGTAAATCATCAATTATATCTTCTATATTTTCTGTTCCAATAGAAAGTCGAATTGTATTAGGTTTAATTTCCTGCTCTGACAGTTCTTCCGGTGAAAGCTGGCTATGCGTAGTAGTTGCCGGATGAATTACAAGACTTTTCACATCTGCTACATTGGCAAGCAATGAAAATATCTGCAGGTGATCAATAAACTTGTATGCTTCTTCCTTTCCTCCTTTGATATCGAATGTAAAAATAGATGCACCGCCATTCGGAAAATATTTTTGATAAAGAGAATGATCCGGATGTGAAAGAAGGGATGGATGATTTACTCTTTCAACTTGTGGATGATTTTTTAAAAATTCTACCACTTTCTTTGTATTTTCTGCATGACGCTCCAGACGCAGTGACAATGTTTCAATTCCCTGCAGTAATAAAAACGCTGCAAAGGGAGAAATACTTGCTCCCGTATCGCGAAGAAGAATTGCCCTGATATATGTAACGAATGCAGCAGGTCCCGCAGCATTTACAAAAGAAACACCATGATAACTTGGATTTGGTGCAGCAATAGCCGGATACTTTCCTGAAACGGTCCAGTCAAATTTCCCAGCATCTACAATAATTCCTCCAAGGGTAGTACCATGACCTCCAAGAAATTTTGTAGCAGAATGTACCACAATGTCTGCCCCATGTTCAATCGGTCGAATAAAATATGGAGTGCCAAAAGTATTATCTACCACAAGGGGTAATCCGTGTCTATGGGCAAGTGCAGCCAATGAATCAATATCCGGAATATCACTGTTGGGATTGCCTAGAGTTTCTATGTAAATTGCTCTTGTATTTCCTTTAATAGCTGCTTCTACTTCATCAAGATCATGTATATTGACAAAAGAAGCCGTAATTCCAAATCCCGGAAGTGTATGTGCCATCAGATTATAACTGCCTCCGTAAATTGTTTTCTGTGCAACAATGTGTCCTCCGTTTTGTCCCAGAGCCTGTAAGGTATAAGCAATTGCCGCTGCTCCCGATGAAAGTGCCAAAGCAGCAATACCTCCTTCCAAAGCAGCAACACGCTTTTCCAACACATCCTGTGTAGAATTCGTTAAACGGCCATAAATATTTCCGGCATCTTCAAGTCCAAAGCGAGCTGCTGCATGAGAACAATCATGAAAAACATAAGAAGTAGTTGCATAAATAGGTACTGCACGTGCATCGGTAACGGGATCAGGATATTCCTGTCCCACATGAAGCTGAAGTGTTTCAAATCTATATTTTGACATAGCGCCCTCCTTTTATTTTCCACTGTCACCATAATTGGAAAGAACTCTTGCTGATGGATCCTTTACATTACATCCTTCCCATTCTGTATTCGGCATCCAGAAGTCTGCAATCATCTCAGACTGACCTGGATAATATTTCTCAAAAATTTCTCTGTACAACAAAGACTCTTTGGTGAATGGTCTGGCATGTATATAATTTTTACATCGGCTTTTAAACTCTTCATCTGTATACTTATCTTCGGCATATTGCTTCAGATAATCAGCCAAAGAATGTCCTACTGCATCTGAAAATGCAGCTTTTTCTCTCCAAAGAATTTCCTCCGGCAAATAATTATCTTTTTCAAATGCATGACGCAACAGATATTTTCCTTTTCCATAGATGTTAATCTTCATCTCTGGATTTATTGCCATTACATATTTTACAAAATCGAGATCTCCAAAAGGAACTCTTGCTTCCAGTGAATTTACAGATATACAGCGGTCCGCACGAAGAACATCATACATATGAATTTCACGTATTCGTTTCTGAGATTCTCGTTGAAAAGCTTCTGCATTTGGTGCAAAATCTGTGTACTTATATCCAAATAATTCATCAGAAATCTCCCCTGTTAAAAGGACTCGGATATCCGTCTGTTCATGAATTGCTTTACACACCAGATACATTCCTATAGAAGCCCGGATTGTTGTAATGTCATAAGTTCCCAACAGATGAATAACTGTTTCCAGTGAAGAAAGCACTTCCTGTGGTGTCATATATACTTCTGTATGATCACTGCCAATATAATCTGACACTTGTTTTGCATACTTTAAATCAATGGCATCCTCACTCATACCAATGGCAAAAGTTTTAATTGGTTCTTTGGTTTTTTTCGCCGCAATTGCACATACTAGAGAAGAGTCCAGTCCACCCGAAAGCAGAAATCCTACTTTAGCGTCTGATACAAGACGTTTTTCCACAGCAGTTATAAGCTTATCGTGAATTTTTCCACAAATTTTTTCCATACTGTCGTTGCAGACTTCGTCTACCTTTGTAATATCATGATAACAGATGAATTGGCCATCTTTATAATAGTGTCCTGGTGGAAAAGGCATAATCTTCTTTGCAATTCCTATCAGATTTTTGGATTCACTGGCAAAAACAACAGCTCCTTCTTTGTCATAACCATAATATAATGGTCTAATTCCAATAGGATCTCTTGCAGCAATGAATTTTTCTGTTTTACCATCATAAATGATACAGGCAAACTCTGCATCCAGCATAGAAAACATATCTGTACCATATTCCTGATACAGCGGTAAAAGTATTTCACAATCTGAGTCACTTTCAAATGTATATTTATCTGACAGTTCTTTCTTTAATTTCTCAAATCCATAAATCTCTCCATTACAGACTACATAATTTTTTCCATACTGAAACGGCTGCATACCAGACGGGGTCAGCCCCATGATTGAAAGTCTGTGAAATCCGAGAATACCTTTTTCTGTCTTCACTACACGGCTGTCATCCGGACCTCTTGATTTTGTCTTTTCAAACCCTTTCATAAAATCATAAAAAGAAATGCTGCGGCTGCAATAACCCATAATAGAACACATATGAATATACCTCCGTAATTTACTTTACTAAATACTGATTTATTTTACGCCAAACAACAAATCACTGTAAGTTGGAAACGGCCAGTATTTCTTTGCTGTCATTGTTTCCGCCTCGTCACAGGCAACTCTAAGTTCACACATTTTACTTAAAATTATATCTCTTATCATATAAGCTTCTTCTTCAATATCTCCGGCGCTCTGTAATTTCAATACAGCATCTTCCAGCTCTTCTGCTCTGACTGCAATCTGCTCTTCCAGTCTGGATAGCTTCTTTAATAAATCATTTTCATATCTGCAGGAAATCAATGCATCTACTGTTTGCTTTGCCACTGCTGTATTCGCCAGTTCAAGGACATAGGAACTTACTGCCGGAGCAATTTCTGTTTTTGCCATGTCAATCATAGTATTTGCTTCAATTAATACCGTTTTGCAATAGTTGTCCAGCATAATTTCACATCTGGACTTTAATTCTGCCTCTGAAAATATTTTATGAGATGTCAACATCCGTACATTTTTTTCATCTAAAAGATGAGGCATACAGTCTGGTGTTGTACGATAATTAAGCAATCCTCGTTTTTCTGTTGCTTCTTTAATCCATGTATCATCATAGCCATTGCCGTTGAAAATAATATGTTTATGATCTTTAATCGTTTTTCTGATCATTTCATGTAGTGTATCCTCAAAATTCTCTGCTTTTTCCAGCCTGTCCGCATAAATTTTCAAGCTTTCTGCCACTGCACTATTGAGCATAATATTTGCACATGCGATACTGTTAGATGATCCCAACATGCGAAACTCAAATTTATTTCCGGTAAATGCAAATGGAGAAGTACGATTGCGGTCTGTAGTGTCTCGATTAAATTTTGGAAGCACATCTACTCCCAACTTCATCTGAGTCTTCTTCGTTCCTTCATACGTGACACCTGTCTCAATAGCTTCCAGTACTGCATTCAATTCATCTCCAAGAAAAACAGAAACAACTGCCGGAGGTGCCTCATTCGCCCCCAATCTGTGATCATTTCCTGCAGTTGCAACTGAAAGCCGCAGCAAATCCTGATAATCATCCACTGCTTTAATAACTGCACATAAGAACAATAAAAACTGTGCATTTTCATAAGGAGTCTCTCCTGGTGACAATAAATTTACACCTTTGTCTGTCGCAATCGACCAGTTATTATGTTTTCCACTACCGTTTACACCTGCGAATGGTTTCTCATGAAGTAAACATACAAGTCCATTTTTTTCTGCGACCTTCTGCATAACTTCCATTGTCAGCTGATTATGGTCTGTTGCAATATTAGTTGTGGTATAAATAGGAGCTAATTCATGCTGTGCCGGAGCCACTTCATTATGTTCTGTTTTAGCCAGAATACCCAATTTCCATAGTTCTTCATTTAATTCTTCCATATATGCAGCAACCCTAGGCTTAATCACACCAAAGTAATGATCATCCATCTCCTGTCCCTTCGGTGGTTTTGCTCCAAAAAGAGTTCGTCCTGTAAATCGAAGGTCTTTTCTCTGTTCATACATTTCCTTTGTAATGAGGAAATACTCCTGCTCCGGTCCTACAGAAGTACGTACACATTTCACATCATCGTTTCCAAACAGATGGAGAATACGAAGTGCCTGCCTGTTCAATGCCTCCATAGAGCGAAGTAATGGTGTTTTCTTATCCAATGCCTCTCCGCCATAAGAACAGAACGCTGTGGGGATACATAATGTTTTTCCTTTGATAAATGCGTAAGAGGTAGGATCCCATGCTGTGTACCCTCTTGCCTCAAAGGTTGCACGCAATCCACCTGATGGAAAAGAAGATGCATCCGGTTCACCTTTAATCAGTTCTTTTCCGGAAAATTCCATAATCACGCCTCCATCCGGAGATGGAGAAATAAAGCTATCATGTTTTTCTGCCGTTACACCGGTAAGCGGCTGAAACCAATGTGTATAATGAGTAGCACCATTTGCAACTGCCCAATCTTTCATAGCTGCTGCAACTGCATTTGCCACACTAATATCAAGCTTTGCTCCTTTATCAATAGTTTTTCTCAAAGAGTTATAAACTTTTGCTGATAAATTTGCTTTCATCACTCTGTCATCAAAAACTTTACACCCAAAAAATTCTGAAACATTTTTCATACTATCACTCCTTCCAATTTGAAAAAGCAAGGATATCTCTCATAATACTTTTCTCTGTATCTGAAAGACGCCCTTGCCTTTTGGATTAAATCATATTAATTATCTTATAAAAACAAGAAAGATTGCGCTGTTGCGTAATCTCCGCGCGCGAGCGGTTCACAAAGTGATGATTTCATTTCCGCGAGCTGCGCATCCTTGCGGAGCATTTTTGTTTCATAGGATGCAATTTCCTATGAAATAAAAAAACGCCTCTGAGAACTATATCTCAAAGACGCCCTTGCCTTTACGTGTTGGATAATACACCCGATAAAATTATTTGTCAACCCCTTTTTTCTGTTGCACAATCTTTTTCATTTTTCTCATTTCATGAAAGATCTCTCTTGACAAAACTTATCATAGGCTGTATATATGGAATATGAGCAAAGGCGTTCATTTTTTGTGTAGAATTTTTCTGCCCTTAAAATGGATGCCTTTGTTTTTCATTTATACTGAAAGGAAGGTGCAGATAATATGAAAATTGAAGGTCAGGTGAGAATTCCTTCCGGATGTGCAATCTCAGCAGTAATTTCCAAAGACGGAAAGAAAATGTCCGGTGAAATGATTACAAATTCCATGAAACCCATGCACGACCGCTCTAATGGATTAGGCGGAGGTTTTGCCGGTTATGGCATTTACCCCGATTATAAAGATTTTTATGCATTACATATATTTTTTGATACCCGAGATACAAGAAAGAAATGCGAAGCTTTCTTAAAGGAGCAATTTGAAATTGTCCAGTCCGAAATCATTCCAACCCGCAAGATACCAGCGATTACAGATGAGCCTATTATATGGCGGTATTTTGTTGCTCCTCTGCAATCTGTTTTAACTTCTCTGCAATTGGACGAAAAGGAATTTGTTGCCCGAACGGTCATGAAAATAAATGCGGAAATATCCGGCGCCTATGTTTTCTCCAGTGGAAAAAACATGGGAACTTTTAAAGCAGTGGGATTTCCTGAAGATGTAGGAATGTTTTATAAACTGGAGGAATATGAGGGGTATTCCTGGACCGCTCACGGACGTTATCCAACAAATACTCCCGGTTGGTGGGGCGGGGCACACCCCTTTACACTGCTTGATTATTCTATTGTGCATAATGGTGAAATTTCATCTTATGATGCAAATCGCCGTTTTATGGAAATGTTCGGCTACAAATGCACACTCCAAACCGATACGGAAGTCATTACCTACATCATGGATTATCTGCTCCGTATACAGGGTCTCACCCTCGGTGAAGCCGCAAGCGTCATTGCTGCGCCCTTCTGGAGCACCATTGCAACAAAAACAGATTTGGAAGATCAGCAAAAACACACTTATCTCAGAACTATGTTCCCAAGTCTGCTGGTAACCGGTCCTTTTTCGATTGTTTTAGGATTTAACGGGGGGCTGATGGCACTAAACGACCGCCTCAAACTGCGTTCTATGGTTGTCGGTGAAAAAAATGACAAAGTATTCATTGCCAGCGAAGAATCTGCTATCCGAACCATGGAACCAAGCGCTGAAAAAATATGGTCTCCTGCAGGTGGTGAGCCGGTCATTATAAAAGTAAAGGAAGGTGCATTTTAATGAGTATAGAATTTATCTATCCGGAATTTGAAGTAGTCAGAAATGAAAACAGATGTATTGCCTGTCGGATATGCGAACGCCAATGTGCCAATGGAGTTCACAGCTACGACAAAGAACATAAGGTTATGAAGCATGATGAGTCAAAATGCGTCAACTGTCAGAGATGTGTTTCCTTCTGCCCTGCCAGAGCATTAAAAATCATAAAAAGTGACTGTAACCTGCGGGAAAATTCCAACTGGTTCGGAGACACAATAAATGAGATTTATAAACAGGCAAACAGCGGCGGTGTCCTTTTATCTTCCATGGGAAACCCTAAATCACTACCTGTATACTGGGACAAAATCCTTATTAACGCTTCACAGGTAACAAACCCTTCCATTGATCCTTTGCGCGAACCCATGGAAACCCGTGTTTATCTTGGAAAGAAGCCTTCCAAAGTAAATCGTACAGCAGATGGAAAATTAGACTGCAAACTGCCTCCCCAGCTGGAACTCTCCATGCCTGTTATGTTTTCTGCTATGAGCTACGGATCTATCAGCTATAACGCTCATAAATCTCTTGCTCTGGCAGCAACAGAGCTCGGAATATTATATAATACCGGTGAGGGAGGATTGCATGAAGACTTTTACTGCTATGGAAAAAATACTATTGTGCAGGTAGCTTCCGGACGTTTCGGCGTTTACGAAGATTATTTAAAAGCAGGTGCTGCAATAGAAATAAAAATGGGACAAGGTGCAAAACCAGGCATTGGGGGACATCTTCCCGGCACAAAAATTATCGGTGATGTATCACGTACCCGTATGATTCCTGAAGGTTCTGACGCTATTTCTCCTGCTCCGCATCATGATATTTATTCCATTGAAGATTTACGTCAGCTTGTTTTCTCACTGAAAGAAGCTACTAAATACAAAAAACCTGTCATTGTCAAAGTTGCGGCTGTCCATAATATTGCAGCTATCGCAAGTGGTATTGCCCGCAGTGGCGCTGATATTATTGCCATTGATGGCTTCCGTGGCGGTACAGGAGCCGCTCCTACCCGAATCAGAGATAATGTTGGTATTCCCATTGAACTTGCACTCGCTTCTGTTGACCAGAGGCTTCGTGATGAAGGTATTCGCAACAACGTATCACTGATAGTAGGTGGAAGTATTCGCAGCGCCGCCGATGTGGTAAAAGCCATTGCACTCGGTGCCGATGCCTGTTACGTAGCTACTGCTGCTCTGCTGGCTCTCGGCTGTCACCTCTGCCGTACCTGTCAGAGTGGCAAATGCAACTGGGGAATTGCAACCCAAAGACCAGAACTTGTGAAGAGACTTGATCCTGAAATCGGAAACCAGCGCTTGGTTAATCTGATGACTGCATGGAAACATGAAATCAAAGAATTGATGGGTGGCATGGGTATCAATTCCATTGAAGCTTTACGAGGAAATCGCCTCATGCTGCGTGGCATCGGATTGACAGAAAAAGAACTTGAAATACTCGGTATTTTTCATGCCGGAGAATAGCAGCAAAAAAAGTAAACTTTTTTTTGGAGGTATGGTATAATATGAAAATCATTAATGCTGCAAATTTAGATTACAGAGCTGTGAATGAAGCACTGTGCGACGCAGACAAAGACTGTATAATTGAAGGTTGCTGTGGTCAGAGATTTATCGCTGCAGGTATGTCTGACAAAAATCTTACAATCAATGGTATTCCCGGAAATGCATTGGGTTCCTATTTAAACAACGCCAATATTATCGTAAACGCCAATGCTCAAGATGCTGTGGGCGATACTATGAATGAAGGAAAAATCCTTATACACGGTAATATTGGAGATGCTGCCGGTTATGCTATGCGAGGCGGCAAAATCTATGTAAAAGGCAACGCAGGATATCGCGCGGGAATCCATATGAAAGCTTATAAAGAAAAAGTTCCTGTTATGATTATTGGTGGATATGCCGGAAGCTTTCTGGGTGAATATCAGGCCGGTGGCATCATTATTGTCCTCGGAATACACACTGCCGGAAAACGTATTGTAGGAAATTTCCCATGTACCGGAATGCACGGCGGCAAAATGTTTCTGCGTGGAGATTGTAAAGATATCCGCTTTCCAGAACAAGTAACTGCAAGATATGCAACTTCAAAGGATTTGGATGAAATTATGGAATATCTGTCTGAGTACTGTAGAGACTTCAAATATTCTGTGGATAAACTTTTATCTGTTCCTTTTACAGTCATTACACCAGACAGTAAAAATCCATACAAGCAAATGTATGTGGCAAATTAAAGAAAGCAGGTAGGATCATGAAGTATTCAAAAGATGAAATCATTCAATATGTGCAGGAAGAAGATGTTAAATTCATCCGTCTCGCCTTTTGTGATGTATTTGGCAAACAGAAAAATATATCCATTATGCCGCAGGAACTTCCGCGGGCTTTTGAATATGGTATTGCCATTGATGCATCTGCAATCGCAGGTTTTGGGGATGAAACGCATTCCGACCTATTCCTTCATCCGGAACCAGACACTCTGATGCCCTTACCCTGGCGACCGGAACATGGATGTGTAGTAAGAATGTTCTGTAGCATTACTTATCCGGACGGACGAATATTTGAATGTGACACACGCTCTATTTTAAAAAAGGCAATTCAGGCTGCAGAATATGCCGGATACCAATTTTTCTTTGGTGCTGAACAGGAATTTTATCTATTCCAGTTAGATGACAATGGCAACCCCACAAAACTCCCTTACGATAATGCCGCTTATATGGACATCGCCCCAGAAGACAGAGGGGAAAATATACGTCGTGAAATATGTCTGACACTGGAGCAAATGGGAATTCAGCCGGAAAGTTCCCATCATGAAGAAGGACCGGGACAAAATGAAATTGACTTTCTCTACTCCGATCCTTTAACTGCTGCTGACAATGCAATGACTTTTCAGACAGTTGTTAAAACAATCGCACGACAAAATGGAATTTTTGCTGATTTTAGCCCAAAACCATTAGAAAATAAGCCAGGAAATGGATTTCATATTAATATATCTGTCAAATCTTCTGACAACACAGATAATATGAACTATCTGATAGCGGGTATTTTGGATAAAATTTCGGATATGACAATATTTTTAAATCCAACTGAAAATTCTTATAAACGTTTTGGAAAAAACAAGGCTCCTCGATACATTTCATGGTCCAGTGAAAATCGTTCACAGCTTGTCAGAGTTCCTTCAGCAGTTGGAAAGTATCGACGTGTGGAACTCCGCTCTCCGGATCCGTCTGCAAATACCTATCTGGCATTTGCCCTGATTATTTATGCTATTCTGGATGGAATTCAAAATAAAACAGAACTTCCTGCACCTGCCGATATTAATCTGTATAAGGCAGATAAAGATATCCTTGCAAACTTTAAACAACTTCCGGAAAATTTCAAGTCTGCCTGCATCACTGCTACAAACAGTGAGTTCATCAGAAAATATATACCGGATGCTATCTTAAACCTATATTGTAATCAGTAAGTTAAATCAACAAAAGAGGAGGGGACAAAATGAGTTTAAGAGAACGTGTTTACAGTATACTCATCGTATCCGCAACAGATAGCTTCACCTCTGCCTTCACCGGTCTGTTGCCTGAAATACGCTATTATCCTGTCCAGACAGCCTCAAGTGTCAGTGCTGCCAGACGTATATTAACGGAAAAAACTTTTGACTTCGTTATCATCAATGCTCCTCTTCCTGATGATATCGGTACCCGTTTTGCAATTGACGTATCTACTTCCAAGCAATCTGTTGTACTTCTTCTCGTTAAAAGTGATATTCATTCTGCTATCCATGACAAAGTGGCTGAATATGGTGTATTCACACTGCCAAAACCAATTTCAAAACCAATTATCCTCCATTCCCTTAACTGGATGGAAAGTGCCCGTGAACGTTTAAGACAATTTGAGAAGAAGTCTTTATCTATTGAAGACAAAATGGCTGAAATCCGCCTGGTCAATAAAGCAAAGTGGATTTTAATCAGCGAGCTCTCCATGAGTGAGCCTGAAGCTCATCATTACATCGAAAAACAGGCAATGGATCGCTGTATTGCCAAACGATTCATTGCCGAAGAAATAATTAAAACTTACACCTGATAGTTTCGCGCATTTTCTCATCCAATTATGTTTGCATTCTTTCACGGCATATTTAATTAACCAAATCTTCCTGTAATATAATCCTCTGTCTTCTTATTTTGTGGTGTAGAAAACAATGTATCTGTCCGGTTGAATTCAATCAGATCTCCCAAAAGGAAAAATGCACAGTAATCTGAAATACGCACTGCCTGCTGCATATTATGTGTAACCATAATCACCGTATATTTTGATTTCAGTTCTATAAGCAAATCTTCTATTTTCCCTGTACTAATCGGATCAAGTGATGCTGTACTTTCATCACAAAGAATTACTTTGGGCTGTACTGCCAATGCTCTCGCAATACAAAGTCTCTGTTGTTGTCCTCCCGACATTCCCAAAGCAGATGCTTTTAATCGATCTTTCACTTCATCCCAGAGAGCCGCATCCCTTAAAGAGCGTTCCACAATTTCATCCAGCTTCACTTTCGAACAGATACCGTGTGTTCTTGGGCCATAAGCTACATTGTCATAGATACTCATTGGAAATGGATTGGGTTTCTGAAATACCATCCCTACTTCTTTCCTCAGTTCATTTACATTGATATCAGAAGAAAATATATTTCTCCCATCATATTTTACTTCTCCGGTAATACGCACATTATCCACAAGGTCATTCATCCGGTTTAATGTTTTCAAAAATGTAGACTTTCCACAACCACTTGGTCCGATCAATGCAGTAATTTTATGTTCTGGAATATCCATGGAAACTCCTTTTAAAACCTGATGGTCTCCATACCATAATTTTAAATCTTTGGTTTCTATAATTGCGTTCATTTCTGACTCCTTTTGTCTATTCTATCTTATAACGTGATATCCAAACTCTTCCATATTCCGTATATCATGTACTTATATTCTTTCTTTTTATCCCTTCTTAATCCTGCGGGCAATTCTTCCTGACAGCCAGTTAATTACCAATACAATTACAAGCAGTACAACTGCTGTTGCATAAGCCTGATTTATATACAGACCTTCACTTGCAAGAGAATACATGTGTACAGACAAAGTCCTGGTAGAAGACATTACACTATCCGGCAATTCTGCTACTGTTCCTGCTGTATACATCAAAGCAGCTGTTTCACCAACAATACGTCCAATAGATAAAATCACACCAGAAAAAATACCCGGTACTGCTGAAGGCAGAATAACCACAAATATGGTTCTAAGTTTCCCTGCACCCAAGCCAAAACTTGCCTCGCGGTAAGTATCAGGCACTGCTAAAAGTGCCTCTTCCGTGGTTCTCATAATTACGGGAAGTACCATGATTGCCAGCGTAAACGCTCCTGCAAGCATCGAATACCCCCAACGCAAAGTCGTTACAAAGAATAACATTCCAAACAAACCATATACAATAGAAGGGATACCGGTAAGTGTTTCTGCCGTCACTCTCACAACAGACACCAGTTTATTTCCCTTTTTCGCATACTCTACCAAATATACTGCTGCAAAAATCCCTAAAGGACCTGCAATTAAAAGAGATAATATAATCATGAAAATTGTATTAATAATTGCCGGAAACATAGAAACATTTTCTGAGTTATATTCCAGCTGAAACAACTGCGGTGTCAAATGTGGCACACCCTTTATCAAAATATATCCTACAATAAAAATCAGCGTTACCGCTGTAAAGATTGCACTGATCCACACCAATAAAGCCAGAAAAAAAGATGCGGGGTGATGGGAATACATTTTTAATTTCTGACGTATTTTATCCATTTATGCCCCTCCTTTTCACCAACGAAAATAATAAATTTATCAGCAAAATAAAGACAAAAAGTACAACTGCTGTTGCAATCAGCGCTTCTTTATGAAGGTCTGCAGCATATCCCATTTCCATAACAATGTTGGATGTTAAAGTACGAACCCCTTTAAACAAACCTTTTGGCATACGCGGCTGATTTCCTGCAATCATAATCACTGCCATAGTTTCACCGATTGCTCTTCCGATACCTAAAATTACACCTGCCGTCACACCGGATTTTGCTGCCGGCAGAACTGTGCGAAATACACTTCTTTCATGGGTTGCCCCCAGTGCCAAAGCCCCCTCATAATAACTGTCCGGAACTGCACGAATTGCAGACTCTCCTACGCTGATAATTGTAGGTAAAATCATAATCCCAAGCATTACAGAAGCTGTAAACATACTGGAGCCGTCTCCTCCAAATCCCAGTTGAATACCGAAAAAGTCACGTACAAAAGGAACAGCCACTACCATACCGAAGAAACCATATACAACAGAAGGAATTCCCGCCAGCAGTTCAACAGCAGGCTTCATAAATTTATATAATTTCGGCGGACAGAATTTCGCCATGAAAACAGCTGTACAAATACCAATGGGCACACCAATTAAAACTGCCCCTGCAGTTACATAAATACTGCCTAAAATAAATGGTAAAATACCGTAAATATTGTTTCCCGGCTTCCATCTTTCTCCCAGCAAAAAGTCAAAAACTCCTATTTTGCCAATGGCAGGAATACCATTGGCAAATAAGAAGATACAGATTAATGCTACTGCCAGAATAGAGGTACAGGCACACACAAGAAACACATATTTCATAACGGTTTCTTTTATATTTTTCATTCCCTTAATCCCTTTCCGCTTTACTGAAGGTCGCTCCATTCTGTGATTTCACCTGTGTAAATATCTTTTACCTGGTCTGTTGTAATATCTGACATAGAGTTTTCATTATTTACAATAACCGCAATACCGTCTAAAGCAATTTCCTGTCCCTTTAATCCTGCTTCAGTTTCAGAGTCCTTTAATTCTCTGGAAGCCATTCCGATATCACAGATGCCATTTATCGTAGACTCCATACCTGTTGTAGAGTCACTCTGCTGAATTTCGATTTCTGCATTTGGATTTACAGCCTCATAGCCTTCTTTTAATTTTTCCATTACCGGTGTAATAGAGGAAGAACCTGCAACTACAATTTTTCCGGATGGCTTTGTTCCTGCATAAGCCGCAGCATCAGCTGCAACGGAAATATAACCATTGTCTTCTACAATTTTCTGTCCTTCCTGACTTAAAATGTAAGAAATAAAGTCCTGTGCTGCCTCACTTACCTCTTCTGTGGTAGCAATATTAAAAGGACGTGCGATTTTATAAGTATCATTCTTTACATTTTCTGCTGTTGCTTCTGCTCCGTCTACCTTTAATGCTTTTACAGAGTCATCCAGAGAACCTAAAGAAATATATCCGATTGCCTGTGGATTACCTGCTACACTTGTCATCATAACAGATGTATTATTTGTCACCTGTGCGTCTTCTGTTGTATTATCAATTTTTTCTCCTGAGTCATCCTTTTCTTCAATTCCGAATAACTCGATGAATGCGCCTCTTGTTCCTGACCCTTCTTCTCTGGAGATTACAGAAATTTCTCCCTTTGGTGCTTCTGCTGTTTTTTCTTCTGTCCCTGATGAAGCTTCTTTATCTGTACCCTGTGTGTCCTCTGTACTTTCATTTCCACATGCTGTTAAACTAAATACCATTGTTCCCATTAAAATTGCTGCTAATATTTTTTTCTTCATAATTAAATAATCTCCTTTTATCGTAAATTTCAAATCATTTTCCTCGTCGACAGCATTTACTATAAAGGAGTTTTGTTAAATCACCAATCGTAAAATGGTTAAATATATGTAAAATTATTGTAAACCCTATTTTTCAGACAATATATTTTATTTTCATGTTATTTCGGTTAATTCTTGCCCAGTTCGTTAAAAATTTGACTTCATAAAAGTCAATATCTTTTCTACATTTTTCTACAAAAACCCTCTTTTTATCAGAAGTACACAAAACCTTTGTTCTTTATTTCATTATGTAAATCATATTCTTCCACACATTTTTTTGTGGACAATGTGGATAACTTAGTGTATAACTCTACTTTTCCCATATTTATTGGATTTTTTAATGTGTATAACTTTGAGGATAAAATGTGGGCAACTTCTAACCTTTCGACATTTTTTGTACATTTTTACATTTAAGAATATTCTGACTATTTCAATTATAACATGGACTATTTCATATATATTTTACATTGTATAAAGTCCCTTTTTTGTAAAATTCATTATGTAAACTATAAAAAAGGAAGCCCGTTTCCGGACTTCCCTAATCTCTTCTTATCTTTTGTTATAATACCTGCATACCACCATGCTGACGTACTTTTAATACATGACAAGAACCACTGCCAAATACTTTATCCATAGACTTTCTATACTCTTCCACAAAGCTGTTTTCAACAAAAATCTGAATTGTTCCTGCGAAACCACCTCCATGTACACGACATACTCCGTGATTTCCTAAAATACTCTCACTGACACCAAGAGCAATAGACATTGCCTGACTCTGTACATCTCTGTTTGTATAGATATTCTGGAGATATTTAAAGGAAGAACTTCCTGATTTTTCTACAAGAGAAAGAAATTCTTTGAAATCTCCCTGTTTCAGAGCTTCTACCTGCGCCTGTACACGTTTTTCTTCTTCAAAGAAATGAAGAGCACGCAGCACTGGTCTATCGCCTAAAATACTTCTCAGTCCTGATATCTGACTAAAGAACTCAGCCTCATCCACTTCTCTTAACACATCTTTTTTAAAGAAAGCAGCTACTTTTTTCATTTCTGCCGGTATCTGTGCATAATCTTCTGTAAGATCTGCGTGAGAAGCTTTTGTATCTACGATACAAAGACTGTATTTATAAGCTTCAAAATCTGCCGGTACTTTCTCAACCACAGGTTCTTCCGGATTTTTGAAATCAATATGGATTAATCCACCTACAGAACATGCCATCTGATCCATCAGTCCGCATGGCTTTCCAAAGTACACATTCTCTGCAAACTGACCTGCCTGTGCAAGGAATACAGGGCTGATACTCATCTCGTTAAATAAACCTGACAAAATAGTTCCTACAATAATCTCAAATGCAGCGGAAGAGGAAAGTCCTGCCCCAATAAGCACATCACTGGTAACATACGCTTCAAAACCACCGATTTTATATCCTTCTTCTTTTACTCTGGCAGCAACACCGCGGATTAAAGCAGCTGTTGTTCCTTCTTCCTCATATTTTTCTTCTAAATCATTTACGTCCACTTCTACCATATCGTATCCCTCTGACACAATACGGATAATATCGCCTTCTGTTTTACTTACTACTGCAATGGCATCCAGATTGATAGATGTGGCAAGAACCATTCCCAGCTGGTGATCTGTATGGTTTCCGCACACTTCGCTACGTCCCGGTGCACTATAAATTTCTACTTCTTTTTCTCCATAAAGTTTTTCAAATTCTGTAATTGCATCTGCATATCTTTTATTCTGATATTCCAGCATGCTTTCATCCAAATAAATCTCTTTGAATAACTGGCTGTGTTTTCCCTGTAATAATTCTTCTTTTAAAATTCCGGAGTTTTTCATCTCTCGTTTATCCTCCTTGGTACTAATAGTTTAAACAAATCTCATTTTTATTGTATAGGACGCAATTTCCTATGCAATAAAAAGCATATCACAACCGTAGGATTTTTGCTACTATATTTAACGAACTTTACTATTCTTCTGTAATCTTTTCTTCATTTAAGAGGGCATCAGAGGAATTTGTTTTCTCATCTTCATTTTCCTCTGCACCATACAGTTCCTCAGGACTGTTGGAAACTTCGATTTCCCTTACCAGCTGCAGCTCTTTATCTACAAATATACGAGTAAAATTCTTTTTACTCTCATCAGAATACAAAAAATAATCTGTCCCCTTTTCTTCTTCCTTCGCCTCATAAGAAGTTTCACCCAGCCGCGCCTTCATCTCCTCTGCTGATATTCCCAACACAATTTCTTCACCTACACCAATAGAAACCTTCGTCACATCAAAGTCTCCCGATAGATTAGTTACAAATGTGTTTTGAATATCTGTAGTTTCTTCATCATAATTTTTTACCACCGCATACAAAGACTGTCCGTTCTTTTCCAGTGTTACATACCCATGTCTGCCGGCTTTTACATACTTATCTGAACCTTCTTCAGAAATTTTCCAGCCATTCTCCACAAATGCGGAAACCGGTGCCGGAATTTGATAAAAGCAATTGTCATACTGTACCACATATTCCATAAAATCTCCATGATACTCCTCTGGTGTCCTATACTCTTTTACTGCCTGAGGTATCTCATCAGAAATCTCCTCCTCAGTTTCCGGTTCCCTGTAATTCTTCAGCCGCACCTGATATAATACTTCATCTTCTGCATGAAATACCAGCTCTGCTTCTTTATATTTTCCATATTCATATGTGATATAAATATCTTCTTTTTCTTCATATTCGTCTGTAGGTGTTCCAAATTTATCCGTCGCTTCCACAATAGTGCTTTCCCCCAGTATAATCCCTGCCGGGAGCTGATAACATGGACCCTCTGATTTGTAATTTAAAAAAATCCCGCCTACATAACATTCCTTTAGTGGTTTTTTCTCTCCCTCCGGATTTACAAAATCCACCTGTATTTCCTGTCCTTTATTTTTTAAAATTTCTCCCTCTATATACGTTTCCGCCTCCAGCATAGTATCTTCCTGCTTTTCCTCAAAGCTCCAGCCTTTTTCTTCCCACTTGGAAAGCTCCAGTGGCAGCTTCCACACATCTTCTCCCATAGAAAATTCAAAATCCCAGAGATTTTCAGACAGAGAAACCTCCGGTTTTCTGTTTGGAGTATTATCGTCTTTTTGGCATCCGCTTAAAACCACCAAAAGCATCAGACATAGCACTATCCCTCTTCTTATCAAACCGCCCTCTCCTCTCTTTTTTTCTATTCTCATTATTACCTGCTATACAGCATCTTAACACAAGGCTTTTCTCTTTTCCATGTAAAATACACATACATATTAGTTTTTTTCATAAACTATAATGAATATCCTAACAAGGAGCTTATATTGAAAAAATTCTTTTCAAAGAAATGCCGCATCTTCCTTTGGAGTGCTATACTTTTCTTTCTTTCCGGCCTCTGTTTTTTCTGCTTAAAAACTCATGTTTTTTCCCCTGATGTACGTTTTGAACGCTTTACAGATAAACTTTTTGAAGAGGAACTATCCTCTAATACTTTAAATCTACATTATACTCTGGCAGAACCTGAAAAATATGGTATAAAAGAAAATACCATCAGTCTGGGAAATATGTCACCGGAAAGCTTTATAGAAAGAAAAGAGTCTCTTCAGGAATTACAAAAAAAGCTTTCTTCTTTTTCATCAAAAAAACTTTCCAGAGAACATCAGATTATCTACGATATTTTAAAACTTTCTGTTGCCACACAGCTTTCCGTTGCAGATGACTTTTTACTTGAAGAACCCCTTGGACCAAATCTGGGAATTCAGGCCCAGCTTCCTGTACTTCTGGCAGAATACACCTTTCGTTCTCCTGACGATGTAAAAGACTATTTTTCTTTACTCTCTTCTCTGCCCGAATATTTTAAAAGTATTGCTGAATTTGAAAAAGAAAAGTCCGAAAAAGGCCTTTTTATGAGCGATACAACAGCAGATCGAATTATACAACAATGTAATACCTTTGTAGACACGCAAAAAGAAAACTACTTGCACACTATGTTTCAGGAACGTGTAAAAAAGCTTCAGCAAGAAAAACAAATCAATAAAAAACAGGTTTCCTCTTACATAAACATACATCAAAAGCTTTTAAAAGAGTCCGTTTTTCCTTCTTACAAACTTTTAGCCCAAGAACTCACAAACTTAAAAGGTACCGGCAAAAATGAAAATGGTCTTTCTCACTTTCCGAAAGGCAAAGCGTATTATGCCTATCTGATAAAAAATGATGTGGGCGACTATCGAAGCATAGATAAAATCGAAAGAGAATTATATCAACAGCTTTTACAATACTATGATGATATTCAAAAATTATCGCAGGAAAATCCTGACTTACTAAAAAACTTAAAATCAGAAACTACAGTAGAAATGGTTTCTCCAAAAAAAATCCTCTCTTATCTGCACAAAAATACAGCAAAAGACTTCCCATCTCTCACTATGTCTGATTATGAAGTAAAATACGTTCCAGAAGCAATGGAAGAATTTTCAAGTCCTGCTTTCTATCTCATACCGCCTATAGATACACTTACCCCTAACACTATTTATATTAATAAAGGTTCTTCTGTTTCCTGTCCTGAACTTTTTACCACCTTGGCACATGAAGGCTTTCCCGGTCACATGTATCAGACACTCTATTTTGGAAGCCAAAACACTTCCCCCATTCGGAGCTGCCTTAGCTGCAGCGGTTATATAGAAGGCTGGGCAACTTTTGTGGAAAATCGCGCCTATGGCTATGGAGCAGAATTTTTAAATATCGCTCCCGCCTACATGGAATTTCTTCGCCTGAACCGCTGTATCAGCCTTTGCTTGTATTCTATCCTTGATATTGGTATTCATGATAAAGGGTGGGATTTTTCCGCTGTCACAGAAATTTTATCTTCTTTCGGTGTGACAACATCAGAAACCTGCCGTGAAATCTTCCAATATATTGTGGAAAACCCTGCAAACTATTTAAAATATTATCTGGGCTTTTTAAACTTTTCTTCTTTAGAAAATACTGTTCGTGAACTGGAGGGAGATGCCTTCGACCTAAAAAAATTTCACAAAAATATTTTAGAAATAGGTCCTGCACCTTTTCCTGTAGTAAAAAAATATCTGCTTATGGAATATTGACCAATAACAGGAAAGGGGTTGTGCATTGGTATATTAACATACCTGCAACAACCCCTTATTTCTGATTTTCATACGAATCAAAGAATTCTCTTAAATTTAATAAGGATTTCACTAAAATTTCCTGCTGTTCATCGTCTAAATCCTTTAAAAGAGCCTGTATCATTCCGTCATGAAAGCTTTTATGGTGTTGGTTTGCCTTACGGCCTTTCTCCGTAAGTGAAATAAGAACAACCCTTCGGTCTTCCTCACTTCTTTCTCTGGTCACATACCCTTTCTTCACAAGACCATTGATAGCAATAGTTAAAGTTCCCACAGTAACTGATAATATCTTAGCAACAGAAGACATGTTTTTGGCGTCTTCTTCTCCAATAGCCTCCATAATATGCATATCATTGACAGAAATATCTTTAAATTCAGAAGTAATCAGTGCCTTTCCCTCTATATCCATAATTTCCTGAAATAAATTTACCAGAATATCATGGAATACCTCATAATGATCCACTTTATCACTCCTTCGACATTCTTCTGCTTTTATTATATCCGATTTAGAACATAAAAACAATGAGTTTTTATGTTCTATGATGCAAAAGAGCACCGACAGTTTCTGCCGATGCCCTATTGAAAAATTCAATTATTTAATAATCATTTCTCCGAAGCATTCTTTACCTGGTGCTAAAGCGTTTGCTTCATCTGTATCAATATGAGCTGCTGTTGCATAAGATGCACTTACACGAACAACTACATCACCAAATGTTAAACTTCTTCCGTTTGGAGATTCGATAGCTAAATCAACGATCTGTTTGTCAGCTACACCTGCTTTTTCAGCATCTTCCGGTGTCATATGTACGTGACGTTTTGCAGCGATTACGCCTTCTGTTAATTCAACTTCACCTGCTGGTCCAACAATCTTACATGCTCCTGAGTCTTTAATATCTCCGGATTCACGAATTGGAGCAACAACACCGATGCTTCTTGCATCTGTTAAAGAAACCTCTACCTGTGTATCTTTTCTTACAGGTCCTAAAACAGACATTTTCAGGCTGCCTTTTGTTCCGATTACTTCAACTTTTTCTTCACATGCGAACTGTCCCGGCTGGCTTAACATTTTTTTTACTGTTAATTCATGTCCTTTACCGAACAGAACTTCTAAATGCTCCTGAGATAAATGTACATGTCTTGCAGATGTTTCTACTAATACTTTCATTTTGAAATCCTCCACTTTTGAAATATTCATTACCTTCAATTATAACTTTTTCCCTGTACTTGTCAACTGATATTTAAACACTTTCCTCCTTCGGAAACTTATTTTTTAAATAATCATACTCCTCCATAATACTTCTGGTAATTTCATCCTCACCAAAACTATTATCCGGATGATAAATCCGAAGAAGGGCATAATAGCGCTTTTTCAACTCTTCCTGATTTTTAATTCCTTTAAAGTAATGAATGTGAAACTCTGCATCATCTGTGTCCTTTCCTTTATATCCTCCCTCAAAGGCAGACCATTGATAATCCGGTCTTTTATAGAAAACTTTCCAGTTATCTGAATTTCCCATATACCATTTCCAAATCCAACTGCAGGCTGCTTCAAGTACGACCATTACCATTGCAACACCTGTGGCCGGAATATATGCCAGTCCTCCTGCTACCGCCATTGTCAGGATAATCGCCGGAATTCCCGGACCATTTCCCTTTACCTGCAATACAATTTCTACCAGAACTCCAATGGACAGCATTACAGCAGACACGATACACACAAAAGAAACCACTGCCCCACACATTTTTAAGAAAAATTGAATTCCCCTTATTACAGCAAATATTATAATCAATGGTATCGCCAATATGGTTTTTAAAATAATAAGCAATACCTTCCCCAGCTTTTTCTTATCTTTTTCCTGCATATTCTTACCTACATTTCATCTACTGTTTTTTCACTGTATTAGTTTAACATATTTGATAGAAATTTTACAGAATTTTTTTTTACATACTACCTGCTAAAAATATACTGACGGCAATCCCCGCAGCCGTTGCCAGCATAGCTCCTGCAACGGTATATCTTGTTTTGTTTACTTTTGCCGCTATAAAATAAACAGAAATCGTATAGAAAATCGTTTCTGTGCAGGACATCATAATGGATGCAATCAATCCGATGTAGGAGTCCGTGCCAAATTCTTTAAAAATATCAAGCACCAGTCCTGTCGCAGCGCTTGAGGAAAACATTCGGATAATGGCAAGAGGTACCAGCTCCGAAGGAAAACCGATTTGTGCGGTAAAATTTCCCAACACCTGCCCCAGCATATCCAAAAATCCCGATGCCCGAAGCACACCCACTGCCACCATTAGCCCGATTAAAGTAGGCAAAATTTTAACAACAGTCAAAAGACCATCCTTCGCTCCTTTCACAAATTCCTCGTATACACGGCATTTCATAAGAATACCAAATCCCACAATATAAAACAAAATTAACGGTATGCTAATCTCTGAGAGAAAAATCAAAAACTTCATATCTGCTCCTGATGCCTTTTGTTCTATATTTACGCTGAATTTTTTAAAAAAGAAGGGGCTTTTACATTTTTCTGCGCTTTTTCAAATATCCTTTCTTTCTGAAGTAACGCACCTCCACTGCAATAATTATAAAGGTAATGAAAATCACTGTAAGATATCCGTATTTCCAATTTAAAAGAGGCATATTGGGAAAGTTCATGCCATACCAGCCTGCCAGCAGGGACAATGGCAGAAATACCGTAGTTACAATGGTTAAAATAGTCATAATCTCATTTTGAGAAATATCAATCTGCGCCTGATATAGTTCATGCAGCTGCAAAAGATTTTCCCGAATATTCTCTGTATATCCATGCAAGCGAGATACACGGCTCGCCAGCATTTTCCATCCTGTTTCATCTTCCTCTGACAAGCGCTCACCTAAATTCCCCTGTATTTCTTCTATCACATCCAAAAGCTGCACATAAAACCCGTGAAGACGTGTCATGGCTCTGCGAAACCTCATTAAAACCTCGGGAAAATCTCTGGGCGGCTGAACAATTAAAATATCTTCCAGTTCTGTAATTTTCTCCTCTATCTTTTGCAGATAAGGTACTTCGTCCTCAATAAGTCCGTTTAAAACCGTAAGAAGTATTCCCAGCTCCTGACCTTCCTCTATATCTTCCAGTTCCTTTCGCTTTTCCAGCACAGGATGAATAACCTTATCTTCATCTAAAAAGATAATCGCTCCCTTTTTCACATAATATGCTGCAATCAAAAACTTCCCCTGAAGATTTCTTTTATCCGGTATTTTCAAAATTCCAAACATACCCTCTGAGAAAAATTCTGTTTTGCAATATGCCGCTTCCTCCAAGCTCTTAACAAAAAGCTTTTTATACGGATATTCTGACAAAGAAGTGAGAAACTCTTCTTTCGTCATAAATCTTATCTTCATACAATCTCCTCCTTTTCCACCTTGGGGAATTCGATTATCAGCCGAAATCCACCTGCTTCTCTGTTCTTTGCGCTGCATACAAGCTTCATATTTTCTGCCATTTTTTTCACAAGATACAGTCCTATTCCCGTAGACTTCTTGTTTTCCTGTCCATTGCTGCCTGTAAATCCCTTTTCAAAAACAAAAGGTAAATCCACCTCTGAAACCCCTTTTCCATTATCTTCTATACTAATATAAATCTTTTCATCCTTCTCATAAGCTGAAAAAATAATCTGCCCGTTTTTTTCTTTTCTATACTGAATACTATTGCTCACAACCTGAGATACTATAAACTCCAAATTTTTCCTGTCTGTAAAAATTTCTTTCACTTCTAAGTTTTCCACTATAGAAATTTTACTCTCTGTCAATAAATATTCATACGCCTCCAACACGTAATCTATACAATCCTGCAGATTCACCCACTCCATAATTTCTCTTTTGTGCTCATACGATAAACGTGAAAAATAAAGGATTTGCGATACATATTCCTGTAACTGTACATTCATATACTGAAACTTCTGATAAACTTTAGGACTCATTTCATCTTCACGATTTTCCAACAGCAAAGTAAGCCATGATATAGGCGTTTTTATTTCATGTACCCACGTTTCCACATATTCCTGCTGCTGTCGAAGCGCCAGCATCACATCTCTCTTTTCAATTTCAATATCTTCTATTTTTTCTCTTAACTTTTCTATTATCCACTTTTCTTCAAAAGATAATACATCTGTATTCAATTCTTTACCCAGATTATTTCTATCACTTAAAAGCTCTTGAAAGTAAAGAAGTTTTTTATTCTTCTTTTTCATCTTATCTATAAAAAGAAATACAAAAATTACACCTGTAAAAAGCACAAAGGCAACTGCCAGTTTTACACTTTTTCGATTATCAAGCAGCCACAGGCAAAAAAAGCAAAAACAATCGAAAAACAGCAGAGCAACAAAGAACCATGTGTTTTCCTTGCATACTTCTCCTGCTGTCTGCCATTTTCTTTTTCTATCATTCTCCATTCCAGAGATACCCCCTTCCCCGAACAGTCTGTACCATGTTTTCTAATCCCAATGTATTCAATGTTTTACGTAACCGTGTCATATTCACCTGAAGAATATTTTCATCTACATAGACTTGTGTTCCCCACACTTTCAAAAATAAATCTTCTTTTGAAACAATTTCTCCCCGATGCTCTAAAAGCACCTCCAGAATTTTTCCTTCTTTCTCCGGCAATACCTTTGAATAGTTTTCTGTATAAAGCGTATAAGTATGCTTGTCTAAATAAAACCCGTTGCCCTTTAGAATGCCTTCAAAACTGGAAAAACGCTGTAACGTATTCTCGATACGTGCCAAAAGCCGTCCCTTATGGTACGGCTTTGTCAAGAAATCATCAGCGCCCAGCTTCAGCCCATGAATTTCATCTCCAATCTGTGTCCGTGAAGTCAGAATAATTACCGGACACAAATTTTTCTCCTTTAATTGTTTGCAGATCTCAAATCCTGATTTTCTGGGCAAATTGATATCTAAAAGCACAAGGGCCGGTTTGCTTTTCTTAATCTCTTCATAGACATTCTGAAAATTACTGATTTGTACTACCTCATATCCTTCCTTTTCCAAAATATCTGCCAACTCCTCACGCATAAAAATATCATCTTCCACTATAGTAATTTTGCTCATAAACCCACTCACTTTTCCTATTCATCTCTTTTTCTTTCTAGCAAAGCATGAATATTTCTGTCACTGTTTTTCATCACTGTTCTGATATATACCCATTCTACCACAGCGATGAGGCAGACTACAAGAAGTGCTATTACTATTATATTACTCTGCTGCTCTTCAAAATAAGAAGACAAAAGTCCGTTTGTCATTGACTGAATTCCGAAAACAGAACTGACGGCAGCTACTCCTGCGGGAAGGAAAAAGTACCAGCACACCTGTGTTCTCCCTGATTTTGAAGCTTTTGAAAAATCTGCCCCGAGGGCAAATAAGGCCTGATAACGTTTTCCTGTTTTCCCTTGATACATAAGGAACTGTGTTCCGATTGCCGTATTGGCTATAATCAAAAATACAACCCCCAGATAAATAGACAGATAACTCTCTGACACTATATAAAACAAGTGTCTTCCCATATTTTCCATATAGCTTTCATATTCTAACCCTGTTTTTGCCAGTTCTTTATTGATATCTGTAAACCCTTTAATCAATCCTTCATTTTCAATTATCTTATCGTTCAATATGGCATTCCAATAGGATTGTGTACTATCCTTTTCACATAAAATTTCAAAAACGCTGTCTTCTACAATTAAGGCATCCATAAGCGTAATTTTATCATCTGTCACCACATCATAGGACATAACCTTTTCTTTCATCAGATAATCCTGCCCGTCAATTTGCAGATGCACTCCTGTTTTCAATGCTTCCTGCAAAGTTTCTACATATTCTTCACTCATTCTGGGATCTTCATAGAGAAATACTTCATCTTCTTTCAGAACCAGAGGCTCTTTCCCTGCTGATTTTAAAAGTTGGTTATAACTGGATAGTTTTATTATATATGGAGCATCTAAATATCCCAAATTGTTAATTAAAATATCCCGGTTCTCTGAAGGAGGAAGCTCCTTGATTGCTTTCAGCAGTTCTTCACAGGAAAAAGTATGCTCTCCTTCAAATGTAGACAAAAAGGAAAGCTCCATTTGGTAAAAATTCTGAAACTGCTCCATAATGCCTGCCTGCTCTAGCTTTTCTTTTACTTCTTGTTCTTCACCTACAAAAGTAAAATCCGTAAAACGTTCCGGTTTTTGCGAAAATGTAGCAGAAATTCCAAAGGACAGGCAGCAAAATGCAATCAAAAGTAAAAGAGAACAGGACGCTAAAAATCCGCTTTTCAGAAAAACACTTTCCTGTAACTGTCTGAGCGTAAAAGTTCTAAGCCCTTTTCTTTTCTTTTTCAGAGCTTTTTGAAACAAGAAATAAAAACCTTTAAACAAAAGATATGTTCCTGTTATTCCAAAAAGCAAAATCCATAAAAGGGAACGCATCTGCTCCCATAACCCTTTTCTCACACCCAGAAAATATGCAATTCCCAGAAGAAGAAAACCGCCAAGAAGAAAAACCGGTGAGCCTTGCCCTTTTGTCCTCTTTTTCTCACTTTCATCTGAATTTTTAATCAATACATACGGCTCTTTATTTACCGTTATTCCACTTAAAACACTTAGAATTACGATTTTAATCAGAACAATCCCTACTATAGTCCATAAAACAGCCGTCCATGTAATGGTAAAGTGGTGTTCCAGAATTCCCAATCCAATCAGTCTTGATACAGTAAGACTGATAATCTCTGTCAGCAAAATGGCAATAGGAAATCCTGCCAGAAAGGCCACCGCCGTATTTACCATATCTTCTGCAATGAGCATAAAAAACAAACGGCTTCTCTTCATTCCCATCATCAGATAAAGTCCAAACTCATGGCTTCTGCGCTCCATCTGGTACCGTGTTGTAAAAAACACCAAAAAGGACAGAACAAAAAGAGAAAATACATAAAAGATAGGAATAAGAATTAAAAGCTTCTGAACGGCATCACTTTCCATACTCTTTATAAATTTCATCACATCCTGATTTTCTATGGATAAAATCACGTAAAATGCCACCACGGAAATAATCAGAGAAGCAAAATAAAGACTGTTTTCCTTCCTGTCGGATTTGCTGTTTCTCTTAATCAGATTATAAAACATTGGCGCTTCCTCCTCCCAGTGCAGCCGTCACTTCCAGTATTCTCCGATAGAAATCAGACTGGCTTTCCTCCGGAAGTTGACGCCGAAGCTCATGAAAAATAACTCCGTCCTGAATAAATAAAATTCTACTGCAATAGCTTGCCGCATTGGCATCGTGCGTTACCATCATCACCGTTGTTTTAAAATCTTTACACACACCATTTATTTTTTCTAAAAGCTTTTTGGCGCTGTGGCTGTCCAAAGCTCCTGTGGGCTCATCTGCCAGCAGAATTTTCGGCTGAGATATCAGAGCTCTTGCCGCTGCTGCCCTTTGCTTTTGACCACCTGAAATCTGAGAAGGAAACTTATCTAACACATCCTGCATCTCCAGATAGTGTGCCAATTCCATACATTTGTTTTCTGCCTGTTTCCGGCTGTCGCCATGGATGGCAGAAGGCAGGAGAATATTTTCTTCTACTGTAAGGTTATCTAAAAGCTCAAAATCCTGAAACAGATATCCGATTTCTTTGCCTCGAAACTGTGCCAACTTTTTTCCTTTAAATCTACCAATATCTTCTCCCGACAGTAAAATTTTCCCTTCTGTCGGTTTTATCATGGTTGCAATACAGTTTAAAAGTGTAGTCTTTCCAGAACCGCTGCTCCCCATAATTCCCAGAAATTCCCCTTCCAAAACCTGAAAGGAAACGCCGTTTAAAGCTTTTGTCTCCCCCTCTTTTCTTCCATAGCTTTTCTTTAACCCTTGTATTTCTAATAATGTTTTTCCCATATACTCCTCATCTCCTTATTTAAGATACCTTTATTATAAAAGATGACAGCCGGAAAAAACACTTACATCTTTTGTAAGAATTCTTACTCCACGCTCTTTAAAGACTCTACCATATCTATTTTCTTTAATTTAAAGTACATCACTGCATTTACAAGAAAGGAAAACATACAAGTCAGCGCTGCACTCAACACAAAGCTGATATTTTCAATAATTCTGGTGAACATCACACTGTCAATTTCCACTGTCACAATCACAAAACGATGTAGAATACTTCCCAGTGCAATTCCCACTACTACACCGATTATGGTAAGCAAAATATTTTCTCGGAGCACATAAGCCGAAACCTCTTTATCATAAAATCCCAAAACCTTAATCGTTGCAAGTTCGCGTTTTCGTTCCGTAATATTGATATTATTCAAATTATATAAAACTACAAAGGCAAGAAGTCCTGCAGAAATAATTAACACTACAATAACAATATCAAGACTCTCCAGCATATCATCCAACTGGCTTTGTATATTATAAGTATAAGTTACATTCAATGCTCCTCTTTTATTTAAGATATTCTCACCGATTTTCTTAAGCTCCTGTTTATTAAACTCTTTCATTTTAAAGTAAACAGTATTCGGCTCCATATCCTCTCCATAAATTTTCTTATACGTTTCCGGAGAAATATACAGATAATGTTCCATATAATTTTCACATATATCTGTCACCTGAAGCTCTGTCTTATTTCCATCCTGTCCATCAAGTGTAATTTTATCGCCTTTTTTCAAATCTAAAAGCTTTGCTGCCTTCTCTGTTATAATTACAGAATTTTCTTCCAGGTTAAACTCCTTCTTTGTAATACGATTTCTGTAAACCTGGAATTTTTTATTATCCTCAAGATTTGCAGGAACAGATAAATAAACTTCCCTTTGCTCATCTCCTTTAGAAATTTCAACTTTCTTTAAATATCCTTCCATCACAGTAGAAACAGCCTTTTCTGAAGAGAGGTATTCTATAGGTTCCTGTCTGTCTTCTTCCTCCGCATCTGTATCCAGAATAACCATTCCATCATATAATTGCAGTTCACCATACTGTAACTTACCAATGGCAAAAATAGAGTCACGAAGGCCAAATCCTACAATCATCAATGCCATACAGCCGCCAATTCCGAAAACTGTCATGAAAAATCTCTTTTTATAACGGATAAGATTACGAATAGTAGATTTCCAAATAAAGCTTAAATGTTTCCAGATAAATGGAATTCTCTCTAAAAAGACTCTTTTCCCCTGTTTCGGCGCCGGTGGTCTCATAAGCACAGCCGGTTGAGAAGCCAGCTCTTTATAACAAGCCAAAAAGGTTGCCAGACCTGTACATAAAATTGCCGCTCCCGCTGCCATTATTCCATATTCCCAGTTATAAGGAATTACTATATCCGGAACATGGGTATACATGATCTTATAGGCATTTACAATAATATAAGGAAAAATCTTTTCTCCAAAAAGTACGCCAAAAACGCTTCCTCCTACTGTTGCCAAGAGTGCATAGTTTAAGTATTTCCCGGCAATACTCAGCTTTCCATATCCCAAAGCTTTTAAAGTTCCAATCTGCGTTCTCTGCTCTTCTACCATACGTGTCATAGTTGTCAAACTGATTAATGCTGCTACAATAAAAAACAAAATAGGGAACACCTTCGCAATCGCCCGAATACGATCCGCATTATCTCCAAATCCCGTATATTCCGGTAATGCACTTCTATCCTGCACATACCACTGAGCATTTTCAATCTTATTGATTTCTAACTGAGCATCTTTTATTTTTTCCTCTCCGTCATGAATTTCCTGATCTGCCTCTGCTTTCCCCTGTTCGTATTCCTCCTTTGCCTGGGCAAGCTTTTCTTCATTTTCCGCAATTAAAGCTTCACTTTCTGTCTTTTGTTTTTCTCCCTCGCGAATTTTACTCCATCCTGCATCAATCTGCTGTTGTCCCTTTTTCGCCTGTTCTTCGCCGGAAACCAACTTCTGTCTGCTTGCTTCTAACTGCTGTCTGCCTGTTTCAATAGCAGCCTGCCCCTGTTCTAACTGTTTTTTTGCCTCTGCAAATTGAATATCTGCTTCCTGCTGTTTCTGTTCCAATGCTGCTTTTGCCGCTTCAATCTGTTGTCCCGCCGCCTGCAAAACAGGCTCTTTTTCTGCAATCTCTGTTTTCAGTGCATCTGCCTTCGCCTGTATCTCAGGCACTTGTTCCGGTGGCAAAGCTCCGCTTTCCAAACTTGCTAAAAGCTTCGCAAGCAGCTCCTTTGCCTGTTCAAGTGCAGCAACACCTTTGTCATATTCTGATTTCTGACTGTAAAAAGCATCCCATGCTTTTGTAAGTTCTTCTTCTCCTTTGGCAATTTCTGCCATTCCTGCGTCATACTGTTCTTTAAAAGCTGCTTCTTGTGCATCAAATTCTTTTTTTGCTGCATTATACTGACTCCAGCCATTGGATATTTCTTTCTTTGCTGCATCTATCTCTTTCTGACTGGCATATAACTTATTTTTTCCGTTTTGCAGTTCCTGATTTGCTTTTTCAAGCTGATTTTTTCCTTCCTGAAGCTGCTTTTCTCCATCATCAATCTGCTTTTTGGCATCCGTAAGCTTTTCTTCTGCTTCCTTCTTACCATTCTCTAATTCTTCCCTGGCATCTGCAAGCTCTGCCTTTGCTTCATCACGGATTTCATCCGCTCTTCGTTTTCCCTGTTCGTCAGCAATTGCTTCAATATTTTCCTGTACCTTTTCTACTTTGGCATTATACCGGGAGGTAAAAGCTGTCAGCGCCTTTGCATCTTTCACAGATACATAGCATTCTGTATACGCTTCCAATCCAAAATCCTCCGGAAGAACACCGATAAATCCGCTGACTTCACCATTCCCCACAGTACTACTTCCTCTGGCATAAGTAAAGTACATGGAACTGCTGCCACTTCCTACGATTTCAAAAGTATCTGTCTTTAAAGTTTCAGTAACCGCATCCTTCGTACCACTGGAAAGGGTAATTTTATCACCAATTTTAAATCCATGAGCCTTTAAAAAATCCCCATCCATAAGACATTCTCCTGATTTCTCAGGCATTCTTCCCTCTTCTACTGTATACTTGTTCATATCTTCTAAGATAGAAGCTACATGGAGAACTTTATGGTTTCCCTCCACATTCAACAGCATATCAGCAGAATAGCCCGGTTCTGCCCTTTCTACTCCCTCTGTCTTTTCTAATGCTTCTATATCTTTTTCTGTCAGCCCCAGACTGCCTATAACGCGAAGATCCATAACATTATTTCTGTCAAAGTAGGCATCTCCCGAATATCGCATATCCGGTTCACCTGCTCGAATGCCGGAAAAAAATGCAACTCCCATTGCTACGATAAAGAAAATAGATAAAAATCTTCCCAGACTTTTGCGTATTTCTACATAAAAATCCTTTCTTATTGCTCTCTTTTTCATACCAGTCACCTACCATTCAATGGTTTCTACCGGAACAGGATTTGGATTTAATTCCATACCGGACACCTTTCCATTCTTGATATGTATAATTCTGTCCGCCATAGGTGCAATAGCCGAGTTATGAGTAATCACAATAACGGTCATCCCCTTCTGACGGCAGGTATCCTGCAAAAGTTTTAAAATCGCCTTTCCCGTATTATAATCCAACGCTCCTGTAGGCTCATCGCACAACAAAAGCTTAGGGTTTTTTGCCAGTGCTCTGGCTATAGAAACTCTCTGCTGTTCCCCTCCGGAAAGCTGTGCCGGAAAGTTATCCAGACGATCTCCCAGACCCACATCTTCCAAAACACTCTTTGCATCTAATGGTTCTTTACAAATTTGAAGTGCTAACTCCACATTTTCCAGTGCAGTCAAATTAGGCACTAAATTATAAAACTGAAAAACAAATCCAATATCATCCCTGCGATATCCTGTAAGCATTTTCGGTGTATATTTCGCCACGTCTTTTCCGTCTACCAGAACTTTTCCCGCTGTAGCAGTATCCATTCCCCCTAAAATATTTAAAACTGTTGTTTTACCGGCTCCACTTGGGCCTACAATTACCACAAATTCACCCTTTGATATAGAAAAATCAATCCCATCTGCCGCATGAATTTCCACTTCTCCCATCTTGTATATCTTTGTTACGTTTTCCAATCTTACATAATCTTCCATAAATTATCCTCTCCCAGTTTCCTCTAATGCTCCCTGTATTCCTTTTGTTAAAAGCCTGGCCGTAAGCGTTGCCATCTTTTTGGGACTTTCCTTAAAATCATGTTCCATCCAGTAACGCACAATTCCCATAGCACCTGTAGTACAATAATAAAACTGTACTTGAAATTCCACAGATGCTTCATCAAAAGTATTTGGAAAAGCATTCAAATACTTTACAAAAATAGACTCTACAAGCCCTTTTCCGCTTGAAACACTTCCCCTGTATCTCATAATCAGTCCACACTTTTCCCTCTCCTGATAAAGATACTCAAATACCTTCTTTAAAACTGCTTCCAGATTTTCCTTTAATTGAGCCGGCTCCATTTCGTCTGTCATTTCCTTTACCTTTCTACACATATTCTCCTCTACTTCTGCCAGAATATCATAGATATCTGTATAATGTATGTAGAAAGTGTTTCTATGTATATGGGCCGCCTCTGTAAGCTCCCGAATAGAAATTTCATTAATTTCCTTATGCCGCAGCAACAGAAGCAATGCTTCTAATATATTGGCCTTTGTCTTTTCAATCTTCTTATTTCTATCTTTTTCCATAATTTTCTCCTATGCATCTGCACATTTCCTCACTTAAATTTTACTGTGCAACTGCACATTTGTCAATCTTCTACATAATTTGGAAAAGATTGTGCAACTGCACAATCTCCGCGCGCGAGCGGTTCACAAAGTGATAATTTCATTTCCGCGAGCTGCGCTTCCTTGCGGAGCATTTTTGATTTCATAGGACGCAATTTCCTATGAAATAAAAAAGTGTCTTCGACACTTCAACTCCCCTGCCCCTCAATCTTTGAGGGGTTAGGGCTTTCTTTTTCCTTCCCTATCTGTCATAATACTCTCATGAATATACTTCAAAAAATTTTTACCGACTATTATGAAGAATTTAAATATACCCTCCATCCCAAAAAAACGGAAATGGAAAACATTGATAAAATGATCCACTGCGGTGATCCTTCCTTCGGCGGTGCCATGTATGCCTGCACCCACTGCGGTAACCTAAAATTCGTTCCTTTCCGCTGTCACAGCCGCTTTTGCCCTACCTGCGGCATCAAATATTCCATGGAGCGCTCTACCAGCATGGCTTTCAAACTCATACAGTCCAGCCATCGCCACTGTGTTTTTACCATTGACAAAAACCTTCGGGATTTCTTTCTCAAAGACCGCACACTCCTTGACTGCCTTTTTCATTCCGTCAACAGTGTCGTCTCCCGTATGTTTTTCAAAATCAATCAATCCAAAAATTTTACCCCCGGCTTTCTCATGGTTTTGCATACCTTTGGCAGGGATCTCAAATGGAACCCTCACATTCACTGCCTTATTTCCGAAGGCGGTCTTAGTGATGATGGACTCTGGAAACCCGTAAAGCATTTTAACTACACCTTTCTTCGGAATGCTTTCCGCACCGCTCTCCTCAATGAGATGGAAACTCTCCTCGGTTCTTCTTTCAAAAAAGTAAAAGCCAAATGTTATGATGAACACAAGCAGGGCTTCTATGTTTATGCCAGACCAAACCTCTGTGACCCTAAAGCAGTCATCCGCTATATTGGCCGGTATCTTGGCCGACCTGTCATCGCCGTCTCCAGAATTGACTCCTATGATGGCGAAATGGTGACTTTTCATTATAACCGCCATGAGGATGATCAATATATACAGGAAACTATTCCTGCCATGGATTTCATAAAAAGGCTGATCCGCCATATCCCCGAAAAGCACTTTAAAATGATCCGTTATGGCGGCTTATATGCCAGACACAGAAAAACAGATGCAAAACTCTACCGGGCTATCCCCAAAAGCAGGCACCGCATTTACCGAAGCTTCAACCTGTGGCGCAATGCCATTCTTTTTTCCTTCGGCTATGATCCTTTGGAATGTCCCGGCTGCAGGCACAAAATGGAGTTCCTGGAACTTTATTATAATCACCAACGCGTATCCCTCGAAGAACTTTATGAGAAAGCAATGTCCAAATTTCTCGGAAAGCGTTCTTCTGCATGATTTCTTTTTTTACATTCTATGCTATAATCCTCTAAAAGGAGGATGGTTGCCATGAAAACAGGTATCGAGGAATTACGCAAAAAATACATTGACAATCCACCAGAAGGAATGACTCCTAAGGACATTCGCAATATGAGCGAGGAGGAGCTTCTGGATATGGATTACTTTTTAAACGAAGATGATTTATTTGCCGATGAGGCTGGTGTAGAAGGTTTTTATATCTTCTAACGAGCGTCATCTTGTTCCTATGCCACCTTTGTGTGGGCTATTTTCATTCATTGTTCCAACAAAAGTCGGAATTTCCTATTATACAAAAAAAGATTGTGCAACTGCACAATCTCCGCGCGCGAGCGGTTCACAAAGTGATAATTTCATTCCCGCGAGCTGCGCTTCTTTGCGGAGCATTTTTATTGTATAGGACGTACTTTCCTATACAAAAAAGAGCTGCTGCATCAACAACAACTCTCTCCGGTTATTTCTATTCTATTTTTTCTCCAAAAAGCTCATAATAAAAAATATATTGCTGCAAAACGCCTTCAAATCCCTTGTATCTGCGCTTTGGAAATCCTCTTTTATAGTGCTTTTCCAATGCTTGGTTAATATGGGTATCCACAGGAAATGCCTCTAAATGATGAAGTCCAAATAAGCAAATGCAATCTGCAACCTTTACCCCTACTCCAAATATTTTAAGCAGTTCTTCTTTTGCCTCTTCATACTTCATTTTTTCAATAAGCCGCAAGTCTATTTCACCGGAAACTACTCCTTTTGCTGCACGTACCACATATTTACTGCGATAGCCCAAATTGCATGCCTTTAAATCATCCTCTCCCAGACAAGCTAATGCATCCGGTTTTGGGAAAGCATAATAGCTCTCCCCTGAAGCTATTTTCCTCTCTTCTCCATATTCTCTGCAAATATTCTCAATACATCTTCTAATTCTTACAATATTATTTTGCTGAGAAATCAGAAAAGAAACTATCATTTCCCATAAATCCTGCTTTAAAATACGAATTCCTTTTCCAAGCTTAGATGCCTGTAACAAATACGTGTCCTTAGGGTTGATTTGATCTATGTAAACCTGATAATCCCTATTTAAATCAAAATAGGTTTCCCATACCTCTGTAAATTCCTCTGCTGAGCAAAAAAAGAGACACGCCTTTCCCTTTTGGTGTATATCTAAGCTTCTTTCCCCTGCAATTACCCGATACCTGTTTTCTTCCATTTTCTCCATACGAAAACACTGACCGGAATTGCAGATTTGTTCTAAATCAAAATTTTCTAATTGTTTTTCTACCATGTTTTATCCTTTTATCCTCTATGTTTCTGATCTCTGACTGTAAAAGGATTATACGAAAAACAACAAAACAATTCAATATGATTTATATGGAATTTTTCTTTTCTTCTGCTATAATAATTTTAGAAAGCAAGTTAGGAGATGTAATCATGCACAGGTCAAGAAAAGCGCAGAAAAAAGAAAAGAAAGCCATGACCGTTTCCTTATACGGAAACTTATTCTTCGTCATTGTGGAATTAATCACAGCCATTATCACCAGTTCTCAGGCAGTTTTACTTGATGCTGTTTATGATGGTGTAGAATTCTTCATGCTCCTGCCCTCCATTTTTTTAATTCCGTTACTCTACAAGCCCTCCAGCGAAAAACATCCCTTCGGTTATATGCAGATAGAGACTCTCTTTGTTGTAGTAAAAGGAATTATGATGACCGCTGTTACCATCGGATTAATCGCAAACAACTTAAACCTTATGCTTCACGGCGGACATCTGATTGCTTTTCAATCCGTTGCTTATTTTGAACTTTTCGCCTGCATTTTAGGTATCGCTGTATCTCTATATTTAAGAAAAAAGAACAAGGCAATGAATTCTCCTTTATTAGAAACAGAAAGAAAAGGCTGGGAAATAGACAGTATTGTATCTTTGGGAATGACAGCTGCGTTTCTACTCCCTAAATTCTTCGCCAATACGCAACTGTCTCCTATCATCCCCTATATAGACCAGATTATCACCATATTCTTGTCTATATTTATGCTCCCAATGCCAATTAAAACAGTAATTACAGGCATTCGAGATCTAATCTTGATACCACCGGAACAGGAAACCATTGATGATATTAAAAATATCGTTGAACCGATTATTGGTATTTATGGACATACACAGCTTTATTATGATATCGTTCGAACCGGACGAAAACTTTGGATCAGTGTCTACATTACCTTTGATAAAGACACAGTTTCCCTTTCAAAGTTCAAAATCATCCAAGCCAGATGCATTCAGGCTCTTGCGGAAAAATATTCCGATTTTTACTTTGAATTATTGCCGGATATTGAATTTACAGGAACTGAGATTGAAAAACTTTCTTTTCCAAAATAAAAGGACAGAACTGCTTCCCATTCTGTCCTAAAATCATTATCCCATTTTTGCCCTTTTTACATACTCCACTAGCTCACTTCTGGATGTAATCTTCCCTGGTAACCCAAGCTCAGATACAATCTCACTGATATATGGTTTCATCAACATACTTTCTTCCAGAAGTTTATCATCACTGAACACCTCTTTAGGATTTGTAATCTTCAAAAGATTTTTATGTGCCATTACAAATACCTTATCAAAATTATTAACTACAAACTCCATATCATGTGCAATCGTAACGATTGTTTTTCCTTTTGCAGTAAGTTCCTTTAAGATATTTTCCAAAAGACGTATTCCCCTGATGTCCTGTCCTGCTGTAGGTTCATCTAAAATTACAATATCTGTATCCATCGCTATAATCGATGCAATGGTGACAAATTTCCTTACGGAGAGAGGCAGATTATACGGATTTTCATCTAAAACTTCCGTAAGCCCTGTCAGTCTTGCAGAATATTCTACCATTTCTTTAATTTTACTTTCACTCATTTTTAAAACTTCTGGTCCAAATTGTATCTCTTTTTCTACAGTATTATGAAATATTTGATCATCCGGATTTTGAAAAACGTAACCTGCTTTTCTTGACAAAGCAGCTGTAGTAAAATCCTTTGTATCCATGCCAGCAACTATAACTTTTCCCTCTGTAGGTTTTAACAATCCGTTAATCATTTTCACTGTAGTGGTCTTTCCTGCTCCATTTTGCCCTACAATCGCAATATTTTCACCCTGCTCGATTTCAAAACTAATATTCTCAACAGCTGAATACCCATTCGGATAAACAAATTTTACATTTTCAAATTTAATAAATGACATCTTTTATCCTCCTTACTATCTGTTTATAGTTTTCTTCAGCTGATGCACCATTTCTGCTTTTGTAATAACCTTTTCAGCAATAGAAATACCCTGTTTCCGCAGTTCATCTGCTAAAATTACTGACTGAGGAAGTTCAATATCTCGTTCTAATAAAGACAAATCTGACAAAACCTCATGTTTTTCTCCATGTCGAATAAGTTTTCCCTCCTCCAATGCCAGAACCTCATCTGCATATTCTGCAATTAACTCAATTTTATGCTCCACCAGAATAATCGTTTTTCCCATTTTTTTCATCTTATCAATAATGTCAAAAACTCTTTCCGTTTCTTTTGGATCAAGCTGCGATGTAGGCTCATCAATTACAAAAATATCTGGTTCTAAAGCAAGAACAGATGCCAGCGCTACTCTTTGCTGCTGCCCACCTGACAGCTCAAAGGGATTTTTTTCTGCTAAATATGCAGTATTCGTTAATTCCATAACCTTTGATACTGTATCTTTTATTTTTTCGATTTCCACACCTAAATTTCTAAGCCATAGGCAATTTCTTCATATACATTATCTCTGGCTCCTGTAATCTGGTTAAAAGGATTTTGAAAAACATAGCCAATCTTTGGTGCCAATTCTCCCATTGTATACTGTTGTAAAGATTTTCCTTCTAAAATTACCTCGCCTTCCATCTCACCTTGAAAAAATCCTGGAATAAACCCACGAATAATATTACACAGAGTAGTTTTTCCACTTCCATTCGCTCCTACAATTGCATAAAATTTTCCTTTTTCCAGAGAAATAGTAATATTTTTAATGCTTGGTTCTTTAGCGAGGGGATATGTATATGTAACATTTTTAAGTTCTATATAACCCATAATAATCTCCATTCCGCCGCCAAGTCGGCGGCACAAATAGTAATGAAAGTCTTTTAATCCCCCACGTTACTGATAAAATAATTGTTAAAGAAGTTATACTACAAAGCACGGGGAGGTGAGTCGTAAAGACTTTCTTCGGTTTTAGACAGCATAATAATCAGTGTGAGTTCCATCTTTCAAGCACAAATAAGTGGCTCTTTTAGACCGTACAGTAAGAATTGTTTTAACTTCTCTGTTAAATGTGTGGTGGAGCAGTCAATGGCTTCTTTATCTCACTTTGAAAGGAGTTTTGACCATGAAAGTTGTTTATCAAACCTGCTGTGGCGTCGATGTTCACAAATCTTTTCTCGTTGCCACAATCATTAAAACCATTTCCGGAGTAGAACCTTCTTACCAAAAGAAACGTTTCTCCACCTTCAACAATTCGATCCTGCAATTCAAAAATTGGCTGATTGAAAACCAATGTCGGGATGTCTGTATGGAATCTACCGGTAAATACTGGGTTCCTGTATTCAATCTCTTGGAAGACGATATCAACGTCACTATTGCCAACCCCAAATGGGTAAAAGCAGTCAAAGGTAACAAGGATGATACAAAAGATTCCAAATGGATTGGGGATTTGTTTCGATTAGGTCTGGTTCCTGGGAGCTATCTCCCTTGTAAACCAATCCGTATCTTGCGTGAATTCACAAGATATCATTACAAGTTGACTTCCTGCCGTACCAGCGAAAAGAACAGATATCAGAATGCGCTTACTGTCTGTAATGTCGCATTAGATTCGGTTGTTTCCGATATCTTTGGGAAATCAGCTACATCTGTTATTGACTACCTGATTGAACGATCCGACAATTCCATCAACCACGAAGAAATAGCTTCCAGACTTCTCCGTTCCCTAAAGAAAAAGTCTGACAGTGTCATTGAATCCATCGAAGGGTATCAGATGACCGATTCCCAAAAATACCGTATGCGCCTCGTCCGCGCACATCTGGATTATATCACATCTACAATCAATGATATAGACACTATGCTTGATTCTTTGATTGCCCCTTATGAAAATGCTGTCCAGTTACTGTGTACCATTCCGGGTGTTGACCGTAACAGTGCAATTACTGTTATCTCCGAGATTGGTACCGATATGACTCCGTTTTCTAATTCCAAACGCCTCTGTTGTTGGGCAGGACTGACTCCCGGCAACAATGAATCTGCTGGTAAGAAGAAATCTGTCAGGATAACACGTGCCGGTGTCTACCTCAAACCTGCATTGGTGCAAGTCGCTCATGCAGCCGTGGAATCCGACCGATTTATACAAGATTGATATACCTGAACCTTTGAAAGAAAAGCAAAAGGAAAAGGCTATCAAACAGGCTAAGAAACTGCTCATCAGAGAAGGAATTCTTTCCGAATCACAATTAGCTTCCTAGCTTTTCAAAATAATAATTTTTCAAAGGCTGCCATAAGACAGCTTATTAAAGTACGCCATTTGTTGGCTGTCCTCTACTTTCTTTCACAGTAACCTCTCCCTTCAAAGCTATCAGCCTAAATATTCTAATATCTCTTCTTTTTTATCTTCAAATATAGTTGTTAATAATAATCTGTAAAACTTATTCACATCAACTTCTGCTGCATACCATGCATTACACTTTCCGTCATTCCAGTGTCCGTTGATATCTACAATGGATTGACCTCTTCCAATCCCATCTGTAATAACATCGATATTGGCCTTTTTTAAAGTTAAAATAGACGGATCAATAAAATATGCTACAGTCAAAACATCATGCATTGGTGCTACTGGTTTTTTTCTTGTCTCCCAGTTGTCTTCTACTCCCACTCGAGTAACATTGTAAAGGAAATTAGATAATTTCGTATTGAAAATTCTCAATATTTCTCGAATATCTGCACCTAAAGCAATTTTATTTGTGACATCAAGTCCTATCATAACAGCATCCTGAAATCCTGCATTTAGTACTTCTTTTGCTGCTAATGGATCTGCCCAAAAATTATATTCCGCTACCGGACTCATATTTCCTGTATATTTTGCCCCTCCCATAATAATAATCTGTTTGATTTTTTTAGGAAATTCTGGATCCTTTCGAATTGCCTTTGCAATATTTGTACAAGGTCCTATAGCAAACAATGTAATTTCTCCTGGATGTTCTGTTGCAGTTTCTATCAAAAAATCAACCGTATTTTTTGCTTCTTCCTGTTTTTCGGTTTCGATTGTATACGCATATCCCCCCAATCCATCATTGCCAAATGCAGGCACTGTATCTGGCTGTTTGTCATTTAGTGCTCTTGCCGAGCCTCTGTACAAGGGAATATCTTCTCTCTCGCATAAAGACAGCACCTTTAATCCATTTTGTGTAGTATTATCAATATCTCCATTTCCTGATACTGTACATACAGCTTTTAACTCTAACTCAGAATGTTTCAGTGCTAAAATAATTGCTAAGGCATCATCCACACCCGGGTCACAATCAATAATTATTGGTCTCTTCACTCTTTCTCCTCCTTCTTCATTTTTTCTATCACTTCTTCCATTGTAGGTATGGAAGTCTGTGCTCCTTTTCGTGTCACCACAATTCCCGACACACTGTTCCCAAATCCAATTGCCTCAGCATAATCCTTTCCTTCACTTAATGCCAATGCCAATGCGGCAGTAAAGCAATCTCCCGCGGCAGTTGTATCAATTGCTGTTACTTTTTGAGCTTTGAAATACTCTTCTCTGTCTTTTGTGACAAGCAAAGCCCCGTCTCCGCCCAAAGTAACAATGACTGTTTGAATTCCTTTTTCTAATAATTCCTTAGCCCCTAAAATCAATTCCTCTTTTGTTTCAAGTTTCTTTCCTGTTAAAGTCTGAAGCTCTGTTTCATTAGGTTTCACAATATTGAAACCTTTTAAAAACTGTTCTGACAAATCTTTTTGCGCAGGAGCTGGATCTAAAATAACTTTCTTTCCCTTCTCCTTTGCCAAAACTTTTACATATTCCACAACTTCAAGGGGAATTTCCAGCTGCATAATAATAATATCGGCTTCTTCAATAAGCTTTAAATGCCTGTCAATCATTTGTGTTGTCAGCTTATTGTTTGCTCCCTGAACAACAATAATACTATTTTCCCCTTCTTCATCAACACTGATAAAAGCGTTTCCTGTAGGTGTTCCCGGAATAACTTCTATACCGGATGTTCCCACACCTACATCTTGAAGATTTTCTATCAGCATCTTTCCATACAAATCATTTCCTACTGCACCTAGCATCTCAACCTTGCCACCCAGCTTTCCTACAGCATATGCCTGATTTGCACCTTTTCCTCCCGGAACAAGATTTACATCTTCTCCCAAAATTGTTTCACCTGAAAGTGGCATTTTCTTTACGTTAATTACAAAATCCATATTCAGGCTTCCAACTACTAATATATTACTCACTATTTTCTCTCCTTTTATATTGGGAAAATATTTTCCTAAACTATTTTCTTTATCAGAAATATATCACTATTTTCTTTTTCCGTCAAGTATAATTGTATATTTTGTACTTTTTCATATTTTTATATGTGTATTTTTGCGCATAATATACATAATTACATCAAAAATATAAAAGAGTATTTTTTAACACTCTCACACCTAGGGACTGACGATAAATAAATAGTTCCATGCGTCCTCTATTTTTGTATTGCCAACTTCTCCAGAAGACCTTTTCCATTAGAAAAAAAGGAGAAGAACCTTTATTGACAAATAATTGCAGATAGTGAATAATACTCTATAAGATTAAACACAAGTGAGGTGACGTCTTCTTATGACTATCAAAGAAATTGCCAATCTGGCAGGTGTTTCCATTTCAACCGTTTCCAAAATTGTAAACAACAAAGCAGATAACATAAATATCGAAACCCGTAATCGTGTCTTGAAAATTGTAAAAGAATATAACTATACTCCCTATGGAGCAGCCAAAAACATTTCCAATGCAAAAACTTTTATCATTGGTGTTCTTTTAAGACATACCACTTTACTAAACTTAATGTTAAAAGGCATTATGGATATGGCGCAAAAGCACGGCTACAATATTCTTCTTTGCGACAGTATGGACTCTGAAGAAAAGGAATTGAAGCATATTACTGCACTGTGCAAACATCATGTGGATGGTGTCATCTGGGAACCAATAAATGAAAACAGTATTCAATATGAACATTACTTTCAGGAACAGAATATTGCTGTTTCTTACATCAACTCCTCCCTTCCTGATACCTCTCACTGTCTGGATTTCATGCAGATGGGATATCTTGCTGCTCAAAAACTTTTGGATTACCGCCACACACACATTGCCTGCCTGACAAAACCCGGAAGTTTTCGCTCAAAAATGGTATTTGAAGGATTTAAAAAATGTCTTTTTGACAATGAAATTCCCTATTCTGAGGATATGAAGCTTCTTGTTACAGATCCTGATTTTTATACTCAGATTTCCCTGCAAGGCTTTACAGGAATTGTCAGCACCCACTTTGAGGCTGCTCTTTCTCTCTATGAAAAAGTAAAAAACTTTCATTACCATATTCCTTCAGATTTATCTCTTATAAGTCTTCGAGAAGATGCCGGAGATGACATCTGTTTCCCTAGAATTTCTTCTCTGCAAATTCCCTATGAGGCTTTCGGAGAAAAAGTCTGCTACCATTTAATTGCAGCCTGTGAAAATTTAAATGAACCTGAATTTACACTTTTTACCTCAGAAAATCTCACTTTAGACCATGAAGAAAGTTTAAATGCCCCTCCTTCCTGCCGCTATAAAAAAATTATTTCTGTAGGAAGTATTAATACAGATATTACTCTGACAGTGGATGAGCTTCCAAGCTCAGGAAGCACTACTATCACTACTGCTTCCTGCATTTCTCTTGGTGGAAAAGGAGCAAATCAGGCAATTGGTGCTGCGCGTCTTGGACGAGAAGTAATTTTAATCGGAAAAATCGGAAATGATTATGACTCAACAATTATCTATGATACTTTAAAAAAGGAGCATATTCTGACCCATGGAATACGCAGAAACTCAAACACCAGCACTGGAAAAGCATATATTCACGTACAAAAAGATGCTGAAAGCTGCATCACAGTTCTCCCCGGTGCCAACAAAACTTTATCTCCCAAGGATATTCTAGCAAGAGAACATTTATTTGATGGCTGCGGTTATTGCCTAATTTCCACAGAAATTCCTATGGATACTTGCATTCAAGCCGCTAAAACAGCCCATTCACACCATGCAAAAAACATTATAAAACCCGCCACATTAAAGGTGCTGCCTGCTCAACTTTTAAAAAACGCAGATATATTTGTTCCCAATAAACGCGAAGCTGCACTTTTATGTCCTTCTGAAAGCACTGTAGAGCAACAGGCAGATTACTTTTATCAGCAGGGATGTCCGGTTATTATCATCACTTTAGGGCATCAGGGTTCTTATGTAAAAACAACAGATTTTTCCGGTTATTTCCCTGCTGCTGATTTCCCTTCTATCGACTCTACAGGAGGAGCGGACGCTTTTATCGCAGCCTTAGCCTCCTATTTAACCGAAGGATATTCACTTTTAAATGCAGTAAAGATTGCAACACATGCAGCGGGATTTTGTATTTCCAGAACCGGTGTAGTACCAGCTTTGATTGACAGAACTTCCTTAGAAAATCATATTAAAATGACAGAACCATCGCTTCTAACGTTAGATAATTAAAATAATTGATAAAAAAGGGACAGTTGTGATCCATACAAGTCACAACTGTCCCTTTTTAGAACTATCCATTTCCTGACAGTCCCTCTTTTTCATTATTCTATTCCACCATAGCTTCTCTTTCTTTGTAATGATGTGCTTCTTCCAACATCATATCTTTTACCTTCATCAAACGAATTTGTGTACTTCTTTCATTTTCATCCAATTTCATAGTAATATATTTAATATTTTTCTGAGTTTCCGGAATAATAACATGCTCCAGAGCGTTTACTCTGCGTCGTGTTTTCTCAATTTCAGAAGCCATTAACTGACAGGATTTTTCAACCTCTGCAAGCCTAAGCATATCCGGCAGAATATCTGCAAGAGATTTTACTGCTCCATCCAAATCTCCGGAAGTAAAAGCAAAGCCATAAGAATAAATATCATTTGCATCAGCTGTTCTGGTTTTTGTTTCAAAAACCGGAATATCAACACTCATAACATTCTTCTTCCCTGCTTCCAGATAGACCTCCTGCTTCGGAGACATTAAAGCTGTATTTAATATCTGCTCAGACATACCTGCTTTTGCGATGACGAAGTTCTTGTTCGCTGATAAAATCCCTGCCTCTACTTTCTGGCGCAATGCCATGTTTTCCCTTACCAGATCAAGAAACTGACGCATAAGCTCATCACGTTTGTCCTTTAAAAGCTTATGCCCTTTTACAGCTGTAACCAACTTCTTCTTTAAACGGGTAAGCTCCATTCTGGTAGGTGTTACCTGCGTAGATGCCAAAATATCACCTCTTTCTTTTTATCACAGACTCTTCCTTTAGAATTTTCCGTAATACTCATCTAAGAACTTATCATCAATACGTTTCAGCTCACTTCTTGGAAGGATAGAAAGCAATTTCCAGCCAATTCTTAAAGTTTCTTCAATATCACGATTTGTCATATAACCCTGAGAAACGTATTCCTGCTCAAATGCATCTGCAAATTTCGCATAAATAATATCAATATCTGAAAGAGCTGCCTCTCCTAAGATAACCATTAATTCTTTTGCCTCTTTGCCTCGCGCATAAGCTGCAAAAAGCTGGTTCATCGTGTTAGAATGGTCTGCTCTTGTCTTTCCTTCACCAATACCTTTATCTTTCAGACGGGAAAGAGACGGCAATACATCAATCGGAGGTGTAACACCTTTACGATACAATTCACGGCTCAGAATAATCTGTCCCTCTGTAATATATCCCGTTAAGTCAGGGATTGGATGTGTCTTATCATCTTCAGGCATTGTCAGAATTGGTATCATAGTAATACTTCCCTTTTTACCTTTCTGACGTCCGGCTCTTTCATACATAGTAGCAAGGTCTGTATACATATAACCAGGATATCCTCTACGTCCCGGAACCTCTTTACGAGCTGCTGATACCTCACGAAGAGCATCTGCATAGTTAGTAATATCCGTCAGAATAACCAATACATGCATGTCTTTTTCAAATGCAAGATATTCAGCTGCAGTAAGAGCCATCTTCGGTGTTGCAATACGCTCAACAGCAGGGTCATTTGCCAGATTGATAAATAACACTGTTCTGTCAATAGCACCTGTTTCTTTAAAACTCTCTGTAAAGAAGTTCGCTTCCTCGAATGTAATACCCATAGCGGCAAATACAACGGCAAAGTTCTCTCCTGAACCGCGTACTTTTGCCTGTCTTGCAATCTGCGCCGCAAGCTGTGCATGAGGCAGACCTGATGCTGAGAAAATAGGTAATTTCTGTCCACGAACCAATGTATTCAGACCATCAATAGCAGAAACTCCTGTCTGAATGAACTCTTCCGGATAGCTTCTTGCAGCTGGATTCATTGGAAGACCATTGATATCCATTCTGGCATCCGGCAAAATTTCCGGACCATCATCAATCGGACGACCCAGACCATCAAAAACACGACCCAGCATATCCTCAGATACGCCAAGTTCCATACTTCTTCCAAGGAAACGTACTTTACTGTTAGAAAGGTTAATACCTGTAGAGCTTTCAAAAAGCTGTACTAAAGCATTACTTCCATCAATTTCAAGAACACGGCAGCGGCGTGTTTCGCCATTTGCCAGTTCAATTTCACCTAACTCATCAAAGTGAACATTTTCAACGCCACGAACCAACATAAGAGGTCCGGCAACTTCCTGTATTGTTCTATACTCTTTCGGCATTAGAAGTCCTCCTTCCCTAATACATTGGAAATTTCTTTTGCAAGCTGTTCTAATATAGCTTTATATTCTTCTTCCAAATTTTCTTCTAATACATATTTGAAACGTCCGATTTTTTCACGAACTTCAAGTTTTACTAAATCTTGAATATTAGCTCCATTTGCCAGAGCTTCTGCGCCCTGCTCATAATACGCAACTACCAGCTTCATTAAAAGATACTGTTTCTTTAAGGAGCTGTAAGTATCTACTTCATGGAAAGAGTTCTGATGAAGAAAGTCTTCACGAATAGAACGAGCTGCTTCCATTTTCAGACGGTCTCCTGCAGATAATGCATCCATACCAACCATCTTAACGATTTCTTCCAGCTCTGCCTCATCCTGCAAAAGACTCATCATCTTCTGACGTCCTGCCATCCAGTCCGGAGCCACCTGTTCATTAAACCATTTCTCCATATTATCAAGATACAGAGAATAACTTGTCAGCCAGTTGATTGCCGGGAAATGTCTCTTATATGCAAGAGAGGAGTCCAATCCCCAGAATACTTTAACAATACGAAGAGTAGCCTGAGATACAGGTTCTGAAATATCACCGCCCGGAGGAGATACTGCTCCGATTACAGACAGAGCACCTTCTCTCTTGTCCTGACCAAGAGAAATTACATGTCCGGCTCTTTCATAGAACTGTGCCAGACGAGAACCAAGGTATGCAGGATATCCTTCCTCACCAGGCATTTCTTCCAGACGACCTGACATTTCACGGAGCGCCTCTGCCCAGCGTGATGTAGAGTCTGCCATCAATGCAACGGAATAGCCCATATCTCTAAAGTACTCTGCAATTGTAATACCCGTATAAATAGATGCTTCACGAGCAGCAACCGGCATATCGGAAGTATTTGCAATAAGCACGGTTCTCTCCATCAGAGACTGGCCTGTCTTAGGATCCTTTAATTCAGGGAACTCATTTAATACGTCTGTCATTTCATTTCCACGTTCACCGCAGCCGATGTAAACTACAATATCAGCCTCAGCCCATTTTGCCAGCTGATGCTGAATAACTGTTTTTCCACTTCCGAAAGGTCCCGGAACAGCAGCAACACCACCCTTAGCAATTGGGAAGAAAGTATCAACTACACGCTGTCCTGTTACAAGAGGCATTTCCGGTGGAAGTTTTTTCAGATATGGACGACCTTTACGAACCGGCCATTTCTGCATCATTGTAATTTCTTCATCACCATTTTCAGTTGTAATGACTGCAACTACCTCTTCAACAGTAAATTCTCCTGCTTTAATCTCTTTAATTGTACCGCTCATTCCATAAGGAACCATAATCTTATGGTTTACTACAATAGTTTCCTGAACAGTACCGATAATATCACCATTTTCAACACTGTCCCCCACCTTCACAGTAGGAACAAAATTCCATTTCAGGTTTCTCTTTAAAGAAGGTACTTCTACGCCTCTTTTTAAATTTGTTCCTGAAACCTTCATAATATCATCTAATGGACGCTGAATACCATCATAAATACTGGTAATAAGACCTGGTCCCAATTCAACGGACAATGGAGCGTCTGTAGATTCTACCGGTTCTCCCGGTCCAAGTCCTGAAGTTTCTTCATATACCTGAATAGATGCTTCATCTCCATGCATTTCAATGATTTCACCGATCAAACGCTGATTACTAACACGAACAACGTCAAACATATTTGCATCACGCATGCCCTCTGCAATAACCAGCGGACCTGCTACTTTTTTAATTATACCTTTGCTCATGGCCACGCATCACCTGCTTTCTAATTATTACTGAATAGAATATCAGAACCTACTGCCTGCTCTACAGAATTCTTAACGCCCTGTACACCATCTCCGGTATTTCCTGATACTCCCGGAATTTGGATAATCGCCGGCAAAATTCTCTCCTGATATTTCTCTATTACACTTTTACACTCTGCTGCCAATGCTTCGGTAATATAAATAATTCCATATTCATGACTGGCAAGTGTTTCTATTTTTTCTTCTGCTTCTTTACGATTGGCTACCGGGAATGTATCAAGACCCAGCGCAGCAAATCCGTAGATACTGTCATAATCGCCTACAACTGCAATCTTATACATACATATCCCTTACCCTTTCTCGGATTGAATTCTCAGAAAATCCATTCTGTTTCCCTGATAAAATAATTCGCACCGTTTTTATTTCATTTTCCCTTGCCAGCACGTAAGCTACCAAAGGTCCTACTGAAAATGACTCATACTTCTGCGGCTTCATTGCCTGTATCAGTCGGTTGTCACACCATCTCTCAAATGCGGAAGAAGACTCTGCAATCGCCTGGCCACCTTCTGCATAAGCAGTACCTGATAAATATTCCACAACCGCTTCCATACCTCCCACTGCTGCTCTTGACAGCTGGTCTACATCTATGGAGTCACATGGAGCCATTGCACGTTTCATAAAATCCATCGTTTTCGCGGTCTTCTGTGAACGCACTGCAATTTTAATATCTGCGATTGCAACAATGGATTCAGCATATTCCTTAATAATGCTGTCTTTTGCCGCCTTTCCGGCTGCATAGATTGCATCTAATGCCGCCCTGTCAACAATCACATCACAAAGCTGCCCGTCACCTGTATGCAGCAATGTTTCATAAGCTTCTTTTGCTGCATTAGCCATATTTTCCGGAAATCTGGAAAAATCTTTGCTTTTTATAATATCCAGCATTTCTTCCGGAGAAATCTGTGTATCTTCATAATAAATATTCAGATTTCTATTTTCATTTCCGGAACAAACATCTTTAATAGCCGCTTTCAGGTTATGAAACAGATTAGGATAAGAAAGCACATCAAAGACAGACATATCAACGCCCAAGTCTTTCATAGTTTCCCAAATCTTTTCTGTTTCCCGCCCTAAAATTGCATCTGCATTCGCTGCTGTATCATTATCTCCCCAGCCCTTTTCCTGCAACACCTGAATACATTGTTCCTCTGTGTCACAGGCAATCAACTGCTCAATAATCTGAGAAGTAAATAATGATGTTTCCAACGCACGTATTCGCGCAACCGCATAGGTATATTTTGTATCAAACAAATCAATTCCTCCTTCTTGCGGTTATGCTATGAAAATAATAATGAATGAACTTTATCTGAAAGCTCATCTCTTTTTGAACTGAAAATTGCTTCAAAAGTACAATTTTCTTCAATTCCACCATAAATAAGAACAAATCCGCCATGCACTTTTCTACTTTCCTTAGAAATTGCCAGCGCACCGCCCTTTTCCTTTGCAATTGCCTGAATTTCTTCTTCAAAGCCCTGTGGCAATCTTTTTAAGTCTTCATCAGAAAAACAGATTTCTCCGTTCTGTGACAGCACAAATCTATGCAGCATTTTTCGAAGCATTGCAAAATAGGTTTCATCATCTGCATTAATTAAAGTCTGGTAAGCATGTGCCAGCACTTCCGCAATGATTTCCTGTTTTGCTGTGAGAAGGGCTTTTCTTCTCTGTAAATCACAGGAAGAAACAGCACGTTCCTCGATGGCTTTCACCTCTTCTTGAGACTTTTGGGAAATTTCTCTGCACACAGCTTCTGCTTCTTCTTTTCCTTTTTCTTTCATTGCATCCGCCTGTTTTTCGGCATCTGCAAGAATTTCCTTAGCAGAAGCTTCAGCCTCTTCAAGAATCTGGCTTTTCATCTTTTCTAATCCAGTCATTCTTCTGCTCTCCTTTACTATATTTCCTCTGTCTACCTCTTAATTCTGTCAGATAATTAGAATGGAAGGTTTGTAACAGCCAGAATGGAAACCAGCAGAGCAAGAATTGCGTATGTCTCAACCATTGCAGGGAAAAGCATAGCTTTACCAAACTGTTCCGGTTTCTTTGCAACAATACCAATTGCTGCTGCAGAAGTTTTTCCCTGATAATAAGCAGAGATAAGTCCTACAAGACCAATTGGAAGACATGCACACAGTACCAGAAGTCCTTCACCTTTTGTCAGTTCCAATAAACCGCCGCCTAAAAGACCGATTTTGGAAAGAGTAATAAATCCAACTAACAAACCATAAATACCCTGTGTACCAGGAAGCAGCTGCATGATCAAAACTTTCGCAAATTTACTTGGATCTTCTGTAACAACTCCTGCTGCAGCCTGACCTGCAATACCAACGCCAATCGCTGAACCGATACCTGCTAAAATAACTGCTAATGCAGCTCCTAATAATGCATAAACAACTCCACTCATAAATTTTATTCCTCCTTGATATCTACATACTTCATATTTAATTTAAATGGGTTGAAAGGTTTTCCTCCACCCTCATAAAATTTGCCGAAAAATTCAACAAACTGAAGACGGTTTGTATGAACATACGCACCTAAAATATTAATTGCCATATTCATGGCATGCCCTATAATAAAGACTAAAATAAAGACTATCGCGCCAAAAATGCCATCTCCTACCATACTTCCCATCTGATTAATAACAGATGCAATAACACCTGTAGCAAGGCCAAGGGCCAATAGACGAGAATAGGAAAGTACATCACTGAGCCATCCGGTTACATTGTAAAGGTCATAAGCACCAAGAGCCAGACGCAATCCAAAATTCTTATTTGCACGGCCTGACATAAATAACAATCCCAGCGCTCCGACAATTGTCAGAACCTTTCCTGCCCCGCCTACAAAAGCAGGGAATGTTTCCGGTGGGATCTGGGAAATAGATGCAAAAATCGGACTTGGCAGCAGCATGAGAATTAATCCGATAAGGAACACATACCACAGCACTACATCACAGAAAAAGTCCATAATTTTTTTCTCTTTCAGCAGCATATAACCCTTCATTCCCAAACCTGTAAACAGATGAATGACTCCAAACGCCATAGAATACATCAACATTCGCATAGGATCATTTAGCGGAACAAACCAGAGTGCTTTCACCAGTCCGCCTTCCGGTACCTCTACATGGAAGAATGTTCTGGCCACTACATCAATGGCATCTCCAAAATAACCGCCAAAAAGAATACCCCAGATTAATGTGGAAATACCACAATACATAAACATTTTAATCGCTTTTTTCATTGACTGTTCCATACGCGGGAATTTTTTCAATATAAAGAAGCATCCCAGGAACATAATCAAACCATACGCTGCGTCTGACAGCATCAATCCGAATAAAAAAACATAGAAGAAAGACATCACAGTTGTGGGGTCTACTTCTCCTCTTTTCGGAAGGCCATAGGATTCCAAAACGCCCTCCACTGACTCAGAAAATCCATTGTTGCTCAAAAGCACTGGCATTTCTTCATCTTCAGGAACATCTGCGCTCTCCAGACTCAGAACAAAATTTTCATTCAAAGCCTTTTCAAGAACATTTAAAGATTTCGCCGGCACATATCCATTCAAAAAGAATGTCTGTTTCGACTGTGGAATTTGTCCTAAAACATCATATTTTTCAGCTCTTGCTCTAAAATAATCTGAAATTAATTTCAGCTTCTCTCTATCAGAAGCATACGAACAAATTTCCTTTTGACACTCCTCTGCCTCTTGCTGTAAAGCTACAATTTTCTGTTGCAGTTCTTCTTTTTCCTGAGCCGGAATTTTGCTCATACTCTGAGCTGGTTTTGCAAAACCATTCTGGCGAAGAACCTCTTCCACATGTGCTGCATCTTTTTTCAGACATAACACCGCAAGATACATTGCATCTCTTTCAGAAGACAAAACAAAAATATCTACTCCTGATACTTCCGGCGCCTGCTCCAAAATCAGACCATAAATTTCTTCCAATGTCATAATTCCGGAAATAGAACCAATTAATACTGTCGTACTTTTTGTCCCCTGAAAATTCACCGGAATATCCAAATTAATCCATGGAAGCAATGACTCTATCTGATTTTCCATCTTCTGGACATTGGCTCTGCACTCTGAAATCTGTTTGTTCAATTTCACAAGATTTGCTGCCGTATTCAAGATTTCTTTCTCTTGTTTCGTCGTTTCTATATATTGGCTCTTTTCTATCAGGTTCTTACCTTCCAGACTCGCAAACATAGATACTTTCTCCGGCACATATTCCTGAAGAATATTCAGTGCTGTCTCGGCCAAAGCTGCATTTCTCTCAAATGAATTTCTCTCTTCCTGAGTATTTACTGTTTGAAGGCCCTCCTCTTCAGTCTCGAATTTGGAAATTTCCATAATACCCAAAGACTGAATTTTTTCCAAAATGGCTTTTCTGTCCTTTTTCAGCGCGCAGATACTGACTTTTTGCATCTGCAATACTGCCATACTTACATCACTCCTTTATTTTCTGTTTTCTTCTGACAGCATCTTTATACCAAACCTGATATAATTGCATTTACTGCCTCTTCTTCCCTTTGTTTTGCAGTATTTCGAATTTCTGCAATTTCTTGTGCTGCTGTTTTCAAAGCTTCCTCCAGCTTTTTCTCACTGACAGCCTGCGCAGCTTCTCTGGCATCTTTTGCCTCCTCCTGCGCTCTCGCAATCATAGCGGCTTTCGCATCCTCTGTTTCCTGCTTCGTCTGCTCAAGAAGTTGTGCCCCTTGATTTTTGGCACGAATCACAATTTTCTCGGCTTCCTGCTCTGTTTCCCGGATTTCTTTGATTGTCTTTTCTACCACAGTATCACCACCTTCGCATATCTTGATATTACTATGAATTATGCATTTTGTCAATTTATTAACGTATCATTCTTACTTTTTCCACTAAACAATTACATATTTTCTATTTTTTCTCTATAACAAAAGGGAAATTGCACAATTATGAGCATTTTCCCTTTTTATCTCTTGTATATTTTATCCAATTATCACTGTATTAAGATGTTTTTTTCATTTGTTTTCACATTAACACTTTACTCGTATAAATAGTTAGCATAATCTGGTAATTCGATATTGCTCCCATCAATCCACTGATATCCACAGTTAATAAATGTATCATTTTCTAAATCAAGGTCTGCGCGCATTGCAGCTACAATAGTAGCATATCCCATACCATAGGAATTTTGCACGAAAGTTCCTATTTCTGTTCCCTTTTTCACTGCATCAATCTGTTTTTTTCCAGCATCAACGCCTAATACAAAAATTTCTCTATCTGATACACTCACGGCATCTAAAACTGCATTGACTGCATGTTCATTTGTCCCAAAATAGCCTTTCACGTCAGGATATAACTTCAATACAGCTTCCGCCATTTCTGTCATGCTTGTTTCCTGATTTTCATGAGAAATATTTATAATCTCAATCTCAGGATAATTATTAGTAATTTCCTCTGTAAAACCAGCCTCTCTATCTCTGCTTGTCTGTGATGCCGCTACATGTGTCATAATTGCAATCTGGCCCTGACCACCAATAGCCTCCGCCAATTTTTTTGCAGCCTCCACACCCAGCGTATAATTATCTGTCGCACACACAGTATTTACCAAATCGCTCTGCACACCTGAGTCCAAAACTACAACAGGAATATCATTTTCTGCTGCCGCTTCCAACTGCGCTTCACAGGACTCCATATCTATTGCTGCCAGACAAAGTACCGAAGGATTTTCAGAAAGCACTGCATCAATAATATTAATCTGACTTTCTACATCTGTTTCCTCTGAAGGCCCCTCAAAAGAAATCTTAATTTTATCTTCGCCTTTGTAGCCCATTTTCTGGTTCAAATCTTTTATAGCCTGATCCATTCCTATTTTCACACTGTTCCAGAAGCTTGACTTCGTGTTCTTGACTACCACTGCAATATGACTGCCTGGTTCTGGATTTAATTCTTCCAGAGAAGTGTAATCTCTTGTTCCTGCCTGATCCTTTAAAACCTGCATTGTCAGATCATCTGCCATGTTCTTCTCTTCTTCCGGCTTCTCAGAAGGCTCTTTCTCTTCTTCCGGCTTTTCTGTATCGGTATTATCAGACTCTTCTTCCGGTTTTTCTGTATGATTTTGGCTTTTATCAGATTTTGGCTTTTCCTTTGCGCCACAGCCACTGATAACTCCTGCTGCCAGCATACAACACAGCAAACCCACCAGCACTTTCTTCATAATCTTACCTGCCTTTTACTCATTTTATCTAAAAGTTTCACTACTTTCCCATTATACACGAAAGTTTTTAATAGTCCATACCTTCTATCTTTGTTTATAAAATTTTTCGAAATGCTATAATCCTTTAATTTTCTCCAAAGACATTACATTCCTTTAAGATTACATAGATAAGAAAAGCAGATACCGGCCCCAGAATAAATCCAAACCCTCCATACAAAACAATGCCCAGATAAACAGATACAAGTACTAAAAGAGGAGAAACGCCTATGTGATTTCCAATAAGTCTAGGTTCCAAAAATTGTCGTATGGCTGCAGTCAGCAGATACAAAACAAGCAAACCAACACCCATTTTTCCATTTCCCTGAATAAACAGAATAATCCCTGCCGGAATAAGAAAAGTTCCCGTACCTAAAACAGGAAAGGCATCTAAAATCCCAATAGCTATGCCAAATTCCACATAATACTTCACTCTAAGCACTCCAAGTCCACAAACACACAATGCACAAACTACCACAATAATTTTAAATTGAGCCTTTAAATACTCTTTTATTCCTACTGTCATTTCCTTAAATATATGAATGATATTCCCAAATATCTTCCATTTCCCCATGACATTGTACACTTGTTCTCTTTCCTGTAGAAATAAAACAGCAAATACAACACATATTGCAAATATGCCTATGAAACAGGCACAGCTTCTCACAGAGACCATTGCCGTGTTCATGCTGCTTTTCCCTGAAAAAATACACCTCAAAAAATGTTCTGCCTGTTCACATATATAAAAAAAGCTTTTATCAGAAGGTATTCCGACAATCTGCTCCATACCTGTACAAAATTTCCAGAGAATATCTTGAACCTCTTCCTTAAACTCCGGATAATATTGAACACATTCTCCCAATTTTCCTGTAAGATACTGCAATGCAAAAAACATTCCCACCGCTGCCAAAAGCATTCCCAGAACAATAAAAATCATCCCCACAATTTTCTCTGAGAAATGCATTTTTTCACCAATCCAAGTCCTGCATATTTTCTTCGCCGGCCCGTGTACTGTCTCAGCCAAAATCCAGCCTAAAAAAAACGGAAGTATTACAGGAAGCACGTATTTCATTCCCAAAAATACTCCTGTGGTCACCCCCGCTATAATCCCTGCCTTTTTCCAATTCATGGTTTATTCCCCCATACTTTTATCCTTTACTCTTAGTATGGTGAAACAATTCCTTCCTATACTATTGGAAAATTTCCAACCGGCATTACCTCAAATTCCATTTTATTCTTTTTTACCGGATGTAAAAAAGACAATTTATAGGCACAAAGAGAAATCCCTTGTTCCGCATCTTCCTTTGTGCATTTTAAATTATATTTTGCATCACCAAAAATCGGCAATCCTGCATGTGCTAATTGCACTCTGATTTGATGGTGACGCCCTGTTTCCAAAGAAACCTCTAAAAGGCTTCCAGCTTCTGTTTCCTTCAAAACTTTATAAGAAAGCTTTGCCTGTTTACTGTTTTGTGTCTTCTTCGATACTACCTTTGAAGTGTTAGTTTTTCCATCTTTTTCTAATTCATCCACTAAAATCGCCTGTCCATTGCTCGTATGCCCCTGTACATAAGCAAGATAAATTTTTCCAAATCCCCCCTGCTGCATTTGTTTGCTGAGATTAGATGCACTTTTTTTATCCTTGGCAAATACAAGAATTCCCTGTACCGGCTGATCTAACCTATGAATAACCGCCACATAAGGTTCTTGTCCTTTTTTTGCCAGATAATTTCTCAATGCACACTCCATATCTAAAGTCCCCAATCTCTTACTCTGGACTGGAAATCCTGCCGGTTTTCGACAAACCAAAATATATTTATCTTCATATAAAATAGTATCTTCTATATTTATAGTATTCATAGCAACCTCATATATTCCTGTCTTTTTAATTTTTCCAATTATAACATAAAAACTGAACAACCGCTATATCTTATACTTGGATATAACGGTTGTTCTAATTTTCTTCGTTATTCAATTTTTTTATTCCTTTCTCATTTCAGCTATCATTTTCTTTCCCTATTTTATAAATCCTTTTTAGATTTATTGAAAGTTTAATATCAATCTATATATGATAATAAAAAGCTTCTAACAAGTAGTTCGGGCTATTTGCCTTCAAAATATTTCTCTATACATTTCTTTCTGATATAACAACTGTTTTTGTTTTTCAAATACAACAGGCTTATTTCAACGAATAGAACTCATCATATTATTTCTTTTTGTTATACTTTAAAATGATATATAGATACTTTATTCTTTTAAATTATATTTCTTTACATATAATCTAAAACCTTTTTATTACTTTTGTGGTAAATATTCAATATGAGGACATTTTTGATATTTACCTGAAATTCTTTTTCCTACTATCATATATTTATATTGCTGAGGAAGTTTTTTATTTTTTCATTCCAGGTCTTTCATAGGGATTTATGCCTTACCACTCTCATATTGATAATTTGATTTAGTAGTTTCCATTGGACTAAACCTCCTTATCTTTATTAAACTCTACATCCTTTTTCTTCATTATCTTTTCCTTGGTACTTTATCATTACCTTCTGTTTATCTTGTATTCTCCGTACACTTAAAACTTTAATAATGATTTATCTTTTGTACCTTGTAGCCAACTTCAAAATTGATTTCTCGTCTCTAATTTTGAAATGGATATGAAATAATGTTTTGTAAAAGGTGTTTTGTTTTTTGTTGATTTTATAATACTACTTCCTCAGCAATTTGTCAATATCTTTTTTAATATTTTTTATCTTTTTTTATAATATTATTTTTCATTCTTTTAAAACTGTAAATTGTATATTTATTTCGCAATTATATATACAATTTATAATAGTTAATCAAACAGCCTTCTAAAAGAATATCTCTTTCATCCTGTGTCATCTCACCCAGCTTCAAAATAAACGGATAGAGTTTATCCTTTATCACAAAAGCTTTTATCTCTGCTTTTCCCTTTTTAACAGCCTCTTGTATGTCAGGGATATAAATATAATCTCCCTTTGCAAATACCATCTCTTTATCTGTGAACAAAAACGGAAGCATCCCCCAGTTTATCAAATTAGAACGATATCGTTTTGTAGCATATTCTCTGGCAATATTAGCCCATCCTCCCAAAACTTTTTGGCAGGATGCCGCCTGTTCTCTGGCAGAACCATCCCCTGGTTTTTCTGCAAAAATTGTACTTCCTATACCTGTATTTTCCCAACTCATGTTTTCATAAACCGCTTGTATCTGTTCTCGTACCTTTTCCAGTTCCGGCACCTGCATCTCCGGGATTTTATTTTGCTCTCTGGCTATTTCTCCTTTCTGAATTTTTTTTGCCAGTTCAACATAGTCCGGTGCTTTTCTGGATAGTGCAAATTCTGCTAATCTTATAGGATTAGAACGATAAGAAGAAGTTTCACCGGAAGGGATTAATTCATCCGTAGTGGTTACAGGATCATGGATTTCCGCCGTTACCTGAAGCAATAAATTTTCAGGCAATTTCGGCATTTTAGGCCAGTCTTTAATGTTAGGACCTAATTGGATTTCCACATCCGGGTCTGCCACTCCTTTACTGTCAAATACCCTGTTTTTATAAATAGAACCATCAAAGAAATATGCCGGTTTTCTGTATATACCTTCGTATTCTGTTGCGGCTGTCAAACATCCCTTGTTTGCTGCTGTAGCGGCAATAGAGCGGGCATCCATCAGTGCAACTGAAGAAATCTGCCCTTCCTGAACCTTTGAACCTTCTCTGTTTGGAAAATTTCTGGTAGAATGCCGGATACTTAAAGCATTATTTGCCGGCGTATCTCCTGCACCAAAACAAGGTCCACAAAATGCTGTTTTTACGATTGCTCCTGTCTGCATCAAATCTGCCAGTACCCCATTTTTCACCAATTCCACATAAATCGGCGTACTTGCCGGATAAATACTAAGAGAAAATTCATTCGAACCGATACTTTTCCCCCTCAAAATATCCGCTGCATCACAAATATTTTCAAAACCTCCGCCGGCACACCCTGCAATAATTCCCTGCTCCACATACAATTTTCCATTTCTTACTTTATCTTTCAATGTATAAGGGACATTTTCACCAAGGCTAATCTTTGCCTTTTTCTCCACTTCATCCAAAATATCCATCAAGTTTTGATTTAATTCCTCAATGGTATATGTATTTGCAGGATGAAAAGGCATTGCAATCATAGGACGAATTGTAGATAAATCCACATAAACCATTCCATCATAATAAGCTGTTCCCTCTGGCTGTAGTTCTTTATACTCCTGTCCTCTTCCGTGTATTTCATAAAATTCTTTTACTCTGTCATCTGTTTGCCAAATAGAAGATAAACATGTAGTTTCTGTGGTCATTACATCGATACCAATTCGATAGTCTACGCTTAACCTTTCCACTCCCGGTCCTACAAATTCCATTACTTTATTCTTTACATATCCGGAAGAAAATACAGCCCCTATAATTGCCAATGCAATATCCTGCGGTCCAACACCAAAAGCAGGTTCACCTGTAAGATAAACACCTACTATCTCAGGATAAGGAATGTCATAGGTCTTCCCCAAAAGCTGTTTAACCAATTCCGGTCCGCCTTCTCCCATTGCCATAGTTCCCAATGCGCCATATCTCGTATGACTGTCAGAACCTAAGATCATTTTTCCACCTTCTGCCAGCATTTCTCTGGCATATTGATGGATAACTGCCTGATGGGGAGGCACATATACTCCCCCATATTTTTTTGCACAGCTTAAACCAAATACATGATCATCCTCATTGATTGTCCCCCCAACTGCACACAAAGAATTATGGCAGTTAGTAAGTATATAAGGAACAGGAAATCTCTCTAATCCTGATGCTCTTGCTGTCTGTATAATTCCCACAAAAGTAATATCATGTGATGTTAATTTATCAAATTTCAACTTTAGGAAATCCATATTTTCAGATGTATTATGTTTCTTTAAAATGGAATAAGCAATTGTATTTCTCCTCGCTTCATATTTGCCTAAATGATATTTTTGCTCCAGTCCCGGCTCATCACTCACAGGTTCTTGTCCTTTTGTCAGCCATGCACCGCCTTTATATAGTTTAATCATAGCAGCTCCTCCATTCTGTATTTCGTAAATTTCCTTCCATTATAAATTTTATCGTGGTAAATTGCAAGCACTTTATTGTGCTAATTTAACAATGTGTTGTAAATACTTATAAAACAAAAACGCTCTGACCATGTGACACAAATTACTGTAATCTCATGATCAGAGCATTCCTTTCTCAATGCGAAACTAATCTTGTTTTTTCATAAATTCCATATAACTGGAAACCATTAATGCAATTTTAAAAGTTAAAGCATCGTCAAATACACGGATATCAAGTCCTGTACTTTTCTGAATTTTTTCTAATCTATAAACCAAGGTATTTCTATGCAGGAAAAGCTGCCTTGACGTTTCTGAAATATTTAAGTTATTATCAAAGAATTTATTAATTGTATTCAACGTTTCGTCATCCAAAGACTCCGGAAGTTTTCCGCCAAATACTTCTTTCATAAACATTTCACAAAGAGGCATAGGGAGCTGATAAATCAAACGTCCAATTCCTAAGTTATTATATCCCACAATATTTTTCTCTACATAGAAAATTTTTCCTACATCAAGAGCCATCTTAGCCTCTTTGTAAGAACGGGATACATCCTTTATCTCGTGAATAATATTTCCATAAGATACACGTACCTGTGACATAGCTTCTGCATTAAGCATGTCTACAATCATCTTTGCAATTCCTTCAATTTCCGGATATCCATCATTCTCTTCCAAACTACGAACAATAATAATATTTTTTTCATCAATAGCTGTAATAAAATCATTATTTCTGGAAATAAATAAATTTTTCAAAATTTCCATAGAGTCCTGATCTTTCTCATGCTTTGTTTCAACTAAAAGCACGACTCTTTTTGCTTCTACAGCAATATGAAGTTTTTTCGCTCTATTGTACACATCAACCAGCAGCAGATTATCTAAGATTAGGTTCTGAATAAAATTAGATTTATCAAAGCGTTCTTTATAGGCTACAATTAAATTCTGAATTTGTACTACCGCAACACGTCCAATCATATAAGCATCTTCGTTTCCGCCTTTTGCAACTAATACATATTCTACGGTCTGGTTATCATAAATTTTGAAGAAATGATAACCTTTCATTACCTGACTGTCAGCCATAGATTCTGCAAAACTTCTTACATCTCCGAAATCCTCATTCTCTATAGGAAATGTAGTAGAATTTACTTTACCATCTATGTCCATAACACATAAATCAATTCTGGTAATTGCTCTAAGTTCGTCTAATGTTTTTTGTATTATCTGACTTGATATCATAATCATTCTCCTTTTTGATATTTACCCGAAATTTTCTAAAATAATAATAACGTATTTTTTTCAAATTATCAACCTGATGTAAAAAGAATTCTATAAAGCAGAATTCCCGTCTGGTATACCAGACGGGAAATATAATCTTCAATCTTAGTTTGTGATAACCTGTTCTGTTTCTTTATCGAATACATGAACCTTTTCCATATCAAGAGCAAATTTAACAGTATCACCTGTTCTTGCTGTTGTACGTGGGTTAACTCTTGCTGTCATTGGGAAGCCTTCTGTATCAAAGTACAGATATACTTCAGCACCTAATAATTCGTATACAGTAATTTTACCTTCTACGATGCTATTTGGGAATGCCTGAATACGAGCTTCATCATCGTATACGTGTTCTGGACGAATACCCATAACAACTGTTTTTCCATCGTATCCACCATCAATAAGAGCTTTTTTCTTAGAAGCTGGTACCTGAAGTACTGTATTTCCAATCTGTAAGTATACTTCATCACCTTTTACTTTTACAGTTGCATCTAAGAAGTTCATCTGAGGAGAACCGATAAATCCAGCAACGAATAAGTTGCATGGTGCATTGTATAATGTCTGAGGTGTATCTACCTGCTGTACAACACCATCTTTCATAACAACAATTCTTGTACCTAATGTCATAGCTTCTGTCTGGTCATGTGTTACATAAATAATTGTAGCACCTAATCTTTCATGTAATTTAGAAATTTCAGTACGCATCTGAACACGAAGTTTTGCATCCAAGTTTGACAGAGGTTCGTCCATTAAGAATACTTTAGGTTCACGCACGATAGCACGTCCCATAGCAACACGCTGTCTCTGACCACCGGAAAGAGCTTTCGGTTTACGGTCTAATAATTTTTCAAGGTCAAGAATTTTAGCTGCTTCTTTAACCATTTTATCAATCTGATCTTTTGGAACTTTTCTTAATTTAAGACCAAAAGCCATGTTATCATAAACTGTCATGTGTGGATACAGAGCGTAGTTCTGGAATACCATTGCGATATCTCTGTCTTTTGGTTCCACATCGTTTACAACTTTATCACCAATTTTTAATGTACCACCTGTAATTTCTTCCAGACCTGCAATCATACGAAGTGTTGTAGATTTACCACAACCTGAAGGACCTACAAAGATGATAAATTCTTTATCTGCGATTTCAAGGTTAAAATCCTTTACTGCTTCAAATCCGTTTGGATAAGTTTTGTTAATATGCTGTAATGATAAACTTGCCATTTCTCATTTTCCTCCTAAATGATATATAAATATCCGTTTTTTTTGCTTTTTGAACTGTGTTTAGTATACTGCTATCTTCATTTTTTTTCCATAGTTCAAATGCCCAAATATTTTTCCAACTCTTTGTAAGCCTAGACAATCCAAAAAGGGCATCTGGCATTTTGCCATATTTTTATAAATTACATAAGCAATATGCACAATTTCATCAGAAACCCTCTTTACACATCTTTAACCCTTACATATAATAGTGCTGTATAAAATGAGCATAAGAAAGGATAACAATATGTTTCGATTAATGGGAAGCATTTATAAAGATACACACATACTAAAAAGCACTGTAGTCTGTGATGATACTACAGACACCCGTACAAAAAAGGTATTTCATTCTCTCGATTGTATTTGTCATAAATTCGATCTGCCTTCACCAATATGGTTAGATGCTAATATCAAGGATTTTCAAAAATTTTCAAAAGTTCGTTTTTCTCAGGATAATTTCATTGAAATTCTTGATTTTGATTATTTTGAAATACAGATTATCGAAGAAGATTAAAAAACAGGATTGCCGCTCAATGCGGGTAAACGCAAAATAGCGAGTACCTGTTCAAAATCATCCGATGTGAGATAATAGACTCATCACTACAAAGTCTAAATAGTTTAGTACTCAACTTTTTAGACTTTATCACAGGAGGTGAGTCATGAAATCTCACACAAGTTTAGTTGCACAGCAAACCCGCCTGAATGAATGGGCTGATTTGATCCGAGACTGTCAAAACCGTCCACAGGGAATGAAAATCGATGAATGGTGTCAGCTGCACGACATTACAAAAGCGAGTTACTACTGGAGACTCCGGAAAGTCCGTGAGGCTTACTTAGAAACTGCGGAGCATACACAAGCCTTTGTAGAAGTTCCTTCCTCTGCACTCCATCCGGTAAATACGACCTCAGAGCATAAAATCGCTGCCATAATCAGAAGTGGAAGCAACCTCACGTTGGAAATCACCGACCAGGCTTCTGCCTCCTTTCTAAGTACACTTTTGGGAGTGATCAGAAATGCTCAATGATGGTACCGGATTCAAAAAAGTGTATCTGGCAACTGGATTTACGGATCTGCGCAGAGGAATTGACGGCTTGGCAAGAATCATACGTTTTCAGTTCCAGCTCGATCCTTATGATAAGAATACATTATTCTTATTTTGCGGTAAGCGTACGGACCGGATAAAAGGACTCATCTGGGAAGGTGATGGATTTCTCCTTCTGTATAAGCGGATTGAAAATGGGAACTTCCGATGGCCTCGTACACAGGAGGAAGCGCTGGAGATCAGCACAGACCAGTATCGAATGTTGATGCAGGGTCTGGAAATCGTTGCCAGACATCCCATAGAAGAAGTTCCTGATCCTGGATTCTCCTTATGATTTGTGCAAAACATAGAAAATAAAATCACTTTCATCCACACCGGGTTACCCAGTGCAATATAAAATTGAAAGTTATTCACATCCTGAAAGTTTTCTGTGAGTTTCTATGATACTCTGGATTCCAAAACTTTTCAGATTGTGGATAACAGTCATAAATATCTGAAATTCTGGCTTTTATCTTCAGGTATTCATGACTGTTATCCACCGTCAAAGTAACGAAGGTAACAGAATGCAAAAATAGCCAAAAACTGTTGATTCTGCTATAATACCACTTAGGAAAGTGAGGTTTGGTTATGGCAGTCAATTATACGGAGGAACAATTAAATAACGTTGATAAGTCGTTTCTTATCCAGCTTCTTTTACAACAGCAGGAACAGTTGAATGCTTTAACAAAGGAGCTTCACGCATCGAATGAAAAAATGCAGCTTCTGATGGAACAGGTGATCCTTGGTAAGCAGAACCGTTTTGGCAGGTCTTCTGAAAAAATGGAAGATACCAGTCAGATCTGTTTTCGAGAAGTAAACGGAACGATTGTCTTTTTCAATGAAGCAGAAGCAGTCTGTGATCTTAATGCGGCAGAGCCTGAGGATCTGGAACTGAAGTCTCCAAAGCAGCCGAAGCGTAAGGGAAAGAAAGAAGCAGATCTTTCCGGGCTTCCGGTCAGACGGATCGACCATTATCTGTCCGCGGAGGAATTGGAAGCGGAATTCGGTGTCAGGGGTTGGAAACAGTTACCGGATGCCATTTCCAGAAAATATCATTTCGTACCTGCGAAGGTAGAAGTAGAAGAACATCACATCGGTGTGTATGCCAGCAAAACAGATGAACACATGGTGAAAGCAGACCATCCAAAGACGTTACTGCATGGGAGTCTGGTATCACCATCTCTGGGTGCTGCGATCATCAATGGAAAATATGTGAACGCAGTTCCTCTCTATCGATTGGAGCAGGAATTCCAGCGTTATGGCCTGCAGATCACAAGGCAGAACATGGCAAACTGGTGCATACGTTTGGCAGAGGAATATCTATCAATCCTTTATGATTATCTTCATAAAGAATTGTATTTCTACCACGTCATCCAGGCAGATGAAACGCCGGTGCTTGTAAACCATGACGGGCGCAAAGCCGGAAGCAAAAGCTGGATGTGGGTATACCGTTCCGGACATTTGTATCAAAAACGGCAGATTGTCCTGTATGAATACCAGCAGACGAGAAATGCATCCCATCCACGGGAATTCCTAAAAGGGTACGACGGCATCTGTGTAACAGACGGTTACCAGGTCTACCATACTTTAGAAAAAGAGTTGGAAGAACTGACCATTGCCGGATGCTGGGTGCACTGTCGCCGCAGATTTGATGAAGCCTTAAAGCTGATTTCGAAATCCTATCAAAAGGAATCCAATGCATTTCTTTTGATGAAACAGATTCAGGCAATCTATCGGGAAGAAGGGAAGCTGAAGGACCTTTCTTCTGATGAACGGCTTAAGCAACGGCAGGCGGTTATCAAACCACTTGTGGATGCGTTTTTTGCGTACCTAAAAACTATAAATGTGTCCAAGAAGGATAAATTTGGTGATGCTGTTGGCTATGCACTGAATCAGGAAAAATATCTCCGGGTATTTCTTACAGATGGAGATGTTCCGATCGATAATAATGCATCCGAAAGGGCAATCCGTGGTTTCTGTATCGGAAAGAAGAACTGGCAGATGATCGATACGATCCATGGAGCCAAATCTTCCGCAATCATTTACAGTATTGTAGAAACTGCAAAAGCCAATAATCTGAAACCTTTTGATTATGTGCAGCATCTCTTGGAAGAGATGCCGAAACACATGGATGACAGGGATTGTTCCTTTTTGGAAAATCTTTTGCCATGGTCAGAAAAACTTCCGGCAGAAATCCGCAAAGCTTAAATATTGGTGGCTGCAAAGCAGCCGCCTAAAAATGTCAAGGTACTCGCTATTTTGCGTTTACCAATGCGGTAATCCTGTTTTTCGTTTCTAAATTATAATCTTTCTAATAATTCTTTTCTTCTTTCTTCAAATCCCGGTTTTCCCAAGAGTGCAAACATATTCTTTTTATAGCTTTCTACACCCGGTTGATCAAATGGATTAACTCCTGTAAGATATCCGCTAATTCCACAGGCAAATTCAAAGAAATAGAATAACTGTCCTAAATAAAATTCATTCTGCTGCGGAATTTTCACCATAAGGTTTGGTGTATTTCCATCTGTATGTGCAAGAATAGTTCCATTCATAGCACTCTTATTTACAAAATCCATGCCTTTTCCTGCCAGATAATTTAATCCGTCTAAGTCGCATTCTGCTTCTTTAATAATCACATCTGCTTTTGGTTCTTCAATTTCAAGAACTGTTTCAAACATAATTCTGGATCCATCCTGAATAAACTGTCCAAGAGAATGTAAATCTGTTGTAAAATCTACAGATGCCGGGTAAATACCTTTCTGATCTTTTCCTTCACTTTCTCCATACAGCTGTTTCCACCATTCTGCAACATAATGTAAAGTTGGTTCATAGTTTGCAAGAATTTCTACTGCTTTGCCTTTTTTATGAAGAATATTACGAACTGCCGCATATTTTAATGCATCATTCTCTGTATAAGGTGTATTTAATGCTAATTCTCTTCCTGATGCTGCACCTTCCATAAGTGCATCAATAGAAACACCGCTTACTGCAATTGGCAAAAGACCTACTGCTGTAAGTACAGAGAAACGTCCTCCTACATCATCCGGAACTACGAATGTTTCATATCCTTCTTCTGTTGCCAGAGTTTTCAGTGCGCCTCTTTCTTTATCTGTAGTCGCATAAATTCTCTTTGCTGCTTCTTCCTTTCCATATTTTTCTTCAATCATTTCTTTGAAGATACGGAAAGCAATCGCCGGCTCTGTAGTTGTTCCTGATTTTGAAATAACGTTAATGGAAAAGTCTCTGTCACCGATCACTTCTGCTAATCCTTTTACATAAGCACCACTGATATTGTTTCCCACATAATAAATTTCAGGTGTCTTTCTATCTTCTTTTCTCAGATTGTTATAAAACGGGTGTCCCAAAAAGTCAATTGCAGCTCTGGCACCTAAATAAGAACCACCAATTCCAATTACAAGAAGTACATCAGAGTCATTTTTAATCTTATCTGCTGCTTTTTTAATTCTGTCAAATTCTTCTTTATCATAATTAACAGGAAGATCAATCCAGCCAAGGAAATCATTTCCCAGACCTGTTCTGGATACAAGAACTTCTTTTGCTGCCTCTACCATTTTTTCCATTGCCGCTACTTCTTCTTCACGAACAACGTTTACTGCTTTTGAATAGTCAAATGTAATTTTATTTTCCATTTTTATTTTCTCCTTTGACTTTTATTTGCATTTATACTCTTTTAGTTTAGCAAATCCATCTTATTTTATCAAGTTCATCTCTAACAAATTCTAGGAAAGATTTTCCGTTTCTTTAACCACAATTCCCAATCGTTTTACCAAATCTACTGCCTGAATCATATTAACTTTTATTCCCCTTAGTTCTTCCATTGTATCTGAGATCGTAATCTCTTCTATATTACATGTGGAAAAGTCAACATTCTTCAATGATGTTTTGAAAAAACTGGCCTTACGAAAGCATACTTGGTTAATCTCCAAATTCGCAAATCTGCTTTTACTAAATCCTGCGTCCGTAAAATCTGCATTTTCCATTTTCACAAAACTAATATGCGTTGCATCAAAACCTGTTTCGCAGAAATTACATTCAAAAAATGTAACGTGATTTATCCTGCTCCCATAAAAATCTGCACCTACTGCTTTGCATTTATGAAAAGAGCAGCACTTAAAATAAGTATCGCTCAAATTGGAATTTGAGAAATCACAATCCACAAACTGAACATTTACAAAAGATGTTTCGGAAAAATCACAGCCTATAAATCTACATCCTTTAAAAACAGTCTGTTTAAACTCCAAATGTACCGCATGAATTTTCGTCAAAAATATATTTTCAAATAATCGATTTACTATTTCATACTCTTGTTCGGCACTTTCTTCCAAGATGCTTCTCGCATCTCCTACAAGCACTAATTCTTTCGGTATTACCGGTGGTTTTAGTTCTCTTTTGCTCATTACTTTTCTTGCCCTAATGTAATTGGACATCCTTTCTTTCTATTTTTCCCTATGCTCCTGTGATGTAAATATTTTTCTCTGGTAGCAAGTCCTCCGCGAATATGGCGCTCTGATTTATTTACATCAAGCACTTTTCTGGCACTATGCGCCAGAGTAGGATTAAGTTGCTGTAATCGCTCTGTTACATCTTTATGTTTGGTCGTTACTATTTAGAGCTGTTTTATTTTCACATTCGTCTTCCACTAAAATGCTTTCATTTAATCCCAAATCGCCTAGTAAACGAAGGTAAATATCCACATTTCCATCTTTGTCTACTTCTATTTTCTTAATCAGTTTCTTTAATTGTACGTTGGTCATCTCATGAACATCTGTAATATCCTCAATCTGCTTAAAGGTATCATTTAAGATTTTTTCCATCTGATCTCCTTTTGTCAAATTGCTGGATACCATTTTCAATTCATTTTCCAGACGATCCAGTTCTTGACGAGTACCACCCAACTTATCATTCAATTCTTCTCGGGAGATCAAATCATCGGTATACATATCCATATATTTCTGTCGCAGTCTCTGTAATCTGGCAATCTGCAAATTCAATTCCTTCTCGTACTCTGCATTTTCATCTTTTGCTTTGTACACTCTCTGGAATTCTTTCACAACATAGTCAATCACTTTATTTTTTTGCTGAAGAACCCGATTAAAATATTCCTGTAAAACCTGAATTAATTCTTCTTCATCTACAGCTGTTTTATTTGGACAACTATCTGCTCCTTTTCCATTTCTTCCGGAACAAACCCAACGCACATACGTATTTTTGTAAGTACGAACTGTTCGTCGGAATGACCAGCCACATTCTTTACATTTAATCAATGTAGAAAACAAATATTTGTTGCTTTGTCGCTCATGATTCAAATTGAATGCATCGTTTCTTCCGCGAAGAATTTCCTGTGCTTTTTCAAACACTTCATCTTCTATAATACGAAGTTCCGGACGTTCCACAACAAGCCATTCCGTTTCATCCTTCTCTCTTCTCTGACCAGTCAGAAAATCACTAATTTCCTGCTTTCCATTGATAATCTTTCCCGTATAAATCTCATTGGTCAAAATCCGGCAGATGGCATTCTGGCTCCATTTGCAATTTCTCTTTGTCCGATACCCCTTTTCATTCAGCATATTGGAAATCTTGGCAGCACCGTAACCCTCCTCTGTGTACCACTTATAAATTTGCTTTACAACCTTCGATTCTTCTTTGTTGATCTCAAGGTTGAAATAATCTCCGATTGTTTTATCGTACCCGTACACAATGTTAGGAACTCGTCCTTTTTCTGCGTTTAGTTTCTTTCCAAATTTCACTCGCTTAGACGTATTCGCACTTTCTTCCTGAGCCAATGCTCCAAAGATGGTGAGAACAAACTCACTATTTCCCATACTTGTCATATTTGCTGTCAGGAACTGTGTTTCAATACCTAACGCTTTCAACTTGCGAACATTCTGTAAAAGATCTACGGTATTTCTGGCAAAACGAGAAATGTCCTTTACAACGACCATATCAAACATTCCCTTTTCTGCATCCGACATCATGCGAAGAAATTCCTTGCGATTTTTGATTTTCGTTCCGGAAATACCTTCATCTGCATATAATTTTACTAAAACATCTCCGGTACGCTGGGTGTATTCGGAGAAAAATTCCTTTTGAGCTTCTAAACTGTTGAGCTGGTCGGCTTTATCTGTGGAAACACGGCAATAGGCTGCAATCTTCATAGGATTATCCTTTCTGTTAGGTAGATATCATTCTGTTACTACTTTTTATTATATCGTAAAAATAGGGGATGTAAACAGAAAAACAAGATATTACGTAAGCGCAAAATAATTCGACGGATTGTGTTGCCCTAAAAATGAATCCATAATAATCATTAGAAAATGCAAGCATTTCACTTTATCTTCTCTTGCCAGAAATGATAGATGCGAGCATTTTACTCTATCCGATTTATGGAGGTGTGCTCATGAGAAGCAAAAGAATACCTGCCAAAGAACAATACCGTCTCATCATGGAATGCCGTCAAAGTGGATTGACAGATCATCAATGGTGTGTGGAACACGACATCAAACCGGGGACTTTTTACAACTGGGTAAAAAGGCTGCGTCAGAAAGGTTGTGTGGATTTGCCAGCGTCAACCGGACGCAGCTATCGTGCACCGGAAAGCCAGGAAGTTGTCAGAGTGGATTTTCATGATACTGACCCGCTCCCATATGAACAGCCATTCAATGTGATTCCGGTAGCTACGGAAAGAAATAACCTTTCCGTAGCAGAGCCAATGAAGCTGTCTGTAGGAAGCTTCCATCTAACAATACCAAATGGAACAGATCCTCAGCTTCTGGCTCAAACGCTCCGCATTGTGAAGGAGTTGGAATGTTAGGGGATATCACAGCCGCCGATGAAATCTATATCGTAACAGGCAGAACGGATATGCGGAAATCCATTGACGGGCTGTGTGCTATTGTAGAAGAACAACTCCATATGGATCCAAGGCGAAGCGCCCTGTATCTTTTCTGTGGAAAACGTTGTGACAGGATCAAAGCTTTGCTCTGGGAGTCTGACGGATTTGTGCTGCTGTATAAACGCATGGAAGTCCAGGGCAGGTTCCGCTGGCCCAGAAATCAGCTGGAAGTAAAGCAACTGACCTGGCAGCAATTCGACTGGCTCATGTCCGGTCTTGAAATCGAACAGCCAAAGGCATTCAAACCTACGCAATGATCGTGTAAAAACTCTATGCCAACCAACAAAAATGGAGAGCTTTCTACACCCTGTATCATGTCTGCAATCCCTTGTAAATACTGGATTTTCTGCTTCTTTTTCATTGCTTTTTATGGTATAATAAGAGCAATGAAAAAGGAGCAGAAGACATATGGCCGATAATTCAAAAGATTCAAAAATCCTTGCGTACAAGGACATGATCAACCAACTGAATAAGACGATTTCCGCACAGACAGAACTGATCCAGTCTTTACAAAAAACATTGGAAGCAGACCGTCTGGAAAAAGAAAACCTTCGTCAGCAGATTGAATATCTCACGAAGAAACTCTTTGGTACTTCCAGTGAAAAACGGAAAGATATCGATGGTCAGCTGAATCTTTTTGATGAAGCCGAGCAGGAGGCAGATCCGACATGGAAACAGGAACTTCCTGATGACATCACTGTTCCGGAACATAAGCGAAAAGCACGACGGACACATGCAGATCTCTTTAAAAATGTCCCTTCCTGCGACGAGATCATTTCTCTTCCGGAGGAGGAGCGAAACTGTCCAACCTGCGGAACACAGATGGAATGTATTGGGAAAGAATTCGTCCGCCATGAATTCCGGTTTACCCCTGCCAAAGGGAAAGTAGTAAATATCTATCGTGAAACCTATAAATGCCCGGAGTGTGCCATATCAGAGGAACACCCGGATGATCAGACATTTGTCAAAGCGCCTGTCCAGGAACCATTGATCCCAGAAAGTTATGCATCGGAATCCGTTGTAGGATGGGCAATGCACCAGAAGTACCAGAATGGTCTGCCATTAAACCGGCAGGAATCGGAATGGAAGCAGCTGGGTGTCCCATTAAGCCGGGCTACGCTTGCTAACTGGATCATTTACTGTGCCGAGAATTACCTCTGTCATGTTTATGATTATTTTCACCGTCAGTTACGGATGCGTAAATATCTGATGGCAGATGAAACCCGGGTTCAGGTACTGAATGAGCCGGAGCGCAATCCTGAAACAGATTCCTGGATGTGGCTCTTCCGCAGTGGAGAAGATGGACTTCCGCCGATCCTGCTCTATCATTACACAGAGACAAGGGCAAAGTTCCATGCGGCATCTTTCCTGCAGGGGTTCCGTGGATATCTGGAGACCGATGGATACCAGGGTTATAACGATCTGCCGGATATCAAACGCTGCTCTTGCTGGGCACATGTGAGACGTTATTTCACAGATGCCATACCGAAAGGGAAAGAGTATGATTACAGCCTTCCGGCAGTGCAGGGAGTACAATTCTGCTCCAAGCTGTTTGATTGTGAGCGGTACTCAAAAGCAAAAAATCATACTGCGGAGCAGAGAAAACAGTTCCGTCTTGAAAAGGAGAAGCCGATACTGGAGGCATTCTGGAATTGGCTGGATCAACAGCGTCCAAATAAGGGAACCCGTTTGGCGAAAGCGGTGAACTATGCCCAAAATCGGAAAGACACCCTGATGACCTATCTGGAAGACGGTCATTGCAGTTTATCCAATAATCTTAGCGAGAATGCAATCAGACCATTCACTGTTGGCCGGAAAAACTGGCTGTTCAGTGCCAGTCCGAAGGGAGCTGCCTCTAGCGCTATTGTGTATACAATGGTTGAGATGGCAAAAGCGAATGACCTGAATACCTACAAATATCTGACATACCTCTTATCACAGCGGCCAGACGCTAAAATGTCAGATGAACAGCTGGAACAGCTTGCCCCATGGAGCGAGACTGCGAAAGCGAACTGTCAAAACTAAACATAGAGTAAAACGCTTGCATCTATCATTTTGGTGCAAGCGTGATTCATGGGCAGCGTAGCAATATTTTGCGCTTACGATATTACTGATAAAATCAATAATACCTTGTCTTATACTTATCCATACTATTTATATGAAACAATTTGTTGCCACATAATTGAATATTACTAGAATACTAGAAAGAGATATTAGTTTTAATATTTTCCATATACTTTATCTAAATAACCCAAATAGTCTTGTAATTCATAATCGTAGGGATTTATAAATAATCCATATTGTATTCTTCCCTTTAAATGTTGTAAATAATTTTCCTTAGATATATCACAATACTGCATATGCGATTCTAGACCATACTTTCTTACATAATACATTTCCTGACGAATTTGCTTTCTTACAGGCTTAGGTAATTGCATTTTTTCATTAACAACGATTCCCGTTACCTCTTGACGTTGACATTTTTTTCTTGTTCTTATTTTTCTTTCATTCAATTTTAATCCCAAGTTACTTAAATTATATTTTACAAAAGATATTATTTGTCCCGGTTTAAAATCTCCAGAAAAAGTCATATCATCAGCATATCTAGTATACCTAATTTTTTTTTCATTTGTATATTTCCCAATTATATTATCGAACTCAGTTAACACTATATTAGAAAGCATTGGACTTGTAGGTGCTCCTTGTGGCAAACATCCATTTAAACAACATAAATTGGTAAGTAACACTGATACATCTTCTTTATAACCCAATTTCAAAAACAAACTATATATTTTATCTGATGTAATACTATCGAAAAATCTTTCTACATCTAGTGACAATACTATTGGTTGCCGCTTATGAAACCTTGCATTCTCCTTAATTGATTTCTTTTTAACATAAGCTTTGGCATAAACACTTATATTTACTGGTGCTAAAACATTATCTAATATCCACCTTTGGATTTCTTTTAAACTCGGTAATGGTTCAGATATTTCTCTCGTTCCACCATTCTTTTTTGGAATTTTATAAGTCCTATAAAAATTAATTGCCGAATTACTTGCAGCATAAATATATTCTTCTTTATACCCAAGCAACAAACACAAATGTTTTTGATTATAAATTATAGGTAATTTTTTTTCATATAATGACTTTGCATATTGCAACCACGTATTGCAATATGTAGCGTTTTTACCGTTATGTTCTGCTTCCTTACAAAATTCATTACAATATTTATCCCAATTCACAATACCCTCCATTAAATATCTTGGAACTACTACAAAATTGTATCTGTCATATAACTGCGACAAATGAGACGCCTCATTTGTCACAGTTATATGATGAGAGAATTCTATGAATTCTCGAGTTTGTAAGAACAAGATAGATTTTGCTCCCGCAAAATCGAACTTGTTCTTACACAGGCTTGTTAATAAGTTCTTCTTAAGTTGGCAGACTCGCCAACCTCGCACAAAGTGCATAAGTCTAGCAGTTCCAAGATATTTATATTATATCAAGGTAGATATACTTCTTCAAGTGACATTTTCTTAGTTTTATATTGTTCCAATTTTCCAATAGTACAATTCTTATATTTTTTTTCCAATTGAATAAGCTTATTTTCTCCTTTTTGTGTAATAAATTTACTAACATCATCCTCTATAAAAATATAACCTAAATTCTCTAAATCGGAAAACCATTTTATCACGCTAGAATAAGAATATCCTAATTTAAACATAACACTTATCGTTTCTTTTTTATAAATTGAATCTAATAACTTATACATCACAAATTCATCCATATCTACACATCTACTCCTACATTATTTCGTCTAGGAAACGGTGCTAAACTTAATTTCCCCTCTCTTTTCCCTTCATACCAATAAAAAGGAAAAGTATTATTTGGGGTTTTTATCATTGATACCAACCCTTCAGATTCTTTATACCCCAAATATAAATTCTTATCTTTTACTTTAAATCTTTTACTAATCCTCTTCATTTGTTCTTTTTTTTCCTGAGCCTCTTGTTCACTATAGTTATCTGTAATTCCTTTATTTCTTAAAACAGAAGTGTATATCTCTACACCATATTCATCTGCCACTTTTTTACCACATTCTTGCAATACTAATGTTAATACTTTGATTTTTTCTTTTTCGATTCCTTTTTCTTCTATCGAATTTACACATCCTAATAATGTATCTCCAGAACCAACAAAATCATCAACAACTAGCAGGCACTTAATGTCATCTTTATGCTTTACCAATCCGTCAAAAGTCTCTATTATTCTGACTCTCTTATTTCGAAACACATCGAATCTTCGCATAAGAAGTCCTTGAAACAAATAACACATCATATTTCCGCTCTTTGTTTTTTCTGGATAATCTTTGTCTTGTACAGGGAAAATATGTATCGTATCTATATCCATCATAACATCTCGATTACAATTGATAAATTTTTTGAATACATCAAACATATATTTATAATATTCTCCCGCTCCAACAACTAAATATTTACGAGTCAATTCAATCATCAATTCCCTGTCTGCATCCGTTTCTAAGTCTTCTAATCTTTTACAAAATATATCAAATATCGAATATTCATCATTTGTACTTTCCTCAATCTCCCAATTTTGATCATTAAAAATTGCTGCCAATTCAATAACAAACTTCTCTGCTAAAGTATTTTTCTTAATAAGCACATTTTCACCTTCGTTAATTCATTCTAAATCTCAATTCATGTATATTAAATTGATAATATTCACTTTTACTATTTTACACACTGACCTACATTATTACAATTAGTTTTGTCAGTGCATTATCATCCTATCATAGCGCAAACAAAAAATAATTGCAATTCGTATTTACTTCATTATATTAAATCAAGACTTCATAATTATCATTTTCAGCTTATCTTAGGCCATCCCCATTATTTGTTTAAAGTTCTCATATGCCGTTTCATCTTTTAAAATTTCAACCATTTCTGGGGTCACTATTTTCTGAAATGCAATAAAGGAATCCGGTTCCGCAACTTTGGATAATATAAAATTCTTAAGCATAAGTGTTAGCGGTTCTCCAATTGCAACTTTATAATTGAATCCCAATAATTGCATCGTCTTTAATGTGTCCACACTAATCAACGCTTTGATTTGCTCATACGACTCAACCTGTTTCTTTACAGCTTCTACAGCTTCCTCTCCCAGTAGTGTTGCACTTGCTACTTGAGATTCTTTTATAATTTCTAAAATTCTCGAAACCGTATTATGTAGATGTTGAATATCTTCATCACTAATAACCACTTTCTCTAATTCAGATTTATATGCCTGCGCAATGCGAACTGCTTCTTCTCGTTCATTAAGAAGTTCGTTAATAATTTCATCATATGTACTTCTTATTCTTTCTACATTTTTTTCCTCTTTAATTGCTTTTAATTTACTTGATACCGCAGTCGCAGTTCCTTTAACAGCCAATTCTGTTAGTGTAGAACCCAGCCCCAAAAGTTCTGTTGTATATATATCATTCATTTCTTAATGTCTTCCTCTTCACATTTTTTTACAACAAAGCTAAAAATCTTCTTTGTTCTTCTTCCGGCAAATACTTTGCCAATTCCTCCACTAACTCATATACTTTCGTTCCCGGTGCTATCTCTGTTGGTGTTTTCCCCTGTCCCTCTTTTATAATTCGCTTCGCATATCGTATTGCCAATTTCGGACTTCCATATTCCATCAACAGTTCAAAAATGTTAGCCATATTTTTCTCATACTTACCAATCCCAAGTTCTTGAAATTTCTCATTAAGGAACTTCTTATACTCAGATCTGTGATTGTTTGAAGTATAATATGCAAAATGCAGAAGAAACCAAAACTCTATGCACTCATTACTCCATGCCGCATGATATTGTAACTCTGGATTCTGTTTATTCAATTTCTCAGCACGTTCAACCACACCATTAAAATGCTGCGCCGGAAAACTATCTTTATCATACACGCACCATATCTGCCCTTTTTGAAGTCGGTTCTTTTTCACATATTCTTCTGCCATTCCGATTACACGCATGGTCTCCGCCTGACAAGGCTCTATTTCAATCAAAACCATGTCTTTGTAAATCGGATTTTCTTCAATCCATTTTTTGAACCCTTGGAAATAATTCGGTTCCGTTTCTTGACCTTCACAGAAAATGTAATATCTGTATTTTTTCATTTCCAAATGCTCTTGGCGGCGCTTCTTTCTCCACGCTTCTGTTCTGGCTTTCTTAGGCATTAACCTTCCCCCAATCTATAATTCTTCTGAGGTATGGATCTGCACCATACTTACCTTCAAGATACTGTTTATCAAATTTGGCATCTTTACGAACAGACTCGCCTTTCTCATTTTTAAATTCTACAAGAGAATATAATTGAGAATTCTGTGCATTTCCTTTCGCCACAAACCAGATTTCATCCCTGCGAAATACCTCACTATTCATTGTAGATAAATCATGAGATGTAAAAATCAGCTGTGCCTTTTTCTTATTGATACTCATGTCATTGAACATCATAATTATATGACGTAATAACACCGGATGGATTTTTGCATCTAGTTCATCAATTACCAGTGTTGCTCCGGATAATAAGCTGTCAGCAATAAATGGCATTAACCCAAACAATTTCTTCGTACCGCTGGATTCATCAAACAAATTTAGTTCTGCTTCATATCCCTCTACCATATGTTTTGTATACACATCAATTCGATCGTTTTCATCTTTCACAACTCGGAAATCCACAATATCCAAATCCATTTCCTGAATCATATCCAACATTAACTGCTTTACATCCTCTGAATTTGATACTGCCATACGAAGTTCTTCAATTGGATTCCCATAGTTTAAAAAATCAATGCCGTATTCAAACCATTCTAAAACGTCTTTTACCACCTCATTTTTCTTATAGGTAATTCCTAAATAAGATAATAATGGTAATGTTTCAGAAAGTTCGTCACTAATCTTTAATTTTGCAAACACACCCTTTAATATTGTTTCCTCTGCATTTCGCTCAAAAAGAGCTGAACGTCTTCCCGTCTCCAATTTCACACGATCTAGGCATTCATATACAACAATCTCTCTTTTCACATGAAGTATATATCTATACTCTGCCAGTTCTGTTCGGAAGAAAACTTCAAATTCTGTCGGTTCACTTTTCATTTCTTCTGAAAATGCAAATGGCTCAATCAGTAATTTTTTCTGAAGAAAAACACGTTCCTCATTATCTCCTGTTGCATACAACGGGCGTAACACTTTTGCTGCCACAGTATGCAATGCTTCCAAGACATTTGATTTTCCACCACCATTTGGACCATATATTGCAGAAACCGGTAAAAACTGTTCCCCATTTTTATCCCGTATCACTTTATCTTCATGCTCCGAAATAGCCGCCGCCTGCATATCAAACGTCATCTCATCTCGTATGCTCTTATAATTCTTAACTGTAAATTGACATAACATACCGTTACCTCCATTTCAGATTTTATCTTCTTTACTCTTTATTATACTCCATTTTTCATTTTTGTAAACAATATATGAGATTTTCTCTCATATATTGTTTTATAATTTCATTTTTTTATTTTTTACAGTTAAAAACAAACTATTGATGGCATACATTTCGCAACATCTGAGCCAATTCTTGATTTCCCTCTCGAATAAACCTTGAATATTCTTGAATAACTTATTTTTCCTCCTGCTTGTCCTCTTTTAAACTTCTTCCTACCACTTCCTGCATAACTCGTTCAACTTTCTTCGCATTCACCTCAATAAATACTTTTAATATGTAATCGGCGGTCACTTCCGCAGTATTCGGATTATGAAAACGATAATTCAGTTTTTGTTTCTTCATAGCGGCGTTCCCACCTCCCTTTTCTCTTTGTCCATTACTATGAAAACACCTATTAAAATAGACCTTAACTATCATTTATTCGTAACTACTCTGACATTGGCGGCTGGCAAAGGTATCTATAAAGACTGCCAATGCCAAAGTAATTTTTTGCCAATGTCATCCTTTATTCTGTGATTAACGCAACTGTTTTTCTTCCCTGACACCAGTCGTAGCTTAATCTACTTTCCAATTGCTTTCTTGCATCTCTTCCTGTTCTGGAAGAAATCCCATAGGCTAGCAGTTCTGCCTCTAATTCTTCTAAACACATCATTTTCCGTTTGCTCAATAATTCTAGGATCAACTTCTGTGCCTTTTCCAGTTTCGTTTCCTTTTTCGTTCCTGCTTTCCCCATCAGCAGATCTTCAATGGATATATCGTATTCTCCTAACCATTTTAAGCCTTCTTCTCCTAAAGAAAACGCTACCGGATTTTCCTTCTTAGCAAGAGAATCCTTTTGCTGATATACCACTCGGATATCCTGTTCCTTCTCTTTTTCCACCTTTTCTACAAATAAGATGCTTCGTACTGCCGCTGCGATATCAATGGATCCCAGGGAACGGTAATCGCTCTGACTTCCCGATGACTTATTCAAATGTCCAATGAGAACAATGGCACATCCAGTTCTCTCTGCAATCGTACTGAGATGTCGAAATAAGGGACGGATCTCATTTGCCCGGTTCATATCAACATTGGCTCCCAGATAAGCCTGTATGGGATCCATGATCATGAGGCGTACATTGTTCTGGCGGATAGCTTTTTCAATCCGATCATCCGTCATAGAAAGCTGTTTTTCTTCTTCATTGATGAATCGCACCCTTGTCATATCTGCACCACATTTTGCTAATCTAGGCTTAATGGTATCTGCTATTCCATCCTCTGCTGTTTGATACAACACATTAAAGGGCTCTATGAGAAGTGCATTGGGAAGTTCCTTTCCGTTGGTACAGTATGCGGCGATTGCCATTGCAAGCCATGTTTTTCCTTTTCCCGGATTCCCTTGGATCAAAGTAACCTTTCCAAAGGGAATGAATGGATACCATAGCCACTGGACCACCGTTTTCTCAACCTCTGACATCTTCATGACCGGAACTGGTTTTTCCCTGGCATCTCTCCAACACATCTGCTTTGCCATATTTTCTACCGGAACTTCTGCTGCCAGACATTCATTCCAGTCTTTCTTCACCGGTTCTAATCGGTACACACTCAGTTCCTCCGGAATAAGAGAAACAAACTGCCTGCATCTCCCATTTCCAGGCTCATCATTATCCAGACACAAGTAGATGGAATGGATATGAGGATATTCTGTATACATCCGTTTCATTGCTTTTTCACTCAATCCTCCCAGGGAAATATAACTATGCTTTTCCCAGTCTTCCGGAACTGCAGTGATATAAGACAAAAGATCAATGGGAGATTCAAACACAAATAGTTTTTCATCCGTTCCTATATGGCCAAATCCATAGGCTTTTTCCGAACCTCTTGCCTCCCCACGATATCGGTTCTCATCGGTTCCCCGCATAGCTGCATATCTGGGATTCTGTTCTTTATCTCTTCCAACGAACACCACATTGTGATAGTTTTTACTTTCATAAATATTCCCCTTTTCAATCATTTGATCTACCAGTTGTTCCGATAGTTTCCTCTGCTCAATCAGATACTTCCTTGCAATCTCACAGCTTTCATTTCTTTCTGGCAGTTCCAATCCAGGCAAGGAGATGGGGCAGACCTTCTGTCTGCCTGCATCTTCCTTCGCCGTTCTTCTGTTGGTTTCTCCAGCTCCCTCTTCTCCTAATAATTCTTTGACTGCCTCTGCAAAAGAAAGACCGTAGAATTCTTTCATAAAATCGATGGCATGACCACCTTTATTCTGACTAAAACGATACCATTCATTCTTGTTGATCATCACACTATCATGTCGTAACCATCGGTATTCCTTTCCACATCGTTTGAACTGTTCTCCTCTCCCAGAAAGAAAAACATATAAATCGGTATCATCTGCTCTTTGAATCTGTTCTCTTGTATATTCTTCCATCTTCTAAAATTCCTCCTATAACTCCATTCCATGATGTTTCTTCTTTCGTTTCATGGTTCTCACTGCTTCTTTTGTTTCTGTGGATTGCTCCCGCTTGTTTGTTTCCGGAAGAGAGACACCTTCTCCTTCCTCTGCCATCAAAACTTCCACATGATTTTTGATCCCCTCATACTTTCGTAGCATCGCATGGATCCGTTTATCTTCTTTTCGTAAAGCAGCTATCTCTTCTGATAAACGAGCGGCTTCTCGTTTCCATTGTCCTTCCGGAATCTTCCCACTTGGGTCTAGATTTTCTTTTAAGATTCTTTCCGAACGATAATATCCGCTAAGTTCCTTCTTATGTTCCTCTTTGAATTTTTCCCTGCCAAAATATTTGTTCTTTAATTCCAGATAAACAGGTCTTGTTTCAAAATACTCTTTCATTGCATAAAGATTGCTGTTGACACTTCGCAAAGCAGACAGTTGTTGATTCAACCGCTGACTTACCTCTTTTAGCTGAGTATCTAATTCCTGGATTTTCTCTGTCAGCTGTTCTGGGGTTCTCACATCCTGCTCTTCCAGAAAGCGGATCGTCTCTGCAAATTGTTTCAGATTTGTATTCTTCGCCTTTTGTGTTCCATAAGCGTAGGATTCTGCGACTGCATTTCTCTTGTCATAATAGTTTCTTAGATAATCCGCTAAAGTTGGCTGATGGAAGAACAGCATCCGTTCCATCAACTGGCTTTGTCGAAGCAACGACCATTGAAGAAGATTCTTTGCCCGTTCTTTCATATCATTTAAGGCTCGGATAAGTCGGTTTAAACTTCCCAGTGCAGTTGAAATTCCTCTTGCTTCCATTGCCTGTACGTTCGGTCCTTCATGCACCATCGGGATCTTATCAATCCCTCGTTCCTCATAAGATCTGGCATCAACTCTTTCTGTAAGTCCTTTTTCTTCATACAGTTCGTTACACATCTTCGCCCAGGCACTTCTCAATTCTTCCAAGGTTTCTTTCCTGCTCCAATCCGTTGTATGTACCGCCCGAAATACCGGTTGTCCTTTCTGATTCAAAACCGGCTGTCCATCCGGTGTCAGTACTGGAACCTTTTTTTGTTTTTGTCCCCAGGTACCATCTTCCTGTAAAGGGCGTATAGGAACCATGATGTGCATATGGGGATTGGGAATTTTATCCTTTGCCTTCTTCGGATCATGGATTGCCAGATCTGCGATCATCCCTCTTGCGACTAACTGTTCTTCTACAAATCTTCTTGCAAGCTCAATATTTTCTTCCATAGAAAACTCATTCATCAAGGCAATGTCAAAGCTGTGTGCCAACTGTGCTTTCTTATTCCCTTCGATCCATTCCACCTCATTCCAAAGGGTCTCCCTGTCTTTGAATCTCTCTGGAGCCTGTGTGGGAAGATGGATCTCCGCTAATACCACACCGCCTTTTCTCGTATAATCACTTACTTCTCCATAATACGTACATTCCAATTTTGTACCAGCCCGATAGGCAGCACTGGCAATGGCAGACTGTCCTTTTCCTCTGGATAATTGATTCAGATGAAAGTGATAACATCCCATCTTACTCATCTCCCTGTGGCAGTTCGCCTCGCTGCATCGCCTTTAAAAGCGCTTCCTCTTCTGCTAATTCTCGTTCCTTCGCTTCTGCCGTTTCCGCCCGTCCACGAACCATTTCATGAACGACATCACAAAACTTACAAGCAGGATCATGAAGAAGTTCATCCATCAGCTGATAAAATTCCGCCTCTGTCAGATATTTGGTATCTTTACAGATTGCTTCTATAACTGCTCCTTTCTGTATCAACAGATGGGTTCGTGCCTTTCGCTTTTTCTTTTTCTGTGTATCTAGATAGTTCAAGGATCTCTGGATCCTGTGCTCTGCCTGTTCCTTCTCAAGCTTTGCCTGTTTCAATGCAGCTTCTGTTTTTTCAATCTCATAAAGTGCTTCCTGCGTATATTCCTGAAATGTTTTCTTCTTCGCCATATCGTTCTTTTCCTCCTTTTTCAATTCTTCCTTTTTCTCTGTTACGGGATAGGCATTTCTGCCGGAAGGGGAACCCTTCTTCGGATGGATCATCCGCAAACACTTTCGGAATTCCCCTTCAGAAAGATGCTACTTCCGTAGGACGCACATACCTTGTAAGGTATATAAGTGCGCTCTTCTGCTTTCAGCATCCGAGTTTTTCTTACTCAAACGGAAGTTCTTCTCCGTCTGGAAGATGCATAAATCCATCTGGATCGGTATCTTCTTTCTTTTCTGCTCCTGACAGTTTCTTCCCTTCTGCGAAATAATGTTCTTCTACAATCACATTGGTGGCATAAACTTTATTCCCCTCCTGATTCACATAGCTTCCTGTCTGGATCCGTCCGCTTACTAAAATCTTCAAACCTTTTTTCAGATATTTTTCTGCAAACTCAGCATTCTTTCCAAAGGTGACACAAGAAATAAAATCTGTTTCTGCCTTTCCATCCTTTCGATATCGTCTTTCTACTGCCAGCGTGTATCTTGCCATTGCAGTACTGTTTTCATCCTGGAGATATTTCACCTCCGGATCTTTTGTCAGTCTTCCCATTAAGATTGTTTTGTTCATGTAATTTCTCCTTTCTCTTTTCGTTTTTTGTTTGTTCTTAAATCAGGCCCGATTCTTTTAAGGCAAATGTAATTTGTTCCTCATATATCAGAACGTAGAGAGGGGTTTTTACAAATAAAAAATGAATTTTATTTATTTGCCTTCACATAACGAAAGGTTCAGAGGGGAAAATACAGGGTGAAAAAAGAAATTTTTTATTTTTCTGCACAAAAAATACCCCTATGACTTCAAAATTGAAATCATAGGGGCATTTAGTTCAACCTACTCTGTAGTAGTTTTCCACTTTTTATAATTGTACATTGCTTGAACCAATAGCATTATTGTAAAACCAGCTGCAACTAAAAATGTCCAAATAGTTGACTGAAATGTAATGTGAAAACAAAAAACTAATATAATCCCGATTGGAATCAACCATAATGTTCTAATAAATTTTCGCCTATAACTTAATTTCCAATAGCATATTTCTATTCCCGTATCGCTTTTTTCACATTCCTTCAACTGATTTAAAATTAAAGAAGATATACTCATCGCAATAATTACAGAAAGTAAAATAATTACTAATTTCACATTCTCCCTCCTTCAGTATTTTTTATAATATCATTTTACTGTAAAATCATTTGAATTTATTTTATTTCTGCCTTCTTATAAGTATTATATAAAATAGGTTGAATCATTAAACATATAATCGCATACAATGGAATGATAAAAGTTGCGATTGTTGTTATTTTTCCTCCTAGATTTATAAGTCCAGACTCTTTAATATCAAGGTATATTTCTAATAATTGGTCTGGAAAAAACGAACATAATTGTGGTAGCGTAATAATTCTACTTAAAAACGGAAATGCACATAATACAATAAATGGTACAATAATTGCTGTTGTTGTAGAATGTGTAATTGCCGATACCAACATTGCTAATAAAGAAGCAAATAATGTCCCAACATATCCTCCAAGTACAATAAGTAAATAAGCCTGCAAAAAAGTAACATTATATACACTTCGCCATAAGTCCAACTGAATTGGACAATTTGCTCCATCTGCTCCCAGTACAAAAAGAACAATACAAGTATATAAAAGTATAAATAATATATAGAATACAGAAACTATACTAAATCCTGCCACCATTTTAGATAATACACCTTTATTTCTTCCTAACTTGGTTGAAAAGAAAATAGAATCAGATTTTGTTTGAAATTCATCTGAAAATATTCCCGATACAAAAAATCCAATAGCTAAAGCCAAAATCAAAATAAATGTTGAAATATTTTGTAACAATGCTGACCAGCCATCTGCATATTCATAATAGAATGGGGTCTTTAAATTTTCGTATTGTTGAATTAGAAAATTCTTTTCCTCTGTTGTAAATGTTTCTTCTCCAGAATCTAGCCAATCTTTCAAAGTAGCAATCCTTCGTTCATAAATTGTTCCTACTTCATCTTCCGAAACACTATTAACTGCATAATAATCATAATCTCTATATCCACTAAATGCTGAATTGATAACATCTATAATTCCTGCAATTCCTTGCTTTTTTGCGTAAGCTTTATCCTGCTCTATAATATCATCAGACAAAGCTTCTTTTGAATTATTTATAGCTGTATTTTCATCAAGAACCTTACGCAATGTATCCTCGGTCAAATATCCAGCCCATTCATTTCTAGCTTCTCTCAAATTATGTGACGCTGAAATTCCAACCGAATGATTTCCATTTTCGTCAACATATTCCACTCTGTTTATCGTCAAAATACTCGTTATTATCAATACAATAAATAATAATACAACCGCAATTTTATTTTTTGGTTTAGAAAATATTTTTTTTATTTCAAATCTCAACATTTTCATTACCTGCCTTTTCTCCAAAATAATATAAAAATACGTCCTCTAGTGAGGCTTCAACACATTTTGCATTTTCAATAGGTTTTTCAAGAGAAATAATCCTTAACATAACTCCATTAGCTTCTGTTTTCATATTAGAAATCTTGTACTTATTCATAAAATAGGATACTTCACTTTTTCCAACATAACATTCCCACACGTTTTCCGGCATAGAGTTTATCACTTCTTCTGAACTTCCTTTATGCATGAGCTTTCCATCTTTAAATAACCAAATTTCATTCGCTATATATTCAATATCAGAAACGATATGTGTAGATAATAATACCAATCTTTCCTCTGCCAACTCACTAATTAAATTTCGAAAACGAATTCGTTCATTAGGATCAAGTCCAGCAGTCGGTTCATCAAGAATCAAAATTTTAGGATTATTTAACATAGCTTGTGCAATCCCAACTCTTCGTTTCATACCACCAGATAAATTTTTCATTTTCTTATTTATAGCTTTTTGCAATCCTACCTTTACTACTAATTCTTTTACTCTTTTTTTAGCAACAATAGGTCTTATCCCTTTCAAAGAAGCAATATATAGAAGATAATCTTTTATCGTAAATTCTGGATAGAAACCAAATTCTTGTGGCAAATATCCTAATAGTTTTCTATATTCACTATCCATACTAAAAATATCTTTTCCGTCACAGTATATCGTTCCACTGGTCGGCTTTAATAAAGTACATAACATTCTCATCAATGTTGTTTTACCTGCTCCATTTACGCCTAACAAGCCATATACCCCCGTTGTCATTGTAACATTCAGATTGTCAACAGCTGTAAAGTCTCCAAATTTCTTAGATAAATTTGTTATTTTTAATTCCATTTATAACCCTCCTAATATTTAATAGAATCATGTATTGTTCTATAAACCAAATTTCCAAGAATCACAAACCCAATTCCAATTAAGAATATCCATACTGGAAGCTTTATAAGAGTATATATTTTCTCATTAGTTATTACACTCCACCAAACTACACTCCACAAAATACAAAATGCAATTGAATTTGTTTCACTTGTATTCTTTTTACCACACAGCATTCCAAAACAGATGCAAGCAGTTACTACCGCAGGAAATAAAAACTGTGATAATAAAGCGAGTAGTGTAATATGCAATCTTCCATGTAGGAACAAACAAAATGCCGTAAGCAATATAACATCTACTAACCCAAACAAAAATATTCTTGCAGAATATATCTGTCTAAGAGAATAGTAAGAAGCACTTTCTATCTCCATACATTGATTAGATTTATTTTTCCATAATTCTGGAATAATTAAAATCACAAACAAAACACTTGTAATTCCTAATCCTCTTTGTACATAAAATTCTTCTGGATATGAAGAAAGTATCATTCCTATTCCTGCTAGTAATAATGTTTGAAATAACCACCATCTTTTTTGAGTAATACGAAACTGTATCCATAAAAATTCTCGATAAGTTAATATCTTTTCTTGTTCTTTCAAATAGAATATTTCAATTGACTTATTCACTGTATCTACAATTTTTTCCTCATTTTGATTAACTGGTTTATCAGTTTTGAATATCCTAAAATTCTTTTTCATAAGTACCCTCCTCTCTTCCACAAATTCTCAACTGTTTTCGTGCATTTGTTAATCGGTACTTTGTTAAAGACTCGCTAATCTGTAATTTTTCTGCAATCTCTGAAATTTTTAATTCCTCTAAATAATACAAAACAATTACTTCTTTCAATTCTTTAGGAAGAGAATTGATAGCACTATCCACGAACATCTTATCCACAATTTGTTCCATGTCATTTGACATTCCATAAGCCAATAGTTCTTCATCGTCCATTGGTATGTCTTTTTTCTTTTTATAATGATTTTTACACAAATTCCTAGCAATTGTATAAAGATAATTCTTGGTTTTGCCTTGAAAATGATACTCAGATAATTTTGCGAAAAAATTTATAAATGTTTCTTGTGTTAAATCTTCGGCATATTCTGTGTCATAACAATGGTAACTACAATACTTTAATATTTCGTTATAATATTTACGTACAAAAGTATCAAAAGCCTGTTCATTACCTTGTTTCATTTTTTGAATTAAAAGAAAATCTGTAAGCACAAAATCCTCCTTTCTCATTTGAAATGTTATAAACGTTTACATCATTCTACTAAGTATAACAACTCAAGTGAATAAAAAGTTAGTCATTTAAAAAATTTTTTTATCTAAATTTTAATCTACTTATCCGTTTCGACCATACTCAAGATTTAATGACTGCTTAAATACTTACTGATAAAGAAAAACTGTCATCCTTTAACAGCAATTTTCTTTCATTTGGTATACCATTAAGAATAGCCAATATTATCTATACTGGCTTAGATGTTATTCATAAGTCCTACTACTTCATCATATTCTTCCATATTTTGAGAAAACAAGTGGTTCTTCCAGCATCTAGGAAAATATTATAAATTCAAACAGCATATTCCCAAACTACTTTCTTATTAAAAAAACTTAGAAGAGACATTCTCCTCTAAGCCTTTATACTTTATTACAGAATATTTTTTACTTTTATTTTTCCTCATGGTCACGAGGCTTTTTCGCTTAAATCCTACCTTTTGAACACATAATATTGCATGTAAAGATCTTAACCCCACTAAAGGCTCTTACCTCACCTCATAAACAACCTTCACAAAAACACCTCTTTTGTTACATCTATATGTACAGTACTCTTACTTACTCCAAATTTCTTTGCCGTCTGCCTTACTGTTGCTTTTTCTTCAATAATATACTTGGCTATTTCAATTGCTCTTTCTTCAATATATTCTTTCAAGGATAAGCCTCCGAAGACGCTGTTTTTACAATGTATGCCCTCGATTTATTCAATATACCTCACGTAAAGATTTCGCAGCAATTTCAAAAAGAACCCTTGAAAATCAAGGGTTCTGGTACTTTACTGCGGATAACAGGACTTGAACCTGCACGTCGTAGACACCAGAACCTAAATCTGGCGCGTCTGCCAATTCCGCCATATCCGCAAATCACATATTGTTTTAAAAAAATAACCAAGGTTTTTACCTTGGCTATTTTAAACAGTGAAGCATCGGGGATTCGAACCCCGGACAACTTGATTAAAAGTCAAGTGCTCTACCGACTGAGCTAATGCTCCGTAAATATTATTAAACTGGGCTAGCTGGATTCGAACCAGCGAGTGCAGGAGTCAAAGTCCTGTGCCTTACCGCTTGGCGATAGCCCAAGACCGCCTTACGGCTAGGGTGGATAAAGGGATTCGAACCCTTGGCCTCCAGAGCCACAATCTGGCGCGCTAACCAACTGCGCTATACCCACCATGTGCATCTTTGATGCAAACGTGCTTGGAGGGATTCGAACCCCCGACCCACGGCTTAGAAGGCCGTTGCTCTATCCAGCTGAGCTACAAACACATCACATTAAACCTTTTGGGCTTAACGTAAGCGGGTGATGGGAATCGAACCCACATATCCAGCTTGGAAGGCTGGTGTTCTACCACTGAACTACACCCGCATAAAATAAATAACATTTCTTTTTTTAAGAAACAGTCGGGGTGACAGGATTCGAACCTGCGACCTCCTGGTCCCAAACCAGGCGCTCTAGCCAAGCTGAGCCACACCCCGAAAGTGTTTTTTCTTGTCTTCCGAACTCTCTTGCCCGGCGACAAGGTATACTATACCAGCACTCAACAAAAAAGTCAACACTTTTTTAAAATTTTTTTTATTTTTTTAAGCAAAATCTCAAACCCCTTGATTTATAAGGGGTTTGAGGCTTTTCTTACAAATAATTAATTGTATATTTTGCCTTTCCGGTCTCATCTATTTCCATAATAATATAACTGGGCTTTCTTCCTATTTGTCTTGGATAAGACAGACTGCCTGGATTTAAAATTGTAATCCCATTCTTTTCTTCTATCTCCGGCCGATGAGTATGACCATACATTACCACACTGGCATTTCGAAAAACTGCCTCCTCATACAGCCTGTCTGTTCCCACTGAAACACCATAATAATGTCCGTGAGTAATAAAAATATGATAATCTTTTATCCAAAACTCTTCTTCTCTGGGCAAATCTGAAAAAAAATCATTATTTCCGGATACAATATGTGTTGGACAGCCTGCAATAACTTCAATATAATCCTCCTGCCCTTCTACATCACCCAAATGGATTAAATGCTGAAAAGGTCCTCTTTCCTTCAAAACCCGTTCCAAATTTTCTTCATGGCCATGTGTATCACTAACAATCAATACTCTCATAACAAATCCTCGTGTTCAAGGAGTTCTTTCATTTTCCGAAGTGCATTTCCTCTATGACTGATACTATTTTTCTCTTCAGGAGGAAGTTCTGCTGTACTTACCCCTCTTTCCGGTAAATAAAAAATCGGATCATATCCAAATCCATTTTCGCCACGTTCCTCATACCCTATAATTCCCTCTATAGTTCCGCGGACCACAAAGCTTCTCCCATCGGGAAATGCAGCTGCAATGGCACACACAAAGCGCGCGGTTCTCTTTTCATCGGGTACTCCTTCCAAACGATCAATGAGATTTTTATTTTTAATACGATAAGAGGTATCTTCTCCCATATATCTCGCAGAATAAATACCCGGCTCTCCATTTAAATAGTCAATTTCAAGACCAGAATCGTCTGCCAAAACCATTTCTCCCGCTAATTTGCATACTTCCTTTGCTTTTATTAAAGCATTTTCTTCAAAAGTGCTTCCATTTTCCTCAATATCAGCCTCAATTCCAGCTTCTTTCATGGAAAGTATTTCTACTGGCAGCTCTCCTAAGATTTCCTTAATTTCAATCATTTTATGTGCATTTCCGGTAGCAAAAATCAATCTTCTCATTTGACATTTTCTCCTTTACTCCAGAGGTTTTTTCTTTCTGGGTGGTTTTGGTCCTAAAAACTGATAAAAATATGTTTTCATCATACCATTATAAATCTTACGATTTTTATCCGCATTTCTTCCGATATAACGCTCTGCATCTTGATATGCAGTAATAAGATACATAGACCAGGCATCCAGTCTTTGAAAACTTTCACCTATAGTTGTATAAAGCTGTGGTAAATTTCCTTTCTCCTCAATACGTTCTCCATAAGGAGGATTTGTTACAATAAACCCATATTTTTTCGGATGATTTAAATCTTTTACATCTCTTTGTTGGAAATGAATAAGCTTCTCAACCCCTGCACAACGGGCATTTTCTCTTGCAGCTTTTACAATTTCACCATCTAAATCATATCCTTGAATATCGGTTTCTATATCCAGACACATTAAATCTCTTGCTTCATCATGAGCATTGTACCAGTGTTTTCTGGAAATTATATTTTTCCAATCCTCAGATAAAAAGCTCCTGTTCATTCCCGGTGCAATATTAGCTGCTATCATAGCTGCCTCAATTGGAAATGTTCCACTTCCACAGAAAGGATCCACTAAAATTCTGTCTTTATTCCATGGAGTAAGCATTAAAAGAGCCGCTGCCAAAGTTTCCGTAATAGGAGCCTTGCTGGTAAGCTGACGGTAACCTCGTTTATGTAAGGACAATCCCGTAGTGTCAATCCCTATAGTTGCCACATCCTTCATAAAAGAAACACGTACAGGATAACTGGCCCCATCTTCTTCAAACCATTCCACATGATAAACAGATTTCAAACGCTCTACCATTGCCTTTTTCATAATAGATTGTATATCTGAAGGGCTGAATAGTTTACTTTTTACAGAATTTGCTTTTGCAACCCAAAACTTTCCATCTACAGGAATAAATTCTTCCCACGGCAAAGCTTTTGTTTTATCAAATAATTCTTCGAAAGTTGTAGCTTTAATCTTTGCTACTTTTAAAAGAATTCTTTCTGTTGTACGAAGAAAAATGTTTGCTCTTACAATTGCTTCTGCATCTCCATAGAAAGTAACCTTTCCATCTTCTACTTCGCTGATTTCATATCCTAAATCCTGTATTTCTCTCTTTAATACAGCTTCCAGCCCAAAATGGCAAGGTGCTATTAATTCAAACATTTTCATGAAAGTTTTAACTCCTTAACAATTTCCCCTTCAAACCCACGGATACTAAAGATACCATCTTCCAAAACAGCATAAGTAGGAATATTTCCTTCTTTTGGAATTGACACAGAACCCGGATTTAAAATTGTATAATTTTCCTTCTTTTCTGCACGTAATACATGAGTATGTCCATGAATAAAAATATCCCCTTTTTTCATCGGCGGAAGATTTTCCTCATTATATATATGACCATGGCTTGCATAAATAGTTCTTTCCCCATCCATAATAATACAGTAATCTGCCATAACCGGAAATTCCAGAACCATCTGATCTACTTCTGCTTCGCAGTTCCCTCTTACTACATAAAGCTCATTCTTTTTTTCATTGAGCATTGCAATAACTTCCTTAGGTGCATATTCTTTTGGCAAATCGTTTCTGGGACCATGGTACAAAATATCTCCCAATAAAATCAAACGATCTGCCTTTTCCTGCTCATAAGCTTCCAACATTTTCTTACAATAATATGCGGAACCGTGAATGTCTGAAGCAAACATATATTTCATCTTGTTTTTCTCCTTGTTGTATACTTTAATTTTCAATTATTTGTTTTTTATTTTACTATGCCTATTGGAAAAATACAAGTTCGAACCTTTGTAACATCTAATTCCTCCTACTACAGATTTTACCCGATATCCCCTTCTCATCAGCTCTCTTGCTGCAAATAAACTGCTGCTTCCACGACTGCAGTACAACACCAGCAATTTATCCTTGGAGAATTTTCTACATTTTTCAATTTCCCCATATGGAATATTCACTGCTGTTTTTAAATGGCTGACCTCATATTCCTCTGTATTCCGCAAGTCTATAATAACAGCATCCTGTCTGCCTATATAATTATCTAATTCCTCCGCTGAAATTGTATCAATACTCAGCATCACAATCATTCCTTTTTCTTTTAGTATTAGTATATGCAGGAAGAAATTTATTTTCAAAAAAAGGAAACTCCGGTAAAACCGAAGTTTCCTGCACAGGCGACAGTTTCCTTTTTAATAGCTGTATTCTGATTTAGAGTTATTTTTCTCTGCTGCATTCTTGTTATTGGAAGCAGCAGATTTATTTGCATTTCTGTCACCACAATTTTCTGCGTATGAATTTTTCGCTTTGTTTGTGTTAGATGTTGCTTTGTTCTTATTTGTGTTGTTCATGTTTTTTGCCATGATAAAATACCTCCTGAATAAAAATTTTTCGTTACAGTATTATTATCTCTGTAATCAAAAATAATATTCTCAGGAAAATATATTAAATTGATATTTCTTAAATTTTAACAATTTTCTAACAAAAAAATAATATTATTGCTTTTTTTTTCCTTTTATATTATAATATGGGTTGTAAAAAGAATTTACCCTTCAAAAATTTTTTTTACATTATAACCCCTTATTTAATTATTTATACTCCCCTCGAAATCCCTCATAGCTCCCCTATGAGGGATTTCTTTCTGTTTTTTATCTTTTTCGTACAATAGAAATCACCACTAAAATAAGGATAACCGGTAATAAAATCGGCAGTAAAAAAGATAACAAAGTTGTAATAAGTGAAATAATCAGAAATACAACCGCAATAGTAATTCCAATAAAAAGATATTTCTTGGTTTTGTCTGATAACCCTTTTTTCTCTGCTTTTCTTTGGCTTTCCTCAGGTGTCTGCTCATAAAAATAGTTTTGATTTTCAGCGCTATTGGGAGCAGTATCCAAAATTGTTCTCGCAATCAGCCTTGGATCTCCCAGCATATTTAAAATTTCTGTTTCGCTTTTTCCGCTTCTTTCCTGCTCTTCTATATAATTTTTATAATATGCCACATGTCCTGCCACTTCACTTACCGGCAGCTGCCCGCTTAACGCTGTCTTTAATTCTTCTAAAAACTCCCTTTTCATCATATCAGACCTGCTCCCTTCTCAATCTATATGGTGTGAAATTCCTCCGCCAGCTTTCTGAAGCTGTCCAAAGAGTTTACAATCGTTTCATAAGAAACACAATAAGCAATTCTTACATATCCCGGACAGGAAAAAGAGGAACCAGGCACCATAAGAATATGATATTTCTTAGCTGCTTCGCAAAATTCTTTTTCATCTGCTACAGGCGATTTCATAAACAAGTAAAAAGCCCCTTCCGGTTTAATACAATGAAATCCCATTTCTACAAGGGCATGATACAATGTTTCGCGATTTCGATTATAATAAGGCACATCTGTCTTTGCATCCAGGCATCTGGCAACCACTTTCTGCATGAAAGAAGGCGCATTTACATATCCTAAAATTCTGGTTGCCACACTGGCTGCTGCCTGAATTTCTTCTGAGTCTGCCGCTTCCTTTGGAATAACAAGATAACCAATTCTTTCACCCGGCAAAGAAAGTGATTTACTAAAAGAATATCCTACAATAGTATTTTCATAATATTTTGTCAGATAAGGAACATTTACCCCGTCATAAACCAATTCTCGATATGGTTCATCAGAGATCAGATAAATATCCGTTCCGAATTCCTTTTGTTTTCTCTTCAAAATCTCTGCCAGCTTTTTGATTGTTTCCTCTGAATACACTACACCCGTAGGATTATTAGGCGAATTTATGATAATTGCCTTTGTTCTCTTTGTAAGCTTTTCCTCTAATTCTTTTAAATTAGGCTGAAAATCTCTGGTATCAGGGCTCACTACCACTAAAACTCCATCATAATTAGAAACGTATGCATTGTATTCTCCAAAATATGGTGCAATCACTATAACTTCATCCTGTGGATTTAACAGTGTTTTTAAAATTACATTTAATCCTCCGGCAGCCCCTACTGTCATAATAATATTTTCCTTCTCAAAAGAAGTATCAAATCTTTTATTCAAAGACTCTGCCACTGCCTGCCTTACATCTTCATATCCGCCGTTGCTCATATATCCATGAAGAACAACCGGATCCTCATTCTTCACTATTTCACACATTGCCTCCTGTACTACAGGCGGTGCAGGGACGTTTGGGTTGCCCAGACTAAAATCATAAACGTTTTCTGCACCATATTCTTTTGCTAATTTTTTTCCTTCTTCAAACATTGCACGAATTGCCGAGCTGTTGTTTATCACTGCTTTCATCTTATCTGCTATCATGTTCAACCATTCCTTTCCCTGCATTTCTTTTTTTATTGTATCATGAAAACGAAAGTTTATAAAGACTGCTGTAAATCCCTTCTTTGTCCATAAGTTCCTGATGTGTTCCTTCCTCTGCAATTCCGTCCTCCGTCAGCACCAGAATTCGCTGAGCTTTTCTAATCGTGGAAAGTCTATGGGCAATTACAAAGGTAGTTCTGTCTGCAGAAAGCTTTTCCAGGGAGTCCTGTACAATTTTTTCGCTCTCATTATCAAGAGCAGAAGTTGCCTCATCAAAAATTAAAATCGGAGGATTTTTCAGGAAAACTCTGGCAATAGAAAGTCTCTGCTTCTGTCCCCCCGAAAGTTTCACACCTCTTTGTCCGATGTCTGTATGGTAACCATTATCCAGTTCCATAATGAAATCATGGGCATTGGCAGCTTTGGCAGCCTGTATCACTTCTTCATCTGTGGCAGCCGGTTTTCCATATCGAATATTTTCCATAACCGTTCCTGCAAACAGATAAACATCCTGCTGCACAATACCAATTTTGCTTCGCAGACTGTGCAATTTAATCTTTCTGATATCCTGTCCATCCAGTAAAACCCTTCCCTCTGTTACGTCATAGAAACGGGGAATTAAGCTGCAAAGAGTTGTTTTTCCAGCTCCTGAGCCACCTACTAAAGCCACATATTCTCCTGCATTTACCTTAAGATTTACATCCTTTAGTACCTGCTCTTTGTTTCCTTCATAAGAAAAAGAAACACCTTCGAAATCAATGGCACCTTTTACATTGGTAAGTTCACAAGCATCCTCATCATCTGTAATATCCGGCTCTACCTCCATAATTTCGCGAAAACGTACATATCCACTGTATCCATTCTGGAACTGCTCTGTAAAATTAATTAACTTTTTCACAGGTTCCGTAAAATTATTAATATATAAAAGAACCGTTACTAAATCCGCTACCGGCATCTGTCCTTTTGTAAGAGAAAATGCACCTACCAGAAGAACTACAACCGTAATCAGTGTGGTAAAGGCTCCCATCCCTGAATAATACGTCCCCATATACTGATAACTCTGTTTTTTAGACTCTACAAAACGCTGATTTCCGATTTTAAATTTTCTCATTTCTTCCTGTTCGTTTGCAAAAGATTTTACCACACGAATTCCTGAAAGACTATCCTCAATCTGTGTGTTAATGTCTGCAATACGGGCTCTATTGGTTCGAAACGCTGTCTCCATCTTACGGTTAAAATAAAGGGCATACAAAACCAAAAATGGAATAAAGAAAAATGCAGCTAAAGCCAATTTCATATTAATAAACGCCAAAATGAAAAATGCACCCACAAATTTGATTATAGAAATAATTAAATCCTCTGGTCCGTGATGCAAAAGCTCACTGATTTCAAACAAGTCTGACGTCACTCTGGAAAGTAGCTGTCCTACCTTCTGGTTATCAAAAAACGCAAAGGACAGCTTCTGATAATGACTGAAAATCTCATTTCTCATATCTCTCTCAATGCGAGCCCCCATAAGATGCCCATAATAAGAAATATAAAAATTGCAAAAGGCCTCTAAAAGGACTAAAGCAATCATTAATATCCCCAATTTTATAATCACATTTACAGCTTTATCCACCGGATAATACACTACATTGCTTGTAATATAACGTACCAGAAGCGGGATTACCAATGTAATCCCTGCTCCTAAAACTGCGAAAAACAGGTCTGAAAAGAAAAGTCCCTTATAGGGTTTATAATAACCTGCCAGCTGCTTTAATGTCTTTTTCATTTCCTATTCTCCTTTGTATCTTTTCCTTCTTTTTATGGATTACAGCTTTTGCAGGCACTATATCCTGCATCAAGCAAAGCATTGATATCCCCTTTGTAGTAACTTCTGTTGTCCTCTGACATCTTTTCTACAGATGAACAACTCTTCTTGTGAATTTTCTTTGTATGTGCATTCAAAACAAAGTCACATTCCTGTTCATTGCTGTTATTAAACTCCTGGATATCCTGGTCTTCTTCTGTCCCATTTCTATCCCCCGGGGTGTAATCATTACAGGGTTCCTGTTGAAATGTCAGCTCTTTTCCGTCACTGTACATAAGGATAGTTCCCTGCACATCTGTACGAAATACCGGTACATCATACTTCTTTAAAAGCTCCATAGTATCTTCTCTGGGGTGCCCATACTTATTGTCCTCCCCACAACTGATTACACTGTAAGAAGGGGCGATTTTTTTGAAAAATTCTTCGCTTACATGGGAACCATGATGGTTCATAAGCATAACATCTGCCTGAATATCCACACCGGACTCTAAAATTTCTTTTTCACTTTCCAGCCCGATATCTCCGCCGATAAAAAATTTCTGTTCTCCGTTTTCTAAAATAACTCCTACAGAGTCTTGATTTTCATCCTCATGACCGTAAGATACAGGAGAGATAATCCGAAATTTTGCGCTTCCCAAAGAAAATTCCTGTCCCTGCTGTGGATGCACAGCTTCATATCCTTTCTCCTCTACCACTTTTTGATAAGATTGAAAAATATTAGAGTCAGCCTCATAATCCGGTGTAATCAAAGTCCCCACCGGAAATTTATGTAAGGCACCCACAGCGCCTGATAAATGATCCTCATCAAAATGGGAAATCAAAACATAATCCAGTTTTTCAATATTTTGCTTTTCCAGATAACTTACCACAAAGGAAGAACTCTTTCTTGCACCACCATCTATGAGCATGGATTTCCCCTCTGACTGAAGTAAAATGGCATTTCCCTGTCCAACATCCAGATAATGTACGATAAGACCACCTGCTGTCTGTGTATTTTGCACAATATCAGAATTCACACTGCCTTGCATTTTTTCTTTTCCACAGCCCCAAAGAGGCACAACAATAAGAAGCATAACAAGCAAAAGTCCTAATATTCTCCTTGTTTTTGTCTTCATCTCTTTTATCTCCTTTTATCTATCCGCTGCAGTACGCTCTTTGCGTAGTAATAATAAACCGCAGACACACATTCTATCTTTCATGTTTGTCTGCGGTATTTATCCACTATTCCTGTGTATCAGCTTCCGGTTCCTGTTCTGTTACTGTAGCAGTTTCCATAATTACATCACATGCTTTATTCCAGAGAACGCTGTCTTTTAATACGTTCAAATCACCATAATACATCTTCATGGTTTCTGCATCTGGAAATCCATTTGCTTCTGCATATTTTGCTTCTTCTACTGTGTAGTCTTCTTCGCTCATTTCAATTCCCTCTGCATTGAAAATAGCCTGTACAATTAAATTCTGCTGTAAATAAGTCTGCGCGGACTCTGTAAGTACCTTATCTACTTCTTCTTCAGAAATCTCCTGCTGCTTAACGTAATCGTCCAAAGTCATCTGGAACTGTGCCTGATACATCTGATCAAGTCTTTCCTTTACATCTTTTTTGCCCTGTTCTAAAATAGCCTCCGGATATTCCTTAAACTCTGTACTTTCTACTACCATAGTAAATAAATCAGATTTTACCTGACCTTCATATTCTAAATCTATACTCTTCTGCATTGTATCTTTATGTGCTGTTCTGAATTCTTCCGCAGTCTTATAGTCTGTATTGGCTGCTGCCCATTCATCGGTAAGTTCCGGCGCCTGAGAAATACTGTTAATTTTCACCTTGAACTGTACTGCTTTTCCCTGCATTTCTTCCGCTCTGTAATCAGTTGGAAAAGTCAGGTCTAAAGTCACTTCTTCACCTTTTTTGTGTCCAATCAGCCCTTCTTCAAAGCCTTCGATCATAGAACCTGAACCAATACGCAAATCTTCACCCTGTGCAGAACCGCCTTCAAATTCCTCACCATCCATATAACCTGTGAAATCAATATTGACTGTATCATCTTGCTGAACAGCTCTGTCCTCTGTCACTTCAACCTGCTCATAACCTGTCATAAGTGTATAATGAATACTGTTATCCACTTCTTCGTCTGTCACAGTAGCCTTAGGTGTTTCTGTCACCTGAAGATTTTTATATTCTCCTAAAGTAATATATTTTTCTATATCATCAATATCTACCGCTACTACTTTTCCGTCTTTATTTGTCAGCTGAAAATCTTCTTGTGAAGACTGCTCTGTTTTTGTTCCTTCTTTATCTTCTGTTTTATCCTTCTTTTCGCCGCAGCCCATCGCTGTACCCAGAATTCCCAATGTCAGCAGAAGGATTATCATTTTTTTCTTCATGCCTTTTTTCCTCTCCATTCAAAATTAGTATACAAAAGCAGTTATACCATATTACCGCTGAAAAAGAAAGGGTTTCAAGGGATTTTTAGTTGCCTTTTCACGGAAAGGGTGCTAGAATATTCTAAGTATGAATTACTGAAATAATAGGAGGATTAACAGAAATGCTTACGAAAATACTTCTGGTTGTTTTGGTTATTTTAATCATTGGTATTATTGTTCTCTTTTTCCTTGGAAAAAAGGCTCAGAAAAAACAGGAAGAACAACAGGTACAGATGGATGCTATGAAGCAGACTATGACAATGCTTATCATTGATAAAAAACGTCTGCCTATTAAACAATCCGGTCTGCCACAGATGGTTATCGACCAGACTCCAAAGCTTATGCGCCGTTCTAAGCTGCCTATCGTAAAAGCCAAAATCGGACCAAAGATTATGACTTTGGTAGCTGACGAAGCAATATTTGACTTAATTCCTGTAAAAAAAGAAATCAAAGCCGATGTAAGCGGTATTTACATTGTAGGAGTAAGAGGACTTCGCGGTTCCCTGACACCTCCGGCTAAGAAAAAGGGATGGTTCAAACGCATGAAAGAAAAAGCTGCGTCTGCCCAAAAATAAACGGGATTATTACTTTAAGTGTACGTTGGGAATATTTATACATTTTACATTCAGTCTGGACTTGCTTTGAGCTTGTAATCTCAAGGCGTGCTCCACAGATTTATCAAAAATGTATGGATATTCCTGATTATTGCTTAAAGAAATAATCCCATTTTTTATATATTTAAAGAAAATTCACCGCTGTCCTTTTCTTTTACACTTACTGCAATCTGGCAGTCTGCTGCATGTTCTCCATTAATTTCCAATGCATAATCAATACAAAGCTCCAGACTTTTTTCCTGTTCTTTTACATCTATATTGGTAGCTGCAATTCCCATCTGAAGATTTCCAAAAGGAGTGGTATAATATGTGATATTTTTTTTCTGCTCCTCGAAAATCATCTGCATATTAGTAAGTCCCTTTTTCTTTACTTCCACACTATTTTCTAAAATTTTAATACTGTTTCTGTTCTGCTCTGTGAACCCTTCTATAGTTTCATTATAAAAAATATAATGGTGTCCATTTTTATAATAATACTCACCCTTTGCCACCATTTCTACTTCTTCTGGAGGACTGCCATCTTCCATACTCTGAAGTCCTTTTACCGTAACTAAAACATCTTTTGTCATTTTTAAAACTCCTCAATATTAATCTGCTCTGTTCGCTTTACATTATAAGGAAGAATAGAATTTGCAAATTCCTGAAAACATTCTTCCTCATCACTGACGAAAAAGCGATAGGGAAATTCTTCATCTACATGTATCTCATTTTCCATACCCTGCTCTTTTAAAAGTCTCTGTAATTCTTTTGCTGTTTCATAAGCAGGATTTACCAGTGTCACCTCATCCCCCACTAACGTCTTTAAAGTAGAACGAAGAAGAGGATAATGAGTACAACCTAAAATAAGTGTATCAATATCTTTTTCTAATAACGGCGCCAGATACCGCTTAGCAACCTCTATAGTAACAGGGTCTTTCAACCATCCTTCTTCCACCAGAGGCACAAACAACGGACATGGCTGCCCGATTACTTCAATCTCCGGATTTTCCGCCTGAATAGTTTTGCGGTATAAATCTGACTTTACAGTTGCCCTTGTACCAATAAGTCCAATCTTTTTATTTCTGGTAGTCTGTGCTGCCACCTTTGCTCCCGGCTTTACCACACCAATAATGGGAATATCAATTTCTTCACTGATTGTTTCAAGAGCCAGCGCACTTGCCGTATTACAGGCTACCACAATAGCTTTTACCTCTTGAGTTTGTAAAAAGCGGACAATCTGTCTGGAATAGCGCAAAATTGTTTCTTTTGATTTACTTCCATACGGAACTCTGGCAGTATCACCGAAATACACGATTTTCTCATGAGGCAAATTTCTCATAATCTCTCTTGCAACTGTCAGACCACCTACTCCGGAATCAAAAACGCCGATAGGCGCTGTTTTCTTATATTTCATACAATAACCTCATAACTGTCTTTTTATCGTCTGTTTCTCATTTTACCCTTAACAAAGGGATATTGCAAGGTTAAAACCAACGAAATCCAATCTTCACCTTTGGCTTTTCCTGTGGATTTTTTAAAATCTGCTCAAATTCTTCTTCTGTAAGCACAGATTTCAAATCCTCCTTCTTTTCTTCTGTCACTATACCATAAGTATCATCAATAAAACACAAACTGGGATAAAGCACACACCACCAATTATGTCCCTGTGCCTCTCCAATGCGTACATTCAAAGCCTCATATTCTCCTGCCGGAAAAGTACAATCTCCATAGGTTTTATCCGGAAAGTAGGTGTTCTCCACTGCTGCACGTACTTCATAATCAAACCCTGCCTCCTCTACAGTCTTTTCTGCTTCTTCCTCTATTTCCTGTAAATGCGTGAGTACTGCCTCCTTAGTTTCTTCTAAATCTGCATCTGGTTTTAAAATTTTCTGTAAATATTCTACGATTTTATTTTTCACCTGTAATTTTAATTCCTGATCCATATCTTTATCGCTGTTTGCAATTACGTGAAGACGGAATACCTCTTCTGCAATCCCTTGCTGTATTTCTCTGTCCAGGCGTTCCTGCATTTCTCTGTTTTCTCTTTTTAAGCGAACCGTATTTATTCCTGTTAAAAACAAAGTCACTGCCAATCCCAAAACTGCTGCTGCCAGCCAGATTTTCCTGTCTTTCCATTTTTCACCCAACTTTTATGTACCTCCTGATTTTCTTATCAGGAGTATTGACGAATTTGCGGTCTTTTATTCACTGTTTCCACTTCTAAAAGCTCTGGCAATTTTTCTTCTCTGTGCCACGCATTATATAAATCCTGAAGAGTAACTGCATCCTTGGGCCTGCCCTCCAGATTGTTCTCCAAAATTCCCGTAAGATAATCTCCCACTGACTCCCCTCCCTGTGTATCAAAACTCATAAGCGTTGCAACATCTTCACAGGAAAACACGTAGATATTCCCTGCTACAGAAGGCTTTTCTTCTAAATAATCTAAAATTTCAAATAAAGCCTTCTCGTTTTCCAGAAGTTCTTTTCCTAAAATAACCGTTTTCATATGTCCCATATCCAGATAATTCTTCTGATTTCTGTTAAATGCTGCCTCTGCTTCCTTGGGAGTCTTTCCCTGATAGGAAATCGCCTGAGCCTGCTCTTCCTGATTTTTCCCCTGTCCTGTTATTTCTCCTAATCCGGGAATGCCATAAATCAGTTCATATTTTCCGTCTTTATAATCTGCACTCATAGATAGTGGAAATTCTCTGTTTTCTAAAGACACCCCACAGCCGGATAAAGGAAGTATACACAAAACAATCACTGCGCTTCTTACAAAAACGGATTTTTTCCGACCGGCAAAACCGGCATAAGATAGAAGAAGCAAAAACAATGGTCCGTAAAACCAGCCTGTGATATTCCAGAAAAATTCTTCGGGTATCTGCATTTTTTCACATATTAAAGCCGCTGCCACAACTCCCACTGCCAGAAAAGGAGCTCCTTTTTCCATATCTGTCCTTACCAACAATTCATGATTGTAAAAAAATACGCCTCCTAAAGCGAACAACATACTAAACATCACTGCTGCCACCCAGAAAATATCCACTCGTTCCAGAAAATCTCCGGGAATTCGAATACCTGCCATGAATTCAATCATTGGATACTGCCTGTGCTCATATCCCCCAATCCCAAAGCTTCCCTGTAACAATAAAAGGCATATTATCAAAGTTCCTGTTACAAGCAGCAGCGCTCCACGCATCACTTTTCCTGTTTCTCCCGGTTTTTTCACATTTCCCAGTGTAACAGGTAAAAAGGCAAAAGGTAAAAAAGCGCAAAAAATCTGATAACTTCCCTTTAACCACCCCTGTAAACTCAAATCTCCCAATTCTCCCAGGTAGTAGCTTTTCATACGCAAAATTCCCAGACATAACATTATTCCTATAATAAAAAGCAAAACAGGAAAGCACACCTCTGCCATTCTTCCCCTTCTTTCCAGACCTTGATGACTGCCCAGATACGTGACTATTCCTGCTAAAATAATAATAATCCAATACACACTTCCTTCAATAAGAAAGCGGTCCGTAATTCTGGCTGTCATCAAAAGAAGATACACTCCCATGACGCACAGCCACGACATATACAGAAAAACAAAAATACTGCCTGCAGCCTTCCCCATATACCTCTTAGGATTTTGCATTACGGTTTTTATTCGAATAAAATAAATACAGAAAAGAAGATACACTGCCAGTACTGTAAGCAGGCATAAAACCCCCTGTCTTCCCGAAACTTCCGGAAATATAGGAATAACCAGTGTATAAATCCCTAAAACGCCCAGAACAATCTGGCGAAACAATTGTCTGTGAGAAATTCTGGCATTATCTGCAAACATATCATACCCCTCCCTTCTTTTTATTACGCAGTTTTATCTGCTGGTCTCGCTTTGCATACAATGGTCTTTTGGTAAGAAAAAGGAAGGGAGCACGTACAACACCATCCTGTTCCCCTCTGTATCCTGCCTGATTTTGAGCTGCAAAAGGAGTCAGGTAAGGAATTCCAAAACTCTTTAACCCTGCCAGATGGCTGATGGTCAGATAAAGCCCAAGAAGAATTCCAAATACTCCTAAAGTTCCTCCCAGAAAAATAAAGCCAAACTTTAACATTCGAAATGGCGCTGAAAATTCCTGATTAGGAATTGCCAGTGAGCAAAGCGCTGTCACAGCCACTACCACCACCACAATAGGGCTTACCAGATTGGCTTCCACCGCTGCCTGTCCTACAATCAGGCCTCCTACAATACCAATAGTACCCCCCAGAGGTCCTGGCATCCGTACTCCTGCCTCTCGAATAGTTTCAAAGGCAATTTCCATAAATAATACTTCTAAAAGAGCCGGAAAAGGAACCCCTTGTCGTGCCTCGCAAAAGGACAAAATCAGATTTGTTGGCAAGACCTGTGTGTGAAAATTTGTAACTGCAAGATATGTGCCGGAAAACAACAGGGTTAAAAGCAAAGCAAAATAGCGAATAATCCGCTGAAAACTCACAATTTCAAAGTGATTGTAGCTGTCTTCACTAACCTGCAGAAAATCATTTAAAACTGCCGGAAGTAAAACCCCTGTGGGAGAGTGGTCACACAATAATAAAATTCTGCCATTTAAAATTTCTGCTGCGCATTTATCCGGTCGCTCTGTAGTCTGAAACTGAGGAAAAGGTGAAAGCCAATGTTTTTCTGTAAGCTGCTCAATAACTCCGGTATCTAAAATTCCATCAATAACAAAGGAGTCCAGACGATTTTCAATCTCTGACAAAAGCTCCGGCCGCACTAAATCTTCCATATACAAAAGCTGCACCAGCGTCTGGCTTCTTTCTCCCATTGTTTTCTGTTTTACTTTTAATCTTGTATCTCGAATTCTCTTTCGCACCAATGCGGCATTTGTCTTTACTGCATCGGTAAACCCTTCTTTTGAACCACGAAGCACCTTTTCTCTGCTGGACTCTGAAACACTGAGATTGGGGTATCCTTTACTTCCGATTTTAATTGCCTTATTGTAACCATCTATAAAAAAGATTGCATTTCCAGCCAACATGGCTGCAAAAGCTTTATCCATGTTTTCCAAAGGCTGTACATCGGAAATTCCCATTCCGTTGTCTTTAACAAATTCAATCAGTTCATCTCCCGGCATCTCCCATATATGATTGATCAGCTTGCCAATTACAGAGTCCTCCAACACCATATTACTTACGGCAACCTCGATATAAACTACAAGGCAACGTATCTTCTTACCCTCTCCTAAAAGCATAGGACGAATGATACAATCATCACAGTTTTGCAGGCGTTTTCTTACATATGCTTCATTTTCATCAATATGTGTTGAAATTATATTGTTCATGATTTTCTCCTCAAAATAATTTTAAAACTTGGCAAAATGACGAATACAGCTCCAACCATTCCATGAACAAACCTGTCCATTTTCTTATTTTTCTCCGCCGCTTATAGATGCCGTGTCTGAGTGCCTTGGCACGAGTTTGGCGGACAAAACATCCGTAGACAGCGCAAAAAAGCAAGAAAATGGACGTATTTGCCATGGAATGGCTGAGTCTATATCTTCAAACATTATCATTAATTTGTATGAAAAAAGGAGTTGCCACACAAACTTCGTGCAACATCTCCTTTTATTATCTCACCCATATTTTCTTTTATTCTTGATTTAAACTGCGAATAATTGCTTTTTGCTGATTATCAATGTGAAGCTGTACGTAATCTAAAGCCTTTTTTTCGTCTCTTGCTCTCAAAGCCTCACAGATGGATTTATGTTCTTCTGCCAATGTACGGCGTACAGCAATATCTTTTAAATATTCCATACGGTAACGATACATCTGCTCTCTTAAATTATTCAAAAGCTGTACCAGACGTTTATTATTGGTTGCCTGATAAATGGTGTCATGGAATTCCACATCCACCTCTGCCAGTTCTGTAAGGTTGTCAGACTCAATGAGTGTCTGAAAGTGTGCTTCTATTTCTTCCAGACGTTCCATCTCTTCCTTTGTAATTCGCTCACAGGCAAGAGAAATGGCTAATACTTCCATTCCTTTTCTTACTTCCAGCACATCATTTAAGTCTCTCTCTGTAATAGAAGCAACCTTTGCCCCTTTTCTGGGAGCCATAACCACAAGCCCTTCCAACTCCAGCTTACGAATTGCCTCTCTGATTGGTGTACGGCTTACTCCAAGCTTATCTGCCAGGGCAATTTCCATCAGGCGTTCTCCCGGTTTTAATTCACCTTTTAAAATTGCCCTTCTCAATGTATTAAAAACTACATCCCTCAAAGGAAGATAGTCATCCATATTCATTTCTAAATCCATTCCTGCTATTTTCTCCTTCCTCCATTATTAAATACTGTAGTCAAAAAAACAGTTCGCGCCAGACGGCTGGCCCGCAATGCTTCGCAGGCATTTTCTGCCGTTGTTTTGTCATCAAATAAACCAAACACAGTAGGTCCACTGCCACTCATCATAGCATTTAATGCCCCATGCTCTTTCATATGATCCTTAATTTCCTGAATAATAGGATAATGAGGAATTGTAACTGTTTCTAATACATTCCCCATATTGTCTGCAATTTTATTCAAATTATGCCATTGAATTGCATCCAACATTTTGTCAATTTCAGGATGATATTCTAATTCATTAGCATGAAGATTTTCATAAACAAACTTTGTAGACACACTAATTGCCGGTTTTCCAATTAACACATAACAATCCGGACATGCCGGAAGGGCACGAAGCTTGTCTCCAATTCCTTCTGCCAATGCAGTTCCTCTTAAAAGACAATAAGGTACATCTGCGCCTATTTTCACGCCTCTCTCCATCAGTTCCTTTACAGAAAGCCCTAATCCAAACAAACGATTTACACCAATCATGGCTGCCGCTGCATCAGAACTTCCCCCTGCCATACCTGCTGCTACCGGAATAAATTTCTGCAAATCCACAGTAATTCCCTGCTCTATCTGAAATTCATCCATCAAAAGCCTGGCTGCTTTATATACCAGATTATTTTCATTTACCGGTATAAACGGCAAATTCGTGGTGATTGTAATTCCGGGTGTCTGACTTATTTCTATATCTAATTGGTCGTACATGTTAATTGTCTGCATAATCATACGCAATTCATGATATCCGTCTTCTCTTTTACGCAGAACATCTAAACCAAGATTGATTTTTGCTAATGCTCTTAATCTCATGGCTTCTCCTCCGACTTTTGTATATTGTATTCCTTTTAGTACATTCTATTCTATATGAAAACCTATTTTTTTTCAACTAGTACAGCAAAAAATAAGTTTCTGCATTTTAAAGGGAGCCGTTTACATGAAACCGCTCCCTTTACTCATGATATTTTATTTTTCTACTTTTTTCATAAGCACCAATGTATCATAGGGCTTAATTATTTCTGTTTCCATTTCATTCAATTCTAAGATTGTATCAATTGTGGTATAAAACCGTTTTGCAATATCCCATAGAGTATCCTGAGGCTGTACCTGATATCCGACAATTCCCGGCATATTGCGTAGCTTTTCCCTGTCCAGCTCTCTTTCTTCAATATTTTGAATAATACCAGTCTCTCTCTGCTTCATTACCAGAGCGTTTAAATTAATCACTATTTTCGCCTCAATTTCATCGCTGTCAATCATCGTAGTTGACAATTGCTCCAAGTCTGCCCGCATGTAATAAACACAATTTTCTGTAATATGTTCAGCCTCAATTATATGTTGAAAAGGTATCATAGTCTCCATAGAATAAAATGGCATATCATCATCCCCGATAATATACAAAATCCGGATCTGGACAACTCCCTCCACTTCAATTCCATTTTCCACAATCCTGCTGCTGTCCACCTTAACACTGCCATCACTGTGACAAATCTGCAGAATTTTCCCATGACTGTTTTCTATTTTAATTCTGTCATTTACCTTACATTTTGAAAAATTCTTTACCAGCAGACTTTCTAACGTATGTTTTTCCCTCACTGCCTCACACTCTTTTAATGGTGTATACACATCCATAAGAAGAGAAAGTTCTTCCTCTTCGTAAATTTTCATTTCTAATTCCAGAACAGTGTCCACACCAATGACTCGCTCTTCCCCATCTTCATCCTGCTTTACTTTTAAATCACCCTGTGGCATGGAAATTTCCACATTGGGGATCATTTCCTGAATACACCCTATACATTCCAATTCTTGATAGAAAGGAACTGAGTGTTCCAGCCATTGCAAAGAATTGTTCTCATCATTTCCACTGTAAAGGGCAAAAACAAAAAGCTCTCCCTTTATCACAATTTTATCATTTTCTGTCCGAATATCCAATCCTCTTACTTCTACCGTATTCCAGAGTAACTCATAAATATCAGGTTTATTAGAGCTTAAAGAAATATCCTCTTTTATACGCATAGTATCTTTTTTATGTATTACAGTTCCCAAAATGGAAATATCTTCTTTTTTCTGGGAAATCTCATCATCCTCCACGGCAACAGGAAGCTCCAGCTCTTTGCTTTCTTCCACATATGCTGTAAATGTCACCAGTGCTTTCATATTTAATTTTCTGGAATTAATCAATTGAACACTTAAATCTTCAATATCCCATTTTAACTGCACTTTATCTCCGTTCTCCAGCCCCTCCAAATTCAGATTTTCATCAATACGCAAAGTTCCTATAAGACTTTGTAAACGTCTCTCTTCATTATCACTGACATATAAAAGACTTACCACAAGGGCTCCTGTAATATATGCACGCCCTTCTGTTATCTGAATATCCTCTAACTGTATATCGCCTTTTTTCTGTATCATGCGCCCGATATCCGGCTTTACGTCAGGAACATTTAAATCCTCATCAAAAGTAATCTGATTGACTGCCTCACATTTTTTTTGAAGCATATACACATTTTTCGTTACCAGTTCCACACCATTACCCCTTTTCTATTCAAAAATAACCGGCTCTTCCCGGTATTTCATCTTAATCACCAAGCAGGGATAAGATGCTTCCTCCTTTAGTTCTTCACCATCCTCAGGTCCCAATAATGTCGTCTGTAAATGAATTGCATTATCCCACAGAGATAAATCTTCAATCTGAATACTATATCCTCCTGTCTTCTGCTCGCCATATCCTTTCATAAGATACAGGTAGCCTGCATCCTGATAAGTCATCTGAAATTCCTTTGTTTTATTTTCTCCTATCAATTCTTTTACTTTTTCAGGATAATCTGCTTCCTTCATAACAGTATACTCCGGCTTCACACCATCCATCGCCCTTACTTTTTCAATACTGCATCCGCAGAGAAAACAGGAAATTGCTGTCAAAAGCAGTATTATGGCTGTTCCTTTTTTCACATCTTGCGCCACCTTCACTTTGCCAGTCTTATCCTAAATGTATGCGGTTTTTTTCTGAAATATGCGTACTAATCCTTGCATATTAAAGCTGATTTCATTATAATTTATTAGATACCAGGGATTGTAAGCGTACAAAATGCAAAGCAATCCGTCAGGCATCTTTTAATTATTCAACAGAAAGAAAGGTTATTTATTATGTTTCGATTTCTTATTGTATGTATCTGTGTAATCGGATACTTAATTTTGTCTATTCCTATTCTTATTGTGGAGTGGATTGTAGGAAAGTTTAATAAACGCGCAAAGGATATTAGTTCCCTGCGTATTATTCAAACTGTTTTTAAATTTATTTTAAAAGTAACCGGTGCAAAAATCACTATAATCGGACATGAAAATGTCCCTGCAGACCAGCCAGTACTGTATATCGGAAATCACCGAAGCTTTTTTGATATCCTGCTGACTTATACTTTATGTCCTGATTTAACAGGTTATATTGCAAAAAAAGAAATGGAGCCAATTCCTCTGCTCTCTACATGGATGCGCTATCTGCACTGTCTCTTTTTAGACAGACAGGATATTAAAGCCGGCATGAAAACTATTTTAACTGCTATCGATAAAGTAAAAAGCGGAATTTCGATTTGCATTTTTCCAGAGGGAACAAGAAACAAAGGGGAAAATGAACTGGAAATGCTTCCATTCCACGAAGGCAGCTTTAAAATTGCCACAAAGGCAGGATGTCCGATTATACCTATTGCAATCAGCAACTCTGCTGAAATTTTTGAAGCACATTTTCCAAAAATCAAGCCTTGCAGGCTAGTTGTTGAATACGGTGCTCCTATTTATCCGGACCAGTTAGAGAAAGAAGACAAAAAACATTTAGGAGCGTATACACAGAAAGTCATTTTAGAAATGTTGGAAAAAAATCATGATTTAACTTAAGAGACTCCACGAAAAAAGGTATACATTGGACGCTTAATTTGCATCAAATGTATACCTTTTCATTACCTGATTATTTTACCAGCACTCCGTATTCTCAATCCCCACGTCTTTTGCTTTAAAAACAGGATTTTTTCCTTCTTTTTTCTGTTTTTCGTAATCTTTTAATACTTTAATCGCCGTATTTCCCAAAACTAAAATAACCAGAATATTTACGGTTGCCATACAGCCCATAGTAATATCCGCAATATTCCACATCATGGAAAAATCTGCCTGTGCTCCAAAAAACACTGCTAAAAGACAGGTAATACGGAAAATAAATAATAATTTTTTATTGTTTTTGATAAACAGAATGTTAGACTCTGCGTAATAATAATTTCCAATCAGGCTGCTGAATGCAAAGGCAAAAATTGAAAGCGTAATAAAATGAATACCCCAGTTCCCCACATTTTCAGAAATGGCTTTCTGAACGAAAGGAATTCCATCTAGTACACCGGACTCACCCTGCACACCGGAAAGTAACAGCATCATAGCTGTTGCAGAACAGATTAACAGAGTATCAATAAATACAGACAAAACCTGCACCATTCCCTGTTTTGCCGGATGACTTACAGATGCACTCGCAGAAGCATTTGGGGCACTTCCCATACCTGCTTCGTTGGAAAACAGACCTCTTTTAATACCGATTACCACGGCGCTTCCTGCCATACCTCCGGCAAATGCCTTGAAATTAAATGCCTGAGAAAAAATCATAGAAAATACTTCAGGAAGTTCTGTAATATTCGTAATAATCGTATAAAGCCCGATTAACAAATATGCCCCAGCCATAATTGGCACTAACACAGATGTAATGAAACCAATTCTGTGTACACCGCCAAAAATAACAAATGCTGTTCCTACTGCTAAAATCAACCCTACAATCATAGGATAAATTGTATCGCTATAACCCGGAATATAGTATTCCAGAGAAGATGACATATTGAAGGATTGAAGCCCGTTAAAACCATAAGCAAAGCAGATAATCAGGAGAACAGAAAATAAAATTCCCAGCCAGCGTTTGCCAAGAGCCTTCTCCATGTAATAGGAAGGACCTCCTCGAAACTCCTCTTTATCCTTCACTTTATAAACCTGTGCCAATGTACTTTCAATAAAAGCAGATGCTCCACCAATCACTGCCATGAGCCACATCCAGAATACTGCACCGGCCCCGCCGGCTGCAATGGCTGTAGCAATTCCCGCAATATTCCCTGTTCCAACTCTGGAGGCTGTGGAAATCATCAGCGCCTGAAAAGAAGAAACCTGTTTTTTTCCATTCTCTTCTCCTGCTTTTTCTTTTAATACATGAAACGACTCTTTTAATAATCTCACCTGTACGAAACGTGTTCTCACAGTAAAGTAAATTCCCGTTCCTACCAGCAGAAATAATAGAAGATACGTATACATCCAATCATTTACTGCACTTAAAATGTTGTTCAGCATGTGTCATTTCCTCCTTACGTTATAGTATCTTACATAGTGCTTTAACCATGCACACTTCTGAAATTATAACAGAAAGTATACTATTTCGCAAGAATTACAATATATCCCTGAAAATGCAATGTATTAACTCAATTTTTCTACAATCTCCCCAAACTCCATAAAGTGAGATGCCTTTACCAGCACCGTATCACCCTTTTCAAGAATTTCCGGAATTTCTTTCATCAAATTTTCTTTATTTGTAAAATGTCTTACCTGTGTTTTAGAGTTTACTGCTTTGGCTGCCTCTGCCATATCTGTTGAAAGTTCTCCCACACATAAGAGAACATCGATTTCTTTCTCTGCTGCATATTTTCCAACTTCCTGATGCATCTTTCTTTCATCTGCACCCAATTCTCCCATATCGCCCAGGATGGCAACTTTTCTGCCCAGAGCATCTGTAAGTACATCTAAAGAGGCTTTCATGGATATTGGATTTGCATTGTAGCAGTCATCGATGACTGTATATTTTGGTGTTTCTATAATGTGAAATCTGCCGCTTACGGACTGAAGGCTTTCGATACCTCTGCGGATTTCTTCTATAGTAAGCCCATAAGTCAAACCAACTGCTGTTGCCGCAAGAGCATTATAGACAGAATGTTTTCCCGGAACAGGAATAAGTACAGAAAAACTTTCTTCTCCTGCATGAATACAGCAGGAAATTCCCTTTAACCCTTCTGGTTTAATCTCATCCGCCCAAATGCCCTGATGATTTTCTACACCGAAAAATACAGGTTTAATTCCTTTTGCTTCCTGTACAGTCACCAGCTTGTCATCATCACCATTTAAAATAATATGTCCATCCGGCTGAAGATAATCAAAAATCTCTGTTTTCGCCTTTAATATTCCGTCTCTGGATTTCAAAAATTCCAAATGGCATAATCCAATATTTGTAATGACACAAGTATTCGGTCTTGCGATTTTTGCCAGTCTGTGCATCTCCCCAAAATCGCTAATTCCCATCTCCAGTACTGCCATTTCATGCTCATCACGAAGCCTGAAGATTGTAAGAGGAAGACCTAATTCATTATTGAAATTCCCCTGTGTTTTCAAAGTATTATATTTCTGAGCCAATACAGATGCTATCACTTCTTTTGTACTGGTCTTCCCAACACTTCCTGTAATTCCCACCACTGGTATCTGAAGCTGTTTTAAATAAAATTCTGCAATATCCTTTACAGCAGCAAGAGATGACTCTACAAGAATATACGGAAAAGGCTTTTCTCCTAAATCTTTTTCTGATAAAGTAGCCAGCACTTCTTTTTCCATTACCTGCTCAATAAAATCATGGGCATCTACTCTCGCACCTTTAATAGGAACAAACAACCCTCCTGCTTCTGCCTTTCGGCTGTCTGTAAAAATGCAGGTTATTTCTTTATTTTCCGCTTCCTTTGCTCCTACATAAGTTCCGTTACAGGCTAATGCAAGATTTTTTAAGGTAAGATTTTTCATAGTGTCTTCCCTCCTACTGGTACTTTTTCAATGAAACTTCAATGAGTTTTTCGCAAAGCTGAGGGTAATCCATTCCAATTGCTTTTGCTTCCTGAGGAATTAAACTGGTAGGTGTCATTCCCGGCAAAGTATTTGCTTCCAGACAATACATATTTCCCTCATCATCCATTAAAAAGTCCAGACGGGCATAAGCCTGAAGATTTAATGCTTCATAACCCATTTCTGCATATTTCTGCATTTCTTTTGTCAGTGCAGAAGAAAGGTCTGCAGGACAAGTTTCCACACAAGAACCTGCCTGATATTTATTCTTGTAATCATAAAAGCCCTGTAACGGAGCAATTTCAATAACAGGATATGCTTTTTTATCCACAACAGCTACAGAAAATTCTCTTCCTGTAATAAACTGTTCTACTACAACTTCATTTTCATAAGAAAAAGCTTCTAATAACGCTGTTTCATACTCCTTCTGATCATTCGCAATGCACACTCCTACACTGGAGCCTCCACAACAAGGTTTTACAATAACCGGAAATCCCATTCCATAATCTGAAAGACGGCTGCTGCATTTTCCCTTTTCCAAAGTAATTCCCTTTGGTGTAGGTACTCCCTTTGCTTCAAAAACCATTTTTGTAATACCTTTATCCATTGCCATCCCGCTGCTTAACGGACCGGAACCTGTATATTTAATTCCCATTAAATCTAAAACAGACTGTACTTTTCCATCTTCTCCATTTGCTCCATGAAGCGCCAGAAAGACAATATCAGCTTCCTTACAGATTTCCAGAACATTTGGTCCGAAAAATCCCCTACGAGTCTTCATGGTTTCCTCTAATTTACTGCTCATTTCTCTCATAGCATCTGCTGCTTTATCAATATCATATTCTGCCGGAAAAAGATTTTCTTCTTTTTGGGGTACTCCAAAGTAAGGATCCAAAAGAACTGCTTTGTGATTACGCTCTCTTAATGCCTTGCAGACTCCCTGCCCTGACGCAATAGATACTTCTCTTTCTGTACTGTTTCCTCCGGCTAATACTATAATCTTCATATTTATAAACTCCTTTTATAGGTCAAATTTTCTTTCTTTAATATACCACTACTGGAACGCCCTTTTCAATGTTATTAAAAATCTTCTCTGCATTTTCAGGCGGTGTATTGACACATCCATGTGAACCGTTATTGATATACTCTTTTCCTCCAAAAGTACTTCTCCAGCCTGCATCATGAATACCTGTATTGGCATAAAATGGCATCCAGTAATCTACCGGTGTCTTATAATCTTCACCTGTCAAAGTGGCATTTCTCTCCTTATACATAATGGCATAAACACCAGTATGAGTATCGTATCCCTTGTTATGATTTCCCGTAACTACCGGTGTATCAACAAGAAGCTGCCCGTCTTTAAAGAACCACATACGCTGTTCTTCCAGGCTGATTTCAACATATGTATTACCAATATCATTGGTATCCCTGCAATATCCCCGGTAGGTATATTCCGGCTCAATTGTTTGTGACTGCCCACTTTTAATAGCTTCTATAATCTTAGCTGTTGTATCATTTGGGGCAATTACCCATCCATAATCTCCGCCTTTTACCGTAATAGTATTTCCCGTTGCAGTTGTAAATTGTCTGGATGAGCCAAAAGTATCATATTCATATTTTAACTGCTGTACATACTCTTTTACCTTCGCTTTATCCAAATCCAGATTACCAGCCTCATCTGTTACCAGCCAGTCTTTCATAATCTCTGCATTAACGACTTCCTGTCTGTCAGAAAAATCAATGGTAACCGTCACACCTAAAAGCACATTTCCCTGCTCCTTCTGCTTTGCCAAATTTTCATCATCTGCTAATACAGATGGCGCAAGATAGCAGCCTTCTTTTTCAAAATCTAATTCGATTTCTCCGTTATCAATAGCCTTTATTACTGCTTCTTTTACCTTTTCTTTATCAAGAGCTGTTCCCTGTACTTCAGGAACAATTTCATATCCGTTTTCGCCCACTTCCAGATGTGCATCGGAAGGCTGTACTATATTTTCTTCCTGAAAACATGCCAGCCCGTCGATTGCTGCATAGACGGCTTCTTTATTATACGGGGTTGTAGCTGACATGGTATAATCCTTCTTATGTGCAAAGGATAAAAACCAGGTAAACGGATTTTGCTCCTTCTTAAGCTCCGCAATCTTCCCGTCATCTATGTATCTCATATCAATCTGCGAAGCATTGATACTTTCTACTTTGTCTCCTCGTTCCTTCAACACCAGCATATATCCGGCAATCTGGCTTTTCATGGCCTTTTCTGCTTCTGCCACAGTTTTTCCGGTACATTCTATTCCATTTATTTGCGAGCCCGGATAGAAATGTTTGGAATAATAAAACACACCAATAAAATATGCTCCCATCAAAAGGACTGCATAAGCGATTAAAATTCCCAGTAGAATTCTTTTCATTTTTTTATATTTATTTTTCTTAGATTTTCTTTTTGCCATATAATCACCCCTGACATTACTTTCTGTTGCGTTCCAGTATAACACAATTTTTCCAATTCACCAATTAAGAATTATTAACAATTTTATTACGCACAAAGAGGACACTGTTCCCCATTCAGCGCCCTCTGCTCTTTCTCAAATTTATTTTTCACTTAAAATTTTATCAATACTTACTAATTTTACACTCAGCACAAAGACTTCTGTAGCAAGTTTCAGCTCATCTACCGTTGGAAAACTTGGTGCAATACGAATGTTGCTGTCCTGAGGATCAATTCCATAAGGATAAGTTGCACCTGCATCTGTCATTTTCACACCTGCCTCGGCTGCTTTTGCCACAATAGCCTTTGCACACCCTTCCAGAGCTTCAAAAGAAATAAAATATCCGCCTCTTGGATTTGTCCATGTTCCAATTTCCGCTCCACTTAACTCTTTTTCTAATGTATTTTCTACAATCTCGAATTTCGGGCGAAGAATTTCTGCATGCTTCTTCATATGTTTGTGCATTCCCACAATTCCTCCAAAGAAACGAACATGACGAAGCTGGTTAATTTTATCATGACCAATGGTCTGTACAGCCATATGCTTTCTGAATTCATCCAGATTTTTTGTAGATGCCGCCACTGCTGCAATACCGGAACCTGGAAAACTCACTTTAGAAGTTGAAATAAATTTATAAACTAAATCTGGATTTCCTGCTTTTTCACACTGCTCTAAAATTTCCACAAGGAAATCTTGTTTATCATCATATAAATGATGAATACAGTACGCATTATCCCAAAAAATACGGAAATCTTCTGCTGCCGGCTTTAAATTTGCAAATCTTTTTACAGTTTCAGGAGAATAAGTAATGCCCTGGGGATTAGAATATTTTGGCACACACCAGATACCTTTAATAGCAGGATCTGTGCTGACAAGTTCTTCTACCATATCCATGTCCGGTCCGGCAGGTGTCATTGGAACATTGATCATTTCTATCCCAAAGTATTCTGTAATACGGAAATGTCTGTCATATCCCGGTGCAGGACATAAAAATTTTACTTTATCTAACTTACACCATGGTGTACTTCCACAAACTCCATGAGTCATAGACCTGGAAATTGTATCAAACATAACATTTAAACTGGAATTTCCAAAAATCACAATATTTTCCGGAGATACTTCTGTCATTTCCCCCAGCAAACGTCTAGCCTCTGGAATACCGTCTAAAAGACCATAATTACGGCAGTCTATTCCTGTTTCACATTTCAGTTTATCTGTACTCTTTAATTCTTCCAGCATATCCATTGCCAATTCTAACTGCTGTTTAGACGGTTTTCCTCTGGACATATCCAGATTTAACCCCTTTGCCTTTACTTCTTCAAACTGCTTTTCTAAATCAGCCTTCATGGCCTGTAACTGCTCTTTACTAAGTTCTTTATACGGTGTCATGGCTTTCCTCCTGATGTTTTCTTTTTTATTTCTACATATTGTATGCTAATATATGACTTAGTGTCAAGTGTTTCTTGCATTTCTCTTTAATTTTAGGTGTTTTTATAGGTATTCTTTGTTTTTATATGCAATTTTCTTTGTTTTTTCCTGCATTTTACTGTCTCTTCTTCATTCCCAAAAGTTTGCCTGGAATAAGCAGCAGTTCATGAGCAATAAGAGGAATTGAAGAAATCCCCAGAAGCAGACACCATTCCTGTAAAGACAGACGAGCCGTTCCAAAAAGTTGTACAAAATACGGAATTTCTGTAACCATTGCCTGCAGTGCCAATCCCAGAAAAAAAGCTCCCAGCATAAACGGATTTTCCAAATGTTTCATTCGGAAAACAGATTTGTCTTTATCTCTCATACCAATGGCATGAAAAAGCTGGGATACCCCCAAAACAGTAAATGCATAGGTCTGTCCTCCCAGATAAAAAGCATACAAAGTAATTGTAGCAATTAAAATCCCATAAAAAATAGTAAATCCCCAGCCTCCGTGTGCAAAAAGTCCTTCATCTGGGTTTCGAGGTTTTTTCTTCATCAAAGCTTTTTCATCATTTTTATCCATTCCCAGCGCTAATGCCGGAAGAGAGTCTGTAATTAAATTCACCCACAGAATATGACTCGCTTTTAAAGGTGTAGGCAGCTGAAAAAGAACAGCCGCAAACATAGTAATAATTTCACCAAAATTAGAAGACAATAGAAATAAAATCGACTTCTTAATATTTACATAAATCCCTCTGCCTTCCTCCATTGCTTTTTCAATAGTAGAAAAATTATCATCGGAAAGTACCATATCTGCTGCATTCTTAGCTGCGTCTGTTCCATTCTCACCCATGGCAATTCCAATATCCGCTTTTTGCAGGGAAGGAGCATCATTGACACCGTCACCTGTCATAGCAACAATCTGCCCATTATCCTGAAATTCTTTTACAATTCTCACTTTATGAGCCGGCGTTACTCTTGCAAATACCCGAAGATTTTTCATTTTCTTTCGCAAAATATCTTCGCTCATCTCATCCATTTCCTGTCCGGTAATACACTGCTCCATACAATCTGCAATTCCAATTTTCTTTGCAATAGAAAATGCAGTATCTTTGTAATCTCCTGTAATCATTGCCACTTGTACACCGGCTTGTTTTAAGGTTTTCACAGACCGGGCAGCTTCCTTTCTGGGCGGATCTATCATTCCTGCCATACCTGCAAAAACCAGCCCTTCCGTTAAAGACCTCTCTGTTTTATTCGTAACTCTTTCCTTATATGCCAGAGCTAAAATCCGTAGTCCATCCTTTGCCATATCCTCCATAGCTCTGCGAATTTTCATCTTTTCCATCTGTGTCATAGGTTTCGTTTTTCCACGATTTTCTACATAAGTACATTGATTTAAGATATAATCACATGCACCTTTTATATATGCTGTCTCATGACTTCCATCTTTATGTACACTTACCATATATTTTTTTTCGGAATTAAAGGGAATTTCAAAAGTTCTGGGATACTGCTGCTGCAATCGTCTTTCATCATATCCCATGTTTCTTCCTGTATGTAAAAGAGCCAGTTCTGTAGCATCTCCGATTTCCTGTTTCCCCAGAATACTGTTATTACATAGAAGAAATCCTTCCATAAGTTTTGGAAATTCTCTTTTTCTCACTGTAGAAACAGGCAGTATTTTCTCGTCCGCATAAATTTTCGTCACTGCCATTTTATTCTCAGTTAAAGTTCCTGTTTTATCAGAACACACAACACCCACAGAACCCAGGGTTTCTACTGCCGGAAGTCTGCGGATAATGGCATTTACTTTTACCATCCTGGCTACTCCAAGAGCAAGGACAATGGTAACTACTGCCGGAAGCCCTTCCGGAATAGCAGCTACAGCCAGTGAAATAGCCAGAAGCAGCATCTGTAAGAGATTTCTATGCTGTATCACTCCAATAAAAAACAAGCCTGCACACAATGCTACCGCCACAATACTTAGAATTTTCCCTAAATCTCCCAGACGTTTCTGCAAAGGTGTCATTTCCTGTTTTGTATCTTCTATCATTCCTGCAATTTTCCCCAACTCTGTGTTCATTCCTGTAGCAACTACAACACCTTCACCGTCGCCTTTCGTGATTTCTGTGGACATATATGCCATATTCTTCCTCTCTGCTACGGGAAGTTCTTTTGTCAATACTTCACAGGATTTCACCACAGGCAAAGACTCTCCCGTAAGGGTCGACTCATTAGCAGCAAGCCCCTGTACTTTAAGCAAGCGTATGTCGGCCGGAACCTGATTACCTGCTTTTAGCTTTACTAAATCCCCTTTTACCAGCCTATCTGCCGGTATCTTTTGATAAACTCCATTACGCTTTACAATTGCAGAAGGAGCTGTCATCTTTTTCAGTGCTTCTAACGCTTTTTGAGCTTTTCCTTCCTGTATCACTCCTACTGTGGTATTCAGGACAATCACTGCCAGAATAATTCCTGTATCACCATACTCCCGCAGCAACATAGAAATAGACGCTGCCAGAAAAAGAATGAAGATCATAGGGTCGTTAATCTGATTTTGTATCCTGTCCCAAATCGTCTGCTCTTTGGTTTTTTTTAAAGTGTTGCTTCCGTCACGGAGCAGACGTTTTTCAGCCTCCTGTTGATCAAGGCCATTTTTCTCATCCGTATGAAAAGCCTCACAAAGCTCCTTGTGAGTTAAATTTTCGTACATGACAACACCTCCTGTATCTTAACTCAGTGTATGCTGTCCTAAGAAAATATATTATTGTCTTTTCTGGTTGCAGTTGCATTTCCGGCATGTTAAACTATTGGAAAAGCATTATATTTCTTATAATTCTAAGGGCTAAGCCTGTCTTATTTCTAATTTCTATTCAAACAGAAATCTCAATGCTTTTATTCCCACAACAGCAGAGAGGTTTCTTTATTAAAAGTGCCTCCTGCATAATTTTTATTCAAGGAGGTATTTATATGGACAAAGGAAACAACGAACTTGCTGTAAACCGCACGTTTAAATCTCGTATTTTTGCTATGCTTTACAGGGATAAGAAGGAATTATTGGATTTATATAATGCTGTAACCGGAAAGCACTACAAAAATCCTGAAGAACTGGAAATCAATACATTGGAAAATGCTATTTATATGTCTATGCAAAATGATGTATCTTTCCTAATTGACTCCAGACTTTCTCTTTACGAGCATCAATCTACCTACAACCCTAATTTACCGCTGAGATTTTTATTTTATGTATCTGATATTTACTCAGCTTTAACAAAAGAAGCCCATTTATACGGCACGAAAATTATTCCCATTCCCACACCGAATTTCTTAATTTTTTATAATGGTGAGGAAGAAGTACCGGATCGGCAAATACTGAGATTATCAAACGCATATACCCATTTAGACGGTGCTCCCAAATTAGAGCTTGAAGCTGTTATGCTGAATATCAATCCGGGACATAACAAAGAACTTCTTTCTACGTGTAAGTCCCTGCACGATTACTCAGAATATACAGCCAGAGTCAGACGATATTCAAAAGAAATGGAGATTGAGGATGCGGTAGAACGTGCTATTTGTGAATGTATTGAGGAGGGAATTCTTTCAGAATTTTTAAGTCAAAATCGAATGGAGGCGAAAAGTATGAGTATTTATGAATATGATGCTGAAAAACATCTCCGTCAGGAGAGAGAAGATGCTTGGGAAGACGGTATTGAAGAAACCAGCACTTTAATTGCAAAGTTAGCAGAAAACGGAGATTTAGCCCAACTGGAAGAACTTGGAAAGACTCCGGATGGACTAAAAGCGCTTCTGAAAAAATATAATATTTCTCGTTAGTATGATAAGGAAATTGTTCAGGAAACAGCAATCCGAAATATTTATACACTTTTAGCGAATTTGTCGAGCACGTTTTGAGATTACAAGCTCAAAGTGAGCGCAGATTGAGCATAAAATGTATAAATATTCTCGGTGTGCGCTTAATGTAGCAACTCCTTCTGTCTATTTACAAAATAATACGCCACTGCTGTAACCATCAAAAATCCTGCCAGCAGATAATAGATCACTCTTATATTCCACACAGTAAGCATACCGCCTACCAGCAAAGAGCCTATCATTCTGGTAATCAAAATCGTAAATCTTGATGCGGTAAAAGTTCTCCCCACCAGACTAGTCTCACTCTGTATCTGTACAGCCGTTTTAAATCCCAGCGGGCAAAAAGTCGATGTCACCCCTACCAATCCTGCACCAAAAAGATACACTCCTATATTTCCGGCAGTTCCTATTACCCCGTAACTCATAGCCGCACTGAAAAGTCCCAGAAGAATAATGTTTTCCGGCTTTAATTTCTTAATAATTCCCAAAACAAAGCCCGATGCAAGCAACATTCCAATACCCTCTACTGTATTCCCAATTCCGTACCAGGAAGATGACATTCCCAGGGTATCCTCAATCATGCTGATTTCAAGAGGTGACGCAATTCCGATGCAGAGCATAAAAAAGTTCCAGAAAAGAACCGTACATAAAATTCTTTTGTTCTTTACAATAGACGCATAACCTTTCTTTTCCTCTTTCTGTTTCTCTATATTACCTAAAGCATCTGACGGCAGTAATAAATACAAAAATCCAGTCACTCCATATAATGCAATATCAATCATCAAATTAATCTGAATACTGAACTTCGTTGCAATTACAGACGCACAGACCGGAGCAAGAATAAGAGATGCCGAGTCTAAAAGATTGATAACCGAATCTGCCTTAAATAAATTGCCTTTTGAAAAAAGGTTTGCCATAAGTGCCTGAGTGGTATTACTTTCAAACTCCAAAAGTAAGTTCATGAAGAACGTTGCCACATAAATAAAAACTATATTTGCTTCAAATAAAAGTAAAAAGAAAACTGCTGCCTTTGCCAGATTTGACAAAAACATAAGCATTTTCTGGTTATGGGTATCAATAATCTTCCCTGTAAACAAAATAATCAACGCAGGAAGAAACTGAGAGATAAAAAATCCCCCGATAACTGCTACGGATTTTGTTTGACTAAACAGATAAATGACAATTCCAATATCGTAAATATAGCCTGCAAATCCTGACAAAAACTTTGCCAATGAAAGCAGAAAAAGATTTTGCTTCATGCTTTTTTCCTGCATATTCCCCTCCTGAATTTTTGTTATAGACAATCATATCATCCCTGCCTGTTTATTTCAATAAACCTGAATTAAATTCCGCTGTTGCCTGCTCTTTCCCATTCTGTTATACTAAGTGTGAATTACCTTATATAATAGGAAGGATTAAAATATGTGGATTGCAAATCAATGGAAAGATTATGAAATCATAGATACCTCAAATGGAGAGAAATTAGAGCGATGGGGAGATTACCTTTTAGTACGTCCTGACCCTCAGGTTATCTGGGACACCCCAAAAACACACAAAGGCTGGAAACGCATGAACGGCCATTACCACAGAAGCAAAAAAGGCGGCGGAGAATGGGAATTTTTTGATTTGCCTGAGCAGTGGACCATTCAATATAAAAGCCTGACTTTTAACTTAAAGCCATTTAGTTTTAAACACACAGGGCTTTTCCCTGAACAGGCAGCCAACTGGGATTGGTTTTCTGAGAAAATCAAAAATGCAGGCCGTCCTATTAAGGTTTTAAATCTTTTTGCCTATACAGGAGGTGCAACTTTAGCCGCTGCTGCTGCAGGCGCTGCGGTTACTCACGTAGACGCCTCTAAGGGAATGGTAGCATGGGCAAAGGAAAATGCCGTATCTTCCGGATTAAAGGATGCTCCTATTCGCTGGCTGGTAGATGACTGTGTAAAATTTGTAGAGAGAGAAATTCGCAGAGGAAACAAATATGACGCCATTATTATGGACCCGCCTTCTTACGGCAGAGGTCCGAAGGGCGAAATCTGGAAAATCGAGGATGCCATTCATCCTCTGATTAAGCTGTGTACCCAGATACTCTCTGACGAACCGCTGTTTTTCCTTGTAAATTCTTACACAACAGGGCTGGCTCCTGCTGTGCTTACCTATATGTTGGCAACAGAATTAAAGAATTTTAACGGTACCGTAGACTCACAGGAAATCGGACTTCCTGTTACCCAGACAAATCTGGTACTTCCCTGCGGTGCTTCCGGACGCTGGGAGAGCAAAAAAGAATGAAAAAGAAAATTTTGATTATTACCACGGGAGGTACACTTGCCTGTGTACAAAATGAAAAGGGGCTGGTTCCCGGACTTTCCAGCAATGATATCTTATCTTATATTTCAGATATCACCAATTTATATGATGTGGATTTTTACGAGCTTTTCCAGTTGGACAGCGCAAATATACAGCCCTCCAACTGGCAGACTATGGCAGAAACCATTTACGAAAAGTATACTTCTTATGATGGAATTGTTATTTTTCACGGTACAGATACCATGGCTTACACAGCTTCTGCCCTGTCCTTTATGCTTTTAAATATTCCAATTCCTGTAGTTATTACCGGCAGCCAGCTTTCTATTTTAAATCCTCTGGCAGATGCCGTAGAAAACTGCCGCTGCGCCATTCACATGGCAGGAAGCGGAATGCCGGGCATTTTCCTTGCCTTTAACCGCAAAGTTATTCTGGGAACAAGAGCCTCCAAAGTGCGTACCACCAGTTTTCATGCTTTTGAAAGTATTAACTACCCTTATGTGGGAGAAATTAATTCCCGTGGACTTGATATTCAGCGTTCTTATATTCCCGGGCCAACAGGAAGCTGTGTACTGGAACGCCGTTTAGAGGAAAAAGTCTTCCTCATTAAACTGGTTCCCGGATTTGACGGAAAGATTTTCCAGTTCCTTTATGAGCAGGGCTATCGCGGACTGATTATCGAAGCTTTTGGAATGGGCGGAATTCCTTCCCTGTCTTCTGAAGTTATGAATGATTTAAGAGACGTTATCCAAAAAGGAATGATTGTTGTGGTAAAAAGCCAGTGTCCTTACGAGGGCAGCAATCTCTCCCTCTATGAAACAGGAAAGGCCGCGCTGGAAGCAGGTGTCTTTGAAGCTTATGATATGAGTACAGAGGCAGTTGTCACAAAGGTTATGTGGATTTTAGGCAAGCACTGGGAAAGAAAAAAAATCGAAGAAATGTTCTATAAAAATCTTGCAGGAGAAATCAATCTGACAAGCACAAAGGAGTAAAAAATTGATTGTTAAAAATATTATGATGTATCTGGTTGCTGTGAACATTCTGGCATTTATCTGCTTTGGTGTTGACAAACAAAAAGCCAAAACACATCAGTGGAGAATATCAGAAAACACACTTTTAGGCATTGCCATATGCGGCGGTTCTCTGGGTGCAATCTGTGGTATGCGTCTGTTCCGTCACAAGACGAAACATCCGAAGTTTACCATAGGACTTCCGATTATCCTGCTGTTGCAGGCAATCGCTGCTGTTGCAGCTTACACTGTTTTTTAATTTAGGGGAGGGTTATTTATGTATGGTTCTACATTAGGAAATATATTCCGTGTCAGTACATGGGGAGAGTCTCACGGAAAGGGAATTGGAGTTGTCATTGATGGGTGTCCTGCCGGTCTTCCCCTTAGTGAAGAAGATATTCAGGCATATCTCAACCGCAGAAAACCGGGACAGTCCCGCTATACGACAAAACGTCAGGAAGATGACGCTGTGGAAATCCTGTCCGGCGTATTCGAAGGAAAAACTACCGGTACACCGATTTCTCTTATAGTACGCAACAAAGACCAGCGCTCCAAAGATTACAGCGAAATTGCACAGTATTACCGCCCCGGTCATGCAGACTTAAATTATGATATCAAATATGGTTTTCGTGACTATCGAGGCGGCGGACGTTCCTCAGGCAGAGAAACCATTGGAAGAGTTGCAGCCGGTGCAGTAGCCGCAAAGCTTTTAAAAGAGCTGGGAATTTCTATCTGTGCCTATACCAGCGCCATAGGCCCTGTGGCAATTAATCCTGATAACTTTACTAAAGAAGAAATTCAGAAAAACCCTCTTTATATGCCGGATGCTCAGGCAGCCGAAAAAGCACAGGATTATCTGGAGCAGTGCATGAAAGAATGTAATTCCTCCGGGGGAATGGTGGAATGTATCATAAGCGGTGTCCCTGCCGGAGTGGGTGAGCCTGCTTTTGAAAAGCTGGATGCTGCTCTTGCAAAAGCAATCTTCTCGATTGGAGCTGTAAAAGGCTTTGAAATCGGAGATGGTATGAACGCCGCACGCTCCACAGGTTTACAGAATAATGACGGCTATTATATAGATGAAAACGGCTGCCGCCAAAAACACAGCAATCACTCCGGCGGTATCACAGGCGGAATGAGCGATGGCTGTGACATTATATTTCGCGCTGCATTTAAGCCAACTCCTTCTATTGCAGCCCTACAACAAACTGTAAATCGTCAGGGGGAAAATATTGAAATTGAAATTCACGGAAGACATGACCCGATTATTGTTCCAAGAGCCGTTGTAGTGGTAGAAGCCATGGCAGCATTGGTAATTTTAGACTTTATGCTGGCAGGTATGACTACTCGGTTGGATAAAATCAAAGAATTCTTCCGGAAATAATATGTAAAGACCTTCGCATTTTGTGCTATATAATTTGCGAAGGTTTTCTTTAGAAATTCTTATATTTTTTCACACATCACTTTTTATATTTATATTTTAATATCTGTTATAGACAGAGGAACAGGAGAAAACATCATGGAAATGAATCATATTTTAATTGTAGAAGATGACAAGGATATTCGTGAAGGCGTTGCTATCTACCTGAAAAGTCAGGGCTATGAGGTTTTCATGGCTGCGGACGGAATAGAAGGGCTGGAGGTCTTAGAAAAGGAGGAAATTCATCTTGCCATTGTAGATATTATGATGCCTCGCATGGATGGTATTACTATGACCATCAAGTTAAGAGAAAAACACGATTTCCCTGTAATTATGCTCTCTGCAAAATCTGAAGAAGTAGATAAAATCATGGGACTGAATATCGGTGCAGATGATTACGTTACAAAACCATTCACTCCTATGGAGCTTATGGCAAGGGTAAATTCTCAGATGCGCAGATACCGTAAGTTTATGGAAAAGCTTCAGGCAAAGGAAACCGAACGTACAGACACCATTTATACTATAGGCGGTCTGGAAGTCAATGAAAATACCTTTGAAGTACGGGTAGATGATACTCCCGTAAAAATGACTCCTATGGAGTTTAAAATTCTTCTGTTACTTATAAAAAATCCCGGAAGAGTATTCTCGGCTGACGAAATTTATGAACGTGTGTGGAATGAACGGGCAATCAATACAGAAACTGTCATGGTTCACGTGCGAAATATTCGTGAAAAAATCGAGATTAATCCGAAGGAACCAAAATATTTAAAGGTGGTGTGGGGAGTTGGATACAAAATCGAAAAATTATCATAAAATAACTCTTATTCTTATTGCTCTTATAATCCTCCTGCCTTCTCTGGCAATGATGATTATAAGACCTCATTACATTAAACAACAGACCGGCGCAGATGGATATAACTTTCCCTTTTCTTCATCTAATCTGCCCGACCTTTTAGTAAAAAGTACCTATGTTCTTCACGCAGAAGAAATACAGGGAGAAAATCAGACAACGCTGACGCCTTTTGACATCTTTTTCCCTTATGAAAAAACTTCCGGTGATGAAGACGAAGATGATTATACCTATGAAGAGCCTTGGCAATGGGCTGCTGAAACAACAAATGATATGTACAGAGACTGGGAAAGAGACTTCACTTTTCTCCGTCCTTATATTGAATATGAGGTAGTGGATGCACAAAGCGAAGAAATCATAGACAGCAATCGTGGTTCAGATAAAACAGAAAACTCTTTATCTTCCCTTTTATCTGACTGCCAAAAAGACAATATTCTAAACACGGACAGCGATTATGCGTTCCTTGGTGCAATCGGATATGGAGAAAACGGAAATATTACTTTTACCAATTTTATTTCCCATGAACGTACCAATACTTCACAGGTTTTAAATAAAAATGCAAAGTCCAACCCTGCTTCTAATTATGACGAAAACTATGACTACAACAAAGAATTCCAAAAACCACAAGACAGAATTTACTACTTTGGCATGACAAAAGATAGTTTAAAATCCTTGAAGAATACAGACTCCGGTTTCATCTACCAGACAGACTATTACGCAGGAAACCACGAAGGTGATTTGGTTACTCTTCTGGCAACTCTGATGGGTATTGTAGCTATTCTTGCTTTTGTTCTCCCTTCCTTTAAATTCTTCACATGGAAGTGGGAAAAAATATTTGCATTACCTTTTGAAATTGTATTTGCTGTATCCTGTACAGTTATTGCTATGGCGCTGGCCGTGGCCTATAATTCCAATAACCTCAGTCAGCAGGCAATTTACAATGTATTAACCAGCATCGGCTCTCCTGAGTTTCTTGCTAACACTTTGCAGTATTTATGGGGACTATTTGGCTGGATTGGTGTATTTACCACCTGTTATTGGGCTGCCGGCTGTGCTCGAAGAATTTTCGTTCTTGGGCCAAAAACATATATAAAGGAAAGTGTTCTCGTTTACCGTATATATCCGTGGCTCAGAAAACAGATAGAAAAAGTAATTCAGGCTCTGCTTCATGTAGACCTCCGTGGAAATACAAACAAAATCTTATTCAAAGTTATTTTAATCAACTTTATTGTTTTAGGTTTCATCAGTCTATTCTGGGTTTGGGGAATTGGTGTATTAGTTATTTACTCCGTTGCATTATTCTTCCTGCTGAGAAAATATTTGAGAAAAATTCAGGACCAGTATCAGCTTCTCTTGGAAGCAACAAATGAACTGGCAAAAGGAAACTTAAACGGTACAATTCCCGAAGATTTAGGTGTATTTGAACCATTCCGTGACGAAATCGGCAAAATTCAGACCGGATTTAAAAAAGCCGTAGAAGAAGAAGTAAAGAGTACAAAAATGAAAACAGATTTAATTACCAATGTTTCCCATGATTTGAAAACTCCGCTTACTGCAATTATCACTTATGTTGACCTTTTGAAAAATGAAGATTTATCAGAAGAAGACAGACACAAATATATTGAAATACTGGATACGAAAGCAAACCGCTTAAAAATTTTAATCGAAGATTTGTTTGAAGTCAGCAAGGCAACAAGCAAAACTGTCACCTTAAACATTATGGATGTTGATATTGTCAGCCTTATGCGTCAGGTAAAACTGGAACTTCAGGATAAAATTGATGCAACGGATTTAATTTTCCGCTGGCAGCTTCCGGAAGAAAAAGTCATTCTTCCTCTGGACAGCCAAAGAACTTATCGCGTATTTGAAAACTTGATTGTAAACATTACAAAATACGCAATGCCTCGCACAAGAGTATATATCACTATGGAAAATACAGAAAATCATGTAAAAATTATTATGAAAAACATCTCTGCCACAGAGCTGAATTTCAATCCAAATGAAATTACAGAACGATTTGTACGAGGAGATGCATCCAGAAATACAGAAGGAAGCGGACTTGGTCTTGCCATTGCAAAGAGTTTTACAGAACTGCAGGGCGGACGGCTGGAAATTTCCACAGACGCTGACTTATTCACTGCTGAGATAACTTTTCTAAAACAATAGAAAGAGTTCTATTTGTAGAATTCTTTGCCTGCGGCGGATTGCTTCTATAATTATAACAATGCTCCGTCGCAGTGCAACCCTAAAAATCTTTAATTTAATCATTACTAACAGTTGAAAAATCTTTCCTTCCGGCTTATAATAAAGTAAAAAGATGTTGTGGTCAAGCTTTTTTGTAACACTACGACCTAATTTCCACTACAGGAGTTATACACTCCCGTAGCGTGCCTCATAAGGCGTTTTGTAGTTATTATAAGAATGCGGTCGTACATGATTATATTGTACATACGCAAATTCTTCGATTGCTGTGTAAAGTTCTTCCTCTGTACGATAATAATGCTGGTAAATAAGATCATTTTTCAATGTATTAAAATATCTTTCCATAGGAGCATTATCATATGGATATCCAGCCTTACTCATACTTTGAGTGATGCCAAGCTCCTCACAAAATTCAGTGAACTCTTTTGATGTGTACTGGCTTCCTTGATCCGAATGCACGAGAAGCTTGCTCAAGTCAATTCCTGGTTGAGAATGAATTGCTTTTTCCAACGTTCTTTTCGCTAAATCAGCGGTTATATTTCTGTCCGTTATACTTGCAATAACGCTTCGGTCATGTAGATCTATAATCGTGCAATTATAACGCTTGCTGCCATCCGTCAGGAAAAGATAAGTAAAATCTGTACACCACTTGTGATTGATTTCATCTGCTCGAAAATTCTGATTCAGTTTGTTCTCGTATACTTTGTGAGCGACGCCATGTTCATATGTTGTTTTCTTTTTTCTTGAAATTGAAAACAACTGCATTTCAGTATTCATATATTTGTGAACTGTTAAGCGGCTAATATCGTATCCTTTACGAATAAGATAGGCATGTATAGTTCTGTATCCATCAACTCCGCCATGAGAATGATAGATTTCTCGAATGGAATCTTTGATCTCATCTTTCTGTTGATGATAATCAGCTTTTCGATTTTTTAGATAATTGTAATAAGCATTTGGACAGATGTTAAACTTTCTAAGAAGCCATCTGAGTCCAAAGTCTTTGTTGTATTTCTGAATGAATCGATAAGCCTCTAATCGATTTCCTTCGCAAAGAATGCCGCTGCTTTTTTTAAGAAGTCATTTTCCTTTTGGAGTTCTGCAAGTTGCTTTTTAAGCTGTAGATTCTCTTTCATGTAATCATAATCGGCTTTGGCTTCGTCGTTTGTTTGGCATTCTTCACGGAATTGTTTTGTCCAAATAGATATACTTGCTTTGGATACACCATATTCTTCAGCAAGACCTTTGAGGGATCTTCCCTCTTCAAGATGAAGACGGACTATCTTCTTCTTGAATTCTGGTTCATAGTATTGACTCATCTGTAACATACCTCGTTTCCTCCTAAGATTATATCTTATTAGGTCGAGATGTTACAACTATGTTATATCACAACAAGAACAACCGCCCACAAGGGGTTGACCTTTTAATCTATGGATTACCACCCAAGAGACTCGGCCAAAGTTCAACGGGTGGTTTTTCTATGCTTAAAACACTACTTACAAAACGTAAAAACGAATGTCAGTAATGCTAGAGGTCAGCCACCCTGCAACACGATTGTTCTTATACGATATTCTATCATTCTTTACATGAGTTTACAATTAGTTCTACAATATTTCTATCTGGCACATTTTCATTGCCTCTAAAGCATTTCTGTGACTTTCCGGCGATACCCCTGCGCAACAATTTGCATCTACAAAAATCTCAGCCTCAGGAAGTGAAGATTTCAATATCATAGCATTGGAAATCACACAAATGTCTGTGCACAGTCCAACCAATTCAATTCTTTCATACTGCCCTCTGGCAGCAATATGTGCCAGCTGTGTGCTTCCAAAAGAAGGTTTTTCCACAATCATACAATCCTGTGCCAATTCCTGAAGCTTCGGAATGATTTCCCAGCCCTTACTTCCCTTGATACAATGGGCAACAGGAAGCTTCTTTCCTTCCTGAGTTTCCGGATAATTTTCCTGATGTGTATCCATAGTAAAAATAATATCTTTTCCACATTCCTTAGCAGATTTTACCTTAGTAACCACATTTTCCACAATATTCTGAGCTTCTTTTGTGCCTAAAGCTCCATCTACAAAATCTGTCTGCATGTCCACAACTACTAATAATTCTCTCATTGTAAAACCTCCTTAATATTTCTTCAAAATACGTGCTTCATCTGCCCCATAGAACAATTCGCTGATTTCTTCTGAATAAAACAATTCTAAATTATTCTCAAAGTCATTTGCCAGCGGATATTCTGAAATCTTATCTGCCGGCGCCCAGAAGACCTCGCCCTCCTCAGAGGACTGCAACGTTCCTGAAAAGCAATTTGTTTTATAAAAGAACACCATGCAGCGCACACCATCCTTAAACCATTCTTTCACTCCGCAGAGCTTTACATCCTTAATGTCAAGTCCTGTTTCTTCTTTTATCTCCCGAATAACGGAAGGCACCAAGGCTTCTCCTTCTTCTACATGTCCGCCGGGAAACGCTACTCCCGCCCAATTTTTCTTTCTTCTGTTCTGCAGCAATACATTTCCATGGTTGTCATAAATCATACAGATATTCATAAGCTCTGTCATCTCATTGGTATGCATTTCTTATCTTCCTCTCTTTGCATTGGGATAAATTCTATCCATTCTTTCATCATCAAAACGCTCATCTAAAATCTTTTCCAAACTATTTTTCGGAACAGGATTTTCTATTCTGTCATTATAGCGATAAAGAGCAAGGGCTGAAATCAACATATTGATTACCATAAATACAATAGCTGCCCACATAATAATTTTACCGCCTTTTTTCGGAAGCTTTTCAATCCAGCCGGAGAAAACAGGATACAGAATTTTCAGCCATACCACTGCCGCAATTCCCCAAAAGAAACAGAATAACAAGTTAATGCGTCCACCCAAGTTGAAAGGGATTTTACTGTAATCCCAGAATACCGTTCCAAACACCAGCTCAGTAAACACACTGCAAATATATTCATAAGCACCGCCTAAAACTGTTCCGTACAGGAAAATATAACGGTCACTTTTATCTTTATATTTATACAAAAATGCTGTCAGACAGGCACAGCCAAGCCCCCATACAATACTAAACGGACCGTATACCACACTGCTTCGGCTCATCCATTTGTCTGCTGTAATACGGCAAAAAATCGTTTCTGTAATATCTCCCAGAAATGCCCCGATAAAAAACAGTCCTACAATTTTATAAAAACAGCAGCCTTCAGCAAAGACCTTCGGCTCTTTCTTAGGTTCTTCAGCCTGAATAATGCGTTCCTTCTCAATATTCGGATAGGCTTTTTCCATTCTATGCTGTACCTTTTTCGTCAATGCATTTCCAAAGTTTTCTGTAGCTCCCTGCACATAGTCCACAAATTTATGTGTCTTAATCGTATGCTTAATCTGAAGCACCGTTGTCACACAACAAATGGTATCGACCAGTAAAATAACTCCGAAAACAATCTCTAAAATCAATAATATCTGTCCGGGAATAAAGCTCATCAATTTTACCAGCAGCGGATTGATAAAACGCATACATATTACAGCGCTGACGCCAAAGAATATTAAATGAATAAAATTCAAATATCCTTGAAACTGAAAACGTCTCTTGCTGTAATCCCACCATTTCCTGTTAAAAGCTTTTTCCAAAACAGCGCCGGTCACTACAATAACGATAAACGCAATGACACAGCCTCCCAAAAACAGGAAGAAAATCTTATTTGTCAGCTCAGGCAAAAAGATACAATAAGCAACTCCTATAATTCCATAAATGGGACAAAGGGGAATGTTTAAAAATCCTGTATTTACAAATCGTCTTCTGCGAAGAGCATTGGCAATAACTCCTGCACACCATCCAATAAAGGAATAGATATAAAAAATCCAAAATAATTCACTCCACGTATAAACCATAGGATCTCCTCTTTTGTGTTTATTTTATGGAACATACTATACCGAAATTATGATTTAAATGCAAGTTTTGTTGTTCTTTATTCAATATCTTTTTATTCTTGCATTTTTTGCAGTTTAACGATATTCTTTTAAAGAATATATTAGAAGGAGGAACGTCTGATGTTTCATTTATTATTAGCTATTATTTATCTGGCATTTATCAGTTTAGGACTTCCCGATGCGCTTTTAGGCTCTGCATGGCCAGTTATATACAGGGAGTTTTCTGTACCTGTCTCTTATTCAGGTGCCGTCTTTATGATTATTGCTCTTGGAACTATTATTTCCAGTCTGCAAAGCGACCGCCTGACAAAGAGATTTGGCACAGGAAAGGTAACTGCCTTTAGTGTTCTGATGACAGCTTTTGCCCTGTTCGGTTTTTCCATCAGCCATTCTTTTGCCGCTTTGTGTATCTGGGCAATTCCTTACGGATTGGGAGCCGGAAGTGTAGATGCTTCTTTAAACAACTATGTAGCACTTCACTATACCAGCAAGCACATGAGCTGGCTCCATTGTATGTGGGGAGTGGGTGCAACTTTAGGTCCTTATCTTATGGGCTATACTTTGACCAACGGGTACAGCTGGAATGCGGGCTATCGTATAATTTCCATTCTCCAGATTGTGCTGACAATGATTTTATTTCTCAGTCTGCCTCTCTGGAAAAATCGTGACGGCAGCACAGGGCATTTTAAAAACCCCACTGAAAAAACACCTGAAAAAGCACTCTCTCTGCGTCAGGTTCTGCAAATTCCCGGAGCAAAGGAAGTAATGACTGCCTTTTTCTGCTATTGCGCATTGGAGCAGACCGCAAGCTTATGGATAAGCAGTTATCTTGTTCTGCATCATGGATTAGATGCCAAAACTGCTGCAAGCTTTGCAGGATTGTTTTTTATTGGAATTACTACAGGAAGATTTATTAGTGGTTTTCTCACATTAAAATTCAATGATACTCAAATGATACGTCTTGGAGAAGGATTTATTCTAGCAGGAATTGCTGCACTTTTCATTCCAAAGAGCAGTCTGGCAGCCTTTTGTGGTTTTATCTTAATCGGTTTAGGCTGTGCCCCTGTATATCCCTGTATCATTCACTCTACACCGGTGAATTTCGGCAAGGATAAGTCTCAGGCAATGATTGGTGTCCAGATGGCATTTGCTTATATTGGAACTTGCGTGATGCCGCCTTTGTTTGGGCTTATTGCCAACCATATTCAAATTGCACTGCTGCCCGTGTATCTGCTTCTTATTTTAGCACTGATGACAGTAATGCACGAAAGAATGTTGAAAAAAGTAAGGTAGTCTGTTTCGCTGATACAGTCGAAACCATTTCAAAAATATTCAAAATCCAAAAGAAGATATTAGAAAAAAATCCTTTCAGATAATTTTCTAATATCTTCCTGTTAACGAGATACCTGATACAATTCTATATCACTTCATACCTTGAATTCCTTTTAAAATCTTTGCAGCATAATCTGCATCGCCTGCCCACCCTGTTCCATGGGGATTATTCGGAATACTCAGCCATTCTACATACGGTGCTTTGTTTCTAAGCCATTCTCCCCATCTTGGGTCAACACATTCATTTTGCAATGGTTCAGCATTCGCATAACATTTCAGATGCTGGACATGTGCTCGAATACCAATTCTTACATTCTCAAAAGAATTGCCGCTGACACCATTTCCGGTAGCACCTAATCCTGCAAAATTAAACTGCTCAATTTTTACACTTCCACCAAATTGCAGAAATCCTGTTTCAATCATAGATTGTACAAATGCTACTTCAGCCTTAATTCCTTCTGCTTCACATTCTTCATAATAAATTTTACAAAATTCTTCAATAGTTGCAGCTCCACCTGCTTTTAAAGCCTCAGTTGGATAAGACTTTCCGCTTTTTTTATAATAATTCACCATTTGCTCTACAGTAACGGAACTATTCCCAGCTATTTCATAGTAGAATTCAACACCATTGTTTACTGGCGGTTTTGAAGATGGATTATCATTTAACTCGCCTGAATTTTCAAAAAAATACCATACATTCTCTATGTTTTTCCAGCCAGTCTGTACAACACCATCTTCATTCATATAATACTTTTTCCCTGATATACTCTGCCAGCCAGTCAGCTTTTTTCCATAGTCATTATAATAGTATTTTTCTCCTGCCTGTGTTTGCCAACCAGTATGTAATGCTCCTGTACTATTATCCAAATACCACTTCGTTCCACCAATTATCTGTTCACCTTTTAACAGATAACCAGAATTATTAAAATAGTACCATACGTTCTCAATAAGCTGCCAGCCCGTTACCATTGCTCCGCTTCCATTAAAATAATATGTCTGACTTCCAATAGTCCGCCAGCCGGTCTGCATTACTCCACTGCCATCCAGATAGTACCATGTTCCATTAATCTGCTGCCAGCCGGTTTGTTTCACACCTACACTTGTATAGTAATACCATTTTCCATTAATTAATTGCCAGCCGGTATATAACGCTCCTGTACTGCTGTCTAAATACCATTTTGTCCCGCCTATTATCTGTTCGCCTTTCAACAGATAGCCAGAATTATTAAAATAATACCATATGTTCTCAATAAGCTGCCAGCCGGTCTGCATTACTCCGCTTCCATTCATATAATAGGTCTGATTTCCAATAGTCTGAAATCCTGTAAGCATTGCTCCGCTTCCGTTCATATAGTACCAATTACGTCCTAGTAATTGCCAACCGGTTACCATTGCTCCGCTTCCATTCATATAGTACCATGTTCCACCAATCTGCTGCCAGCCCGTTGTCATTGCTCCACCGCTGTTCATATAGTACCATGTTCCGCCAATTTGCTGCCAGCCTGTTGTCATTGCTCCACCGCTGTTCATATAGTACCATGTTCTGCCAATCTGCTGCCAGCCCGTTGTCATTGCTCCACCGCTGTTCATATAGTACCATGTTCCGTCAATTTTCTGCCAGCCCGTTGTCATTGCTCCACCGCTGTTCATATAGTACCATGTTCCGCCAATTCGCTGCCAGCCTGTTGTCATCACTCCGCTAGCGTCCATATAATACCATATTCCATCAATTCGCTGCCAACCCGTTTGTTTTCGTCCCTCACTTGTATGGTAATACCATTTATTATTAATTAATTGCCAACCAGTATATAACGCTCCTGTATTTTCATCAAGATACCATTTTTTTCCCACAATTGTCTGTTCGCCTTTCAACAGATAGCCAGAATTATTAAAATAATACCATATATTCTCAACAAGCTGCCAGCCTGTTGCCATTGCTCCGCTTTCATTCAAATAATATTTCTGATTGCCAATCTGCTGCCAACCCGTTGCCATTGCTCCGCTTTCGGTCATATAATACCAGCTTCCGCCAATTCGCTGCCAGCCTGTTGTCATTGCTCCACTGCTGTTCATATAGTACCATGTTCCGCCAATCTGCTGCCAGCCTGTTGTCATATTACTATTCGCATCAAAATAATACCATGTATTATCTATGAATTTCCAGGTACTTGTTGCATACTTGCCATTTCCTTCATTCCATTTCCAATATTTACCTATAAATTCCCACTTACCTTTATCTTTTGTAAGACCATAATGACTGATAATTCCCGCTGCGTCTGCCTGACCTAATTTTTTAAGATTTTCCTCTGTTTGGAACCATTTTGCATCTGATGCATTTGATACAAACGCATGTTCAATAATTAAACCAGGAAAGCCATTTCTCTTTGAATGCCTTATTACTGCATAACTGTCATCGCCTTTATCCCCACGATTTTTAAGACCTAGTTTTGCAAGTTCACCTACAATATCTTTGGCAAGTTCCTGGGCATTTTCCTCTCCTTGCGGATAGTATACTTCAGCTCCCTGTGCTGCACTAGAAACCGAAGAATTGATATGAAAACTGATAAACACATCAGCATCTTTTGTTTTTGCCCACTCTACACGTTTGATGATATCATCTATACTGTTCGTACCAGGATACGGACAATTTCCATCTGTTCGTGTCATATATACGGATACACCCGAATACTGCTCTAACACTTCCTTACAATACTCTGCAATTTTTAAAGTTACAATTTCCTCTTTAACGCCATGGGAAGTTGCTCCTGGATGTTTACTGGCATCATGTCCGGGATCAAGCACAATGACTAAATTAGAATTGCTTCTTTCCTTTTTATTTACAGTCAATGGCACAGCCTGCTCAGAAAGTGCATCTGCAACACTTTTCTCAACTGTTGCCGCATTATCTGTCTCAATTGTAACCACTGCATTTTCTGCAGACTGGCTCTCCATTTCTATGTAATCACTCTTAATACTCTCATCGACTTTCTTTCCAACCCCAAAATAAGCATCTATCTTAAGCTCTTCAGCTGTAAAAGTTCTTACACCTGAGCTTGTTGTAACATTTACCTCCGACACATGATAAATACCATTTTCAAAACTGTGTTCATACAAAAAGAGTTCGTCCACTCTCTTCTCCACATTTAAATTTGTTCGTGAGCCATTCTCATCCTCCACAGTTAACGTTATATCTAAAATTTCTGCTGTATTTTCTCCCCATGAAAGAACAATACTTTGCATACTCTCTTCTTCTAATTGCGCCTCATCAATATAAATATAATTCAATGGATTTTCAGTTGATTTTGTTTCTTCTTCCTGAATTTGCGTTTTTTCTGCTGCATTTACTGCATTTCCCGGGGCTGATAATGCAATTATGGCTCCTGCAATCATCGTTACAGCCCATTTAGCTAACTTTTTTTTCATTTGTTCTCTCCCTATAAGTTTTATTCAAATTTTCTTAAATATTCTGTATATTCTGTATGACCTGAATATAATGTCTGTCCTTCTTCTGTAATTTTTATCTCGTCAGCTTGATATGCATCCAGATATGTATTTACAACACAACTAATAATCTCTTTTTCCCCAGTCGTTCCAAAACTCCTCAACCACTCTCCAAAAGCAATATCTACATCTAATTCAAGTTGATTTCCCTTTACTTCCAAAGATAATACATTGCTTTCTTCTGGAACAACTTTTGCCTCTTTTAAAAACTCCCAAAGAATTGTTTCATTTAATTCTTCACATTCTTTTACCTCTATTACACGTTCTTCATTGTCAGGATTAATCTTATAGATATTTACCTCTACTGGTTCTTCCTTCGCTTCATCATTTTCATTTAAACTTTCTTGCTGAACCGTTTCATTTCCCTGATGAAGTTCATTGGCATTCTCTTTTTTTTCACATCCTGCTAATACCAACAATATGCTGCAGCATATTAACAAAACATTTCTCTTTTTCATCTGATTTCTCCCTCTTCATAATAAAATCTCAATTCTTATTAAGCTGCACCTCTATTTCTAAATCATTATAACATCAACATTCTATCCATTCAATTGCCAATTTCACACTACAGCCACTGTTTTATTGTATAGTACTAAGGGGTATGCTAAAATACAGGCAATAAAGCTCATCATAAAAAGGAGATTAACATGATTATTTACAGAAAAGCACTTCCAAAAGACTTCCCTAGCATATTGAATTTTATTAATATGGTGTTTAGCATGTCCCATAGTCCTCATGATTTTCGTCAACTTCTTCCCAAACTGTATGAAGAAGGCCAAGAAGAAAAATCTATTCACTATCTTGCTTTGGAAAATGGAGAAATCAAGGCCTACGTATGTGTTCTTCCCATTACCTTGTGTTGTGGATTCAAAACAATCACTTGCGCTACTGTAGGCAGCGTTTCGGTTCATCCTTATTCCAGAGGAAAAGGATATATGCGTAATCTAATGCATACAGCTATTCAGGACATGAAAGACAATAATATCTCTATGAGCACTCTTTCAGGTCTTAGAAACCGCTATCAATACTACGGATATGAAAAAGGAGGATTTGTTTTCCAGTATTGTTTTACATCGGATAATTTCCGTCACTGTCGTCAAAAATTTCCAGAACGCAAAATAACTCTCCGCCAAATTCAAAATGAAAAAGATCCTTTGCTCGCCAAAATCCGGGCAATACAGGAAAATCAAATATTATTTATTAAAAGAAATCCTAAAGATTTTCTTTTCATTATGGAAAGCTGGAATACAAAATTTTATGGTATATTAGAAAATCAGATATGTAAAGGGTACGTTGCCCTCCAAGGAAACCACATATTAGAAATGTATTTAACCGATGAAGATTTGCTTTTTGCTTCTTTAGAAAAATGCTTAAAAGAAAGTAATTCAAAAGAACTGTTTCTGCGGATTGCCCCTTATGATACCAGCCTTATTAAAGGATGTACCCAGCTCTTTGAGTCATTTACAACATCTCTGGATGATAATTATATGATTTTTGATTATCCTAAGGTTTTAGAATTTTTCTTAAATGTAAAATCTTCATATATTCCTTTAACCTCAGGAAGTTTGGATATTACTATAAAAGAGCAAGGAAGTTTTCGAATTCAAGTAGATAACGGAGCTCCTTCCGTTACACAATTAAAAAAATCAAAAGAAAAATCCAATTTGGAATTTTCTTCTTTTGAAAGTATTTTAGCTTTATTCTCTCCTAATTACCATTTAATTTTAGACGAAACACAGTTGCCTGAAAATTGTAACTGGTTTCCTTTGCCGTTGGCATTGTCACCACTTGATAAATGCTGATAGAAATTTCCTATAAAATAATAGACCTTACTGATTTTCAACTTTTTAATGTCTGAAAATCAGTAAGGAGTTTTTTCCTTGCTAGAATAACTGATATATAATTCCTATAATTTTTTACTCATTCAGTATTACTGACCTGTTTTATATGTAATCCTCTATTACCCTCCAATTTTTCTAATTTGTTTCCTTACCATCTTCTATTCTACACATTCTGTTTAAAACCTCTATGTCTTAGTTATACTTCTTTCTGCCCACTTCATCATTATCCATTTCATTTAATTTCTTTATATATCTTTGGAAAATTTATGTCAAATAAATACTTTCAATTCTTCACCATATTCATCCAATATAACAAACTCCGATAATGCCAATCACACTCTAACAATCTATCATATTGCTTTTTTCTCCTTAAATCCTCTTATTAGCGTATTTGGGGACAATGCAAAAAACATTATTTCCCCAATATTCTCCATTTGCTTTAAATACGCTTTATGTTCTTATTCAACTGAGCTTAGACAAATTCATCAACATGCTCGAAAAGAGTTAAACACATCTCATGTTCTTATTTATCCAACGTTTTTACGCACTTTTCATCTATATAGTATCTCACATAGCCTTATTTTTCAACTTTTCCAAACCATTTTACCAACCATTTCCTTATTTTAGATTTTTAATCTTTTTCTGTTCTTTTTTCTTGATTTTATAAGATTTTTCCATTTTTCTACTTTGTATCGCCTGGTAAATTATAATACCAAACTCGTATTACTTTCTACTTCTTCTACTCTTAAAATCACTTCTACAAAATATAAATCCTTAATATTCAAAAATCTCATTTTCTTTTTTTAATTACTCTAGTTTTTACAACCGTACCATTCCCATATTCTGTCCTACTATATTTATAATTACCGTTATCTCGGGATATTGTTAAAATTTTTTTATTATCATGAGTAATTCGTGCTCGTAATACATCTCCAGCATCATTCAAAATTCCTTTTCTTCAAAATAAATCTTCCATTTGTAATACCTCTCACTAATCATTTATATTTTAGATTTTTCGTAAGCGCTTAGATTTCAGCCGTTGATAGAAAAATATCCGGCTACTTTTCAGCAACCGGAATACCTTGATAATTCACATATGATTTATTATTGATTTGAGTTTTCTGCTCGACGCCCTATCTCAGCTTTTACCTTTTCATTCCATGGAGCAAGTTGATCTAATTCATTGTCACTCATACTATCATCTGGCAGCTTTTCCAGAAGATAGGTTAAATAGTGATAGATATTTACTCCATTTGCCTTGGCCATCTCTACCATCGTATATACTATAGCACTGGCCTGGGCACCATGAGGTGTATCGCAGAACAGCCAGTTTTTGCGGCCGACTGTAAAAGGACGGATCGCATTTTCACTGAGATTGTTAGAAAAACTGCATCGTCCATCTTCCAGATAGGTCATAAGATAGTCTCTCCGGTTCAGGATATATGTTACAGCCTTATCCATCCTCGAACCTTTGACAGGGTTCTGTTTATCAAGCCACGACAAAAAGCCTTCCACTATCGGCTTTTCTTTCTCAAGTCTGGCCTTTTTGATAGCATCGAAGGATGAGTGCTTTGCCTTAATGATATCTTCCAGATGAAAGAGCTGATTGATATACATCATGCCCTGTACGGAAGGCTGGGTATAATCCAGCTGCTTTCCTTTTGGAATGGCATCTGTCAGGTATCTTCTGATATGTGCCCAACAGGCTGTCCGCTTTGCCTTTGATACTTTATTGTATCCGCTGTAACCATCACACATCAGATAGCCGTTAAATTCCTGAAGGAATTCAACGGCATTGTCTCCGGCGCGGGTTGGTGAATACTTGTAGAGAATGATCGGGATACCACCGTCTTCTCCACTACGGAACAGCCACATATAGGACTTTGTCTGAGCACGACGCCCTTCTTCATGCAAAACCTGAAGAGGAGTCTCATCAGCCATTACGAAGTTTCTTTCCAGAAGCTTCCGATGAAAGTATTCATACATCGGGCGGAAAAATGCCTC
>NZ_LT635468.1:357241-439605 GCF_900120295.1 Blautia sp. Marseille-P3201T | reverse complement strand
ATTTTCGTTTTCATGTGTTTCACTGTTTAATTATCAAGGTTCCTGTCATTTGACAGCTCCGATATTTTATCATATCGCTTTCAGCTTGTCAAGTACTTTTTTAAAAAGTTTTTTTGCTGCCTTTCGGCATCTCTGCTCTTTTGCGACAGCCATACTAGATTATCACATCTGCATCTTTCTGTCAAGAACTTTTTTAAACTTTTTCAATGTCGCTCACAGCAACTTTTGTATATTAACACATTCGCAACTGCTTGTCAACACTTTTTTGTAACTACTTGTTACAGCGGAGAAAGAGGGATTTGAACCCTCGCACGGCGTAAACCGTCTATACCCTTAGCAGGGGCACCTCTTCAGCCACTTGAGTATTTCTCCAACGCCTGAATAAATATTTTATTCAATTATCTGCTCTGTATGAGCAAAATTGATTATATCTTATTTTACTCACATTTGTCAATGACTTTTTTAAAATTTTATTTTTTTCTGTTTTTAGGGAAATACTGCACCAGATATTTTACCTGATGCAGTTTTCTTTTTCATTATATTCCTTTAAATCCAAATGTAAATTTCATTGGTTCTTCTGTATTTAGAAGATATTCTTTATGTGTCTTTGCTCCCCAACTGTCATCTCCGCCAACACCCATCTGCTGCTTTGAAACACGTACTACTGTATAGTGTATCTGAGGAAGTTCAAAATCATGTCTGGCATTTTCCATTTCGTGTGGTGTATAAGGAAGCGCAGAAAATTCCACTTTATCACCTGTGAACAACATGCCTCTTCCCTTACAATCTGTAACGGATGCCCAGCGTACACCTGTTTTATTTCCACATTCCTGTGGATTTAAATATTTTGCCATATTGTCTTTCACTTTATTTTTATAGATACCAAGTTTTGCGCCCTTACATCTGTCTGCATAGGTTTCTTCATACCCCATTCCATACCAGGAAACATTTTCATAATCTGCATCAAATTTAAAGATTACCCCAAACTCCGGCATATCTTTCAGCTCTTTTACAGGTTCATAATACAATTCTGTCTCAATATATCCATCAGCATATACTTTATAAGAAAGATTACAATATGCCTCCGGTGTAGTAGGTAAATAGTAAGTATATGTGATTTTTGCATATTCCTCTGTAATTTCAATTTCAGGGTTCATACTATCCGGATAATTTCCATTGGATGGTTTTTTATGGGAAAGATACATACTTGCAATCTTCCACTGTGCATAACGCATAGGCATCAAGTTTCCTTCATCATTATCTGTAGGCGTTCTCCAGAAATTAGGCTTCGGAATTGCTTTTATCATCTCTGCTCCGCCATAACGATAGGATACTAATCCACCATTTAAGTAAGAGAACATCACTTCAAAGTTTTCACCTTTTACTCCAAAATTATGGTCACTGTTAACAACCTCGAATTCACCCTTATGCTCTTCTCTTTCTTTTGCAACTTCATAAACGTACTGTCCAAAAGCTACTTCATGACCTCTCTTTGCCCATAAAGTATCTTCTTTTAACAAGAAGGATACTGTGATCGTATATTCTCCCTGCGATGTCTGAACAGGAATTGGAAGTTTATATTCTTCTTTTGAAAGAGGCTCTGTATTCGTTTCAAGAGCTGCCTGTTTTATCAGCTTTCCATCTTTTTGTAAAGCTACTACACAATCAAAGGTATTGGTATTCACAAAAAGATTTTTATTGATAACTGTCACCTTATCTTTTTCTACTGCTGCTGTTATATTTTGATAATTAAATTTTACCTCCTGCATTTTAGGAGAAGGATTTCTATCCTTTCCATAAACAATTCCATTTCCACTGAAATTATAATCGCAAGGATGATCTCCAAAATCACCGCCATAAGCCTGATAAACTTTTCCATAGCGGTCTTTTTTATCAATAGACTGATCAATATAATCCCAGATAAATCCGCCTTGATATAAAGGTTCTGTATCAGTCAAATCTGTATACTTGTGCATTGCACCACAGGAGTTTCCCATAGCATGTGTATATTCACAGCAGATAAATGGCTTGCTTCTGTCCTTTTCCAAAAACTTTTTAATATTTTCTACACTTGTATACATCTGACTTTCCATATCACTGGTGTCATTATATCGTCTGTCATGGAATACACCTTCATAATGCACTAATCTGGTAGGATCTTCATTTTTATAAAATCTGGACATTTCGTAAATATCTTTACCGCCATAAGACTCATTTCCGCAGGACCAGATTAAAATCGATGGATGATTTTTATCTCTCTGATACATAGAATTCACCCTATCCAGCATCATTGCCTGCCATTTCGGATTATCCATAGGCACAATTCCTGATTTATCACCTGCATATACAGCAGGAGCATCCCAGGAACCATGAGACTCCATATTATTTTCTGCAATCATATATAATCCAAATTCATCACAAAGCTCATAAATCATGGTTTCATCCGGATAATGACTGGTACGGATTGCATTAATATTATTCTGTTTCATGGTAATAATATCTTTTATTACATCTTCTTTTTTTACATAACGCCCTGTTGTAGAACAAAATTCATGACGATTAACACCCTTAAATACAATACGCTTTCCGTTTAATGTCATGATTTTATCTTTCATCTCAAATCTGCGAAATCCTACTTTTTGCGGGACTACTTCCACTACATCCCCATTTTCATTCCTTACTTCCAGTAGTAAATCATAGAGATTTGGCACTTCTGCACTCCAGAGTTCTGGATTTTCTACTTTTATTACAAAAGTACTGTCTTTTTCCAATGAATTTTCCTGCTGGCAAACAGTTTCTCCTTTATGTAATAAAGTAATACGGACATTTCCTTTTGCAGAAGCTTTTATTTTAATTTCCAAATCTGCCTTTGTAAAAGTATCGTCCAAAAGAGTTCTGACTCTTAAATCTGTTACATGGACCTCCGGAATTGTATACAGGTATACATCTCTATAAAGCCCTGAAAACCTGAAAAAGTCCTGATCCTCGCACCAGCTGCTGCTTGTCCATTTAAACACCTGCGCTGCCAGCTTGTTCTTTCCTTCTTTGATATAAGGAGTCAATTCAAATTCAGAAGGCGTAAAACTGTCTTCACTATATCCTACAAATTCCCCATTTAACCAAACTGCCAGTCCACTTTCTGCTCCATGAAAAGATATAAAAATTCTTTTTCCTTTCATGTTCTGTGGAACTTCAAAATATTTCACATAACTTGCCACCGGATTAAACTCCTCTGGAATTTCTCCCGGTACAATGTATTCTTTTCCTTCCCATGGATACTGCACATTGGCATACTGTGGCACATCATACCCTTCCATCTGAATATGAGCAGGAACACGAATATCGTCCCATGATTTACAACAATATTCTTCTTTTTCAAATCCCTGTATGCTGCTTCTGTAATTTTTCGCATAGTGGAATTTCCAAAGTCCATTTAAACTGTATTTAAAATCTTCCTCCTCAAGCTCCATAGCTTCCAAAGATGGATAATATTTATGACTGGAATGTGCTTCTAAACGATTATCTCTGAAATATTCAGGATTTTTAACCAGATTATAATCAAATGTTTTCATTCTGTTTCTCCCTTTCTTTTACTGATATGCATTTATTTTACCATTGATATTCCCCATATTGTATGATATGTTTAGCTAAATAATATAACATTTCGAAACAGGTGATAAAAATGCCCATTTACTTCAGAGACACTCCCGTAAACGAACCATTTACCTTTAATTCCATTGGAAACCATTGGACACAGGAAGCCACCATTCGCCCAAAGGGGTATCCTCTCTATCATTATTTGCAAACAGAAAAAGGATTGGGAAATATTTCCATTCAGGGAAAACATTATACCTTAAAAGAGGGAGAAGGATTTCTCATTGCTCCATATATTAACCATTCCTACTACGGAGAAACAGATGTATGGAATACCTGCTTTTTTACCTTTGCCGGAACGCTGGAAAGCAATATCGGAAAAATTCTTGGCGGCAGACCGGTTATTTTTACCTCGAAAGAACAAGGAGCACAAATCGCACAGATTATTAAAAACACCATAAAAAAATATGAGCATCCCCCTTTAGACGCAAAAGCATTATCAATTGACTGCTATCGTCTTCTTATGTTCTTTGCCAATGGTGTTTCCACAGAAAATTTTATCCACGAACCACTCTATCAAAGATATGTTGCTCCCGTTTTAAAAGAAATTGAAAACAATTACGGCGAAGAACTGAACATTCAGGAATTGAGCAACATGGTTTATATTACTCCCCAATATCTGACTCGCCTTTTCCATCGTTTTCTCGGATGTTCTGCATACGAATATCTTACAACCTGGAGAATGAATAAAGCAAAAGAATTTCTTCTGACCTTTCCTAACATGGAGGTGCAATCTATTGCACGAAAAAGTGGTTTCACGGACTCCAGCCACTTCATTGCCATGTTTAAAAAAACTACAGGAATGACTCCCCTAGAGTTTCGGAAATTAAATTAAAAGGAACTGTCGTATTTGACAGTTCCTTTTTATTCGTTTTCCTTTATGACTTTTTCAATACGTGATTTTACTTCTGCAGCAATCTCTACTGTTTTCATATCCTTATATTCTTCATAAAGCATAGGTTTTAAAATATGGACCTGAACAGTAACTCTCTTAATCGACTTTGTATCAAAAGATTTATAAGAGTCAATCAATGCCACAGGAACAATGGGACATTTTGCCTTTGTGGCGCTTTTAAAGCTTCCGCCTTTAAAATCATGTACGTTGTTCGGGTCTTTTGTCCTTGTCCCCTCTGGAAAAATCAAGTAATTTCTGCCATCCTTAACTTCTTTTGCCACCTGAAGAATAACCTGCATTGATTGCCTTACATCTTCTCTGTCAATGGCATATGCTTTCATACATGCAAATACCTGTTTCAAAAATGGTATATTCTGCACTTCCTTTTTCATGACCACAGAAAAAGGCCTTGGACATGCATGCATAATCGCAAGGACATCAAACAATCCCTGATGATTTGGAAAAAACATAAATCCGTCTTCATTTGGTATGTTTTCCTGTCCATGTACATCAATTGTAATACGTCCGCCCTTAATTGCTCTACTGTCAATAAAACGCAGCATTTTATAACGTTCTTCTTCTGTATATTTCTCTACATGCCGTGCATAATAGCATAACTTAAACCACATAAACGGCACTAAGAGAATATTATACGCCACCATCAAAATTATTCTTTTCACTGTTCTCTCCGTTATTTTGTTATTTCCTGAAATTTATTCTGCAGGCTGTTTTCATACTTAGGATTTTTTCTGATAAAGGTCTGATATGCCTTATCATATTCCTGATAAACATCCCCCTTCATAAATTCACTATATTTCTTTCTGGAGTTTTCACTCATTTTCTCATTTACATCTTTTGCAGGTACAGCATAGTACTTCTTATCTTTCTGTTTCACATAATAGAAAGACATAGCCGGTACTTCCAAAGTTTCTTTCTGCTTTTTCACTTTGTAATCGTACCACACATATACCAGTTCCTTTTTTTCAAATTTTCCTAAAGACTTTGCTTTTTTAAACTCTACCTTTTCAGCTTCATGTGCTTTAAAATAATTCATATTATAGTCGATTTCCTTCTTAATCTCCTTTGCACATTTCTTATCCGGATCAAGACCAAAACATTTCTTTACTGCTTTCTGATCCTGATTTTGATAAGCGCTGATTAATGACTTTACTACTGCTTCCGGGCTTTTGTAGCTTACTTTTGTGCCACATCCGCCCATTAACAGTATGAACATCATAACTATTCCAATTATAATCCCTTTTTTATTCTTCATACTCCCCATTCTCCTACTCGGTGAGATTTTCCTCTTTCTCTCTTACCTTTGCAATACTTGCAACTGTAATATCGTCCTTTAAGTCCATAAGTTTTACACCGGAAGTAATTCTTCCTAAAATAGAAATATCTTCACATTCCAGACGGATAATAATTCCCTCTGTTGTTATCATCATAATTTCATTTTCGCTGTTTACTGCTTTGACACCGATTACATTACCTGTTTTTTCTGTAATCTTATAACATTTTACACCTTTTCCACCCCTATTTTGACGTGTAAATTCGCTGATAGAAGTTCTCTTTCCAAGTCCCTTCTCTGATACAATCAACAGATAATCCCCCTGACAGGTAAGCTGCATACCGATAACTTCATCTTCTTCCAGAAGATTAATGCCTCTTACTCCCATAGAAACTCTACCGGTACTTCTTACGTCAGTTTCATTAAATCGAATACACTGCCCGAATTTTGTAACCAGGATAATATCCTTCTTATTATCTGTAAATTTAACTTCAATCAGCTCATCATCTTCCCTTAAAGCAATGGCTGCAAGACCTGTCTTTCTCACATTTTCATAGTCTTCAATCGGAGTTTTCTTGACTAAACCATTCTTGGTTGCCATAAACAGATAATTACCCTTCTTAAACTCATTGATTGGAATTACGGCTGTAATCTTTTCTTCCGGCTGAAGCTGAAGCAGATTGATAATCGCCGTTCCTCTTGCTGTACGGCTTGCCTCCGGAATTTCATAAGCCTTAATTCTGTATACACGCCCTGCACTGGTAAAGAACATAAGATAATGATGCGTAGTTGTCATTAAAAGCTCCTCAATATAGTCATCATCAATGGTTGACATGCCTTTAATACCTTTTCCTCCGCGGTTCTGACTGCGGAAATTGTCTACGGTCATCCTCTTTATGTAACCCAGTTTTGTCATGGCAATGACTGTATTTTCCTTTGGAATTAAATCCTCCATGGAAATATCAAATTCATCATATCCAATGGCTGTTCTTCTGTCATCTCCATATTTATCCGCAATAACCAGAATTTCCTGTCTGATAACACGAAGCAGCAGATTTCTATCTGCAAGAATTGCTTTTAATTCTCTGATTTTAGTTTCTAACTCCTGAAATTCCTTTTCCAGACGTTCTCTTTCCATACCGGTCAGCTGATACAAACGCATATTAACAATTTCCTGAGCCTGTACATCTGAAAATCCAAAATTTTCCATCAAAGTTTCTTTTGCTTCCTGCCTTGTTTTAGAACTTCTGATAATCTGAATAACCTGATCAATAACATCTAATGCTTTTAACAGACCTGACACAATATGAGCTCTGGCTTCTGCCTTATTTAAATCATACTGAGTTCTTCTTGTAACAACTTCTTCCTGATGTGCCAGATAATACTGAAGCATTTCAAGAAGGTTCATAACCTTTGGTGTATTACCTACTAATGCCAGCATAATCACACCAAAAGTATCCTGCATCTGTGTATGTTTGTACAGGCGGTTTAAAATAACATTTGCATTTGCATCACGTCTTAAAGTAATACAGATACGCATACCTTCCCTGTTGGAATGGTCACTGATGTCTGTAATTCCATCAATTTTCTTATCTCTTACTAATTCCGCAATCTTTTCAATCAGTCTGGCTTTATTTACCATATATGGCAGCTCTGTAACAATAATCTGACTCTTTCCGTTTGGAAGTGTTTCAATATCTGTCACCGCACGCACTCTGATTTTGCCACGTCCTGTACGATATGCTTCCTCAATTCCCCTTGTACCCAAAATCGTTGCCCCGGTTGGGAAATCCGGTCCTTTTACAATTGACAGCAATTCATCAATCGTAGTTTCTCTCTGCTCCTCAATCTGATTATCAATAATTTTAACAACTGCATTTATAATTTCTCTTAAATTGTGAGGAGGTATATTCGTTGCCATACCAACGGCAATACCGGAGGTTCCGTTTACCAGAAGGTTTGGATATCTGGACGGAAGAACCGTAGGTTCTTTTTCTGTTCCATCAAAGTTCGGTGCAAAATCAATGGTATTTTTATTGATATCTGCCAGCATTTCCATGGAAATTTTACTTAAACGCGCCTCTGTATAACGCATGGCAGCAGCGCCGTCTCCATCCACAGAACCGAAGTTTCCATGACCGTCTACCAAAGGATAACGTGTAGACCAGTCCTGTGCCATATTTACTAACGCACCATAAATAGAGCTGTCACCATGAGGATGATATTTACCCATGGTATCACCTACGATACGGGCACATTTTCTATGAGGCTTATCCGGCCCATTATTCAGCTCAATCATGGAGTAAAGAATTCTTCTTTGAACAGGTTTTAACCCGTCTCTTACATCAGGAAGGGCTCGTGAAGCAATTACGCTCATGGCATACTCAATATAAGACTCCTCCATCTTCTTCTGTAAGTCCACTTCCTGAATTTTATCAAATACATTTTCTTCCATTTAGCTTCTCCTTATCATGCAGGGTTATTAAATATCCAGATTTTTTGCATACTTGGCATTTTCTTCAATAAATTCCCTTCTTGGCTCTACCTTGTCACCCATAAGCGTAGTAAATGTCAAATCCAGCTCGGATGTAGAGTCTTCATCCATTACAACACGCATAAGAATACGGCTTTCCGGATCCATGGTTGTCTCCCAAAGCTGGTCCGCATCCATCTCTCCCAGACCTTTATAACGCTGAATGTTACAGCCATCCATGCCGATTTCGGCAAGAATATCCGCCTGTTCCTGTTCCGTATACGCATAATGAATTTTTTTGTTTTTCTCAATTTTAAATAACGGTGGTTTTGCCAGATACACATAGCCCTGCTTAATCAATTCCGGCATAAAACGATAGAGGAATGTCAACAGCAGTGTTGCAATGTGAGCGCCGTCTACATCGGCATCTGTCATAATAATAATTTTGTGATAACGGAGCTTTGAAATATCAAAATCTTCGTGAATGCCAGTTCCAAATGCAGTAATCATAGCTTTAATTTCTGCATTTGCATAAATCTTATCAAGACGTGCCTTTTCTACATTCAAAATTTTACCTCTCAGAGGCAAAATTGCCTGTGTTGCTCTGCTTCTGGCAGTCTTTGCAGAACCGCCCGCAGAGTCACCCTCTACGATATAAATTTCACATTTACTTGGATCTTTGTCCACGCAGTCTGCCAGTTTGCCCGGCAGAGCTGTTCCGTCTAAAGCGGATTTTCTTCTTGTAAGCTCTCTTGCCTTTCTGGCAGCATCTCTTGCTCTTTGAGAAAGCAAAGATTTCTCAATGATAATTTTCGCCACAGCAGGATTTTGCTCCAAATAAATCTCAAGCTGATTGCTTACAATACCGTCAACAGCTCCTCTGGCCTCACTGTTACCTAATTTCTGCTTTGTCTGTCCCTCAAACTGAGGATCCTCGATTTTAACACTGATAATGGCTGTCAGGCCTTCACGAATATCCTCTCCTGTAAGATTTTGTTCATTTTCTTTCAGAAGTTTATTCTTTCTGGCATACTCATTAAAGGTCTTTGTAAGAGCATTTCGAAATCCTACAATATGTGTTCCGCCTTCCGGTGTCGTAATATTATTAACAAAGCCATAAGTATTTTCTGTATAAGCATCATTATGCTGCATGGCAACTTCTACCATAACACCGTCTTTATTGCCTTCAAAGTAAAGAATATCCTCATAAAGCGCTGTATTACTCTTATTCAGGTACTGAACAAATTCTTTAATACCACCTTCATAGTGGAAAGTTACTTCTTTTTCCTTTTCTTCACGTTTATCTCTTGCAATAATTTTCAAACCTTTTGTCAAAAAGGCAATTTCTCTGAAACGATGTTTTAATATTCCAAAATCAAAAATTGTTTCTTCAAAAATTTCCGGATCCGGTAAAAAAGTAACCATAGTTCCTGTTTTCTCCGGTTCACATTCCCCTACCACCTTCAGGCTATAGACAGTTTTTCCTCTTTCATATCTCTGTCTGTAAATTTTTCCTTCGTTAAAAATTGTTACCTCAAGCCATGTGGAAAGTGCGTTTACTACAGATGCACCTACGCCATGAAGACCGCCGGATACCTTATATCCCCCACCGCCGAATTTACCGCCTGCATGGAGAATTGTAAATACAACTTCAACAGCCGGAATACCTGCCTTCTGGTTAATTCCAACAGGAATTCCACGTCCATTATCAATAACTGTAATTGAATTGTCTTCATTGATTGCTACATCAATAGTATCACAATAGCCTGCCAAAGCTTCATCTACTGCATTATCTACGATTTCATAAACCAGATGATGAAGACCTCTTGAAGAAGTGCTGCCGATATACATACCCGGTCTTTTTCTGACTGCTTCAAGTCCCTCCAAAATTTGAATCTGGTCTGCTCCGTACTCTGTTTTAATTTCTGTACTCATGCAATTCCTCCTGTTTTCCGGTAAATCCGGTAGTTGCTCAGTTTTCTTTGTTATATGTATTATGTAAACCTTTCATTCAGGAAGGACAAAATACATTTCCATCTATTACTTTAAAAATTTTGTTGATATGAAACCTTTTATCTATAAAATCATCTAAGCCTGTACAGGTAATCATAGTCTGCACATGACTGATGCTGTTTAAAAGATAATTCTGCCGGTTCGAGTCAAGCTCTGACAAAACATCATCCAAAAGCAGAACCGGCATATCTTTTATCACTTTTTTAACCATGTGAATTTCCGAAAGCTTTAAAGACAGTGCAGCAGTCCGCTGTTGTCCCTGAGAGCCATATCTGCGAATATCAATTCCATTGACCTTTACACAAAAATCATCTCTGTGAGGTCCTACGGAGGTCTGCTTAAAGCGGCAGTCTTTTTCTCTGTTTCTGGAAAGTTCATGATAAAATTCCTCACTGGTTACACTGGGTTCATAAACCAGCTCTATTTTTTCACGGTTTCCGGTGATACTGCTATGTATCTCCTCCATAATACCATTTATCTCATCAATAAACCTGCGGCGTGTTTCAATAATTTCTTTACCGTATTGTACAAACTGCTGATCCCAGACTTCTAAAGTGTCTTTCAGGGACTCCTGAAAGGCAATATCCTTTAAAAGCTTATTTCTCTGGTTCAGAATATGATTATAACTGGATAAACCGGATAAATAAAGTTTATCCAGCTGGCATAGTTCCAAATCCATAAAACGCCTTCTCTCCCCCGGACCATTTTTAATAATATTTAAGTCCTCAGGCGAGAAAAACACAATATTTAAAATACCAAACAATTCACTGGCTTTGCGGATAGGAATTCCATCTATGGCAATTCCTTTTGGCTTGCTCTTCTTTAAGTGCATGTCAATTTTACGAGATATACCGTCTTTATTTACAAACATACGGATATGCGCCTCATCCGCATCGAACTTTATCATCTCTCTGTCCTTACTCCCCCTGTGGGATTTTGTTGTACTGCATAAATATGCAGCTTCCAGTATATTTGTTTTTCCCTGGGCATTATCCCCATAAAAAATATTGGTTCCCTTATCAAATTCTAATGCCAATGCGTCATAATTTCTGTAATTTTTAAGTTCTATTGATTCGATATACATGTATACACCTATTTTACAATTTTAATTTCTTCTCCATGGAAAGAAATCACATCACCATCATATAATTTACGGCCTCGTCTGGTATCTGTTTCCCCATTCACCATAACTTCGCCATCCTGAATGACATACTTGGCTTCAACACCGTCTTCCACCAAATTTGCGGCTTTTAAAGCCTGGCCTAACTTTATAAATTCATCTCTAAGCTTAATTACTTCCATTTTTTCTCCTTTTATCTGCTGACAGCATTAAAGTTTACAGGCAAAATCAGATAAATATACTGCTGATTATCATCACGGATAAAACATGGAGCCTTAGCATTCATAAGATAAATGCTGACTTCTTCATCATCAATTACCTTAAGGGCATCAATTAAAAACTTCGGATTAAAACCGATCATAATATCTTTACCCTCTTTTTCAATATCAATATCTTCTTTCATGGAACCGATCTGTGAGTCAATGCGAAGCTCCATCTGTCCATTCTGAATATTGATAATAATTGGCTTTTTATCACCTTCTTTTACAAGAAGTGTGGCTCTGTCAATACAATCTAAAAATTCTTTTTTATTAATTTTTACTTTTGTTTCATAATCACTGGAAAGCATCTGGTCAATCTTAAAGTATTCTCCTTCAATTAAACGAGAAACAACTTTTGTATCATCAAATTCAAATAAAATATGATTTGCAGAAAGATAAATCTCAACCATATCTTCCAGTTCACCGGATAAAATTTTACTGATTTCATTTAATGTTTTTCCCGGAACAACTACTTTGCGGTCTTCACAGTTTTCTTTTAAAGCGATTTTTCTGATAGAAATACGATGTCCGTCAAGAGAAATAACTCTTAACATATTATTTTCTATCTGAAAAAGTTCACCTGTCATCAATTTATTGTTTTCATTAACAGCAATGGAAAAAATCGTCTGACGAATTATTTCTTTTAAAGTAAACTGTGAAACCCGTATACAATCATTTTTTTCTATTAAAGGTAAATAAGAAAAATCTTCACCTGATTTACCGGGAATATTAAATTTTGCTTTTTCACAGGTAATTGTTGCATTTAATTTTTCATCAGTTTCAATAGTAACATCATTGTCCGGAAGTTTACGAACAATTTCTGAAAAGATTTTTGCATCTAAAGCAATAATGCCTTTTTCTAAAACTAATCCCTGAACGCGGGTTTCGATGCCTAATTCCATATCATTCGATGTAAATTTAATATCATTTGTTGAAGCATCAATAAGAATACATTCTAAAATAGGCATAGTTGTTTTGCCGGGAACGGCTTTCATGACAATACTGACACTTTTTTGAAGTTCAGATTTCGGACAAACTAATTTCATAGTGTGAATAACTTCCTTTCTGTGTGAAGTGGTTAAATAAAAATATAAAAGAATAAAAAATTCGTAGTAACCGCCGTAGGGGCTGTGAATATGTGAATAACTTATGAAACCTTAGAAAATACGGGCTTTAAGCGTATGGATAACTTTGTGGGTTAAGGTTGAAATTCAGGTGTAGAACCTGTTGATAAAAATGTGGGTTAAAAACCGCAAAAATTTCAAAAAAGGTTTTCCACATATAATTCACATAATATACACCATCAGGTGTGGATAAAAATTACCCTATTTTGATGGATTGATTTTCTTTCTTAAAATATCAATAATTTCCTGTGTAGGAGCTGCATTTGGACCATTTAATTCTGCTTCAATCTTATCAATTCCGTTCATAATTGTAGTATGGTCTCTGCCACCAAGAACTTTTCCGATATTTTTTAAAGTTACTTCTGTCATATTGCGGCATAAATACATAACAATTTGTCGTGGAAATACAATTTTTGCATTTCGTTTATTGCCGGTAAGGTCGGAAGGCTGCAGATCAAAGTGTTCTGCAACAACTTCTATAATAAGTTCCGGTGTAATGATGCGCTTCTGATTAGGAGAAATAATATCTTTTAATACTTTTTCGGCTAAAGCAAGGTTAATTTCGCTTTTTTCAAGATTGGCGTAAGCCATAATTTTATTTAAGGAACCTTCTAATTCACGAATATTTGATTTTACATTTTTTGCAATATATTCAATAACTTCATCATCAATTTTGTAACCATCCAGTTCTTCTTTTTTTCGAAGAATTGCCATTCTGGTTTCATAATCAGGAGAAGAAATATCGACAATTAAGCCCCATTCAAAACGAGAACGAAGGCGGTCTTCCAGAATTTCCATATCTTTTGGCGGTTTATCAGATGAAATGACAATCTGTTTTTTAGCTCCGTGAAGAGCGTTAAAAGTATGGAAAAATTCTTCCTGAGTAGATTCTTTTCCTATAATAAACTGAATATCATCAATTAATAAAACATCAATATTTCTATATTTTTCACGGAACTTTGACATAGTGGTATTATTACCATTTCGAATAGAGTCAATCAGTTCGTTTGTAAAATACTCACTTGTTACATATAAAACTTTTGCACTTGGATTTTTCTGTAATACAAAATGTGCTATGGAATGCATTAAGTGAGTTTTACCAAGACCTACACCACCATAGATAAAAAGCGGGTTGTAGGCTTCCCCCGGAGATTCGGCAACTGCCAAAGATGCGGCATGTGCCATTTTGTTGTTATTTCCCACAACAAAAGTATCAAAAGTATAGCGGGGATTTAAGTTTGCTTTTTCAATATTTTCATTTAAGCTTGCAGGGGCTGCCGCCGGAGGTTCTTTAAATTCCTCTTTAATATCTTCAGGAAGGACAAGAGAAATTTCAAAATCCTGTCCAATAGTCTCTGCAATGGAGACTTTTAAAGGGAGAAGGTACTTTTTATTAATATAATCTAATGCCATGCTCCCGTTTGTAACAATAATTGTCACAACATTTCCTTCTACTTTATAAACCTCTAAAGGTTCAAGCCATGCGTTGAAGGAAACATCAGACACATCATGTTCGATTTTAATCATATTTAGAATATCTGACCACTTTTCCTGTATTATGTGCATCTTCATTTCTCCTAATAAGTATTATATGCCGGTTTTAAAACACAAAAATATATGATTGACTGATTACCTCATTCAATCATAGGCAAAAAAAAGTATTATTATCTATATAATATAATAAAAAAGGATTTTTATCAATGAAAAATTAAAAATCCGGCGTTTAAGGAAATGTTGGTATGTGGAAAACTTTGAGAACTACATTATATATAGAAAGAATATTTTAAAAAAGGTGAAAAAAACAGAGAAAAATGGAAATGTGTGCATGTGGATAGAGGAGTGTGGAAAATGAGGACAAGATTTATGGGAAAAGATGTGGAAAAATAGAAATGTGAAAAATGTGTATAACATAAAAAACACAATCCACATGTCGAAAAACCTTGAAAAATAAGGATTTTGAAAAATATATGGGGAAACAATGTGAATATCTGGTATGAGTTATCCACATGTTATCCACATTTTGTGGATAAACTTATGTGAACTGAAAAAATGTGAATAACTCTGTGTATAGAAAAATGGATAAATTTAGTTAAAGAGAAAATGTAAAATTTTGATGTGGATATATTGTGGAAGGTGTGTGGATAGCCAAAACCGTTGAAAAAACCGCAGAAAACGTAAATAAGTGCTTGACGAAATAAGGGTTTCTGAATATAATTGAAATGATGTTTTCTATCATGCATAACTAGAAGTGACATCTAAATTAAATTGTTATCGGAAAGATGTCCATTAATATAAGGGAGGTGCCTTGAATATGAAAATGACATTTCAGCCTAAAAAAAGACAGCGTTCCAAAGTTCATGGATTTAGAGCTAGAATGAGCAGTGCTGGCGGAAGAAAAGTTTTAGCTGCTAGAAGAGCAAAAGGAAGAAAAAAATTATCAGCTTAAGACCGCAGACATGTGGTCTTTTCTTCTCTTTGCGGTAAAGGATAGAGTATGAAGTATTCAGAATCATTAAAAAAGAACAACGATTTTCAACTGGTTTACAAATCGGGAACATCATATGCAAATCGTTATCTGGTTATGTATATTAAGGAAAACCAGTTGAATCGTAACAGAATTGGTATATCCGTAAGTAAAAAAGTCGGTAATAGTGTAGTAAGGCATCATTTGACACGTTTAATAAGAGAAAGCTACCGTTTAAACGAAGAAAAGTTTTGTTGTGGATATGATATTGTAGTAGTGGTAAGAGTGAATGGAAAAAATCAGAATTACCATTCTTTAGAAAGTGCCCTTTTACATTTGGGAAGGCTGCACAAGGTTGTGAGAAGTAAAGAGAATGAAAAAAATACTAATTATATTGATTAAAGGTTATCAGAAGTATTTATCTCCTTTGAAAAGGACATGTTGTCCATATATACCTACATGTTCTCAATACGGATTAGAAGCAATTGAAAAATATGGTGCGGTAAAAGGGAGCCTTTTGGCTGCCTGGCGTATATTAAGATGCAACCCTTTTTCTAAGGGGGGCTATGATCCTGTGCCATAATTTATCAGGAGATAAAAGTTAAGAAGGAGGATTATTGTTTTGGGTGTGTTACTAACGAAGAGTACCATGCCGATTGTTAACTGGGTGGCAGAAGTGCTTGGCTGGCTGATGAACGGCATTTACAGCATTGGAGTGCATAATTTAGGTTTATGTATTATCATCTTTACACTTGTTATTTATGCATTTATGACTCCATTGCAGATTAAACAGCAGAAATTTGCAAAAATGAATGCAGTTATGGCTCCTGAATTACAGAATATTCAGAAGAAATATAGAGGGAAAAAGGATCAGAATTCTCAGTTAAAAATGCAGGAAGAAACCATGGGTGTTTATGAAAAATACGGCGTTTCTCCTACAGGAAGCTGTTTACAGATGTTAATTCAGATGCCTATTTTCTTTGCATTATATCAGGTTATTATTAAAATTCCGGGATATATCGGAGGAATTAAAGATGTATTTGCATCTGCGGTTTCTCATATTACAGAGGTAAGTGGTTATTCCGATATTATTTTTAAATTTGTTCAGGATAATGCGATTAAAAACAGCTATATTCCAATGTCAGGAAAATTAAGCAGCGACCATGTAGTTGACTTTTTATACAGCCTTTCTCCTGCACAGTGGGATAAGCTGGCTGACGTTGATAAGTTCCAGGGATTTGCAGATGTTTTAAATCAGACTGCAGATCAGTTACATCCAATGCAGAACTTCCTGGGATTGAACATTGCAGATAACCCATGGGCGTTAATTCAGTCAGGCTGGTCTACACAGCATTATCTGTTGATTATTGCAGCAATTTTAATTCCTGTACTGGCATGGGGTACACAGGTGTTGAACATGAAGCTTGTTCAGACAGCGTCTAATACAAGCAACGGTACACCGTCTCAGATGGAAACAACTATGAAGACTATGAATACATTCATGCCGCTTATGACAGCTTTTATCTGTTTCACATTCCCGGTAGGTATTGGTATTTACTGGATTATTGGTGCGGTAATCAGAAGTGTTCAGCAGGTTATTATTAACAGACATCTGAATAATATGAACATGGAAGAATTTATTCAGAAGAATAAAGCAAAAATGGATAAGAAAAAGGCAAAATTAGGTGTTACTTCCCAGAATATCAGTCAGCAGGCCAAAATGAATGTGCGTAACATTGAAGAGCCAAAGAAAAAGACTATTGCGGAAAAGAGCAATTCTGTAAAGAATACAGCAGCATATACTGTGGAAGTTCCAAAAACAAAGCCGGGCAGTCTGGCGTCAAAGGCAAATATGGTAGCACAATTTGATGCAAATAACAAAGGAAAAAAGAAATAGAAGGTAAGGGGGAAAAAAGATGGAATTCAGAGAGTTTTCTGCTAAAACAGTAGATGAAGCCATTACAAAGGCAAGTCTTGAATTTGAAGTATCCAGTGAAAACCTTGAAATTCAGATTGTTTCTGAGGGAAAAGCAGGATTTTTAGGTTTCGGTGCAAAGCCGGCAATTATTAAAGCAGCAAAAAAAGAAGTTGAAAAATCCTTACCAAAGGAACAAAAGAAAAAAACAGTTGAAAAAGTTAAGGAAGAGGTAAAGCCGGTAAAAGAAGCTGAACCTGAAATTGTAAAAGAGATTGAAAAAGAAACAGAAAAGCCACATGAAGAGAAAAAAGTAGTTGTAAGAAGCGAAGAAGAAATTGAAAATATGAAGGCAGAAGCAGAAAAATTCTTAAGCGGAGTTTTCAAAGCCATGAATATGGAAGTGGAAATCAAGATGGAATATAAAGCTTCTGAGGGAAATCTTGATATTGAATTTATTGGCAGCGATATGGGTATTCTCATCGGTAAGAGAGGACAGACTTTGGACTCCTTACAGTATCTTACAAGTCTTGTAGTAAATAAGGGAACACAGGGTTATGTTCGTGTAAAACTTGATACAGAAGATTACCGTAACAGAAGAAAAGAAACGCTGGAAAATCTGGCAAGAAGTATTGCTTACAAAGTAAGAAAAACAAGAAAAACCGTTTCTCTTGAGCCAATGAACCCTTATGAAAGAAGAATTATTCATTCTGCATTACAGGGAAATCGCTATGTAGAAACCTACAGCGAAGGAAACGAACCATATCGTCATGTGGTAGTAAAACTGAAAAACAGATAGTAAACAGATTATTCTAGGTGAAAGCGTGAATAATAGGGGAAATCCCTGCGCTTTTTCCTAGAATTTCTTTTTATACAAAATAATTATTTATATTATGTATGCTTTTAATATAAGCTATAATATTCACAGCAAATGATAGAAGTATTTTGCAATTTTTTGAGCATCTTTAAGCGGCGCAGAAAAATAAAAAAGGCGACGTGTTTGTTGTGAATATTATAGCCATATTGAAAAAGCAAAAGAAGGGAGAAAATTATGGCAGATACCATTGCAGCTGTTGCGACGGCTATGACTGCATCGGGAATTGGAATTATTCGTATCAGTGGCCCCAAGAGCAGGGAAATTGCAGGTAAAATATATCGTTCTAAAGGCGGAAAAAAGCGAATTGAGAATGTTCCCTCACACACTATTCAGTATGGTTTTATCTGTGATGAGGATGAAGTAATAGATGAAGTTCTGGTAATGATTATGGATGCACCCAGAAGTTATACAGGAGAAAATACAGTAGAAATTGACTGTCATGGCGGTGTTCTTGCCATGAAAAGAGTGCTGGAAACAGTAATAAAATATGGAGCAAGACCGGCAGAACCGGGAGAGTTTACAAAGCGGGCATTTTTAAATGGAAGGATTGATTTGTCTCAGGCAGAGGCAGTTATTGATGTAATAAATGCAAAAAATGAGTATGCGTTAAAGAGTTCCATAAGTCAGTTGAGAGGAAATATACAAAGGGTAATTAAGGAAATAAGACAGGGAATTATTTATCAGATTGCCTATATTGAGTCAGCCCTAGATGACCCTGAACATATCAGCATTGATGGATATGGAGATACTTTAAAAGGAGAAATAGTCCTTTTAAAAGAAAAATTAAATGGACTTTTAGATACTGTCAGAGAAGGAAAACTCATGAAAGAAGGTATCAAAACAGTCATTGTAGGAAAGCCAAATGCAGGAAAATCTTCTCTTTTAAATTTACTGGTGGGAGAGGAAAGAGCCATTGTAACAGACATTGCCGGAACTACCAGAGATATACTGGAAGAAACCATTGTACTTCATGGAATTTCTCTTAGAATGATTGATACAGCAGGTATTCGTGATACAGATGATGTAGTAGAAAAAATCGGTGTGAAAAAGGCTGTAGAGAATGCAAAAGATGCAGATTTAATTCTCTATGTAGTAGACTCTTCTGTACCTTTAGATGAGAATGACAGAGAAATTATTGAGCTCTTAAAAGATAAAAAAGCGATTGTTATTTTGAATAAAATGGATTTAGAGCAGCAGGTTACAGAAAGTGAGTTAAAGGAAAAAACAAGTCATCCGGTAGTCGCTGTTTCTGCAAAAGAAGAAGAAGGAATTGAGCTTTTAGAAGCACAGATTAAAGAGATGTTTTTTGAAGGAAATCTCTCTTTTAATGATGAAATTTATATTACCAATATGCGTCATAAGGCAGCATTAGAGGATGCAAAAAGAAGTCTGGAGCTGGTAGAAAACAGTATTGAAATGCAGATGCCGGAGGATTTCTTCTCCATAGATTTAATGAATGCCTATGAGGCGCTGGGAAGTATTATTGGTGAGTCTGTGGGAGAGGATTTAGTAAATGAAATTTTCTCTAAGTTTTGCACCGGAAAATAGGAAAGTAAGAAAAAAATGTGGATAACTTCTTAAAAAAGAGAAGAAAATGTAGAAAGGAAAGCCAAAATGAGTGTACTAACAGAAAATTATGATGTGGCGATTGTAGGAGCAGGACATGCAGGCTGTGAAGCTGCTCTGGCCTGTGCCAGACTTGGTTTGGAAACAATTATGTTTACTGTCAGTGTAGACAGTATTGCACTGATGCCTTGTAATCCTAATATCGGAGGTAGTTCCAAAGGTCATCTGGTAAAAGAAATTGATGCATTGGGCGGAGAAATGGGAAAAAATATTGATAAGACGTTTATTCAATCTAAAATGCTCAATGTTTCAAAAGGACCGGCTGTGCATTCTCTGCGTGCGCAGGCAGATAAACAGGAATATACAAGAGAAATGCGAAAAACACTGGAAAATACAGAGCATCTTACCATTCGTCAGGCAGAAGTTACAGAAATTATGGCAGAAGATGGGGTAGTAAAAGGCGTAAAAACTTATTCTGGAGCAGAATATTGTACCAAAGCAGTTGTTTTGTGTACGGGAACGTATTTAAAAGCCAGATGTATTTATGGTGATATCAGCAATGCAACAGGACCAAATGGACTGCAGGCAGCCAATTACCTTACAAAATCTTTGCAAAATCTTGGGATTGAGATGTACCGGTTTAAAACAGGAACGCCGGCACGTATTGATAAGAGAAGTATTGATTTTTCAAAAATGGAAGAACAGTTTGGTGATGAAAGGGTTGTGCCATTTTCTTTCTCTACAAACCCAGAAGACGTACAGATTGAACAGATATCCTGCTGGTTGACTTATACAAATGAAAAGACACACGAGATTATCAGAAATAACTTAGACCGCTCTCCTTTATATTCAGGAATGATTGAGGGAACAGGTCCTCGCTACTGTCCTTCTATTGAAGATAAGGTAGTAAAATTTGCAGATAAAAATCGTCATCAGGTATTTATTGAACCGGAAGGATTGTCTACAAATGAGATGTATGTAGGGGGAATGTCAAGCTCTCTGCCGGAGGATGTACAGTATGAGATGTACCATTCTGTACCGGGGTTAGAGAATGCGAAAATCGTGAGAAATGCTTATGCAATTGAGTATGATTGTATTGATGCAAGACAGTTATATCCTACTTTAGAATTTAAAAATATTAAGGGATTATTCTCAGGCGGTCAGTTTAACGGAAGCTCAGGATATGAGGAAGCAGCAGCACAGGGACTGGTAGCCGGTATCAATGCAGCAATGGAAGTCTTAGGTCGTGAACAGCTGATTTTAGACCGTTCAGAGTCCTATATCGGTGTGTTAATTGATGATTTAGTTACAAAAGAAAATCGTGAACCATACCGCATGATGACAAGCCGTGCAGAGTACCGTCTGTTGTTAAGACAGGATAATGCAGACCTCAGACTGAGAGAAAAAGGCTATCACGTAGGGCTTGTAACTCAGGAGCAGTACGATTATATTCAGTGGAAAAAAGAGAAAATAGAAGAAGAAACACAGCGTATGGAACATGTTCATGTGGGGGCTGTAAAAGAGGTGCAGGAGCTTTTAGAACAGTATGGAAGCACCCCTTTGAAGAATGGAATTTCTCTTGGAGATTTAATCAGAAGACCGGAATTATCTTATGATATTGTAGCTCCTTTAGATAAAAAACGTCCTGAATTACCTTATGATGTAAGAGAACAAATAAACATTAACATTAAGTATGACGGGTATATCAGACGCCAGTTAAAGCAGGTAGAAGGCTTTAAAAAGCTGGAAAATAAAAAACTTCCAAAGGACATTGATTATGATGCAATCAGCGGACTTCGCATTGAAGCAAAACAAAAATTAAACGCATATCGTCCGATTTCCATAGGTCAGGCATCCAGAATTGCAGGAGTTTCTCCGGCTGATATTTCTGTTTTACTGGTCTATATGGAGTCTTACCGCAGAGGAAAATAGAGGAGAAAAAAGGCATGAATTACGATTTAACTATTCTGGAAGAAGGCTGTAAAGAATATGGAATACAGTTAAACGAAGAACAAAAAAAGCAGTTTGTGCAGTATTATGAGCTTTTAGTTGAGTGGAATAAGGTAATGAATTTGACCGGAATTACAGATTTTGAGGAAGTACTTTTAAAGCATTTTGTAGACAGTCTTTCCATTGTAAAAGGGCTGGATATGACTAAGATTTCTACGTGTATTGATGTGGGGACAGGGGCTGGATTTCCGGGAATTCCTCTTAAAATTGCATTTCCCCATCTTCAGATTACACTGCTTGACTCTTTAAATAAGCGGCTGAATTTTTTAAATGAAGTAATAGAAAAACTGGGACTTACCGGTATTCAAACAGTTCATGGAAGGGCAGAAGATGCAGCCAGAAAACCGGATCACAGAGAGCAATATGATTTAAGTGTATCAAGAGCGGTCTCTCGTCTGGCATCTTTAAGTGAGTATTGTATGCCTTATATAAAGGAAGGCGGATACTTTGTATCTTACAAGTCAGGAAAGGCTCCAGAAGAGGTTTTAGAGGCTAAGAAAGCCATTTCTGTTTTGGGAGGAAGGCTGGAAAAGGAAGTGGATTTTAAGCTGTACCAGACAGATATGGATAGAACGTTAGTGGTAATAAAAAAAGTAAAAGGGACACCGAAGAAATATCCGAGAAAAGCAGGAACTCCAACAAAAGAACCAATTTTATAGAAGAAAAACAGAGCTGTTACGCTTAAACATAAATATTTTTGAATAATGTTTAAGGTAACAGCTCTCTTTTTGTAATTATGCATGTATTTTCACAGAAAAAACACAGTCTTACCTAATTTTTATCACATTTTTTCCATAGAATGGAAAGGACGAAGTAGTTTTATAAGAAGAATGTGTTGTCAAAATAAAGGAGGGAACATTTTGATTGAAGTAAGAAATCTAGTAAAAAAGTATGGTGACCATATAGCAGTAGACCACTTAGATTTTACAGTAGAAAAAGGAAAAATTTACGGGTTTCTGGGGCCGAATGGGGCCGGAAAGTCTACGACAATGAATATGATTACCGGTTATATTGCTTCTACAGAGGGAGAAATTCTTATTGATGGTCATAATATTTTAGATGAACCGGAAGTGGCCAAGAAAAAAATTGGATATTTACCGGAGATACCACCTTTGTATCAGGATATGACCGTAATGGAATATTTAAAATTTGCTGCAGAATTAAAATCTATTCCAAAAGAGGAAAGAGAGAAGAATATCAAAGAAGTTATGTCAACTACTAAACTGGAAGATATGAAGAAGAGATTGATTAAAAATCTTTCAAAAGGATATAAACAGCGTGTTGGTCTGGCGCAGGCTCTTTTGGGATATCCGGAGGTCATTATTTTAGATGAACCTACAGTAGGATTGGATCCAAAGCAGATTATTGAAATTCGAGATTTAATAAAAAGCCTTGGTAAGAAGCATACGGTTATTTTAAGTTCCCATATACTTTCTGAGGTTAGTGCGGTCTGTGACCATGTACTGATTATTGACAGGGGAAAATTAGTCGCCAGTGATACACCGGAAAATCTGAGTAAAGTTATGACAGGGATGAACTCTTTGGAACTTACAGTAAAGGGAGAAGAAGCTGTTATCCGGGATGCCCTTGGTATGGTAGAAAATATTGAAGATATTGCATACCATAGTTCGATGACGGAAGGGGCATGTGACTTTACTATAAAGATTTCAGGGGATATGGATATGAGAGAAAATATCTTTTTTGCACTTTCAGAAGTGAAATGTCCAATTCTTAGAATGCAGCCTACAAATATGTCTTTGGAGGAAGTATTCTTAAAACTGACAAATGATGAGGGAAGATTAGAAGATAAGGAAATGGAAGGAGAAAAATAAACATGCTGGCAGTCTATAAGAAGGAATTGAGAAGTTATTTGACTTCAATGGTGGGATATGTATTTATTGCATTTATTTTACTGATACTGGGCATTTATTTTACTGCTTATAATCTGCAGTATGCAAGTCCTGATTTTGGAGTTACATTAAGCTCTGTAACATTTTTGTTTTTAATTATTACTCCCATATTAACCATGAGAATTTTGGCAGAAGAAAAGAAGAACCGCACAGACCAGCTCTTGTTAACGGCACCTGTTCCGGTGTGGAAGGTTGTTTTAGGTAAATATCTCAGTATGGTGACAATTTATGCCATACCTGTTGTTATAAGCGCTTTTTACCCACTGATTATGGGAAAATATGGTGTTATATCATACCCTATGGCTTATGTGGCTGTAATTGGATTTTTCTTTTTGGGATGTGCGCAGATTGCTGTGGGGTTGTTCCTTTCTTCTGTTACAGAAAGTCAGGTAATTGCAGCTGTATTGACTTTTGGAATTTTATTCTGCAGTTATATGATGGATGGAATTGAGAGCTTTTTTTCCGATACCGCAGTAAGTTCTATGGTAGCATTTTTGGTAATTGCAATAGTAATAGGAATTGTGGTTTACCAGCTCACAAAAAATATTATTTTTTCTTCTTGTGTAGGCGGTGTTTTGGTGATTGGCGTAGCAGCTGTATATTTTATAAAACCTACAATATTTACAGGACTTATTCAGAAGTTTTTAAATTTATTTGCAATTGCAAACCATTTTGATAATTTTGTAGGTGGAATTTTTGATGTGACAGGAATTGTTTATATGCTTTCTGTTGTTTGCATATTTGTATTTCTGACTGTTCAGTGCATACAAAAACGCCGTTGGAGCTAGGAGGATAACATGAAAAAATTAAAGAAGATGGTGAATATTCACAGAAATAAAGGAAATAAAAAAATGTTAAAACATGGCTCTTACAGCATTGCTATGACAGCTGTGGTAATTGCCATTGTTGTAATTTTAAATTTAGTAATACAGGAACTTCCATCAAAGTACAGAGAGTTTGACTTAAGCAGTCAGAAATTATATACCATTGGAGAGCAGACGGAAAAAATCCTGAAAAATTTGAAAAAGGATGTAAATCTTTACTATATTGCTCAAGATGGTACAGAGAGCAGTGATATTGAAAAACTACTGGAAAAATATGAAGAGGGAAGTAAGCATATTAAAGTAGAACAGAAAGATCCTGCTGTATACCCGAAATTTGCTTCTCAATATACTTCTGAAAATTTGAGTAATAACAGTATTATTGTTGAGTGCGGAGAAAAAAGCAAAGTTGTAGACTATCAGGATATGTATGAAACTACTGTGAATTATCAAACTTATTCACAGGAAGTTACGGGTTTTGATGGTGAAGGACAGCTGACAAGCGCTATTAATTATGTAGTTTCTGAAGATATGCCGGTATTGTACACTTTAGAAGGACACGAAGAGCTTTCTATGAGCGAAACAATGAAAGAAAGTATTCAGAAATCAAATATTGAAATTCGTGATTTGAATTTACTTACAGAAGAAACAGTACCGGAAGATACAGCATGTTTGTTTATTTTCTCTCCACAAACTGATATTGCAGCAGAAGAAGCAGAGAAAATTATTAGTTATTTAGAAAACGGCGGAAAGGCAATTATTTTATCTGATTATACAGATGCAGAAATGCCTAACTTTAATTCTGTCCTGGAAAATTACGGTGTTCAGACACAAAAGGGGATTGTCTTAGAAGGTGATAAAGATCACTATATTGCTCAAAATCAATATTATTTATTGCCTAATATTGAGAGTCACGAAATTACTTCAAACTTATCTTCAAAGAGTAAATACGTTTTAACAGCTTTATCTCAGAGTATAAAGAGTCTGGAAGATGTAAGGGATACAATTAAAATTGACAGTATCTTAACTACATCTGACAGTGCATATCAAAAGACAGATTTGGAAGCAATGGAAACCACAGAAAAAGAAGAGGGTGATTTAGAAGGTCCGTTTTCTTTAGGTGTATCCATTACAGAGGAGTTGGATGAAAACAAAAAAACTCAGATTGTATATTTTGCATCAAGCGCTATATTCAATGATCAAATGAATGCAACTGTTTCAGGTGCAAATTACGAATTACTTTCCGCGTCTCTGTCATGGTTATGTGGAACAGAAGAAGATAATAGTATTTCTATTCCAAGTAAAGCTTATGATATGACTACTTTAATGGTACCTGCAAGTGATGTAAGCTTTTGGAGCATTTTCGTAACAGCTGTTGTACCTGTAAGTATTTTACTTATTGGTTTTGTAATTTGGCTGAGAAGGAGAAAGCAGTAGTATGAAAAATAAAAAAGGATTAATCGTAGGAGTTATCATACTTCTGATTTTACTAGGGGTGTATGTAGGTATTAGAGCAGCAGGACCTCAAGATGAGGAAGAGCAGACAGAAGAAAAAGAAATCACGGCTTTCGAGGTAAAGGCAGAGGATATTTCACAGGTTTCCATTGAAAATGACGGTGTTCAATATACTTTTGTACAGGAAGAGGAGACATGGAAATATACAGAAGATGAAAATCTTCCATTAAATCAGGCTGTTGTTTCTAATATTGTTTCCGGATTAACCTCTGTAAAAGCTCAGAGAGAATTAGAGAATGTGGAAAATGTTGCAGATTATGGATTATCAGAACCTAAATTAAAGGTCACAATTACAGATAAAGATAATGCACAAACAGTTTTGAATTTTGGTGATGATAATGAGGCGGTTTCCGGTGTTTATATGAGTATAGGAAATAACGAAAAAATATATCTGGTAAATTCTTCTTTGAAAACCGATTTACAGTTTGCTAAAAATGATTTAGCAGAAATGGAAGAATTACCGCAAATTGCTGTAGGTAATATTCAAAAGGTTGAAATTAGCAGTGAGAAAGGTTTGAAGACCTTACAAGAGGAAGAAACCGAAGGCTTATGGAATTTATATAAAGAGGATGGAAGTCAAGTATCAGTAGACACTTCTAAAGTAAATGATTACATGAGTCATTTCTCAAGTTTGAGCTGGGTGGACTTTGTCAGCTATGATACAAGTGATTTATCAGCTTATGGATTGGATAATCCTAGAAAAGTGACAGTTTTCTATGAAGAAGAACAGGAGAATGAAGAAACTTCAGAAGAAACAGAAGAAAGAGAAGAGACAGAAGAAGAGCCTGTTATGGAACAGAAAGAATTGGTTTTACTTGTAGGAAATACTGATGAAAATGGAAACTATTATGTAAAAACAGCAGATAGCAGCTATATTTATACCATGACGGCTTCTACTGTAGAGGAAATAATGAATTTGGCTGCAGAAGAGTTAGTGAGTTCTTTAGTAACGGATTATTCTTTGGCTGATATGGACAAAATAACCATAGAAAGAAATAACGAAACTTATGTTCTTACAAGAAAAGAAACAGAAGTGAAAAAAGAAGACTCAGAAGAAACTACAACAGAAACAAAGTATTATTTGAATGATGAAGAAACTGAATATGAAGATATTTCAAACTTTTATTCAAAAGTAAGTGGTTTAGAATGGCAGACAATTACAGAAGGCCAGAATGGAGAAAACGCAGAAATTGTTATTACTTTTGAAAAAGAAGGCGGAGTACAGGATACAGTTACTTACTATCCTTATGACGAAAACTTCTATTTAGTAACAAAAACAGATGGAAGTCAAATGCTTGTTAATAAAATGAAAGTAAGAGAAATGGTAGAAGCATTTGATGAAATGATTGAAAATCAGAAAAAGTAAAATGTTTCACGTGAAACATTAGAAATTTAAAAAGGGAGATTTACATTAGAGTGTTTCGTGTAAATCTCCCTTTTTAGTGCATCAATATAGCAGAAATTTATTTTTCGCTGTACTAGATACATATATTAAGTATTTCCAAAAGACTGTTTGGATTTTCCAGTTGAGGAAGATGTTTTGTTTTGGAAATATTAAAATGCTCAATAGCAGGGTTGTATTTTAAGTAGTTTTCTTTTGTTTCTTCTTTTAATGGTTCAGCTTCTCCGTTAATAATAACAATACTGTTATTGATTTCTTTCAATGCATGTGAAATATTATTGTTAGTATAATTACCTACGATGCTGGATAATAAAAATCTAGAGTTTCCGTATCCTTTGTGAGAGGACTCATAGTAAGTGTCTATAAGTTCAGCAGAAGCTAAAAACGGATTAAATAAATATTGCTCTGTAAGTAATAATTGGATATTACTTTGGCAAGTTCTCATATTATATATTAAAGTTCCAAAAACAGGAATTTCTAATACAAATTTATAGAATTTGCTTCGTTTGCTTGGTATTTTAGAAAGAATGGATAAAGTAGGCGGATTGATTAACGCTAATTTCCCAAATAATTCAGACTCGTTATGGCAAGCAAGCAGAGCAAATGAACTTGAAAAACCACTGGCAATAATATCTGTTTTTTCATGTATAACATTCTTAATAAAGTCTGATATGAGTTGCACATATAAATAATTGGTATATGTGATTTTAGGCTTTTCAGAACGTCCACATCCTAGTAAATCTAAAGCATATACAGTATGATTTTCTGCCAACTTATCTATAACTTTATTCCATTCATATGCAGAACTGTAAACAGTTAGATCATGGATTAGTAAGAGAGGAGTACCATGTCCTTTCTTCTTATAATATACTTTTCCAAATCTCCAGTCATAGTAATTACTTGCGGAAGACTTCAATAAATCTTTTAATGTAGCGGTAGCAAATATAGCATGATTAACTATATGAATAACTCCGGTAGCAGCGGTAAAGAGAATACCGGCTGTGAGAAGTTTATGTTTGTTTTTTTTCATAATTCATCAGCCTCCTGAAAGAAAAAATATATACATATATTATAAAACATTGAAAGAAATTATACAAGAAAAAGTCTTAAACTGGAAAATGTTTCACGTGAAACATTTATGTATCTAAAAAAAACATAAAATAATGTTTCACGTGAAACATTAGTATAGCATTAAAAATGGAAAGGTGTTATAATGAGTTTTGAACTATTAGATATAAGACATTTCAACACAATAAGGGGAAATTCAAGTGGGAAGAATTATTGCAATCGCAAATCAAAAGGGCGGTGTAGGGAAATCTACTACTGCTATCAATCTTTCTGCATGTCTTGCAGAATTAAATCAAAAAGTATTATTGATTGATATTGATCCACAGGGAAACACAACAAGTGGTGTGGGTGTGGATAAAGATAATGCAGAAGCTACTTTATATGAGCTTCTTGTAGGAGAGTGCGAACTAAAGGATTGTATTATTGAAAATGTGATTGAAAATTTATCTTTAATTCCATCAAACATGAATTTGGCAGGAGCCGAAATTGAGTTAGTAGGTGTAGAGGGAAGAGAATATTTATTGAAAAATCATATTGATACCGTTAAAGAAAAATATGATTTTATTATCATGGACTGTCCTCCTTCTTTAAACATACTTACAATCAATGCTATGACAACTGCAAATTCTGTATTAGTTCCAATTCAATGCGAATATTATGCGCTGGAAGGATTAACACAGTTAATTCATACAATTGAATTAGTACAGGAAAGATTAAATCCAGAATTAATTATTGAAGGCGTTGTATTTACCATGTATGATGCAAGAACAAATCTTTCTTTACAAGTGGTGGAAAACGTAAAAGAAAATTTACATCAATCAATTTACAAAACCATTATTCCTAGAAATGTACGCTTGGCAGAAGCGCCTAGTTATGGCATTCCAATCAATCTATATGATACAAAATCTGTAGGTGCAGAGAGTTATCGCCTTTTGGCGGAAGAAGTATTAGCTAGGGAGGAAGAGGAATGACGGCAAGAAAAGGCGGATTAGGTAGAGGACTTGATGCAATGATTAGTGAAACGGCATCAAAGCCAAGAACAACAACTGCAAAGAAAACGACTGCTCCTAAGGAAAAAAAAGAAAATTCAGTACTTAAAGTGAAACTTACACAAGTGGAACCAAACAGAAAACAGCCGAGAAAGCAATTTGATGAAGATGCTTTATTGGAATTGGCGGAGTCTATTAAACAGTTTGGTGTTTTGCAGCCTTTATTAGTAAAACAAAAAGGCGATTATTTTGAAATCATTGCCGGTGAAAGAAGATGGAGAGCATCGAAACTGGCTGGAATTAAAGAAGTTCCTGTGATTGTTAAGGAGCTTACAGAACAGGAAACAGTAGAAATTTCTTTAATTGAAAATATTCAAAGGGAAAATTTAAATCCCATAGAAGAGGCGGCAGCTTATAGAAGACTCATTGATGAATTTCATTTAAAACAAGACGTAATAGCGGAGAGAGTTGCTAAGAGCCGAACAGCAGTTACGAATTCTATGCGACTTTTAAAGTTAGATGAAAGAGTACAGCAAATGCTTATTGATGAAATGATTTCTACAGGTCATGCAAGGGCGCTTCTGGCAATAGAAGAAAAGGACAGCCAGTATACAGCTGCAGTAAAAGTATTTGATGAAAAGCTGAACGTAAGAGAAACAGAAAAATTAGTAAAGGAATTTTTAAATCCCACACCAAAGAAAGAACAAAAAGCAAAAGATACGGCTCAGGATTTAGTCTATGAGCAGTTAGAGGAAAAAATCAAAGGAATTATTGGCTCAAAAGTTGCAATTCGTCGTAGAAATAATGAAAAGGGTAAAATTGAGATTGAATATTATTCTCAGGATGAATTAGAGCGTATTGTGGAACTTTTAGAGAGTGTCAGATAAGGAGCTGTGCAGAACACTATGGAGAAATTTGTAAGTAGTATTCAGTCTTATTCCGGTATTTTATTACTCATGCTTTTAGTGGTTGTGGTTATACTATTAGTATGTGTATTTAATCTATCCTTAGGACTTAATCGGCTTAGTAAAAAGTATGCAATTTTCATGAAAGGTAAAGATGGACAGTCATTAGAAAAACTTTTTAAGCGAAAGTTTGATTTAATTGAAAAACTGGCTGTAGAATTAGAATTAAATGCAGAAAATGTTGCTAAACTGGAAAAAATGCAGAAGATGTCCTTGAATAAGTATGGAATTGTAAAATATGATGCTTTTGAGGATATGGGAGGCAAATTAAGTTTTGTTTTGGCAATGTTAGATACTAATAATACAGGATTTTTATTAAATGCTATTCATAGCAGAGAAAATTGTTTTCTTTATATTAAAGAAATCGTAAATGGAGAATCCTATATAAGACTTAGTGAAGAAGAAATGGAAGCTCTGAAAACCGCAATTAACTTCGGAGCGGAAGAAAATGAATTTGATATATAGTTATGTAAACTAAAAGGAGAGAAAATATGTTAGACATTAGATTTTTAAGAGAAAACCCAGAGGTAGTAAAACAGAACATTAGAAATAAATTTCAGGATAATAAACTTCCTATGGTAGATGAAGTAATTGAACTGGATAAGAGAAACCGTGAAATTAAACAGGAAGTAGAAGCACTGAGAGCGGAAAGAAATAAAATTTCCAAAATGATCGGTGGATTAATGAAAGAAGGGAAAAGAGAAGAAGCTGAAGAGGCAAAAAAACAGGTTACAGCAAACGCTGAAACTGTGGAAAGACTGTCAGCAGAAGAAAAAGAAGTAGAAGAAAAAATCAAAACAATTATGATGACAATTCCGAATATCATTGATCCGTCTGTTCCAATTGGAAAAGATGACAGCGAAAATGTAGAAGTGCAGAAATATGGTGAACCAGTGGTTCCTGATTATGAAATTCCATACCATGCAGATATTATGGAAAGTTTTAATGGTATTGATTTAGACAGTGCAAGAAAAGTAGCCGGAAACGGATTTTATTACCTTATGGGAGATATTGCGAGACTCCATTCAGCAGTTATTTCCTATGCAAGAGATTTTATGATTAATCGTGGATTTACTTATTGCATTCCACCTTTCATGATTAGAAGTGATGTTGTTACAGGTGTTATGAGTTTTGCGGAAATGGATGCTATGATGTATAAAATCGAGGGAGAGGATTTATATCTGATCGGAACAAGTGAGCATTCTATGATTGGTAAATTCATTGATACAATTATTCCGGAAGAAGAATTGCCAAAAACACTGACAAGTTATTCTCCATGTTTCCGTAAAGAAAAAGGAGCTCACGGTCTGGAAGAAAGAGGTGTTTACAGAATTCATCAGTTCGAAAAGCAGGAAATGATTGTTGTTTGTAAACCGGAAGAAAGCCCGATGTGGTTTGATAAATTATGGCAGAACACCGTAGATTTATTCCGTTCTATGGATATTCCGGTAAGAACTTTAGAATGTTGTTCCGGAGATTTGGCAGATTTGAAAGTGAAATCCGTGGACGTAGAAGCATGGTCTCCAAGACAGAAGAAGTACTTCGAAGTGGGAAGCTGCTCTAACTTAGGAGATGCACAGGCAAGAAGATTAAAAATCCGTGTAAACGGCAAGGGCGAAAAATATCTTGCTCATACATTAAATAATACAGTTGTTGCACCACCAAGAATGTTAATCGCATTTCTGGAAAATAATTTACAGGCAGATGGTTCTGTAAGAATTCCGGAAGCTTTAAGACCATACATGGGTGGTATGAGTGAAATCAAACCGAATAAATAAGAAGGAGGTACTCCTTGCACAGTTATTTAAAAGCAGTTGGTTTTTCAGGGATATCCGGTAAAAAAGATCTGGATATGATTTTGAATAATGTAATAAATGAATACGATGAAAAAATCGTAGCAGCTGATAGAGCAGGACATTTCTTTACGGAGCTGGTGAAGAAATATGGAGATGACTTTGGCATTGTTGTGTGCGGAGAATATGATGAAAATAATGAGTTCCAAATGGAATATTATTTTCCGTATTTTTTTGGCACAGGCATTACCTTACAGGAAGAGGTAATTATTGAAAAACATGCAGGTCAGGAGTCTTTTGCCGGAGCATGTGACGATATGCGTATTGGAGTGACTATTATCTTTTATCTGCAAAATGCAGGTGAATATTTAACACAGCGAAGCAGGGGAAATTATGTTACAGATGTAAGAGGTGTGATTTTATCGGGCCTGGCAAAGAGTGGAAAAATCTTATTTCCAACTTTGAAAAAAGAAGGGCAGGAGGAGAAACACCGGGATAATACCATTAACAGAGGACGTCTGATTGCAGCTGCAAAAAATGGTGATGAGGAAGCCATGGAAAGCCTGACTATAGAGGATATGGATATGTATGCAATGATTTCCAAAAGAGTGATGGAAGAAGATATTTACAGTATTGTAGATACATATTTTATGCCCTATGGAATGGAGTGTGATTTGTATAGTGTTATGGGTGAAATTCTGGAACTGGAAAAGGTATATAACACTATGACAAAGGACGCGGTCTATAAAATGCGTATTGGATGTAATGATATTGAATTTGACATATGTATTAATGAACAGGATTTAATGGGTGAACCTCAGGTGGGCAGACGCTTTAAAGGCGTTGTGTGGCTGCAGGGATATGTTGATTTTCAATATTAATGATTGGTTTTAAAGGCTTATCCGTCTTGACGGATAAGCCTTTTTATAGTATGATTAGGTACGGATTAAAAGAATATGTACTTTGATGTCACTATATGAAAAATGGCATTTTGTCTCGTTAGTTAAATGGATATAACAGGGTCCTCCTAAGGAGGAACCAAGGTTATCACTTCCTGAAAAAACTTTTGGGTTCAAATCTAGTTAAGAAGAGTAAAAATTGACATAAAGGTTTTACCCTAATAGGGGAGTGCTTTGATGTCACCAACATGAAAAATAATAGTAATTAACAGCTTGAAAAAAGCTGATAATTAAATAAAGGTTGCCATTACCAAAAAGCCGGAAAACCGCGTGTTTTCAAGGGAAAATGGCATTTTGTCTCGTTAGTTAAATGGATATAACATGGTCCTCCTAAGACTAAATTATAGGTTCGATTCCTATACGAGACGGCCAGTCAAAAGCGTTCGATTATTAGCAGAAATGCAAATAATGGGGCGCTTTTTTGATAAGAAAAATGCATGATTTTATTGCTTTGAGGATGATTTTCAGCTAATACAATGAAATAATTGTTAGCTGGTAGCTAATAAAAAATAGCGTTTTGCAAACAGACTGTATCAGAGATATTGCTAACATTTGGGGAAGTATCTGTTGTCACCAGTGATTTAGGAATGTAAAATACAGTAAATAAAAGGAAAAATCCTTTGCAGAATATAATTTGCAAACATATATTAGCTGAAACAATAGAGAATATATTAGCTGTAGCTAATAGAAAACGAGATGCTCGTTTGGAACTGATTTCAAGAATAATCGGATCCAGACGAGCATTTTTTAGTCTGACCGAAGAAGGAGGAAATGATGACGGAAGTAACGAAAGAATTTATCCAGAAGAATGAAGATGAGAAGATCATTGAAATTGAGATTGAAAGACTCCGTTCTTTTAAAAATCATCCTTTTCAAGTGAAAGATGATAATGAGATGCATTTATTAAAAGAAAGTATTGAGAAGTACGGAATTCTCACTCCATTGATTGTCAGACCTGTACCAGATGGAGTTTACGAGATTATAGCGGGACACCGGAGAAGACATGCTGCTGAGTTACTGGGGTATCGAAAAGTACCGGTAATAATTCGTGTAATGAATGAAGATGAAGCTATTTTGAATATGGTAGATTCCAATCTGCACAGAGAAAAAATCAGTTTTAGTGAAAAGGCTTTTGCTTACAAAATGAAAAATGATGTACTGAAAAGAAAATCAGGCAGGAAAAAAGGCCAAATAGACCACAAAACGAAAAAGAAGAGAACAGTGGAGATTATCAGCGAAGAATGTGGTGATAGTCCGAAACAGGTACAACGGTATATTTCATTAACGAAACTAATACCGGAGTTTTTACAGAAATTGGATGATGAATTGATATCTTTTAATCCGGCAGTTGAAATTTCAGCGTTGAAGGAAGAAGAGCAAAAACAATTGTTGGAAGCTATGGATTATGCTCAGGCTGTTCCATCTTTATCACAGGCACAACGGATTAAAAAGTTAAGTAAAGAAAAACAACTTACATTAGAGAAGATGCAGGAAATTATGAGTGAGATAAAAAAAGGTGAGATTACGAGAGTTGCTTTTACAAATGAGCAGCTTCACAAATATTTTCCAAGCAGATATACACCCGCCATGATGAAACGAGAAATTATAGCATTGTTGAAAATCTGGCAGAATGAAAATTGGGAGAAATAAATGGAGGAAAACAGTATGTGTAGAGTAATTTCAGTAGCAAACCAGAAAGGCGGAGTTGCAAAAAGTACAACGACTTTAAATCTTGGGGTAGGATTGGCAAGACAAGGAAAAAAAGTGTTATTGATCGATGCGGATCCACAGGGAAGTTTAACTGCAAGTCTTGGATATGTAGAACCGGATGATATTGGAACTACACTTGCAACTATTATGATGAATATTATCAATGACGAGGAAATTGCTGAGGAAGAAGGTATTTTACATCATGAGGAACAAGTGGATCTCCTGCCGGCCAATATTGAGTTATCTGCTTTGGAAGTAACCATGAGTAATGTAATGAGCAGAGAACTGATCATGAAGGAATATATTGATACGATGCGATCACGATACGATTATATTTTGATTGATTGTATGCCGAGTTTAGGCATGATGACCATCAATGCTTTAGTAGCTTCTGATACGGTTCTGATACCTGTACAAGCTGCATATCTGCCGGTTAAAGGACTTCAACAGTTGATCAGGACTATTTCTATGGTAAAGAAGAGATTGAACCGGAAATTGACGATACAGGGAATTCTTTTGACAATGGTGGATTTTCGTACTAATTACGCCAAAGATATTGCTTCCAGAGTGAGAGAAACTTATGGATCTAAGATTTCTATCTTTGAAAATGTCATTCCACTATCAGTTAAGGTAGCTGAAGCAAGTGCGGAAGGAAAAAGTATTTATTGTCATTGTCCAAATGGAAAAGTATCTATGGCTTATGAAAATCTGACGCAGGAGGTTTTGGAAAATGAAAAGTAGAAGTGGACAAAAAATCAAATTGACAAGCATTGATGAATTGCTGGGAGTAGTCAATGAAGAGTCTGCAATGGAAATAGAAATCAACAGAATCCACGCGTTTAAAGACCATCCTTTTAAAGTATTGGATGATGAAAAGATGGCTGATCTGGTAGAGAGTGTAAAGGTCAACGGGGTATTGACACCAGTTTTGTTGAGATCGGATGGGGAAGATGGATATGAGATGATCTCAGGTCATCGAAGAATGCACGCGACAGTTCTAGCAGGTTTGGAGACTATTCCTGCAATCGTGAGAGAGTTATCAGATGATGATGCCGTAATTGCAATGGTAGATGCCAATATCCAACGAGAAGAATTACTTCCGAGTGAAAAAGCATTTGCGTATAGGATGAAAATGGAAGCAATGAAACGGCAAGCAGGTAGACCATCAAAAAATAATCCGTGCCAAAATGGCACACATTTACGTACAGATCAAGAAATTGGAAATCAAGTAGGAGAAAGTGCTCGTAATGTTCAGCGTTACATTCGTCTTACAGAATTGATTCCAGAATTATTGGATATGGTAGATGCAAAGAAGTTGAATTTTACCATTGCCGTTGATATTTCCTACATTGATAAGGAAATGCAGAAATGGATCTACGAGTATATCCGAGATACAGGATTTATCAAACCAAAGCAGATTACAGCTTTGAGAAAACAGTTGGAAGAAGGACCTGTGAACCAGGGATTTATGATCTCGATTTTCAATAGCTGCATAGCAGTAAAAGCACCGGAACGAAAAGTAGTGTTATCAGGAAAGAAGCTCATAAAATATTTTCCGGAAGATTATTCGGAAACGGAGATGGAAAAGGTAATTGAGGCATTGCTGGAACAATGGAAAAGAGAACAGGAATAAGGGGTGTCAAAATAAGATACCCCAAAGAAAAAAGAGATACAGAAGTTTAAAAAAAGGACTTCTATGAGAGAAAGGAAGGGAGGAAGATACATGGACAAAAAAATAAATTTTAAATATTTTTATGGAACAGAAGCAGACCAGTTTAGTTTTTACAGAATACCCAAAGCTTTATTTACCAATGAGTGCTTCAAGGATCTTTCCAGTGATGCGAAAATCTTATACGGTTTGATGTTGGACAGAATGTCTTTATCCATTAAGAATCAGTGGTTTGATGAAGAAAATCGGGCATATATCTATTTTTCCATTGAAGATATCATGGAATTATTGAATTGTGGCAGAAATAAAGCAGTGAAATCTCTTCAGGAGCTGGATGATGAAAAAGGGATAGGATTAATTGAAAAGCGCAGGCAGGGCTTTGGAAAGGTTACGATCATCTATGTAAAATCATTTGTTCAGGAGGAATGTGAGGAAGAGAAAAAAGAGAAATCAAAGATGGTGAAGTTTACAAATCAAACTTCTGTAGAGAAAGAAGGGACAGAAGAAGTTTACAATTCAAACTTCAAGAAGTCCCAAAAACAAACTTCAAGAAGTCCCGAAAATAAACTTCAAGAAGTTTACAATTCAAACTCTAATAATACTAATATTAACAATACTAATCAGAATAATAATAAATCGAATCATATCGTATCTGCAGATGTGATGGGATCCGAGGATGATGAGATGGAAACGCTACGGGCGTATCAATCTTTGATCAAAGAAAATCTGGATTATGAGTCTCTGTTAGTGAGTCATCCTCATGACAAAGATCAAATTGATGAAATTGTGGATCTGATTGTAGAGACTGTTATGTGTAAGAGTGAGAAAGTGTTGATTGCAAGCAACTGGTATTCAGGAGCTTTGGTAAGGGGAAAATTCATGAAGCTGGATTATTCCCATGTGGAGTATGTGCTGCATTGTCTGGAAGGAAATACGAGTAAAATCAAGAATATCAAGAAATATTTACTTGCGGCATTGTTCAATGCTCCTTCAACGATAAGTGGATATTACCGGGCAGAAGTAAATCATGATATGCCGTGGCTGGCAAGATAGGAGGACAGATATGGGTATTTTAAAAGTGGCAGGAAAAGTGTTATTGATTCCATTGTGGTTTATCATTTCGATCATAGGTGCCGGAGTGAAGCTGCTGGTACATATGGTGGCAATCGCAAAAAAGATATTGGGATTGGGAATTATGGCGTTGTTCATTGGAACAGTAATCTGTTATCAAGACTGGCTACAGGCAGCTTTTCTGGCTTGTATGGGAGGTGTTCTGATCTTTATCTTATTTGCCGGAGAATTTATAGATACTGTAATCGACTTACTTAGTGTCTGCTGAGCAAACTGAAAACACTTGATTTTACTGACTTTTGCCACATTTTCTGGTATAATGATTGCAAGGATTTTGACAAAAACAAATCGTTTTTCTTGCAGTTTTCTTACAGATTTTAAGTATAAAGGGGCTAAAACAATGTACAAACCGATCGACAAGTTACAACATTCATTCCTCGATTTCAACCAACCTATGGGACTCCACATGAATCCGGATAACCGCTGGGTCAGACTGGCTGACCGAATCCCATGGGATGAATTCGAAGTAAAATATGCCAAGCTGTTTCCAAGTGATACGGGTAATGTTGCCAAGCCTCTTCGCATGGCATTAGGAGCCCTGATCATCCAGACCAAGTTCCAATTTTCCGACCGTGAGCTTGTGGAACAGATCGCTGAGAATCCGTATCTGCAATACTTTATCGGGCTTCCCGGTTTTCGGGAAGAAGCTCCGTTTGATGCAAGTACACTGGTTCTTTTCCGTAAACGCATTTCAGCAGATATGCTGATGGAAGTAAATGAGTATCTTCTTGCTCACAAGGAGGATGACAAAGATGACCATACTCCTCCATCCGTAGGAAAATCCGGTGATGATGGTACTGCAAAAGAAGATACAAACAAAGGGACTCTGACACTTGATGCAACCTGCGCACCTGCAAACATACGTTATCCGCAGGACATCTCGCTTTTGAACGAAGCAAGAGAAAAGCTGGAAAACATGATTTACTGTTTTTGTAAATGTTATGGTCTTAAGTTGCCAAGAAGATACCGCAAACGTGCCAGAAAAGAGTATCTTGCATTTGCCAAGAGCAGAAAGCACACGGCAAAGAAAATCCGCAGCGCACTCCGCAGACAGCTAGGCTACGTGAAAAGAGATCTTGGCTATCTGGAACAGTTCATGAGTGATGGATACGCCATGACAGGTAAGGATATCGGCCTATATCTTACCATCATCAGGCTGTATGAACAGCAACAGTATATGTATGATAACAGAATCCATTCTGTAGAGCATCGCATTGTAAGCATTTCGCAGCCATGGCTTCGGCCGATTGTCAGAGGGAAGGTCAAAGCACCTGTTGAATTTGGCGCAAAATTTGATCTCAGTCTTGACAGCGAAGGTTATGGGCGCCTCGAAAAAATATCTTTCGAGGCATACAACGAGAGCACCTGCCTGATTGAAGCAATAGAACGCTTCAAAGAGCGTACCGGTTATTATCCAGAACGTGTCCTGGCAGATCAGATATACCGGACCAGGGAAAACAGGAGTTATTGCAAAGAGCATGGGATCCGGTTATCAGGTCCAAAGCTGGGCAGACCAAGCGCCACAGCAAAAGTTGATAAAAAACAAGAGTATCAGGATAATACCGATAGAATCGAAGTGGAGCGCACCTTCAGCCTGAGCAAACGCTGTTATGGTATGAGCTGCATTACCACAAAACTGGAAGAAACGCAGTTGACATCTATCGCATTATCTGTATTCGTGACGAATCTGTTCAGGATTCAGAGGCGAATACTTTGTGCTCTTTTGCATCTGTTCCGATTCTGGCATGACCGGAACAGATGTAAGAGTTGGAAGTTACAGATAGCTGCTTAATCAGCAGACACTAATTATATCTAAGATATTAATTTGGAGGTGCGTATTTAGTGAATATAGTAGCTCAGGACATTTTTGTACCAGGATCATTACCAGATAGTACTTATATTTCAAGAAAAACAGTTTTATGTGAAAAGGTTGTGGGGATGGACCTGCTAGTCGAAATGTCAGGATCTGATTTTATTAATAAGGATATTTGGACACAAATTGGAATAAAAGCAGGAATGCCATATGAAGGAGCAACAGTAACCGGCGTTCAGTCAACAACTACTTCATCAGAATATTATAAGTTATCGAAGGAAAATGTCATTGATCATTATAAGGAAAATGGATTTGTATTATGAGCAGTTAATGGAGATTGCAAGAAGTATTGATAAAAAATGTTAAAATTGCACAATAAAATAAAATATTATTAGGTATAAGTTACATTGCAAACATATAACACGAATGATATCATACAAGCACAAAAAGATGGTTTTAATAGGGAGGAAAAATATGTTTAAACAATTAATTGCTGGAGAACTTGTAGAGGGAGATGGAAAGCCATTAGAGGTAATTAATCCTACTACCGGAAAAGTTCTTGAGGTTATTCCAACTGCAACAGAAGAACAAACACAAAAAGCTTTAGAGAGTGCTCAAAAGGCGTTTGAAAGCTGGTCTAAAAAAAGCATTGCTGAAAGAGAAGTTTATATTCAAAAGTTAGTTAATGTTTTAGATGAAGAAAAAGAAAAAATAGTATCTTGTTTAATTAGTGAAACCGGTAAAGCTGCAGATGTTGCGTCGTATGATTTTGATATGTTACCAGATTGCTTAAAGTATTATAACGAAGAGGTTAAAAGATTAAATGGTGAGATAGTACCTGATTATGATAATCAACATATAAATATGCTGATTAGAAAACCTTTGGGAGTTGTAGTATGCCATTTAGCTTGGAATTTCCCATTATTGAATGTTGGATACAAATTGGGACCAATCTTAGCAAGTGGTTGTACATGTGTGATAAAACCTTCTTCTGATACGCCGTTGGCAACAATGCTTGTCGGTGAAGCAGTTAAAAAAGCTGGAATTCCAGATGGAGTTGTGAATATTGTAGTAGGTAGCGGTGCCGTTGTCTCAAAAGTTATGAATGAGAGTACGATTCCTAGCATGGTAACAATGATAGGATCAACTGGAACTGGAAAAAAATTAGTAGAACAAAGTTCAACGTCTATTAAGAATTATTCTTTGGAATTAGGAGGTAATGCTCCTGTTATTGTAATGAAAGATGCAGATGCTTTTAATGCAGGTGTATGTACTGCAGATGGAAAGTTTGGAAATACAGGACAGGTATGTGTTGCACCAAATAGAATTTTTGTTCACGAAAGTGTTTTAGATGAGTTTATGGCTGGTGTGAACAGTTTTATGGATGAGATTAAACTTGGTTCCGGAAATGATGAAGGAAAACATCTTGTTGGTCCACTTGTAAATGAAAAAGCATTACATAATATGGAAAGCTTAGTAGAAGATGCTGTAAGTAAAGGTGCTAAAATATATAGAGGTGGCAAGAGAGCAGAAAGAGAAGGCTTCTTCTATGAGCCAACAGTTCTAGTAAATGTAGACAAAACAATGCGTGTTTATCAGGAAGAAATTTTTGGTCCAATTATGCCAATATATTCATTTAATGATGAGGCAGATATTGTGGCTATGGCAAATGATACGGAGTATGGTCTTGCTGCTTATGTATATACAAAAGATTTATCGATGGCAATGAAGTTATCGCAGGAAATTGATGCTGGTAGTGTATGCGTTAATGAACCATTTTATGCATATCAGCTTCCACATGGTGGTTGTAAACAAAGTGGAATTGGAAAAGATTGCTCTAGAATTGGCTTAGAAGAGTATTATACAGTGCAGAGAATTTCTATTAAGTTGTAAAGTAAATAAAAATGATATTTTGAAAAGGAGATTATGAATATGGTGCAATAATCTCCTTTTATAGTTTAAGTATTAATGTTTTCATGAAAAGGAATGGAAGAAATAATTACTAAAAATAGATTATAAAATATATGAATTTTAGATATTGGCACACAAATAACATGTATGATATCATATATGCAATAATATAGAAGGTTGGTGAAGGTAAAAATGCCAGAATTAATTACAATAGGTGAAACAATGGTAGCAATGGTACCAGAAGATGTGGGAATGTTACGCTATAAGCGTAATTTAAATATTCGTATTGCTGGAGCAGAAAGTAATGTTGCTATGGGAGTAAGAAAATTAGGACATACTGCGGGATGGATTAGTAGACTTGGGAAAGATGAGTTTGGAGAGTTGATTTTGCGAGAAATTCAATCAGAGGGAGTAGACTGTTCTAAGGTTATTTGGGATGAAGAACATCCTACAGGGCTTATGGTTAAACAAATGGAAACAGATGCCACGAAGGTATTTTATTATCGAAAAGGGTCTGCAGCAAGTCATATGAAGCCAAATGATATAGAAGAATCTTATTTTGAAAATTGTAAAATATTCCATATAACAGGAATTACACCAGTTCTTTCACAAAGTTGTAAAGATACCATTATTAAGTCAATAGAATTTGCTCGAAAAAAGAATGTTCTAGTTAGCTTTGATCCAAATATTCGAAAAAAACTTTGGAAGAACCAGGATTATGCGCCTTTTTTTAAACAGATATTATTTGAATCGGATATTGTTGAAATGGGGGTAGAGGAAGGACAGTGTCTTTTAGGTGTTTCTAGAAAAGAGGATATGATTTCTATATTACAACAAAATAATCCCAATGTTATTGTTGCAATAAAAGATGGTGGAAATGGTGCCTATATATATCACAAAAAAGAATATTATTTTATTCCACCATATCCTTGTAAATGCGTAGAAAGCATTGGAGCAGGTGATGCATTTAATGCGGGTTTTCTAAGTGGAATATTATCAAATTGTAATTTAGAAATCTGTGGCAAAATGGGAGGAATTGCAGGAGCAATGGTCACAGAAGTAGTAGGTGATGTTGAAAATCAACCGGATATTGAAAAGATGGAAAATTGTCTTAAGGAGAAAAAGGAAGTTTTTAGATAGAAATGATGATTAGTTGCATATATCTATTTGTCGGAAAGGAAAGAGAATATGAAAAAAAGACCTAATATTATTTTTATAATGACAGACCAGCAACGATATGACACTATGGGGTGTGTAAATCCAAAAGTAATTACACCAAATTTGGATAAATTAATAGAAAACAGTGTATTTTTTGAGAATGGAAGATGTTCAAATCCATCATGTGTACCATCTAGAGCAGGTATAATGACGGGGAAGTTTCCTAGTCAGTGTCAGGTACCTGCATATATTAGTTATTTACCTGACACAGAAAAAACATTTATGAAACGATTAAAAGAAAATGGATATTATACAGCTGTTGTAGGTAAACAACATTTTGCAGAATCAACAATAGATAAAGGCTATGACTATGAAATGATAGTGGATGGTCATTTTCCAACGGCACCTAAAGAACAGTTAGGCGTTTATCTTGATTATTTAAAAGAAAATGGAATTGAACCAGATAGTTTATATGAAAAAAATCTAATTAGCGGGGGAACTTGGAAGGGAGATATAAAATATCATATTGATAATTTTATTGGAGACAAAGGTAAGGAGTGGATGGAAAATCGCTTGTCAGATACAGAAAATAAGCAACCATGGTTTTTTACGTTATCTTTTCCGGGACCACATCATCCTTATGATTTAGAAGGTACAAAATATGCAGATATGTATGAACTAAATGATATGGAATTTTCGGAGAGTACATATGAAGATTTAGAACAAAAGGGCCCTCAATTTAGAAATATGGGAATGTATTCTCAGATTTATTTAAAAGATTATACAAAAGAACAATTTTTAAAAACAAAGCGGTCTTATTATGCCAATATTACACTCATAGATGAAAAAATTGGAGAAGTTTTAGAAGTTTTGAAAAAGTATAATGCTTATGATGATACGGTAATTATTTATACATCGGATCATGGCGATTTTATGGGAGATTATGGGCTTGTTGAAAAGCTACAATGTCTAGAAGAATCATTAATGAGGGTACCTTTATTTGTGAAACCACCTATAAAAGATTTTGAAGGAGTTCATATAAAGGATGATGTTTTAAATATCGATGTTGCTGCAACCTGTATGGAGATTTCTGAGACAAAATTAGATTCACATATGTCAAATTATTCGTATGTAGGTTATTGGGATAAAACAAAAGAAATTAAAAAGAGACCATATATTTATATGGAAGCAGGGGAAATTCGTGGAATTATTTCAGATGGTATAAAGACAATTCATTATGTGAATCGGCCATATGGTGAAATGTATGATTTGAATAAGGATCCTTTAGAACGAAATAATTTGTGGAATGATAAAGAGTATGAAAGTATTAAATTACAACATTACAGATATTTGGTAGATAGTATTTATGAAGCAACACCAGGATATGATACCCCATGGAATATTGGAACTCCAGAAATATAAAAGAGGAAGGATGGAATTATTATGCAAAAAGACAATATTTTATTTATATTTACAGATCAGTGGAGAGCTGATTGTGTTGGATTCCATGGAAATAAGATAGTGAAAACTCCTAATTTGGACAACCTTGCACAGTATAGCGTTGATTTTACAAATAGCTATACGGTTTGTCCATTATGTACACCAGCAAGAGGAAGTATTATGACGGGATTGTATCCACATCAAAGTGGTGTTATAGATAATTGTGATGTGGGAGGTTCAAGACAGGAATATCTTCCAAATTCAGCATTTACTTGGTTAGATGCAATGAAGGATACTGGGAGAAGAGTTGGATATTTTGGAAAGTGGCATCTTGGGTTAGATTGGCAGTCAACAGACAAGGGAGTTGAGTTTGATATTTGCAGGATTGAAAGTGACAGAGTAAAACATGAAACAAGAATTCCACAGCCACCAGTTACAGAGAGAGGACAATTAAAAGCAGATGAGGATTTAAGAAAATCAAAAGTTTCAGATGATGAATATTTACCATTTTATAAAAAATTAGATTCTATTGAAGAAAGATATGAATATAAAGTTATACAAAAAGCTTTAGATTATCTTGAAAAAAATAAAAATGAGCCGTGGTGTCTGACAGCCTCATTAGTAGGTCCACATTTTCCAAATTCTAATCCAGAGCCATTTTATAGTATGTATGACGATGTAGATATTCCGTTGCCAGAAAGTATAAATGATAATTTCTTAAATAAACCATGGTATCAGACGAGAAAATGGTGGCCAAGTATTGATACAGAATATTTTGATGAAAAAGAGTGGAAAAAAACAATTCGTGCATATTATGGTTCTATTACGATGATGGACTATTTTATAGGACAGATATTAGAAAAAGCAAAGGAATGTTCAGGGGGAAGACCAACAAGAGTGATTTTTACATCAGATCATGGAGAAATGTTGGGAAATCATGGAAAATTTGATAAGCATGCGTATTGCTACGAAGATGTTATTCGTACGCCTTTATTATTTTGCAAAGATTTGAATAACTGCGAGAATGGAACTAAATGTGATACTTATTGTAATACACTTGATATTGCACAGACTTTTTTTGATTTCGCAGGAACTTCCTGTGAGAATGGAACAAGCTTAGATAAAATATGTAAAAAACAAATAAGTGAATCGGAAGAACAGGAAATCTACAGCAACTATTATAAATATAATGGTCATAGTTTTGAAATTCGAATGATAAAAAAAGGACGTTATAAATATAGTTTTATTCCACAGGATATTGATGAATTATACGATTTGCAAAACGATCCATATGAAATGAAAAATCTTTCTGATGATTTTTATTATCAGGGGATTAAAGAGGAATTAAGAAAAAAAGTATTTAAACATATGGAAGAAACAGATGATTATTTACTAGAAATACTAGAAAAGCTTCCAGAAGCAGGAACGGTTGGAAAACCAGAATATCCAAAATTAAAATTAGATTATAGTAAATGAATAAAATAGCACATAAGGAATATAAGGAGAATGAAATGAGAAACTATAGAAAATTTGATTTTGCTAGCCTTCGTAATAGTAGATTGCAAAATGGTTTTTGGGGTCATCGAACAGAAAACTACATGGAAATAATAAACAGTATGTTAGAGGCTTTATTAGATGAAGAAAATTCTGCGCGACTTTTGAATTTTGAAATCGGGGCAGGCGTAAGAGAAGGACAGTGGAAGGGAGCATTTTGGTCGGATGGAGATTGCTATAAGTTCTTAGAAGGCTGTTTATATGTATATCAGAATACAAATGATCCTAAGGTACTGGAAATTGTTGAAAAATATACAAAATTAATTCCTTTAAATCAGGAGAAGGATGGATATTTAAATACACAGGTAACACTTACAGATATTGGTCGATGGACTGATATGGAGCATCATGAGTTATATAATGCGGGTCATTTCTTTACACTTGCTGCTGCTCATTATGATATTACGGGACAGGATTATTTAATAAAAACAGCGAGAAAATTTTCGGATTATCTATATGGCGTATTCCATACATATCCAAAGGAGCTTGCAAATTTTGGATTTAATCCAAGTCAGATAATGGGATTATATGATTTGTATCGTGTGACAGAAAATCCAAAGGATATTGAATTGGCTGAAATATTTGTAAATATGAGAGGCAGTAGTGGGAACGGTACAGATCAAAACCAGACAAGAACATTACTTAGAGAAGAAACAAAGGCAGTTGGTCATGCAGTTACATCTACCTATTTGTATAGCGGATCAATTGATGTTTATTCTGAAACAGGTGAAAAAGCTTTATTAGAAGCAAATAAGCGAATTTGGAATGATTTAATATCAAAACGAATTTATATTACGGGTGGGGTTTGCCCAACATTTATTGGTTTTTCTGAAAATGGAGACCGTACATATGAGGCTCATGGTACAGAATATGAACTTCCAAATAAAATTGCATATAATGAATCCTGTGCTAATATAGGTGCAGCTATGTGGGCAATGCGAATGCTTGAAACAACAGAAGATACACAGTATGGTGATTGGGCAGAACAGATTATGTATAATGCCGGAATTTCGGGATCTAACCTATCCTTAACAAGATATTTTTATTCGAATCCATTGTCATATAGAAAAGAGAAACAAATACCATTTGTAGTTAATGATGAAAAAGAATTGAATATACAATATAAGCATAAGTCTTCTAGAAGATGGCATACATTTGATTGTTGGTGTTGCCCACCACAATTATTCCGAACGATGGCGGGAATCGGAAGATGGGTATATGGACAAAATGAAGATACAATTTATGTGAATTTATTTACCAAATGTAATTATGTTACAGAAGATACTGAAATTGTAATGACAACAAAATATCCTTGGGAAGATACAATAGTTTTAGATATTTGTAAGGCACAGCAACAGAAAGTAAAGATTCGTATTCCTGCATGGTGTAAAAATCCAAGTGTAAATGGCGAAAGTGTTGAGCCGGGATATTATGAAACCATTGTTTCTACAGGTGATAGTATTATCGTAAAATTGCCAATGAAAGCTGTGTTTATGCAAGCAAATCCAAATGTCGAGCAAGATAGAGGAATGCTCGCAGTAAAAAGGGGACCTGTAATTTTTTGCGCAGAGGGAATTGACAACGAATATAAGTTGGATGAATTGTATATAAATCCATCAGGCGAAGTAAAAGAAAAATATGATGAAAAATTACTTGATGGAGTGGTATTGTTAGAAGTTCCAGGAAAATATCGTAAACAGCAAGAGCAGTTATATTACGAATATCAATTTGCAGAGAGTGATACAACAATAAAAATGATTCCATACTATGCGTGGGCTAATCGTGAAGAATCAGATATGAGTATTTGGTTTCCTATGGTTTAATGAAAATATATAATTATGAAAAGATATGTTGCAGTTTATGTAGCATATCTTTTTTATGTTATAGCATTTGTTACAAAAAAGAGTGCGTTAATATATAAAAAAAGACAATTGATAACATGTAACATGTATGATATCATATAAATAAAAAATATTCATAACATGTATCAAGAATAAATGTTATAAAGAAAAAATTAATTGAAAAGAGGTAGTGTAAATGATTATTAAAAATTTGATTACACATGTCATTAGCGCACCATTAGAACAGCCATTTTACTTTTCGCAGGGGTATGTATATCGTAGAAGCTCTGTAATTGTAGAGGTTATTGGAGAAGATGGAACAAGTGGTTTTGGTGAATGCATGTGCCATGGACAGCAAAGTCCATTTTTAGCTTCTAGCTTTGTAGAAAATTGTTATAAAGAGGAGGTAATAGGAAAAGATAGTTTAGATGTAGAGGTAATATGGGAAACACTATACAATAAAGCAAGACCTTTTGGACAACAGGGAATTGCAATGAATGCTTTAAGTGGAATAGATATTGCTCTATGGGATTTAAATGGAAAACAGCTAAAACAACCGATTAGCAGATTGATTGGTGGTCGATTCAGAGAAAAATTAGCTGCATATGCAACTGGCTTTTATCGTTTAGATGGGAAAAAATATCCAGAAACATCTGTAGAAGATGCGCTTAAATTTAAAGAAGAAGGCTTTACAGCAATGAAGCTAAAGGTTGGTTTTACACCAGAAAAGGATATTGAATATATTCGGTCTATACGTAAAGCAGTCGGACCTGATGTTCGCTTGATGGTTGATTTTAATGCATGCTATTCACAAGCAGTTGCAAGAAGAATAATTTTAGAACTTGTTCCAGAAAACATTTACTTTTATGAAGAAATATTAACTCCAGAGGATATGGAAGGATACAAGGCATTAAGAAATTTAACTGCATCCTATATGGCAGCAGGAGAAGAAATTTTCGGAAAAATAGAAATTAATAATTGGTTAAAAAATGGAGCTTTAGATATTTATCAGCCAGATGTTTCATCCGCAGGTGGTATAACGGAATGTAAAAAAATGGCTGCAATTGCACAGGCATATAATACTGCTATTATGCCACATGCATGGGGATCAGGCGTGTCACTTGCCGCTTCATTACAGTTTATATCTTCTTTACCATATACTCCAATGAGTTTTTGTCCTTCAGAATTATTCCTTGAATTTGATAGATCAAGTCATCCTTTCCGTAAGGAATTGATTAATGATGGGATTCGATATGAGAACGGATATATTTATGTTCCAGATGCCCCAGGTCTTGGAATTGAAGTAGATCGCGATATTTTAGAAAAATATAAGGTTGTCAAATAAATTCGGAAAAGATAAAGAAGGAGTGTATTGGTATGAAAAAAGAAGTAATTGAGTTAATTCAAAAAGAAAAGATTATTGCAATTGTAAGAGGGGTTGATGCAGAACATATTTTGCCAACAGCAGAAGCTCTTTATAAAGGTGGAATTCATTTAATGGAAATTGCTTTTGATCAAAGGGATCCAAAGGGTGTTACAAAGAATGCTGAATTAATTCAACTGGTTGCAGAAAACATGGAAGATAAAATATGTGCTGGAGCTGGTACTGTTATGACAATTGAGCAATGTGAAGCAGCATATAAAGCTGGAGCAAAGTATTTTATTTCACCTAATGTAAATTTTGATGTAATTAAAAAAGCTAACGAATTGGGTATTGTTTCTATCCCAGGTGCATTAACACCTTCTGAAGCTGCAGATGCGTATAATTGCGGGGCAGATTTTGTAAAGTTGTTTCCAGCAGGGGATTTGGGTATTAACTATATTAAATCTTTATCTGCACCATTAAATCATATTCCATTTCTTGCGGTTGGAGGAGTTTCTGCTTCAAATGTGGGAGATTTTATGAAGATAGGAGTTTGTGGTGTTGGAGTAGGTGGAAGTTTAGTTGATCGTAAAGCTATTTACAGTGGTGATTACGATATAATTACCAAAACAGCCAAAGAGTTTGTGAAAAATATACAAAAAGTGACTATATAACATGGTAATAATGGCAATTGATAACACGTATGATATGCGATAACATACATATAAACAAGAAAGTAAATACGGTTTAGAAAAGAGAGGGTAATGATGAAAGGAGAAAGAAGAGAACTAACGCCACAAATGAAGAAAAGAAGAAGAAAAATGATATGCCCCTTGTCAAGTAGACAGGTGAAATATCTAAAGTTAAGCGGCAAAAATACCTACATTTCACTTTGGAGTGTAGGTATTTTTTATGCACACCATTTCTTTTTATATTTTTCAATTCGTTTGTTTTCTGGAATAGGATATTCTACTGGTATGTCTGATTTCAGCGCCTCTTGACGTACTTCTAAGGGTGTTTTACAACAATACCTATCCTGTGGACGTTCTTCACTATAAAATCTTATATAATCCTTTATCGCAAATCTTAATGAGGATTCATCTGTTATTTCATACATCTGATACATTTCCGCTTTGATAATTCCCCAGAAACCTTCTGTTGGTCCATTATCAATACAATGTCCAACCCGTGACATGGATTGCCTCATTTCTTGTTTTTCAAGTTTCTTTTTAAACATTTGACTGGTATACTGGAATCCGCGATCTGAATGAAAAATCGGTTTTGCACAGGGATTCAACGCAATTGCCTTATCAAAGGTTTTAAATACTAATTTATTATCATTTCTGGCACTGACAATATATGAGACAGGAAATCTGTCATACAGATCTATAATGGCACTTAAATACAGCTTCTTTTTTTCCCCCGGCACTTTAAATTCGGTCACATCAGTAGCCCATTTTTGATTGGGGGCAGTTGCGTAAAAATCTCTTTGTAGTATATTTTCTGCTGTTTCATCTGCATTGGTATTCCTATATTTTTTCTTCTTTTTTCGTATAACGGAATGAATTTCCAGTTTTTTCATAATCCTGTGAACTCTATTTTTGCTGTACTTTGTTTGATTAAAATGATTGATCCAGGAAGTCATTCTCCGATATCCTAAGATATGGTTAAAGCGTTCATCATACTCCTTAATGAGCTCTGCAAGTTTGATATTTTCCATTTCACCTTCAGGTGTTTCACGGTGTAGCCATTTATAATAAGCAGCTCTTGCGATCTCCAAATGTTTACACATCCATTCAATACTCCAGTTTTTCTCTGTATGAAAATATTTTATCGCAAGATATTTTGATTCATGACGCACCTTGCCCAGTCTCACATCCTTTCGAATTCTTTCACTTTTTTTAACAATTCAACAACCATATCCTTTTCTTCCAACTGACGCTTTAGTCGTAAGTTTTCACGTCTTAAACGTTCTAATTCATCTACTTCATCATCTGTTTTACGTTGACCGCGTCTGTCTGTTAATCCGGTTTCTCCATCAACATCATATTTCTTTACCCAATAATAGACCTGACTGTAAGAAACATCGAATTTTGCAGCTGTATTCTTATAGTCACGATTATGGTTGATGCAATAGTCAACGATTTCTTTGCGTTCCTCAAGTGTTGTTTTTCTTCGTGCCTCTGCCATATAGACCTCCTGTTTTGGATTATAATCCTTGAATTCTCTATTGGCATTATACACCTTAATCCAACTTCTTAAAACAGAACGACTAGATATTGCATATTTAGCGATGATATCATCAACGGTTCCTTCTCCATTTAGAACTGCTTCTACGCATTGGAGTTTAAATTCCTTTGAATAAGTTCTATTTCTATTCGTTGGATGACAGAATGCAGATATCCCATGAATTCGATATTCATTAATCCATCCTTTTAGTGTTGAATACCCTATACTGTATTTATCAGCAAGGAACTGAACAGAACCCATACCATCCAGATATTCCTGCGATACTTTAGCTCTAAATTCAGGTGAATGTTTTGATTTTGGCATGAAAAATACCTCCAAAGCAACAGATTTTTATATTTAATCTGTCTACTTTAGAGGTATCATATCAAAAAGAATATTATCGGTTTTACATTTATTTTACCATCACTAATAGGATTTATTCTTTTTATGGCGTATCCATTAATATGCAAATTACGCTCAAACGGAATGCCAGTTCCGCTACTGCGGAACTGCTATTCCATTTTTTACGGTACGAAGTACCGCTAGATGATATCATTCTGTTTCACGCATATTTATACCGTTCATTTCCAGACGATATGTATGATGTTTATCTGTGATTCGTGTAAGGCACGCATCAGCGTAGGTATTATCAGCAAACATATCAAACCATGTACTGACTGGAAACTGTGAGATGACTACAGTTGATTTTCTTCCATCCCTGGTGTCAAGGACTTCAAAAAGATCCCGGCATTTATCAAGATCGAGATCCATAAGGCCAAAATCATCGATTACAAGAAGATCCAGCTTGGTCAGCTTATTCAGGTAATCCAGATTTGTGGATTTGATACGTGTCTGTTCCATTTCGCTCATAAGAGTGTTCGCTTTTATATACTTTACACTCTTAGACTGCTTCATTGCAGTTACACAAAAAGCATTGATTAGATAAGTTTTTCCACTGGCGGAAGATCCTGTTACAATGAGATTCTTTCCTTCCTCTATCCAATGGCAGGTACTCAGTCGCTCTATTGTCTGGGTATCAAGCTGACGTTCTGGACGGTAAATAGTTTCGTCAAGATCCGCCGCTGGGTATCGCAGATGCGCTTCTTTCATCAGACGATTAAAACGTTTATCTGCTCGCGCCTGCCACTCTGCATCAACCATTGCTGTCATGCGTTCCATAAAAGTGTTCAGATCTGCATTGGGATCTTTCAACTGTTCTTCCAGGATATGTGCCATTTCTGGAACACGGAAACTCTTCAGACGCATGATCAGAGCCTGCTCCTGAGGTGTTAATGTAATGTCATGGGATGAACTCATTTGTATGCCTCCTTTCCACGGATGTTTGTATGGGAAGGAAGTTTTCCGGTTCCGTTTATAGCGCTGCTGGAATGATTATTCTGAACCATGCTAAGTACTTTCTTGAAATAAGAATACTTGCAGGCATTGGCTTCTACGCATTTCTCAGCAGCCTCCTGAACCAGCCTGTGAGGAACATCTTTACAGGAATGGAGTACACCGGCACAGCTGTTGTATGCCTGTTCCTCATGCTTGGAACTGCGGAGTATCCTGTCAATAAGAGTTACCATAGATTCTCCATAAACAGATGCCCATCGTCTGTAATAAGCTCCGTCATGTGCATTCACTTCTTTGTAATATAGGTGTTCTGGAGGCATATGACTGTCATCTGTAATGTAAAGAGGAAAATCACGGTAAGATCTTGGATGGCGGCAGATCAGCCGGTTATACTCATCACAGATCCGTATCTCCGTCATTGTAGCCTTAAGAATTGCAGGCTTCCCTTTATAGGTATACAATACAGAATAGTAGTGGGCATCATACTCAAGATGGTAATTATCTGGAACTTTAAGAAAGTATTTATAATCACAAAGTGTATAACTTTCGCCTGGAAGCTGGTTCATACGCGGTTTGTCGTACTTTTCGAATCCATTCATGCGGGATTTCCGAATGTCAGATTTTTTCTGGAAAGGACGCTGGTTGATGTCTGCTACGATCTTTTTGACCGCAGCATTCAGAGCTTCCAGAGAAGTATAAGTATCTTTCTTTAATTCTTCTACCAGATGCGTCTCCAAGAAACGCACATGATTTTCAACTGTTGGTTTACCTTTCGGTTTCCTTGGTGGTGACGGCAGAATAATCGTATCATAAAAAGTTTCCAGATCTGAAAAAGCTGACTGCAGCACAAGTTCATCTTTACTATGCCTGGTAACAGCTGTTCTCAGATTGTCCGGGACAAGATATTTAGGAACTGCCCCATAATAAGACAGTGCATGTACTGTGCCGGTAATAAAATGTGGAAGTTTTTCATCCGGAAAGATCTCTGCATAAACAAGGCTGCTAAAACCAAGTGTAGTTGTAAAAATGTGAACTTTCCGAAGTTCGCCAGTTGTTGTATCCAATAGCAGTTCCGGCTGGTCACCTACCCAGTCAATATACATCTTTTCACCAGGGATCCGTTCCACAGGCATAGATGTTTTTGAAGTACCATAAGTATCTACCATAAAATCACGATACAGCTTATAAAACTGAGCAAGCTGGTAACCGTTAGGATGCTCTTTTTTATAATCAATCCATAGAAAACTCAAGTCAGCATGTTTTCCCATTTGGATCATCTGCTCATGTATTTTTTCAAAATCAGGCAGTGGAATATCCTTATGTCGAAGGTTTTCTTTTGGATAGATGAGATCAACCACCTTTGAGGCTGGCATTTGTCGAAGATCATCCAATGATAAGCCTGAATCCTTGTAGCGGTTCATGATCAATGCAATCCCGCTCCGTCCGATCCGGTAACGTTTTTGTACAGAGTCATAACTGACTTTACTGAGCCGAAGTTCTATGACTCCAAGAATAGTATTGTAGTCGTGCATAATAGTTCCTCCTTTGCACTGTGATGAATAATAGTTACATCACAATAATAAAGGAAAAACGTACCGTTTTGAGCAGAAAACGCGTACCGCTAAATCAGAATGAATGTACCGCCGATTTCAGAATAGGCGTACCGTTCGAGCAGAATTTGCACATTAATATATTCATTAGTAATTAGTATGATGGATTATAACATGTTTAAAGGCTTTTCCGGTTCGACATTTTGTGGCTTACAAAATTATATAGATGCCTTTCATAATGAATATTTTCAGGTTGGCTTGAAAAATAATATACTTCTGATGTTAGTTGCAGTTCCAATATTATTGATTTTATCAATTATAATTGCTACGTTATTAAATCAAAAAATTTTTGCAAGAGGTGCTTTGAGAGCTGCGTTTTTTATGCCATATGTAACAACGATAACTGCTGCAGCTTTAGTATTCTCCGCATTATTTCAACCAAGTTTTGGACCTATTAATGAATTGCTTAGAACACTTGGAATACAGAATGTTCCAGGTTGGACTGGAGATATAAAATGGGCACTTCCTTCAATTGGTATTTTTTGGATTTGGAAAAATATCGGATATTGTGTAGTTATTTATTTAGCTGGACTTCAAGGAATTTCTCCATCCTATTATGAAGCTGCTTCTGTAGATGGAGCTACAAAATTAAAACAGTTCTTTTATATTACTTTACCATTGGTTTCACCTACAACATTCTTCTTACTTATTACTTCAATAATTCAGTCATTCCAAATATTTGCAGAAGTTCAGGTGTTGACAGAAGGTGGACCAGGAAATGCATCAACAACAATTGTATATCATATGTATGATCAGGCATTTAAGCAGTTCCATATGGGATATGCATCAGCTGTATCTTGGATTTTCTTCTTGCTGATTCTTATTGTTACAATTATTCAGTGGGTAGTTCAGAAAAATTGGGTTGAGTATGTATAGCATGGGGGAAATGAAAAATGAAAAAAAACAAAATTAGTTACACGAAAAAAGAATTGTTCTGGAAAATTTTATTAACAGCAGCTTTACTCTTGATTGCAATTATGATGGTATTTCCGATTGCATGGATGTTGTCAGCTTCGTTTAAACATGAAAATGTTGTATTTAATATTCCAATCGAATGGATTCCAAAACAACCAACATTGAGTAATTTTATAACAGCATTTACGGATTTCCCGTATATTCATTGGTATATGAATACTATTATGGTAACTATAATGGTCGTGATATTAGTACTTACTGTTAGTTCTTTGGCTGGATATGCATTTGCAAAATTAGAGTTTTCTGGAAAAAATATAATTTTTATGTTATTTATTTCAACTATGATGATTCCTGTTCAGGTGCGTATTATACCTCAGTTTGTAATTTTTAAGCATCTTCATTTAATTAATACTTTAGCTAGTGTGTATATGCCATGGATGTTTAACGCATTTTCAATTTTTATGATGAGACAATTTTTTATGTCAATCCCAAATGAGTTAATTGAAGCCGCTCGAATTGATGGAAGTGGGGAATTTAAAACATTTTTTAAGGTTGTAATTCCACTTGCAAAATCACAGCTTTCAGCACTTTTAATCTTAGCATTTACCTGGGGATGGAATGACTATTTTGGACCATTAGTATATATCAGTGATATTAATAAACAGGTGTTATCTGTAGGTATTGCATCATTTAAAGGACAGTATTCAAGTAATTTCGCTGTGCAGATGGCAGGTGCAACATTAGCTTTAATTCCAATCGTAATAGTTTATTTATGTGCACAGAAAAACTTTATTGAAGGTATTGCACTTTCCGGAGTAAAAGGGTAACAAAGAATAGAAATATTCTAAAAAAATATAAGTAGGTAATTGATAAATGATTTTATTGGTTACTGTGGATAACTCTCCCGTATATAAGGGGAGAAAATAGGTCAGTATTCAGAATTGTTTCTGAATTGACATAGATTATCAGATTTTGTGGTGGTATGGTTTCTTGTTTTTCTTCCAGCAATGCACATGTTGATTTTGAAATGATTGATGGCACGTTCTACGATTGTTCGTATTTTATAAGTGTCATTCCATTCTTTTGTGTCACACTGAATACCTGGGAGCATACGTAAATCCATGTTTTCATAAGTGTAGGTTGTTCTGCCACGTGAAGCAGTACTGCATGGGGTGTCGCAGCCACAAATCCATCCTTTTTGATAATGCATTTTGGGACAAATCCATTTGATACGGTCTGTACGACCTTTCTCTTTGGTAACACCACAGTATTTCATTGCAAGTGATGGATCATTCGGACAGGTAGGATAGCCATATTCGTTGTAACCGACTTTCTTCAAAGAACTTTCGTTTCTTGGATTATAAGGAATCAAAGCTTTTGAAAAGTGAAAGTCATTGAACAAAGTACCATAGAGATCAGCAGAGTCAAAAGCAGAATCGCCAAGAAAGGTATCAGGGTGAAAATCTGTATGAAGTGAAAAGAAATCCTGCAAAACAGGGGCTAAAGCGGATGCATCACCAACAGACTTATCTTCGTCAGGTGAATCCGATTTCTTTTCGACAATGAGATCCGGGTGAGCAGCTTTGAATTCAGCATCATCAACGAAAGAAATGTGGCGGACAATACCTAATCCATTTGTAAGAATAGCGAATTTAACGGCATAACAGAAGTACCCATTAATGTACATCTGTTTGGCATCCGAGCAGGCGGCAGCTTGCGAAGGCATAAGTCCATAGGCCATCTTATAAGGATCAATCTCAGGCTTGTCCTTGTAGAAAACTTTCAGCTTTTTGATGAGAGCATTTAGTGTTTTCGGATTGTTTTCCTTGACATAAAGTTCAATATAAGGCTCGAAGTCATGTTTAAAACGAGACATCAAGGATGCATCAGGAACCTTTGAAAAACCACAGAAATCGCGCAATTCCTTGCAAATATTTAGTAGTAAAAGCAGTAGCGAATCTGTAGGAATAGAGAAGATTTTCTGCAAAATGAAAGCAGAAAGAAAACCATGAAGAGGGTAAATGCGATTGCGTCCTAAAGTCTGATAAAAAGCATTGGAAAATTGAATTGGAATAAATTCATTAATATCACAGTGTTCAGACAGAAGTAAAAAGAATGATGGTGCATCGTCAATAAATTGATCCTGACAGTCTGAAAAAGATTCTTTTAAAGAAATCTGGTGGTATTTAGTAGTCATAAATTTTCTCCTCCTTAAGTTGGCAAACATGTTGGTGTTGTTACCTATATTTTACCACTTTTGGAGAGAAAATTTATATAAATAAAGCAATAAAACCCAGTAAAATCAATGGGTTACGGCGTTTATCAAACGCCTAAAAATATAAGTTAAAGGAGAAAAAATATGAAGAAAAAAGTGGTAGCATTAATGACAATCGCAACCATGGCAGCATCTTTGTTTGCTGGTTGTGGAGAACAAACACAAAATGTTGGTGGGGGAACTGAAACTGGAAATCAGGCTGCATCAGGAGAGAAAGAAACAATGAATATTCATCTTAATGGAATTGATGAAGATTATAAGATGCAGAAAGCAATAGAAGAAATTCAGACAATGTCAGAGTATCAGAATGTTGAATTCAATTTTGTTGGAAGAGAAGCAGACTTTAATACAACTGTTCCAACACAGATTGCTGCTGGAAATCAGATTGATATTATTGTTGTAGCAAATCCAATGCTTCAACAGCAGTATGCTGATAATGGAACAATTATTCCACTAGATGATTTGATTGCTGAAACTGGTGTAGACTTTGAAGAAGAATTTGGAAAATACGCAGAATCTGCAAAGAATGATGGACAGACTTATATGGTTCCTCATAATATTACTTCTTGGGCATTATATTACAATAAAGATGTATTTGATGCTGCAGGAGTACCTTATCCAGATGATACAGTTCCTATGACTTGGGAAGAATATCGTGAAACTGCTAAAAAGATTACTCAGGGAGAAGGTGCAAATAAAATTTATGGTGCATTTTATCTACCTTGGTCATCATCTACTTATGGTGAAGCAATTGAAAATTTAGGAGGTGGCGAAAAGTTCTATACAGAAGATGGATTATCTAATATTGAGGATCCAGAGTTTGCTAAAAATATTGAATTGGTTCATGATATGATGTTTGAAGATGAAAGCATGAAGAAACAGGCAGATACCCTTTCAACAGTAGAAGCAACAGAATTCATGAATGGTAATTATGGTATGACATGTCAGGGAGGCTGGGTTCTTCCATGGGCTGCTGATAAAGAAGGAAATCCAAGAGATTGGAAGATTGGTATTGCACCATTGCCTTGTGATAGTAAAGAACATACAACATGGGGTATTGTTAATGGACTCGCTGTTACACCAACATCTGCAGATCCAAAACTTGCTTTTGAGATTTGTATGGATTTAACTAGATTATGTGCTAAATATGCACGTTCTTCTGAAGAAGCAAATCGTACAGTGGAACAAAACGATTTATATGTTGGATTTGGTGATTCATTAGTAGATGATGGTATTACAACAGACCAGATTAAATATGTTCTTGCTAATCCAGATGAAATTCGTGTAACAGAAAAAATCATGGGACCTGCAAACGTTGAATATGAAAAAGTTTACATGGAAGAAGTAGAAAAATATCTTGTTGAAGCTCAAGATTTAGAGACAACCATAAAGAATATTAAAGAACGTGCAGATGAAGCTATTAAAAAAGCAAGCAATTAATATGTTTATATCATTTAGAACGAAATACCGTCTAATGTGATTTAGTAACAAGAGGATCTTTATCTTACAGTTGTAAGTTAAAAATCCTCTTATTATATATATAAAATAGTTAATAATAGAGATATTGTTCTTTTGATTTGTAAGAAAATATGATATGATATAACTGTCTGATAGCAATGTGACAGAATAGAAAATAATCATTAATTATTTAATTGATATATATGGAGGATGAGTAAAAAGTGAAACGAAAAAAACTTTCAGATTCTGTAGCAGAAGAAATATTAGTAATGATTAAAAATAAAGAATATGATAGTGAGGGATTTTTACCAAGTGAACAAAAACTATTAGAAAAATTTGAGGTTTCTAGAGTAACCGTTAGAGAAGCGGTAAAAACACTTGAAGTTCGTGGACTTGTTAAAAGAATACATGGGAAAGGAATTTTGGTTGTTGATAATACAGCAAATGTACTGATAAGATCCATTAAAGATTTGATTGCAACAGAAGAAACATCATTAGATGAAATGTTGGAGGTTCGAGATATTGTAGAACCTAAGTGTGCTGAGATTGCTGCAATACGTAGAACAGAGGAAGACTTATTAGTATTAAGAGAAAAACTTGAAATAATGGAAAGTTGTCAGGCTATGGATAACAAATATTATGATGCAGATTTAGATTTTCACTTAGGAATTGCAAGAGCAACAGGAAATACGTTGTTATCTTCGCTTATTGAGGCGTATACCTCGTATATGAGAAAATTAATTGTTTCTACACCACAAAGCAAAGATCCAATCGAGCAGGAATTTCATTATCATAGAAATATTTTAAATGAAATTGAAAAGGGAGATTCTGAAAAAGCAGCAGAAAAAATGTCTATGCATCTGAGTGCTACAAGACTAAATGTTCAAACTTATAATGCAGATAAATAGAAATTTTTATTGGTAAAAAGGTACAAAAAAAAATGAAAAAATGGTGCTTGTTTCTATTGTTTTCATTTCACTTATATGATAACATACAAGTGAAATGAGGACTGAGATAAAGGTCAGTTCATAGTAAGGAAAAATGATATAAATAATCTATTATAAATGGAGGAAAAATATGTATAAGAACTTGATAAATGGACGGCTGGTAGAAGGAAAAGGAAAAGAGTTTACCGTTTATAATCCTGAAAATGGCAAAGCAATTGCTTCATTAAACGGATTAAATCAGGAACAGACAGAGGAAGTCTTAAACGCAGCGAATGATGCATTTAAGACATGGTCGCAACTTTCTTTAAACGAGAGAGAAAAATATATTTTAAAATTTGCGGATGTTATAGAGTCACACAAGGATAAGATTGTGGAACTTCTGATCGAAGAAAGCGGAAAGACTTATGGCAATGCTTGCGAAGATTATCATATGCTTCCTGACTGTCTACGTTATTACATTGCAGAAGCAAGAGCAGCAAAAGATGAGATTATTCCGGATTATGATAATAAACATATCAATATGATTATCAAAAAACCTTTGGGTGTAGTTGTTGGTTATCTGGCATGGAATTTTCCACTTCTGAATGTGGGATATAAGCTTGGACCAATTCTAGCTTCTGGTTGTACTTGTATAATAAAGCCAAGTAGTCAAACTCCTTTGTCTACATTATATATAGGCGAGCTTGCAATAGAAGCTGGCATTCCTGCTGGTGTTATTAATATCGTTACGGGAGATGACAATGTAGTTGGAACTATTTTGAATGAAAGTAAGATTCCACAGATGATTACATTGATCGGTTCTAGCTTTACCGGTAGAAAAATAATGCAGCAGGCAGCAACTTCAATTAAGCATTATTCATTGGAACTTGGTGGAAGTGCTCCGGTTATTATTGCGAAAGATGCAGATGTGGAGAAAGCCGCTACGTGTGTAGTAAATGGAAAAACAGGAAATGCCGGACAGGTATGCGTAGCGCCAAATAGAATTTTTGTACATAAAGATATAAAGGAAAGATTTCTTGAAAAAGCAACAGATATGCTTTCAGATATAGCATATGGAAGTGGAAAATATGAAGCACCAGGTATTCATATGCAGCCTATGTCTTCAATGAAGGCAGTTGAAAATATGGAATCTTTAGTAAAGGATGCAGTGGAAAAAGGAGCGGTTCTTGTTTGTGGTGGAAAGCGTCTTGACAGAGAAGGTTATTTCTTTGAACCAACAATTCTTACTGGCATTACGAAAGATATGAGAGTATATAAGGAAGAAATATTTGGACCTATCATTGCAATTTCAGATATGGATGATTCTGATGATTTAGCTGTGCTGGCAAATGATACAGAATATGGTCTTGCAGCTTATCTTTATACATCTTCCCTTGATATGGGGTTAAGCCTTTCTAGAAAAATTGATGCAGGCGATGTTTGTGTAAATGAGCCATGTTTTTGTTATAATCTTCCTCATGGTGGTTGCAAGCAGAGCGGTATAGGAAAAGATTGTTCGACATTCAGTTTGGATGAATACTATTATATTCAGAGAATTTCCATTGCACTAAAGGAAAACTAGGGAGAAGGAAAGATATGAAAAAAAGACCAAATATTATATTTATTATGACAGATCAGCAAAGATATGACACGATGGGATGCGTCAATTCTAAAATAATTACACCGAATTTAGATAAGCTTGCAGCAGACAGTGTGTTTTTTGAACATGGTTACTGTTCAAATCCATCCTGTGTGCCATCTCGTGCAGCTATCATGACTGGCAAATATCCAAGTCAGTGTGAAGTTCCAGCTTACATCAGTTGTCTTCCGGAAACAGAAAAAACATTTATGAAACGTATGAAGGAAAATGGATATTATACAGCTGTTGTTGGAAAGCAGCACTTCGCAGGGTCAAAGATTGATAAAGGTTATGATTTTGAAATGATTGTTGATGCGCATATGCCTTTTTCACCATCAGAACAGCTTGGAGTATACGAGGATTATCTTAAAGAACAGGGATTAAATCCTAAGGAAATGTATCAGAAAACTTTGATTAGTGGTGGTGTATGGAAAGCAGATATAAAACATCATGTCGATAATTTTATAGGAGAAAAAGGAAAAGAATGGTTGGAAAACCGTTTGTCGGTTGAAGAGAATCAAGATAAGCCATTTTTCTTTACTTTATCATTTCCAGGACCGCACCATCCATATGATTTGGAAGGAACTAAGTATGCTGATATGTATAATCTGGAAGATATGGAAGAATCTGAAAGCACATATGAAGATCTTGAACAGAAGGGGCCTCAGTTCAAAAACATGGGCATGTATTCTGATATTTATTTAAAAGATTATACAAAAGAACAGTTTCTCCGCACAAAACGTTCCTATTATGCCAATATTACATTGATTGATGAAAAAGTTGGAGAAGTAATTGATATTTTGAAAAAGCACAATGCTTATGACGATACGGTTATTATTTACAGCTCTGATCATGGTGATTTCATGGGTGATTATGGATTAGTTGAAAAACTACAATGTTTAGAAGATAGTTTGATGCGAGTTCCATTATTTGTAAAGCCTCCGATTGCTGGATTTTCTGGTATTCGCGTGAAAGAGCCGGTTGTAAATATTGATATTGCTTCTACATGTATGGAACTTTCTGAAACACCTCTTGAGGCTCCAATGTCTGATTATTCTTTTGTGCCTTATTGGGATAAGTCAAAAGAACTTCGTATCCGTCCATATATCTATATGGAAGCAGGTGCTATAAGAGGGGTTCTCTGTAATGGTATAAAGACGATACATTATGTGAATCGGGACTATGGTGAATTATATGATTTGAATAAAGATCCACTTGAAAGAAAGAATCTTTGGAATGATAAAGATTATGAGGATGCAAAACTTCATGGATATCGTTGTATGTTTGACAGCATGTATAAGGCCACACCGGGATTTGATACACCATGGAATATAGGTACACCAGAAATATAATGGCAGAGAAGGACAGAGATATGGATAATATTATATAAATAGTTATTCCGTATGTCCGCTTTGTACGCCTGCTCGAGGAAGTATTATGACAGGACTATATCCTCATCAAAGCGGTATAATTGATAATTGTGATGTGGGTGCCAGCACACAGGAATATTTGCCAAAATCATCAATTACATGGCTTGATCGAAGGCAGGAAAGTGGAAGAAAAACTGGGTATTTTGGAAAATGGCATCTAGGTCTTGATTGGCAGTCGAAAGAGACGGGCGTAGAGTTTGATATCTGCAGAATAGAAAGTGATCGCCTCAAGCATGAAACGAGAATTCCAGAAGCAACTGTTACAGAACGAGGTCAGCTGAAGAATATGCAAGATCCAAGAAGTGCAAAAAAGTCAGATGATGATTATGTTCCGTTTTATAAGAAACTGGATTCGATCGAAAAACGTTTTGAATATAAGGTTACAAAAAAAACAATGGAATTTCTGGAAAAAAATAGAGACAAGCCTTGGTGCGTTACAGCATCGCTTGTTGGACCCCATTTTCCAAATTCAAACCCTGAGCCATTTTATATCATGTATGATCAGGTGGATATACCCATGCCAAAGAGTATGTATGATACTTTTCAGAATAAACCATGGTATCAGAGCAGAAAATGGTGGCCAAGCATTGATACAGAATATTTTGATGAGCATGAATGGGAAAAAACTATTCGCGCTTATTATGGCTCAATCAGTTTAATGGACTATTTCATAGGACAGATTCTTGAGAAAGCAAAGGAATGTTCTGGCGGAAGAAAAACAATTGTTATTTTTACATCTGATCATGGGGAAATGCTTGGAAATCATGGAAAATTTGATAAGCATGCATACTGTTATGAGGATGTAATCCGCACACCTCTTTTAGTATGTCCGGACTTAAAGGGTGAGCAGGAAAAAAATGTATGTGCAAATAATTGTAATACATTAGATATTGCGCAGACATTTTTTGAGTTAGCTGGATGTAAATGTAAAAATGGAAGAAGTCTTTTTAAAATATCAGAGGATAAAAAAGAAAAAAAAGAAGATATTTATTGTAACTACTATAAATATAATGGTCACAGCTTTGAGATTCGTGCAATCAAGGAAGGAAACATAAAATATAGTTTTATTCCACAGGATATTGATGAGCTATATGATCTTTCGACGGATCCTAATGAAATGATCAATCTGTCAGATGATTATCTATGTGATATTTTAGATTTTCTTCCAGAAGCAGGTACGATTGGAAAACCGGAGTATCCATCACTCAAGAAAAACTATGACAATAATTAGAAGAATACTTGATGAAAAGCAGTAAATAGTGATAATGCATAAAATAGATAATAAAAAAATAGAAATATTGCTGATTGCTAACATATAACATATGTGATAAGATAAGAGTGTTAAAAGGTATAAGACAAGGAGAACCGAAGTTATGATAATAAAAGATATACAAATACATGTAATTAGTGCTCCGTTGGATAAACCTTTCCGCTTTTCACAAGGATGGGTTGAACGAAGAAGTTCTGTTATTGTAGAGGTCATTGGTGAAGATGGAACAAGTGGATTTGGTGAATGTATGTGCCATGGACAATAGTCACCTTTTCTTGCAGCAAGTTTTATTGAACATTGTTATAAGCAGGAAGTGATTGGAAAAGAAAGCTTGGATGTAGAAGTAATATGGGAAAAACTGTATAACAAAAGTCGTCCATTTGGTCAACAGGGAATTGCACTGAATTCGTTATGAAGAAGGATACATTTATGTTCCTGATAAACCTGGTATTGGAGTAGAGATTAATAGAGATATATTAGAAAAATATAAGGTGGAATAAAGGTGATTGCAGATGAAACAGAAAATAATTGAACTGATTAAGAAGGAAAAAATAATTGCAATTGTAAGAGGTGTGGATGAAGAACATATTATCCCTACTGCTCAGGCACTGTATGAGGGGGGGGATTCATATGATGGAGATTACTTTTGATCAAAGTAATCCAAATCATCTTGTTGAGACCTCTAAATTGATTAAAGTGGTTTCAGAACAGATGCAGGGAAAGATTTGTGTAGGAGCAGGAACTGTTATGAATATTGCTCAGTGCGATGCGGCTTTTCAAGCTGGAGCAAAATATTTTATTACACCAAATGTGAATGTAGACGTAATTAGAAAGGCAAATGAATTAGAGGTAGTATTTATTCCTGGCGCATTATCTCCAACGGAAGCTGCATATGCATATGAGGAGGGAGCTGATTTTGTAAAACTCTTTCCAGCAGGTGACTTAGGAAGTAATTATATTAAATCATTATGTGCTCCATTAAATCATATTCCATTTCTTGCAGTAGGGGGTGTGAGCCCGGATAATATCAAAGAATTTGCAAATGCCGGTGTTTGTGGATTTGGAGTTGGTGGTAAGTTGATTGATAAGAAAGCTATTTATAATGGTGAGTATGAGAAAATCACAAAGATTGCACAGGAATACACAAATAGAAAATAGGAGATGCAAGCAAAAATGGATAAATATAGAAAGTTTGAATTTGCAAGTCTGAGAAATAGTAAACTGACAGACGGATTTTGGGGCAAACGAACAGATAATTATATGGAAATTATTCAGTGTATGTTAGAAGCACTTTTGTGCCCTACTAATTCAGCAAGATTAATTAATTTTGAAATTGCAGCAGGAGAAAGAAAAGAATCCTTTTATGGAGCAAATTGGTCAGATGGTGATTGTTATAAGTTCTTAGAAGGCTGTCTTTATGTTTATCAGAGAACGAAAGATGAAAAGGTAAAAGAAATCGTAGATAAATATATTCCATTAATTATTAATTCAGCAGAACCAGATGGTTATATCAATACACAGATTACTTTAACCTCAAAGAAAAGATGGGGAAATTATAATTTTCATGAATTGTATAATATTGGGCATTTTTATACATTTGCAGCAGCACATATTGATATTACTGGAGAACAAACTTTAGTTCCGCTTGCAAAAAAATTGACAGATTATCTATACGTGGTTTTTAAAGATTATCCACCAGAACTTGGACATTTTGGATTCAATCCGAGTCAGATTATGGGACTTTGCGAATTTTATAGTGTAACTGGGTATGAAAAAGCATTCCAATTAGCAGAAATTTTTGTGAATATGCGTGGAAGTCAGCCAAACGGAACGGATCAGAATCAAACAAGAACTCCACTTCGAAAAGAGACACAGGCGGTTGGACATGCAGTTACATCCAATTATTTATATGCAGGAGCAGCAGATGTTTATTCTATAACAGGCGAAAAGGAATTGTTCGATGCTATATCCAGAATATGGGAAGATCTTACTTCAAAGAAAATGTATATTACTGGAGGGGTATGTCCAGAGTTTTATGGCTATTCAGTCAATGGAGATCCAATATCAGAAGCACATGGTGCAGCATATGAACTTCCAAATAAAATTGCATACAATGAATCATGTGCTAATATCGCAGCAGCGATGTTCTGTATGCGAATGTTGACTTTGACAGGAGATGCAAAGTATGGAGATGTGGCAGAGCAGATTATGTATAATGCTGGGATTTCAGGAACGAATCTAGAATTGACAAGATATTTTTATTCAAATCCTCTTACCTATAGAGTTAATAGTCAGATTCCATTCGTTTCAGAAGGAGATATGCACTTCAATTCTGCGTATGCACATAAGGCAACTAGAAGATGGAAAACATTTGACTGTTGGTGCTGTCCTCCTCAGTTATTCCGTACAATAGCAGGTATGGGAAGATGGGTATATGGAAAGAATGCAGATACACTTTATGTGAATTTGTTTACAAGTTGTGATTATAAGGATGATGAGATTGAGATTTGTATGAGAACAGAATATCCTTGGGATGCTTCTGTACAAATTAATGTCGTACATGCAGAAAATAAGAAACTGAAAATTAGAATTCCGTCATGGTGTGAAAATCCAAAAGTTAATGGGGAAAAGGTTGAACATGGGTATTATGAAATCAATGTGAAAAGCGGCGATGAGATACAGGTTGAATTTCCTATGAAGGCCGTTTTCATGCAGGCAAATCCAAATGTTGAAGCGGATCGTGGAATGATTTGTGTCAAGAGAGGTCCTGTGGTGTATTGTGCGGAAGGGATTGACTGCGATACCGAGTTAGATAATATCTGTCTTGAGGTTAGAGGCACTATTCAGGAACATTATGAAAAGGATTTCTTAAATGGAGTTGTTGTTTTGGATGTTCCAGCTAAGAAAGTTGTTCAGAAAAATGATTTGTATTACAAGGTTGCATTAGATGGTGAGGATACAATCTTGAAAATGATACCATATTATGCGTGGGCAAATAGAGATGAGGCGGATATGAGCGTTTGGTTTCCAAAAGCTTGAGAAAGGTTAGGAGGTTATTATTATGGCAAATGTAAAAACAAAAGAAACAAAAATGAATGTAATGAGAAAAAAAAGTTTGTGGAGTGAACTAAAAAGGGATAAAATGCTGTATCTTATGCTATTGCCAGGTGTATTGTTCTTTGTTTTCTTTAAGTTTAGACCATTTGAATGGTTTGGAATTGCATTTTTTGAATATAATCCATTTATTAAAAATCCTTTTGCAGGAGAATTTGTTGGAATGAAATATTTCAGCATGCTATTTAAAAGTAGCAATTTCTGGATGTTGTTTAAAAACACATTGCTTTTATCTGTTTACAGCATAGTGTTTTTCTTCCCACTTCCAATTGTATTTGCTCTTTTATTAAATGAAGTAGACAACATGATTTACAAAAAAGCAGTTCAAACGATTACATATATTCCACATTTCTTCTCATGGGTTGTAATTGCTGGTATTTCCTTTACATTACTAGCAAAAGACGGCGGAAGTGTTAACAATTTGCTTGAGTTTTTAGGAGGAACAAGAGTGGCTTTTTTAACTAGTGCATCTTGGTTTCGGCCTATCGTTATCATTCAGCAGGTTTGGAAGGATGTTGGATGGGGAACAATCGTTTATCTTGCAGCGATGACATCAATTGATCCGTCTTTATATGAGGCAGCATCGATGGATGGTGCTGGAAGATTTTCGAAAATCTTTTATATTACACTTCCATCAATTGCACCAACGATTGCTACACTTTTAATTCTTCGTATGGGAAGCTTTATGGATACAAGCTTTGACCAATTATTCCTGATGGTAAATGACGTAAACCGTTCCGTTGGTGAGGTTTTTGATACTTTTATTTATACTCAGGGTATTTCAAATGGAAAGTTTTCTTATACAACAGCGGTTGGTATATTTAAGTCACTTGTTTCTATGATCATGGTTGTTTCTTGTAACTGGGTAGCAAAGAAACTTGGTAATGAAGGAATTATGTAAGGAGGATGCTATGACTAAAAATAAAAATATTAAAACAGTAAAGAATGAAAATAATAGTGGCCATGGTGTTAAGAAGAAAACCATTGGAGATATAGTTATTTATATAATTTTGGGATTAATTACACTTATATCGTTTCTTCCATTTTGGCATATTTTAGCATGTACATTTGCTTCAGCAAGCGATGTGCGTGAGAGTGCATTTCTTCTTTTTCCAAAACATTTTACATTAAGCACGATTAAATATGTATTTGCATCTAAAAGTATAACACAGGCTCTTTTGAATTCTGTTTTTATTACCGTAGTTGGTACGCTTTCTTCATTAATCATGACAGCATTAATGGCATATCCTTTGTCTAAGCCACATTTGAGATTTCGTAATCAGATTATGTTTCTTATCGTTTTAACGATGGTTTTCCATCCTGGAATGATTCCAAATTTCTTAAATGTTAAGGATATGGGACTTTATAATAGCATCTGGTCTTTGATTATACCAGGTCTGATTGGTCCGTATAATCTGATATTGATAAAAAATTATTATCAGTCACTTCCAGAATCGCTTCTTGAATCTGCGAGGATTGATGGAGCAGATGATTGGAGAATTCTTATAAAAATGATTGTTCCGCTTTCTAAACCGATTTATGCAACGGTAGGCCTGTTCTATGCAGTTGGTTACTGGAATAGCTATTTAAATGCCATTTTGTTTATCGATGACAGCAACAAGTGGCCAATCCAGGTACTTCTTAGAAATATCGTATTAATGGCTCAGACGGATTTAGGCTCAGAAGCTGGTTCTGTATTTGAAATGGCGATTGACCTTCAGTCTCTTCGTTCTGCAACAATTTTTATTTCTATTTTACCGATTCTCTGTGTATATCCATTTGTTCAGAAGCATTTTGTAAAAGGTATTATGCTAGGTTCTGTAAAAGGATAGTTATTATTTCATAAACTCCCTAAAAAGTAGCTATGACAAGTATCATGGCTGCTTTTTTTTGTGACAGAAATTACAAGAACAGTTATTCGGCGACAATATGCACAAAAACATGTTAAAAAATATATAAAAAAATAACAATTGCTAACATATAACATATATGATAACATAACAGTACAAAGTGAATGTATGGAGTAAGGAACATACAAATAGGTGCATAGCACGAGGTGAAAAGGAGAACAGAGTATGAAAAAAAGACTAAGCAAAGTGGTTTCATTATGTTTGGCAGCAGCACTTACAGCAGGTTTGGCTGGCTGCTCAAGCAGTTTCTCTTCTGGAACAGGCAATCAGACGGTAACTAACGGGACTGAGACTGGGGCAACAGCAGTAGAAGGTGATTCAAATGCTGCACCACAGGATATTAGCATGCAGCTTGTTTTCTGGGGGGCTGAAGCTCCAACGGAAAAGGCAGAACTCATAAAGGAACTTGAGAGTAAGCTGAATGTAAATCTTACATTTAATTATGTACTAGCAGCTAATGCAGCAGAGAAGACAACAACAACTATTTCTGGTGGAGATAATATGCCTGATGTTTTATGCATCATTAATGATATCATGAGAAGCCAGATTGTACAGGATGCTGGAGAAGCTGGTATGTTTTGGGATTTGACCGATTATTTAGATGATTATCCAAATCTGAAAGAAAACATCGAGCCTTTAAAAAATTCCATGACATATGGTGGACAAATAATTGGAATTCCGCGTAGAACTTTGGCTCGTGCAGGTGGGATGCTTTTAAGAGAAGACTGGCTTGAAAATCTTAATTTGGAAGAACCAAAAACATTAGATGATTTTTACAATGTTTTTCATGCATTTACATATGATGATCCAGATGGAAACGGTGTAGATGACACAACTGGACTGGCATTATTTGGTGGAGCTTATGTGAGACCACTTATGATTGCAGCAGGTATTCACTATGATTGGTATGTTGACGAGGAGACCGGAGAGGTACGTAATTTTTGCACAGATGAGAACTTCCAGACATACTTAGATTTCATGAAGAAACTTTATGATGAAGGACTTGTATCACAGGATTTCGCAGCAATGAACGCTGTACAGGGTCGTGAAGTGTTTAATACACAGAAGGCTGGGGCTTACACCGCAAATTATGGTAATATTTCCGGTGGTGATGCTTATCAAGCTTTATATGATACTAATCCAGATGCAAAAATTACATGTATAACAGACGTGATTCAGCCAGATGGTACACACGCATGTGAAACAAGTGTTGGTTTCTACGGTATGTATGTAATTCCAAAGAGTTCTGTTGAGACAGAAGAAGAATTGAGAGGTATCTTATCATTCTTTGATGGTTTATGCAGTGATGAGTGTGTAGATATTGAAATGAAGGGTGTTGAGGGTGTTCATTATAAATATAATGACAAGAATGAGTTTGAGTGGATTGATAAGTCAAAATTTGATGCAGAGTCAAAGGGAATCTCTAGCTTTAATGTGGCACCTTTAATTGAATTAACAATGAGTCTTAACGGATTCTATAATGCAAGTACCTATTATGATTTCCAAACAAAGGAAGGTGTAGTAGATTATATGCCAGTTAATTCTTGGTTTGCAGCAAATAGCGATGATGCTGCAGTTGATACAGTAGTAAAGCAAGCTGCTACGAATTATGTGATGGGTGAAGCAAGTGCAGAGGATGTTTCGGCAGCAGTAAAAGAATGGTTAAACGGCGGTGGACAGTCTCATGCAGATGATTGGACAGAACAGTATTCAAAGCTTGCAAAATAAATGAATGAGCGGTTAGAAAAAGCATTCATAAATTAAATGAAATAAAAAATTAGAAAAGGATGTCTAGTATATTGGCATCCTTTTTTTAAATAAAGAAGGAGAATCATATGAATAAAAAAATGAATTTTCTTTTTATCCTTTCAGATGACCAAGGCGCTTGGGCTCTGCATTCGGCAGGAAATGCAGATGTAATAACACCAAATCTAGACGAATTGGCAAGAGAAGGTAATCGCTTTGAAAACTTTTTCTGTGTATCTCCAGTATGTTCTCCGGCACGAGCATCGATTCTGACTGGGAAAATTCCTTCTTGTCATGGTGTACATGATTGGCTTCGTTCTGGAAGTTTGAATAAAGAGGACTTGGGTGAAATAAAGGATAGTCCTTGTTTTCATGATGAGAAAAAGGCAATTCCTTATTTGGAAGGACAAATAACATATACGGATATTTTAGCACAGAATGGGTATCAGTGTGCTCTTGCAGGAAAATGGCATTTAGGAGACAGTGTTCATCCACAGCATGGATTTTCAAAGTGGTTTACAATCGGACGAGGCGGTTGTCCTTATTATCATCCAGATATTGTTGATGAAGGACATGTTTATTTTGATGATCGATATATTACCGATATTATTACAGATAAGGCAATGAATTATCTGGATGAACTTTCAAGTGAAAAAAAACCATTTTATCTTGCTGTAAACTTTACAGCACCTCATTCTCCTTGGGAAGAAAGTGATCATCCAAAGGAATATCTAGATATGTATCGAAATTGCGAGTTCAATGCAACTCCAAATCTTCCAATCAATCCGAATCAGATTCCATCTGCACCTTATGGTACGGGAGAAAGAAGAAAGGAATTATTGAGAGGATATTATGCGGCAATTACAGCAATGGATGCTCAAATCGGAAGGTTGATAGCACATTTAAAAGAAATAGATGAATGGGATAATACAGTGGTAATATTCAGCGGTGATAATGGAATGAATATGGGACATCATGGTATCTGGGGCAAGGGAAATGGAACATTTCCGCTGAATCTTTATGATACTGCAGTGAAAGTTCCGATGATTATTCGTATACCAGCTAAGGAAGATCATGGAAGAATAATTCATACCATGCATAGTCATTATGATCTGTTCCAGACAATTCTTGAAATAGCTGGTATTAATTATGAGAAGGACGAGAAGTTGCCTGGAAACAGTCTAATTCCAGCACTTTTTGAAAAGGATGAAGAAGATGGGGATCTCGTCATTTGTGATGAATATGGTGCAAACCGAATGATTCGTACAAAAGAGTGGAAATATATTCACAGATATCCATATGGTCCTCATGAATTGTATTATTTGATAGAAGATCCAGATGAAAATAATAACTTGATTGATGATCCCTCCTGCTTGGCTATATTGAAGTCACTAAGAAAACGCTTGAATCTTTGGTTTTTCAAATATGCGGATGATAAAATGGATGCAAGTCGAGAAGCTGTAACAGGATATGGACAGATGCAGAAATCTGGAATTTATTCTGATGGAGGGGATGTGTATTTTAGACAAAGCGCATACATGAAAAAGGAGCAGAAATGAAAATAGAAAAATATTATGAAAATCCGAGTGCACTACATATCAATACAGAAGATGACAGAGCATATTTTATTCCATATGCTAAAGAAAAAAATGACAGAATGATACTTTTAAGTGGAAACGATTGGAAATTTCAATGGTATTCTGATTATCTGAAAATTCCAGAATCTGCAAAAGATGGAATCCTTGATCAATATGATGTGATAGATGTACCTAGTTGTGTAAATATGTTGGGGTATGAAAATCATCAATATGCAAATGTTCGAATGCCAATTCCATTCGATCCCCCTTTCGTTCCAAGAGAAAATCCATGCGGAATTTATGTAAAAGAATTTAAAATTGATACGCTTTCAGAAAAAATATACTTGGATTTTGAGGGAGTTGATTCTTGCTATTATGTATGGGTAAATGGAAAATTCTGTGGATACAGCCAGGTATCGCATTGTACAAGTGAATTTGATGTAACAGACTTAATAAAAACAGGAACGAATGTATTATCTGTTTTAGTAATGAAATGGTGTGATGGTACATATTTTGAGGATCAGGATAAACTACGAATGAGTGGGATATTTAGAGATGTTTATCTTTTAATGCGCCCAGCAAGTCATGTGAAAGATTTTACGGTAAAACAGAATACAGAACCAGGTAAAATTTCTCAAATCAATTTATCTGTAACTCTATCCGAAATGAATAGCAATGAAAATGGTAAAGTTTACTGCACTTTTTATTGTCCGGATGGAAGATTTTTGAAAAAGATTGAAATGAATGCTGAAAGTTCTATTTTGACTAGTGAAATTGATGTAAGTAATCCTATTTTGTGGAATGCGGAAGCTCCATATCTGTATACAATGAAACTGGAATACAATGGAGAAGTAATAGAACAGAAAATTGGTTTAAAGAAGGAAGAAATACGAAATGGTGTTTTTTACTTAAATGGACAGAATGTGAAATTTAAAGGAGTGAATCGTCATGACAGTAATGCCTATACGGGGTATACGATTAGTAAAGAACAGCTGATTGCAGATTTGAAACTGATGAAAGAACACAATATAAATGCGATTCGCACTAGTCATTATCCGAATTCGCCTTGGGCATATGAGTTATATTCAGAATATGGCTTTTATGTAATTGGAGAAGCTGATATAGAAACACATAATACAGAACTTCTTTATGCGGGGGGAAGATCAAATTACAATTATTCGGATGAAAAAATAGAAAGTAGTTCGTTTGGTCTTCTGTGCAGTAATCCAAAATATGAAGATGAGATTATGGATCGTATCAAGAAGTGCGTGATACGTGAAAAAAATCAAGCTTGTATTGTTATGTGGTCTCTAGGAAACGAATCAGGATATGGAATCAATATGGAAAAGGCAGCATCATGGATTAAGTCGCAGAATCCAGATTATCTGATTCATTACGAAAGTAGTATCTATGAAATGCCTGGGCATGTTAATGACTTGAGTAATATTGATTTTTACAGCAGAATGTATATGCCGGTAAAGGAATCAGAAGAATATTGTCAGAAAAAAGTAAATCGTCCGTTGGTTCTTTGCGAATTTTCTCATGCAATGGGAAACAGCAATGGCGATTTGGAAGATTATTTCAAATTGATTTATCAGTATGATAATTTTTCGGGGGCATTTGTTTGGGAATGGTGTGACCATGCCGTTTATGCAGGAAAAGATGAATCTGGAAAAGAAAAATTTTTATATGGCGGTGATTTTGGAGAGTTTCCGAATGAGAGAAATTTCTGCCTTGATGGAATGATTTATCCTGATCGTCGTCCTCATACAGGCTTATTGGAATTTAAAAGTGTAGCGAGACCAGTTCGAGCAAGTTTTGAAGATGGAAAAATCAATTTTTATAATACATTAGATTTTATAAATGCTGATGAAAAGTATAGAATTATCTGGTCATATCTAGAAGATGGTAAAGTAAAAGAACAGGGAGAATTTGAAAATATTGTTCTTCCACCTCATAAAAAAGTTTCTGTTGATTTTTGTAGGAAAGTATCTGCAGGCTGCAGCCTAGCTGAGGTTCGAATTTCCTATAAGCAGAAAGAAAAAACACAATTGATAGAAGCTGATTATGAAGTTGGCTTTGAACAGATGATTATTAAGGACAGAGACGAGTTGTATGAAAAAAATGAGCTGTCTATGATAAAACTTCCAAAAGACCAAAATGCTGTGATTAAGGAAACTGATGAAAAAATCTATGTAGAATCTTCTGCTTATCAGTATGTTTTTAATAAATGGAAGGGAGTGCTGGAGAAAATATCGGTTCATGGAAATGAGTATTTGGTTCATCCTATGACGTATAATATTTGGAGAGCTCCTACAGACAACGACCGAAAGATACTTGGTGAATGGAGAAAGGCTGGATATGATAGAAGTATAATCCGTGTTTATGATTGTAGTATAGTACAGGACGAGAATGCAATATGTGTGAAGTTTTCTCTTGGTGTGGGGGCATTATTCCTGCAGAATAGTATGAGAATAAAGACAGAATATAAGATTTATGCGGATGGAAGTTTGAAAATACATTTGGATGCCGATAAAGATCCGGTATTTCCATATCTACCACGTTTTGGAATTCGTTTTTATCTGCCTTATTCCATGGAACAAGTTCAGTATATGGCTTATGGACCTTATGAAAGCTATCAAGATAAGCGTCATTTGTCTTATTTTGGAACATTTAAGGATACAGTCAGAAATATGCATGAAGATTATTTAAAACCTCAGGAAAATGGAAGTCATTATAAATGCAGAGAACTGATTGTAGGGGATGAAAATCAAAACAAAATTTTTGTTTATGCTAAAGATTTTTCATTTAATGTATCACATTATACGGAAGAAATGCTAGAAAAGGCGGAACACAATTTTGAATTAAAAGAGAGTGATTCTGTAGTTCTTTGCATTGATACTAAAATGTCGGGAATTGGTTCAGGAAGCTGTGGTCCGCATCTGATTTCAGATTATCAGCTTAGGGAAAATAAAATTATCGGGGACTTTATTATAAAGTTTAAACTTTAGGAATTTACAATCTATAGGAGGGGAACATGAAAAAAATATTTAGTTTTGTTATTGCTGCATTCTTATTGTTTACATCAATATTTGCCAATGCTGTTTCAGTAAATGCAGAAGTAGATACTAGTGCTGCAGCTGCAGCAGAGTTAGTTGAAATTCTTCACTCACAAGGTATTGAAAGTAGTGCTTCGGCACAATCTTCCCAACAATTCAAACAGCTAGTTTTTATTAATAATACGCAGGAAACTATTATTTTTTCACAGGATTTTACTGTACCCCAAGGGGTTAAATTACAAATTCCGGCAACAGTAACCTCTGTAACCGTTAACAGTACAATTACAGTTAATGGCGTTATGCAAGACGGAAAAACGATCACTGATCGAAATGCACTTGGCGGAACAGTCGGATCTGAGGGGACAGGTAAAATACTAATCAATAAAGGTGGTATATTTTTCTATAATGGAGCACCAATTATAAGTGGTCGTGTACAATTAACCAGCGATGATGCATCAATTTCCATTAGCGCTGATTCAACACTTAATATTGAAACTGGTACAGTTACACTTGGAGGTAATATTGCTGCTAACGAATTTAAAAATGTTGTTGTAAAAAATGATGCAATACTTAATAAAGGTAGTTACACAATCCCAAATAAGGATGATTCATCTGATGTAACACCACCTGTTGATGATACACCAACAGCTGCTGAAAATGCAGATGCTGTTGTTGCTTTCTTAAGAGATAGTACAAACTGTGATATAGGAACAGATGATTCGACTGATAACATTAAAAGAAGTGGCACTCAGGGTGCTTATGAAGTTGTATTTATTGGTACAAAGAAATTCGAATTAAAAAAGGATTTAGTTATTCCTTCAAATGTAAAAATACAAATAGGTGCTCAATGTACGGATTATGCTATCAATGGAAAATTTACTATCAATGGTAACATTCAGGACAGTCGTCCTGCTGCGAACAGAACGGAAGGTATTGTTGGAAAAGGATCTGGTTCAGTAATATTTACTGATTCTGCCAAATATTATCAGCAGGGTATTGCTTTTATTGATACTACAACGGGTATTATGAAACTTAATTCTGATTCATCCGTTACGTTTAAGCCATCAAATGTTCTTGAAATTACATCAGGAACAGTTTCACTGATAAAATCACTTAAAAAGGATACACATACAGTTTCTACTGTAAATGTTCTTGATGGTGCGACGTTTATTGATGGCGGTTTACTTGAAAACTCAATAATACTAGAAAAACCAAATACATCAAAACAGGATTTGAAAAATGAAATCATGTTTGCTGAAAAAAATATTAACTCTGCTCTTGAAAGCATAGACGGAACAGAAATAGATAGTAATAAATTTTGGTCAACATCTGTTGCTAAAGACACATATAATAAAGCAATAGATGTTGCAAAAGCAGTTTTAAACAACGAAAGTTCATCTACTCAGCAATCTCTTGATGCAATTTCAGAATTAAAAATTGCTTCACTTAGATTCAATTCTTCGAAACAGACAGGGAAAAATTATGTTGCTGAAATTTCTACATACGAAGAATTGGTTAATGCTTTAAATGCACTCGAAGCAGGTTGTGCAAAATATAATGGAGCTGAAGATTATAATCAATTTCATTATGAAGTTGTAGAAATCACAAAACCTGTTACAATTGACACTGTTATTACGGTTCCATCAATGGTAAAACTTCAACTTAGCGCTGATGTTACCATTAATGGAAGACTCAATATTAAAGGAACTTTACAGGATAAATATAAAAATATATATGGTCTTACAGGTAAAGATGGTGTCGGAGATGTTGCATTTACACCTGGCTCATATATGTATATTGCAGGTTTGGGTGAGGTTATTGGCGATACTGGAGGTGTCAAAATTGATGAGAGCTCAATGATGACTATTAGTATACAAAACAAACTTTCTGTCATAAATGGAACGGTTGAAATTCCTGAATCTGTAAACACGGCTCTTACAAATGGAATTTATGGATTTAACAGTTCAAAACTTTTAGTTACTGGTTCTATTCCAACAACAATTACAGTTAATATGTTTGATGATTCTCAATATATTGATAACAGTATTCAGAATTCAGAAATTAAATTAGGACTTGTAGGAAGCTCTGTAAATACGAATGACAATGCTTCTCTTAATGCTGAAATTAGGGATGATTTAATCTATCTTACAGTTCTTTCGAAAGAAAAAAAAGAAGTAGAAGTTCAGATTTCGGATGCTACGGATGTTGCTAAAATTATTGTAAACATTGAGCATGGTGCAATCGTAAGTAAAGAAATTTATAAGGTGGGTGGAAAAACCCAAGCTGAGCTTTCTGACGAAATAGAAAAGAAAATAAATACACTTAATGAGCTTATTACTAAAGCAAAAGATAAAAATCTTGATGCAAAAAGAGAAGAAGGCGTTATCTGGTTTGCTAATGAATTTGTTAAATATGCAAATTGGGATGAAAATAACGTTACAATAAATAGTAATCTATTTGCAACAATCCCGGATTATGCTCCTTATGGAAAAAGTTCAGAAGAATTAGCTAAAGAATTAGCGGGATTTGAAAGAACGGAAATTATAAAAATGCTTGAAGATTCAATTGAAGAAATCACAAATGTTATTTCGGGTGAAATAGTAAGAAGACCTGTTGTTGATATTGACTGGGAAAATGCTACGGTTAAAGATGGTAACATTTATTCTAACGGACATCCAGTTTTTCTTTATGATTACTTCTCAAAGCCACAGGATCAAGATGCAGGCAATGAAACTCTTTATAATGATTATTTAGGTAATATGAATAACCCTAAGAGTCTTAGTATTAAATCCTCGGTTACATCTGATGGTTTACCTGAAAGCTCAACTGTAAATAAACCATATATATTTAATCGGAATGTAGGTTATCAGATGTTGTGGCATAACAACCTTGGCACATTACCAACGAATATTGATGGCAATGGTATTACAACATTTACGCAGTATGATATAACAGACCCTGATGTAAGAGAGTCGTGGGAAAAAGTTTTATCAGCATATGTTCCGGCACAGGCTGATAAAAATTACACAAATCTTGGCTACTGTCTGGCAAATGAACCTCATTGGTTCTTACAGCAAGGTCATTGGGCTACAGCTAAAAAGTTTGATGGTTCACAAGGGCTGGGAACAGATTCATTAGCACTTTTTACAGAGTATGCTGAGAATAAGTATTCAACAATAGATGCTGCAAACGAAGCCTGGGGTACATCGTTTACTTCATTTGAAGATGCAACTTCTAAGGTTATTCCGATTTCAACATCATATAGAAACTCTGTTCTTTGGTATGACGTATGTAACTGGAACATGCAAAGAGCTTCGAATTGGCTTACATTCCTTAATGACCAAGTTATAAGCAATGACGCATCTGCGCTTACCCACCTTAAAGTTATGCCTGATCTTTGGGTTGAATCAAATAGAACGCATGGCATTGATCTTGAAGCTATGACTGATATGACAGGTATGATTGGTAATGATGCCAAAATTAGAGGAAAAAATTTTAAAGCAGGATCTGATGAAAGCTGGAGTGATAGCTATGCTTATTATTGGAAGGAAATGATGTCATATGACTTTATGTCATCTGTTTCTCCAAATAAGTCAAATATAAACACAGAATCACATTTCCTTTCAACAACGCAGTTTAGAGATCTTTATATGACACCTGAATATGTGAATTCAACATATTGGTTAGCTACACTTCTTGGTATGGATGCTAACCTTACATGGTTCTGGGGAAGAGAACCTGATGGTTCAGTGGAATCACGTTTAATTGGTGATAGTGGAATGAATGCCCTTGGAGAGGCATATGCAGCCTCAGTTGCTCAACAGCCAAGAGTTGCAAATCAAGTTTATCAAACAATGACAGATATTAACACATTTGCTTCTGAAGTTACAGAAATTCAGGAACAGAAAAAACCAATCAGAATTTTCTATTCAGAAACTTCAGCAATAATCAATGAAGATTATATGGAAAATCAATACGATATGTATCAGAATTTGTTCTTCAATGGTTTTCCAATTGGGTTTGCTACACAAAACATTATTGATAAACAAGATAACAAACTATGGGATGTAATTGTCGTTTACAATACGCCTAACGTAACGGATACTGAATTCAATGCTCTTCAGACATACTTGAATAAAGGTGGTACGGTTATTCTTGACAGCATAAGCCTTAAATATGATGAAAATCATAAAAATCGATCAGCTGTATTGAAAGAAGGAAAAGGTAAACTTATTTCTGTTGATAAGACAGTTGATGAAATTGCTTCTCAGGCAATTGGGTGTGTAGATATGAGTAATTTCTCTCCTATCAAACTTTCTGAAAGCAATGGTCTTGAACAGAAAGGATGTATGTGGAGAGTTATACCAAGTGATAATGGAAAATACACAATGTCTATTTTGAATATTGGAAAAAATACTGCGACAATAAATATTTCGGCTTACGATAAGAATATTTCTTCAGTAACGGATATGTTTACTCAGCAGGCAAGAACAACTAATTTCACAATAGAATCTGAAGGTGTTATGATGCTTGAAATTACATTAACCGATAAACCAACGGATTCAGTAAAACCAACTGATTCAGTAAAACCAACGGATTTAGTAAAACCAACAGAATCAACAAAACCAACAAACCCAGTAGAACTAACAAATCAAATAACAAGCAAAAATGTTACCGCAACAATTGAAAATACTGCTTCAGTTTCTAGCAAAGAATCAAATGATATTTCTAGTCCTTCAACTGGAGACAATTATTTAGATAATAAGATGATTTTTATTTTTGCATTATCTATTGTAGGGGGAGCATTAATAATTACGAAAAGAAAGAAGCAAGGAATCCAATAGTGAAGTTTTTAACTTAATATGAGAAATAGGTATAAGCCGTTCGTTTTCAAGAAATTGAGAGGGGACGGCTTTTTACTTTTAGAAAGAATTTGAAGGAGATAATATATATATCAATAGTTACAAAAAAGTAATAAAGAAAATGGTGAATATTTACAAATAAAATTCTCCTATTGTAAGTGCAAAATAATTCGACGGATTGTGTTACCCTAAAAATGAATCCATAATAATCATTAGAAAATGCAAGCATTTCACTTCATCTTCTCTTGCTAGAAATGATAGATGCGAGCATTTTACTCTATCCGATTTATGGAGGTGTGCTCATGAGAAGCAAAAGAATACCTGCCGAAAAACAATACCGTCTCATCATGGAATGCCGTCAAAGTGGATTGACAGATCATCAATGGTGTGTGGAACACGACATCAAACCGGGGACTTTTTACAACTGGGTAAAAAGGCTGCGTCAGAAAGGTTGTGTGGATTTGCCAGCGTCAACCGGACGCAGCTATCGTGCACCGGAAAGCCAGGAAGTTGTCAGAGTGGATTTTCATGATACTGACCCGCCCCCATATGAACAGCCATTCAATGTGATTCCGGTAGCTACGGAAAGAAATAACCTTTCCGTAGCAGGGCCAATGAAGCTGTCTGTAGGAAGTTTCCATCTAACAATACCAAATGGAACAGATCCTCAGCTTCTGGCTCAAATGCTCCGCATTGTGAAGGAGTTGGAATGTTAGGGGATATCACAGCCGCCGATGAAATCTATATCGTAACAGGCAGAACGGATATGCGGAAATCCATTGACGGGCTGTGTGCTATTGTAGAGGATCAACTCCATATGGATCCAAGGCGAAGCGCCCTGTATCTTTTCTGTGGAAAACGTTGTGACAGGATCAAAGCTTTGCTCTGGGAATCTGACGGATTTGTGCTGCTGTATAAACGCATGGAAGTCCAGGGCAGGTTCCGCTGGCCCAGAAATCAGCTGGAAGTAAAGCAACTGACCTGGCAGCAATTCGACTGGCTCATGTCCGGTCTTGAAATCGAACAACCAAAAGCATTCAAACCTACGGAATGATCGTGTAAAACCCCTATGCCAGCCAACAAAAATGGAGAGCTTTCCACACCCTGTATCATGTCTGCAATCCCTTGTAAATACTGGGTTTTCTGCTTCTTTTTCATTGCTTTTTATGGTATAATAAGAGCAGTAAAAAAGGAGCAGAAAACATATGGCTGGTAATTCAAAAGATTCAAAAATCCTTGCGTACAAGGACATGATCAACCAACTGAATAAAACGATTTCCGCACAGACAGAACTGATCCAGTCTTTACAAAAAACATTGGAAGCAGACCGTCTGGAAAAAGAAAATCTTCGTCAGCAGATTGAATATCTCACGAAGAAGCTCTTTGGTACTTCCAGTGAAAAACGGAAAGATATCGATGGCCAGCTGAATCTTTTTGATGAAGCCGAGCAGGAAGCAGATCCGACATGGAAACAGGAACTTCCTGATGACATCACTGTTCCGGAACATAAGAGAAAAGCAAGACGGACACATGTAGATCTCTTTAAAAACGTTCCTTCCTGCGACGAGATCATTTCTCTTCCGGAGGAGGAGCGAAACTGTCCAACCTGCGGAACGCAGATGGAATGTATTGGGAAAGAATTCGTCCGCCATGAATTCCGGTTTACCCCTGCCAAAGGAAAAGTAGTAAATATCTATCGTGAAACCTATAAATGCCCGGAGTGTGCCATATCAGAGGAACATCCGGATGATCAGACATTTGTCAAAGCCCCTGTCCAGGAACCATTGATCCCGGAAAGTTATGCATCGGAATCCGTTGTCGGATGGGCAATGCACCAGAAGTACCAGAATGGTCTGCCATTAAACCGGCAGGAATCGGAATGGACGCAGCTGGGTGTCCCATTAAGCCGGGCTACGCTTGCTAACTGGATCATTTACTGTGCCGAGAATTACCTCTGTCATGTTTATGATTATTTTCACCGTCAGTTACGGATGCGTAAATATCTGATGGCAGATGAAACCCGGGTTCAGGTACTGAATGAGCCGGAGCGCAATCCTGAAACAGATTCCTGGATGTGGCTCTTCCGCAGTGGAGAAGATGGACTTCCGCCGATCCTGCTCTATCATTACACAGAGACAAGGGCAAAGTTCCATGCAGCATCTTTCCTGCAGGGGTTCCGTGGATATCTGGAGACCGATGGATACCAGGGTTATAACGATCTGCCGGATATCAAACGCTGCTCTTGCTGGGCACATGTGAGACGTTATTTCACAGATGCCATACCGAAAGGGAAAGAGTATGATTACAGCCTTCCGGC
>NZ_LT635468.1:0-357224 GCF_900120295.1 Blautia sp. Marseille-P3201T | reverse complement strand
TTCTGCTCCAAGCTGTTTGATTGTGAGCGGTACTCAAAAGCAAAAAATCATACTGCGGAGCAGAGAAAACAGTTCCGTCTTGAAAAGGAGAAGCCGATACTGGAGGCATTCTGGAATTGGCTGGATCAACAGCGTCCAAATAAGGGAACCCGTTTGGCGAAAGCGGTGAACTATGCCCAAAATCGGAAAGACACCCTGATGACCTATCTGGAAGACGGTCATTGCAGTTTATCCAATAATCTTAGCGAGAATGCAATCAGACCATTCACTGTTGGCCGGAAAAACTGGCTGTTCAGTGCCAGTCCGAAAGGAGCTGCCTCTAGCGCTATTGTGTATACAATGGTTGAGATGGCAAAAGCGAATGACCTGAATACCTACAAATATCTGACATACCTCTTATCACAGCGGCCAGACGCTAAAATGTCAGATGAACAGCTGGAACAGCTTGCCCCATGGAGCGAGACTGCGAAAGCGAACTGTCAAAACTAAACATAGAGTAAAACGCTTGCATCTATCATTTTGGTGCAAGCGTGATTCATGGGCAGCGTAGCAATATTTTGCGCTTACCTCCTATTGACAGGTATGAGTATTGTGGTAATATAAACGCGCGTTTACAAAGGAGCTGTTATTATTGAATAGTGAAGAAATTGCAAGAATAGCAAAAGTATCCAGAAGCACTGTTTCGAGGGTAATTAATAATTACAAGAATGTTCCACCAGAGACAAGAGAACTTCCTTAAACTGATGGAAGACTGTATGAGTGGAATGATTGATATTGTAATGACAAAATCCATTTCGCGTTTTTCCAGAAATCTTGTGGATACGCTTCAGTATGTAAGAATGCTTAAAGAACGAGGTGTGACGATTATTTTTGAAAAAGAGAATATCAATACTTCTACCATGGAGAGTGAGATGCAGCTGGCACAGAATGAGGTGGAATCGTTATCTCAGAATGTGAAAATGGGTGTTAAGATGAAGATGCGTCGGGGAGAGATGATGGGATTTAATGGATGTCTTGGATATGATTATCATCCGGAGAATAAGAGCATTACTGTGAACGAAGCAGAGGCAGAAACGGTACGCTATATTTTTGACAGATATATAGAAGGTTATGGAGCCTATACTATTGCGAAGGAGTTGACAGCGCTTGGAAAAGTCAATAAAAAGGGTCAAATCAAGTGGACGGACAGTGGGGTTCGAGGAATCATCAAGAATGAAAAGTATAAAGGGGATCTGCTCCAGGGAAAGACTTATACTGTAGATCCTATTTCCAAGCGGAGACTGGATAATCGTGGTGAGGAAGACCGATTCTACATCAAAGATCATCATGAAGCAATTGTGTCGAAAGAAATATGGGACAGGGCGCAGGAAATCTGTCAGGGCCGGTATAAGAAGAATGCGAATGTAGTTGATGGTACAAGAACCAAATTTACAAGAAAATTTGCTTTAAGCAGTATGTGTCAGTGTGGATTTTGTGGTACGAATCTCACCAGACGTTCTCATAATCAGGATACGCATCATATGAAAACCAGTCTGGAAATGCAGAACAGCAACGAACAAAGGGATTGAGAATTGTCCTCACAGTAAAGCAATTGATGAAGTAATTATTGAAAATGCATTTGTGGAAATGTTTCGATTGTTGGCAGAGAACTTTGACGATGTACTGGAATCCGTTTTGATGTCGGTGGAAGAAGCACTGTCTACAGACGGAAGTGCTGATAAATTAAAGCGGATTGAAAAAGAAATATACAACCTTGAGACACGTCGAAAGAAATTGACCGACATGATACTGGATGATAAAATAACGAAGGAAGCCTACGATGAGAAATATGAAGATTTGTGCAGGAAACTTGCAAAGGCGGAATCTGAAAAACAGATGTTTTCTGACAGTGTCATAACGCAGAATGCAATCATAAAACGTATGCAGGAAATTCGTTCACAGTTAACAAACGCAGATGTCATGGAGCAGTTTGACAGAATTGTGTTTGAAAGTATCGTGGAGAAGATTATTGTAGGTGAGACTTATGAAGATGGAACGGTTGACCCTTATAAGCTGACATTTGTGCTTAAGGGAATGGATAACTGGTGTAACGAATTATTACTACTGATATAGGAAGGGAAGTGAGATACCTGTTATGAAAAAATTAGATACTGTCCCAAATGGGGAAATGATTATTTATGAAAACAGCGATGGAAAGACAATTATTGATGTTCGATTTGATGAGGATACACTTTGGCTGACTCAGATGCAGATGGCAGACTTATTTGGAGTACAAAAAGCAGCAATATCGAAACACTTAAAAAATATTTTTGAAAGTGAAGAATTGATAGAAAATGCAGTTGTTTCCATTTTGGAAACAACTGCGGCAGATGGAAAGAATTATCCAACCAAATATTATAATTTGGATGCTGTAATTGCTGTCGGATATAGAGTTAATTCCAAAAGAGCAACGGCTTTTAGAATTTGGGCAACAAATATTCTAAAGGACTATATTAAAAAAGGTTTTGCAATGGATGATGATCGCTTGAAAGAACTTGGCGGTGGTGGATATTTCAAAGAATTACTTGAAAGAATCCGTGACATACGAGCTTCTGAAAAGGTATTTTATCGTCAGGTCTTGGAAATTTATGCAACGAGCATTGATTATGATCCAAAAGCAGAAGTATCAGTTCTCTTCTTTAAACGAGTACAGAATAAGATTCATTATGCAGTATCGGGAGAAACCGCTGCGGAAGTGATATATCATCGTGCAGATGCAGAGAAAGATTTCATGGGATTAATGTCATTTTCAGGAGAACAGCCGACTCTCCGTGAAGCAAAGATAGCAAAAAACTATTTAGATGAGAAAGAGCTGCGAGCAATGGGACAACTTGTATCTGGATATTTAGATTTTGCAGAAAGACAGGCAGAAAGAGAAATACCAATGACGATGGAAGACTGGGCAAAGCATCTTGATGCTATCCTGACATCAACTGGTGAGAATCTTTTGACTGGAAATGGAACTGTAAGCCACATTCAGGCAATGGATAAAGCACAAACTGAGTATAAGAAGTACAAAGCTAGAACAATTAGCAGTGTAGAAGAAGATTACTTGGACAGCATTAAAATGTTAGAGCAGAAAAGCAAGAAATAAGCAGTAAAACCAACAACTTAACAGGAAGGAATGAACGATTATGAACACTCATGACGACTTGTTAAATAACGATGAAATGTGTTCTTTTTATGAGGACGACATAGAAAATATGTGTTCCAACAAAGAATACGACGCATATAGAGACAATAGTTGCACTACATCGGATAGATTCGTAAAAATCCTTGATTTTAGGCACTTTGAGAGGTTTTTCAGGTTTGATCAGAGTGACCGAAAAACATACAAAAAGGCAATTTCTGATGGAGTAAACGTGTCTGTGGTATTGGACTGCGGCTTCGGAAACACATCAAAGAGAAAGTAATACATTTATCATTCAACTAAATAACAGAAACGTGAAAGACCGTTCATTTTCAAGAAAAATTGAAAGTGAGCGGTCTTTTTTTATACCTTTAAAACGGATTTTATTAAGACGTTTTGAAGGGCTGATTCGATGTGTTCGAGAAAGGCGATATTATGGAGACGATCCGGAATGTAGATGTAAACAGATTGCATGATTTCAAAAATCATCCATTTAAAGTAGAGATGAATACAGAATTGTGCGAGCTTATGAGAAGTATTGAAAAAGAAGGAGTGCTTTTCCACCTTTAACCATTGCAATATCTCTAACTCGTGCCCAACACCACCCCTCCGGCACTTCAAACGGTATCTCATCTTCAATACATTTTACAGTTCCATCCTGAGACTTCTCATAATGCAAATTATTGATACAAGTAGTAAGTTTAAGGTACCTTCGTGGAAAATAAAAAAGTGGAGCCCACGCATGGAACTCCACCGGCTACGGACATCGCAAGTTTCCGTAGCGCAACCATATGTACATTAACATTACAAGATGTGTATGTCAATAAACTCATGTTCTTGAGTTTCCGCAGTTTTATCCACAGTCACCTGTTTTGTAATATATCATTATAAACAACTTTTAAAAAATGCCTAAAATATAAGGAATCTTCTCCCTTTTTGATGTAAAATTAAGCTACCAACCAAAAATCTTACTAAACAAAAAGAAAGGGGATTCCTTATGTCTCATTTTACATCAAACACTTACATTTTGAAACGAAAAATTTTAACTTTTACAAAGAAATTTTCAAGAAAACTTTCAAAGCCTGAAAGAAAATTTACAGCTGACATTACCTATGGTATGCTGGCTTCCGGAAGTTGCCTGTTAACGGATGTCTGTGATCAGCTTCACGAACCTTCCAAAAAGATAAACGTTGTTGATCGTTTATCTAGACACCTTGAAAAAGGTGTGTCTGCATCCGCTGCTTCCGCTTACCTACAACAAGTTAAAAAATGGAGTTCTTCTGAACCTATCATTTACATTGATGACAGTGATGTTGTTAAGCCGGATGGCTATAAATTTGAATCACTTGGAATTGTCCGCGATGGTTCAGAAAGTACATCCACTAAAAGCGTTTATAAAAAAGGTTATCATGTAACCGAGGCTTGCATTCTTACTTCCGCCAATCATCCTGTTAGTATTTTTTCTAAAATACATTCGTCTCATGAAAAAGACTATAAATCTGCAAATACAATTACTTTCCAAGCAATTGAACAGGGAAACTCTCTCTTTGGCAAAACCACTTTTGTCATGGACAGAGGCTACGATGACAATAAGATGTTTCTGAAGTTGGATGAACTCGGACAAGATTATGTGATCCGTTTAAAGTCTAATCGTAAGCTTTTGTACCATAACAAATGGACAAAGGCTACAGAACTTCGTAATCGCAGGAAAGGGAAGGTGAAAACAAATGTTTTTTACAAGGGCAAAAACCATGAAGCCTACCTTTCACATGTCAAAGTACAGATTACTGCATCCAGAAAGGACATTTTTCTTGTGCTTGTTTACGGCATTACCGAACATCCGATGATGCTTGTTACTAATAAAGAAATCAAATCGAAAGATGATATAATCCGGGTGGCAAGGACTTACTTTTCCCGCTGGAAAATCGAAGAATATTTCCGCTGTAAAAAGCAGATGTTCCAGTTCGAGAACTTTCGTGTGCGTAAGCTGAAGGCAATCAACGCGCTTAATTTTTATATCACCTTATGCATGGCATTTCTTGCAATGATTTCAATGGAATCAGAGACCAATGCCCTTAAGGTTTCCATCATAAAGGCAGCAAATCCTGTAAAGGAAAAAGTTTTTTTCTGCTATTACCGGCTGGCAAAAGGCATCTCAGGCATACTTTCTTATGCAAAAGAGGGCGTCAGGCTTTGGTTCCGGACAAAACGTCCGGCATACCGTCAACTCTGCCTTAAGCTAGCCGCTTAAATAGATAAAAGAATAGTTCTCCCAAAAGTCCGGTTCTGACGGGGCTTATTAAAGTGTCTCTATTCACGGAACTGCCTTTCTTAAAATTTCAAAAATCGGCAGATTGACACTTTAGGAGATTCTATTCATTTTGAAATTACATTTTGCGGAAACTCAAGACTCATGTTAGATATTGAATTATATTTTCCTGTATCGGCTGATTTTATCCCAGTTAGCAGGAAATCCCATATTATCAAGCAATTGTTTCTCTGTAAGATGAGGACACTGCTTAATTACAGTTTTTATAAGTTTTGAAAGAGCAGTTTTAAAGAGTCTGAATTCATCATTATTTATCAGGTAGCGTAGGGCAATTACAACTGCGAATAAATCCTGCTTGCCGTATACATAGTGATTATTGTTTTGATTGATTTGAAGCTTTTGGTGTAGCAGGGTATCAGGAATTGTCTCGTTTATTCTGAATGAAAACAGACGCTCCCCATGGGCACATACATTACGGCATTTGCCTATAATGTTGATAAACTGATGCAATTTTTTTTCTGAAACATTCTGAAAGTTTTTGCTGATTTTGGTTCTAATATCAGTAGTTGCATATTGATACATTTTGGAAATCTGCCCAAATGTTAAAGCATTTGTTGCAACCCATAATGGTACATTGTGATATGTATTGACTGAATGCTCAATATAGGCATATTTGCTAGGTGTAGCAATAACTTTTTGTAATGAATGAGTCAGGCGAAGCAGTTCACGATGGTTCTTTCTGGTGTGATTATAATTATTTATATCAAGATACATGGACTGCTGTTCACCATATTTTTCACAGAAGTGATAGGAAAACATGGATTTTATATGGCGTTCTACATGAAGAATGTATTTCAGAAACAAAGTGCGTAGCTCTTCATCAAAGTAGTAGAAAGAAACTAATTCATCAAAAGTAACGCCATGAATATATTTATTTGACGGAGCGTGTTTGAAAAGAGATTTGTATCCACCTATTAGAGAATAGTAGCTGAGTTCTTCCAGTTTTTTAGTGGCATATTCGTGATTAGGAATAGCAAGTTGCTTGTCATATTCAAGAATATGTAGCTGCTGCTCATAGGTGAGAAAGTTTTTTGCCATATAGTATTTCCTTTCTGAAACAGGCATAAAAAAAGTGGAGCCCACGCATGGAACTCCACCGGCTACGGGCATCGCAAGTTTCCGTAGCACAACCACTACAAATAATATACCATTGATATCTGGCGATGTCAAACAGTATTTTTTTAGTGGCATTAATAGTTTATGCGTTTCTGTGTGTGATATTCTTATTTTGTTCATTCTTGGCATTCAGCCATTTTTCTTTATATTCCAGTGCTTTCTCAGGCTTGTGCCATCTGGCATATAGATTATTCAGATATCCGTATACAGATTTCAGATAGTTATTCTCTGAAACATAATTATCAAATGCTGAAACAGCAGTATCAGATGAAGCTAAATCATTATACTCAGCATTCCAAAATGTTAATCATTTTAAAGAATGCTGAGAAATAAGACGTTTTACTACTAAAAAATGAGCATTATTCGTTAGCGCAATCCACAAAGTCTTGCCATTTCATCTTCGTTGCCCTCCCACATTGGTGCTTCATCAGATACAGGTGTTGGAACAGATTCCATTGCGTCTCTAAGCTGTTCAACCGATGGCTTTGCATAGTAGCTTTTGGTTGTATCAGTTCTGGCATGTCCTAATACTGTAGAAACAAGCTCAATGGCGATTCCATCCTGATAAAGATTTGTGGCTCTGGTCCGGCGGAACATGTGACAGTGAACCGAATTCGGAAGGCTAATCCCTGTTTCACTGACAAGAGCTGCATATTTTTTTATAATCCGCTGGACATTTCCAACGGACATCCTGTCTGTTACACCTTTTATCGTTGTGGAAAATAAATATGCTTCTTTGGAAGAATTACTGTGATATACACGTATATATTCCCTAAGGTGTTCGACTGCTTTAGCTGTTAATTGTATGGTTCTCTCTTTGTTACCTTTGCCGGTTATGAAAATATTGGGATATTTTGATTCCATTGCGATATCACATAAGCGAATGTTAAGCAGCTCACTGATTCTTACAGCTGTATCGTAGAGAAGAATCAAAATAGCACGGTCTCGTACACCGAATTTCGTATTCGGCGGTGCGGACAGTATTGCAGCAAGTGCATCATCGGACAGAATAGGTTTTTCTTTTTTAATGGTTTTGCATGGTGAGATCTGACTGATTGCCAGGGCAACTGATTGGATTGATATGTCCATATCCGAGGCATAGTTCAGATAGGCACGGATAGCCGCAACTCTTACATTTACAGTGGATGGCTGGCTGCCATTTGCAAGCAGATATTCTCTAAAATTATAAATACATTCTTTGGTGCAATCGGAAAACTGAAAGGTACTTATGGACTTACCTAATTCACCTACAAGGTAGTTTTTAAATATTGTAAGGGAATCCCTGTAGGATTCTGCTGTAGCCTGACTGCGCCCGGCCTGCTTTACCAAATAAACATTTAGAAAGTTCCATGTTTGAGAAAAGAACAGCTGGTCAGTCGATATCTTTGCTGATTTATTCTTCATAGGGAATCACCTCCGGAATGACCTTTCCAGACACTGAATCTTTCTCTCGGATAGTATCAAATGCCTTTTCTACAAGATGATAGTAATAATACGTTTCATCAGGACTTTTGTGTCCAAGGTATCTGCTTAAATATGGGAGCATAGTGTTTGTATCAATTCCCTGATGCATCCACTCATTAAATCTCTCTACTACAAAAGCATGGCGTAAACAGTGGGGTGTCGGATGTTTATCAATCATCTTGGCAACCGGAAGCATAGCCCAATGGCGGTTAAAACTTGATTCCACTCCAGAGCACGAAACAGGCTTATGTGGATCTTTTCCCGGAAAAGCCCAGTCAATTCCGGGGAAAAGCATTTCCTGATGTTCTTTATAGTTTTTAAGTACCGGAAGGCTATCCTGTGGAAGATATACAAGGCGGTCCTTGTTACCTTTTGAGCCAAGGACAGTAAGGATTCCTTTATCCAAGTCTATGTGCTCCCATTTTAGCAATCGCCCTTCTGACAGACGCAGACCACAGCAAAATAACAAGAGAAAAAGAATCTTGCACTCTCTATCGAGTCTAAATTGTTCTGAATTATGAGACGTGCGGATATCCATTTTCTGTAGCAGTTCCTTAACTTCCTCTTTTGATGGAATGTAAAGAACCGGACGATAAGCCTTGCAGAAAAAATTAGGAATGTATGCTTCCTGACCAAGGGAAAGAATATATTCACTCAGCACTTTCACTATCGACATACGGCGATTATGATAGGCATCTCCTTCGCCTGGTCTGGCTTCAGACCATTTGGCTGCCATTTCATAGGTGACTGTTGTCAGTTCCGGATAATTCTGTACGCAAAAGGTATCAAAGCGTTTTAACAGCTTTTCTTCGGAATTATAGGCATATCCATCAGCTCTCTTTTGCTGTATAAGTCCTTCGATATGATGTGCCAGACCGCTCTCAAAAATGTATGTCATGATAAAACACCTCCAAATTCCAGAGGGCAGAGCCTCATTTTATCTTCGTCACGTTCAAGATATACCTCAGCAGTTTCCTGACGTGCATGCCCGAGAGCATTAGAAATATCATCAAGTTTGTTGTCTGCCCGAAGCATTCTTGTGGCAAATGTTTTTCGTGTCATATGAAAGCCCTGACCAGCAGATAATTCAAATCCATATTCAGCAAGTATTCTTTTTAAAGCTCCACGGCACGCCGTTGTAACTTTAAGCGGGAAATATGGTGCCTGATGGCGGATAAATATATATCCGTTGCCTGTGACAGCCGATTCCGGGCGTCCATTCATGATGTATTTATATACTGAATTACCTACATCTGTTGGAACTGGAAGCGTTATTGCTTTTCTTGTTTTCTGCTGAATGAAAGAAACCGTTTTGTTTTTCCAGTCAAAATCATTTACCTGAAGCTTTAGGATGTCTGCTCCCCTGATACCCATTCGAAGTCCAAGCATGACCATGGCTGTGTCCCTGAGTTCCATGGGAGTAGAAGCTTTCTCACGATATTCATATATTTTCTCGACCATATCATCGCTCAGAACATCAACTATGCTGCGATGAGGAGCACAGCTTGCAGATACTGCAAAAGCAAGTGTTGGTGAAATCAGATCCTGGTCAGCCATGTACCGTAGAAGCTGACGAAGCTTGGTTCCATATGCATTTTTACTTTCCGGGGTCGAATGGACATCATGGTTATGAAATGCTTTAACTACATCGGGTGTTATGGAAACTGGATTATCTATTCCATTGTCTTCAAGATATTTGAAGAAACGGCATCCGGCTGCCCTGCACATGGTAAGTGTCTTATCGGTCATTCCATCCCGCCTGCGGCTTTCTATGAAACCATCAAGGATGCTTTTACTCCATGATGGAAGATGATCAGACGCACGCTTCGGCTCAGCGATTATGTTGGATTCCATTATGCCCTGGAGATACTTTTCAAACATTCTGATAGTGTGTGAACGATGAGCTGATACGGAACAGCTGGCTTTGATCTGATTCGGACAATCCGGAAGTATATCTATCCATGATGTCACAGTTCCTGCCGAGTGTTCCAGATGGTTAAGTTCCAGGAACATGAAATACCATGTGAAATCATTGCGATAAACAGCTTTTGATGATTCCCTATATTTCCAATCGTCCAGAGCGTCAAGATATTCATCAGCTTTAAGCTCAAGAGGTACACTCGGATGAAATGCGGTACCTGTTTTAGAAAGTCTCATATTAAGCAGTTTTTCAACGTTCTCACCAAAAAGAACCAGCTGATAACACTCTGGAACATCACCTCTGCGGTGAAGATATTTCATAAGTGCTGTCATGGCACATACGGCGTTCTGACGTCTGGCAAGAGATTTACGGGATTTGCAGTAAGTATTCCAGTATTCGATAAGAGTATCTATTGTTATTGCTTCCGGCTCTGTAACTCCAAGGGAAGTAGCAAGCCTAAAGAACTCTTTGATGGCAACAGAATACGTATGGTAATAGCAGGGATTCTGTGTGGTCGCATAGTATTCTTCCAACTCATATGTCAGGCGAAAAAAGGATTCCGACATTCCGCTTCGGCAGAAAAAACTGTCTTCTGAGCGGCAGAAAGAATTTTTGATATTTCCAAAGAGCAGGTAATGCTCAAGACGGAACAGGGCATTTCTATATTGAGAACACGTCTCATGGGAAATTTCCTGTTTTTTAATCTCAAGCCAGTCCAGTGCGGCATCCATTGAAAAAGGAATGCCCTTATCCATCAGGTACTTGAAGAGTGTAGTATAACAGGTTCTGTGCATGTCTATATTTTTACATGCACTGTCTGGCTGCTTCATCATATTAAGAACTGATGAAATAGCATCTAAATAGTTTATTTGCATATCAAATGCGCTCCTTTCCGGTTTCCCATTCGAGGAGAAACCTAATAATAGCGTATCTGATAATGCTCATCTTTTTTACAAGAAAGTGAGGATTTATGGGAAATAATTTAAAAAATCAACATTATAAAAACATGGGTATAATGCTTCAAATGGATACATTAACATTTAAATCAGAGTCAGTCGCGTATTGTGTATGTTCTGCGTTTGAATTAGATACATCAGAATATAGTTTTCCGTATATTGCAGGTTGGAGCAGTGGAAAAGAAATGAGAGAACTGAAAGCTTCTATGGATGTGATCCGTAAGACAGCCGGAGAAATGATCGATGAACTGACGGAAAAAATAGAAATGATGCTGGAACAGAAACAAGAGAAATTACTTGCGGCAGTAGAAGCTGCCGGATACCGTTTTGTAAAAGAAGAAAGCAATTCCCAACATCTGCAGTTTATTCCGGACGGCACGCATAGGATGCAGGGACATTTATTTGCAAAATCCTGGAATGAAGTGGAACGATGGGTAGAAGCAATCATAGAAAAAGGAGATCCGATCCAGAAAGAACGTGTAGAACGAGTAATATATCCGGAACGGTTTGAACAAAGTTTTGAAGAAATGATGTTTACAAGAAAAGAATGCAGGCTCTCTATCTATCATTTGGATGAAAATGGACCTGGAAGAGATCAATTATTTGTGGGAATGGAAGACTTGCAGAAAAAAGGGATCATGGTAACTGCTGATCAGTATCGATGTGTTTATTCCAGCCAGTATCTGCCAAATGAAGATATGAATGCGATTTACAGTATTTTTAATGATGATCCACCGGCGGATTATAAGGCACACTCTCTGTCTGTCAGTGATGTTGTGATCATGAATCAGAATGGGGATATGAAAGCATTTTTTGTGGATCGCTTTGGATTTCAGGAACTTTCGGATTTTGTAGAAGAGAGAAAAAAGATACTTGGAATGGAAAGTGACATTCAGAAAAAGGATATCTTAGAGCAAACGAGCTGTATCAGCTTCTATGCGGCAGAATGTTCAGAGTTTCCGGTATTAGGAGAAGTTCATCATGATCTTACTTTGCCGGAAGCTTTAGAAGCGTATGAGAAGATACCTGCAGAACGGATGAATGGGATCAAGTCTGTTGGATTTAACCTGCAGGAAGGAAGCGATTATGACGGAATGATGGATCTGATGGTCGGCGGAAGATCACAAAGAGAGATCTTAGATTCCATCCCATTTTATAAGGAAAATAAATTGGTACAGACTGCACTCAAATGTGTGGAACAATATATCGAAGAGAAGTCTCTGAATGCAGAGAAAACCGAACCAAAAGAAGAAAAAAGTCAGGTACAGAAAACCAAATCTCAAAAGAGAAGGGAGGAGATGAGCTTATGAGTAAAGTGAAATTTGAAGAAGATGAATTAGCGGTTGTGGCACTTTTTCGGGCGAATACAAGAAAAGATACAATCGATATTTTGAAAGATACCTTAGAAGTGTTGGAAGAAATGAAAGAAGATCCATTGGAAGACGATCTGATGGAAACCATTGCATCCGCGATCAGTAAGTTACAGATGATCGAAGATAAATATTATTATTCCCTGGATCTGAATGCTTATCTGAATAATTTGGAGGAGGATTCTTATGAAGGATAATCAATTTGCAGTTTACCGGGTAAACCGTAATTCGGAGGGGAGAGAACTCTGGCATCTTTCTTATCAAGAAGCGGTAAGCAGAAAATTACCAATACGGATTGAGTATTATCGGCAGATGGATATCAGACCGTTATTGCCGGGAGAAACCGCGATTGCGTTATGGAAACGTATGAAAGAGTCCTGTGAAGTCAGCGATGTGCTTGTCCTGAACCAGAATGGGGAAGTCTACTGCTATTATGTTAATGAAGACTATCTACAGCTTTTATCCGGATTTATCCGATTAAATCCATCGGGTACATTGGTCACGTTGGATACGGAAAATTACCGCATTAGTGGAAAATCGGGAAACTGGATGGCTACGGATGATATCATCATTGATGGAAAGCAGTTTTATCTCATGGAACATCAGGAATATCACAGGCAGGTTGCCTATATCATCTTAGACAGTTATGGAAAGATGATCATGGAGGAGTGTCAGAATGGATTCGATGAAAAAACCAGGCAGCAACTTCATGAAGTTGTAAAGGGAACGGAACAGGCGAAAGAAGAGACGAAAAAAAGTAGTGTTCGATTGGAGCATTACCAGAAGTTTTTTGAAAATGGGACTTATGAGAGATGCTGGGAATCCGGAACAGAAGGAAATTATAATATGGTGGATGGACAGGTAAACAATCTGAAAAGTGCAGAAGAGAAAAGTGAGGAAAGAAAGCCTGCACAGAAGCCATACCAATCCTCAAAAAAGAAACCAAAGAAAAGAGAGTCGGTAATCAAGAGATTACGGGAAAAACAGATTGCAATCGCTGTGAAATCAGGAAAACCGGTACCGAGATATTTGGAGCAGGATATGGAAAGGAGGAGAGGATAAATGCTATGAAAATGTCAAAGTATGAAAACGAAACGATTATCCTGACAAATGAAGAAGATTCGTATGATTGTGTTTATGCATTTAATCTTTCTCCTAGAGGAGTATATACCTTGAGTGGGTAAACAACATATCTGATTTATATGAAGGAGAATATTGGAATATCAATTTTGTTCACTAGCTAGAATGGGTATGATGAATATGGTAACCTTAATAAAATAAGAAGTAGTGTTATGAAAAAATTGATAGTATTTGCTAGTGACTTGTTATTAGCTACACCGTTTTTATAGAAAAACCAACATATCAAGCGTAGGTGCCTGATTTTAGAGTGGATTGTGTCTACCGGATGTTCATTCTATAAAGATTGGTAGGAAATGCTGGATTGCTATCATTTTACTTTATTTTAAAAAGGAAATTTATCTATGACTCTGACTAGATGACAGATAAAATATTATTGGTTACTGAAGATAGTTGGCTGAGATTTTGATTTATGGAATGAAATATTTGCTTAATCTGTGAAAAAATTTTTATAAATAAATCTTGATAATATAATTAGTGTCTGCTGAGCAAACTGAAAACACTTGATTTTACTGACTTTTGCCACATTTTCTGGTATAATGATTGCAAGGATTTTGACAAAAACAAATCGTTTTTCTTGCAGTTTTCTTACAGATTTTAAGTATAAAGGGGCTAAAACAATGTACAAACCGATCGACAAGTTACAACATTCATTCCTCGATTTCAACCAACCTATGGGACTCCACATGAATCCGGATAACCGCTGGGTCAGACTGGCTGACCGAATCCCATGGGATGAATTCGAAGTAAAATATGCCAAGCTGTTTCCAAGTGATACGGGTAATGTTGCCAAGCCTCTTCGCATGGCATTAGGAGCCCTGATCATCCAGACCAAGTTCCAATTTTCCGACCGTGAGCTTGTGGAACAGATCGCTGAGAATCCGTATCTGCAATACTTTATCGGGCTTCCCGGTTTTCGGGAAGAAGCTCCGTTTGATGCAAGTACACTGGTTCTTTTCCGTAAACGCATTTCAGCAGATATGCTGATGGAAGTAAATGAGTATCTTCTTGCTCACAAGGAGGATGACAAAGATGACCATACTCCTCCATCCGTAGGAAAATCCGGTGATGATGGTACTGCAAAAGAAGATACAAACAAAGGGACTCTGACACTTGATGCAACCTGCGCACCTGCAAACATACGTTATCCGCAGGACATCTCGCTTTTGAACGAAGCAAGAGAAAAGCTGGAAAACATGATTTACTGTTTTTGTAAATGTTATGGTCTTAAGTTGCCAAGAAGATACCGCAAACGTGCCAGAAAAGAGTATCTTGCATTTGCCAAGAGCAGAAAGCACACGGCAAAGAAAATCCGCAGCGCACTCCGCAGACAGCTAGGCTACGTGAAAAGAGATCTTGGCTATCTGGAACAGTTCATGAGTGATGGATACGCCATGACAGGTAAGGATATCGGCCTATATCTTACCATCATCAGGCTGTATGAACAGCAACAGTATATGTATGATAACAGAATCCATTCTGTAGAGCATCGCATTGTAAGCATTTCGCAGCCATGGCTTCGGCCGATTGTCAGAGGGAAGGTCAAAGCACCTGTTGAATTTGGCGCAAAATTTGATCTCAGTCTTGACAGCGAAGGTTATGGGCGCCTCGAAAAAATATCTTTCGAGGCATACAACGAGAGCACCTGCCTGATTGAAGCAATAGAACGCTTCAAAGAGCGTACCGGTTATTATCCAGAACGTGTCCTGGCAGATCAGATATACCGGACCAGGGAAAACAGGAGTTATTGCAAAGAGCATGGGATCCGGTTATCAGGTCCAAAGCTGGGCAGACCAAGCGCCACAGCAAAAGTTGATAAAAAACAAGAGTATCAGGATAATACCGATAGAATCGAAGTGGAGCGCACCTTCAGCCTGAGCAAACGCTGTTATGGTATGAGCTGCATTACCACAAAACTGGAAGAAACGCAGTTGACATCTATCGCATTATCTGTATTCGTGACGAATCTGTTCAGGATTCAGAGGCGAATACTTTGTGCTCTTTTGCATCTGTTCCGATTCTGGCATGACCGGAACAGATGTAAGAGTTGGAAGTTACAGATAGCTGCTTAATCAGCAGACACTAATTAAAGAGACTATACTTAATTTGTGGAAAAAGTGGAGTTGGTAAATCGACTATAATTAATCTAATTTTGGGATTTTGGGATCCTAATTACGGAAAGGTATTACTCAATGGAATAGATATAAAAGAGTATAATATTGAACAAGTACGCGATAGTTTTTCTATTGTGTCACAAAAAACATTTTTTTCACATGATACAATATATAATAATCTTACAAATGGAAATCAGAATTTTGAGGAAGAATTAATCTATAAAATACTTAAAGAAGTTGAGATGTATGATGAAATAAATAAATTACCAGAAAAAATGAATACTATAATCGGTGATGACGGAATGACATTATCAGGCGGACAAAGACAGAGATTGGCTATAGGAAGAGCATTGTTAAAAGAATCAAATGTGTTTATTTTTGATGAACCAACATCGGCATTAGATTTAAAAACAGAACGAGTTATTGCCAAGACGATTGAAAATATTAAAAATAAAATTGTGATTATAGTTTCGCACAGTAATGTTTTTGATAGTATTGTTGATACTATATATGAAGTAAAAAAGAATGAGATTATAATAAAAAGAGGTAAATAATATGGCGATTAAGACAGTGGATTTGTGTAAGATTTACGAATCAGGCGAAAAGGAGATAAAAGCATTAAATAATGTTAACGTTGAAATAAAAAAGGGTGAACTTGTCGCAATAATTGGAAAATCAGGAAGTGGAAAGACTACATTATTAAATATGATTGGGGGGTTGGATACACCAACATCTGGGGAAATTTATATTGGAGAAAAAGAAATCTCTAGATTATCAGACGACGAGTTAACGGAAAGTAGAAGAAATAGAATAGGCTTTATTTTTCAAAATTATAATTTAATCCCGGTTCTTAACGTATATGAAAATATTACTTTTCCAGTTCAATTAGATGGAAGAAAACCAGATGATAATTATATTGAGGATATGTTAAAAGTTTTAGAAATATCTTCAAAAAAGACTGCATTACCGTCTAGTCTTTCAGGAGGACAACAACAAAGAGTTGCTATTGCACGTGCTTTAGTTAATCATCCAGAAATTGTATTAGCGGATGAACCAACAGGAAATTTAGATATGGCAATGGGAAATGAAGTGATAAAATTTCTGAAAAAGATGAATGAATTATACAATCAGACTATAGTTATTGTCACGCATGATCAAGATATTGCGGCACAAATGGATAGAATAATTACGATTGCAGATGGGAGCGTTATAAATGATAAGGAAGTTTGCATTAAAAACAGTAGTAAAAAATAAAACAAAAAGTATTTGTGCGGTAATAGCTATGCTCCTTACAACAATTATGTTTTGTACGTTGTACACAACGGTTATGGGAATACATAATGCCCAGGAATACAGCAATATAAAATCAATAGGTACTACAGGACAAGTTGTACTCAAAGATTGTAATGAAGAAACAGAAAATGCTTTTAAGAAAATTAAAGAAAATGACATGGTTGAATCGGTAGGATATAGGCAATATCTTGCTGATGTTATTAATGAAGAATTAAAATATGAAGTTGAATTTTCTTATGAGGATGCTAGCTATGCGGAACATTGTTTTCAACAATTGACAGGTGGACATATGCCTTCTGCAATGAATGAAGTTGCAATGGATAGAGAAACCATGAAAGCATTGGATATAAAAGCTAAAGTGGGGGAACCTGTTCTATTAGACTTAAAAATTGGAACGGAGCATTTCAAAAAAAAGTTTATATTGTCAGGATGGTTTAATGAAAATAGCGCAACAGAAATTAAAACAGGTCAAATTATTGTGTCGAAAGCTTATGATAAATATTGGAATGAAAATTATCAAAAAGAAGATTTTTATGGTCAGACAACGATAGATATTCTTTTAAAGGATAACAAAAATATTGAAAAACAGATAAGTATGTTGCTGTCAGATGTTGGAATCAATGATAAGGTGGATTACTCTATTAACCCGGGATATACGGACCAGAGTATTTTAATGGAAACGGATAATTTGATCATTTCTATTGCAGGTATAGCGATTATTATAATAATCGGATTTTTAATAATACATAATATTTTTTATATTGCCGCACTGAAGGAAGAAAAGGAATATGGTCGTTTGAAAGCGTTAGGAATGAATAAAAAACAGATTGGTAAATTTGTAAAATGGCAAGCGGCATATTTACTTATGATAGCAGTTCCAAGCGGTGTGGTTTCAGGATATTTTATTGGTAAAAAACTGATACCAATACTTTTATCACAGACTAATTTACGGGGAGTTGAAGGAGTAAACTTAATTCAGATAAAAGATTTTTTAATAGTTCTAATATTAACGATAATTTTTGTAGTGTTTACTACAATTATTAGCATATACGGACCGTTAAGAAAAGTAAAATCTTTATCTCCGGTAGAATCAGAAAAAATAGAATTAAAGTTAAAAAAAAATACCAGAACTGCATCAGATGGAAATAAATTATACAAATTTGCTTATCAAAATATAAAAAGGAATAAAAAGAATGTAGTGCTTGTAGTCATGAGTATTACATTTACAATTATTTTCATCGGTATTTCATATTCTTTAATTGGCAGTTTTGATATTAATAAATATTTATCAAAAATGTTATATTCTGATTATAGAGTGGGTACCGAAAATTTCTTTACGAGTAACTATCTGTTGTCTGATGGAACAGTAGCAAACATTCCTAAGAAGGTTATAAATGAAATAAAAAAAGAAAATATTGTAAAAAAAGATGGAATTGTTTATGGAAGTTGTGATGATGCTTCGTTTTCCATTAATGGCTTCGATATGAAAAGAGAGGATTATGTTCTCAATATTTATGGTATTGACAAGTTTAATATCCGTAAAAATATGTTTGTTGAAGACAATGTGGAGCTTGCTTCATTTTATAAAGGAGAGGGGATTTTCGAGGGCGTATGGTTGAATGAAGATGGAAGTATTATGCAGACTAATGAGGTACACAAAGTAGGAGAGTCTATAACAATACAAACTTCTGATGGAAAACAAAGGAAATATACTGTTTTGGGGCATGTGAAATTAGGGGAAGGTGTTATAAATTCTGGCATATATGGAGATGATACATTTGAATTATATTTATCTTCCGATTCATATAAGGATCTTATAGAAGATCCCAAAATCATGGTATATTCTTTTAATGTAAAAAAAGGAGAAGAAAGTCATGCAAAGGATATAATGAATGCACTTTCAGAAAACTATTCAGAAATTGATTATCGTTCAAAAGAGAGTTATACCGCAGAATTTCAAACGCTGAAAACAATCGTTGAAATGGTGAGTGTCATATTATGTATTGTTTTTTCAATCATTGCTGTTGTAAATCTAATAAATATATTTTTAACAAGTGTTGTAATGAGGAAAAATGAGTTTGCAACGTTAAGAAGTATTGGTATGACACGAAGGCAAATGCGAAAGGTACTTTTGTATGAAATTTTATATTATACAAGTGTTTCCGTGATTTTTGCAGTCTGCTTATCGTTTACGGTATCAATGACTATAATTAAAAATATATGCAACAGTATGGACTTTTTGTCATATTCTTATAAAAGTGATATTTTTGTAGGAATATATGTCATTATATTTATTATAGATTTATGTATGGTTTGTATTATAGAAAAATATATGAATAGGGATGCGATAGCGGTTCAATTAAAGAATTAGACTTCATAGTTTTTGCATTTACTGAGAATCGTTTGCATCATGAATAAATAATGATGAATCGTTCGAGGAAATCATCATTATTATCTTACCCCATATAATCACAGTTGTTTTCTTAATTATTAGGCAGTATGGATTACGAGGATAAATACTATGAAATTATCAAAATATGAAAAAGAAACCAACCGATTATTCTGACAAATGAAGAAGAGAGACAAATATAAATGTAATGTAAAACAGTCCATAGTGAAAGTTTTTTGAAGAACCTAATTTTTTAGAAAGATTTTTTTCGATTTTTTGTATATTATTAGATGAAGCTACCCTATCTCTACAACGTCAATTAAGTGTTCTTTCACAAAAAGGAACATAGTTTATTATTGCCTAACACTCCTATTCAAACTCCTTTATGTATGATAGATTTGGACGCTAATCATTGTAGTGTTTCCTTTCTGTTCATTATTCTGAGTGTGTGAGGTGTCGAATCATAAATTATTCGGCACCTCTGATTTTGAAGGGAAGATTATTCACCGGTACTTCCAAATGCACCGGTATCTCTTGCCTCTCCAAGACCAAGAACAAAGTCAGCGATTAGAACAGGCGTGATAACCAGTTGTCCTACACGGGTATCTTTGAGGAGTGTCTGGGATTCTGAACTAACATTGCTGATGATGGCATGAATTTCTCCACGATATCCAGAATCAATCGGTGGAAGTTCGCAGACCAGTCCTTTTGCAGCCATACTGCTTCTTGGAAAGACATACCCGGCGTATCCATCCGGAATCACAAGACCAAATCCTAAAGGGATTCTTGCAATTTCTCCAGGCTTTAATATACAGTTATAAGGCATATATACATCAGCCCCTGCATCGTTTTCATGAGGTCGGAAGGGATAATGATCTTTTTCTAACCCAAAGTCGATCAATTTAATCTTCATAAACAGCTTTCCTCCCTTCTACGAGCAGAGGATAATCTGCTCTCATTATTTCTAATGGAGACCAGTCTTTTGGGATGGGGATTCCACAGGACATAGCACCTTCTTCACAACATCCCCTCTGGCAGAAAGGACCGGTCAGCTTCGGTGAAAATAACACCGGATCAAATTCATATAGTTTCTGCCAGATGTCCAACATTACAATTCTTGTTTCGTCGGTATTTCTTCTGCAGATCCGCTGACTGATCATATGTTTCCACTCATAAGGTGTAGCACAGATGATCAGAATATTTCTCAAAGCATGAGGGAGGGCATATCCGGCAGAATCATGATGAAATCCCACAGAACATAATTCCCGATAACATCTGAGATCCGATAAACAGCTTTGCAGATAGAGATCAATGTATCTCTGCTCGGAAAAAAGGATTTCATATGGGATTGCAAATGCAGCTTTTTCTGAATAGTTGCTATATTGCAGAGATGCACTCATGAATTTTACTTCGTTTTGATGACGAGTGATCTGTGCAAGAAAACGTCTGCTTGCACCTACAATCGCAACGGTGATCACCGTAAATTTCTGTACGGTTGGATGGGGAAGACTGGCAATCCGGTCTACGGTTTTATCCGTAAAAGATTTTTGATAAAGAGCCATAAGATCATCCATGTTTTGAATGGAATGCCCCTGTTGGGTAAGCCTTGCTGCGAATACCATGTTTTGAGCTGCTTCCTGAATGGTATAACTATTTAAAATCTTTGTCTCAATGTGATCCATAGGCTTGTTCCTCCTTTATCAATGCTTTCAGCAGAATGAGATAGTTGATGCAGTCTGTGATCTTCTCATCCCATTGTTCTAACTCAAACTGGAGCAGAGAAGAGTAACACATGTCATAGAGAGATACGACATGCTTCGACATCATTCCGGCCAGAGCAGCCTTAGGTGTACATCCCTGTAATGAGGCGGCGATTTTAAATGCACTCAGGCGGTCAATGCGGTCTCCTGTGTATTCTTTTTTCTTGTGTGCCAGCACATCGGCACATTTTCGATATTGTTGTTCCAGGACAACATTAAATTCATTTTGTGTCATATTGTAATTCCTCCTTCGTAAAATGATTTATAATTCGGGTTCCTGTGTCTTTTGTTTTTTTGGAACCTGGTTGTGTAGAATTGCTTCCACATTCTTGTCTACGGTTCTTAAATCTTGTGTCAGATCCTTTAGAGATCGGATGGATGATTTTTGCTGGTCGATCTGTTCCTGTAAGCTGGCTTTTTGCTCCTTCAATGTTTTGATAGGAAGTATCTTTCCGTTTGGATAAAAAGATTTCAGCCAGTCACGGGCTTCTTCATATGCCTGAATTTCAGCGGTGTGTTCCTTTCGGAATCTGCCTTTGTTTTTTGCTTTTAAAAAATCGGTATAGATTGCTTTATGCGCAAAATATTGTCCGGTGTAATGGATCTGACGGTTGATGCTTTTCAAATCTGTATTCATTTCCATAAGCCGATCTGTTGCCTGATCTAACTGTTTTTGAGATTTGGAAAAGGCATCTTTTAATTCGGTTTGGGTATTGTATCCATGTTCTTGCACGTAGATAATGGTATTTGCCATTTCCTGAAGATTGGATATTTTTACCCGATGCGCATATGCAGGACTTTGCATTGCTTTCACATTTTTCTGAAGATCTAGCACCAACCGTAAATGCGATCTGACATAAAGAATGGTTATTGGATCTTTTTGTGAGAAGAGCTGTTCTAAATGTTCTTTGCCGTATTGAGTTCCCAAAGCCTTCTCAGTAATTCGTTTGTCCCGATCCGGATGGAGATAACGATATCTTCCTCTTTCTTCAATGACGGAAATCTGATATTTTTCAAAAAGCAGAGATTGGAATTCCTGAAAGCTTTTAGAATGCGAGCTGCATTCTTCGATGGCATTCCTAAGTTCTTGCTTCTGTGTCTGAAATGTAGTGGCAGTTGGTTTCAACCCATCTGCAATGATTTTTTTGTTTGTCTCTTCTAATTTTTTCTGTCCGGATTTTTGCGCCATATATTCAGCCTGTGTGATTTTTGTTTCAGCCGGAGAGAGAAGATCAACCTGATGAAGTCCCTCCTGGATGCACATATCCATAATTTCCTTTTTGAAATAATTCAGGAATTTATTTGTGGATCGGTGCTTGTATCCGGCAATTTCTTCATGGGGCTTATCCATGTAAGGTAGCCTTTTGACAGCTTCCTTACGGACGCTGTTGATTACAATGTGCGTATGGATATTGCCAGAACCATTGTGACCATCGGTATGTGTCACGATAAGAGCCTGATATCCCGGAAAAATTTTCTTTGCAAGTTCTAAAGACAGAGCCTGTGCTTTTTCTCCCGTCAGATCACATTCAATAGCATCGGCAGGATCATAACTGATGATATAGTGATGACTTTTGATTTCAGATCTGTTTCGGTTCTTTTTAAAATGTTCATTACATTCGTAGCATTCAACATCAAAAGTATCGGGATTACAGTTTAGACCATCCACATATAATTCATCTCTTCGCAGTGGCCGATTAAATTCATCGAGAATCATTTTTCCGGTTGATTCATCATGCTGGAAGATGAGATAATTCAGAGCATCTGAATAGTTTGCATTCCGACTTTTAATATGTTTCACTATTGCCACGATAATCACCTATCATTTTTAGCAGTTCCTTTTTTAACCTATATAGGTCGTAAAGGCATTGCTGGATTTCGTTTGTTACAGATTTAGAGTACGCTCCTCCTGTATTGAAATATTTTGCGATCTGATTGAGATTAGAGCCGATTTTTCCATACTCTGCTAAAAGCATTTTTATTGTCTTACTTTCAATTACAACCTCATAGCGTATTGCTATTTTGTGATCTAAAATCAAGTTCCTCAGATAATCAGAACGGGATAATTTCGCCTGAGAAGCGGCATGATTGACTAACTCTAATTCAATGTCACTTAGTCTTAAACAAATGATATTAGAGTGTTTCATTTCATTTCTTTTTTTCTTCGGTGCCATGTTCCTCCTCCCTTAATTGAGTGCTTCCAACTTCATGGCTCTCCACTAGAAATATCAGCTGTCCCTTCTGATACTTCTAGTGTTGCGCACACATTTTATGTGGAAGCCAATCTGACATTTTGCAAATGTCAGTATCGAGGGTATGGGGAGCGAAATCCACATCAAGATAAAACTCAAAGTAATGGGAAAGCCAAAATGGCGATACCGTATTACTGGGTGGATCTTGCTCTTGAAAGATTAACCCTCTCATATAACGAAAGGCTCAGGGCAGAAAATACAGGGTGAGATAGAAAAAAAGTAAAAAAACTGCTATACTACAATTCAGAACAAAGCAAAAAAAACGATTTTGAGAATAGAGGTATGAAGAAAATGGTAAAACCAATTATGAAAGATATATTTTTTCTGGGACAAAAATCTGAACCGGCAACAAAAGCCGATCTTCAAGTTGGAAAAGATTTAATGGATACGTTAGCTGCGAACCGTGAGGGATGTGTTGGAATGGCAGCGAATATGATCGGTGTGAAAAAAAGTGTCATTATTGTAAATATGGGATTCGTAGATGTGGTAATGTTTAATCCTGTATTGGTAAGAAAAGAATCACCTTATGAAACTGAAGAAGGATGCTTATCTCTTACAGGAGTGCGTAAGACAACGAGATATCAGATGATAGAAGTTGAATATCTGGATATGAATTGGAAGAAACAGAAATTGAAACTTGACGGTTGGACCGCACAGATTTGTCAGCATGAGCTGGATCATTTGGAGGGCATACTGATTTAAGCCGAGAGAAATTTACAGGAGTGATACTTTATGGGAACGGAAAGAACAGATGAATTATATAAGGTTTTACTTACCAAAGGATATCCGAAAGAACTTTGTGCAGAAATAGCCTATAAGAATCTGAATACAGATTATACAGCGACCAGGATGTTGGGATACTTGTATCGTTACACAGAGCCTAGACTGGAAGATGTGATAGATGAAATGATTGCAATCCTAAGTGACCGGGAAGAAATCATAAAGAAAAAAGAAATGGAGCAGGCGCAGGCTGTTATAAATGAGATTTATAGAAATGGATTATAAATTTTTTTATTAGTACCCTGTAAAAATCCTCTTTTTCCTTTCGTTATATAGAAGGATCTTTTCCTTCCTATATGAAAGAAGAAAGAGGGTTTTTTATATGTCAGAAAAAAGATGTTATACCGTAAAAGAGATTCAGGAGATTTTAGATGTAAGCCGCCCGACGGTCTATGCATTATTAAAGAAAAAAGAATTCCGATGGATCCAGTTGGATGGAGGAAAGTATAGAATTTCAAAAAAGAGTTTTGATGACTGGCTTGATAAACAGCCGGAGTAAAAAATCTGGGATGTTGGTTGAGAGAAAAAGTCGCAATCGACATCCTAATTTTTTATTTGAAAATGATGTATGATGCAGAAAAGAAAGGAGAGTCGATCAGATGAATCAAATTGTTATAGAAGAAACCGCGTTTGAAGAAGTGCTTTCTGAAATAGAGGAAAACAGTAAATACAAGAGGCTTCCTCCGAAGGAAAAAACGTGGATGACAGTTCCGGAGATGGGAAATCTTTTGGGACTAAAGAAGACAGGCAGATACTGGCTGGTTCAGAAAAATTATTTTGAATGCAGAGAAATCGCAGGACAAATGAGAGTGAATATTGCCAGCTTTGAAAAGTGGTACGCAAACCAGGTGAAGTATCAGAAAGTGAATGGGGAAGAACCGGGAAAAAATCTGAAAAAATGGTCTTATTCCATATCAGAAGTTGCCAAAATGTTGGGGATTAGTGAAACTACGGTTTATGATCTGATTAAACGTGACGGTATAAAAACAGTTACTGTTGATTACTGGATCAGGATTCCGAAAAAATCTTTTCAGGAATGGTATGAGAAGCAATCAAAATATCGCACACAGAAAGATAGGGAAAAGGACAAGGAGCTGGAGGGAGCAACAATTACCATGCCGGAAATGGCAAGGCTTTTGGGAATTCCAAGACGTCAGGTATATGAGATTTTGAAAAATTCCAAGTACAGTCATTTTTTTGAAACGGTTGTAATCGCAGAAAAGAAAAGAATTACAAAAGAGAGTTTTCAAAAATTTTTAGAAGGACAGGATCATTATAAATTGGATCCAGCCAACGATTATGAAGAGCTGTCAATGGAACAAAATTTTAGTCTGGCAAATTACAGGCGAAAGAAATTAGCCAAAACCGGAGATCGTAGTAAGAATGGAAATCTGAGTTATCTGACATTTGATGAGGCAGCGTTTCTTGCAAAGGTCAGTAGAGGGATGATTTACAAATGGATGGATGATGGGAAATTTTCAGCAGTGAAGATTGGAAACATATCCAGAGTAAAAAGAGATGAATTTGAAGCTTGGTTGGAAGAAAGGAAAGGGAATTAGCATGGCATCGATCAGAGAACGAAACGGAAAATTTAATGTGATCTATAACTATAAGGATGATTCCGGTAAACGGAGACAGAAGTGGGAAACATATGATACAAAAGCAGAAGCAAAGAAGCGAAAAAGAGAAATCGAATATAAACAGGAAATGGGCGCACTTGTTGTGAGAAAGTGCAATACATTGTCGGATCTGCTCACGGAATACGTTTCTTTGTATGGAAAAGAAAAATGGGCATTATCCACTTATGAAGGGAATGTAGGGCTGATCAGAAATTATATTGAGCCTATGATTGGCTCTGTAAAACTTTCGGAGATCAACACCCGCTTTATGGAAAGATATTATCAGGGGTTGCTGCAGACAAAAGCAGTCGGAAATCCGGTGAAAGGGAATAAGAAAAATGAATTTGTTTCTGCGAGTACCGTCAGAGAAATCCACAAGCTGCTTCGCAATTGTTTTGAGCAGGCAATCAAATGGGAGATGATAGAAAAAAATCCTTGTACCTATGCAACGGTGCCGAAACATAAATCGCAGAAACGGGAAATCTGGACAGCAGAAACTTTAATGTATGCAATGGATGTCTGTGAAGATGAACGGTTGAAGCTGGCAATTAATCTGTCATTTTCCTGTTCCCTACGATTAGGGGAATTGCTTGGTTTGACCTGGGACTGTGTAGATATTTCTCCGGAAGCAATCGAAGAGAATCGAGCTTATGTTTATATCAATAAGGAAACACAACGGGTAACAAAGGAAACTCTGAAAAATCTGGAAGGGAAAGATGTGTTGCTGGTTTTTCCTTCGCAGCATAAAACCAACAAAACTGTTCAGATTTTGAAAACACCAAAGACAGAGAGCAGTATCCGTAAGGTATTTCTTCCAAAGAGTGTTGCAAATATGTTGGTTGAATGGAAAGCGGAGCAGGACGAAGTAAAAGAAGTCTTAGGCGAGGAATATATAGATTATAATCTGGTGATGGCAACAACCTTTGGAAATCCCATTGGTACTGGGGCAATCAGGGGGCAATTAAATAAACTGATTGAAGAGTATAATCTTCCACCGGTTGTCTTTCACAGTTTGAGACACAGTAGCGTGACATATAAATTAAAACTGAATGGCGGAGATATCAAAGCGGTTCAAGGGGATTCCGGGCATTCACAGGTAGATATGGTAACAGATGTATATTCCCATATTATTGATGAGGATCGAAGACGAAATGCAGAATTATTCGAGGAAGCGTTCTATGAGAAGAAAAATCTGGATCCAAAGATGCGAGAGGAAACCACAACTCAGACAGTAGATGTGCCGGATGATGTGGATGCAGAGCTGCTTGCAAAAGTATTGGCAAATCCGGAAATGAAAGCACTATTGGCTTCGTTAGCGAAGACGATGAAGTAATACCGGCGTTTATTTTTCTATTTCTATCATGTATAATGGTAGAAGAGAAAATTGATTTTGGGCTCTCTCATGAAAAATTTAAAGTAAATCAGCGGAATATTGATGGATATGAGAACAAAGAATATAATATGATAATACATATAAAAAGGAAGGGATTTTTATGCTGAATATTTATTATGGTGATATGAAAGAAGCTGTATATAATACATCGGCTTATTTTAAATATGATTATGAAGACAGTTGGATTGTAGATCCTTTTGTGAAAGAAATGATTCAGGATGTAGATAAGTCAACAGTTTTGGATAGTGGAGTAATAGACAGTCCGGTGTTGGGAAAGATTCCTCCAACCGGGTTATCCGGAGGAGTGAAAACGTTAATCCTTTTTAAATTTAATAAAGATAAAATTTTCAATGCATCAACCTGTGGAGATAACTGTGCGAAATGGCTACTTAAAATTGCAGAGTCGGAAGACAGGACTGTAAATCTGCGGCATTTGATGGATTTTGGTAAGGAACCTTTTACGATCCGTATTTTGAATACCAACGAAATTGTTCACTCTATGAAAGAACTGGTACCGATTGCGGGAGAATTTGTCTAATGGAGGGGTGGTACGATGAGAGGGAAACATAGAGTTATTGTATCAACAAAACGCTTAAAATATGATTTTGAAATTCGGAGAAATTTGACGATCATTCGCGGGGACAGCGCTACAGGAAAAACTACTCTTGTAGACATGATTCAGGAATATGTGAACAATCCGACAGGAAGTCCGGTAGATCTGATATGCGATAAAAAATGTTATGTGCTGGAAGGTGCTTTGTGGAAAGGACAGCTGGCGGAGATTACTGACAGTATCGTATTTATTGATGAGGGAAATGATTTTATTAAGACCGAGGAGTTTGCCGGAGAAATTCAGAAAACAGATAATTATTATGTGATTGTAACGAGGGAATCACTGCCGACTTTACCTTATAGTGTGGAAGAGATTTATGGAATCAGAACATCTGGAAAGTATGGAACATTGAAGCAGAGCTACCATGAATTTTATCGGATATATGGGACGTTTACTCATGAGAAAGACGTAACACCTGAATTGGTAATAACAGAAGACAGTAATTCTGGATACCAGTTTTTCGATTATGTGTGTCGGGAAAATCATTTGCGATGTGAAGCTATGAATGGGAAATCCAATGTATTTCATTATTTGAGAGAGCATAAAAGTGAGAGAATGCTTGTCATTGCGGATGGCGCTGCTTTTGGATCAGAAATTGACCGGGTATTAAGGTTAATAGAAGGATGCGAAAATGTGGCATTGTATTTACCGGAGTCTTTTGAGTGGCTGATTTTATCTGCCGGAATTCTGAAAAACAATTATGTGCTGGAAATATTGGACGCTCCATATGATTATGTGGATAGTGAAGAGTTTTTCAGTTGGGAAAGATTTTTCACATCAGTTTTAATTGATGAAACGAAAGATACATATCTTGCGTATATGAAAAAGAGACTGAATCCGGCATACCTACAGGATGTGATTAAGGAGATAATCCTTAATAAAATGGAAAAGATCAGACTGACATGGAAAAAATAAAAATGGCTGCAATTATAATTTAGTAGTCAAAACACCGTAGACAACCAGTCTAAAGTACGGTATTATATTTATAGAAATCAATTCAATTTCATATTGTTTATCATTCTCGAATGCTTGAATGATGGTAGCCATATTTTTCATAATGGTGGTGACACGAAGGTATCCCCCAGGTGTTAGCTGATGCAAAGAATCTGCTAATAAACAGGTCTTATCTAAGACATATATGTGGGGTACAGGAATTGACTTGATTTGACTCGGAAGTAGAAAAAAGCCTTGACTTTCAAGGGCTTATAATGATAGTTCTTGTCCGGAATTGACAGCACCTGTTCGCTCTCCTAAGACTCAATTATAGGTTCGATTCCTATACGGGACGGTTAGCAAAAAGCGTTTGATTATTAGCAGAAATGCAAATAATGGGGCGCTTTTTTGCTTGAAAGAAAAAAGATGACAGAAGAGATGTATTTGTTAAAAGCTTTACTCTCTCGTACAACAAAAGGTATCAGAAATGGAATGTAGGGTATAATAAGAAAAGTACAGGCAAATATATTGAAAATTACAGAGCTCAGTGTTACGATGAAAGAAATAAAAGAAAAGAGGGGATAAATTATGAAAAGAGTAAATTATGGGCCGGACTATTTTTCTATAAACCCTATATTACCGTGTTGTGAATTTGTACCAGATGGAGAACCGCATATTTTCGGAGAAAAAATATATGTGTATGGCTCACATGATTTATATGATAGTGGAGAAATGTGTCAGGGAGATTATGTATGTTATTCTGCAGATGTACATCGTCCTGTCAAGTGGAAGTATGAGGGTGTTATTTATAAACGTATACAAGATCCATATATAAAAAAACAACTTGATACCGGGAAAGCAAATATGATGAATGCTAATTTATTTGCTCCTGATGTTGTAGAAATTGAAGAAAAATACTATTTATATTATGGTGTAGGATTGAGTAATTCAGGTTTTGGCGTAGCTGTTGCAGATTCTCCAACAGGGCCATTTACATATATAGGAAGAGTGAGATATCCCGAGTCAGAGAAACCGGCAGGCTGGAAAGATTGTCATGATGGAATTGATGATGGAGATATGGCATTTGGTTATGGAATTCCTGCATTTAGTCCGAAACTAGGGAATGGTAAATGCACCGTCTATCCGTAAGATTGATGGGAAGTTTTGTCTTACATATTATGCAATGGGACCACATCATGCCAATGCAATGTGTTATGCTTTAGCCGATAGTCCTTTCGGGCCATTTTCATATAGCGGTACACTGATTTCATTAGGAAATGCATTATATAAAGAACAAACAGAACCAACTGATTATGTAGGAAATACACATGGCGGCATGGTAAACGTAGCAGGTGTTTGGTATACTATTTATCACAGACAGACAGGAAACCGTTCTTGTGGAAGACAGATTTGTGCGACAGCATTGAAAAGAACGGGAAATGGTGGATTTGAACACGCAGAATATACGTCGTTGGGATTTAACGAACAACAATTACCAGCTTTCTATTGCTGGCCAGCTTATATGGCTTGTTATCTTACTGATGCAAAGGGAAAAACAAAGAAAAATTCAAAGTCCCCTTACATAGCATTAAAAGAATTTGAAGGTGGAGAATTAGATATACATAGCAACAAGGAAATGTTACAAGTGGTAACAAACTTAACACCAGAAAGTGTAGTCGGATTTAAGTATTTTGATTTTGGAGAAGAAACGAATGCAAATGCTACAATTACTCTTACAGTTTTGGCAAAATGCAAGGGAACTGTTGAAATATGCGTAGATACTCCAAATCCAGATAATCGTGTAGCTATGGTTGAAATTGATGGAAATAATCATTGGGAAGAATACAGTGCATCTATGAAGCATTTAACTGGGTGTCATGCGATTTATTTTATAATACACTGTGATGGAAAATGTTTAGGGGATATTGCATTCTTCGAGATGAACAAAGGAGAGTAACAGAATTTCTGCCTGAGAATTAGACATTATTTTGTTATTGTTGTAGTTAGGAAGTCGGCAGAATATTGATAAAGGGTATAATTTAATTAGGTATAGAAGAGAATTGTGCGAAATGAATTCTGTCTATAGCAAGGAAAAAGGACTTAACAATAAATCTGAGGCATATTATGGATTTTGGTAAGGATCCTTTTAGGATTCGTATTTTGAATACCAATGAAATTGTTCACTTTATGAAAGAACTGGTACCAATTGTGGGAGAATTTGTCTAATGGAGGAGTGGTACGATGAGAGGGAAACATAAAGTTATTGTATCTACAAAACGTTTATGACAAAAATTCGATGTGCGGAATTTTAGGTGAGGCACAAATACAAAAATAGAATTTAAAGAAACGAATAAAAAATTCGAAAATAGAGAAAAATATTGAAGAAATCAATGCTTTGTGGTATCGTTATAGTCATAGCATATAGTGTGGAATGATGGTTGTAAGGAGAAGAAGAAAGATGAAAAGACCGATTGTTCGTTTGTCATCATTACAATTGACAAATATTAAAAATGTAAAAAAGGGCACTATATATATGCCGAATACTGTAAACAAAATTTTATCGGCAGATAAAGCAGAAATACTTGGGATTTACGGCCAAAATGGTTCAGGAAAAACAGCGATTGTTGATGCATTGTATTTTTTACAAAAAGTAATGATAGGAGCTGATCTTGATCAGTCATTAGAAGATTATATGGACATGGATTCCGATACCGCAGAGATCTTTGCAGATTTCAATCTTTTTATGAATGGAATTGTGTTTGAAATAGGATACAGACTAAGTCTGAGCAGAGAAGAAAAAGTGGCCGTTATCAGTCGAGAAACATTGAGTGGTGCAAAGAATGAAAATGGAATCAGAACAAATAAGACTGTATTTATGGATTACCAAAGAGATCAGAGGAATACTATTTTTAAACCACAGAAAAGACTGGATGAAATCCTGGAAGAGAATAAAGACATAAAAACAGATTTGATTGTAGCGCGTAAAATGGCAGAAAAAAGCAACTGCTCCTATATTTTTGGTGAAAGCAGTCGGGATATATTCTGCAGAGAATACAAAAATGGATTTCAACAATTTTCAGTTATTATTTCTTCTTTGTTTGAATTTGCTTTGAAAGATTTATTTGTTATTCGGAATACTCATTCAGGAGTGATTTCCGCTAATTTTGTCTTGCCGATGGCATTTCGGATTGAAAATGATAACATGGGAGCAAAAGGGGATTTTACAGTATCTTTGACAGAACCGATCTTGGTGGACGAGGAAAGAAAAAATCTGTTAGAGACAATTGTTGAACAGATTAATATTGTTTTATACACAATCATCCCAGGATTGCAGGTAACGATTAAAAATTACGGAAAACAATCATTGGATGATGGAGAAGAAGGATGGAAACTGGAATTAATGTCAAAGCGAGAGGGTATGAAAGAGATTCCAATCAGAATGGAATCAGAGGGAATTATTAAAATCATTTCCATTCTGAATGCACTTATACAGGCATTTGGAAATCCTTCGATTTGTCTTGTAATTGACGAACTTGATTCTGGAATTTTTGAATACATGTTGGGAGAATTGCTTGATATTTTCAAAAAGAGCGCAAAAGGACAATTGATTTTCACATCACATAATCTTCGTGCACTTGAAATGATTGATAAGGAAAGCATTATGTTCTCTACTACGAATCCAGATAATCGTTATATCCATATGAAGAATGTAAGAGAAAGTAACAATCTTCGTAATATGTATATTAGAAGCATTACATTGGGTGGACAATCAGAAGAAATTTATGAAGAAACCGATAGTTTGAAAATTGCCAGAGCATTTAGAAAAGCAGGGCGGGGTGTTCGTGGTGAATGAGAAAAAAGTAATTGCGGTCATTGTAGAAGGACCGAGTGATGAAGCTGCATTGGGTTCCATTTTAAAAGAATATTTTTCAAGTGCGGAAATTCAGTTTGTAGTAGTTCATGGAGATATCACGACAAAGGATTATACATCAACAGATAATATACTATCCAAGATTAACAATTTAATTGAATCAGTAAAACAAAAATACGGGTACAAGGTAGAGGACTTTTTAAAAATTATACACATTGTTGATATGGATGGAGCTTTTTGCAATGATGTAATCGTGGAAAAAGATGTTGAGGGAGTCCGGTATTATTTGGAACGTATAGAGACGAAATATCCAGATTATTTAGTCCGAAAGCATACTCAAAAAGCAGAAATATTATCAAAATTATATTCTTCCGGAAAAATCAATGGTGTCAGTTATAGAATCTATTTTAATTCTTGTAATTTGGAGCATGTTCTTTTTAATGAATTGAAAGATTTTACAGATGATGAAAAGGCAGATATGGCTGATGATTTTGCAGAAGAGTATGAAGGTAAAGTAGAAGACTTTATTGAATTTATTTCTCAGGAAGATTTAATTGCTCCGGGTACTTTTAAACAAACCTGGCGATTTATTGAAAAGGGAAAACATTCATTAGAAAGATTCACAAATATGCATTTGATTTTTAAGTGATAAATTACTAATCTAGCACAACGAGTTAATTTAGGTTTATATATTTGAAACAACAGTTTTTATCCAACTATTGAAAGTTTCATCCAAAATAGGGGGTAATATGGACGAAAGAATAAAGGAATGGATGATAAACCTTTAAAAGAACTGGTATCGATTGCCGGAGAATTTGTCTAACGGAGGAGATTACTATGTTAAAAATATATTTAGGGAATATGGAGAATGCGATTTATCATCCTCCGACGTATTTCGATAATCGATATGAGGATGAATGGATTACAAATGAATTATCAATCAGAATGATTAAAGCTGTAGATAAGTCAGATGTGATAAGCTCTCATCTGATATAAAGTCCAGTATTAGAGCCAATTTCTACGAAAGAACTATCAGGTTCTGCAAAGACATTGATGCTGATGGCTTTTGGCCAATCTTGTAAAGTATTTAATGCTTCTGTATGTGGAAATGATTGTGCGAAATGGATTTTATCTATAGCAAAGACAAAAGATTTAACGATAAATTTGAGACATATTATGGATTTTGGAGAAGATGATTTTGAAATAGAAATTCTAAATACAGGTAATATTGTTCATAATATGTTGGAATATGTTGATATTGCAGGAGAGTATGTTTTAGATTAGGTAAATACCCGAAAAGTTTTAGTGAAAATCACAATATACGTAAAAAAGGAAGGGATTTTTATGCTGAATATCTATTATGGAGATATGAAAGAAGCGATATATAATACGTCGGCGTATTTTAAATATGATTATGAAGACAGTTGGATTGTAGATCCTTTTGTGAAAGAAATGATTCAGGATGTAGATAAGTCAACGGTTTTGGACAGTGGAGTGATAGACAGTCCGGTTTTGGGAAAGATTCCGCCAACCGGATTATCAGGAGGAGTGAAAACGTTAATCCTTTTTAAGTTTAATAAAGATAAAATTTTCAATGCATCGACCTGTGGAGATAACTGTGCGAAATGGTTGCTTAAAATTGCAGAATCGGAAGACAGAACAGTAAATCTGCGGCATTTGATGGATTTTGGTAAGGAGCCTTTTACGATTCGTATTTTGAATACCAACGAAATTGTTCACTCTATGAAAGAACTGGTACCAATTGCCGGAGAATTTGTCTAATGGAGGAGTGGTACGATGAAAGGGAAACATAGAGTTATTGTATCTACAAAACGTTTAAAATATGATTTTGAACTTCGGCGAAATTTGACGATCATTCGCGGGGACAGCGCTACAGGAAAAACCACTCTTGTAGACATGATTCAGGAATATGTGAATAATCCAACCGGAAGTCCGGTGGAACTGATATGTGATAAGAAATGTTATGTGTTGGAAGGCGCTTTGTGGAAAGGACAACTGGCAGAGATTATTGATAGTATCGTATTTATTGATGAGGGAAATGATTTTATTAAGACTGAAGAGTTTGCGGGAGAAATTCAGAAAACAGATAATTATTATGTGATTGTAACAAGAGAATCCTTGCCGACTTTACCATATAGTGTGGAAGAAATTTACGGAATTCGGACATCAGGAAAGTATGGAACATTGAAGCAGAGTTATCATGAATTTTATCGGATATATGGTACTGTCACCTATGAAAAAGAAGTAAATCCAGAATTAATAATTACCGAGGACAGTAATTCGGGATATCAGTTTTTCGACCATGTTTGCCGGGAAAGTCATTTACAATGCGAAACTATGAATGGGAAATCCAATGTATTCCATTACTTGAGAGAGCATAAGAATGAGAGAATACTTGTTATTGCAGATGGTGCAGCTTTTGGATCGGAAATTGACAGGGTATTGCGGTTAATAGAAGGATGCGAAAATGTGGCGTTGTATTTACCAGAATCTTTTGAGTGGTTGATTTTATCTGCCGGAATTCTAAAAAATAAATACGTGGATGAAATATTGGATGCTCCATATGATTATGTAGATAGTAAAAAATTTTTCAGTTGGGAAAGATTTTTTACAACAGTTTTAGTTGATGAAACAAAAGATACATATCTTGCATATATGAAAAAGAAATTGAATTCGGCATATTTACAAGATGTGATTAAGGAGGCAATTCTCGGGAAAATGGAAAAAATCAGTTTGACATGGAAAAAATAAAAATGACTGTAGTTATAATTTAGTAGCCAAAACACCGTAGACAACCAGTCTAAAATTCGGCATTCTATATGTAGAAATCAGTTCAATTTCATATTGTTTATTATTTTCGAATGCTTGAAGAATGGGAGCCATATTTTTCATAATGATAGTAACAACAAGGTATTGTCCTATTATTAGTTGGTGCTAATAATCCGCTAATAAACAGGTCTTATCTAAGGCATATATGTGGGGTACAGAAATTGAAATGGATTGTCTTTTCAGGGAGTTTCCCTATGATAAAGAAGTTCTGGAAACCATCTGTACGATCTCCGGTGTCAAAAGTTTTTCCGGTTCTTTTTTATAATCAAATAACCGCATGGTATCTACCTCATTTTATCCTAAAATGACGGAGATAAACTCTCTCCTGTTCTTTATTATGGGACAGTATCAGAGAAAATACTCCCATTATGTAAGACAGTCCGAAGGCTGTCCCACCGGTTCTGGTTATACCGGCTCGTTGTTATCCTGCAATGGTTACTTGATATAGATCAGGAAGGATAAACCTCGATATACAGTCATTTTTACGAAATATTTCAACGAGAATGTGGGGTTCTTTCCGGTATGATTAGAAAAGTGCATAAACATAATGTCTGGATTTGATAGAGAAGTATACAATGTGTCGTGTTTGCGGTAGTGTTTCTTCTCTCTTTTTATTGTATGGTAGTATACAGAAAGAGACGATACAAACAAAAAAGAGGAGGAAATTATGAAAGCAATTGGAAAAAATGCCGATATTATTCCTCTTGGAATGTCTTCTGTAGTATCTGCAACAATGCTTACAAATACGATTGAGTATGCAGAATGGAAGTTTGGAAACCGTCAGGAAGGTTTAATCAGTTCTACACAGACTCTGACTGCGAAAATTGGTATGGCATTGAGCGCCGGTGTAACAGGCGCTGTTTTGGAAATTGCTGATTACGTTCCAAACCACGTAACAGATGAAACACAGATGATGATCCATGGTGCGTTTACTCTGTTCTGTGCAGTAATTGGTGTGCTTGCAATTATTCCAATGTTATTTAATAAATTTACAGATAAAGAACACGAAAGAATTGTAGAAGAATTAAGAATTCGTAAACAACAGGAAGCAAATAAATAAAAGGAGAGGCAGTACATGAGAACAAAACAAAATTTTGATAAAAACTGGATGTATATCATTGACGAAGTAGGACCACTCCCAAAAACCTATGCAAAAAGTGGTATTGTAGCTGGTATTACAAATGCAGTAGACGGAGAATTATTTGAACCTTTTGCAGGGGCAGGAAATATGCTCAGAGCTCTGCAGGATATTCTTCCGGCAGGAGATGATGCAAAGGGAGATGTAGATGCTGCCAATATGCTGATGGGAAATCTTCCGGAAAAAGCAAAATCCGCAAAAGACTGGAAGAGAGTAGATTTACCTCATGATTTCCGTGTGGAAATTGGTGTGACAGAAGAGGCGGAAAACTGAGCTCAGGGATATATTCCGGATGGGATTGCCTATTACCGAAAAGCTTTTAAAGTACCGAAAAGTACTTTGGGAAAACGCGTAGTTTTAGAGTTTGACGGTGTTATGCGAAATGCTTCTTTCTGGTATAACGGATGCTTTATCGGAGATCATTATTCTGGATATACAGGATTTCAGTTTGATGTAACAGAGCTTACAAAATACGGTGATGATGAAGGTGATAACGTAATTCTGGTACGCTGTGATACAACAAACGGAAGTGAAGGCTGGTGGTATGAAGGCGGTGGTATTTATCGCCATACATGGCTGACAACTTATGGAAACACACATGTAGACCGCTGGGGTGTTTTCGTAAAACCTACAGTAAAAGGCAAAGAAGCTGTTTTAGACATTGAAACAACAGTGTGTAATGAAACATTTGAAGAAAAAGCATACAGAGCGTGTACAACGATTGTAGACCCTATGGGTGAGGAAATCGGTCAGGTTGAGGTTCAGGGAAATCTTCCGATATATGGAAAAGATACAAAAAAGACAAGCAATTAAAGCAAACTAGTACAACAGAAACTTAGTTTTCGTTGTACTGGAGAAAAAAAGAGGTTATCACTTTAAATATTCAGGATATATATTTAAAGCGACGACCTCGTCAGAGACAGAGATGCTGGAAAAGCTTGAAAAATCCAGAAAATCTGCAGAACAGGGAAATTACAGATCTGCTGACGCTGTTATTATGGATATGAGGGAAAAGTATGGATTATAGCATTAATGATATAATATAGAAAGGAGCTATCGCATTAAGTATATGTTTAATGCGATAGCTCCTTTCTCATTTCATTGATACATTATGACATAGAGTTATCTATTTGTTTTTTTATTTTTATTTTATCCTGATACATTTTTTTGTCAGCGCGTTTTTGTGTGTCTGTCAGATTTTTATCCAGTTTTCGGTCAAACTGTGCATAGCCAATAGCCAGGGCTACCGGAACTTTTAATTCAGAGCCGTATTTCTGGAATTCTGTACTGGCTTTTTCAAGAAGCGTTTGAGGATTTGTCTGGTCTTCCATAAGTATGATAAATTCATCTCCGCCATATCGGTATGCAGTAATCTTGTTGTTTTCCATTTTATGCAGTATTTTTCCTGCATTTATAATACAGGCATCACCGATGTCATGTCCCAGACGGTCATTTGCCAATTTTAAGTTATTCAAGTCTATAACCGCGACAGTTAAATGGTCCAAAGCATTTCGTGCGTTCCAGTTATCCCGGTCTGTTTCATAAGCATTTCGATTTTTCAGCTTTGTCATAAAATCTGTATTTGCCATATCCCGATATAAGGGATTAGAAATTCTTCTGAAAATAAAAAGGGAAGATAAAAATGCAACTCCACAGAAAAACAAACAGGAAATACAAATAGCCTTTGACAGATTTTTTGCTGCTGCGGCTTCTGTATCTGCGCCAATTTCAAGGCCAAGAGCCCCTACTACAACGCCATTTTCATCATGCAGGGGATAATAGGCGATAAAAATATTTCCCCAGTCCGTATTCAAAATTTTATCCGGTAATACAATTTCCCCTTTCAATGCACGGGATAACTCGTTTTGTATTTCCGGTTCAATTAAATCTCCGGGATAACGAAAATCCTCTGCATTATCGGGAAGCCCGTCTACGACATATACAAGCTCGCCATCTTCGTTGCGCTTGGCAGTGTATAAATATCTCAAATCACCTAGATCCCTGATTTCCTCTAAAATCTGTTTTAAAGTCTGATAACTTTCTTTTGACATATCCTTTGCTGTATTGATTTCACGAAAATCTTCAGGGGTCAGCTGGTGCTCAATATAATTATGTATGTTTTCCACACGATGTATAAGACTTTTCAATATAGACTGATAATAAACCCTTGTACTTACAAAGTATAGAAATGTTCCGAACAGGATTAATATGATACTTAATAATATCGTAACCTGTCGGTCCACACGTGAAAATTTCTTTTGCTTCATTTGCAGTTCTCCTACTGATATCCTTAATTGCATATTTTTCGTTTGCAGAATACAACTATATACTATATCCGTAGGAAATATTTGGCAAGATAATTCTTTTTTAGATTAGATAAAAGGTTTGTTTTTTTACACGAAATAATGGTAGAATAGAATTAAACATTGAAATGAAGGGAGAAGTCCATGAAAAATAAAGAAAAGAAAAAGTATATTTTTATTTTGAGCTTTTTGGCAGTGACAGTAATTTTTATTAGTTGGACTTTGTTCAAGTTTTATTCTGTGACGCATAAGCGTATATACGATATGAAGATTGAGGAAATGAAAAACTTTTCTATGCAGGGAAGTGCAGTTGTAGAAAAGAGGTTGGAGGGGTTTGTAAATCTCTTATATGGTTTAGCGGAATATATAGAGGAAGAAGATATTACAGACAGCGCCAATATGGAAAAATTGCAGCATCTTCTGGAGAAAAGAGATGTAGGTTTTCAGAGAATGGGAATTGCAGATGCAAAAGGAAATGCACGAATTACAAATGGAAAAACTTTAAAAATTGATAACAGAAATTATTTTCGGACGTGCATGAAAGAGAAAAAAGCCACTACGGAAATTCGATATTCCGATATGGTGGATAAGCAGATTTGTATTATTGCAGTGCCTATTTTAGATGACAGTAAAGAAGCCGTGGGTGTGCTTTATGGATTAAGTGAACTGGATTTCTTCCGGATTTATGATAATACCATTCTGGAAGATAAGAATACTTACATACAGGTTGTAGACTTAACAGGAAATTATATCAGGAAAAAACAATCCAGCCTTATTGGAAAAAAAGAGAATATCTTTGACGGAATTGGAAGCATAGAAAGTACAGTGAGTGTGGAGGAAATCCGTAAGAAAATTCAGCAGGACGAGCAGGTATATACGGAAGTTACAAATGGAAAATCCAAAGAAATCGTATATTTTACTCCATTGCAGCTAAATGACTGGTGCGTAGTCAGTGTAATTGATTTTTCTGAAGTGACAGAGTCTGTAGATTATATGCTAAGCCGCAATGCATATGGCATGGTATCGAAGATAATTGTAGTTCTTTTATCCCTGTTTTTGGTGATTTTATATTATTCTCGGCAGGAGAGAAAGCAAATTAAGCAATTTAATGAAAGATTATTGTTTGACGAAGAAATTATGCTGACGGCGGCAGAAAAATCAGGTTTTGTAATTATGAGCTATATAATGGAGTCAAAAGAACTTCGATTTATTAACAGAACGCTGGGAGAGATGGAATTTCCTGAAGTGGCATATAACCTTCCTGTAGTATTTATGAAATATTTTCCTGAAAATCAGGAGCTTCACCAACAGCTAAAACAGATTTTTGAAAATATGCAGCGAGGGAAGGGAAAACGTGATTTCTTAGTATCTTTCAGCAATGAGGGCAAAATGACGTATCTGCGTATTCAGCTGATTACACCGGTAGATGAAAAAGGAAATACCAGACAATGTATCGGTATGATAGAAGATTATACAGAAAGACAGATAATTCGGGAAAACGCAGAAAAAGACCCGCTGACAAAGCTGTATAACAGAAACAGCAGCAGGGAAAAGATTGAAGCTTTTCAGAAGAATTCTCAGTTAAGTCCGGGAGTTGTCCATGCCTATGTGATTTTGGATATTGATAATTTTAAAGTTTTAAACGATACATTGGGACATCAGATAGGAGATCAGGCGCTTCAGGATGTGGCGGAGATTTTACTTCGACATTTTAGAAGTTACGACATTGTAGGACGATTAGGAGGAGATGAATTTATTGTATTCTTAAAAAATATTCCACAGGAGGCAGTTTGCCGGAATATTTCCAGCCTGTTGAGGAAATTAAGCAGAACTTATGAAAAGGGTGGAAAATCTGTACAGATTACTGCATCCGCAGGAATTGCATTAATTTCCAATCCGCAGACAGAATTTTCTGAAATGTATCGAATGGCGGATGAAGCGCTCTATCAGGTGAAAAAAGAGAGAAAAAATGGTTTTAGAATATACGAAGAGAAGTAAAAGAAGGGGATAGTCAGATGAATTTAGATAAAGAACTAAAGATATATATGCAGACAATTCGATTTTTGGACGATAGTACAGATGATTATTTCTATCTGTATGACATGGCAAATGACAGGCTTTATTTTACGGAAAAAATCTGTGAAAAATATCCCATTACTTTAGAAAAAGAAGGAATTCCGTTTTCTGAATGGATGAAAATTGTGTATGCAAAAGATAGAAACAGATTACAACAGGAAATCCAGTCTGTTGCTAATGGAAACCGTGAAACCCATTATATGGAATATCGTCTTATTGACAAAGGGGGAAACAGAGTCTGGGTATATTGCCGTGGAACTGTATTAAGAGAGAGTAACGAAGACTCCGGCTTTCTCATAGGAAGTGTGTCGGAAGTGATTATGAGAAGGGTGGTAGACAGCCTGACAGGTCTTTGGAACGGAGAAAAGTTTAAAGAGGATATGGACAGGTACCTGAAAGAAGATAAGGGATATCTTATGATTTTAGGCGTTGATAATTTTAAGAATATTAACGTAAAGAACGGAAGAGATTTCGGAAATAATCTTCTTAAAATGGTGTCTATGATTTTAGAGGAACAGACAGACAGTTATACAAGATTATACAGAATGGACGGAGACTGTTTTGCGGTAAATTTCCCGCATAAAACAAGAAAAAATGTGGAGGACTTTTATAATTCTGTGAAAAAAGAACTGGAGAATTATTGTACCGCATCAGCAGGAGCTGTGGCATATGCTGATGGAGAAGACACAGGCTTTTTATATCAGTATGCAGAGAATGCTTTAGACCGGGCAAAACGTGAGGGAAAGAATATGCTGGTTTTCTTTTCATCGGAAGATTACCAGAAGAGTCTGGATTGGATTGAGTTACAGGATGAGTTAAAGGAGTCTGTGCGAAATCATTTTGAGGGATTTTCTCTTCGTTATCAGCCGCAGATTGAAGGAAAAAATTTTCAGATTTATGGAGCAGAAGCTTTGTTGCGCTATCAGTCGCCTACAAAAGGTCTTATCAGTCCTATGAAATTTATCCCTATTCTGGAGCAGAATGGTTTGATTTGTGAAGTGGGGAACTGGGTATTGAAAACTGCGGTAGAACAGTGTGTGAAATGGCGAAAGGTTCTGAAAGATTTTCATATTAACGTGAATATTTCCTATGTACAGCTTTGCCAGAGTAATATTACAGAGAAGGTTCTTGATATTTTAAAAGAAGCGGGAATACCGGGAGATGCATTGACACTGGAAGTGACAGAGAGTATGGAGCTTCAGGATTATACATATTTTAATAAGATTTTTTATGAATGGAAACGGCATGGAATTCGGATTGCAATTGATGATTTCGGAACAGGATATTCCAGTTTAGGATATTTAAAGAGTATTGATGTAGATGAAACCAAGATTGATCGTTGCTTTGTAAGCAGAATTTACTGTAATAATTATAATTATCGTTTGTTGAGCAATATTATTAAACTGGCACATTCTGCACAGATACAGGTGTGTTGTGAGGGTGTGGAAACGGAAGAGGAATTGATTGCTCTTCAGAAGTTAAATCCGGATTTACTGCAGGGATTTCTCTTTGCAAAGCCATATACCAAAGAAGAATTTGAAAAAGTGTATATTTATAAGGAATGTGCAGAATATCAGGCAAGGGTGGAAAGAGAAAAGAATTTCCATCAGATGAAAGCCATAGAAAATCCGTATTTTACAGATGAGAATGAAAAAGATGAAATTGTAAATATTGTAGAATGCATGGATGAAGTCATCTATGTAAGTGATATAGATACATATGAGCTTTATTATATGAACCCTGCCGGAAGGAAGCTGACAGGTGTATATAACTACAAGGAGTGTAAATGTTATGAGGTGCTTCATGGCAAAAATAAGCCTTGTGAATACTGTAATAATGGAAAACTGAAGAGTGAAAAAATCCATACATGGGAACTGGATAATTTGTTTCTGAAAAGGCATTTTGTTATCAGAGATAAGCTGATACCGTGGCATGGAAAAATGGCCCGGCTGGAAATTGCTATGGATATCAGTTCTACAAAGGGGATATAAGTTTCATGAATGATAATTTTGATTTACAGTTTTTTTATAAAATTTTGAATAAAATCAGTTCCAACATTCGTGTGATGAATGTGGAGACAAATGAAATTTTGTATATGAATGACTGCTGTAAGGAAACATTTCATACTGAAAATCCGGAAGGCAAAAAGTGCTGGGAAGTGCTTCAAAAAGACCAAAAACAGCAGTGTGAATTTTGTAAAATCGCTCAGCTGAAGGAAAAGGGCGTGGGGAAATCCTATTTCTGGAAAGAGTGTAATACCATTACAGGAAGGACATACCTGACAGAAGACAGTCTGGAAAGTATGGGAGGAAATGTATACCATGTACAGAGCGCTGTGGATATCACGGAGTATATTAAGATTTGTGAGGAAGCTGCAACAGATGAATTAACAGGAATTTTAAATCGAAAGGCAGGAAAGGAAAAGCTGGCACAGGTTTTGAAGAACCTGAAAAAAGATGAAAAATTTACTGCGGTTCTCTATGATATTAACGGTTTGAAATGGGTCAATGACACGTATGGCCATCTGGAAGGGGACAGACTTCTTGCTTATGTGGCAAAAAAGATTGGAGAAGAGCTGTCAAAGCCTGACTTTGTCTTTCGTTTAAGCGGTGATGAGTTTATTATTATTTTCATGAATAAAGATGCAGAAGAGGCAGATGTCTGGATGAAGCGGATATTGAAAATACTGGAAGAGGGACGCAGGGAAGTTGGAATTAATTATGACGTTACGTTCAGCTATGGCCTTGCTACTATTCAGGAGAGGGAAAGGCTCAATGTCTCAGATGTGCTTTCTCTTGTAGATACGCAGATGTATATCCAGAAAAGGGATTATCATATTCTGAAAGCACAGAGGCAGCTTGAGGAAAGACATCAGGAAGTAAACGCAGGAACACCATTTCAATATAATAAGGAATATTTATTTGATACGTTAGATGAAAGTATTGATGATTATGTATTTGTAGGAAATCTGAAAACAGGAAAGTTTAAATATTCTTATAAGATGATGTTGGATTTTGGTCTTCCGTCTCAGATTTTAGATAATGCAGCGGCATTTTGGAGCAAGATTATACATCCGGAAGATGCTGAAATGTTTTTACGCAGTAATCAGGAAATTGCAGATGGAAGAATAGACAGACATGTAATTGTATATCGTGCCAGAAATGTGAAGGGAGAATGGGTACATCTCATGTGCAGAGGGCGTATGATGCGCGATGCAGAGGGAGTACCTGATTTATTCAGTGGAATTATTAAAAATCTGGATAAAAAAGAAGAGGATATTAATGAAGAAATACGTGTAATCAGTGACAGCAGCAGTGATGGTATTTTTAAAGCGGCTATGACAAAGGGATTTCCGATACTATATGCCAATGACGGCTATTATGAATTACACGGATATACCAAGAAGCAAATGGCAGAAGAATTAAATAACTGTGCAGAAACGCTTGTTTATGAAGAAGACCGGGAGAGGATTAATCAGGAGATTGCAGAGGGAATTGCCCAAAAGGAAAAGCGCATGGTGCTTGAATACAGAGTTACGAAGCGTGACGGAAGTATTGCCTGGGTGCATGTAAATGCAGGTATTCTCACAGACTCTGACGGAACGGCTTTAATGCTGGGAATGATTATGGATATTACAGAGCGCCGTGAACTGGAAGAAAAACTTACGCGTACTGAGCAGTTATTTAAAATTGCCAGAAAAAATACCCGTTTGAATATGTGGGAACTGGATATTCCCCAAAAGAGGATTATTCAGACAGAAGAGTCTCAGAGGGTGCATGGACATGGAGCAATTATAGAAAATATTCCGGAAACGTTAATTGAAGATGGCCATGTTCATCCTGATGATGTAGAGACTGTAAGGGAATTTTATAAGAAAGTAGAAAATGGTAATCCTGTGACCAGCCGCACGGTGCGGGTAAGGTCAGAGGAAAATCCGGATGAATACTGGTGGGAGAAAGTAACTTATACCATTGTGCAGAGGTCAGAAGGAAAACCTGTCTGGGCGATTGGAATTTCAGAAGATGTGACAGCGCAAAAAGAGGCTGAAATCCATGCTTTTGAGGAAGAACGATTAAGAAAGATGTTATCTGAAGATATGATTTGCAGTTTTCAGGTTAATTTAAGTCGAAATCATCTGGAAAATTTCTGGGATTGTTTAAATGGAAAAGAGGATATTGAAAATCCGGAACAGGGATATGAGGAAGTTTATCACAGAATTTATCGCACCATAGCAAATGAGGATGACAGAAAACGGTTTTCGCAGCTGTGTGCGCCGGAAAATATGCAGCCCGCAGAACAGAAAAGTTTTAATCTGGAGTTTCGCCAGAAGCAAAAGAGTGGTCTGATTTTATGGGTGGGACTGAATATCCGCATTATGCTTTCACCGGAGTCGAGAGAGTTCTTTTTATTTGGATATTTGAAAAACATTGACTCTCTGAAAAGAAGAGAATTATCCTTAAAACAGAAAGCGGAGATGGATGAATTAAGTGGATTTTATAACTTTAAGACAGCCAAGCTTTTGATTGATGAAAGTCTTGCGAAATCACAAAAGGATAAATGTGCATTAGTGCTTTTCGATGTGGATAACTTCAGAAAAATTAATCAGGATGGTGGATTTTTATCAGGAGATGAAATTTTAAAAGAACTTAGCAGCCAGATTGCCAAAAATATATTGTTTTCCTGTATTAAAGCCCGCGTGAGCGGAGATACTTTTTTATTGTTCTGCTATGATTTAAATGAACAAAGTCGTATACGTGAAACAATTGAAAATATTCGAAAAAATGTCAGCCAGAAATATACTGCTGAGGGACAGGAGTTTCAGGTTACAATTTCAGCGGGTATGTCTTTGAATTTTATTGAAGAGATGTCTTATGAGCAAATGTACCAATGTGCCAGTTATGCATTGCAGGTGGCAAAGCGGGAAGGAAAGAACAAGCTGAAAATGTTCCGCGAGGTGGAAACGATAGAGCAGGGAAAAGATGGAGAAAGAAAGTTTATAGAAGATGCAGAAACGGAAAGTATGTTTGTGCTGAATTTGTTAAGGGAAAGCTACAAACAGCTTGAGCGTGGAGAAAGCCGCTTTTCTGTAGTCCTTACTTTTATGAATTATATAGCAGCTGCTTTTCAGGCAGACCATGTAGCTTTGTATGAAAGGGAAAAGTCCAGGGGCAGGCTGCGATTGGAGCAGGACTGGAAAGAGAAGAATTATTCAGGTCAGGAACATTTGGAGTTGGATGTTCATAAAGTAGAAGCTGCTTTTCAGACGGTTTTTCCTAAAGAAACGATTTTTGTTGAAGATGAAAACAGTGTGGGATATTTGCAGGTGAAGGAAATTTACGGAGAGAGGGGAGTGCCTCTTCCACTAATTTTAAACGGAAATTATAAATCCGGAAGATTGATTTCTCTGGTTGTGCTGGAACATGTGAAGGAACAACAGACTTCTTTTAAAATATTGGAAGCAGTTGCAGAATTTATGCATCATACAGCTCGTGTTTTTGAATTGCGTAAAAAGTATAAAGATGCCATGCAGTATGACCAGAAGACAGGAATTTTGAATTATCAAAGTTATATGGAATATTTGGAGCAAATAAATGAGGATAACTATTCTACCTTTGGAATTTTCGGAATTCATATTGTTGCATTAAAAGATTATAATAGACGATATGGAACAAGTGCGGGAGATGACTTGCTGAAAACAGTGGCAGATGTTCTGGCAGAGTTTTTTGGCAGAGATAATTCTTTCCGTGTAAGCGGTGCGCGCTTTTTCGCAGTGTATCCTAATATTACTTATGAGAATTTTCAGCAGCGATGTGAGCGGGTAAAAGAATGTCTGGAAAATAAATATAACGGAATGTTTGCTGATGCCAGAGTATGGGGAGAACAGGTGATTTCTGTGGAAAAGCTCCAGCAGCAGGTAGAAGAAAAGCTTCAGATTGCCCTTGCAAAACAGCGTATGGTAAGGATGGAAAATAATCAGGATACAATTTCGGATAACCTGCGTAAATTAAAAGAAGTGATACAGCAGGGAAAATTCTGTACCTTTTTCCAGCCGAAGGCAAATGTCAGAACAGGAGAAATCTGTGGTGCGGAAGCTTTAATACGATATTATGATGAGGAAAACGGAGCGATATCTCCGGCACGTTTTCTTCCTCAGATTGAAAAAGCGGGTTTTATTCGCCTTATTGATTTATTTGTGCTAAAAGATGTGTGCAGAATTTTGAAAGGCTGGATAAAATCCGGCTGGACACCTTTCCCTATATCTTTGAATTTTTCAAGGGCAACCATTCTGGAACCGGGAATTTTAGAAGAAACCAATGAAATTGTAGAAGGCGCCGGAGTGCCGAAAGAACTGATACAGATTGAAGTAACAGAAACAATTGGCTGTATTGATACCAGCAGTCTGAAAGAAATTGTAGAGCAATTTACAGAAGCAGGATATAAAATTGCGTTGGACGATTTTGGAGCAGAATACAGCAATATTTATGTTTTATATTCTTTGAATTTAAGCGCTTTAAAATTAGACAGACGTATTGTCAGCGATATTTACCACGATAAGCGCGCACGATTTGTAGTAGAAAACATTATTCATATCTGCAAAGAACTGCAGATTGAGAGCGTGGCAGAAGGGGTGGAAACAGAAGAACATCTGGGTGTTTTAAAAGAAATGGACTGTGATGTGATACAGGGATACCTTTTAAATAAGCCGCTGACAGAAGAAGAATTTGAGAAACAGTATATAAAAGTTGAGTAAATATTCGTGCAAAACATTGTTTTCTTCGTGCAAATGGCATATACTATAATTGCCAGCAGAAAGGAGTTGATCGTATGGCTGGAAATACCACAAACATCAGTATCCGTATGGATGCAGATTTGAAAGCACAGGCGGACGCACTGTTTACTGAGCTTGGCATGAACCTGACTACGGCGTTTAACATCTTTGTACGCCAGTCGCTTCGCGAGGGTGGCATTCCCTTTGAAGTAAGGCTGGAACAGCCTAATAAAGCAACGGCTGCTGCCATGCTGGAAGCGGAAAGGATTGCATATAATAATCACGAAAGGAAGTGTATACCATGAGCAACAGAGATTTAGCCAAAAGTCTTATAGACCAAATTCCGGAAAGCCGTTTATTTTATGTAGTCTCCTACTTGCAAGGGGCGGCAGTTCCAGACGAAACACCGAATGCTGATACAATAGAAGCTTTTGAAGAGCTGGAAAACGGTGGCGGTCATAAATTTAATGGAACGACAGACCAGCTTTTTTCTGAACTTATGGAGGGATAAAATAGAACGGGGAGAATATCTCCTGAAATTGTTGTTTTCTCCCCGGAAATCCTCGAAAATATTAATTGGTTCACTTTAAAATCATAATTTTTTACTTAACATATCTACATTTGACGCATAAGTAAGCGCCGTTTCTTTTGTAATCTGTCCTGCCCGATAGAGATTTAAAAGGCTGGAGTCCATAGAAATCATAGTAGGGCTGTTAGAGGTATAGAGAATACCGTCAATTTGCGGTGTTTTATTGTCACGGATCATATTGCGGATGGCAGGTGTCACAGTCATAATTTCAAAGGCAGCTACCATTTTGCCATCGGCAGAAGGGATGAGCTGCTGGGAAACGACTGCCTGCAGCACCATAGAAAGCTGAATAGCAATCTGCTTTTGCTGGTTCGGAGGAAATACATCAATAATCCTGTCAATGGTATTTGCAGCTCCAATGGTATGCAGTGTGGAAAAGATGAGATGCCCTGTTTCAGCGGCAGTCATAGCCACGTTTGTTGTTTCATAATCGCGCATTTCTCCAAGGAGGATAACGTCAGGACTTTGGCGCAGAGCAGCTCTGAGGGCAACTACATAGCTTTCCGTATCCAGATTAACCTCACGCTGGCTTACAATACTTTTTTTATGTGGGTGGAGAAATTCCAGAGGGTCTTCCAGCGTAATAATATGTTTTTCCTGATTAGAATTAATCTGGTCCACAATACATGCCAGTGTTGTAGATTTTCCGTTTCCGGCAGGGCCGGTTACCAGAACAAGTCCTTTATTCAGATTGCCAAAACGGATAACGGAGTCGGGAATTCCTAAATCCTGTGGCTGTGGCAGAGTGAAGGTGATAACACGGATAACAGCGGCAATAGAACCTCGTTGTTTAAAGGCATTGACACGAAAACGGGAAACACCCCGCAGTGCAAAGGAAAAGTCATCATCTCCGGTAGTTAATAATCGCTCTGTACTTCTGTTATTGGCCAGTTCATAAATTTGATTAACAAGGTCCAGAGTGTCATTTGGAAGCAGTTTGTCTTCGTTTACCCGCTTAATACTGCCGTGTATACGGTAGGAAAGAGGAAGTCCGGCAACCAGAAAAATATCAGAAGCGCCGGATTGTGAAGCGGATTGAAGCATTTCTTTTACGTTCATATAGAATATCTCCTTTGTAAAGTATATGTGTTACATAAGATTTAAAGGCTTATCATTTTCCCAGGTGTCTGTAGAAATCTCTTTCCAGGAAGTAATTTTATAAAAACCATCTCCGGGGGCATTTGGGGTCTGAAGGGTGAGAGAAACAGCCAATGCCTGTGTATCGTTTATGGGGACTGTGAAAGATAAAACAGGAAAGTCGGAAACGTCTACAGGATAGGTAAGCTTTTTCATTGCTTCGCTATCTAAGGCTGTTATTCCCTGTTCTGAATAAGCTTTTGTAAGCAGTTCATCAATTTTTGCAAGCTGTTCTTCTGCCTTATTAGAGGCATCATAATAGTCAGAAGTTCGTTTGGCAATATTTTGGGCATAGGTTCTGTCATTGTTGGTACTTGCCACGGAGAGTACGGAAAAGGTTACAAGACATAAAATAATAAAGATGACAAGCATAGATGCAGAGCCGATATTAACGGCAGGATATTTTTTCTTTTCCATTTCTTTCTCCTTTCTTAGTATGTATATGGTACGTGTACCTGTACCGGAAGTTTATACACAGAAGAATTGTCCTCTGAAAGCAGAACCTCAATAACGGCAGAAACAAGCTCTGGTGTTTCTTTTTTAGTAAGTGTTACGGTGTATACAGCATCTGATTTTTGGCAGGATACCCCATTTTCATCATAAAATTCCGTATAAGAATTTATATCCCCATAACTTTGGCGGAAAATTTCTGCAGCAGAAGAGGCAAGATTGATGCCGGTATTCAGCTGGGTTGTTTCCTGACTGAGAAGATGGGATTTTACAAATAACTGCAAACAAATCGCGCTTGCCAGAGAAAAAAAGGCAATAGCCAAAATCAGTTCAATGAGGAACAGACTTGATTTATGTGTACGATAATTTTTCATAGTCACATTCTCCTTCTGCTAATTGCTTTTTACACCTACTACCACAGAGTGCGTCTTATTTTTCTCTGTGGTAATGGTAAAGCGGAATAAATTGTGGGAAAGAGCTTCTGCCTGAAAGCTGTCTGTTTCCAGAATGAATTCTCCGGCAGAAGGTGAGGGGGGTGTGCCCTCTTTTACAGAAAGCTCTTTCAATGCTCCATCATGTTCATAAATATAAGTCGTGTATGTTGTATCATTTATATTGGATGTCAGCATAAGACAGCTTGTCCCATCTAATTCCCCAATAGAAACGGAGCCGGACGCATCATTTTGCCGTACTTTTTCACTGATATAAGACAGCGCAGTGCGAGAAGTATAGTGTTCCTGAGACTCTTCTGTGGTTGATTTGTAAATACGGGTTGCCAGAAGTACAACAATGAGAGCAGATACCGCAAATACAAAGAACAATGCCATGGGAAAAATAAAATCAATCACATGACGTTTCTGTGTCTGTAATTTCATAAAAATCAATCCTTTCTGGAAATGATTGTAATATCCGGCATAATATTTTCGCCCAGCGCTTCATATCCGATAAAATATTTTTCTTTATCGTAGCGGAGCGGGTAATGCTTTTCCAGATATTCCAGACTTTCCGGATAACGCCCCTCTGCGGCATAGCACTGCACTACGTTTCTTCTGACTGCCTGTTCGAGAGTTTCCATTTCCGTTTTGTCTGCTGTACGGGATACAGCCTGAATTCCATAAAAAAAGCAGAATATCAATAAGAAAAATACGAAGACAGATAAAACAATGTTTCGTGAAACAGAAGGTTGTCTGTCCGTTTGAAATCGCTTCATACATATTCCTCCTTACAGACTGGACATAATTCCCATGAGGGGAAGCATGACAGAAAGCAAAATAATACCTACAATAACAGATAAAATAATGACAAGTGTCGGTTCCAGTATAGAAATCATGGAAGTAAGACGGTTATCGATTTCTTCTTCGTACTTATCGGCAATTTCTCTCATAACAGTATCCAGACCTCCGGTACGGGAAGCCAGATTTGTCATGCGTCCGTAGACACCGGAGAAGATGCCTGTGCGGGTAAGTGCGGCAGAAAGTTCGCTGCCTTCGCTTAACATTTGACGACAGGTATCAATCTTTTGACGGAACTGTTCGTCTTCAATGAGATTTTGTGCAAGTTCTGTACAGTAATCAGGATTGAGTCCGCTGCTCAGAGTCAGCGCCATACAATCTGCAAAGCGGCAGGAAGAAGTTTTATCATAGAGCCGGCGTACAGCAGGGATATGATTGGCAAAAGAAGCAAATGCTTTCCGTCCGCCGGTTGTCTTGGCAAAATAAATTCCAAGTATAAGAAAGACCATAAGTACTGCAATGAGAACGGCAGAATACCGGTTAACGGCAGTCCCGATGGATAAAAGAGCTTTGGAAAAGCCGGTCATTTCCTGTCCCAGCTGTGCAAATACCTGATTGAAAATAGGCATAACCTTTGTAATTAATATGAGAATGACAGTAGTCATCATGGAAATCATAATCAAAGGGTAGGTGACTGCGCTTCGGATGGAATAGGAAATATTGTCTTCTCTTTCATAGTGGAGGGCAAGAGATTTCATTACATCATCCAGACGTCCTGTCTGTTCTCCGATTTCCACCATATGAAGGAGATAAGAAGGAAATACCCCGGAGACCTCAAGCGCCTTAAATAAGTTTCCTGTTTCCAGTAAAGTATCATAAATGGTCTGCAAAATTACTTTTTCTGAGGTGTTTTCGGACTCTTCCAACATAATTGAAATGCCCTCAATGGAAGAAATACCGGATTTTAAGATAAGCGCCATCTGATTACAGAAAGAAGCAAGCTCTGTATTAGACAACTGCTTTTGTGAGGTACTGCGTTTCATAAAGTTCGCCTCCTGTGATAAATTTTTAATAGGAATACTGCAAGGTGTAATTGCTTCCATCCCCGATATATTTGCCGACAGATTTTCGGCTGTTGTTGGCTGCAAGCGTAGGGTCCATTAAAGTCCACGAAGAACCGTCAAATTCAATGATGTCATCAACCCAGCCTACTTCATCAATATATGCACTGATCCAGGCATGTTTGACATCCTTGGAATAACCGATTTCAAGCTTTGTAGGAATTCGCTGGGTACGCATCATTGCTGTCATCAGTGCGGCATAGTCAAAACAGATGCCTGTGCCTGAAGAAAGGGTGTCATCTACATTGGGGAGATATCCGTCTACAACTTCAGAAGCCTTTTTCTCATCGTAGGTAATGTTTTTAATAACATAAGTATAAATATTCTGAATTACGTCTAAATCTGAAGAAGTTCCTTTTGCAAGCTCTGCTCCCTTTTGTACAGCCTGGCTTTCTTCTGTAAAGTGTACATATTGGTTGGGATAGAGGAAGGGAGAAAATTCATCGGACAGAGTTACTTCAATGGTTTCTGAAAGAAGGACAGCATATTTATCGCCGGTTGTATTTTCTAAAATATTAATCTGATAGCTTCCGTTGCCCCCTGAAAAGGGGAATACCTGATAACCTCCGTCTATGGAAAGGAGAGGCTGATTTTTTGTGCCGTCCGGAGCAATGGTCTGTACCCGGACTTTGGGAATATCTCCGGTATATTTCACCATAAAGTAACCGGAAGAAGCATTGGAAACATCAACAACCACATTTTCAGCCTGCCAGACTGACGTACCCGCCGCCTGGGGAGTCAGAACTGTTGGAGTGTAATCTCTGGGCTCGTTTTCCTGCGTGTTTTTGGAAGATTTCGATTTACTGCAGGAAGTAAGGAGGGATACACATATCAAAAAGCAGAACAGAAGAAAAAATACAGATTGTTTTTTCATTATGTACACCTCCTGATTTGTCATGATATAGTTATTATCTAATGTTGTATTTGCTTTGTCAATCCAAAAGGAAAAATGTCGAAATATAAGCTTGTAGAGATGTTTCGTTCATGTTAAGCTACTAGTATTGAATGTTATGGAAAAAGGGGATGAAAGGGAAAACTATGAGAGTAGAACATACAGTATCAACACTTCGAATATGTATTGATGGAATGCAGACAGATGAAAAGGATATGAAAGGGAGAATTTGCGGAATTGCAGTGAAAAATGAGACTGCATTTTCAGGTGTTTCAGAACTTCTTGTTTTAGTAGACAGACTGTTGGATACCATCGGCAAACCACAGCCTTCCCGGAAGTCCAGAAGTTTCCGCAAAGAGGAAGAAAGTCAGGTGACTTCTTATTGCCATCAGCCGGAACTGTACCATGATCAGGAGGAAATTCAAAAGGAAAAGGGAAAGGTGGTTACAAGGGACGTGACCTTTATTTCCAGATTGAGAAGTTCCTGGCAGGGAATTGTAAAAGACGAAGAGGGAAGAACGCTGGGCACGTTTGAAAGTGATTTGGAATTTCTTCATATTTTGTATGACTGTGGTGTGACTGCTTAGACTTAAAATAGAAATAATAGACTGAGATATAAGGAGGGTATAAAATGTCACTGCCACATAAAAAGGGACTGAATACGGGAGAAACATTTATCATAAACATGAAATGCAGACAAAATCATACATGGCAGGGGACTGTGAAATGGATAGAAGGACAGAAGGAAATTCCTTTTCGCAGCGCTCTTGAGCTGATTAAACTGATGGACTCTGCAATGGAAATGGCAGATGAAGAAGAGAATATGGGATATGCAGATTGGAACAATAGATAGAAGTGCGTTATCCGTGGAACCATCCGAAAAGGGGATGGACTTTTGTAAGATGTGGGGCTTATCGGGGGAAAACATTTGAGTCAGGGGTGAGAATAGAGGGATTTCACAAAGATGCAACTGACCAGATGGAAAGAGAAGTTCGTGAAGATGATAAGCATGAAATTATCGACTTGAAAAAATTAAAAATATATTCTTCCTACCTTGTTGAAATGTGTGAAGAAGCTTTTGAGATTGATATTGACAGTTTGCAAGTGAAACCTATATTTTACAGAAAAGACAAATATTTGAGGCTGGAGGAAGGATTGGATATTTTTTCAGTTGCACACAGAATTGTGCATCCTGAAGATAGGAAGAAGTTCACAGCTGTTTTTTCTAAAGAAGAATGTCTGGGTAGAAGCAAAGATATTTTATGTAGATGCAGGAGAACGAAAAACACTGTTATTTGTTACTTATGATATTGACTCTAAGAAAAGAGTATCTTTGCTGGAAAAAGAGAGAGATGATATTTTAGATGCCTTTCTTAATTTATACAAAGCCATTGTAGAAGTGGACTTGCATACAAAACAGGTATATGTTTTAAAGACGCTGGAAGAAGATCAAGAAGAAATCTGCCGGATAGAGGATATGATTTCTGTGCTTTTTCACAGACTTACCGTAGAGTCGGAAAAGGAAGAAGTGAGAAAGCTCTTAGATATAAATTATTTAAAACAGCTGGCTCTGGAAAAAACAGAGAAATCTTTAGAATTGCGTTTTCAAAGAGCGAACAAACCTTTCCAGTGGATTGAAATGAAGTTATTATATCTTCCTAAAAAAGACGATAAAATATACATCGTGTTTGGAAATACAGACAGGGAACATATCTTAAATTCTATTGCTGAGAAATTCGTATATAAAAACAGCGATTACTTTTATTATCTGGATTTAAAGAATGATTATTATATCCGATATTCAGGAAAAGAAGATGATGATACACTGCCATCACAGGAAGGCTGGGGATATTGCGCTGAAATGATAGCCTATGCAAAGAAGTACGTGGTTTCGGAAGATCTGGAAAAAGTCATAAAGTGTATGAACCCACAATATGCAATGGAGCGTCTGGACAGAGAGGGAGAGTATTGTATTTCTTTTGGAATGTTAAATGGCGACAAAGAATATAGAAGAAAAGAAATCATATTCCGCTATTGCGATGAAGAAAATAAAATTGCATTAATTCAAAGAAACGATATTACAAAAGAATATACTTATAAGAAAAAACAGCAGGAACGATTTGCACTTGCGAAAAAGGAAGCAAATAATGACGGACTCACGGGAGTATATAACCGCACAGGTGGTATACGCCTGATAGAAAGACAGCTGCGTGAGCATCAGGACGGAGCATTGCTGCTAATTGATTTAGATAATTTTAAAATGATTAATGACCGCATGGGACATTTAAGAGGCGATGAAGTTCTGAAAAACTGCAGTCTTGTTTTAAAAGAAAACCTTCGTGCTTCGGATATTATTGTGCGAATTGGAGGGGATGAATTTGTAGTCTTTTTAAAGGATGCGAATAACAGAGGAAACGTACAGCAATGTGCGTCAAATCTGGCAAGAAAAATGCAGAAGACTTATATATATGAAGAAAAAGAGGTGGCAGTCAGTGCATCCATTGGGATTGCGCTTGCGCCTTATGAAGGAAATAGCTTTGAGGAACTTTACGAAAAGGCGGATAAAGCCCTGTATGCGGTAAAAATGGATGGAAAAAAAGGATATTCTTTCTACGAAGACAGGAAAGACTGGATAAATGTATAATTAGGTATTGCAAAATGGCAAAAACTATATAAAATAATAGGTATATTATGTGATTTATATAAAATAAGTCCAGATTTATGGGAAGAGTAGAGGATTATGAATAAAGTTAAAGGTGGAGAATATCCCAGACTGAACGTACAGACATTTGGTAAATTCCAGATGGCAAATGAAAATGGGATACTGACTGCAGAAAACATCCGTTCCGATATGTTAATCCGATTACTGACTTATATGGTATACCACAGAGATAAAAGTTTAACAGTGCAGGAACTGATTGAGATGTTATGGTCGGAGGATGGAAGTGATAATCCGGCAGGAGCTTTGAAAAATCTTATGTATCGTCTGCGTAATCTGCTGAAGAAAACATGGGGCGATTATGATTTTATTATAACGGGTCGGGGAACTTATCAATGGAACCCCAGAGTCGTACTGGAGGTAGATGCAGAGAAATTTCATCAGTATTGTAAAGAGATGACTTGCGAAAGCAGTATTGAGGCACAGATTGAAAAGGGAGAAAAGGCAATTGAATTGTATCAGGGTACGTTCTTGCCGGAGCTTTCAGGAGAATATTGGGTTATTTCAACAGCTACTTACCAGAATTCTGTTTACCTGGCAACGGTGAAAAAACTGGCAGAAATGCTGGAACAGGAACAGAGGTATCAGGAGCTGGAACAGCTTTGTACAAAAGCCTTGTGCTTTGAGTCTTTAGATGAAGAAATTCATTGTTATTTGATGCGCGCATTGGTTGCAGATAATAAGCAGCAAATGGCAGCAGAACATTATACAAGAACTGTGAAATATATGTATGATACTTTAGGTGTCAGGCCTTCTGAGGAAATGCAGGAAATTTATGAAGAGATGCAGAAACGTCAGCATGAGCATGAAAGCAACATTGATATTATACAGGAACAGCTCAAAGAGAAGGAGCTTCCCACAGGCGCATTTCTTTGTGAATATGGAGTTTTTCGGAAGATTTATGCGTTGGAGGCAAGGAGCAGCAGGCGAATGGGCATTTCCATTCATCTGGCTCTGGTAAGTATGTATCTTGATTTGCGTCCCTATGAGAAACAGAACAAATATCAGAGTGTCCTCAGGGAAGGCATGGATATTTTAGAAAAGACTTTGCTTCATGGATTGCGTAACAGCGATATTGTCTGCAGATACAGTGCAAATCAATTTCTGATTATGCTTCCTGCCTGTCAGTACGAAGATGCAAAAATGGTAGTTAATCGTCTGAAAGACAGGTTTTACCAGTCAGGAAAAACGAAAAAAGTAATTCTACAATATAATATTGATGAAATCAATGTGATGTAGTCTGAAAAAGGCGTAGCTTTGTAAAGTGAATTTACGGAGTTACGTCTTTTTTGATTTCATAGGAAATTGCGCTGTTACACAATCTTTTTTATCATAATTCCGAACAAGCTGCATATATTTTTTTAGATTGGTTAAATTTGAAAAAAATGTGAATAATTTTTATCTAAATAGTGTATTTGTGACTGATGTGTGACTGAGGGTAACTATACTAGGGGTAGAAATTGCGAAGACAGGCACTTTTACAAGTGATAAAATAAATCGACAATAGAGAAATGTGAATGGGAGGAGATAGACCATGAAAAGTAACCGAAAGAAAAGAATATTAGCAGCCATACTTTGCATGGTAATGGTGTTGACAAATAATTTTTCTATATTAGCAGAAACAACAGGGGCTGTAGATAATACAGCAGAAATAGAGACTCCTGAAACTGAAGTTTCGGAGGAAGTGATACCGGAAGAAGCAGAGCCGGAGGAGTCGGCCAAGACACCGGAAATACCGGAGGAAGTAGTGCAGGAAGAGCCGACCAAGACACCGGAAGTACCGGAGGAAGTAGTGCAGGAAGAGCCGGCTAAGACACCGGAAGTACCGGAGGAAGTGGTACCAGAAGAGCCGGCTAAGACACCGGAAGAACCGGAGGAAGTGGTACCGGAAGAGCCGGCTAAGACACCGGAAGAAGAAAAATTGCCTGTAAAATTTGAAAAAGAAATTGACGGACTGAAAGTAACTGTTACAGCAGAAAAAGATACAGTACTTCCGGAAGAGGCGATTTTGAGTGTTGAAAAGATTGAAGACGCAAAGGAAGTTGAAGAAATCAAAGAAGCTATTGCACCGGAACTTATAAAAGAAAAAAGTACAATTAAGGACATGATAGCTCTTGATATTAAATTCCTTGTACAGGACGGCAAAGAATTGAATGAAATTCAGCCAAATGGTGAAGTTCAGGTGGAAATTCAGAACATGAACCTGAAAGAGGAAAAAGGTCTTTCTGTATATCATGTTGATGAAAAGAAAAAAGAAGCGACAGATATGCAGGCAGTAGAAAATAAAACAGCAGAAGATGTTGTTTTTGATACGACACATTTTTCCAAATATGTGGTAATCAATAAAGGAGAAAAGGAAGTAGACCTTACTATTAAGCATTATCTTGAAGGAGAGTCTACCCCATTATATAGAGATGATGAAGTAACACTTCCAGTTTATGAAGACGTAGATGAAACAAAATTAAAGAACTTTACAGCGGAAGATGAACAGTTTGAGTTGGCAAAGATTGTAAAGTGGATTGGAACAGACGTTGAAGAATTTGTACCGGGTGACAAAAAAGAAGAAATTACAGTTGGAACAGTAGTAGATACAGAAGCGATTATTATCTGTTATTACAGACCGACAAAAGGAACAACTATAAATGAAACTACTTTCTTTGATTATGACAGAAGAGGTTATGCAGAAGACAATAAGACAGTAGAGGAAGAACTCATAGACGGAAAAGAGTATACCCTCAAAGATGGAAAAGTTAAAGTTCAATATGATGGTGAGAAAGAGGCTTTCAAGAATTTGGCTTCTGGTCAGATACAGAAGCAGCTTAAAGCGGATACACAATTTGAAATAATGGTGAATGACAAACATTCACACACTTGTACTTATAAAGGCGATGGAAAATATTCATATAAACAGGCAACCTGGGAAGCGGGAATTAATGCAGAGTCTAATTATCCGGCAAATTCATCAGCCTATGACAGGATTGAGGTAGGACAAGGTAATAACATAGGTTATGAATATAATGTGGAAGTGAAAGATAAAGATGGACAATATAGAAAAGGAGTGAATATTAATAAGAATAGTTGGCAACATGCCAGTGTACCGATTACACAAGGAATTGTAAAAGGATTGTCCGGTAATAACTATGAAGATGTTCAGTTTGCTCCAAAAGAACCTGGTTTATTTTCATCAGAAGAGAAAAAGGGAAAGAGGATTTTAGAAGGATATGATCTTGAGTTTTCTCGTGTTGGAAATACTTATAAGTTGAAGAGAGTGCTTGATCCGAATGGAAAGGAAACTACGAAAGCGGGTTCTGGCTTTTACCCACTTAAAGGTAATCTTGGTACAGATGGAGACAAGAATGGCGGTAACAATAACTGGTATTTTGGAATGCGCTATGACTTCAAATTTAAACTGGGAGATTACGTAGGACAGCTTCAGTATAAGTTTAATGGTGATGATGATCTCTGGGTATTTCTTGACGGAGAGTTGATTTTGGATTTGGGAGGTATGCACCCGGGGTATCCAAAGAATAATGATAGTGCTGATTTTACTGATTGGTTAAAGGTATATCCGAATACAGTGGATTTATGGGAGAAGCTGTTAGATAAGACGACATATACGTTGGAAGATAAGGTTTCATATCTGAATACACATGCTGATGATGAGCATACAGTTACCGTTCTTTATATGGAACGAGGTGGACATAATTCAAATTGTGATATGGAATTTGTAATGCCAAACGTCACACCGCGTGAGCCGGTTATTTCCATAACACCAAAGACAGACCTTATATTCACAAAAAGAGATACAGATACAAAGGAACTGCTTAAAGGTGTAGAGTTTACATTGTATAGTGATAAAGACTGTCAAGAGTCAATGAATAAAGTTGCAGTGTCAGATGAAAATGGTACAGTGACATTTAATAGTTTAAGAGCCGGAACTTACTATATGAAAGAAACAAAAGCTCTGGAAGGATATAAGCCAAATAAGACCATTTATAAAATCACTGTAACAGAAAATCCGGCAGGAACAAGTGCAAACGTTGTTTTGACGAAGGTAGATGATGCTCAGCCGATAAGAGAAATTTTCAATCAGAAAAAGAAACAAGTATCGCTTGAAATAACAAAGAAACTGAAAAGGCTTGATAAGGGCTCAAAAATCCCCTCTGATGCTGTATTTAAAATCTATGTGGAGATAAACGGACAGCCATATCAGGGTAAATATACTGTTGCAGATACTCCAAAAGAAACAACGACAGGAGTAATTGAATTAGAGCATAATGAGACAGCAAGAATTCCTGTGTTTGAGAGTGATAAGTTCCTGGTGAGAGAATATATAGAAGGAAATTATCATCCAACATATATAGTCACCGGTGCAGAAGATGTAAAAATTCCTGGCGAAGAAACAGATGTTTTAGGAGCTACAGGTACAGTTACAGGTGAGGAATGTAAAGTCAGAGTAGTAAATGAGGAACTTCAAGTTGGCCATGGAACAACAACTGTAACGGTAAACAAAAAATGGGTTGACCAAGATAAGTATAGTGAATATATACCGGAAAGCATTGAAGTGACTTTATATGAAGATGTAGATCATAGCGGAAAATATGAAGAAGGTATTGATAGAAAAGTAAAGTATGATAATGATGGAAGTGTTCTTGATTCCGTACATTTAACAGCAGATAATAAGTGGACATATACCTGGATAAACTTGCCGGGTGATGTGGACTATGTGGTAAAAGAAGAATGTCCGGAAGGGTTTAAATGGGACATTACGGAAACCACAAATGTCATAGAAAAGTTTACCGGTTGGAAGCGAGAAACACCTTGCTCTCAGATGGAATTTCCGTTAGGGAAAAATAATGCCATAGTAGTAAAAGCTGGTGGCCAGTATTATTTATGGACAAAATATAATCTTCAGATTGAAGTCGATGAGAATTCAAAAGTTCTTGATAAAACGCTTATAGGTGAAATTGATAAAATTGTTGAGGGAAATGTAAAAGACTTATGTTATCAATATGGTAAAGATGCAGAAGTACTTAAAAAAGCTGGAATTAGCATAACGGAAGCTGCTGATGGAGCCTGGAAATTAAAATTTGGTGCTACGAGTGCTCGGTCATGGTTTTATATGCTACAATATACCCGTTCAGAAAGTATTGCTCTGGAAAATAGGATTGACTTGGAAGACAGGACAGAAGTGGCAGTGAATAAACAATGGCTTGGCGGACAGGAAAAGTACGTTACTGTTCAGCTTTATATTAATGGGAAACCTTCCGGTAAACCAGAGCATACAGTAAGACTGGACGAGAGTAAGCAATGGACACATACTTTTACGGATCTTGAGTATTTCACAAAGGAAAACGGCATATATAAAAAAAATGAGTACACGGTTGTAGAAAAAACAATTATCAATCATGAGGTTATAAACGGATATGAACCTAATACAGGTTATCAGTCCAGTGTGTCAGGTAATCAGGAAGAAGGATTTACAATTACAAACACCAAAGGTTGGAAGATTGTTAAAGTAAGTGAAAATGGTAATAATCAAGTTCAGCTGTCAGGGGCGATTTTCAAGCTGGAAAAGAATGAAGATAATGGTAAAGGAAGTACACCAAATATTCTTTATGGTTGGTCCGGAAATACAAAAGGAGAAGGTGCGGTTAAGTGGTATACAGAGTATGAGGAAACCACAGGCACTGTTTCCAATGAATATCAAGGTGCAATCACAGACGGTGTTTATAGATTATCTGAAATTAAAGCACCTTCCGGATACTCACTAAGTAAAGAAAACTGGATTATTTCTGTTAAACAAGGAGTTCCGACAGTAACATCGTCAGATTTTAATGGTAAAGTTGATCAAGATATAGAGAAAGATGGAAGTATTGTTTTCTATTACAAAAATACTCCCGTTTATAACCTTCCGTCAGCTGGTGGTCCTGGAATTTTTGTATATACGATTGGCGGTACACTGCTTTTAATGGCAGCAGCGCTTCTCTTATATAAAATGAAACGTGAGGAGGTGCTGAAAAGTTAAATGATAAAACTTTTCGGCGGCCTCTGGTCGCAGAAACAATGCAAATTAAATATATGGGGAGAACCTCAAAGAAAAGGAGAAAAATTATGAAAAAAATTAAAAAAGTATTAGCATTGTTAGTCGCAATGGTAATGGTTATGGGAATGACAGTAACAACAATGGCAGCTCCAACAGGAACTATTAAAGTAACAGTACCGGAAGGAACTAACGTAAAATATGCGCAGATTGTTGAAGAAGACAGAGGGTCTGTATACGGATGGAAATTCGTTGACAGTGTAAAAGATGATTTTGTGAAGGCGTTTTTAAATAAAGATGTTATTGACGCAGGTGATGCAGACCAAGTAATTGCAGCGTTAATTAAAGCAGGTAAACTAGAAAAGATAACAAATAACAATATTGAAAATAGTTTAACTACTGATAATGTTGCTTACAGTAGAGCATTAGAAGCTGTTCGTGTTGCGGCAACAAATCTGGCTGGAAATGGAGAATTTACACCGGGAAAAATTGGTTTATACTTAATTACAGCAGAAAAAGAGGGTTATACATTTGTACCTATGGCTGCTTATGTTGGAACAGAATTTAATGGTTTAGAGGTTGAGGCCAAAGGCTCAGAAGACCAGATTAAGAAAGAAGTTGGTGAAGACGGACAGTCTGTATCAAAAGGAGATTTAGTATCCTATACGGTAACAGTTGAATATCCATATTACCCTGCAAATGCAACAAGTAGGAAATTTATAGTGAAAGATACTTTAACAAATGCTACATTTGAAAAAGCAACAATGGATTTACATGTTAAAGTGGATGGCCAAGACCTTGATGCTAACAAATATACAGCTACTGTAAGTGAGAATAAGACAGTTCTTACAATTGATTTTGGCAAAACTTATGATGCAAGTTTGGCAGGTAAAACTGTAACAATTACATATAAGGCTACAGTAGGCGATGTGATTTCTGAAAATCATTTAAAGAACACAGTAACATCTGAAACAGAAAAAGGTCTTACAACTGATGAAATTGAGTCTGATACAGTGAAGGTTAAAGTTATTAAAGAAGATGAAAAAGACACAAACATAAAACTTCCAGGAGCAGAGTTCACTCTTTATGTAGCAGATGTAAAGGGAACAGAGGAAATTACTTATAATGGTGAGAAGATTAAAGTTAATGTAGTGGGTACTAAAGTGACAAATGCTAAGGGAGGAGCAATATTCGATGGTTTAGATGCTCAGAAGACATATTATGTAAAAGAAACAAAAGCACCAGAAGGTTATTCATTGAATGAAACAGTTTATAAACTTGAAGGAGCAACATTAGTAGAGCAGACAGAATATGATTTTACAGATTTTACAGATATTCATGTGCCAGATACTAAACTTTCCTCCCTTCCATCTACAGGTGGTATTGGTACAACAATCTTCACAATCGGTGGTTGTGTAATCATGATTGTAGCAGCAGGTTTATTCTTTGCCAGCCGCAGAAAAGAAAATAAATAATTAGAACTTTTAACAAACCATAAGCTGGGGCGGTAACCCGCCCCGGCTCTTATAAAAAATACAACAATAAGGAGAACCCGGATGAAGAAAAAAGTAACTACTATAACAATTTGCATAATGTTTTTAGCCGGTTTGTCCTTGCTGCTGTATCCGTTTATTTCAAATCAGTGGAATACCTACAGACAGGAAAGACTGATTAGCAGCTATGATGAACAGGTCGCCAGGAAAGAAGAAGCAGGAGAGATTGACTATAAGAAAGAATGGACAGAAGCTGCAGCTTATAATGAAGCGCTTTTGCCCAGTATCTTGCCTGACTCTTTTGCTGTAGCGGAAGCTGCAGAAGAAGAGGATGAGGAATATATGTCCAGCCTGAATTTAAATGGTGACGGCATGATGGGATATGTGGAAATTCCTAAGATTGATGTGAAAGTTCCGGTTTACCATACCACGGAAAAAGAGGTACTGGAAAAGGCCGCAGGACATTTGGAGGGAAGTTCTCTTCCTATAGGTGGAGAGAGTACACATTCTGTAATTTCAGCTCATCGTGGACTTCCAAGTGCAAAACTGTTTACAGATTTGGATAAACTGGAAAAGGGAGACCATTTCTTGATTTCAGTGTTGGATGATACACTCTGCTATGAGGTGGATAGAATTGAGGTTGTAGAGCCTACAGAAACAGAGGGACTTGCGGTGGAGGAAGGACAGGATCTTGTAACCTTGCTTACCTGTACTCCTTATGGAGTGAACAGCCACAGACTTCTTGTGCGAGGTCACAGAGTGCCTTATGAAGAAGTGCAGATGGAAGAAGCGCCGAAAGGGCTGATTGGAGGAACCAGCCTTTACACCAGTTATCTGTTATGGGTTATTGTAGGACTTGCAGTAACAGGACTTTTTATAGCCGGTCTTTATATTTATAATAAGAAAAAAAATTCAGATAAACCGAAAGAGGACTGATTATGAAGCGAAAGATTTCAAATATTCTGTTCGGTCTGATGTTTTTGATAGGATTTGGGGTACTGGTCTATCCAACGGTATCGGATCAATGGAATACATATCGCCAAAACCGACTGATTTCTAATTATAAGTCCACTGTGGAAGAAATGACAGAAGTGGATTTTTCAGAGGAATGGGAGAAGGCAGAGGCTTTTGATGCAGCATTAGTACAGAACAATTTGTACGGAGATGTGTTTGGCGAAGATGATGGAGAGTTGGAAAATACAGAATACTGGCAAGTGTTAAATGTGGCAGATGATGGGATTATGGGGTATCTTTCCATACCGAAGATTAATGTAAAAAATGCCATTTACCACGGAACAGGCGATAAAGTGTTACAGACAGGTATCGGACACTTAAATGGAACGAAGCTTCCCATAGGCGGTGAAAGTACACACAGTGTGCTGGCTGCTCACAGAGGGCTTCCTACAGCCAGATTGTTTACAGATATTGACCAGCTGAAAAAGGGTGATATGTTTTATATTCATGTGTTAGATAAAACCTTTGCTTATCAGGTGGATCAAATTCTCGATATGGTAGATAAAGATGACCATGAAACTCTTGAGAATGCTCTTCAGATTGAGGAAGGCAAGGATCAGGTAACTTTATTTACATGTACTCCATACGGAGTAAATTCTCACAGGCTTCTTGTTCGTGGGACGAGAGTTCCATATAATGGAGAAGAAGAGGCAGAAACGTCCGTTGCAGAAACCATGTTGAAGACAATACAGAATTATTATATGATATATTTAATATTGGGATTGTCTATCACATTTTTAATTATACTTTTCATGAGATTTCTGTTTAAGAAGAAGGACAGAAAACAGAAATGATTTTTGGAGGAGGGTAAGCGTTGAAGATAATCAAAAAAATGAAGAAAAGCAGTGTTTGGATCCTTATATTGTCACTGGCGCTTTCAGGGGCAGTATTGTCAGAAGTAAAAGCAGCCCGCGGGGTTGAAACAGATCGTAAATGCTCCATTACATTAGAAGTGGGCGGTGACCTGGCCGGAGATTTTGCAGAGCTTTCGCAATTATCTATTCCGGTAAATCTGTATAAAGTGGCGGACATCAGTGAAACGGGTTCTTATACAGCGGTAAAAGGTTATGAGTCTCTTGATTTTGCGTCAGTGTCATCGGAAACTACAGCGGCTCAGTGGGAGCAGAAAGCACAGATGGCACAGAAAATTATAGAAGATGAGAAGAAGACACCTACAGATAAGGGTACAATCCAGAATGGAAAAGGGAAAATCAGTGATTTGTCAGTGGGAATGTATCTGGTAGCAGCAGAAACCACACTTTCTGAGGAATATGAATATAAGTTTACACCATATTTGTTATCCTTGCCGAATAATTATCATGGTACAACAGGAAATGACGACTGGGTGTATGATGTGACAACAGATTTAAAGCCAGGTAAGGAAGAACGTCTGGGAAGTCTGATTATTGATAAGACGGTAACATCTTTTAATGAAACGTTGGGCAGTGCAACATTTGTCTTTCAGATTGAAGGTGTAAAAGATGGAGAGCAGGTATACAGTGATGTGGTTTCAGCAGTATTTGATACAGCGGGAACGAAGAGTATCCGTATAGATGGAATTCCGGCAGGAACGGAAGTGACTGTAACGGAGATTTACAGCGGTGCAAGTTATGATTTGGCAAGTGCGCCTTCTAAGACCGTTGTAATTAAAGCTTCTGATGAGGAAGAAGCAGTGCATGTAACTTTTACAAATACTTATAATAATAAGCTTAACGGCGGTGCCAGTGTGGTAAACCATTTTGCCAATGAAGAAGGTGTCTGGACGGTAGAACAGCAGTCTGACAGCACAAAAGCAGGAGAGTAAGGGAGGTACAGGACAATGAAAAAGAATTTGAATAAGAAATCTCTTTGTCTGGCAGCGGCAGCCTTTACTTTAGCAGCGGGTGTATCTGTAGGCGGAACCATGGCGTATTTTACAACTTACACAACGGCTTCCGGCGGAGCAGAAATTAAGCTTGGCACGAGTACCATTGTGCCGGACGAAGAAGTAGTAAACATGGAAAAGCAGATTGCAGTAAAAAATACAGGGGATTTTGACTGTTTTGTCCGCGTGAAGGTATTTGCAGGAGATAAGTATCAGCCGGGATTGAAATTTACTCCTGATGCAGAGGGAACATGGAGTCAGGGAGATGATGGGTATTATTACTGCAGTCAGGTTGTTCCGAAAGGTGGAGTTTCAAATACATTTACTGTGAAGATTGATGATATGGATAGTGAAGATGATTTCAATGTTATTGTTGTACAGGAGTGTACGGCAGTGCTTTATGATGAAAACGGAAAGCCGTATGCCGATTGGAACAGGATTGCGGATTTTAGTGAAAATACTTACAATGGAAACGGGGAGGTTGATGAATAATGAAAAAGAAAAGAAAATTTTTATCAGCCGGATCTGTAATTCTGCTTTCGGCATCAGCGCTTTTATTGGTTGGCAGTACTGTAGGGAGTACGAGAGCAGCTTTGACATATTATAGTGATAATTATACCGCAGATATGTCAGTTTCCAGTATCGGTGTCAGTCTTACGGAAAATGGAAAAACTATTTCTTCCAGAGATTATAGTCACGGCGATAATCAGTGGGATGAGACAAAAGGGGAGCTTTTCAAAGATTTGCAGGGAGATACAACTGTTGTACCGGGAAAGGCTTATGAGGAAAAGCTCAGTGTTTTGAATAGTGGTTCTATTGACAGTTATGTGAGAGTTATTCTGACAAAAAGCTGGACAGATAAAAAGGGAAATAAAGATACCACACTTTCACCGGATTTGATTAAATTGAATTTCCTGGAGGATAATGGCTGGATTGTGGATGAGAAATCATCTACAACAGAGCGTACCGTTCTTTATTATACAGGAATTGTTCCGGCAGGAAAGAGTACCCCGAATTTTACAGATACGTTGAAAATTGATAATAAGATTGCTGAAAAGGTAAAGGTTGAAACCGGCAAAGATGAAAATGGCAATGAAGTTATTCGCCATGTATATAAATATGATGGATATCAGTTTCATGTAGATGCAGAAGTTAATGCGGTACAGACACATAACGCGCAGGATGCAATTAAGAGTGCATGGGGTGTGGATGTGACTGTTTCCGAAAATGGAATACTTAGTTTACAGTAGGAGGTACAGAAAATGGGAAAGAAAATTTTGTGCCTTGTTATGGCGGCGTTCATGACTGTAGGCACTTCCATAAACGTATTTGCAGAGAATATTCAGGGAAGTAAAGACTGGACGGTTGAATTTGACGGGAAGAAGATGAACAGTAGTTTTGATACTTCTGATGTAAATGCAGCAGTTTATAAGCTCCTTCCGGGAGACAGCATGGAGCTTCAGGTAGGGATTAAGAATGCAAGTGATGGAAAAACAGACTGGTATATGACGAATGAAATTCTTCAGAGTCTGGAAGAAAGCCAGAATGCAGCGGAAGGCGGAGCTTATACATATCGTCTGACTTATGTAAATCATAAGAATGAAGAAACGGTATTGTACAGTAGTGATAAAGTAGGCGGTGAAGGTTCTGGAGCGGCAGGTGAAGGTCTGGAACAGGCGACAAGCGCTATGGGTGATTATTTTTATCTGGACCGTCTGGATGCGGGAGAAACAGGAAAAGTACACCTGACTGTTGCATTGGATGGTGAAACTCAGGGAAATGGTTATCAGGATACACTGGCAAAGCTTCAGATTAATTTTGCAGTGGAAAAGGTAACGGCAGAGGTGAAATATGAGCCGGGTGATCCGGTGAAAATCACAGAGATAAAGAAGATTATCCGGTCAGGACCTAAAACAGGAGATGAAACAAGAGTTCTTGCTGTATGTGCGGTGGCGCTTGTCAGTGGATTAATTCTTTTGTTCTTTGGTATCAGAGCAGTGCGTAAAAACCGCAGGGACAAGAAAGGGGAGCAGTAGTCATGAAGAAAATTAGAAAGCTTTTAGCGGCTGTGTTGACTGCAGGATTGCTCCTTAGTCTTTCAGCAGTAAATGTATTTGCAGAGGAATATACTTACAGGGTAACCATTGATGGCGGTAATCAGGGTGTACTGGCAGGAATGGCAGGAATGGAAGTGAAAAGTGCTTCTGCAAATGTTTCACTGGAAGATGGCAAGATTGTAATTCGCAATTTAAAAGCCAATGATGTGGTTTCTTTTGATGCACAAAGGGGCGCTGTAAGCATGAATGATGACAGTAAGTATTATATTCAGGGTATTCGCCGGAGCGGACGGGATACAGAGGAGATGGCATCATCTTCTTTCCGTGTTACGGAGGACTCTGATTATGTGGTTGCCTATGGAATTAAGGGAAATCTGGTAAGTTATACAGTCAGATATCAGGATGGAAATGGAAATGAGCTTGCGCCCAGTCAGACTTATTATGGTAATATCGGTGACAAGCCTGTTGTAGCGAATATTTATATTTCCGGGTATTCTCCTAAGGCATTGGCTCTGACAAAGACATTGTCAGCAAATGAGGCGGAGAATGTGTTTACTTTTGAATATAGGAAGGGCGAAACACAGGTGATAGAAACGCCGGGAGAAACGACCACAGAAACAGTTGTTCAGTATATTGACGGAGGAACAACAACCAGACCGACAGATCAGACAACAGGACAGACAGCAGGACAGACAGGAACACAGACTCCTGAAGTTGATACAGAGGCTGGTCAGGCTCAGCCTGAAGAAGATGAGAATGTAACAGAGGTGCAAGGTGAGGAAGTTCCTCAGGATCTTGTAGACCTTGATGATGAAGAAACTCCGCTGGGAAATATGGATCTTGATAAAGAAGATGTTAAGAAGGGAATTCCTCTTGCGGCCGGCATTGCCATTTCAGTAGCGGCAGTAGCAGCGCTGGCAGGATTGTTTATTTTCCTTAGAAAAAATCGTGCAGGAAGAAAATAATTTGTACGCGGAGAAAGGAACGGAAATTTGAGCAGAAGAAAACGTAAAAAAAGCCCGGTGGCTGTGATTTGCAGTGCACTGGGCACTGCTATGCTCCTTATTCTTGTAGTAATCTGTATACCATTGACAATTCCAAGAATGATGGGATATGAAATTTATTCAGTAATCAGTGGGAGCATGGAGCCGGCGCTGCCGGTGGGAAGTCTTGTTTATATTGGCAGGGAAGAACCCAAAAACATTGAAAAGGATGAAGTTATTGCTTTTTACGGAGCTAAGGACTCTAATGCCATTATTACCCATCGTGTTGTAGAAAATCGTGTCGTAATGGGTGAATTTATTACAAAAGGCGATGCCAATAAAACCAATGACATGAATGCTGTTCCTTATGGGAACTTTATTGGAAAGGTAGAATTTTCTCTTCCTGTGCTGGGCTATGTGGCACAGTTAATTACCAGTATAGAAGGGAAGATTGTGGCGGGGGCCGTTATTTTAGTGGCTCTTGTATTGCAGATTATAGCATCTGCGATTGAAAAAAGACGTGAATAGTTTTAGGAGAGGAAGGAGCTGTTTGATGTGACGGCTTCTTTCTGCTTTATTATTTTATTGTGAGAATTTTAGTAAAAATCGGTTTGAATTAGATATGGTCTGTGATAAAATAACAGAAAGCATTATTTTTCTTTAAATTTCTAAGAACAGGAAATTGGGAAAACCCTGTTCATCTAACAGCAATTCTGTATTCGGGAAATTCATGCTTTTATCCACAATAACAAAGGCAGGAGTTTCCCCAAAAGGGAACCTCCTGAAAAAACAGAAAAGGAGGTTTTTATGACAGAAAAGCTATTACAGTGGCATCCGGCATTTTTTGCAGGTATTCAGATTGAATTTGGGGAGGAGGCAAAGTACCTGGAATTCAAATCAGAATACATGCTTGGAACAAAGCCGATGATGATTGACGTGCTGATTAAGAAAAAAGAAACACGGATACTAAAGAAAAGCATAGGGAAAATATTCAGGAAATACAATATCGTAGAATATAAAAGTCCTGACGATTATCTGTGTATTGATGACTTTTATAAAGGATATGCGTATACGTATTTTTATAAGGCAGACAGGACGCCTGTGAATTCGATTTTGCTGGAGGAGTTGACGATTTCCTTTGTATGCCAGAGTTATCCACGGGAACTTTTTCGGCATATCATTGAGGAAAGAAAACTACAAATTGAGAAAATGTATGCAGGAATTTATTATGTGCTTGATGACACACTTCCTATTCAGATTATAATTACCAGTGAACTTTCCAAAGAAGAAAGTCTGTGGCTTAGAAATCTGACTAATCAGCTTAAAAGTACAAAAGATGCAGAAGAATTAATCGAAGATTATAGAAAACATAAGAAAAACACATTATATGAGTCTGTGATGGACATTATTGTGCGGGCAAACGAGGAAAAATTCGAGGAGGCGAAAAAGATGTGCAAGGCGTTAGAAGAATTGATGAAAGACGAGCTGGAAGCAAAGAAAAATGAAGGGCAGGAAATCGGAGAGGAGATTGGGAAAGAGATTGGAAAAGAGATTGGCATAAAGCAGGGAAGAGAACGTGTAAATGAACTTACGTTAAAGCTTTCTGCGCTTGGAAGAATAGAGGATATTTTGAAGGCGGCGTCTGATGAGGAGTATCAGGAACAGCTGTTTCAGGAGTTTGGTTTGTAAATAAAAGGTTAAGGACATTATCAGTATCTCGCACGACAGAATTCGAGATAAAGACAGGAGGGGAGAGATGTGAATAAAAAATCGGAAGTAAGAAAGGCGTTTAAAGCGGCATTGCCCCACACAATCCCTATATTCGCCGGTTTTCTTTTCTTGGGGATTGCCTATGGAATATATATGAAACTTGCAGGATTTTCAGCTATTTATCCCATATTGATGAGTATGACAATATTTGCCGGTTCCATGGAATTTGTGGCAGCAGATCTTCTTCTGGGGGCATTTAACCCTGTTGGTGCGTTTGTGCTTACGCTCATGGTAAATGCAAGACATTTATTTTATGGTATTTCTATGCTTGATAAGTATAAAGATGTGGGGAAGAAGAAATGGTATCTTATATTTGGTATGTGTGATGAAACCTTTTCAATTAATTGTACAGCGCAGATACCTGTAGGCGTTGATAAGGGCTGGTTTTATTTTTTCGTGACACTTTTAAATTATCTGTATTGGGTGCTGGGAGCTTCTGTTGGGGGAATATTCGGTTCCTTTATCAATATAAAAATTGAAGGAATTGATTTTATAATGACAGCATTAATCGTTGTTATATTTCTTGAACAGTGTCTGAAAGAAAAAGACCATACAAGTGCCGTAATAGGTATTGGTGCAACAATCTTATGCCGCATTATTTTTGGAGCTGATAATTTTATCATACCTTCTATGATAATGATACTGGGGGTATTGACTTTATTTCGAAATCAATTACAGAGGAGAGTGGAAGAATGACAATTACACAACAGATATTAACCATAGCAGCAGTTGTTTTAGGAACCGTAGTTACCAGATTTCTTCCTTTTATCATTTTTCCTGCAGACAAACCAAGACCAAAGTATGTGAAATTTTTGGGCAGGGTACTTCCTTCCGCAGCATTGGGAATGCTGGTTGTTTATTGTCTTAAAAACGTGAATGTATTTGCAGGAACACATGGAATACCGGAAACTTTATCAATTCTGGCAGTGTGTATCCTTCATTTTTGGAAAAGGTCTATGTTTCTGTCAATTGCAGGTGGAACAGGGATATATATATTGCTGATTAATTTTGTTTTTTAAACTTGACAAAACTCGCGTGCTATGGTACGCTTTAACGGCAACAGTGGAAGTAGGTCTTTTTTTTATGCCTAATTTTAGTTTTATAAAAAAGAGCCTTTGTTGCGGTAACAAGACGTTGCAAAATGGCGGTTGCGTGAAGCTGCCAGCGATAAAAGACACATGGAGGTGGAGAAGTCGTGCGCGTAAAAATCACATTGGCATGTACAGAATGTAAACAGCGTAATTACAACATGACAAAAGAAAAGAAAAATCACCCAGAACGTTTGGAGACAAAGAAATACTGCAAATTCTGTAAGACTCATACACTGCACAAAGAAACCAAATAATAAGGTTTAAGAGGTGAATTATGGAAGCAGAAAAAAAGCAGAAAGCTCCAAAGAAGAACAGATGGAAAGGACTTCAGGCTGAGTTTAAGAAAGTAATCTGGCCTGATAAGCAGACTCTGGTAAAACAGACGGTTGCAGTAGTATCTATCACTGCTGTTGTGGGAGTGTTGATTGCTGTGATTGACAGCGGAGTTTTGCAGCTGCTTAACTTATTAATTAAGTAAGGACAAGGTGAAGAAGATGTCAGAAGCAAATTGGTATGTTGTTCATACCTATTCAGGGTATGAAAACAAAGTAAAGGCCAACATTGATAAGACAATTGAAAACAGACACCTGGAGGATCAGATTTTAGAAGTCCGAGTACCCATGCAGGACGTAGTGGAGCTGAAGAACGGTGAGAAAAAACAGGTTCAGAAAAAGATGTTCCCCGGCTATGTTCTGATTCACATGGTAATGAACGACGATACATGGTATGTCGTGAGAAACACACGTGGTGTTACAGGATTTGTTGGTCCGGGATCTAAGCCGGTTCCTCTTACAGAGGGAGAAATTGAAGCACTTGGTATTTCCTTTACAGGAGATGTTGAGATTGACTTCACAGAAGGCGACAGTGTCGTTGTCACAGGCGGTGTTTGGAAAGATACTGTGGGCGTTGTTCAGAGTATTAACGAAGCAAAACAGATTGTGACAATTAATGTTGAGCTGTTTGGTCGCGAAACACCAGTAGATTTAAGTTTCGCAGAAGTAAAGAGTCTTTCATAAGACAGACAAGAGAAATAACAGGACGAAGGGCCATAATGTCACATGGCTCGTGGGAGGGACATTCCCGCAATTACCACATTATAGGAGGTGCCGAAAATGGCAAAGAAAGTAACAGGTTATATTAAATTACAAATTCCTGCTGGAAAGGCAACACCAGCTCCACCAGTTGGTCCTGCTTTAGGTCAGCACGGTGTAAACATTGTTCAGTTTACAAAAGAATTTAACGCAAGAACAGCAGATAAGGGAGATTTAATCATCCCTGTTGTTATTACAGTATATGCGGACAGAAGCTTCAGCTTCATCACAAAAACTCCGCCGGCTGCTGTTTTATTAAAGAAAGCTTGCAACATCAAATCTGGTTCAGGCGTTCCGAATAAAACAAAAGTTGCTACAATTTCCAAAGCTAAAATTCAGGAAATTGCAGAAATGAAAATGCCAGACTTAAATGCAGCATCCTTAGAAGCAGCTATGAGCATGATTGCTGGTACTGCAAGAAGTATGGGTATTCAAGTAGAAGACTAAACTATCAACAAACGTGGGAGGGACATTCCCGCAATTACCACTAGGAGGTTATTTATATGAAACGCGGAAAGAAATACGCAGAGGCTGCAAAAGCAGTTGACCGTACAAATTTATATGATCCAGCAGAGGCAATTTCTTTAGTAAAGAAAACAGCCGTAGCTAAATTTGACGAAACAATCGAAGCTCATATCAGAACAGGCTGTGATGGACGTCATGCTGAACAGCAGATTCGTGGTGCAGTTGTACTGCCTCACGGAACAGGAAAAACTGTTCGTGTTTTAGTATTCGCTAAGAATGCAAAAGCTGACGAAGCATTAGCAGCTGGTGCAGATTTCGTAGGAGCTGAGGACTTAATTCCAAAGATCCAGAACGAAGGATGGTTAGATTTTGATGTTGTTGTTGCAACTCCAGATATGATGGGTGTTGTTGGTCGTCTGGGACGTGTTCTCGGACCTAAAGGCTTAATGCCAAACCCAAAAGCTGGTACAGTAACAATGGACGTTACAAAAGCTGTTCAGGATATCAAAGCTGGTAAGATTGAATATCGTCTTGATAAAACAAATATCATTCACGTGCCAATCGGAAAAGCTTCTTTCACAGAGGAGCAGTTAGCGGACAACTTCCAGACGCTTATGGGAGCTATTAACAAAGCTAGACCAAGCGCATTAAAGGGTGTGTTCTTAAAGAGCGTAACTCTGGCTTCCACAATGGGACCAAGCGTAAAGGTTAACCCAGTTAAATTAGCTCAGTAATAGATGAATAAAAAAGAGGCTGTTGCACTAGAGATTAGTGGACAGTCTCTTTTTGTGTTTTAGGAAGGTGCTTGTTCTGTCGTTGACTTGTAAATGATATTTTGCTAGAATTGTTTTGCCAAGCCAATGGCTGGCAGGGAGAGGTACTGATATGAATTATATTGTTTTTGACCTAGAATGGAACCAATGCCCTTACGGAAAAGAAAAAGAGAATAAAAAACTGCCTTTTGAAATTATTGAAATTGGTGCGGTAAAGCTGGATGAGAACAGAAACGTGATAGACTCCTTTCAGGAAATTGTAAAACCGGCAGTTTATCATCGGCTGCATTTTCGAACCAAGGAAATTCTGGGAATTACTTCAAATAGATTGGAGGAAGGTATTCCTTTTAAAGCTGCTGTAAAGAAATTTCTGGAGTGGTGCGGGACAGACGTAAAATTTTGCACATGGGGTTCGGCGGATTTGGTGGAATTGCAGCGGAATTTGAAATATTACAGAATGCTTTCTTTGCTGAAAGGACCTGTTTTTTACTACGATGTGCAAAAATTATTTGGATTGATTTATGAGAATGAAAAAACAACTCGTTCCTTAGAGTATGCCATTGACTTTTTGAAGATGGATAAAGGAGATACTTTTCATCAGGCATTAAATGATGCGCATTATACAGCAGAAATATTGAAAAAAATACCGGAAAATTTCATGAAAAGAAATTATTCTATTGACTGCTATCAAAACCCAAAAGATAAGAACAGCGAGATTTATACGGTATTTAAGGATTATTCTAAGTTTATATCCAGAGAATTTTACTCCAAGGAAGAAGCAATGCTGGATAAGGAAGTGACGAAAACTCAGTGTTTCCTTTGTAAAAGAACGGCGAAAAAGAAAATTCGTTGGTTTGCCGTTAATACGAAATCTCATTTATGCCTTGCTTATTGTCCGGAACATGGCTATTTTAAAGGAAAGGCAAGAATTAAAAAGACAGATGAAGGGAAATATTATGTGGTAAAAACCTTAAAGCGAATTGATGAAGCAGAGGCATTGGAAATTCGTGAGAAGAAGGAAGCTTTGAGAAAAAAGCGCCGTATGAAAAGACATCAAGAAAAGAAGAAAAAATAGGGATGCGCATGAGATTTGTATGCGTATCCCTATTCTTGTTTTATAGGAAATTATTTTATTTCATATAATCAGGAACTTTACTTCCATCGCCGTAAGGTTCGGACTCGATCATAGTAAGAATGGCATCTTTTGCTCCTTCAACTACTTTGTCTTGGTCTTCAGGAGTGCGATTTACCATCTGGTTATCAGAACTTGTGCAGAACCACAGTCCTTCATTTTCTTTTAAAGGTTCGCCTTTAGTGTCTGTAAGAGATGCAAAGTCGATACCTTCTTTTTCACACATTGCTTTTAACTGCGTTTGATCGTAAAATACCCATTTTGGATCAGGTAATTGATTACCCCATACATATTCGCTACCCTCATTTTGTTCAGAAGTACCGGCGCAGTAAACTTCTATGGTATAAGCATGAATGCCGAATTTTCCATAAGCATAGTCAATAAGCTCTGCGGAAGTAGGATAGTCATTATGAGAGTCTTTGCTGTAATATTTTCTTCCTGTTGTTTCCGAGAATTTTGCAGCCATTTTTTCGGAAGTTTCTTTTATAAATGGTAAATCTTTATCGATTGGATTTTCAGGATCATAGTCTCTGTAACACCATGGGTAAAGAACTGCCTGAATATACGTATGCAGGGAAACTAATGCGTGCATAGGTGTTTTTTTCAGGAAGTTTTGAACTGCCTGTACCTCTGGTTCTGTGGCAGGACCATCTCCTGCGCCGCCCCATGTTTCGCCGCCAATATTCGTGGTTCCTACGGTATCAATATCAAAACGATTCCACTGGTAATCAAAGGTTCGGTTCATGTCAATACCGCTGTTTCTTGGATCATCACCTAAAATACCGTTTTTATCCCAATCTTTGGACTCACGACCGAAACGTTTCATACCTTCAGGTAAATCGCCATAAGGATCTGGCTGCATATCCGCAGTACCGCGATATAAAGTGGCAATAAAGCCGTCACCATCAATGTCAGTGTATGGATCGCTGAAATAAGTGTCATCACCGTTTTTATCTCTTGGACGGAGGTTTTCACGAGTATTAATAACAAAGGATTCTTCATATCCGTCTGGATTGATAACAGGGATAACGTAAAGAATATAGTTATCCAGCATCTTTTTTACATAATCCTCTTTGGAATTCAGCAAAGTCCACCATGCAGTATACATAGCTGAGGATGCTGATTCACGCTCTCCGCCGTGGATGTTGGCAAAGATGCCAATGCCTGTTTTGTTTTCGTTTTTTGATTTTTCATTTGTGATTTCAAGACACCATAAATCACGTTCTCTCCATGAAGTGCCAATGGAATATTTTTCTGTTAAATCTGGATAGGTATCTGCCATGGCAGTAAGCTGGTCTTCCAGCTCATTAAAATGATACCTATAATTCCAATCGATATTTAGGTTTTCCGGGATTTCTTTTGGATTTCCCGGTGGTGTACCTAAATCAACAGGTCCCTCCTCTTTGTTTTCTTTTTTTGTCGCAACTGTTTCGTTAGAAGTGGAGCATGCGCTTAAAATTGTAGATGATGCAAGAATTGAAGTCAGAAGCATTAAAATCCATTTCCGTTTCATGTTCGACACCCCCTTGTGAAATATATTATGCTATTATAATACAGTGATATACGACTAAAAAACGTCAAAATATACATATAAATTACTTAAAATAGCGAATAAATATAAAGATTGTACAAAATATACAGAATATAATTATCTACATAGGCGAAAATATACAAAAAGCAGTTGAACTTAGCATTTTGCGAAATTCAACTGCATTTTTTTAGTATTTGTGTAATTTTGCTTTCTTACGTTTCCGTCTTTTAATTCTTCGTTTTATATTTACAATTAAAACAATAATATAGAAAAGAACTCCTGTTATCAATAAAAACAATGCAATATATTTCCATGATGGAAGAATACTATCTTTCTCGGAAGTATTACTGTCTTTTGAAGGGCTCTGAGAAACAGCTGCGTCTGTTTTTGCTGTTTCGTTCAGAGATAGTTCTTGAGCAACTTTTAGGACATCGTCAGAAGCTTGTATAGATGAGTTACCAATCTGCTGCTTTCCATAATAATAATCGATATTAAGCATATTGTTTTCTAAAGCGACTTTACAGGTTAAGTCTTCTTCCGGCTCTTTTGGAATACTAATAGAAGATGTTTCAAAAGCTGTGGATAAAAGACCTTTTTCTTCTAATCGTTTTCCCAGTTCATCGGACTGTGCAGGGGAGAGGGAAACGATAGCAGTGTCAAGACGTTGGAAGTAATCAAATCCATAGTTTAAAAGGGCACTGGTATCTGTATACTGTGCAGCAATATTAATATCTGCCAGCACAACACAGACCAGTTTGCGACCATTTCTTTCTGCGTAAGTGACCAGAGTGTTTCCTGCTTTTTCTGTATAACCCGTTTTGCCACCCAGGCATCCCTCATAATATTCAGGTCCTTGTAAAATCATTTTATGATGATTATTAAGCCAACGCTCTTCGTCAGTCAGATTTGTTTTAGGAACAATATAATAAGGTGTTTTCACAATTTCACGGAAAGTTTCATTTTGGAAAGCTGCTTTTGCTATGATTGCTAAATCACGGGCTGTTGTATAGTGATTTTCATCATACAAACCATTGGCATTGACAAAGTTGGTATTGGTGCAGCCCAGCTCTTTTGCGCGTTGGTTCATCATGTCCACAAAGGCAGGAACGGTTGTGCCGATATATTCTGCGACACCGGAAGAGACTTCATTGGCTGATGCAAGTAAAATAGCATAAGCGCAGTCTTTCATAGTTAATGTTTCCCCTGGTTTAATGCCGATATGAGTGCTTCCGGCCTCAATATTATTGACCTCATTCGTGAAAGTAATCTGGGTTTCAAAAGGAACTTTTTCAATTGCCAGCATAGCTGTCATAATTTTTGTTGTGCTGGCAGGAGCGCGTTTTTCATCAATTCCTTTTGCATAGAGTATTTCGCCTGTGTCAATATCCATGACAATAGCTGTTTCAGCCATGACTTTTGGACCTTCCGGCCAGCCGGGTATATTGTTTGACTGAATTTCCCATTCATAACTTTCAGGAACAGCCGGCTCTTCAGGTGTTTCCGGTGCTGTAGCAGAAGCTTCCGGTGTGGTTTCTGTTGCCAAAACAAGAGTTGTTCCATTGCTTATAGTAATGATTGTACTGGCCAAAAGAGCACAGAACAAAGATAATCCCCTCTTTTTCATAAAAAATCCTCACTTTTTCATTACGTAAACTACTGTACATTATAAGCGATTTACAAAATTATATCAATAAATTTGAAAATAAGAAATGCAGAAAACTTTCTCTACCTGTTTAGGGGTGACAGCTTAAAAAGCCTAGCCTTTGACAAAACGTTTTGTAAAGAAATCCTGCCTAGCCCTTGACAAATTTGGAATATACTAAGTATAATAAATCTATATGAAAAACTGTGATGGAGAGAGTATTTGACTGTCGAAAGTTTCAGCGAGTCAGGGATGGTGAAAGCCTGATACCAGTAGAGGTGAAAGAAAATCACTCCGGAGTTGCTATCTGAATAAAGTAGGAGATGCCGGGTTTCCTCCGTTAAAGGGAGCGCATATAAAAGTCATAATACTTTGTATGTTGTAAGAGGTGGTATAACGAAGTGAATTTTACTCTCGTCCTGTTACAGGGCGGGAGTTTTTCTTTCATAGGAAACTGCGTCTTGTGAAAGAAAAACGCTCCGCGAGGATCGCACTGCGGCGGACAGGAATATATCACAATTATGCTCTATACAATGAAATCTATATTAGGAATATTCATATAGCTTGAGCGAATTTGTCGAGTACACTTTGAGACTACAGGCTCAAAGCGAACGCAGACTGAGCGTCAGATATATGAGTATTCCGAAATTCAAGAGAGGAGAATATAAATGTATCAAAAAGTCACTACAGATTTAAATTTTGTAGAACGCGAGAAAAATATCGAAAAATTCTGGAAAGATAATGATATTTTCAAAAAGAGTATGGAACAGAAAAAACAGGGAGAAACATATACTTTCTATGATGGTCCTCCTACAGCGAATGGTAAACCGCATATCGGACACGTGCTTACACGTGTTATCAAAGATATGATCCCAAGATACCGTACTATGAAAGGAAAAATGGTTCCACGTAAGGCTGGATGGGATACACATGGACTTCCTGTAGAGCTTGAAGTAGAAAAGCTGTTAGGCCTTGACGGAAAGGAACAGATTGAAGAATATGGTTTAATTCCGTTTATTGATAAATGTAAGGAAAGTGTTTGGAAATATAAAGGAATGTGGGAGGATTTCTCCTCTACGGTAGGTTTCTGGGCTGATATGGATAATCCTTATGTTACTTATGATGACAATTATATTGAGTCTGAATGGTGGGCATTAAAAGAAATCTGGAACAAAGGACTTCTTTATAAAGGATTTAAGATTGTTCCTTACTGTCCACGTTGTGGAACTCCTTTGTCTGCGCAGGAAGTGGCACAGGGATATAAGGATGTAAAAGAACGTTCCGCTATTGCACGTTTCAAAGTAGTAGGCGAAGACGCTTATATTCTGGCATGGACAACAACACCATGGACACTTCCATCTAACGTTGCGCTTTGTGTAAATCCTGATGAGCAGTATGTAAAAGTAAAAGCTGCTGACGGATATACTTATTATATGGCAGAAGCGCTTCTTGATACTGTTCTTGGTTCTTTGGAAAGAGAAGAAGGAACACCTGCTTATGAGGTTCTGGAAACTTATGTTGGAAAAGATTTGGAATATAAAGAATATGAGCCATTATATAACTTTAAAGAACTGAACAAAAAAGCTCACTATGTTGTATGCGACAGCTATGTAACTTTAACAGATGGTACAGGAGTTGTTCATATTGCACCTGCATTTGGTGAAGATGACAGTAAAGTAGGAAGAAAATACGATCTGCCATTCCTTCAGCTTGTAGACGAAAAAGGTGAAATGACAGCAGAAACAAAATGGGCAGGAACTTTCTGCAAAAAAGCAGACCCTGAAGTGTTAAAAGACTTAGATGAAAGAGGATTATTATTCTCTGCACCGAAGTTTGAGCATAGTTACCCACACTGCTGGAGATGTGATACTCCTCTGATTTATTATGCAAGAGAGTCCTGGTTCATTAAGATGACAGCAGTAAAAGATGACTTAATTCGCAATAATAATACAATTAACTGGATTCCGGAAAGTATTGGAAAAGGCCGTTTCGGAGACTGGCTGGAAAACGTTCAGGACTGGGGTATCAGCCGTAACCGTTACTGGGGAACACCATTAAACGTATGGGAATGTGAATGTGGACATCAGCATTCTATCGGCAGCAGACAGGAACTCTATGAAATGAGTGGAAATGAAGCTGCTAAGACTGTTGAGCTGCACAGACCATATATTGATGAAATTACAATTACCTGTCCAAAATGTGGAAAACCAATGCACAGAGTACCGGAAGTAATTGACTGCTGGTTTGACTCCGGTGCAATGCCATTTGCACAGCATCATTATCCATTTGAAAATAAAGACTTATTTGAACAGCAGTTCCCGGCTGACTTTATTTCAGAGGCAGTAGACCAGACTCGTGGATGGTTCTATTCTCTTCTGGCAGAGTCCACTCTGTTATTTAATAAAGCGCCATATAAAAACGTTATTGTTTTGGGACACGTACAGGATGAGAACGGACAGAAAATGAGTAAGTCCAAAGGCAATGCTGTAGACCCATTTGAAGCATTGGAAAAATACGGTGCAGATGCAATTCGCTGGTATTTCTATGTAAACAGTGCGCCATGGCTGCCAAATCGTTTCCATGGAAAGGCTGTACAGGAAGGACAGCGTAAATTCATGGGTACACTGTGGAATACTTATGCGTTCTTTGTACTCTATGCAAATATTGATGAATTTGATGCAACAAAATATACATTAGAATACGATAAACTCCCTGTAATGGATAAATGGCTGTTATCGAAATTAAATACCGTAGTAAAAGCCGTAGATGAAAATCTGGAAAATTACAGAATTCCGGAAACAGCAAGAGCGCTTCAGGAATTTGTAGATGATATGAGTAACTGGTATGTAAGAAGAAGCCGTGAACGTTTCTGGGCAAAGGGAATGGAGCAGGATAAGATTAATGCTTACATGACTCTGTACACTGCATTAGTGACAATTTCCAAGGCTGCAGCTCCAATGGTGCCATTCATGACAGAAGATATTTATCAGAACTTAGTAAGAAGCCTTGATAAAAATGCACCGGAAAGTATTCACTTATGCGACTTCCCGGAAGTAAAAGAAGAGTGGATTGATAAAGAATTAGAGCAGAACATGGATAACTTACTGAAAGCAGTTGTTATGGGTCGTGCGTGCAGAAATGCGGCAAACATTAAGAACCGTCAGCCAATCGGTAAGATGTTCGTAAAAGCTCCATTTGAATTATCTGAATTCTATAAAGAAATCATTGCAGACGAGCTGAACGTGAAAGAAGTGGTATTCACAGATGATGTAAGAGAATTTACATCTTATAGTTTTAAACCGCAGTTAAAGACAGTTGGACCGAAATATGGAAAATTCTTAGGGGGCATTAAAGAGACACTTTCTAAACTTGACGGTAATAAAGCGATGGACGAATTAAAGGAGAAAGGTGCGCTTACTTTTGAAGTGAACGGACAGGAAATCGTTCTCACAGAAGATGACCTTTTAATTGATATGGCACAGATGGAAGGATATGTTTCAGAAGCAGATAATGACGTCACTGTTGTACTGGATACAAACCTTACACCAGAGCTTATTGAAGAGGGATTTGTTCGTGAAATTATCAGTAAAATCCAGACAATGCGTAAGGAAGCAGGATTTGAAGTTATGGATAAAATCCAGATTTCTCTTGCAGATAATCAGGTAATTGAAGGAATTTTCCGTGTACATGAAAAAGAAATCAAATCAGAAGTTCTGGCAGAAAATGTGGTATATAATGAAGTGAGTGGTTATACAAAAGAATGGAAGATTAACTCCGAAAATGTAAAATTAGGTGTAGAAAAGCTTTCATAAGAGTTGGGGAGGAAAAAGGGAATGTTAGACAATCATTTTAAAAAAGAGGAATTCAAAAAAAGCGTTAAAGAAAATGTAAAAATGCTTTACAGAAAAACAATAGAAGAAGCAACCCAGGAACAAGTTTTTCAGGCGGTTTCTCTTGCTGTAAAGGACGTAATTATTGACAACTGGCTCTTGACACAGAAACAGTATGAGAAGGACGACCCGAAGATTGTTTATTACCTGTCCATGGAGTTTCTCATGGGCAGAGCCCTTGGAAATAACTTAATCAATTTATGTGCTTATGATGAAGTAAAAGAAGCTTTGGACGAGCTTGGATTTGACATAAATGTAATTGAAGACCAGGAGCCGGATCCGGCTCTTGGAAACGGTGGTTTGGGAAGACTGGCTGCCTGCTTCTTAGACTCTCTGGCAACATTGGGATATTGTGCTTACGGCTGCGGTATTCGTTATCATTATGGATTGTTTAAACAGAAAATTGAAGACGGATATCAGGTAGAAGTGCCTGATAACTGGCTGAAAAACGGATATCCGTTTGAGCTTCGCCGTCCGGAATATGCCAAAGAGGTAAAATTCGGCGGTTACGTAAAAGTAGAATACGACCCTGCAACAGGCAGAAATCATTTTATTCAGGAAGGTTATCAGTCTGTGCTTGCAGTACCTTATGATATGCCAATCGTAGGATACAACAATAATGTTGTAAATACACTGCGTATCTGGGATGCAGAAGCAATCAATGACTTCCGTCTGGATTTGTTTGATAAAGGCGAGTATCATAAAGCGGTAGAGCAGGAAAACCTTGCAAAGAACATTGTAGAAGTTCTTTATCCAAACGATAATCATTATGCAGGAAAAGAGCTGCGCTTAAAACAGCAGTATTTCTTTATTTCTGCAAGTATTCAGGAAGCAATTGCAAAATTTAAGAAGACACACAGTGACTTACATGATTTGCCAAAGAAAGTGGCTTTCCAGTTAAACGATACTCATCCGACTATGACAGTAGCAGAGCTTATGCGTATTTTAGTGGATGAAGAAAACTTAGAATGGGAAGACGCATGGAATATTACAACACAGACTTGTGCTTATACAAACCATACAATTATGTCAGAAGCATTGGAAAAATGGCCGATTGAGCTGTTCTCCAGACTGCTTCCCAGAATTTATCAGATTATCGAAGAAATTAACCGTAGATTTTTACTGGAAATTCAGCAGAAATATCCGGGAAATCAGGAAAAAATCCGTAAAATGGCAATTATCTATGACGGACAGGTAAAAATGGCTCATCTGGCTATTGCCGGAGGTCATTCTGTAAATGGTGTTGCCAGACTGCATACGGAAATTCTGAAAAAACAGGAATTAAAAGATTTCTACGAAATGTATCCTGATAAATTTAACAACAAAACAAACGGTATTACTCAGAGACGTTTCCTGTTACACGGAAATCCACTGTTGGCATCTTGGGTAACTGCACATATCGGAGATGGATGGATTACTGATTTATCACAGCTTTCTAAATTGAAAGTGTATGCAGATGATAAAAAGGCACAGCAGGAATTCATGAATATCAAATACCAGAATAAGGTACGTCTGGCAAAATATATTCTGGAGCACAACGGAATTGAAGTAAATCCAAATTCTATCTTTGATGTTCAGGTAAAACGTCTGCATGAATACAAACGTCAGTTAATGAATATTCTGCATGTTATGTATCTGTACAACAAGATTAAAGAACATCCGGAAATGCCATTCTATCCAAGAACTTTCATCTTTGGAGCAAAGGCAGCAGCAGGTTACAGACGTGCAAAACAGACCATTAAGCTGATTAATGCAGTGGCAGATGTGATTAACAATGATAAATCTATTGACGGAAAGATTAAAGTTATTTTTATTGAAAACTACCGTGTATCCAATGCGGAAATGATTTTTGCGGCAGCAGATGTATCTGAGCAGATTTCCACTGCAAGTAAAGAAGCTTCCGGAACAGGAAACATGAAATTTATGTTAAACGGTGCGCCTACAATCGGTACCATGGACGGTGCAAACGTGGAAATCGTGGAAGAAGTAGGAGCAGAAAATGCCTTTATCTTCGGTTTATCTTCTGATGAAGTTATTAACTACGAAAATAACGGCGGTTATGACCCAATGCAGTATTTCAACAATGACCCTGATATCAGAAACGTACTGATGCAGCTCATTAACGGAACATATTCTAACGGAGATTTCAATATGTTCAGAGAAATCTATGACTCTCTGCTGAATACAAACAGCAGTGACAGAGCGGATACTTACTTTATTCTGGCTGACTTCAAATCTTATGCAGCAGCACAGGAAAAAGTAGAAGAAGCTTATCAGGATGAAGCAAGATGGGCGAAGATGGCGCTTTTGAATACTGCTTGTTCAGGTAAATTTACATCTGACAGAACTATTCAGCAGTATGTGGATGAGATTTGGCATCTGGATAAGGTTGTAATTGGGAAATAATAAATAAGAATTTTGAATATGAGGAGCGGTTGCTTTAAGCATATAGATATTTCGGAAGAATGTTTAAAGCGACAGCTCCGAAAATTTTTTCTGCAAATTTTAAGAGTCTGTTAAGGTATTCTTCTTTTCCTTCTTGTATTGATATAGTTCACCTAAGAAAAATCCCAATGTTGATAATGAAACTATGATATATGTGTCGGAGCGAAATGCTGTACTAAGGTGCCATGTGTGACCGAAATGATTATATAAAAGGTAGCATGCAAAAAACACTACAAAACAGACTAAAAGAGCATAAAAAATTCTTCCTAAGAATGTTTTAATGCCATTCAGTTTTTGAAAAATTCTTCCGGCAAAAAAATTGATTATACTGCATCCACCTAATACATAAATAAAATAAAGTGTCATAGCTGGTAAAATACTTCCAACTTCTACATAGTAGTGAATACCAATGATAAAAAAAGCATAAACAATGAATGTAAATAATTTCTTTAGATTTTTTCGCATAATTTCCTCTTTCTGTGCATAGCGCTTGCTAAAAGTTAAGGCAATTATATCTCATGTTTACAGAAAGGTGCAAGGTTGTAAATAGATTTATGAATGGAAAAACAAACATTTTTGTAAGTGCTTCCTTTTTAGCGTACGTTGTATTATAATTGTTATAGAATTTTTGCAAAATGAGGGGGATAAAATGGTGAAAAAATCATTACTGCTGGCATTAAATTTGCTGATGATGACTTCTTTACTGGGAGGCTGTACACCTGCAAAAACAGAAGAAACAATTCAGAGTGATAAGAATACAGTTGAAGAAGAAAAATTAGACGAGGAAGTATTACAGGGGAATTCTGTGGAACATGAAACAGAAAACGAGCCTGCTGCCAATTCTATGGAACAAAATGATGAAGAAAGTTACGCAGAAAGCCAAGGGGAAGAAGATGTTGTTAGACAGGAGAAAACAGTAGAAGGTTATGTCTTAGATGTGGAAGGAAATACAATTACTGTGGATTTAGAAAATCCTGAAGGAAGAAATTATCCGGAAGAAGGTCTTGACCGTGGAGTAGAATTTGATATTACAAATGCAGAAAAAGAGGTTATTCCGACTTCAGGTTATTCAGAAAACAGAGAATGTAGAATTAAAACAGGAATAACGGTTTTGATTACTTATTATGAGGAAAATGGGAAAAATATTGTAACAAAAATTTCTACCGATAATGACGAGAAAGAAATTGTTGTATATGTTTCTTCTGGAGAAATAGAGGAAATTACTGACAAAACCATGAAAATCCATGTTCGTGAAGGTGATTATAGCGGAGAAAGCTTGGTATTTGATACAACAGAGACTTCAATACCGGAGGAAGCAAGTGTGAATTCTACGGTAACGGTTACATATTATTTAAAAGAAAACACATATTATGCACTTTCTTTTATTTTTGATGATTTGTAGAAAGATATATAACTTAGAAAGGCTGTTGCATTAAGTAAATATTCTTGAATAATGTTTAAAGCAATAGCCTTTATTAGTATAATTAAGCTGTTCTGTCTTTTATCCATTTACATACAATGTCATATTCTTCTTGAACAGAAAAGCTCTTTTGGCAGATAAAAAGAGGAGCTTTTTCTAAGAAGAAAATTATACCGTTTTTACAGATAGTTATCTTTTGGATGTCGGAATAATTGAAGTTTTTTTGGATTTTTTCATGCAAAACAGTTTCTTCGAATACAACATAAGTATCATAAAAGGATATTGACTCTATGTAAGTACCTAAAATTTCTTTCATAAAATTTGTTCTTTTCCAGCATCTGTAAGCGACGATGTAATTATAAAATAGAAATAATAAAAACAGTAGAAATACAATTAAATAGGGAATGCTCATTACTATCAAAATAGATTTTTGTATTTTTCCCTGAGATGTATAAAGTAATTCATTTCCGGCTTTGTAAGTAATATATCCTAATATTAAAAAGAGCAATAAAAAATATATTCTTATACAATTTCCTTTTAAGGTTCGTTTATACCATTTTCTGAATAATTGGGTAAACTCTTTTTTATCATAGTTATAGTTGATTTTTACCATTCTTTGTATACTCCTTGTACCAATTTTTAATTACGTTAAGAGCACTTTTTTCTTTCAGTTGTTTTTTTGTAATGTAAATGTAATCCTGAGATTTCTGTGGTTGTATGATTATTCCATTTCTATAAAAGCGTATTTGTGCCACGTCTGTATAATCTATATGTTGAGCTACTGGTTTTTCTTTTCTATATCCTGATATTTTTAATCCATTTGGTAAAAAGCAAATGTTCTGTGTGTATGTACCGGTTTTATATAAAATTTTACGGGCTGTCCAATATTGCTGATATATTTGCTTTATTTCGAGAAAAACAGCTACGGATGGAACAACATATCCAATACAACAAAATAGAATGACCATTTCTAACAAGAATAGACTATCTGAAAAGATTATTTTTCCAAAATCTATATAGGTTATAAAGAGTAAAAGAATAAATGCAACCAAGGAAATTAGTGCAAATATTATCTTCTTCCGAAAAAATATTTGATGATTTTTATAATGTTCCCAAAATATTTTTAGGTATTCATTTGGGTTTTCTTTAACTTCAAATTCGTATTGCTTTTCCATATTTCGTTTCCTTTTGTTAAATTTAGTTGTATAATCTACAAAAATCTATATTAAAAAGAATTTATACTTATTATGATGTGTACGCTTAGAGATTAAGCTCCAACTTAACAGTCAAAATTTTGCTCAATATATTTTTTACAAGTCATGTATTGCTCATTATCTGAAAAAAGTTCTTTAGGCAAGAAGATTAAATTGCGTTCACCTTCCATTTCAATAATAATGCCAAAAGGGGATACGTTGATATCTGTTGGCTGATTGTATAAAATAGTTTCCTGAAAAGGAATATTTAGAAGACTATATTCTATATTCATACAATCTGAAAAAAAAGAAATACTTTTTATATATGTACCCATTTCTTTTTTCCATCTTAAAACTTTCCAGTATACTTTTGCAAATTTATATGGAGTTCCGATTAGTATAGCGTATGTTTCTGCTATTATAAGAAATATAATTGTAAGAATAAAAAAAATGCCTGCATTATTTTCTAATAAAACATCACGTGAACCCATATACCAATATGCTATAAAAATTCCTATGGTAGGAATAAGTCCTATGAATATTCTGATACGGATATCCCGAGCCCTTTTTTGGCGATTACCCCACCACATAATTAGACGACGGTATTTGGGAAATTCAAAATAAATTTCTGTGTTTATTTTTTGCATAAATATTTTCTCCTATACCAATTACAAAAATTTTTAAAAACTTTATAATCAGGGAATACACAATCTGGTATATATATAATTTCAAAATCTTTTATAGCAATACCATAAAGACTTATATCTGATATATTTATATCTTGCCAATTATATGTAGAAATTACCGGTTCGAAATTTTTATAGCGTTCTATAATGATTTTTTCTTCAGTAAACTGTAAAGAATGAATATAGTAGCCTTTTCTTTTTAAAGTGCTTTGAGCATCCCAGTATAAATCGAAATATAAAGCTGCATGTGTCGTAACATATAGTAGTGTATGAATGCAGACTATGATAAATGCGATAAGAAACCATTTCATCCAGTTAATATCAAAAGCGATATAGAGTACAGTAGATAATATAAAGTTGAGAATATTGCCGATAATAAAACATCGGTATTTTATTGTTTTAAACTCTGGAATATGTTTTTTTACATAATGCTTAAAAAGGAGTAAGTAATCCTTCTGCTGGAGATCAGAAAGGAAAAGTTTTGTATCGAAAGGAAAATTTTCTGTATCCATAGTCTCACCTGTCTAATAATATTATCAATAATTACATCATAACAAACATTATTTGGAAATTCAAATGACAAATGAATATTATATTGTATTTATATTGAATGAAAAAGTAAAAGAAAATAACAGAATATTGAAAAAATAATACTAAAAAATACATAATCTATAAATAGTAACAGAAAAATTCAAATATTGTATTTATAAAGCAAAGGAGGAATGGTAACTTATAGGAATAAGAATGGAGAACTTTTGAAAGAAGGAGGAGGTATGAAGACAGGTAAAAGAAAAAATCAAAAGTACATAAGTGCAATGTTAATTGCAGCTATGAGTATGGGAAATGTGACGGGAGTCTTGGCAGAGCCTGTAAATGTTGTTGCAGTGAATGAAGAACAGGAGCGTGAGGTTTTGGAAACAGCCGTGCCAACAGAAAATCAGGAAATTTCTATTGTCAGAGGTGAAAGCTTGCAACTGGACAAACCGGAGGGCTTCTCCGAGAATGTTACATGGAGTGCAAAATTTTTAAAGAAGGATGGGACTTTCTTACGAAATGCAGGATATTCTAAAATTAAAAGAGAATTAAAGGAGGGCGAAACAGACGGAACACGTAAGGCAGGAGATGCAAGTGCGGAACATTTATTGAAGGTTGAAGCGGATGAAAACGGAAACGCAGTGATTACAGGAGAGAATAAGGGCAATGCCGTAGTGGTGGCACAGGATGACCAAGGAAAAACAGCACAGTGGAAGGTAGAAATTTTATATCAGTCTCCTTCAAAACTGCCCTCTGCAACGGCAGAAGATTACGGAAAAATTCGTCAGGCATGGAAAGAGTCTTTAATTGGCAAAGATTTAGTATCAGAAGAAGGCGGAGCGGAAGTCTTAGAAGAAATCAATCAGGAGGCAGAAGCGCTTTGGAACGCTTATGTTTATAAGGGACAGGAAGAATGTGGCGGTATTCCTTGGGCAGAGGATGAGGGAGCAAAAGGCAATAAGAATATTCCTTATGAAGATGATGCAGTGGAATTTCGTGTTTCTTTTAAAAAGGTGCTTTCTATGTGTAAAGCTTACGCAGCAGAAGGCGGAGCTCTCTATCAAAATCAGGATATGCTAAAGGATATTACCAATATTTTAGATTTCCTGTGCGGCTCTTGTTATACGGCAAAAAGCCAGACGGATAACTGGTGGACATGGGAAATTGGTATTCCCAAGGATTTAATTCCTGCTTTAATATTGATTTATGACGGACTGACAGAAGAACAGGTTATGGCGTACACAGAAACACTTTACTTTTTCCAGCCTGATCCGTTCCATGAAGGCGTTATCAATACGGCAAGCACCCATGGGCAGGGATATCGTGAGGCGCAGGGAGCGAATATTATCGACTGTTCCACAACGGCAGTGGGACTGGGAGCATTGAGAGAAGATAATGAGCTGGTGTATTTGGGGATGCTGGCGTCTTCCCAGACCTTTGTTATTCAAAATGTAGAAGACAGCGCTCAAATTGCAGCGAACGGATATAACAGCGGTTTTTATCCGGACGGTTCTTATCTCGACCATATAAAAGTGCCGTATTTAGGCGCTTATGGGATTGAGTTTATGAAGGGTGGCGCTAAAATTCCGTCTCTCCTTGCTGGAACACCCTGGAAATATCCGGAACAGGTTCAGGACAATCTGGAAAGCTATATTGTGGAAGGCTTTGGAAACGGCATGTATAAGGGAATGATGCTGGATTGTCTGAAAGGGCGTTCTGTATCCAGACCAGCAAGCAGCAATCAGGCAGCAGGACGTGAGGCAATGATGATTATTCTGCAAATTGTAGACTCCTTTAGCCAAGAGGCAAAAGAGACAACGCTTTCTGCGCTGAAAGCTTGGCTGGAAGAAGATGAAGGATTTATTGACAGTCTTGTTGGTGCGGAAAATATGGCAATTAAAAAGAAAGCCAAGGAAATTTTGGAAGATACCTCCATCCAAAGTAACATAGCGCCGGTACATAAATCTTATCCCCTTATGGACCGTGTAGTTCACAGAACAGAAGACTATCTTTTTGCATTGTCTATGTATTCGGAACGTATTCAGAACACAGAAATTATGAATGATGAAAATCGTTTTGGATGGCATCAGAATAACGGGATGACCTATATTTATGATGAGGACAACCAGTATACAGAGAATTATTGGAATACAGTAAATCCGTTAAGACTGCCAGGAACGACCGTGGTTCCGGTAAATATCGGTACAGGGAAACCGGATGGCTCAGGTTTTGCACAGGGCGGAGATTTCTGTTCCAAGGAGAGCTGGGTAGGAGGAACTTCCATAGGAAATTATGGCGTCAGCGGTATGTCATTTTCAGGAGAAACGCAGGGAATTGCAGGAGATGCACCGGTTTCTTATGCGCCGGATTTAAAAGGCAAGAAGTCATGGTTTATGTTTGATGACGAAATGGTCTGCCTTGGAGCAGGAATTACCAATAAAAATATGGAACTTCCGGTGGAAACTACCATTGAGAATAAGAAGTTAAGAAAAGACGGAAGCAATCAGCTTCTTGTCAACGGAGAAAAAACAGAAATACCTGTGAAAGAAGCGAATGTAAAAGAGTTGGTTGAACGTACAGCAGACGTATCAGGCACAAGCTTTGAGCAGGTAAATTGGGCACATTTAGAAGGCAATCAGTCTGTGGGAACAGGATATTATTTCCCTGAAGAAAATACAGAAATTCAGGTTCGCAGAGGTCAAACCACAGGCAGTTGGAAGGATGTAGGAACTTTTGAGGGGGAAAGCACAGAGAATTATCTGGAAATGTGGGTAGACCACGGACAGAACCCGGAAAACGCATCTTACAGTTATGTATTGCTTCCCGAAACAAGTGCAGAAGAAACAGAAAATTACGCACAAGCACCTAAGGTAACCATACTGGAAAACAGCAGTGAGGTTCAGGCAGTGCGCCATGAGACATTAAAAATCACAGGCATAAATTTCTGGCAAGAGCAGGGAGGAAGTATAGACGGAATAACAAGTGATAAGGCTGCGTCTGTTATGCTTCAGGAAACGGAGCAGGGAACAGTGAAAGTTTCTGTTTCCGACCCCACAATGAAAAATAAAGGAAATATTCAGCTTACACTTGAAGAAGAAATAGCAGACTGTGTTCAGTTGGATGAAAATGTTACTTGTGAAAAAACAGAAAACGGAGCAGTTTTGACTTTTGCTATGGCAGGAACAAACGGAGCAGCTTCCATGGCAGAGCTTCAGCTTGTGCCGCCTGTAACACCGCAGCCGGAAGAACCGGAGACACCTCAGAAGCCGGAAAATCCGGAAGAACCAAGTACACCGGAAATTCAGGAAATTGATATGCTGGTAAATAAAGAGCATGGTGTCAAATTAACAGGAGAAGGTCTGACATCAGATATGCAGTTATCTGTAGAGAAGCTGGATAAAAAACATGCAGATGTGAAGCTTATGGAAAAGGAAATTTCCAAGAAACAGCAGCTTGACAATCCTATTGAAATTCAGCTTTTAAAAGACGGAAAAGAAATTGCCCTTCCTCATAAGGCAGAGCTTCAGCTTCCTGTATCGGAAAAATATAACGGCAAAGAAGTTGTGGTACTTTCCTGTGACAATGAAAAAGTAAAAAAATTAAAAGGAAAGGTAAAAGACGGATTTGTATCCGTAGAAGTAGAGTCTTTAAACAGCTTTGGTACGATATTGGATAAGGCAGTTTCTTCCGGTGTGGATAAGGTTAAAACAGGAGATGAAACACCGCTTGTAATGCTGTCTGTGATGTTTGTAGTCGGAGGAACGCTGTTTGTTGTATTAAAAAGGAAGAAAAAGGCTTGATATTCTTTTTTGAATTGTGTACTATAAAGGAGTGTAAACTGCATATCCATGATGGTCGTTGGAGCTTGCTCCAAGGTTAAAAGGGAAATCGGTGCAAATCCGATACAGTCACCTCTACTGTAATGCTTTTCGGCTAAGTCAGAAAATCTGCCATCAGAGAAATAGATTTCCGGGTTGAGGGAGTTTTATTTGTGTAGAAAAAGATGTGCAGGATAAAATTTCATAGTGAAGATAGATAAGGTTTCTTTACCGGTGTGTAAAGGAACCTTTTTTTGTGAGCTTGTTACATTAAGGGAATGCCAAAAATATTTATACATTTTACGTTCAGTTTGCGCTCACTTTGAGCTTGTAATCTCAAAGCGTGCTCAACAAATTCACTAAAAATGTATAAATATTCTGAAGTTCTCTTTTATGTGGCTGTCTCATAAAAAATGCTCTGTAAGGAAAAATGTAAAGGAGAAAGAAAATGAAAAAAAGAAGAAATGCAAACCGTGTTCTCAGTCTGCTTCTGGTAATGGCATTGCTTATTACCGGAATGCCTGTATCGGTACATGCCACAGGCGATATGGAAACCCCGGTTGTAGAAGCAGGAGAAATTTTAAGTGGGACGGGGCAGGAAGCTGAAATTTCTGAAACAGAAATTCCCACAGTTATTGAAGCAGGAACGACGTATACTCTGACAGAGGACATTGTGTTTGAACAGGAACAAAATTTTGAGAGTATTGCAGGAACTTTAGATGGAAACGGACACACGATTACTCTTGCAGATAAGCCATTGGCAAACGAGGTAACAGGGACTATTCAGAACCTTGGAGTAACCAGCGAAAATGTGATTGCAAGTGACAAAACTTTTGGAAGTATGGCAGTTACTTTAAGCGGAACTATTCAAAATTGTTATTCCACAGCGAAATTAAAATTAAGTGGATTAGATGATGCAGGCGGTCTTGTAGGAATATTTCAGTCAGGTGCAATTAAGAATTCTTACTTTGGAGGAAGTATTGAGGCCATGATGGCAGGCGGTCTTATTGGAATTCGCCAGACAGATGACAGTATTTTATCTAACAGTTATTATGCGAAGGATAAAATTCCGGGGGTTTACGGTCCTGTATCTATGGGAAAAATTCCGGAAAATGCAAGTGATTGTGTAAAAACCTTAGAGGAATTAAAGGCTGGAGCAGCATTATTAAATAAGGATATTCCCGACACAGGATTTACATGGATTTCTCCGGCAGACGGCAGTAATAGCGGACTTCCTGTTTTGACACAGCAGGGAGAGATACCAAATCCGGAACAGCCGGATAAAACAGCGCTTCAAAATGCTGTAAATGAAGGTAAGAAGCTGGAGCAGGACAAATATACAGAAGAAAGCTGGAGAGGATTTGCAGAAGCATTAAATACAGCAGAGCAGATTTTAGAAAAAACGGATGTAAAACAGACAGAAATTGACGAGGCGTTAAAAGCTTTAAATCAGGCAAAAGAACAGTTGGAGAAGAAAAAGGTTACAGAACCGGTTGCACCTCCGACAGATGAAAGTCAGATTGTGCATATCAAAAACCAGTCTGATTTGGAAAAAATAGATACGGCACAGACAGGTACTTATTATGTACTGGACAATGATATTACGTTAGACGGAATGTATATGTCTTTCGTTGAATTTAACGGAATTCTGGATGGAAACGGACATACCATTACCCTTGATGATGCTACATGGCTGTTTCAGAATGTAGGAGAAGAAGGTGTTCTTCAGAATATTCATTTCACAGGAACTTTAGCTTCATGGGCAGAAAGCGGACCGGCAGGTTATGATTTAAAAGGTGCGATTATCAACTGCTATACGGATGTAAAGGGCGATGCTGCCTGTGGATTTGCAAAGAGACTTTCCGGCGGAAACCTGATTAACAGCTATTCTGTCAGCGAAGGAAAAAAAGGTACTTTATTTAAGGAATACAAAGCAGGAACACTGATAAATTCTTATTGGTGTGAAAGTATGAAAAATCCTGTGGATTTTTCCGCAGATGCGTTAGTGAATTCTTCTGCAAAAACAGAAGAAGATATGAAGACAAAAGAGTTTGTGCAGCTTCTAAACGACAATAAGGGCGAATTTGGCGTTACATGGGGACAGAGCAGCGCCGGATATCCGTATTTTGGAGAAAATCAGGAATATAATCCTGACAAACCAAATTTGCCGGAAAATAAATACGAAGTAGAATTTACTTTTGCAGACGGTGTGAAAGAAACTATTGAAGATCAAACCTTATATGTATCACCGGATGAAGTAGGAGCTTTTAATTTAGCCGGAACGTTCCAATTAAAAGATGTACCGTCTACCAGTAAAATCTCTTGGAACATGACAGAAGTAAAGCCGGAAGGCTGTTTATTAATCGGAGCAGATGAAGGAGGTCTTCGTGTAGACGGAGAAGGTTCTGCTATTGTATCTGCCACAGAGATAAAAGAAGACTCCTCCACAGAAACGGTTGCTTGGATAAAAGTAATTGCCAAAGCGCAGGTGATGGAAGAAATCAAACTCTTTATTGACGGACAGGATGTGACCAACGGTAAAATCAAAGTGGCAGGCTCTGAATGGAAAAACATTCAGGTACAGGTAAAATATCAGGGAAGTGAAGAATTTGTACCGGTACATAGTTCTCGTTTTACTTATGCGCCAAGTGATGAAAAGCTGATTTATAACTTGAATTCATCCAGCGAATTTAAGTTCAACAAACCGGGAACAGCGTCTATGACAGTGACCGCAAAGGCAAACCCTGAAATAAAAGCAGAGGTAGAAGCAACTTCTTCTTATGTACCTGTTGAAAGTGTGAAGCCGGCCATTTCGGGAGAAAAAGAAATTCATTCCAGAAATGCCAATGATCCTGACAATTATGCGTTTTTGCCGGATTACAGCGGTGTGATTGTATCACCGGAAAATGCCAGCTATGCAAGTAACTGGACAGTAACCAGCAGCAATCCGTCTGTTGCCGACTATGTAGACAGTATGGTGAAGGGATATGTGCCATATAAAGCGGGTACAGTCACTTATACGGCAAAAATCGAACAGACAAATCCTGAGACAAAGAAAACAAGCGTAGTAAGCGGAACTTCAGAGGTTACTTATAAGTATAAAAATCCGTTGACAAAGATAACGATAGATGAAAGCAACCTCCAGATGGAAAACTTCACAGAACAGCTTCTTGACTTGACTTTTGAGGGAGAGCTTTCCAAGGATGGCTGGAGTGTTACAGATCCACAGTTGGAATGGTCTTATGATAAAGCGGGAATTGTAAAGGTTGTCCGTAAAGAGCAGGGATATTGGAAAAAAGGAAATCCGGAATGGGATAATGCACCGGATAAAGGTTCTTTTCTTACCAGTGATAAGTATTATGTGCAGTCTTTAAAAGAAGGTACTGTAACGGTAACAGGAACTCCGATAGACAAGACAAATAAAGTAGAGCCTATAAAATTCACCGTTACTGTGTCAGGCGGGGAAACACCGCAGGTAGATATTGATGCGTTGATAAACAAAGGATTGCAGGGGGCAAAAGAGCAATTTGCATCCAAATATCCAGAAGAAAATTATCAGTATAACAACAACGACTGGATTGTGTATGCACGTCTTCGTGCAGGAGAAACCATTTCACAGGAAAAATTAGATGCTTATTATCAGTCTGTGGCAGACACAGTGAAAAAATGGAGTAAAAAGCAAAAACCCACAGATATGGAGCGTGTGGCATTGTCCTTGTTAATTATGAACAAAGACATTACGGATGTAGACGGTGTAAATCTGGTAGAAATGATTTATAATCATCCGAGCTTAGATATGGGTGCAAATGAGCTGGCATGGGCGCTGCTGGTAACGGATGCAAAAGGAATGGAAATTCCCACAGATGCAAAATGGAACAGAGAGAGTATCATAACTGCACTTTTGAAATTCCAGAATGAAGAAAACGGCGGTTTCGGACTTGTGGATAATCAGACTGTCAGTGTGGATATGACAGCTATGTGCTTGCAGGCGCTGGCTCCGTACAGAAATACAAATGTAAAAGTTCATCAGGCAGTGGAAGCAGGATTAGAATATTTGAAGAATTCTATGTCTGACTCTTATGACTTTGGAACGTCTGAAAGTACAGCGCAGGTATTGCTTACTTTGACGATTTTAGGCATCGACCCTTTAAATTCCGATTTTGGAACTCCTTATAGTAATATGATTACCTGTCTTATGGACAACTATTATTGTGAAACAGAAAAAGGAAATGGTTTCTGCCACGATAAAAGTAATAAAAAGTTAAATGAAATGTCCGGTGTTCAGGTATTTCAGGCATTTACAGCTTATACACAGGCAAAAGCAGGAGAAAAGACTTACTGGGATTTAACAGAAGAAAATCAAAAAACAGAAGTAGAAGAAGTTATTCAGCTTATTGAAAACCTTCCGGCGATAAAAGATTTAACATTGGAAGATGCAGAAGTTGTGCTTTCCATTCAGGCGTTGTATGAAAGCCTTACAGAAGATGAACAGCAGCTTGTACATAATGCAGAGAAGTTACAGAAAGCTATTGAACGCATTGAGGAATTAAAAACGCTGGGTGAAGAAGTAGGTAAAGTTACTTTAACGATTATGGACGGCTTAAAGAAGGAAGAAAAACTGTTGTCCCTTCTGGAAGAAAACGAAATAAAGGGTATGATGCTTCAGACACAGGCAACGATTTATCAGACGGACTCTATGATGAGCGTAATTGAACGTGCCTGCAAGGAAAATGGCTTTAGTATTTCTATTCGAAACGGAGAATATATTGAAGAAATTGACGGACTTGGCGAATTTGACCGTGGACCGGGCAGCGGCTGGGTAGGTACTTTAAATGACGAATTTACAAAAACCGGTTTTGCGGATTTTACAGTAGAAAACGGCAAGTTAAAAGATAAGGACGTAATTACAGTAGAATATACGGAAAATCTGGGAAAAGACGTAACAGAAAATGCCGAATTATCTACACTGGGAATTACAGACGGTAAATTGTCACCGGAATATGCAAGAGATACTTATGAATATACGCTTTCAGTGGGAGAAAAGGTAAAAGAAATTACATTAAATCCGAAATCTTATAATCGCTATGCGGAAACAGTAATAAAGTCAGCAGATAAGGTTTATGAAAGCGGACAGGCTATTCCTGTGGAAGACGGAACAAAAATTGAAATTGTTTCTAAAAAAACAGTAAGAGGAGAAGACATCAAAACGTATCTTCTTACCATAGAGCAGAAAAAGACTTCACAGCCTGAGCCACAACCGGAACCAAATCCTGAGCCAAATCCAAATCCGGATGAGCAGAAAGAAATTACATTGGTAAATAAAAAGTATGGAGTTTCTTTAAAAGGAAAAGGTCTTGAGCAGGATATGGAGCTTTTGGTAACACCTCTTGATAAAGACAGTGAAGCAGTGAAAGCAATGAGAAAGGAAATTCCTTCCGCAAAATCTGTATTCCGTTTATATGATGTTGTTATCCGACAGAATGGAAAGAACTTAGAGCTTCCTAAGGAAGCAGTGCTGTCTATTCCGGTAGGAGAAAAATATAACGGACAGCAGCTTACTGTACTGCATTACATAAACGGAAAAGTAGAAAAGCTGAATGGTAAGAGTGCAGACGATATGGTATCTGTTTCTGTAAAAAGTCTTGGAGGATTTGGAGTAGTGGTAGATACACCTTCAAATTCACAGGGGAATAATCAGAGCGGAAATCAGAACAATGGCACAAACAGTAGTACAAACAGTGGCATAAAAACAGGAGATGAGGCACAGCTCATGCTCTGGATGTGCATCGGTGTTGTATCCTTAGGAACAATAACAGCTTTGTACAGAAGAAAGAAACATATAAAATAAAGAGATAAGAAACTGTCGTAGAAAATGCAGTCAGGTCATTGTATCTGAGATATATTTCTACGGCAGTTTTTATTTCACAGGCAAGTATCGCCCATGAATGTCGAAAACTACCTATATCACGAAAAACAGGTCAGGGTTACAATAGTTATAAAATAAGGGATAGTATAAGCTTTTATAGAAAATAGGAGACAGAAATGGGAAAAGGTTTTTATTTAACACATGAGGCGAAAAGCTGGGAACAGGGACTTCCTGTGGGAAATGGAAGACAGGGAGCAGTGCTTTTGGGCGGAGTGCAGCAGGAACAGATTGTTTTAAATGAAGAAAGTCTGTGGTACGGAGGAAAAAGAGAGCGAGCCGTAGAGGCAGGCAAGGAAAAACTGGAAAAGGTGAGAGAGCTTTTAGAAAAAGGAGAGGCAAGCAAGGCACAGACTTTATGCAGCAGATGGTTTGTGGGAAATCCCAGATATACCAATCCTTATCATCCGGCAGCAGAGGCAGTTCTTACTTTCGAGCCTTTTGGAAAAGTAAAGGAGTATTTTAGAGGAATTGACTTAGAAAAAGGAGAAGCAGGGGTGAAAATCTGCTTTGACAACTGCAAGACAGTAAGAGAGATTTTTTCTTCTGTTAAGTATCAGGCCACTGCTCTGCGGATGGAAACAGACAAAGAACAGGGCATGAGCTTTTCCTTGGGATTAAACCGCAGACCGTTTGAAGAAAATGCCGAAGCAGAGGACAGAGAAATTTCTTTAAATGGACACAGCGGTGACGGAGTGTGCTATGATATAAGGTGCAGAGTGGGGAAAACAGATGGAAGAGTCTGTATAGAAGGTGGATATCTTCTTGTAGAAAACGCCTCTTATGTGGAAATTTTCTTTTGCGTGCGTACAGATTATGAAGGTGAAAAATCTTTAGGTGCGTGCGGCAGGCTTTTACAAGAAGCAGCAAAAGCGGGATTTGAGGAAATTAAGAAGGCGCACATTGAGGAGTATGGAAAGCTCTACAACAGCATGAAGCTGGAGATAGAAGGGGAAGAGGAGCTGGAAAAAACTCCGGCGGATGAGCTTTTAAAACGCTGTGAAGAACCAAAGGTTCAGGGCTATTTAACTTGGCTTATGTTTTCCTACGCCAGATATCTTCTTATCAGCAGTTCCTATGGCTGTGCGCTGCCTGCAAATCTTCAGGGAATATGGAATGGAAGCTTTACTCCTCCGTGGGAAAGCGGATATACCATCAATATTAACCTCCAGATGAATTACTGGATGGCGGACAAAGCAGGATTGGGCGTATGCTATGAGCCGTTCTTCAACTTGATAGAGAAAATGCTTCCAAATGGGCGAAAAACAGCCAAAAAAGTGTATGCTTGCAGAGGATTTGTAGCGCATCACAATACAAATTTGTGGGGAGATACAGATATTACAGGGCTGTGGCTTCCGGCGTTTCTCTGGCCTATGGGCGGCGCATGGATGGCAAATCAGCTTTATCATCACAGTGAGTTTGAGGAAAATAAGAAGGAAATCAGAGAGCGTGTGCTGCCTGTTATGAAAGAATGTATTTTATTTTTCTATGACTATCTTTATCGGAAATCTGATAAAATGTGGATAAGCGGGCCTACGGTATCACCGGAGAATACTTATCGCCTTTTGGATGGTCAGGAAGCCAGTGTGGCTATGGGAGTTGCCATGGACCATCAGATTATTCGTGAGCTTGCGGAGAATTATCTGGAAGGATGCCGAAAATATAGCACAGGTTTGCCGGAATATGAGACAGAAAAAATGGCGCAGGAGATATTAGAACATTTGCCGCCTACCAAGATTGGGAAGTCCGGCAGGATTTTGGAGTGGCAGGAGGAATACGAGGAAGTAGAAAAGGGGCACCGTCATATTTCTCATTTATATGGGCTGCACCCGGGAAGAGAAATTTCAGAGGATACGCCTGCGCTTTTCGAGGCGGCAAAAAGAACTCTGGAATATCGTTTGGAGCATGGAGGCGGTCATACGGGCTGGAGTAAAGCGTGGATTATGTGCTTTTATGCCCGCTTAAAGGACAAGAAAAAATTTGATGAGCAGATGAGACAATTTCTTGCAAACAGTGTGGATGAAAACCTGTGGGATATTCATCCCCCGTTTCAGATTGACGGAAATTTCGGAATGGCAGAGGCAGTATTGGAAGCATTGGCATCCCGAAGGGGTGATGTGGTAGAGCTTCTTCGGATTATTCCTGAGGGAATGGAGACAGGGATGGTGACAGGTCTGTGTCTGGAAGGAAGGCTGAAGGTGGATTTTGCATGGAAATGTGGAAAACTTACAAAAATTTCTCTTTCTTCGGGGAAAACTCAAACCATAGAGCTGCGTTATTGTGGGATACGAAGGAGCGTTACTCTTTTAGAAAACAGCAGATTAGAGCTAGAAGGAGTGGAAAATTATGAATAAAAAAGAATATTTTGAAAGACAGAAAAACAGATATCAAAAGGGCGAGTTGGAATGGTGTGCAAAGGCGGCGAGAGAATATCGCTCGGAAAACACCGACCAGATTATGCGTATTGCAGATGAGGCTGTGCGCTTAGAGTTTATTTTTGACTTACCCTGGGACATGGAGCGTACCTACGAAAAGGAGACGTTTACATATCCCATTAACTGGACGTATATGCCCACAGATGATCCGGAGTTTATTTATCAGATGAACCGTCATCGTTATTTTATCTGTCTGGGACAGGCTTATGCCATGACAGGAGAGGAAAAGTATGCCAAAGCCTTTGTAGATATGATAACAGACTGGATTACAGGCGTACCTCTGACAGAGGAGAGTAAAAAGGTTACATGGAGAGAAATTGAGGCAGGTATTCGTGGGGAAAACTGGACAAAGAGCATCTTATATTTTGAAAACAGTCCGCTGATTGATGACGCTTTTATGGAAATGTTTACAAAAAGCTTAGAGGAACATGGAGAATATCTTCTTCATGCCAGAAGGGGCTTTCAGATTTCCAGCAACTGGGGTGTTATTGAAAACCACGGTTTGCTGTTTATCGGTCTGGCGCTTAATCAGGAGGAATATGTGGAAACGGCTTTAAAGCGTCTGGAGCAGGAAGGGCAAATTCAGGTATTTTCAGACGGCGTACATTGGGAGCAGTCCTGTATGTATCACAATGAAGTTCTGCACTGCTTTTTAGAGAGCGTTCATATTTTACAGGTATGGGAAAGGGAAATTCCCGAAAAGCTTTTAGAAGTTACCCGCCGTATGGCAATGGCAAATGTGGCATGGAAAAAACCGGATGACTGTCAGCCTCTTACCGGAGACAGTGACGAAACTTGTCTGGAGGATATGCTGGCTGCTTCTGCTATTATTCTGGCAAAGGAAGGCTGTCAGGAGGCAGAGGCTTTAAAGGGCTGTGCAGGAGAATATCCGGACTATGAGAGTATCTGGGATTTACGTCAAAAAGGAGCAGATATTTACGACAACATCAATGGACAGACGCCGAAGCAGAAGAATTTTATGCTGGAGGAAAGTGGAAATTATTATGTGCGAAGTAGTTGGGAGCGTGACGGAGAATATCTTCACTTCCGAAACGGCTGCCTGGGCGGAGGACACGGACATAATGACAAGCTGCATCTTGATGTGGTCAGCGAAGGCGAGGACGTACTGGTGGATGCAGGAAGATATCAGTATACTTATCACGAAGAAAACAGGATTTGGCTGAAAAGCGCTTATGCACACAACACGATTTTAGTAGACGGACAGGACTTTATGGAATATACAGACGCATGGGGCAGCCAAAACGCTGTGCCTGAGCTTCGATTTGCACCAAAGGAAAAGAACGGATATCTGGTATTGGAGGGTGCACATACAGGATATCTGCAAGGGGGAGCGCAGGTGCTTCTGAATAGAAAAATAGTCGTATTAGAACCGGGGGTTTATGTGATTGCAGATATGGCGTATACAGGAGAAACACATACATATAGCAGAATTTTCCACTTCAATAATCAGGGACAGCTTGTTTACGAAGACAACAGAATTGTATATAATGGAGAGAAAGCAAAAATGGAACTGGTATTTCCTCAGAAAGACACATCCGTTAAAAAGGTTGAGAGCAAGCTTTCCCGCCATTACAATCTGTGTGAGAAAAACGAAAGTATCTGGGCAGATAGAAAGGGAGAAGGAACAACAGCCATGCTTGCGGTGCTGGCAGGCAGACAGAAGCAGAAGGCAGAGGTGTGTATGCAGCAGGTTTATAATCCTGTACGGGATTGTATGCTGGATGAGAAACAGGCGCAGGGCTTGTATATCCGCACAGATAATCACGAATATCAGTTGATATTCCGATACCGTGATTTGACAGGGCCGCAGGATTTACTTCAGGTGGAGGAGTGTCTGGGAATAGGAAGCCTGTTAATCTGTGCAGATAAAGGAGATACCATTAGTTTCGCATAATATACAGAGGGTGAAAATATGTACAGACTAATGATAGTAGAAGATGAGCAGGCAATCGCACAGGGTATTGCAAACAGCCTGCCGTGGGAAGAGTGGTGCTTTCCGATATCCGTATGCCGAAGATGGACGGGCTTGAGCTAATGAAGCGGCTGAATAAAGAATATCCCCATATCAGAATTGTAATTTTAAGCGGTTACAATGATTTTGAATATCTTCAGACTGCAATTCAGAACGGAGTAAGTGAATACTTATTAAAACCTACGGATATTGATGAATTTGAGGAAGTATTCCGCAAAATGAAAAAGAAGCTGGATGAGGATGTAGAGCGCCGACTTTCTGACGAAGAAGCCAGACAGTTAAGAGAGCAGAAAAGATGTAATGCCTTAATCAAAGGATACGGCTACAACGAAGATGAAATGGAGTAGCTTTTTGAAGGAGAATGTCGTTTCAGCGTTATGTTCTTTTATCTGGAAGACAGTCAGAAAAAGGACAGGAATGTCAATTATCACCTGATGGTACAGGTGTTAAAGGCTTTGCGGGAATATCAACATTTAGATGACATTTCAGGAAAATTTTTTTTGAACTACGAGGAAAGGCTGACAGGAATTTTAATGCTTCCGCCTGATGAAAAAGAGGAAACCTTACGGGAAAAAACAGAGAAATTACTGCAATATGTAAAAGAAAGTACGGGGATTTGCGTGTCCGTGGGTATTAGCAGCTTTTGTGTGGATTATCAGATGCTGCCCCAGTGCTATGAGCAGGCAAAGTGCTGTGTCAGCCAGAAAATCTTTAAAGAGAAAAAAGATTTGATTATGTATTACGATGAAATTCGAGAAGCGGATTTTGATTATTACACTATTTCCTTTGACGATGCAAAGATTATGGAATATATCTTAAAGCAGGAAAAGGAAAAACTGATGGAAGCCTTGGACAGCACCTTTTCTGTTTTTTATGACAGGGTGATTTCCGATTATGGCTATATTAACCGTCTGTGTCTGGAATTGCTGTTTCACATTTCCAGAAAGCTTCTGCGATGCAGTGTGCAGATGGAAAAGGTTATGAAAGAGCAGGGATGCAGATATTCGGATATTTATAAAAAGGATACGTTGAAGGAAAAAAGAGATTTTCTGTATCTGGTGCTGTCAGAGTCTTCCAAAGCCTGCAAAGAGATGAGGGGAGAGAATAAGAAGCGCAGCAGTCTGGCATCTGCTATTCGGGAAATCGTAGATTTGGAATTTACCTCCAATAAAATTTCTCTGGAATATATTGCGGGAAAGGTGCATAAAAATACTGCCTATATTTCCAAAATCTTTAAAAGTGAATTTGAATGTAACTTTAGTGAATATGTAACACAAAAGCGAGTGGAGAAGAGCAAGGAGCTTTTGTCTGACCCATCCCTGAAAATCTATGAGATTGCGGAAGCTCTTGGCTGGGCAGACGTATCAAATTACATTAAAGTGTTTAAAAAGAGCTGTGGCATGAGCCCCAATGAATACAGAAACTTTGTAGAAGGTGCGAGGTCAGGAAGGGAATGAAAAAGAAAAAAACAGGAGCGTTAAAGCGGAAAATGCTCTTTGGCATGCTGTTGATTTTAATTCCGGTGCTGGGCGTGGTGACTCTTTTATTCTGGCAGACAAGGTCTGCTTTAAAAGAGGAGTATATTCGTACTGCCCATCATGATTTAAGAGAAGTGAGCTGAAATGTTGATGAGAAGGTAGATGAAGTGTATGCCATGTCCGATGTGTATGCAGGGACAGATGAGTTCGAGGATTATGCGGAAACCATTTACAGCAAAAGGAGCAGTTCTTATAAAAAAGGAGCGATTGTCCGTATTCATGAGCAGATATTAGAGCCATTGGACAGGCTGAACCGCCGTGAAAAGCTCAGCGCCATGTATACTTGGAGAGGGGAGCTTTTAAATTTCAGAGATCCCAATCAGGATACAGAGGAAACAAAGCATGAGCTGGAAAAAATGCAGGTAAATGATCCGGCAAATTTGATGCGGTTTATCTGGTATCCCGTAAGGGAGAACTTTTTGCTCAGCGATATGCCTGAGGATATTCATGAAAAAATGGCAGTTTTTGTTTCCAGACGTGTGTTTTCCCGTGAACATAACCGTTATGAATATGTGCAGATTTTTGCTCTTGATGAAGGTGTTTTTTATGATTTATATAAAGATAAGGCAAAGGTATTAAGAGGGGAAATCTACATTGTAGACGGAGAGGGAAATATTATTTCCAGCAGTGACGAAGAAACTTTAAAAGAAGGAAAAATTCCCGAAAATTTATTTGTAAAGGTGCGGGACAATACGAAAAAATTCTTTGAAATCGGTAAAAAGGGAAAGAGTTATCTGGTAGATATCAAAAAATCAGAAATCAACGACTGGCGTACGATTATGGCCGTTCCCGAAACACAGATAACGGCTTCCGTGGATAGTTTGTATCTGAAATTTTTTATTATCCTTCTGGTTTCTATGGGTATCAGCGCCTTGCTGATTGTTTACCTTTACAGAAGTTTTATGGAGCCGATTAACAAGCTGAATATTTCCATGAAAGAGGTTTATAACGGCAACTTAAATGCTTATGTAGAGTTAAAGGAGCACCCCAGAAAAAATGAAATCTATGACATGATGGTCTATTATAACTCCATGCTGAAGCGGATTAATACCCACATCATTGAGGGATTAAAGGCAGACAGGAAAAAGAAAGAGCTGGAACTTGAGGTATTGATGAGTCAGATAAATCCTCATTTCCTGTATAACACATTGGAAAATATTGTGTGGAAATCCAACGAAGCCCGTCGTCCGGATATTGGCAGAATGGCGGCAAGTCTTGGCAGAATGTATCGCCTTTCCATAAGCGGAGGACAGGTTATCGTGCCTATGGAGCATGAAATAGAACATCTCATGGCGTATGTGAAAATCCAGAAAAACCGTTATGGAGACAGTGTGGAATTTGAATTGCAGACAGATATGGCACAGGTTCACGAGCTGTATTCCCTGAAAATTCTTCTTCAGCCCATTGTGGAAAATTCTTTCTTATACGGAACGGAAGGTCTGGAAAGACCTATGAAGGTTCGTCTTTCTATTCACGAAAGAGACGGATGGGTTTGGATAAGAGTGGTAGATAACGGCTGCGGAATGGATAAGGAACGTTTGGCACAGGTGCGAAGCCAGATTAAAAAAGGCAGAAAAAACACAGAAGAAAAAGCGCCCAGAAGTACGGGAATTGGACTTCACAGCGCACAAATGCGTATTCGTCTTTACTTTGGCATAGAGGATGCTGTGTCTATATACAGCAAAAAGGGTATGGGAACACTGGTCGTTGTAAAAATTCCTGTGATTACCAAAGAGGATGTGGACGAGAGCGGAAATTTGAAAGAAAAACAAAAATAACCAATGGATATAAAAAACCACCTATATAAATTCTAGGCTTCACAAGATAAAATAAAGATATCAGAAAAGAAGTGAGAGGTGGAATTTTATGAAAAAGAATTCAGCAGTAAAAGTGAAAACCTCCGTAGCACAAAAGAAGGAAAACAGAAGTGGATGGATGTTTATTATACCATATTTGATTTTCTTTACAGTGTTTACAGCCGTGAATTGTTTGATACGGTAAAATCCCTTCAGCCGGATTGTATTGTAAGTGGAAGAATAGGAAATGATTTAGGAGAATATATGACAACCAGCGACAACTTCCTTCCACGTCTTTCCTATGAAGGAGACTGGGAGCTTCCCGCTACCTTAAACGACACATGGGGGTATAAAATAGGAGACGAAAACTTTAAAAGTCCGGATGAGGTTATCCGTCTGCTCTTAAAAGTAGTAAGCAGAGGGGGAAATTATTTGCTGAATATCGGTCCTGACGGAACAGGAGCAGTGCCAAAGGGAAGTCTGGACGTTTTAAATGAAGTGGGTAAATACGTAAAGGAAAACGGCGAAGGGATTTTCGGAACAAAGGCAATGCCATATTACCCTTATGAGCTGGACTGGGCAGAGCTTACCAGAAAGGAGCATAAGCTCTATGTGCACGTATTGAAGAAAAGAGAATATATTGAGCTTCCAAACATTGCCAATTATTCTGTAAGTGCTAAAGTTTTAAAGAATGACAGAGCTTTAGAACCGCAAAATACGTTAAACTGTGAGGAAATATCTACGATTGTCATTCATTTGCCAAAAGATTTATGGAAAGAAACCAATTACTGTGTGGAGATTACTCTTCAGGAAGAAGGCTTGGAGTTCTTGTCTTTGTAAGCTTGAAGAAATGCTTCTTGCTCCTTGTCTGAAAGCTCTTTGTCAAAGCTTGTCTTTGCCATGGGGAGGCAAAGGATACAAAGAGTAAAAAGAATAAGGAGAAGGAATAATAAAAAAAGCATAAAAACACCTCCGATACATAAAAATACTTTTCAATCTTAACAATAGGATATGTAAATAAAGGGAAAATATGTGAAAAACATCTCTGGAATTATAAAAAAAAGCGTGATAAAATAAAAAATCGTGAAATAAGAATGAAGAAGGAAAGGGGAAGAAGGATGACAAATGACATGACATCGGGAAGTCCCATAAAGCTGATTATCAGATTTATGATTCCAATGTGTTTAGGAAATATTTTTCAGCAGTTTTATAATATTGCGGACTCCATTATTGCAGGACAGTTTTTGGGCGTAGATGCTCTTGCAGCTATTGGAAGTACCGGTTCTTTAATCTTTTTGGTTACAGGCTGGTTAAACGGGCTTACCAGTGGATTTTCTATATGGGTTGCCCAATGGTTTGGAGCCGGAAAGCTGGATAGAATGAGACATTATATCGCTATGTCCGTCTACATCTGTGTGGGCTTTGTTGTAGTGATGACAGGAGGGCTTTTAATTGCCAATGAGCCGATTTTGCGCCTGATGAATTCACCGGAGCATCTTATGGGAGATATCAGCAGCTATATGGCAATTATTTACGCCGGTCTGGCAGTTACCTGTGCTTACAATGCCCTTGCCGGTGTGCTAAGAGCGTTGGGAGACAGTAAGTCACCCTTGTATTTTTTGATTATATCTGCGGTGATTAATGTAGTGCTTGACATTGTATTTATTGTGGTGTTCCACATGGGTGTGGAAGGCTGCGGTTATGCTACGGTAATTGCACAGGGAATATCTGCGTTTTTGTGTTTCCTGTATATTCTTAAAAAATTCGATGTTTTGAAGTTAAAAAAGGAAGATTTTCATTTCTCCATGAGTACAATCAACAAGCTGCTTGGACTTGGAATTCCTATGGCATTACAGTTTTCCATTACTGCTATCGGAACCATTATTGTGCAGGGAGCTATTAACGTATACGGCGCAGTGAGCATGGCGGGATTTTCCGCAGCAGGAAAAATTCAGAATATCATTTGTACCGTATTCGTGTCCTTTGGCGCTACCATTGCTACTTATGTAGGGCAGAACCGTGGAGCAGGCAAGATGGACAGAGTGAGAAAGGGCGTATATCTCACACAGGGAATGATTTTAGTTACCAGCTTGATTATGATGGTGCTGGTTCATTTCTTTGGAGAATATCTGATATTGATTTTCGTGAAAGCATCTGAGACAGATGTTTTAAAAGCAGCAGGAATTTACTTCGAAACCGTTGTATGGGCATATCCGTTTTTAGGAAGTATTTTCCTTTACCGAAACGCATTGCAGGGTATGGGATACGGACTTGTGCCTATGATGGGAGGCGTATTCGAATTGGTTGCCAGAGCCGGAATTGTTTTTCTGGTGGCAGGAAATACCAGCTTTGCAGGAGTATGTATGGCAGACCCGGCGGCATGGATTGCAGCGCTGATACCACTGATACCATATTACTTCTGGATTATGAAGAAAAAAGAAAACAGATAGAGAAAAAGTCAGAAAGCCATGATGCTGTGGGGGAGCGGTATTGTGGCTTTTTGTATCTTATGCAGATGCACTCAAACATGGCTTTCAAAACATCACTATACTCGAAAAAACTGCGAAAATAGGACTAATCATTTGCTGTTGGAATACTGAGTGTGTATCTGAGAAGATAGCTATACGTTAATGGAAGAAATAAAGCTGAAAGGAATTAAAGAGGGAAATGTAAGAGATATTAAGCTGATGATTGCGGATTTTAAAGCATGTTATGTGATGAAATGCAGATAAGGATTAGTGTTTTGTAAGTAAAGGACAAGAATAGGAGAATGGATGTGTTGGGATGAAATATAGAGTATGTAGCTAATAGTTTACTCTTTTTGCGCTTAAAAAGTCAATGAACATTCTGTGAAGAAAGGGGAAATAAATAGAGAACTTTTTATGCCCTGTCCAAGAAGGAAAATGTCTGGAAACTTGTTTTTTTCTTTGCTATACTATATGTTATAGAATTCCTCTGTAAGATGGAGGAAAAAGTATGGATACATTATTAAAGAACCTTACAATTAAAAATAATTTTATGTTTGCAGCAGTGATGTCAGATGAAGAAAACTGCAAAGGCTTTTTGGAACGTGTTCTTCCTATAAAAATTGACCATGTGGAAATCAGTACAGAGAAAAGTATTGTTTATCATCCGGAGTATAAAGGTGTTCGTTTAGATGTTTATGCAAAAGATGAGAAAAATACCCGCTATAATGTAGAAATGCAGGTACTAAAGCAACCGGCATTGGGGCGCAGAAGCCGTTACTACCAAAGTCACATGGATATGGATATTTTAGTCAAGGGATGTAACTATGCAGAGCTTCCCGACAGCTATGTAATTTTTCTCTGTGATTTTGACCCTTTTGGTGCAGGAAAATATCGTTATACGTTTCAGATAACTTGCAGGGAAGCGGAAAATATTCTTTTAAAGGATGGACGTTGTATTGTGTTTTTAAATACTCATGGAGAGAATTCAAAAGACGTACCAAAGGAATTGGTTTCTTTTCTGGAATTTGTACATGCAGACTTAAAAGAAAGTCAGAAGGATTTTCAAGATGATTATGTAAGGTAAGTGCAGAAATCAGTCACCCATATCAGGGAGAGCAGAGAAATGGAGGAAAGATTTATGCTTTTAGAACTATTGCTGGAAGATGAACGTAGAGAAGGACAACTAAAAATGGCAAAGGAGATGCTTGAGATGACTTTAAGCAGACTTGGACGATTACCCAATAGTCTTCTGGAAACTCTGCATCAGCAACAGGATATAGAAAGGCTTAAAGCTTGGATGCAGACAGCATTAACGGCTCAATCACTGGATGAATTCATTTCTAAGATGTAATATTTAGAAGTAAAATCAAATCTGAAATACCTGCAAATCTTTAGTGCTTATGGGGTTTGCAGGTAATCAAAACATTTCAATACCATTTCAGGTAAAATTTCAGGAAAAGCAGAGGAATTCTATTTTAAAATCCCCCTAAAATATGCTCTAAAAAGTAATTTGAAAAAAATAAAAAAAATTTTAAAAAAGTACTTGCATTTTTAAAAACAATGATATATAATATATTTTGTTGTGAGGCACAACAAAAAACATTGGGCTATCGCCAAATGGTAAGGCAACGGACTCTGACTCCGTCATTTCAAGGTTCGAATCCTTGTAGCCCAGCTTTTAATCCCAGACAAAGCGTCTGGGATATTTTTTTGTTTCATAGAAAAGAATAGGGGGATAATGATTATGAAATATTCTTTTGACAGCAGAATACGTTTCAGCGAGACAGGGGAGAATAAATGTCTTACCTTAAATGGAATTATCAATTATTTTCAGGATTGCAGTACATTTCAATCAGAGGATATCGGTGTTGGTATGAAATTTCTGGAAGAGAGACATCAGGTATGGGTGCTTTCCGCATGGCAGATTGTGGTGGAACGTTATCCTAAGCTTTGCGAAAAAGTTACAATATCTACGTGGCCTTATGAGTTTAAGCATTTTCTGGGAAAAAGAAATTTTGCCATGGAGGATGAAAATGGCAATAAAGTAGCCTATGCGAATGCTCTATGGACACTTCTGGATTTGAATACAGGTCATCCGGTGAATGTGGATGAAACTCAGATTAAAGCTTATGTGTTAGAGGAAAAGCTGGATATGGAATATGCACCCAGAAAGATAAGGATGCCAAAGGAATACAAAGAATTTCCTTCATTTCAGGTGAAAGCACATCATCTGGACACCAATCATCATGTAAACAATGGTCAATATGTGCTGATGGCGCAGGAATATATTCCGGCAGATTTTGCAGTAAAACAAATGCGGGCAGAATACAAAAGTCAGGCAGTTTTGGACAGTGTGATAATACCGAAGGTACATGAAGACGAAGAAAACGGAATTTACACAGTGGGTCTGGACAGTCCCGATGGAGAAACTTATGCGATTGTGGAGTTTCGGTAGATAAATTTATTGTGTAAAGAAATGTTCTATGATATGCTTGAAATACAGCAATCAGTTAAGAGAAATATAGAGGAGAATTTATGATAGAATTAGGAAAAAAACAGGAGCTGACAGTTGCAAAACTGGTAGATTTCGGTGTTTATTTAGGTGAAACAGAAAATGCAGGGGAGAAGGAAACTGTTCTTCTGCCGAAAAAACAGGTTCCGGAAGGAACACAGAAGGGCGATAAGATTTCTGTATTTATTTACAAGGACTCATCAGACCGTTTGATTGCCACTGTGAGAGAGCCGAAAATTACTTTGGGAGAAATTGCAGTGCTCCGTGTAGCACAGGTGACAAGAATAGGAGCATTTTTAGACTGGGGCTTGGAAAAAGACCTTTTCCTTCCATATAAACAGCAGACAAAAAAGCTCCATGAAAACGAAGAAGTTCTGGTGGCATTGTATATTGATAAGAGCAGCCGTCTTTGTGCTACCATGAAGGTGTATCATTATTTAAGAACAGACTCACCTTATGGAGAGGGCGATACAGTAACCGGTGTTGTTTATGAAATCAGCGATAATTTCGGTGTTTTTGTGGCTGTGGATGATAAATATTCTGCCATGATACCAAGACAGGAAGCACAGGGGAATTATAAACCGGGAGATGAGCTGACCTGTCGTGTGACAGCGGTACGTGAAGACGGAAAACTGACACTGAGCGCTAAGAAGAAAGCGTATATGCAGATTTATGAAGATGCAGAAAGTGTTTATGAAATCATTCAGGAATTTGACGGGGAACTGCCTTTTGACGATAAGGCAGACCCGAAGATTATTCAAAGAGAATTTGGACTCAGTAAAAATGCTTTTAAGCGTGCAGTGGGGCATCTGTTAAAAGAGAATAAAATCGAAATAAAAAATGGGAAAATTTCTATACGGTAAGACTTTTCCAATGGGAAAGATTATGGTATAATGTTTGCACGATGTGCAAACCAAGCCGATAAAATCGGCTTGCCGCCACAAGGTGTCGGATTATACCGGCAAGCCACGACTTGTCGAGAAAATGCTCTAACGAGCGCTTCCTCGCCTGCGTACGTGGTAATGTTTGCACGATGTGCAAACCAAGCCGATAAAATCGGCTTGCCGCCACGAGGCGTCGGATTATACCGGCAAGCCACGGCTTGAAAAGTAAATACCCTATCGGGTGCTTCCTTTTCTGCGCACGTGGTATAATTGTAAAATGTTTAAGTAAAGTATAATTGTAAATGTCCAGAAGGAGGAAAATAAGTGGACTCGATAGATTATTATGACCGGTACGCAGTACCTTATTATGAAGAAACAGTAGAATTTGGCATGGAGGAGCAAATTAAACGTTTTGTTGAATTGCTTCCGGAGAGTGCAGATGTTCTTGATTTAGGTTGTGGATCGGGGAGAGATACAGTATGCCTTGAAGAAGAAGGCTGTGTCGTTACTGCTATAGATGGTTCTGAAAAAATGTGTGAACTGGCAAGCATTCATACTGGAAAAGAAGTGCTTCATCTTAGAGTGGAGGATATGGAATTTGAAGATGTTTTTCACGGGATTTGGGCCTGTGCTATTTTAGGGCATTTTTCACCGGATAGAGTGAAGGATATTATGGCGAAAATCCTGAGAGCATTAAAGGATGATGGGATTTTGTATTTTTCTGTTCAAAAGGGAGACCGAAACGGTAACTACAATGGCAGATATTTCTATGACTATGACAGAGAGGCTCTTAATGATCTTTTGGACTCTTTTTCGAATATAAAAGTATTGGATATATGGAAAACCAGTGATGTCAGAACGGATAAGAGTAATCGTTGGTTTAATGTTCTGCTTCGCAAGGAAAAGCAAGACGAATAAAGGAGAGATACAGTGAATTTTACTCATTTACATGTACATACAGAGTACAGTCTTTTAGACGGTTCAAATAAGATAAATGAATATGTAGCCAGAGTAAAAGAACTGGGAATGAACAGTGCGGCCATAACAGACCATGGAGTCATGTTTGGCTGCATTGATTTTTATAGGGCAGCAAAAGCAGCGGGAATTAAACCGATTTTGGGCTGTGAGGTATATGTTGCCCCCGGTTCTCGCTTTGACAGGGAAATAGGACAGGCAGAGGACAGATATTACCATCTGGTTCTTCTGGCTGAGAATAATCATGGATATGAAAACCTTATGAAAATTGTGTCAAAAGCTTTTGTGGATGGTTTTTATTATAAGCCGCGAGTGGATATGGAGCTTTTACAGGAGTATCATGAAGGAATTATTGCATTAAGCGCTTGCCTTGCAGGAGAAGTTGCAAAAAACATTACAAGAGGCATGTACGAAGAAGCGAAAAGCGCTGCTCTGCGATATGAGGAAATTTTCGGAAAGGGAAACTTTTTTCTGGAACTTCAGGACCACGGAATTCCCCAGCAGCAAAGAGTTAATCAGCAGCTTTTGAGAATGAGTCAGGAAACGGGCATTGGGCTGGTTGCCACCAATGATGTGCATTACACATACGACACAGATGCGGAAGCCCATGATATTCTGTTGTGCGTACAGACCAGAAAGCTTTTAAGTGATGAAAACCGTATGCGCTATGAAGGGGGACAATATTATGTGAAATCCCCGGAGGAAATGGCAGAGTTGTTTCCTTATATTCCTGAGGCGCTGGAAAATACCCAGAAAATTGCAGACCGTTGTGAAGTGGAGATTGAGTTTGGGGTGACAAAGCTGCCGAAATTTGATGTGCCTGCGCCTTATACTTCATGGGAATACTTAAATAAGCTGTGTTATGACGGTTTGAAGGAGCGATATACCGGAGACTTAACAGAATTGGAAAAACGTCTGGAATATGAGCTGGGCGTTATTAAAACCATGGGTTATGTGGATTATTTCCTGATTGTGTGGGATTTTATTCGATTTGCAAGAGATCATGACATTATGGTAGGACCGGGGCGTGGTTCTGCGGCAGGAAGCCTTGTTTCCTATACTTTGGGAATTACCAAGTTAGACCCTATTAAGTATAACCTTCTCTTTGAGCGTTTTTTAAATCCGGAACGTGTTTCCATGCCGGATATTGACGTGGATTTCTGTTTTGAAAGAAGACAGGAAGTTATTGATTATGTGGTGGAAAAATATGGAAAAGACAGGGTGGTTCAAATTGTTACCTTTGGTACTATGGCAGCACGAGGCGTAATACGTGATGTTGGAAGAGTTATGGATCTGCCTTATGCGCAGTGTGATGCCATTGCCAAGATGATACCGGAGGAATTAAATATCACCATCGATAAAGCTTTAAAAATGAACCCGGAATTGAAAAATTTGTATACTACGGATGAAACGGTGAAAAAGCTTATTGATATGAGCCGCCGTCTGGAAGGTTTGCCTCGTCATACTTCCATGCACGCAGCAGGGGTGGTAATCAGTCAGAAATCCGTAGACGAATATGTTCCCCTTGCAAGGGCTTCAGACGGTTCTATTGTTACACAGTTTACCATGACCACTTTAGAAGAGCTGGGGCTTCTGAAAATGGACTTTTTGGGACTTCGTACTCTTACAGTTATTCAAAAGGCAGTGAAGCTGATTGAGAAAAACAAAGGGATTTCTCTTGACATGGACCATGTGGATTACAATGATAAAGCGGTCTACGATATGCTGGGAGCAGGTAAGACAGAGGGCGTTTTCCAGCTGGAAAGTGCAGGAATGACAAGCTTTATGAAGGAATTGAAGCCGGAGAGTCTGGAGGACGTTATTGCGGGAATATCGCTGTATCGTCCCGGTCCAATGGACTTTATTCCTCAATATATAGAAGGAAAGAATAATCCTGACAGCATTCATTTCCTTTGTCCGCAGCTGGAGCCGATTTTGAGCGCCACTTATGGCTGTATTGTGTATCAGGAGCAGGTTATGCAGATTGTGCGTTCCTTAGGCGGATATACTTTGGGACGAAGCGATTTGGTGCGCCGTGCCATGAGTAAGAAAAAGGCTGCGGTAATGGAAAAGGAGCGTCAAAATTTCGTTTACGGAAATGAAGAAGAAGGTGTTCCCGGCTGTATTAACAGAGGGATTTCAGAAGAAGTTGCAAATAAAATCTATGAGCAGATGATGGATTTTGCCAAGTATGCCTTTAATAAATCCCATGCGGCAGCTTATGCAGTAGTGGCATATCAGACTGCGTATTTGAAGTGTCATTTTCCTGTGGAATTTATGGCGGCATTGATGACTTCTGTCATTGATAATCCGCCGAAAGTTGCGGGGTATATTTTATCCAGCCGTAAAATGGGGATTGATATTCTGCCGCCTGATATTAACAAAGGTGACAGTACCTTTTCCGTGGATGGAGGAGGGATACGTTATGGCCTTTCTGCCATTAAAAGCATTGGAAAGCCGGTAATTGAAGCGATTGTGGCGGAGAGAAACCAGCGGGGAAGTTTTACAAGTCTTAGAGATTTTATTGAGAGAATGACGGGAAAGGATGTCAACAAGAAGGCAATTGAAAACTTTATTAAAGCAGGAGCTTTTGATGAACTTCCCGGAAACCGCCGTCAGAAAATGATGGTGTATGCTCAGATTTTGGACTCTGTAGTGCAGGAAAAGAAAAATATGATGGCCGGACAGATGAGTTTGTTTGATTTAGTGCCTGAGGAAGAAAAAACAGCCTATGAAATTCGTATGCCGGATGTGGAGGAATATCCGAAAGAGGCAAAACTGGCATTTGAAAAGGAAGTACTGGGAATTTATATCAGCGGTCATCCACTGGAAGAGTATGAAACCTGCTGGAGAAAGAATATATCAGCAGTAACTACGGATTTTCTTCCGGATGAGGAAAATGGACAGCCTAAGGTGCGAGACGGACAGCAGGTGATTGTAGGTGGAATGATTACGGAAAAGACCATTAAGTATACAAAAACGAATAAAGTGATGGCATTTCTTACATTAGAAGATTTACTGGGGACCGTGGAGGTTGTGATTTTCCCTCGTGATTATGAAAAAAATGTGAAACTCATGGAAATTGATGAAAAAGTATTTATCAAGGGACGAGTTTCTGTTGAGGAGGAAAAAGCAAGCAAGATAATCTGTGAAAGGATTTATTCTTTTGAAGATGTTCCAAGAGAATTGTGGCTGCAGTTTGAAACAAAGGAAAGTTTTCTTTCCCGCGAAGAGGAGCTGTATGAAGACTTAAAAGAAGCAGATGGAAAGGACAGTGTAGTGATTTATATTAAGTCACCAAAAGCAATAAAAAGGATGGGGGCATCCAAGAGTATCTGCATTAGTCGGGACTTATTGGCCAGACTGTACGAAAAGTATGGAAAAGACAATGTAAAAGTTGTCGAAAAGAGTATTGAAAAACAGTAGAAAATAGATTAGAATAAAAAACGATTAAATGTACAAAATAAGAAACAAGGGTCTGCCAACAGTATGGAGGAAGAAAATGACTACAAATAAAGAAATTAAAACAATTGGTGTATTAACAAGCGGCGGAGATGCGCCGGGAATGAATGCTGCAATTCGTGCAGTAGTCAGAAGAGGCTTAAGCCGTGGTATTAATATGAAGGGAATTTTAAAAGGTTACAGCGGTCTGATGAATGAAGAAATCATTGACATGACTGCCGTAGACGTTTCAGATACAATTCAAAAAGGTGGTACAATCCTGTATACTGCCCGTTGTACAGAAATGCGTACACCGGAAGGACAGAAGAGAGCTGCCGAGGTATGTAAAAAACACGGCATTGACGGGCTGGTAGTTATCGGTGGTGACGGTTCTTTTGCCGGTGCACAGAAGCTGGCTAATCTGGGAATTAACGCAGTAGGCGTTCCGGGAACAATTGACCTTGATATCGCTTGTACAGAGTATACAATCGGTTTTGATACAGCGGTAAATACAGCTATGGAAGCCATTGATAAGGTACGTGATACTTCTACTTCTCATGAACGTGTAAGTATTATTGAGGTAATGGGAAGAAATGCAGGATATCTTGCTTTATGGTGCGGTATTGCCAATGGTGCAGAGGATATTTTGCTTCCTGAAAAGTATGATTTTGATGAACAGAAAATCATTAATAATATTATTGATAATCGTAAAAAAGGTAAAAAACATCATATTATCATTAATGCAGAAGGTATCGGACATTCCGAAGCTATGGCAAAACGTATTGAAGCTGCAACCGGTATTGAAACAAGAGCAACTATTTTAGGTCACATGCAGCGTGGCGGTACACCAACATGTAAGGATAGAGTTTATGCATCTATCATGGGTGCAAAAGCCGTAGATATTCTTCTGGAAGGAAAATCTAAGAGAGTTATCTGCTACAGAGACGGTGAGTACATTGATATGGATATCAATGAAGCTCTGGCAATGAAGAAAGGTATCTCCGAATACCAGTACGAGATAAGCTATTCCCTGTCTCATAATTACAGCAAGAATAACGAGTAAGAAAATGATTACAAGTGCGTCAAATGTACAGATAAAGAAAGTACAGCAGATATTGAAGAAAGCAAAGGTACGCAGGGAAGAACAGGTTTTTGCGGTTGAGGGAATTAAGATGTTCAGTGAAGTACCAAAATCCCGTCTGCAAAAGGTGTATTTATCCCAGTCTTTTGCCCGGAAGGAGGAATGTGAAAAAATCCTTCTGGAGAAAGGCATTAGTATAGAAGAAACAGAATATGTGGAGCTTGTGGACGATAAGATTTTTAAAAATTTATCCGATACCGTAACACCTCAGGGAGTGCTTTGTCTGGTGAAAATGGAGAATTATACTCTTTCTGAAATTTTAAGCGGAGAAGAAAATCCCCTGCTGATGATTTTAGAAGATTTACAGGACCCGGGAAATCTGGGGACAATTTTACGAACCGGAGAAGGGGCAGGAGTGACAGGCGTAATTATGAGCAGAACCTCCGTAGATGTGTTTAATCCGAAGGTTATCCGTTCCACTATGGGCTCTGTTTACAGGATGCCGATTATTTATGTAAATTCCATTGAGGAGGAAGTGCTTCCTCTTTTAAAAGAAAAGGGAATTACGACTTATGCTGCTCATTTAAAAGGAAGAAATGATTACGATGAGGAGTGTTATACGAAAGGCACAGCATTTCTTATTGGAAATGAAGGAAACGGTCTTACCGAGCAGCTCACAGAGAGCGCAGATACCCTGATTAAAATTCCAATGCAGGGAAAAGTGGAGTCCTTAAATGCTGCTATGGCATCGGGAATTTTGATGTACGAGGCATACAGGCAGCGCCGTAAAAATTGAATATAAAATTTGAAAAGTGGTGAATATTCTATATATTTGCCACTTTTTTCTATTTTTCTCTCCGAAATACTGTAAAATGTTACAAAAAATACCCGGTTGACAAAGAAACGTAACCTTGTTAGAATAAGTTTGTAACAAAACTTAATAAATCTGTAATAAATGTTAAAAAAAGAAACAGACTTATCAGGAGGTTATTTTAATGAGAAGAAAATTCATGAAACTTTTAACTTGTGTGGGAACTGTTGGTGCTATGACTGTTGCAATGGCAGTACCGGCATTGGCAGATACAACAGATAAAGAAACTTTTGACTGGTCAGATAAAGCAGCAGCGAATGTGACTACATACGCAAACATTCGTAAGGGCTCTGACATCAGCACAGAGAGAGTCGGAAAGCTTCCGGCAGGAGCTGTGGTGACTGTGGTAGGTGAAGAAAACGGATGGGTTCAGGTTTCTTCCGGTGAGATTGAAGGATATATCAGAGAGGACTTGTTAGTATCCGGAGAGGAAGCGCAGCAGTTATTTGAGTCCGTGCACGGCGATGGGGAGATTACAGGTGCACAGCCGTTAGACGCCGTAGTTGAGACGGCAGCAATTTCAAATCAGACAACATCTGTATCTCAGGCAGATTTAGATTTGATGGCTGCAATTATTGAATGTGAAGCAGGCGGGGAGTCTTATGAAGGAAAAGTTGGTGTAGGAGCGGTAATTATGAACCGTATCCGCAGCAGCAAATTCCCAAATACATTATCTGAAGTTATTTACCAGAAAGGTCAGTTTACACCGGCTGCGTCAGGTAAGCTTGCATCTGTATTAAGCAGAGGTGCAAGTCAGGCATGTTATGATGCTGCAAGAGATGTGTTTGCAGGAGCAAATACTATTGGAGACCGTTTATTCTTCCATGCAGGAGGTGGCAGAGGTCTGACTATCGGTAATCAGACATTTTATTAAAAGAGAAGACTGACTATTATTTTGAAAAGCTCTGAAGACAGTGAAAAGCTGCCTTTAGAGCTTTATTTGTGCACAAAAAACAATAAAATACAAGAAAAAAACGTTGCTATTTTCAGAAAACTAGAATATAATGAGAGGACAAATCAGTAGAAACTTTACTGATGCAGAGAATTTATAGTGAAGAAGGTGGGGTTATGGACGCAGGAATGATATCAATTGTATGGCTCGTAGTTCTGGCAATTCTTCTTGTAATTGAGTTTTTGACTCTGGGACTTACAACTGTCTGGTTTGCAGGAGGCGCATTGATTGCTTTTCTGGTTTCGCTGGCAGGAGGTCCGTTGTGGCTGCAGCTTTTGCTGTTCATTGTGATTTCTGTAGTACTTTTGCTGTTTACAAGGCCGCTGGCTGTAAAATATCTGAATAAAGATGTACAGAAAACGAATGTAGACAGTATCCCGGGAGAAAAGGGAATTGTAACGGCAACCATTGACAACTTAAAGGCAGAAGGACAGGTTACAATTAAGGGGATGGAATGGAGCGCAAGAGCGAAAGACGGCAATGTTATTGAAAAAGGAAAGGTTGTAAGAGTTACATCTGTAGAAGGCGTAAAGCTTATTGTAGAGGAGGATATGTAATATGATGTGGTTATTTATTATTTTGTTGGTAATTATTTTAATTATTGCAGCATCTTGCATTAAGATTGTACCTCAGTCACAGGCATATATTTTAGAACGTCTCGGTGTCTATAAGGCAACCTGGGGAAGTGGTGTTCATTTTAAAGTGCCTTTTCTTGAAAGAGTTGCAAAACGTGTGAACTTGAAAGAACAGGTTGTAGATTTTGCTCCACAGCCGGTTATTACAAAAGATAATGTTACTATGAGAATTGATACTGTTGTATTCTTCCAGATTACAGACCCAAGATTATTTACTTATGGAATTGACAATCCGATTATGGCGATTGAAAATCTGACGGCCACCACACTTCGTAATATTATCGGTGATATGGAACTGGATGCTACACTGACTTCCAGAGAGATTATCAATACAAAAATGAGAGCGTCTCTTGATGATGCTACTGACCCGTGGGGTATTAAGGTAACCCGTGTAGAATTGAAAAATATCATTCCTCCGGCAGCTATTCAGGAAGCTATGGAGAAACAGATGAAGGCAGAGCGTGAACGCCGTGAAGCAATTCTGAAAGCAGAAGGTGAGAAGAAATCTACAATTCTTGTGGCAGAAGGTAAAAAAGAGTCTGCAATTCTGGATGCAGAGGCTGAAAAGCAGGCTGCAATTTTGAGAGCGGAAGCTGAGAAGGAAAAGATGATTAAAGAGGCAGAAGGTCAGGCAGAAGCTATTTTGAAAGTGCAGCAGGCAAAGGCAGATGGTATTCGATTTATCAAAGATGCAGGTGCAGACCAGAGCGTTCTTACTTTGAAGAGTCTGGAGGCATTTGCACAGGCAGCAGACGGAAAAGCTACTAAGATTATTATTCCGTCAGAAATTCAGGGAATTGCAGGACTTGCATCATCCTTAGTAGAAATTGCTACAAATAAAAAAGAAAATTAAGTGTAATAAAGGGGGCTGCTTGCAAATGCAACGCTCCCTTTCTGTATAGAAATGAGAGGTAGAGTATGAAACCAGTAATTGATACTACAAAAGAGTATGGACTGGTACTTGAGGGAGGCGGCGCAAAAGGCGCATATCAGATAGGCGCATGGAAAGCATTAAAAGAGGCAGGTATTCGTATAAAAGGAATTGCGGGAACCAGCGTAGGGGCATTAAACGGAGCTTTAATCTGTATGGGAGATTTGGAAAAGGCAGAAAGCCTGTGGGAGAATATTTCTTATTCCCAGATTATGTCGGTAGATGATAAAGTCATGGAAGACATTTTTAAACAGAAGAAAATCAGCCGTGATGCTTTGAAGGATATGATGGACTATATTTCTGCCGGCGGCGTGGACATTACTCCCCTAAAAGAGCTGATTGCAGAATGTGTGGATGAAGAAAAAATTCAAAATTCTCCTATGGATTTGTATATTCACACCTTCAGCGTAGATGAAATGAGAGACTTAAATGTAGATTTAAAGGGAATTGAACCGGAGCTTATTAAGGACTTTTTATTGGCAAGCTCTTATATTTTTCCTATTTTTAAAAGTGAGAAGCTCCACGGAAAGACCTATATTGACGGTGGGGCTATTAACAATGTTCCCATAGATACTTTGATTGAGAAGGAGTATAAGGATATTCTTGTAGTACGGATTTTTGGCATTGGGAGAGAAAAAAAGGTCAAAATTCCGGAAGATACTACGATTTACACCATTGCTCCTACGGTAAGCTTGGGAAGTATTTTGGATTTTAACCCTAAAAGAAGCAAAATACATCTAAAACGTGGATATTTTGATACCATGCGTGTGATTTACGGACTTGCGGGGAAAATATATTATATTGATGAACAGGAAAAAGAATGTTATTATTTAAGGCAGTTGACAGAACTAAGTCAGGATATTTATGTATATCTGGCAGATGTATATAAATTGGAGCTGCAGGAAAGCAGAGCAGTTCGAAATCTGACAGAAATTATTTTGCCGGTAATCGCAGAGGAGATGAAGCTTTCGAAAGAATGGAGTTACAGAGAACTGTATCTTTCTATCTTAGAGGCAACGGCAAAGATATGCAGAATTCAAAAGTATAAAATTTATACTTTGCAGGAGCTGCAGGATAAGGTAAGAGAGAAACTGCCGTCTCTTGAGGGCGAAGAGTTACCTGCCTTTGTGCAGATTATTTCAAAAGAAAAACTTTTATAGAAGCGGAGGATTACTGTAATGGATTTAAAAGGGCGTCATTTTTTAACATTGAAGGATTTTACCAAGGAAGAAATCGAGTATCTTGTTGACTTATCTGCGGAATTAAAAAGAAAGAAAAAGCAGGGAATTCCCGTGGATACATTAAAAGGAAAAAATGTTGCGCTGATTTTTGAAAAAACCAGCACCAGAACAAGAAGCTCTTTTGAGGTGGCAGCACATGATTTGGGAATGGGCAGCACATATTTAGACCCGAAAAGCTCTCAGATTGGAAAAAAGGAGAGTATTAAAGACACTGCAAGAGTTTTAGGACGTGTTTACGATGGAATTGAGTATCGTGGATTTGGACAGGAAAAAGTAGAGGAGCTGGCAAAATATGCAGGTGTTCCCGTATGGAACGGACTTACAAACGAATATCACCCTACACAGATGCTGGCAGATTTACTCACTATTCGTGAGCATTTAGGCAGAGTTGAGGGAGTGAAATTGGTTTATATGGGAGACGCCCGCTATAATATGGGAAATTCTCTGATGATTTTATGCGCAAAAATGGGAATGCACTTCGTTGCCTGTGCTCCAAAGAAGTATTTTCCAAATGATGCACTGGTAGAGGAGTGTAAAGGATTTGCAGAGAAATCAGGAGGAACCATTACTTTAACAGAAAATGTCATGGAGGGTACAAAAGGCGCAGACGTTATCTATACGGATGTATGGGTTTCCATGGGAGAGCCGGAAGAAGTATGGGAGGAGCGTATTAAAGAGCTGACACCATACAAGGTTACTATGGATGTTATGAGAAATGCGGGAGAGCAGGCAATTTTCCTTCATTGCTTACCTGCATTCCATGATTTGCAGACAGATATCGGCAGAGAAATGAATGAAAAATTTGGAATTGAAGACATGGAAGTTACCGATGAAGTTTTTGAAAGCGAGCAGTCTGTTGTATTTGATGAAGCAGAAAACAGAATGCACACCATCAAAGCAGTTATGGCGGCTACTTTAGGGGCAGAAGGCTGTTAAAATGGAGAAAATATTTTGGAAAGAAAGTGTGGACTCTACCCTGACATGGGCAAAAGAGGAAGCAAAAAAGAGTGTTGGAAAAGAGCTGGATGGAGCTTTATTTGTAGCAAATGAGCAGACGGCGGGAAAAGGAAGACTGGGGAGAGTGTGGACTTCTGTCCCCGGTGAAAATATCTATATGACACTTTTGCTGATGCAGCCTGAGGTGAGAGCAGAAAACGCCTCATCCCTAACGCTGGTAATGGGATTGTCTGTGGCAGAAGCTGTTGAAGAAATGGCAGGAATAGATGCAGGAATTAAGTGGCCAAATGATATTGTTCTTTCCAAGAAGAAAATCTGTGGTATTTTAACGGAAATGCAGATGAAAGAACAGAAGCCGGATTTTATTATGATTGGTGTAGGTATCAATGTCAATCAAAAGGAATTTCAGGAAGAGCTTAGAAATAAGGCAACTTCTGTTTTTCTGGAAACAGGAAAGGAAATGTCAAGAGAAGAGCTGGTAACGAAGGTTACAGCATGCTTTTGGAAGAATTATGAGCTGTTTTTGAAAACACAGAATTTAAAGGCATTGAAGGAAGAATATGAAAAACGGCTTTTGAATAAAAATCAGCAGGTGAGGATTTTGGAAAAAGGCACAGAAACCATTGGTACAGCAAGGGGAATTACCGATACAGGAGAGCTCCTTGTAGAGGATTTACAGGGAAAGGTGAGAAAGGTTTTTTCCGGCGAGGTTTCTGTCAGGGGATTATATAGTTATGTATAAAGGAGATAAGCATGTACAAGGATAAAGTAGTTTTGTGCGGTGCAAGTGCATACGAGCAGAAGTATTATTTTAATGATGATTTTGCATCACTTCCTCAGTCTATACAGGATGAGCTGCACATTATGTGCGTATTGTATACAGAGGAAATCGGAGGAGTCCTCACTTTGGAATTTGATGAAGACGGAAGCCTGCAGTTTCAGGTAGAGGCGCTGGAAGCAGATGCTATGTTTGATGAAATCGGCAGTGTACTGCGTATTAAAGATTTACGCCAGAAGAAAAAAGAGCTTTTAGAGTCTTTGGAATTATATTATAAAGTATTCTTTCTGGGACAAGAGGTAGAAGATGAAGCTTAAAATCGGAAATGTGACGCTGGAAAATAATTTAATATTGGCGCCTATGGCAGGGGTAACGGACCTGCCATTTCGTTTGCTTTGCAAGGAGCAGGGAGCAGGGCTTATCTGCACGGAGATGGTAAGCGCAAAAGCCATTCATTTTAAAAATAAGAATACGGAAAGTCTGATGGAGATTGATGAGAGAGAACGTCCTGTTTCTTTACAGCTTTTTGGCTCGGAGCCGGATTTGATGGCAGAAATTGCCAAGCAGATTGAACATAGAAATTTTGATATTCTGGATATCAACATGGGATGTCCTGTTCCAAAAGTGGTGAATAACGGAGAAGGCTCGGCTCTTATGAAAAATCCAAAGCTGGTGCATGAGATTGTGTATAAGGTGTCGAGGGCAATTAAAAAACCCCTTACTGTGAAAATCCGTAAAGGCTTCACAGAAGACAGTGTAAATGCAGTAGAAATTGCAAAGATTTTGGAAGATGCAGGAGCAACAGCCGTTGCCGTACATGGAAGAACAAGAGAGCAGTATTATTCCGGACAGGCGGATTGGGATATTATCCGTCAGGTGAAGGAGGCGGTGTCTATTCCGATTATTGGAAACGGGGATGTGACTTCTCCTGAAAAAGCGGAAAAGCTGGTAAAGGAAACAGGCTGTGACGGCATTATGCTTGGCCGTGCCGTGCAGGGAAATCCGTGGCTGTTTTCAGAAATTTTATATTATCAGGAAACAGGAAAGATGAAACCAAAACCTTCTATGGAGGAGATTAAGAAAATGATGCTCCGCCATGCAAGACTTCAGTTAGAATATAAGGGAGCTTATACGGGAATGAGGGAAATGCGTAAGCATGTGGCATGGTACACTTCGGGTATGCCTCATTCTGCATCGGTAAGAAGAATGGTGAATGAAGTAGAGTCTTATGAGCAACTGGAAGAGCTGGTGAATAGATTGTAAAAAAACTATAAATATTAGATTATGAGGAGTAATAAGCTTGACATCCGCATATCTATTATTTATAATATTATGACTGTTAAGAAGTGATATTTGTATGGACGAGCCTTCTGGGTTCGTTTTCCATTATAAATATATTGAGAAAGGGTGTAGAATTAAAATGGAAGAAAAGAAAACATTACTTACGTATGCGGGACTGACAAAACTGGAAGAAGAATTACACGATTTAAAAGTAAACAAAAGAAAAGAAGTGGCAGAGAAGATTAAGGAAGCCAGAGAACAGGGCGACTTGTCTGAAAATGCAGAATATGATGCAGCAAAAGATGAGCAGAGAGATATCGAAGCCAGAATTGAAGAAATTGAAAAAATCCTGAAAAATGCAGAAGTTGTTGTAGAGGATGAAGTAGATTTAGATAAAATCAGCGTAGGCTGTAAAGTAAAAGTTTATGATGTTGAGTTTGAAGAAGAAATGGAATTTAAAATTGTAGGTTCAACAGAAGCTAACAGTTTGGAAGGCAAAATTTCCAATGAGTCACCGGTTGGAAAAGCTCTTATCGGAGCAAGAAAAGGTGATACAGTATCCGTTGAAATGCCTGCAGGTGTAATGGAATACAAAATTCTCGAAATCGAGAGAAATATTTAAAGATAAGGAGAGTGTACAAGGTGGCAGAACAGCAGAAGAAAGCACAGGAACAGGATTTAAACCAGTTATTAAAGGTGCGCCGTGAGAAATTGACTGAGTTACAGGAAAATGGCAAAGACCCATTTCAGATTACAAAATATGATGTAACTCATCACAGCATGGAAGTGAAGGATGCCTTTGAAGAATTAGAGGGAAAGAGTGTATCTCTTGCAGGACGTATGATGTCTAAACGTGTTATGGGAAAAGCTTCTTTCTGCAGCATTCAGGACTTACAGGGTTCTATTCAGTCTTATGTTGCAAGAGATAATATCGGCGAAGATCATTATAAAGATTTCAAAAAGATGGATATCGGTGATATTGTAGGCATCAAAGGTGAAGTGTTTAAGACAAAAACAGGAGAAATCTCTATTCATGCCACAGAAGTAACACTGTTATCTAAGAGCTTAAAACCGCTTCCGGAGAAATTCCACGGTCTGACAAATACAGATTTACGTTACCGTCAGAGATATGTGGATCTGATTATGAATGCAGATGTAAAGGATACCTTTATTAAGCGTTCTAAAATCATTGCAAGTATCCGTAATTACTTGAATGGACAGGGATTTTTAGAAGTGGAAACACCTATGCTGGTTGCAAATGCCGGTGGTGCGGCAGCCCGTCCTTTTGAAACACATTTTAATGCATTGGATGAAGATTTCAAACTTCGTATTTCTCTTGAACTTTACCTGAAACGTCTGATTGTAGGCGGTATGGAAAGAGTATACGAAATCGGACGTGTATTCCGTAACGAAGGTCTTGATACAAGACATAATCCGGAATTTACACTGATGGAATTATATCAGGCATATACAGACTACCACGGTATGATGGACTTAACAGAGAACCTGTATCGTCATGTGGCACAGGAAGTTCTGGGAACTACAAAAATTGTATACAATGGTATTGAAATGGATTTAGGAAAACCATTTGAACGTATTACAATGGTAGATGCTGTTAAGAAATATGCAGGCGTGGACTTTGATGAAATTCACACATTAGAAGAAGCAAGAGCAGCAGCAAGAGAGCATCATGTAGAGTTTGAAGAACGTCATAAAAAAGGTGATATTTTATCTCTGTTCTTTGAAGCTTTTGCAGAAGAACATTTAATTCAGCCTACATTTGTTATGGACCATCCGATTGAAATTTCTCCATTAACAAAGAAGAAACCGGAAAATCCGGAATACACAGAACGTTTTGAATTCTTTATGAATGGTTGGGAAATGGCAAATGCTTATTCTGAGCTGAATGACCCAATCGACCAGAGAGAACGTTTTAAAGCACAGGAAGAACTTCTGGCACAGGGTGATGAAGAAGCAAACACAACAGATGAAGACTTTATGAATGCTTTGGAAATCGGTATGGCGCCTACAGGTGGTATCGGATTTGGTATCGACAGAATGGTAATGCTGTTGACAGACAGCGCTGCTATCCGTGACGTTTTACTGTTCCCGACAATGAAGAGCATGGGAGCCGCAAAGAATGAAGCTAACAATGCTGCACAGTCTGCTCCGGCAAAATCTGTTGCAACATTTACCGCTACATCTGACATGGCAGAAAAGATTGATTTCTCTAATGTAGAAGTAGAACCATTATTCGAAGACATGGTTGATTTCGATACATTTAGCAAGTCAGATTTCCGTGCTGTAAAGGTAAAAGAATGTGAAGCAGTTCCAAAATCTAAGAAGCTTTTGAAGTTCGTATTAGACGATGGAAGTGGCGTAGAACGTGTGATTTTAAGCGGAATTCACGATTATTATGAGCCGGAAGAACTGGTTGGAAAGACATTGCTTGCAATCACAAACCTTCCACCACGTAAGATGATGGGAATTGATTCTTGCGGTATGATCATCTCCGCTACACACCTTGTAGAAGGAAGAGAAGGATTGAATGTTCTGATCCTGGATGATCACATTCCGGCAGGAGCAAAATTGTACTAAGTGAGTAAAAATACTTCACAATTTGACAACAAAAATTTTCTTTGACAACAATTTGACAACAAATTTGTATTCCAACATGAATCATCATGAAGAATGGTGATTAGTTGTCAGTAATACTACTCCAACAATATAGATTGTTGAGGGCACTTTTTGAAAGAAAAATCTTTCAGAGAGTGCCCTTTTTTTATTCATTAACAATGTCCGTTGTGGTTGAGTAAAAGCTGAAAGGAGAAACAGATTTGAAAACAGAAAATATGTACTATAACCAACAGAAGCGTTCAGAGGTAAAAGAAGAAGCCCGTCGACTTAGAAGAAAATTTCTTCGTTATCAACAAGCAGAAATCGTATATAGCCTGTCACATAAAAAGTTGATGGAACTTGCAAATGATGCGGGTGCGATTTACAGAATGGAAGGAATCGTTTTGATAAACAGAGAAATCTTTGATGAATATCTTGAACAATTTCATGAAAAATAAGATGACAAATCGGAGAAAGGAATTTAGTTGAGATGCATGGAAAGGTATGGATGTTTTCTAATCTTATTGATGATGAAGATATAGAATTTATGCAACATGAATTTATAAGTTATAAACAAGCTATGGATTATTACGAGCTTGGATATAAGCCAATCGTAAGATTATCTCACAAGGCAGGAGCAGTTTATAAGGTTGGAAAAAAAGTTCTAATTAAGCGAAGCACATTTGAAAAATATCTGAGAGAAAATATCAGAAGGGAGAAAGAAGAATGGGAAAGGTTATTTCAGTAGCAAACCAGAAAGGCGGAGTTGCAAAAAGTACAACGACTTTAAATCTTGGGGTAGGATTGGCAAGACAAGGAAAAAAAGTGTTATTGATCGATGCGGATCCACAGGGAAGTTTGACTGCTAGTCTTGGGTATGTAGAACCGGATGATATTGGAACTACACTTGCAACTATTATGATGAATATTATCAATGACGAGGAAATTGCTGAGGACGAAGGCATTTTACATCATGAGGAACAAGTGGATCTCCTACCGGCCAATATTGAGTTATCTGCTTTAGAAGTAACCATGAGTAATGTAATGAGCAGAGAGCTGATCATGAAGGAATATATTGATACGATGCGATCACGATACGATTATATTTTAATTGATTGTATGCCGAGTTTAGGCATGATGACCATCAATGCTTTAGTAGCTTCTGATACGGTTCTGATACCTGTACAAGCTGCATATCTGCCGGTTAAAGGACTTCAACAGTTGATCAGGACTATTTCTATGGTAAAGAAGAGATTGAACCGGAAGCTGACGATACAGGGAATTCTTTTGACAATGGTGGATTTTCGTACTAATTACGCCAAAGATATTGCTTCTAGAGTGAGAGAAACTTATGGATCTAAGATTTCTATCTTTGAAAATGTCATTCCATTATCAGTTAAGGTAGCTGAAGCAAGTGCGGAAGGAAAAAGTATTTATTGTCATTGTCCAAATGGAAAAGTATCTATGGCTTATGAAAATCTGACGCAGGAGGTTTTGGAAAATGAAAAGTAGAAGTGGAGAAAAAATCAAATTGACAAGCATTGATGAATTGCTAGGAGTAGTCAATGAAGAGTCTGCAATGGAAATAGAAATCAACAGAATACATGCATTTAAAGATCATCCTTTCAAAGTATTGGATGATGAAAAGATGGCAGATTTAGTAGAGAGTGTAAAGACCTACGGGGTATTGACACCAGTTTTGTTACGGTCCGATGGTGAAAATGGATATGAGATGATCTCAGGTCATCGAAGAATGCACGCGGCTGTTATAGCTGGATTGGCAACAATTCCTGCAATTGTGAGAGAATTATCCGATGATGATGCAGTCATCGCTATGGTAGATGCCAATATCCAACGAGAAGAGTTACTTCCGAGCGAAAAAGCATTTGCTTATAGAATGAAATTGGAGGCAATGAAGAGACAAGGGGTAAGAAACGATTTAACTTTGTGCCAAAATGGCACGAAGTATCGTACTGATGTAGTTATAGCTGAACAGGTAGGAGAGAGCGCTCGTAATGTTCAGCGTTACATTCGCCTTACAGAATTGATTCCAGAATTATTAGATATGGTAGATGCAAAAAAATTGAATTTTACCATTGCCGTTGATATTTCCTACATTGAAAAGGAAATACAGAAATGGATCTACGAGTATATCCGTGATACAGGATTTGTTAAACCAAAGCAGATTACAGCTTTGAGAAAACAGTTGGAAGAAGGATCGGTGAACCAGGGATTTATGATTTCGATTTTTAATAGCTGCATAGCAGTAAAAGCACCGGAACGAAAAGTGGTGTTATCAGGAAAGAAGCTCACAAAGTATTTTCCGGAAGATTATTCGGAAACGGATATGGAAAAGGTGATTGAGGCATTACTGGAACAATGGAAAAGAGAACAGGAATAAGGGGTGTCAAAATAAGATACCCCAAAGAAAAAGAGATACAGAAGTTTAAAAAAAGGACTTCTATGAGAGAAAGGAAGGGAGGAAGATACATGGACAAAAAAATGAATTTTAAATATTTTTATGGAACAGAAGCAGACCAGTTTAGTTTTTACAGAATACCCAAAGCGTTATTTACCAATGACTGTTTTAAGGATCTTTCCAGTGATGCGAAGATCTTATACGGTTTGATGCTGGACAGAATGTCTTTATCCATTAAGAATCAGTGGTTTGATGAAGAAAATCGGGCATATATCTATTTTTCCATTGAAGATATCATGGAATTATTGAATTGTGGCAGAAATAAAGCGGTGAAATCTCTTCAGGAGCTGGATGATGAAAAAGGGATAGGTTTGATTGAAAAGCGCAGACAGGGCTTTGGAAAGGTTACGATCATCTATGTAAAATCATTTGTTCAGGAGGAATGTGAGGAACAGAAAAAAGAAAAATCAAAGATGGTGAAGTTTATAAATCAAACTTCTGTAGAGGAAGAAGAGACAGAAGAAGTTTACATTTCAAACTTCAAGAAGTCCGAAAAACAAACTTCAAGAAGTCCCGAAAATAAACTTCAAGAAGTTTACATTTCAAACTCTAATAATACTAATATTAACAATACTAATCTTAGTGAGAATAAATCTAATCATATCGTATCTGCAGGTGGGATAGGATCCGAAGAGGATGAGATGGAAACGTTACATGCGTATCAATCTCTGATCAAAGACAATCTGGATTATGATTCTTTGTTAGTGAGTCATCCTCATGACAAAAATCAGATTGATGAAATCGTGGATCTGATCGTAGAGACTGTTATGTGTAAGAGTGATAAAGTACTGATTGCAAGCAACTGGTATTCAGGAGCCTTGGTAAGAGGAAAATTCATGAAGCTGGATTATTCCCATGTAGAGTATGTGCTGCATTGTCTGGAAGGAAATACGAGTAAAATCAAGAATATCAAGAAATATTTACTTGCGGCATTGTTCAATGCACCTTCAACAATCAGTGGATATTACCGAGCAGAAGTAAATCATGATATGCCGTGGCTGGCAAGATAGGAGGACAGATATGGGTATTTTAAAAGTGGCAGGAAAAGTGTTATTGATTCCATTGTGGTTTATCATTTCGATCATAGGTGTCGGAGTGAAGCTATTAGTACATATGGTGGCAGTCGCAAAAAAAATATTGGGATTTGGAATTATGGCGTTGTTCATTGGAACAGTAATCTGTTATCAAGACTGGCTACAGGCAGCTTTTCTGGCTTGTATGGGAGGTGTTCTGATCTTTATCTTATTTGCCGGAGAATTTATAGATACTGTAATCGACTTACTTAGAGAAAAAATATGTGCATTGATTTTAGGTTAAGAAAAGATGATGATAGTTGAAAGAGTCTTAGTGATTTCAGATGAAAATAGAGCCTCTCCTTCATGGAAAGGCTCTATAAGAAAAGTCCAAACTGAAATTTATCTTAGAAATTACAGCAATGTTATTTTGATAAACTTTCAAGAATTGAAATATCATGCTTATCTTTATCTCTTAATTCATAACCTGAATGGAAAACTTTTTGGCCTTTTAAAGATATACAAGGAATTGTTTTGCCTTCAAAAAAAACACTACCAAAGTAATCTTTTTCAAACTCATACCATCCACCCTCTAAATCAGCTTGTTTTGAAGTTCCGTCCTCATTTAAAACGAACGGGTGAATGTCTAAGTAACCAAGTTCATCACTATATAACTCTATTCTAACCGGTTTCCAGTCTGTATCAATTTTATAGCCCAGATTCAAAAGCACATTTAACAATTTTTCCGTATGTTGAGCATCAAAATTTATATCTATATCTCTATGAATTCTTGTTTGTTTACCAGCTAAAATATCTACACCCCATCCGCCATCCAACCAGTATGTAATTCCAGTATTTTCGAATAATTCTATTACTTTCATTAAATCTTCTTTTGTTGTTATTTCTTTTCTACCCATACAAAGTCTCCTTTACAACTTCTATATAATTGTTTAGTTAAGTCAATATCAATATCTAATTGCCAAGGCTCAAAATCAAAAATCATGGTCATCACACTCCTTTTTAAAATTCAGATTTGTCGTTTTTTTCAGTATATCATAATTTTTATATTTCCGGTAGATAAAAGGCTTTTGTTTCTACGGAATTGTCTTCAAACTCCATTTCCACATAATAATCCCGGATGAAAATTGATCGGTAATAATCTTGTAAGGAATAAATATCAAGAGTTTTAAAATCAACCAAACACAGAGGAATCGGTTCTTTCTTTTCGTTTTCATATTTCCAATGTTCTAAGGAAGCAGCAACTTTATCAAGGCAACCTTGGCAGAGATGATCCGTTAGATTTCTTTTGTTCAATTTGTAGTTTTCCGGTAACGTGATATCTATCTCAGCCATTCCTCTGGAAACATCTCCATGAGAGGAATACGTGATTTCGCCGGTGTTTCCAAAAAGTATATTTGAACCGGTTTTATTTGGTATTTCATTTCCGTTTTCATCATATGCTTTTAGTTGGAAATCTAAGACGTACCAGTCATTGAGGGAAATCAGTCCAACCGTATCAAATTTTCGATAATAGTCCATCATACTATAATCAGAACTTCCACATAAATAGCATATAGAGATATCTTTCAGATTTGATTGCAGATCGTCAAAGGTTATTTCTGTCCGTTCTTTTGGGGCATCTGCTTTCAGGGAATGTGTTAGAAAAATGCGGTGATGTATAGCATAACCGATGAGAAAGGATATAGCTAATAGGATGGTGCACCAGAATAAATCTTTTCTGATATGATAATATTTTTTTCTTTTTTCATGCATAATTGAATTCCTCCGTGAAAAAATATAGTGTACTTAAAATAAGTCCATTTAAAACATTCTACCATTATTTGTACTTAAAATGAACTTGAAATATGAACTTAATATGTACTTATAGAGATGGAGAGAATAATCATGGAGAAAGAGAAGCATTTAGGATTACGGATTGATGCTGAAACGCATAAAAAACTGAAAAGCCTGGCAGAATTTGAAGGGCGTTCGATCAATGGAGAAGTGCTATATTTAATACGTCAGGCAATCATGGAATTTGAAAATAAGCATGGAGAACTGAAATAAAAGAATCTTCACATATGGATATAAGAAAAGCCCGTTCAGTTGTATGGAACGGGCAAATTTTATTTGGCCAGGAAGTTGCTCTGTATTTCCAGCGGCATATTGTAGTTCTGACCACGCTTGATCAGACTGTATAACTTGAAGCTCATGAGTTCCGGACTGGAGTTTAAGCAGCTACAGAGCCCGAAATAGTTCAGGTCTTCGTTCTTTGACAGGTCTGCGATTTCTTTATCATCCAGGATAAGATCTGCAGCGAAAAGGTTCGCTTCGTATTCCGTATTATCCCTCATGTTATATAAGACATCATCTTTCATCGGCGCCATTTTGAGCTGAGAACGATGCAGAATGATGTGACCGAGTTCGTGGGCGGCAACAATCTTTTTCTCTTCCTCAGAGAGAAAACTGCTTACCATAACATAAATGGTCTGGCAGCTCATGAAACAGTATCCCTTTAATTTTTCGTAGCGGTCTGTTTCACCAACGATCACATTCATTTCTTCCAATATTTCAAAAGGATCCCTGGTCTTGAACTTTTTTACAAGTTTTTCTACTTTGTTGTAAATATATGAATTCCCCAAATATATCACCTCGTGTATGAATCAAATAGAAGCGGGTAATGGTACTTTTGACAATAAAACTATATCCTATAGGCTGTCCCATAATCACCCCATCTATTTGGCATCTAAATATTTCTTTGGTGTAAATTTCTTTGCACGTCTCTTGGAATCCAGATATAAAGACTGGATCTCATCCATAAAGGCTGTTTTGTCTTCATCAGAAAGCTCCCCGCCAGCGAACATTGCAGCGGCCTGTTCTAAGATCTGCTGAGCCTGTTTTGCTCCACGGTTTCCAAATTGTTCAGATGCTTCTGTGATAAAAGCCTCTTCTTCTGTCATGAGATAGGAGATATCGCAGCTTAAAATGTCTGCAAGTTTCTGGTAAAGGTCATGTTTCTTTGGATAACGGCCTTCAATTTCCCATCCCCGAACAGTCCGAAGGGAGACACCGACAGCATCGGCTAATTGGGTTTGGTTGAGTCCTTTGTTCTTTCTTAAATTTTTCACTTTTTCACCGAATGTCATAAAAATACCTACTTTCTAATTGGCGTTTCAGGATCTTTATGTATGATGCTGAAACGGGATAGGAAATAAATTTCCCATAATCAACAAGTTGCCTCTTGACAAGAGGCGAATGATTGCCTATAATGTGAATCACAACAGAAAGGCAACTACTTGCCTATAATATAAATGATATTTCCTTTCTTGTCAATGGATTTACTGAAAATTGCCTATTTTGACACGATCACTATCGTGTGAAAAAGAGTTGGGATGAGATCTGATTGCTTAGGGGAAGGAGAAAGATAGGCAACTTATGGGAGGTGATTGATTTGAAACAGAAGGAAACATTCCTCTGTATTGATCTGAAATCTTTTTATGCTTCTGTTGAGTGTGTGGAAAGAGGACTGGATCCGTTTACTACCAATCTGGTTGTTGCAGATCCGGACCGATCGGTATCCACCATTTGCCTTGCCATCACGCCGGCTATGAAAAAGCTGGGGATCCGTAACCGTTGCAGGATCCATGAGATACCGGATCATATCGAATATATTGTGGCAAAACCGAGGATGCAGCTCTATATGGAGTATTCGGCAAGGATATACGGGATTTATTTAAACTATGTGGCAAAAGAAGATATCCATGTTTACAGTGTGGATGAGTGCTTTATGGATGTTACAAGATACCTTTCCCTGTATCACCTTACAGAGAAAGAAATGGCACAAAAACTGATGGATGCGGTCATGGAAGAAACCGGAATTACAGCAACAGCAGGAATTGGAACTAACCTGTATCTTGCAAAGATCGCAATGGATATTGTGGCAAAACATATAGAGGATCATATCGGAATGTTGGATGAGATCTCTTACCGGGAACAGTTATGGGAACATAAACCATTGAGTGATTTCTGGCGCATTGGTTCCAGAACAGAGAGAAAATTAGCCGGATATGGAATCCAAACGATGGGGGATATCGCACTTGCCTCTATCCAGTCGGAAGACTGGCTGTATAAAATGTTTGGAATCGATGCAGAACTATTGATCGATCATGCCTGGGGCTGTGAGTCCTGTAAAATGAGTGATATCAAAAATTATCATACAGAAGAGCATAGTCTTTCCAATGGACAGGTATTGATGAGAAATTACACATTTGAAGAAGCTGCTGTTGTTGTAAGAGAAATGACAGATGTACTGGTTTTGGATCTGGTGGAAAAGGGACTGGTAACGAATTCTGTAACCTTGTGGATCGCTTACGATCATCGTTTTGAAAGGGAGCCATCGAAAGGAACCGTAAGGTTTCCAGATCGTACCAATTGTTCCAAGGAAATGATTGATACAGTAGAAGCACTTTATCGAAAGATCGCAGATCCACATACCGGGATCAGACGGATAGAGATCATTGCAAATAAGATAACACCAGAAGGCTATCAGCAATATACTCTTTTCCAGAATTCCATAAAAGCAGAAAAGGAAAGACATCTGCAGGAAGCAGTATTACAGGTGAAAAAGCGTTATGGAAAAAATGCGATCATGCGGGGATCCAATCTGTTGGAATGTTCTACCTATCGGGAAAGAAATAATCAGGTTGGGGGACATCGTGCGTAGGAGGTGAAAGTATGCTGGCAAAGGCTTATCAGAAATATTTATATATTCCGAGACCGGTTTCCAAAAGATATCCTATGGATGTGCAGCACAGAGCGAAGCAATTTGCCCCCTTTGCAGCACTTCGGGGATTTGAGGAGATCGTTCGGAAACAGGAAGTTCTTTATGAACAAAGGAAGGTCTTATCCGAAGAACAAAAATGTGGATTGGATAGGAAGCTACAGATGGTTTCTGTTGGAATGAAGATACAGGCAACCTATTTTAAAGAAAACCGGGAAATGAAACCGGCAGGCCAGTATCATACGATTTGCGGAACCGTTGAATTTTTTGATCCATCCATTCATTTACGGATTGATGATACGATCATTTTGATCCAGGATCTTTGTGAGTTATCCGGAGATATATTTGAAGAATTGGAATTACCTTGTTAAATACAATCGGCAGAAATTCTTAGTATCCTGGGTGAGTGGGAATCCGGAGAGAATAAGGATGGATGCACCAGATCAACAAAGCAGATCTGGGATTTGATGATCATGCTGTTCGTGCAGCTTTGGCACTTACGGAATGGACAACATGATGCTCATAAGGCGGATTTGATTTCCCTTTGATCCGTTGAGTAATAAAAATGGAATTTTTTATTATTGCTTAAAGGAGGAAGCCTATGGGATCAGATGCTATCAGATGGCATGTACATTGCTCTGTATGCGGAGCATTTATTGAAAAAAGCGCACATTGCGATTCAGAAGTAGAGTGCAAGAAATGTAGAAGCACTTTGGAGATTTTAGTAAAAGATGATATTGTTTCAGTACGGCCTTTGCACATCAAAGACGAAAAACTGAAAGAAAGAATGCGGGTATATTCTCAAAAAATGATGAATTCCCGAAAGGAAACTAAATAAAATGAGCTATTAGAATAAGCGGTGGATTTGGCTGGAACCATCAAGGCTGCACCTGATAGCAAGAGTTTGTCAAGGAGCTGAACCTGACTGGAATCATGAAGAGCCCGGCAAAACATTTGCAGATACAATGCAGGATGATATTTCATTCTGTGTCTGTGGAAGCATTTGTTTTGCCGGCTTTTTTTGTTTTCTCAAAAATTTTAAAAAAAGTTGAGTTTTTAACCTGTAAAACAGGGCTTTTTCCTTTCTATATATAGAGGGCAAAGTTTCGTGTGCAAAAATCAGAGAGGATACGGAATTTTGTATGATATAGCCGAAGGAGGTAATTACATAGGAGCTGCGGACTCCCGTTCAAAAAAAACGGGTGAGTTCGTGGCTAATTGTGATGAGTTTTTTATAGAGTTCATGGATCACCCGTAGCCGTAAGGCAGAAAGGTGGTCCATATGTTGACATTAAAAGAATTAAAGAAAGTAGTAAAAGTGGCAGGTATGACAAAGAGAGTCCCTTCTGAAAAGGCGTTAGAAAAAGAAGAGATTGTAGTAAAGGAAATTCTGAGTGGGGAATGTGATATTACCGTTTACGCAAATGGGTATGTGTTATACAGGGAAAACGGAAAGAAAACCATCTTTCCACTCCATTCCTGTAAAGATTATCAATACATGGATGTGAAGGAAGATCGAAGTATTATGAACGAAGAATTTTTTGACAACGAAAATTGGTACATTCGTTTGTTAATGGAAGCAACGGATCGTATGGAAATAAATCAGACTAAGGTGGCATCAAACCATAGGATCATTTCTTATAGCGATTTTGTGGATGACAGAACCATATTGGTAGATCCATCTTCGGATATTCTCGACCAGTATATTGAAAAAGAGATGCTTCATGATCTTTTAGATTGTCTGACTGCCAGACAGAAAGAAATCATCCAATTATTTTACTTTGAAGAAATGAATCAAAACAAGATTGCGGACTATCTTGGAATCAGACAGCAGAGTGTTTGTGAAATGATAAAAAGAGCACTTTCTGTTATGAAAAAACATGCAGATAAAGAAGAAAATTAAAAAAAATCAAAAAAATTTAAAAAGCACCCTGTAAAACAGGCCGTTTTCCTTTCGTTATATGAAGACGTTTGTAAGAAACACTTCATGTACCTTGAAAAGAGAATAGCCTGCCCGGAGTGATACCTGCCTTGAATGTGCATTGTGCGTGTCCTGACAGAGAAAACGTTTTGGAGATATGGACTCTAAAACAGGAACGGATCCGGGGAAGAGAACAGGAAAACGCTTAAATCTTAAATAAAAAATAATTGTCTGAATCAAAATGAGGATGACAGTAGAAATCATATGGCGGTGTTTGTTTGAAAAAGCAGATACCGCCATATATTTGTGCTGTTATCTCAGCAAAGTGCTGACTGTCCCAAATAGCACAAAACCAGGAAAGGAGGGGATTATTTTCAGGAAAGAATGATGGAAAACGATGAACAAGTATAACGGATAAATAAGATTCAGAAGAAAGGAAGGATTTAAGAACATGAAAGTGAAACAAAAAGCAAAGCGGGTTGTATCCGGATTGCTGACAGCGGTCACTCTTTTATCTACGGTGTTATCACCAATCAGCAGTTATGCTGCGGAGCTTCCCAAAGAAAGAAAACTGCCTCTTTTGGAAGAGGTACAAAGCCAGTTAGATGAAGATGAGATTGTTCTGGCAAAGGATCATCAGGTGGAAGTGGGAACAAATTTTGATGTAAAAACAGATTTTACAGGGTTAGAGATCAAGGATGCGGCAAAGGTAAAGATTACTTTTGAAGAAGCAAAGAATGAGCAGGGAGAGGATTTTACAACATCCCATGCAGATACCTATAAAACTGTTTATCAGGTAGAAACGGTCAATCAGGAACATCCGAATTATCAGATCAGCAGAAATGTGGTCGTAAAGGAAATAGAAAAAGAGAGTGAAAGTCCTTCAGCAGATGCAGAGCAACCCGAAACAAAAGAGACGGAAGAAGATGAGGAGGATTCAGAGAAGCCGTCAGAAATCCCAACAGAGACACCGGATGTATCAGAAGGAAATGCTGCTTTTGATGCTTTGGTAGAACAGATGACAGAACAGGATACCTTTGATGAAGGATCGGGATTAGCATTACATGATGTAATGGAACAGGCTGCAAATCAGGGAGTGGATTTTGAGGCTATGGAAACCGGAGAAGTTGCGACTTTTTCAGCAATAGCAGCCAGAGATGCAAGTGTAGGATCTCAGCAGGTAACTATTGAAAAAGGTCCAATATATCGATATGCAGACTATGGGCTTGGAACATATCTTACAGAGCCGTATTATATTTCTTATGGAAGTGTAAGAGCAACGGCTTATTGTATCCAGCCGGCAAAGCCAGGTCCGGGTTCCGGTACCTATACCATCACAAAGCTGGCTGATAATCAGGCTCTTGCAAAGGTCTGTTATTACGGTACCGATGCGGCAGGTGAAGAAAGTTATTTTGCGAACAAGCACAGTGATTTTTCAGCAGGAAAGAGATTTATCCTTGTCCATATGGCGGCTGCTTATGCTTATGGCAGTAGTGATGCGTTCTATGGAACCAATGCAACAGGACAGGAACTAGCAATGGATATTTACAATTATTGTGTAAAGAAGCCTGAGATACCGGATGTATCCATGTCATTTTCCGATGCCAATGTAAAGGCTTATGTAGAAGGAAATACACAGCGTACAAAGGAAATCACATTCCATGCGGCAGGACAGCAGAGTGTGACGATCAGCCTTCCATCCGGCGTGCGTTTTCACAACGTGAGTACAGGAAGTACAAGTACACCGGGAGCAAAGGTAACGGTCAAGGGAGGTACAAAGTTTTATCTTTCTGCACCTCTGACACAGGCAGAAGATACCGCAGAAGTATTTGCTACAACCATGGCAGGTGGATTAAAGAAAGATTATTCTGCGTATAAACTGACAACGAATTCCAGTACTCAAGATCTTGCCTTTATTTTTGGAGAAGGTGTGGAAACAACAAATAAAGTAAGTCTGAATGTTACATGGACAAAACAGGCAGAAATTGCGATTGTAAAAAATGATAAAGACACCGGAAACCATCTGGCAGGAGCAATCTATGGTGTTTACCGTGATAAGGAATGCTCAGATTTAATCACACAGATGCCAGCAACAGACAGCAAAGGTGCTTCTAAAGTAACAGTCGAAAAAACACAGGAGATTGTGTATGTAAAAGAGATCCAGCCACCGGCAAATTATCAGGCAGATCCAACTGTTTATCCGGTAGATGTCAATATCGGTAAAACAAGTACAAAGAATGTTCTGAATGAACGTACTTATGCAAAGATCCATCTGATCAAAGAAGATGCGCAAACAGGAGCAAATCCACAAGGAGATGCGACTTTAGAAGGTGCGGTGTATGGCCTCTATGCGAGAGAAAACATTGTACATCCAGATGGAACAACAGGAATTGTACATAAAGCCGGTGATCTTGTATCTACCTTAAAAGTAGATCAGAAAGGAGATGCTGTGGTAAAAGACCTGTATCTTGGAAAATATTTTGTAAAAGAGATCCAGGCGCCGGAAGGATATCTGTTAGACGAGACAGAGCATGATGTGAAATGTTCTTATGAAGGTGGCACAGTCCCAATGATAGAACGTACTGTGAAATCAACAGAACTTGTTATGAAACAGCCGTTCCAGATCATAAAAGCTGCGAACAATGGGCAAACGGATGCAGATCTGTTAAAAGGGGCAGGTTTCAGCGCTTACTTAAAGAGCAGCCTGGAGAAAAAAGAAGATGGAAGTAATGATTTTTCCCATGCAGAGCCAGTCATCCTTACAGCAGATGGTAAAACGGAAATGTTCACAGATGAGAAAGGGTATGCGTGCAGTATTCCGCTTCCATATGGAACGTATATTGTACGAGAAACAACCACACCTCATAATTATAAACCGGTAGAGGATTTTGAGATTACCATCCGTGAAAACAATCCAAACAAACCACAGGTTTGGAAGGTACTGTTGGACAAAGAATTTTCCGCAAAGTTAAAGATCATCAAAAAAGATGATGAAACAAAGAAACCGGTATTAGTAGCCGGCACAGAATTCAAAATTTATGATCTGGATCATAAGAAATATGTGGAACAGGTAACAACCTATCCTACGGTCACAGTCCATAAATCTTTCTTTACGGACAGCCAGGGATACCTGATCTTGCCGAAAAACTTAGAGATCGGGCACTATCGTATTGAAGAAGTGACAGCACCGGATGGATATGTTGTGAACAAAAACTATGTAGAGATCACCGTGGATTCGGATACTGCCTATGAAGTAGATGGGGTAAGTGGAGACGTGATCATTGAAGTTTCCTATGAAGATCAGCCGGTAAAGGGAAATCTTGTTGTGTATAAGAAAGGCGAGATGATTTCCGGTTTTGAGAAAGACTTTATCTATAAGGAACAGTATCTTTCCGGGGCGGAATTTGAAGTGCGTGCGGCAGAGGATATCTGCACTCCGGATCATCAGAAAGATGCAGATGGAAACCGTATCGTACTTTATGCAAAGGATACGCTTGTGACAACGATCACAACGGGAGAGAGTGGAAAAGCTGTAGCAAAGGATCTGCCGCTTGGAAGATACTATGTAGTGGAAACAAAGGCGCCGGAAGGATTTGTATTAAATCCGGAGCCGGTAAAGGTTACATTAACTTATCAGGATCAGGATACACCGATCGTGGAAGCAGAAGCAATCGTAGGAAATGACAGACAGAAAGTCGCTATTTCCGTAGAAAAACAGGATGCAGAAAATGGACGGGTATTATCCGGGGCTGTGTTTGGCATCTATAACAAGAAAGATATCCAGGCAAATGGAAAAGTTCTTGTGAAAGCAGATACCTTATTACAGGAAATGACATCCGATGAGAACGGTATGGCAACATGCACCCTGGATCTTCCATTTGGAGAATACTATGTAAAAGAATTAAAAGCGCCGGAAGGTTTTGTTTCTTCGGATGAGGTTCTGGAATTTGTTGCAGAGTATCAGGGACAGGAGACAAAGATTGTTTCCTTACAGGCCGTAAAGAAGAATGAACCGACTACAGCAGAGTTCACAAAGTCTGATCTGACCACAGGCGTAGAGCTGGAGGGCGCAAGATTGAAGGTCATGGATAAAGATGGAAATGTGATCGATGAATGGACATCTGAAAAGGATAAGCCACATGTGATCAAGCGTCTGGTTGTCGGAGAAACCTATACCCTTCATGAAGAGTTTGCTCCATACGGTTATCTGAAAGCAACGGATGTGACATTTACGGTCAAAGATACTGCCGAAGTACAGAAAGTGGAAATGAAGGATGAAGTTCCAAAAGGGCTTCTGATCATCAACAAAAAGGGAGAATTTTTAGAGAAGATCACTCTTCTGGATAATGTGAAAGGAACGGTAGAACATTTCTTTGAATATATCACAGGAAACTTAAGTGAAGTCACCTTTGAAGTCTATGCTGCAGAAGATATCAAGGCTGCAGATGGCATAAGTGCAGACCATTATAAGAAAGATGAGCTGGTAGGCACGGTCACAACCGATGAGAAGGGAATCGCAAAAATGGAAGACCTTCCGGTAGGAAAATATTATGTGAAGGAAGTGAAAACGGCACATGGTTTTGTACTGGATGGAGAGCCTAGATTTGTGGATCTGACCTATCGTGACCAGGATACACCGGTGGTTACTTTTGATGAAGAATGGCAGAACAACCGGCAGAAGATAAAAGTAACGATCCTTAAAAAAGAAAAGGAAACAGAACGTATGCTGGAAGGTGCGATCTTCGGCTTATTTACAAAAGAAGATATCAAAGGCAGAGATGGAAAAGTCCTGATGGAAGCTGGAACGTTGATCGAGCAGAAAACAACGGATGAAAATGGACAGATTCTTTTCAAAGCAGATCTTCCAGTGGATGGGACCTATATCGTAAAAGAAATCTATGCACCGGATGGTTTTGTGACATCGAATGAAGAAAAGGAATTCACTTTTGAGTATGGAAAACCAGAAGAAGCTGAGGTTTCCTATGAGTTTGTTTTTGAAAATGAGCCGACAACGGTAGAACTTACGAAAACAGACCTTACCACAGGGAAAGAACTTCCGGGAGCGCATCTGAAGGTGACAGATGAAGATGGAAATGTAATCGAGGAGTGGGTATCTACAGAGAAAGCCCATGTGATCAAGGAACTGACAGTTGGAAAATCCTATACGATGACAGAAACAAAACCGGCAGATGGATATGTAACTGCTGAGAGCATTACCTTTACAGTAGAAAATACTGCAGAAATCCAGAAACAGGAGATGAAAGATGATGTGACAAAGGTGTTGATCTCGAAACAGGATATCGCAGGAAAAGAGCTTCCAGGTGCAAAGCTTACGATCTTAGATGAAGATGGAAAAGTGGTAGAAAGCTGGACATCTACAGAAGAGGCACATTATATAGAGATGCTTCCGATCGGAAAGTACACGCTCAGGGAAGAAACGGCACCGGAAGGTTATCTGGTTGCAAAGGATGTGGAATTTGAAGTAAAAGATACCGCCGAAGTGCAGAAGGTTGTTATGGTTGATGAGGAAAAACCAAAAGAAAGCACTCCGGAAGGTGGAAAACCTTCTAAAGATGCACCGAAGACTGGGGATAACACCAACTTGCTGTTATGGCTGCTCGTGCTTGGAATGAGTTTAAGTGGAGTGGTAGTCCTTGGAAGAAAAATAAAGAAGAAATAATGTAAGGGAAAGCGTTCATGGAAACCTGAGGGAATCTGTGAACGCTTTTTTGTAAGGAGGAACATGAGGATGGACAGGAGAAGAGACAAGAACCTGATCGTGGAACCAAATGCAGCAATGCCGGGGAGAAAATACAGTGAAGAAAAACCCTGGTCTTGTAAATATTGTTATTGGTGGGAAGGAAGAAAAAAGGGATGCATTGAGAAGCAGTGCTATTATTTGCTTCCCACAAAGGATCAAGGAAAGAAAGGAAGTGGTTAATTGCAGGATGAAGTGAATGAAAAAATCATAGCTCTGTGTGTCCAGACAACCCGGATGAGTACCGGTGTGTTAAAGGCATCTATGAGAAAATTTCTGGATGGAATGAACAGACAGAAACAGAAGCGAGTACAGGTAAAACAGGCTGTCAAAACGGGGAAAGCACAGGAAAAGGGCAGAGAAAAAGAAAGAAAACGACAGGAGATGAAAAAGCCTCATGGAAAGCAGACGATAAAGCAACTGATCGCACAGGGAGCACAGCTTACAAATATCCAGATTACAGATCAAAATATCAAGTCTTTTGACCGGGTAGCCCGAAAATATGGGATTGATTATAGTCTGAAAAAGGATTCCCGTGTGGAACCGCCGTTGTATCTGGTATTTTTTAAATCGAAAGATGTGGATGTGATGACGGCTGCTTTTAAAGAATATGCAGGTATAGAGCTGGATCAGTCTAAAAAGAAAAAACCTTCTGTCCGAAAGAAACTACAGAAGACAAAGGAGAGAAAAGCAAAACAACGTCAGAGAGTAAAAACAAGACAGAAAGTCAGAGGACAGGAACGATGATCCGGGAAAAGATGCAGAATATCCAGATGAAGAGAGTGGTGATATTAAGCATTCCGTATCTGATCATCTTCTATCTTGCAGATAAATGCTTTTGGCTTTATCGTCATTGTATGGGAAATAGCATGATTGAAAAAATCGGTGTGATGCTGATGAATTTCCCATTGGCATTTACCAACTGGTTTCCGAGCTTTTATCTACAAGATTTGCTGGGAGGTGTGATCGTAGCACTTATTTTTAGAATCGTCTTGTATTATAAAGCGAAGAATGCAAAGAAGTTCCGGCATGGAGAGGAGTATGGATCAGCCCGGTGGGGAAATCGGAAAGATATCGAACCATTTGAAGATCCGGTATTTGAGAACAATATCATTCTGACCGAAACAGAACGGCTTACGATGAATAGCAGACCGAAAGCTCCTAAATATGCCAGAAACAAGAATGTGATTGTGATCGGAGGATCAGGTTCTGGAAAAACAAGGTTTTATGTAAAGCCTCAACTTATGCAAATGACAGATCATGTATCCTATGTGGTGACAGATCCAAAGGGAACGATCATCGTAGAATGTGGAAAGATGCTAGTAAATGGAGGATATCGGATCAAGGTGCTGAATACGATCAATTTCAAAAAGTCGATGCACTATAATCCATTCCATTACATCCGTAGTGAAAAAGATATCCTCAAACTTGTGAATACCATCATAGCAAATACGAAGGGGGAAGGAGAAAAATCTACGGAAGATTTCTGGGTGAAAGCGGAACGCCTTCTGTATTCTGCTCTGATCGGTTATATTTGGTATGAAGCGCCGGAAGAAGAACAGAACTTTTCTACTCTTTTGGAATTCATCAATGCCAGTGAAACGAGAGAAGAAGATGAAGAATTTAAGAATGCGGTCGATGAACTGTTTGAAGAATTGGAGGCGGATAATCCGGAACACTTTGCAGTCAGACAATATCGAAAATATAAGCTGGCTGCCGGTGTAGTAAGTTTGAAGAGACTTCTTAATCAATTAATTTTAAAGAGTTGGAGCTCCAAAATGATTAAAAAGTCTCTTGAGGCTTATTTTTTTACCTTAAAGAACAAAATTGTATTTTGTAAAAATTCAAAATATGTCCGTATTTTGTTTCGTCAGTAAAGAGATTGTGTAAGGAACTTTAAAAAGTTGGCACAAAATCAAAAAAATTGCAATAAGAGCCTGTAAAAAGACCTCTGAGCATTTCGATTAGTGTAAGGAACTTTTTTACTTCTTACACGAACCTTGAAAACGAAACAGCCTGCCCATAGTGATACCAGAGTTGAATAGGCATTCAGCATGTCTTTTATGGTTAATACGTCCCGGAAACATCAGAACCCGGTACAGGAACGGATATGGGATGAGAACAGGAAATCAATAAACGAAGGAAGGAGGACATCTGACTATGACAGAGAAACAGGGATTCTTGACAGCGTTGTATGAACGTCTTAGTCGTGATGATGAATTAAACGGAGAATCCAACAGTATTTCAAACCAGAAGAAATTATTAGAACAATATGCAAAAGAACATGGATTTACCAATCTTGTTCATTTTACTGATGATGGTATATCGGGTACCAGATTTGATCGTCCAGGTTTCCTTGCCATGATGAAAGAAGTGGAATCGGGGAAAGTCGGAACGATCCTGATTAAAGATATGAGCCGAATGGGAAGAGATTATCTGAAAGTCGGACAGTATATGGAATTGCTGCGACAGAAGAATGTCCGCCTGATTGCAGTCAACGAGAACGTAGACAGCTTCCGGGAGGACGATGATTTTACTCCATTCCGAAATATCATGAATGAATGGTATGCAAGGGATACCAGTAAAAAGATAAAATCTACTTTCAAGGCTAAAGGAAAATCCGGCAAGCATGTGGCAAGCACAACACCGTATGGATATCTGAAAGACAAGGATGATCCGAATATATGGATTGTTGATGAAGAAGCAGCTGCAGTTGTACGGAGAATCTTTCACATGACAATGGATGGATACGGACCATATCAGATTGCCAGGGCGCTGAAAGAGGATAAGGTTGAGATACCAGCTGTTCATATGGCAAAGAAAGATGCTGGATTATGGAAAGGCAGAGTAGAAGAAATAAAAGATCCTTATGGATGGGGCTCTTCTACCGTCGCAGGTATTCTGAAGAAAAGGGAGTATCTTGGTCATACAGTGAACTTCAAAACCAGAAAGCATTTCAAGGATAAGAAAAGCCATTATGTATCTGAGGATAACTGGACGGTATTTGAAAATACACAGGAAGCAATCATAGATCAGGAAACTTTTGATAATGTTCAGCGAATTCGAAGCAATGTGAAACGATATCCAGATGGATGGGGAGAAGCCCACCCACTGACAGGTCTGATGTACTGTGCAGATTGTGGTTCCAAAATGTATGTCCACCGGGTAAATAATGGCAAGCGAGTACCACAATATACTTGTTCTGCATATTCTAAAGTTCCGGTTGGGACACTCTGCCGGACACAGCACAGAATTAATGCTGATGTGGTTTTAGAACTCATTAAGGAACTGTTAAGGGCTATTGCAGAGTATTCACAATTGAATCGTGAAGAATTTTTGGAAACAGTAAAAAAGGCACAGACTTCACAGCAGTCCAGTGAGATTACGAGATTGAAAAGCAGATTAGCAGAAGCAAAAAAGCGTGTGCAGGAACTGGAAAAACTGATTTGTAGAATTTATGAGGACAATATTCTTGGAAAACTGCCAGATAAACGCTATGCGATTCTTGACGGACAGTATTCTAAAGAACAGAAAGATTTGTCGGCAGAAATTGCAGATATGGAAGCTGAATTATCAGGCTATGAAGAAGGTCGCAGATCGGCGGAGAAGTTTATTGCTCTGGTTGATAAATACCAAAACTTTGATGAATTGACTACTTATATGCTGAACGAATTTGTTGAAAAGATTGTGGTTCATGAGCGTGATCGAAAAGGAAGCATTGAAACAACACAGGAAGTGGAAATCTATTTCAATTTCATTGGAAAATATTTACCTCCACATTTCGGTGAGGTAGAAATGACACTAGAAGAAATTGAAGAAATGAAGAAGCGGGAAGCCAGAAAAGACAGGCTTCATCAGAATTACTTGAAAAGAAAAGCAAATGGCAAGCAGCAAGAATACTATGAACGTACGAAAGCCAAAAAGAAAGCGGCGATGGACGCAAAAAAAGAGGGAATCCGTCAGGAAGATATTGCAAAAGGTGTGTTCGTTCCAGTATCATTGCTTCCACCTACAGAACCAAAGAAAGGAGTTGCATCAGCATGAACAAATTAGAAAGAATCATTCATGATGACAGTAACGGTCTGGATTAGTGCCTTTTGTTTTGCTCATTATTAAAAATGGACTGTATGAGCCAGTCAGAAAAATGAATAAAGACCGATCAGGTCAAAGGATTGAGCCGATGTATTTGGACTTTTGTATGAGGTTGAAATTGCGTCGGCTTTTTTATTTTACAAAATCCGAAATAGAGGATTTTTGAAAAATAGACAGAACGGAGAACATGCCGAAGGGACAGCGGCAGGAGTTTCGTTTTGTCTGCCGGGAGTGCAGAGGGCTGGAAGTCCTTTGTGCCAGGAATGCAAAGGGTGGCAACACCTTGCTGGGGTTAAGGGGCAAAGCCCTTAGCAGGTTAAGGGCGGCAGCCATTGCCCAGTGATATGGCGTTTCGCCATATGGTACTGGGTACTATCTGTAACAGCGACAGAGCCTTTTAGCAGCTTCGCTGCAATCCCTTCGGGAAAACAACTTAAAAGAAAGGAAAAATGTGAAATGAAAGGAACAAGGCATAACGGTAGGTCTGGGAAAAATGGAGTTTATAATCCACTTCACAATGATCGAAGATTTAATCCAGAACACAGTGAGCATATCGACAATGAAAGAGTTCGACAAAATATTTACTGGGACTGTTATCAGGGATATACCACAATGGAAGATCAGAGAAAAGAGGATAATTTTTCTTTTGAACAAATTGAGTTGGCATTCTATGAAGAGCATTATGGAAATTACGTTATGAAGCAAAATGAAAGACATGTGAAAGCCAGACACCCCGACAGATGCAAAGAAGTAGAAGATGTTTGGAAAAACAAAAAGACCTGTCCGGAAGAAAGTATCTATCAGCTTGGGACGATAGATGAACACGCTTCTGTGGAACTGCTGGTTTTAGTTTTTGATGAATTTAAGAAAGAGTTCGATGAACGGTTTGGTTCTAATGTGCATATCATCGACTGGTCACTGCATATGGACGAAGCAACGCCTCATATCCATGAGCGTCATGTTTTCGATGCTACAAACCAATATGGAGAGATTGAGCCGAAGCAGGAAGCAGCGTTGAAGGAACTTGGATTTGAACTTCCAAATTCGGAAAAGAAGAGATCAAAGACAAATAACCGCAAGGTTGTTTTTGATTCTGCCTGTCGGACAATGTTTTTAGATATCTGTAAACGGCATGGATTGGAACTTGATGAAGAACCATCATATGGTGGACGGAAATATCTGGAAAAACAAGATTATATCCGCATGAAGCAGAAAGAAGAAATTGCGGATCAGAAGGAAACAATCCTTTTGCAGATTGATAAGGTAAACGAAAATCGTTTGGAGCTTGCAAAACAGTCAAGTCATGTTCGTGCAAACGAAGAAATTATTCGGTCTCAGGAAGAAAAAATAAAACAGCAGGATATAGAATTCGCTAATAATTCCGACCGTATTTTCAAGCAGGGTGATCTGATTGAAGAACAGAGAGAGGAATTGCAACAGCTTACAGTCCGTATTGAAGATGTGGAAACTTTACTTGACGAAGTATCCAGTGGAGCATACGACAAGGCAGTAGAGAAAGTTGCAAAAGAAGCAATGTTGGCTACTAGAAGAGATGATATTCGCCTGGCAGAAGATTCTAAAAAGTGGATTCAGGATCCGAAACACAAGGCTTCCAAAAGAGAAAAGGATTATGCAATAAAAAGACTGGATGGTCTGATAAGAAAAATAGAAACAGCAATGGAGAAAGTGGTCATACGGATCACCAACCAGTTAAAACAGCCAGAGAAGAAAAAAACTGTTGTAGAAGAAATCAAAAAGGAAGTGAAGCCATCTATCAGGGAAAGACTTGCACAGAATGTAGCAAAAATCCAGAGAGAAGAGGCAGAGAGAAGAAAATTGAATAAAGGAGAGTCACGTTCTAGTGATTTAGAGATATAGAGCATTCCGTTGTATTTGTTATTGAATCAATGGGAGTGCTTTTTATTTTCTCGGAAAGGAGCAGGTATGAAATTATTTGAAGCTGTAAAGGAAGCTGTTACTGCAAGAAGTGCTGCAGAATATTATGGAATCAAAGTAGGACGAAATGGAATGGCCGTCTGCCCGTTTCACCCAGACAAGAATCCGAGTATGAAGCTTGATAAAAGATATCATTGTTTTGCCTGTCAGGCAGATGGAGATGTGATTGATTTTGTTGCCAAATATTTCAATCTTTCTGTAAAAGACTCAGCTGAAAAACTGGCAGAAGATTTTTCTGTACCTTATGAAAAATACCAAAGCTATAACAAGACGAAAGATTACCCAAAATCAAAACAAAAGAAACAGACACTGGATCAATTCTTTCACGAACAACAGATTCGTTTTTTTCGAGTATACAGTGACTACTACCATCTTTTAAAGAAATGGAAGGTTGATTATGCTCCCAGAATTGAAGATGATGATTGGCATCCGTTATTTGTTGAAGCAATGGAAAAATACACACTTATTGAATACAAGATGGATGTGCTTCTTAGTGGTTCACTAGAAGATCGTGCAAGATTGATTTTGGACTGTCAGGAGGAGGTGAAGAGCATTGAGCAACGAATTAAGGAAGAATCTTCCAGACGACCTGGTTGCACGTCTGGAAGCATTACAAAAAGTTGAAGAAGTAACCGAAGAGACACAGGTGGAAAAGAATTTATCCAAAATGGAACTGCCAATCTGGTTCGATGGCAAGCATATCAATGAAATCCTTCTGTATCAGACAATTCTACAGCAACATGAAATTAAGTGTATCAATGGAATCTTGTATGATATAGACCGTTCAATTCCAAATGATGAAATGGAGAAAGAGATTCTGGATATTATTGAACATTATTGGACCAGCGGGATTTCATCTAAAGTAACGGCTATTTTAAATGGATTTAAGATGTACACCCGTTCAGATCCGCTTCCCATAAAAGAAGATCGGGTTCATTTTAGGAATGGAACCTATTTTGTAAATCAGAAGTTCATCAATCGGAAAGAATGGACGCAAAACCGATTGACGGTTAATTATAACAAGGATGCATCTAAACCAAAAAAATGGCTAGCATTCCTGGATGGATTGCTCGAAGAGGATGATATTGTCTGCCTGCAGGAGTTTATGGGATATTGTCTCATTCCCAGCAATAGAGGTCAGAAGATGCTGCTGATTATCGGAAAAGGTGGTGAAGGTAAAAGCCGTATTGGCAGAATTTTAAAAAGAATATTTGGTCATAACATGAATTCAGGAAGTCTTCAGAAACTGGAAACCGACAAGTTTGCCAGAGCCGATCAGGAAGGCAAGCTGTTGTATTTGGATGATGATATGAAAACAGAAGCATTACCATCAACTAATGTGATTAAAGCAATTGTTACAGCTGAGGATGAAATGGACTTAGAGAAAAAAAACCAACAAAGCTATCAGGGACTGCTTGTTTGCAGAATACTGGCATTTGGAAATGGTACATTGAAGTCGCTTTTTGACAGGAGTAAAGGTTTTTACAGACGTCAGATTATTCTGGAAACAAAAGATGTACCGCCAGATAGAATCAATGATCCCTATTTGGCAGATAAGATGATGGAGGAAGTGGAAGGCATAGTTTTATGGTGTATTGAGGGATTAGAGAGACTGATTCGTAATGATTATCAGTTTACTATCAGTAATAAATCCCAATTATTGATGGATGAAATGCAGGAGGATGATGACAATATCCTATCGTTCCTGGAATCAACCGGATATATCAGACTGGAAAAAGGCACTCATGCTACGTCAAAAGATTTATATATTGCTTATTGCAGATGGTGCAATGATAACTTGGATGTACCCGTAAGCGAAAGATCCTTTGCAAGGAGATTTAAGGAACGGTCATCTGATTATGGAATGACTTATGACAAGAATATCTCGGTAGGAAATGGTCGTTTTTGCCGAGGATTTCGTGGGATCCATGTCAAGGTGAGGACGAAAGATGTCAATTATTGATCTGGCTGGAAAAGGCATTAGGCACTAGAAAAGCCTAAAATATATTCTGCTTAAATATATGGGTTTTATAAGTATATGTTTTTTTCTTATTAATTTTAAAAATGAAGTGCCTAAGTGCCTAAAGTATGATAAACACTGGAGAAACAGGTATTTTTAAGTGCCTATTTAATGCCTATAAAGGGCCTGAGAATAACCTTTAAGTGCCTACTCCTTGTCGGGCTTCTCAGTATAACAAGATATAAGCATATAAAAAATGCCTTCTATGGTAAAAAAGTGCTGTGATCACAAGGATTTTTGTAAGCATAAAAGAGAAGCCTATATATAGGTAGCCTATGAAACTGCAAGTGCTTATTTTGAGCCGAGTTTAAATAATAATGTCCTGACAGAGACAAATGGAATGGCTCTTCGCCGGGATCCAAAAGGAAAGGAAAAAAATGATTATGGAAAAAATGATGAATACAAAAACAGAGAAAAACATATTTACAAAGAAAATAGGACAGACGGTCTATGTTGTTCGTTATCATTTCAATGAAGATGCAACGGAAACAATGCAGGAGAAAATTAACCGGATGCTAGTTACAGAAGCAAGCCGAATGGCAGTGTATTAAAATTAGGGGGATGTAATTAAAGAAAAAATATGATATCATGCGAGTAACAAATTAGAATACGGACGGTATCAAAGAACTTATCCCGGAACTGAAACGGATAGGGAACAACCTCAACCAAATAGCAAAGAGGTGTAATGAGGGGGGAATGTTGCCGAGTGAAGCGGAAGTGCGGAAGCATGGAGAGGAGCTGAACAAAGTATGGCAGTCATTAAGGCGGTATCTTCAAAGGCGGGCATAGGGCACGCAATAGATTATGTGACGAAAAAAGAAAAGACAGAGGAGAAGCTTGTCAGCGGTCTGCATTGTGAGCCGGAGACGGTCAAGGAGGAAATGCAAGCCACAAAGGAGCTGTGGGGCAAGACGGACGGAAGAACCTATAAGCATTATGTGCAATCCTACCATGAGGACGAGGAAATAACCCCGGAGCAGGCTCACAAGAACGCTGTCGAGCTGGCAGAGCATACAAAGGCATGGAAAGGGCATGAAGTTCTGATAGCCACGCATATAGACAAGGGGCATATACACACGCACTTTATTGTCAATTCCGTAAATTATGAGAACGGTCATAAGCTCCAATGGATGTAGGACGGATTTTGCGGACATTCAAAATAAAAAAGAATGTGGAGGTAACAGACAATGGCAAAATCATTATTTGAGGAACTGGGCGGCAAATACGAAAGGCAAGGGGATTATTTGATACCGTGCTTAACTGTACCCGCCGAAGAAGAACAGGCAATAGGCATCTGGGGGCAACGGCATTTAGATTATCTAAAACAGTACCGTAAAGTTACATACACCAATCTTCTTACAAGCGGCAGGCTAAACGCCTACCTTGCCGACATCAACAGACAGGCACAGGAACGCTTTGAAAGGCTCATAGAGGGTATGAAACAGGCACAGGGCATAACGGAACAGCTAAAGGCAGAAAACGCCTTAGAATGGACAGGATGCCTCAATAACATAAGGGCTTGTGCGAGGGAGATTGTGGAAAAGGAAATTATTTTTGCATAAACAGATGATTAGTGGCAGGGGGAAATCCTGCCGCTTTTTCTGCTTTAGTTTGTCAGCTTGACAAATAAAGGGTTAAGGAATATAATTAGATTCAGTATTATACAAGGAGTTAATAAATATGCGGCAAGGTATTCTTAAATAAACTGTCAATTTGATAGTGGGAACAAAAAGTAGCAGTCCCGTTTCACTTTTAATATGGGGCTTAGTTTTTTGTACCCAGTTTAAGAATACTTTTATCATGTAATTTTATATGCCCGAAAACATATAAGTGTTTTGGGGCTATTGGAGTTATTTACCCAGTGATAGGAGTATTTATCACTGGGTATTTTTATGCCCTTTTTTGGGTGTTGATAGGAGGAAAATCACATGAAAATAATTAACTTAGGCATTCTGGCTCACGTTGACGCAGGAAAGACAACATTAACGGAAAGTTTATTGTATACCAGTGGTGCAATTGCAGAACTAGGGAGCGTAGATGAAGGCACAACAAGGACAGATACAATGAATTTGGAGCGTCAAAGGGGAATCACTATCCAGACAGCAGTGACATCTTTTCAGTGGGAGGATGTAAAAGTCAACATTATAGATACGCCAGGCCATATGGATTTTTTGGCGGAAGTATACCGTTCTTTATCCGTATTAGACGGAGCAGTATTATTAGTTTCTGCAAAGGATGGCATACAGGCACAGACCCGTATACTGTTTCATGCACTACAGATAATGAAGATTCCGACAATTTTTTTCATCAATAAAATTGACCAGGAGGGGATTGATTTGCCAATGGTATATCGGGAAATGAAAGCAAAGCTTTCTTCGGAAATTATAGTGAAGCAAAAGGTTGGGCAGCATCCCCATATAAATGTAACGGACAATGACGATATGGAACAGTGGGATGCGGTAATTATGGGAAACGATGAACTATTAGAGAAATATATGTCAGGGAAACCGTTTAAAATGTCAGAACTGGAACAGGAAGAAAACAGGAGATTCCAAAACGGAACGTTATTTCCCGTTTATCACGGAAGCGCTAAAAACAATCTGGGGATTCGGCAGCTTATAGAAGTAATTGCCAGTAAATTTTATTCATCAACGCCTGAAGGTCAATCTGAACTATGCGGGCAGGTTTTTAAGATTGAATATTCAGAGAAAAGGCGGCGTTTTGTTTATGTGCGTATATATAGCGGAACATTGCATTTGAGGGATGTTATTAGAATATCTGAAAAAGAGAAAATAAAAATCACAGAGATGTATGTTCCGACAAACGGTGAATTATATTCATCCGATACAGCCTGCTCTGGTGATATTGTAATTTTACCAAATGATGTTTTGCAGCTAAACAGTATTTTGGGGAACGAAATACTGTTGCCGCAGAGAAAATTTATTGAAAATCCTCTCCCTATGCTCCAAACAACGATTGCAGTAAAGAAATCTGAACAGCGGGAAATATTGCTTGGGGCACTTACAGAAATTTCAGATTGCGACCCTCTTTTAAAATATTATGTGGATACTACAACGCATGAGATTATACTTTCTTTTTTGGGGAATGTGCAGATGGAAGTCATTTGTGCCATCCTTGAGGAAAAATATCATGTGGAGGCAGAAATAAAAGAGCCTACTGTTATATATATGGAAAGACCGCTTAGAAAAGCAGAATATACCATCCACATAGAAGTCCCGCCAAATCCTTTCTGGGCTTCTGTCGGGTTGTCCATAGAGCCGCTCCCTATTGGAAGCGGAGTGCAGTATGAAAGCAGAGTTTCACTTGGATATTTAAATCAATCGTTCCAAAATGCGGTTATGGAGGGGGTTCTTTATGGCTGCGAGCAGGGGCTGTATGGATGGAAAGTGACAGACTGTAAAATCTGTTTTGAATATGGATTGTATTATAGTCCTGTAAGTACCCCCGCAGACTTTCGGCTGCTTTCCCCTATCGTATTGGAGCAGGCTTTAAAAAAAGCAGGGACAGAACTATTAGAGCCATATCTCCACTTTGAAATTTATGCACCGCAGGAATATCTCTCACGGGCGTATCATGATGCTCCAAGGTATTGTGCAGATATTGTAAGTACTCAGATAAAGAATGACGAGGTCATTCTGAAAGGAGAAATCCCTGCTAGATGTATTCAAGAATACAGGAACGATTTAACTTATTTCACAAATGGGCAGGGAGTCTGCTTGACAGAGTTAAAAGGATACCAGCCAGCTATTGGTAAATTTATTTGCCAACCCCGCCGCCCGAATAGCCGTATAGATAAGGTTCGGCATATGTTCCACAAGTTAGCTTAACAGCTTGCAAAAGTCATATAAAATGAGATTTGAAAGGATTAGAGACTAATTATGATGAAATGCGAATGGATATTGTGTCCTGTTTGTGGGAGCAAAACCCGTAATAAAATTAGGAAGGACACTGTTTTGGAGAATTATCCCCTTTATTGTCCAAAATGCAGACAAGAAAGATTGATTAAAGTTGACAACTTGAAGATAACTGTCATCAAAGAGCCAGACGCTTAAGACGCAGAGCCGATGAAATTGTGGAACAATTCACGAATCATCGGCTCTTTTTGTTTCGTATTTGAAAGAACAAACTCACCAAATAAAAAAAACGATATTCGGGTGGGTTATTTTGTTATACCCTAAATTACCCTCTGAATTTGTTTTTAAATTTGGAGGGATTTTTTTATGTCCTTTTTTCGGGCAGTTATCTATCTGCTCATGGCCTCTTCCTTCGTACGAGGCCAACTGAATCCGCCAACATTTAATCGTTTGTAAAGAAGCAGGAACCCATCTCCTTCCCAAACCAGCCCTTTGATTCGGTCGGTACGTTTACCACAGAAGAGAAACAGGATGTTTTTCTGAAAGGGATCCAGCTCGAATTGATATTTAATAGTGGATGCCAGACCATCAATTCCACGCCTTAAGTCGGTGTATCCTGTTGCGATAAAAATCTTGTCAAAACCGGTTGCATCATTCAGCATGTAAGAGGCCTCCGATCCTACTTAGCAGTTCCGCAGAAGCAGTGTTTGAAATCTCCAACGAAAAGGAGTCCTTTCGAATGATCACATCTGGTCTGAATGCAGATGATGATACGGCGGATTGTTCAGGTAATCTTAATTCGACGAAATCAACCGACGGCTCTGCCGGTACACTTACTGCTGGAAGTGAAGAAGATTCTACTGTAGAAATATAAGCTTCTTCACGAAGCCGGCGTTGCCAGTAAAAGAATGACTTGTCAGAAATACCATGTTCTCTGCACCAGGCAGTTTTATTCATTCCACTAGCCAGGCATTCTTTTATTATGTTAGCCCATTGTTCGCAGCGGACTTTGTGAGTAATTTTATCCATAAGATGTTCCTCCCTAAAAAACCTTAGATTTTTTAGAGTAATTATCTCACAAAAACTAACAAGTGGCATGGTACCGGCTATTTACCATTTACGTTTAATTTCTTATCTTTAATTTCATAAATTACATCAGCCACATTTTCAAGTAACCGTTTGTCATGGGTGATAAACATGATCGTTCCTGCATATTCCTTCATTAGTATTTCCAAGGCCTCCAGGCTTGGTATGTCAAGGAAGTTGCTCGGTTCATCCATTAGTAGGATGTTATATCTACCCATAAGCATTTTAGCTAGCAATAATTTCATAATTTCGCCACCGCTTAAAATAGATAAGCTTTTTCCAATATCGTTCTGTTTAAACCCCATGGATGCAAGCACGGAACGAATTTCTGAAACATTGTAATCACAATCCTCCTTCATAAACTCCAGGACTTTCTGATTACTGTTGTACTTGTAACCATTTTGTGCAAAGTATCCTATTTTTGCCTTAGGTGAAATAGAAATTCCATCTTCATAGTTTAAGATCATTTGGATTAAAGTTGTTTTTCCTGTTCCATTCCCACCAGTTAGAGCCACTTTTGCTCCAAGCGGAATTTGAAAAGATGCATCTTCAAACAATACCTTATCTCCAAATATTTTAGTAATATCCGTACCGACAATAGGATATGGATTATGGAGCTCCAATGCTTTACTTTGCCTGAAACGAATTCTGCGAATGTCTTCCGGAGCTTCTACATTTCCTAAGGCCGCAATCCGATGCTCTAGAGATTTAGCGGCATTATGCATCTTTTTTTCCTTACTTCCCATTGATTTCTGATGAGCCAAACGCCCTCCACGTTCCGTACTTTTTTTCTTTGAAGCACCTTTTGCCTTCTGTTCTATTTTACGAGCCTGTTTTCGCTTTTCCTCCGCAGCCCTTTCCAATCGGGCACGTTCGGTAACAAATTGCTCGTATTCTGCAACCTGGTTCTTGCGTTCTTCCTCTTTCTGACGAAGATAATCAGAATAGTTTCCCCAATACTCAGTGATTTTGCCATCTTTCAGTTCCCATATTTTATCTACTACCTCATCAAGAAAATAGCGGTCATGGCTAATAACTAACAGTGCACCTGTAAAATATTTTAGCTGTCCGACTAGAAAATCAATTCCTTCACGGTCTAAATGACTCGTAGGTTCATCCGCTAAAATACCATGAACCTGTGCCGATAAAGCTTGTGCTATTTTAAGCCTTGTTTCTTCACCGCCGCTCAAGGTTTGTATATCTAATTGCTTAACACCAAGCTTGCCTACAAGTGCAAAATCTTTTTCCTCCTGCAAGGTTACTTCGTCCAACTGAGGGATATAGGCAAGTTCACCCAGACGATTCATTTTACATCCTAGAGGAGTTAATTCGCCTAAAAGCACCTTGAATAAAGTGCTTTTTCCTGCACCATTTGCTCCTACTAAACCAATACGGTCATAATCATATACTTCTAAATTATCTATATCTAAAACATCGCGTCCTTTAAATTCCACACGAATGTCTTTTGCTTTTAATATCAATTCCATAACATTTTCCTCCTGTCTATAATCGCATGTTTTCATTTGCTTGTACGCAGGGAAAACCCTGCGATTTAAGCAGGAAGAATTACATGAAAATAAGATACATAAATATCCCTCCAATATTGTTTATTTTAAATCAAATTTTCTAATCTCAGTTATCATTGGGCAAACTATTGCAATGCAAATAATTAAAATACCTGATAGTAAAAACCAATGATTTACACCGATTCTATCAGCAAAGAATCCAGAAAGAATTAACCCAATTGGCATAGCAAGAGACATGATACTTCCAGTTAAAGAAAATACACGTCCTAAATATTCAGGCTTTATTTTCTCCTGAAAAAGAGCTGTTTGTACACCGCTGTAAAACGGAACCGAAAGCCCCATTATTGCACAGCAGACTACAAATATGAAAAATCCACTTTGGGGAAGTAATCCTGAAATGGTTAAGCTTATCCCCATCATAAAAATGGATGCCGTTATTAATAAGATTCGCTTTTGGTAATTCCCAAATAACCCTAATAATAGACCCCCTATCAACATACCAGAGGCATAAGCAATCTCCGTAATAGAAATATACATCGGTGTACCATTAAAATATTCCATAGTGATTAAAGGATATAAAGCATTTATGGGCATATAAACAAACATATATAATGTTCCAACGAGTAATAAAGCAAATAATCCTTTATTTTGCCGTAGTACAGCCATTCCTTCTTTCATTTCTCGTATGAAATTTGGTTTCAAACTTTGCACTTGATCACCCAGTTTAGGAATACGTACAATTGCTACCGTAATAGATGCAATCACAGCACCCCATACATCGATGGCAATAATAGCATTTAGTTCCCAAACGGAGTATAAGAGTGCTGCAACCGCCGGACTAACAATATAGCTTATAGACTGCAAAGACTGACTATAGCCTGCACATTTCGTAAGCTGTTCTTCTGGTACTAAAAGTGGCGTAACCGCATTGAGAGCCGGGGTGTGAAAAGCCGTTCCAATGCTACGGATAAACAATACTACCATAACCATCCAGATAGGTAGCTCCATATACAATGCAACAATAGCAAGCACTGCCCCAGCTGCTGCGATAATTAAATCAGCACCAATCATTATCTTCTTCCTATCATGACGATCCACTAATACACCAATAGCTGGTCCAAAGACCGCATAGGGTAAAAAACCTACTAGTGAAGCCATAGACAAGACCATCGCAGATCCTGTTTTCTCTGTAAGGTAAAAAATGATCGCCATTTGCAGGATGGCACTAGTGATTAATGATACTGCCTGCCCTGCCCATATTGTATAAAACTTAAGTTTCCAATTGTTGTATTTTTCCATTTATATTATCTCCTGCATATTATTTTGCTTGAATTTCTATTTTGAACAGCATTCTAGGCAATAAAAAATGCAGGCCAAAATCCACAATGTGGCTTTTGGTCTGCATACATACAATTTGGAAACATTCATATTAAAGACATAGTTAAATAAAGGTATAGTTAAATAAAGGTATAGTTAAATAACTTATATCTCACCGTAACTAATGAATGCTCAATATCGTATAAATAAGCACAAGAAAAAAAGCCTATCATCGGGGATAGATTCTGCTTTTTTTATTGCCAGCTTATCTTAAACGCATTGAGGCTGTCATAGTTTCGGTTCCTCCTAAACTCTTATTTGTATCAGCATATATTTTAACACAATAAGTTGTTTTAAGCAACGTTTAAAATTGAAAAAAGCCACGGACAGCGATAGCAAAATACGCAATACCGTCAATGGTCTCGATGAACAGTGCAAGCACTGCCATTGACGGTATTTCTTTATTTTGCTTATGAGCAGACAAGGGCAGTAAGCCAAAAGCTGGCTTACCGCCCCAATCACTCATTCTGTTATGCGTAGATAATCTCGCTGTAAATGATTTCTCTAACTCTGGACTGAATTTCATTCATTTTCTGTACCCACAGCATAGCATTATCTGCTTTCAGTTTCTCGGTCACATTTTCCTGCTCTGCAATTTGCTTTGTCAGCAGGAGCAAACGCTCCTGTGCCTGTCTGTCAATATCTGCAAGGTAGGAGTTTAGTGTACCCTCAATCAGCATTGTGGTATAGAGGAACTGCTTATGCTCCTTTAGATACTGCTTGTGGCGCTGTCCCCACAAACCGATAGGCTGTGTTTCTTCTTCGGAAAGTATCAGACAAGGGATATAATAATCTCCCTGCAATTCATACCATAAACCGTTGCTTTCATCAAAAATGTACTTGTCCATATAATAAATCCTCCAGTATAATATATTCGCACATACGTCACAGTTCTCCGATTGCCACATTCTCTTATATCTTGTTATCAGATTTTCTTGCCCTTGTGTTTGCCCTTATCAGCTTCCAAGGGAAGAATAAACGTAAGTGAAATCGTATAATAAGTTAAGGTGAGCATTTTGCGATAAACCCTTTATTTTCAAGGGCACTGAAAAACTTCCATTTCTTCTTAAGTGGAAGTTTTTCTTTTCTATTATTTTCAAATCTTTACTTAGGAAAATCATAAAAAGCTATGGTTTACTCCATAGCCAGCTCTTCTAATCTTACTATTCGTTTTACATTTGCTGTAAATGCCGTAAAATACATTTGCAGATGCATAGCAAATAAACCTCTCGAATCTGCTTTACGCAAACCGTGAGCTTCCTTTAGTTCTCCATTCTTTTCTTCTATCCTGTGCCGAATCTTCATTCGCTCCTGAAAATATTCGCTTTCTTCAAATTTAAGCCTTTCAAGATTTTTCTCACTTGCTTGCGTGATACTGTAGCTTCTTGTTTTAGCGTTTGATCTTCCTACACGGCATTTTTCTCTTTGGGGGCATTTCCGACACGTTACTTTGCTAAATATATATCTTAAATAAGTATTCCCATTTTTTGCCGTTCTTTTTTCTACACGCGTGGAAAGCTCTCCGGCAGGACACTGCAGCATCCCAGCATCTTTATTAAAGCAGAAACCTTCCTCAAGGTTCCCGTTTGCTGCAGCAGCTACTGCTGTATTGGTCCTGGCAATCAATGTAATCTCTTTTCCGCAGACTTCCAGATTGTCATCACTGACATATGCCATATCGCCTATAACTTCTGTAACTTTTATTCCATTTTCCTTCGCGTTTTCTATCAGTTTTGGTAATTCCTGCCCATCTGGTGCTCCTCCATCTGTTACAGTGATCCCCGCAATGAGACGTTCTTCAGTCATCGCAAGATGATTCTTATATCCATAGAACGTACTGGTTGCCGTTTTATGTCCAAACCGTGCATCTTTATCATCTTTGGATCGGATCTCTTTGAGCCGCTCATCTTCTAGTAGTTCTTTCATTTCATGAGAAAGTTTCTGTATCTTTTTATTTCCACAGGATTTTATTCCTTCCTCCAGAACCTGGAGTAGTTCCTTAGTATAGGCAATTTCTTCATCCAGCCCTGCTTCCAAAGAGGGTTTTTCAGGAAATCGCTCTGATAATTCAAAAGCTGTTTTATAAACCTCTTTCCGAAGTTGTTTGCTCATATCCCGCAGAATCTGCGTTGGAGATTTTGCCCGGACAGAAGCAATTGTATGGGTGGAATCAACGATAATGGTTCCCGATTTGATCAGGTTTTTATCCAAAGCCTGTTGAATGGTTTCTTTTAACATTTCTTCCAGAATATCTTCTGTAATACGAGTTTTTCTGAATTTTGTGAGAAGACTGGGATCTATCATTTTTGCTTCTGGTTCCAGATCAAGGAAAAATTTATATGCCATGTCCGTCTGGGCGCTGCTAATCAGGGCTTCGTCAGAAAGATCGTACAGCTTTTTCAGGAAAAGTAGTTTAAACATCATTTCTGGTTCCTTTGCTGGGCGACCGAAATTTTCACAATATTGCTTACGAAGCATTGGATTTACAAAGCTGAAGTCTATATTTTCTTTAATTCTACGCAAAAGATGATCTGCGGGAATGATCGCATCATAAAGCCCCTGATAAGGTGACAATGATAATTGTAACTGCGAATGATCTTTTAACATGATAGGTCCTCCTTCCTTATATTTCTATTATAATGGAAATAATAAAAAAGCCCAATTCTTTTTTAGAATCAGACTTTTTCAGTGCCCTTTATTTTCAAGGCTTTCGGAGGATTTTATTAAAACCCTGTGAGGGTTAATAACCACTTATAAAAATGTGGTTTTCAAATTGCAGTTTGTATAACTGGCAACCCAATCACAATTAAATCTTCACAGCTTTGCTAAGCAGGAAATCTGAAATGATATGCTCCCTTTATGAGAGACAGTAAAATAATAAACTGTCATCACGAAGAGAGCATATCTAAAGATTTCCTGCTTTTTTTATTTTATGTAAAAATTTATAGTTCTGTAGCTAGTTCATGCATCCAGAAGGACGCAGCATCATATTCTCTTGGTTCAGATAATACTGGAACGGTGAGGACATCGATTGGTACGTAAAGTATTTTAGCCATTTTAGCAAGGATTTCATCACGAGGCTTTCTTGCATCTGCTTCATATTGTGCAATTCTGACATCAGCAGAATCTTCTGGAAAGCCAAGTGCGATACCGAGTTCTTTTTGTGTGAGATGATTTTTCTGTCTCAAATGTTTTAATTTTCTTCCAAACGTAATCATAATAGTAATTCCTTTCTGTAAGTTATTTCGAGTGTGTGAGGTGTCGAATCATAAATTATTCGGTACCTCTGGTTTTATGATCTTTATTCCCCGGTACTTCCGAAAGCACCGATATCTCTTGCTTCTCCGAGATCCAGAACAAAGTCGGCGATTAGAACGGGAGTGATAACCAGTTGCCCTACACGGGTATCTTTGCGGAGTATTTGGGATTCTGAACTAACATTACTGATGATGGCATGAATTTCTCCACGATATCCAGAATCAATAGGCGGAAGTTCGCAGACCAACCCTTTTGCTGCCATGCTGCTTCTTGGAAAAACATAACCAGCATATCCATCTGGAATCATGAGACCAAATCCTAAGGGGATTCTTGCAATCTCTCCTGGCTTTAATGTGCAGTCATAAGGCATATACACATCGGCCCCGGCATCGTTTTCATGAGGGCGGAAGGGATAATGATCTTTCTCTAATCCAAAGTCGATCAATTTAATCTTCATAAACAGCTTCCCTCCCTTCTACGAGCAGAGGATAATCTGCTCTCATTATTTCTAATGGAGACCAGTCTTTTGGGATGGGGATTCCACAGGACATAGAACCTTCTTCACAACATCCCCGCTGGCAGAAAGGACCGGTCAGCTTCGGTGAAAATAACACCGGATCGAATTCATATAGCTTCTGCCAGATATCCAACATCACAATTCTTGTTTCGTCGGTATTTCTCCTGCAGATGCGCTGACTGATCATATGTTTCCACTCATAAGGTGTAGCGCAGATAATCAGAATATTTCTTAAAGCATGGGGAAGGGCATATCCTGCAGAATCATGATGAAATCCCACAGAACACAATTCCTGATAACATCTGAGATCCGATAAGCAGCTTTGCAGATAGAGATCAATGTATCTCTGTTCGGAAAAAAGGATTTCATATGGGATCGTAAATGCAGCTTTTTCTGAATAGTTGCTATATTGCAGAGATGCACTCATGAATTTTACTTCGTTTTGATGACGAGTGATCTGTGCAAGAAAACGTCTGCTTGCACCTACAATCGCAACGGTGATTACCGTAAATTTCTGTACGGTTGGATGGGGAAGACTGGCAATCCGGTCTACAGTTTTATCCGTAAAAGATTTCTGATAAAGAGCCATAAGATCATCCATGTTTTGAATGGAATGCCCCTGTTGGGTAAGCCTTGCTGCGAATACCATGTTCTGAGCTGCTTCTTGAATGGTATAACTATTTAAAATCTTTGTCTCAATGTGATCCATAGGCTTGTTCCTCCTTTATCAATGCTTTCAGCAGAATGAGATAGTTGATGCAGTCTGTGATCTTCTCATCCCATTGTTCTAAGTCAAATTGGAGCAGAGAAGAGTAACACATGTCATAGAGAGATACGACATGCTTCGACATCATTCCGGCCAGAGCAGCCTTAGGTGTGCATCCCTGTAATGAGGCAGCAATTTTAAATGCACTCAGGCGATCAATGCGGTCTCCGGTGTATTCTTTCTTCTTATGTGCTAGGACATCGGCACATTTTCGATATTGTTGTTCAAGGACAACATTAAATTCATTTTGTGTCATATTGTAATTCCTCCTTCGTAAAATGATTTATAATTCGGGTTCCCGTGTCTTTTGTTTTTTGGGAACCTGGTTGTGGAGAATTGCTTCCACATTTTTGTCTACGGTTCTTAAATCTTGTGTCAGATCCTTTAGAGATCGGATGGATGATTTTTGCTGGTCGATCTGTTCCTGCAAGCTGACTTTTTGTTCCTTCAATGTTTTGATAGGAAGCATCTTTCCATCGGGATAAAAAGATTTCAGCCAGTCACGGGCTTCTTCATATGCTTGAATTTCAGTGGTGTGTTCCTTTCGGAATCTGCCTTTGTTTTTCGCTTTTAAAAATTCGGTATAGATTGCTTTCTGTGCAAAATATTGTCCGGTGTAATGGATCTGCCGGTTGATGCTTTTCAAATCTGCATTCATTTCCATAAGCTGCTTTGTTGCCTGATCTAACTGTTTTTGAGATTCGGAAAAGGAACTTTTTAATTCGGTTTGGGTATTGTATCCATGTTCTTGCACATAGATAATAGTATTTGCCATTTCCTGAAGATTGGATATTTTTACCCGATGAGCATATCCGGGACTTTGCATTGCTTTCACATTTTTCTGAAGATCTACTACCAACCGCAAATGCGATCTGACATAAAGAATGGTTATCGGATCTTTTCGTAAGAAGAGCTGTTCTAAATGTTCTTTGCCGTATTGAGTTCCCAAAGCCTTCTCTGTAATCCGTTTGTCCCGATTCGGATGGAGATAACGATATCTTCCTCTTTCTTCAGTGACGGAAATCTGATATTTTTCCAAAAGCAGAGATTGGAATTCCTGAAAGTTTTTAGAATGCGAGCTACATTCTTCGATGGCATTCCTGAGTTCTTGCTTCTGTGTCTGAAATGTAGTGGCAGTTGGTTTCAACCCATCTGCAATGATTTTTTTGTTTGTCTCTTCTAATTTTTTCTGCCCGGATTTTTGAGCCATATATTCAGCCTGTGTGATTTTTGTTTCAGCCGGAGAGAGAAGATCAATCTGATGAAGTCCCTCTTGGATGCACATATCCATAATTTCCTTTTTGAAATAATTCAGAAATTTATTTGTGGATCGGTGTTTGTATCCGGCAATTTCTTCATGGGGCTTATCCATGTAACTCTGCCTTCTGACAGCTTCTTTACGGACACTGTTGATCACAATGTGCGTATGGATATTGCCGGAACCATTGTGACCATCGGTATGTGTCACGATAAGAGCCTGATATCCCGGAAAGATTTTCTTTGCAAGTTCTAAAGATAGAGCCTGTGCTTTTTCTCCGGTCAGCCCACATTCTGATTTGTCATCTGGATCAAAACTGATGATATAGTGATGACTTTTGATTTCAGATCTGCTTCGGTTCTTTTTAAAATGTTCATTACATTCATAGCATTCAACATCAAAAGTATCGGGATTACAGTTGAGACCATCCACATATAATTCATCTCTTCGCAGTGGCCGATTAAATTCATCGAGAATCATTTTTCCGGTTGATTCATCATGCTGGAAGATGAGATAATTCAGAGCATCTGAATAGTTTGCATTCCGACTTTTAATATGTTTCACTATTGCCACGATAATCACCTATCATTTTTAGCAGTTCCTTTTTTAACCTATAGAGGTCGTAAAGACATTGCTGGATTTCGTTTGTTACAGATTTAGAGTACGCTCCTCCTGTATTGAAATATTTTGCGATCTGATTAAGATTAGAGCCGATTTTTCCATACTCTGCTAAGAGCATTTTTATTGTTTGGCTATCAATGACAACTTCATAGTGTATAGCCATTTTGTGATCTAAAATCAGGTTTCTCAGATAATCAGAACGGGATAATTTCGCCTGAGAAGCGGCATGATTGACTAACTCTAATTCAATGTCACTTAATCTTAAACAAATGATATTAGAGTGTTTCATTTCATTTCTTTTTTTCTTTGGTGCCATGTTCCTCCTCCCTTAATTGAGTGCTTCCAACTTCAGGGCACTCCACTAGAAATATCAGCTGTCCCTTCTGATACTTCTGGTGTTGCGTACACATTTTATGTGGAAGCCAATCTGACATTTTGTGAATGTCAGTAACGAGGGTATGGGGAGCGTAATCCACATCAAGATAAAACTCAGAGTAATCGGAAAGCCAAAACGGCGATACCGTATTACTGGGTGGATCTTGCTCTTGAAAGATTAACCCTCTCATATAACGAAATGCTCAGAGTGGAAAATACAGGGCGAGATAGAAAAAAAGTTAAAAAACTGCTATACTACATTTCAGAATTATCCCCCAAGCACCTTATGAAACAGAAGATGGATGCTTATCTCTTCTATGTGTGCGTAAGACAATAGATGATGTATAATAGTTTTATGTAGAAAAAATTTTGAATGTGTGATTAGGAGTTGAAATTAATGTATTTGCCATTAGAGTACGTGAAACGTTATAGTGTTTTGACAGAATTATATTGTAGTGAGGAATATATTAATTGTGAACCTGAGGTATTACTAGAGATGATTGCAGATGCTGATTGGGGAACCAGTAATTATTCGGGTCCAAATAAAGAAAGATATATTCATACATATAATATGTTTGATAATAATTATTTTGCTATGCATATAATAAGTGCTTGTTTTGCAACAGCTGGATTTGCTGGAGTCTGGAAATATAATAAGATTGTATATGAACCGGATTATGATTTCTCGCAAGCACTCATAGGCACAAATAAATTAAGAGTATATCCGGAAATGCTCAAACATATACCGTTTGATACCTTTTATTTGGACTTCTCAAAAAATGAACTTTTCGTATATGAAGGATTTTTTGTACAAGTAAAAGTATACGATACAGGAGTAATAAGAATATCCTCTCTTCCGACAGAAATCGGATATTCACATATACCGGTACATGAGTATGAAGGCGAAAATCCCACGGCATATGCAGATGCATTTTGGATAAAACCAGAGATGTATAGTGTTGACAATGGCGTATATTATTTTGATTATAATTTGCATAAAGATTTGATGTATACATCAGATAGTTTTAGGACGCAGTGGTTTATTGGAGGAGTGAGTAATTTTAGACTGTTTTTATTACAATTTTTGATGTATTTATCTTCGAAAGAAGCGGATGTTATTGAAAGTTCAGAAACTATAAAAACATATAAACCATCAAGTTTGGTGAAAAATAAATATTCAGAAGTACGTAAGTGGAATGTTGGATGCCGTTATGGAGAAAAAATAAGAAGTTATCAAAAAAATAAAATTCAACAATATGAGAACAGTGAAAGCAGTCAGAATGGAAAGCGACCACATATTAGAAAAGCTCATTGGGAGCGGTATCATGTGGGAGAAGGGAGAAAAGATATTATTACAAAATGGAAAGAGCCAGTTTTTGTAAATGGAGACTTTAATGATATTGTTGCGAATATACATGTTGTAACAAATAAAGAAGCAGACTGTTCATTGGGAGAAGGGCTTGTTAAACAATATTTAGAAGCGAGAAAAATCTCTTTTCGTACAGAACATTATATACGAGAAATACGAAAAAGATATGATTTTTCGCTGGAATGGAATAAAACATTACTTTTTATTGAATTTGATGGAGAACAGCATTTTAAGTCGATCAATCGCTGGGGAGGGAAAAAGGGATATTTGAAAAGAAGACAAGCTGATATAGAAAAAAATGAATATTGTCGTAACAAAGGCATTCCGTTATTAAGAATCAGATTTGATCAGGCATACTTGATTTCTAATATGATAGATGATTTTTTAAAGAATAGTGAAAAATACTCTCAACAATTTAATACATATCTTGCGGATGATGTGTATTATAGCATTTGTCAGTAATATTAAAAAAATATGAATAGGTAAATAAGGAATAATTATGTGTGAAATTCATGTCTACACAACCGGATATGTTATCAATATTAGAGAAATTAAAGCAGAAAGAATAGTGTTTTATGATTAGATTTTGGCTTTAATAATTTGGCGCAAGAAAAACATCAGATATAATTCAGAGAATATTAACATGAAAAAATACAAATGTGTACCATAAAGTATCTAGAGTATTCTATCTGCCCCAGAAGTTGAATATTTGGATATGAATTGGAAGAAACAGAATTTGAAACTTGATGGATGGATCGCGCAGATCTGTCAGCATGAATTGGATCATTGGGAAGGAATATTGATATAAGCAGCGTAAAATTTACAGGAGAGATGGTTTATGAAAACAGAAAGAACAGATGAGTTGTACAAGGTTTTACTTACTAAAGGATATCCGAAAGAACTTTGTTCAGAAATAGCTTATAATATCTTGAATACTGATTATACGGCGACTAGAATGTTAGGATACTTGTATCGTTACACGGAACCTAGAATGGAAGATGTAATAGATGAAATGATAGCAATTTTAAGTGACCGGGAAGAATTCATAAAGAAAAAAGAAATGGAACAGGCGCAGGCTGTTATAAACGAGATTTATAGAAATGGGTTGTGATATAAAATATGAAAATAAAATAATTCAATATGAATAGTAGTAATTTGTAACGATAGTTGTCGAAGAAAATCCTTTGACAACTATTTTTTTAAACTTTTTTTCATAATCACCCTGTAAAATTCATTGATTTCCTTTCGTTATATGAGAAGACAAATTTGTTTTCTTTCTTATTTATAGATGGAAAGGAGTTTTGTGAAATGGGTTTTGCAAGAAAAGATGTGGAAGCTACTAAGAAAATGGAAAAGAAGTTCGTGAGATATCCAGAAGGTGCGGAGAAATATAGTTTAGGATTGACAAAATTTCAGGCATTAGCAAAAGAGGCGAAAGCAGTCTATAAAATTGATAAAGTAGCTTTAGTAAATTGTGAGATATTTGAAAAATATTTGGAAACATTCCGAGAGTATTAAAATTTTAAGAGAGAAAATAAGAGAGAAGAACTTCTATAGTTTTCTGCATTTTTAATTGACTTTATGTCATACAGAAAGTATAATGTTGGTATAGGAGGTATAAGAGCTGAAATGAAAAAGATGGGAAGACCAAAATCAGACAATGCAAAGAAGAAAGTATTAAGCATTCGTGTTCCTGATCAGCTATATTCCCAGATGCTTGCATACGCCGAACAACATAAAATGAATACAACGGACATTGTCCTAAAAGGGGTAGAGATACTTTTATCCGAGCAGAAAAAATAGTAAGTGCTTCTCTCTTAAGAGGAGGAAACTATTATGGCGAAAGTAAGAAAAGATTTGCGAGGAAGAACTTTACGTAAAGGAGAAGTACAAAGATCATCAGATAAAAGATACATGTACACCTATACAGATCCGATGGGTAGACGTAAATTTATATATGCTAACGATCTGGCAGAACTAAGAGAGAAAGAATCTAAACTGATGAAGGATCAGTTGGACGGATTGGATCTCTATGTTGCTGGCAAGGCAAGTGTGAATGATACGTTTGATCGGTATATGTCCACGAAGTATAATTTGCGTGAATCTACAAAAAGTTCATATTTATATACGTACGATCATTATGTACGTGACACCTTTGGAAAAAAGCGGATTGCAGATATAAAGTATTCTGATGTATTGCAGTTTTATTATTATCTTCTTAATGAAGTAAAAATTTCATTAGGAACATTAGATACTATTCATTGTTTACTTCATCCAACATTTCAGTTGGCAGTGCGGGATGAGATTATACGAAATAATCCTACTGATGGAGTAATGAAAGAAATTAGCAAAGAATCCGGGAAGAACAGAGGAATCAGACATGCATTGACAGTAGAGCAGCAAAGAGCATTTATGGAATATATTGCGAACCATCCGATATATTATCATTGGTGGCCTATGTTTACGGTGTTGCTTGGAACAGGATGTAGAATTGGTGAGGCATTAGGGCTTCGATGGCAAGACCTAGATTATGACAAAAGAACAGTCAGTATCAATCACAGTTTGAGTTATTATCAAAAACCAGAAAGCAACAAAAGTGTATTGAGAATATCCAAACCCAAAACGGAAGCGGGAATTCGTACAATTCCAATGTTGGATATTGTGAAAGATGCTTTTGAAATGCTTTATGAAGAACAACTGGAAAATGGTTTTAATGAATCAGAAATTGATGGAATGTCAGGATTTATTTTTTGTAATCGTTTTGGAATGGTTCCAAATCCACAAACAGTCAATCATACGATTAAGCGTATAGCGAATAGTTATAATGCAGACGAAGTGGTGCGAGCTAAAAAAGAACGAAGAGATCCTATTATACTACCTAATTTTTCTTGCCATCATCTGAGACATACTTTTTGTACACGACTTTGCGAAAATGAAACAAATTTAAAAGTTATTCAATCCATTATGGGACATAGAAACATTGAAACAACGATGGACATTTATGCGGAAGCAACAGAAGAAAAGAAACAAGAGTCATTCGAGAATTTAGCAACAAAATTAGATATTTTTTGAGAAGTGCTTAGTATAACGGATGACAACAATTTGTTTGGTTTACAGCAAATTGACAACAAAGTAAATTTAATAATGACGAATAATGAAGTGATTATAAGGTTTATAAATTTAGACAATATAGTACAATGACGCATCCCGAAGAATCATGAAGAAAACGTGAAATCTTTCCCCACAATGAAGTCACAGGGAGCTTCTAAAAATGAAGCACACAATGCAGGACAGAAAGCAGCACCAGTTGCAGCGACTCCGGTTGTGGAAGAAAAAATTGATTTTTCTAACGTGAAAATTGAGCCATTGTTTGAAGAAATGGTTGATTTTGAAACATTCAGCAAATCTGATTTCAGAGCTGTAAAGGTTCTGAAATGTGAAGCAGTACCGAGATCAAAGAAGCTTTTGAAATTTGTTTTAGATGATGGTACAGACGAAAAAAGAGTGATTTTAAGCGGTATTCATGAGTATTACGAACCGGAAGAGCTGGTTGGAAAGACTTGTATCGCAATCACAAATCTGCCGCCGAGACCAATGATGGGAATTGACTCCTGCGGTATGCTGATTTCAGCAGTACACGAGGAAGATGGAAAAGAAGGATTAAATCTGTTGATGGTAGATGACAGAATTCCGGCAGGTGCAAAATTGTACTAATAAATAAAATGTAATTAAATGGGCAGTCCCGAGGGGGATTGCCCATTTTTGGAAGAAAGAGAAGAAATAAGCATCTTCCTGTTGTGTCGAAACAATCTCATTGCGTATTTGTGGATAATACGTTTATAATAAAAGACATCACTATGAATGTTTGTATACAGATTAGAGATATATTAAAATTGTGCAGACGAATATCTCTATCCATTGCAAACTCTTTCAGGGAATTTATAAACATGCCTTTCTCAGAAATCTACTTTTGAACGAGAAAAATGAGCTCCACAATCGAAATCTACACATAAGTGGATGTTTGAATGAGAAAAAAGTGGACATTGGAAATAAGAAAGTGGATATTGCTAATGAAAAAGTAGACATTCAAGACAAAAAAGTGGACATTGAAAGTGTATTTCTTGAAAAAGGAAACGGTTTCTCAATAAAAACAACTGTTCATATCCATAGACTTTTTGAAAAGTTTGGTTTTGAGGAAGTATTTGGAAGAAGTGCAGTTATGGAACTTCTTGAGCTGAAAGGTTCAGGTGCGTCCAAATTTCTTTCCAATTTGGTACAAGCGGATATTATTGAACCGGTATCAGGTCACGGAAAAGGGAAATATAAATTCAAGAAGTAATTCCAATCAAGGTAGATTGAAATAAGAAAGAGTTTATGCGTAGAAATTTCAATGAAGAAGTAATCTCATTGCGCGTTTATGGATAATACGTTTATAATAAATATTATAGAAAAAAGACAGAAGTATTTTCATATCAGTTTTGAGGAAGCCGCATTGAAATTCTATAAGGCTGAAACGTATAAGACATTGCAGGAAACAGAAAATGGGGTGTGGGCAGAGTCGGCAGAGATATTATGAAGAAATTTCGTCTATTGTATTGGAGAAGTGATAAATGAGGTGGTATATCTATGACAACAAGAGAGTTAATAAGTCAATATGTTGAATTACTCTGTAAAATATACGGAAGACATTTGAAGACAGTTATTTTGTACGGTTCTTATGCAAGGGGCGATTATACAAAGGACTCGGATATAGATATTATGGTGCTTTTGGATTTAAGTGATATAGACATTAAAAAGTATCGTCATGAGTTATCTGGTATAACCTATGATTTTAATATGGATTATGATGTAGATATTAAGCCGATAGCAAAAAATCAAGAGCATTTTAATAAGTGGGTAGAAGTGTATCCGCTTTATTCAAATGTGGCGAGTGAGGGGGTAAAATTATTTGACGCAGCATAATGAAAAGGGTACAAGGCGAGATTTGGTTTTATATAGGTTGGAAGTTGCTAAAAGTGATATAAAATCAGCAAAAATTCTTTTAGATGCAGGAGAATACAGGGGAGTGAATAACAGAGCCTATTATGGAATTTATCATGCTATTTCAGCCATTCATGCTTTAGATGGAAACGCATATAAGAGGCATAAAGATGCCCTTGCGAATTTTAATAAAAATTATATCAAGACAGAAATTTTTCCAAGAACTTTGGGAAGGAAGATTGCTGAGGCAGAAGAAATAAGACATGCCAGTGATTATGATGATTTCTATATAGCGACTAGAGAAGAAGCAGAGGAACAAATTGACACAGCAGTAGAATTGGTTGAAAAAAAGAAGAATATGTATTGAAAGAGCTAGTATAATAATATATTATTATTCCCGACAATGAAGTTCTTAGATGGTGTAAATAAGAAAAGTGATGGGAATTGACTCCTGTGGTATGCTGATTTCAGCAGTACATGAAGAAGATGGTGGTGAAGGCTTAACTATTTTTATGGTTGATGATAAAATTCCCGCAGGTGCAAAATTGTATTAATAAAATGTAATTAAATGGGCAGTCCCAAGGGGGATTGTCCATTTTTGAAAGAAAGAGAAGTGGACATTTGAACTGGCAGTCAGTTAAGGAAGCTATAAATTATTGTTACCACAAGAAACGTGTGATAGAATAAAATGGATAAAATATTATATAAAATATTAGAAAGTCATAAAAAATAGATAATATATTATCAGGAAAAGAGGTTCTATTTCACAGGAAAAACCGGCTTCTATGAGTGGAGTGAGCTATGGTTCAATTAAGAGATTTGAAATGACAGGAAAGATATCCTTACTTTCACTGACGAAGATTGCAATGGCTTTGGATATTGCCGATGAGCTTAGAGGTATATTCACGAATGTACCATATAAGGATATTCAGGAGGTTATTAATGAAACGAGATAATTCGTTACAAGTATATTATAATGAACGATTGGGCGGGACGCTGGCGATGACAGCCGGTTGTAAAATTGCGTTTCAGTATAGTAAAAGCTGTATTGAAAAAGGATTTTTAATTAGCCCCTTTTCTCTTCCATTCAGGAGAAAAAGAAATTCTTGCAGTAGGCATAGCAGCAGGAATGAATAAAGAAAAATGTCTGGATATCATGAAAGAGATTGAAGCGAGGGTAAAAGAGCGGTTAGGGAAATATTTGTAGAAAAGAACGGAAAGAGGAAAAGAATGAATATTGTATTGATTATCGCATGGGTACTTGCACTTATATCTGCGCTTGCGGTTCCGCCGGATAGTGCATATTTAAGCTATATTGATTTTCATACGCTTGGGCTTTTGTTTTGTCTGATGGCAGTGATGGCAGGCGCAAATCGTCTCGGCATATTTCGGCAGGCGGCCGATAAATTGCTTACAAAAGTAAAAAATAGTCACCAGTTGGAGCTGATACTTGTTTTTTTATGTTTTATATCCAGCATGCTGATTACCAATGATGTAGCGCTTATTACATTTGTGCCATTTGCAATTCAGGTATTGGAGATGTCTGACCGGAGGGAGAGTATTATTCGGGTGGTTGTGTTGCAGACAATCGCGGCAAATCTTGGAAGCATGTTTACTCCAATCGGAAATCCGCAAAATCTCTATTTGTATTCGAAATCCGGAATGGAAATGGGAGAATTTCTTGCATTGATGCTTCCGTACACCATTCTTGCGGCGGTGCTGCTTTTTTTGACTATTGTCATTCGAAAAAAACAGCCGCTTCACACATTACAGATTTCTTCGGAGATATCCTTTAAGAAATATCACAAGCAAGTAATGTACGCGATTTTGTTTGCGCTGTGTCTGCTCTGTGTGGCGCAGATATTGCCGGTATGGTTTGTCACTGTTGTGACAGCTTTTGTTGTTTTTTTGGCAGACAGGGATACGTTAAAGGTGATTGACTATTCTTTGCTGCTTACATTTGCAGGATTTTTTATTTTTATCGGAAATATGGGGCGTATTCCGGCTTTTTGTGACTTTTTAAAAGAAATTATCAGCGGCAACGAGATACTTACAGCAGTAGCTTCTTCACAGGTAATCAGCAATGTTCCGGCTGCGCTGTTATTATCGGGATTTACGGAGAAATGGGAAGCTTTGATTGTGGGAACAAATATCGGAGGGCTTGGAACACTGATTGCATCAATGGCAAGCTTAATTTCTTATCGGCTTATTGTAGCCTCCGGCCCCAGCCGAAAAGGAAGGTATATTTTGTACTTTACAGCTGCAAATATCTTGTTTTTGACGGTGTTTATTTTGGCTGCATTTATGTTTTCATGATAATGGAGAAATATGAAAAAAGATAATTACCTCTTATAACGGGAAGGAGGAACGATAAAATGAATGAACAAAATATCATCCGTGAACGTCTGACATTTACAGGAAGGGTACAGGGCGTGGGATTTCGCTATCGGGCAAAGCATGCAGCAGACAGTGCGGGAGTTACCGGATGGGTAACAAACGAGTGGGATGGCAGTGTTGTGATGGAAGCGCAGGGGACAGCGGACCAGATTAACAGGGTTTTGAAGATGATTAATCAAAGCCCGTATATTCAGATTTCATGGCTGGATAGAAAACCACTTCCCAAGGAGCAGCATGAAAAAGGCTTTCACGTAAGATAAGATTTTTTGATGCCAAAAGGATGCCGTTATGATATATAATAGCCGCAGGATATAGACAGGGGGAAAGCTATGGTAAATATTTTAATTGTTGAGGATGAAAAACCTATTTCTGATTTGATAAAGCTGTCGCTGAAAGGAGCGGGATATTTTTGTTCTTGTGCGTATGATGGTGAGACTGCGGCTGATATGATTGAGGAAAACAGATATGATTTAATCCTTCTGGATATTATGATACCATATATTGACGGATTTGAACTGTTAGAATATATCAAACCTTTCGATATTCCGGTTATTTTTATCACGGCAATGAATTCGACAAAGGATAGGGTAAAAGGCTTAAAAATGGGAGCAGAGGATTACATTGTAAAACCCTTTGAGGTTGTAGAACTTCTGGCAAGGGTTGAGGTAGTGCTCAGAAGATTTCATAAGACCTCGGATATTATTTGGATTGGTGATAAGCTCACAATCAACCTGAAACAGCATGTGGTCAGATATGAGGAACAGGAAATAGCGCTAACACCGAAAGAGTATGATTTGCTCGTGCTTTTTGCACAAAATCCAAACGTGGCATTATACAGAGAGACCATATATGAGCGAGTCTGGGGAGGCAATCTGGAATGTACCGGTAAGACTGTGGACTTGCATGTGCAAAGACTACGAAAAAAGGCTCATATAGAAAATATGATAAAAGCAGTCAATAAAGTAGGATATCGATTGGAGATGAAGACATGAAGTTTCGATATAAAGTAACCTTATGTATGATTTCCATGATTGCGTTTATTTTTGGAATAGGCGGTACATTTCTTTTATACAGTTCCTTTCAAAGCTCTATAAACCGTGAAAAGATGGCTGCAATAAAAACATTTGACATGGTTCTTCATACATTTTCTTTACTGAGTCAGGAGACTGCATGGACAACAGCAAGTGAGATTTCCAATGATTTTGGGAAGATAGTGGAACAAAATGATTTGTTTGCTGCCATAAGTCTGCATAAAGACAAAGAACTTATATATAAAAGCAGTGATTTCGTGAATAACATGGAAGAAATGGGCGATAAAGCAGATTACGGAAATGTGGCATATAAGATTATCCGTAGTGAAAATAACTCCTATATTCAGCTTTGTTCGGTGATTAAAGCAGAAAATGTAGATTTATACATAGATGCTTTATATGACGTAACCAAAGTATACGAGCAAAGAGAGGAATTGCAAAGACTTTACATAGCGGTTTTTCTTCTGGTGGTAACATGCAGTGCGGTTCTTTCCTATATTTTGTCCTATTTTTTAACAAAACCCATAAGCAGGCTGAAGAAAATCGTTTCCAGCATTACACAAGGAAACTATGATTTGAGAAGTGATATCCATACAAATGATGAGATAGAAGAACTTTCAGCAGAGTTTAATCAGATGACGGATACGCTTGTTGATAAGATGGAGGAATTAAATAATGCGGTGGACAGACAGAACCAGTTTATTGCAAATTTTACCCACGAGCTGAAAACTCCGATGACATCCATGATTGGCTATGCAGATTTACTGAGGCGTCAGAACTTAAGTCTGGAGGAGCAGATAGATGCAGCAAACTATATTTATTCTGAAAGTAAGCGATTGGAGAGGCTGTCTATCAAGCTTCTTGAACTTATTGCAGCAGACAATAAAAATCAGGAACTGACTGTTCAAAATCCGGCATATTTGATAGACAGTGTGGTAAAGCATTCCATATCATATTTCAAAGAAAATGGGATAGAGATAGAGAAAAAATGCGAGGCTGGTAATTGTATGCTGGAACCGGACCTTTTTGTTTCCCTTGTTATAAATTTGCTGGAAAACGCCAGACGTGCTATGGAAAATGGCGGCGTTATTAAAATTATGCTTTCCATGACAGAAGAAGGTTGTGACCTGCTCATTCAGGACACCGGATGCGGCATCCCAAAAGATAAACTTGTACATCTGACAGAAGCATTTTATCGCATTGATAAAGCCCGAAGCCGCAGCTTTGGCGGGGCAGGGCTGGGACTGTCACTTTGTGATCGGATAGCCAAAATCCATAATGGAAGCCTTTCAGTAGAAAGTGAAGTGGGGATTGGAACATCGGTGAAAGTGCAGATACGGGGAGGCAGAAAATGAGAAAGTATTCATGGGTATTTGGAATATTTATAATGCTTTTATGTATTGGTTTTGGACTGTTTTTTCCGAATATTGTTTTTTCAAATGTTTTAAATGAAAATCTGGGACAGGTGGAAAAATATCAGGTGAACCCCATAGAAATTACCCATTCTAATAGCATTATAGAAGCTATGAGAGCTGTGTATTACAAGGATTATGAGTTTGATTATCAGGAAGATATGGCAAATTTATCAAGGGAAGAGCTGGCAGAGGTCTGCAATTCTTTTTTTCAAGGGATGCAGTTAGAGGAATGGGGTTACGCACAGCTAGAGATTGATAAGGAAAGTATGGATGCAAAATGCAGCCTGCTGGTTATAAAAGACTCATCTGTTTCCGCCGTAATATGGACAGTAAAAGTGAAGTGTTCAACAGGCAATGAAATGATACTGTATGTGGATGATAAGAATAAAAAAGTTATCCAGATGTATTGCAATGTTATAGCTGACGATGGGAATTCAGCAGCTTATTGCAGTGATGATAAAAATAGTGTGTATGTCAGGGATGCTTTAACTTTATATTTGGAAGATTATTATGGACTTAGAACAGAATTGGAAGATGATAGTTGTGACATAATCAAATTGGTTGATAAGAATAAAGACGAAATTTTGATGTCCGTATATTTTTATTATGACGGGCTTGAATTAATACCATTTGAATGATGCCAAATAGAGGGCGAAATGAATATATTTTGAAAATGCACCGCGCTATCCTTTAGAAAAAGGAAAGTGAGGTGCATTTTGTGACTAAGATAAAAACAAGACAAAGAAGGAGACGTGTGCTTATAACCGAAATTTTGGCATGTGTGATTTTTCTGATAATTGTAACAGGAATTATCAGGACAAGTGTTTCGACAGAGGCAAAAAATTTATATGAACACAATAATTCTAAAAAAATTAATCGAGATAACGATAATTTGAAAAATGCTCCATCAACAGATAAAGATACAGAGTGGAACCTGATTTTGGTAAACAGTTCACATAAGTTAGACAAGTCTTATGTTGAAAGTATTCCTCTTACACAGCTTAAAAACGGACAAAGCATTGACTCCAGATGTTATCCTGAATTGCAGCAGATGATGGATGACTGCCGTGCACAGGGTTACTCACCAATTATTTGTTCATCCTATCGGACGCATGAAAAACAACAGGAACTCTTTAACCAGCAGGTTCAGGTGTATATGAATGATGGGATGGACAGGCAGAAGGCAGAAGCAAAAACAGCAAAATCAGTTGCAGTTCCCGGAACAAGTGAACATGAGTTAGGTCTTGCTGTGGATATAACAGATATTGCGGAACAAAAAATAGTCAGCGGAATGGAGGAACAGCCTGTACAACAGTGGCTCATGAAGAATTGCTGGAAATACGGATTTATCCTGCGTTATCCTGAGGATAAGGCGGATATAACGGGAATTGTTTATGAGCCGTGGCATTACCGATATGTGGGGAAGGAAGCGGCAAAATATATTTATGATAAGCAGATTACATTGGAGGAATATTGTCAGAAATTTTGTTTTTGAAATAAAATTCGTTCTATTATGTAATGTTAAAAGCAAAATCTTGTATTGTATAGCGAGTGTTTTATTTTTGGAAAAAATGCAGTATAATAATACAAAGGAGCGTGAAAAAATGTGTACACGAAATGAATTGAGTTTAATACTGAAATCAATGGCTCAGGCATATCAAGCAGTTTATGGGGAAAATATTGTAAAAATTATTTTGTACGGTTCTTATGCCAGAGGTGATTATCAAAACAATTCAGACATAGATATTGTCGCTATTGTGCAGGGAGAACGAGAAGGCCTTCAGCAAGAGTTGAAAAAAGTATGGGATATTTCATCGGATTTAGAACTGGAGTATGGTATTATTATATCTCCAACGGTTATTCCATTTGCAGAATATGAGAAATATAAAAAAGACTTACCTTATTATAGAAATATTCAAAATGAGGGGGTGGAAGTCGTTGCCTGATAATAGAGAGGAATTGAAAAAGGGGATTATAAGTGCAGAACGAAAAAACGTATAATCAGAGGAGGAGTTATTATGGCATGGTATGAAGAGGCAGTGTTTTACCACATGTATCCTATTGGCATGACAGGTGCGCCCAGAGAAAATAAGGGAGAAGAGGTTGTACACAGGTTTGAAGAACTGGATAAATGGCTTCCTCATATTGCGGACATAGGCTGTACTGCTATTTATATAGGACCATTATTTGAGTCCAGCACACACGGATATGACACTAAAGATTATAAAATTGTGGACCGCAGATTGGGAGACAACGAGGATTTCAAACGTTTTGTCCGAAAGGCTCACGAGGCAGGCATCAGAGTTGTGGTAGACGGTGTATTTAATCATACGGGTAGGGAATTCTTTGCTTTTCAGGATATACAGAAAAACAGAGAGCAGTCACCGTATTGCAGCTGGTATAAAGGTGTTAATTTTGGCTGGAACAGTCCTTATAATGATGGATTTGGCTATGAAGCATGGAGAAATTGCTTTGAACTGGTGAATTTGAATTTATGGGAGCCGGCTGTGCGGGAATATTTGCTTGGAGTCATTGATTTCTGGATAGATACTTTTGATATTGACGGTATTCGATTGGACTGCGCCGATTGTCTGGAATTTTCTTTTATGGAAGAGATGAGAAGAAGAACCGGTGAGAAAAAGGCAGATTTCTGGCTTATGGGCGAGGTCATCCACGGAGATTACAGCCGTTATATTCAGGATGGGCAAAAAATGCTTCATAGTGTTACAAATTATGAGCTGCATAAAGGGCTTTATTCCGGACACAATGACCACAATTATTTTGAGATAGCCCATACCATCCGCCGAGAATTTGATGAAAACGGTGGAATTTACAAGGGTATGAAATTATATTCCTTTGTAGACAATCATGACGTAGACAGAATTATCAGCAAAATTCAGGTAAAAGACCATATTTTTCCTATTTATACACTGTTATTTACGCTTCCGGGAATTCCTTCTGTTTATTATGGCTCTGAATGGGGAATTGAGGGACGCAAGGAAGGCGGAAATGACAATCCCCTGCGTCCGGCAGTGAATATTGAAGAGGTCTTAAATCAGGAAAAGAGTTCTGAAATTATGCAGCATGTGAAATGGTTGGGAAATCTGCATAAGAAATATACAGATTGTCTTGCTTACGGAAGATATCGAGAGCTGTTGCTGACAAACAGACAATATGCCTTTGCCAGATTTACGCAGGAGCAGGGAATTGTTGTGGCAGTAAACAATGATGAGCAGGAAGTGAATATAAGTATTCCGGTTCCGTTTGAGAATAAGAGGTATATCAATCTGGAAACAGAAGAACAGATACTTGTGGAGGGCGGCAGAATTTGTCTTTCTGTGAAAGCGGCAGGAAGCGTTTTCGTGGAAATTAAAGAATAGAAGTATATGGAAATAATGATAACAGGTGAAAAGCTTGAGTAAAATCAGTTTTTCACCTTTATTTTGTTGTATAAGAATGATATCAGACAATAAAATTGACTTAAAGTCATATTTTTTCTCCGAAATTATTGACATCTCAAATTCTGGTGATAAAATATACGAATTGCAGACAATATGCTTACATGACAAGATTATAGAAAAGCGAGGGAAAAGCATGAAACGGGCGTTTGAAATTTTTAGAAGAGATGTAAATCGGTTGTCCCACAACATGGTGGCAATGATTGTTACAATTGGTGTATGTCTGATACCATCTCTATACGCATGGTTTAATATTGCCGCAAATTATGATCCGTATGCAAATACCGGAAATATTAAGATTGCAGTGGCAAATGCAGACAAAGGTACAGAAAATGAGTTAATAGGAGACTTGAATGCGGGAGAAGAGATTGTTCAGAACTTAAAGGAAAATAAAGACTTAGGCTGGAAATTTACGGATAAGAAAAAGGCAGTGGAGGGTGTAAAGTCAGGAAAATATTATGCTGCCATTGTAATACCGGAGGACTTCAGCGCTTCTCTAGTGAGCATCCTCTCCGGAGATATGAAGCAGCCTCAGTTTGAATACTACTTAAATGAAAAGAAAAATGCCATTGCCCCCAAAGTGACGGATACCGGCGCCTCCACAATTCAGGAGCAGGTAAATGAAGAATTTATTGCGGCAGCGGCAGGCTCTGTTTCTAAGATACTGGGACAGACAGCAGAGCAAATGGGCACACAGGTTGACAAGGCACAGGAAAATCTCATTACGAAGATGCAGACAGTAGAGAGAAATCTGGAGGAATATCAAGCGGTTTTAGAAAATCTCAATAAAACCATTGACGGAAGTGGCGATTTAATCAGTGGAACTCAGGAAACACTGGATACTCTCAAAAGTGCAGCATCATCCGGTGCAAAGTCTATTAATCAGGGAACAGATATTTTATCGTCTGTACGAAACAGCGTAGGTGCGTTAAGCACAGGTTTATCTGAGGGGCTTACACAGGGAGCGGATACACTGTCAGGTATCAGCAGCGCAGTGGGGACAGACCTGGGAAAGCTGAATGAGAAGGTTCAGAATGTAAATGAAAAGCTTGGAAATGCCATTACATCTGTGCAGGACTTAATCGCACAGAACGAGGAAATTTTGGCTGTTCTTCGGGAGTTGGATAATCAGGTTCCCGGAAGTCCGCTGTCTGATATTATCGGAAAGCTGGAAGCAGAAAATCAGAGGCATCAAGAAATTTTGAAAAATCTTCAGACAGGAAATGCCAGTATAGGAAATGCCGTAAATACTTCTGTTCAGGGATTAAACCAGATTGCCGCAGCTATTGGTGACGGACAGAAAAACTTACAGACCTCCAGAAAGTCTTTTGAGCAGAATGTGCTTCCTTCCTTAAATCAATCTTTAGACTCTTTTGCACAGCTTTCAGGAAGGGTTTCGGGAATTCTTACAGGAGTAGAGCCTTCCGCAGAACAGCTTAAAAATGTAACCGGGGATTTGAAACAGACATTAAGCGACACAAAAGCAGCAATGGAGAGCAGCCAAAAGGCTCTTGAAGAGGTACAGAAAAAGCTGAATACAGCTATTGCAGATTTGGGAACATTACAAAGCTCGGATATTTATCAAAGCTTAACAGAGCTTACAAAAAAGAATGCAGAAGAGGTAGCTGAGTTTATGTATTCTCCGGTACAGCTGAAAACAGAGAGTTTTTATCATGTAGAGAATTACGGTTCAGCCATGACTCCTTTTTACACAAATTTGGCAATCTGGGTAGGCGGAATTGTTTTAATTGCTATTTTTAAGCTGGAAGTAGACAAGGATGACAAGATTAAAAGCTTTACGGTAACACAGGGATATTTTGGAAGATGGCTTTTGTATGTGACAACAGGTCTGATACAAGCGCTTATTATCTGCCTTGGGGATATCTATCTTTTGAAAATACAATGTAAAAATCCTGCCGCCTTTATATTTGCAGGGCTATTTGCCTCTTTTGTGTATGTGAATTTGATTTATGCGTTATCCATTACCTTTAAACATATCGGAAAGGCATTGAGCGTGATTTTGGTTATCCTGCAAATTCCGGGTTCAGCAGGAACGTATCCTATTGAAATGACACCGGCATTTTTCCGGTTCGTACATCCACTTTTGCCCTTTACATACGGAATTAATGCTATGAGGGAAGCGATTGCAGGAATTTACGGAATGCACTACTGGAAAAACCTGCTTTGTTTGGCAATATTTTTGCCTATTGCTTTGGGAATAGGGCTTCTTTTAAGGCCACGCCTTTTAAATTTAAATTATTTATTTGACCGCAAACTGGCTGAAACCGATTTGATGATTTGCGAAGAAGAGGGAATGAAAAGAGAAAAAATCAGTTTATCAACAGCAGTGAAAATTTTGGCAGGACAGGATGAATTTCGTAAAGCTTTAAACGATAAAATTGAAAAATTTGAGTCCGGTTATCAGAAAAGAATACGCAGGGGATTTCTTGCCATTCTGGTTATCCCTGTTATTTTCCTCATACTGATGTTCAGCATTGACTCGAAAATGGTATTTTTGGTGTTGTGGATAGCTTCTATTATACTAATCGCTTTATATTTAATTGTAGTGGAATATATTCATGAAAGCCTGAAGGGAAAGAAGCGTCTAAGTGAAATGTCAGATGAGGTTCTTTTGAAAAAAGTAAGAGAAAATGCACAGAAGGGAGAAAAGGAGCAATGAGAAATATATGGAAAATTTTCATGGGAGACCTGAAGAAAATCAAAAAAAATGCCATTGCATGGATTGTTATTCTGGGACTTAGTGTTGTTCCTTCTCTTTATGCGTGGTTTAATATTGCTGCCAGCTGGGACCCTTACAGCAATACAGGCAGCTTAAAGGTGGCAGTTGCCAATGTAGACGCAGGGTATGAAGGAGAATTGCTTCCTCTCAACATCAATCTGGGTGAGCAGGTGGTGTCGGGTCTGCGTGAGAACAATCAGTTGGATTGGGTATTTACAAATCAGAAAAAAGCAGTAGAAGGTGTAAAATCAGGAAAATATTATGCAGCGATTGTGATACCGGAAACCTTCAGTAATGATATGATGAGTCTTTTTTCAGATGATGTGGAACATTCTGATATTTTATATTATTTAAACGAAAAGGAAAACGCCATTGCACCCAAGGTAACAGACAAAGGTGCAGGAGCTGTTCGTAAGCAGATTGCAGAATTGTTTACGAAAACCATTTCTCAGGTAGGATTACAGCTTATGGACAGTTTGTCTTCTATGTTAAGCGAGGAAGACTCTAAAGAAATGATTGGCAGAGTACACGAAAACATAGCAGAAATTGCAGATAATCTTTCCGCTGCTTCAGGAACGATTAAGGCGTTTTCTAATATGACAGACTCTATGGGAAATACTCTGGAGTCTACGGCTTCCTTTTTGGAGCAGACAGGAAGCAATGCTGACACTAATTTGTCTCTTCTTACAGACACGGGAAAAAGTTTTCAGAGTTTAAGAGAAGCTTTATCAGGTACTACGGACAGTGTAAATGATGTGCTGGATGCAGGCAGTGATGTTTACCGTGCAGTATCAGAACAGGTGGACAAGACCTTTTCCTCTCTGTCACAGGATGCCGCAGCAGCAGGACAGAGCTTAAATGGGCTGGCAGGGCAGGTACAGACAATCATTGACCGATATACTTCATTTCGTGACAGTTTGCAGGGAATTAGCGACTCCTTGCCGGAGGTTTTTCCACATATAAAGGAACAGCTTGGTACTGTTATCGGAAAATTAAATGCTTCTATTGCACAGCAGGAGGCTGTGAGAGATAAGTTAAACGAGGCAGCTGACAAAATTTCTCAGTCCGTTTCAGATGCAGGTAATTATCAGAGTGAATTAAAAGAGCTTGCAAAACAAAGCGCTCAGCAAATTCAAGACGTGCAGGCAGATTATGAGAAAAATGTAAAGGGAAATTTAGACCAGCTGTTTCAGACGCTGGGCAACACCAACAAGGACGTATCCTTGATTTTATCAAAATTAGAGGAGGGAGCACAGGGAATTGAAGACTTGTCAGGCTCTGCATCTTCTGATTTGGGAAAATTAAAAGCAGCTTTAGATACCTCTGCTTCCTTGTTAGATGAAGCATCCGGCAAAATGAATGATGTTTTACAGAGGCTTTCCGAAGCGGCAGAAAACGGAAATTTGGAAACCTTAAAAGAAGTTTTGGGAAATGGTCCTGATACGGTAAGCACTTTTCTTGCCTCACCTGTGAAAATGGAGACAAAAAGTATCTATCCGATAGAGAATTACGGTTCTGCCATGGCGCCGTTTTATTCCACCTTGTCTATCTGGGTTGGCGGTATTATATTGGTTGCTATGATGAAAGTAACGCTGTCAGAGGATAGAAAGAAAAATCTTAATAATGTGAAAAATTATCAGATTTATTTTGGCAGATATTTGCTGTTTCTTATTATGGGGCTTATTCAAAGCGGTTTAATTTGTCTGGGGGATTTATTTTTCTTGGGAATTCAGTGTGAGCATCCGTTTTTATTTGTATTGTCAGGCTGGATTACCAGTATTGTGTATGTAAATATTATTTACACACTGACGGTTTCTTTCGGAGATGTGGGAAAAGCAATCTGTGTTGTTTTGCTAGTAATTCAGGTGGCTGGTTCAGGCGGAACTTTTCCGATTGAGATGACGCCGTCAGTCTTTCAGAAGATATATCAGTTCCTTCCTTTCACTCACAGTATGGGAGCAATGAGGGAGGCAATAGCCGGCTTATACGGAAATGCTTATGTAAGAGAGTTGGGGATTTTGAGTGTGTTTCTGATTTTATCCCTACTTTTGGGATTGGTGCTTCGTAAGCCTGTTATTCGGTTAAATGAAATGTTTGCGGAAAAGCTGGAAGAAACAAAACTGATGTAAACTTTATTTTTCTATTGACTTTTTTATCTCTCTGCTTTATAGTATAGATATAACAATTAAACATATATTTAATCATTAAGAAAACATTATATTGAAAAGAGAGGTATTTTATTATGAAGAAGACTTACAATATTGAAGTAGACTGTGCAAACTGTGCAAACTTAATGGAAGATGCAACAAGAAAAACAGAGGGCGTTGCTTCTGCCACTGTGAATTTCATGACTCAGAAAATGATTGTGGAATTTGAAGAAGGACAGGACCCGAAAAAGGTCATGAAAAATGTTTTAAAGGCTTGTAAAAAAGTAGAGTCCGATTGTGAAATTGAGCTTTAAAAATCAGCACCCCGGCGGTAACCGCAAAAGGGGTGCAAATTTATAGCAGAAGGAAGGTGGCAGTTTTGAACAAAAAGCAGAAGAAGATGTTGATTAGAATTATCATTACAACAGTGATGGTGATTGCGCTGAATTTGATACCTGCAACAGGAATATTACAGTTAGCCCTTTATTTGGCAGCTTATCTGATTATCGGATATGATATTTTAAGAAAAGCCGGACGGGGTATCCTGAACAGGCGTGTTTTTGATGAGAACTTCTTAATGGCAGTGGCTACTGTGGGAGCTTTTGTTTTGGCAATTTATTCCAAGAGCGGAGATTATAATGAAGCCATTGCGGTTATGTTGTTTTACCAAATAGGCGAGCTGTTCCAGAGCTATGCAGTGGGAAAAAGCCGCAGAAATATCAGTGCATTGATGGATATCCGTCCTGATTATGCCAATGTAGAGCGAGACGGAAAGCTGGAAAAAGTAGACCCGGACGAAGTGGAAATTGACAGTATTATTGTAGTACAGCCGGGAGAAAAGGTTCCTTTAGACGGGATTGTTACGGAAGGGAGTTCCAGTCTAAATACCAGCGCTTTGACAGGTGAAAGCCTTCCCCGTGATGTAAAGCAGGGAGATGAGATTATCAGCGGATGTATCAATCTAAACGGTGTGCTGAAAATCAGGACAACAAAGGAATTTGGAGAGTCTACGGTATCGAAGATTTTAGAGCTTGTGGAAAATTCCAGTTCCAGAAAGTCCAAATCCGAAAACTTTATTTCCAAATTTGCAAAAGTATATACACCGGCAGTTTGTTATAGTGCCTTGGCACTGGCAATCCTTCCGCCTCTGGTACAGATGTTGTTTTTGGGACAGACAGCCCAGTGGGGCGTATGGATTTATCGTGCATTGACATTCCTTGTTATCAGTTGTCCTTGTGCTCTTGTTATCAGTATTCCGCTCAGCTTTTTTGCAGGAATTGGCGGGGCAAGCAAGGAAGGCGTCTTAATTAAAGGCTCTAACTATATGGAAACCTTATCTCAGGCGAAATATGTGGTCTTTGATAAGACAGGTACTTTAACACAGGGTGTCTTTGAGGTAAGCGGTGTTCATCATAATGAAATGGAAGAAAAGAAATTGTTGGAATATGCTGCATTGGCGGAATGTGCTTCTTCTCATCCAATCAGTAAGAGTCTTCAAAGAGCTTACGGTAAAGAAATTGACAGAAACAGAGTTTCCGATATTCAGGAAATCAGCGGTCATGGAATAATTGCAAAAGTAGACGGAAGAGAAGTTGTAGCAGGAAACAGTAAGCTGATGAAGAAATTAAACGTGGAATATCAGGATTGCCACAAAGTGGGAACGATTATCCATGTGGCAATAGACGGCAAATATGAAGGACATATTGTAATTTCTGACCTTGTAAAGGAACATTCCAAAGAAGCCATTGCACGGCTGAAAAAGGCTGGAGTAAAGAAAACGATTATGCTTACCGGAGATGCAAAAACTGTGGCAGAGCAGGTTGCACAGTCTTTGGGGATTGACGAGGTTTATGCAGAATTACTTCCGGGAGATAAGGTAACAAAAGTCGAGGAATTACTTTTGGCAAAATCTGAAAAGGAAAAACTGGCATTTGTAGGTGACGGCATTAATGATGCGCCGGTTCTTACCCGTGCAGATATTGGAATTGCCATGGGCGCTATGGGCTCGGATGCAGCCATTGAGGCGGCAGATGTGGTTCTGATGGATGACGACCCGCTGAAAATTTCTAAAGCCATTGGAATTTCCAGAAAATGCCTTGGCATTGTATATCAGAATATTGTTTTTGCATTAGTGATTAAATTCGGTTGTCTGGCGCTTGGAGCAGTAGGCGTTGCCAACATGTGGTTTGCGATTTTCGCAGATGTGGGTGTTATGATTATTGCTGTTTTAAATGCAATTCGTGCTCTCAGAGTACAAAATTTATAAAAGTTACTGTAAGAAACAGTTGCTTTTACAGGGATAAGAACGTATACTGTATAAGGAAAAGATTTTAAGGAGCTGTTATATAGAGCAGCTCCAATCCTTACAAGATGAGTTAGATGAAACTAATAAGAAAGAAGGCAGAAGATGAAGCTAAGTGAATTACAGATAGGAAGCACAGCCACTATTCTTTCCGTAGGAGGAAGCGGCGCTTTACGTCAGCATTTTCTGGATATGGGTTTGATACAGGGAACAGAAGTAACCGTAGTAAAATATGCGCCGATGGGAGACCCGATTGAGCTGCGTATCCACGGATATGAACTGACTATTCGTTTAGAAGATGCAGAAAACATTGAAATCAGCAAAGAACATCGACCGAAAGATAAGGAAAAGAAGAAGAACAGACAGGAAAAGCTGCACCCCGGATATGGTGAGGGTGGAAAATTTCATGACAGAAAAAGTGAAAATCCATTACCGGACAGTGAAACCTTAACCTTTGCGCTGGTGGGAAACCAGAACTGCGGAAAAACAACTTTATTCAATCAGCTTACAGGCTCGAAGCAGCATGTGGGGAACTTCCCCGGTGTTACCGTAGACCGCAAGGATGGTGTGATTAAAGGTCATAATAACACATTGATAACAGACTTGCCGGGAATTTACTCTATGTCACCTTACAGCAGTGAGGAAATTGTCACAAGAGAGTTTGTTATCCGTGAAAGACCAAAGGGAATTATCAACATTGTAGACGCTACCAATATTGAAAGAAATATGTATCTTACCATGCAGCTTTTGGAGCTGGGATTTCCTATGGTAGTGGCTTTAAATATGATGGATGAGCTTCGGGAAAACGGAGGTTCTGTTCTGGTAAATGAGATGGAGGCAGCTCTTGGTGTGCCTGTTGTGCCTATTTCGGCAGCAAAGGGGGAAGGGATTGAAGAGCTTATCCAGCATGCCCTTCACGTGGCAAAATATCAGGAAACACCGATGGAAACAGATTTTTGCCGAAAAGAGGAAGGAATTCACAGAGGAATTCATGCAGTCATGCACCTTATTGAAGACCATGCACAGAAGACAGGAATTCCGGTGCGCTTTGCAGCCAGCAAGGTGATGGAAGGTGACAGAAAAATTTTAGAACAACTGGAGCTTACAGAAAATGAACAGAATATTTTAGAGCAAATTGCAAAACAGACGGAGGAGGAGACAGGTCTTGACAGAGCGGCAGGAATTGCCCAGATGCGTTTCCAGTATATTGAAGATGTCTGCGGAGAAGCTGTGGTAAAGCCAAAAGAAAGCAAGGAGCATATCAGAAGCAGAAGTATTGACCGTTTTCTTACGGGAAAGTATACAGGAATTCCTGCGTTTATCGGAATTATGGGAATTGTATTCTGGCTTACCTTCAGTGTGGTAGGAGCTTTTCTTCAGGGGCTTTTAGAGTCCGGTATTACCTATCTTACAGAACTGGCGGATATGGCAATGCAGGAAGCACATGTATCAGGTGTGCTGCATTCTCTTGTCATTGATGGTATTTTTAACGGTGTAGGCGGTGTCTTGAGCTTTCTGCCGATTATTGTAACCTTGTTTTTCTTCCTGTCCCTTTTGGAAGACAGCGGTTATATGGCGCGTGTGGCATTTATTATGGATAAGCTGCTTCGAAAGCTGGGACTTTCCGGAAGAAGTATTGTGCCTATGCTGATAGGATTTGGATGTACTGTTCCGGGTGTTATGGCAAGCCGTACCCTTCCTTCTGAGCGAGACAGAAAGATGACAATCCTTCTTACGCCGTTTATGAGCTGTACCGCAAAGCTTCCTATTTATGCGTTTTTCACAGCAGCATTTTTCCCAAAACACGGAGCTCTGGTGATGATTTCTCTGTACGTTTTCGGAATTGTTATGGGAATTATTATGGCATTGATTTTCAAGAAGACGGCGTTTAAAGGGGAGGCAGTTCCTTTTGTTATGGAGCTTCCCAATTATCGTATGCCTGGACTGAAAAATGTAGGACATCTGCTGTGGGATAAAGCAAAAGATTTCCTTCAGAGAGCTTTTACTGTTATCTTTATTGCAACTATTGTAATCTGGTTCTTACAGAACTTTGATACAAGTCTGAATATGACGACAAATTCACAGAACAGTATTTTGGCGTTAGTTGCCGGTGTATTGGCACCTGTTTTTGCACCAATGGGATTTGGAGACTGGAGAATTGTGACAGCCTTGATTTCAGGCTTTTTGGCAAAAGAAAGCGTGGTATCTTCTCTTACTGTATTATTTGGAAGTACAGCTGCTTTACAGAGCAGTATAAGTATACCGGGAGCAGCAGCGTTACTGGTATTCTGCCTTCTTTATACTCCATGTGTGGCAGCAATTGCATCTGTAAAACGTGAGCTTGGGGGAAAATGGGCAACAGCTATGGTAATCGGGCAGTGCGTCATTGCATGGATTGTAGCATTTGCAGTTTATCATATTGCAATGTTACTCTAAATTAAAAAAATAAGGAGTTGGCGCTTTAGGTACATCTCCAGAATATTTATACATTTTATGCTCAGCCTGCGCTCACTTTGAGCTTGTAATCTCAAAGCGTGCTCGACAAATTCGCTAAAAGTGTATAAATATTTCGGAATGATATTTAAAGCTCTGACTCTTTATTTTTTAGATGCCGATAGACAGGAAATATCCATCATCTGTTCAATCATGTGATGAAGAGACTGTGCTTTTTCTGATGAACTGGCTTTATAATAAGTTTCCTTTCCTTCTCTGCGGGTTTCTACCAGACCGCTGCTTTTTAAGAGCCGTAAATGATGTGCTACCGCAGGACTGCTCATATCCATTAAGGCAGAGATATTGATTACGCATTCTTCGCAGTGGCATAAAATCCAAAAAATGCGAATACGTGTGGTATCACTGAGCTGTTTGAAGATAGAAGCAACAATTTGAAATTTTTCTGTGTCAGGTATATGTTCTATTAAATGTTCCCCATGTTCTCCGTGCTGATGGGGTAATGTGTGTTCTTCCATAAAAGTATTTCCTCCTTTATTTCCTTATAGTGTATCATAAAATGATGGAAATAAAAGAGGAAACCTTTAAAATCTCTTAAATCGTATCGATTAAATCACATCCACTGACAATTCTGCTCCAGATATTTTCACGAAGTTCTACCTTCATATCATGTGGATATTTATTTTCCACTGTCCAGTAAGGCAGGCGTTCCTGCTCTAATTCTTCTAATTTATCCACTTCCTTGGCAAGATAAGAAGCAATACGTCTCTGGCAGGCTTTTAAACGTGCAGAAACTCCGCCAAGTTTAATATCCATAAGCTCGTAACCAAAAGGCTTTGCATCTTTCATCCATAACTCCTCACGGAATTGGTGCATAAGTTGTAAATTCTCCAGAATATTGGGGATAACTTTTGCGTTTAATTCTTCTAATGTGGACAAATCGTTTTTATCATAAGCTTCTTTTAAACGAATTCCCAAATCCGCTTTTTCAGACAGTACAAGGGCAAAATATTTATAGAAATTAAATAATGTTTTGTAGCAAGAATTTTCGTTTGCACATTTGTCCAGCTTGTCAGCTAAATCTTTATAATAGGACTTTGTATCTACTCCTTGAATGTGGTAGTCAAACATACCCAGCATAGCGTCCTGATACAGCAAATATTTGGAAGGATTATCGGCAGAAATGTTATTTCCGTCTCCTTGGAAAAGAGAGTCAAATCTGTCCAAAAGCTCAAAATCTTCCCAAGCTGCATCTACGCAGTCAGCAAAGTTCTGTTTTAAAACGGCTTCATCTAAATCAGAGTGGAAGCAAAGGGTAGCAAATGCCACAAGTCCCGGATAAATAGCGTCAATCGGAGTTTCCGCTCCGTTGTCCATCCAGCCGGTAGCAAATACCTCTTTCACATTCTGTGCCTGACATTCTAAAAGGGCAGGAATTGTGCAGTTGATTGTTCTGCCGTAGTTTGGCGCAATACCGTTCCAGTTCCAGATACCGCCGGCAAATACCGTTCTTTTAGCGATTTCGTTATGAATACGAAGCATCTTGCGATATACGCTTCTGTCTGTATTATAGTAATCCCAATATACCAAAGCCAAATCATCTGCCGGTTTTGTCCAGCTTGTAGTATCAACGTTTTCGTCAACATTGTAATACCATGTTCCGGCGTTGGAGGAAATAAACATATCACTCCACATCATAGGCTTTAAGTTCAATTCTCTGCAAATTTCCAGAACACGGTCGGTATGCTCTAAAAGCAGCTCAGAGCTTTTCTTGTAGCCGTTCTGGTGCAGATAATTTCCAAGTCCCAGCATAACAGCCTCATCCATACCGATATGAATATTTTCAGAACGGAAGCAGCTTTTTACAGAGGTTAAAAGCTGTCTGATAAAATCGTAGACTTTTTCAGAACCTACCAGCAAAATATCGGCGCTGTCCTTTAAGTCCTGTCCCATAGGCCATTTCAGGGCATTTCTTAAATGAGCGAGTGTCTGGATACAGGGAACGAGCTCAATTCCGAATTGGTAAGCATAGTCATCTAACTGGCGAAGCTCTTCCTGTGAGTAACGGCCTCTGTAAGTACCGAAGTAAGGAAGTCCCGGAACCTCATAAGTATCCTCTGTATATAAAAGTAACTGATTAAGTCCCAGCTTTGCCATAATACGAATTAATTTTTTAACTGTATTTACAGTAGAAACGGCATTTCTGGAACAGTCCAGCATAAAACCGTTTTTCTCGAAAAAGCCCGTTTCTTCAAAGTCAAAATCCTCATCCAAGTGATGAATAAGGTAATTGAGACAGCGGAAATAATGAGCCGGTTCATGGCAGGTAATGGTGCACTGTTCTCCTTTTTTAGAAACCCTTAAAGTGTTTCCGGATGAAGTAAAAGTGACGTTTACACAGAGCCGTTCTGCGTCTGCACACTGCTTGCTGTATTCATTTAAAAGTATCTGTGTGCTTTCCTCAATCAGTGCAAGCTCCAGAGAGGAAGGTGCGTTGGAATAAGAAAAAGTCATAATAATAGCTTCCTTTCATTGTTTTAATGTTCTATATGTGTTTTATAGAATTTTTTCTGGTCAAAGTAATAGTAAATAACAAACAGGGCTGCTGTCAATCCCCATGAGATGGGATAACACAGCAAAATGTCAGAAATGCTTGGTTTTTCCGGTATTACAAGGAAAATCCAGATAATACGAAGCAAGCATACGCCGGTACAAGTCATAAGCATGGGAACTAATACATTTCCCACTCCTCGAAGGGCGCTGGATAAAATTTCAATAAAAATAAACAGCACGTAAGAGGGCGCAATCACATGAATAATTTTCATACCGATTTTAATCACCTCCGGGTCAGTGGTAAACATTCGCAGGAGATATTCTCCCAGAGAAAGTAAAAGAATACTTACCAGCACAGAAGCAATAAAATCCATAAACAGACAGACTGCAACGCTCTTTTTCATACGGTGATATTTTCCAGCACCGTAATTCTGCCCGATAAAGGTTGTAATTGCCACGCTGAAAGCGCCGGAAATCATCCAGTAAATAGCATCAATCTTTCCAAAAGCAGTGTAAGCTGCCATGGTACTTGTCCCCAAATCATTAAGAGAAGTCTGAATAATCATATTGGAAACATTATACATGACAGACTGAATGCCCGCAGGAAGCCCAATGGTAACAATGGACAGCAAAAGGAACTTGTGAAAATGAATTTCCTTTGGCTTCAGACAATACATATCCTTGGATTTCATCAGGGCATAAATTACTAAAATAGCGCTGACTGCCTGAGAAATTACCGTGGCGAGAGCAGCGCCGGCAACACCCATATCAAACCCCACTACCAGAAGAATATCCAGAAAGATGTTAATAAAGCAGCATACAATCAGGAAATAAAGAGGGCGTGTAGAGTCTCCCACAGCTCTTAAAATTGCAGAGCCTACATTATAGATAAACACAAAAATAATGCCTGCAAAATAAATTCTCAGATAAGTGGAGGAGTCCTGCAAAACGTCCTTTGGAGTGTTCATAAGCTTTAACATGAAAGGTGTTAAAGCAATACCGGCAATGGTGATAATAATGCCGCCTGCAACAGAAAGAGCAGCGGCTGTATGCAGAGTGTCGTTTAACTCCTTTTTGTTTTTTGCTCCGTAATAGCGGGCGATAATTACCGTAGCGCCGGAAGAAAGACCTACAAAAAAGCCTACAATCAGATTAACCATCTGTCCGGTAGAGCCTCCTACGGCAGCCAACGCCTGTGTCCCCACAAAACGTCCCACAACAACTGCATCAGCCGTATTGTAGAGCTGCTGAAACAGCGTTCCCAGCATAATCGGGAAGAAGAAAAGCAGGAGTTGTTTCCATATAACACCCTCTGTAATTTGGTTCACAGAAGTATTTTTTGTCTTCAATAAAAGTCCCCCCTTTTTTATGAAATCCTATACTCAATATATATCACAGCTTTTTACAAATGTCGATAAATTTTATTATTTTTTGATGTGGAATGTGATATGATTAAAATATATTGGGGAACGAAAATATTTGGGAGGTATGAGTATATGGAATTAAAAATTCGAGTAGCAAATCCGGCAGGAAATGTAACGATTTTTGTAATGAGTCCGGCAAAAAGAGAGGAGTACGCAGCAATTTCCAGAGAACTTTTGTGCATGGAGGAGCTTCATGGCGAGCAGGTAGGCTTTGTGGAAGAAGCACAGGACGGAAATTTTCACATGCAGATGATGGGCGGAGAATTCTGTGGCAACGCAACCAGAAGCTTTGGCTATCTGCTGAATATGCTTTCACAGGAAAAGGCAGAGGAAGTGTGGGTGGATGTCAGCGGTTCTCAGAAGAAATTGAAGGTGGCAGTGGATATGGAAAAAGGCACTGCAAGGACAGAAATGCCCCTTCCGCTGGAGATAAAAGAGATTTCCGTAAAAGGGGAAGTTTTTTCTATGGTAGTCTTTGAGGGGATTTGCCATATTATTGTAAAAAGTGCGCCAAAAGCTCAGGAATTTGTAGATGAGCTTATTGGGGAGGCGAAGAAAGTATGTCCCTGTGATGCCTATGGCGTTATGTTTTTAGAAGGAAATCAGATGACGCCTGTGGTATATGTAGAGAGCACAGCTTCTATGGTATGGGAAAGCAGCTGCGGAAGCGGCAGCATGGGAGCTGCTGTATATCTGTCTAAGGATGCAGATACAGGAGAATTTGTATATGAGCTTTACCAGCCGGGCGGCATGATAGAAGCGTATGTAAAAAAAGAAGAGGGCAAGGTAATATCCTGTAAAATGGGAGGACCGGTAACAATATCAGAAGAAATGAAGGTTGACATAAGATGAAGCAAGGGAAGCTAAAAGAGCCTTATATAGCAATTATGAAGGACGGCAGTCTGTCTTACGGAGGAAGTCAGGAATGGTGGAGAAGAAAAATCATGGCAGGCTACGGCTGCGGTGTGATTGCGGCAACGGATATTCTTTTCTATTTAGATTTACATAAGGAATATTGTAAGGGAAAGGACTTTCAGGAAGAAGATATAAAAAGTGGGATTGTGGACATTGAAACCTATCAAAGGTGTGCAGAAGCAATGCGAAAAAAATATTTTCCGGTTATTCCTTCATTAGGAATTCCGGGCTGGCTTTTAGGAATGGAGATAAATCGCTATTTTATAAAGAACAGAATTCCTTTAAAAGCAACTTTTGGTGTAAGAAGCAGAAATATACCAAACAGGATAAAAGCAATGCTGGCGCATGACATACCGGTTATACTGGCAATAGGACCGAATTTCCCCCTTCCTGTGAGAAAACACAAATTGGCTTTTTATGAAAAGATAGAGGAAGGATATGAGAAGATAGCGGAAGCAGCAGCACATTTCGTTGTGATTACAGGATTTGAAGGACAATGGCTGCGTATTTCTTCATGGGGAAGGGAATATTATGTTAATTTTTATGAATATCAGAATTATGTGAAAAAATACAGTTGTTCGCTGGTTAGTAATATTTGCTATATCAGAAAAAAATAAAATGTATTTGAGAAAAACACATTTGTCTTCACAAAGGGGATTGACAAATGGAAAACGGGTGCTATAATAAAATCGTTATTTGCATATTGTGCCAATAGAAGGTTGCAGGAAAGAGGCAAAATTGCCCACCGAAGGAGTAATACTCTCAGGGGCTTTGAAAAAAGCAGGACTGCATCTGGATGGCTCTCTGGAGAATCCCGAAAAGGGTGCCGAAGGTGTAAGCAGACATGGTCTGTGAATCTCTCAGGCAAAAGGACAGTGAAGTTTTTCGTAAAGGTAGTGCTTTTGGGCGCTATGTTTATGTTTGAACGCAGTTGCGCTTGGAAAGAACTTTAGTCCGTGGGATTTTCGTAATCCCACGGATTTTTTGTTTTAGAGGAAATGATGTTCTGTGAAACAAAAACATAAATTTCAGACAACAATAGGCAAATAGAATGAAAAGAAAAGGGAGAGAAAAAAATGGAAATGATAGCGTCTATTGTAGAGCTGGTAAACAAGTTTTTGTGGGATTATGCACTTTTAATCCTGCTTTTAGGTACAGGTATTTTTTATACCTTTACACTGAAATTTATTCAGGTGAGGAAATTCGGTGCGGGAATGAAGAAGATGTTCGGCGGTTTTTCACTTCACGGAAAAAGCAGTGAAAACGGACTAAGCTCCTTTCAGGCATTGGCAACAGCTATTGCGGCACAGGTAGGTACGGGAAATATTGCCGGTGCGGCAACAGCCATTGCATCCGGAGGTCCGGGAGCTATTTTCTGGATGTGGGTAAGCGCCTTCTTTGGAATGGCAACCATTTACGCAGAAGCAGTTATGGCACAGCATACCAGAGTAAAAGAAAACGGTGTTGTTGTGGGAGGACCTGTTTACTATATTAAATATATTTTTAAAGGCAAATTCGGAAAGTTCCTTGCAGGATTTTTCTCTGTTGCAATTATTTTAGCGCTGGGATTTATGGGAAACATGGTACAGTCCAATTCTATCGGAAGCTCTTTCTATAATGCCTTTGGAATTAAACCGTTCCATGTGGGAATTTTAGTAGCTATTGTAGCGGCATTTATTTTTCTTGGAGGCATTAACCGAATTGCAAGAGTTACAGAAAAGGTTGTTCCTTTGATGGCGCTTATTTATATTATCGGATGTCTGATTATTTTGTTTATGAACGGAAGCGGAGTAGGTACTGCATTCCACGATATTTTTGTGGCAGCATTTGCACCGGAAGCTGTTCTTGGCGGCGCTCTTGGCGTTACCGTACAGAAAGCAATGCGTTTTGGTGTGGCAAGAGGTCTTTTTTCTAACGAAGCAGGTATGGGTTCTACACCTCATGCTCATGCAACAGCAGATGTAAAACATCCGGGTGAGCAGGGCGTGATTGCCATGATGGGAGTATTTATTGATACTTTTGTAATTTTGACTTTAACGGCTCTCGTAATTCTTTCCACAGGAGCATTATCAAGCGGAGAGACAGGCTCGGCGTTGGCACAGATTGCGTTTGACGCTGCCTTTGGTTCTTTCGGTAAGATTTTTATTGCTATTTGTATGTTATTCTTTGCATTTACGACAATTATCGGATGGTACTACTTTGGGGAAGTAAATGTGCGTAGCCTTTTTGGTTCAAAAGCAGTGAAGATTTATGCTTTTCTGGTAGTTATCTGCGTTTTGGTAGGTTCTACTTTAAAGGTTGATTTGGTATGGAATATGTCTGATATGTTTAACGGACTTATGGTAATTCCGAACCTGATTGCGATTTTGGCATCTGTTAAGATTGTGAAGAAGCTCAGTAAGGAGCATGAATTTATGTAGAAAAAGAGTGTTTACAAATATTCCTGAATATGTTAGCATAATTCATATATGTAAACACAGTGACGGAGAGAGTACATATATTTAACATTTTACAGAGAAATTCCCATAGGCTGAGAGGAATAAATGAGAGTATATGGAAGATGGCTCCTGAGAGGCGCACCGAAGCAGAATTGCCAAGGCTGCGACAGGGTCCGCCTGTTATAGCGGCAGGGTATTAAACAGATACCCGTTGAGGTTTGTACTGCGAGGTACAGATAAACAGAAGTGGTAACGTGGGTTATAGGCTCGCCTTCTTAATATGGAAGGTGAGTCTTTTTTTGTGAGCGTATACAAGGAGGAAAGAAAATTGGATAAGAAAAAATATTATATTACAACAGCGATTGCCTATACATCAGGCAAACCACATATTGGAAATACTTACGAAGCAATTCTTGCGGATAGTATTGCCAGATTTAAAAGACAGCAGGGATATGATGTGTTTTTCCAGACAGGAACAGATGAACACGGTCAGAAAATTGAATTAAAGGCAGCAGAAGCCGGTGTTACCTGTAAAGAATTTGTAGATAATGTAGCAGGAGAAATTAAAAATATCTGGGATTTAATGAATACTTCCTATGATAAATTTATCCGTACAACAGATGATTATCATGAAAAACAGGTACAGAAAATCTTTAAAAAGCTGTATGACCAGGGTGATATTTACAAAGGATATTACGAAGGTATGTACTGTACACCATGTGAGTCTTTCTTTACAGAGTCCCAGCTGGTAGACGGCAAATGTCCGGACTGCGGACGTCCTGTAACACCTGCAAAGGAAGAAGCATACTTCTTCAGAATGAGCAAATATGCACAGAGACTGATTGACCATATCAACACACATCCTGAATTTATTCAGCCTGTATCCAGAAAGAATGAGATGATGAACAACTTCCTTCTTCCGGGACTTCAGGATTTATGTGTATCCAGAACATCCTTTAAATGGGGAATTCCGGTAGATTTTGACCCGAAACACGTAGTATATGTGTGGCTGGATGCGCTGACAAACTACATTACAGGTATCGGATATGACTGTGACGGCGAGAATACAGAGCAGTTTAAAAAAGACTGGCCGGCAGATTTACACTTAATCGGAAAAGATATTATTCGTTTCCATACAATTTACTGGCCAATCTTCCTGATGGCTCTTGATTTACCGTTGCCAAAACAGATTTTCGGACATCCATGGCTTTTACAGGGTGACGGAAAAATGAGTAAATCAAAGGGAAATGTGCTCTATGCAGACCAGTTAGTAGATTTCTTTGGCGTAGACGCAGTGCGCTACTTTGTTCTTCACGAAATGCCATTTGAAAATGACGGTGTGATTACATGGGAGCTGATGGTAGAGCGTTTAAATTCCGAACTTGCAAATACTTTAGGAAATCTGGTAAACAGAACAATCTCCATGTCTAATAAATACTTTGGCGGAGAAGTGAAAAATACCAATGTATGTGAGCCTGTAGATGAAGAATTAAAGGCAGTTGTACTGGGAACAAAAGCAAAAGTAGCAGCAAAAATGGAAGAACTTCGTGTGGCAGATGCTATTACAGAAATCTTTACTTTATTCAAACGCTGCAACAAATATATTGATGAAACAATGCCATGGGCTTTGGCAAAAGAGGAAGATAAGCAAGACCGTCTTGCAACTGTTCTCTATAATCTGGTAGAGGGAATTTGTATTGGAGCATCTTTATTAGAGTCCTTTATGCCTGAAACAACAGGAAAAATTCTGGCACAGTTAAATGCGCCAAAACGTGAATATGAAGAATTAGAAACCTTTGGTTTATATCCTTCTGGAAACAAAGTTACAGAAAAACCGGAAATCTTATTTGCGCGTCTGGATGTAAAAGAAGTGCTGGAAAAAGTGGAAGCTATGAAAGAAGCAGAAAAAACGGAAGAAGCAGCAGAAGAAAAGGAAGAAGCTCCTGTTGTGGATATTGAAGCAAAAGAAGAAGTTACTTTTGATGATTTTATGAAAATGCAGTTCCAGGTGGGTGAGATTATTGCCTGTGAAGAAGTGAAAAAATCCAAAAAACTTCTTTGCTCTCAGGTAAAAATTGGAAGTCAGGTAAAACAGATTGTATCAGGAATTAAATCCAACTACAAACCGGAAGATATGGTTGGCAAGAAGGTTATGGTTTTAGTAAACTTAAAACCTGCCAAGTTAGCCGGTGTTGTTTCAGAAGGTATGATTTTATGTGCAGAAGGGCTGGATGGCGAGCTTGCTCTGATGACTCCTGATAAGGATATGCCTGCAGGTGCGGAAATCTGTTAAAAAAGGGGGTTGACAGCGTCAGCCATATCGTTTATAGTTCTCTTTAATAAAAGGGAGTAGCTGGCACCTATAGGTGTTCGCGATGACGTCAATCTCGATGGAAAGATTTCCGTCCGCGTCGTGATGAAATGGCAAGACTTTTATTGCATGAAAAAGTGCAGTAGGAGTCTTGCCTTTTTCTGTTTCACATGAAAAGCAAAGGGACTTTTACAATGCACAATAAAAATCAGGAGGAAAAAGCATGAAAGAGTATTATCAAATGTCAAGAACAGAAGCCCAAAAAGCTGTAAATGGCAGTACTCATCCTCTCAGTGAGGAGCAGATTAAGAAAAATCAGGAAAAGTATGGACCAAATGCTTTAGTAGAAGAAAAGAAGAAGTCCATTCTGCAGATTTTTTTAGAACAGTATAAAGACTTTCTGGTTATTATACTGATTGTAGCAGCAATCGTGTCAGGATTACTGGGAGAAACAGAAAGTGCCATTGTTATTCTGGTGGTAATTACCATGAATGCTATTTTAGGTACAGTCCAGACTATTAAAGCAGAACAGTCATTGGACTCTTTAAAAGCCATGTCAGCCCCTGAGGCAAAAGTTTTCAGAAACGGAGAGGTAATGAAAGTTCCCTCTGATCAGGTAACAGTAGGTGATATTGTTATGCTGGAAGCCGGTGATTATGTTCCGGCTGATGGACGTATTCTTGAAAATGCCAGCTTGAAGGTTGATGAAAGTGCACTTACCGGTGAAAGCCTCGGTGTAGAGAAGAAGGAAGAAGAAATTGAAGGTGAAGTTCCTTTAGGGGACAGAACCAACATGGTATATTCCGGAAGTTTTGTTTCTTATGGACGTGGTTCCTTCCTTGTAACAGGAATTGGTATGGAAACAGAAGTTGGAAAGATTGCAAAACTTTTAAAAACAACTTCCGAGAAGAAAACACCTCTTCAGATGAACTTAGATAATTTCGGTCAGAAATTGTCCATTTTAATTCTTGTATTTTGTGCCATTTTATTTGGTATCAGCGTATTTCGTGGAGAAAGCATCGGAGATGCATTCCTCTTTGCAGTTGCTCTTGCAGTAGCGGCTATTCCGGAAGCGTTAAGCTCTATTGTTACTATTGTACTTTCCTTTGGTACACAGAAAATGGCGAAAGAACATGCCATTGTAAGAAAGCTTCAGGCAGTAGAAGGTCTGGGAAGCGTTTCTATTATCTGTTCAGATAAAACAGGAACTCTGACACAGAATAAAATGACAGTAGAATATTATTATGTAGAAGGAAAAGAAATTCCGGCGGAAGCCATTGACTTAGGTGATAAAGCACAGAAACAGCTGCTTCGCCACAGTATCTTATGTAATGACTCTACAAATAAAAATGGTGAAGAAATCGGTGATCCTACAGAAACAGCTCTGATTAATCAGGGTGATAAGCTTGGTTCTCCTGCAGAAGTAGTGAGACAGAAATATCCAAGACACAGTGAAGTTCCGTTTGACAGTGACAGAAAGATGATGTCAACCCTTCATAATTTAAAAGAAGGCTCTACTATGGTGACAAAGGGAGCTGTAGATGTTCTTTTGGGACGTGTGACACATATCCAGAAAAATGGTGAAATTGTTCCGATTACACAAGACGATGTTCAGGAAATCGAAGCACAGAACCAGAAATTTTCGCAGGGCGGTCTTCGTGTCCTTGCTTTTGCGTATAAGAGTGTGCCGGAAGGAACAATTCTTACTGTGGAAGATGAAAAAGATATGACCTTCTTAGGTCTGATTGCTATGATGGATCCGCCGCGTGAAGAGTCAAAAGCTGCTGTTGAAGAATGTATTAAAGCAGGCATTAAACCGATTATGATTACCGGCGACCACAAAGTGACTGCAGCTGCTATTGCAAAACGTATCGGTATTTTAAAAGACGAGTCAGAAGCATGTGAAGGTGCTGTTATTGAAAATATGTCTGACGAAGAACTGATGGATTTTGTAGAAGGTATTTCTGTATATGCACGAGTTTCACCGGAACACAAAATCAGAATTGTTAAAGCATGGCAGGACAAAGGAAATATTGTTTCCATGACAGGTGACGGAGTGAATGATGCACCTGCTTTAAAACAGGCAGACATCGGTGTTGCTATGGGTATTACCGGAACAGAAGTATCAAAAGATGCTGCATCTATGATATTGACAGATGACAATTTTGCGACTATTGTTAAAGCAGTAGAAAATGGACGTAATGTATATCGAAACATTAAGAGTGCAATTCAGTTCCTGCTGTCAGGTAACTTTGCCGGAATTCTGGCGGTGCTGTATGCTTCTATTGCAGGACTTCCGGTTCCGTTTGCTCCTGTTCATCTTCTGTTTATCAACTTACTTACAGATAGTTTACCGGCTATTGCTCTTGGACTTGAGCCACACACAGAAAGTGTTATGAATGAGAAACCAAGACCAATGAACGAATCTATTTTAACAAAAGATTTTCTTTCCAGAATTGGAATTGAAGGCCTTGTAATTGGTATTATGACAATGGTTGCTTTCTATATCGGATATCAGGAAAGTCCACTTTTAGCTTCTACATTGGCATTCGGAACCTTATGTACTTCTCGTCTGGTACATGGATTTAACTGCAAATCTTCCGAACCGGTATTGTTTACTAAGAGATTTTTCAATAATATTTACTTGATTGGCGCTTTTGTACTGGGGCTTGCATTGATTACCGCAGTTATGTTAATTCCGGCACTGCACAGCATTTTCCAGGTACAGACATTAAATTTGACACAGCTTCTGATTATGTTTGGTCTGTCATTGGCAAACCTTCCGATTATCCAGTTTATTAAATGGATACGTACAAAAATCGGTAAATAAATGATTTTTGGAGGATATGTATGGATTTGAACAAGAAAAACATGAAAAACATTATGCTGTTGATTATATTTGCTGTTTTATTCTATGTAGGGGTGCAGCGAATTGAAAGTGTGGCAGCAGGTATTTCCTTTGTAGTCAGCATTGTTTTCCCTTTTCTTTTGGGAGCCGCTATGGCATTTATTTTAAATGTTCCTATGAGCTTTATGGAAAAAACATTGTTTTCTAAGGCAAAGGGAAATGTGAAAAAGCTGAAACGACCTGTCAGCCTTGCACTGTCTATTCTGTTTGTAATTGCTATTTTATGGATTGTAATCTTAGTAGTCATTCCTGAGGTGGCAAGTACAGTTACCAGTCTTAGTGCTAATATAGAAGCAGCGCTGATTAAACTTCAGAGATGGGCAATGGATATTTTTGAAGATAATCAACAGATTGAAGTTTGGATTGCCAGTTTGCAGTTTGATTGGGATGGGATTATTCAGACAGCCTTTGGATTTCTGAAAAATGGAGCCGGAAATGTCTTAAATTCCACCGTAACTGTAGCAAAGACGCTTATTAATTCAGTTATGAATTTTTGTGTGGCTTTTGTATTTGCCTGTTATATCCTCCTTCAGAAAGAGAAGCTTGCCACGCAGATCCGAAAGATTTTATATGCCTTTTTCTCTAAGAAAGTAGTGGAAAAAGTGTTGGAAATTGCATCTTTGAGTTATAGAACTTTTGCCAATTTTGTTACAGGACAGTGTTGCGAAGCAGTTATTCTGGGAACTATGTTTTTTATTTCCATGAGTATTTTGAGATTTCCCTATGCGCTTTTAGTTGGAGTTTTGATTGCATTTACTGCTTTAATTCCTATTTTTGGAGCTTTTATTGGCTGCTTTTTGGGAACCTTCTTAATCCTGGTGGCAGATCCTATGAAGGCAATTGCTTTTGTGATTTTGTTCCTTGTACTGCAGCAGGTTGAGGGTAATCTGATTTATCCTCATGTGGTAGGCGGTTCTGTGGGATTGCCGTCTATCTGGGTGTTGGTTGCTGTTACTGTAGGTGGAAGTTTAATGGGAATTGTAGGTATGCTGGTATTCATCCCGATTTCTTCCGTGGTATATGCACTGTTTCGGGAAATGGTATATAAAAGGTTAAAGGAGAGAGGAATTCATGATATTTGATACCCATGCACATTATGATGATAAGACATTTGATAAGGACCGCGAGAAAATGCTGGAATATGTAACTGCCAACGGAGTTGAAAAAATTATAAATGTGGGCGCTTCTTTTAAGGGAGCAGAGGACTCTGTGAAGTTGGCAAAGAAATATCCGTTTATTTATGCGGCAGTAGGTATTCATCCGGATGAGGTAGGTGAACTGGATGAAGAAAAAATGTGCAGACTCCGACAACTGTGTGATGAGGAAAAAACAGTTGCCGTAGGGGAAATCGGATTGGATTATCATTGGAATAAGGAAGACCATGAAACACAGAAAAAATGGTTTGTAAGGCAGATGGATCTGGCAAAAGAAACAAAACTGCCGATTATTGTTCACAGCCGTGATGCCGCCAAGGATACCTTAGATATTATGAAGGCGGAAAAGGCTGAGAATTTATCAGGAGTTATTCACTGCTATGCTTATTCCAAAGAACATGCAAAAGAATACATGAATATGGGATATTATCTGGGGATTGGCGGTGTGATTACCTTTCCGGATGCAAAGAGATTAAAAGAAGTGGTAGAGTATGCGCCGTTAGACTATCTGCTTTTGGAAACAGATGCCCCATATTTATCACCTGTACCACGCAGAGGTAAAAGGAATAACTCTCTTCATCTTGGCTTTGTCATGGATGAAATCTCCAGAATAAAAGGAGTTTCCTTTGACAAAGTTGCGGAAGTAACCAGAGAAAATGCCAGAAGGTTATTTGGAGTGTAATACGGCAGATTTATTTGGTATTAGGAAGGAAAGTAGAAAGTTCTTTCTTTAAAAGGAGAAATTCACTGTCCAAGGGATTGACATAAAGTATGTAATTGATTTTACTGTTGAGACTTTGAAGGTAGTGGGTTTCTCCTTTTTTGTATCCAATATGTGCAAGGTGGTCTTTTAATCCATTTGTATGAAAAAAGAAAATAAAAAAATGAACAGTTGATTTTTTATATACCGATAAGTATAATTGAAGATAGAAGGGCGGTGACGAGAATGGACAACAAAGAGGTGCTTTTGCGAGTAGCACTTGATTTGTTTCATGCAAAAGGATACGATGCGGTGGGAATACAGGAAATTGTGGATAAAGCCGGAGTGACCAAACCTACATTATATTATTACTTTGGAAGTAAAAAAGGACTTTTGCAATATCTTTTGGAAAGTGGATATAAAATTTTGCAGAAAGATATTGAGGAGGTTGTAAAGGTAGAGGCTGAACTGCCGGAGGTTTTATATCAGATTGCCAGAAGATTTTTTAATTTCGCATCAGCTCACGAGAAATTCTATTTGTTTATGCTGTCACTTTTCTTTTCCGGAAGAGAAAATGAGGCGTTTCAAATGGTGCTTCCCTTTATAGAAAATTATTACGGATACATTGCGGATGTCTTTGAAAGAGATACTTCTTTGAGAGGAGATACAAGACAGAGGAAAATGTATGCGGTGGGATTTACGGGTGTTTTAAATCATCATATTATGACTGCCAGTTATGGATTGCTGGAGAACGAAATGTTTGAAATTTCTGATGAAACAACGCGGGAAGTTATCCGCCAGTTTCTGTATGGAATTTATTCATAGAAGGAGGAGATTTTTATGGGTGTTAATATGAAAATTACGGAGTTGGACCGATATTTGTTTGGGGAAGGAACTCATTATGAAATTTATAAGCTGCTGGGGGCACATGTGGGGGTGAACAGAAAGCGACAAGGTGTTTTCTTTGCTGTCTGGGCGCCACATGCCAAAGCAGTTTCTGTGGTTGGAAATTTTAATGACTGGGATCCGCAGGCAGACATTATGAAGTGTGATAATAATATGGGACTTTATCAGCTTTTTATTCCTAAGGTGCGAGAAGGGGATTTGTATAAATTCTGCATTACTACTCAGAAAGGTGACTTATTGTATAAAGCAGATCCCTATGCAAATTATTCGGAGCTTCGACCGGGTAATGCTTCAAGAGTAGTGGACTTAACAGGTTATAAATGGTCAGACAGTGTCTGGATGAAAAAGAGAGAGGAATTTGATGTGGACAAGGATGCCATGTCTATTTATGAGGTTCATCCGGGTTCATGGAAAAAACATCCGGCGCAGGGAGAAGATGATCCGGGCTTTTATAATTATCGGGAGCTGGCTCATGAATTGACAAAATATGTGAAAGAAATGGGCTATACTCACGTAGAACTTATGGGAATTGCGGAACATCCTTTTGATGGCTCATGGGGATATCAGGTAACAGGATACTATGCGCCTACTTCCCGCTATGGTACGCCAGAGGACTTTCGTTACTTTGTTAATTATCTGCATAAAAATAAAATTGGTGTTATTTTGGACTGGGTACCGGCACATTTTCCAAAGGATGCTCATGGACTGGCAGATTTTGACGGTGCGCCTACTTATGAGTACGCAGATCCCAGAAAAGGAGAGCATCCGGACTGGGGAACAAAGGTGTTTGACTATGGCAAAAATGAGGTTAAAAATTTCCTGATAGCAAATGCACTGTTCTGGCTGGAAGAATTTCACATTGACGGATTACGTGTCGATGCAGTTGCGTCTATGTTGTACTTGGATTATGGACGCAGAGATGGGGAATGGGTTCCAAATCAATATGGTGAAAATAAGAACTTAGAAGCTATTGAATTTTTCCGTCATTTGAATTCCATTGTTTTGAATAAACATAAAGGTGTTGTAATGATTGCCGAAGAGTCTACAGCATGGCCTATGGTGACAGGAAAACCAGAAGATGGTGGACTGGGATTTTCTCTGAAGTGGAACATGGGATGGATGCACGACTTTTTGGAATATATGAAGCTGGATCCGTATTTTAGAAAATACAATCATCATAAAATGACATTTTCAACTTCTTATGCTTACAGCGAAAGATATGTGTTAGTGCTTTCTCATGATGAAGTAGTGCATCTGAAATGTTCTATGATCAATAAAATGCCGGGACTTGGTCAGGATAAGTTTGAGAATTTAAAGGCAGGATATTCCTATATGATTGGACATCCGGGCAAGAAATTATTGTTTATGGGACAAGATTTCGGACAGTATCAGGAATGGAGCGAAGAACGGGAATTAGACTGGTATTTGCTGGGAGAACAAAACCATCAGCAGCTTCAAAATTATGTGAAGGAATTGCTGAAAATGTACAAAAAATATCCGGCATTATATGCGAATGACAGTAATTATCAGGGACTGGAATGGATTAATGCAGATGATGCTGCCAGAAGTATTTACAGCTTTGTGCGCTGGTCTCCTACAGGCAGAAACAATTTGTTATTTGTAATTAATTATACGCCTGTAGCAAGGGATGATTACCGTGTAGGAGTGCCGAAACGGAAGCAGTATAAGTTGATTTTAAACAGTAAAGAGCCGGAATTTGGCGGTGATGTACATAAAGAAGTTGTAGACTACAAAGCAGTGAAAAAAGAATGTGACGGAAGACCTTATTCTTTTGCGTATCCGTTGCCTGCTTATGGAGTTGCTGTATTTAAATTTTAAATTATAAAAGAGATATAAGAAATATTTATACATTTTAGCAAATTTGTCAAGCACGCTTTAAGATTATAAACTCAAAGTGAGCGCAGACTGAGCGTAAAATGTATAAATATTTTTTTTGGCAATATTGCTAATTGCAAATGCAAAGAAATTATGATATTCTCATGTTCACAAAGAAATTCAATTCTAAGAAATCTTTTTGACAGTTCTGTCAAAGAAATTCCATGTAATTATTTTCAGGTATTAGCTGGTACTTTATTTGCAAAAGGAAGGTGATACTACGCGGCAAACAGGTGAACTTATTGATGGCCGATATCGAATTTTAAAAAAATTAGGTGAAGGGGGAATGAGTGTTGTATATCTGGCTGTAAATGAAAAAGTAAACCGATATTGGGCGATTAAAGAAGTAAAAAAGGAAGGAGTGAAAGATTTTGAAATTGTCCGGCAAGGACTTCTGGCAGAGGCAGATTTGCTCAAAAGACTTCATCATCCAAACCTGCCTGATATTGTGGATATTATCGAAGGGGAAGAGACTTTTTTGCTTGTGATGGACTATATCGAAGGAAGACAGTTAGAAAATATTGTACAGGAGTTTGGCCCACAGAAGCAGGAGGATGTTGTGGAGTGGGGAAAACAATTATGTGATGTTTTGAGTTATTTACATTCACAACAACCTCCGATTATTTATCGTGATATGAAACCATCAAACATTATGTTGCAGGCAGACGGAAGGGTGATGCTGATTGATTTTGGAACGGCCAGGGAATTTAAGGAGATGGAAAAAGAAGATACGACTTATCTGGGAACACAGGGATATGCTGCACCGGAACAGTACGGAGGATGTGGCCAGACGGATGTGCGAACAGACATTTATTGTTTGGGAGTAACTTTATACTATCTTCTTACAGGTCATAATCCAGCGAAACAACCTTATGAAATTTATCCTATTCGCTATTGGAATGTAAATTTATCTTCGGGCATTGAAACTATTATTCTGAAGTGTACGAGAAAAAATCCTTCTGACAGATATCAAAGCTGTGAAGAATTGAAACAAGATCTTTTTCACTATTATGACTTTGATATGGAGTACCGAAATGTTCAAAAACTGCGAAAAGTTATTTTTTCCTGTTTTGCAATTCTGACAATTGCTTTCGGATCTTTGAGTTTTGTTTTTTATAAAACAGAAAAGGACTTTAGAACAGATGTATATGAAGATTGTCTGTACGAAGCACAGCGTGCAGTAGAAGGGCAAGAATATCGGCAATATTATCAGATGGCAATTACTTTTAATCCTCAAGACAGCAGAGGTTACAAAGAGCTTTTGAATACTTTTCTTTGGATAGATAATCAGGGACAAAACCGGATTAAGGGATATGCTGTATGCTTTTTTTCAAAGGAAGAGGAAGAATTTATTCGAAAAATGCTGGGAGTTACAGGAGAAGAGAAAAAGAGAAATGAAGAATATTTAAAGGCATGCAAAAAAGAATATGAGAGTTTTGCATATAATCTGGGATTGGCATATTTTTATTCCTACAATGGGGTTGGAAACAAAGGGGCGGCTCAGAAATGGCTGAAAATAGCAGGGGAGGGAAAACCATCAGAAGAATTAGAACAAAAAGACATTACCAGAGCACAGAAACTTTATAAGATTGCATCCTATTATGAGAACCTAGGTGTTTATCATCAGGGTGGAAATACGGAGATTTCTTATAAAGATTACTGGGCGGATTTGGTAGAAATTGCAGAGGATGACAGACTTCGTGGAGCGAACAGGTCAAATATGTTATTAAGTTATAAGGAGCTATTATCTCAAATGATTACCTGTGCTTCGGAGTTTAGAAAAGCAGGCGTATCGGAAACAGAAATGGAAGAGCAATTAAAAGAAATGGAGAAGAGTTTATCAAAGATGAAGATAGAAGAAAGCACAATAAATGCTGCTTATGAAATAGAAATGAAAGAAACCTTATGTGAAAATCTTTTAGCAGCGCATAGGAGTGTGGAGGCTGCCTTTGCAGATGGAGGTGTAAAAAATGGCGGAAATACAAAAGCAGATTTGTCTGTATCAGTACCTTGAAAAAGGTTGTTTTAGTTTTTGCATTTTATGTCTGGCAATTACAATCTGGATGTTTTTTAGGATAAAAAGAAATGAAAAATGGAGGATAATTTCTGTACTCGGTCTGTTTCTCATAGCAGGCTGTTTTATGCAGCAGGAGTGTGTTCAGGGGTTTACAGATGAGAGAATACCTGTAATTCTTAAAATGAAGGACGGAGAAATGTTGAAATACTCTAAAATATATGATGGAAATGACTTTCGCGTGTTTCACAATCCTGAGACAGAAGATGAGATAGAAAATATAAATGATATACAGATTTTGGGAATTGAGAAGCAGGATGAAGTATTTATAAAAGAAATAGAAGGGATTATGGAAGACAGCGTAAAAGATGTAACCGAGGGTGAGAAGGTTTCTATAATTCTTACAAAGGTGGAATTAGAAGGAAAAGATGCACAGAAATATAGGGTGGATTTAGAAAATGAAAAAGTACGATTGAATGGGAGTATTACAATAAAAAAGAGAAAAATAAATTTGAAAATAGAAGGAGGAACAAGGGAATACGGGCATTATAATGAAATTACCTATGAAACAGATACACCTGTGCAGGAAGATCGGGAAAGTTATGTTAACAATGAAACAGAAGGATTGCTGGAAAATGAACAGGTGCTATATCCTACTCCTTGTGAAAAAGAAATTGAAAAAGAAAATATGCCGGATTACCCATTGGGAGAATGGGAAGATAGAATTACAGTAAATCGGAATGGTGATGCAGGAGCCAACTATTATTTTAATTATGAGGGAGTTTCCTGTGGAAATTTGGTGATCAGGGAAGAGGAGATTAAGGAAAGTTCTCAGTATGTCGATTTTGAAACAAATAAAACACAGGTGTACATTAGTGAAAATCCTCATAAACTCTGGGTTGATGGAGAAATAGAGGAGTTCCGTGTATTGCTAAAGGAAAATATAAGAGCCGGTTTCTACACAGATGTATGTACGGAAACAGGTGAAATTATCAGCCAAAATGGAGAAGGGTTAGATTTTTCAAGAGAGAATTTTCAGGAGGGAGAAGAGCGAAAACTTTCTGTTTATCTTTATAACCGCAATAATAAAGCGAAATCTCAGACCTTTGAAATTTCAGTTTTTATAGATTGCTGTGCTCCCCAAATAGTTAAAAATACAGTCAGTGATAATATGTACGATTATGAGAAAATGCCGGAAAAGATTATATTTCATAAATTTTATTCACAGGATAGGGTAAAGGAGGAGTTTCAATTAGAAGATAAAGAAGGAAGTGGTGTTAAGAGATGGTTTTATCATGTTATGGGGAAAAAAGGGAAATTTACAAAGGAAGAAATTAGAAAATATATTACTGAAGAAATAAAAGCAGAAGACTGGAAAAAGGGAGATGCAGAATTAAATGGATGTATAGAACTTCCAAAAGCGGAAAAGAATTATATTATTTTTATAAAAGCGGAAGATAATTTAGGACATACGAAAATTTATGTTTCTGATGGGATTATGACAGACCGGCATAGACCTGAAATAGAAATTAAGGTAGACGACCGGCAGAAAATTCCGAAAACCGGAATTTATGGAGAGGATATAGAGTTAAATATTTCTGTGCAAGACAGACAGTCTGCTGTAGCAAAAGTGGAAGTCTGTGTTACCAGTGAAGGAGAAGAAACCGGAAAGGAAACACTTTTCCGTCAATGGTCTTTAGAAGAAAGGGAAGAAAGTGAAAAAATTATACTTTCTTATAAAATTAATGCGCAAAAGAATAACAGTAATGATGTCTGTGTGAGAGTTACAGTTTTGGACTATGCCGGAAATGAAGCGGAAAAAATGATATATTTTAAAATTGATACGGACTATCCTGAGATTTCAGTGAAGTGGGATACAGAGAAACCGCAAGGGAAGGGATATTATAATATCCGGAGAACAGCAGAGGTAGAGGTTAAAGACAGAAACTTTGATGCGACTGGTGTGAAGTTTGATATAAAGGGAAATGCCAGAATAGGAAAATGGAAGGCAGACGGATGGAGAAATAAATGCCGTATTATTTTTGAAGAAGATGGGGAATATCAATTTTCGGTATCTTGTATGGATGGTGCAGGGAATGTAAAAAAATATGAGAAGACAGAAAGCTTTGTGATAGACAGGATGAGACCGGTTATAGAAGTATCTTATAATTATGATGTTACAGGCACTGAAAAATATTTTAATAGAGAAAGAGTTGCAACTGTTGTAATTAAAGAAAAAAATTTTGATGAAAATCAGGTAAAGATATTAACAGAAGGTGATGGAAAAGGACCTGTACTTACAGAGTTTTCTACAGAAAAAGATCTGCACAAAGCCAAGATTTGTTATCAAGAAAGCGGAGAATATATCTTGAATATTTCATGTACAGATCGAGCCGGAAATCAGTCTGAGGAGTTTCAATCTGAAAAATTTTGTGTGGATTTAGATATCCCGGAAATCATAATTTTAAACTTGAGAGATAAGTCTGCAAATAGAGATACAGTAGCGCCTTTCATTCAAATCAGAGATTTAAATTATCAAATGGGTGGGTTTGCCATAGATATTACAGGAAGCAATAATAAGAAATTAGATGTGAAGAAAACGGTGAAGAGGACGAAACAGGGAGAGAGTATACAGATTGCAGATTTTCCTCGAGAGGCAAAGGCAGATGATATTTATAAACTTTCTGTAACGGCTGTGGATAAAGCCGGGAATTGGGCAAAGAAAGTGATTGAATTTTCTGTAAACCGCTGTGGTTCTATTTATATGCCGGATTTAGACACTCAAAGCTGGCTGTCTACAGATGGGAAAAATCATACTTATATAAGGGAAGGAAAGGACATAGGTATTCTGGAGTATAATATAGATTTAATTAAAGAAAGAACACTTACCATTAATCGAGATGGTGAACTTAAAAATTTAAAAGCGGGAATTGATTATACAGTGGAAGAACTGGGGAAAGAAGGAAAATGGGAGAAGAATTATTATAAAATAAAGGCAGAAAATTTCCGTCAGGAGGGGAATTATACAATTATTTTAAATTCCCGGGATATGGCAGATAATATTATGAATAATGCAGAAGTATTGCCTATTTCTTTTACAGTAGATAAAACACCCCCTACAATTATTCTTTCAGGAATAGAAGGAGACAGGAGATATCAGACCTTAAAAAAGGATATTGTAATTGATATCAAAGACAATTTAGCTTTGGAGGAGACAGTTGTGAAAATCGGTGACAGGGAAACGACTTATGGAAGGGAGGAATTAAAGGCACAGGATGGGATTATAAAAGAGGTAGTTTTGAGTAAAGATGAATGGCAGAATATAGAAGTTATTGCAAAGGATGCGGCAGATAATATAACGAAAATGGAAAAGATGAAAGTGCTTATAATGCCAAATTCTTTTATAAGGGAAGAACCGAAAAAAAATTTTGAGATTATTTTTGGGATAATAGCAGCAGGGGGATTTTTGTTTGTCTGGAAAAAGAAAAGGAGTTGTTTTATACTGAACGTAAAAAGAAAGAAAGGCTGAGAAAAATGAAAGTTTTTGATATGCATTGTGATACGATTAGCGCTCTCTATGAAAAAAGAAGGCGCAACGAAATGGCAGAGCTGAGAAAAAATAATCTGCATTTAGATATAGAAAAGATGAAAAAAGGCAACTATGGGCTTCAGACTTTTGCCCTTTTTGTAGACCGAGATGCAGAGGATGATTGCTTTTGTACAGCACAGGAAATGTTAAAACTGTTTCGGGAGGAAATGGCAAAAAACAGTAAGGAAATTTCCCAGGTATTTACTTATAAAGATATAGAAGAAAACGAAAAAATAGGAAAGATTTCTGCTCTTTTGTCTTTAGAAGAAGGGGCCAGCTATGAAAAAAATCCCGAAATGCTCCATAAATTTTATGAACAGGGTGTTCGCATGGCAACTCTGACATGGAATTACGAAAATACTTTGGGATATCCTAATCAATTTTATAATCCTTTGGAAAGAGATGTGTGGAGTACAGGCGAGACAGCAGGATTGAAAGCAAAAGGGTTTGAAATGTTAGAGGAGATGGAGTCTCTAGGTATTATTGTAGACGTTTCTCATCTTTCAGATGGGGGATTTTATGATGTGGCAAAGTATGCAAAACGCCCATTTTTGGCATCACATTCAAATGCCAGAGGTATTACACCAAGGGCCGCCCGCAATCTTACAGATGACATGATTCGTATTTTAGCAGAAAAAGGTGGAGTTATGGGATTGAATTTTTGTGTATCTTTTGTAAGAGAGAACTGGAGACCAGGAGAAGAAGGCGCTTTATTATCAGAATTGATAAGACAAATAAAATATATTATTCATATAGGAGGTGAAGACTGTATAGGATTGGGAAGTGATTTTGACGGAATTGAAGAGGTTCCTATGGAAATGCAAAATGCCGGAGAACTGGGGATTTTAGCAGAAACAATGGAGAGAGAAGGACTTAGATATCATCAGATTGAAAAAATATTTTATGGAAATGTGAAAAGATTTTTAGAAGAAAATTTATAGGATGAGCAAAAAGTCTGTCCATAGATATGTAGTATATTTATACAAAAGGTATTAGAAATATTTAACAAAATTAGAAAAATAAAAAAAAGAACTTGAAAAACAAAAAAAATTGGATAATATAAAGGTTATAACGTTATGATTACTACAAACGTAGAAATACTAGTATTGAAAGGAAAATGACTATGACAAATTACACAGAAAAAGCGTATTTACTTCTTGATGTAGGAGGAACTCAGATTAAAGGTGCTATGTTTGATGAGGAAGGAAACAGAAAAACAGATATTTTTTCCTATCCATCAAAATCCAGAGAAAGCGCAGATATTATTCTTGATAATTTTGCTTTTATTTTAAGAGAGTTAATGAATACAAATCCTCAGGCAGAAATAATAGGAGTTGGTATGGCGTTTCCGGGACCTTTTGACTATGAAAAGGGAATTTGTCAGATCCAGGGATTAAATAAATACGATAGCATTTATGGAAGAGCTTTAGAACCTGAAATGAAAAAGAGAATTCCTGAAATTGAAAATGCCAAATTTGGTTATTTACATGATATTGAGGCATTTGCAGTTGGAGAAGCATGGTTCGGTGAAATGCAGAACGAATCAAAAATCGTGTGTCTTTGCATTGGAACTGGTACAGGAACAGCATTTTTAAAGGACAGAGTTCCACAGAAATCAGGGGAAGGCGTGCCGGAATGCGGATGGCTGTACTGGCTTCCATATAAAGACTCTATTATTGACGATTATATTTCTGTAAGAGGATTGGAACGAATTTGTAAGGAAGTATTTGGAGAACCTAAGAGTGGAAAAGAGCTTTACGATTTATGTCAGAATAATGATAAAGCTGCTCTGGAAGCATGGAAAAAATTTGGAGATGAGATTATAGCAGCAATTCTTCCTGTTATTGAAGATTTTCATCCTGATGCAATTATTTTCGGCGGTCAGATTTCAAAGAGCTTTTCTTATTTTGGTAAAGACTTTGCAAAAGAATGTGAAAAGAGAAATATTAAAATTCATGTGCAGACAGAAACTTCTGAGAAAGCCATGCAAGGGTTGTTTGTAAAAATGACAAGAGGATAAAGATGTTAGATAGAGAGAAGGGAGCCATTCCACTGTATATACAGCTGGAGATGGTTTTAAGAAAGAAAATTGAACAGGGTGAATATAGTAAAGGCGATTTATTTCCTACAGAAAAGGAGCTTATGGAAACTTATCAGGTTTCCCGTGTGACAGTACGCCAGGCAATGGCAAGGCTGGTACAGACAGGTTATATAAGAATTCGCAGAGGTATCGGTACGGATGTTGTATACGATAAAATTGAGGAGCAGATAGAGGGTGTTATCAGTTTTACAGAGGAAATGCGAAAACATAATATCTTTATGGAGACCTCATACTGTAATATGGAATTAGTAAAGCCCGGTGAACAGGTGGCGAAAAACCTGCAAATTCCTTTGACAGAGAAATGTTATTGTCTGAAAAGAGTCAGAAATGTGGATGGAAAGCCTATCGTTTACACGATTACATATTTAAAAAAGATTAAAGAACTTCCGTTGGATAGTCATTATTATACAAAATCTTTATACCAGTATCTACGGGAAAGTCATGGTATATGGATTGAGTCAGGAAAAGATACATTAGAAGCGGCATTACCGTCTCCGGAAGTACAAAAGTATTTGGAAATAGAAGCACAAATGCCTATTTTTATAAGAACCCGACAGACGTTTCTGTCCAGCGGGGAGACTTATGAATATTCCAGATGCTATTATCCTGGCAACAGATATAAATATACAGTAGATTTATAGGAGAGAACAGAATAATGGATATTGTAAGTAAATACAACAATTACGATTTACATCCGGCTACAGTGGTCAAAGGTTTTGACAATTGTATTTGGGATGGAAAGGAAAATGTAACAGATGAGCTGAAAGAAAGAGTGGGGAAACTTCTTAAAGCGAATAAAAAGGTTGTTGTATGTATGGATATGTATCCGGGGGTAGAGAAGGAAGACATTCTGGATATTGTGAAAGGCTTAGCTCCGGTTAAAGTGTTTGACATGGAAGCTTATGCCAAATCAGAAGAAGAACTTAATAGGGAGTTTTACGAATACATCACAGATGACAGAGTATTCGGAATTATCTGCCATAAAAAACTGGAAGACTTTTTTAACCAGGAGAAGTTAAGAGAAGCAGCAGAAGAGCTGGACGATATTCAGGAAGGAATTGTTGTAATCGCAGGTCTTGGAGCAGGATTTCTATCAGAGGGTGATATTTATGTGTATTGCAATATTACCCGATGGGAAATTCAGTTGAGATATCGTAAAGGTATGCCGAACTGGCACTGTACAAATACAGATGCACCGGTTCTGGCAAAATATAAACGAGGATTTTTCATTGAATGGCGTCTGGCAGACAGATACAAAAAGCAGCGTTATGAAAGATTTGATTATGTTCTTGATACAGAAGTAAAAGGGCATCCTGTTTTAGCTTCCGGTGATGCATTTCGGGAAGGACTTAAACAGGTAAGTAAAAAACCATTCCGTATGGAGCCGTATTTTGATCCCGGCGTATGGGGCGGTCAGTGGATGAAAGAAAACTTTGGTCTGGATAAAAACAGGGAAAATTTTGCATGGAGTTTTGATGGAGTACCGGAAGAAAACAGTTTAAACCTGAAAATGGGAGAACATATTTTAAAAATTCCGGCCATTGATTTAGGACTTTATGCACCTCACGAGCTTTTAGGAGAGCGTGTACATGGAAGATTTGGAGCAGAATTCCCTATTCGCTTCGACTTGCTGGACACTATGGGCGGAGGAAATCTGTCCTTACAGGTACATCCGCTGACAGAATACATACAGGATACATTTGGAATGCACTATACACAGGACGAAAGTTATTATCTTTTAGATGCAGACCAATCAGAGGAAACCTATGTATATCTTGGAGTAAAAGAAGATGTGGATCCGAAAGCAATGGAAAGAGATTTAAGGGCCGCAGAAAAGGGAGAGATAGAGTTTCCGGCGGAGAAATATGTAAATAAGGTGCCCGTGAAAAAGCATGATCATATTTTAATTCCCGCAGGTACTGTGCATTGCTCAGGAAAGGATACTATGGTACTGGAAATCAGTGCTACCCCATATATTTTTACTTTTAAACTCTGGGATTGGGGCAGAGTAGGTCTGGATGGACTGCCAAGACCAATTCATGTAGACCACGGAATGAAAAATATTCAGTGGGACAGAGATACGAAATGGATTTATGAAAATGTTGTAGGACAGCAGAAAACCCTTGAAAAAGGGGATGGTTATGAAGTGGAAAGAACCGGTCTTCATAACAGGGAATTTATAGATACTTTTCGATATACTTTGACAGAACCTTATACAGTAAGTACAGAAGACTCTGTGAATGTAATGAATTTAGTAGACGGAAGTCATGCACTTATTGAAAGTGTGGATGGAAGTTTTGAGCCATTTGAAATTCATTACGCAGAAACAGCTATTGTACCGGCAGCAGCAGGTCAGTACAGAATTGTACCTGAAAACGAAGAAATTAAATTAATCGTAGCTACTGTACGCAAATAAGAAAGGAGACTACAATGTCACACAAAATTCAGACAGTATATGTAATTCATCATTCTCATACAGATATTGGGTATACAGACTTACAGGAGCGTGTAATTGACAATCAGACAGATTATATTCGCACAGTGTTGTCTCTTATGAAAAAACCGGAGTATCAGAACTTCCGCTGGAATTGTGAAACGCTTTTCTGTGTGGAAGAGTTTTTCAAAACAGCTTCCGAAGAAGAAAAAGAAGAATTCTGCAAATTAACAGCAGAAGGGAAATTGGGACTTTCTGCAAATTATCTGAACTTTAATGACTTATTAGACAGTGAAGTTTATAACGAGCGTTTGCAGGAATGGAAAGAATATTTCCAGAAAAAGGGCATCACAATGAAAACAGCGATGTTTGCGGATATTAATGGTATTTCTATGGGATGCCGTGATGCGATGTTAGATAATGGAGTGGAATTTTTATATACAAATATCCACTGCCATCATGGTATGTATCCTCTGCGCCAGAACCAGAATGCATATTGGTGGGAAAATGCAGAGGGAAAACGCCTGTTGGTATGGAATGGTGAACATTACAATTTGGGAAACGTACTGGGATTTAAACCAAATTATGTTACGAACTTTATGCAGGACAGTTATCTGGGCGGCAAGCAGGAGGCAGAAGGTCCGGTAGAAGAGCTGCATCAGAATTTACTTCGTTATTTAGATGAATGTGAAGAACAGGGATATGCTTATAACTTTATTATCTCTTCTGTATCCGGTGTATTTAGCGATAATGCTCCGCCGGAAGTGGAAATTTTGGAAACGATTGAGGAACATAATCGTCGTTACGGAAATGAAGTAGCAATAAAGATGGTTTCTCTTCAGGAACTGTATGAAGCTATTAAAGATGAACTTGCAGATGCGCCGGTATGTCATGGTGATTTAACGGACTGGTGGGCAAATGGTGTGGGAAGTACACCTTATGCAGTAAAGCACTATCGCGAAGCCCAGCATTATTATCACTTATGTAAACGATTGGATCCGGAGGCAGAGAAAAAATATCCTGATTTATATAGAACAGCTCAGGACAACCTTTTGCTCTACGCAGAACATACATGGGGACATTCCTCAACCATTACAAATCCTTATGACACTATGGTGTTAAACTTGGATATGCGTAAAAACAGTTATGCTTCCAAAGCACATGAGGCATCTGCCAGAATGTTAAACCAGATTATCAAAGAAAAGGGCGATGTGCTTCGTTATTATAATACAAACGGAAAGATTAAGGTCTGTAACGTGTCAAAAACAGAAGGACCTAAGCTTGTAGAATTTTACATTGAAACAATGATGCTGCCTGATGCAGAGATAAGAAATGAAAAAGGTGAAGTAATTGCCTGTCAGGTATCTCCTCATCCAAGAGGAAGAAATATCAGTTTTGTAGATACTTTCCTTCCGGGAGAAGAAAAGACATATACATACCACAGTAAAAAAGCGGCAGTGGAGACACTGAATACACGTCAGTGCTATGCAGGTTCAGAGCGTGTTCGTGATATTGTAAATGAATACGATCCGGAGACATATCATCTGCCATATTATTTCGAGAATAAATTTTTCCGTTTATCTTATCGTCGTCATGAAGGAATTACATCATTTATTGATAAGAGAACAGGAAAAGAAATGCTGGGAAAAGGTGTTGCACCTATTTTCACACCTATGTATGAAGTTACAAAGATATTAAACGGAAAGCAGGCAGGATGTCCGGAAGAAACAGAAAGAAGAATTATGGGCAGAAATATGCGTGGTGAACATGCCCAGCTTTATGTAGGATGTCTGGAGGAAGTGATCCGCCAGGAGAGAGGACCGGTATTTACAATTCTTCGTCTTCGCTACAATATGGAAGGTTCTGTGCATACAGAAGTAGTACTGAAATTTTACAATGAAATCCCACGTGTTGATTTCAGCCTTGAGCTTGGCAAAACAATTTCTTCTGATATTGAAAGTGTATATCTTCCACTGGAACTTGCCTTTGAGGACAGCAGTCTGTATCTGAGAAAAGGAAAAGAAGCCTTCCGTCCAGGTGTAGATCAGGTACCAGGTACTTGTATGGAATTTTATATGTCTGATGAGGGACTTGGTTATGTATCACCACAGGGTGGCGCTATGATTGCTATGCATGACACACCACTTGTTTATATGGGAGAAATGGAACATCATCCTATCAGATTGTGTGAAGGCTGCGAAGCGGATAATCATCGTCCTGTTTATTCCTGGGTTATGAATAATATCTGGGAGACAAACTTTAAAATGGATTTATCAGGATTTAGTGAGTTTAAATACAGCCTTTGGCTTAGTGAAGAGCAAAATCCTGAAAAAATGATGGATCAGTTAAGAGAGGCTGCTTATGCACCACATGTACTGATTGTTGAATAAAAATTTTATAATATTTGCAGATGGAGGCACATCTGCAGCAATATCTGATGATTTTGAAAGGTATATAAATAAAGAGATGAATGTTAAGTTGAGACAGAAATTTATTCCTGATCAAAATCCCACAGAACGTGAACTTTTGATTGGAACTCGCGGTATTATGATAGAAGGTGCAGTTGCATCAGTTATTTATGCAGCTGCAACAAATAATATTATGACGGGGTATCTTGGCTACCTGGGGGCATCAGTTGCTGCATGTGCCTCCATTGCCTTAATTCCCCAACTGGGCTGTATTTTGCAGTTTTTCTCTCCGTTTTTATTTGAGAGATTTCGTTACAGAAAACCGATTATATGGATTTTATGTGTGATTTATCGTTTTTCCGCAGCAGCAATGTTTTTGCTTCCCCTGCTTTTGTCAGGTGCGAAGCTTCAAGTAGGAACAGCAGTTGCATTGTACATTGTCGCTTTTGCCAGCGCCGGTATCGTAACACCGGGCCTTCAGCAGTGGACTATAAGCCTTGTAGATGTAAGTGAACGGGGAGTCTATATGGCGAAGAAGGATATTCTGGCAGTAGGAGTAAACAGTATTGCGACTTTTTTACTCAGTCGTCATTTGGACAAACTTATGGCACTGGGACGAGACAGTGAGGGATACCAGACCGTAGGACTTGTATGTCTGGTGTTAGCTTTGTTAGACGCAGTGCTTTTACTGAATGTATGTGAGCGTCCGGTGGAAGAAACTGCACATATTCAATTGTCAGATGTCTTTTTGCCATTGAAAGACAAAAGTTATCGTCCGTTGCTTTTATATAATATTTTGTCCAGTGTTGCCAGCGGCATTGCAACTCCGTTTTTAATTGTATACCAGCTTCGAGTTTTGGGACTGAGTCATACGTTTCTGGCAAGTGCGGGAATTGTGGCAGCTATAGCAGGAATGGCAGGCAGTTATTTGTGGGGACGGTTTTCGGACAGACATACATGGGACTGGACCATTCACCGTTCAGCCGCCATTGGATTTTTATGTACAGTGTCCTGGGCGTTTGTCACCCCTGAAAGTGCATTTTTTATAGCGCCTATTTTAATGATAATTACAACAGCATGTAATTCAGGAACCGTTATTGCCAATACAAACTTACAGTATTCAGCCAGCCCTGCTACAGGAAAGACGTTATACCTGGGAGTTACTGCAGCAATTATCAGTATTGCAGGATGTCTGACAACAGCATGCAGTGCGTCTTTACAGTCTGTTTTCGAGGAGTCGCTGGGATATAAGAGTATTTCTGTATTGTTTTTGCTGTCCGGTGTGGGAGGTCTTATCAATCTTTTCATCAATGGCCGAAAACTGCCGCATATTAAATAGAGTTAGAAAGAGGGAAAATATGTATCCGTATAAAAATAAAGATTTATCAATAGAAGAACGACTGGATGATTTAATATCCAGAATGACACTGGAAGAAAAAATTCTTCAGACAGATCAGTATTATTCTCATGATTTTACAAAATGGGATGTAGATGGAAATGTGACAGAGCTGTTCATGAATACTGTAGAAGAATTATTAAAAGGAAATAGTGTAGGGAGTATTCAGACAAGAGGGATGAATGCCTGCCAGACAAATGAGCTGCAACGCTACGCAGTAGAAAATACAAGACTGGGAATTCCTTTTTTGTTTAGTGAAGAGGCTTTACATGGTATTTTCCGTAACGGAGCGACCTGCTTTCCGCAGCAGATAGGACTTGCAGCCACTTTTCATCCGGAGCTTGGGCGAAAAATGGGACATGCGATAGCTACAGAAGCCAGAGCAGTAGGTATACATGAAACTTATAGTCCTGTTATGGACTTAAGCCGTGATCCCCGTTATGGAAGAACAGAAGAGTCTTATGGGGAAGATGTACATTTAAGTGCTCAGTTTGCCAGAGAAACAGTGCTTGGAATGCAGGGGGATGATCTGGCAGCGCCGGATGCCGTGGCTGCAGAACCAAAACATTATGTGGGTTACGGAAGTCCGGTAGGAGGCTTAAACTGTGCCCCTTCTTCTATGGGGCGTCATGATGTGTTTGCAGAATGTCTGCCTGTTTTTGAAGCTGCATTTGCAGAGGGAAAGGCAGTAGACACGATGTGTTCCTATAATTCTATTGATGGAAATCCTGTTTCCTCAGACTATGAGTTGTTGACGGAAGTACTGAGAAATCAGTATGGAATGCGTGGTTTTGTTCGTTCAGATCTTACAGCTATTGTCCGCTTGTATGATGAACACTATGTAGCCGACAGCCGTAAAGAAGCAATGGCTATGGGACTGGAAGCCGGTGTAGATTTACAGTTATATGATTATCCACATGAGGAGTGGCAGGAAGGACTGAAAGAACTGGTAGAAACAGGAAGACTGTCAGAAGAAGTGATTAATCAGGCGTGCCGCCGTGTACTGAGAGTGAAATTTCTGACAGGTCTTTTTGATAATCCTTATACACAGGAGGACAGAGAGGAAAAAACGCATCGCTGTACAGAACATTTGGATTTAGCAAAACAGATTGCGGCAGAAAGCATTTGTCTTTTGAAAAATGAAGGAGAAATTCTTCCACTGAAAAAGGATATTAAGAGTATTGCTGTGTTAGGACCTGCGGCAGCGACACCGGTACTGGGAGATTATTGTGTAGAGTCAGGAGTGCCTTATGCAGTATCTGTATTGGAAGGTATTCGCAATACAGTATCAGAAGAAACAAAAGTTTTATATGAAAAGGGCTGTAGTTTTCTGGGAGATATGGTAACACCTTTTCATCCGGGGATGCTATTAGATGAAGAGGGAAAGCCGGGGCTTACAGGACGCTATTATAACGGAAGAACACCAAAAGGAGAACCGGTATGTGTCAGAACAGACTCAATGATTAACTTTAACTGGATTTTTGCAAAACCACATCCGGATCTTGATGCGGCAGCTTTTAGTGTAGTTTGGACAGGGTACGTGAAAATGCCGTATGAGTTGGAAGGTTGTATTGGCTTCAGTACGCAGGACAGTATGCAGTTATATATAGATGAGGAACTTTTAATTGACGGCTGGGGGGAAAACCATGATGCCAATCAGATGGCAGAATTCCATTTCGAGGAAGGAAAGGCTTATAAGGTTCGCATTGTATTTACCAATGATCGCCGTGCTGCCAGAGTTATCTTTGGATATAACAGCGGAAAAGAGGATTTCACAAAGGCCGTTGAAGCAGCGAAAAAGGCAGATGTGGCAGTTGTCTGCGTAGGGGACAATATTGAAACCAGTGGAGAGAATTTTGACAGGGTGAGTCTGGATCTGCCAGGGCGACAGCTTGATTTCGTAAAAGCGGTATATGCAACAGGAACCCCTGTTGTATTGGTGATGCAAAGTGGGCGCCCGGTTACAGCTGTCTGGGAGCAGGAGCATATCCCGGCAATTTTAGAAGCGTGGTTTCCGGGGGAACAGGGCGGTTATGCTATAGCTGAGGTTCTTTTTGGAGATTGTGCGCCTTCAGGTCGTCTGCCTATGACCTTTCCAAAACATGTAGGTCAAATTCCCTGTCACTACAGTCGTCGCCCCGGAGGTGGGAAACGATATGTGGAAATGAACTGGCTGCCTCTCTATCCTTTTGGATATGGACAGACATATACCACATTTTCATTTACAGATATGACACTTTCCAAAAAAGAAATTCATCAAGGGGAGAGTATTATAGTATCGGTTACGATTGTGAATACAGGCAGCCGAAAAGGAGCTGCAGTTCCCCAGATTTATTTAAGGGATCAAGTCAGCTCTACAGTAAAACCATATTATGCGCTGGCAGGATTTGCAAAAGTGGAGCTTGAACCAAAAGAAACCCGTACTGTGGAAATAATTATCGGACCAAAGGAGATGAGAACGCTAAGTCCTGAATATGGCTGGTCTGTGGAGCCGGGAAAATTTGAAGTGTTTCTCGGAGATAATGCAGAAAACATAATATTTAGAGATGAGTTTACAGTTTTGTAAACAAGTGTTAAGTAATAAAAAGAATTGTAAAGTTAAAAGTAACCCTCCTAAAATTAGCAATTATATACAAAAAGTATTTAGTAAAAGTGTGCATTATATATGAAAAGGCTAAAAGTTATTGACGAAACCTCCAAAAAGTGATAGATTTATTATAGAAATGTTAGGGAAAAGGGGGATGTTATGGCTGAGAAAAAGGCAGTTTCAATGCAAGATATAGCTGACGAATTGGGTATAAGTAAGGTTACTGTTTCCAAAGCGTTAAACGGCAAGGAAGGAGTAGGCGAAGCCCTGAAAAAACGAATTGCTGAACTTGCAGAGAAATCGGGATATGTACTTCCGAATTATGGTAATAGGAAGACAAAAAAAGTCGGAATTATTATGAGCGATCGTTTTAATTCAGGAGACGAAGGCAAGTTCTACATGGCAATGTACGAAAAAATTATCAGTGAACTTCAGAAATCCTCCTGCACCAGCATGATGATATCACCCAACCGAAATAGTCTTGCCGGAGATTTGCAGACTATTAAATCGTCGGGAATGTTTGATGGCCTGATATTTCTCGGAATACTGGACTGGGAAGTAAAAAAACGATTAGATGCTGTTGACCTTCCGAAGATATATGTAGACGTCTATGATGAAACACATAAATCAGACTCCGTAGTAACAGAAAATATTTACAGCTGTTATGAAATTACAAACTATCTGATACATCAGGGACATACAGAAATCGGGTTTGTAGGTACACTAGGAGCTACTACCAGTATCACAGACCGTTATTTGGGGTATGTAAGAAGTATGATGGAAAATAATATTACTCCCCAGGATGTATGGAATATTCTGGACCGCAGTCAGGAAGGTGAGGCAATTCCTTTAGAACTTCCGAAAAAAATGCCTACTGCATTTGTATGTAACTGTGATGAAACGGCATTTCGGCTGGTTAAGGAATTAACAGCAAAAGGTTATCATATACCGGAGGACATTTCCGTAGCAGGATTTGATAACTCTATTTACGCACAGGTTTGCAGTCCGCCGCTTACCACAGTGGCAGTTGATATTGAAGAAATAGGTAAACTTGCAGCGCGGCGTATGATAAAACACATGAACAACCCTACGAAAAAGGGCGGAGGTGTATTCCGAATTCCCGGCAAGGTTATATACCGGGAGTCTGTTCGCAATATAAAAGAAGAGGAACAGAAATCAGAAACTGAAAGATAAGGAGGAACGGATTTGAAGAAAGAAAAAAAACTCAGAAAAAGAAATCGTTGGACCAAAAACGATACGGAGCTGACCATTCTGGCGCTTCCAACAGCAGTCTGGTACATATTATTCTGTTTTCTGCCAATGTTCGGTTTAATCATTGCGTTTAAGAATTACAGAGTAACTGCCGGAGAAAGCTTCATTTACAATGTTTTCCACAGCGACTGGTCAGGTTTTAAAAACTTCGAATTCTTAATAAAGTCCAATGACTTGTTTGTTATTTTAAGAAACACAATTCTTTATAACCTGGCATTTATTGTAATTGGAATGATTCTTTCTGTAGGCTTTGCTATTATGATTAGCTTACTGCACAACAAAAGAGCTTCTAAAGTATACCAGACATTAATGTTCTTCCCATACTTTATGTCATGGGTAGTAGCATCTTATTTCCTGGATGCCTTTTTAAATCAGGACAATGGTTTGATTAACACCATGCTCCGTGATGGAGGCAACGAACCGGTTCAGTGGTATATGAAAGCAAGCGTTTGGCCGGCTATTTTGATATTTATGTATCTGTGGAAAAGTACGGGATATAACATGGTTATTTATTTATCCAGTATCTCGGGAATTGATACTACTTTATACGAAGCGGCTGTTATGGACGGCGCTAATAAGCGTCAGCAGGTAAGATACATTACACTGCCTTGTCTGAAAAACGTTATTATTATGATGTTTATCCTGAACGTAGGTAAGATTTTCTATTCAGACTTTGGATTATTTTTCCAGTTGTCTCAGGGTGCAACCGGTTCTATCTTTAATACAACAGCAACCATTGATACTCAGGTATTTAACATGCTGCAGTCTTCAGCACCAATTGGTATGACTTCAGCAGTAACCTTCTTCCAGTCAGTAGCATGTTGTATTACTATTTTAGTTGCTAATGCAATTGTGCGAAAAGTAGATGAAGACAGTGCAATTATATAGGAGGTGTAAAAATGGCGAAAAATAAAAAAGATTTAGATCTTGCAGATTCTTCAAAATTGAATAGAATTTCCGGTGGAACCAACGCGATTTTTAACATTATATTCATCCTATTGGCATTGATTTGTATTATTCCGGTATTTTTTGTCTTCATGATTTCTATTTCATCTGAAGAGTCCATTGCACAAAACGGTTACCGTTTTATTCCGGAAGTATTTTCGCTGGATGCCTATAAATTCTTAGGTCGTGAAATTTCCATGATTATTGATGCTCTGGGAGTTTCCGTAATCGTAACGGCAGTAGGTACTGCATTAGGTGTTGCTTTGACAACTTTAATGGGATATGTAATTTCCAGACGCAGTTATAAATTGAACAATTTCTTTACTATGTTAGTTTTCATTCCTATGGTTTTCAATGGTGGTATGATTTCATCTTATGTAGTAAATACACAGTTCATGCACTTGAAAGATACTATGTGGGCACTGATACTTCCGCTGTGTGTATCTTCATTCAACGTAGTAATTTGTAAGACGTTCTTTAGAACGAATATACCGGAGTCTGTTATTGAGTCCGCTCAGATTGACGGCGCTACACAGTTCCAGATTTTCGGAAAGATTGCTTTGCCACTGTCAAAACCTCTGTTGGCAACAATCGCTTTGTTCCTTACATTTGGTTATTGGAACGACTGGTTCCAGTCATCCCTGTACATTACAGACTCATCTCTGTATTCCTTACAGGCTCTGCTGGATCATTTCGAAAGAAATATGCAGGCAATGTTAAGCAATCCGGCGCTTGGTGTCAGCATGACTGACTACATCAATTCCATGCCGAAGGAAGGCGCCAGAATGGCGATGGCAGTAATTATTATCGTTCCGATTGCGTGCTGCTATCCGTTCTTCCAGAAATACTTTATTTCAGGTCTTACAGTCGGAGCTGTAAAGGGCTGATACAACCCAACGATATTTTCCGGAAGCAATATCCGGCTTCCGGTGAAATTAAAAATTATAAAAATCTAAAGGAGGATATTTTACAATGAAAAAAAGACAAGTTATTGCTTTAGGACTTGTAGCTGCAATGAGTATGGGACTCTTAGCAGGATGTGGCTCAGAAGGTAAAAAAGCTGATGCCGGCAAAGGCGAAGGTAAAGATGATGTTGTAACATTAAAATGGATTCAGGTAGGAAATGGTATGCCTAAGAACTACGACGAATGGCTGAAACAGATCAATCCATACCTTGAAGAAAAAATTGGTGTAAACGTAGACATGGAAATCGTTCCATGGGGTGACTGGGATAACAGAAGAAGTGTTATCACAAACTCCGGCGAATACTTCGATATTCTTTTCACAGACCAGACACGTTATAATGCAGAAATTGCAAATGGTTCTTTACTGGATTTAACAGAAATGTTACCAAAAGAAGCGCCTGAACTGTACGAAATGATTCCAGAAGATTACTGGACAGCAATGAAAGTTGATGACAAGATTTATGGTGTTCCATCTTACAAAGACAGTTCTCTTTCTGAATACTTTGTTTGGGATCAGGATATGGCAGACAAATACAGCATTGATATCAATGCAATCACAGACTTCAATTCTCTGTATGAAGCTTTAAAGACAATCAAAGAAGGCGAAGGAACAGCTCCATATTATATGTCTAAAAATGGTGCAAACTTCCTTGTAAACCTTGGATTTGATGATTTAAGTGCAAGTTTACCTGTATTAGGTGTTAAATACACAGATGAAAGCAAAACAGTAGTAAACCCATTAGCAGACGAAGAAGTTTTAGCAAACCTGGATATCGTACACAAAATGTACAAAGAAGGTCTTATTAATGGTGATGCACCAACAGCTGATGACTCTAACAAATACAGAACATTCTTTACAGCACAGGGATGGAGTGGCGCTGCAACTACTACATGGGGACCAAACAATGGTATTGAAAACTGTGTAGCAGTAAAATATGGCGATACTGTAGTTTCCAACACAACAGTACGTGGTTCTATCAATGGTATTTACTCTGGATCTAAACATCCGGAAAAAGCTTTACAGTTATTAAACTTAGTTAATACAGACTCTAAAGTTCGTGACTTATTCTACTATGGTGTAGAAGGTTCTGACTTCGAATACACAGAAGACGGAAAAGTTAATAGACTGACAACAGACTGGGGTATGGCTGGTTATACACAGGGTACATTCTTTAATGTAACTCAGCAGGCAATTGAAACATTCAATCAGTGGGATGAAGTTAAAGAATTAAATGAAAATGCAAAACCATCTGTATTACTTGGATTTAACCTTGACACATCCAAGATTGAAACAGAACTTGCAAACTGCCGTGCCGTATATGAAAAATATTATTCAGAATTCTTTACAGGCGCTCAGGATCCAAGAGAACTGATCAAAACAATTGAAAGTGAACTGGAAACAGCAGGTTGGGAAACAATTCGTGCAGAAGCACAGAAACAGATTGACGCTACAAAATAATAATTGTAAATAACGATTACCATTAAATTGTGTAATAGAGGAGTGGGGACATTTTCTAAAATAGAGAATGCCCCTATTCCTGACAAGGAGGAAAAATGTCAAAAATTATTGGAAATCCATTAAAAAACATTCCGTGGCAGGATAAACCAGAAAATTACAATATGCCTATCTGGAGATACACACAGAACCCGATTATCAATCGCAATGATATTCCAAGTTCCAACAGTATTTTCAATAGCGCTGTTGTACCTTTTAAAGATGGTTTTGCAGGTGTGTTCAGATGTGACAGCAAATGTGTAAGCATGGATATCTTTGCAGGATTTTCAAAAGATGGTATCAACTGGGAAATTAACCATGAACCAATTACTTTTGAAGGTGATGCTGAGGTTACAAAGAGAGAATATCGCTATGACCCACGTGTTTGCTTTATTGAAGACAGATATTACATTACATGGTGTAACGGATATCACGGACCGACAATTGGTGTAGCTTATACTTTTGACTTCAAGACTTTCCATCAGCTGGAAAATGCATTTTTACCATATAATAGAAATGGTGTGCTTTTTCCAAGAAAAATCAATGGAAACTATATGATGCTGAGCAGACCAAGTGATACAGGACATACACCATTCGGTGATATCTTCTGCAGTCAGAGCCCTGATTTGGAATACTGGGGACACCACAGACATGTAATGTCCACAGAAAAAGGCGATATCTCTGCATGGCAGTCTACAAAGATTGGTCCGGGTCCTGTTCCGATTGAGACAGATGAAGGATGGTTATTGATTTACCATGGTGTTATCAACACATGTAACGGATTTGTATATCGTATGGGTGCAGCACTTTTAGACTTAAATGAGCCATGGAAAGTAATTGCACGTTCTAAAGCTTATGTATTAGGACCTTACGAATTATATGAATGTGTAGGAGATGTACCGAACGTAGTATTCCCATGTGCAACTCTTACAGATGCTGATACAGGAAGAATTGCCATTTATTATGGTTGTGCAGATACAGTTACAGGTCTTGCCTTTACAACTGTTGATGATATGTTAAAATATATTAAAGAAAATGCTTTTTAATGAACCTGTTGGAGAGTTTCTCAACAGGAAAGTGCTCCCAGGTGCATTAGATGCATCTGGGAGCATTTTCACTTATACGATTGTATCAAAGTGTAGCTTGCAGATATCGATATATTTTACGCTCAGTCTGCGCTTGCTTTGAGCTTGTAATCTCAAAGCGTGCTCGACGAATTCGCTCAAAATATATCAATATCACAAGCTACTATTTGAAGTGACAGTCGTATAACAAATAATCTCTAAGAAGAAATAAAATAGTATATAAGGAGTGATGCGATAGCATGAGATTTATTGAAGACAGAATTTCCGTAATATGCAATGAATTAAAAGAATTAGCTTTTGTAAAAAAAGAACCGGTAAATGGAGTTGTTTATAAGAAAGGTTTATATTTTTATCCACAGGAAGCAGACCAGTCCGCAGAACCTTGGGAGGAATTTGACAGCAAGACCATGCACTGGTATGGTCCGGATAAGCATTACTGGTTTAGAGCAGAGTATACCATTCCAAAGAGTATGGATGGAAAAACTCTTTACCTCAAGGTAGCAACACAGGTAGACCACTGGGACTATGCAAAAAATCCACAGTTTTTACTGTTTGTAAATGGACAGATGACACAGGGAATGGATCTTAATCACCAGACAGTAATGCTGGAAAAATGTGCAAAAGAGGGTGAAACTTACACTATTGATTTGCAGGGATACACAGGTGTTATGTTCGCGGAACTGACATTTACAATGGAAGCAGTAGAAGTAGATGAGAAAATCAATGAGATTTACTACGATATTGTTGTTCCCCTTCAGGGATTTTCCAGAATGCAGGAAGATGATAAGGTAAGAAAAGATTTGCGTACAATATTGAATAATACCATTAATCTTCTGGATTTGCGTACACCATATTCTGACAGTTTTTATCAGTCTATAGAAGAAGCTCATAACTATATTCAAAAGGCACTGTATGAAGACATGAGCGGATATGAAGATGTTATTGCTTCCTGTATCGGACATACGCACATTGATGTGGCATGGCTTTGGACAGTGGCACAGACAAGAGAAAAGGTTGCAAGAAGTTTTTCAACGGTACTGAAATATATGGAAGAATATCCGGAATATAAATTTATGTCCAGCCAGCCGGCGCTGTATCAGTTCCTGAAAGAAAGATATCCGGAAACTTATGAAAAGATTAAAGAGCGTGTAAAAGAAGGCAGATGGGAACCGGAAGGCGGAATGTGGGTGGAAGCTGACTGTAATCTCACAAGCGGCGAGTCACTGGTGCGTCAGTTCCTTTACGGAAAACAGTTCTTCAAGGAAGAATTTGGTATCGACAGCCGTATCTTATGGCTTCCTGACGTATTCGGATATTCAGGAGCTTTGCCTCAGATTATGAAGAAAAGTGGTATTAAATATTTTATGACCACAAAACTGGCATGGAACCAGGTTAATAAAGTTCCTTACGATACTATGATGTGGAGGGGAATTGACGGAAGTGAGATTTTCACTCACCTGATTACTACTTTAGGCGTAGGACAGAGTGAAGCTGACTTCTTCACAACTTATAACGGTATGCTGCATCCTGATGCAATTCTGGGCGGTTGGCATCGTTATCAGAATAAAGATATTAACAACGATATTCTTATTGCCTTCGGATACGGTGACGGAGGCGGCGGTCCTACAAGAGAAATGCTGGAAACCTCCAAACGTATGGAAAAAGGTATTCGTGGAATTCCAAAAGTACGTCAGGAGTTTGCAGGTAAATACTTTGAAGAGCTTGAGGAGCGTGTGGAAGGAAACAAGAGCCTGCCTGTATGGGAAGGTGAGCTGTATTTTGAATACCACAGAGGAACTTACACTTCTATGGGAAGAAATAAACGTTCTAACCGCAGATGTGAGCAGCTTTTAATGGATACAGAATTATTGGAAGTGCTCACAGGAACAAGCGAAAAAGAGGAAATGGATAAAATCTGGAGAACCGTGCTTCTGAACCAGTTCCACGATATTTTACCGGGTTCTTCTATTGCAGAGGTATATGAAGTAACAAAGAAAGAATATGCAGAGATTGAAAGCCGTCTGGCAGAAATGATTGCAGAAAAATTAAATCTTCTTACTGTTGACGGAGAGGACAAAGTCAGCGTATTTAATACATTGGGATTTGAGAGAAATGACGTTGTAAACTTAGGCGACTGCCATGCAGCGGCATTGACAGATGAAAGCGGTAAGATTTATCCGGTACAGGAAACAGCAGATGGGGCAGTTGCTTATATTACAGACATTCCTGCAAAAGGCGGAAGAACTTTCCGTATTTTAGAAACAGCAGAAAAAGAAGCTTCCGACATTCAGATTACAGAAAACGGTGTGGAAACTCCGTTCTATCGTATTTCTATTGATGAAAACGGTCTGTTTACTTCTATTTATGATAAAGAGTGCGACCGTGAAGTATTACAGGATGGAGCAAAAGGAAATCTCCTTCGTATGTATGAAGATAAACCAATGCACTATGACTGCTGGGATATTGATATGTACTATTCTGAAAAATACTGGGATGCGGAAAAAGCAGATAAAATCCAGTGGACAGAAGAAGGCCCTGTACGTGCTACTCTGGAAATTCAGCGCACAATCAGCAATTCTGTAATTAAACAGCAAATTCATTTCTATGCAGACAGCAGAAGAATTGACTTCTCTACATGGGTAGATTGGAAAGAGCATCAGCACTTACTGAAGGTTCACTTCCCTGTAAATATTCACTCAGATGAGGCAACCTTTGAAGTACAGTTCGGTAATCTGAAGAGAAAAATTCATGGCAATACAAGCTGGGATGAAGCCAGATTTGAAAGCTGCGGACAGAAGTGGATGGATATTTCCGAAGGTCACTATGGCGTCAGCTTGTTGAATGATTGCAAATATGGTTATTCTGCAAAAGACGGAAACATTGCCCTCACACTGATTAAATCAGGTATCGAGCCCAATAAGACCGCAGATCAGGAAGAACATGTATTTACTTATGCGTTATATCCGCATAAAGAAACATGGAGCGCAGCAGGAACCGTTCAGGAGGCTTACAAGCTGAACCAGCCGGCTTATGCAGCGGCGGGAGAGCTGAAAAATTCAGGAAAATCCTTTGTTTCTGTAAATAAAGATAATATTATTATTGAAACAGTAAAACCGGCAGAAAACGGCGACGGCATGATTGTCAGACTGTATGACTGTGAAAACAGCCTGACAAAAGCAACGCTTACATTTTCCGAAGGAGAACTGGAAAGCGTAGAAGAATGTAACCTTATGGAAGAAAAAGAAGCAGATGTTGAGGCTTGCGGAAATAGCTTTACCGTATCTGTTAAGCCTTATGAAATTAAAACCTATAGGGTGAGGTTAAAATAATGGAAAAAAATACCTACAGTACCAAGGCAAAAGAATTACTTGCTGAAATGACTCTGCAGGAAAAAATCGGACAGTTAAATCAGAAACTTTATGGTTTTGGTATTTATGAAAGAGATGGAGAAGAAATCTCCTTTAGTCAGGAGTTTAAAGACGAAGTGGAGAAATACGGAGGTCTTGGAACTCTGTATGGTCTTTACCGAGCAGATCCTTGGTCTCAGAAAGATTATGAAAACGGTCTTTACGGCGAGAACGCCGTAAAGGCATATAATCAAATGCAGAAATATGTTCTGGAACATTCCAGACTGAAAATACCGGCTTTGTTAAGCACAGAATGCCCCCATGGCCATCAGGCTCTTGACAGTTATCTGCTTCCGGTAAATCTGAATATGGGCGCTACTTTTCACCCGGAATTAATCCATTCTGCGTATCGTGTCTGTGGAAAACAGCTCCATGATATGGGGGTAGATCTTGCATTGATTTCTCTTCTGGATGTAGTAAGAGACCCTCGCTGGGGACGCAGCGAGGAGTGCTTTTCTGAAGATCCGTATCTTTGTTCAAGAATGGCAGAGCAGGTAGTAAGTGCTGTTCAAGGCGAAGGTGTATCTGTAGTGGCAAAACATTTTGCCGCACAGGGAGAATGTACCGGAGGAATTAACGCCAGCGCAGCCAGAATTGGAGAGCGTGAGCTTCGGGAAATCCACCTTCCGGCAATGAAAGCCTGTGCAGATGCGGGCGTTGACGGCGTTATGGCAGCGTACAACGAGATTGACGGTGTGTTCTGTCATGCAAACTATCACCTTTTGACTGATATTTTAAGAGATGAAATGGGATTTGACGGTGTGGTAATGGCAGACGGCTGTGCTATTGACCAGTTAAACGTTGTGACAGGTGATTGTGTTCGCTCCGGAGCGGCAGCACTTCGTGCAGGTGTAGATATCGGACTTTGGGATGAAGCCTATGGACATCTGGATGAAGCTTTTGAAAAAGGATATATCACAGAAGAAGATATTGACAGAGCAGTTCTTCGAGTATTAGAATTGAAAGTCAAAAGAGGTCTTTTTGAAAGTCCTCTTTTAGATGAAAACCAGAAACCGGAAGAGTATTCTTATGAGAAATATCCTCAGGCTTTGCAAATTGCCAGAGAGTCTGTTGTCCTTCTGGAAAACAGAAATGATATCCTGCCTCTTTCAAAAGAGACACGGAAAATCGCAGTAATCGGACCAAATGCCGATGCGGTCTATAATCAGTTAGGAGATTACAGCCCTCAGGTGAAAAGAGAGAACTGCAGTACCGTATTAGACGGTGTGCGTTCTTACCTTGGGGACAAGGCAGTTTATGCCAGAGGCTGCGGTGTCTTTGACGGCACACAGGAAGAATTGGAGGAGGCTGTAAAACTTGCAGAGCAGTCCGATATTACGATTTTAGTATTGGGCGGTTCTTCCAGCCGTTTCGGAGAAGTTTCCTTTGATGCAAACGGAGCGGCTATTTCCGAACACGGTGTTTCCATGGACTGCGGAGAAGGCGTGGACACTGCGGAACTTTCCCTTCCTGCTGTACAGAGAGAACTGGCAGAGAAAATTTTTGCCACAGGTTCTAAGGTCATTACCGTAATTATCGGAGGAAGAGCTTATGCGCTGGACGAAGTGGCAGAGAAGTCAGATGCGGTTCTGTATGGATTTTATCCGGGTATGCAGGGCGGAAAAGCCATTGGAGAAATTTTATTCGGGGAGGTAAATCCTTCGGGAAGACTTCCTGTATCTCTGCCAAGATGTACAGGTCAGCTTCCAGTGTATTACAACTATAAAAATTCCTACCGAAGCATGCACTATTACAATATTCCGGATGGTGCAGCCTATACCTTTGGATATGGAAAGAGTTATACAAATTTTGAATATGAAGACATATCCTTTGGAAAGAAAGATGTAGCCATAGAGGAACTTCATAAGAACGGTATTCAGGTGGAAATGAGCATTAAAAATATTGGTGAGCAGGACGGCTATGCAGTGCCTCTTGTATACATTGCAGGAGAGCAGGGAAGTGTAGTGCGCCGTGCAAAAGAGTTAAAAGGCTTTCAAAAGATATGGCTGAAAAAGGGAGAAAGTAAAAAAGTCAGCATTTTCTTACCTTCTGAGGCATTTGCAGTTTGGAATTCTGAAATGAAATTTACCGTAGAGCCGGGCAGAGTACAAATCATTTTGGAAGAAATGGGACAGACTGTGGGAAGTGAAACATTAAATCTTTTTTAAGGAGAAAAGAGAAATGGATATTAGAGAAAACTATAATTTTTGGTGTACATCCCCTTACTTTGATGAGGACACAAAAGCGGAATTAAAAAGTATTTCCGACAATGAGGAAGAAATCGAAGAAAGATTTTATAAAAATCTGGAATTTGGAACAGGTGGTCTTCGTGGTATTATCGGAGCAGGAACAAACAGAATGAACCGTTACACCGTAAGAAAGGCAACACAGGGACTGGCAAATTATATTCTGAAAGAAAATGCACAGGAAAAGGGAATTGCCATTGCTTACGACTCCAGAAACAAATCCACAGAGTTTGCATGGGAAACAGCTCTTTGCATGGCTGCAAACGGTATCAAAGCATATATTTTCCCTGAACTTCGCCCAACACCAATGCTTTCATTTGCTTTAAGAGAGCTGGGCTGTACAGCAGGCGTGGTAATTACAGCAAGTCACAACCCTGCAGAATACAACGGATACAAAGTATACTGGGAAGACGGCGCTCAGATTACAGCGCCTCGTGACAAAGACATTATTGCAGAAGTAAATGCCATTGAGTCTTATGATGAAGTAAAAACCATGAGCCGTGAAGAAGCTATGGAAGCAGGACTTTGTGAGATTATCGGTTCTGATATGGATGACCGCTATATCGAAGCACTGAAAAAACTGGTGCTGCGTCCGGAAGCAATTAAACGTCAGGCAGACAAGATTAAGATTGTATACACTCCTTTACACGGAACAGGTAATCTTCCTGTACGCCGCATTTTAAAAGAGCTGGGATTTGAAAATGTGTATGTGGTAAAAGAACAGGAACTTCCTGACGGAAACTTCCCAACAGTTCCTTATCCAAATCCGGAAGACAAGAAAGCATTTGCATTAGCCCTGGAACTTGCAAAAGAGAAGGATGCAGATTTAATTCTGGCTACTGACCCGGACGCTGACCGTTTAGGTATTTATGCGAAAGATCCGGCAGACGGAGAATACAAGAGCTTTACAGGAAATATGTCCGGAATGCTTATTCTGGAATACCTTCTTTCTCAGAAGAAAGAGCTGGGTATTCTGCCTGAAAATGGAGCGGTAGTTACTACAATCGTATCCGGAAAAATGGCAAAGAGAATTGCAGAAGCTTATAATGTAAAACTCATTGAAACTCTTACCGGATTTAAGTATATCGGTGAGCAGATTAAGTTCTTTGAACAGGAACATTCCAACGAATTTTTGTTCGGATATGAAGAAAGTTACGGCTGTCTGGAAGGCACTCATGCCAGAGATAAAGACGCTGTTGTAGCTGTTATGGCTTTATGTGAAGCAGCAGCTTATTATATGGACAAAGGTATTACTCTTTGTGAACAGATGAACAATCTTTTTGAAACTTACGGTTTCTATAAAGAAGATTTATGCACAATTACTTTAAAAGGTCAAAACGGAGCAAAACAGATTGCAGCCATTATGGAAAAAATCCGTAAAGAAGTTCCGACAGAGCTGGGTGGATATGAAGTTCTGGAATTGCGTGACTATGAACTGGGCATTGCGAAAAATCCGAAGACAGGGGCAGAAAAAGGCACTGGATTGCCAAAATCCAATGTACTTTATTTTGAACTGGAAGGAGATGCATGGTGTTGCGTACGTCCATCAGGGACAGAGCCGAAGATTAAGTTCTATGTAGGTGTAAGAGGAACAGACAGTGAAGATGCAGATGCGAAGATGAATACATTAATGTGTGGAGTCAGAGCGCTGGCAGAGGAGGAATAAGAAATGGCATTATTAAAATTACGTCCAAGTTATAAAGATTATTTGTGGGGCGGACATCGTCTGGTAGAAAAATATAATAAAGAATTTGACGGTGACGTACTGGCAGAGAGCTGGGAGCTCTCCTGTCATCCAGACGGACCTTCTTATATTGCAAATGGTTCTTATGCAGGCAAGACGCTGCAGGAATACATTGATTTGGAAGGCAAAAAAGTACTGGGAAGCAACTGCCAGAAGTTCGAAGAATTCCCTATTCTGGCTAAATTTATTGATGCAAAAGACAACCTTTCCATTCAGGTGCATCCTGATAATGAATACGCTCTGAAAAATGAAGGACAGTACGGAAAGACGGAAATGTGGTACATTATGGACTGCGAAGAAGGCGCTTTCCTGTACTATGGATTTAAAAAAGAAGTCAGCAAAGAAGAATTTGAAGAAAGAATTAAAACAGATACTTTACTGGAAGTTTTAAATGCCGTTCCGGTACAGAAAGGTGATGTGCTGTTTATTGAAGCAGGAACGATCCATGCAATCGGAAAAGGAATTGTTATTGCGGAAATTCAGCAGAACTCCAATGTAACTTACAGAGTATATGACTTTGGCCGTGTGGGAAAAGACGGAAAGAAGAGAGAGTTACACATTGACAAAGCAGTGGAAGTAACCAATCGTGTTCCGATTTCCAGAAAAAATACATGCTATCCTCATATTGCAAGCTGCGATTATTTCACAGTAGACTGTCTGAATATGGATGGAAAACTTATGAGCAGCATGAAAGGTTCTGTAGGCGAAGAGTCCTTTGCAAGTATCTTAATTATGGAAGGCGAAGGTATAATTTCCTGTGGAGGAGAGACTATCCCTTACAGAAAGGGAGACAGCTTCTTTATGTCAGCGGGAAGCGGTGAGTATGAAATCAACGGAGAATGTGAAGCGTTAATTACGACAGTAGGATAAAAATACAACGAAAAATGAAACAATTAGACTGGTTGTTCAAGAGGGGCAATATAAGCACTATAGTGTAACAGATGATGAGGGGAAAATTGCAAAAGTGGCAGGGTACACGAAATCAAAAGTTATTGGGAATGGGCGTGGAACCAAGTATACACTATAAAAAATGGGAATATTTATACATAGATAACTTAAATGTATGAATATTCCCGTTTTGTATTATATAAGTATCAGGTATTAACCTTTAAAATCAAATAAATCACGAATGGGCACTTCCAGTGCATCTGCAATATCAAAAAGACTGTCAAGAGAGATGGAAGTTTTTACTCTTGGTGCTTCGATATTGCTGATATGTGTTCTGCTGAGGCCCACACTTTCTGCAAGTTGAGTTTGTGTTAATCCTTTTAATTTCCGATAATAAGATATAGTCAGTCCTAATTCACGAAATTGTCTTGTCCTTTTCTCGTCCATAAAGGCAAATCTCCTTTTTCCTTAAATATAGCATTGCCATAAATGAACAAAAACAAACATGAAATATGCAAAAATCAATTATAAATTTGCAAAAGAAAAGTAAAACTTGTCAGAAATACTGCACATCTGTTCCAGGCTGAATACGTGTACGTGACTGCCGGATATGACCTCAAAGCCGCTTACAAAATCTGATTTAGAAAACAGATAATACCATTTTTCCATATCCGGAAAAAGTGAGGCGTGCTTTTGCAGGTTGTAAAGTGCATCAATGTCAATCCATTCATCTGTCCAGAAACAGGAACCCAGTAAAATTTTATTATTATCATAGGCTGCAATCGAAATGAATTCAGTACGTTTTTTAGTAGGATGTTGTCCCCACCATTTTCCTACGTTTTTCATAGGGAAAGGCGCATTATTCATCTCGTCTGTCAGAAGCAGAAATTCTTTGCAGATAGTTTCAAAGGTACTTTTTGTATAACCATCCAACGAAGGAAGAACAAGTGTATTAAAAACAGTTTCCCCTTGCCCTGCCTCGATTTCTGATTGGTAAGGGAGGACGTATGTATACCAAAAACGGAAAACACTGTCTGAAATAAAATAAACAGCGCGGCGACTGCTTTGTTCTTCTGTTACAGGTACCATTCTCTCTGCCAGATTGTGTGAGGACAAAGAAAGAAGCAGACTGCTTGCGGCACTGGGAGTAAGCCCGGTATAGTCGCAAATTTCCTGTAGTTTTTTATTTTCCTGACCCATAGAAAGAAGAATAGAGCGCATAACAGAAGATGCGGAGTAGTATTCTCTTGTTCTGGCAGGGACAAGACGGTAAAACGCACCATTTTCCTGAAAGAAAAGGTGGTAAATGTTATCCTGTATGGATAATTTAGAATTAAAATATTGTAAGTAGGCAGGAACACCTCCTGTAATACTGTACAGCAGAATTTGTTCTTCTACAGACATTTCCGGATACAATACCCGCATTTCGAAAAAGTGAAATGGTCTTAAAAGGAAAGTATGGGACTCTTTGGCGCATTCCTTTTCGTAAACGGAAGCGGGTTTACATAAAACTAAAAATAAGTTTGCATCTGTACCTATGCGGTTGAAAAAAGAGGAAATTGATGTGGAAATCCTTCTATTTCCAGCTGCAAGATGTGGAAAATCATCAAAAACTACAAGAAAAGGTTCTTGTACAGAATATTTTGCCAGTAATTTTAAAATATCCGTCAGTTTTTTTGCCTGCTGAAATTCGTCATGAAGCTGTCGTATGCATAATGTCTTCAGCATGCGGATGTTGTCTTCAAAAGATAAAGCAGAAGCTTTAAAATATAATGTTTTTCTGCTCTTAGAAAGCTCCTGAATAAGTCTGGTTTTTCCCATACCGGGATGGGAATACAATGATATTTGACAGGAGGCTTCTGTATTAAATAAATGATTAAAATCGGAAAGTATATTCCCTTTGTCTAAAAACATAATATCTCCTTGGATTTTGTAAAATAATATCTAACTTTATTTTAGGTGGACTTTTCAGGAAAGTCAAAGTATTTTCAAAGGTTTTTTATAGAAAATTTAGATTTAATTCCAGATTGTTTAGGGGAAAAAGAGAAAAAATGTGGTACAATATAGAAAAACCGGGCAGAGAGGCAGTGATTATGAAACTTAAAACCAGAATTATTATTTCTTTTTTTATAATTGTTTTAGAGCCGTTACTTTTTACAGGGCTGGCTTTTTGGGCATTCTCAGAGTATCAGTTCGGCGTTATAGAAGAACAATATGGTATAGAAGATCCCACATACAAAAGTCTTTCTAACACGGCAGAGATTGTAAATCATCTTACTAATGAACAGGCAGAGATTATGCAGAAAGTTGCAGAGGAAGAACCATATAAGTTTGAAGATATTGTTTATCTGGATGAGATGAACAAAGAACTCCAGGAAATGCACTCCTATTTATTAGTGAAGGAAAACGACAGAGTGACTTATTATGGATGCGAAACTTATCCGGCAGAAGTTGTTAAACGATTGGAACATTATGAAAATTTTAATTCAGGCAGCAGTGACAGCGTTTATATGGGAGGCAGAATTCAGGCTCTTGTAAAGCAAGTCAGTTTTCAGACAGATACTGTAAAAGAGGGAAATGCCTTTATTATTTCAAATATTTTTGAAACCCTTCCTCAGCTAAAGGAACTTTTCAAAAATATGTTGGTAACGGTAATTGTAATTTTAGCGACAACAGCTCTAGGGCTGACATGGTGGATTTACAGAGGTCTGATTACTCCTTTAGACAGGCTTCGGACTGCGACCAGAAGAATTAAAGAAGGCGATTTAAACTTTTCTGTTTCTACAGAAGGTGTCAGTGAAATTGCAGATTTATGTCAGGATTTTGAAGATATGCGATGCCGTTTAAAGGAAAATGCAGAAGAGAAGGTCGCTTTTGACAGAGAGAGTAAGGAACTTATCAGCAACATCTCTCATGACCTGAAAACACCAATTACGGCAGTGAAAGGTTATGTTGAAGGAATTATGGATGGAGTTGCCAATACACCGGAGAAAATGGAGCGTTATATTAAAACTATCTATAATAAAGCCAATGAAATGGATAGATTAATAAATGAGCTGACATTTTATTCTAAAATGGATACAAACAAAATTCCGTATACCTTTAACAAGATTTCTGTGACAGAGTTCTTTGATGATTGTGCAGAAGATTTAAATGTAGAGCTAAGCGCAAAAAATGTAGAATTTTCTTATTCTAATTATGTAGAACCTGAGGTTATGGTAATTGCAGATGCAGAGCAGATTAAGCGTGTTGTAAATAATATTGTAGGAAATTCCTTAAAATATACAGGAGAAGGAAATCAAAAACGGATTAATCTGCGTGTCAAGGATGTAGGAGATTTTATTCAGGTAGAAATTGAGGATAATGGTAAGGGAATAGCAGCAAAAGATCTGCCTAATATATTTGACAGATTTTACAGAACAGATGCTTCCAGAAATTCCTCCAAGGGAGGAAGCGGAATTGGTCTTTCAATTGTTAAAAAGATTATGGAAGACCATGGAGGTAAAGTCTGGGCAACAAGCAAAGAAAATATTGGAACAGTTATGTATTTTGTTCTAAGAAAATATCAGGAGGTACCGGTAAATGAGTAAGATTTTAATTGTAGAAGATGAAGAAGCAATTGCGGATTTAGAGAAAGATTATCTGGAGTTAAGCGGCTTTGAAGTGGAAATTGAAAATAGAGGGGATGTAGGATTAAAAAGAGCCTTAGAAGAGGATTATGATTTATTTATTTTAGATTTAATGCTTCCGGAAGTAGATGGCTTTGAAATATGCAGAGAAATCCGCAATCAGAAAAATACACCGATTATTATGGTTTCTGCTAAAAAAGATGATATTGATAAGATCAGAGGTCTGGGTTTAGGCGCAGACGATTATATGACAAAACCGTTTAGTCCCAGCGAGCTGGTAGCAAGGGTAAAAGCGCATCTTGCCAGATACGAACGATTAATTGGAACAGGAATTCAGGAAAATGACATCATTGAAATCCGTGGGTTGAAAATTGACAAGACAGCGAGACGTGTATGGGTAAATGGTGAGGAGAAGAATTTTACCACGAAAGAATTTGATCTTCTTACCTTTTTGGCACAAAATCCAAACAGAGTGTTTACGAAAGACGAGCTGTTTAAAGAAATTTGGGCAATGGAGTCCATTGGTGATATTGCAACGGTTACAGTGCATATTAAAAAAATTCGTGAGAAGATTGAATTTAATACAGCAAAACCTCAGTACATTGAAACAATTTGGGGGGTAGGATATCGGTTTAAAGTGTAAAGTTAGAAATGAGTATATTGAGGCTGTTTCATTAAGTACACATCGAGAATATTTATACATTTTACGAGCTTCTGCTTAATGTAACAGCCTCTTAAGATTTTAATTGTATTTTATTGTGTCAGAATATGAGTTTTTTTATTAATTGGATTTTTGATTTTTAATTGCTCTTTGTTGTTTGAAGATATCATATATGAAGTAGTTGCCCCGTTTAAAATGCTGATGGAAACATGAACAGGTACATCATTCTCGTCATATACAATTTTAAATATGTCAAATACAGGATCTCCCTCTTCACAATGAAGGTAAGCTGCTTCGTCTTTTTTTGCCTTTCGTACTTTGATTACTTTCTCGGAATTTACCATTTTTACATGATATATATTTTTTAAAATTTTATATACAGAAAAATTTCCGGTCAGATATTTCTGTATATCAGGATAACGGTCAGAAGGAAGATAGCAGGTATCTATAAAGATCATTGTATCATCATGTCCCATAACACGTTTAATTTCAATGATATCAGAAGTATCAGGAATGTTCAGGTATTCGCTGAATTCATCAGAAGTTTTTTTGAATTGAAGGGAAAGTAGTTCAGAAAATGCATTCTGGTTTCTTTCTTCTATTGCTTCATGAAAACCACCGATTTCATTTAACCTGATGCGTAAGGAAGGGTCCAGAACAAAAGTGCCTTTTCCTTGCTTTTTTACCAAAATATTTTTGTCACAAAGTTCTTTCACAGCTCGTCTGACGGTGATACGGCTGACATTATATGCGGCTTCCAGTTCTGCTTCTGTGGGAAGTTTATCACCGGCTTTATAAGTGCCATTTTTGATGTTTTCTATAATAGCATCCATAAGCTGTTGGTATAGTGGCTTGATTATATTTTGTTCTAACATATTTACTTTTAATCTCCAGTTATCTTATATTTTTATCATTTTCGGGGTTCTGTTATGATATTGCGCAATATAAGAGAAACCTGCTTCTTTCAGGCAGTCCAGTGCAATATCAAAATCTCTTTGCAAATCAGTTGCCCGATGGGCATCTGAACCTAAGGTGATAATTTCACCATGAAGCTTGGAATAGAGTTTTAATACCTCCAGTGACGGCATGCAGCCGATACCATAACGTACTCCGGATGTGTTAATTTCTATACCAATTCCATGAGAAATCGCTGTTTTTAATACCTTCTGTAAATAATCGTTTTCACAGGGGATATTTATGTGAATTCCCTGTCTGGCAGCGTATCGCTTAAATAAATCAAGATGTCCAAGACAGTCACATAAATGATTTTCGACTATTCCCAGAAGATTAGAAAAATAAGTATTACATAGCCGGTCAATATTTATTGTCTTATAATTATACATTGATAAATCTACGTTGTCAATTTTATGGCAGGAGCCAATAACATAGTCAAAAGGATATTTTTTTAAGAATTTTTTTGCTGTTTCCGGTTGAAGATGGGGTTGGCCAAATTCAATGCCAAACCCTACATGCACAGATGTAGGGTTTGATTGTTTTAGAAGGCAATATTTAGCATAATAGTTGTCCAGATATTCTTCGTGAAATTTTGGACTCTTATAAGAACCAGAAAAAAATTCAAAATGTTCAGTCAGCATTAATTCCGGAATGTTGTTTTCTTGGGCGGTACTTAGAATGTTGCTGTAACTTTCATGAGAGTCAGGGGAGACAGAGGAATGAATGTGATAATCTGGAATATTTTCTATCATTCTGTCATCGGGTGTGGATATCCAAATCCACCATGAATTCTGCATGTGGCAGCTGCTTTTGCAGCTGCAAAAGAAAGCGCTTCTTTCATATTTTTTGTATCCCCATAATTTGTAAGGAAACCAGCAATAAAGCTGTCTCCGGCTCCCATGGTGTCGATGACTTCTGTTTTTACAATTCCCTGTGTATAGAAATCCGCACCATCGTAAAATATAGAACCTTTTGACCCTCTTGTCACACCGCAAATTTTTGCTCCTTTGGATGCGGCAAGTTTTAAGAGATCCTGACATTCTTCTTCGCTTAAATCAGAACCAGAGAAGAATGCATAAGTCACATAAGGACAAACTCTTTCCAGATATTTCGTATCACGTTTATCAGAGAAGTCAAAGCTGACATCGCAAACCTGAGAAAGAGCAGCCAGTTCATATTCCATATTGGAATAACAGCTTGTGTGGCAGATATCAAAGTTTTTGATGATATCCAAGTCTTCTGATACCAGATGAATACTGAAAAGATGTTGGCAGCTATCTCTCTTTCCGGCAGCAAATACACGGTCTCCATCCTTTAAAAGAACTTTGGGCTGTGCAGAGTGTGCATAAACTTTTCTGGAACGGGAAACATCAATTCCTTCTTTTGAGAGACATTTTTGTATCCAGTCGGCATTCTCATCATTTCCGAAAATACCGATATAAGCTGTTTTTTCAGCACCATCTCTTTTACAGTTTACGACTACGTTAACAGCGTTTCCTCCTGGATAGTATACGTTGTCATCTACATAGCAATCTGTTACATTATCTCCTACAGCAATTAATTTCATGTTCATCCTCCTTTTCTATCAGCCTTTAATACTGCCGGCAGTCATTCCTCTGATAAAGCTTTTCTGCATAAAGATAAATAGAATAGCAATAGGGAGACAGGCAATAACCATACCGGCCATAACAACTCCCCAGTTCGTCATCAGACCATCGGAAAATACCATAAGTCCAACAGGGATAGTCTGCTTCTCAGAAGAATCTATAAACATAGTGGCAAAAATGAATTCATTCCAAGAATAATAAGCAGTCATAATGATTACTGTTGAAATAATAGGTTTTGACAATGGCAGATAAATTTTCTTGTAAATTTGAAAGAAAGTAGCTCCGTCAATAATAGCAGACTCTTCCAGTTCCTTTGGAATACTGATAAAGAAGGAACGTATGAGCATGACAGAGACAGGAAGTCTAAATGCGATATAGGGAAGAATTAACGCAAAATAGGTATCTTTCAATCCAAGATTTTTTAAAAGCATATAAAGTGGCAGTAAACAAACCTGTGGGGAGAGAAGAAGTCCACCCATAATCAACAGAAAACATAAATTTGCAAAGCGGCTTTTCATCTGGCAGATGCCGAAAGCTGCAAAGGTAGAAATCAATACAACACCAATAATAGTTCCCACACTGACAATCAGGGAGTTGACAAAATAATTAGAAATTCCCTTTTCCCAGGCAAGCTTATAGTTTTCAAATAACCATTCTTTTGGCAGTCCCCAGACATCTTTAAAAATACCATTGTAATCTTTAAAGGAGGACATGATAATCCAGAACATAGGGTAAATAATCAGAATAGCAAGGATAACCAGAATGATGAACCAGATATATTCTCCAATACCCCATCGTTGAAGTTTTGCTTTTTTCTTCATGTGTTATTCCTCCTTTCCGCCAATAGTAAAGAACTGAATGCTGGAAAGCACAGCAGTTATGACAAAGATTAAGATGGCAATGGTAGATGCATAGCCCATATCGTTTTTAACAACACCTGTTTGATACATATGTAAGGCGAGGGTCATTGTTGAAGTTCCTGGACCTCCTCCGGTTAAAATATAAGGCTCGTTAAATACAGTAAATGCACCCACAACGGTAATGACCATCGTAACAAAGAGCATTTGCTTTACCTGAGGAACGGTTATATTGAAAAACTGGCGGATTTTTCCGGCACCATCCATTTCAGCTGCTTCATACAAATCTCTTGGAATTTTCTGTATGGCAACAATGAACAGCATAGTGACATAGCCGGTACTTTGCCATTGAGAAACAGCGATTACAGCAAACATGGCAATTTTACTTTTTCCAAGCCATATTGTGGTTAAATTATCAAGCCCTATAAGTTCCAGAAAGCTGTTTAAAAGTCCCATTTGAGGGTTGTAGATAAATTCAAATAACAGACATACAACAGTCATGGAAAGCAAGGTTGGGATAAAAAAAGTGGTTCTGAAGAAAGGTGAAAATTTCTGAAACAATTTATCTTCCAGAACAGCAGCCAGAACCAGACCAAAGCCTACCTGAATGATAACAGAAATTACAGCGTATAATATATTATTTTTCAGACATGTAAGAATAATTTCGTCCGAAAAGAGTTTGCTAAAGTTAGCTAAGCCTACAAATTCTTTCGTTGTGGCAGACAGAGTAAAGGACTGTGTACTGTAAACCATGTTCATGATTAAAGGATAATATACAAAAATTCCTAAAATCAAAATGCACGGAAGAATATAAAGAAAGGCCTGTTTATTTTTCTTTCCTGCCATAACAATCCTCCTTGTTCAATATAGTTGTAAAAGGAACAGACGGTCGTAGAAGACCGTCTGCAAAAATTCCTATATATGGGACGACCTGGGTTAATTGGATTTTCCTTTTAGTTCAGCAGCAGCAGCCTGTACATCCTTCATAACTTCTTCAGGGGTCATATCATTAGTAGCAATTGCGGAAGCGCCTTGTCCGAATACGGTATAAATACTGGCATTACATGCATTATCAAACCATGGTGCCATCTGGCTGGCTGCATTAATAGTGTCTAATGCTTCAAGCTGTTCAGGAAGAGCATTTTCTTCTGTAAGAGCACCATTTACACTGGTTAAATCTCCGCCTACAGTGGAGAGCTGTACAGCTCCGCCTTCTGGACTTACCAGCCATTTCAGAAACTTAATACATTCTTCAGGATGTTCGGCTTTATTAGAAACCATAAATCCTTCCGGAGCACCTGTCAGAGCATTTGGATCGCCCTTTCCTTCTTCGAATGCAGGAAAATTAAAGAAACCATAATCAAAATTAATAGTATCTTTCATCAAAGAAATTTCAGCAAACTGGAGATACATAATTGGTGACTCTTCAGCAGCAAAATAAGTGTTACGTGCAGCTTCGTGATCAATAGCAGTACAGGTTTCACCCATGTATTCTGTGAGTTGTTTCCATTTATTTAATACTTCGATGTATGCAGGATCTGTAAATTCACCTGTAGCAGGATCATAGTCTTTTGCCAGAACCTCAGGGTCAACCATACGCTGGTTCATGGTTCCTAAATAATGGAGAATGGCCCAATTATCTTTTAATCCTTCTACGATTGGAGTTTCATATCCGGCATCTTTGAGTTTGTCAAGGACATCAATAAATTCATTCCAGGTTTTTGGGATTTCAATATTATTTTCTTCGAAAATCCGTTTGTTATAGAAGAAAACTTTTCCATCCTGAGACCAGGGAACAGCCATGATTTTTCCGTCAAAGGTAAAAGGTCCTTTACTAACATCAGCAATTGTGTCAGCCCATGCAGTGTCTTCTTCAAATACAGAGGTTAAATCCATAACATTTCCGGAATCAATCATTTCCTGGGCGAAGCTTCCTGACCAGGATGAAAAGATATCAGGTACCTCATCTGTAGAAACAATCATACGAATTTTTTCTTTATACTGGTCATTTAAGATACAATCCATGTTAATTTTTACATTTGGATTTTCTTCTTCATATTTTGCAATTAATTCTTTAAACATAGAGTTTTTCGGATCATTAGGCCAGCGATGGAAAAAATTGATTTCAATGGTATCTTCATCTTTCTTAGCTTCCTTAGACTCTTTGTCTGAACTTCCGCCACCACATGCTGCCATAGAAAGTACAGAGATTGTAGTGAGTGACAGGGCAATTATTTTCTTGAATTTCATTTTCTACCCCTCCTTTTCAAATTAATTAGTATTCCATTCTCCACATGTACCTGCGTACGCCTAAATCATGTCCTCGTTCATAAGCAATAGCATCAGCCATGGAACGTAACACAGCGCCTGCAAGGAGTGGAGCATAGTATTCACGAACAGATGGATCAATTCCACACCAGTCAAAGTCTTCGACATCAATTAAAGCGATGCGGTCAGAATATTTTTTACAGAAGTTGTAAGCTCTTTCATCCAGATAACGAGTAGAACCAGTTCCTTTAACAATAATGAATGGTACATCAAAATCTGTGATTTCGAAAGGTCCGTGGAAATATTCGCCGGAATGGATACAGCTTGCATTAATCCACTGCATTTCCATCATAAGACAGATTGCATAGGAATAGCATTCACCGTAGCAGGCGCCACTTCCCATAGTGTAGAGAAGTTTTTCTCTTTTATAGCTTTTTCCCCATTCTGTTGCAAAGTCAGCATACTGAGCTTTTACTTTTTCTGTTGCTTCCTGTAAGTGATCTAAAGCTTCCAGCCCTTTTACATATTTTTCATCAGGTTTTACTGTGTTTAAAATTTTAAAAATCAGAGAATAAAGGACTGCTTTATTTAAATCTGATGTATCGGCTTCTTTGCCCCAGTCGTAGAAAATAGGATACTCAGCAGCTTTCCATAATGGAGAATCCACCAAATGGGAAAGAGCGATAGTAACAGCTCCTTTTTCTCTTGCTACTTCAGCTGCTTTTACTGTTTCAGGTGTGTTGCCGGAATGTGAACAGGTAATAACAACAGAATTTTCATTTAAAGCCTTTGGCTCCATATGTACGAATTCATTAGAAGTGTAGATACTGGCTGGAATTTCAATTTCACGATCAAACATAAACTGAGCTGGCATCATAAAAGCCTGGGAACCACCGCATGCTACAAAGTAAAAATGGTTTACATTTTTGTTTGCTACGGCCTGAACTGCTGCATCGATTTGGGCGATAATTTCTTTTTTCATGATTTTAAATCCTCCTGTTTAATTCAAATTGTTAATATCGTTATATAACGTTATATATTGTAATCTATATATACAATAATACTTTAGAAATGTCAATAGAAAAATTAAAAAATGTCAGAAATGTAGATTTGACAGGGGGAAAATGTGCTACTATACTTTGTTTATGTATTGCAAAAATCAGAACGGATATGGAGATCAATATATGAATTACCTTGATATGGTGTTAGACCAATATAGTCGTACGGATTTTTATCCTTTTCATATGCCGGGACATAAGCGCCAGGTGCATACAGAATATTTAAGTAATCCTTACGCAGTAGATATTACGGAAATAACAGACTTTGATAATTTGCATCATGCTGAAGGAATTATAAAAGAAAATCAAGATATGGCGGCAGAGCTATATCATGCAGATAAAACGTGGTTTTTAATTAATGGCAGCACTGCCGGGATTTTAGCCGCAGTATCTGCCTGCACTTCCAGGGGAGGTAAACTTCTTATGGCGCGAAACTGCCATAAAGCAGTATATCATGCTGCTTATCTGCGAGGCTTGGAAACGTCATATATCTATCCTTCTTATGAGCCGGCTTGTGGATTAAACGGCAGGATTTCTCCAGATGATGTGGAGAAGGTATTGCAGGAGAATGCCGGTATAGAAGCAGTTATCATTACTTCTCCCAGTTATGATGGAGTAGTGTCAGATATAGAACAGATTGCGAAAATGGTTCATTCTTATGGAATTCCGTTGATTGTGGATGAGGCACATGGTGCTCACTTTGCTTTTGGTGAGTATTTTCCCACATCTGCTTTAGATCTGGGGGCAGATATCGTTATTCATAGTTTACATAAAACATTGCCGGCCATGACGCAGACGGCGCTTCTTCATAAAAAAGGGAATAGGGTATCTGGTGAAAGGCTGGAAGAATTCCTTGGTATATATGAAACCAGCAGCCCTTCTTATATTTTGATGGGAGGGATTTCTTATTGTCTGCGTTTTTTGAAAGAACAGGGAAAACAAAAATTTGAAATGTTTCAGGAAAATTTGAAGTGGGCAAGGGAAAAAATGAAAACGATGAAGGTCCTTCATCTTGTGGGGGAAGAACTGATTGAGGAAAATGATATTTTTGATTTGGATTATTCTAAAATGATTATTTCTACCGTAAATGCTGATATAAATGGTCCTCAGCTTCATGAAATTTTGAGGAAAAAATACCATCTTGAAATGGAAATGGAGGCAGAACAATATGTGCTGGCATTGACTAGTGTGATGGATAGCAGGGAAGGTTTTGACAGACTGGTAAAAGCATTGCTGGAAATAGATGAGAGCTTGCAAAATAAAAAAGAAAAAATGGAAAATTATATTTTCATTAATAGTGGTTGTACCGCAAAAAAACAACAGAAATGTACGATTTGGGAAGCAGTAGAGGGAGTCTGGGAAGCTGTTCCCTTAGAGGAAAGTCAGGGAAGAGTATCTGCAGAGTATGCATATTTGTACCCGCCCGGAATTCCACTTCTGGTACCGGGAGAAGAAATTTCCGAAGATTTTCTGATACAGGAGGAACGTTTGAAAAATCAAGGAATATACTTTCAGGGACTGAAGGATTATAGTCAGAAAAAAATACGCGTTTTAAAAAATTCTCAGGAATGGAGATAGAAAAAATGGGAAAGATTTTTTATATTATGGGAAAAAGTTCATCAGGAAAGGATACGATTTACAATCGCCTGCGCATAGATGAAGGGCTGAAACTTTCAAATTTAATTTTATATACGACCAGACCTATGCGAGAAGGAGAAATACAGGGGAGAGAGTATCACTTTGTTACAGATGAACGATTTTGCCAGTTAGAGAAAGAAGGCAAAGTAATAGAAGCAAGGACCTATCAGACTGTGTATGGGCCATGGACATATTTTACTGCAGATGACGGACAGATGAAAGATACAGAGAAAAGCTATTTGGGAATTGGGACACTGGAGTCCTATGTTCAACTGAAAAACTATTATGGGGAGAGTAGAATTTGCCCTGTTTATATAGAAGTTGAAGATGGGGAACGTTTAAAAAGAGCAATTGCCAGAGAAGAACAGCAGAAAACACCGAAATATGAAGAAATGTGCAGGAGATTTCTGGCAGATGCACAGGATTTTTCAGAAGAAAAACTACAGGAAGCAGGCATTACGAAAAGATTTTGCAATATGGAGTTGGAAAATTGTATAAAAGAAATTAAAAACTATATACAGAAGTTGCAGTAGGGAAAAACTATGTGATATAATACTTAAATAAATTGCAAACCAAGTCAATAAGTTGGCTTAAGAGTGCAGGGATTGAGGTGAATTGCAATGCAAGAAGTAGAAAAAGTACTGGGACACGAAGAAGTAGTGAAACATTTAAAAAACGCAGCAGCAATGGATAAGGTTTCCCATTCCTATATTTTTGCAGGGGAAAAGGGAAGCGGGAAAAAGCTTCTGGCAAAGTTGTTTGCTATGACATTGCAGTGTGAGAAGCATGGGGATGAACCATGTCTGCAATGTAGTTCCTGTAAAAAGGCAATGAACCGGAATCATCCGGATATTATTTATATTAGTCATGAGAAGCCGAATTCCATAGGAATTGAGGATATCAGAGAACAGTTGATTTCTGATGTTTCCATTAAACCATACACAGGACCATACAAAATTTATATTGTAGATGAAGCAGAAAAAATGACAGTACAGGCACAGAACGCTCTGCTAAAAACTATAGAAGAGCCGCCGGCTTATGCAGTTATTTTGTTATTGGTGAATAACGGAAGTACTTTACTTCCTACTATTGCATCAAGATGTGTGACATTGAATTTTAAGCCGGTCAGAGATGAAGTGATTAAGAAATATTTAATGGAGGAACTTCATGTACCGGATTATCAGGCTGAGGTCAGTGTCGCTTTTGCACAGGGAAATGTGGGAAAAGCAAAGCAGATCGCTACTGCAGAGGACTTTACAGAGATGATGGATGCAGCCTTTCGTATTCTGAAACGAGGTCAGGACATGGAAGTTTACGAAATGGTAGATGCCATTAAATTGTTGTCTGAGCAAAAACATACCATATATGAATATCTGGATTTGTATCTGGTATGGTTTAGAGATGTGCTGATGTTTAAGGCTACCAGACAGATTGACGGTCTGGTATTTCGTCAAGAATATAATGATATTAAAAGCCGTGCAGACAGAAGTTCTTATGAAGGGCTGGAAAAGATTATTCAGGCAATTGAAACAGCGAAGGCTCGTCTGCAGGCAAATGTAAATTTTGATTTAACCATGGAACTTTTGTTCCTTACAATCAGGGAGAACTAGTTATGACAAAGGTAATTGGAGTAAGATTTCGAAATGTGGGGAAAATTTATTATTTTTCACCGCAAGACTTAGAGATAAAAGCAGGAGAGCATGTTATTGTAGAAACTGCAAGAGGTGTAGAATACGGAAGTGTTGTGCTGCCGCCCAGAGAAGTTCCGGATGAAAAAGTGGTACAGCCTTTAAAAGAGGTTATCCGCATTGCCACTCCTCAGGATGATAAGAAGGAGGAGTCTAACAGAAAAAGAGAGAAGGAAGCATTCCAGATTTGCCTGAAGAAAATCAGAGAGCACAATCTGGAAATGAAGCTGATTGATGTAGAGTATACATTTGATAATAATAAAATTTTGTTTTACTTTACAGCAGACGGACGTATTGATTTCCGTGAATTGGTAAAGGATTTGGCAGCAATCTTTAAGACAAGAATAGAACTTCGTCAGATTGGAGTAAGAGATGAAACAAAGATTTTAGGAGGTATTGGCATTTGCGGCAGACCGCTATGCTGCCATACTTATCTGTCAGAGTTTGTTCCGGTTTCCATTAAAATGGCGAAGGAGCAGAATTTATCATTAAATCCTACGAAGATTTCAGGCGTTTGCGGAAGACTGATGTGCTGTCTGAAAAATGAGGAAGAGACTTACGAGGAGTTAAACCGTAAGCTTCCAAATCCGGGGGATAAGGTGACAACACCGGAAGGTTTGAAAGGTGAGGTGCAAAGTGTTAACGTACTTCGTCAGTACGTCAAGGTGATTGTAGATGTAGATGATGAGAAAGAAATCAGAGAGTATCAGGCATCAGAACTTAAATTTAAAGCGCGTCAGAAGCGGGAAAAAATCAAATTAACAGAAGAAGAAATGAAAGCATTAAAAGAACTGGAAAGAGATAAATAAAGAGGACATTCACAATTATGGAGAAGATACTTCAAGAAGGAGAACGGCTGGATGACCTCCAAAATGGATATAGTTTGATACAAAATCCTCAGCAGTTTTGCTTTGGAATTGATGCAGTGCTTCTCTCCTGGTTTGCCCAGGTAAAGCAAGGAGAGCGAGTATTGGATATGGGGACGGGTACAGGTATCGTCCCCATTTTACTGAAAGCAAGATATCCAAAGGGAGAGCATTTTACAGGGCTTGAGATACAGGAGGAGAGTGCGGACAGAGCAAGGCGGAGCATTGTGTATAACCATCTGGAGCAGGATATAACGATTACTACAGGGGATATTAAAGAGTCCGCTTCTATTTATGGAGGGGCTTTTTTTGACGTTGTTACCACAAATCCCCCATATATGATTGGGCATCATGGACTTACGGGCAGTAATAAGGCTAAAATAATTGCAAGACATGAAACATTGTGTAATTTAGAGGATATTATCTCTCAAGCAGCAAAAGTCTTAAAGCCCAAAGGGAGATTTTATATGGTGCATAGACCATTTCGTCTGGCAGAAATTATGTCTGTTATGGTAAAGTATCATCTTGAACCTAAAAGAATGAGACTGGTATATCCTTTTGTGGATAAAGAGCCGAATATGGTATTGATTGAAGGGTTACGAGGGGGAAAATCCCGTATGATTGTGGAAAAACCTCTGATTGTATATGAAAAACCGGGAATTTATACGGAGGAAATACAGAAGATTTATGGGCAGGAGGTGACGGAATGAGTGGAAAATTATATTTATGTGCCACACCGATTGGAAATCTGGAAGACATTACATATAGAGTGCTGCGAACCTTAAAAGAGGTGGATTTGATTGCAGCGGAGGATACCAGAAACAGTATTAAATTATTAAATCACTTTGAGATTAAGACGCCTATGACAAGTTATCACGAATACAATAAATTCGACAAGGGCAGATATTTAGTGGAGCAGCTTTTGGAGGGCAAAAATATTGCGCTGATTACTGATGCCGGAACACCTGGGATTTCTGACCCGGGGGAAGAATTGGTGGCAATGTGCTGCGAGGCAGGAATAGAGGTTACATCTCTTCCGGGAGCAGTAGCTTGTATTACTGCATTGACTCTGTCAGGACTTCCCACAAGGCGTTTTGCTTTTGAGGCTTTTCTGCCTTCTGATAAAAAAGAGAGATCCTGTATTTTACAGGAATTGAAAAATGAAACTAGGACAATTATTGTATATGAGGCGCCTCACAGACTGGTAAAAACTCTGGAGGAGCTTTACGATGCGCTGGGAGACAGGAAAATTTCTCTATGCCGTGAACTTACAAAAAAACATGAAACAGTTTTACGGGATACTTTATCCCGGGCAATTGTATGGTATAAAGAAAATCCTCCAAAAGGAGAATGTGTTATGGTTCTGGAAGGGCGTTCCAGAGAGGAGCTGATTTTAGAAGAGCGTCAGAAATGGGAGAATATGTCTTTAGAGGAACATCTGGCCATTTATGAAGGGGAAGGAATGAACCATAAGGATGCCATGAAACAGGTGGCAAAGGACAGGGGAATTCGTAAACGTGATGTATATCAGGCACTTTTAAATCAGGATTAATAAGAAACAAAGCACTGAGGAAAGAGATATGAAGAGAGAAGAACGAAAGAAAAAATTACGTCTGAAGCTGATTATAACTACCGATATTATTCTTCTGGCTATTTTAGGTGGAACACTTGTTGCAAAAGGTTTGAATAAACCGAAAACAGAAAAGCCACAGCCTGAAACAAAAACAGAAAAATTACAGTCTGAGACAAAAACAGAAAAGAAGACACCTGAAGTGCAGGAAACTACTATTACAATCAGTGCAGCAGGGGATTGTACTTTAGGAACAGATGAAGGATTTAATTACAGCAGAAGTTTTAAAGGGAAGTATGATGCGGTGCAGGATCCGTCATATTTTCTTCAGAATGTACAGCCTGTTTTTGCTCAGGATGATTTGACTATTGTGAACATGGAAGGAACCTTAACAGAAGAGACTACCAGAGAACCAAAGCAGTTTGCCTTTAAAGGAGATGCTGAATATGCAAAAATTCTTACCTCAGGAGCTGTAGAAGCAGCAAATCTGGCAAATAATCACAGTTTTGATTATGGTGAAAAAAGTCATGAGGATACAATAGCAGCTCTTGATGCAGAAGAAATTCAATCTTTCGGGTACGAGCGGACTGCCCTTATGGATATAAAAGGCGTGAAAGTAGGGCTGGCAGGAGTTTATGAGCTGGCAGAGCATATAGAGTGTAAACAGGATATGCTGGATAATATAGCTTCTTTAAAAGAACAGGGAGCACAGATTATTATAGTAAGCTTTCACTGGGGGCAGGAAAAAGAGAATGTTCCAAACGATGTTCAGGTTGAACTTGCCCATACGGCTATTGATAACGGAGCAGATTTAGTTTTAGGTCATCATCCGCATGTGTTACAGGGGATTGAGGAATATAAAGGCAAGGATATTGTATACAGTCTGGGAAATTTCTGCTTCGGGGGAAATTCAGCACCAAGTGATATGGATACTATGATTTTCCAGCAGACTTTTACGGTTAAAGATGGAAAATTGCAGGAAGACAATGTAACCAATATTCTTCCGTGTAAAATTTCTTCGGCCTATCAGGAAGGGTATAATAATTATCAGCCTGTTTTAGCAGAAGGTGAACAGAAAGAAAAGATTTTTCAGAGACTTTCTGAGTATAGTGAAAAGGCACAAGAGGCGGGAGACCGTCTTGCACAGGAAACTTCTTCTGAAGATAAAAAAGACAGTGAATAAGGTGCTTATTTTTTACATATCTTAAAGAAAAAGTGTGTTTGGAGGATGTATGCTGGACATTCTTTGGGGTATGATGCTTCTTGTTGGGATTTTGTATGGAGCTGCTACAGGAAATATGAGTAAAGTAACAGATGCGGCACTTTCTTCTGCCAAGGAAGCGGTATCTTTGTGTATAGCAATGGCGGGGATTGTGGCAATGTGGGTAGGAATTATGGAAATTGCCAGAGCTTCCGGACTGGTAGATCGAATGACAAGAGCTATGAAACCTGTTCTTCGTTTTTTATTTCCTCAAATTCCTATGGAGCATAAGGCAATGGAGTTTATTTCTTCAAATATGATTGCTAATTTTTTAGGACTTGGGTGGGCAGCCACACCTTTTGGGTTAAAAGCAATGGAGGAATTAAGCAGGTTGGAAGATGACAGAAGGCAGGGAAAAGCTTTGGGAATTGTCAGGAAGAAGGGTATTGCAAGTAATGAAATGTGTACTTTTTTGATTTTAAATATTTCTTCTTTGCAGCTAATACCGGTGAATATTATTGCTTACCGAAGTCAGTATGGAAGTGTCAATCCAACGGCGATTGTAGGACCGGGGATTGTGGCAACTGCAGTAAGTACCATAGTAGCGATTTTGTTTTGCAAGATAATGGATTGTGATAAATGGAAGCGGGGAGTATAGACTCTCTGCTCAGACTGTAGACAACTATTTTGGAGGTTAGTTGTCTACAGTCTGAAACCTATCGAATTCGATAGGTTTAAAGCAGAGTCAGGAGAAAATGCGTTTACCTTGACACCACAGCAATGGATAAAGGCGACAGATGCAATTGGTATTGTGTCAAAATCAGGGCGATACGGAGGCACTTATGCTCATACTGATATTGCTTTTGAATTTGCTTCGTGGATTTCACCAGAATTTAAACTTTATATTATTAAAGATTATCAGCGGTTAAAGAAAGCAGAAGCAGAACGGCTTGCGATTGGCTGGGACGTAAAAAGAGAGCTATCAAAAATTAATTATCGTATTCATACGGATGCAGTAAAAGAATTTTTGATTACGCCTACTTTATCTTCGCAGGAAATGGCTTATACATATGCATCTGAAGCAGATATTCTTAATATGGCATTGTTTGGAAAGACAGCGGCACAGTGGAGACAAGAAAAGGGCATTAGTGGAGGTGCATGCAATATCAGAGATTTTGCTTCAGCGGAGGAGTTGGTAGTTCTTATCAATCTGGAAGATACGAATGCTGATTTGATAAGACAGAAAGTACCGAAACTCGACAGGTTAAAAATTTTAAGAGAAAAGGCATATAGACAACTTGAAATTTTGAAAAATAATCAGGAAAGAATAGAGTATTTAAAGCAGAATTTAGTTGAAAATTTAGATAAAAAAGTAGTTGACAAGTAACTGCAAATATGTTACCTTATCAAAGGAATAGCTGCCGAAGACAGCAGGTGCCGCAAGGCATAAGGATAAAAACGCCTGCCGAGGAAACATTCATTCTTTATAGATAAGATTGATTTTGAACCTCTTTGTCTTGTGCAAAGAGGTTTTCTTAATTTTGAGCAGCGCAGCCTAAAAAAACAAGGAGGTGCACTAATTCATGGCAAAAGTAGAACTTAAAAAACCTGTCGTAGAAGAGATTTCCAACAGCATTAAAGATGCAGCAGCTGTAGTTTTAGTAAACTACAAAGGTATCAATGTTGAACAGGATACACAGATGCGTAAGGAATTAAGAGAAGCTGGAGTTGTTTACAAAGTTTACAAAAACACAATGATGAACTTTGCATTCAAAGGAACAGCTTGTGAAGATTTATGCCAGCATTTAGAAGGAACAAATGCTTTAGCTGTATGTGCAGAAGACGCAACAGCACCAGCAAGAATCCTTGCTAAATACGCAAAAACAGTTCCAACACTGGAATTAGTAGCAGGTGTTGTAGAAAACGCTTACTACGATAAGGCAGGAATCGAAGCACTTTCCCAGGTTCCTTCAAGAGAAGAACTTCTTGGAAAATTGCTTGGAAGTATCCAGTCACCTATTACAAACTTCGCTCGTGTGCTTAATCAGATTGCTGAACAGCAGGCTTAATAAGCAGTTTGTATGAAAAGCCTATAAGGCAGAGAAAAATAATTTATAAATGAAAAATTGGAGGTAAATAATAATGGCAAAATTAACAACAGCTGAATTTATTGAAGCTATCAAAGAATTATCCGTATTAGAATTAAACGAATTAGTAAAAGCTTGTGAAGAAGAATTTGGTGTATCTGCAGCAGCAGGTGTTGTAGTTGCAGCAGCAGGCGGTGCAGCAGAAGCAGCAGAAGAAAAAGATGAGTTCGATGTAGAATTAACAGAAGTTGGACCAAACAAAGTTAAAGTTATCAAAGTTGTTCGTGAAGCAACAGGTTTAGGATTAAAAGAAGCTAAAGAAGTTGTAGACGGAGCTCCTAAAGTATTAAAAGAAGGTGCATCTAAAGCAGAAGCTGAAGAAATCAAAACAAAACTTGAAGCAGAAGGTGCTAAAGTTACTCTTAAATAATTTGAATGAATTATTTAACCCCATTGTCTTAAGGACAATGGGGTTTTGTTTTATTATTGTGTAGGAAATTGCGTCCTATTTCCGGATACATAAATTCCTGTACCCTTCTGTAACAGTCTTCGTTTCCGGTATAATAAAAGATATCATTCAAGCGAAATACGGCTTTCGGCCCCGGAGACATAATAATAGTTCCATTTCGTTTTATTGCAATGACAGTGGCGAAAGTTTCCTGCCAAAAATTAACTTCTGCAATGGATTTGTTTAAATAAGGTGTTTCTTCTGAAATAATTAATTCGTGTGGAATAAATGGGTTCGTTGCCCTGTAACATTCTATTTGCTCAATCAGTTCTGTTAAATGTTTCTGCAATTCTTTATTTTCCTGTTTTTGACGTTCCACGCTATCCATAATTTTACTTTTTAGTGAATAGATGGACTGTGTTTGCTGATGCTGAGACAGGAAATTTTTGGCGTTTAATATAGATTTAATTATTACGCCGCTGTTTTTTTCTACTTCTACAATATCCCAGTCTGCCAACACACAGACTGCACGCCGGGCAGTTTCTGATGAAACATTATATCTGCTTCCGATAGAGGAGCGGGCATAAATTTTCTCGCCCTCTTTGTAAGTCCCTTCGACTATCTGATATGCAATGTCTGCTGCTATTTGCTCATATTTTGGTATATTTCCTGTTTTTTCTTTTTTTCCTTCCATGATTTTTCCTCTTTTTGTTTCTGTGGTTGATATATGTACATTTTAACCTATTCTTTTTATTTTTGCAAAACACATCTTGCAAAAGTGACAACTTAGAAGTATAATAAAGTTGTCAAATGTAGAAAGGTAGAGTTTTAGCAGAAGAAAGTGGGTGTTGGTTATGAAGAAAAAGGGATTGGGAAAATTAGATGCAATCACTCTTGCGTTTGGAGCTATGATTGGCTGGGGCTGGGTGGTAATGTCCGGTGAGTGGATTACAAAGGCCGGCACCTTTGGCGCTGTTTTAGCTTTTATTTTAGGCGGTATTATGGTTTTATTTGTAGGAAAGGTCTACGCAGAACTTACTTCAGCCATGCCTAGAAATGGAGGATGTCAGGAATTTTCTAAACGTGCATTTGGAAAGAAAACGTCCTTTATCTGCACATGGAGCATGATTTTAGGATATATTGCTGTAATTGCCTTTGAGGCAGTTGCTTTTCCAAGTGTTTTGCAGTATCTTTTCCCCGGCTATGTGAAAGGGTATATGTATACAGTAAACGGTTCTGATATTTATGCCACATGGGTACTGGCAGGAGTTATCAGCTCTTTGTCTGTGGCAGCAGTGAATTATTTTGGGACGAAAAATGCAGCATTGCTTCAGACTGTATGTACTTTCATTATTGCAGCTGTAGGGTTGGCATTAATGGGTGGCTCAGCAGTAAATGGCAGTATGGCAAACATTGATGCTCCTGTTGTAAACGGAGCTGCCGGAATTATTACGGTGGCAGTTATGACGCCATTTATGCTGATGGGATTTGATGTTATTCCACAGGCAGCAGGAGAAATGAATATTCCTTATAAGAAGATAGGAAAACTTTTGGTTTTGTCCGTTGTAATGGCAATCTTCTGGTATGCGATGATTATTTTTGGGGTTTCCCTTTCTATGACAAGCAGTGAACTTGCTGTATCAGGAATGGCATCTGCTGATGCTATGCAGAAAGCTTATATGGGCAGCGCTATTGCTTCTAAGGTTCTAATTCTGGGTGGTATTTGCGGAATTATTACCAGTTGGAATTCTTTTTATGTAGGATGCAGTCATGCGATTTGTGCGATGGCAGAAGAAGGAATGCTTCCGTTATTTCTGGCTAAGAAACATAAAAAGTATGGAACACCGGTGAATGCTATTTTATTAATTGCCGCAGTGACTTCGCTTGCGCCGTTTTTAGGCGAAAATATGCTTACCTGGTTATCTAATGCAGGAGCTTTTGCTATTGTAATTGCTTATTTCATTGTATCTGCGTCTTTCCTTAAACTGAGAAAGAAAGAGCCTTATATGGCAAGACCATATAAAGTAAAATATGGTGTGTTTACCGGTATTGCAGCAGAAGCATCTTGTGGAATTATGTTGTTAATGTATGTGCCGGGTGCTCCGGCAGCGATGTCTGTTTATGAATGGAGTATTGTTTTGATGTGGATGGCACTGGGAGTTGTCTTTTATATGGCGGCTGTGAAAAAGCAGAAAGAGGGAGTGGTATATCGTACAAAGCGTTTGATGGTGAAGCAGGCGGTGTTTATGGGAATGAAATAAAAAGAAAAAAACTATTGACAAATATAAGGAATTAGCATAAACTAACTTTAGTAAGTTGCAAATAACTCAAAAGAATGGAGCGTGTCAATAGTATGAATTTATCAGAAGCTCAAGAAGGTAAAGAATATATTGTAAAGGGCATTGTCACAGAAGACGAGGAACTGGATGCGTTCTTGTTTTCTCTGGGGTGTTACAGCGGTGAGCCTGTTACGGTGATTTCTCATCGAAAAGGAGGCTGTGTGGTTTCTTTAAAAGATGCCAGATATAACATGGATACAGATTTAGCTCAGGCTATTTTAGTATAGTGGAGGTTGTACTGCGGTGGGTTGCTGCCTGCCGTAGCACAATTTTTTCAAAAGAATAAGTTAGTTAAAACTAATTAAAAGGAGAGAAAGATTATGAGAATTGCATTGGCGGGAAATCCTAACAGTGGAAAAACTACCATGTATAATGCCCTAACAGGGAGAAATGAACGTATTGGGAACTGGGCTGGTGTTACAGTGGAGAAAAAGGAAAGTCCGATTAGAAAGGGGTATGCGGATGGAGAGGCAGAAGTGCTTGCAGTGGATTTGCCAGGGGCATATTCAATGTCTCCTTTTACCTCGGAAGAAAGTATTACCAGCAGTTATGTAAAGAATGAAAATCCTGATGTGCTTATTAATATTGTAGATGCCACAAATCTAAGCAGAAGTCTGTTTTTTACCACACAGCTTTTAGAGCTGGGAATTCCTGTGGTAGTTGCTTTGAATAAAAGCGATATTACACAGAAGAAAAAGACAGAGATTGATGTTAATCTTTTATCTGAGAAATTAGGGTGTCCGGTTATTCAGACAGTATCCACATCAACAGGACATGAGGGATTAAAACAGGTGGTAAGTAAAGCTATATCTTTAAAAGGATACAAGCAAAAGGCGCCTTACGTTCAGGAAGATATTGATTTCCAAAATAAAGCGGAAGTGGAAATGGCAGACAGAAAGCGTTTTGTCTTTGTGAATAATATTGTAAAAGAAGTGGAAAAAAGAAAAGTCTTTACAAGGGATAAAAACAAACAAGACAAAATTGATGCCGTTCTTACAAATAAGTTTGTGGGAATTCCTATTTTCGCAGCTGTTATGTTTTTTGTGTTTTATATTTCTCAGTCTACAGTGGGAACCTGGATTGCTGACTGGCTGGTGGGCCGGATAGAAGTTTTCCAAGGATGGGTTGCAGGATTGGCAGAGAATGCAAATCCATTCTTGCAGGCGCTTTTAGTAGATGGTATGATTGGTGGAGTGGGTGCTGTGGTAGGTTTCTTGCCTCTGGTAATGGTTATGTATTTCCTCATTGCTCTTTTGGAGGACTGCGGATATATGGCACGAGCTACTGTAGTTCTGGATCCGATTTTTAAGAGAGTTGGTCTTTCCGGAAAATCAGTTATTCCTATGGTGATCGGTACAGGATGTGCAATTCCGGGGATTATGTCCTGTAGGACCATTCGCAATGAAAGAGAACGAAGAGCTACAGCTATGTTAACACCATTTATGCCCTGCGGAGCAAAGCTTCCGGTTATTGCATTGTTTGCGGGAGCGTTTTTTGCAGATGCGGCATGGGTGGGACCGATGATGTATCTGGTAGGGATTGTGTTGATTTTCTTAGGTGCATTGCTGGTAAAAGGCGTTACAGGATATAAATTTAGAAAATCTTTCTTTATTATAGAGCTTCCGGAATATAAAGTTCCGAGTCTGAAAAGAGCAACGCTTTCCATGTTGTCCCGTGGTAAAGCGTACATTGTAAAAGCGGGAACAATTATTCTGGTGTGTAATACGGCGGTACAGATTATGCAGAGTTTTAACTGGCAGTTTCAGGTGGTAGAAGAGGGTATGGAAAACACCTCTATTCTGGCATCCATTGCATCTCCTTTTGCAATGCTTTTAATTCCTTTGGGATTTGGTGTATGGCAGCTGGCAGCAGCGGCTATTACAGGGTTTATTGCAAAGGAAAATGTAGTTGGCACATTGGCGGTTGTCTATGGGCTTACTAATTTTATTGATACAGAAGAATTGGCATTGGTTGGAAGCGGAAATGAAGTAGCGGCTGTTATGGGATTGACGAAGACAGCAGCGCTTGCTTATCTGATGTTTAATCTTTTTACACCGCCTTGTTTTGCAGCTCTTGGAGCGATGAATTCAGAAATGCAGGATAAGAAATGGCTGTGGGGCGGCATTGCTTTGCAGTTGGGTACAGGTTATACGATTGCATTTCTGGTATATCAAATTGGAACGCTGATTACAACAGGCGCGTTGGGAAGCGGTTTTGCACCGGGATTAACTGCAGTTGCGCTGATGGCAGGTATTTTGGTTATTTTGACAAGAAAGACACAGAAAGAATTTGGTGCAAAATATAAATTGCATGCATAAGAATAAATAAAAATCAGAAGGGAGAATGTGTATGGCGAATTTACTGGTGGTTGGAATTTTATTTTTGGCAGTAGGCGCTGCAGTTTCTTATATTGTAAAAGCAAAGAAAAGTGGTACGAAGTGTATTGGGTGTCCGTCAGGAGGCTGCTGTTCGAAAAAGAGCGGCTGCCATACAGAAGGCGGCTGTGGGTGTCATGGCACAGAAAAATAAAATCTAAAAATATAAAAAGTCTGCGTCTGGTGAAAAGATGCAGACTTTTTTTCGCAGCCGATTACGCTGAATGGTTTGTTGCATTGGAAAAGTAACAGTTCAGCTATATCAGCTCGAATTGGTGGTTTCACCACCTATACGCTGCAATGCAGCGCAAATTCTCGCTTATGGCAGAGCGCCATATACAAATCCAACAAAATTGTCTTGTTGCAAGCAAGCTTGTCAATCCATTTTTGTGGATTTGTGCATGGCTGAACTGTTACGAAAAAAAATAAGGAAAGCTATTGACATGGTTGACAAAAGGTGATATAGTGAGAAATGCACTATTATGGCAAGTTATGCCTAGGAGTCTATAAAAAAGAGACTCCTGCATTAATTTAAATTAAAACATACAAGGGGTGAAACGTCAATGGAGAAAAACAGAATCCGTTCCGTAACTAATGGTAAGGCCATGAGAATGTCATACCAGCGCCAGAAAGAGGTACTGGAGATGCCGAACCTCATTGAGGTTCAGAAAGACTCTTACCAGTGGTTTCTGGACGAAGGCTTAAATGAAGTTTTTGAAGATATCTCTCCAATCGCAGACTATAGCGGTAAATTAAGCTTGGAATTTGTTGGCTTTACTTTATGCGAAGATGAAAAGAAATATACCATCGAGCAGTGTAAAGAAAGAGATGCAACATACGCTGCACCTTTAAAGGTAAAGGTAAGATTACACAACAAAGAAAACGGCGAAATTACCACACATGAAATTTTCATGGGTGATTTGCCACTTATGACAGCAACTGGTACGTTTGTAATTAACGGTGCTGAACGTGTTATCGTCAGCCAGTTAGTACGTTCACCAGGTATTTATTATGCAATTGCACACGATAAACTGGGTAAAACCCTGTATTCCTCTACAGTTATCCCGAACAGAGGTGCTTGGCTGGAATACGAAACAGACTCCAATGACGTATTCTATGTACGTGTAGACAGAACAAGAAAAGTCCCTATTACAGTTTTGATTCGTGCTTTAGGAATTGGTACGAATGCAGAAATTATAGATTTGTTCGGTGAAGAACCAAAGATTTTAGCCAGCTTTACAAAAGATACTTCCGAAAGCTATCAGGAAGGTCTGCTGGAATTATACAAGAAAATCCGTCCGGGCGAACCTCTGGCAGTAGAAAGCGCAGAGAGCCTGATTACAAGTATGTTCTTTGATGCTCGCCGTTACGATTTGGCAAAAGTAGGACGTTACAAATTCAATAAGAAACTTCTCCTTCGTAACCGTATTGCGGGCCACATGCTGGCAGAAGAAGTTGTTGATGTGACAACCGGCGAAATTATTGCCGAAGCAGGTACTGTTGTGAGTCAGGAACTGGCTGATACAATTCAGAATGCAGCTGTTCCTTATGTGTGGATCCAGGGTGAAGAGCGTAATATCAAAGTATTGTCCAGTATGGCAGTGGATATAAGAAATTATATTGACTTAAGCGAAGAAGAATTAAAAGAGCTGGGCGTTACAGAATTAGTTTATTATCCTGTGCTTGCAAAAATCTTAGAAGAAAACGAAGAACTGGAAGATATCAAGGATGCAATTAAGAGAGAAATCCACGAACTTATTCCAAAACATATTACAAAAGAAGATATTTTAGCTTCTATTAACTACAATATGCATCTGGAATATGGTCTTGGAACAGATGATGATATCGACCATTTAGGTAACAGACGTATCAGAGCAGTTGGTGAACTTTTACAGAATCAGTACAGAATTGGTCTTTCCAGATTGGAAAGAGTGGTGCGTGAAAGAATGACAACTCAGGACTTAGATGGAATTTCACCACAGTCCCTGATTAATATTAAACCGGTAACAGCGGCAGTGAAAGAATTCTTTGGTTCTTCCCAGCTGTCTCAGTTCATGGATCAGAACAACCCATTAGGTGAGCTGACACATAAGAGACGTTTATCCGCATTAGGACCTGGTGGTCTGTCACGAGACAGAGCCGGATTTGAGGTTCGAGATGTTCACTATTCCCATTACGGAAGAATGTGTCCAATTGAAACTCCTGAAGGTCCAAACATCGGTTTGATCAACTCTCTTGCATCTTATGCAAGAATTAATGAGTATGGTTTTGTAGAAGCGCCATACAGAAAAATTGACAGAACTGATCCGAAAAATCCACGAGTAACAGACGAAGTTGTTTACATGACAGCGGATGAAGAAGATATTTATCATGTTGCTCAGGCCAACGAGCCGCTGGATGAAGAAGGTCATTTCATTCATAAAAATGTATCCGGTCGTTACAGAGAAGAAACACAGGAATATGAACGTCAGATGTTCGAGTACATGGACGTATCACCTAAGATGGTGTTCTCCGTTGCTACTGCATTAATTCCTTTCCTTCAGAACGACGATGCTAACCGTGCGCTGATGGGATCTAACATGCAGCGTCAGGCCGTACCGCTTCTTACAACAGAAGCTCCTGTAGTTGGTACAGGTATGGAAGCAAAAGCAGCTGTAGACTCCGGTGTTTGTGTTGTTGCAAAAAAAGCCGGTACTATAGAATGTGCTGCTTCTAAAGAAATTATTATGAAAAATGATGATGGAACGAAAGATGTTTATCATCTGACAAAATTCATGAGAAGTAACCAGAGCAACTGCTACAACCAGAGACCGATTGTTGTAAAAGGTGAACATGTAGAAGCAGGTCAGGTTATTGCTGATGGTCCATCAACATCTAACGGAGAATTAGCCCTTGGTAAGAACCCTCTTATCGGATTTATGACATGGGAAGGTTATAACTACGAGGATGCTGTTCTTTTAAGTGAAAGACTGGTTATGGACGATGTTTATACATCCGTTCATATTGAAGAATATGAAGCTGAAGCCAGAGATACAAAATTAGGACCTGAAGAAATTACAAGAGATGTACCTGGTGTAGGTGATGACGCACTGAAAGACCTTGATGAAAGAGGTATTATCCGTATCGGTGCTGAAGTAAGAGCCGGAGATATTCTGGTTGGTAAAGTTACTCCAAAAGGAGAAACAGAACTGACTGCAGAAGAAAGACTTCTTCGTGCAATCTTTGGTGAAAAAGCAAGAGAAGTTCGTGATACTTCCCTGAAAGTTCCTCATGGTGAATACGGTATCGTAGTAGATGCAAAAGTGTTCACAAGAGAAAACGGTGATGAATTATCTCCTGGTGTAAATCAGGCAGTTCGCATTTATATTGCACAGAAGAGAAAGATTTCTGTTGGTGATAAAATGGCTGGTCGTCATGGTAACAAGGGTGTTGTTTCCCGTGTACTCCCTGTAGAAGATATGCCATTCCTTCCAAACGGACGTCCTCTGGACATCGTATTGAACCCGCTTGGCGTACCTTCTCGTATGAATATCGGACAGGTTCTTGAAATCCATTTAAGTCTTGCTGCAAAAGCATTAGGATTTAATATTGCAACACCTGTTTTCGATGGTGCAAACGAAAATGATATTCAGGATACACTGGAATTAGCCAATGATTATGTAAACACAGAAGACTTTGAAGAATTCCGTGCAAAATATGAAGATACGTTAAGACCTGAAGTAATGCAGTTCTTAGACGAAAACAAAGCGCATAGAGAGCTTTGGAAAGGTGTTCCTCTTTCAAGAGATGGAAAAGTAAGACTGCGTGACGGACGTACAGGTGAATACTTCGACAGCCCTGTAACAATCGGACACATGCATTACCTGAAATTGCATCATCTGGTAGATGATAAAATCCATGCACGTTCCACTGGTCCATACTCCTTAGTAACACAGCAGCCACTGGGTGGTAAAGCTCAGTTCGGCGGTCAGCGTTTCGGAGAGATGGAAGTTTGGGCACTGGAAGCTTACGGTGCATCTTACACATTGCAGGAAATCCTGACAGTAAAATCTGATGATGTTATCGGACGTGTTAAAACTTACGAAGCAATTATTAAGGGCGACAATATTCCTGAACCGGGTATTCCGGAATCCTTCAAGGTACTCTTGAAAGAATTACAGTCCTTAGGACTTGATGTAAGAGTTCTTAGAGAAGATATGACAGAAGTTGAAATTATGGAGAACATTGATTATGGTGACACAGATATGCGTTCCATTATCGAAGGGGACTCCAGAGGCAATGACAATGAGGACTACGGAAGCCACGGATTTTCCAAACAGGAATTTGAAGGCGAAGAATTAGTAGATGTGGAAGAAGACACAGACGAAGATGTTTTCTTAGACTTAGATGAAGATGCTCTTGATGAGTAATTAGGAAAGGAGTCCACAATGCCGGAAACAGCAAACAAAGAGGTATATCAGCCGATGACCTTTGATGCCATCAAAATCGGACTGGCATCTCCGGAGAAAATCCGCGAATGGTCTCATGGTGAGGTGAAAAAACCGGAAACCATCAATTATAGAACATTAAAACCGGAAAAAGACGGTCTTTTCTGCGAAAGAATTTTCGGACCAAGTAAAGACTGGGAATGTCACTGCGGTAAATATAAGAAAATCCGTTATAAAGGCGTTATCTGTGACAGATGTGGTGTTGAAGTAACAAAAGCATCTGTTCGTAGAGAACGTATGGGACATATTGAACTTGCCGCACCGGTTTCTCATATCTGGTATTTTAAGGGTATTCCTTCCAGAATGGGACTTATTCTTGACCTGTCTCCAAGAACTCTGGAAAAGGTATTGTATTTTGCAAACTACATCGTTTTAGATGCAGGAACAACAGATTTACAGTACAAACAGGTTCTGACAGAAAAAGAATATCAGGATGCAAGAGAAAAATACGGTGACAGTTTTAGAGTTGGTATGGGTGCAGAAGCTATTCAGGAGCTTCTGGCATCTATCGACTTAGAGAGAGAGTCTAAAGAGTTAAAAGCCGGTTTAAAAGACTCTACAGGACAGAAACGTGCACGTATTGTAAAACGTCTGGAAGTTGTTGAAGCTTTCAGAGAGTCAGGAAACAGACCGGAATGGATGATTATGACAGTTGTTCCTGTTATTCCGCCGGATTTACGTCCAATGGTACAGTTGGATGGAGGTCGTTTCGCAACATCTGACTTAAATGATTTGTATAGAAGAATTATCAATAGAAATAACCGTCTGAAAAGACTGTTAGAGCTGGGCGCACCGGATATCATTGTTCGTAATGAAAAGAGAATGCTGCAGGAAGCAGTTGATGCTCTCATTGATAACGGACGCCGTGGCCGTCCTGTAACAGGACCTGGTAACAGAGCTTTAAAATCCCTTTCTGATATGCTGAAAGGTAAATCAGGACGTTTCCGTCAGAACCTGTTAGGTAAACGTGTTGACTACTCAGGACGTTCTGTTATCGTTGTTGGACCTGAACTTAAAATTTATCAGTGTGGTCTTCCAAAAGAAATGGCAATCGAACTGTTCAAGCCATTTGTTATGAAAGAACTGGTAAGTAATGGTACAGCTCACAACATTAAAAATGCAAAGAAAATGGTTGAAAAGCTTGAGCCGGCAGTTTGGGATGTATTGGAAGATGTCATTAAAGAACATCCGGTTATGCTGAACCGAGCACCTACTCTGCATAGATTAGGTATTCAGGCGTTCGAGCCAATCTTAGTTGAAGGTAAAGCGATTAAGCTGCATCCATTGGTATGTACAGCGTTTAATGCGGACTTTGACGGTGACCAGATGGCTGTTCACCTTCCATTATCCGTAGAAGCTCAGGCAGAGTGTCGTTTCCTTCTGCTTTCACCAAATAACCTTCTGAAACCATCTGATGGTGGCCCTGTTGCCGTTCCTTCTCAGGATATGGTTCTCGGTATTTACTACTTAACACAGGAAAGACCGGGATATAAGGGTGAAGGTAAAGTATTTAAAGATTTAAATGAAGCAATTCTTGCTTATGAAAATCAGGCAATTACTTTACAGACAAAGATTTTCGTTTATGTTGAAAAACAGACAGCAGACGGAAATGTTTTAAGAGGAAAAGTAGAGTCCACATTGGGACGTCTGTTATTTAACGAAATTCTTCCACAGGATTTAGGATTTGTAGACAGAACAATTCCTGGAAATGAACTTCTTCCGGAAGTAGATTTCCTTGTAGGAAAGAAACAGTTAAAACAGATTTTGGAAAAAGTTATCAATACACATGGAGCTACAAAGACAGCAGAAGTGCTGGATGCAATTAAGGCAATGGGATACAAATATTCCACAAGAGCTGCCATGACTGTTTCCATTTCTGATATGACAGTGCCTCCACAGAAACCGGAAATGATTAAACAGGCACAGGATACCGTAGACTTGATTACAAAGAACTTCAAACGTGGTCTTATTACTGAGGAAGAACGTTACAAAGAAGTTGTTGATACATGGAAAAAGACTGACGATGCTTTGACAAAAGCACTGCTTACAGGTCTTGACAAATACAACAATATCTTTATGATGGCTGACTCCGGTGCCCGTGGTTCTGATAAGCAGATTAAACAGCTTGCCGGTATGCGTGGTTTGATGGCGGATACAACAGGTCATACAATCGAGTTGCCTATCAAGTCCAACTTCCGTGAAGGTCTTGATGTATTGGAATACTTTATGTCTGCCCATGGTGCTCGTAAAGGTCTGTCCGATACAGCGCTGCGTACAGCTGACTCCGGTTACCTGACAAGACGTCTTGTTGACGTATCACAGGAACTGATTGTACGTGAAGTAGACTGTTGCGAAGGCAAAGGCGAAATTCCGGGAATGTGGGTAAAAGCTTTTGTTGACGGAAAAGAGGAAATCGAAAGTCTTCAGGAACGTATTACAGGACGTTTCTCCTGTGAGACAATTAAAGATAAAGATGGAAATGTAATCGTTAAAGCGAACCACATGATTACACCAAAACGTGCTGCTCGTGTAGTGAATGAAGGTGTAAATGCAGAAGGTAAGCCTTACGATGCAGTTAAAATCCGTACAATTCTTACCTGTAAATGTCACATTGGTGTCTGTGCAAAATGTTACGGTGCTAACATGGCAACAGGTGAACCTGTACAGGTTGGAGAAACTGTTGGTATTATTGCTGCTCAGTCTATCGGTGAACCAGGTACACAGCTTACTATGCGTACTTTCCATACCGGTGGTGTTGCCGGCGGCGATATCACACAGGGTCTTCCTCGTGTCGAAGAGCTTTTTGAAGCAAGAAAACCAAAAGGTCTTGCAATCATTACTGAAATTAAGGGTGTTGCTACTCTTAAAGATACAAAGAAAAAACGTGAAATCATTGTAACAGACAATGAAAGCGGAGAAAGTAAGACATACTTAATCCCTTACGGCTCTCGTATTAAAGTTCAGGACGGAGATTATCTGGAAGCCGGAGATGAGCTGACAGAAGGTTCTGTAAATCCACATGATATCCTTAGAATTAAGGGTGTTCGTGCGGTACAGGATTACATGATCCGTGAAGTTCAGAGAGTATACCGCCTGCAGGGTGTAGAAATCAATGATAAGCACGTTGAGGTTATTGTTCGTCAGATGCTGAAGAAAATCCGCATTGAGAACAATGGTGATACAGAATTCCTTCCGGGAACACTGGTTGACGTTCTTGACTTTGAAGAAGAGAACGAAAAACTCATCAAAGAAGGAAAAGAACCGGCAGACGGAAAACAGGTTATGCTGGGTATTACAAAAGCTTCTCTGGCAACAAACTCCTTCTTATCAGCAGCTTCCTTCCAGGAAACAACGAAGGTTCTGACAGAAGCGGCAATTAAAGGAAAAGTTGATCCACTTATCGGTCTGAAAGAAAACGTTATTATTGGTAAGTTAATTCCTGCCGGAACAGGTATGAAGAAATATGCCAATATTAAACTGGATACAGACGGAGAAGAGGAAGAATTAGAAGACGAATTTTTCGAAGAAGAAGAAATCGTTGAAGAAACAGAAGCAGTAGAAGAAATGGAAACTGAGGAAGCAGAAGACGCTGACGAAGTGGAAGAAGAAATTACTGAAGAAGAATAAATAGAAAAGGTGGTGTCTGGATTTTCAGACACCGCCTTTTTAGATATTAGAGATATAAAAATGTTTGATTGCATAAGCGGCAGCTCCCAAGGCTCCGGCGTATGTATCATAGTCTAAAATCTGAACAGTCTGGTCAGAAGGATCATCTACAAATAAGAGTTGTTGTGTGATATAGTCCATCAGCTCTTCTTTTATTTCTGTATTTGAAAAAAGATTGCCGTGGAGATAAATTTTATCCGGATTAGTAATAATTGCCAAGTTTGATACAGTAATGCCCAGATATTTTAAAGCAGTAGAAATATAGTTACCAACTAAAGTATCTCCCAGAGAAAAGGCATTGGAGATATCCTCGACTGTCAAATCATCGGCACAGGGCTTGAGAGAAGGCAAAATTGTGTCTGCATTACTTTCATACAACAGGCGACAATATTTTAAAAGCCATGTTTCGCTGCAATAAGTCTGAAGGCATCCATATTTTCCACATTCACATTTTTTTCCGTTTGGATTTACAATAGTATGTCCGATTTCGCCGGCATAATAATTTGTCCCTTGAAAAAGCTTTGAGTTTTCTATGAGAGCACAAAACATACCTGCCCCTACATGGAAGTAGGCAAAGGTATCAGGGGAAGAAGCATCAAATAAATATCTTCCAAATGCCATACAGCGAACATTATTTTCGCAGATAATAGGTATATTCAGCCGTTTTCTCAGAACTTCTCCGCTAAATTGCGGACAAAGAGAAGAATTCGTGATGACTTTATCCTGATGAATATCCATGTGTCCGGGAACTGCAATTCCAATTCCGATTACAGAGGAAGCGAAAGAAGGGTTTTCTTCTAAAATAGCTTTTACTTTTTCTGTGATAAAATCAGTGATATTTCCGTTATCCGTTTCTTTGGCAGAAAAAGAAGACTGTAATACCGCAACACCCCGTAAATTACATACTGAAAAACGGATATGTCGGGAAGTGAACTCAACTCCTATGGCGTATACTCGGTCAGGGACGATATCTAATAAAATTTTTCTTCTTCCGGGGGAACAATCTGTGGTGTTATCCTCTGCACCGACTTCCTGTATAATTCCTTCCTGAATAAAATTTCCGGAAATAGAAGTTACCGTTGCCGGAGTAATCTGGGTTTCTTTTGCAATAGTAGAGCGAGCAACCGGCGCGTTGCGAAAGATATATTCCAGAATGGTACTTCTGTTTTCTTGATTGGTCATAAACCATTAACCTCCTATTACAGGGAAACCGGTATATTTGGTGGAAACCTCTATAACACGATAAACGTCAAGTGCCTTCTGGAAGTCAAGCTCGTGCGAACAAATAAAATCATGAAAATCTTTCCATGCTTTTTGCGTATTTTCCTGTTCCCCTCCTGATAAATAATAAAGCGCATTTGCTAATAGTATACAATACTCATTATGGTAGTCAAGATGTTTACAGAAAATCTCATTTACATCGGACTTTGGAGAGTCGGAAGAATTTTTTCGAATTTCTTTAAAGTTCAGAAGCACTTCTTTTAGTTTTAACATATTTTCCTGTACGGTTTCGTTCTTGCGAGAACCTTTTCCGTTAAAGTAATCACAGTTACAAAGTTCAGAAACCTGACTTAAATATTTATAGTAAGTTTTCCAGTCTTCGCCGTACGCAGCGGTGAAATATTCTTCTGCCAGTTCTTCAAAAGTCTGCGTTGTTCCAAAAAGACATTTACCCATTACATAGTTAGGAAGTCCGTTGGGTAAAAATGCCCGAAGTTCCTGACAACTGATATAGCCGTCTAAATGGAGCTCTTTTAAGCATTTGATATCATCATATATGATTTTGGAAATATGTACATATCCCATATCTCCGTAGTGTGCCCGTCCCAAAGGATAATCGTAGTCAAAACATTCCCCTTCAAATACTTTCTGCCATTGATTTAAAAAGGACAGATTTTCTTCCAGATTAACAGGAAGAGTAATTTTATTGCGTACATACGGAGGAGGAGCAGGAAGCTCTTTTGGTATATTATAAGATTTCATAAAAGTACGACTGATTGGCGCAAACATCATAACAAAACGGTCTGGATTTGCAAGGCGTTCTGTCTGAGGCGCCCAAAGCAGTTCTTCGTAGATTAAAAACACGATTTTTGTTTTCAGTTCTTTTTCAGTAAGAAGCGTGTCAATTCTATTTAATATACGCACATACAAATCGGTAGGTATGAATTTCCGGCAGTTTTCACATTCACAATGATTATTGGCTTCATCTGCAAGCCAGATATGCAGATAATCTACTTCAGGATGTTTTTCGGCATAAGATACTGCTTTTGCAGCAAAGCGTTCCACTACATCAGGATTTGAATAACACAGGTTTGTGTTAATAGGAATACCGCCAAAGAAACCTCTCTTTCCGTTTACTAATGCAGTAAGAGGAAGTTGAGACTCATCCAAAGTATTGTCTGTTACCACCCAACCTAAAGTATTCTGATTTAAAACAGAACAAGTCCAACCGTGACCTACCCGATGATGCTCTAAACTGCGTTTTTGCAATTCCTCATCTATAAGCAGAGAAATTTCGGCTGCTTTTTCTAATGAAAAATCCTCGGCAGGGAGCATAGGGTTGTTTTTGTGAATGTACCATAAATTTAAAAAAGCATAGGGAAGCTCAAATTGTAGGAAAAAGGTGTTAAAGCCCAGCTTTGGAAGCCAGTCAATAAATTCAAAAATATTTTCCGGACAATCTGCTCCTTCGATACATACACCACGATACTTGTTTTCTGCTTTTTCGTGACAGGAAATATCAAACTCTTCTATAGAAGAAAGCTTTGGAATGTACTCATAATCTTTTCCGGGTCTTAAGAAACGACATCCCAAGAGCGTCAGATATTTATAAATACCCAGCAGGACTGAGCGAGAGTTACTCCCATAAATATGTCCTGTCCCTTTAGAAATTTCAATATGATATTCATCATCCGTATCAGAATGCTTTTGTGAGTCGGGGAAAAGCTCAAGTGTAATAGTAGAAGGATGATGCGCCGTGCTGTCGTTAACAAAAACAATTGAATTAGTTATTTTTGATAAATAATATTTTAACTCCGAAGCAGCGAAAGAAATAGTTTCTGACTCTTTTGAATATGCTAATCTGATATACATGGTATTTCCTCCGTTCAATTATTATTTAAAATAAAAAATTATAGATAAATTATATCGGAAAGAAATTGAAAAGTATATGTTGAAAATGCACATAAATAAAGGGTAATTATTGACTATAATTAACGAAATGTTTAAAATATATTGATTTATAGAAATAAATATAGTATATTATAACCAGAGAAAAACAGGTTTAATAATTTATATTAAATAATAAATACAGGAGGAAGACATGGAGGAAAAAACTACTTTGACAGAATTTCGGAAAATGAATTCTGTAAAGAAAAAAAGGATTGTGCGAAAGAATATGTGGTGCTGGGTTTTTATGCTGCCTACATTGCTCTTGTATATTCTTTTTCAGGGATATCCGATTATTACAAGCGCATGGTATTCCATGCTGGACTGGTCGGGCATGACCATGAATGCTACTTTTGTAGGATTACAAAACTTTAAGGAATTGTTGGCGGATCCCTTATTTCGAAACTCCGTTGCAAACAGCTTTAAGTATATGATATTCAGCGTGCCGATACAGTTGATTTTATCCTTGGTAATTGCCTACATACTTACAAGCATTATTAAAAAGGGCGCTACCGTATTTCGAACAATGTATTTTATTCCGGTTATTACAACTGCATCTATCGTAGGTATCATTATGATTTTCATTTTCGGAGGAACAGGGCCTATCAATCAGGTGCTTGCTCTTTTGGGAATAGATACCATTAACTTTTTGGGAGACGAAAAGACGGCGTTGTTTACCGTGGTGCTGATTGGAATATGGAAAGATTTGGGTACTTACATGATTTACTGGATTGCTGCTTTACAAAGCGTATCTCAGGATGTATATGAGGCAGCCAAAATTGACGGCGCAGGCAAATTCAGAACTTTTACCGATGTAGTATTCCCGTTAATCCTTCCTATCGGAGGCGTTATCACTGTACTTTGTGTCATCGGTTCTTTGAAGGTATTCGATATCGTTCAGACTATGACAAACGGCGGACCGTATTTCGCAACCGATGTGGTGGCAACTTTTGTATATCGTACTGCATACTCCAGTACAACAGGAAGCCCACGACTTGGCTATGCCAGTGCTGCGGCATTGTTGTTTGGTCTGATGGTAGTAACAATCGGTATTGTTCTTAATCTTGTAAAGAACTACTTTAATAAGAAGAGAAATGTGTGAGAAAGGAGAACGCTATGAAAAAAGTAGGAAAATCTATCATTTACATATTGCTTGCGGTAGTGGCGTTTATCTGGGTATATCCATTTATCTGGATGATTACAGCTTCCTTGAAAACACAGGATGAATTTTTTGCAAGCGGATTAAGCTTAATACCCAAAAGCTTAAATTTTGAAAACTATGTGAGGGCATGGAATAATGCCAACTTCGGCGTATACTTTAAAAACTCTATCATTGTAACTGTCAGCGTTGTAGTAATCGTATTGCTGGCTACATCAGCGGCAGGTTATGTTATGGGGCGTTACGCATTCGTCGGTAAAAAGCTGATTATGGGGATTTTTATGGCAAGTATCACAATCCCATTAGTATTTACAGTTATTCCTATTTATGAATTATTAAAAGAAATGGGATTAGAGTCCAATCTGTTAGGTTTAATTCTGGCAGAAGCCGGAGGAGGACATGTAATCTTCCTGATGCTGTTTTCCAGTTTTTACGGAGGTCTTCCCAAGGAGCTGGAAGAGGCGGCAACCATTGACGGAAGCGGATTTATGAAAACATACAGCAGCATTATGTTCCCTCTTGCAAAACCGATTATGGCTACGGTAGTGATTATGCAGTTTATCTGGACATGGAACTCTTTCCTGCTTCCATTGATTGTAACACTCAGTAAGCCGGAGCTTAGAACATTGGCGGTAGGACTTTATGCTTTAAGAGGTGAAAACGTAGTAGACTGGACAGGAATTGCAGCAGGTGCATGTATTGCAGTTCTTCCGATTATTATTATTTTTGTATGCTTACAGAAATATTTTGTAGACGGCGTAGCAGGTGCAGTTAAGAGCTGAGAAATTTTATTAAGTGAAAAAATCATTATGATTTAAAATAAGGAGGAAAAAAATGAAGAAGCGAATTGTAGCATTATTTATGGCAGGTCTTATGGTGGTTTCAGCAGCAGGATGCGGACCAAACGTAAGCGGAGAAAAGGAAACACAGAAAGAAGAAGCATCTACGGAGAAAAAGGACGAGGACAAAGGCGGAGAAAAAGTTCTTCAGGTCGTAGACATGAGTGACAGTACAAAAGCCAGAAGGGAAGAGTACAACAAAAAGTTTGAAGAAGAAAATAACTGTAAGGTAGAATACACCGTTCTTTCCGGTGACCAGTATCAGACAACTATCAACTCTGCTATTAAAGCAAATACAGCTCCTGACTTATTTGCTCTGCCAAGTGGCGTGAAGCTTTCCACAGCAGTAGAAGAAGGCTGGTACATGCCGATGAACGATTATGTGGAAGACGGATTTTTTGACACATTCTCAGAAGGTTCTTTAAATGAAGGCGTTACTACAATGGACGGACAGGTATACGTTTTACCGGAGTCTGCAAACATTGTAAATACTCTTGTTTTCTATAATGAAACAGTTCTGGAGGATGCAGGCGTAGATGTAAATAATCTTCCGAAGACATGGACAGAGTTTAGAGAAGTTTGTAAACAGGTAACAGAAGCAGGAAATGGTAAATACTACGGAATGATTGAAGGCGGAAAACAGGTAAACCGTTTGGAAATTGCAATCCGTGCATTATCCAACCTTGCAGGAAGCAAATCTAACGATATCGGTGTTATCAGCATGGTAGACGGAAAGAACGTTTTAGCTTCTGACGCAATGGTTCAGGCATTTGATTTTTACAGCGGATTAGTACAGGACGGAAGCTTCCATCCAGACTCAGCAAACCTTGCAGCTCCGGAAGCAAGAGCTTTATTTGCACAAAATCAGGCAGCATTTTTAATTCAGGGTTCATGGTGCATTTCTACATGGGAAAAAGAAAATCCGGACTTGAAATTTGGTGTTATGCCAATGCCTGAACCGGATGACGGAGCAAAAGGCGGTCTTCCATATATCGGAGCACAGCCATGGATGGGTATTTCTAAAAACTCTGACAATCCTGAACTGGCAGCAAAATATCTTCAGGGATTATATTCTGAAGAATATCAGTCAGGCGTAGTAGAAGACGGCGGTTTTGTATCAGCAGTTGAGGGTATCAATGAAAAATACATGAAAGACGGTATCATGAAAGAATACTATACAATCGCAAAAGAACAGGGTAAATTATGTCCGGATCCGATTGTAGCAAAAGCAGATGCAGCAAAGGTTTACGCAAATGTAACAGAAGTTTCACCAAACCTTGGTCAGATTGTACAGGGTGTGTTGACAGGAAAAACAGATTATAAAGAGTCTTTACAGACATTATCCGACAATACACAGAAAGCATGGGATGAAGCGATTGCAAAAGCACAGGAAGGCGGTGCTGACGTTTCAGCAGCAGATTTTGAATTTGCAAATTGGAACCCATTAGAAGATTATACGACAGAAAGTTATAACAATAGATAAACTCCTGTTTGGGCGGGGCATTTCCTTGGAAAAAGGGATGCCTCGTTTTTTGTGCGCAGAAAGGAAAAGTTTCTGTAAGAAATAGAAAAAATCCCTTGACACGGGAAAAGTTCATAGATATAATGAAAAAGCGTGCATAGGAAACGTAAATTTTTTTGTGCACAAAAAAGATTATTCACAGTGATGAATAACTGGCAGCCACTTATTTCTTTTATGAAAATAAAAGAATGTGCAAATTTTACAGGAGGTGAAAGGAATGCCAACATTTAACCAGTTAGTAAAAAAAGGACGTCAGACAACAGTTAAAAAATCTACTGCGCCTGCACTCCAGAAAAGCTACAACTCTTTACAGAAAAAGACATCTGATATGTCTTCTCCACAGAAGAGAGGTGTTTGTACAGCCGTTAAGACTGCTACACCTAAAAAACCTAACTCTGCTCTTAGAAAAATCGCCAGAGTTCGTCTTTCTAACGGAATTGAAGTAACAAGCTACATTCCGGGAGAAGGTCACAACTTACAGGAGCACAGCGTTGTTCTTATTAGAGGCGGTAGAGTAAAAGACTTACCAGGTACAAGATATCACATTGTTCGTGGTACGTTAGATACAGCAGGTGTTGCTAACAGACGTCAGGCTCGTTCTAAATACGGTGCTAAAAGACCAAAAAAATAAATAAAAATTAGTAACTTTTAAAAATCCAGAAATAGCAAAGCAAAATTTGTTATGATGAATTCATAGAAGTCACAAAGAACTATTAAATTGTACCGGGATTCCATAAGCCCAGTAGTGGCTGCGGGTTTAGATATAGGATTTACCGAGTGCGAACATACAGGATAGTTTGTGTGAGTACCTATGATTTAATCGGATATGATTAAGGAGGGAAGTAACGTGCCACGTAAAGGACATACTCAGAAAAGAGACGTTCTGGCTGATCCAATGTACAACAGCAAGGTAGTTACAAAACTTATCAACAGCATTATGTTAGATGGTAAGAAAGGTGTAGCTCAGAAAATTGTTTACGGTGCATTCGCCAGAGTGGAAGAAAAAGCTGGAAAACCAGCAATCGAAGTATTTGAAGAAGCAATGAACAATATCATGCCAGTATTAGAAGTTAAAGCTAGACGTATTGGTGGTGCAACATATCAGGTACCAATCGAGGTAAGAGCAGACAGACGTCAGGCATTAGCTCTTCGTTGGATTACATTGTACGCTCGTAAAAGAGGCGAAAAAACAATGGAAGAAAGACTGGCTAATGAGTTATTAGATGCTATGAACAACACAGGAGCATCTGTTAAGAAGAAAGAAGACATGCATAAGATGGCTGAAGCAAATAAAGCATTTGCTCACTATCGTTTCTAAGAGGAGGAAATCCAATTGGCTGGAAGAGAATATCCATTAGAGAGAACCAGAAACATCGGTATTATGGCTCATATTGATGCTGGTAAAACTACCACAACAGAGCGTATTCTGTACTATACCGGTGTAAACTATAAAATCGGTGATACTCATGAAGGTACTGCTACTATGGACTGGATGGAGCAGGAACAGGAAAGAGGTATCACAATTACTTCAGCCGCTACTACATGCCACTGGACTCTGCAGGAAAACTGCAAACCAAAAGCTGGTGCATTAGAGCATCGTATCAACATCATTGATACACCGGGACACGTTGACTTTACAGTAGAAGTAGAACGTTCTCTTCGTGTACTTGATGGTGCGGTAGGTGTATTCTGTGCTAAGGGCGGTGTTGAACCACAGTCTGAAAACGTATGGCGTCAGGCTGACACTTACAATGTACCTCGTATGGCTTTCATCAACAAGATGGACATCCTTGGTGCAGACTTCTACAACGCAGTAGAACAGATTAAAACAAGATTAGGTAAAAATGCTATCTGCATTCAGTTACCAATCGGTAAAGAAGACGAATTCAAAGGTATCGTTGACTTATTCGAAATGAAAGCCTACATCTACAATGATGATAAAGGCGATGACATTTCTATCGTAGATATTCCGGAAGATATGAAGGACGACGCAGAGCTGTATCGTACAGAGCTGGTTGAAAAAATCTGCGAATTAGACGATGACCTTATGATGGAATACTTAGAAGGAGAAGAACCTTCTAACGAAGCATTAAAAGCAGCTTTAAGAAAAGGTACATGTGAGTGTGCTGCTGTTCCTGTTTGCTGTGGTACAGCTTACAGAAACAAAGGTATTCAGAAGCTTCTTGATGCTATCATTGAGTTTATGCCATCTCCAGTAGATGTACCTGCTATTCAGGGTACAGACTTAGATGGAAACCCAATGGAAAAACATTCCTCAGATGATGAACCATTTGCAGCTCTTGCATTCAAAATCATGGTTGACCCATTTGTTGGTAAGCTTGCATTCTTCCGTGTATATTCAGGAACAGTAAACTCCGGTTCTTATGTTCTGAACTCTACAAAAGGAAAGAAAGAACGTGTTGGACGTATCCTTCAGATGCACGCTAACAAACGCCACGAATTAGATAAAGTATATGCCGGTGATATCGCAGCGGCTGTTGGTTTGAAATTCACAACAACAGGTGATACAATCTGTGACGAACAGCATCCGGTAATTCTGGAGTCCATGGAATTCCCAGAACCAGTTATCGAGCTGGCTATCGAGCCTAAGACAAAAGCTGGTCAGGGTAAATTAGGTGAGTCTTTAGCGAAACTTGCTGAAGAAGATCCAACATTCCGTGCACATACAGATAAAGAAACAGGACAGACAATCATCGCAGGTATGGGTGAGCTCCACCTTGAAATCATCGTAGACCGTCTGCTTCGTGAATTTAAAGTAGAAGCAAACGTAGGTGCTCCTCAGGTAGCTTACAAAGAAACATTTACAAAAGCCGTAGATGTTGACAGTAAATATGCAAAACAGTCTGGTGGTCGTGGTCAGTACGGTCACTGTAAAGTTAAATTCGAGCCAATGGATGCCAACGGAGAAGAACTGTTCAAGTTCGAGTCCACAGTAGTTGGTGGTGCTATTCCGAAAGAATACATCCCGGCTGTTGGCGAAGGTATCGAAGAAGCTATGAAGGCTGGTATTCTGGGTGGCTTCCCAGTAGTTGGCGTTTCTGCTAACGTATATGATGGTTCTTACCATGAAGTCGACTCTTCTGAAATGGCATTCCACATTGCAGGTTCTCTTGCATTTAAAGATGCTATGGCAAAAGCGTCACCGGTACTTCTTGAGCCAATCATGAGAGTTGAAGTTACAACTCCTGAAGATTACATGGGTGATGTTATCGGTGATATCAACTCCCGTCGTGGTCGTATCGAAGGTATGGATGATATCGGCGGAGGTAAAATGATCCGCGGATTTGTTCCTCTGGCTGAAATGTTCGGATACGCAACAGACTTACGTTCCAGAACACAGGGTCGTGGTAACTACTCCATGTTCTTTGAAAAATATGAACCAGTTCCAAAATCTGTACAGGAAAAGGTTCTGTCTGGAAAAGCAGACAAATAATTAAATAGTTAAATAAAACTTGCAAATATCCTTGATTTGCAATATAATCAAGGGTAGCAGGTTGACTATATCAACCGCCTCGTTATGAGGCAACAAAAATAAAAATGTATGCCCAAACGGGGCGCATGTTAAACAAGGAGGACATTCAAAATGGCTAAAGCTAAATTTGAAAGAAGCAAACCGCATTGTAACATTGGTACTATCGGACACGTTGACCATGGTAAAACAACTTTAACAGCTGCTATCACAAAAACTCTTGCAGCAAGAGTTGCTGGTAACACAGCTACAGATTTCGAAAATATCGATAAAGCTCCAGAAGAAAGAGAACGTGGTATCACAATCTCTACTTCTCACGTAGAATATGAAACAGAAAACCGTCACTACGCACACGTTGACTGCCCAGGACATGCTGACTACGTTAAAAACATGATCACAGGTGCAGCTCAGATGGACGGTGCTATCTTAGTAGTAGCTGCAACAGATGGTGTTATGGCTCAGACTAAAGAACATATCCTGTTATCTCGTCAGGTAGGTGTTCCTTACATCGTTGTATTCATGAACAAATGTGATATGGTTGACGATGAAGAATTACTTGAATTAGTAGACATGGAAATCCGTGAACTGTTAAACGAATATGATTTCCCAGGCGATGATACACCAATCATCCAGGGTTCTGCTTTAAAAGCTCTTGAAGATCCAAACGGACCTTGGGGAGACAAAATTATGGAATTAATGGCAGCTGTTGACAGCTGGATTCCAGATCCACAGCGTGACACAGATAAAGACTTCATCATGCCAGTAGAAGACGTATTCTCTATCACAGGTCGTGGTACAGTTGCAACAGGTAGAGTAGAAGCTGGTACACTTCATATATCTGACGAAGTTGAAATCGTTGGTCTTAAAGAAGAAACACGTAAAGTAGTTGTAACAGGTATCGAAATGTTCCGTAAACTGTTAGACGAAGCTCAGGCTGGTGATAACATCGGTGCACTTCTTCGTGGTGTTCAGAGAAACGAAATCGAAAGAGGACAGGTTCTCGCTAAACCAGGCAGCATCACATGCCATACAAAATTCACAGCTCAGGTTTACGTTTTAACAAAAGATGAAGGTGGTCGTCATACTCCATTCTTCAACAACTACCGTCCACAGTTCTACTTCAGAACAACAGACGTTACAGGTGTTTGTATGTTACCAGAAGGTACAGAAATGTGCATGCCTGGTGATAACGTAGAAATGACAATCGAACTGATCCACCCAATCGCTATGGCTCAGGGTCTTACATTCGCTATCCGTGAAGGTGGACGTACTGTAGGATCAGGCCGTGTTGCTTCTATCATCGAGTAATCACTGATTAGCAGATAAAATTATATATATCGTTATCGTAAGATAACATTGTGTCCAAACGTAAGATACCCGTAGAACTTCGGTTCTACGGGTTTTTCTGTTGCCTGGAAATGTACAAAAGAGTGGAAAAGAATAACGAACAGTATAGAAAAACGGTTGCCGGGAGATTATCCTGACAACCGCTTGTGATAACAGAATGATAACAAAATATATAAATTCTGGCTTTTTAATACCAGGCAGACATTCCTTCTTTTAAAATTTTCCCGGAATTATAACTTTCTATGATTTTACTGATAGCATGATCTGCAAAAAAAGTTTTTGTAAGCGCAGTTGTTGCTGAAGGCCATTCTTCTTCGGTTAAAAGTGGAAGTCCTTCTTCTTTTCTCGTTTCATTAATAGAATTTCTGAGTTCATTTTGCTCATCTTCAGTAACAATATGGGAAAAATCATCATGTGCCATTTTCTGAATTTCTACAGTTTCATTTAATTTGTCAATTAGTATAATTCCATACATTTCATCTTCATTACCATTTGGAAAATACCAATAAGTAAGATATTGATCAGTTTCTTCAATTAATCTAAAAGTAACCATTTCGTCACACTTTCTATATATACTAAAATTAAGTTAGATCATAAACTCTGACAGTATTGCCCTCAGTGCCTTTTTTGATGATAGTATGACAACCTATCGTAGTTCCCATAGCACGCAGTTTCCATTCTTCTTGGGTAGCGTCCAGCTTATCCAGTTCTGCCTGTCTTTTATCTTCATCTTTAATAGCTAATATTTCAGCTTTTTCCTTTTCATAGACATTTTTAAATTGACACCATTTCCTGAAAAAGTCCTGCATTGTAGGATTATCGAATGTCAGTGAAACCTTCTGATCAGGTGTCTCAGCAAGTGAGAGGTTCACTGAATCATCAATAGAAAACAGCAGGGAGAGCACATCTCCGACTGTTTCAATATTAAAATCCAGAAAAACACTTACATTTAATCCCAGAGCAGTTGCTATCTTTTCTAACTGATCCGGTTTTGGATTCCGAATTCCCAGTTCATATTTTCTGATCGTTCCTACGTTAATGCCGGACAGCTCGGCTAACTGTATCTGACTGTATCCTCTAAATTCCCGGTATGCCCGGATTTTTTTACCTACCATAATGCTGCCTCCTTAATAATATTTGTGATTCTATTCTAGCACAAAAGTGAATGATACAAAAGAGTGAGATTTAACAAATTGCCGATACGCAAGCAATAGGTATGGAATGAAAAAAATAAATTCGCAAATGCTTATTGACAAATTCACAAAAGTGAATTATTATAAGAGAACAACAAAAGAGTCACAAAAGTGACTGGAAAGGAGGACGATATGAGAACTAATTATATGATGACCGTTGATGATGTCATGGAAGAATTAGGTGTGAAACGCAGTAAAGCTTATTCTATTCTGAAACAGCTCAATGATGAACTGGTAAAGGAAGGATATGTGGCAGTTCGTGGAAAGATTCCACGTCCCTACTGGGAAACAAAATTTTACGGATGCACTCAGAGAGCAGTGTGAAGGAGGTTTTTAGATGTCAGCTTACAAGGACAAAACACAGGGAACCTGGTATGTGAGCTTCCGCTATATTGACTGGACAGGTAAGAAAACGCAGAAGCTGAAAAGAGGGTTCAAGACAAAGAAAGAAGCATTGAATTATGAAAAGGAATTCATAAGAAAGACTGCGGCGGATATGAAAATGGAGATAAACAGTTTTATTCAAGTATATTTTGAAGATAAAAAGAATGAACTGAAAGAAAATTCAATCCGTAATAAGCAGCACATGATGAACAAGCACATTGTTCCATATTTTGGAACAAGAAAAATGAATGAGATCACACCGGCAGAAATTATCCAGTGGCAGAACACCATTCAGGAAAAAGGGTACAGCAAGACTTATGAGCGTATGATCCAGAATCAGTTAAATGCACTGTTTAATCATGCACAGAAAATTTACAATCTGAAGGAAAATCCATGTAAGAAAGTAAAAAAGATGGGGAAATCGGATGCAAATAAGCTGGAGTTCTGGACGAAAGCAGAATATGACAGATTTATCGCCGGGATTGAGCCGGGGAGTGAAGATTATCTGATATTTGAAATTCTGTTCTGGACAGGAATCAGGGAAGGAGAGCTTCTGGCATTGAGTCTTTCGGATTTTGATATGAGTGGAAATCTCCTGCATATCAATAAGACCTATAACCGGATCAAGAAAAGAGATGTGATTGATACTCCAAAAACAGAAAATTCGATCCGTACTATTGATATTCCCAATTTTCTTAAGGAAGAGGTACAGGAGTATGCAAAGAAGCATTATGGATTTCCGGAAGATCAGCGGTTGTTCCCGATTGTGGCGAGAACATTGCAGAAACGTCTCAAGAAATATGAAGCACTGACCGGTGTAAAACCAATCAGAGTGCACGATATCCGTCACAGCCATGTGGCATATCTGATCTACCAGGGCGTAGAACCACTGATTATCAAGGAAAGGCTGGGGCACAAAGATATTCAGATGACATTGAACACTTATGGGCATCTGTACCCGTCACAGCAGAAAAAAGTTGCTGAGATGCTGGACAATAAACGTTAATACGGAGGAAAAGAAGCAAATGAAAACAAAGAAAGTAGTCGGAAAAATATTTGATGCAATTAACTACAGCAAGAAGCTGAAAATAACTTCCATTTTACCGGATCGGGATTCAGATTATGTGATTCTTCTTGAATTAGAGGACGGAAGCAAATTTGAAATCATTATTATTCCTACAAGGAGATTTGTGTAAGGAGCAAAAGCTATGACTACTGACAGACAAAAAGAAAAAGCCCAGATAAAATATCTGAGCAAGTTCTCTGATAATCAGATTCACTGATATACCATCTTGGCAGATTAAGTATATCACGAATTGAAAGATACAACAATTCCCGAATATCTGTTCATCAGAGACTTGCCCGGAGGGGCAGGAGGTAGAAGTGACATTATTTGAACAGGTAAAAGGATGTGTGACAGCGAGACAGGCTGCGGTGCATTATGGGATTAAAGTAAAAAGAAATGGAATGGCATGTTGTCCGTTTCATAAAGACCGGCATCCAAGTATGAAGGCAGATAAAATATATCATTGCTTTGCATGTGGAGTGGGTGGCGATGCAATAGATTTTACAGCAAGGTTATTTGGAATATCACAGTATGAAGCTGCGAAAAAGCTGGTAGAAGATTTTGGACTGGATATTAAAGTTGAAAACAGAAGTAAATATGAAAGGACGCCCCGAAACAGGGCTATCTTAAAACAAAAGCAGTCGAAAGTTATGATGATCAGAGAAAAACTGGAACAGTGGTTGAAACATGCAACAGACGTGCTGATCAGATATCTGAAATGGATTCAGTTCTGGAAAGAGTTTTACAAACCAGAACCAGAAGAAGAGTGGCATGAATTATTTACGGAGGCATTGGCAAATGAAAGAAAGATAAATGACTATCTGGACGTGCTGATGTTTGGAACAGGAGAAGAAATTGTAGAATTTTTCAAAATGAAGAGAAGGGAGGTTGAAAAAATTGAAGAAAGAATTAACGAATATCAGCGAGAAGTCCTTGATGGAATTAGAAGATATTGTGAACGAGGAGATGCTTACAACAGAAGATGTCAATAATATGCTAGAGCATACGGATAAGGGAAGAACAAAGCAGACAATCAGAAACTGTGTAACGGTACTTCAAAATGATCCGGTACTGAAAAAAGCGATTAAACGAAATGAGCTTTCCGGAAGAATGGACATTGTAAAAGAGGTGCCATGGGAGCGGAGGAATAACAGTCCTACGGTTACAGATACTGATGAAAATAATCTGAAGATGTATCTGGAAGAAAATTATGAACTAACAAGTGAGCGTGTGATCAAAGCAGGAATAGATATTGTTTCCAATGAAAATAAATATCACCCAATCAGAGATTATCTGGAGAGTCTGGTCTGGGACGGAATTCCAAGAATAGAAAATATGCTTCCGCATTTCCTGGGAGCAGAAAAGAGCAAATACACAAACGGAGTAATGAAAATGCACATGCTGGCAGCGATTTCAAGAATTTATGAACCAGGAATAAAATATGACATTATGCTGTGCCTGGTTGGAAGTCAGGGAGCCGGAAAGTCTACGTTTTTCAAATATCTGGCGATAAAAGAAGAATGGTTCAGCGACAATCTGGATCATCTGGACGATGAAAATATTTACAGAAAACTGCAGAACCACTGGATTATCGAAATGGGAGAAATGAAGGCAACTATCACAGCAAAGAATATTGAACAGATAAAATCGTTTCTGAGCAGACAGAAAGAAACTTATAAAGTGCCTTATGAAGTTCACCCGGAAGACAGACCGAGACAGTGTGTATTTTGCGGAACATCAAATGATCTGAATTTTCTTCCTCTGGACAGAACCGGAAACAGACGATTTGCTCCGGTGATGACAGATATGTCGAAAGCAGAAGTTCATATTCTGGACAATGAGGCAGAGAGCAAAGCCTATATCGAACAGGCCTGGGCGGAAGCAATGGTGCTGTATCGACAGGGAAATGTGTTCTTAGGATTCACAAAGGAAATTGAAGAAGAGGCAAAGCGTCTGCAGAAGGAATTCATGCCGGAAGATACCAATGCCGGAATCATACAGGCATTTCTTGATGATTACGATGACGATTATGTATGTACCAGAATTCTGTTCGATGATGCATTACATCGAACTGGAGAAATGAAACAGTGGGAAGGCAAAGAGATTGCAAATATTATGAACAATGCGATTGAAGGCTGGAAACCACATGGTACACATCGGTTCGGAAAGGAGTATGGAATACAGCGTTCATGGAAACGGATGGAAGATTCTGTGAAGAAAGATAAAGACGGATTTATGGAAGTGCCGGAACAGTTAGAAATACCGTTTGAGTAAAGATTATTGTAAACGATGTAAACGGAACTTGAAGGAAAAACTTAAAAAGTTAACTTTTAAAATCTTTTGAGTCCCGTTTACAAATTCCGTTTACAGACTGGAAAGGAGCAGAAAATGATGAAACAGGGAAGATTAGGATATAACAGCAGCAATGGAAGATATGGATTATTATCATCAGACTTATGGATTGATACAGGATTTCACTGTGGAGAAGGACTGGAAGTGCTGGTAGGTGATGAATGGGTACAGACCAGAATGGAGATGAATCTGGCAAGAGAATGGTATCTGGTGGGGACATCTTATTGTGGAGATCTGGAATATGTGCAGGCAAGGATACCTGGATAAATAGGTCTATGATCCGCTTCGGCTGGTGTAAAGCAGACGTCCACCGGACGTTATGCCCCCGGCAGGGCGCAAGGGGACTTTTGATGGACGGTACGGCTGTCGAAAGTGCTTTTGCGTTACTTTTGACAAAAGTAACAAAACCGCCGTATCCGGCGAAAGTTTCTTAAATATCGCCATGTCTGGCGTAAATAAAAATTATGTGCCATATCTGGCACTCAAACAGAAAAGAGGTGAAAAAATTTATGATGAAACGGACAATCAGTGGCATGATCGGAGCCGGTTCACTGGCTCATAACAGACGGGATTTTGTAGCAGAGAATGTAGATCCGGACAGAGTACAATTGAATATTTGTTACCAGAATGAAAATCTGAAAGAAGTTTATAAGGAACTATTTGACGATGCTACGGAGAGATACAATGTCGGGAAAAGAAAGGACCGGCAAATTGCAAATTATTATGAAAAAATCCGACAGGGCAAACAGGAGAAGCTGTTCCATGAAGTAATATTCCAGATTGGTAATCGTGAGGATATGGCAGTGGGAACGTTAGAAGGAAATCTGGCTGTAAAGGTACTGGACGAATATGTGAAAGACTTCCAGAAACGGAATCCGACACTTCGGGTATTTAGCTGCTATCTGCATCAGGACGAAGCTACTCCGCATCTGCATATTGACTTTGTTCCTTATGTGACTAACTGGAAGGGAAAAGGAATGGATACCAGAGTTTCACTGAAGCAGGCATTGAAAAGTCTTGGATTTCAAGGTGGAAATAAGCATGATACAGAACTGAATCAGTGGATAAATCATGAAAAGGAAGTGCTGGCTGAAATTGCAAAACAGCATGGAATTGAGTGGGAACAGAAAGGCACACATGAAGAACATCTGGATGTTTACAATTTCAAGAAAAAAGAACGCAAAAAGGAAGTGCAGGAACTGGAGCAGGAAAAAAAAATCTGACAGTGGAGAATAAGGGACTGACTTCTCAGGTTGCAGAAGCAAGAGCAGACATTAAGCTGCTGGAAGAAGAAAAAATTCAGTTCCAGAAAGATAAAGAAACAGCGGAAAAACGTGCGAAGAAAGCAGAAACAGAATTGAAAAAACTGGAGGACAGAAGAGAATTCCTGCAACCGGTGATGGATAATGTCAGCAAGGAAATAAAAGAGTATGGAATGATTAAAACATTTCTTCCGGAAGCTACAGCATTGGAACGTGCGGTAACTTACCGGGATAAGAAAATAAAACCATTATTCATTGAAATGAAAAACAAAATCGGTGCGATGGCTGCACTGGTGAAAGAACTCACAAGAGAAAGAGATAGTTGGAAAAGTAAGTTTCAGAAGAAAAAGCAAGAGCATGAAAAAACAAAAAAGGAACTGGCAGAAGTTCAGAAAGATTATCAGAAATTGTCTGGTGAGAAAGAAATACTGCAGGGAATTGCAGACAGGTATAACCGACTTTTACGCATGTTGGGGAAAGATATGGTAGAACGACTGGTGCAGGACGATATCCGGATGCAGACGGAATTTGAAGCGAAAAAACAGAAAGAGCAGATGCCGAAAAAAATAGGTGACCGTATACAATGGGCAAGAGAACGAAGTGAAGAACACAATGCAAAAATTAAGAAGAATAAAGCAAAGTACAGAGGAATGGAGTTGTAAGAATATGAAGAAACAGATTTATGATGAAAAGAACGGACTGAACTACACACTGCATGGAGATTATTATCTGCCAGATTTGGAAATCAATGAGGAAGAACCTACATATGGGAAGTATGGAATAATGCGAAAACAGTTTCTGAAGGAGCACCGGAGTGCAAGGTATCAGTATTTGGTACTGACCGGGAAATTGACGGAACATCTGAATCAGGTTGATAAAGAAGTAAGAGAAAAAGTTGAGATGTTGGTAGAACAGATGGCTGAACAGTGGGGAGTGACGGAAGAACTAAAGAGGCAGAAACAGATGGAATGGGTGAGGAGGATGAATAATATTAAGAATATTGCAGAAGAAAGTGTTATGAAAATTATATATTCATAGTAGTGGATAATCAATAAAAGGGAAAAAGCAAACGAAAGTATGTTCGTATTTTCGCTTGCTTTTTAAATTGCATTAGAGTATAATAGGGAAAAAACAGGTATAAATATATTCCCAGGAGTGATGAGAATGAGACAGGTACATATAAGAGTAGACGATGAGTTATATAATGAATTGAATTCTTATTCAGAAAAGAATGAACTGAGTATGCAGGACTGTGTTAGAGAAGCAGTAGCATATTATATGAGTGATGTAAAAAAGAAGAAGAATACAGGAAAAGAGAAAAAATTTACATTTATTGATCTTTTTGCCGGGATTGGTGGTATGCGTATTGCATTTGACCGGGCCGGCGGTCAATGTGTTTATTCGAGTGAATGGAACAAATACAGTCAGCAGACCTATTTTGCAAATTTTGGAGAACAGCCGGAAGGGGATATTACAAAAGTTAATGCTGCAGATATTCCGGATCATGACATTCTGGTTGCCGGATTTCCGTGTCAGCCTTTTTCAATAGCCGGGGTATCAAAGAAAAACAGTATGGGAAGAGCTACTGGATTTGAGGATAAAACACAGGGCACATTGTTTTTTGATGTCTGCAGGATATTGAAAGAAAAAAGACCAAAAGCATTTATGCTTGAAAATGTTAAAAATTTATGCAGCCATGATAAAGGAAGAACTTTTCAGGTAATCAGAGAGTCACTGGAAGAGTTGGACTATGAAATTTTCTATAAAGTTCTGGATGGACAGAATTATGTTCCTCAGCACAGAGAGAGAATATTAATTGTAGGATTTGACAGAGAACGCTATGGAGATAAAATTGATTTTGAGTTTAATCTTACACCACATGTTCCAAAACCTGTTATGAGAGATATTCTTGATGAAGAGGTTGCAGATAAATACACATTGTCTGATAAATTGTGGACATATCTGCAGAATTACGCAGCAAAGCATCGGGCAGCCGGTAATGGGTTTGGATATGGAATAGCACCTTTGGATGGAGTGTCCCGGACATTGAGTGCTAGGTATTACAAAGATGGATCGGAAGTGCTTATTGCACAGGAAGGAAAGAATCCGAGAAGGTTGACTCCGAGAGAATGTGCAAGATTGCAGGGATTCCCGGATACATTTAAGATTCCTGTTTCGGATACACAGGCATATAAGCAATTTGGAAACTCTGTAGTCGTTCCATTAATGGGAGAAGTTGCAAAACTGATAGTTAACAACATTGAAACAATGGATAATGAGAAAGAACAGGATATACAGAGGAAGGTGATTTAAATGTCAGTAGGCTATGCGGAAATTGCGATAACATCAGTGTTAAACAGTGAAAAAAGCTTTTGCAAATTTCTTTCGGCAAATGATACAGGTGCGACCGGTGCTCATCAGTCGGGAATCCTGATTTCAAAAACTGCGATGGAAATGTTGTTCTCCAGAGAACAGCTTGAACAGGAGGGAATACCTAAAAGGACTGTAAAAATAAAATGGCAGAATGATTTTGAAACGGAAAGCTGTTTTACTTATTATGCAAGTAAAAACGAACTTAGAATAACAAGATTTGGACGAGGATTTCCGTTCCTGCATATAAATCAGACAGGTTCGTTGTTTGTTTTTACAAAACAGGCAGAAGAAAACTACAGTGGATATTTCTTGGATACAGAAGAGGAAATTGAGGAATTTCTTAATGCGTTTGGCATCAGTCCGACAGAAACAAACAGTTTGATAAATGTTGAAAATGTCCGGGCAGAAGCACAGGAACAAATAGCAATTCAGGAATTTATAGCAAATCTTGAGGTGGATTTTCCAACGTCAGAAGAAATGTCAGCTACTGCAAGATATATACAGGACAGAGCTTATGATCATATTGAATATATACAGACAAATCCGGACAGGAAAATAATTGACTGGACTAATATGGAGTATACGCTGTTTCGTGCTCTGGAGTATGCAAGATATGGAGACATTATAACTAAGGGATTTTCAGATGTGGATGAATTTGTAAAAGTTGCAAATATGGTCTTGAACAGAAGAAAGAGCAGAGCAGGAAAAAGTCTTGAACATCATCTTGCTGCGATATTTGATGGAAATGCCATTCAGTATTCAGCTCAGGCGGTGACAGAAGGAAACAAGAAACCAGATTTTATATTTCCTTCAGGAGAGGCATACCATAACAGCAGTTTTGATATTCAGAAACTGGTAACGCTTGCAGCTAAAACTACATGTAAAGATCGTTGGAGACAGGTCTTGAATGAGGCGAACAGATTAAAAGATTCACCCAAATATCTTTGTACGTTACAACAGGGAATCTCAGGAGCACAGATGGATGAGATGCAGGCTGAAAATGTAGTATTAGTAGTTCCGGAACCATATATTGTATCTTATCCGAAAGACAGACGGGACAGAATCTGGACCATTGCACGTTTTGTGAAGTATATACAGGAAATCGAGGGATAATATGGACATCAAGAGTCCAGAAGAACGTAGCAAAAATATGGCAGCGATACATTCCAAGAATACGAAGCCGGAAATATATCTGAGAAAATTATTGTTTGCCAGAGGTTACAGATATGGCGTGAATTCAAAAAGTGTGCCGGGGCATCCGGATATATACATGAGAAAATACAATACAGCAATTTTTGTACATGGGTGTTTCTGGCACAGGCACGAGGGATGCAAATATGCTTACATGCCAAAATCAAGGGTAGAATTCTGGCAGAAAAAGTTTGACGCAAATATAAAGAGGGATGAATATGTTCGAAAAGAATTGATGCGTAAAAAAGTCAAAGTAGTAATTGTGTGGGAATGCACAATAAAGAAAATGAAAAAAGATGAAGAATTCCGAGAAGATAAATTGCATCAACTGGAGGATTATTTGCAGAATGAACAATATAGCTTGGAGATTTGAAAAAAAAATTCAGTGATTAGTGTAACTTGTTTTAATCGGAAAAGAATGATATACTGATAATTATCAGCACTCAACAAAAGAGAGTGCTAAGGAAGGAGCGCGGAAAATGAGTTTGCAGACATATTTTAAAGAATTTAACAAAGTAATAAAAATGGATTATGACGTTAAAAGTGAACTGAAAGAAAAAAGAGATATTTTATTAGGTATATTAAGAAATGATGACGATATGCCTGCATTTGATGAGTACAATCAGGGAAGTTATAGTATGCATCTGGGGGTTGAACCACTGGATAAAGAATATGATATAGATGTAGGTTTACGTTTTCATGTTAATCGTGATGATTATGAACCAATGGACCTGAAAGAGAAAATAAGAGATCTGTTAAAAAATCATACTGAGTACGGCGCAAAAATAAAAAAACCATGTGTGACAGTAACATACAAGAAAGATGGCGAAGCTGCATATCATGTGGATTTAGTTACTTACGTTTATGAAGACAAAGATGATTCTGACAGTCAGTTATATCTTGCACGTGGAAAAAACAGGGATTCAGAAGAAACATGCTGGGAGAAATCTGATCCGGTCGGGCTTGTAGAATATGTTAATGATAAATATAAAGGTGATGATAACAAAGAAGATCGCGAACAATTTCGCAGAGTAGTAAGATATATAAAACGTTGGAAAAATAAGAAATTCAGTAGTTCGGGAAATGCAGAACCACCAAGCATAGCAATTACGTTAATTGCTGTAGATCATTTTGAAGCTTCAAAAAAATATGATTATATAGAAGAAAAATATTGTTATGATGATTTACAGGCTGTGATTAGTTTTGCAAAAGAAATTCAAAAGCTGTTTGTGTTTAAAGAAGTGAATGAAAATGGACGATTAATATATACTATAGAATACAATTTGCCTTCTTCATTGAACTTTGAATCCGATGTTAATCTCTTCAGAAAGATGTCAGATAATTATATGACAGATTTTAAAGAAAAGATTGATGATTTGGTTGATGATCTGGAAGCTGTAAAAAGTGAAACAGATGAAGTGGAACAGTGTAAGATGCTGAGTAAAATTTTTGGAGATGATTTCCCGATTCCGGAAAAGAAAAATGCAGCCAAAAAACAAATGAATTTTATACCTTCAACAAGTGCATCAGGAGTAGATTAAGATGTTTTCACCAGAAGAACTCAAACGAATCTTACAGGAAAGTGATGTTATAAAAAATGTAAGCATTATAAAAGAGGCTAAATTATTTGAAAATGTCTATCAGACAGTTTTGCAGGGAGAACTGGTAATAAATGAAAGAGAATCGTTTGTTGTATATATAGCAGTTCCGGAAAAATGGTATAGAGATTTAGTGGATATATATGTTGCAGATTATAATGAACTTGTTTATATGCCGCATATAGATAATAAAGGAAAACTGTGTTTGTTTGAAACGGAAGGTATTTTGATAGATCAGAATTTACTTGGAATTATGATGCAATCATTATTGCGTGCACAGACAATTTTAAAACAAGGTTTTTCTGGAGAAAATAAAAACGATTTTATAAATGAATTTGAATTATACTGGGCTCAACTGAAAGATTGCAGAATTGCACATTTGGCAGTGGAAACAGATAGAAAAAATCGTATCGTAAAAGGGGGCATTAAAAAAAGTTCCAAAAGGAAAAAAGAAAAACAGATAGAGTATATAAAGAGATGCAAAAAAGCACCGATTTATATTGGAGAAAATGTTGAAAGTTTAAAACGTTGGAATCTGGAAAAAACGCCGGTCATGAATATAGCATATTTTGTAATATATTCTGAAAAATATATTTTTCCACCGGACATAAGAAAAAAACTGTCGATAGATTATTTGAATGCTCTTTTACATTTTGTGCCGGAGGGAGAACTTGCTTCAATTATGCCACGTTCTCGACAAGATAGAATTGTTGTGTTTGAAATTCATCAGCCATCAGGACAGACACATCTTGTAGGAATGTATATAAAAGGTGGCATGTTAAAAGAGACTTCTCTGGAAAAAGTAGAAGAACTGCAGCCGTTGCTTATGGAAAGAGCTGATAAAAAGTTTTTGATGAAGCGTGTAACAGAACAGGACAGCGAAAACTATAAAAACAGAATACTTATAATAGGCTGCGGTTCGATTGGTGGACATGTTATATGCGAGCTCGCAAAAGCAGGATATGAGGATCTTACTATTGTTGATTATGAGAAGTTGACGGAAGAAAATATATTCAGGCATGTGTTGGGAATGGAATATGTTAATCGTTACAAGTGCGAAGCTTTGAACACATATATACAAAAAAATATTCCGGAAGTAAAGATAACGACGTTGGCGGAAAGAATTGAAGATGCAATTACAGAAGAAGATATTAATTTTGAAGACTATAATCTGATTATCTCAGCGGCAGGAAATCATAATTTAAATCGTTGGATTAATTCATGGATACAAAATAACAAAATCAAAGTGCCGGTTGTTTATTTGTGGAATGAAGTATATGGTATTGGAAATCATGCTGCATATATAAAATATGGAAATTGTGGATGTTATGAGTGTTTTTTTGACCGGGATGAAGAAACAGGAGAACTATATGACAAAACATCGTACTGCATGAGGGGACAGATTATAACGGAAAGTGCGGGAGGGTGTGGAAAGACTTACGTGCCATATGGAAATTTGGTTTCACTAAAAACAATGTTACTTTGTTTAAAGATGGTCAAAAATATTTTTGAAGAAAACCTCGATGACAATTTACTGATATCTTTAAAAGGAGATAGTGACTATCTGGAAAAACATAATCTGGAAACATCTGGCCGATATTTGCGACAACAGGAACAGATTAAAATATTGACTGGTAAGCAATTTGTAAATATTAATTGTGGTGTATGTAATGATTGTAACGGAAAGTAAAAACAGAAAAATAAAGATATGCGATCAAATATTGGAAGAAATATATAGTCAGATCCAGAAGAATGATTATGATCCAGAGAAAGGTGGAATTATAGTCGGACGGGAAAATCTGAATAATGAAAATATAATTCTTGAGTATATATCTAAACCATTAAAAAATGATATATGTACCAGAACCAGATATACCAGAAAAGATGAAGGGCATTTAAAATATTTTGAAAAATTGTATAATGAAAATAATGGTGTGTATGCATATTGGGGGGAATGGCATACACATCCGGAAGATATACCACATTATTCAATTATAGATTTAAAAAATTGGAAACGTATTGGTAAAGAAGATCCTAAAGGGGTACAATATCATATCATTGCCGGATGTAAAGCATTCAGCATATGGAGAATGCAAAAAGGAAAGCTTTGCCCGAAAAAAATATGTGAGGTAAAATGGAATGAAATCAATTTATGAAAGGATAAAAAATAATATCAGACCAATATTACAACTTCTGTTGCTTGTTGGTGTGTTCTTTGCTCCGAGAATATTTAAAATTACAGAGTTAATAAAGACCCCGCCTAAGCTGGAAGCGTCACAAAAAATATGTGATTATATTTTTTACTTTGCCTGGAAAGGTGGAGATTGGGCAATTGGTGTTTTCTTTTTAATAGTAGTATTGTTTATAATTAGAAAGTGGAATAAAACATATATGTTTAATAGAGGAAACTATTATAAACAGTACAGATATGGGTGGTATCGGATATGTTCAAAGATATTGGGGTACTCGGAATGTAACCTTATTCAGGTGCCGATATATATGCAATTTAAACTGGTGCTGAATGATACGTTCGATAAATATAATTGCGGAGAGTTTGATAAAAAAGAAAATGATACCATTTCAGTAAGTAAATCAAATTTTTCGCATGAAACAGATGAAGTGAATGTAATGATTTCTGATACATATCCTCTTTCATTGAGCCAATTACCGGAAATAAAGAAAAATATACCGACATTATTAATATCGCGTAATAATACTAATGATGTTAACAGATATGATAGTCCTGAATTAGTAAGGTGCGTTGTTAATGAAGTCAGGAGCTTAAATAATAATATAAAAAAAGTAAATGTTTATGCCACAACTAATCCATTAAATACAAAGAATATTGCCAGCAGTGCTTTTAAACTTGGAGGAAGAGATAATTTTAATGAAGTAAGAGTTTTCCAGCAAGAAAGGGATGGAATAAGAAAATTTAATAATAAGGGAATTGTCGTTTATAAAAGATAAGTCAGTGATAACACCATGATAACAAAATCCCCAAAAACCACACGGATACAGTGGAAAATCCGGACTTTCCCCCACAAATCACACGAAAAATCATCATTTGCACACCGCAATACGCCAGTCTGATATCGTGAAGGTGGACGTACTGTAGGATCAGGTCGTGTTGCTTCTATCATCGAGTAGGCATTGAACACTTAATGAGTGCATAGCACGAATTTAGTGAGAAAGCCGTTCTTTGAGCAGGGCGAAAAGAACTACCTTAGTTAATTAGAATAAAATATAGAGTATCGAAAGATACATTGTGTCCAAGCGTAAGATACCCCGGAACCGTAAGGTTTCCGGGGTTTTTCTGTTGGGGAGAAAAAGGTGAAATGAAAGAGAAAATGGGGAAAAGGAATTGCGAACATAAAAATAGAACCACAAGCCGATTTGTAAAAAATGGGAGTGTGGTTCTATTTTGGCTCTAAAAATTTAGAGATTGTATAAAATAAGAGAAGTTGAAAAAGTCTGTGGAAATTCCTGCTATAATGTGCTACAATACTTCCAAAGCATTATATTTTCGATAGTCTAATATATCTGTTGCGGTATCAAACCGTGTCTGAAAATCTAACAGCATATCAAGGAAAATCTCAATGCTTTTATTCACAGTAAAAAGGAAAAGTGCAGAGAGATTTTAAGCATGTGCTGTAAAGGATAATACAGACATATCAGAAATGATTAGGAATAAGTGATTTCAGAAAGTCTCCTGCAAATACAAAAAGGAGGCAGTGATTTTATGAAAACATTAAACAGTATTCCGAACAGAACATACAAAGCGACTATCTTTGCTATGCTGTTTGAAGACAAGGAGCATTTATTGGAGCTTTATAATGCAGTTAGCGGTAAACATTATACTAATCCGGAAATGTTGGAGATTAATACATTGGAGAATGCTATCTATATGGCTATAAGGAATGATATTTCTTTTCTTATAGATGCCAGACTATCTCTATATGAGCATCAGTCTACATACAGTCCAAATTTACCTCTTCGATTTCTGCTTTATATTTCCGCACTATATTCGTCTATGACGAAAGACGCTAATTTATATGGAACAAAAGCCATAGAGCTGCCACCGCCACGTTTTGTGATTTTTTATAATGGGAAGGACGAGCAGCCGGACAGGCAGATATTGAAATTATCTGATTTGTATACCATAAACGAGGAATGTAGTTTAGAATTGGAAGCAGTAATGCTGAATGTAAATAGCGGACATAATAAGGAACTGATGGAGATGAGCCATACTCTGTGGGAATATGCAGAATATACGGCAAGAGTGCGGGAATATACAGAAACGATGGAACTGGAAGAAGCAGTTGAGAGAGCCATAGAGGAGTGTATTCAGGAAGGAATTCTCAAAGAATTTCTGGAAAAAAATCGAGCGGAGGCAAAGAATATGAGCATATTTGAATATGATCAGGAAAGGCATATAAAGCAAGAGCGGGAAGAGGCTTGGGAAGAAGGAAGAAAAGCAGGAAAGCGTGATATGCTTTGGAAACTTGCAGAGAAAAAGCTAAGAAAAGGAAAAACCATAACTGAGATTGCGGAGGAATTGGAAGAAAGCGAAGAGACGATAAAAGAGATTTTAGACAGTCGAAAAGAATAAAAGATACTCTATGAAAATGACCGGAGGTGTTAATATGGAAAACAGTTATACCTTTCAAAGTCCTATTGGACGTTTAACCATTTGTGAGCAGAACAATCAGCTTACACGTTTATATTTAAACAATCAGGATGGAGGAAGTTTGAATGGTCAAAGCCTTGAGCGTCATTCGGATTTTCTGTACGAGGCTTATCGGCAGCTGAACGAATATTTTGCAGGAAAACGCAAAGCTTTTGAATTGCCGGTAAATGGGCAAGGCACTGAATTCCAAAAGGCAGTGTGGAGAGAATTACAGAAAATTCCTTATGGAGAAACAAGAAGTTATGAGGATATTGCCGTTGCAATAGGAAACCAGAAAGCAGTGCGGGCAATCGGACAGGCAAATGGCAGAAATCCCATTATGATTGTTGTTCCCTGCCACAGAGTTATTCGTAAGAACGGAGACATCTCAGGCTTTGCCTGTGGTGTGGAGGCAAAAAGATATCTGTTGAATTTAGAAAGAGAAAACAGCATAAACCGGTCATGGAAAAGCGTCTAATGGGTACAATAGTTATAATAGAAAAATTTTAGGGAAGACCAGGAGGAAAGCAGATGAAAAAATTAGCATTGGGTTTACTTGCAGTAATGCTGCTGGGCGGATGTGGAACAAAAGAAGCAAAAATTTCAATGGAAGAAGCAAAAGAGGCAGCATTAAAAGAATTTCAGGGAGATATTATACAGTCTAATACAGACAAAGATGACGGCAGAGTAGTATACGAATTTACTATCGATAACGGACCAAACCGATGTGAGGTAGAAATCGATGGAAATACAGGTGAGGTTTTAAAAAGTGAATTGGAAGATAACCGATTAAGAAGCCAGCCGTCAGAGGGACCTTCACAGGAGAACTCTCAGCCGCAAAGCAGCGAGGAACTTATTACAGAAGATGAGGCAAAGGAAGCTGCACTGGCACGCAGCGGAGCAGGCAGTGTAGTAAGATGCGAGCTGGACAGAGATGACGGAAGTATTCGATATGAAATTGAAATTCGTGACGGCAATAAAGAAATTGACGTGGAAGTAGATGCTGTTACTAAGGAAATTCTGCATTATGAGGAAGAGGTTATAGACTAAAGGGAGGAGACAGTACAAATGAGTTTTCATTTTATTGATATGGAAAAGTACCCCAGAAAAAGTCATTTTTCATATTTTGACAGTATGATGTATCCTTACGTGGGAGTAACGTCAGAAGTGGATATTACTTCTTTTCTTTCTTATATAAAAGAAAAAGAGCTGCCATTTTTTCTTACCTTTTGCTATTGTGCAGCAAGGGCGGCAAATCAGATAAAGGAATTCAGACAGCGAATAGTAAATCACCAAATTATAGAGTACGATAATTGCAGAACTTCACATACGGTAGCATTGGAAGACGGAAGCTACTGTTACTGTACACTTAATTCGGATATGGGATTTCAGGATTATTTGCCTTATGCCGTTCAGAAACAGGAGGAAGCAAAAAAGGGACATGGTATTGAAGAAGATGAAGAAGAAGCGAGAGAATTTTTCTTTATTTCTACCTTGCCGTGGGTGTCCTATACATCTCTGACCCAGCCGGTTCCTACACCGGCAGACAGTAATCCCAGAATTACATGGGGGAAATATTCCCAAAAGGACGGGCGGATTGTTCTTCCGGTATCCGTGCTTTGCAACCACGCTTTGGTGGATGGGCTTCATATTGGCAGATTTTATGAAGAACTCAATAGTCAGTTAGAGAAAATCATGGTAGAATAGTAAAAAACAGAAATCAAAACAAAGGAAGCAGAATATGGAACAGAAGAAGGAAATTTATAGCGCATATACAGAAATTTTAAAAGAGGAGCTGATGGCTGCAATGGGCTGCACAGAGCCTATTGCTTTAGCGTATGCGGCATCTATTGCGAGAAGGGAATTAAATGACCTTCCGGACAAAGTTTTGGTGCAGACAAGCGGAAGTATTATTAAAAACGTAAAGTCTGTAATTGTGCCGAATACAGGGCATTTGAAGGGTATTCCGGCAGCGGTTTCCGCAGGAATTGTAGCAGGAAATCCGGATAAAGAGTTGGAAGTTATTGCAGACGTTTCAAAAGAGGATATAAAAAATATTGAGAAATTTATGCAGGAGAAGGAAATCATTGTTGAGCATCTTGACGAAGGCTTTATTTTTGATATTGTAATTACTCTGTATAAAGGTGAGGATTATGCAAAGGTACATATTATTAATTCTCATACAAATGTAGTTTTGGTGGAACATAATCACCGAATTTTGAAAAGCTCCGACTGTTTGAATGACATGCCGTCTGACACAGCAAAGTACGAGCTGTTGAATATGAAGGATATCTGGGATTATGTTAATCATGTGGATTTAGCTGACATTAAAGAACTTTTGGACAGACAGATTGCCTATAATATGGCGATTGCAGAGGAGGGCTTGCAGTCCGATTATGGTGCAAATATCGGGAAGGTTATTCTTTCCAGCGATGCCAACAGTCTGAAATCCAGAGCAGCAGCTATGGCAGCAGCAGGTTCCGATGCCAGAATGAATGGCTGCGAATTGCCGGTTATTATTAACTCAGGAAGTGGAAATCAGGGAATTACGGTTTCTGTTCCTGTAATTACTTATGCAAAGGAATTAAAAAGCACAGAGGAGCAGTTATATCGTGCGCTGGCGCTGTCTAATTTAACGGCTATTCATCAGAGAACCCCCATTGGAAGACTGTCTGCCTATTGTGGCGCTGTAAATGCAGGAGCGGCGGCAGGAGCAGGCATTGCTTATTTGTCAGGGGGAGATTATGAAGCGGTTATTCATACAGTGGTAAATGCCTTGGCGATTGTATCGGGCATTATTTGTGACGGCGCAAAGGCTTCCTGTGCCGGAAAAATTGCCTTTGCCGTTGAAGCGGGAATTTTAGGCTATAATATGTATATGCAGGGACAGCAGTTCTACGGCGGTGACGGAATTGTAAAGAAAGGCATTGAAGATACCTTAAAAAGTGTAGGTAGATTAGGCAAAGACGGAATGAAGGGAACCAATGAAGAAATTATTAAAATTATGCTGGAGTAAAGGTAGGGTTGTATTTTCACAGAATTTGTGGTAAATTCAAACTCTGTGGTTAAAGTTTTAGAATAAGGAGTTTTTACCATGATTGTGGATGTATTAGTAGATGCCTTACTGGATACGGTAAAGCTAATTCCTTTTTTGTTTCTTACGTATTTCTTAATGGAGTACCTTGAACATAAAACAAAAGAAAAATCCAAAAGTATGATTAAAAAAGCCGGGAAATTCGGACCTTTTATGGGCGGTGTTCTGGGGGCTTTTCCCCAGTGCGGATTTTCGGCGGCAGCCTCAGGCTTTTATGCAGGCGGTGTAATATCAGTAGGAACACTTTTGGCAATTTTTCTTTCCACATCCGATGAAATGCTTCCGATTTTTATATCAGAGGCAGTCAGTCTGAGTGTGATATTTAAGGTGCTTGCCATGAAGGTAGGAATTGGTATTGTGTCCGGCTTCAGTATTGATTTTTTGTGGAGAAAATATGAGAAGAGTCCTCATAATCATCACGACCATCATGAAAAGGATATTCATGACTTGTGTGAAAGTGAGCACTGTCACTGTGAACAGGGAAGTATTTTAAAATCAGCTCTTTGGCATACTTTGCAGATTGTACTGTTTATTTTTCTGGTTTCCGCAGCCATTGGATTTTGTGTGGAAAGTATCGGAGCAGACAGAATTGGAGGGCTGATAAGTCGCCAGCCGATTATAGGAGTATTTCTGGCAGCGCTTATCGGAATGATACCAAACTGTGCTGCGTCTGTGATTATTACCCAGATGTATTTAGGCGGTATTCTGGGAGTGGGACAGCTGATAGCGGGCTTACTTGCCGGGGCAGGCGTGGGAATTTTGGTGTTGTTTAAGAGCAACAGAAATGTGAAAGAAAATTTACAGATTGCGGCTTTGCTTTACGGAGTCAGTGTTTTCTGGGGAATTCTCATTGAATTAACAGGAATTGTATTATAGAAGAAGCTGTTGTATTAAGCAATATTCAGATTTTGGTACTGCTTAATATAACAGCTTTTTTATTTTATAGGAAATTGTGTCCTATGAAATAAAAACTGCTCCGCAAGGAGTGCACTGCGGCAGATAGGTATCATGTTGCTGAAGCAACCCACCGCAGGCGGAGAATTCTGCAAAGTAGAATTCTTGTTTGCAATATCCCCCTAGGGGGCTTATACAGTTTTTTAGTTTATTGTATACTGAATGACGAAAATATACATGAATTTACATATATAGAATATGGGAAAGAGATTGATATGAATGAAATGATATACCATGAAAATGAATTGCAGCCATCTATTGAAGCATATTGGACAAGGCGTGCATCATCTTATACAGATGTAATTAAGAAAAATCTGGCGGATGGCTGGGAAGATATATGGGCGAATGAACTGATTTCCTATTTTCCCAAGGGAGAAGCTTGCAGTAAGATGAAAATTTTAGATATTGGAACAGGTCCGGGCTTTTATTCTATTATTTTATCAAAAAGAGGATATCAGATGACGGCTGTTGACAGCTCCGAAGGAATGTTGGAAGAAGCAAAGCATAATGCAGGGGAGTTGGCGGATAGTATAGAGTTCCTTTGTATGGATGCACAGAAGCTGGACTTTGAAGATAATACGTTTGATGTAATCGTAACCAGAAATCTGACATGGAATTTACCAAAGCCGGCAGAGGCGTATAAAGAATGGAAGCGAGTTTTAAAACCAAACGGAATACTTTTGAATTTTGATGCAAATTGGTATTCTTATCTGTTTGATGAAGAGAAGGAAAAGGAATATCAGCAGGACCGCTTAAATACGGTAAAAGCAGGTGTAGAAGACCATGGCGCTTATGAGGAGGGCGATATGATGGAGGATATCTCCAGATGCCTGCCTATGGGAAAAGTAAAACGTCCTCAGTGGGATTTAGCTGTTTTGCTAGAATGTGGTTTTAAAATGGTTTCCGCAGATACTACCGTAGGAGAACGTGTGTGGAATGCAGAGGAGAAAATTAACTATGCGTCAACACCGGGATTTATGATTGTTGCTGTAAAATAGGGAGAGATACAAATATATGGAGAGAAACAAAACGTTTTGCCTCGGGGATTTTCAGGTAGAGACGGGCGAAAAGAAAAGTGGTTATATTTTAATCGGAAATGGCGAATTTGAACTGCCGATAACCGTTTTAAACGGTGAAAAGTCAGGAAAGACCGTGCTGATTACAGCCGGTATTCATGGAGCGGAATATGTGGGAATACAATCTTCCATAGAACTGGCAGAGCATTTGAAAATTGAGAAAATCGTCGGTACGGTTGTAATTATAAAGGTAGTCAATCGACAGGCATTTGAAATGCGCAGCGGCAGTGAAGGATTTGAAGATGGCGTGAACTTAAACAGAGTATTTCCGGGGAAAGAAACAGGAAGCCAAATGGAACGATTAGCGTATGCCATAGAAAAAGAACTGTTTCCTTGTGCGGACTTTTATATTGATTTACATAGCGGGGACAGCTATGAACAATTAACGCCATACATTTATTATGCAGGTATAGCAGAACCGGATGTAGTAGAAATTTCAAGGAAAATGGCAGAGCAGGCAGATGTGCCATACATGGTACGCTCTGGCGTAGCAATGGGAGGATGTTATAATTATGCCGCTTGTCTGGGTATACCGTCTGTTTTAATTGAGAGAGGACAGATGGGAGGATGGACAAAGGAAGAAGCCCATTCTACCAGAAGAGATGTCAGAAATATTCTGTGCTGTCTGGGGGTATATTTGGGACAGAAGGATTATAGAAATTATTACCCTCTTGAAGTGACAGATGTCAGCTATCAGGCAGCCACAAAAATGGGAATGTGGTATCCCTATAAAAAGCCGGGAGAAATGATACGGCAGGGAGAAGTGCTTGGTGTAGTCAAGGATTATGAAGGCAGAGTTCTGGAAGTCAGCAGGGCAGAATATGACGGAGTTATTCTGTATCAGACAGGAAGCTTACAGGTAAAAGAAGGCGGTCCTATGATTGCTTATGGAAAAATCTCCAAAGAGTCTGATGACAGAAAGCAGAAAATTACAGAATATTGGACAAAGAGAAGCGACAGTTTTCAGGAACAAAGGCGTGCAGAATTGCACGATGATATAGCCCAAAGATGGCTGAAGGAAATTTTGCAATATGTTCCAGAGAAAAAATTGAAAATTCTTGATGTAGGCTGTGGTTCAGGATTTTTTACTATTTTAATGGCGCAGCAGGGACACGAGGTTATCGGTGTGGATTTGACAGCGGATATGATAACAAGAGCAAAGGAATTGGCAGAAGAGGAAAAGGCAGATTGCACATTTCAGGTTATGGATGCAGAAAATTTAGAATTTGCAGATGAAGCTTTTGACATGGTCATTTCCAGAAACCTTACATGGACATTGCCGGATGCAGAAAGGGCATACAGTGAATGGCTGCGAGTTTTGAAAAAAGGCGGCTGTCTTTTGAATTTTGATGCCAATTATGGAATAAGTGATTGCTCTGATACTTCTCAGTTACCTCAAAATCATGCGCATAACCAGTTGGGATTTGAACTTTTGCAGGAGTGTGAGGAAATTAAGAGACAGCTTCCCATCAGTTCTTATCAGCGTCCTGCATGGGATGTAGGAACTCTTGGCAAACTGGGGGCGGCAGAATTGAAGATTGATTTTCATGTGAGCCAGAGAATTTATATAGAGAAAGATGAATTTTACAATCCGGATCCTCTTTTTATGATTTATGTGCGGAAAGGAGAGTAGAATGAAAAAATATGTAGTCAAACGACTGTTACAGCTAATTCCTATTTTGCTGGTAATCACTTTCTTATCCTTTGGGATGATGCGTCTTGCAGGAAGTGACGCAGTAATGCAAAAGATGGAAAATACAGGTATGGTGGTTTCAGAAGAAGTAATGGATAAGGCAAGGGCGGAATTAGGCTTGGATAAACCATTTTTAACACAGTATTTTGTATGGCTTGGAAATTTATTGAAGGGAGATATGGGAACCAGCTACATATCAGGGAAAGAAGTTTTCCCAACCTTTATTTCTAAGCTTCCGGCAACCTTACTGCTTACAGTGGTTTCCATTTTGCTTACTATAATTATTTCTGTTCCTTTGGGAGTATTGGCTGCTGTAAAGCAAAATCGTTTTACAGATTACCTTATTCGTGTTTGCAGTTTCATAGGCAACAGTATGCCGAACTTTTTTGTGGCGTTGCTGCTTATGTATTTTTTTGCAATCCGTATGAAGGTTTTTCCGGTTATCGCTACGGAAGTAAGCATAAAAAGTGTTGCGCTGCCCAGCTTTACACTTGCTATTGCCATGTCTGCGAAGTACCTTCGACAGGTGAGGGCTGCGGTTTTAGATGAACTGAGCAAGGATTATGTAATTGGCGCAAAAGCAAGGGGCGTGCGCTTCTCGGTTACCTTGTGGAAAAGTGTTTTAAGAGCCTGCTTAGTGACAATTCTTACTTTACTGACTCTTTCTATCGGAAGCTTGCTGGGCGGTACAGCTATTGTGGAGTCCATTTTCCTGTGGGACGGAGTAGGTAAATTGGCGGTAGATGCTATCAATATGAGGGATTATCCCATGATACAGGCGTATGTTATGTGGATGGCAATTATTTATGTATGTGTGAATTTAATCACAGACCTTTCCTACCGTGTTCTGGATCCAAGAATTCGATTAGGAGGTGAAAAAGCATGAGCGTAGAGAATAGAGTGCCATCTGTTCGAAAACAGAAGATTAAGAAAAATCATACGAAAACCAGATTGATTATTTTCCTGATTTTAGCGCTGGCGTTGCTTTTGGTTGCTATTTTTGCACAGCAGCTTTGCCCCTATGATCCAAATGCACAGGATACTGCCATGTCATTGCGCCCGCCAAGTGCGGCACATCCTGCCGGAACAGACAGGTTTGGCAGGGATATGTTTTCACGTATTCTTGTAGGGCTTCAGACAAGTGTTTTGGCAACGCTTTCTCTGGTGGTGATTATCACGGTGATTGGAACTGCGGTAGGCGTCTTATGCGGTTATTATGGAGGTATTTGGGACTCCGTAATCATGCGTATTTCCGATGTATGTCTGGCATTTCCGGGTTTGGTTTTTGCACTTGCCATTGCAGCATTATTAAACGGAGGGTTACATAATGCGGTATTGGCATTGGCAGTTATCAGTTGGCCTAAATATGCCAGAATTGCCAGAAGTCAGACGCTGGCACAAAAGAGCGTCAATTATATTGCTGCCGCAAAGCTTGCCGGAAATAATTCCATACAGGTGATAGTGAAGCATATTCTGCCGAATTGTATAGGACCGATTTTAGTTACGGCTATGCTGGATATCGGAACAATGCTGATGGAGCTGGCAGGATTATCCTTTTTGGGATTGGGAGCACAGCCTCCGGTTGCCGAACTGGGGAATATGATGAGCGGTGGAAGAAGCATGCTGCAAACCTATCCTTGGGTAATCATCGGACCGGGAATTGCGATTTTTATTATTGTAGTTATTTTTAATCTTTTGGGAGATACTGTAAGGGATTATTTAGATCCCCGTAATAGCAGAAAATAAGAAAATATTTAGAAAAGGAGAAAGAACAAATGAGAAAAATGAAAAAAATATCCGCATTGTTTTTGGCAGTGTGCATGGGAACAGGGCTTTTGGCAGGCTGTTCTTCCGGAGATACCAAGAAAGCAGATACGGAAAAAACAGCGGAAACAGGAAAAAAGACGTTTGTATTCGGAGATACCACCTTTAATCCTGAAAATGAAGAACCTGACGTGAACCCACATAATACCTATTCCGGATGGGCTTGTATTCGATATGGTATCGGAGAGACACTTTTTAAATATTCAGACAACATGGAAATCCAGCCTTGGCTGGCAAAAAGCTATGAGAATGTAGATGAACTGACTTGGAAAATCACATTGCAGGATAATGTGAAATTTACCAGCGGAAGAGCTGTGGATGGTCAGGCTGTAAAAGAGTGTCTGGAGGATTTAGTCAAAGTACATGAGCGTGCAAAAGGCGATTTAATGATTGATACGATTACGGCAGAGGGACAAACTGTTACGATTAAGACAACAGAGCCAAAACCAACATTATTAAACTATCTCAGCGATCCATACGGTTGTATCGTAGACGTTGCGGCAGGAGTGACAGCGGACGGAATTGTAGCGGGTACAGGACCGTATAAAGCAGAGTCTCTGGTATCGGGAGAAGAACTTAAATTGGTAAAGAATGAGGAATATTGGAACGGAGAACCGGGATATGATGAGATTACCGTTCGTACTATTTCAGACGGAGATACCCTTACCATGGCATTGCAGTCCGGTGAAATAGATGCTGCCTACGGTATGCCTTACGCAAGCTATCCATTGTTTGAAAATGATGAATATACTTTCTCAAGCTGTGCCACAAGTCGTGCATTTTTTGCTCACATGAATTTTGAAAGTCCGATTATCCAAGATGCAGCAGTGCGTAAAGCGATTGCTATGGGAATTGATAAAGAAGGCTTTGTAAATACCTTATTAGACGGAAACGGTTATCCGGCAGTGGGAACTTATCCGGAAAACTTCTCTTTTGGCGGAGATGCGGTTACAACAGAAAGTTATAATCCCGAGGAGGCAAAGAAGGTGCTGGAGGAAGCCGGATGGGTGGATTTAGACGGAGACGGAATTCGTGAAAAAGACGGACAAGATTTGAAAATCCGTTGGCTTACTTATCCAAGCCGTCAGGAGCTTCCATTGCTGGCAGAAGCCGTGCAGGCTACGTTAAAGGAGATTGGTATGGACGTTGTAATTAACAGCACAGCAGACCATAACAGTATTCGAGCAGACTCTTCTGCATGGGACGTATATGCCAGCGCTATGGTAACAGCGCCTACCGGAGATCCGGAATATTTCTTTACGACACATTGTCTGGACAGATCAGAAGTAAACAATGGTCATTACCACAGTGACAAATTAGAACAGTTAGAGGCAGAAATGGCAAAAACCGTTGACACAGAACGCAGAGGAGAGCTGGCAGTAGAGATGCAGCAGACAATTTTGGATGATAATGCTTTTGTATTTTGTTCTCACTTAAAGATGAGCATGATTAGCAAGGCAAATGTAACAGGACTTACCGCTCATCCATGTGATTTTTATGAAATTACGGTAGATTTAGCACCGGCAGAATAGAATGGTTTCTGTCGGAAGGAGAAGCACTATGAAGGAAATATTAAGCTATCAATCCGTGGAAGTTTGTTTTAACGGAAAAGCGGTCATACATGATAACAGCTTTGCCCTCCATGAAGGAGAAATCTTGGGAATTGTGGGAGAGTCAGGCAGTGGAAAAAGTACCCTGTTAAAGGCTGCGATGGGACTTATTGGAAACGGAGGAATGGTGACAAAGGGCGATATCTGGTTTGAGGGAAAAGATATTCCTGATTTACCGGAGGGAGAGCTGCGACAAATCAGAGGAGAAAAAATCGGCATGATTTTTCAGGATGCAGGCGCTTCTTTGTGCCCTATTCGAACTATTGGAGAGCAAATATATGAAAGTATGTGTGCACATAGAAAAATAAGTAAGGCAGAGGCGAAGGAAAAGGCGCTGGAATTGTTTGAAAAGTTGAATTTTAAGGACGGAGAACGGATTTGGGATAGCTATTCTTTTGAATTATCCGGCGGAATGAACCAGAGAGTGGGGATTGTCCTTGCAATGCTTATGCAGCCGCAGATACTTTTGGCAGATGAACCCACCAGTGCATTGGATGTGGCAGTGCAGCGTCAGGTCGTACAGGAAATGCTTCAGCTTAGAGAGATTTTTGGAACGGCAATTATTCTGGTAACGCATGATATCGGAGTCGTATCGGCAATGGCAGATACGGTTTTGGTTCTAAAAGACGGGCACATAGTTGAATACGGAGAAGCTGCCAAAATATTAAATAACCCGGAGAAGGAATATACACAAAAATTGCTGGCAGCAGTGCCAAAGTTGCGGAGGGCATAGATGAAACCGGTTTTAGAAATAAAAAATTTAACAAAAACATTTGTTACAGAAGGAAAGTCTGACTTTACAGCAGTAGACCATGTGAGTTTTCAGCTTTATCCGGGAGAAACTTTGGGAATTGTAGGAGAGTCGGGAAGCGGAAAAAGTACATTGGCAAGGATAATTTCCCGTCTTATTGATGCTACGGAGGGCAGTGTTTTCTTAGACGGACAGGATGTTACAGAGATAAAAGGGAAAAAATTGCGTACTTATTATAAAGATATTCAGATGGTTTTTCAATCACCGGTTACCTCTTTTGATCCCAGAAGAAGCTTAGGTGACGGAATTGGAGAAAGCCTGCGAAATCAAGGGCTTTCAAAAAAAGAGGCGAAGAAGGAAGCTTTATGTTTGCTGCAACAATGCGGTCTTTCTTCGGAATTTTATGAGAGATATCCTCATGAAGTGAGCGGAGGTCAGTGCCAGAGAGCTGCTGTTGCCAGAGCATTGGCGGTAAAACCTCAAATTGTAATTTGCGATGAAGCAACCAGCGCTTTGGATGTGACTGTGCAGCAGCAGATGATAGAGCTTTTAAGGGAGCTGAAAAAGGAACGAAATCTTGCGTATCTTTTTATCTGTCATAATCTGGCATTGGTGCAGATGTTTTGCGACCGTGTATTGGTTATGAAAGACGGCAAAATTGTAGAAGAGGGAACGCCGGATGAAGTAATTATGTATCCAAAAGACGAGTATACAAAGATGCTGGTGAAATCGGTATTGTAGAACTTTTTTGTAAAATGAAAAAAGCCTTGCTTCTCCTAAGGAAAAAGCTTATAATATGAAAAGTGATTTCCTTGAGGGAGTAGCAGGCGTAAGAAAACGCAGCAAGTCAACATACTGACTTTATGGTCTGGCTTGCTTTAAATTGCAAGACTCATGTGTAACTGTCAGGCTATACATGCGTCTTTTTTTATTGAATAAGTAAAGTATTTAGAAGACTCGAGTATAGCAAAGGCGCTGTACTGGAGTTTTTTTATTTTTCTTGGCTGCTTATAGATGTTTTATCTGCAAAACTCGTGCTAACGCACTCAAATTTTCTGAGGAAATCAAAAACTATTTTTACAACAGGAGGAAGAACATGATACCGTTTTTATTGAATAATATAATGTTGGGAGTAGGGCTTGCCATGGACGCTTTTTCGGTTTCTATGGCAAATGGTCTGAGTGAACCTGCAATGAGAAAACGCAAGATGTATGGGATGGCAGGAGTTTTTGCCGTGTTTCAGGGAGTTATGCCTTTTCTTGGATGGCTGTGTGTTCATACCATTGTGCAGTATTTTACGGCTTTTGAAAAGTGGATACCGTGGATAGCTTTAATCTTGCTGACCTATATTGGTGGAAAAATGATTTTTGAAGGTCGACATGAAGAGGGAGATACACAACAGGCAAAGACTGTGGGAGCAACGGAAATTATTGTACAGGGAATTGCTACCTCTATTGATGCTTTATCTGTTGGTTTTACCATTGCAGAATATAATTGGGGCATGATGCTTCTGGCGGTATTTGTCATTGCAGCAGTTACTTTTCTTATCTGTGCAATCGGAGTTCTGATTGGGAGAAAATTCGGCAACAGAATGGCAGGAAAATCTCAGATTTTTGGGGGTTTGATTTTAATTTTGATTGGAATAGAAATTTTTATAAAAGGAATTTTTTGACAAAAAGCCTAATAATTCGTCAAATCGTTCAGATTGCTTGACGAAAGTTGTTTTTCCTAATAGAATGAATAGGTTGCAGCATTTCATATTTTAGGAGGAAAAACATGGAGAAATTTTTTAAACTCAAAGAGCATAATACCACTGTGAAAACAGAGATTATGGCTGGTATGACAACATTTCTTACAATGGCGTATATTCTGGCCGTAAATCCAAGTCTGTTAGGAAATCCGGCATGTGGTATGGATTCCGGGGCAGTTTTCACAGCAACTGCATTGGCATCTGCTCTGGCAACATTTATTATGGCTTTTTGGGCCAATTATCCTATTGCCCTTTCTGCAGGAATGGGATTAAATGCATATTTTGCGTTTACCGTGTGTGGGGGTGACTTAAAGGGGATGGATGATCCTTGGAAAGTTGCGCTTGCGGCAGTTTTAGTAGAGGGGATTATTTTTATTCTTTTATCTTTCTTTAAAGTAAGAGAAAGTATTGTAAATGCAATTCCGGCAAATCTGAAATACGGAATTACAGCAGGTATTGGTTTATTTATTGCATTTATTGGGCTTCAGGGCTCAGGCATTGTTGTGAAAGATGACTCTACTCTGGTAAAATTAGGCGATTTTTCTGAGCCGGGAGTAGCGTTATGTTTAATTGGTGTATTGATTACCGCAATCATGTACCATTTCCAGGTGAAAGGATATATTTTGTGGGGAATTCTCATTACCTGGCTTTTAGGTATTGGCGCAGAAATGATAGGATGGTATGTAGTAGAGCCGGAAGCGGGAGCTCTTTCTTTAATTCCGTCTTTTACAGCATCTTCCTTTATTCCAAAGTCCATTGCGCCGACATTCTTTAAATTTGACTTTGGCTGGATTGGAGAAAACTTATCACAGTTTGTAATTATTGTATTTTCATTCTTATTTGTAGATATGTTTGATACAATCGGAACAGTTATCGGCGTTGCCGATAAAGCAAATCTTCTGGATAAAGACGGCAAACTTCCCCGTGTAGGACGTGTGCTTATGGCAGATGCGGTAGGTACAGTAGCAGGTTCTATGATGGGTACTTCTACCATTACAAGCTTTGTAGAGTCCAGTGCAGGCGTTGCAGAAGGAGGAAAGACAGGTCTTACAGCTATGACAACAGGCTTTATGTTCTTAGTTTCTCTGTTTCTGTCACCGATTTTCCTTGCAATTCCGGGATTTGCAACAGCTCCGGCGCTGATTATTGTAGGATTTTTCATGGCGTCATCTATTAAAAAGATGCACTTTGAAGGAGATACCGCAGACTGCGTAGGCGGATATCTGGCATTTTTAATCATGCCTCTTACATATTCTATTGCAAATGGAATTATGTTTGGTATGCTGGCATGGTTTGGTATTAAAGTTTGTACAGGTCAGATTAAGAAAATTCATCCGATCATGTACGTGGTATGCGCATTGTTTGCTTTCCGTGTAATTACTATGATTATATAAGAAAATAGGAGATGTATATTAAGCGTATATCCGGAACTAATTATACATTTTAAACTCAGTTTGCGCTCACTTTGAGCTTGTAATCTCAAAGTGTGCTCAACAAATTCGTTAAAATTGTATAATTAGTTCTGATTATTACCTAATGTGCATCTCCTTTTTTATTACATCTTAAATTTCGGTGCGCAAGTGAAAGAATTGGTAAAAGAAGGTAAGCCCTGCAAGAAACAGGGATGCCCCCAGTCCGGTGTAGAAGAAGGCGATAAACCATTCCGGACACAGGCTCAGGCTGCGAATAAGAATTCCTCCCGTTATCATAAATGCCATAATCAGAAAGGATTTTAAATCAAAGAAATTCCAGAACCATTTTTTGGCTTCCTGATAGCCCTTAATACGTTTTGTATGTTTTTTTACCAGTTTTCCAAATATCATAAACTGGAAGAACAGAAACACCAGAGCAGAACCAAAAAACAGGACAGGTGATAAGTAACCCATATAAGCCTGTAAACCAATATGAAGCACGTTATAGCCGGCAATAGACCACACAATTCCGGCGAGAAATAATAAATATTTTTTAGAAATCATAGAACCTCCTTAGTCATATAACAGTTTATCGGTTAGTTTTAGCAGGAAGGAACAAGACTTATCCTTTCCGCTTAGTCCAGAAATAATATTGGAAAATACAAAATCAATAAAATCATCTTCGGTAAAAGCTTCAGAGAATACTCCGGCTTTTATTTTTTTATCTTTTTGCAGAATAAGTTTCATTCCATTATGAATATGAGCCATGTATTCATTCATTTTTTCACGATTTTCTTCTATGTCATCGGCTTTTCTGAAACAGGCGGCATGAGAAGGAAAGAAGTCGGGATACTGAGAGCTGCATTTGTCAATAGATACGATGAACCAGAGCAGACAGTCATGAAAAGAGTTTAAAGCAGTACATTGTCCTGTACGATAAAAAACATCACACCAGATATCAGCAATGGTAGCCTGTAGTAAAGTTAATTTATCGGGAAAATAGTTGTATACAGAGCCTACAGAAATTTCTGCTTTAGCAGCCACAGCTCTGATATTAATAGCGTGAAAACCCTTGTCTGCGGCAATTTCTTTGCTGGCAGTAAGAATTTTATCATGTAATGTTTGATTTGTATTCATATATAAAACTCCTTGCATTTTGCATTTTCTTTATTTGAACAATGTTCATTATATGCTTTTTAAAAAAAGAAGTCAATAAAAATCAATAAAAAACGATATTGACAATAGGATAAATTGAAATTATAATGAACAATGTTCAATTAAGGAGGTAGAAAAATGAGTACAAAATTAATAATGGCAATTATCACAATTACGCTGGCACTGGTATTTTATACAATAGGTGTATTTTCAGAGAGAAAAAGTGGCATTTTGAAAAAACCACATCTGTTTATTTTCTGGATGGGACTTGTTTTTGACACGACAGGAACAACCATTATGTCTTCCATGGCTAAAGGCGGCAGTCTTTTCAGTCCTCATGGAATTACCGGAGCTTTGGCAATTCTTCTTATGTTGTTTCATGCGGTATGGGCAACTGTTGTTTTTAAAGGTCAGGAGCGTACAAAACTGGAGAATTTCCACAAATTCAGCATTGTAGTATGGTTGATTTGGCTGGTTCCTTATATACTTGGTGTGTTTGTGGGAATGGGTGCATAGTTATTTTAATGTTAAATCTATGTAAAACAATGTAAAATTTTCGCTTAACGTCTTGCAGTATTCTCCCATAAAAGGTATAAATGTAAGGAAAGCTTAAAAAAAGAATAAAAATTTTGTTAAAGCAAAATGGGAGGAACAAAGTGAAAATTACAGATTTTTTCAGCCTTTTGGGTGGTCTGGCATTATTCCTTTACGGAATGCAGATGATGAGCAACGGTTTAGAGGCAGCTGCCGGAAACCGTATGAAACAGATTTTGGAAAAGCTTACAGCAAATCGTTTTTTAGGAGTTTTAGTAGGTGCAGGTATTACTGCAGTTATTCAGTCTTCATCCGCAACCACGGTTATGGTAGTTGGATTTGTTAACTCAGGAATGATGACGTTAAAGCAGGCTGTTTGGATTATTATGGGTGCGAACATTGGTACGACCATAACAGGACAGCTCATTGCTCTTGACATAGGCGCATTAGCACCGTTATTTGCTTTCTTTGGTGTAGCTGCCATTGTCTTTGTTAAGAAACAGCAAGTACACCACTATGGTTTAATTGTAGCAGGTCTTGGTATTTTGTTCATCGGTATGGAAATGATGAGCGGCGCAATGATGCCTTTAAGAGAATCTGAAGCTTTTGTTTCTCTTATGACCAAATTCTCTAATCCTGTATTGGGAATTTTAGCAGGTATGATTTTTACAGCACTTATTCAGTCTTCATCTGCATCGGTAGGTATTTTACAGGCTCTTGCATCCAGCGGATTGATTGGACTGCCCAATGCAGTATTTGTATTGTTCGGACAAAACATCGGTACTTGTATTACTGCTGTATTAGCAGCAATCGGTACAAGCAGAAATGCAAAACGTACAACAGTTATTCACCTGTTATTTAATATTATCGGTACAACAATTTTCACGATTGTATGTCTGCTGACACCACTGACATCTTTGGTAGAAAGCTTTACACCGGGAAACGTATCTGCACAGATTGCAAATATGCATACATTATTTAACATTGTAACTACTTTATTATTAATTCCATTCGGAACATACCTTGCAAAATTGGCAGTAAAAATTCTTCCGGAGAAAAAGGAAGAGCTGGATGGCGTTATGCACATGGAGTTTATTCATCCAATGGAAACAAAAAGAGATACACAGATTGGTCTTTCTGCCATTGCTCTGACAGGTATTAAAAACGAGTTACATCGTATGATTGATATGGCAAAACAGAATGTAGACAGCAGTTTCCTCTGTGTAAAAGAAGGAAAGAAAGAGCTTTTAGAAGAAGTAAGAGAGCGTGAAGATTATATCGATTATCTGAATAAGGAAATTTCCAAATATATTTCTAAAGTTCTGGTAAACGAAAGTAATCCGGGCGACTCTCAGTACATCAGTGCTTTGTTTAAGGTTTGTGGTAATGTAGAACGAATTGGTGATCATGCCATGAATATTTGTGAGTATACAAATCTGATTGAAAGTCAGGGTATTATTTTCTCTGATGAAGTTAAAGAAGAGATAGATGAAATGCGTGATATCTGTGCTAAGGCATTAGATTTCTTAGGTCAGATTAAAGATAATACAATGGAAAATGTAAAAGCCATTGAGGATATTGAACAGAAGATTGATGATATGACAGAGGACTACAGAAAGAAACAGTTAGTTCGTATGCAGAAAGGAACTTGTTCAGAAGAAGGCTGTATTATTTACGCAGAGATGCTTACAGACTTTGAGCGAATTGGTGATCATATTTTAAATATTGGTCAGGAGATGGGACTTGGAAAGGTAAGTGCATAGGGAATAGGATAGGAAGAGCTATTATATTCGGGAGAATATAATGGCTCTTTTTCTGTTTACGATTTTTGTTGACAGAATTAAAAAAATCTGCTACTATTTAGAAAAATATCTAATTAGATTATTTTCTAAATACTTACAAGAAGGGGAGGTGAACAGATGAGTTTTGCAGATACGTTTAAAGCATTATCTAATCCTGTCAGGAGAGAAATTTTACAAATGTTAAAGAAAGGGAGGATGTCCGCAGGAGAAATCGCCAGTCACTTTGACATAACCGGTGCAACAATTTCCAATCACTTAAATGTTTTAAAAAAGGCAGGACTGGTATGGGAAGAAAAGGAGAAAAATTTTGTTTATTATGATTTGAATACCTCGGTAGTAGAAGAAATTATGGCGTGGTTAGCGCAGCTAAGAAAGGAAGATGAAAATGATGAAGAAAAGTGAATATAAAGGAATTATGATAATAACATCAATTATGATATTACTTCCTATGATTATAGGAGTTGTTTTGTGGGATAAACTCCCAAGTGAGATTGCAACACATTTTGGCACAGATAATCAGGCAAACGGATGGAGCAGCAAACCTATGACTGTTTTTGGAATGCCTCTCTTGATGTTGGCATTACAGTGGTTTTGCTTCCTTATTACATCCAATGACCCAAAAAAGAGAAACATCAATAAAAAGATGTTTACCTTTATTTTATGGCTTGTTCCCATTATTTCCTTAATTACGATGATGTCAACTTATGCAATGGCTCTTGGCTATTCCGTTGATATTGGAATGGTAATCAATTTTCTTATGGGAATTTTATTTATCGTTATCGGAAACTATATGCACAAAATCAAACAAAATTATACGGTTGGAATTAAAATTCCATGGACGTTAAGCAGCGAAGCAAACTGGAATAAAACACATCGTATGGCTTCATGGTTGTTTATTATCGGCGGTATTCTGTTTTGTATCAATGGATTTTTCAAGATGACAGGAGTGTTGTTTGTGGTGATTGTTATGATTGCAGTTGTGCCGATGGCATACTCTTTTGTACTTTATAAGAAAGGGATTTGATTTGTCACTGATAATCTAAAGCATAGAAATACCACCCTCATAAAACTTTGAACGGTTTAGGGTGGCATTTTCTATGTACACTTTTAAATCGGTCAACCCCTTGTGGGCGGTTGTTCCTTTTCTTCATTATAGAATAGAGAAAAGGAAATTGCAATCATTTTTTGCATACTTAGGAAATGGAGGAAAAGACATCTTGAAAAATAATGTCTTCCTCTTTTTTTGTTACAGAAATTTCCATAAAAACTGTCACAAATCTCCCCGTTATATGTTTTAATAATAGAAGGAAGGGAGGGAGCGTATAAAAAAGATGAATGGCAACTGATTTATGAAAAATACCACAAATCTGTATATTTATATGCTCTGTCTCTTACCAAGAACCGGACAGATGCAGAAGATTTGCTTCAGGAAACCTTTGTGAAAGCATTTCTGTCATACGAAAACACAGGGAGTTTAAAAGGCTGGCTGGTAAAGGTATTAAGAAATGAATTTTACAATCTTTGTCGTAAACGTAAGAAGGAACTTTTAGATAATGGAGAACTGCTTTGTGAGTATTTAAGTTCGGGTGAAGACTTATTAGCAGGCATGATTGAGCAGGAGGAGCGAAAAGCTTTGTTTTTGGCGATTGCAGCTTTACCGGTGCAAATGAAAGAAATTTTAATGGAAAGCATTTATTTTCAATTAAGCGATGAGGCGATTGCCAAAGCTCACGGGCTGACAAAAGAGAATGTAAGGCAGATACGTTGTCGGGCAAAGAAAAAATTAATCAGCAGTATGAAGGAGGGGATGTAGATGAAAGACTGGAACGAGAAAAAATTAGATGAAGAATTAAATGCTCTTGTGGAGGAGCTTCCGCTTAAAGATGATTTAGAAAAGAAGATTAACCAGAGTATCAATAGGAGAATTTGCAAAATCATAATCACTACGGTTTCGGCAACGCTTATTTTCTTGCTTTTGATTTTTGCCATTATCAGTCCGGTCATGAATTGTTTATATTTCAATCCCTATAAGCTAAACAAAGAGCCGGATAAAATTTATACAAATGTGATGAGGGACTATTGGGAGCTTTCCAAACCTTATACAGAAATCATGGATATGGAGGTTACGCCAAAAGGCTTTGCCAATTATGAAGTTCAGGTACAGGTAACAGATGGAAAGTCGGAGGTACAGTTGGGAACTCCAAACGCAGGTTTTCATGTAAAATGTGGAAAATATACAGACATGATAGAGCCTAATCAATTATATTTTACCCATATTTTCGGGCGGTTTGAGCAGCCATATAGTAATAAAGAGGAAATTGTGGAGCAGATAGAAGAATTGCCGGAGTCAGCTATGATATACTTAGTTGTCAGCGACAGCAAGGCAAAGACTTTAAGTGAGCTTCAAAATCTGCCTGTTCAGATAGACTGGATACAGGTATATCAGCCAAATGCAGAATTTCAGGGTGGTTTACAGTTAAGCAACCGTACCGTATGTATGGAAAAAGAAGACGAGAGAGAGCTTTTATCAGAAGAAGAATTAAAAAAAGTATATCTATCAAATTTAAAAAATCTCTTGGATAATTCTGAACTTTGGACAGACTTAGGGTTATGTGACGGAAGAAAAGCATGGACAGACGAAGTCGGTGTTTTAGAAAAAACATATCAGGACGCACAGAAACTAAAAACATTGGAAAGCAAAAACTACTGCGTATCAGGGAAAAAAGACAATATACTGACCTATCTTCAGAACCTGGAAGAACAATCCATTTTCGTAGAAGACGTAAGATTTACTTCCCTACAAACCCACTCTAAATAGAACTTGTTAAAAGAATAAAAGCGTTTCACTACGAAACTACATTAAAAATAAATTGCTGTGGAATATAAATAAAATGTCCTTATTTTTTTAGCGAATTTGTCGAGTACCCGTTGAGACTACAGGCTCAAAGGGAACGCAGACTGAGCATAAAAAATAGGGACATTTATATATATTTTACACTAACAATATATTTTCCCCTTCATATATTAATAGGAAGAAATATTTGGAGATTATTCATGGAAGAGAGAAAATCTTTCTACAAAACAGCAAAAAAAGGAAAGTTCTATAGACAGGAAGGTCCTATAGAGGAAGAACGCAATCTTATGAAGACATATTATCCTGAAACAGCCGGAATGATACAGGCATTGGTAGAAGATGCCTGTGACAGGCTGGATTATGAGGGAAGCTTCTTGTATGATGAATATCCGGATAAATGGAATTTGGAAAGAGTCTGCCGTAAAATTGAAAGCCAGATGGAGATGCAGGCACAGGGGACTTCTGAGAACTTATTAGGGGAATTTATTCGGACTTTGTTTTGCCAGGAGTTGTATCAAAGGAGATGCAGAAGAAAACGATGGAAGTAAATTTTTAAAACTATTTGTTTTGGGGTTGCGGATTTTCTGTAAAGCTTTTACAATAGTAATAGCCTGCGAACATTTGTGCAGGACAGAGGAAATACATCATATAGGTGAAAAACATGGATAAGTTAAGAGAACTTTTAGATAAATATATAAATGAGCGGCTGAAAAAAGTTGTGATCAGTAATGCTAGAAAGAAAGATGGAATATCAAAAATTCAGGTACGCCCTCTCTTATTAAGAGGTGAGCTGGTATATCAGGTGACCAGAACAGAAGGGGCAAAGGAACTTCACGAAAACTTTGATAAAGAACGTGTTATTGTATATGTAATCCGGCAGATGGAGGAAAACTTCAAACAACTTCAGTTGGAAGCAAGAGAAGCTTCTGCATCTGTGCTGGTGAGCAAAAAAGGAAAAGTAACTATTAAGGTAAAAGAAAATAAGGGAATGACCAAAGAAGATTATACTCCTATGCTTTCTCATAACAGAACTAAGAATTACCTTTTAAAAGAGGGTATACCTGTTCCCTGGCTTGTGGATTTAGGTGTCATGAGCCAGGACGGTAAGGTGAAAAATGCCCGTTATGACAAATTTAAACAGTTAAATCGATTTTTGGAGTTTATTGAAGACGTTCTGCCCAGACTTCCGAAAGACAGAGAAGTTCAGATTATTGATTTTGGATGTGGAAAATCTTATCTTACTTTTGCAATGTATTATTACTTAAAAGAATTAAAAGGGTATGATATTTGTGTTACAGGGCTGGATTTAAAAGCAGATGTAATTAAGACATGCAGTCAGCTGGCAGAAAAATATGGATATACGAAGCTTCGTTTCCTTCAGGGAGATATTGCTTCTTATGAAGGAGCAGACAAGGTAGATATGGTAGTGACTCTTCATGCCTGTGACACAGCTACTGATTATGCATTGGCAAAGGCTGTAAAATGGGGAGCTTCTGTTATTCTTTCTGTGCCGTGCTGTCAACATGAATTAAATAGAACGATATCCAATGAAACTTTGCAGCCAATGTTAGAATATGGAATTTTAAAAGAACGCTTTGCTGCTTTGCTGACAGATGGGCTTCGGGCGCAGATGCTCCAGAGTAAGGGATATGAAACACAGATTTTAGAATTTATTGATATGGAGCACACGCCGAAAAACTTACTTATTCGTGCAGTAAAAAACGAAAATAAGAAGAATGATACACAACAGCAGGCAGAGTGGGAAGCATGTGCACAAGCCTTTCATGTGGAGCCTACTCTTCAGAAGCTGTTGTTTGAGCAATAGACAGGAAGGATTTTAAATGAAAAAAAAGCTAAGAAGAATTTTAATTTTGTTTATTGTCTTTGTTTTAGGAGTGGCAGGATTTAGTTGCTTCATGAACAGTCAGAATACAGATAATAAAACCGATTTGCAGACAGCGTCCATTCCTTGTATGGCAATGGAAATTGGGGGTATGAAGGTAAATCGTATGTATGGGTACAAAAATGATATGCAGGAAGATTTTATGCGAGATACCCTTACACCTTTAGGAACAGATAAGACTCTTCAGGTCAATATTACACCCTATAACCAAAAAATTGAAAGTCTGGTGTATGAAATTCGTACTTCAGATGGAAGCAAAGTCATAGAAAATAATAAAATTAATCATTTTGAAGAACAGGAAGACGGAACTTTAAAAGCTTCTTTTACTTTGCAAAAATCAATTCTGATGGATCAGGAATATGCTTTGAATTTTACATTAAAAACAGAGCATGGAAGCTGGAATTATTACACACGATTGATACAAAGAGCAGGTCTTAGCACAGAAAAGTATATTGAATTTGTGAATAGTTTTTATACGCAGACTTTTGAAGAAGAAGGGAAAAGCGAGTTAAGAATATATTTGGAAACAGATAATTCCGGAGGGAATAACAGTTTTTATGATTTGAATATTCACTCCACTTTGGATATGGTTACATGGAAAGAATTACAGCCGGAAATCAGCAGACCCGGAATTCCGGCAATTAAAGATATTAATTCAAATACAGGAAGTCTTTCCATTACTTATTACATGACTGCCGAAAATGAGAAAGGTGAGATTGAGCGTTATCAGGTAGATGAATTTTATCGGATGCGTTATGATCAGACCAGAATAAGACTTCTTGATTTTCAGAGAAGTGCAAAGCAGGTATTGACTACAGAGCAGTCTGTTGTGACGGAAGGACGGTTAAATTTAGGCGTTACAGATAAAGATGTGCAGTATCTTTCTGACAGTACCGGTCAGATCGTAGCTTTTGTACAGCAGGGAGATTTATGGTCTTATAACCTAAAAACAAATAAATTAAGCCGTATCTTTAGTTTCCGTGATTTAGGAAGTAATGATGAGAGAAATGATTATTCGCAACATGATATTAAACTTGTACGAGTAGAAAAAAGTGGAGATATGGACTTTGTTTTATATGGCTATATGAACAGAGGACAGCATGAAGGATGTGTTGGAACTTCCATCTATCATTACAGCGCCGAGCAGAATGTGGTAGAGGAAAAGTTTTTCCTTTCCAGTACAAAGTCCTTTGAATTTTTGAAACAGGAGATTGAAAAGTTTACTTATATCAGTAAAAACGGATATTTCTATAGAGTTTTGAATGGGGATTTATATCAGTTTCATATGGAAGACAAAGAATATAAAATTTTGCAGGAAAATGTGAAAGACGATTGTTTTAAAGTATCAGAAAGTGGCAGATATGTAGCATGGCTGGATGGTATGGACATAAACAACGGTACGTCCATTATCATGATGGACATGGAAACTCAGAAACAGGAAAAAATTCAGGCAGAAGAAGGAACAAAACTTCGGATATTTGGATTTATGAATGATGATGTTGTCTATGGTATTGCCAATGAGGGTGATATTGTAGGCGGACAGTTTGCCATGAATGAAATCCGAATTCAGAATTTAGAGGGTGAGGTAAAGAAAACTTACCATGAGGACGGATATTATATAACAGATGTGAAATTTCAGGATAATTTGCTTGAGATAGTAAGGGCACAGTGGAATGGAGAAAATTACGAAACAGTTACCAGCAGTCAGATTTTAAATAATGTAAGAGATAAGCAGGATAAGACTTTTGCTGTGGCGCTTGTGACAACAGATAGGCAGGCAAATATTATAGGACTGCAGTTCGAAGGCGGCAGCAAACAGGAACCCCTTGTTATGGAAGCTAAATTTGCTGAAAATACAAAGGATATTGTCCTGAATATGGAGCAGAAAGAAAAAGATAAAGAAGAATATTATGTATATGCCATGGGAAAACTATGGGGGATTTATGGAAATGCGGCAGAAGCAATCAATACAGCAGATACCAATGCAGGCGTTGTGTTAAACCGAACACAGCAGTATGTGTGGGAAAGAGGCAATACAGCCGATAAGGCAACGATTGCTTTGGGAGATATTCCTGATGCGGTGAAAAAAGCACCTCTTAGTATTGAAGAATTAGAGGGAGAGATACAAAAACAGGGACAGGCTATTGATATGACAGGCTGTACACTTTCTCAGATTTTATATCAAACCAGTGCACAAAGACCTGTCATTGTAAAAGGCGAGGGCGGAGTTCCAAAGGTTATAGTAGGATTTGACGGATATAACACTTACTTATACGATCCTTCCACGCAGACAACAGCTCCTATGGGAATGAATGACAGCACAAAAGCGTTTGAAGAAAACGGAAATGTTTTCATTTGTTATTTAGAAAAAATCAGTGAATAAAAGAAAGAGGGAAAAAATTATGGATGAAAGAATTAAAAAACTGGCAAAAGTATTAGTAAACCATTCTTGCAGAGTACAGAAGGGAGAAAAAGTTTATATTCATTATGTGGGATATGAAACAAAAGCACTGGCAAGACAGCTGATAAAAGAAGTGTATGAAGCAGGGGGAATTCCTTTTCCACATTTTACAGATGCACAGGTAGAAAGGGAAATGTTGCTGCACTGCACAAAAGAGCAGCTTCAGCTTATGGCAGAAATTGATGGACAGGAAATGTCTCAGATGGATTGCTACATTGGTATCCGCGGAGGAGATAATGTATCTGAAAAGTCAGATGTTCCTGCTGAGAAATTAAATCTTTATGAGCAGTATTATAGTACACCGGTTCATGGAAACATCCGTGTGCCAAAGACAAAATGGGTTGTTTTAAGATATCCAAATGCGTCTATGGCACAGCTTTCCAATACAAGTCTGGAGGCTTTTGAAGATTTTTACTTTGATGTATGCACTTTAGACTATGGTAAGATGGCAAAGGCAATGGAACCTCTTGTAAAATATATGGAAAAGACAGATAAGGTACGCATTACAGGACCGGGAACAGACCTGACATTTTCTATTAAAGATATTCCGGTTGTGCCATGCAGCGGTGAATGCAATATTCCTGATGGCGAAGTGTTTACAGCTCCGGTGAGAGACTCTATAAACGGAACTCTGTCCTACAATACACCGTCCGCATTTCAGGGCTTTACTTATGAAAATATCTGTCTGGAATTTAAAGACGGTAAGATTATTAAGGCAACAGCCAATGATACAGAGAGAATTAACAAAGTATTTGACATTGATGAAGGAGCGCGCTATGTAGGAGAATTTGCCATTGGAGTAAATCCTTACGTATTAAATCCTATGAAAGATACTCTTTTTGATGAGAAAATTCAGGGCTCTATTCACATCACACCGGGCAGATGTTATGAAAATGATGCGCCAAACGGTAATCATTCAGCAATCCACTGGGATTTGGTGTTAATTCAGAGACCGGAATACGGCGGCGGTGAAATTTATTTTGATGATGTTCTGGTTCGCAAAGACGGAAGATTTGTAGTTCCTGAATTGGAATGTCTCAATCCGGAGAACTTAAAATAATTGTTCTATCCTTTTTAGCCTTGCACTGAACAGGGCAATGAGATATACTATAAGGAAATTGCAAAGCTTTTTAGCATACGGATTGATAAGAAGGAGATAAAGATATGCAGTTAACAACAGTAAAAGAGATTTACAGAAACAGAGAAGAATATCTGGATAAAGAAGTTACTGTGGGCGGTTGGGTAAGAAGTGTCCGTGACTCTAAAACATTCGGATTTATTGTGCTTCATGACGGAAGCTTTTTTGAAACATTACAGGTTGTATACCATGACACAATGGAAAACTTTCAGGCAATCTCAAAATTAAATGTAGGAGCAGCGATTGTAGTAAAAGGAACTTTAGTTGCAACACCACAGGCTAAACAACCTTTTGAAATTCAGGCAACTGAGATTATGGTAGAGGGTGACTCAGCAGCAGATTATCCGCTGCAGAAAAAACGCCATTCTATGGAATATTTAAGAACAATCTCTCATTTAAGACCAAGAACAAATACCTTCCAGGCAGTATTCAGAGTACGTTCCTTAATCGCTTATGCCATTCACCAGTTCTTCCAGGAACAGGGATTTGTATATGTTCACACACCATTGATTACAGGAAGTGACTGTGAAGGTGCGGGAGAAATGTTCCAGGTTACAACTATGGACTTAAATGACATTCCGAAAACAGAAGAAGGAAAAGTAGATTTTTCACAGGATTTCTTTAAAAAACCTACAAATCTTACGGTAAGCGGACAGTTAAACGGAGAAACTTTTGCACAGGCATTCCGTAATATCTATACTTTTGGACCTACTTTCCGTGCAGAAAACTCTAACACAACACGTCACGCAGCAGAATTTTGGATGATTGAGCCGGAAATGGCATTTGCAGACTTAGATGACAACATGGCGCTGGCAGAAGCTATGCTGAAATATGTAATCCGCTATGTTCTGGAAAATGCGCCGGAAGAAATGAACTTCTTTAATTCTTTTGTAGATAAGGGACTGTTGGATAGACTGAACAATGTATTGAATTCTGAATTTGGACATGTTACTTATACAGAAGCGATTGAAATTCTGGAAAAAGCAAACGATAAGTTTGATTATAAGGTATACTGGGGCTGTGATTTACAGACAGAACATGAAAGATACTTAACAGAACAGGTTTACAAACGTCCTGTATTTGTTACAGATTATCCAAAGGAAATCAAAGCTTTCTACATGAAACAGAATGAAGACGGAAAAACAGTTGCTGCTATGGACTGTCTTGTTCCGGGAATTGGTGAAATCATCGGAGGAAGTCAGAGAGAGGACTCTTACGAAAAATTAAGCCAGAGAATGAAAGAAATGAACTTAAACGAAGAAGATTATGGATTTTATCTGGATTTACGTAAATATGGTTCTACTCGTCACTCAGGTTTTGGACTTGGATTTGAAAGATGTGTTATGTATTTAACAGGTATGCAGAATATCCGTGACGTTATTCCATTCCCAAGAACTGTAAACAACTGTGAATTATAAAGGAGTATTATGAAATTTTTCCATATAGCAGATGTACATCTGGGGGCAATGCCGGATAAAGGCTTCTCCTGGAGTTATGACAGAGGCAGAGAAATCTGGGAAAGTTTTCAAAATGTTATCAGGCAGGCCGGCAGAGAAAATGCCGGTCTGTTTCTTATTGCCGGAGATTTATTCCACAGACAGCCTCTCTTAAAAGAATTAAAAGAAGTAAATGCATTATTTGCTTCTATACCTGATACAAAAATTGTTTTGATTGCAGGAAATCATGATTATATCAAAGAAAATTCTTTCTACAAAAAAATTTCATGGGCAAAAAATGTTTTCTGGCTTTCTAAGGAGGAGCTTTCCTATGTGGAGTTTCCTGACTTAGGTGTTCGTGTGTATGGTTTCAGTTACCACAGCAGAGAAATCTCAGAGCCAAAATATAATCAGATACAGATTTCTTCTCCTATGCCTGTAAATATTTTGCTGGCGCATGGAGGCGATGAAAATCATATCCCTGTTTCGAAAGATACTTTTCTCTATACACCATTTGATTATGTAGCGCTGGGGCATATACATAAACCTCAGGTTTTACAGAAAAATAAAGTAATTTATGCAGGTTCTTTAGAACCTCTTGACAAGAATGAAACAGGTGCTCATGGTTATATAAAAGGAGAAATTCGAAACAGGGAAATTTATACAGAGTTTGTTCCGGCATCCATAAGGGAATACAAAACAATTTCTGTGCAGGCAAAAGAGGAGAGTACACAATTTTCCTTAGAAAATGCAATACGGGAGATAATCGAAGAACAGGGAGAAGAACATCTTTATACCATTCTTTTGGAAGGGAAAAAGCCTGCTCATACAGAATTTTTTACAGATGCTTTTTATAAGCTGGGAAATATCAGAGATGTGGAAGATAAAACTACAATGGCGTATTCTAAAGAGCAGTTAAAGGAAAACTACAAAGGTAGCATTATGGAAGCATATCTTGCTCTGTTTGAGAAGGAAGAAAAAACAGAAAATTTAGAAAAGGCATTTCAATATGGCGTAGAGGCACTTTTAGAGTCAGGGGAGGAATTGTTATGATTATTAATCGTCTGATTTTAAAGAACTTTGGGAAATTTCAGGGGAAAGAAATTGAGCTAAAGGAAGGAATAAACATTCTTTTAGGCGAGAATGAGAGCGGTAAGTCCACTATTCACGTATTTCTTCAGAGTATGCTGTTTGGTATGAAAAGAGGCAGAGGAAAAGCTTCCAAGACAGATACTTACAGTCGTTATATGCCCTGGGAAAACGGAAACTGGTATGAAGGAAGTATGGTATTTACCTGCGGGAAAAGAAAATTCCGTCTGGAGAGAGGTTTCGGAAAATTTGCGAAAGTCCCAACTCTTATTTGTGAGACTGACGGAGAAATGTTATCTGTGGAACATGGGGATTTGGATATGCTTCTGGGAGGAGTCACAGAGAATGTCTATGAAAATACAGTTTCCATAGGACAGGCAAAGAGCAGAACAGAAGAAGGGCTTTTGAAAGAAATTCGTGATTACCTGTCTGAGTTTCAGGGGACAGGAGATTTTCGTTTTCATCCGGAACAGGCAGTAGAAATTTTAAAAAAACGCAGAAAAGAGCTGGAACAAAAAGAAAGAGAAATTCTTTTGGAGAAGGAAAAACTGGAGTGGGAAATTATTTCGAAAATTCATCATGAGGAAGAAGAAATAGAAAACGTCCGGAGAAAATTAAAAGAAAGATCCACAGGGGAAGTTCCTGTAAAAGAAGAAAGGAATACAGGAAAAGGAAGATTTTTTCTTTTGGCAGCTTTGCTTGCAGCCGGAGCAGCGTTAGGTACATTAGTTTGGAAAAGTATGATAATGGCTATTGTACTTCCGCTTTTGCTGTACATGCTTTATTCCGGGTTGTCTAAGCTGCTGTTACAAAAAAAACAGCAGAAGCAGAGAACAGAGAAAAAAGTCAAAACAGAGGAACGGAGAAAAATTTTGGCAGAGAGCCTTCAGGAAAGGCAAATGAAAATTGAAAATCTGAAAGAGGAAGCAGCAGAGAGAAAAAGTGATTATGTTCAGGTAGAGAGAATACGTAAGGAAATACAGGCTGTTTCCATTGCAGAAGCCAAAATAAAGGAGGCTGCAGGAAATCTTCAGAAATTTACAGGACAAAAACTTCAAGATGAAATTTCAGAAATCTTTGCACAGATAACGGGGGGAAAATATAAAAGAGTTCTTCTAACTGAGAATTTCGAAATATATTTGGATACAGGGGAGAAACGTTTGCAGCTTTATCAGGTTAGTTATGGAACAGCAGAACAGGTATATTTAGCCCTTCGGCTGGCATGTGGTGAAATTTTATGTCAGGAGGAGGATATTCCACTGGTTCTGGATGAGACTTTTGCCATGTATGACGAAAAACGCCTGATACAGGCGCTGAAATATATTAGCCAAAGGAAATCTCAGGTGCTTCTGTTTAGTAGTAATAAACGGGAAATACAGGCTTTAGAGAAGGCAGGAATACCATTTTCTCTTGTAAGGCTTTAATGAAAAGGGTCTCGGCTATGCAGCCGAGGCCCTTTTCTGTTAGAAAGGAGGTGTTGACTCCGATATAATATGAAGAAAAATTAGCAATGATAATGATGTTTAAAATGCATATTTTCGTATTCTTCCAGTTTAATCTTCACATAATTCCATGCCGTATGAATTGCAGGTGCCAGACCAGCAATTAAAAGAACAATTGTTACAAGACTAATACTCTGTGTAACCTGATAAACATAGCCGGCATACAAAATTGCAAATAACGCAGTACAAACACTTAAGATAGGAATAAATTTATCTTTCATAGTGGCACCTCCTGACCTGAAAAAATATATGAACTTTTTCTTTTATTATAATCCTGAAATCTGTTAATTTCAAGATGATATTTTATTTTTTCAGACTTTCGTTGCGTTTCAGAAGGAGTTTATTGATACGTTCAACAGGGTTCAAAAGTTTGCTGATAGAACCATCGTGATTTAAAGTATCTATAATTAAAGCAATGTATTTACTCATATCACAGTTTACATAATAAGGTTTTTCTAACAATTCGTCAGGCTGATATACCAGATTAGTAGTAAGCAGACGGTCAAAGATACCTTCTTTGTAAGCTGCATCAAATCTTTCCAGACCATTGGTGAAAAGACCAAAAGTAGAACACATAAAGATTTTGCCTGCTCCACGTTTTTTCAGAAGGGCAGCTACTTCTAACATACTGTCACCGGAAGAAATCATATCGTCAATAATAATCATGTTTTTTCCGGAAACATCAGCACCTAAGAACTCATGAGCTACAATTGGGTTTCTTCCGTCTACAATTGTGGAATAATCACGGCGTTTATAGAACATACCCATATCTACACCAAGCACGTTTGCAAGGTAAATAGCACGTCCTGTACCGCCGGCATCAGGACTGATAACCATTAAGTGTTCACTGTCAACAGCTAAATCAGGCTCTGCACGAAACAGTCCTTTGATAAACTGATAAGCAGGCTGAACAGTTTCAAAGCCGTGGCGGGGAATTGCATTCTGTACACGAGGGTCATGAGCATCAAAAGTAATAATGTTGTCTACGCCCATGTGCGTCAGTTCCTGAAGCGCCAGAGCACAGTCTAAAGACTCTCTGCCTGTTCTTTTATGCTGGCGGCTTTCGTAGAGAAATGGCATAATTACATTTACTCTGCGGGCTTTACCGCCTACAGCTGCAATAATTCTCTTTAAATCCTGAAAATGGTCATCAGGTGACATGTGATTTTCCTGTCCGCAAACTTTATAAGTCAGGGAATGGTTACATACATCTACCATAAGGTAAAGGTCATCACCACGTACTGATTCGCCCAGAACACCTTTGGCTTCTCCTGAGCCAAAACGAGGAGTCTGTGCGTTTACTAAATAGGACTCTCTTTGATAGCCTTCGAATTTCAGGTCATTTTTTTCCTGATGGTCTCGGTCTTTTCTCCAGTTTACAATGTAATCATTTACTTTGTTTCCCAGCTTTTCACAGCTTTTTAATGGAATAATACCCAGACGTCCTACAGGAAGGGAATCTAAAGGGGTTGCAGTTTTTGGTGACATTGGTGACATTTTCATTTTCCTCCTAAAAGTCTTTTTTGGATCCTTATGTCATTTCCGACCAGTTTCAGCATGGTGTAGTTGCTGGTTACTCTGGAGAAAGTTCTTTCTGAATAAGTATCCAGAAAATCCTCCATGGTAAGATTGGTAGAAATGATAGTTGATTTTTTATTGATAATTCGCTCATTGATGCAGCAAAAAAGCTGAGAAGAGATAAAGCTGTTGGTAAGCTCAGTCCCTAAGTCGTCAATAATGAGCAAATCACAGTCAAAAATAAATTGTGCCATATCAGCGGCCTCTGTGTCTTTTTCAAAAGCATTTTTAGACAACAAATCAAATAAATCGAAAGAAGTAAAATATAAAACAAAAAAAGAACGATCTAAAAGTTCTTTTGCAATGCAGTGAGTAAGATAAGTCTTTCCTACACCAGTATCCCCATAAAGAAGAAGATTATTGCCGCAGGGAAAGCTATGAATAAAATCCCAGGATTTTTCATAGGCATTTTTAGCAGAATTTAAAGAAGTAATTCCGCTGGCAGCATCTACAAAATCAGAAGAATAATAATCAAAGGAAAAATGACTGAAATTTTCCGTATTTAAGATGCTCCGAATATTGGATTGAGTATACAGTAAATCAACAGCAGCTTTGCGAAAACAGGCACACTTTTCAGAGCCGATGTAGCCTGTATCTTTACAAAGCGGACAGTCATAATGCATATCTAAATAATCTGCAGGGTATCCGTTCTGCATAAGAATTGCTGTACGCTCATTAGAAAGCTGCTGTATTTTCTTGGAAAGATCAAAATCATCTTCTTTTACAGCGCCCAGGACAATGCGGGCTTTTAAAAGCCCCAGAGCAGCAATTTCCTTGCGAATTTCTGCCAGTCTTGGCATTTTTTCTTCTGCCTGTGCAATTCGGTTATTCTGTTCATGCTTATGAAGAAGCTGCTTCTGATTATAACTGCGCATAAGCGCATCATATTGAAAATTTTTAAGTGACACAGTAAATCTCCTTACTTTATTTGTTCAGAAGTTGTTTTTCAAGTTCCGCCATGTTGTAATTTCTCTGATGAAAATTATTAAATTTATTTTTGGGTGGAGCAGGCTGAGGTTTGGATGCAGCAGTTTTTGCAGCTTTTTTCTGTTGGAAACTCTGGTCTAAGGCATCGATATCAGATAAATGATGAACACCTTTTTTAAACCAGCTTTCTAAAATACTGTCTGCATAAGAAAAGCTTGCTTTGCCTGTTGCCAAAACGGTACGATTACAGGCTTCTGAAATAACTTCCAAAGTAAATCCATACTGATTTAGCCACAAATTCATATATTGGATTTCCTTATCCAGAGGATTTCGGTTTTTAATGCCGAAAGCTCTTAATATGGTAAAGTAGTTTTTATTATAGAGGTTTGTTTCTTCCTTTGCTTCCGTAACCGTAGTGATTTTTTGCTCTGCCCATGCCAGGCCTACTTTTTTAATGTATGCCATACTGGTACTGCCTTTTGAAACACAATATTCAATCAGGTACTCCAGTAGATCAGAAGAAAGTTTTACCTCATCATATAAGTATAATAAAGTTTGCATATCTGTAGAGGAGAGGTTCTTTCCCAGATACTGTTCTGCAATAAATAAAAGCTGTTTGACTTCACTGTCATTTTTTAATTCCTTAACTTTATCCGGTGTAAGTGTGAAACCGGCAGACATCGGTTTTTCCGAAGTGACTGCAGTTTCGCCAACAGGAGTCGCTTTTTCGCCCGGGGGATAGAATATAATTTCCTGTAGATTTCCTCTTCCATCCAAAACGGTATCCAGCACGCCGCAGTTTTTCCAGTAACGAAGAGCTCTCTGTATATCTGCCTCTGTACAATTAAAAGCATCAGCAATAGAGGACAAGTCTAATGAAGTTCCTTTTCCAGATGCATGTCGTAGAAGATAGAGATAGATTTTTACAAATTCTCCATTTGCGGACGGCATATAAAAATCCAGAAAAGAATTAGAAATAAAAGTAAATTCCTCCGGAAAGCTGTTATAAACTTTAAATTGTCCCATGTTACACTTCCTTTACATTTCCATACTATCTTTAATAATCAAGTTCAGTATAGCACAGAACTTTTGAAAAGAGAACCAGCTTTTTTTTCGACAGTAAAAAACACAAGAGGATAAAGAAATTTGTGGGAAATGTGGATAATGTGGATAAAAAAGTGGATGGTTTTTTATTGGAAACCTGTAATTGTCGAAAAAATAAGGAATTTAACATATTTTTGCTTCAACTGCTGTCGAATTATGTCAACTGTGTAATGCACAAAAAAATCCACATGCTCAGGGGTATGAACATGTGGAAGACTTGGTGGATAGTGTGGATAACTTTATTGCCCAAGGATACTTTCGCCGATTTTATACACATCTCCGGCACCCATAGTTATCAACACATCTCCGTTGATACAATTTTCTAATAAAAATGCTTCGATTTCATCAAAAGTAGGGAAATAATAAGCTTTTCCCCCTCTCTCGTTGATTTTGTCACATAAATCAGAGGAAGAAATTCCCAGATTATCGGTTTCTCTGGCAGCATAAATATCTGCCAGAATAACTCGTTCTGCCTTTGCCAGTACGTCTGCAAATTCATCCATTAAGGCTTTTGTACGTGTGTAAGTATGGGGTTGGAATACACACCAGGTTGTCTTATGTGGATAATTTGCTGCTGTTTTTAAAGTGGCTTCGATTTCTGTTGGATGGTGGGCATAGTCGTCAATAATGGTGACACCTGCTACTTTCCCCTTATACTGGAAGCGGCGGTCTGTTCCGCCAAAATGCAGAATACCTCGCTTTAAGGTATCTAAATCAATACCTGCTTTTATACCTAAGGCAATGGCAGAAAGTGCATTGGAAACATTGTGCAGTCCGGGTACGGAAAGAGAAAATCTGCCAATACACTGTCCCTCATGCAGGCAATCAAAAGAAGCATGAGCAGTTTCATCAAAGGTAATATTTGCCGCTGTGTACTGTGCGTCTTTTTCCAGTGCATAAGTAATGACTTCACACGGAAGGTTTTTGGTGATTTCTTCTACACTTGGGATGTCTCCGTTAATGATCAGGGTACCATCAGCAGGAAGTTTTTCAGCAAATAAGCGGAAAGAATGGCGGATGTCATCTAAATCCTTGAAGAAGTCCAGATGATCTGCATCAATATTCAAAATAATGCTGATTTTCGGGAAAAAGCTTAAAAAGCTGTTCGTATATTCACATGCTTCTGTAATGAAGGTTTCTGAATTACCTACACGTATATTTCCGTGAATGGCAGGAAGAATACCACCTACAGAAATTGTAGGATCAGCTTCGGCTTCTAAAAGCACATGGGAAATCATGGAAGTTGTAGTTGTTTTACCATGAGTTCCTGCTACTGCAATAGGAAGCTGATAATTTTTCATAATCTGTCCTAAAAGCTCTGCTCGGGTGAGCATAGGTATATTTTTTTCTTTGGCACAGGCAAATTCCGGATTATCCTCATGAATTGCTGCTGTGTATACTACAAGGTCAATGTCATCTGTAATATTAGAAGCTCTCTGCCCTATATAAATCTTTGCTCCTTTTTCTTCCAGATGCTGAGTAAGCTCAGAATTTTTAGAATCAGAACCGGATACAGGGAAGTTTTCTCCCAAAAGTATTTCCGCAAGACCACTCATGCTGATGCCTCCGATACCAATAAAATGAATGTGGAGCGGTTTATGAAAATCAATTTGATACATAGTAATCCCTTCTTTAAATTTTTTTGTTTTTTATAATTATAATCAAATTTCTTTAAAATGGAAACCCCTTATTTGAAAAACACCTGTTAAGGATAGGTAAAATGTAACAAAAAGTATAAAAATGTCGAAAAAAAATTGGTAAATATGTTCACATTTCAAATGTAGTGTGATATAATGGTAGCAACATATAAAGATACAAGAGGTGATGGCATGATTAAGAAAGAGATGATTGCGATGCTTCTGGCCGGTGGTCAGGGCAGTAGACTTGGCGTTCTTACTGCAAAGGTAGCAAAACCCGCAGTAACATTCGGAGGAAAATATAGAATTATCGACTTTCCTTTGAGCAACTGTATCAATTCAGGTGTAGATACAGTTGGTGTACTGACACAGTATCAGCCTTTGCGTTTGAACACGCATATTGGTATAGGAATTCCATGGGATTTGGATAGAAATGTAGGGGGAGTTTCCATTTTGCCTCCTTATGAAAAGAAAACAAATACGGAATGGTATACAGGTACTGCCAATGCGATTTACCAGAACTTAGCATATATGGAAAATTACAATCCTGATTATGTTTTGATTTTGGGCGGTGACCATATTTACAAAATGGATTATGAAATTATGCTGGATTTCCACAAGGCAAATAAAGCAGATGTGACAATTGCATGTATGCCGGTGCCATGGGAAGAAGCGTCCAGATTTGGTCTGGCAATTACAGATGAAACAGGAAGAATTACAGAATTTGAAGAAAAACCGGCAGAGCCTAAGAGTAATCTGGCATCTATGGGAATTTATATTTTCAGCTGGCCGGTTTTAAGAGATGCCTTGATTGCATTAAAAGATCAGTCAGGCTGTGACTTTGGTAAACATATTCTCCCATACTGCAAAGAAAAAGGACAGAGATTATTTGCTTATGAGTATAACGGCTATTGGAAAGACGTTGGTACTTTAGGTTCTTACTGGGAAGCAAATATGGAGCTTATTGATATTATTCCGGAATTTAATTTGTATGAAGAATTCTGGAAAATATACACAAAAGGTGATGTTATCACACCGCAGTATATTGCCGGAGACGCTGTTGTCGAGAAAAGTATTATCGGAGAGGGGACAGAAGTTTACGGCGAAGTACATAACTCTGTAATTGGTGCAGGTGTAACAATTAAAAAAGGAGCTGTTATTCGTGACTCCATTATTATGAAGGGCACAACGATTGGTGAGCATGATGTTATTGACAAAGCAATCATTGCAGAAAATGTAATCGTAGGTGACAACGTAGTAATGGGAATTGGAGAAGAAGTACCGAACAAAGTTAAACCAAATGTATATTCCTTTGGTTTGGCGACGGTAGGAGCAAATACAGTAATTCCGTCAAATGTAAGTATTGGAAAAAATACGGCAATTGTGGGAATTACTGCACCGGAAGATTATCCGGATGGAATATTGGCTAGCGGAGAAGTATTGAATAAGGAAGGTGAGACAGAATGAGAGCAATAGGTATTATTCTTGCCGGCGGCAATAATTACAGGATGAAAGAATTGTCAAATAAGAGAGCGATTGCAGCTATGCCTGTAGCGGGAAGCTACCGCAGCATTGATTTTGCTCTTAGTAATATGTCAAACTCCCATATTCAAAAGGTAGCAGTGTTGACACAGTATAATGCAAGATCTTTAAACGAGCATTTAAGCTCTTCAAAATGGTGGGATTTCGGAAGAAAACAAGGAGGGTTATTCACCTTTACTCCTACCATTACACCGGATAACAGTTTTTGGTATCGCGGTACAGCAGATGCCATTTATCAAAATCTGGACTTCCTGAAAAACAGCCATGAGCCTTATGTAGTAATTGCGTCAGGTGATTGTGTGTACAAGCTGGATTATAATAAGGTTTTGGAATATCACATTGCAAAAAGAGCAGATATCACAGTTGTATGTACAGATGTACAGAGTGAAGATGCTACTCGCTTTGGATGCGTTAAAATGAATGAGGACTGCAGAATTGAAGAATTTGATGAAAAACCAATGGTAGCACAGTCCAATACGATTTCTACCGGTATTTATGTTATTCGAAGAAGACAGCTCATTGAATTAATTGAGAAATGTGGTGCTGAAGATCGTCACGATTTTGTTAAAGATATTTTAATTCGTTATAAAAATCTGAAACGTATTTATGGATATAAGATTAATTCTTACTGGAGTAATATCGCTACAGTAGAGTCTTATTATAAGACAAATATGGACTTCTTAAAACCGGAAATCAGAGAATATTTCTTCCGTCAGTATCCGGAAATACAGTCTAAAATTGATGATCTGCCTCCGGCAAAATACAATCCGGGTTCAGCTGTAAAGAACAGTTTGATTTCCAGTGGATGTATTATTAATGGTACGGTGGAAAATTCTGTATTGTTTAAAAAAGTTTTTGTAGGTAATAATTGTGTGATTAAGAATTCTATTATTTTAAATGATGTATATTTAGGGGACAACACACATATTGAAAACTGTATTGTGGAAAGCAGGGATACCATTCATGCGAATTCCTATTACAGCGGAGAAGACGGTATTAAAATCGTAGTTGAGAAGAACGATCGTTATGTTCTTTAGGCAGAAGGACTGCCGGGAGAAAATTCCGAAATAGAAGACAGAAAAATACGACTGCAAAAGGCGGCAATGAAAGGGGAAGGACATTATGAACATCACAGATGTAAGAGTAAGACGAGTAGCAAAAGAGGGTAAAATGAAAGCAGTGGTTTCCATCACCATTGATGAAGAATTCGTAGTGCATGATATCAAGGTTATTGAAGGGGAAAAGGGACTGTTTATTGCTATGCCAAGCCGCAAGGCAACTGATGGAGAATATAGAGATATTGCACATCCTATTAACTCAACAACCAGAGAAAAAATACAGAATATTATTCTGGAAAAATACGAACAAGTATTGGCGGAGGAGCCTGTAGAAGAAACAGAGGCTTAAAATAAAAAAGAAACTTCAAATAAAAAGAGATTGTCTCTTTAAACAGTACCCGGAAATATTGATACACTTTCTGAGCATAAAAGGTATCAATATTGGGGATGTGTACTCAAAGAGACAGTCTCTTTTTAATAGTGGAGACGCCATCCGGCAGGATATTTGTTTTTTAAGGTTGTGCCTACAACTTTTCCCCAGCCTAAGGGGAAACCATCTGTGCAAACAAGATGCCAGCCTTTTTGAGAAGCTTCATCTTCGTTTAGAATTAAAGTTTCACCTTTTAGATAGCGCATGACTCTCGTATCAGAGGAAGAAAGATTTATAATATTATTGAAATTCTTCATCTGTAAAGACATAGCGAAAGGCTGACTGGGTTCAAATCTGTTTTTCTTTAATTCTCCTAAGAAAAGTCCATTACGAAGGAATTTAATTCCCTTTAAAGAAGCAGTATCCGCTTCAGGAAGATAATAAACATTTTCATTTCGAATATCAATTCTGCTAAAATCTAAAGGTTCTGACATATTTTTAAAAAATTCATCTAAAAGCTTTTTGGATGCTTTGTCAGGTTTTACTGACGGCGAAGTTTTATTGGAAACTGAATATCCGTCTTTTTTCATGAGAGCAAGAAAATGTCCTTCTCCTTCCATGTGATGAGGGAAAATACGGACACATTTTGCCAGACGAGGGTCATTATTTCCCCAGTCAGGACATCCTTTTGAAAAACCTTCATAGTCAGAAAGACTTAAAAGTTCCATTTCGGGGAAATTTTCCAATACAAAAGAAATCAAACCTTCATTTTCTATTGGTGAAAAGGTGCAGGTGGAATAAAGGAGTTTTCCTCCCGGCTTTAACATAGAAATTGCCTGGGTAATAATTTCTCTTTGCAGTTTACCAAAAAATGCCGGACGGGTTTCATCCCATGTTTTGGCAACATCGAGATCTTTTCGAAACATCCCCTCACCGGAACAGGGAGCATCTACCAGAATTTTATCAAAAAATTCCGGAAAATATTTTGCAAGCTTTGCAGGGGTTTCGTTTGTCACCATAGAGTTTTTTATACCAAACAGTTCCAGATTTCGTAAGAGCGCTTTTGCTCTGGAATTGCTGATATCATTGGCTGCTAAAAAGCCTTTTCCCTGAAGTTTGGCACCTAATTCTGTTGCTTTTCCTCCGGGAGCAGCACATAAATCCAGTACATATTCTCCGGGTTTTATGGAGAATTGGCTGGCGGGTGTCATGGCACTTGGCTCTTGCAGATAGTAAAGTCCGGCAAAATAATAAGGGTGTCTGGATGGTCTGTCATTTTCGTTGTAGAAAAATCCGTTGTCAATCCATGGAATAGGCTCTAGATGAAATGGAGAGATTTCCAAAAATTTTTCAACGGAAATTTTATTTGTGTTCACCCTTAACCCAAATTTTCTGGGAAAATCGTAGCTTTTTAAAAAATCAGGAAATTCTTCGCCGAGCATAGTTTCCATGCGGGATAAGAATTTTTCAGGAAGCTGTTTCATATACAAAGTCCTTTCTGTTAAAACTAAAAAATACTCCTTGTTTCAAGTTTTTGGGAAAAGACCTTTCGTAATAGAAAATTTACTGTTTCATTGGGGGCTTGTGCGCGAAAATCAGCAAGCCATTGTCTTGCCTCAGATAAAAGATAAGGAATATCTTCATGTTGATTTTCACATTTTTCCAGCAGACAGCTGATGTCTTTTATGAAAAAGTCTGCATATAAATCCCAAACCATTTCATGAAAAGCGTATAACTCCAGATAATCTGCAATCAGGGAAATACGCCTGAAATCACTAAATGTCATAGGCAGTTCACCTAGAACTTTTTTGCGGTCCTCTGCACTGCAAAGACTGTAAAAAGTGATTTGTTCCAGCATAAGATTTCTATCAAAAAGACTTAATTGTTCCATACGCTATTTCTCCTATGTGCGATAATGCAAATATTTATAACTCTTTTATTATATAGCGCATTGCAAACGAAATCCAGATAAAACTTGACTAAGGTATTATATTTGTGCAAATTGCAAAAACACCGGAAATCCTAAGACATCCAGTGTTTTATAAAGAAGTAGTCGAAGCGACGTGATTCGAACACGCGACCTCTGCGTCCCGAACGCAGCGCTCTACCAAACTGAGCCACGCTTCGTTGTTTAGTTGTTGTCAACGAAAAATATTATATATGCAATGTGCATAAATGTCAATGGGAAAAACAGAAATTTTAATGTTCTAAATAAAATCTATATACATATATTTTAGGGATAAGATAAGGAAAAGAGAAAATATGACAGGATATTGTAGATTTATTGCATACGTGTATGAATATACATACGGGAAAAAAGGAAATGGAAAGGGGTTCATCCGTGTAGAAGCAAAAGACGGAATTTGCAGAATGGACTATAAACTCACAGGAATTTGCAGTCAGGAAAGTGCACCTGCCCGTATTTATGGTTATGTGCGGGAAAAGGAAGAGTGTACTGCGATTTTGTTGGGAGAATGTGATCTGGCAGGCAGCAATGTACAGTTTACGTTGGAAATACCGCAGATTAACATAGGCGATAGTTCTTATGGGTTCGGAGATATAAAGGGGCTGGTGATTTTAGGACAGTCAGGTGAAACCTATGGAAGCGGCTGGGATGACCAGCCCATTCAACTGGATGCTATTCATTTTCCGGAAGAAACAGATGTACCAATTGAAGAAAAACAAGAGGAGGAAGCGGTAGAACCTCCTATAATAATGGAAAAGAGTTTAGAGGTGAAGACAGAACCTGTTCCGCCTGTGCCCGAGGCAGAAATAACAGAAACAGAGGAATTTATGCCTTTTCCAGACGGCAGCGTATTAGAATGTAAGAGGATTACACCGATGGATGATCAGCTTTTGGCAAGTCAGGACAGAGGTCTTTTAAATAATCAGTTTTTGCGTCATGGTTTTTCTCAATACGGGCATTTACTGCTGGGAATAAGACAAGAAGATAATAAACATATTTTGGGTGTACCTGGTGTTTATGAAAGACAGGAAGCTTTAATGGCAGGGATGTTGGGATTTCCATATTTTAAAGAAACAGGAGAAAGGCAGCCTGATGGGAAACTTCAGGGATATTGGTATCGTGTGGTTAATACAAAATAGACAGAGATACAAGAGCGGCAGCTTGCCTGACAGAGGATATTCTTTATCGGGCAAGCTGTTTTCCTGTTTGAAATGTTAATTTTACTTGACCATAAAGAACGGAAAGTTATATAATATAGGTCGTTGGAGATATATCGAAGTGGCTATAACGAGCCGCACTCGAAATGCGGTTGTCCGAAAGGGCACGTGGGTTCGAATCCCACTATCTCCGCTTCAGGAGGGGCTGTTGCATTATGATTGTTGTTTCATGCGATAGCCTCTTTTTCTTTCATGTAAAACGGAGTTAGAAGAAACAGAAGGAGACAGGGATGACAGAGGATGAAAAGTTTATGAGGGAAGCCAAGAAGCAGGCAATGAAGGCCTATGCTTTAAGGGAAGTTCCCATTGGATGCGTGATTGTATATGAAGGCAAAATTATTGCAAGAGGATATAATCGCCGAAATACAGATAAGAATACAGTATCTCATGCAGAGATAAATGCAATCAGAAAGGCCAGTAAAAAGCTGGGTGACTGGCGTTTGGAAGGATGTACTTTATATGTAACTTTAGAGCCATGCCAGATGTGCGCAGGAGCAATTATACAGGCGAGGGTGGATAGAGTAGTGATTGGCAGCATGAACCCCAAGGCAGGCTGTGCAGGTTCTGTTCTAAACCTTTTGGAGATGGATGGATTTAATCACAAGGCAGAGGTGACAAGGGGGGTTCTTGAAGAAGAGTGCAGCAGTATGCTTAGTGGATTTTTCAAGGAACTTCGGAAAGAGAAGGCAAAGAAAAAGGAGCAGGAAAGAGAGGACGCATTATGACAAAAGAAGAATTCAGAGAATTGACGAGCAGGGAAATTGTTATCTTGGACGGAGCAACCGGTTCAAATCTGATGAAGGCAGGTATGCCAAGAGGAATTTGTACAGAACAGTGGATTTGCGAAAACCCGGAACCGCTTATAAAGCTTCAGCAGGCATATCAGCAGGCAGGCAGTCAGATTGTCTATGCGCCTACTTTTTCAGCTAATAAAATCAGTCTTGCCAATCATGGTTTGGAAAATCAGGTGGAAAGTTTAAATAAACAACTTGTTCAGATTTCCCGCAGCGCAGTGGGAACTGACTGCATGGTAGCAGGGGATTTGACTACTACAGGCAGACAGGATGCAGAATACGAAATGTTGCTGGATGCATATAGAGAACAGATTTCAGCACAGTTAGAGGCAGGAGTTGATCTGCTGGTGGCAGAAACTATGTTGGGGGTCACAGAACCCATGGCGGTTTTAGACGCAGCCAGAGAGTTGTGCAATTTACCGGTTATGTGCACTTTAACAGTAGAGTCAGATGGAAGTCTGTTTTTTGGCGGAAACATTTACGACTCAGTAGAACTTTTAGAGGAAATGGGAGCAGATGCAGTGGGCATTAATTGTTCCACAGGACCGGACCAGCTTTTGAGCGTAGTAGAGAATATAAGAAAAAGAATAGAAATTCCCTTAATTGTAAAACCAAATGCAGGAAATCCGGTGATTGATCATACAGGAAACCCAGTATATTCTATGGGGGCAGAGGAATTTTCCTGTCATATAAAACGCCTTATAGATGCCGGGGCAAACCTTGTGGGAGGCTGCTGCGGAACAACTCCCGACTATATTGAGCAGCTTGTTAGGTTGAAGTCTTCTTTTTAAGTTGATGACCCAGGAAAAGGAGAAGACCTGTTATAGAAAATAAAATAAGGACAAGTTTGGCGGCCTGAGAATAATTACGAAAATATTGTGCTGCTTTTTGCCAGGAAGAACCGGCAGCAGCGCCCAGAAAAATAAGGATAAAATTCCAAATCAGGCTGCCCAGGGTTGTCATAAGAAAAAAAGGCCCTAAGTTCATTTGTGCGATACCGGCAGGAATGGAGATGAGACTTCGCACAATTGGGATAAAACGACATAGAAATACAGTATAGTTTCCTTTGCTGTCAAACCAGTTTATGGATTTTTCTATATCAGAAATATTCAGATGGAGAGCCTTTCCAACAGGCCCATTTACCAGAGACTTTATTTTTTCCATGGAAAGGATGCTTCCAAGCTCATAGAGGAGGATAGCGCCGGCAAGACTTCCAACAGTAGCAGAAGCAACGACTCCGGGTAAATTCATTTGGGTGAAAGTAGTCATAAAGCCACTGAAAGTAAGGATAACTTCAGAGGGAATAGGGGGAAAAACGTTTTCAATCATAATGAGAAAGGCAATGCCCAGATAGCCATAAGTGTTCAAAATTTCTACCAGCAAATCATTCATGGGAAAGTCACCATTGTTTTTTTCTATGTTTATGCGAAAAAGATGCCGGATATTCGGCGGATATAAAAAGAATAGATAAGAGATTGCTTATTTTTTATCGTGCGCCGCCCATCGAAACTTTTTCATGAACGTTACCTCTACAGTTAACTCGGCCCAGGCACCCTCACGGCACACAGAAGGTTCTGCTTAGTGCTGCTACATTCCTGTCCTGACACGGTTCACAGATTTCTGTTGCGTAAGACCCAAACGTCAACGCCACTTATAAAGGGCAGCTTCACAAAAAGAAGTCCCTCAGATTGGCATCACCCCTGCTTTAGCGGATTGCAGGTACAGGGCACCGCTATCTCCCCGGCTGCACGATGTTAACAGTATAACGGCTTTTTAAGAAAATGTCAAATATAAGTTGTGAGGCAATATAAAATATTATATAATAGAAAAAGCCTTCTTTATCACAGAGAAGGTATATTAAAAGAAAAAGGAGAATTCACATGGGCTATACAGCTCTTTATCGTAAGTTCCGTCCTCAGGAATTTGAAGATGTAAAGGGGCAGGAACATATTGTAACTACATTAAAAAATCAGATAAAAGCTGATAGAATCGGGCATGCATATCTTTTCTGCGGTACGAGAGGTACAGGTAAAACAACCATTGCTAAAATTCTGGCAAGAGCAGTAAATTGTGAACATCCGGTTGACGGGAGCCCCTGTAATACCTGTAAAACCTGCAGAGCCATTAATGAAGGCACATCTATGAATGTTATTGAAATTGATGCGGCATCCAATAATGGTGTGGATAATATTCGTGAAATTCGCGAGGAGGTAGCATATCGTCCAACAACAGGTAAATATAAGGTCTATATTATTGACGAGGTACACATGCTCTCAACAGGAGCTTTTAACGCACTTTTAAAGACCTTGGAAGAACCGCCGTCTTATGTTATTTTTATTCTGGCAACTACGGAAGCACATAAAATTCCAATTACTATTTTGTCCCGTTGTCAGCGGTATGATTTCAGGAGAATTACAGCTGAAACCATTGCAGCACGTCTGCAGGAGCTGATGGACAAAGAGGGAAATGATGTTGAAGAAAAGGCAATTCGTTATATTGCCAAAGCTGCGGATGGTTCTATGCGAGATGCTCTTTCCCTTTTGGATCAGTGTATTGCTTTCTATCTGGGAGAAAAACTGACGTATGAAAAGGTTTTAGAAAATTTGGGCGCAGTAGATACAGAGGTATTCAGCCGTCTGTTTCGTCGGATTTTGCAGCAGGATACAGCAGGTACGATTAAAACCTTAGATGACATTATTATTCAGGGAAGAGAGCTGGGACAGTTTGTTACAGATTTTATCTGGTATCTTCGAAATCTGCTTTTGATTTCTACTTCAGAGCATCCGGAGGAGGCGGTAGATGCATCTGCGGAAAATCTGGAGAGAATGAAAGAAGAAAGCAGTATGGTGGATGCGGAAACGCTTATGCGCTATATTCGCATTTTTTCGGAGCTTTCTAATCAGATAAAGTATGCTTCTCAAAAAAGAGTGCTGGTAGAAATTGCATTGATTAAGCTTTGCCAGCCGGTTATGGAGATGAATTTAGACTCTCTTTACGACAGGGTTCGGGTTTTGGAAGAAAAACTGAAAAACGGTGTGATGGTGCAAAGTGTACCGGCTGAAAACTATGGGCAGACAAGGACAGAAAATGTACAGGAACAAATCCCGGAAGAAGAAATAGTAAAGCCGGAGAAGGCTGCACCGGAGGATTTGCAGTATATAAAAAAGAACTGGAATTCCATTATCCGTGATACAAAGGGACTTTTGCAGCAGATGCTGTTAGACTCTGTACCCAAATATGATGGAAATACAGGAGAGCCAATACTTTATGTGGAGTTTCAAAACTTTCTGGCTCAGACCTGCATTGACAATCCCGAAAATCTGGAAATGCTGAAAAATGCAGTGAGAAAGAAAATCGGAAAAGAAGTCGAAATAAAAATGATACTGAAAAACAGCGAAACTGCTCACAAAAACAGTGGGCTGGCGGAGATTTCCGTAGATGATTTAATTCATAAAAACATTAATATGGAAATTACAGTAGAAAATATGGAAGAAGAATAGGAGGAAATTATTATGGCAAAAAGAGGAGGATTTCCAGGTGGCATGATGCCGGGAAACATGAACAATTTAATGAAACAGGCGCAGAAAATGCAGCGTCAGATGGAAGAAAATCAGAAAGCTTTAGAAGAAAAAGAATTTACGGCAGCAGCAGGTGGTGGAGCAGTAGAAGTTACTGTTTCCGGTAAAAAAGAAGTTTTAAAAGTGAAGTTGGCAGAAGAAGTAGTTGATCCGGATGATATAGAAATGCTGGAAGATTTAATTGTAGCTGCAACAAATGAAGCACTTCGTAAAATGGAAGAAGAGTCAGCCGCTGTTATGTCAAAATTAACAGGTGGATTTGGCGGTATGGGCGGAGGCTTCCCGTTCTAATGGAATATTACAGCAGCCACATTAATAAACTCATAGAAGAATTTTCAAGACTGCCGGGCATTGGTGCAAAATCTGCACAACGCCTGGCGTTCCACGTTTTAAATATGCCGAAAGAGCAGGTGGAACAGCTGGCAGGTGCAATTACCAATGCAAAGGCAAATGTACAATACTGTAAATGTTGTTACACTCTTACAGATCAGGAAATATGTCCGATTTGTAATAATCCTAAACGCAATCACAATGTAATTATGGTGGTAGAAAATACAAGAGATTTGGCAGCTTATGAAAAAACGGGGAAATTTGACGGTGTTTATCACGTGCTTCACGGAGCTATTTCTCCTATGTTGGGAATAGGACCGGATGATATTAAATTAAAAGAGTTAATGCAAAGAATATCACAAAATGATATAGAAGAAGTGATTATTGCTACAAATTCCAGCCTGGAAGGGGAAACTACTGCAATGTACATCAGTAAGTTGATTAAGCCTACGGGAATTAAAGTCAGCCGAATTGCCAGTGGAGTTCCTGTGGGAGGAGATTTGGAATATATTGATGAAGTGACACTTTTAAGAGCCTTAGAGGGCAGAGTAGAGTTATGAGAAAAAAAGTTACATCAACAGATATTGCGAAAGCAGCAGGAGTTTCTCAGGCAACAGTTTCTATGGTGCTGAATAAGAAATACAATGTATCTTTTTCAAAAGAAACTATAGAAAAGGTAGAGCGGGCTGCAGCTGAGCTGGGGTATACAATTCCTAAAAGACGACAGAGAAAGAATGTGAAAGACAGCAGGCTTTTGGTGGTGTTTTGCCCAACTCTTACAAATCCTTATTATGTTATGCTGCTTCAGGGAATTGAAACTGTTGCAAAAGAAAATGGTTATGGCGTTTTTGTGTGCAATACTCAAAGAGAACTGAAACTGGAGGAACAATATTTGAAAATGATGCACAGTGTATCTCCGGCAGGAATTATCTACACTTGTAATCCCAGCAATCAGTTTATGGAGCAGGTGGAAGAGCTTGCGGAAAAAATTCCTTTAGTGGTTATCAGTAATCGGGATAAGGTGAAAGTAGATGCGATTAACCAGGATAATACGAAAATCGGAAGTCTTATGGCAAGGCATTTATTAGATTTGGGACATCAGAAGGTGGCATTTATTGCCCCACCGCTTACGAAACGTCAGGCTCAGCGTTTTCGCAGAGTAGAAGGATTTGTAAAAGAGTTTGAAAAGGAAGGACTGTCTCAGTTTGTAACTATAAAAGCGGCAGATGACCATTGGGATGAAGTTTTACCAAGCGTGGACTCTGAGTATCGTATTGGCTATAATTTAACAAAAGAGCTTTTAAAGGAAACTCAGGATGTAACAGCCATTGCCGGGCTGAATGATATGATTGCTTTTGGCATTATGGATGCTTTACATGAGGAAAAGTATAGAGTTCCCGGAGATGTATCTGTAATAGGATGTGACAATATTATTTTTTCCCGCATGATGCCTATGGCTTTGACTACTATCGAACACTTTGTCCCTTTAAAGGGCAGAGATGCCTGCGAAATTATTATGAAGAAGATTGAAACGGATAATCAGTTGTTTCAGGAAATGACACCGGTAAGTACGTATCATATAGAGTATGAGCCAAAGCTGATTGTGCGTAAGACTACTTCCTACGCTAAGGCGAAAAAGAAAAATAATTAAATAGAAGTACAAAAATTATTAATAATAATATTTCTTTAATCACATAAAAACAAGAAGATTTTGGTATTATAGTGTTAATAAAAATGAAAATTATTAATAAATAAAAATGTTTATAATAAAAGGCTCTCTTGCATAACCTGCAAGTAAAGAGTAAACTGTAAATATCAAAGAAACCTGCCTGTGGGGCACAGTATGGAGGTATTTACTGTGAAAGAAAGTAGAGGACAGCCAACAAATGGCGTACTTTAATAAGCTGTCTTATGGCAGCCTTTGAAAAATTATTATTTTGAAAAGCTAGGAAGCTAATTGTGATTCGGAAAGAATTCCTTCTCTGATGAGCAGTTTCTTAGCCTGTTTGATAGCCTTTTCCTTTTGCTTTTCTTTCAAAGGTTCAGGTATATCAATCTTGTATAAATCGGTCGGATTCCACGCTTCACCAGTGGACAGCATCTGATAGATAGCAGTGAGAATCATCCGGGCGATGGCAATAATGGCTCGTTTTTTACCACGGCGCTTCATAATACGTTCATATTTCTGTTTATAGTAAGGAGACTTGTCGGATTTCACGGCTGCATGAGCGACTTGCACCAATGCAGGTTTGAGGTAGACACCGGCACGTGTTATCCTGACAGATTTCTTCTTACCAGCAGATTCATTGTTGCCGGGAGTCAGTCCTGCCCAACAACAGAGGCGTTTGGAATTAGAAAACGGAGTCATATCGGTACCAATCTCGGAGATAACAGTAATTGCACTGTTACGGTCAACACCCGGAATGGTACACAGTAACTGGACAGCATTTTCATAAGGGGCAATCAAAGAATCAAGCATAGTGTCTATATCATTGATTGTAGATGTGATATAATCCAGATGTGCGCGGACGAGGCGCATACGGTATTTTTGGGAATCGGTCATCTGATACCCTTCGATGGATTCAATGACACTGTCAGACTTTTTCTTTAGGGAACGGAGAAGTCTGGAAGCTATTTCTTCGTGGTTGATGGAATTGTCGGATCGTTCAATCAGGTAGTCAATAACAGATGTAGCTGATTTCCCAAAGATATCGGAAACAACCGAATCTAATGCGACATTACAGACAGTAAGCGCATTCTGATATCTGTTCTTTTCGCTGGTACGGCAGGAAGTCAACTTGTAACGATATCTTGTGAATTCACGCAAGATACGGATTGGTTTACAAGGGATATAGCTCCCAGGAACCAGACCTAATCGAAACAAATCCCCAATCCATTTGGAATCTTTTGTATCATCCTTGTTACCTTTGACTGCTTTTACCCATTTGGGGTTGGCAATAGTGACGTTGATATCGTCTTCCAAGAGATTGAATACAGGAACCCAGTATTTACCGGTAGATTCCATACAGACATCCCGACATTGGTTTTCAATCAGCCAATTTTTGAATTGCAGGATCGAATTGTTGAAGGTGGAGAAACGTTTCTTTTGGTAAGAAGGTTCTACTCCGGAAATGGTTTTAATGATTGTGGCAACGAGAAAAGATTTGTGAACATCGACGCCACAGCAGGTTTGATAAACAACTTTCATGGTCAAAACTCCTTTCAAAGTGAGATAAAGAAGCCATTGACTGCTCCACCACACATTTAACAGAGAAGTTAAAACAATTCTTACTGTACGGTCTAAAAGAGCCACTTATTTGTGCTTGAAAGATGGAACTCACACTGATTATTATGCTGTCTAAAACCGAAGAAAGTCTTTACGACTCACCTCCCCGTGCTTTGTAGTATAACTTCTTTAACAATTATTTTATCAGTAACGTGGGGGATTAAAAGACTTTCATTACTATTTGTGCCGCCGACTTGGCGGCGGAATGGAGATTATTATGAAATTTTTTATTGACACAGCAAAGGTAGAAGACATTAAAAAAGCAAATGATATGGGCGTTATTTGTGGGGTGACTACAAACCCGTCTTTAATTGCCAAGGAAAGACGAAATTTTGAAGAGGTAATTAAAGAAATTGCGTCTATCGTAGACGGACCAATTAGTGGAGAAGTGAAAGCTACTACTACTTCAGCGGAAGAAATGATTAAAGAAGGAAGAGAAATCGCAGCAATTCATCCCAATATGGTTGTAAAAATTCCTATGACAGCAGAGGGATTAAAAGCAGTAAAAACGTTGACAGCAGAGGGGATTAAAACAAATGTTACTTTGATTTTTACAGCAAATCAGGCTCTTTTAGCTGCAAGAGCGGGGGCAACTTATGTTTCACCATTTCTTGGAAGACTGGATGATATTTCCACAAACGGAGTAGAATTAATCAGTACGATTGCTGATATGTTTGCTGTTGCAGGTATTGAAACTGAGATTATTGCGGCAAGTGTAAGACATCCGATGCATGTGACGGATTGCGCTCTTGCAGGTGCAGATATTGCCACAGTACCATATAAAGTAATTGAGCAAATGTTACATCATCCACTGACAGATGCAGGTATTGAAAAATTTAAAAAAGATTATATTGCAGTATTTGGTGAATAATGAAGGTTGGCATATCTGTCGTCATCTGTTATAATGACATGGAAAATCAGATTTGGGATTTTTATTGTATATCAGGAGGAAAGAAATGAACAAGTTAGAACTTCAGAAGATGGCTAACGAAATTCGTAAAGGAATTATAACAGCTGTCCATTCTGCAAAAGCCGGACATCCGGGAGGCTCCTTGTCCGCAACAGAAGTATTCACTTATTTGTATTTTGAAGAGATGAATATTGATCCGAAAAATCCAAAAAAGGCAGATCGTGATCGTTTTGTGCTTTCTAAAGGTCATACTGCACCGGGATTATATTCTGCTTTGGCACACAGAGGATATTTTCCTGTAGAAGATTTGGTGACTTTACGTCATATTGGTTCTTATCTTCAGGGACATCCGGATATGAAACATATTCCGGGAGTAGATATGTCAAGCGGTTCTTTGGGACAGGGTATTTCTGCAGCAGCAGGAATGGCGCTTTCTGCAAAGTTAAGTAATGAGTCTTATCGTGTGTATACATTGCTTGGTGATGGCGAAATTCAGGAAGGACAGGTTTGGGAAGCTGCTATGTTTGCCGGACATAGAAAACTGGACAATCTTACAGTAATTGTAGATAATAATGGTTTGCAGATTGATGGAAATATCGAAGATGTATGTTCTCCATATCCAATTGATAAAAAGTTTGAAGCCTTTAACTTCCATGTAATTAATGTGGAAGATGGTAATGATTTTGACCAGTTAAAGGCTGCTTTTGATGAAGCAAAAACAGTAAAAGGAATGCCTACAGCAATTATTATGAAAACAGTAAAGGGAAAAGACGTTTCCTTTATGGAAAATAATGCCGGATGGCATGGAAAAGCTCCAAATGATGAAGAATTTGCCATTGCAATGGCTGACTTGGAAAAGGTAGGTGAAGCATTATGTCAGAAGTAAAGAAAATTGCAACCAGAGATAGTTATGGAAACGCATTAGTAGAGTTAGGAAAAAAATATGAAAATCTGGTAGTTTTAGATGCTGACCTGGCAGGTGCTACAAAGACAGCTACATTCCAGAAGGCTTTCCCGGAACGTCACATTGACTGTGGTATTGCAGAAGGCAACATGGTAGGTATTGCAGCAGGACTTGCAACAACAGGAAAAGTTCCTTTTGCAAGTACATTTGCTATGTTTGCGGCAGGACGTGCTTTTGAGCAGGTGCGTAACTCTGTGGGATACCCACATTTAAATGTAAAAATCGGCGCAACACATGCAGGTATTTCTGTAGGAGAAGACGGTGCAACACATCAGTGTAATGAAGATATGGCTCTTATGAGAACTATTCCGGGTATGGTTATTTTAAACCCTTCTGATGATGTAGAAGCAAGAGCGGCTGTAGAAGCTGCTTACCATCATGAGGGTCCGGTTTATCTTCGTTTTGGAAGACTTGCAGTTCCGGTAATTAATGATAGAGAAGATTATAAATTCGAAATTGGTAAAGGAATTGTATTAAGAGAAGGAAAAGACGTTACAATTTTTGCTACTGGTTTGTGTGTAAATGAAGCACTGCAGGCAGCAGAGAAACTGGCAGTAGATGGTGTTGATGCAAAAGTAATCAATATTCATACGATTAAGCCGTTAGATGAAGAGTTAGTAGTAAAAGCAGCGCTGGAAACAGGAAAAGTTGTGACTGTAGAAGAACACTCTGTAATTGGCGGACTTGGCGGCGCTGTTGCAGAAGTTCTTTCTGAAAAAGCACCTACAAAAATGCTTCGTATCGGAGTTAATGATGTGTTCGGAGAGTCAGGACCGGCAGTGAAGTTATTAGAAAAATATGGAATTGATGCAGCAGGTATTTATGAAAAAGTAAAAGCTTTTGTATAAATTTCTGCGTAGAAGAAAAGAGGCTGTCACATTAAGCAGAAATGCGACAGCCTCTTTGTTAAATGACAGGAAGGTTTATTCGCAAACAGGATTTTCTATGGCAGTGGCAACAATAAACTCGTGTTTATGGTTCGCGTCATAAGAAGTACAGCCTTTCAGCAGATGGACATGTTTGCCGCAGCCCACATCAATGGCTTTTCCGGTTGTTCCGCAAAATTCGTGGTGATGTCCGTTGCAGGAGTCTGTTGTGAATTTTACTTCATGAACATGACTTCCGTCACAGGGAATTGCATCACCTGAAACAGTGGCAAATCTATGATTATGAGCGTATTCACAACATCCTGAGATGCGTGTACTGCCTGTTATTTCGTGGTTATGCTGTTTGGGATAGCAGATTTTTGTTTCGTTATTTTCCATAATAAGAATTCCTTTCTATTCATAGTTAATAGTTACAATAATATAGTATGCAGAAAAGAAAAAAAGGGGAGTGATACAATGAGAGCAGGAAGAAGAAAAATGAGGAGAAAACATACTGCGATTTCTCCCGGAAATGAAGAGTTTTACAACTATATCAAAGACTTGGTACATCATCCGTATGTGTTGAAAATGAAGAAATTTCCTCATCATTGTGAAACAAGTTGTTATCAGCATTGTCTGAACGTGGCTTATTATAATTATCGGATTTGTAAGTTCTTTCATTTGGATGCCAGAAGTGCAGCTCGTGCGGGAATGCTGCATGATTTATTTTTATACGACTGGAGAGGGCATAGAAAGAAAACAGGGGATCCTGTACATGCTATGACGCATCCTCACAGGGCTCTTTATAATGCAAAAAAGTATTTTCATTTAAACAGTCTGGAGGAGGAAATGATTGTAAAACACATGTTTCCTGTTACACCAATTCCCCCCACACATTGGGAAACATGGATTATTACCCTTACAGATAAATACTGCGGAACATGTGAAATTGGACGATATTATTATAAAGTCTGGTTCCCTAGAGGTGCGTATGCTCTGATTAAAAGTATTGTGAAAAAGGTATTTGGCCCTGATTATGAATATCAAGATTATATTCTTCCTTTTGGTAAAGAAGAAGTTGCAGCGGCTGACAGAGGCGTAAATTTTGTGAAGCTTCGAGTGCGTTCAGAGGGCAACTGGAAAAAAGGGACGGCCGGGAATACACGTGAACCGAAGTACTGATGGTGAGCAAGCAGAATGCCGGAAACAATGGAATCCGCCATTTGCACAACAGTGGCAAGCCGGGTGCTTTGAAGAAGAAAGTGATCAAAAGCTCCGGATATATTTACAATTCCGGTAATGGAGATATCACCTACTGACGGCAGGGATTTGTGTACGCCCAGTCCCGGTTCTAAAGCTCCTGCGGAAATGGTTAGGAAGCCAATGTGGTTTTTAGAACCCAGAGAGGCATCAACGGCAATAATAAGACTATGCGGGTGTTGCTTTTTTAACATTCCTATGGTCTTATTTAGATTTAAGGCATGAACAGGCTGTGCAAGGGTTCCGTAGATATAAGTAGATTTGAGAGGGGTTTTGGACAGGCTGTGTCCTACCAAAGGGCCTAAACTGTCTCCTGTAATGCGGTCACTTCCAATACACAAAATAACCAATTCATTAAAGTCTTTTTTACAGGAAAGGAACAAATCAAAAAGTACAGTGCCCAGTTTTGTATCTGCTCCTGAAGTTTTATTCTCTATATAGTAAACAGGCTGTGTTTCATTTGGCATAATCTTAAAATCCTTTCTTTTTATTACTGTTTTTATTCTGTCCGTTTCTTGGAAACTTTATCCCGAAAAAAATGTCGTAAAAAAAATAGAATAGGCAACCGAATATGCTAAATTTCGCAATCGGAATATGTTATCCTTTCATTCAAAAAGGGGTGACTGATTATGATAGAAATTGTTTATGAAAAGGAAAAACAAAAGCCGGATGGAAATGAAGAATATTTTCGTATTCCTAATAACATACGCCAGATAGGGGAAATTACCGGAACACAAAAAATCTATATAGAAGATTATGCATATACTTATCTTTGTAGAATAGCCACTGAAAATTCTCATAAAGGAATTGCAGCTATTTTAATGGGACAATCCAACTGGAAAGACGGGTGTTCTTATCTTTTTGTTAAGAGTGCAGTGGCTCTGGAAGAGATGGAGGTAAGCGAGGAACACTTGGCATTTACTCAGGAAATATGGAATCATGTATATGAAAAGAATAAAGAGTATTTTCCGGAGCAGGAAGTGGTAGGGTGGTTTTTATCCATACCAGGTTGTTCTATGGAGCTTCATGAGGTTATTTGCCAGACGCATTTAAGTCATTTTGGAGGAAATGATAAAATATTGCTGGTGAGAGAGCCTTTAGAAAAAGAGGAGGCTTTTTATCGCTATGAAGAAGGAAAAATGTCGAGACAGACGGGATTTTATGTGTATTATGAGAAGAATGAGCCGATGAGAAGCTTTTTGATTGCTCAGAATGCGAAACAGGAAAAGAAAACAGAAGATGTAGATGACTCTGCGGTACATACTTTTCGCAAGAAAGTGGAAATGAAAAGTGAAACAGAAGAAAAATATAAATTTCCGGTATTTAAAACAGTAGGAGTCTGTGCAATGGCAGCGGCTTTGGCGGTAGGTGTGCTTTATGTCAATGATTATAAGAAAGTAAAGAGCAGTAAAAGTGCGATTGCCAGTATAAAAGAGGAGCAGGAAGAACCTGTAAAAGTAACACCGGTAAATGGGATGCCGGATGAAAATATAAAGGAGGAAGAAGCGGAGGAAACAGAAGAAATGCAGGAGGAAGTTCCGGTGCAGAAACCAGAGGAAGAAACTACTCAATCTCAGGAAACACAAGCTCCTTCTCAGAATTCCTACACCATTCAGCAGGGAGATACGCTGACTAAAATCAGCATAAGAAATTATGGAAATGCAAAAAAAGTAAAAGAAATCTGTGAGCTTAATCAAATACAGGAAAACGATTTGATTTATCCGGGACAAACAATTTTACTACCATAAAAATTTGTGCTATACTTATTTAAAAATACGATTAAGGAAGAAATTTATGAATTTAAAAAAATATACTTCTGAAAATAATAAAGTGATACAGCTGTATAAAAATAAATGGAACAGAAAGTGGTTTCTTCCATTGGGAATTCTGATTTTTATATTAGTTGTTATTTTAGGGATTAAATATCATGTGTACCATAATTATCGTATACTTTCTTCATCAAATAATGAAGATACTCAATCTTCAGGTTATGTGCCGCTGGGGGACTGTCTTTTGAAATATGGCGATGACGGTGCATATTTATTATCTCAGTCTCAGGAAATTTTATGGAATCAAACCTTTGAAATGAGCAATCCTTCTGTGGATGTACGAGGGGAAAGAGCAGTCATTTACGATAAAAAAGGAACAAAAATGTTTGTTCTGAACAAGGATAAACAAGTATCTGATATAGAAACAAAATTTCCTGTGCTGCAGGCAGAAATCACTGAGAAAGGCGGCGTGGCAGCTATTTTGGAGGATGGAGAAAAGACGTGGATTAATTACTATGCGCCGGATGGAAGCGTAATAGCGGAAAATCAGACACGTATTGAAAATCCGGGTTATCCGTTAGATATAGCTGTTTCTCCCGGTGGTGAAAATATTGCAGTCAGCTTTTTAATGGTAGAAAAAAGCCGTTTGATTAGTAAGGTGGTATTTTATAACTTTGGTGATGCAGGACAAACAAAAGAAGATAATATTGTGGCAGATTATCAATATGAAAATACAATTATTCCGCAAATTATCTATTTAGACAATGAAACAGCAGTGGCAATCCGAGATGATGGATATTCTATCTTTAAAGGAACGGAAAGTCCGAAAGAGAAAATAAATGAAACAATTAAAGAAGAAATTGTAAGTACCTTTTATGATGAGAAATATTTCGGGCTGGTTTTAAAAGGCAGCGGCAAAAAAGAGGAATATGTGATGCAGCTTTATGCACCCTCAGGAAAGAAAATGTTTTCTAAGAAATTTGAACACGAATATCAAAGCATTGATATCAGTAAAGAAATGATTATTATGTGCGATGGTTCTGATGTAAAAATGTATAATTTAAAAGGGATTTTAAAATTTGATGGAACCATAGATGAAGGCGCTGTGAAAAATGTTTTTCAAATGTCTTCGAAACGCTATATGGTGATTTCTGAAAATGGAATTAATGCAATTAGTTTGAAATAAATGAGGGCAGATATGAATTGGTTAAGTGTAATAATTCTGGCAATTCCGGTGCTGTATATTTTTAGCGGCTTTCAAAAAGGTATGGTAAAAATGGCATTTTCCTTTTTGTCCATTTTTATTACTCTGGCAGCTTGTTTTATACTCAACCCATATATAGAAAAGATGTTAAAACAGGAAACAAGAATTTATGAAAATATTCAAAATGAATGTGTAAGTTACATGAAAGAAACAATTGAGATACAAGACAGTACAGAGGAACAAAAAAACATAATTCAAAATCTGCCTCTTCCGGAGGATATAACAAAGCTGCTATTCGCTGAAAATACAGATAAAGAGAATGGAGATATTTTGGCAGAGGGCTTTATAAAAAGTTTATCCGGGTATATAACGGATTTTATTATTGGAGCAATCAGTTTGATTTTGACTTTTCTTCTTGTAAGTATTGTTATGGGAGCTGCGGGAAAAATTTTAGGGACAATTTTTTCTTTCCCTGTACTCAGTTTGATGAATAGAATAGGTGGCGCTGCATTAGGAGCGGTAAAAGGAATATGCATAATCTGGATTTTCTTTTTAGTAATAGGGGCATTTTGGAATACTGCATGGGCACAAAATTTTTATCATTTAATAAGAGAAAACACAATTACCGGATACTTATATGATCAGAATATATTTCTATATTTCTTAAAAGGAATTATAAAATAAAAAAGCAGGAAAATTTTGCGGAATTTTTCTGCTTTTTTATTGACATGGGCATCAGAAAATGGTATAGTAAATGCCATCAGCGGATTGCTGGTAAAAAATATGTAAAATAAAAGAAAAAAGTTGTTGACAAAGTTGGAAAGATGTGATAATCTAATCTAGCTGTCGCAAAAGAGCAGAGATGCCGAAAGGCAGCAAAAAAACTTTTTAAAAAAGTACTTGACAAGCTGAAAGCGATATGATAAAATATCGGAGCTGTCAGATGACAGGAACCTTGATAATTAAACAGTGAAACACATGAAAACGAAAATTCTTTTACATTCATTTTTAAAAACGGTTTGAAAAACCAAAAACAGTAAAAGGGATATACAATTGAAGAGACTTCAATT
>NZ_LT635467.1 GCF_900120295.1 Blautia sp. Marseille-P3201T | reverse complement strand
TCAAGATGAGATATCCCATTCGAAAGAAGTAAGACCCCTTGAAGACGACGAGGTAGATAGGGCAGAGGTGGAAGTGCAGCAATGTATGGAGCTGACTGCTACTAATCGGTCGAGGGCTTGACCTAATAGTGGAGAAAGCGGATTATAGAAGTATCCAAAACTTCACTGAACGGCAGTTGGAAGGTTTCGTTTTATATATGTAGTTTTGAAGGTACAAGAAAAAACGGTTGGATTATTCCAATCGTTTTTTTAATTTATATGACTTAACTTTTTTTGACAAGTAAAAAAAGAGCTGTCTTTAATCTGACAACTCCAAATATCAATTCTATTTTGTTATTTCTCGATTTCACCTTTCCAATCAATAATTCCGCCAAATTCTACAATATTAGAATATCCCAGCTTACTGAGTTTTCCGGCAGCCTGTTTACTTCTGTTTCCACTGCGGCAGTAAACCAGAATGAGCTGCTCTTTATTGGGAAGCTCGGAAATCTCTTTTGTACTGATAGTTTCGTTTGGAATATTGATTGCGTGAGGAATATGGCCTTCCTCATATTCTTCAGGAGTTCTTACATCTAAAATAATGTAGTCTTTTTCTTCTTGCATTATTTTTTCAGCTTCCTCCATATCAATTTGGCGATAACTGTTATTTTCTGCATTTGAATTTTTAGAGCCACATCCCGCAAGAAGTAGTAATGTGGAAGCTAAAACAGGAATAATTTTTCTTATTTTCATTGTATTTTCCCCTAAATTAAATTTTATAATGTTTTTTATTTTTCACTTTGCATATAAGCTGCGTCATGGTTCCCATGGGGCAATAGACGCACCAGCTTCGAGGTTTGAACAAGAGCATTGTAATAAAACCAAGAATAGTAGAAGTCAGCATAACGCTATAAAAACCGAAGGCAAACTGTGCAACTCCTGGATGAATAAGCGTACCATGGTATGCCCAGTGCCAAGGAACTTTGAAGGTCCATAAAAGTGTTACAACTTGTTTTAAATTCTGTGCGTTGGAAAATACCAGATAAGTATTCCAAAGCATTTGAAAAAACATGATGAAAAAGAAAATTAAAAATCCATAGCGGAATGCTTTACTTTTCATCCATTTAGGAATATCTTTCCTACGGGAAAGTCCGAAGCGTCCACCTAATAGATTAAAGAGCTGTCCTCTTCCACAGTAGCGATTGCAGTAACTCTTTGTTCCTTTTGAGATAGAAATAATTAGAGGAATAAAGAAGCATAGCAGACCAAGCCAGGCAAAGAGAATATTGAAAAATCCTAATATCAGATAGGTAAGAGATACAATCCAAAGATAGTCATACCAATGCTTTTTCATGATACCACCTCCTGAATTTCAATTGCAGAAGCAGGACATTCTTTTGCACATTTTCCGCATCCTACGCATTTGGAAAAATCAACTTTTGCCATTATTCCTTTCCAAATTTCCATAGCGTTCCTGGGGCATACTTTTATACAACAGCCGCAGGCAACGCAATCACTGGTGTTGATAAAAGCTTTCCGCTTTTTTCTTTCCATAACAAAACCTCCTGAAGTTAATAAATCAATCTTAGGATCAAAAGATACCAGATGATTTCATTTATTATACCAGGAAGAAAGGTGAAGATTCAGTGATTTTATCACAATTGTGAAAAAACTGTGAAATTAGCAGCTGGGTGTTGACAGTGCTAACTATAAGTGTTATATTACAAATAGAACAAAGGAAAAGGAAAAAGACCTAATCCATTGGTTCATGTAATCGACACTCTGGATTTTCCAAAGTGCTAAAATAAAATCTATTGTCTTATATGAAGGGAGATATGACTTATGATGATGCCTAGTATTTTTGGAGAAAACTTATTTGATGACTTTATGGATTGTCCGTTTGAGAGAGAGTTTTTCGGAAGAAAAAATCCTCTGTATGGAAAGAATGAAAAAAATATTATGAAAACAGATGTAAGAGAAACAGAAAACACCTACGAATTAGATATTGATTTGCCTGGCTTTAAGAAAGATGAGGTAACAGCAAAACTGGAAAATGGATATTTGACCATCAATGCTGCAAAAGGTCTGGATAAAGATGAAACAGATAAACAGGGCAATTATATTCGCAGAGAGCGTTATGCAGGTGCAATGAGCAGAAGCTTTTATGTTGGTGAAAATATTCATCAAGAAGATATTCATGCGAAATTTGAGGATGGAATTTTGAGATTAACTGTACCAAAAGAAGCAACAAAACAGGTGGAAGAAAATAAATATATAGCGATTGAGGGATAAGAGGAAAAAGTTATTAAAAAATAAAAGGGAATTCCGGCTGCGTATTAATTTAGCACAGCCGGAATTTTTTTCTGTTTCTATTTTAATTTTTTCATAGTTCTATAATAGGAACAGGCAAGTGGAATACAGGCTCCAATCCATGCCAGCGGATTAGAAGCACAGGCGCCGGCAAAGCTAAAAGCTTCGGTTAAAACGAGTGCTCCGACAGCACGCATAATTAGTTCCATTATACCAGCGACAGTAGGTATGAAACTTTTGCCTAAACCCTGAAGGGTAAAACGGTAAATAAATAATAATGCCAGAGCGAAATAAAAACATCCGCTGATTACCAGATAAGTATGAGACAAGGAAAGAACTTCTGTTTCCTGTGAGCCTACAAAAATACTGGTAAGCTGACTTCCGGCGATTACATTGATTGCACCGGAAAGAATACTGAAACTGCCGGACATTAAAATACATTGAAAAACGCCTTTTCGAATACGGGAAAATTTTCCGGCGCCATAATTTTGGGCTGCATAAGTTGCCATAGCTGTTCCGAAAGAACCAAGGGGCATAGTTGCAATACTTTCAATTTTCTGTGAAGCAGTGTAAGCTGCTACAGAAGCAGCGCCCAAACCATTTAATGCAAATTGCAGCATCAGAGAACCAATGGCGATAATTGACATTTGGAAAGCCATTGGAAGGGCAATGCTTAAATGGGAGGTAATTACTTCGTAGTGCATTTGAAAATCTGTTTTTTTCAACCAGAGAATAGGGACTTTCTTTATAATAAAGAAAATACATAAAATGCCGGATAAAAGCTGAGAAAGTATAGTAGCAATGCCGGCGCCGACAACTCCCAGATGAAAATACAGTATAAATACCAAATCAAGTATAATATTTATACAGCAGGCAAAAATGAGAAAATATAAAGGAGTTTTGCTGTCACCTAATGCTCGAACCGCATTGGATAAAAGATTGAACAAAACAGTTGCAGGAATACCTAAAAAAATAATGACAAGGTATGCCCATGCATCATCAATAATCTCAGAAGGTGTCTGCAAAAGTTCTAATAAAGGCCGTGCCAACAGTACAGACAGAATTGTTGTAATAATTGCTACAGCACTGCTGATCAGAATGCTGGCTGCAAAACTTTTTCTTACATCATCTTCGTTCTTTGCTCCAAATTTTTGAGAAGTAATAATAGATAGGCCGGAGGTAAGTCCTTGAACAAAGCCAAGAATTAAAAAAGTAATGCTTCCGGTACAACCTACGGCTGCAAGTGCATTTACACCGATTGTGCGTCCTACAATCAAAGTGTCTGCCATACTGTAAAATTGTTGGAATATATTTCCGATAATAAGTGGGAGAGAGAAGAAAAAAATCAATTTGGCTGGATTTCCCCCTGTAAGTGTTTTTGTCATGAGCGAATACTTCCTTTCTGTTAAAAATCATTATTTTTATCGGAGATAAGCTCTATTATAAAAATTTTTTAAAAAAGTAGAATGTAATTTCTTGTGAAATAGATGTAATATATTGTATAGTTATAAATAGATGAGAAAAGTGAGGCAGGGTATGTGTAAAGAAATGTATGATATTACAGAGGGAGACTTAAATCCGGAATTTTTGTTTACCTGTGTTTCAACAAGAACAGAAGAGGAAGAAAATTATCATGCCCATGATTTTATAGAATTTGCGGTTATTATGGGCGGAAGAGGAAGATTTTATATTGATGGTAAGAATTATGAAGTGGAGGAAGGAGATCTGATTTTACTTAATCCCGGCACGTATCATAGAAGCAGAGCAGGATATTCAAAAGAGGGATTGAAAGAATGTTATATTGGATTTTCCAAAGTTTCTTTTAAAGGGTGCGAAAGTGGATATTTTCCTTTATTTAAGAACAACCAAAAGATTATGAAAATGACAGACAAGATGAAAAAGAATATTTTTCAAATTTGTAATGCGATGAATAAGGAAGCAAGAGAATGCGGCGCAGGGCGTTATTTTATGCTAAAGGCATATTTAATTCAAGCATTGTGCATGATTATCAGAGAACAGAGAGAGGAAAAGCAGGAAGGGGAAGGCAAAGGATATATTTTTCAATCCACGGGAAAGAAATATGTTGTGCAGCAGATTATGAAATATATGGAAGAAAATTATCAGGAAAAAATATCCCTGGAGCAAATTGCGGCAAATATGTATTTAAGCTCCTTTTATATCGCAAAAATTTTTAAAAGTGAAACGGGAGATACTCCTATCAATTATTTAATTCGGCTTCGCATGGAAAAAGCAAAAGAAATTTTAGAAATATCTCCCGAAGAGCCGATAAAAGAGGTTGCGGCAGCTGTGGGATATTCGGATGCGTACCATTTTAGTAAGTTGTTTAAGAAGCATTACGGAATTTCTCCCTTATATTATAAGAAAGAGAGTTTTTCTTGACAGGATTACGCAAGTATCCTATAATTCCTATTAAAATAGTCGGATATAAAAGGAGGATAAAATTATGGGTGAAAAAATATATAGAAACGTACAGGAGCTTATCGGAAAAACACCATTGATGGAAGCTACAAATATAGAAAAAATGCTGGATTTAAAAGCCAGACTCCTTGTAAAATTGGAATACTTAAACCCGGCAGGAAGTGTAAAAGACCGAATTGCAAAAAATATGATTTTAACAGCAGAGCAGGAAGGAAAATTGAAACCGGGCGCAACGATTATTGAACCGACTTCAGGAAATACAGGAATTGGTTTGGCTTCTATTGCAGCGTCGAAAGGCTACAAGTTAATTTTGACTATGCCTGAGACTATGAGTGTGGAGCGAAGAAATATTCTGAAGGCCTACGGGGCAGAGATTGTTCTTACAGAAGGGGCGAAGGGTATGACCGGAGCGATTGAGAAAGCGAAGGAGCTTGCAGAGCAGATTTCAGGCAGCTTTCTTGCAGGACAGTTTGATAATCCGGCAAATCCGGCAGCGCATATGGTATCTACCGGTCCGGAAATCTGGGAGGATACCGATGGAAATGTGGATATTTTTGTTGCAGGGGTAGGAACAGGAGGAACAATTACAGGTATCGGCGGATATTTGAAAGAAAAGAAGAAGTCTGTGAAGATTGTTGCAGTAGAGCCGTCAGACTCTCCTGTACTGTCAAAGGGTACAGCGGGACCTCATAAAATTCAGGGAATTGGCGCCGGATTTGTACCTGCTGTTTTAAATACACAGATTTATGATGAAATTATGCCGATTACAGCAGAAAAGTCTTTTGAAACAGCAAAACTTTTTGCTCACAAAGAGGGAATTTTAGTGGGTATATCCTCCGGCGCAGCTTTGTATGCAGCTATTGAACAGGCAAAACGTGAGGAAAATAAAGGAAAAACGATTGTGGCATTGCTTCCGGACAGCGGAGACCGCTATTATTCTACACCATTATTTGAAAGCTGATGGAAAAGCTATGGTGTAAGTGTCTGCTTTGTGTTAAACTTCAAATATAAGAGAAAGACAGGAGAATGTAAAATGGATATTATTGAATTTCAAAATAAATTAAAGGAAGTACAGACACTTGCTTTAAACAATGGAAAAAAGGTAAAGGCAGCTTTAGTAGAAAAATTTTTCGAAGGAGATGACATTACTCAGGATAAATTACAGAAGGTCTATGATTTCTTGGAAATACAAGGTATTCATGTAGATGGAGCAGAGAAATCACCGGAAGCTTCGGTACAGGAAGAAGTAGTGCAAGAGGCAGCAGCAGAAATTCCTCTTACTTCAGAAGAAAAAGAATTTTTAGAAGAGTATCTTTTGGGCTTTGAAACAGAGGAAGAATTATTAAAAGAGGAACTGCTTCGTGCATTTTTAGCAGGAAATCAGGAATGTACAGAAAAATTAATCCGTGCATATCAAGATGAGATTGTAAAAGCTGCAAAGAAATTAAACCGTGAAGATATATTTTTCGGAGATTTACTTCAGGAAGGAAATATGGGACTTTTGACAGCTTTGGAGCGTCTTTCAGAGCAGGAAGCTCCGTCTGAATGGATTGTCAGGGAAATTGAAAGTACCATGAAATTATTTATTGAGGAACAGGCTCAGCAGAAAAAAGAAGACAATATTCTGGTAGAAAAGGTCAGAGATTTGGAAAAAAAGGTAAAAGAGCTTACCGAAGATGAGGATGTGAAGTACAGTGTGGAGGAGTTGGCTGCATTTCTGGATATGGACCTTGAGGAAATGGAGTCTGTGCTTCGATTAACAGGAGATGACAAGTAGAGTTTTATTGTTTTTTAATAGAATTACTATCTTTTCTTCATTGCATAATAATACGTGAAGCAGTATAGTCTATATAACAGGGCAAAACCTGAAGCATTGGAAACAATGTAAAAATGGAGGATAATGAAATGGATATTGAAGAAAAGAAAAAACCACAGCCTCCTAAGAAACCGGTGTTATTTTATTATGGAATAATACTTTTGGTCTTAGTATTGCTGAATACATTTGTAGTTCCTTATATTGCGGAAAGAAGCATTAAGGAAGCTGATTATAATGAATTTTTGGATGACTTGGAAGCCGGCAAGATTTCAGAGGTTACTTTGGAACCGGATGTGATTTACTATGTGGAAAAAGGAAAAGATAATAAAGAGCAAGTGTATAAGACAGGTCGTATTTCTGATTTACAGGAAGTAGATAGACTGCACAAAGCAGATGTTGTCTTTTCTGAGGAAATTCCCACGAAAATGAACCCTCTTGTGAGTCTTTTGCTCACATGGGTACTTCCTTTTGTACTTATGTGGTTTTTAGGAAGTTGGCTTATGCGTAAGATGATGAAAAACATGGGTGGCGGAGCCGGAGCCGGGGCAATGACTTTTGGTAAAAGTAATGCTAAAATTTATGTAAATTCATCTACAGGAATTAAATTTTCAGATGTAGCAGGTGAAGATGAAGCGAAAGAATTGCTTACAGAAATCGTGGATTATCTGCATAATCCTGAAAAATACAAAGAAATTGGTGCATCTATGCCAAAAGGTGCGCTTTTAGTAGGCCCTCCGGGTACTGGTAAAACATTACTGGCAAAAGCTGTTGCCGGTGAGGCGAGTGTACCTTTCTTTTCAATTTCAGGTTCTGAGTTTGTAGAGATGTTTGTAGGTATGGGTGCGGCAAAGGTCAGAGATTTATTTAAACAAGCCAACGAAAAAGCACCATGTATTGTATTTATTGATGAAATTGATACGATTGGAAAGAAACGTGACGGAAGCGCAATAGGTGGTAATGATGAACGTGAGCAGACGTTAAACCAGCTGCTTACGGAGATGGACGGATTTGATGGTTCTAAGGGTGTTGTTATTCTGGCTGCCACAAATAGACCGGACTCTCTTGATGCAGCGCTTCTTCGTCCGGGACGTTTTGACAGACGAATTCCGGTAGAATTGCCGGATTTGAAAGGTCGTGAAGAAATCTTAAAAGTTCATGCCCGAAAAATTAAAATTGCAGATAATGTGAATTTCCATGAGATTGCAAAAGCAGCATCCGGTGCATCCGGTGCAGAGCTGGCAAATATTGTAAATGAAGCAGCTCTTAGAGCAGTCCGTGACAGAAGAAAATTTGCAACACAGGCAGATATGGAAGAAAGTATAGAAGTTGTTATTGCAGGTTACCAGAAGAAGAGCAGGGTTCTTTCCGAAAAGGAAAAACTTATTGTGTCTTATCATGAGGTAGGACATGCTCTTGTGGCAGCACTTCAGACAAATTCTGCACCAGTGCATAAAATTACAATTATTCCAAGAACTTCCGGTGCGCTGGGTTATACCATGCAGGTAGACGAAGGAGAACATTTCCTTATGTCGAAGGAAGAACTGGAGAATAAGATTGCTACCTTTACAGGAGGAAGGGCAGCAGAAGAATTAATTTTCCATTCTGTAACAACAGGAGCATCTAATGATATTGAACAGGCAACGAAAATTGCAAGAGGAATGATCAGCCGTTTTGGTATGAGTGAAGAATTCGATATGGTTGCTATGGAAAGTATGTCAAATCAGTATCTGGGAGGAGACAGCTCTTTGGCATGTTCTTTTGAAACACAGACTTTGATTGATAAGAAAGTTGTGGAACTGGTAAAGAAACAGCATGATAAGGCATATAAAATTCTGGAAGATAATATTGCCAAGCTTCACGAGTTGGCAAAATACCTGTATGAAAACGAAACCATTACAGGTGAAGAATTTATGCGGATTTTAAATACAAAGCCAAGGATTGGCATGAATGAAGATGTAGCAGAGGAATAAGCAAATGATTTACACAATTAAAAATGATAAAATAGAAGTTTCCGTAGAGGATTTAGGTGCACAGATGCGCTCTATAAAAGATGCAGAAGGTAAAGAATATTTGTGGCAGGGGGATGAAAAATACTGGAAAGAATGTGCCCCTAACCTGTTCCCTTATATTGCCCGTCTGACACAGGGAAAATATATTTTAAAGGGTAAAACCTACGATATGACTACACATGGTTTTTTAAAGAGAACTGTGTTGAAATTAAAAGAAAAAACACAGACAAAAATGGTGTTCTCATTGACAGATAGTGAAGAAACTTATAAACAATATCCTTATCATTTTGAACTGAAAGTAAAGTATGAGCTTTTGAAAAACGAATTAAAAGTATCTTACAGCGTGTCTAACAAGGATAAAAAAGTCATGTATTTTGGTATTGGAGGTCATCCGGGATTTCAGGTGCCTATAGAGAAAGAATTATCCTTTGATGATTACTTTATTGAGTTTGCAAATGGGACAGATATGAAGCGTGTGGGAATGTCAGAGGACTGCTTTGTTACAGGTAAGGATGAGGCCTTTACTTTAGATGATAAGCAAAGATTACATCTGCACCATGATATGTTTGATGACGATGCCATTATTTTAAAGGATGTTCCTTCTAAAATGACGCTTGCATCGGAGAAGGGTAATGCAAGAATTGAGATGGAGACTAATAATTTAGGATATTTGGGAATTTGGCACAGACCTCGTACAGATGCACCTTATGTATGTATTGAGCCGTGGAGCTCCCTTCCATCCAGAAAGGACATTATAGAAGATTTAGAGAAACAGGATAATCTGGTGAGCTTGAAGCCAGATGGCTATTACACAGGATTTTTCAAAGTGAAAATTGTAAAATAATAGAGCTGTTGCATGGAATGTAGAAACTAAGCTTCGTTCCATGCAACATTTTTTTCTGCTTTTTATAAAATGATTATCCCCCTGGGAGGCTTGTGTAAGTTATAGAATGTGATAAAATAATATCAAAATGCCAGAATAAAGTACAGAATAGTTCATCAGGCATAGTTTGACTTAACATAAAGAGGAGGATATATAAATTATGAAGAGACGAACAAGGTTTTTGGCACTGCTTCTCGCAGCATGTATGACAGCAGGAATGGCAGCGTGTGGAAGTAATGGCGCAAAAACAGAGAATAAAGATACTGATACTAAGAAAGAAGCACAGAACACGGAAGAAAAAGATGGAAAGAGAACCATTGTGGACAGCATGGACAGAGAAGTGGAAATTCCTGCTGAAGTAGACAGTATTGTATGTCTGAACGTCACAAGTCTTCGCTATACCTGCTATATGCAGGCGCAGGATTTGGTTGTAGGAGTGGAAGATTATGAGCAGAAACAGAGTATTTCCAGACCATATAATTATGTGAATTTTGATAAATTCAAGGATTTGCCTGTAGTAGGAAATAATGGGGAGCACTACATTGAAGAAATTATTACAGTAGATCCTGATGTAATTATGATGTCTGCACTGGGAAATTGTGATGCGGATGATGTTCAGGAAAAGACAGGAATTCCTGTTGTTGTTATTCCTGGAAGTGACCAGATGATGGATGAGAACGTATATGAAACTTTTCGAATTATGGGAGAGGTTTACCAGAAAGAGGATAGAGCAGAAGAGCTTATTGCTTACTTAGAGGACACAAAAAAGGATTTAGATAACAGAACAAAGGATATTCCGGAAGATGAGAAGGAAACCGTTTATGTAGGAGGAGTAAGTTTTAAGGGGCATCATGGATTTGAGGGAACAGAAGCAAACTATGGACCGTTTTCTGCAATTTATGCTAAAAATCTGGCAAATGAAACAGACCAGACAGGAGCTTTTAACATCGATTTAGAGCAGGTTCTGGCATGGAATCCGGATGTGATTTTTGTTGATTTTAATGGTATGGAATTGATTAAACAACATTATGCAGAAAATCCTGATTATTATAATCAGTTAAAGGCAGTACAGGAAGGAAAAGTGTATTCTCAGATTTCTTTCCGTTCCAGTGCTTCAAACCTGGATATGGCTCTGGCTGATACATATTATGCAGGTTCCGTATTGTATCCTGAAAAATTTGCAGATATTAATCCGGCAGAAAAGGCAGACGAAATCTTTGAAAAGTTGTTGGGACAAAAGTTTTATGATGTATTAAAGGAGAATGGATATGAGTTCAGACAGGTCCAAATTGGAGAATAACAGCAATGATACCGCATACCGGAAAAACCAGCGAAAAAGTGTTTTATTTTTGATTATTTTGGCAGTGGTGTTGGTTCTTACCGTGTTATTTTCTATGTGGGCAGGTTCTTACGATACACCTTTAAAGGAATTAATATTGGGAATATTTGGACAGGCATCTGATAATAAAATTAATGTAGTAGTGCAAAATGTAAGACTGCCTCGTATATGTACAGCTGCAATTTCCGGGGCAGGACTTGGAGTGACAGGCTGTATTTTGCAGGCAATTTTAAACAATCCTCTTGCTTCATCAAGTACCCTTGGAGTATCTCAGGGAGCGGGATTTGGAGCTGCTTTTGCAATCATTGTTTTGGGAGCAGGAAGCGCTGCAAATGGAAATTTTATTATTCCTATTTGCGCTTTTATAGGAAGTATGGCAGTTGCTATTGTAATCTTTGGGCTGTCCCGTTTCTGTCAGATTTCAGCAGAGTCTGTGGTACTCGCCGGTGTGGCAATCAGTTCTATGTTTACCGGAGCTACTACCCTTCTTCAATATTTTGCAGATGAAGTGGAATTAAATGCACTGGTATTTTGGACTTTCGGAGATTTAGGAAGTACCGATTGGAAAGAGATTAGTTTTATGACGGTAGTTGTTTTTCTTGCAGGAATTTACTTTATTCTTCATCGATGGGACTTTAATGCATTGTTAAGTGGAAATGAAACGGCAACCAGTCTTGGAATTCATGTAAGAAGATTAATTATTATTAACATGATTTTATGTTGTTTTACGGCATCTACCATTGTTTCTTATATTGGTTTAATCAGCTTTATCGGTCTTGTGGCACCACACATTGTACGAATGGTAGTGGGAAATAATCATGTATATCTCATCCCTGGCTCTATGCTGGCCGGAGCTGTTTTGCTCCTTCTGGGTGACTTGGCAGCGAGAACGCTTATAAGTCCGATTATTCTTCCGATTGGAGCGATTACCTCCTTCCTTGGAGCTCCGTTGTTCTTATACTTACTGTTTAAAGGAGGCAGCCGTTCATGCTAAAGGTGGAAAATCTTCAATATGGTTATCCGGGAGGACCGGAAGTATTAAAAAATATCAGTTTTACCTTAGGAGAAGGGCAATTTATGGCAATCTTAGGTAACAATGGGGCCGGAAAAAGTACTATGCTGAAATGTTTTAATCAGATTTTAACGCCTAGACAGGGCAGTATTATGTTAAATGATGAGGCAATTTTAAAGTTGTCAGCAAGAGAAATGGCAAAGAGGATTGCCTTTGTAGCTCAGAGTGTACCCAATGTAAAAATGACAGTTCATGACATGGTAATGCTGGGAAGAAAACCTTACATGAAGTGGGGTGTTACGGAAAAGGACCATGAGATGGTTCATGAAGCAATGGATAAATTAAAAGTATCGGATATGAGAGGACGCTTTTTAAACCAGTTAAGCGGGGGAGAACGTCAAAAAGTTATGCTGGCAAGAGCTTTGGCACAAGAACCCAAACTGCTTCTTTTAGATGAGCCTACCAGCAGTCTTGACCTTCAAAACCAGTATCAGGTATTGCAGATTGTACGAGATATTTGTCGTGAAACAAAAATCTCTGCGATTGTTGTCATCCATGATTTAAACTTAGCTCTTCGCTTTTGTGACAGATTTTTGCTGATGCAGGACGGGCAGGTGTATGCCAGCGGGGATGCGGAGGTTCTTAATCGAAAAGCTATCTGGGATGTTTATCATATTCATGGTGAGGTGGTATCTGTGGGCGGACAGAAGATGGTATTGGTAGACTCGCAGGTGACAGATATATAAAGAAAAGAGTGATAAAATGAACTTAGAACAGCTGGAAAAAGAGTGGAGTAGAAAGGATAACAGACAGGGTGAATTACAGGCAAAGCTTTGGGATAAAAAGGCAGGACAGTATAAGGAAAAAACCATTCCAACACCGGAAGAAAATCCTTTTTTGAAACAAGTTTATGGAGAAATGCAGATAGATGAACACACCCGTATTCTGGATATCGGATGCGGTGCAGGGCGCTTTAGTCTGGCGTTGGCAAAGTCAGGAGCACAGGTGACAGGCACGGATGTATCATCAGAAATGATTATGGCGGCAAAGGAGCTGGCAGAGCAAAAACATCTGAAAAATGTATCATTTTTTCATGCTGATTGGGCAAGTCTTGATATTGAAAAAATGGGATTTTTGAAAAATTTTGACCTAGTGTTTGCTCACATGACACCTGCTGTTGCGGATTATTATACATTAGAAAAAATGTGTAATTGTTCCAGAAACAAGTGCTTTTTGGTAAAGCCCTCGAGGAGAAGTGATAGGGTGCTTGATGGGGCATTTCAGGCAGCAGGAATAGAAAAAAATAAAAAGGAAACAGACTCCTCTATTGCTATGATATTTTCTTATTTGTGGCTGAAAGGGTATTCTCCCTATATTTCTTATCGTGATGAGGTATGGGAAATCAGTCAAAGTGTGGAAGATATGCTGGCATGGTGTATTGACAGGGCAAATTTGCAGGGAGAAGTCACGTGGGAACAGAGAGGCAAAATGCAGGCATATTTGTCAGATATAAGCGAGAACGGAAGAATTACAGAAAGGACAAATACCACCATTGTGACAATGAGCTGGTGTGTGTAAAGGTGAAGAAAATGAGAGATGAATTATGGAAGAAATGTGTTGCTTTTCATGGACATGAGTGCGGTGGGCTTACCATTGGATTTCAGGCTGCGTTATATGCCATTGAATTATTAGGATTGGAAGCAGACGAAAAAGGCTGTCTTTCCGGAGATGAGGAGCTGGTTTGTATTGTGGAAAACGATGCCTGCGGGATTGATGCCATTCAGGTGATTTTGGGATGCAGCGTGGGAAAAGGAAACCTTTTATTCCACATAAGAGGGAAACAGGCATTCTCTTTTTATAATAGAAAAAATGGGAAATCTGTGCGTTTAGTATTAAAACCAACACCGGAAGGTATGAGTAGAGCAGACTCTTTTGCTTATTTCCAGAGCCATGAACCGGCAGAGTTATTTGATGTAAAAGAGACTGTAATTGAACTGCCGGAAGCAGCCAGAATTTTTAAATCAGAGCCATGCAGCTGCTGTGGGGAGATTACAGCAGAGCCTATGCTTCGTTTACAGGGAGGCAAACTGTTTTGTCTGGATTGCTATGAAAAATATAATCGTTTTGATGTGTAGATGCGCAGCTCGCGGAAATGAAATTATCACTTTGTGAACCACTCGCGCGCGGAAATTGCGCTGTTGCGTAATCTTTTTTCATATAATAGGAAATTCCGACTTTTGTTGGAACAATGAATGAAAATAGCCCACACAAAGGTGGGCATAGGAACAAGATGACGCTCGTTAGAAGATATAAAAACCTTCTACACCAGCCTCATCGGCAAATAAATCATCTTCGTTTAAAAAGTAATCCATATCCAGAAGCTCCTCCTCGCTCATATTGCGAATGTCCTTAGGAGTCATTCCTTCTGGTGGATTGTCAATGTATTTTTTGCGTAATTCCTCGATACCTGTTTTCATGCAACCATCCTCCTTTTAGAGGATTATAGCATAGAATGTAAAAAAAGAAATCATGCAGAAGAACGCTTTCCGAGAAATTTGGACATTGCTTTCTCATAAAGTTCTTCGAGGGATACGCGTTGGTGATTATAATAAAGTTCCAGGAACTCCATTTTGTGCCTGCAGCCGGGACATTCCAAAGGATCATAGCCGAAGGAAGAAAGAATGGCATTGCGCCACAGGTTGAAGCTTCGGTAAATGCGGTGCCTGCTTTTGGGGATAGCCCGGTAGAGTTTTGCATCTGTTTTTCTGTGTCTGGCATATAAGCCGCCATAACGGATCATTTTAAAGTGCTTTTCGGGGATATGGCGGATCAGCCTTTTTATGAAATCCATGGCAGGAATAGTTTCCTGTATATATTGATCATCCTCATGGCGGTTATAATGAAAAGTCACCATTTCGCCATCATAGGAGTCAATTCTGGAGACGGCGATGACAGGTCGGCCAAGATACCGGCCAATATAGCGGATGACTGCTTTAGGGTCACAGAGGTTTGGTCTGGCATAAACATAGAAGCCCTGCTTGTGTTCATCATAACATTTGGCTTTTACTTTTTTAAAAGAAGAACCGAGGAGAGTTTCCATCTCATTGAGGAGAGCGGTGCGGAAAGCATTCCGAAGAAAGGTGTAGTTAAAATGCTTTACGGGTTTCCAGAGTCCATCATCACTAAGACCGCCTTCGGAAATAAGGCAGTGAATGTGAGGGTTCCATTTGAGATCCCTGCCAAAGGTATGCAAAACCATGAGAAAGCCGGGGGTAAAATTTTTGGATTGATTGATTTTGAAAAACATACGGGAGACGACACTGTTGACGGAATGAAAAAGGCAGTCAAGGAGTGTGCGGTCTTTGAGAAAGAAATCCCGAAGGTTTTTGTCAATGGTAAAAACACAGTGGCGATGGCTGGACTGTATGAGTTTGAAAGCCATGCTGGTAGAGCGCTCCATGGAATATTTGATGCCGCAGGTAGGGCAAAAGCGGCTGTGACAGCGGAAAGGAACGAATTTTAGGTTACCGCAGTGGGTGCAGGCATACATGGCACCGCCGAAGGAAGGATCACCGCAGTGGATCATTTTATCAATGTTTTCCATTTCCGTTTTTCTGGGATGGAGGGTATATTTAATTTCTTCATAATAGTCGGTAAAAATTTTTTGAAGTATATTCATGAGAGTATTATGACAGATAGGGAAGGAAAAAGAAAGCCCCAACCCCTCAAAGATTGAGGGGCAGGGGAGTTGAAGTGTCGAAGACACTTTTTTATTGATAAATTTCTTCGCCATCTGTTATAATGGATGTTATAGAATTCCTCTGCAAAGTGGAGGAAAAAGTATGAACACATTATTGAAAAATCTTACAATCAAAAATAATTTTATGTTTGCAGCAGTGATGTCAGAGGAGGAGAACTGCAAAGGCTTTTTAGAACGTGCGCTTTCTATTAAAATAGACCATGTGGAAATCAGCACAGAGAAAAATATCGTCTACCATCCGGAGTACAAAGGTGTGCGATTAGACGTTTATGCAAAGGATGAAAAGAATACCCGCTATAATATAGAGATGCAGGTACTAAAGCAGCCTGCATTGGGACGCAGAAGCCGTTATTACCAAAGCCAGATGGATATGGAGCTTTTGGCAAAAGGGTGTGAATATGCAGAGCTTCCCGACAGCTATGTGATTTTTCTCTGTGATTTTGACCCTTTTGGCGAAGGGAAATATCGGTATACTTTTCGAAAAAGCTGTGAGGAAACACAAAAAGCGTCTTTAAAAGACGGACGTTGTATTATGTTTCTAAACACCTGTGGAGAAAACGCAGAAGATGTGCCGGAAGAATTGGTTTCTTTTCTGAAATTTGTGCATGCAGACTTAAAAGAAAGTCAGACGGACTTTCAGGATGATTATGTAAGACAAGTGCAGAAATCAGTCACCCATATCAAGGGGAGCAGAGAAATGGAGGAGAGATTTATGCTTTTGGAATTATTGATGCAAGATGAACGCAGAGAAGGGCGTAAGGAAGGTAGAAAAGAAGGATTAAAAGCTGCAATAGAGATGCTTCAGATGGTTTTGTCCAAATTCGGACAATTACCTGACAGCCTTTTGGAAACATTATATGAACAGGAAGATGTAGAAGTAATTAAAGGCTGGATGGAGACAGCGTTAAAGGCACAGTCATTAGACGATTTCATTTCTAAAATGTAGTACAGTGAATAATAAACCAGTATCTAAATATCTAACTGAAAAATGAGGCTGTTGTATTAAGTGCATTTTTACTTAATGCGACAACCTCGGATGGAAACATTTCAACGCCATTTCAGGCAAAATTTCAAAAAAAGCAGAGGAATTCTATTATTACATTATTGTAAGAATATTGAGATGCAGTTGTAAGCTATAAGCGGTATAATTGAAAGAAATATAAAAGCTTCAATATTCAATAGAGGGGGTGTTTTTTTGAAAAATGACTATTTATTTTCTATGGCTATTGATGAAATAAGGGGGAGAAAAAGAAGCAGTTTTTTGATTTTCTTTGTATTATTTCTGAGCTTTACCTGTGCCATGATTTCTCTTTCTCTTACAGAAAGTATGGATAAAACAAATGAAGAATGTAGATATGATACTTATGGTATATGGGAAGGTGCAGTTTTAAATGCAAACGAGAGGGAGCTGGATTTTTTAGGGGAGACACCTTTTATTCAAGAAAGCGGAATGGCGCAATGCTATGGAAAAATTGCGGGAAACAGTGGAATAGGAACAGTGGATGACCACCTTTGGAAACTGGGAAGACTAGAGTTAAATAGCGGAAGACTTCCAAAATCCGGTGATGAAGTTGCAGTAGAAGCAGATGTTCTTAGTGTTCTGGGCTATGATTATGAGCTGGGACAAAAGATAGATTTGACGATTTCTGTACCTGCTCAATATTTAGATGAACAGACGCAGGAGGAAGATGCTTTTCCTTCTATTCAAGTGACAAAAACTTATACTCTTTGCGGGGTTTTGAAAGAATATACAAACCTTTGGGAAGCAGGGAGAAAAGCGACCTTAAACAGTGCAATTCTCACAGAAAAGGGCGCACAGGAGCTTTTTTTGGAGGCAAAAATCCAGCAGGAGGAAATGGTGCCATTACCGCCTGAAAAGAACTGCTTTTTCACAATGAAGAACCATGATACTTCTAAAATTTGTGAGATTAATGAGGGATTGAAACAGGAAGACGCAGAAATTCAACAGGAAGTTCTTATAAACACATACGCATACCCTGATGTACAGCAGATGGAGAAAAAGCAACTGTTTCATTGGGCAATTTTTATAGTGTCACTTGCTGCGATTGTGTGTCTTTATATGTTGCAGGTGCGCAGGCAAGTATATCAGATTGCTCTCTTTCGAAGCATTGGAATTACAAAGAAGCAATTACGAATTTTGATTTTTTTCGAGACAGCTCTGCTTGGATTTCCGGCAGCAGTATTGGGGAGCATTACAGGGGCATTGGGAACATGGTGTTTGGTAAAAGTCTTATTGAGACAGAAAAATGCAGTCTTTGTTTTAGATATACCGGTTGTTTCTCTTGTGTTATTTTTTACTTTGTGGATTATCGCTCTTGCAGGTATGAGGATTTTGGTATTACAAATGGCATTAAAACAGCCTCTTACAGGAAGATTTGAAATCCAGCAGGTAAAAAAGCAGAAGGTAAACAGGATGAAAGGTGTGTTATTGGCAGGATTATCGGTGGCTATGGCAGGCATTGTGATTTTTGTTTGTATGGAAGCCTTTCCAATATTTTATAAAAGGGAAATAAACGAAAAGTCACGTTCTTATAGTATCAATGCGCTGGAAAATCCATTTGCCTGTATTCCAAAGGAAGAACTTTCTAATATAAAAGCGATACCGGGAGTCAGTAAGATAGATGCACAGTTGGTAGAGAATTGCGAATTGCGTTTTGAAGATATGGAAGAAAATGATTTTTTTCAGGCAGTCAGAGAAAATTCTGAAGATACACAGCCGGTATTACTAAATATGATAGATGGCGCAGGAAATAAAAAAATTATTGATTATCCAAACGGATTAGGGGTATCTATCTATGGGATACCAGAGGAACGAATGGAAACTTTACCGCACGCAGAACAAGTAAACAAAGAAGCTTTTCGTCAAGGGAAACAAGTTATTATTATATTTTCCACAGATGTAGATGGTAATCTTGTGTATGGAGGGAAGTCTTATACAGAAGCAGGAATAAAAGCAGGTGATGAGATTGAGCTGAATTTTTATGGTTTTCCAGTAGGGGAAAGAATAGAAAGAAAGGCGAGTGATGTATCAATAGTCGGAAATATGACAGCAAAAGTAGGAGCTGTTATAAAAGTAAATAGGGAGAAGTCAGCTTATGATCCGTTGTTATTTACAGGAAAACCGTATATGGTGTTATGTTCTTATGAGAGCCTAAAGGAAACCTTGGAAAATGCAAAAGAGGGTTACGAGCTGGGATTTAATAAAACCGGTACGGAATTAGGTTATAATTCTTTAGATATTTATACATCAGAAAGTGCAGGATATTTATCTACGGATTTTATTGTGGCAGATTTATGTGAGCAGTATGAAATGAATTTACGCAATGAGCGTGAAATGATAACGGCGTCTGTACAGGAAGCAGAACGTGAATTTTTCTTGCTGTTTTTTGGAGGAGTGTGCATTATATTGATTTTACTTCTTACAGTTTGTAATATTCTGGCTTTTGATTATGAAAATCAGAAACGTAAAATAGGAGTTTTAAAAGCACTGGGAATGTCAAAAAGACAGCTTCAAAATAGACTAAGAAGAAATTCTTTGAAAACAGCAGTTTTTTCTGTTTTTTGCGGTTGGGGTGTATATGGAGTCTGGATTTTTGAAAATGTGTGGAAACAGCAGAGGTATTTGCAGCAGGAATTTCAGGAAGTGCGCAGTTTTTCTCAAATTTTACAGCAGCAAATCGAAAGCATGAAAATTTTCGGAATAGGAGGATTTGAGGCGTTTTGGATTAGCGCAGCAGCATTTTTAGCAGTATTTTTAATGTTATATTTACCGAAGCGCAGGTTGAAAAACGCAAAGCTTTTTTGATATAATGCTTACAAGAATTTTGATTTACAGAGGTCTAAAATGAAGTTTCATATTTTGATTACAGAAGACGATGAAAATGTTGCAAACGGTTTGTCAGATATTTTGAAAAGCTATGGTTATCAAGTGTCTGTATCAGATAACAGTGCAGATACCATAGAGATTTTAAACAGAGAAAATATTGCTCTTGTAATTTTGGACGTTTGTCTCGGTGAGGATAGTGGATATGATTTATGTAAAAAAATCAGAGAGTTTTCGGATGTTCCTATTCTTTTTCTCACAGGCTGCAGCAGCGAATTAGAGCTTATACGGGGATTTCAGGTTGGGGGAGATGACTATGTTACAAAGCCTTTCCGTATGCAGGAATTGCTGGTGCGTATGCAGGCAATTCTTCGCCGTTCTTCCTTAAATAAGGGGGAATATTATCAAAGCGGAGAGTTGTATTATAATCATTTTACACACCAGATGATAAAAGGAAAAGAAGCGCTTCCCCTTACTTCCGTGGAATTGAAGATTGCCGTGTTGTTATTGAAAAGCTGGCCGAATACCATTACCAGAAAGGACTTGCTTTACCATGTGTGGGATAATGATTTTCAGTTTGTGGAGGAAAATACATTGAATGTAAATGTCAGCCGTTTACGGGATAAGCTGGGAACTTTTGAGGAAGCTCCTTACATTACGACCATACGTGGAGTAGGCTATCGCTGGGCAGTGCCGGTAAAGAGGTGTCAAAAACCATGTTGACAATAGTTTGTTTTATTATAGCGTGTATTAGTACCATTGCCGCAATTTTGTTATTTAGAAAAAGCAGAAAAATGGAAGACAATATCAGGCAGGCAGAAGCAGATATCAGCCATTTTCTTCTTTATCCGGAGCAAGTCAATAAGAAGTCTCTGGAGGAAGGGGTTTGTTTTAATCTGCTCAATCAGGTTCGGGAGCTGGAGGAACAGCTTCTTCATGAAAGATATCACAAAAAGCAAAAGGAAATCTATACAAACAGTTTTATCGAAAATATGGCACATCAGATGAAAACATCGGTTACAGCCTTACAGATACGTCTTGATTTGGCTGATTTTCATACCAAAACAGAGGAGGAAAAAGCAGCTTTAAAAGAGGGGCAGAAATGTGTTACCCGCCTTACAGAGGAAATTGAAAGGGTTTTAAAATCCAGCCAACTGGCTGCCGGTAAGGTACTTATGGATTATGAGGAGCTGGATTTAGAAAAGCTGATAAGCGCTTGTATTGAGCGACTGGAAGTGATTGCACATAAGAGAAAAGTAAGCTTTGAGATGAAAGGGGAGCTTCCTAAAAAGTATTTTGGAGATGGTTTCTGGCTTATGCAGGCTTTTGAAAATCTTTTAAAAAATGCTGCCGAGCATACCAAAAAGGGCACAATAGTTTGGGTGAATTTGGAAGAAAAAGAAGGGGATATTAAGGTTTCTATATGTGATGAAGGAGAGGGAATTTCACCGGAAGAAATGCCAATCTTATTCCAGCGTTTTTGCCGTGGAACTTCCAGAAAAGCAGGATATGGTATAGGGCTTAATATGGCACAGGATATTATAAAATCCCATCACGGAAGTATTTCCGTGAAGAATATTCAGGGGAAGGGCGCTTGTTTTCTTGTAAGTCTTCCAATGCTTTATGGCACAGAACCTTACAAAATCGTAAGGGGAAATGAGAGAAAACTGTAAGCTTTTCTTGTTATAATCTTAGTATAGAAGGTAGCAGAGAGGGGCATCGAAGTATGAAAAATGAGTTATTTTCGCTGGCAATACAACGGATAAGAGGAACAAAGAGGAATAGCCTTCTGTTGGGAATTATTCTTCTTTGTTCCTTTGCGTTTACGGTAATCACGCTGGGAATTACAGACAGTCTGAATGAAACAAATGCACAATATAGGCTGGATACCTATGGCTCATGGAAAACCGCAGTTTATAATAGCACGGAAGAGGACAAAGAAATTTTAGAAGAAAATCCTCTTTCAAAGCAAGTAGGAACATTGCTATCCTATGGTAATATCGGAGGTTCAGATACCATTGGAACACCGGATAAAGCTCTCATCGAGATGGGAAATCTGGAGCTTTTGGAAGGACATTTTCCTGAAAAATCAGGAGAAATCGCTATGGAAGCCAGTCTGTTGAGTGCGTTAGGCTACGATTACGAGCTTAATCAAAAGATTGTAATCAGTTTTCAAAAAGATTTAGAAACATGGGTGGAAGCAGAGTTTACTCTTTGCGGTGTACTGAAACAATATTCTCATTTATGGAATTGCGAGGAAAACGTCAGCCTTCCTGCCGCTTTTATTGTAAAAGAGGATGGGGAGAAATTACAGCCATTTCCTGATTATCATTACTTTGTCACTTCTGATAAAGAGCAGGAGGCTTTGACAGGCAGTATTCAGACTGCATTCGGGAAGACGGAGAATAAAAATTTAAAGATTGTAGGCAATACATTTGCATATAATTCCTTGTCAGAGAAAGCAGATTATTACCTCTATCTGGTATTGATTTTGCTTACTACGGTATTGGCAGTTGCTTGCGTTTATTTTGTGCAGATGCAGGAGCAGCTTCGTTCCATTGCCTTGTTTCGCAGTATCGGAGGCACAAAAAAGCAACTGATTGGACTTTTATTTTATGAAACAATGTGTATGGTTGTACCCTGCATTTGCTTAGGAACGATAATTGGAAGCGCAGGCTTGTGGGGGATTTTTAAGGTATTTATCAATGTAAGTTTTACGGATTTCCGAATTTCTATTCCGATTTTCGGATTTTTGGTTGTAACACTTTTATGGCTTGGATCTATCTTTTTCTGTCGTTTGCTGGTGCTTTATCTAGCTATGAAGCAGCCGTTAACAGGAAAAATTACCATGTCCGGAAAGATGGGAAAGCGTTACAGAAGTATAAAAAAAGCTTCTCTTACTTTGCTGGCAGGAATGTTTTCCACAGTAATGTTATTTGTAATGATGGAGAGTATACCGGAGTTTTTTGAAAAGAGATGGGCAGAAAAGGAGAACTCTTACAGGATAGATGCGGCAGAAAAAACAATCAGTGAAGAAGAAGTAAAAGTGTTGGAAGAACTGCCGGGAATAACCAAAGTTTTGCCCTATGGGGAAATGGTAGGAGAGTTGAGCTTTGACAATATGGAAAAAGTGCCTTTAGCATCAGCTTGTAAAGAAAATAAGAACAAAAATCAGCCTATTTTTATGGAACAGCAGAATGCAGACGGTACAACGGAGTATATGTGTTTTCCTAAGGGAATTGGTGTTCGTGTAATTGGTATTCGAAAAGAGTATTGGAAGGACTATTTTGATACAGCCATTTCCGGATTTGATGAGAAAGCTTTTGAAGAAGGAAAAACAGCATTGGTTACTTTTGTTACAGAAGATGACGGAAAAATTACTTTTGACGGTACGGTGTATGAAGATACCGGTTTAGACAAAGAAGATACCATAAATCTGAGGTTCTATGACAGAAATTCAGAGGATTTTCAAAATCCAAGTCTTGCGTCAGAACATTCTTTGAAGCTTGCCGTACAGCCTATGAAGCGGAAACTTCGGGAAGGGGCAGGGAAAGGATATATCGGAAGCTACGGGGCTCATTATAATATTTTAGTGTCAGATAATTTCATGCAGAAGGTGCTTGATGAAAGTAAAAATGCGGAGGTCAGCAGTCATTATACAGGAGGCGATATATACGGCGACAGTAGTGCAGAGATTTATACATCTGTAAATGCAAAATATCTTTCAACAGATTATCTGGTTGCTCAGACTGCAAAAGCTTATGGTACAACCTTGGATAATAATCGAGAAGAAGTGTCTGCACAGGTTCTTTCACATTTGCAGAATTTGCTTCTTATCTGTGTCTGCGGAGGATGTATTGGACTTACGCTGTTCTTACTTTTATGGAATTTGATTACACTTGCAGCCAGATACGAATGTAGAAAGTATGGAATTTTGCAGGCAATCGGTATGTCAAACAAACAAATGTACATTGAAATTTTGAAAAAGGGAGCGCTTACAGGTGTTTCTTCTCTATTCTTAGCATTTTTCTTTTACGGCGTCTATTTTGTAATCAGAGAATGGCTGAAAGTGAGATATGTCATAGAAAATTTTGGAGATAATTATACGTTGAAAGAGGGAATACAGAGCACCTATTATTATTTAGAAATGTGCGGAGTCAGTCTTGAAGTATTTATTTTATTCATAGTTGCGATTTTGATTTTTTTCTTAATCCTGTTCTATTGGTGCAATCGAATTTTGACAAAAACAACATTGATGGAAAAGTTAAAACAATAAGGAAAAGGGGGAATTTTTTATGGGAACTATTTTATCTGCAAAAAATATTTATAAAACATATAAGACATCTTCCGGTGATGTACCTGCACTTCGAGGTGTAAGTCTGGAGGTGGAGAAGGGAATGTTCTATGCCATTATAGGAAAAAGCGGTTCAGGAAAATCTACACTTTTGCACACATTAAGCGGACTTGACCGTCCCACAAAGGGTGAAGTATTTATAAACGGAGAAAATCTTTATCAGTATTCAGATGAGAAAATGGCGGTATTTCGCAGAAGGTATATGGGCTTTGTGTTTCAGCAGTTTAACTTATTGGACGAATTTAATGTATTAAATAATATCTGTATGCCTTTGAAGTTAGACCAGAGAAAAGTAGATAAGCAATTTTTGGAGGAAGTGACAGGACTTTTAAGACTTGAGGATAAATTGAAGAAATATCCATGTGAGCTTTCCGGTGGAGAACAACAAAGAGCAGCCATTGCCCGCTGTCTGTTGGCGAGACCGCAGATTATTTTTGCAGATGAACCTACGGGAAATTTGGATAAAAAGACAGGGGAAGATACGCTGGATTTATTGCAGCAGTGTTCGGAGCAGTTTGGACAGACTTTAATTGTAGTGACACATGATTTGGAAATTGCAAGACAGGCAGATGTAATCGTGCATATTGAGGATGGAAAAATAATTTTATAATTTGAGCTATTGATAAATTTCTTCGCCATCTGTTATAATGGATGTTATAGAATTCCTCTGCAAAGTGGAGGAAAAGTATGAATACATTATTAAAAAATCTTACAATCAAAAATAACTTTATGTTTGCGGCAGTGATGTCAGAGGAGGAAAACTGCAAAGGTTTCTTGGAGCGTGCGCTTTCTATTAAAGTAGACCATGTGGAAATCAGCACAGAGAAAAATATTGTCTATCATCCGGAGTATAAAGGTGTGCGATTAGACGTTTATGCAAAGGATGAAAAGAATACCCGTTATAATATAGAGATGCAGGTACTAAAGCAGCCTGCTTTGGGACGCAGAAGCCGTTATTACCAAAGCCAGATGGATATGGAGCTTTTGGCAAAGGGGTGTGAATATGCAGAGCTTCCCGACAGCTACGTGATTTTTCTCTGTGATTTTGACCCTTTTGGGGAAGGAAAATATCGGTATACTTTTCGAAAAAGCTGTGAGGAAACACAAAAAGCGTCTTTAAAAGACGGACGTTGTATTATGTTTCTAAACACCTGTGGAGAAAACGCAGAAGATGTGCCGGAGGAATTAGTTTCTTTTCTGAAATTTGTGCATGCAGACTTAAAAGAAAGTCAGACGGACTTTCAGGATGATTATGTAAGACAAGTGCAGAAATCAGTCACCCATATCAAGGGGAGCAGAGAAATGGAGGAGAGATTTATGCTTTTGGAATTATTGATGCAAGATGAACGCAGAGAAGGGAGAAAAGCCGGAGAATTAGAAGGAGCACGAGAAATGCTCCAGATGGCATTAAACAGATTTGGAGAACTGCCAGACAATCTCCTGAAAACTTTACATCAACAGCAGGATATAGAAGTCATTAGAAGTTGGATGGAGACAGCATTGAAAGTACAATCATTGGATGAATTCATTTCTAAAATGTAATATCTAAATCATATCTAATTGAAAAATGAGGTTGTTGCATTAAGCGATATCGAGAGTGTAGAAGTATTCCGTATTTCTGCTTAATGTGACAACCCCAGATAGAAACATTTCAACGCCATTTCAGGCAAAATTTCAAAAAAGCAGAGGAATTCTATTTTTCATCTTTAAAAAGCAGGAGAAATATTTTGTCAAAATACTTGACGAACGTAAAAGAAGTGCTTATTATAGATTTTAAGAAAAAGAGTAAAATTCGTTGATGGGAATAAGTAGCCCTTGGTGGAATTTACAGAGAGGCAGCGGCTGGTGGAAGCTGTCAAGAAAGCCAAAAGGTGAAATCATCCCGGAGAAGTAAACTGAAATAAGTAGGTACGCCGGAGTAGAGCCACGTTATAGGTGATACGCATTAAATTGATGTGTGCATGAGCCTGCATATTTGCAGGGAATTAAGGTGGTACCACGACGAGAGTTGTCCTTTTGAGAGGGCAGCTTTTTTTATTTCATAGGAAATTGCGTCCTATGAAATAAAAAAATGCTCCGCAAGGATGCGCAGCTCGCGGAAATGAAATTATCACTTTGTGAACCGCTCGCGCGCGGAAATTGCGTCCTATAAAATAAAAAATGTTTCAGTTTTTAAATACTAAGGAGGATTTGTAATGAAGCTAGGAAAGAAAAAGATGTTACTGGTAAGTTTTATGTTGTTTTCTCTGTTTTTTGGTGCAGGAAATCTGATTTTTCCACCTTTTTTGGGACAGAATGCAGGAGAGAAGATGCCTCTTGCTGTTCTGGGATTTTTGATTACTGCAGTAGCGCTGCCTGTATTGGGCGTTATTGTTGTTGCACGCTTTGATGGTTTGGATAAGCTTTCTCAGAAAGTAGGAGCCAGATTTTCCATGATTTTTACTATTTTGATTTATCTGTCCATAGGACCGGGACTTGGAATTCCACGTGCAGCTTCTGTACCTTTTGAGATGGCGGTGGCCCCTTATCTTCCAAAAGAAGCTTCCGTTACGATATGTATGGTTGGTTTCTCCTTTGTGTTTTTTATTCTGGCAGGGTGGCTTGCCATGAAACCGAATAAATTGGTAGAGCGAATTGGAAAATTTTTAACACCAACCTTATTATTGCTTTTAGTTTTTGTGTTTATAAATTATGTATTCCGCGGGGAAGTAAATATAGCAGCAGCACAGGAAGCTTATGCCGGTAATCCTCTGGCAAAAGGTTTTTTGGAAGGTTATCAGACGATGGATACCATTGCCGCATTAAACTTTGGGTTAGTAGTTGCCACCACAATTACAAGCCTTGGAATTGAGAGCAAAAAGAGCGTTATGAGTTATACTGTTCGTGCAGGTATTTTTGCAGGAACTATTTTATCACTTGTGTATTTAATGCTTTCTTACATGGGAATGGGAAGTTCTGGTGTATTTCCTATTCAGGAAAATGGTGCCTGGACACTGCGCTGCATTGTAGAACAGTTATTTGGAGGTCCGGGAGCAGTGCTTCTGGCAGCGATTTTTACTCTGGCATGTTTGACAACCTGTGTAGGATTGATTACTTCTATTTCCCAGTATTTTTCTACACTTACAAAGAAGATTTCCTATACACAATGGGTATTTTTGATTTCCGGTTTTTCCTTCCTTGTATGCAATCAGGGATTAAATACGATTTTAGGAATATCTATTCCAATTTTAAATGCCATTTATCCGATTTCTATTATGTTAATTGTTTTGGGAATTTGTGAGAGATGGATGAAGAATAATCCGTACATCTATCCAGGCACAATTACAGCAGTAGGATGCATCAGTGTAATTTATGTATTAGATGACCTGAAAGTTCCGTTGGGATTTTTAAGTGACTGGTGTCATGCTCTGCCGCTGTATTCCATGGGACTTGGCTGGGTTGCTGTCGCAATCGCAGCAGTAGCACTCACCAGTGTTTTGTACATAGTTAAGAAACGTTAAATTCTAAATTGTTTGAAGATCCCCTTTATGGACTCATAGAGGGGATTTTTGATTTCCTCTAATGAAACAGGCTGATTAAAAATAATAGGATTATAGCTGATGCCGCTTACCAGTTCTAAAATCATATACATCATAACTTCCGGTGTACGATAGGTATGAGTAGATTTTTCCAGTAAATTTTCATAGATGGTATAAATAGGAGGTATATCCTTACCCGGGGCAAAAAACAGAGAATTCTTAAAAAATCCCCAGCTTAAATGCTTGGACAATAATTTTACAAGATTATGATTTGCCGCCAGCTGGTCTAAAATATTGTCAATAATAAAAAGTACCTGTTCTTCAAAATCTGTGATACTTTCGTGTTTCAACAGCTCATTATAAGCAATCTGAAACACCTGACTTGCCTTGTGACTGATTAAATGATTGCGAATGTCATATTTATCCTTGAAATAAAGATAAAAAGTGCCTTTTGCCACGCCTGCCTGATTTACAATATCAGAGATAGAAGTTTTGTTAAAACCATTGTTAATAAATAAAGAGAAAGCGGACTCTAAAAGGGAGTCCCTTTTTTGTTGCTTGTTATTATCAATTTTACTCATTTCTCCAACCCTCTTTTTCCAAAAAGCTTAAAGTTCTTGCTCAATTATAGAAATGAAATACCATAAAAGTCAAATGAAAAAACAGTTGTAATAAAAATTCCACATTTTGCATAAAAAATAAAATGACTTTTAGTCATAAATTATGTGAAAGAGATATTGACTATTAGTCATTTTTGGAGTATAACAATAAATGACCAATAGTCACAAAGGGAGGAACGATCATGCTAAAGTTGGGAAGAAAAATTGTAAAGTTTCGTATTCCGATTTTTATTTTAAGCCTTCTGCTGTTAATTCCATCAGCAATCGGTTATCTGAATACGAGAGTCAACTATGATGTGCTTTACTATTTACCGGATGATATTGAAACCATGAAGGGACAGAACATTCTGGTAGATGAATTTGGCACAGGTGCATATTCCATGTTTGTATGCGAAGGCATGGAAAACAAAGATGTAGCCGCGTTAAAGAAGAAAATCGAAAAAGTAGACCATGTTTCAAAAGTTGTCTGGTATGACAGTTTGTCAGATATCAGTATTCCTGTAGAAATGCTTCCAGAGAAGATTAAAAAGGTCTTGTTTGCAGATGACTCTACCATGATGTTTATCATTTTTGATACGACAACATCTGCGGACGAAACCATGGATGCCATTGGAGATATTCGAAAACTGGCAGGAAAACAGTGTTTTGTCAGTGGTATGTCAGCGATTGTTACGGATACGAAAAATTTAGCTGAGTCAGAGGTTGCAGTTTATGTATTGATTGCTGTTGTATTGTCCTGTATTGTCCTGGCGCTTACCATGGAGTCTTATTTAATCCCGTTTTTATTCCTGGCAAGTATTGGAATTGCCATTGCGTATAACATGGGAACCAACGTATTTCAAGGTGAGATTTCCTATATTACTAAGGCATTAAGTGCAGTGCTGCAGCTGGGTGTTACTATGGACTATTCCATTTTTCTATGGCACAGTTATCAGGAACAAAGAGAACGATTTGGCAATAACCATAAGGAGGCCATGGCACAAGCCATTGCGGCAACTATCAAATCCGTAGTCGGAAGTTCGATTACTACTATCGCAGGATTTATAGCCCTGTGTTTCATGAGTTTTACATTGGGTATGGATTTAGGGGTTGTTATGGCAAAAGGTGTTATTTTCGGTGTGATTTGTTGTGTAACAGTATTGCCGTCCATGATTATGATTTTTGATAAAGCACTGGAAAAGACAAAACACCGTCAGTTGATACCTGATTTTCCGAAGATACCGGAATTTTTAGTAAAACATCATAAAGCGTTTGCATTTTTATGCGTAGCATTATTTATTCCATTTGCATATTTTCAGGCAAATACTAAGGTGTATTACAATCTGGATGCCAGCTTACCAAGAGAATTAGAGTCCATTCAGGCAAACGAAAAGCTTCAGAAAGACTATGACATGGGTGCAGCTCACATGGTTTTGCTGGATAATAAAATTTCAGAAAAAGACACCTATAAAATGATTGAAGAAATGGAAAAGGTAAAAGGTGTAAAAGAAGTACTGGGACTGGAAACTATTATCGGTCCATCTTTCCCTGAAAGTATGATCCCTGATGATATAAAAGAAATTTTGAAAAGTGATAATTACGAATTGATGTTAATTACAAATCAGTATCAGACAGCATCAGATGAAGTAAATAAGCAGATTGATGAATTAAATAAAATTCTGAAAAAGTATGACCCGGCAGGAATGCTGGTAGGTGAAGCACCATGTACTAAGGATTTAATTGAGATTACAGACCATGACTTTAAGGTTGTAAGTGCAGTTTCAATTTTGGCAGTATTTTTGATTATTTTGTTTGTATTTAAGTCTATTTCATTGCCGATTATTTTGGTTTTGGTAATTGAAGGTGCAATTTTTATTAACATGGGTATTCCGTACCTGACAGGAACAGAGTTGCCTTTTATAGCATCGATTGTAATTGGGACAATTCAGTTAGGAGCAACGGTTGATTATGCTATTTTGATGACCAGCAGATATGAGCAGGAACGATGTTTCGGACATGATAAAAAAACATCCATTAGTATTGCACTGGGAAGCAGTATCAGACCGGTTATGGTATCTGCATTCAGTTTCTTCGCAGCTACTTTTGGAGTTGGACTTTATTCCCAGATTGATATGATCAGCTCTCTGTGTCTGCTTATGGCAAGAGGTGCATTAATCAGTATGGTATCCGTTCTTTTATTCCTGCCGGCAATGTACTGGATTTTCGATGGAATTATATGTAAAACAAGTAAAAACTTTAGATTGAGAAAACAGAAATAGGAGGTTTTTTGATATGAAGAAAAAAAATGTGCAAGCTATGCTGACAGGAATGGCAGTAATGATGTCTGTGATGCTCCCCACAACTTCTGTGCTGGCAGCAGTGCCGGAAAAAGAGCAGACTGTATATGTAAATGCAGATGAAAACGGAAAATCTGAAAATGTGATTGTAAGTAACTGGTTAAAAAATACAGATGGAGAGACTCAACTTAATGATAAAAGTGAACTGAGTAATATTCAAAACGTAAAAGGTGACGAAGAATTTAAACAGGGCAGTGACAGCAGTCTTACATGGGATGCTGATGGAAAAGATATTTACTATCAGGGAGAAACAACCAAGGAACTTCCGGTAGGTGTAAATATTACTTATTATTTAGATGGAAAAGAAATTCAGCCATCTGAACTTGCAGGAAAAAGCGGAAAAGTAAAAATTCGTATTAATTATGAAAATAAACAACAACAGACAGCAGAGGTAAACGGCAAGGAAGAAAATATTTATACACCTTTTATGATGATGACAGCTATGATTTTACCTACGGATGTATTTTCTAATATTGAAATTGAAAATGGTAAGGTGTTGTCTGATGGAAATAACAATATTGTAGTGGGAGTTGGTTTCCCGGGACTTTCTGACAGTTTGCAGCTTTCTGAAACAGAGGAATTAAAGGACTTAGAAATTCCTGATTTTGTAGAAATTACAGCAGATGTGAAAGATTTTGAATTGTCTATGACCGCAACGGTAGCTACTACCGGACTTTTAGATGAATTAAATCTGGGAGAGATAGACAGTGCAGATGAATTAAAAGAAAATATGAATAAGCTTACAGAGTCTTCTACAGCATTAGTGAAAGGAAGCAAAGAATTACAAGACGGTATTTCAAAATTGAATTCTTCTGCAGATACTTTTGTAAATGGATTAAATAGCGCTGATAACGGTGCCGGACAGTTAAAAAACGGTATTGATAAGATGAACAGCAGTAAAGGTGAGTTATTAAGCGGAATTTCTCGTCTGACACAGGGTATGGAAGCTCTGGAAAATGGCGCATCTCAGTTACAGACAGGTGTAGGTTCTTATACAGCAGGCTCTGCGAAATTAGGAGAAGGTATTGCTAAAACAGCAGAAGGAGCATCTACTTTAAAAGGTGGCATTGATACTCTGAATGAGAAGAAAGAAGCACTGGTTCAGGGAATTGGAAATTTAAGTACAGGAAGTAAAGATTTGAAAGATGGTGCACAGGCATTAAAAGATGGTGTTAGTGCATATACAGCAGGTGTGGATAAATTGGATAAAGGTCTGGAACAGTTGAATAACCAGTTACAGGGAGCACTGGGACAGACAGAACAGCTTCCGGAAGCTATAAAAGGAATTACAGAAGGTTCAAAAGCTTTAATTACCGGAGCAGGACAGTTACAGGAAGGTGCGAAACAGGCTGAGGCGGCCGCAGGAAATATGGAAGCCAGTGTAGGCGCTCTGGCACAGGCAGCCGGCGGCGTATCTCAGGGCGCAGGCAGTGCCGCAGGAATTATTGAAAATTATATTGGCAGTTTAAGCGATACCGGTTCAGCAGCAGCTACAGAACAGGCAAAAGCAGCCATTGCCAAAGAAAATGCGGCAGTTAATGCACAGGCAAACGCACAGCAGCGTTCTAATGTAGCAGCAGCTCTTTCAGCTGCAGGGCTGACAGAGGAGCAGCAACAGGCAGTTCTGGCAAATCTGGGTAATATTTCCGTAGGTGTTCAGACTTCTGCAAATATTGAAGTTCCTGCAAATACAGGAAACACGGAAGCAGTGGGACAGTTGAAGAAGATTCAGGCACAGATGGCAGCAGTACAGCAGGAGATTGCAGGTACGGATTTGGGAGCAGTGCAGGAGCAGATTGGACAGTTAAAGACAGGGGCTCAGACGGCGGCAGCAGGAGCAGAGGAATTGACAAAAGGTGTCACAACCTTTGGAGAAGCTGTAAAACCTTTAGGCGGATTTTCCACAATGGCATCTACTTTGAAAGAAGCAGTTGCTGCATTAAAAGCAGGAAGTGGAGAATTATGTAAACAAAATAGTGCTTTAAATACAGGGGCTTCTCAAGTTGCAACAGGTTCTCAGAAAATGCAGGGAGGACTGGAAGCACTGTCAGAGGGAGCAACACAGTTAAGTGCAGGTATCGAACAGCTTACGAACGGAGCAGCCAGTCTGTCAGAGGGAACAGCACAGCTTCAGAGCGGTTCACAGGAATTAAATCAGAATAATGAACAGTTAAATGCAGGAGCAGCACAGCTTGCATCAGGCAGTCAGGAACTTTTAAAAGGCGGTAATACTTTAAGTCAGGGAGCAGGTGTATTAAGTAATGGTATTTCACAGCTTGCATCAGGAGCTTCTTCCTTAAAAGACGGAACTTCTAAGCTTGCATCAGGAGGAAAAGAACTAAAATCCGGTGTAACACAGATTCAGGACGGCTCAGTAAAATTAGCAGATGGAATGGCAGAATTTGATAAAGAAGGTATTCAGAAATTAAGTGATGCCTTAAACGGAGATTTGCAAACTGTTTTAGACCGTTTGAAAGCAGTGGAAGATGCAGATAAATCCTATACAGCATTTGACGGCGCAAGTCAGGATATGAATGGAAAAGTAAAATTCATTATTGAAACAGCAGGAATTGAAAAAGAATAAAAACTTTAGAATTAATTTATTCTTTGTTTCTTGTATAAGAATAGGTGTGAGGAATATACTGTTAGTATTGACTTTATAGGAGATGGAAAAATGTATATTGATTACACATATATTATGTATGTTTTACCCGCAGTGCTTTTTGCCATGTGGGCAAGTTCCAAAGTGAACAGTACTTTCAGAAGGTATTCCTCACAGTATTCCATGCGGAATATGACAGGGAGAGATGCAGCCAGAGCCGTATTGGATGCACATGGCTTGTATAATGTAAGGATTGAAAGAGTAGCAGGAAATCTCACAGACCATTATGATCCAAGGAGCAGTGTTATCCGGCTGTCTGATGGGGTGTATTCACAGACATCTACAGCTGCAATCGGAGTAGCAGCACATGAGGCAGGTCATGCTATTCAACATGCACAGGGGTATGTACCTATTAAGCTTAGAAATGCCATTATACCCATTACCAACCTGGGCTCTAAACTTGCCATGCCCCTGATTTTAATAGGACTCTTATTTGCGGGAACGGGTTCAGCAATGGGAAATCTTGCTTATTTAGGAGTGGCATGTTTTGGATTGTCAACACTGTTTCAGCTTTTGACATTGCCTACAGAATTTGATGCCAGCAGACGGGCGCTTCGTGCTATTGAAAGTTGTAATATTTTAACAGATGCGGAAATTGCAGGTTCCAGAAAGGTACTGACCGCGGCGGCGCTTACTTATGTGGCAGCCCTTGCTGTGTCACTGACGCAGCTTTTAAGACTGTTGACTATTGTAAACAGAAGAAATGAGAGAGATTGATGGGGATTTTATAGCAGGATTTTTTAAATAACTTGCATAGAATGATTAAGAAAGGTCGCAGAAATGCGGCTTTTTCTTTTTGCTCATTTCCTTGTGTTATAGGTGGAAATCAGTTAAAATAGAGTGCAGAAAGCAGGTGAGATAGTCATGGCTAAAACGTATTTATGGATAGAAGACAGAAAAGGAAAAGCAAGTTATACATTTTGGACAAGTTTTATGGAACAACTTTGTCCGCATGTAATCGTTGAAAGCAAAAAGAACAATAGTGAATTAGTGAAGGCAGTTAAAGCATTACAGGATGCAGAGAATAAGTACATTATTGTTTTTGATAATTCTTTTGATAATTTGCAGATTGTGATGGAACAGAAATATTTAAAAAAATATGCAGATGAGAAGAAAAATGTTTTTCTGTTGGATATAATTTGTTTTGAGTATATTCTTTTAGAATTTAAAGAACTAATTGAGTGGATTTATGCTTCGGAAGATGAATTTTTGGAAAAAAGAGCTGGAATGATTGAGGCAAGACATAAACTTGTGCAAGCTTTACAGAATGATAATCTTGATTATAAGGAAATTCAAGAAATCGTGAAATATGATAAAAATATTGAAGAACATAATATTGAGCAATTAACAGCAAGGCTTCTGTTTGATTTGACGAGAAATACCGGGTTTGAAGTGTCAAAAGGGGTTCTTGGAGAATGTTGGATAAGGTCTTGTTGCGAATGGGAGAAGCGACAGGAAGATGACATCTGTGGACTAGACAATAGCAAACTATCTGTGCTTGAGAAAATGAAACGGATTTATGCAGGAAGTTCATTGAAAACACAGTTTCCTAAAGTTGGATTGGAGGTAGTGGCATGATAACGATTTTTAAGAACAAGAAGGATATACCTCAGGATAAAGAATATATAGAACTGAATGACATATTTTTTAATCAAAACACGGCAGCTAAATTAGATGAGAGGGCAGCAAAGTATATTAAAATGATAGATTGCTCGGAGCTTCTTAGTAAATATAAAATTCGCTCACGATTTGAAGATATTACATTGAATACAGATCAACTTTCCACAGGGTGTAAAACAGTATTGAATGTGTTGTATTTTCCGGACAAGGTGTTTTGCTTAAAAGAATGTGGAAATAATGCCTTAGAAATATTGTATAGTTTTGAGCAAGGATATGTGTATAGTGATTATGCAATAATTCCTTTTAATATGGAACATGTAAAGGTTCAGACAAGCGAATGTAAAGTGATTGAAGATTATGAGGAGTTAAAGGAGTGGTGGGAAAATGAAAAGTAAACCGATTGTGATGAAGCATTTTTCAACAGTGCACACCTCGTTTGTAGTAGACTTTACATTTACAAACAACATAACGATTTTAATGGGGGACTCCGGAATAGGAAAGACAGCAACCTTCTCATTTATCAGAGAGTGCATGGCGCTCAATTCTAAAATTTTGTGTATGGATAATTATGATTATCAGAAAAATATAAAAGAGATAATTGTCCGTACCAAAGGGAAACTGATTGTTATTGATAATGCAGACATTTTATTAGATGACGATATAAGAAAGTATATTTCTTTAGATGATAAAAATCAGTATTTAATTATAGGAAGAAATCCTAAAAATTTATTTGCGACGAAAGAGAATTTATTTGAGCTGGAGAGTAAAAAAATCGGAGAGCAGACAGTGTTTAGGATAAAGCCATATATGTAAGAAAAGGGTCATTTTGTAAACAGCGATTTTATGTATAATATGTATATGGAATTGAGAGAGGGGAGTTAAAGTGAAAGAATTTATTTCTGTATTATAAGGCTTATTGGTTTGCATATTCTACCATTATATCTCAGTTTTCACTGCCCATAGGAACACTTTCAATAATAGATTTTATTTTTATGTTTCTTTTCCTCCTCTCGGCAGTGCCGTGTTCAGAACTGTTAAAGCGAGAAATTTTAAAATTTCTGGAAATGTAAAAAACTATACATTTCCAGAAATAAAAAAGACCATCTTTCCGTAGAGTTACAGCTTAAATGGAAAGTGAGAGGCTGTTTTATATATTAGGAAAGCACCTAAAATAAGAACCGTCCATTTGAGCATAAAAAGGATAGAATTTTTCAAAGGGGACATATTGGTATAGTCTATTTTAAAATCTACAAAACACGTGGAAAGGACACAGGTTAAACTTAGAGCAGGGCAGTCATACCATAAGTTTGAAGTTGATAAAAGTATATAAGCGGTTACAAAAAAAGTTATCCATGCTGTTATGCGAACAAAATAGACAGAAATTTTATGGTTGAATAAAGCGGGTACAGAAAATCTTTTCGTCATACTTCCTCCTTACTGACAATGCCTCCTATTCAACTGGAGGTGTTGATGGGTTTTTCACTTCATACCATTGCTTACGAACAATAATAAATGCTTGTTCATCTTGAACCTCATATCGAAAGCTGCCGAACTTTCCATCTACCACGAAATCGTAGTATTCATTTTCGGTTATGTTGTCCGGCTTTTCACAAGCTTTTAACTCTAACTCATAAAACCAATTTAAAATGGGCGATACAGAAGTATCTTTGGGGTCATAAATATCAGAGCCTATTATAAATTCAGTTTCAGTGTCATTAAGAAAATGTGTGACTTGAACTTGTATTGTCGGCTCAGGAAAAGAATAAATACTTGCAGCATCTATATCTGAAGAGGTTTTTGTGTTTATAGATTGTGATGTAGCGGATTTACATCCACCTAGAATAAAAATAAACATTTCAATAAGTATAAATGCTGTAAACTTTTTCATATCAGATATTCCTTTTTACGATGCAGCTTTTTCAAAAAATAGATTTTAATCTACTAATTTTGAAAAGTCAGTGTTTGGTGGTCATAGCAATATTGGTAGTGAACCGGCATAATAGAAGAAGATGTCGTAAATGAAATATGCACATAATTGTCTTCTGTAAAATCTAAATCCGTATTATCAGACATGGTCATTGTACCATTGTTGTAAAAATCTCCATTCACGATATATTCAAGCTCATATCCATTTCTAAACCACATATCCACATCGCCTGAAAACTGTTTTGAAGAACTATCGTGATTTTTTTCCATATTTACAAGGTATATATTGGATAATCCCCAATAATGTCCCGACTCACTTGTTTCACAGTATAATTCCAGCTGAGGCTTATAAGTAGCAGTCACATCAAGGGGGATATTTAATATTCGATGGCATGTGGAAGATGCACCGCTGTCAGCGCTTTCTTCAGGAAATAATTTGAGAGCTTCATCGTAGGATATCTCGGTTGCTTCAGCGTAATGTGTTACCATTTCTGAGAAACTCATTGGCTCACTGAAGATTACATTTGAGGTTTCAGTGCTACGAATGTCTATAACGTCTGTGGTATTAAGTTTTGCGTTTTTTTCTGTATAGATAATAGAAGAAAGGGCAGCTAGGGAAAGAGTTGCAGCTATTAAAATTTTTGTTGCTTTTTTCATTGCGATACCTCCTTGCTCTATAAGGCTTTTCAACATTATTTAAAAGTTTTCTTTTTTTTATTATATCACAGTTTATCATATTATCATAATAAAATTTGTTTCTTCTTGCATTTTAGGGAAAAATATGCTATTGTATTTTTACAAAGTATTGGAAACGTTACCGATATCGTTACCGGAAACGCATGAGAAAGAACAGGAATATAAGGAGAAAGAAAAATGAGAGCGAGCGGAGTGCTGCTTCCGATTTCATCACTGCCTTCAGCTTATGGAATTGGCAGTTTTTCAAAGGAAGCTTATGAATTTGTGGAACAGTTAAAGGCAGGAGGACAAAAATATTGGCAGATTTTGCCGTTAGGTCCTACGGGATATGGGGACTCACCATATCAATCTTTTTCTACTTATGCAGGAAATCCTTATTATATAGATTTAGAAACATTGATAGAGGATGGTCTTTTGACAAAAGAGGAATGTGATGCGTGTGATTTTGGAGACAATCCTTCTTATATTGATTATGAAAAAATTTACTACCAGCGTTTTTCTATTTTAAGAAAAGCTTTTGCACGTTTTGAGGCAGATGAGGATTTTTATGATTTTGTAAAGGAAAATGAATTTTGGCTTGAAGATTACAGCCTTTATATGGCAATTAAAAACAGCCTTGACGGTATTAGCTGGAATAAGTGGGAAGAGCGTTTAAAATGCAGAGATGCAAAGGCGTTAGAACAGAAAAAGCAGGAATTGGCAGATGAAGTGCAGTTTATTCGTTTTCAGCAGTATGAGTTTGCAAAGCAGTGGCAGAAGCTGAAAGCATTTGCTAATGAGAGAGGGATTTCTATTATTGGAGATATTCCCATTTATGTTGCTTTTGACAGTGCAGATGCGTGGGCAAATCCTGAGCTTTTCCAATTTGATGAAAATTCAGAACCCACAGCAGTTGCCGGCTGTCCGCCGGATGCTTTTTCAGCAACGGGACAACTGTGGGGAAATCCTTTGTATAATTGGGAATATCATGCTTCTACGGGGTTTGCGTGGTGGATACAGCGTTTAAAATATTGCTTTAAACTTTATGACGTGGTACGTGTAGACCATTTCAGAGGTTTTGATGAATATTATGCAATTCCTTACGGAAATGAGACTGCCGAGTTCGGTACATGGCAGAAGGGACCGGGGATTGACTTATTCCGTGCAGTAAAGCAGGCACTTGGTGATGTAAACATTATTGCAGAAGATTTAGGGTACTTAACTGACAGTGTACTAAAGCTATTGCAGGATACCGGCTATCCGGGAATGAAAGTACTTCAGTTTGCTTTTGACTCAAGGGAAGAAAGTGATTATCTTCCACATAATTATAATAAAAATTGTGTTGTTTATACAGGAACACATGATAACGATACCATTTTGGGATGGCTGGAAGAAATGGCGCCAGAGGACAGAGCTTTTGCTCAAAGATATATGAATAATGAAAAGTCTGTTGCCGAAGAACTTCCTTGGGATTTTATTCGTCTTGCAATGGCATCGGTAGCGGATTTAGCGGTTATTCCTGTTCAGGATTATTTGGGGCTTGGAACAGAGGCCAGAATTAATAAGCCTTCTACTTTGGGATATAATTGGAAATGGAGATTAAAACGGGGACAGTTACAGGAAGATATATTAGAAAAAATGTATGATATGACAAAACTTTATGGAAGGATTTCCTGAGAAGGGCATAAAGATGGGAAACATGACGATTAAGGATATTGCAAAAAAATGCGGTGTTGGCGTAAGTACAGTATCAAGAGCAATGAACAATCATCCGGATATCAATCCTAAGACAAAAGAGTTGATTATGAAAACTATTGAAGAATTTAATTACGTACCGAACAACAGCGCCAGAAATTTAAAAAGAATACAGTCAAAAGCCATTGCTGTACTGGTAAAGGGAATTGGGAATACTTTTTTCAGTGATATTGTAAGCGGTTTGGAAAGAGAGTGCCAAAAGAAGAATTATAGCTGTATTTTACAGCATGTAGAGGAGCAGGAGGATGAGCTGGACATTGCGCTGCATATTATTAAGGAAAAAAAGCTTCAGGGATTAATTTTTCTGGGGGGAAGTTTTTCGCACCCAAAAGAAAAGATGGAGCAGCTTGAAGTACCTTATGTGCTCAGTACCATTCGAACAGCAGGAGAAAATTGTGAGCAGTATGCTGCCGTATCCGTAGATGATTTTAAAGAGAGCTATAAAATGACAGAATATCTCCTTCAATTAGGGCATGAAAGGATTGCGATTTTGACAGCACCTAAAGAGGACGAGAGTATTGGAAAGCTTCGTCTTATGGGATATGCACAGGCATTAAAGGATAAAAAAATACCTGTTCAGGAAGAATTGATTGGTTATATGGATGCGAAAAAAGACCGATATTCTTTTCAGACAGGATATAAGCTGACAAAGGAACTTTTAAAAAAGACCGATTTTACAGCTTTATATGCTACCTCGGATACTTTGGCGATTGGCGCATGCAGAGCTTTAAAAGAAGCCGGAATTTCTGTTCCTGATGAATGTTCCGTGGCAGGGTTTGACGGTATGGAGGCAGGAGAATTTTATATTCCGAGTATTACAACCATACGTCAGCCTGTGGAGAAAATTGCGAAAGCAACGGCAGAGCTGCTGTTTGATATGATAAAAGGAAAGGAAGTTCCCAGACAGTTGGTTTTTGAGGGAGAACTTTTAGAAAGAGAGTCAACAGCTTTCAGCTCTTGCCATGAGAGTGTAAAATAAGCAGAAATAGAGGAGAAATGACGTGGAAGAAAAATTGCAAATATTATTAAAAGAGAAATTTAACAAAAATCTGGATAATTGCAGCAAGGAAGAAATTTTTGAAGCATTACTTCTGCTAACGAAGGAAGCAAATGGAAAACTTCCGAGAAACGAAGGAGAAAAAAAGCTGTATTATATTTCCGCAGAATTTTTAATAGGAAAGCTCTTATCTAATAATTTAATAAACTTAGGATTATATGAAGAAGCAGAGCAGGTTTTAAGAAAACATGGACATGAGCTTTGCGAAATAGAAGAGTTGGAATGTGAACCTTCTTTAGGAAACGGAGGCTTGGGAAGATTAGCTGCTTGTTTCTTGGACTCTATTGCCACATTGGGACTTCCGGGAGATGGAATTGGATTAAACTATCATTTTGGATTATTTCAACAGAAATTTGAAAAATTAAAACAAAAAGAACTTAAAAATCCATGGATTACCAAAGAAAGCTGGCTTACAAAGCAGCCGGAATGTTTTAAAGTTGATTTTAAAGATTTTTCTTTGAACGCAGTGTTGTACGATATTGATGTACCGGGATACCAGTCAGGATGCAGTCGTTTACACTTATTTGACGCAGAGACCGTAGATGAAACCATAGTAGGAGAAGACAGTATTGATTTTGATAAAGAAGAAATCAAAAAGAATATTACGCTTTTCCTTTATCCGGATGACTCTGACGAAGCAGGACGTAAACTGCGTATTTATCAGCAGTATTTTATGGTAAGCAGTGGCGCACAGTTTATTTTAAAAGAATGTGAAGACAAAGGCTATGATTTGCATAAGCTGTGGGAGCATGTCGTAATTCAGATTAATGATACACATCCGTCTATGGTTATTCCTGAGATTATTCGCTTGCTTCTAAAAAAAGGATTTTCTATGGATGAAGCAGTGGAAACAGTTACGAAAACCTGTGCATATACGAACCATACGATTTTAGCAGAAGCTCTTGAAAAATGGCCGATAGAATATTTAGAGGAAGTAGTTCCTCAGCTTATTCCGATTATAAAGGAACTGGATAAGCGAGTTCGCAGAAAGTATAAAGACAAATCTGTATATATTATTGATGATGAAGACAGGGTGCACATGGCTCACATGGATATTCACTATGGTTTTTCTGTAAACGGTGTTGCTGCGCTGCATACGGATATTTTGAAAAATCAGGAATTGAAAAATTTTTATGATATTTATCCTGAGAAATTCAATAATAAAACAAACGGAATTACATTTCGCCGTTGGCTTCTGCACTGCAATAGGCAGTTAAGTGCATATATTGAAGAATTAATCGGAAGTGGGTTTAAACAGGATGCAAGTCAACTGGAAAAGCTTATGGATTTTACAGATAATCAGGCAGTTTTCCATAAGCTGGCAGAGATTAAACGAGAAAAGAAGTTGGAATTTAAGAAATTCCTTCAGGAAACACAGGACATTGAAATCAATGAAAATTCTATTATGGACGTTCAGGTCAAGAGACTTCATGAGTATAAACGTCAGCAGATGAATGCTTTATATGCCATTTATAAGTATTTGGATATTAAAGCAGGAAATAAACCAAAGACACCGATTACCATGATTTTTGGTGCAAAAGCAGCACCGGCTTATGTTATTGCAAAAGATATTATTCATTTAATTTTGTGTTTGCAGGAGTTGATTGAAAACGATGAGGAAGTACGTCCGTACTTTAGAGTTTTGATGATTGAAAACTATAATGTTTCTAAAGCTGCAAAGATTATTCCGGCAGCAGATATTTCAGAACAGATTTCTCTGGCATCGAAGGAGGCTTCCGGCACAGGGAATATGAAGTTTATGCTTAATGGTGCATTAACCTTAGGTACAGAGGATGGCGCAAATGTAGAAATCCGAGACTTGGTAGGTGATGAAAACATTTATATTTTCGGGAAGAAACCACAGCAGGTTATTGATTTATATGAAGAAAAGGGATATTGCTCAAAAGATATTTATGAAGAGGATGAACTTATTCATAAGTTGGTAGATTTTATTGTGGGCAAAGAAATGCTTGCTATCGGTGATGAAAAAAATCTGAAACGACTTCATAAAGAACTGGTAGGCAAAGACTGGTTTATGACACTTCTCGATACTAAAGAATATATTGAAACCAAAGAAAAGGTATATCAGGATTATGAAAATCAGGAGGAATGGAATAAAAAGGTACTTGTAAATATTGCAAAAGCAGGATTTTTCTCATCTGACAGAACGATTGAACAGTATAATAAAGATATTTGGAAATTGAAATAAAAGATTGAAAAGCTTTGCCGGAATATTCATTTTTATTCTTAGGCTATACAAGGCAAAAAAATTGTGTTAATTTTATATGTGTTAAATTTTGAAGCTAGGAGGAAAGAAATTTGAAGGAACTGGCAGAGCTTTTTTGGATTTTTGCAAAAATGGGTGCTGTGACTTTTGGAGGCGGTTATGCCATGCTCCCGATTATTCAAAGGGAAATTGTTGAAAAGAGGCAGTGGGCAACCGAGGCAGAAGTTATGGACTACTACGCAATAGGGCAATGTACACCCGGTATTATTGCAGTGAATACTTCTACTTTTATCGGATATAAGAGAAAAGGAGTTCCCGGAGGTTTTGCTGCAACTTTTGGTTTTGTATTTCCGTCTCTTGTAATTATTACAATTATTGCGGCATTTCTTCAGAACTTTGCACATATTTCTTATGTAGCGCATGCTTTTAATGGAATTCGTGCCTGCGTATGTGCATTGATTTTAGATGCGGTTATCAAATTAGGTAAGAAATCTGTAATTGATAAGTGGTGTGTTGCAATTTGTATTGTGATTACATTATTAAGCGTGTTCACTTCTTTATCTCCGGTTATCTTGGTAGTGCTGGCAGCAGCCGCCGGAATTTCTATTAAGAATATTCAGAAGATGCAGGGGGAAAAGAAATGATTTATTTGAGATTATTTTATGAATTTGCCAAAACCGGACTCTTTGCAGTAGGTGGAGGTATGGCTACTATCCCGTTTTTATATGCAATTTCTGAAAAGACCGGTTGGTTTACTGCGGCAGATATCGGAAATATGATTGCAATTTCTGAGTCTACGCCGGGCGCTATGGGCGTGAATATGTCCACCTATGTAGGATTTTCTGTAAAAGGCGTTTTAGGTGCAGTGATTGCAACATTGGGATTGGTATTGCCGTCCATTATTGTAATTTTGATTATCAGCAGGGTGTTAGAGAAATTTAAAGACTCTAAACTGGTACAGAAGATATTTTACGGTTTAAGACCGGCGTCCACAGGTTTGATTATTGCAGCCGGTGTAGGAGTGGCTACTGAAACTTTCACTGGTGGCAGTACAATGGTATGTGTGGAGCGTGGGATTTTAGCGGTTGCGCTATATTTTGCTATTCGTAAATGGAAAAAGCATCCCGTGGTATATATTGCTGCTGCGGCAGTCGCAGGAATTATTTTTCAGTTGTAAAGGATAATAGAAAAAGCTGTTATATTAAGCAGAAAATTTTAATATTACTTAATATAGCAGCTTTACTTGTAAGTTTCACATTCTCTTTTTTATGTTTTTATAAGAGTCGTCCACACATTTCTTCAAAATCTTCTACAAAATCTTTTACTGCATTTTCATTGGTAGCCCATGAAGTACAAAAGCGAAGACAAGTATGGTCTTCATCCGGCTTACACTGGAAGGTAGTCAGATATTTCTTGTTGATTTCCTCTGCAAGTGCATTGGGGAAAATAGGGAAAATCTGATTTGTAGGCGCTTCGCATAAAAGCGGAATACCGGCTTTTTCAAAGGCTTCTTTTATGGGTTTCATCATGGCAATGCTGTGAGCGCCGGCTTCAATATAAAGGTTATTTTTAAATAATTCTTCAAATTGAACACCCAAAAACCAGCCTTTTGCCAGAATAGCGCCTTTTTGTTTCATGTTGAAACGGAAACGTTCTTTGAAGTTTTCATTTACAAGAACTAAAGCTTCCCCAAACATAGCGCCGACTTTTGTTCCGCCGATATAAAAAGCATCACACAGCTTTGGCAAATCAGGGAAAGTAAGGTGCGTTTCCTCTTTTGCTGCCAGTGCGGCGGCAAGACGGGCGCCGTCTATATAGAAGTACAGGTCGTGACGCTTGCAGAATGCGTATAAAGCTTCTAATTCTTCTTTTGTATAAACGGTTCCCACTTCCGTAGGATTGGAAACGTAAACAAGACGAGGATCTACCCAATGTTCATTTTCGTGCATATCAAGAACAGGGCGGATTAAATCAGGAGTCAGTTTTCCATCTTTGGTAAGGATTGGGCATACCTTATGTCCGGTAGCTTCAATAGCGCCTGTTTCGTGGGTGTTGATATGACCGGTTTCTGCACTGATTACTGCCTCAAAAGGTTTTAAAATATGAGAAATAAAAGTCAGGTTTGTCAGAGTTCCTCCTGCGATGAAATGAATATCAACACTAAAGTCCTCTAATGCTTCCTGAATATAATCTCTGGCAGCATCGGAGTGGATATCCTGCCCGTAGGAATGATTTTGATGATAGTTTATAGTTTCTAAAGCACGAAGAATAGCAGGCTGCATACCTTCGCTGTAATCATTCTGAAAACTGTACATGTGAAATCCTCTCTTTCTGTGTAAACATTATGTGCTTCTATTCTACCACAGAATTGCCGCTATGCCCATTTGAAAATTCACGATTTTTCGCATTGGTATGGAAATGTTTTTTGTAGGCTCTGGAAAAAGTAGAATAATTCTGAAAACCGCTTAAATAGCAGGCTTCTGTTACAGGCGTTCCGGATTGTATCAGCGCTTTGGCAAAAAAGAGCCGTTTAATGGTAATATAGTTTCCTACGGTATAACCGGTGGAAGTTTTAAATAAGTGCATAAGGTGATATCGGCTGATAAAAAAACGTTCAGATAAATTGTCGATGGTTAAGTCATCGGAAAGATGGTTGTTGATATAGTCTAAAATCAGAAGTATTTTTTCATTTTGACAGGTATTGTCAGGGTAAATACTTTGTTGGTTTAAGACGGCTCGATTTAATAAAATCAAGAGTTCAGTAACAAGATTTTCCTGATAGAGTTTTCCTGCATACAGAGTATTCTCAGAAATTTCTTCTTCCAGCCGTAGAAAAAGATCTACCATATGTTTCTGGTAAAAAGACGGAATGCGGATAACGTAAGATTGACGCTTTCGTGCATTGGAAAAACAAAGAGAGAGATCTTCTTCCGGTTTTTGAAAAGAATTCAAAAAATCAAAAGAAAGGTAGAGAATTTCTCTTTCATAGCAGGTATCAGTATTTAATTGCGGTCGGTGAATTTCCTCGGCAGGAATGAGAACAATATCTCCGGGAACAAGCTGAAAAGTACGCCCTTCGATGTGATAAGTTACATCTCCTTTGAGAAAAAACAGAATTTTATAAAATTCATGATAATGATAATGAAATTCTTGTTGGGAATTTGTGCATAGATGGAAATAGCGGAAATTTTCGGTTAAATAGCCTGTTTTTTGATAAGTATCCATAGTTCTCCTTTATAAATAGCATTATTTGCAATGTTTTTAACACTATAAGGATATTATAACACAAAAGTGTTTGGTACACTAATAATATCAAGCATACTATATTTAGAGAAGAACTTTTTTTCGGAAGAAGGAATAGAACATGGAATTTTATAAATATCACAGTTTGGGAAACGATTATCTTATTTATGACTGCAATAAAAATCAGGAGAAGTTGGACAAGGAGAAGATTGTCAAGCTTTGTAATCGTAATTATGGTATTGGAGCAGATGGAATTGTAGAGGGCCCTTATAAAAAAGACGGGAAAATGTACGTGAAGGTTTACAATGCAGACGGTTCAGAGGCAGAGCAGGGTGGAAATGCTATTCGTATTTTCGCTCATTATTTAAAGACGATAAAAGAGGTACAGAGCGAAAGTTTTTCACTCTACACAAAAGGGGGAGAGGTGGAACTGCGTTTTCTTAACAGAGAAGGAACCAGAATTCAGATGACAATGGGGCAGCTCTCCTTTGACAGTGAAAAAATAGGACTTACCGGACCAAAAAGAGAGGCACTTCACGAGTATTTTAATTTTGGCGGGGAAGAATATGCGTGTACTTGTGTGTCTGTGGGAAATCCTCACTGTGTGATTATTACAGATGAGATTTCAAGGGCAAAGGTCTGTGCAATCGGAAAATATTCAGAAGTGGCAGATTACTTTCCAGAGCGTATCAATACGCAAATTGTAAAAGTACTGGATAAAAATAATATTCAGATTGAAATTTATGAACGAGGGGTAGGCTATACTCTGTCATCAGGAACTTGCAGCTGTGCAGCGGCAGGGGCAGCATACAGATTGGGACTTATTGACTCTGACGTTATGGTTCATACTCCCGGAGGAAAGCTGTGGACTCAGATTGATGAAAATTTCAATGTAAAAATGATTGGAAGCGTAAAGGGAATTTGCAGAATTGAGTTATTTGAAGATTTTTTCAGACAGATATAGGAATATGGTTTAAAACATTTGCTCTTTTTATGAGAAATGTGTTATACTTACCAGCAGGGACAGGGGCGGAAGAAGGACTTTCGTCCCCTTTTGAAATGTAAATATGAGTTTATTGAAAGAGGAGATGTGTGTAATGACAAAAATTGATATTTTTTCAGGATTTCTTGGTGCAGGAAAAACAACTTTAATCAAAAAACTTCTTACAGAGGCATATAAAGGCGAACAGGTGGTTCTTATTGAAAATGAATTCGGTGAAATCGGTATTGACGGAGGATTTTTAAAAGAAGCCGGAATTGAAATCCGTGAAATGAATTCCGGCTGTATTTGTTGTTCCTTAGTAGGGGATTTCGGCGAAGCATTAAAAGAAGTCATTGAAAAATATCATCCTGACAGAATTATTATTGAGCCGTCAGGAGTAGGAAAACTTTCTGATGTAATCAAAGCTGTTCAGAAAGTAGAGGATGCAGTTGACATAAAATTAAACAGCTTTACAACTATTGTAGATGTTACAAAATGCAAAATGTATATGAAAAATTTTGGTGAATTTTTCAGTAATCAGATTGAGTATGCAGGAACGATTATTTTAAGCCGTACAGATACAGAAAAGGCTACAGAAGAAAAGATTGTGGCAGCAGTGGAAATCATTCGCTCTTTAAATAAAAAAGCAGCAGTGATTACAACTCCGGTAGAGAAACTGGCAGGAGAGAAAATTTTGGATATTATGGAAAATAACCGCTCTTTGGAAAAAGAACTTATGGAAGAAGAAACTTGTCCGGTATGCGGCGGACATCATCATGAGCATGAACATCATCATCACGACCATGAAGAATGTGGCTGCGGACATGACCATCACGACCACCATGAGCACGAACATCATCATCACGACCATGAAGAGTGCAGCTGCGGACATGACCACCACCATGACCATGAGCATCACCATCATCACCATGCAGATGAAGTGTTTACAAGCTGGGGTAAGGAAACTGTAAAAACATATACACAGGATGAAATCAAGAATATTTTAGATACACTTTCCAATGATGAAAGCTACGGTATGATTTTGAGAGCAAAAGGTATGGTAGAAGGAAAAGACGGACAGTGGATTTACTTTGATATGGTGCCGGGAGAAGCGGATATCAGAGAGGGTTCTGCAGATTATACAGGACGTATTTGTGTTATTGGCTCTAAAATTCAGGAAGACAAGCTGTCAGAATTATTTGGTATTTAAGACTTTACGAATAAAAGGGAGAAAACAGAAATGGACGAAATCAGAGTGCCAATTTATTTTATGGCAGGATTTTTAGAAAGCGGAAAATCTACATTTTTAGATTTTACCATTGCTCAGGATTATTTTCAGATAGAGGGCAATACCCTTTTAATTCTCTGCGAAGAAGGCGAAGTGGAATTTGATGAAAAGATGCTGAAAAAGAGCAGAACTTCCGTGGAGGTATTAAACAGCTTAGATGAATTAACACCGGAAAGACTGGTGGCTTATGATGCTTTTTACAGTCCGGAACGAGTGATTATAGAATATAACGGAATGTGGCAGGTCAGCAAATTTGAAGAGATGCAGCTTCCAAAAGACTGGGGCATTGTGCAGCACATTGTTACCGTAGATGCCAGCACCTTTCAAGTGTATATGAACAATATGAAATCTCTGTTTGTGGAAATGGTAAGAAATGCAGATATGGTATTGTTCAACCGCTGTTCCATGGATATGCCTCTGGCATCCTTCAGAAGAAGTGTGAAAGTAGTAAATCAGGGTGCAGAGATTATCTTTGAGGATGAAGAAGGAGAAATCGAAGATATTTTTGCAGAGGAAATGCCTTTTGATGTAAATGCGGATGTGATTGAAATTATGGATGAGGATTATGGTATCTGGTTTATTGATGCTATGGATCATCCGGAAACTTACAAAGGAAAGAAAGTTTCCTTTACGGGAATGGTATTAAAATCCAGAGAATTTCCGAAAAATGTCTTTGTGCCGGGAAGAATGGCAATGACCTGCTGTGCAGATGATACCAGCTTTATCGGGTATATCTGTAAAAGTCCTGAGGCAAAGAGTCTGCGTACCGGTAAGTGGGTAAAGGTAGTGGCAGAGGTAGATTATGAGTATGTTTCTTCTTACCATAAAGAGGGACCGGTGCTCACAGCCATTTCTTTAGAACCTGTAGAACCTTTAAAGCAGGAATTGGTATATTTTAACTAAGGAGAGGGATATGTTATTAATAGCGGGACTTGGAAATCCGGGTAAACAGTACGACAAGACAAGACATAACATGGGATTTGATGTTGTGGATGAACTGATAGACCGTCATGGAATTCCTCAAGGTGGAATTGCCCATAAAGCCTTATACGGAAAAGGAATGATTGGCGGAGAAAAGGTAATTGTGGAAAAGCCTTTGACTTATATGAATTTAAGTGGAGAGTCTGTAAGAGAATTTATCAATTATTATAAAATGGATCCGGAAACAGAGATGATTGTTATTTATGACGACATTGATTTAGAGCCGGGACAAATTCGTATTCGAAAAAAGGGAAGCGCCGGAGGGCATAATGGGATTAAGAATATTATTGCTCAACTGGGCACACAGAATTTTTACCGCATTAAAGTAGGCGTAGGAGCAAAACCAAAGGGATGGGATTTAGCTGACTATGTTCTGGGACGATTTTCTTCCAAGGAGAGAGAAGTGGTAGATGCAGCTATTCAGGATGCGGCAGATGCGGTAGAAATGATTATTGAAAAGGGAATTGATGCAGCAATGAACCATTATAATGGTTCTGGAAAAAAGAAAAAAGAGGAGTAAAATCATGCAGGTATTCATGCAGCCCCTGGAAAATCTGAAGGAATTTGAAGAAATTACACAAAAGCTTCCAAAAAACAAAGGTATTTTGCAGCTCTCAGGCTGTGTGGAATCTCAGAAAGCCCATATGATGTATGGGCTTTTTGAAGCGATGAAAAAAAAGACAGGACAGGAAAAGGCTAACTGTCTGATTATTGCGGAAAATGATTTAAAGGCAAAAGAACTCTATGAAGATTATCGTCTGTATAATCGTGAAGTTATGCTTTATCCTGCCAAGGACTTAATTTTCTTTGAGGCAGATGTACATGGAAATCTTCTGACAAAAGAGAGAATGAAAGTTTTGGCAGCTCTTTTGGAGAAAAAGGGAATTACGGTTATTACCAGCATGGGAGGCTGTATGGATTATCTCCTTCCCCTTGAAACCATAGAGAAATATGTACTGCATTTCCAAAATGACAGTCCTCTTGACATGGATAAGCTGAAAAAGCAGCTTTTGGGTATGGGATATGAGAAAAATGCACAGGCAGAAGCGCCGGGACAGTTTTCTTTTCGCGGGGGAATTATTGATATTTTCCCACTGACAGAGGACAATCCTGTGCGTATTGAGCTTTGGGGTGATGAGATTGACTCTATCCGAAGCTTTGATGCAGAAAGTCAGCGTTCTATTGAAAATTTAGAGGAAATTACTATTTATCCGGCGGCAGAAATGCTGTTAAGTGACGAGGTTTTAAAAAAGGGAATTAAAAAAATCCAAAAGGACAGAGATACAGCAGTACAGAAGTTTCGGGACGCTTTTTTGACAGAGGAAGCAGGCAGATTAAAGCAATCAGTTACAGAAGCACTGGAAAATCTCACAGAATTTCATGATTTTTCCGCAGCAGAGCATTTTTTGCGGTATTTTTATAAAGATGTGGTAACCTTTACGGATTATTTTGATGCGGAAAATACGTTGATACTGCTGGATGAAACAAATCGTTTGCTGGAGCAGGCACAGGCTGTGGAAACAGAGTTTCGGGAGAGCATGGAACACAGGCTGGAAAAAGGTTATCTGCTGGCAGGACAGACAGATTTATTAATTAGCGCCAGACAGACACAGCAGAAGATAAACAGAAAAAATTGTGTTTCTCTTTGTACCATTGAGCAGCATAAGGGCGACTGGGATATTACGGAGCAGTATTATATTACGGCTAAATCTGTCAGTCCATATAACAACAGCTTTGAACTTCTGGTGAAGGATTTAAAACGCTTTAAAAAAGAAGGATATCGTGTGCTGCTGCTATCAGGCTCTCGCACCCGTGCAGCACGTCTTGCAGAGGACTTGCGAAATGAGGAGCTGAACAGCTTTTATACAGAGGATATGGACAGAGTCATTGAACCGGGAGAGATTATGACGGCTTTTGGTCACGCTAAGAAGGGATTTGAATATCCTCTGATTAAATTCGTACTGATTACAGAATCGGATATTTTCGGTCAGGAAAAGAAGAAAAAACGAAAAAAATCCGAATACAGCGGCAAGCGAATACAGAGCTTTAACGAGCTTAGTATCGGAGATTACGTTGTCCATGAAAATCACGGACTGGGAGTTTACAAGGGAATTGAGAAGATTACCGTAGATAAAGTTGCCAAAGATTATATTAAAATCGAGTATGCAGGGGGAAGCACCCTCTATATTCTTCCGAACCAGCTTGATATGCTTCAGAAATATGCAGGAGCAGATGCCAGAGCGCCGAAGCTGAATAAGCTGGGAGGACAGGAGTGGAAGAAGACAAAGACAAAGGTTCGTGGAGCGGTAAAAAATATCGCCAAGGATTTAGTCCGTCTGTATGCTGCAAGGCAGGCAACACAGGGCTTTCAGTATGAGCCGGATACGGTTTGGCAAAGAGAATTTGAAGAAATGTTTCCTTTTGAGGAAACTGATGACCAGCTTATGGCAATTCAGGCTGCCAAGCAGGATATGGAAAGCAAGAAAATCATGGACCGTCTGATTTGCGGTGACGTAGGTTACGGAAAGACAGAAATTGCCATTCGTATTGCATTTAAAGCGGCGCAGGAAGGAAAACAGGTGGTTTATCTTGTGCCAACTACAATTTTGGCGCAGCAGCATTATAATACTTTTGTACAGCGAATGAAGGATTTTCCTGTCAGAGTAGATTTGTTATGCCGTTTCCGTACACCGGCACAGCAGAAAAAGACCATTGCAGATACGCAGAAAGGTCTGGTAGATATTCTTATCGGAACACACAGAGTTCTTTCTGATGATGTGAAGTTTAAGGATTTGGGACTTCTGATTATTGATGAGGAACAGCGTTTTGGCGTTACTCACAAGGAAAAAATCAAGAAGCTGAAAGAAAATATTGATGTTCTTACTTTAACTGCTACGCCTATTCCAAGAACACTGCACATGAGTCTTATTGGTATTCGTGATATGAGCGTGCTGGAAGAAGCGCCTATGGACAGAGTGCCTATTCAGACTTACGTTATGGAATATAATGAAGAAATGGTGCGTGAGGCAATCAGCAGGGAGCTGGCAAGGGGCGGACAGGTTTACTACGTTTATAACCGTGTTAATGATATTGACGAGATTACCAATCGTGTGGCGAAATTAGTACCGGAAGCCAATGTGGCTTTTGCTCATGGACAGATGCAGGAGCATCAGTTGGAAAAAATTATGTACAGCTTTATTAACGGAGAGATTGACGTGTTGGTTTCTACCACTATTATTGAGACAGGTCTTGATATTTCCAATGCCAATACCATGATTATTCATGATGCAGACCAGATGGGACTTTCCCAGCTTTACCAGTTAAGGGGAAGGGTTGGACGTTCCAACAGGACAGCTTATGCCTTTTTGATGTATAAGAAGAATAAAATGTTAAAAGAAGTGGCAGAAAAACGACTTCATGCTATTCGTGAATTTACGGATTTAGGAAGCGGATTTAAAATTGCCATGCGAGATTTGGAAATTCGTGGGGCAGGAAACCTGTTAGGCGCAGAACAGCACGGGCACATGCAGGCAGTGGGTTATGATTTGTACTGTAAGATGCTGGATGAGGCTGTGCGGGAGGAAAAAGGACTGAAGCAGCAGGAAGACTTTGAAACAGCCATTGATTTGGAAGTAAATGCCTTTATTCCGCCGAAATATATTCCAAATGAATATCAGAAATTGGATATTTATAAGAGAATTGCAGGTATCGAGTCAGAGGAAGAATATGAAGATATGCTGGAAGAGCTTATGGACCGATTTGGCGAACCTCCAAAAGCTGTTCAGAACCTTCTGGCTATTGCTAACTTAAAAGCGCTGGCTCATAAGGCATATATCAAGGAAATCAAACAAAATGGCACGGATGTGAAGATTACCATGTTTGAAAGAGCAAAAATTGACGGGGCAGGATTTCCGCAGATTTTGGATAAGTATAAGAATAATTTAAAGATGAAGTTAGATGAAGTGCCGTATTTTATGGTTTCTTTAAAGGGAAGAAGACCAAAAGAAGTTTTAGATGTATTGAACATTCTTCATGATATTTTAATGGATTTTCAAGACCTTATATTGAAATAATTCTTGCTCAGACAGGGAAAAACGTCTATAATAGAACAAGGTATTTATACCTACAAAAGGGATTTACAGGAGGAACTTATGAACAGAACAATGAAAAAGCTGTTATGTCTGACGACAGCAGGTGTGTTGGGATTATCTGCGCTGGCAGGCTGTGGCAGTAAAAAAATAGATGGGACAAAACCACTTTTAACAGGAAAAGAAGACACAGTAACAGTGGGAACAGGAAATCTGGTGCTTCGTATGAACCAGGTACAGATGATGTCTTACATGTCCATGATGGGCGGCGGCACAACCGGTATGTGGGAACAGAAAACAGAAGATGGAAAAACTTACGGCGAGCAGACAAAAGACAGTGTGCTTGAACAGTTAAAGGCAATGATGCTGCTAAAAGAACATGCGGCAGATTACGAGGTTTCTGTTTCTGATGAAGAAAAGAAAGGTATTGAGGAAGCTGCAAAAAAATTCATGGAAGCGAACACAAAAGAAACGATTGAAAAGCTTTCTGTACAGCAGTCCGATATTGAACAGCTTTTGACATTGTTTACTTATCAGAATAAGATGTATGACCCGATGACAGCTGATGTAGATACAAATGTAGAAGATACAGAAGCTGCTCAGAGCGCTATTACTTATTGTAAGGTAAGCACAGCAGACAAGACAAATGAAGACGGAACAACAACACCTCTTACTGATGAGGAGAAAAATGAGAAAAAAGCACAAGCACAGAGTATTTTAGATAAGCTTTTGGCTTCTGATGACCCTGCTATGGCAGATGTAGATACTCTTGCAAAAGAAGTGGATGAGAATTTAAGCGCTTTAGACACGACTTTTGGTGCAGAAGACACTTTATTAGATGAAAAACTTCTGGAAGCTGCAAAAACATTGCAGGACGGACAGGTTTACGAAAGCGTTGTAGAAGGCGAAAATGCTTATTATGTAGTCAGAATGGATCAGGTTCTGGACAGAGAAGCAACAGATACCGAGAAAGAACGAATTGTAAACGAAAGAAAACAGGAAGCATATCAGAAGCTTTTAGACGAATGGAAAGAAAAAACAGAAATTACGGTAAATGAGAAAGAATGGAAAAAGGTGACTTTGTCTGATAATGATGTTTATACATTGAAACAGCCGGAGACAGAAGAAACACCGGAAGAAGGAACTGAAAATACAGAAGGTACACAGGAATAAAAAAGGAGTTGTCACTCTAAGTAATTATCCGGAATGTTAATACATTCGGAATATATACTTGGAGTGCAACTCCTTTTTAATTTATCCTTTGTTTCTCCAACCCATGTATCCAATCCGACTTTAAGAAGTAGATAAGGAAAGTAATAGAACTCAGCGTCCATGTCAGCGGATAAGCCCAGAAGATAACGTGAATATCAGGGATAAAGTGTACAGCCGCAGTAATATAACTTACACGGATAATACACCAGCATATCAGCATGACAAACATAGGAACGGTAGACTTTCCTGCGCCTCGCAAAATTCCTGCCATACAGTGTGAGAAGGCAAGGAGGAAGTAAAAGAGTGCGTCAATACGAGCCTGGTCTGTTCCGTAGGCGATAACCTGAGGAGTGTCATTAAAAGCAGCCAGAAACTGAGGAGCAAAGAAGTAAATAATAACTCCAATCAGTTCAGCTATGGAAAGGGAGCAGATAACACCGAATACAGCTCCTTTTTTTGCCCTTTTGTATTCCTTTGCACCCAAATTTTGGCTGATAAAGGTAGTCAGCGCCATAGCAAAGCAGGTAATAGGAAGGAAAGCAAAGCCTTCTACTTTGGAATACGAACCGCAGCCTGCCATTGCCATTTGTCCGAATTTGTTAATATTGGACTGAACCACTACATTTGCCAGTGAAATAATAGAGTTTTGCAGTCCTGCGGGCAGACCATTGGAAATAATCTGGCGAAGCATCAGCCAGTCCATGCGAATACGGGACGGATGTATTTTGTATTCTTCGGGACTTTTTAAAAGTTGTCTCAGACACAAAAGAGCGCTGATAAACTGAGAAACTACGGTGGCAAAGGCAGCAGCGCCTACACCCATACCAAATCCTGCTACGAGAATTAAATCCAGCACAATGTTAATAATAGAAGATATAATTAAATAAATGAGAGGATGCTTGCTGTCTCCCACAGACTGAAGAATACCCACAAGGAAATTATACATAACAAAAGCCAGAGAACCGCAGAAATAAATGCGGAAATAGGTGACGGAGTTTGGCAGAACTTCAGCTGGAGTTCCCATCATCACCAAAATCTGAGGCGCTGCGGCCACACCCACAATAGTCAGTAAAATTCCTGACACAATACCGAGAGCCACAATAGTGTGAATAGCTCTCTGAACTAAATCAAATTTTTTTGCACCGAAATATTTTGCAACGACAACACCTGCCCCAATGGCAATACCATTGAAAAATCCCACCATAAGGAAAATCAGATTTCCGGATGAGCTTACGGCTGCCAGAGCGCTGCTTCCCAGATAATTTCCTACGATTAAGGAGTCGGCAGTATTGTAAAGCTGTTGAAATAAATTACCGAAAAACAGGGGGACGGCAAATGCAATGATTTTCTTCCAGATAGGACCGCTTGTCATAAGAGTTGCTGAAGAACGATTGTCCATAGTTGTAATGCCTCCGTTTTGATACTATAATAAATAATCATATAATTAAGTATAAAGTTAGTGTAAGAGAAAAGCAAGTATTGAGGAGAAAAATATGTTCATATCAGATTTGCATATACATTCTAAATTTTCCAGAGCAACCAGTAAGGACTGCGATTTGGAGCATTTGGAAATGTGGGCACGGAAAAAGGGAATACAGATTTTAGGTACAGGAGATTTTACCCACCCTGTTTGGCAGGAGGAAATGAGAGAAAAATTAGAACCTGCCGATGACGGTCTTTATCGTTTGAAGAAAGAATACCGAATTTCAGACGGATTTGTGCCGGACACCATAACACCCAGATTTGCAGTTACAGGCGAAATCAGTTCTATTTATAAAAAGAATGGAAAGACGAGACGAGTTCACAGTCTGCTTATACTTCCTAGTTTAGAGAAAGCACAGAAACTATCGGAAAAATTAGAAAAAATCGGAAATCTTCATTCTGACGGACGTCCCATTTTAGGTTTGCCGTGCAAAGACTTGTTGGAAATGCTTCTTGAGACCACGGAAAAAGGAATTTATGTACCGGCACATATCTGGACACCTCATTTTTCTATGATGGGAGAGTTTTCTGCATTTTCATCTCCAAAAGAATGTTTTGAGGAATTAACACCTTACGTTCATGCTGTAGAGACGGGCTTATCTTCTGATCCTGCAATGAACTGGAGAGTTCCTGCTATTGAGCATATGCAGCTTATTTCCAATTCTGATGCACATTCTCCTTCAAAGCTGGGACGGGAAGCGAACTTAATGGAAATAGAGATGTCTTATAATGGTTTGGAAAGAGCAATTCAGACGGGAGAGGGACTTTTCGGAACTATAGAGTTTTATCCCGAAGAAGGAAAATATCATCTTGATGGTCATAGAAAGTGTCAGGTCTGCCTTACACCCGGACAAACAAAGGAACAGGGAGGAATATGCCCTGTATGTGGGAAAAAGCTGACCGTAGGCGTACTGCACAGAATAGAAGAACTGGCTGATAAAGAAGAGGGATATGTAAAAGAGGGAGCAAAGCCTTTTGAAAAGCTGGTTCCATTGATGGAAATTATTGCAGAAGATATGGGATATTCCACTGCTTCTAAAAAAGTTTTTGAAAAATATCAGCAGGCTCTGTTAAATCTTGGTACAGAATTTGAGATTTTAAGAGAAATCCCTTTAGAAGATATTCAGTTACAGCTTGGCGAAAAGATTGCAGAAGGAATTTCTTATATTCGAAAAGGTGAGGTACAGTGTATTCCCGGCTTTGACGGAGAATACGGAAAGATAAAGGTTATAGAACCTTGAGGTGAAGAGCTTGAAAAAACGAAAATGGTCTAAAATTTTTCTTGTTTTGTATGTAATATGTGTATTATCTTACACAGCAGCCAGAATTATTTTAAAGGAATACGGATATTTTTATTATGACTTTTTTGAAAAGGGTAAAATGCTGTTATTACTGATAGGCGCTGTTTATATTTGGTGCATTGGCATAGGAAATCTGAAGCGATATAAAATGCGGTATCCTGACAGGAGCATTACAGGCGGATGTATTTTGCTGGGAATATTTACCGTAGTATCCGTAGGAATTTTTGGAAATTATTTTGTCAGGACTGTGTTAATGTGGGAAACTCCGGCATATCAGCCTGTCGAGGAACGGGAAGAAAAAGCGGAGGAAACGGAAGAAAGCGAGACGCAGGAGCAAAGGGGAGTTTATGAAACAGTCGAGGATGCGTATCAATATCTCTATGATGAGGTGCTTTCTCTCTCCTATTCCTCCAGCAGCCCTCAATATAATGCGAAAGGGAATTTCTATGCTGTTTTGGAAACCGGTACGTGTGCTTATGAAGAACAAGAAAATGTTCCGTATACCATAGAGGTGGTTTATGATAGAATTTCGGACGACGGGGAGTCTTATATGTTTAATTTTTATAAGATATATGAAACAGCGGAGGGTGACATCACGGATTTTGGATTGCGATATCTTGTGAATAAATATACGGGAGAAATTACGGCAGAAGAAGTACCGTGGGGAAATTAAAAAAATGGAGCGTTGCTTAAAGCGACCGCTCCATTTTTTATGTTTAATTTTATTAAGGAAAATGATTAAGCTCTGGCTTCTTCTAAAGCTTTTGCCAACTGGTCAGGGCAGGAAGTTCCTCTGCCGTTGCAGTCTGTTCCTTTTAATCTCTGGATAACATCATCCACCTTCATTCCCTGCACAAGGCTTGCAATTCCCTGTGTGTTTCCGTTGCAGCCACCGTTGAATTTCACGGATTTTACAACATCACCTTCAATTTCAAATTCAATAGAGCGTGAACATACGCCTTTTGTTTTATATACAGCCATTTTAAAGTCCTCCTTTGTTTGTTTCTTCAGTGTGAATTATAGCATGACTGAAAAAAAACGTAAAGACAAAGAAACAACTGGCAACGAAGGAAAGATTATGTTAAAGTGAAAGGCAAAGAACATTATTTTACAGGAAAGGTGAAAGCATTATGAATATGATTGGAATTATCGGCGCTATGGAAGAAGAAGTAGAGCTGTTAAAAGAAAAAATGACAGATACAGTAATTGTGGAAAAAGCAGGAATGAAATTTGTAAAGGGTAATCTGAAGGGACAGACAGCTGTTGTAGTTCGCTCCGGCATTGGCAAAGTAAATGCAGGTATCTGCACACAGATTTTAGCAGATGAATTTCAGGTTGAGGCTGTGATTAATACAGGGATAGCAGGTTCTTTAAAGGCAGAGATTAATATTGGTGATATTGTGCTGTCTACGGACACTATGCAGCATGATGTAGATGCCAGAGAATTTGGATATCCGCTGGGACAGATACCACGTATGGAAACATTGGCATTTTCGGCAGATGAGGCATTGAGGAAACTGGCAAAGGAAGTGTGTGAAGAAGTTAATCCTGATATTCAGGTATTTGAAGGACGTGTTGCCAGCGGTGATCAGTTTGTGGCAGACAGAGAAACAAAGGAAAAAATTATTGAAAATACACAGGCGTACTGTACAGAAATGGAAGGAGCAGCTATTGGCCAGACTGCATATTTAAACAAAATTCCGTATTTGGTAATCCGCGCCATTTCCGACAAGGCAGATGACAGTGCACATGTAGATTATCCTACATTTGAAAGACAGGCAATCCGCCATACGGTAAATCTTGTAAGCAGTATGATGGAAAGATTGTAGAGAAGACATCTGCATAAACTGTCATTTCAGGCGTGTATTTGTCGAGCGAATTTTGTTTCCAAAAGGGGTTGGGTGCTATATAATAGAGTTCATAGAAAAAAAGAGACGCAGGATATGAAATGTCTATGCGCCGAAAATGAGGAGGAGCTATGGAGTACCTGATTTTTTATTATGGGACATGCCTTATGGGGCTTTTCAGTATTGTAAGTATGCTGGCAATTTACACGAGTAACAAAAGGGTTTTAAAGGAGTCTAAAAACCCGGCACAAGCAAAAGAGAAATGGACAGCCAATTTTATCGCAGAACATCAAAAGCTGTTAAAAGATAATATACAGATACATAACCCTGCAGTTTATGTAATGAAACGCATGAGAGGACGAAAGATAGGACCATGGAGTATGCACCAGATAAAGGGCATTTCCTGGATTACTTTATGCCTCTCATTTTTATTTGCCGGAGCCCAGTTTTTTTTATTGGGAGAGGGCAGTGAGAAAGTTGTAAGACTTTTTCCGTTCAATATAGAATTTCCGGCTATGAGTTTAACAGTATTTACGACTATTGGATTGGGAATTGTACTTTTGGGGCTGAAAATATTGACAGGAACAGGATATCATGAGGAAGAGATTGAAACAAATCTGCTGGATTATGTGGAAAATCGCTGCAAAGAACCTGTACAGGCAGATCCGCCAAAGAAAGCATCAAAGCCGGCTGGAAATCCGAAAAAAGATGAGGTTTTAAAACAGATTGAGCAGGGGATTTTAGAAACAGCTGCCACAGACAGCCGTTATGCACATCTGTTAGATAAGGAAGAAAAAGCTATTGTGAAAGATGTAGTGAAAGAATTTTTGACAGGAAGTCAGAAGAAATAAGAAAATAAGAAAGCAGCAGAAAACCTTCTTTGGTGAGAACTCGCCAGAGAAGGTTTTTCTAAAGCTTATGAAAAATACATGACATAGGATGAAAAAAGTGCTAAGATAGAAAGAATAAAAAATTTGGAGGGAATGAGAATATGGAACAGGAAAAAAAGACAGCAATGCGAGTATCTGCAGTCACGATTGTGTGGAATGTTATCCTTTCTATTTTCAAGCTGATAGCAGGTATTGTAGGACACTCCGGAGCAATGATTTCTGATGCGGTTCATTCTGCTTCTGATGTATTTAGTACAATTATTGTAATTTTAGGAATTAATATTGCCAGTAAGCAGTCAGATGACGACCATCAGTATGGTCATGACAGGCTGGAATGTGTGGCAGCTATTTTATTGGCGGTTGTGCTGTTCGCCACAGGTATCGGTATTGGCATTAATGGTATTAATAAAATTATTGAGGGAACAGCAGGTAAAGATGAAATTCCGGGAATAATTGCGCTTATTGCGGCTGTTGCGTCTATTGTGGTGAAAGAGTCCATGTTCTGGTATACCAGAAACGCTGCGAAGAAGATAAATTCCGGCGCTTTGATGGCAGATGCATGGCACCATCGCTCTGATGCGCTGTCTTCTGTGGGTGCGCTTATTGGTATCGGGGGAGCACGTCTGGGATTTCCGGTGTTAGACCCGATTGCCAGTGTAATTATCTGCGTGTTTATTGTGAAAGCCGCTTACGATATTTTTAAAGATGCCATTGACAAAATGGTAGACAAATCTTGTGATGAAGAAACAGAAGAAAAAATGCGTCAGTTAATTAAAGAACAGCCGGGAGTTTTAAAAGTGGATGTACTGCGGACCAGATTATTTGGGGCAAAGATGTATGTGGACATCGAGATTGCTGCAGATGGAGATATAAGCCTGCGAGAAGGGCATGAAATAGCGCAGGTTGTTCATGATAAGGTGGAAGAGAAGTTTCCGCTGGTGAAACACTGTATGGTACATGTAAATCCATTGTAAAAGGAGGATGCAAATGAAAGCATATCAGTTAAAAATACAAATTAAAAATTCACACCCGCCTATTTGGAGAAGAGTTGTGGTGCCTTCCGGTATTACTTTTGAAGAACTGGCAGAAATATTGAATATAACCATGGGATGGATCGGCTGCCACATGCACTGTTTTGAGTTTTCACGTTTGGGTATTTCTGTTGAGATGAAGTCCGATGAACTGGATTTTTTTGAAAATATGGACGAGGAGAGTCTGGATGAGAAAGAAACCGTCATAGATACCTTTTTAGAAAGACAAAATAATTTTACCTATGTATATGACTTCGGAGATGATTGGGAACATAAGGTTACTGTGGAAGAAATCATAGATGATTATGAATATTCTTATGCTAAAGTTTTAAAATATAAGGGAGAGACACCTTACGAGGACTGTGGAGGAATATATGGATACTATGAGATGCAAGATATTCTAAGTAATCCGAAGCATTACCGATACAGTGAGATAAAGGATTGGGTAGGAGATGAACTTACACAAAAGTATGATTTAGATGGGATTAATGAAGCACTAAAAGGATTGGAATGTGGGGCTTCCGATGTAACTTTGAAAGAAGTTTTAACGGAATATTCGAAATCAGATTTAGCTGAAATTGCAAAAGTACATCACTTATCCGGTTATTCAAAATATAAGAAAGCAGAATTGGTGGAATTTTTAATAAGAGAGCTGTTGAGTAAAGAGGTTATGCGCAGGTATTTCAGATTTTTAAGTGAAGATGAGATACAATTTTTGGAAAGTGAAAACACAACACGAAAAGTCTCTTTTGAAGATATGAGATATGGATATTTGTTGGAGGGCGGCTATGTCGGAGTCTATGCAGACTGGGGCGATAGTGTGTTTTGCCTGCCAAAAGAAGTAAAAGAAGCTTACCAGGAAAACTGCACAGAAGACTGGAAGAAGGAACGTCAGGATGTAGAGACACTTCTGATGTATTTTAATGTGGCAGCAGAGCTTTATGGGATTTGTCCTGTGGAAAAGGCAGTGGAATTATATAAAAGAGACACAGGACTGGAAAAGGATGAATTTTCCACCATGGCTTTTCTAAAAGATGTTCCAAAGAACAAAAGATGTTTTGTAATACAGGGCAGCCAGCTTGTATTATCCCTGTATAAAGAAAAGAATGAATACAACAAACTTCTTAAGGAACAGCAGGGAACGGATTTTTATGTTCCGTCGAAGGAAGAAATAGAATGTTTAGGCAAGAATGGATATTTGCCCTTTGGAAAGAACATGGAGCAGTTAAAAACTTTCTTTATGAAAGAAGGAAAAGAGGGAAAAGAAGACGCAGAGCTTTTGTGCCGCACTATTCAGTTTATTATCCGAATAGGCGGAACAATGGAAGAAATCTTAGATATGTTAGAGAACGCCTTTTGGGAATATGAGGAAATGATGAAGAATGATAGTATGAGAAGCAGACTGTTCCATAAAATAGAGAACGCATGGAAAGAAACCAATACCGTTACAAAACGAGGGAATGCAAAAAAGACTGAGACATCTGCACAGACATCCGATGATAAGATTATTTTATTCCCCGGGAAATTGCGCCCTATGAAATAAAGTAACAGTTCAGCCATATCAGCTCGAATTGGTGGTTTCACCACCTATACGCTGCAATGCAGCGCAAATTCTCGCTTATGGCAGAGCGCCATATACAAATCCAACAAAATTGTCTTGTTGCAAGCAAGCTTGCCAATCCATTTTTGTGGATTTGTGCATGGCTGAACTGTTACGAAATAAAAAATATTAGAGAAATTTTTCTTGTAAATCATCAAAGTCTATTTTATAATAGAAAGCATTCTTGATAAAATATTTCAGAGATAGAGTGTTAGGAGGAAAAAGCGTGAAAAACGAAGTAGTCATCGTTCTTGATTTCGGTGGACAGTACAATCAGTTAATTGCAAGACGTGTGCGCGAATGTAATGTTTACTGTGAAATTTATTCTTATAAAACAGATATTGAGAAAATTAAAGCAATGCAGCCGAAGGGTATTATTTTTACAGGTGGACCAAACAGCGTTTATCTGCAAGATTCTCCTACTTATACAAAGGAAATATTTGAGCTTGGTATTCCTGTTTTAGGAATTTGCTATGGCTCTCAGCTTATGATGCACCTTCTGGGCGGAAAGGTTGAAAAAGCGCCTGTCAGAGAATATGGTAAAATTGAAGTGACTGTTAATCAGAACTCCAAGCTATTTGAAAATGTGTCAGAGAAAACTATTTGCTGGATGAGTCATAACGATTATATTTCCCAGATTGCTCCTGGATTTGAAATCAGCGCTCATACGGCAGATTGTCCGGTAGCGGCTGTTGAAAATAAAGAAAAGAACTTATATGCGACACAGTTCCATCCGGAAGTATTACACACACAGGAAGGTAAACAGATGCTCTCTAACTTTGTTTACAATGTGTGCCAGTGCTCCGGTGACTGGAAGATGGACTCTTTCGTAGAGGAGTCTATTCAGGCAATTCGTAAGAAGGTAGGAAATGGAAAAGTTCTCTGCGCCCTTTCCGGTGGTGTGGACTCATCTGTTGCAGCAGTTATGCTTTCAAAAGCAGTGGGAAATCAGCTTACCTGCGTATTTGTAGACCATGGTCTTCTTCGTAAAGATGAAGGAGATGAGGTGGAAGCTGTATTCGGACCAAATGGTCAGTACGATTTGAACTTTATCCGTGTAAATGCACAGGAACGTTTCTACGCAAAATTAAAGGGTGTGGAAGAACCGGAACAGAAACGTAAAATTATTGGTGAAGAGTTTATCCGTGTCTTTGAAGAAGAGGCAAAGAAAATTGGAGCTGTTGATTTCTTAGTACAGGGAACGATTTATCCTGACGTGGTAGAAAGCGGCGTTGGCGGTGAGTCTACGGTTATTAAATCACATCATAACGTAGGAGGACTGCCGGACTACGTTGATTTTAAGGAAATTATCGAACCGTTACGTGATTTATTTAAAGATGAAGTGCGTAAAGCAGGTTTAGAGCTTGGTATTCCGGAATATCTTGTATTCAGACAGCCATTCCCGGGACCAGGTCTTGGTATTCGTATCATTGGCGAAGTAACTGCTGAGAAGGTAAAAATGGTTCAGGAAGCAGATGCGATTTGGCGTGAGGAAATTAAAAAAGCCGGACTGGATAAGGAAATCGGACAATATTTTGCAGGGCTTACAAATATGCGTTCTGTGGGAGTTATGGGTGATGAGAGAACTTATGACTACGCAGTAGCATTAAGAGCGGTAACGACTACGGATTTCATGACTGCAGAGAGCGCAGAAATTCCGTGGGAAGTTATTGGGAAGACCACAAGCAGAATTGTAAATGAAGTAAAACACGTAAATAGAGTGATGTACGATTGTACGGGGAAACCACCTGCGACCATAGAGTTTGAATAATTAAAAATTTCTGGAAAGCCTTATAAACAGGGCGTTTCCGGGCAGATAAAGTTCTATTTGATAACAAAATGATAACACTGGATATTTTGGCATTATTTATCAGGTATCCTGTGGTTATCGAGTAATATGTGTGAAACCGACAAAAAAGGTCTTACTGAATTGAGTGAAATCAATTTGGTAAGGCCTTTTTTCGTCGGCTTTTATTTTGCGTTTTTTGGATAGTTGTAACGCCACTGATCATATTCTTCCTGAGTGATCTCGCCGGATTTGAGTTTTTCTGCCTGTTCCTGCCACGCATGGAACATATCGAACATGGAAAGGTAGGTGGTTCCCTTGGCCTTGTCCAGCCGGAGACAAAGTTCTCCGTCAATCTCATCAATGTGAAGCCCGTAAAGGTCTTCTAAGGTAAATAAGGTATGCATCAGTCCAACGTAACTGTCAATATCCGGGACAGCAAGAGCATGAGGGGATACTTCAAAAATATCAGCCAATGCGTTCAGATATTTTTCTTTTGGACTGCGTGCCCCTTTTTCATACTGTGCAATGCGGACATCAGCCTGTGAATCACTGAATCCCAGCTGTTGACCCAAATATTTCTGCGTGAAACCACGCAGAAGTCTGAAATGGTGGATTCTTTCGCCTATTGCCATATGTTTATATCTCCTGTCTTTTTCTTGATAGGTTGAGTATAGCATATCCAAATGGTAGAGACAAGAAAATCCATACAAAAAAGTATGGGTAAATGTATTGAAAGTACTTGACCCATACAGAATAGTATAGTATAATTCAACCTATACAAAATAGTATAGTAAAAAGAAAGGAGAAATTTTCTATGAGTAAAATGTTTATGAATGTGAAAGAGGTCATGGAAGTCCTGGAAGTATCGGAGTCCTATGCATACAAGCTGATGAAAAGGCTAAACAGGGAATTGCAGGCAATGGGATGTCAAACAATCGCAGGAAAAGTTGACCGGAAGTATTTTTATGAGCAGTTCTATGGAACAAGATCGAATGATGGGAGGAATTAGGAATGGCAATTTACAAGAATGACAATGGCACCTGGTATGTAATGATTCGTTATCAGGACTGGACAGGTGCAAGAAAACAGAAATGCAAACGAGGATTTTCTACAAGAAAAGAAGCTGCGGACTGGGAATTACAATTCAAATTACAGAAGAAAGCAAGCGTGGATATGACAATGGAAAGCTTTTGCACTATGTATGAAGAAGATGTCAGACCTTCTTTGAAGCAGAGTACCTGGCTTACAAAAGAAAATATTATTCAGAAAAAGATTCTTCCGTATCTTGGAAAACGTAAAGTATCGGAAATTACAGCTAAAGATGTGATGGACTGGCATAACCAGATGAGAAAACTGAAAACGAAAACAGGAAAACCGCTTTCGCCAATGTATCTGAAAACGATACATGGACAATTAAGCACTATTTTTAATCATGCAGTGAAATATTACGATCTTAGCACTAATCCGGCAAGAAAAGCTGGGGCACTGGGAGAAGAAGAAGGCAAGGAAATGTTGTTCTGGACAAAAGAGGAGTATAAGCGATTTGCAGAAGAAATGATGGACAAACCTCTTTCCTACTATGCTTTTCAACTGCTTTACTGGTGTGGAATTCGTTCGGGCGAGCTGCTTGCTTTAACACCAGCAGATTTTAATTTCAAAAAGAAAACGCTTCGGATCAATAAGTCCTATCAGCGTTTGAAAGGAGAAGATGTAATCAGTACGCCAAAGACAAAGAACAGTGTACGGACAGTCATAATGCCACAGTTTCTGTGTGATGAAATGCAGGACTGCCTGAAATTATATTACAGTTTAAAGCCTGACGACCGCATTTTTCCGGTAACAAAATATTATCTGAATCATGAGATGGAAAGAGGCTGTAAAGCGAGTGGGGTAAAGAAAATCAGAGTTCATGATCTCAGGCATAGTCATGTATCCCTGTTGATCAATATGGGGTATACCGCACTAGCAATCGGAAAAAGGGTTGGACATTCAGCAGAAAAGATTACTTACCGGTATGCACATCTGTTTCCGTCGGTACAGCAGGACATGGCAGAGCAGCTGGATGCGGAAAATATGGATGAAGAATTAAATGAAGTAGAAGGAGGACTTGCAAATGTCGGCTAAATGTCTGGATCATCAGGGACGTTGGAGAAATAAAGTTGTAGCATTTCGGATGTCACCGGAAGAAGATGAACTTCTAGAGACGGCAGTACGGCTATCGGGATTAACCAAACAAGAATATATTATCCGAAGATTGCAGGAAAAAGAAGTTGTGGTTATAGGAAATCCCAGGGTGTATAAAGCTTTGAAGAAGGAACTTGAAAAGGTACTGGGTGAGCTGAAACGTCTGAAAAAGGGAGAAGATGTGCCGGAGGATTTATTGGAAGTGATTCGGCTTATCACAATAACAATGGCTGGAATGAAAGCGGAATAAAAGAGCCTTTAAGTGTCGGCAAACACCTAAAGGCAGGGATTTGGTAGAATACTCTTCCAAAAAACTTCTATGAGTATTCTATCAAAAACCACTCTTTCTTTCAACGGGAAAATAAGGAGGATTTGATGGAAAACAAAAGAACAGAAACAAATAAAACAGTACAGAAAAGGCTGGAACCGGAACTGAAACTCATCAATATGGATACGGTGGAAGTGGAGCAGATTGAATGGCTGCTTTATCCATTTATTCCCTATGGAAAAGTAACAATTATACAGGGAGATCCGGGAGAAGGAAAAACGACAATGGTGCTTCAAATTATTGCAAAACTGACCAGAGGAGAGACTATTCTTCCAGCTGATTCAACAAAAGATAAAAGGATAGATATTGATAGTGAAAGCGATATGGTAGATGCAGAAAATATTGAAAACAATGCGTCAACACAGCATTTGGAGGCACCAGTAAATGTAATCTACCAGACTGCAGAAGATGGTCTTGGAGATACGATAAAACCAAGATTACTTGCTGCAGGTGCAGACTGCACAAAGGTCATGGTTATCGATGACAGTGAGCAACCGCTGACGATGGCAGATGTCCGGTTGGAAGAAGCAATTGTGCAGACAAAAGCCAGAATGGTTGTGCTTGACCCGATTCAGGGCTTCCTTGGATCAGAGGTGGATATGCACAGGGCTAATGAAATCCGTCCTTTGATGAAACGTATAGCAGTCTTGGCAGAAAAATATCATTGTGCGATTATTCTGATTGGACACATGAACAAGAACAGTAACGGAAAATCTTCTTACCGGGGACTTGGTTCTATTGATTTTCAGGCAGCTGCAAGAAGCGTTTTGATTGTCGGACGAATTAAGGACGAACCGGAAGTAAGAGTTGTGTGCCATACAAAGAGTTCCCTGGCACCGGAAGGTAAAGCTATTGCGTTCCGTCTGGATAAAAACAACGGATTTGAATGGATTGGTGAATATGATATTAGTGCAGATGAATTGCTCAATGGAGAGGGAAAAGGACAGAAAACCCGGAAAGCAAAAGAATTTCTGCTTGAGATACTGGCTGATGGAGGTATGGCACAAAAGAAAATTGAGGAAGAAGCAGAAAAACTGGGAATTAAAAAGAAAACACTGAGAAATGCCAAAATGGAACTGGGAATAGATTCCGTAAAACGTGGAAATCAGTGGTATTGGATGTTGTCAGAGTAGAAAAAGGAAGATGGCAAGATGACCATATCTTAATAATAGGGCATCTTGCCACCTTGAAAGGAGATCAGATGAAAAATAGAAATGTGCAGATACCATATGAGTTATTCTTTCAACTGTTGCAATATTTCCTGATGGAGAATTATGAGGGCGAAGAAATCATAAGGAAAGGGTTAGAAAAGAAATTGAATGCAATGGTAGATCGGGAGTTATACAGCAAGTACAAAACAGCCCCAACAGAGGAAGAGAGAGAAAAGTCCAGGCAGGAATACCTGGAAAGGAAGGGAATACCGGAAAACTTTCGTTGGTAGAGATTCTTGCTGATCACTTTATAACAGGAGCGTGTCACGCACCTGTAAATATCAGACAAGGAGAAAGCCGGTAAGATACAGACGAGAGGTTATAGATTACCCGATTATTTATCGGTAAATTATAGGCTGCGAAAGGGAGCCCTGAATCAGGGCGTCCTTACAGTAGGACAATAGAAAGGAGCATACAGCAATGAGAGAAGGAAGATTAGGATATAACAGCAGTAACGATAGATATGGTTTATTGTCATCAGATTTATGGATTGATACAGGATTTCATTGTGGGGAATGCTTGGAAGTACTAATTGATGATCAGTGGGTGCAGACCAGAATGGAGATGAATCCGGCAAGGGAATGGTATCTGGTAGGAACACCGTACTGCGGAGATCTGGAATATATACGGGCGAGAATACAGTAATAGATTAGTTAAGTGAGTAACGCAGAAGCAATCCGACTAGCGGGAGAAATAATGGTCTCCGCTCCGGTCGGTGCAGAACAGACGTCCTCTGGACGTCTTGCCCCCGGCAGGGCGCAAGGGTACTTTTGATAGGCGGTACGGCTGTCGAAAGTGCTTTTGCGTTACTTTTGACAAAAGTAACAAAACCGCCGTATCCGGCGAAGATTTCTTATAATCGCCATAGTTGGCGGAAATACAAATTATGTGCCATATCTAGCACGCTTTTTAGAAGGAGAGGTGAGGAGCATAATGATGAGAAGAACGATCAGCGGCATGATTGGAGCTGGATCGCTGGCTCATAACAGACGGGATTTTGTAGCTGAAAATGTAGACCCAGACAGAGTACACCTGAATATCTGTTACCAGAATGAAAATCTGAAGGAAGTATATAAAGAGTTGTTTGATGATTCTGTGGAACGGTACAATGTGGGAAAAAGAAAGGATCGGCAGATTACAAATTACTATGAAAAAATTCGTCAGGGAAAGCAGGAAAAGCTGTTCCATGAAGTGATTTTCCAGATTGGAAATCGAGAAGATATGGCTGTGGGAACGACAGAAGGAGATCTGGCGGTAAAAGTACTGGATGAGTATGTAAAGAATTTTCAGCAACGAAATCCAACACTTCATGTATTTTGCTGTTATCTGCACCAGGATGAAGCTACACCGCATCTGCATATTGATTTTGTTCCTTATGTAACTGGCTGGAAAGGGAAAGGAATGGATACCCGGGTTTCACTGAAGCAGGCATTAAAAAGCCTGGGATTTCAAGGCGGGAACAAACACGATACAGAGTTGAATCAGTGGATCAACCATGAAAAAGAAGTGCTTGCAGAGGTTGCACGACAGCATGGAATTGAATGGGAGCAGAAAGGGACACATGAGGAGCATCTTGATGTTTATAATTTTAAGAAGAAAGAGCGTAAAAAGGAAGTACAGACACTGGAGCAGGAAAAAGAATATCTCACTGCTGAGAATGAAGGACTGATTGCACAGATTGCGGAAGTAAGAGCTGATATCCAGCTTTTAAAAGATGATGAGGAGCAGGCAGTTAAAGATAAAGAGGAGGCTGAGAAGCGTGCGGAAAAAGCTGAGAAAGATCTGCACAGCCTGGAAGAACGCAGAGAACGGTTGCAGCCTGTTATGGATAATGTCAGTAAGGAAATAAAGGAATATGGGACAGTGAAAGCAATTCTACCGGAAGCTGGGACATTAGAACGTGCAACAACTTACCGGGATAAAAAGATAAAACCACTGTTTACCCAGATGAAAAATAAAATTGCTGCAATGGCAGCCCAGGTCAAAGAACTTACCAAAGAAGTAGAAAAATGGAAACACAAATATCAGGAAACAAAACAGGCATATAACCGAATGCAGAGAAAATTAGATACAATGCGTGAAGAAACAAAGCAGTTATCTGAGGAAAAGCAACAATTGCAGGGCGTTTCCGACAGATATGACCGGGTAGTGCGTGTCCTTGGAAAAAATGTTGTAGAGGATGCGGTACAGCAAGATATACAGGAGCAGAAAGCATTAGAAGAAAAACGGCAAGTGGAGCAAATGCCCAAAGGAAGTATTCACGAAAGATTGGCTTGGGGTGCCCGTAAAAGTGAAATGGAGAATCAACAGCGTAAGAAAAATAAATCAAAAAATAGAGGAATGGAGAGATAAGACGATGAAAAAGCACATTTATGATGAAAGCAATGGATTAAGCTACACACTGCATGGAGATTATTATCTGCCGGATCTGGCAGTGAATGAGGAAGAACCGACCTATGGTAAATATGGAATGCTGCGGAAACAATTTCTGAAAGAACATAGACCGGCACGATACCAGTATTTATTGCTGACGGGGGAATTGATAGCATATTTAAATCGAGTTGATCAGGAAGCTAGGGAACAGGTAGAAAGCCTAATGAAGCAGATGGTAGAAAAACAGGGTGTGACAGAACAATTGAAAATGCAGAATCAGATGAAATGGGTTGGATTGATGAATAGTATAAAGGTATGTGCGGAAGAAATTGTGTTGCAAGAACTGGTGTATATGTAAGTAAAAAGGGCAGTCGAAAGGCTGCCCTTTACAAATATGAAAATAAAAATTGCTGAAAAGGCATGAGTTTTGTAGTGTAAAACTCTTTTGACATTGTGTTTTCCGTTAAGTAAAATATCTTTGATAGACAGATAATGAAAAAATGATTATTCTTGACTCAGATTAAGAGAACAAATTACTTGCGAAGGGAGGAAATTATATGGAGCTGAGTATACAGATAAAAAAATACCGAACAGAGCTTCATCTATCACAGGAGGAACTGGCAGAAAAGGTATATGTAACAAGACAGACAATTTCTAATTGGGAAAACGAAAAGAGTTATCCTGATATTCATAGCCTGTTACTTCTTAGTTCATTGTTTAATGTATCTCTCGATCAATTAATTAAAGGAGATATAGAGAAAATGAAAGAAATTATTAGCGATCAAGAAATTAAAAAGTTTAATTATTATGGTTCCATCTATACAGTTCATTTGGCCGTGTTAATTATATCGGCAGTACCTTTGTTTATGTGGCTCGGGAGGTATGCGTATATTCCGTTTGGGATTTTATTTATTATTACAAAGTACTGGGCGTTAAAGGTTGAAAAACTAAAAAAGAAAAATGATATACAAACTTATAAGGAAATTGTTGCATTTACGGAGGGAAAAAAATTGGATGAACTTCATAAGGCAGTTGAAGTGGGAAAACGACCTTATCAAAATATATTAAAGGTTATTATCAGTGCGGGTGTTACAGCGATGATTTGCTTCTTGATTGGAGTACTGATACACTTATTTTTGAATTAATTGAATTTAAGGATATCTTGATCTGCCGAATTATAAAATAGAGCATTTTTCTCGCAGATTTTAACCGTTAGTTAAGAAATCGAAGCCATAATTAAACGAAAGCTCAATTGTAAACACATATTAGAAATACTATAATGAGAATATAAACAGGAGGTAGGAACAATGCAAATTGGTGAGAAGATAAAAAACTATCGGAAAACTGCGGGATTAACTCAAGAACAGGTGGCGGATTATTTGGACGTTTCTACTCCTGCGGTAAATAAATGGGAAAAAGGAAACACATATCCAGATATATCATTACTTCCGGCACTTGCTCGATTATTAAAAATTGATATGAATGAATTATTTTCATTTCGTGAAGAATTGACAGAAAAAGAGATTGGACAATTTGTGAATGAGCTTTCGGAAGTTTCATTGGATAGCTTTATAAAAGCCTTTGAGATGGGAAAAAATAAAATAAAGGAATATCCTCATTGTGATTCGTTGATTTATTCAATTGCTACTGTTTTAAATGCGGCGCTAACTTTATCCGATATCGATGATGAGAAAAAGTTGGAATGTAATAATGTGATTGTTGAATGGCTGGAACGAACTGCTGAAAGTCCGGATGAAAAGGTAAGGATTTCCAGTATTTTTATGCTTGCGGCGAAATATATACAAATGGAAAAATATAAAGAAGCAAATATCTTTTTGGATAAAATTCCAGATACTGTGATAGATGCCACAATTATGAAAACGAATGTATTAGCACACCAGGAAGGGACAGATGTTGCAGCGTTCTTTTTAGAGGGAAAACTGATGCAGACAGTTACGAATATACAAAGCTATCTGTATAAGTTGATAGAAATGGAAGAAGAAACTGGAAATCATTGTAAAGCAGAGGAGATTGCCGAAATCACAGAACATATGGTGTCGTTGTTTGGTCTGTGGGATTACGGTAAAGTAGTACCACATCTATTGATTGCCGGGTATCGAAAGGATGTAGAAAAATGTATTCAGTTGATAAAAGAAGTGTTGATGGAGTCACAGAAGCCATGGAAGATGGTGGAATCACCTTTATATTACAGATATGCGGATACAGTACAGGGAAAATCTTTTTCAGGAGTCGGAAATAATTTTGTTCGTGCGTTAGCTACAGAAATTGAAAATAAAGAAGAGTATGAATTTTTGAAAGGGAATAAAGAACTGGAGGCGATTTTTGCTCAATATTTGAAATAGATTGTGATAAAAATATATAGAAATGATAAGAGCTGTAAAAATCTACGTTGAATTTTACAGCTTTTTGTGTATAATAAAAGTAGAAGAAACAATTTGAAATCAAAGGAAGGAGCTGAAAGAATATGGCAAATATTTTACCAGTATCTGATTTGAGAAATTATAATGAAGTCCTGAAAAACTGTCACAAAGGAGAACCGGTATATCTGACCAAGAATGGCAGAGGACGTTTTGTTGTCATGGATATTGAAGATTATGAGCGTGACCGGGCAGAGAAAAAGCTTCTGATGAAGCTGCAGGAAGCCGAAGAAGCAGTGAAAGACGGAGAAGGCTGGCTGGATCTGGATGAACTGAAAGCGCTTGTGGGGGAATAAGATGTTAAAACTGCGGATCAATCCGATTGTTGCAAAGGATTTGAAAAATATTCGGGATTACATTGCTGAAGACAACGAGGAATATGCTGCGAAGACGATAAAAGAGATTTATGGAAAATTTGAAAATCTTCAGATGTTTCCGGGAATGGGGTCGGATCTCTCCAAACGGGTCAGCTTTCGGACAGATTATAAATATGCGATATGGGAAGATTATGTGATTATCTACAAGGTCGGTAACGAATATGTAGAGATTTATCGTGTAGTTAACCGATATCAGGATGTTACAAGGATATTTAACTAATTGAAGAGGAACTGGAATGAAATCAAATATTAAGTATGCAAATATTTTAATTATTGCTTTGGCGGTGGCATATTTTATTATTGGTGGAATGAATTTTTTGGGGTATGTAGGTGGAAAAGTAATCTTGTTGTGTTCTATTGTATCTTTAGCAGTTGCTATAGTACAAATTATGGATGTTGTTATTTCTGCGTTACAGCTACTTGAAACTAGAATAATAAAGGTATCCATTGGATTTTTGCATGCATGGGGCGTTGAAAATGAAGACAAATCTAATAGCGAAAAAGTGTCAAAGCTTGAAGAGTATAAAAGCGATCAGAAAAATATACATAAAAAATATGAAAATATAATTGAAAAAACTTCTTTGATAGCTAATGGAATTCTAATAGGTGTTTTGATTGTATTTATTTTGGGATTATCAACAGAATTTATTAAAGAAAATGCAAAGTTAGCAGATACATTATCATTATTTTCTTTTGCGCTTATATTTGTAAGTTTGACCATACAAAGTTATTTGGATAATTATATTACATGTATTAATATAGAACTGGAACGGCTATTTAATACTATAGAGGAAGAAAAAGATGAATGAAAATTTTTCAAATGGATTACAAAAATTATATAATTGTGTATCTAAAGGATTAGGTTCTATTATGATTCCTCAAGAAGTGAGAAACATAATAGATAAGGAAGCAAAACAAATTGATATGCTTGAAATGGATGGTGGAATTACAGATAAAGCAATTTCCTTATGTAATGATATGGAGCAACCTTTAGGAGAAGTAAAAGAATTATATAGAAGAACATGTTCAAGAATGCTCTATCAGGAAATGCGAAAACAGAAAAATATAGAGGATGTTGTTAATGAAGCTAAAGCAATTCTTCAAGATGAAAATGAAGTTGCTGATGAAGTAGTAAATGAAGATTGGTTAATGAGATTTTTTAATTCTATACAGGATATTAGCAATACTGATATGCAAAAATTATGGGGAAAAGTATTGGCTGGTGAAATAAAAAGTCCTAATTCTTTTACATTACGTAGTCTGGATACTTTAAGCAAGATAACAAAGCAAGAAGCAACTTTATTTGAAGAATTAAGGCCGTACATAATTAATTATAGAGGAACATTTGCAATTTTAAATGATGATGAAATAAATAAAAAATATAATGTGCTGTATGGAAAAATAGTTGAAATGTCAGAATGTGGATTAATAGATTCATCAGGATCAATGCAGTTAACATTAGGAGTAACAGCACAGTATCCATTAGAACTGATATATGATATGAAATTATTAAAAAGTAATAATATTGAGGAAAAGAAAATAATAATTCCAATATATAAGTTAACTCAAACTGGACAAGATATTTTAAGTGTTGTTGCTGATAATTACGACGAAAATTATTTACAAGATGTAGCAAATTATTTGGCAAAAAATAATCGAGAGATTACTTTTACTATGCATGATATTGCGAAGAAAGATGGTGATAACATACAGTATGTTACACAGGGAAAAACGATTTTAATTTCTGATTGATAACACAATCATGATAACAAATTGATAACACCGTTCAGTACAGCCTATGGATTTAGGACAGTTGAACACATATAAAACCCAATAGAACCATAACACCAATACTAAAAAGTATAGTGATGAGATTTTATTTGCGAGTTTGAATAATATATTAGAGCCAAGAAATGCCTATTTTACGGGCTTTCTTGGCTCTTTCTATGTCCGTTGACAATCAAATGACAATACTTTTTTAATATTATTGTAAATAATTTCTTTTTATTTAGCTGGGAATTGACTTTTCCAGTCTAAATAATCTTTTTCTGTAATCTCTTCATTTCTGAATTTCTGGTACATATCAGCCCATGCTCCAATATTATCCAGCATATTTAAAGAATCATGTCCTTTGTCTTTAAACATGAGTTGTGGTACGCCGGATTCATCCTGGTAGGCGTGCAGACCATATTGATCCTCTAAAGCAAATAATGCGTGCATGACACTAACATAAGTATCAAAGTTTGGATCAGACATGGCGTATGGACTGATCTTTAATGAGTTTGCTATTTTTTCCAATTGTTCTGATGATGGAAAACGATTCCCAAGTTCATAATTTCTAATTGCCGATTCGCTCAAGCCGGACATGATTGCCAATTCTTTCTGTGTATATCCTTGATCGATCCGGAATTTTCTTATTTTCTCACCTACTGTCATAAGAAAACACTCCTTTGCTGATTGTTACTTAAAAGTATAGCATAAACAGTTCAAAAATGAAATATAAAAATAAACCATTCATTTTTGAAATTATTCTATTGACAGTACGGAAATGAAATGTTATGATGCATATACACCGTTCGATAATGAACTGAAAAAGAAAGGGGGGATATAGATGGCTAGTAAATTATTTATATCAGCAAAAGAAGTAGCGAAAGAATTAGAAGTATCTGATTCCTATGCGTATCGTTTGATCCGTCAGTTAAATGCTGAATTGGAGCAAAAAGGTTTCGTTGTTGTCAAAGGAAAAATCAGCCGTAAATATTTTGAAGAACGAGTTTACGGTATGAACGAAATGAAATAGCAGGAGGTGATGTTTTGACAGTAATCAAAAACCAAAAGTCAAATACTTACGAGGTAAGAACCTATTATAAGGACTGGACCGGCGTAAGAAAGCAGAAGACGAAAAGGGGATTTAAACGCAAATGTGATGCCCAGGAATGGGAAAGAGCGTTTAAATTAAAGGAGAATTTGAGTCTGGATATGTATTTTGAAGATTTTGTAGATCTTTATCTGAATGATATCAAATCCAGAATCAAATATAATACCTGGCTGACGAAAAAGCATATTGTAGAAAAAAAGATTCTCCCATATTTTTCGAAAAAGAAGTTGCAGGAAATAAAACCTTCCGATATTCGACAGTGGCAGAACACCATGATGAACTATCGAAATAAACAAGGAGAAGGCTATTCACAGGTCTATCTAAAGACCATCCATAATCAGCTGAGTGCAATTTTGAATCATGCAGTTAATTTCTATGATTTGAAAAGCAATGCTGCACGCAAGGCAGGATCTATGGGAAAAGAAAGAACAAAAGAGATGCTTTTCTGGACAAAAGAAGAGTATATGAAGTTCATTGAAGCGGTGGCGGATAAGCCAATCTCCTTTTATGCATTTGAAATTCTATATTGGTGTGGAGTGCGTATGGGAGAGTTGTTAGCACTGACACCGGCAGATTTCGATTTTCAGGCGTGTACTATCCGGATCAATAAATCTTATCAAAGATTAGAGGGGAAGGATATTATTACAGATCCAAAGACTGTGAAGAGTAATCGTATGATCACCATGCCGGAATTTTTAAGCGAAGAATTAGAATCGTATATAGGAATGCTGTATGGTTTAAATGAAAATGACAGGATATTCCAAATTTCAAAAAGCTATCTTCATCATGAAATGGATCGAGGTGTGAAGTTGTCAGGAGTGAAGAGAATACGAATCCATGATTTACGACATTCTCACGTGTCATTGTTGATCAATATGGGATATTCTGCGGTGGCAATAGGAGAAAGGGTAGGACATGAAAGTGTGGAGATCACATATCGATATGCACATTTGTTCCCGACAATCCAAACAGAGATGGCGGAAAATCTAAATCAGGAAAGAGAGGAATATCTGGATGAGTGAAAAAAATCGGGATAACAAGAATCGGTGGCGTAATGTAACCATAGCGTTTCGAATGTCTCCGGAAGAAAATGAAGAGCTGGATTTAAGAGTAAAGCTTTGTGGATACCAGACGAGACAAGAATATATCATTGAAAGTGTTTTACATCAAAAAGTCACAGCAGTAGGAAATCCATTGATGTTAGTACAGTTTAGAAAACAGCTTCGAGGGATTGAAGAGGAACTGAAAAGGTTAACTACATTAGAGAATGCCGATGAAGAATTGTTTACACCTATTCGAACAATGTTGGAGATATTAAATGCATTTGCAGAAGAAAGAAACTATGAAAGAAGGAAAAAAGAAAAAGCCCAGAAATAATCTGAGCAAGTTCCCTGATCATCAGAATAACTGATATACCATCCTAACAACTTGAGTATATCACAAAATTGTTGTTGCAACAATTGTTAAATTCTGTTTGCCAGGGACTTGCCCGGTTGGGCAGGAGGTGGAAATGGAAGAACATTATAGAGAAGTAAAAAAGGCAGAACCATGCCTGAAATTGATCCACATGGATCAGGTTGAAGTGGAAGAAATTGAATGGCTCTTTTATCCCTTCATACCATACGGGAAGGTCACCATTATTCAGGGAGATCCTGGAGAGGGTAAGACCACCGTGGTGTTGCAGATCATTGCAAAATTAACAAAGGGAGAACCAATACTAAATGAGATAACCGAAGAAGAAACAGGTGTAAAGCCAATCAATGTGATTTATCAAACAGCTGAAGATGGATTGGGCGATACAATCAAACCAAGATTGTTAGCGGCAGGGGCAGATTGTTCCAGAGTCTTGGTGATTGATGACCAGGATCAGCCATTAACCATGGTAGATGCAAGGCTGGAAGAAGCGATTATACAGACGAAAGCAAGACTTGTAGTATTAGATCCAATTCAAGGTTTTCTAGGGGCTGGTGTTGATATGCATAGGGCAAATGAGATTCGCCCATTGATGAAAAGAATTTCTGTATTAGCAGAGAAATATCAATGTGCCATTATTCTGATCGGTCATATGAATAAGAATAGTAATGGAAAATCATCCTATCGTGGATTGGGCTCTATTGACTTTCAAGCGGCAGCAAGAAGCGTGTTGATTGTTGGAAGAGTGAAAGATGAACCGGAAATCCGAGTGATCTGTCATGTAAAGAGTTCTCTTGCTCCGGAAGGAGATGCGATTGCCTTTCGATTAGACAAGGAAAAAGGATTCCATTGGATTGGAAAATATGACATCAGTGCAGAGGACTTATTGTCTGGTGATGGACGAGGGCAAAAAATCCGAAGTGCGAAAGATTTTTTAAAAGAGATCTTAGCAAATGGATCAATGGAACAGGCAAAAATAGCGGAAGAAGCAGAAGAACGAGGAATTAAAAAGAAAACACTTTGGAATGCGAAGAAGGAATTACAGATTGATTCTGTGAAGATAGGAAATAAATGGTTCTGGATGTTACAAGAAGAGTAAAGGAAGATGGCAAGATTACCATATCTTAAAGAATAGGGAATCTTGCCACCTTGATTAAAAAGGAGTGAAGTGATGAAAAAAGTACAGATTGATTATGAACTGTTTCGAAAATTGATCTTTTATCATCTGGGTTCAGATGATCAGTATGAAGAAGATATTCGAAATGGCTTGGAAGAAAAATTGGATGCATTAGTCAGACATGAACTCTATACGAAGTATAAGACGGCTCCTTCTGAGGAAGAGCAGGAGAAAGCACGACAGGAATATTTACATAAGCGTGGAGTGTCAGCCAGTTATCGGTGGTGATGTTTGTTTGGGGAATATAGAACAGGAGCGTGGCACGCACCTGTATCATACCAAACAAGGAGAATTGCCGTAGGGTGTAGCCGATACAGTGCTGGCTGATTTGAAAGCTCCCGGCAGGGCGCAAGGGTACTTTTGATGGACGTTAGGCTGTCGAAAGTGCTTTTGCGTTACTTTTGACAAAAGTAACAAAACATGATCGCCATATCTGGCGTTTTAAAATGAAGGAAAGGAGATTTATTGAAGAGGACGATTAGTTTTATGACAGGGAAAGGCTCCCTGAACCATAACAGTAGAAAATTTCATGCAAAGAATACGGATCCGAACAGAACCCATTGGAATGTTGAATATTGTAATGAAGATATCAAAGACGTATATCATGAATTATTTGACGAAGCCTTGAAACGTTACAACGATAAACAGACTCGAAAAGATCGTAAGATAGATGATTACTATGAAAAGATACGTTCCGGGAAACAAGAAAAATTATTTCATGAGGTTATCCTTCAGATCGGTGATAAAGACAATATGGGATCAGAAACGATGGAGGGACAGCTTGCTGCAAAGATATTAGATGAATACATGAAAGGATTTCAAGAACGGAATCCTACGTTGCGAGTATTTGCTGCTCATCTGCATTTAGACGAAGCAACACCACACCTACATATTGATTTTATTCCCTATGTTACAGGAAGTAAGCGAGGACTTGATACAAGAGTATCTTTAAAACAAGCCTTATCGTCATTAGGATTTAAAGGTGGTTCCAGAAGTGAGACGGAGCTAAATCAATGGGTACAATCAGAAAAGGAAAAATTAGCCATGGTCATGAGGGAAAATGAGATAGAATGGGAGCAGAAAGGAACTCATGAACCACATCTTTCTGTGTTGGATTACAAGAAAAAGGTTCGAGAACAGGAAGTAGAAGAATTAACGGAACATAAGAATTTATTGGAACATGATTTGCATGATATCAGCGAATGTGTGGATGAGATCCAAAAGGAAAAAGAACAGGTAGAAAAAGAGAGAGATGCAGTAATTAAAAAGACAGAAGTGTTAGAAAAACGATTTTCTGCACTAAATTCAAAAGCTGGACTTGTTGACTCACATGCACGTGAGTATGGATATTATCCGGAAGAATGGCTGCCAGAAGCCGGAACTTTAGAGTCTGCAAAATCTTACAGGAAGAGAATATTTCCTTTGGTGAAAAAAGTTGCGAACATGATACAGGCATTGTATAGCAAATATTTAGAACTGAAAAGCAAAAATCAAAAGCTATCAGATCGAAACCTGGATCTTGAAAATCGTGTAGATCGGTTGCGAGAAGAAGTATCTGTTATAAAGAAAGAGAATGTAGCTTTGTTAAATGTGTCATATGATATGGATCGGGTTGTAGCTGTTTTGGGAAAAAATAAGGTCAAGGAAGCAATAGAAGTTGCAAAGCATTTGGAACAGGCAAATGCAAAACAAAACATCAAGAAGAAACGTATAGACAGAGATGGTAGATAGAGGGGAATGAGTTATTATAATGCTAAGTTAGAAAGAACCCAGTAAATACAAGGGTTTCGCTGACTTTTGTCCTACGAAAAAATGAGAAATACCATGATGATTTTGATGATGAGTATCGGTATCCGAGTCAAAATTGAGTGGTGAAATGGAGGTTTGCAATAATATAACTCACGGTACTTAGAATATAATATATTGATTGCCTATGTGATGTGGATTTCTTTCCCGCCCGGAAGAGTGATATGTCATGTAGCAATGATGTGAGTTGTTGTAGATGGATAAATGAATAGTTTGTTCTAGCTAACTATGCTTTCATTGTAGCGGATATAGAGAACTGTTATAATAGAAATATAAAGAAATAGGTAAATCGGAATTTCGTACATTTTTGAAATGCAATGCAGATGAGAAAGATCTGGATGAGCAGTTTGCAAAGGTATGAAACCAAGCCTGCCCTGATCGGATATACGGTGGAAGCCGAGTTTATCCGGCAAGCCATAACCGGGGCAGCCATACGTCCCATAGAGTAGTGTGATTTTCAATAATAAAACGATATAAGATTTATTTTTGATTACGAAACGAACTTGGCATCATTCCATAGTGATTTTTGAACTGTTTATAAAAATGGGTACGGTTTTTAAAGCCAAGCTGAAATGCAATCTCAGAAATCGAGAGATCCGTTTCTTTGAGCAGATCAATGGCCTTCGTTAAGCGATAGTTCATACAATAACTAGATAAGTTTAAATTGCTGTATTTTTTGATAATCCGATTGATATAATCTCCGCTATAATGCAATTTTGTTTCTAGTTCACTACGTGAAATCAATCCGTTGGAATCTTCTATCATATGGGTTGCTCTGGAAAAAATTAAAAAGTCGTTGTTGTAATCTAATTTCACATGAGTTGTGTGAAAAGCTGTTGTATCACATATAAGTCCTAAAATATTGCAAATATATCCGTCAATCAGATGGGAACTCCCAAAGGTAGGAGAAAGCATAGTTTTTGAGATGCTTTCTCCGTTTTTATACATACAGCGATGTGCAAAATCATTTCCTTGTACCGGAAATATATCAAGGAATTGCTTGTTAGACAGAACATCATTATTTTCACTTTCTTGCAAGAATTTTAAGATTGGACTGTCCAGTATCTCCTGTTCTTCTGCAAAATAGAGATTGTGCGTCTCTTTTATCATCTTAGTGATATATTCCTTGGATAGATTGAGAAAAAATACACGGAAGTTTCCATCAAATCTTTCGGCATGTCTCAAATTTCGGTTAACGATACATCCTGAACCTTTGGGATAGATACGGATAGTATTTTCAATAGAGTTTGTTACAGTCCCGTCTAAAACATACATGAATTCATAGAAATCATGTTGATGTAACACTCGATTTTGACTTGTGAAGATTGTGCTGATGTTTGGAACAATTGTGTGTTTAATGTCAGTCGGGGTAAAATTAGTCAAACTGATATATTCATTTACTTCATCCTTATAATAGGTCTCTAATACGAAACTAAATGGTGTTTCTAAATGATAATATTGATTAAAATGACTTTCTCTTCCATAGATAGTTAATGCATTTTTATAATCTTTATTAAATGATATTTTCGGCATATAAGCACCTCGATTCCCAGATATGTTACAAAGTATATCATATTCCACCAATAAATGATATTGTTGACGAATAATAATTACGATATGATTGAAACATATCATATAGAGAGCTCATGAGCCGGCAAAATGGGCATAACATTTAAGGAGGAAGTTACAATGGGAGAGAATGCTTCGCAAAAAAAATATTTAAAGTTTTATCAAAAGTTAGCTTATGGATCTGGTGATCTTGCATCAAACTGTAGTTATGGATTAGTTTCCAGCTTTTTGTTGTTGTATCTTACAAGTGTAATGGGAATGAATAGTGCTGTGATTGGTACATTGATGTTGGTATCCAAGTGTGTGGACGGAGTTACAGATGTGTTCTTTGGGAATATAATTGACCGAACACATTCTAAAATGGGAAAAGCCAGACCGTGGATGTTATATGCACAAATTGGTGTATCAGGTTGTTTGGCACTGCTTTTCTCAGTTCCGGCAGGAATGGGAAGAACTGCACAGTATGCATATTTCTTCGTATTTTATACCTGTTTAAATGCAATTTTTTATACAGCGAATGGTATTGCATATTCATCATTGACTGCATTGATTACAAAAAACCCAAATGAAAGAGTTCAACTTGGTTCATTCCGTTTCATGTTTGCAGTTGTAACAAATATTGTATTAGGATTTGCAGTAACTTCTGCAGTAAGTGCTTTTGGTGGTGGTGCAAATGGATGGAGAATGGTTGCTATTGTATTTGCAATAATTGCACTTGTTGTAAATACCATCAGTGTTCTTGCTGTGAAAGAACTTCCGGATGAGGAAGTAACTGTGAAAGAGGACGGAAAATCAGCTGAAGATAAATTAAGTTTTCTGGATACAATTAAAGTCCTTTTGAAAAATAAATATTATCTGATGATTGTTGCTATTTACATTGTGTATTATATTATGAGCAATCTTGTTACAGGATCAGGTGTTTTCTTTGCAACATATTATCTTGGAAATGAAGGAATTTATGGATTACTAAATATGATGAAAATGTTTCCGGTAATCTTTGCATTAATTATTGCACCGTTCATTATTAAAAAAGTCGGTAATATGCAGAAGGTAAATACATGGGCATATGGCATCAGTTGTGTACTTGGCATTCCACTGATTTATGCTGCAGTAACGAAAAATATCACACTTTTTCTCATTATTCTTTTCGTAAAAGGCGTATTTGCAGGATTCCTCAGTGGCTCATTGAATGCGTTTATTGCAGAGGCCAGTGCTTACACAACAAGAACAACTGGAATTCGCATGGAAGGAACGATGTACTCTTGTTCTTCTCTCGGTGTTAAAATCGGTGGTGGAATCGGTACAGCTGCAGTGGGCTGGTTATTAGCAGTGGGCGGATTTGTAAATGATGCCGCTGTTCAGACAGCAGGAGCGACAAATATGATTTTATGGATATATCTGATCATTCCGGTTCTCATCGGTGTGCTGATTACATATTTACTTTCCAGACTTGATGTAGAAAAAGCAAATCAGAAATGGGATGAAGAACATCAGAATGTATAGGAGCAGTGTGTTATGGAAAAAATAAAGTTACTAGATAATTGGAAATTCTGTAAAGGGGTGGTTTCCTCATTGAAAATCATGGAGATGTCTGGAAAGGCACCGGAGGTTGTGACCTTACCGCATGATGCAATGATTTATGAGAAACGTACCAAAGAGACAAAGAATGGAAGCCAGACAGGATTTTATCCAGGTGGAATTTATACATACTTTAAAGACATTGATGTGCCAGAAGAATGGGAAAACAGAGCTGCTATTCTGGAATTTGAGGGGATATATGAAACAGCAATGGTATATGTGAATGGGGCATTGGCGGCTACAAACCTGTATGGATACTCAGGATTCTTTGTGGATTTGAAACCATATTTGAATTACGGACAGATGAACCAGATTAAAGTCATTGCAGATAACTCAGCAGAAGAAAACTCCAGATGGTATTCTGGAAGTGGAATTTATCGAGATGTCAATCTATATCTTGGAGGATCCACTTATATTCCGCCGGAAGGTGTGAAAATTACAACGATATCTGCAGATGAAAAAATGGCAAGGTTGGAATTAGCTGTTCAGATAGAAAACATCTCCGAAGATTCCAGAGCAGATGAAGCTCAAGTGGATATTTATTATGAAGGAGCAGTAATTTGTAGTTGTAAGAAAGAAATCACAGATGAGGAATGTGGACTAAAACAGTTCACATGGAATGTGGAGATTGAACATCCACACTTATGGGATACAGAATATCCAAATCTCTATCAAATAGAAGTTACTCTTTTGAAGAATGGAGAAATTCTTGATAAACAGAAGGAACATTTTGGAATCAGAACCATTTATGTAGATGGAAAACACGGGTTCTGCCTAAATGGAAAGTCATTGAATCTGCGGGGAACTTGTTTGCATCATGATAATGGAATTATTGGTGCAGCAACGATATATGATGCGGAACGAAGAAAGATTCGTATTATCAAAGAAGCAGGATTTAACAGTATTAGAAGTTCTCATCATCCAATCAGCAAGGCAATGCTGGATATCTGTGATGAAATGGGGATTATCGTTATGGATGAACTGTTTGATATGTGGACGGTTCATAAAAACAGCCATGATTTTGCCTTACATTTCTTAGATGAATGGGAAAAAGTTACGACCAGAATGGTAAACAAGGACTATAACCATCCGTGTGTAGCAATCTATTCCATCGGAAATGAAATATCCGAGCTCGGAACAACGCGTGGAGTTGAAATCAGCCGGATGCTTTGTAAGAAACTACATGAACTAGATGATACACGATTTACGACTTGTGGCGTGAATGGGTTAAATGCGGCAGGAGCCAGACTATTTGAAATTATGAGAGATGTGGCTCCATTGATTAAACGAAAAGATGAAGGGAATAGCGGTGACAATCAAGGGCAATCCATGGGAAGCAATGCACTCAATGGAATCATGGAGTTCATGTCTGGTGAGGCAGGAGACGCATTTGCAGCACATCCTAAATTATCAGAAGCTATTGCAGGAGTAAGTGATGCGACAGATATTGTAGGATTAAATTACATGACAGGACGCCATGTGTTAGAGGCACAGCTACATCCGAATAAAGCGGTAGTGGGAACGGAAACATTTCCAGCAGATATATTCAGATTGTGGACATTGGTAGAGGATTATTCTCATATTATAGGAGATTTTACCTGGACAGGATATGATTATCTCGGAGAAGCAGGCTGTGGTATTTTTTATTACGATGGAACAAAGAATTTTGGCAGTGTCTATCCGGATCGTCTGGCATATATTGGGGATATCACAATTACAGGGGTACGAAGACCAATCAGTTATTATCGTGAAGTTGTATATGGATTAAGGCATGAACCATATATTGCGGTTGAACGAGTTGATCGTAATGGACAGACTCCATCGAAAACTCCGTGGATGTTTAAAGATAATATTTCCAGCTGGACGTGGACTGGATACGAAGGTACTTCTGCAAGTGTCGATGTCTATTCTGACGCAGAAGAAGTAGAACTCTTTCTGAACGATGAGAGTCTGGGGAGAAAAAAAGCTGGAAAAGAAAACCAATATATGGCTGAATTTACCGTGCCGTATCAAGCAGGAACATTGATGGCAATTGACTATGTGAATGGAATGGAACGGGGACGATATTCATTGGAAACAGCTAAGAAATCAACAACTCTTGATGTGAAAATGGATAAAAAAGTGCTTACTGCCAATGGACAAGATCTGTGTTATCTGAACATTACGCTTTGTGATGAAAGTGGAAAAACGAACCAGCAAGAAATAAAACAGATTACGGTATCTGTTGATGGTGCAGGTAAATTACAAGGTCTTGGAAGTAGTAATCCGTCTAATGAAGAAGATTATTTTGACAGATGTTGTAATACATTTGATGGAGATGCGATGGCATGTGTAAGAGCCGGACATGAATCTGGAATCATTACAGTAACAATTTCAGCAAATGGATGCGAAGATGTAGTAAGAAAAATAGAAGTGAGGTAGCGGCATGAAAAAGCTATATAAGAAAATAGTTTCATTAGTAATGAGTGCGCTTTTAGCAGTAATGGTTTTGCCGGTAACAACTCATGCATCAAATCAGCAAGATAATGATATTGTATACGGTGCGGATATTGGGTGGTTAAGTCAAATGGAAAATCAGGGGATACAATATTTGAATGAGGACGGAAATGTCGATGATGCGTTGTCTGTGTTAAAGAATAAAGGCATTAATGCGGTTCGATTAAGGGTTTTTGTAAATCCGGAGACAGATTTTGTTTGGACAAAACCTGATGGAACAACATGTCTTTTGGGATATTGTGATACTCAAGGGTTGTTATATACTGCGCAAAGAGCCAAAAATCTAGGTATGAAAATCATGCTTGTATTTCATTATAGTGACCATTTTGCAGATCCTTTATGCCAGGATATACCTGAACAATGGTCGGGGGCTTCAGCAAAAGAAATTGAAAAATATGTATATGATTATACATACTATATAATGAATTTTTTGGGAGAAAATGGAATAACTCCTGAATGGGTGCAGGTTGGCAACGAAGTGAGCTATGGTGTTCTATATCCCTATGGAAGTAATCAAACGGGTGATTTCGAGCAACTTACGGCATTTTTAAATAGTGGATATGATGCAGTGAAGGCTGTAAGCCCGAATTCAAAAGTAGTTACACATTTGACACATGGAAGTGGTATTTTACATTTTGAATGGTTTTTTAGTAATTTTATTACAAAATGCGGAGGAAAAACCGATGTAGTAGGACTTTCCTACTACCCGTATTGGACAGGTGGAGATGAGATTGAAAATGTTGCAGTAAATCTATACAATATGGCAACAAAATACGAGAAAGAAGTAATGATTTGTGAAACTGGCGAGGTGGAAACTGATGCAGCTAAAACCTATGAACTGCTTCGTAAAGAAATAAATGCCTTGAATACTGTGCCTGGAAATAAAGGCATTGGCGTTTTCTATTGGGAACCAGAAGCAAATTCACAGTATTTACCAGATGGTTACACATTAGGTGCGACTGAAGAAGTTTCTTCAAATACACTTAGATTTACAGATGCTTTAAATGCTTTCAAAACGGGTACGACATTCTTATCAAATGAGTGCTCATATGAGTTTTATAACGTGAATAGTCAGAAAGCACTTAACGTATGTCAGGGGTCCCAGGATAACAATGCGAGTATAGAACAATATACGTATGGTGGATGGAACAGCCAAAAATGGATATTTGAGCAGGTAGATGGAAACTATTATATTATAAAGAACAAGAACAGTGGTCTTGTTTTGGATGTGAATTCTATGTCCACGCAGGTGGGGGCATCTATTATACAGTATGAATATAATCAAGGATGGAACCAGATGTGGGAAGTGATTGAAAAGGATGATGGTTCATATGCTTTAAAAAATCGATTGAGTGGATTGTATTTAGGCGTTAGAAATAATTCTTCAGCAGATGGTGAGTGGTGTCAGCAAACAAATTTAAGTGAAAGTGGAACATCCTGGTATCTAGTTGTGACGGAATAATAAACTATATTCATGAGATTGTTTATTGTATAAAGATAATCTTGAAGCGTCCTAGGAAGGAAAAACTTCTCAAATCATGGGGCTATCGGTTAATACCGATTTTTAGGCTCTAAATCTTAAAATATGAATCTCCCGTAGAAATCAGTATTTTTAATACTTGAACTTCTTCGGGAGATTTGTATTTTCTAGTTTCTGTATGTATTTTAGGGCGCAAAAATCCTTTAACTGCATTTTGGAAGCATTCTACAATACGAAACGAATTCATAGTCACTGTGATTATATGTCACCAAACGATTATGAAGAGCTGTATCGTAGGCTTCAGCAAGATGAATTGCAGCTGGCAGGTTAAGATGAGGAAAACCTCATTTTAACTTGTACTAAATCTTGACATAGGACCAAGAATATAATAATTTGTTATATATGATTAAGGATGATGAGTAATGCAGAATTTTCGACTTGTGGACTTTAACAACATCGAAATTTGGTGGGAGGTGTTATACAAATGAAACTGGCAGACTTATCAACTGGACCAGACTGGGTAGTATATGTTGGATTTATAATATTTGCTGTACTTTCCATAGTTTTGATTTCTGGACATGGAAGTTGGTTAATTTCCGGATATAATACAGCTTCAAAAGAAGAAAAGGCAAAATATAATGAAAAAAAGCTATGCAGAACAATGGGAATTGGAATGTCTGTTATAGCAATTCTTCTATTAATTATGGGGGTGTTTGAAAATATTTTACCGGCATTTTTTGTGTATATTGCATTGGGTATTATTTTAGCTGATGTTGTGATAATTATTGTCTTGGGAAATACAATAGTAAGCGCAAAATATTGCTACGCTACCCATGAATCACGCTTGCACCAAAATGATAGATGCAAGCGTTTTGCTCTATGTTTAGTTTTGACAGTTCGCTTTCGCAGTCTCGCTCCATGGGGCAAGCTGTTCCAACTGTTCATCTGACATTTTAGCGTCTGGCCGCTGTGATAAGAGATATGTCAGATATTTGTAGGTATTCAGGTCATTCGCTTTTGCCATCTCAACCATTGTATACACAATAGCACTAGAGGCAGCTCCCTTCGGGCTGGCACTGAACAGCCAGTTTTTCCGGCCAACAGTGAATGGTCTGATTGCATTCTCGCTAAGATTATTGGATAAACTGCAATGACCGTCTTCCAGATAGGTCATCAGGGTGTCTTTCCGATTTTGGGCATAGTTCACCGCTTTCGCCAAACGGGTTCCCTTATTTGGACGCTGTTGATCCAGCCAATTCCAGAATGCCTCCAGTATCGGCTTCTCCTTTTCAAGACGGAACTGTTTTCTCTGCTCCGCAGTATGATTTTTTGCTTTTGAGTACCGCTCACAATCAAACAGCTTGGAGCAGAATTGTACTCCCTGCACCGCCGGAAGGCTGTAATCATACTCTTTCCCTTTCGGTATGGCATCTGTGAAATAACGTCTCACATGTGCCCAGCAAGAGCAGCGTTTGATATCCGGCAGATCGTTATAACCCTGGTATCCATCGGTCTCCAGATATCCACGGAACCCCTGCAGGAAAGATGCTGCATGGAACTTTGCCCTTGTCTCTGTGTAATGATAGAGCAGGATCGGCGGAAGTCCATCTTCTCCACTGCGGAAGAGCCACATCCAGGAATCTGTTTCAGGATTGCGCTCCGGCTCATTCAGTACCTGAACCCGGGTTTCATCTGCCATCAGATATTTACGCATCCGTAACTGACGGTGAAAATAATCATAAACATGACAGAGGTAATTCTCGGCACAGTAAATGATCCAGTTAGCAAGCGTAGCCCGGCTTAATGGGACACCCAGCTGCTTCCATTCCGATTCCTGCCGGTTTAATGGCAGACCATTCTGGTACTTCTGGTGCATTGCCCATCCTACAACGGATTCCGATGCATAACTTTCTGGGATCAATGGTTCCTGGACAGGCGCTTTGACAAATGTCTGATCATCCGGGTGTTCCTCTGATATGGCACACTCCGGGCATTTATAGGTTTCACGATAGATATTTACTACTTTCCCTTTGGCAGGGGTAAACCGGAATTCATGGCGGACGAATTCTTTCCCAATACATTCCATCTGTGTTCCGCAGGTTGGACAGTTTCGCTCCTCCTCCGGAAGAGAAATGATCTCGTCGCAGGAAGGGACATTTTTAAAGAGATCTGCATGTGTCCGTCGTGCTTTTCGCTTATGTTCCGGAACAGTGATGTCATCAGGAAGTTCCTGTTTCCATGTCGGATCTGCCTCCTGCTCGGCTTCATCAAAAAGATTCAGCTGACCATCGATATCTTTCCGTTTTTCACTGGAAGTACCAAAGAGTTTCTTCGTGAGATATTCAATCTGCTGACGAAGGTTTTCTTTTTCCAGACGGTCTGCTTCCAATGTTTTTTGTAAAGACTGGATCAGTTCTGTCTGTGCGGAAATCGTCTTATTCAGTTGGTTGATCATGTCCTTGTACGCAAGGATTTTTGAATCTTTTGAATTATCGGCCATATGTCTTCTGCTCCTTTTTCATTGCTCTTATTATACCATAAAAAGCAATGAAAAAGAAGCAGAAAATCCAGTATTTACAAGGGATTGCAGACATGATACAGGGTGTAGAAAGCTCTCCATTTTTGTTGGTTGGCATAGAGTTTTTACACGATCATTGCGTAGGTTTGAATGCCTTTGGCTGTTCGATTTCAAGACCGGACATGAGCCAGTCGAATTGCTGCCAGGTCAGTTGCTTTACTTCCAGCTGATTTCTGGGCCAGCGGAACCTGCCCTGGACTTCCATGCGTTTATACAGCAGCACAAATCCGTCAGACTCCCAGAGCAAAGCTTTGATCCTGTCACAACGTTTTCCACAGAAAAGATACAGGGCGCTTCGCCTTGGATCCATATGGAGTTGTTCTTCTACAATAGCACACAGCCCGTCAATGGATTTCCGCATATCCGTTCTGCCTGTTACGATATAGATTTCATCGGCGGCTGTGATATCCCCTAACATTCCAACTCCTTCACAATGCGGAGCGTTTGAGCCAGAAGCTGAGGATCTGTTCCATTTGGTATTGTTAGATGGAAGCTTCCTACAGACAGCTTCATTGGCTCTGCTACGGAAAGGTTATTTCTTTCCGTAGCTACCGGAATCACATTGAATGGCTGTTCATATGGGAGCGGGTCAGTATCATGAAAATCCACTCTGACAACTTCCTGGCTTTCCGGTGCACGATAGCTGCGTCCGGTTGACGCTGGCAAATCCACACAACCTTTCTGACGCAGCCTTTTTACCCAGTTGTAAAAAGTCCCCGGTTTGATGTCGTGTTCCACACACCATTGATGATCTGTCAATCCACTTTGACGGCATTCCATGATGAGACGGTATTGTTCTTTGGCAGGTATTCTTTTGCTTCTCATGAGCACACCTCCATAAATCGGATAGAGTAAAATGCTCGCATCTATCATTTCTGGCAAGAGAAGATAAAGTGAAATGCTTGCATTTTCTAATGATTATTATGGATTCATTTTTAGGGCAACACAATCCGTCGAATTATTTTGCGCTTACTTTATTTATGTGCAAATAAAAAAGATCTGCACAATATATACTCGGTGTATAGTGTTTTAGAAAGAAGTTGTTTAGTTTTTGTTAATATTTGTATTCAATCCCATCTTATCCATAACCTCATCATGCGCCTTCTGAATCTTAAGCCGTTCCTTCCATGGTTCCGATTCCGGATAAATATCCATCCAAAGATTAAAATCGGCTTCCGCTTTCAGCAAAGCTTCCCCACGTTTCTTAACATCTTTTATTTCATTGCATTTCTCAACTTCTTCCATATATTCTTCATAACGATCTAACCATGATTGCATCAAAGACAATGTTCCAAAGCTGATTCCAACCATATCATTTCCATCTTTATCCTGGTATTCAAAGAGCTGTCCATCGTATTGTCGGAATATCTGAAAAAGCCTGTGTATAGCTTTTATACCATCAAAATCAGAGTTCGCCAGTACTTCGGGATTGACAGATAAAGCGTCTGCTATTTTTTCAAGAGATGATGGTTTGGGATTTCTTCTGCCGCTTTCGTAGGCACGAATGTAGGCTTCACTTGCTCCAACCATTTCTCCTAATTGTTTTTGGGTAAGATTGCGTTCCTGCCGGATATGTCTTATGTTTTCCCCGACTGTCATTACAACATGCCTCCTGCTCTAAAGCTATATTTTTGTGAAACTGTTCAACATCATATATAGGATAACACACGAGAACAAAAAAATAAAGCAAAAAGATATTGACACGCAACAAAAGTTACGATATTATAAAAACGCAACAAAATGATACTATACAGAAACAAATAAAGAAACAGGAGGAAACAATATGAACGAAAAAATCTATTACAGTGCAGAGGACATTGCAAAAATGCTTGGTGTGAGCATGGGGAAATCTTACAAAATCCTTAGAGAAATGAATAAGGATTTAGGCAAGTAAAGGGTTTCTCACAATCGCCGGAAAAATTCCGGTGGAGTATTTTAAGGAAAAATGGTACGGAGGAGCAAAGGAGGTAAGTGCATGAGCTGCAATGCAAAGAAAGATCCCAATGGTACGTGGCGGATACAATATCGCTGGACAGATTGGACGGGAACCAAAAAGAAATCACAAAAAAGGGGTTTTAAGACCAAGAAAGAAGCAGAAGAATGGTACGCACATTTCATGTTGCAGCAATCATCTGATCCGACGATGACACTGGCGGACTTTTGGGAGATTTATAAGGCGGATATGGAAAAGCGCTTACGAAAAACTACCATGAAGCAAAAAGAGTATGTAATGAATGACAAGGTGCTACCATATTTCGGAAAGACGCCAATTAATGAAATCACAGCTCCCATGATACGCAAATGGCAGGGAGAGATGATGGAAAAAGGTTTTAAGCCCACATATCTAAAAACAATACATAATCAGCTTAGTGCGATTTTGAATTATGCAGTAAATTTCTATGATTTGCGTTCGAATCCCTGTCGAAAAGCCGGAAGCATGGGCAAGAGTAAAGCGGATGAAAGACCGTATTGGACACTTGAGGAGTTTCAGAAATTTTCAGATGCGATTATGGATAAGCAGGATTCCTGGATTGCCTTCCAGATTTTATTTTGGACAGGTATGCGGATTGGAGAATTGCTGGCATTGCAGGTGAGAGATATTGATTTTGAACAGGGAACCATAACTGTTGACGAATCTTTGACGAGGCTTGATGGAGAGGATCTGATTACGGCACCAAAGACGGAAAGCTCGGTTCGAGTGATTACGATACATAAGGAATTGCAGGAGGAGCTAAAGGAATATATTGCCACATTGTATCATGTGAGACCGGGAACCCGTCTTTTTGCCGGAAGGACAAAGAGTTTCTTTGAACATGAGATGGAGCGTGGAATTAAGTTGTCGGGTGTAAAGAAAATTACAGTTCATTGTACCCGTCACAGTCATGCAAGTATGCTTGTGCAAATGGGATTCAGTCCAGTCGAGATTGCAAAACGGTTAGGGCATGGAAAGGTTACGACTACGATTGAAACCTATTGTCATCAGTCTATGGATGCACAGAAGAAAATTGCAGATAGACTTGGAAAAGTGGAAAGAGGTGAGGAGAGTGGCGTGTAAACGAGAAGACAGGTTTCGGCGCAATACAATTGCTTTTTGGCTGAGTGACGAAGAGAAAAGCCAAGTGGAAGCGAAGATAATTTTATCAGGGATATCGAAAGGTGAATATTACCGGAAAGCAGTTTTAGGGCAAGAGGTAACGGTTATTGCCGGAAATTATATGTCGGTTAGGGTGGCAAAAGTATTGGAGCAGATATTGGTACATTTACAGAATGGCAATACAGAAGAGGAAAGATTACTGATGGAACTGGTAAAACAATTGCTGGAAGTAAATAAAAATGCCCCTGCTGATAACAAGGGCATTCAGGAATAAAAAGGATAAAGCCTTTCTATCCAACACACACATTTATTATAGCAAAGGCTTTCTCTAGAGGAAAGGAGAAAATTGCATATTGAATATTTTTTCAGAGGTAAAGGAGTATCTGACGGCGAGACAGGTAGCAGAAAACTATGGTCTGCAGGTCAGAAGAAATGGGTTAGCCTGTTGCCCTTTCCATGATGATAAGCACCCAAGCATGAAGATTGATAAGAACTATCATTGTTTTGCCTGTGGTGTGGGAGGGGATGTGATTGACTATGTTTCCCGGATGTTTGGTTTATCGCAATATGAGGCGGCACTAAAGATTGTAGAAGATTTCCGGCTGCCGATAGAGGTCAAAAGAAACAAGGAATTAAGAGAGCAGGACAGAGAGCGTATTCGTAGAGAACGGACAGAACGTGAAAGGCTGATACACATCAGGGAGCGTTTTGACAGATGGTGCAATCACAGTATTGAGAGTTTAAGGGACAGTTTATCACTGATAGAGCAGATGGGTATTTTCCTTAATGGAAAGCCACCGGATATTATTTTTTCAGAGGACTATGCACGGATGCTTCATGCGGAACCGATTATGAATTACTGGTTGGATATTTTATGCATGGGCAATACGGAGGATAAACAGGAACTTTTTATGAAAGGCAGGAAGGAGGTGGAAGAAGTTGCAGAGAGAGTCAGAATCGGAAGAGAACGTATCATGGAACGAAATCGGGGAAGTGCTTGATACGGAAATGAGCACGGTAGAGGATATTCGGGCAGATTTGGCAAGAAACGAAAAAGGCAATATCTGTCAGACAATCAATAACTGTATGTTGGTATTTCAGCGTGATCCGTTGCTGAAGGGTGCAATTAGAAAAAATGAGCTGTCCGGAAAGATTGATATTGTCGGTAATCTGGGATGGCAGCGCACATCTTCCAGTCTGACGGATACTGATGTGTATCAGATACATTGGTACTTGGAAAAGAATTATGGTCTAAAAAATGACCGTAACATCAACAAGGCTATGAATATCGTTGCAAGTGAAAATAAGTATCACCCTATCCGGGAGTGTTTGGAAAAAATCAAATGGGATGGACTGCCACGAATAGATAATCTTTTGCCCAGATATTTGGGTGCTGATCACGATGATTACACGGTAGAAATCATGCGGCTCTTGATGCTGGCAGCTATCCGCAGGGTGTATGAGCCGGGATGCAAATTTGAAATCATGGTATGCCTTGTAGGAGGGCAGGGAGCAGGCAAGTCAACATTTTTTCGATTCCTAGCCATCAATGATGAATGGTTTTCAGATGATTTGAAGCGGATGGATGATGATAATGTCTATCGAAAGATGCAAGGACATTGGATTATTGAAATGTCGGAAATGATGGCAACGGTCAATGCCAAGAGCATTGAAGATATTAAGTCTTTTATCAGCCGGCAAAAGGAAACCTATAAAATTCCCTACGAAACGCACCCAGAGGACAGACCAAGACAATGCGTATTTGTGGGTACTTCCAACAATATGGATTTTCTTCCTCTTGATCGTACAGGGAACCGGAGATTTGCCCCGGTGCTGGTACATCCGGAACGGGTGGAAAAGCACATTCTTGAGGATGAAAAAGAATCAAGGGAATACATACGTCAGGCGTGGGCGGAAGCGATGGAACTATATCGGAACGGTTCTCATGAGTTAAAGCTGTCGAGGGAAACAGAAGAATACTTAAAGGAGATGCAGAAGGATTTTATGCCGGAGGATGCAAAGGTCGGAGTGATACAGCTCTGGTTGGATGAACTGGCAGAGGATTATGTATGTAGCATTATGATTTACAAGGAAGCATTTTCCTACGAGTATGACACACCAAAGGACTGGGAACTGAAAGAAATCAATAATGTCATGAACCATAGCATTGTCGGGTGGGAAAAAATATCTTCCCACAGATTTGCCGGATATGGCACACAAAGAGGGTGGCGCAGGGTGGCAGGTAAAAATCAGTTTCAGAAACTGCCAGAGGATGCGGTAATACCGTTCAGTAAATGATTACTATTCAGCCATAAGCTCGAAAATGCGTTGCATTTCCTCGCTTGAGCTAAACGCCCTATACAAATATTTGAAAATAGTCTTTATCATGCAAGCATGAACAGACTATTTCCAATATTTGTGCATGGCTGAATAGTAGCAAAAAAGTTTTTTAGGCTGCGTTTACAAATTCTGTTTACAGGCGTTCGTTTACGGAAATGTAAACGATCCGGTTTACGAAAGAATGCAGTAAAATTAAGGTTTTGAGGCTTTGTAAACAGAGTAAACGGAAATATTTCAAAAGAGCATTTGTAAACAAAACGTGTAAACGGATATGTAAACAGGACATTCAGGAGGATATTTTAATGGAGAAAAATTACATTCAGAACAATGGAAAAGCAAAAGGAAAAATTTATATCGGTTTGGATCATGGGTACGGGAATATCAAGACTGCACATAGAGTATTTACTACCGGAGTGGAAGCGTATGATGAGGAACCGATTGTCAGTACCAACTTTGTAAAATATCGGGATAAATATTATGTGATTGGCGAGAGCCACTTAGTATATCAGGGAAACAAAACAGATTCAGAGGATTTCTACATACTGACTTTGGCAGGACTGGCAGAGGAGTTGAAATTCCGGGGACTGCATGAGGCAGAGGTAGTGCTTGCAGTAGGACTTCCGCTTGCGTGGGTAAAGTCACAGGCTGCCGATTGGAGAGCGTATCTGATGCAGGAGAAGGAACTGGATTTCATGTTCCAAAAGGAACGCTACAAGGTGCATCTGTGTGGTGTGGAAATCTTTCCGCAGGGGCTGGCAGCTGTTCATAATCAAGGGGCAATGCCGGGAATGAATATGCTGGTTGACATTGGCAACGGAACCATGAGTATCCTTGAAATTCACGATGGCAGACCGATTGAAAAGAGCATCAGCACAGAAGTATTCGGGGTACATCATTGTATGGAAAAAATACAGAAAGAGCTGTCCAAGAGAGGCGGTGTGGAAGTGCCGGAAATGTTAATAGAACCCTTGCTTAGAAATGGCATAGGCGAAAGAACTGATAATGTAGCAATGGTCACGAAACGAATTGCGGAAAGCTATACAGAGGAAATCATGAAAAAGCTGGCGGCACATGGCTATAAGGAAGATCTGGTTCATCTCTATATCATTGGCGGTGGTGGTTGCCTGCTGAGGCACTTTTCAGATTTGACAGAAAAGGGAAATGTAACTGTCATTTCCGATATTTGTGCAAATGCAAAGGGATATGAGGCTTTGGCAGAAATGAAGCAGCGGATGAGAGGAAAAACTGCATGAGAAAAACATACAAATCAAGCAATGTGCGATTCTGCATGGAGGATGAGAACCAGCGCCGGACATGGGAGTATCTACAGAGTTTGACCCGAAAGGACAGCTCCTATGGAAAGGCACTTTCGGATGCCTTTGTATTAGTTTTGGATGGCAAGGTACCTAAGGGGGATGCTGAAGAAGCAGAGGAGCCTTGCTTCTCCCTATTGAAAGCCAAGAAAGCTTTGAGCGAAGAAAATATTCCAATCGGAAAGATGCTTTCGGAGGAAGCTTTTTATGACGGGTTGAAATTGACAGCGGAACATATTGAGGAAAGCGTTGCAGATCGAATTTCAAAGATGCAGGAAGCGCTTTTAAGGCAGTTGATGAAGAAACTTGGGGAACATGCCCTAAGAACCGTTTCGGGCGAGGATTCATCTCACTTAGAAAGCAGTGCGAGGAAGAAACGGAGCAAGTGCCGGAGACGGATATGTCGGATGCCATGATGTCAATGGCACTTGCCATGGGTGAATAGGCGGTACCGAAAATGGAAACCCATTTTGGCGCTTGGTATTCACTTTCGAAGTGGAAGCCAATGATACGGTACCGAAAGTATTTTATTCGGTACCGTCACCCATAGCGAATGACGGGGCGTTTTGCTGGAATGAGCAGTATGCCATGATGATTTTGCAATGGCAGACTATGACACTCGCAGAGTGGCATTAGCCTCGCAGAGCGCCTACCTTTGATACGCAGTGTCAAAGGTAATAAGGCGTTACTTTTGACAAAAGTAACAAAAGAGCCAGCAGAGCTGGCGATACTTCTCGAACTATTAATGTTCGAGAAGGTTCCTACACAGCAGCGATAAATGCGTAGCATTTAGAGCCGAACAGAAGAAAGAAGGTAAGACGATTGGGAGCAAAAACAATTTCTTTCCCAAAAGGGAAAGGGCATCTGACACATAACAACCGAGATTTTATCAGCAAAAATGTGGTATCCGAAAGGACATCTTGGAACCGAATTTATATGCAGGAATCTTTGGAACAAGCGTATGAGAAATGCTTTGGGCAGGCACTTATGGATTATAATGCAGCGCAAAAGCGTAAGGACAGGAAAAAAGAAAATTATCTGAAAGAAATCGAAAATTCCGGCAATAAGGAAAAGACGTTCTATGAAAATATCGTTCAGATAGGGAAAAAAGAAGATACTCCTGTGGTGGATGAAAACGGTAATCTTACAGAGGAAGCAAAGTCAGCCATTGAAATATTGGAGCAGTATGCAAAAACCTTTCAGGAACGTAATCCGAATTTGTATCTGTTCAATTGCGTCATGCACCTGGATGAAGCGACACCGCATTTACATATTGATTACATTCCGGTGGCACATGGATATAAAACAGGCATGGAAACCCGCAATAGTCTTACAAAGGCACTACAGCAGATGGGATTTGCAAAGGCGGTCAGTAAAAAGGAAAATGAAACAGTTGCGTGGCAACAAAGAGAACGAGCCTATTTGACGGAACTTTGCCGGGAGAAAGGCATTGACATAGAGGTGCTGGGAATACAGAGAGATAATCTTAGTCTGCCGGAGTATAAAGCGGCAATGCGAGAAGTGGAAGCACTGGAACAACAGACAGAGGAAATGGAGATACATAACAAGGAACTTGCTACACGAGCCGAGGAGTTGGCGAAGCAGATTGATGAACTGGAGGCAAGGGATAAAAGCAATCAGGAATTACTTGAGAAGCATAATCTGAGAGCAACTACCTTAAAGACCATTTCAAAAGAAGTAGATGCAGAAACCAAGAAGATAAAAAGTGAAGCAATTCCGGTCAATCATCTGTTTGGCGGTGAGGAATATGTCAAGGTAAAGAAAAGTGATTGGAATAAGATTATGGATGCTTTCAGCCGGGCAGTATCAAGGAATTATTTGTTGGAAAAATATGAAAAGAAAATATCTGCTTTGGAGAAGAAAATAGCAACTCTTACTAACCAGATTGAGAAGTTGAAACAGTTTGTGGCAGCAAGGGGACTTGGAGAGGCATTTGTAGAGTTTGTAAAATCGCTGGCACCAAAATCTTTTAAGCAAAAACTCGAAGAGAAAAAAGCGGATGTAGCGGAGCAGAATCGACTGAGAAAGACAACACAACAGGAAATGCCGGATAAGAAGAAAAAATTGCAACAGGTAATGTAAATTTGAAGAAAGCGAGGAACGTACAGTGAATTTGACTTATGAAAAATGTGGAGATTATTTGATACCGAACATAATTCCTGAACCGGAGCCGGAAGGAGAATTGAGAAAGTTCGGATTAATGCGGAAACATTATCTGAAAGAATATAAGAGTGGCATTTATCAGGGAATGGTTCTAAGTGGAAAGCTAAAGGAACATCTGCTCATGGTGCAGAAACAGGCAGAATTACAGTTTGATGCGCTGGTGGAGCAAATGGCAGAACGTGAGGGAGTGACAGAGCAGTTGACAGGGGTGAATCAGATGTTATGGGTGCAAAGGATGAATAATATCAGGGCTAGGGCAGAAGAAGTTGTGAGAGAGGAAATAATATATTGCAATGGCTAAGATAGGAGAAAAATAGGCAGAAAGTAATAAAGTTTTGAAAGGGCAACCGGTTTGAACATAATGTAAACGCAGGTGCGGAAAATAGTTATATAATGAATTACAGAAAGTAGAATTAAGTGAGCTATTGTGGGTATTTGAGGATGAATGGCAAAAAATAATAAAAAGTTAATTTATAGTGAACTTTTTTCGCTTTGTAGTGGTTATATAAGATGTAAGACGTTTTATGATTGGAGAAAACGCTATGAAAGACAGCGAATTGATTCAAAAAGTACATAGCGGAAATAAAGAGGCAGTCGGTATTATTATTGAACGATATTATGCAGATATTTATCGCTTTTGTCTATATATGGTTCAAACAGAGGATGATGCCTACGACATTGCTCAGGAAACTTTTTTGAAATTTATGAAATATGGAACTTCTTATAAACATCATAATCTCAAAGGTTATCTCCTGACTATTGCAAGAAATATATGTTTTAATTATTTCCGGGATAAGAAAGAAAAAGTAACAGCCGTCGAATGGGAGGAGATTGATAAAATTCCAAACCATAAAGATATGCTGACCGAAGCGGAGGATGCCGTTTATTTGAGAAATTTATTAAAGGAACTTTCGCAGGATACGAGGGAAGTTATTATTCTGCGTATTTATGAAGAAATGAAATTTAAAGATATTGCAAAGATTATGGGGTGCAGTGTTTCTACTACAAAGTCAAGATTTCGATTAGGTGTAAATCAGTTAAAAAAGTTAATGGAGAATGATTATGAGAGATAGCGAAATAAAGACTCTTTTTGCAAAGGCAGATGAACAAGTTCATGTTGATGAAATAAGAAAACAAAAGACTTATCATGCAATGATTGAGGAAATGGAAAAGCAGAGAACGCCAATGATGTCTACAAAAAATATTTTGTTTCATCAATTTTGGTACATGGATAAATTGTTTTTTGCTGTTTATGGTGTCCTTATCTGTTTAGGAATTATTTTTATTACAGCATTGCAATATGCCGGATTGAATCAAAATGAGATGATTACTGTATGTATGGTTGGAGCAGGTATTCTAAGTATAACTTCTATTGGTGTGATTGATAAATTGTTTTTTGGAAAAATGGCAGAGTTAGGAGAAAGCTGCTATTTCAATACAAAACAGTGTGTTGCTGCATGGCTGGTATTGTCGGGGATGATAAATGTTATGATATTGTTTTTGATAGCTGGCTATTTGAACTATCATTGGAGAGTTGGATTATTACAGGTGGGGCTGTATATTTTAACTCCATATCTAGTATCAAGTATAATTGCATTAGGGATTTTATTAATGGAAAAAAGAGGAAAAAATTCATCTTTATTTGGTATGAGTGCCATCTTTTTATCAATAAGTTATGGAGTAATAGGTTCGATTCCGAGAGCACTTTTTGTAACAACTCTTTGGATATGGGCAGTAGCTTTTCTTGTGTCGGGACTTTTATTTGTAATGCAGATAAAAAAATTGCTTAGTAAAATGGAAAAAGGAGAAGTATTATGCACGAATTAAAGTTGATGGATGTACAAAAAAAATACAAGGATAAAGAAGCAGTCAGAAAATTCAATTATACATTTGCAAATGGTGTGTATGGACTGTTGGGAGAAAATGGTGCGGGAAAAACAACATTAATGAGATTGATTTGTGGTGTTTTGCAGCCAACGGGGGGGAGTATTTATTGCGATAATATCGAGATAGCCAGTATGGGAGCAGAGTATCGTAGGTTATTGGGCTATTTACCACAAGATTTTGGATATTATGGTGATTTTACTGCGGAACGCTTCCTGCGATATATGGCGGCATTGAAAGCACTACCGGAAGATTATGCCAATAGTCGTATTGACGAACTTTTAGATATGGTAGAGCTGAAAAATGTGAAAAAGAAAAAGCTAAAGACTTTTTCAGGAGGTATGATACGAAGAATAGGAATTGCACAGGCACTTCTGAACAATCCTGAAATTTTGATTTTAGATGAACCTACAGCAGGACTTGATCCAAAGGAAAGAGTACGATTTCGTAATGTGATTAGTTCACTTGGAAAAAATAGGATGGTTTTACTGTCTACACATATCGTATCTGATATAGATTATATTGCAGACCGTATTTTGATTATGAAGAATGGAGAACTGATTCAAGAAGGAACGGAGAAAGAGCTCACTGACAAAGTGGAAGGATGTGTTTGGAAGTGTATTGTTTCTGAAAAAGAAGCAGGGCAGTTAACCAGTAGCTTCATTGTAAGCAATATGAGAAGTAGTGGAGAAAATGTTGAACTAAGAATTATTTCAGAAAGACAGCCGGTTGCAGGTGCAGAAAATGTGGAAAGTACACTGGAAGATGCATATCTTTATCATACACAAATAACAGGGGGAGAAAAAAATGCGACTTTATAAGATGGAGCTTTTTAAACTTTTTCAAAATAAAATATTTAAAATAGGAATGCTGGTTGCGACAGGATTGCTGCTTCTGTATTTTTGGTTTGCAGAGGTCGGTGGAGAAATAGCGACAATAGATGGGAAGTTTTATTCCGGTTATGAAGCAGTACAGATGAATCGGAAGATTACGGAAAAATTTGAAGGTGATTTGACGGATGAAAAAGTGAATCAAATAATTGAAAAATATGGTTTGCCTACAAAACTTGAGGAAAATATGCCAGGGTGGAGAGATGGAAACTTTTTAAATGATTTTGTTACAAGATATTTTACCAATGGTGCATGGGAAAATGGTGTACTTCCAACGGAAAGGTATTTTCTGGGGGAAACAGAATTGGGAAAAGCTTATGATGAAATTGGGAAAACACCTTATTTGGCATATACAACGGGATGGAAGGTATTCGTTGAAATGCTTCAGTTTGGATTGATTTTAGGAAGCATATTGATTATTTGCGGGGTGTCTACCATTTTCGCAGAGGAAAGCCAGACGAAAATGCTGCCATTAATTTTTAGCACGGAAGAAGGAAGAAGAAAAGATGTTCCTGCTAAAATTTTAGCTTCTTTTACATTCACTATTTTCATTTTTATGTGGTTTGTGTTAGTCAATTTAGTCTTATGCTGGATGATATATGGTTTGAAGGGATTTGAAAATATATCCTGGATGGTGCTTTCTCAACATATGCTTCAACCTGTATTATTTTTGAAATATCTTGGCATTTTATTAGGATTAGCTTTTCAGGCACTTTTATCGTTATGTGCTATTACATTATGCATTTCTGCATATCAGGATAGCTCTTTTGGTGCAGTAATTATTGCGGCTGCATGCTGGGGACTTCCTGTATTGATAAGGATGTTTTTCGGCGGAATCATATGGCTTATAGTAGATTCTATGCCGATTTTTCTTGTCATGCCGGGAATTGTAAATGACATATATGAGATATGGTATATTGTATTGGGAATAAATGTTTGCTTTGCCATAGGGTGTTTGGTAAAAGGATTGGTATTTTATAAGACAAAACAATTTGCATAAAAATAATTGGCTTATATAGGATGTGGAATGGGGGAATCATTTGGGAAGATTTTAATTCTATCATTTGAGGATGGAGAAGAGCATATTTTCAATCGTCTTTTGTCATATGTTAATGAAGAAATAGAAGTTCTGAAACATGATGACTTCTGTAAAGAAAAACTTCATTTTGAAGGACTTTGTATTGACAAGTTTAAGCGGATTGTGGTTCGTGAAGAAAATGAGATTCAACTTACATATACAGAATTTGAAATTTTATTGTTGTTAGCTCAAAATGCCGGAATAGTATTCAGCAAAGAACAAATATATGATAGTGTTTGGAAAGAGCCATATTTTGGCGATTACAATATCGTCATGAGCCATATTCGGAATATTCGGGAGAAGATTGAGGACAATCCAAGCAAGCCAATCTACATACAGACGGTTTGGGGTGTCGGTTATCGGTTTAATGGAAGAAGTAGCTAAATATTTTGTTACTTCTTCTATTTATTTGGTGCATTTAGGGTAAAGTATGGTATAATAAATTAGGGATTTTTTGCTCAAATGGAGGTGGTAATGTGGAAGCAAACGAGATTTCATTAGATTTGGAGTATGAAAAACGAGATGAAAATGGAAAATTAGAGTATGAAGGAATTTCGTTTGTGGAAGATGAATTTCCTGCTTTTTTGAAGCAAACAATATCTCCGATATATAAAGATGAAGATTATAATGCACAGATGAAAGAAGTAGCTATTGATATGACGGGCTTTGATTCGGAAAATTTGCAGGCTGTTTTCGACACAATGCCTAAAGTGAGTAACTTTAGAATTGGAGAATTAGTAGCAGAAAAAATAGTAGAGAGCAGATATAGCGCAAAATTTACATATAATAGTGATAGAGATTTGAAAAATCCAAATAGTAATAATACAGGTGCGGACTTAGTTGGATTCATTGAAATGGAAGATGGCGCAGTTAATTTCCTTTTTGGAGAGGTCAAAACATCTGAGGAACATACAAATCCGCCAGGGGTTATGTATGGTTCGGCTGGAATGATTGATCAATTAGTAGAATTGGGGACAAATTCTGATAAACTAAAATCTTTGGTGAAATGGATATTTATTAAGTGTAATTCAGATAAAGATTTGTTGGTACAAAAGTATATTAGAGAAGCGATGCAACATTATGTGAAAGACAGAAGCAGCATACAATTAATTGGTGTCTTGGTAAGAGATACAAATCCGAATGAGATGGACTTAAAAAATCGATATATAGATTTGAAAAAAAGGATTAACGGTCAGCATAATGTTCAGTTATTGGCAGTATATTCGAACTATAAGATGAAAGATGGGGCATGGGAAAAGTTGATTTAGGAGGTATTTTATGTCTAGTTGGTCTGAAAATTGGATATATAATTTAATACCACAAGAGGAATATGAACTTGCATTTGATATGGTAAATGGCAAGTCTATTTCTTGTGTCCTAAATCAAGAAGAGGAAATCGATTATTCTAAAATAGAGCATGTACAGGAGATTTTAGAACTGACTTTAATGGATATTCTTAAGTCAGAGGATGTTAATGAGAAGGATGTTGCCGAAGTAAGTCAAAAAATTTATTTGTTATTGTCTGCCTTGCCAATGCCAGTAGACAGTATTGAGAAAGCAAAGCATGTGTTAAAAATATTAGTGTATTCTTATATTGGAGAACAATGGGAAAGTGGAAGAAGATATCTGATAGAAAATAATATAAATATTTTGGTTGAAGAAAAAGATGATTGGAATATATGTGTTTTTAAAAAAATATGTAATGCATTATTTTTACTTGTAAAGAAAGAAAATTGGAAGGATTTAACAATGGCATGCCAATTGATTTCTGAACTTAGAGAAGACCAAAAAAAATTTGAATTGTATTATATCAATTCTATAGCACCTAGTAATAAAATGCTTGCTACATATGAATTGATTAGTTTGTACCATTTGGCAAAAATAGTAGATTTAATGGCTACATTTATGATAAATGGAGAAATACTGGATATTAGAGAGCAGATAGGAATGCATTTTGGAAAGGCTATTGAAGCAGCGGAAGAAGGAGGGATTGTATCTCTTAATTTAATACTGATAATGCTTCAAAGAATGCTTCAAAAGATGATTTCAAATTCTGTGTGGATGGTTACGCAAAGAGTAAATTCTAGAGTTACAAAGTTTGTAAGAAATATAACAACACAAGACAAAGCAGTCTTTGAACTTATGTATCCTCAAAAGCATGCTATTTTGGAAGAGGGGTTATTGGATCCAGCACACAAAGCGATTGTTGTTAATATGCCTACTTCTAGTGGCAAAACCTTAATTGCCCAATTTAGAATCCTCCAGGCGTTAAATCAATTTAGTGAGGATAATGGTTGGGTTGTGTATATTGCACCTACTCGAGCATTGGTAAATCAAGTGGCTGCAAAACTGAAAAGAGAATTTGAACCTATTGGAATAAAGGTTGAAAAGATGAGTGGGGCTATTGAAATAGACTCTTTTGAGAGTAATATGCTTACTGATAGCGAAGATAGATTTGATGTGTTAGTTGTTACACCTGAAAAGATGAATTTGTTGATTAGGGATGGCATTGAAACTAAGATGGGAAGACCATTAGCTTTAGCGGTTGTGGATGAGGCTCATAATATTGAAGAAGAGAGTAGAGGAATCAATTTAGAAATCCTTTTGGCAAATATTAAAAATGATTGTTCAAAGGCAAATTTCTTATTGTTAACTCCATTTATAAAAAATAGTGAAGAAATAGCAAAATGGTTGGATGCAGATAGCCCTAAGTCAATTAGTTTAGCAATAGACTGGAAACCGAATAAAAGAATATTAGGAGCCATTTATCCAGAGGGTAATAGAAGAAATTGGAAATTATTTTATCAAACGTTATTAACCAATAGCGCAGAGATACAGCTTGAAAAGAAGATGGTTCTATCTGATGAAGCGTTAATTGACGTGACTAGAAGTAACTTAAACAAAATGAAATTGGCTATAGCTTCAACCAAAAGATTAGCTGATAGAAAAGGAGTTTTAGTTATTGGAGGGCATGTAAAGGATTGTTGGAATATTGCGCATGCTTTATATGAAGAGTTAGAATTAGAATGTAATGATAATGATGTAGAACTTGTGAAGAAATATGTGGCTGCAGAATATGGTGAAGAGTTTGAACTTGTGAAGTTACTGTCAAAGGGCATTGCTGTGCATCATTCCGGACTGTCTGATGAAGTGAGAGTACTAATAGAATGGCTGATGGAAAGAGGTAAGCTAAATATACTGGTAGCTACGACGACTATTGCTCAAGGAATAAATTTTCCTGTTTCCACAATTATAATGGCATCAATTGCATATCCATATACGTCAGAAATGCCAATACGTGATTTTTGGAATTTAGTAGGTAGAGCTGGTAGGGCAGGACAAAATGATGTGGGAATGATTGGAATAACAATTGGGGCTAGGAATGATAATCAAAAGCAGGAGGAGTTGGCGAAACTAACTAGGTATGTAAAGAAGTCAACAGAAGAATTGGTTTCTCAATTACAGAAAATTGCAGAAAAAACTATAGAGTTTGGGGAACAATTTTCTTTAACAGATCAGTTTTATAATCCAGAATGGTCGCAATTTTTACAGTATATTACACATATGTTTAATCAATGTAAGGATTTAGGCGAGTTTGAGGAAAAGACAGATTTGTTTTTGCGAAGGACATTTGGATATTCCAACATTGAGCCAAGAAAACGAAAAATACTTCTTTCTGCTGTTAAGGAATATGGTGAGGTGTTAAATAAGAATAAGGGATTGGCAAAATTATCTGATTCAACAGGATTTTCAATGGAGACGTTAGGTCGTACTGCGTATAGAATCAAGGAATTGGGAATTCGGCAAGATAACTTAAAGGGGTCTTCTTTGTTTGGTAATGATAGCCAACTTAAAGACTTAATTGGAATAATGATGAATATTCCCGAAATAAGTAAAAATATGCAGGATATAGCAAAAGGAAATAGAAATTTATCAGGAGATATGATTGCACGTCTTACAACGGATTGGGTAAATGGAACGAAGCTAGAAACCTTAGCGAGTCAGTATTTTGGTGATGATAGAGATGCAATGACTGAATGCTGTCAAGCAATATATGGTAAATTGGTTAATTCTGCAACATGGGGATTGTCTACGATTCAGAAGTTAGGCATTAATGAAGACAGTCTTAGTGAAGAAGAATTGCAAAAGGCAGCTAATTTGCCGGCCATGATTTATTATGGAGTTAATTCTGATGAAGCTATTTTGATGCGTATGAATAATGTGCCGAGAAGTGTGGCGGCAGAAATGGGAGTTGAGTACAAAAAGGACTTTGATAATATTTACAAACAGTCTTCTTATGAAATCAGGCAATGGATTGAAGGATTATCATCTGATAAGTGGGATGCTTTCGCTGAAAATAAAAGAGGAATGTCAGGTAGCGATTACAGAGCAATTTGGAAAGTACTTAATAATGAAACATAAATATACTTTTATTTGCCTTTTTGTAATGATGTGAGAGGTGAGTTTATGGAGTGTAGAAGCACAGAAAAAAGACAGTGGATTGTTCAAAACTATAATGTTGAACCCGTGGCGCACATTCAGTTATTGGCAGGTCAAACAAAACATAGTGACGCGGGAGCTACTATTGAGAAAGACTACTATATTTTTGAAGCAGTGCATAAAGTTAATGGAAAAAAAGAAGTTATTCAGTGTGGAATGGGAGCTTCAAGAGATTTTCTTAAGTTGCTGAATCACGAAGGTTTACCATTGTTTAATCCTTTGCATGGAGATGGTGGTAATGACGGAGAACATAGAGGTGATGGAACTGGTGGTAGGCGAGCGCAAGAAACATGGAACCCAACGGCTAAGCAGTTGTACAATGCAATAATGTGGCTGATTATTGCATGGGATGCAAAGCCTGGGACACCACTATTTGAATTCAGAAGTGATATAGTAAAGTATAAAAGGTTTGAGCCTTTTGGTTGGAAAGTGAAGAGGGTAAATTCTGCAATTCAAAGTGGAGGAAAGGGAAAAACTCTTACGGAGATTATTGATTGTTTTAGACAGAATAATGATGTAAGAGATGATATGTGCCAATTTGATTTGTTGATAGGGATAATTAATAATTATACCGACCAAGATGGGAATCCTATACATATGCAGTCTTATTTTTGAGGCACGAAGAAGTCCGGGATATGATTGATTCATCAAGACAAGAATGGTTAAATAATACCTCTAATTTTGCAGAGAAATACTTCAAAATAGTTTTGAAAAGGTGTTGGGTACAATTTGGGTACAGCAGCTTTGAAACCACATTAACAAGATACAAAACGGTATCAAAATGATACGGTTTTGAAACATAATAACAGCAGATTTACATGAAAAATCAAATCAGAAAAAGAATTCGAATAATAAGCAAAACCCGGGAGCCCTTTATTTTCAAGGGTTCTCGGGTTTTTTCACATCCTCGTGATGTTAATGTGATGTTAAAACGTAAGCGCTTAATTTTTGGGTAACTACAAATTTATCCTTTTGAATAGTAAGCGCAAAATATTGCTACGCTACCCATGAATCACGCTTGCACCAAAATGATAGATGCAAGCGTTTTGCTCTATGTTTAGTTTTGACAGTTCGCTTTCGCAGTCTCGCTCCATGGGGCAAGCTGTTCCAACTGTTCATCTGACATTTTAGCGTCTGGCCGCTGTGATAAGAGATATGTCAGATATTTGTAGGTATTCAGGTCATTCGCTTTTGCCATCTCAACCATTGTATACACAATAGTACTAGAGGCAGCTCCCTTCGGGCTGGCACTGAACAGCCAGTTTNTTCCGGCCAACAGTGAATGGTCTGATTGCATTCTCGCTAAGATTATTGGATAAACTGCAATGACCGTCTTCCAGATAGGTCATCAGGGTGTCTTTCCGATTTTGGGCATAGTTCACCGCTTTCGCCAAACGGGTTCCCTTATTTGGACGCTGTTGATCCAGCCAATTCCAGAATGCCTCCAGTATCGGCTTCTCCTTTTCAAGACGGAACTGTTTTCTCTGCTCCGCAGTATGATTTTTTGCTTTTGAGTACCGCTCACAATCAAACAGCTTGGAGCAGAATTGTACTCCCTGCACCGCCGGAAGGCTGTAATCATACTCTTTCCCTTTCGGTATGGCATCTGTGAAATAACGTCTCACATGTGCCCAGCAAGAGCAGCGTTTGATATCCGGCAGATCGTTATAACCCTGGTATCCATCGGTCTCCAGATATCCACGGAACCCCTGCAGGAAAGATGCCGCATGGAACTTTGCCCTTGTCTCTGTGTAATGATAGAGCAGGATCGGCGGAAGTCCATCTTCTCCACTGCGGAAGAGCCACATCCAGGAATCTGTTTCAGGATTACGCTCCGGCTCATTCAGTACCTGAACCCGAGTTTCATCTGCCATCAGATATTTACGCTTCAGTAACTGACGGTGAAAATAATCATAAACATGACGGAGATAATTCTCGGCGCAGTAAATGATCCAGTTAGCAAGCGTAGCCCGGCTTAATGGGACACCCAGTTGCTTCCAGTCCTCTTCCTGCCGCTTTAATGGCAGACCATTCTGATACTTCTGGTGCATCGCCCATGCAACAACGGATTCGGAGGCATAACTTTCCGGAATCAATGGTTCCTGAACAGGAGCTTTGACAAACGTCTGATCATCAGGGTGCTCCTCTGATCTGGCACACTCCGGGCATTTATACGTTTCCCGATAGATATTTACCACTTTCCCTTTGGCTGGAGTAAACCGGAACTCATGACGGACGAATTCTTTTCCAATACATTCCATCTGTGTTCCGCAGGTTGGACAGTTCCGTTCCTCTTCTGGAAGAGAAAGGATCTCATCGCAGGAAGGCACATTTTTAAAGAGTTCTGCGTGTGTCCGTCGTGCTTTCCGTTTATGCTCTGAAACAATGATATCATCAGGAAGTTCCGGTTTCCATGCCGGATCTGCTTCCTGCTCGGCTTCATCAAAAAGATTCAGCTGACCATCGATATCTTTCCGTTTTTCACTGGAAGTACCAAAGAGCTTCTTCGTGAGATATTCAATCTGCTGACGAAGATTTTCTTTTTCCAGACGGTCTGCTTCCAATGTTTTTTGTAAAGACTGGATCAGTTCTGTCTGTGCGGAAATCGTTTTATTCAGTTGGTTGATCATGTCCTTGTACGCAAGGATTTTTGAATCTTTTGAATTACCAGCCATATGTTTTCTGCTCCTTTTTTACTGCTCTTATTATACCATAAAAAACAATGAAAAAGAAGCAGAAAACCCAGTATTTACAAGGGATTGCAGACATGATACAGGGTGTGGAAAGCTCTCCATTTTTGTTGGCTGGCATAGAGGTTTTACACGATCATTCCGTAGGTTTGAATGCTTTTGGCTGTTCGATTTCAAGACCGGACATGAGCCAGTCGAATTGCTGCCATGTCAGTTGCTTTACTTCCAACTGATTTCTGGGCCAGCGGAATCTGCCCTGGACTTCCATACGTTTATACAGCAACACAAATCCGTCAGATTCCCAGAGCAAAGCTTTGATCCTGTCACAACGTTTTCCACAGAAAAGATACAGGGCGCTTCGCCTTGGCTCCATATGAAGTTGATCCTCTACAATAGCACACAGCCCGTCAATGGATTTCCGCATATCCGTTCTGCCTGTTACGATATAGATTTCATCGGCGGCTGTGATATCCCCTAACATCCCAACTCCTTCACAATGCGAAGCGTTTGAGCCAGAAGCTGAGGATCTGTTCCATTTGGTATTGTTAGATGAAAACTTCCCACAGACAGTTTCAGTGGCTCTGCTACAGAAAGGTTATTTCTTTCCGTAGCCACCGGAATCACATTGAATGGCTGTTCATATGGGAGCGGGTCAGTATCATGAAAATCCACTCTGACAACTTCCTGGCTTTCCGGTGCACGATAGCTGCGTCCGGTTGACACTGGCAAATCCACACAACCTTTCTGACGTAGCCTTTTTACCCAGTTGTAAAAAGTTCCCGGTTTGATGTCGTGTTCCACACACCATTGATGATCTGTCAATCCACTTTGACGGCATTCCATGATGAGACGGTATTGTTTTTCGGCAGGTATTCTTTTGCTTCTCATGAGCACACCTCCATAAATTGGATAGAGTAAAATGGTAACCGCCAAATAATGATGCGGCCAGATATAAAATTACCCCAGCCCTTTGCGAGTTGGAGTAATTCACTATAATTCACATGCGATTTTTGATAGATTGGAGTTTTTGGCTCCAGGGTGCAAGCTCTGCGAGCTGATCATCGGTCATTTCTTTCGTTGGCCGATGGTCCAGCAGAAATTTCAGATATCCATAAACATTCAGGTCATGCGCCTTTGCCATCTCAACCATTGTATAAACTACAGCACTGGCATTGGCTCCAGAGACAGAATCACTGAACAGCCAGTTCTTCCGACCGACTGCAAATGGACGGATCGCGTTCTCGCTGAGATTGTTTGTGAAGCTGCAGCGACCATCCTCCAGATAGGTCTCCGCTGTTTCCCGCCGGTTAAGGACATAATTCACCGCTTTATCCATGCGGGTATTCCGGACTGGCTTTTGATGTTCAAGCCACAACCAAAAAGCCTCCAGAACAGGTTTTTCCTTCTCGAGACGCAGCTGCTTACGCTTTTCATAATCACCGGGATATTTTTTGTTAATGGAATCCTCTATGGCAAACAGGCGGTTACAGTACTGGACTCCCTGCACTGCAGGCTGGCTGTAATCATACTGTTTCCCTTTGGGAACGGCGTCGATAAAGTACCGGCGGATGTGCGCCCAGCAGGAACATCGTTTGATATCCGACAGGCTGTTGTAACCCTGATAACCATCCGTTTCCAGATACCCGTGATAGCCTTCCAGGAACTCCTTTGCATGGCTGCCGCTCCTGGTTGGAGAATAACCATATAAGATAATGGCCGGGAGGCCGTCTTCGCCGCTGCGGAACAGCCACATGAAGGATTGTGTCTGTGCCCGGCGTCCTTCTTCTTTCAGTACCTGGACTCTGGTCTCATCTGCCATTGCAAAGCTGTGCTTCAGCAGTTCCCGGTGGAAGTAATCATACATTGGCTGTAAGTAATTCCTGGAGCAATAGATAATCCAGTTTGCAAGTGTCGTCCTGCTGATCTGGGCACCATACTGTTTCCAGTCTTTCTCCTGACGGTAAAGGGGAAGTCCATTGGCGTACTTCTGATACATCGTCCATGCAACGGTGGATGCGGTCGCTGGGCCTTTTCCTACCAGGGCCTGCGGAACCTGAGACTTTACGATCACAGGTTTTTCCGTGTCTCCCAATCCTTCCTTACAAGACGGACATCCATAACTCTGGCTGTAGTATTCGATCACTTTGCATGTGGCCGGGATGAATTCCAGCTCACGGCGGACATACTCTTCGCCGATCAGAACCATCTGCGTACCGCAGACCGGGCAGACCTGATCTTCTTCTGGAAGAGGGATGACTACTTTTTCAACCTTCAGGCCTTTAAAAAGATCCTCATGGGTTGCTTTCTTCTTGCGGGTATGCTCCCGGATCACGGTCTCTTCTTCCAACAGGGAAAGATCCTGTTCCACTTCCGCTTCATCAAAAAGGTGCTGCTGTCCTGGAATGTCATCGGTTCTTCTTTCGCTGGAGGAACCGAAAAGCTTTTTGGTAAGATAGTCCACCTGTTCCTGAAGGGCTTTTTCGTGGCTGGTTTTTTCGTCAATAACAAGACGGAGAGATCTGATCAGTTCCGTCTGCTCAGAGATCATTGTTTTCAGTTGTGTTATGGTGTCCTTCAGCTCTAAGAGCTGGATGTCTTTTGCACTGGAAGCCATCGTTCTCTCCTTGGATTTGATACCTTTATTATACCAGAAATACAGTTATTCCTAAAGGAAAATAAGGGCTGAAAAACGCTGAATTTATAAGGAAATCAGTCATTTTTCTGTGCAGGATTTTTACCGGAATCCAGATGTTTTTTACTCTGCTTTGAGTGCTTTGGGCTGGTCGATATCAATTCCTGACATCAGCCAGTCAAACTCCCGCCAGGAAAGGTTCCGGACTTCTGACTGCTTCCTGGGCCATTGATATCCACCCCGGACAGATAACCGTTTATAGATCAGGACAAAGCCATCCGGTTCACGGAACAGAGCTTTGATCCTGTCCCGTCTTCTTCCACAGAACAGGAAGAGCGCACTGGATGTCGGATCCATCTTAAGCTGGTCTTCGATAATGGCACAGAGACCATCGATGGATTTGCGCATGTCCGTATAGCCGCAGACAATGTAGATCTTTTCAAGGCCGGAGATATCACCTAACATGAGGTCTCCCGGATCAGGCTGTAGTGGTCAAGCATTTTTGTAACACTTTGTTCGAAAAATTCACCCGGCATATCTGGCTTCAAATGGTGTTTTCCAATCATTGTATGAATGAGGGCGGACATGATTATACCATACATACACATAGCGGTTTAGTGCTTCATCTAAGCTGGCTGCATCATAAAAATGATTGGGATATATCAATTCATTTTTTAGTGTATTATAGAAACGCTCCATCGGTGCGTTATCATAAGGACAGCCTGCCTTACTCATGCTTTGACAAATTCCCTTACTTTCACAATAATTGATAAAATCCCAAGATGTAAACTGGCAGCCTTGATCACTATGTAAAATCAATCCTTTTGCAGGCTTTTCTGTCAGCAGTGCTTTCTCTAAAGTTGCCTTTGCCAGTTCTGTATTGATATAGTCCGAATTTAAACTGGCAACTACACTGCGGTCATATAAGTCAAGAATAGAGCAGTTATAACGCATTTTTCCGTTCCCCATACGGATATAGGTAAAATCTGTACACCATATCCGGTTTGGTTTTGGGCAATGGAAATTCTGCTTTAAGAGGTTTGGGAAAATCTTATTTTTTATTCCATGGACATACGTCGGCTTTTTTCTCATAATCATTGCATGAAGCCCCAGGATTTGGTTCATATATTTATGAACGGTAGTTTTACTTAAAGAAATCCCCTGTCTTCTCAGAAAAATCATCATAGGTCTATGTCCTAAAATTTGGTTATTATTATAATAAATAGTTTTAATCTGTTCAAAAACCTGTTGCCGATGTTGCAGAAAGGATTTTTTTCGGTTTTTCCGGTAGTTATAATAAGCATTGGGATAAATATGGAAACGCTGGAATAACCAGCGCAGCCCAAAGAAATCCTTATTTTCATCAATAAATCGATAAGCCTCTAATCGATTTCCTTTGCAAAGAATGCCGCTGCTTTTTTTAAGAAAAGATTTTCCTTTTCCAGTTCGTGGATACGCTTCTGAAGTTCGTGAATTTCCTTTGCATTTTCTGAAAAAGAGGGAGAGGTTTGTGGCTTTGTAAACTGGCATTCTTCGCTGTATTTTTTCACCCATCCTACGAGGGTGGATTTTGCAACATGGTATTCTTTTGAAAGTTTTGGATAGCTGGTACCTTTTAAATATTCCTGTACCATCTGCTTTTTAAATTCTTCGCTGTACTTTTTTGTCATGGTGGGTTCTCCTTGTTCGTTTTATTCTATTTTATCCGAACGGAATGTTACAACTTTAGTATACCACAACAAATGCAATTTTCAGTAGTGGAGCAGATACAGAAGAGTTTTTCTATCGGCTGGGATTAAAAGATGGACTGAATCTGAAAAATACGGTAAAATCAGTATTAGAGATGATATCGTGAAATCGGAATTGTGCGCCCAGATAAGGGCGAGTAGTCTAGCAGGTGGAATGCCTGTCTGGTAAGGTCTAACCAACCGCCAGTAGCGAGTCTTGGGTGACTGTCAGTAATGGTAGTTGCTAAGCGTAGACAGCGAGAAAATAGAGAGTGTGATTGAGCCTCGAAATTTTGACATTTAGAAGGCTGACGTTCTAATTTCGACGGAAAGCAATACAAATCAATTCGAATTGGTGAGAAATGGTTTGCTTCTGCGGGGTCAAAGAGCACTTTATGTTTTACATTGTGATTATTCAGTCAACTGGGGAGAGCCTATTGTTTCTTGCCATTGCAAGTATGGCAAACAACTGCAAAACAGGAGAATGTCAAAAGAACAGTAGGCAGTCGGATAGCTTCATAGTACTGAAGAAGTTGGGTAATGCCAACGGAGGAAAGGGAGCTACATAATAATGGTCTTTCTGAGGACACATCAACCGTACTCAGGGACGGAGGTATTGATGGAAACGAAATTAGAAAGAATAGCAGAAATATCGGCAAATTCGCCGAGACCAGAGTTCACATCGTTGTATCATCTAATCAATAAAGAAATGCTTTTGCAATGTCACAAAGAATTAGACGGAAACAAAGCAGTCGGTGTTGATGAGATTACTAAGAAAGAGTACGGGAGAAATCTGGAGCAAAACATAGATGACTTGGTAGAAAGACTGAAAAGAAAATCATACAAACCACAGCCATCAATTAGGGTATATATCCCTAAAAGCAATTAAGAAAAAGAATGTTGGTCAAAATGTAATCATTGTTGGTGGAGGATTAACCGGTTGTGAAATCGCTTATGATTTATATTTGCAGGGGAAAAATCCAATCATCATCGAAATGAAAAAAGATCTTATTGCTGTCCCAGGGGTATTTCTCGCAAATAGCTCATACCTTCGTGACTTCTTCAAATTACATGAAGTTCCAGTTTATCTGGAAACAGCTGTGGATTCTATTACAGAAGAAGGTGTTATTATTAAACGTAAAGATGGCAGCAAAGAAGTTATTCAAGGTGATGATGTGATTATGTCTGTTGGTTATCTTCCATCACCACTTGAGAATAGTGGAAAGTTACCACTTGTTGGTGACTGCAAAAAGGTTGGAAATCTTCGTACGGTTATTTGGGGTGCGTGGGATGTTGCAATGAATTTTTAATTAACTGAAAACACAGAGAGCTTCTCAGTATTAGAAAACTGCTATGAGAAGCTCTCTGTGTTGTTGTAAAAGGGGTTGTTTTTAGATATAATGATTGTAGTGTTGCAGATGGGGGCAATAAAGATGAATAGAACAAAACATGAAATTATTGTAGCATTTTGGCAGTTGTTAGAGAAAAAGCCATATAATAAAATTACGGTACAAGATATTGTAGATCATTGCCATGTAAACAGAAATACATTTTATTATCATTTTCAAGATATTCCATCTCTTACGGAATGGTCAGTTGAAACATGGTCAGATGAGGTTATTAAGAATCAAGTAGTCTTTGAATCCTTAGAACACTGTATAATCTATATGGCAGAAGAATGTATGAAAAGGAAAAAAGCGTTATTACATCTGTATCGTTCTTCCAAAAAAGATTATTTTTTGGGATATCTAAATAAAGTAGGTAATCATGTTATCTGTACATATATAGAAAACAGAACCGGAAATATGTCGCTTATTGAAAATAAAGCAGAATGTTTGATAAGGTATTATAAATGTATATTAATAGGGATCATACTTGACTGGATGGAGAATGATGCATCATATGATCTTATTGAATTCTGCCAAGAATCTTGTGAACTGTTTTCCGGTTCTGGTGAAAAGGCATTACTTAAATGCATAATTCCTCAGGATAAGTGCTGATGCCCATTCCAAAAGCATTTGGCCCAGTGTGACAGGTGATGCTGAATGTTAATGGATCATATTGGAGAGGGGCATCAGCAAACACCTGTATTGCTGAAAGATACCATTCCTTGGCATCTTTCTCATCTGAAAAACTTCCTGTAATTCCAATTCTTAATTTTCTTCCCTGTGTCAAATAGTCAAGGCTTTTTTCTTTCATTATTTTGATAAGTTGTTTTTGACATTTCTTATTACCACGCATTTTAGCATAGGAATCAATTTTCTCCCCTTGAATAGTCAAAAGCGGTTTTATATTCAAAACAGATGCTATAGCGGCAGCACCTGGGGTGAGTCGTCCCCCTCGTTTTAAATATTCGATATCATCTACCCCAACAAAAATAATGGATTGAAAGGCATTTCTTTCTAAGATCTCCTTGATTGAAGCAGCAGAGAAGCCTTGATTTTTGAGTGCAACAGCATCCATGACCGCATGTCTTTGTGTGACTGAAATACGGTGTGCATCTACTACATATACGGCGCCGTTATAATCCTCAGAGAGCATACAGGCAGTTTGGTAAGAGCTGCTTAATCCGCTGGACATCGGAATGTAAATGATATCATCATATTTGCTTTCTAATAGTTTGTCCCACATTGTTTCCAAATCAGTGGGTGCAGGCTGTGAAGTTGTAACATGATCTTTATCCATTAAATGCTGTAAAAGTTCAGAATACGAAATATCCAATCCTTCATAGAATGAAATTTCATTTATTAGAATAGGCATAGGAATGATATGAATATTCAATGTCTCAGCTTCATCAACTGCTATACCACAGTTACTATCTGTTACAATGGCTGTTGCCATTTTCCTCATCTCCCTCTTTTATAATTTCTCTTTCACTATATTTTATAATAGTTGCTTATTATACTCCATAGTCAAATATTAGGCAGATATCCAAAAAATGAACAAAAGAAAAGAAACGTCCAATTTTTGGATAATCACCCCTATTTTGTCCATTGCCGAAATCTTCTGTTTCAATTAAATTAATGGATATACGGGAGGTGAGAAAAATTTGATACAACTAAAGGCAGCAAAAATGGGGTATATTTTAATTTCTATAGCTTTTTATATTTACGGGTTTTGCTGTATTATTTGTCCTGATGTGATGGAAAAAAATGGTAGATTAGCAGCGGGAATCCTTTTGATGGCATATGGAATTATAAAAATAATTGGATATTTTTCAAAAGATCTTTATTGCCTTGCTTTTCAATATGATTTTGCATGTGGTGTTTTTTTAATCGTGTTGGGAATGATTGTGCTTTGTATCAAAAATTATAAAGATGGTTATCTGTTGGCGGGATTAGGGATTTTTATTCTTCTTGATAGTCTTCTAGCTGTCCAGACATCGTTTGATGCAAAAAGATTTGGAATGACAGAGTGGAAATGGATTTTGCTATTATCAGTATTATCTGGAATCCTGGGCACAGTAACTTTGCTATGTAAGACAATGATTCTTGCCGGGAGTGCATTATTGGCAGAAGGTGGAACGAGACATTACATAGTTCATTGTACTGTTAAGACAGATTCGTAAATGTTATGGATAGTTTTATATACTAGAAATTCAAATGAATGGGAGGACAATAAAATGAATGCAGGAAACACATTAAAGAAACTGGGGATTGAAAAGACTTTTGATTATATTTATAAAGATCCAGACAAGCATATGCCGAAGATGATGGACTGGGCAGATAAGTTTGCAGATGGAGAATTCGTTACACAGAGACGGATGATCCGTGAAGCAATCACGAATCCAGAACATCCATATTACGAATATATTCGCCGTCTTTTCAAGGAAGTTGATCCCAATGTAACAAAGACGCTGGCAGTAAACTTCTTTATTAATTCGGCACTGGTTGGATGGAAAAAAGAAGAAGAATTGAGGGCAAAATATAACTGCAATATTCCATGGGCAATCCTTCTGGATCCGACATCTGCCTGCAATCTTCACTGTACCGGGTGCTGGGCCGCAGAGTATGGTCATAAATTAAATCTGACTTATGATGAAATTGATGACATTATTCGCCAAGGTAAAGAACTGGGTGTATATTTATATATCTATACAGGTGGAGAACCATTAGTACGTAAGAAAGACCTGATCCGTCTCTGCGAAAAGCATTCAGATTGTGTATTCCTCTGCTTCACTAATGCAACACTGATCGATGAAGAATTTGCAGATGAGATGCTTAGAGTTGGAAACTTTGTTCCAGCCATTTCTTTGGAAGGATTTGAAGAAGCTACGGATGGACGACGTGGCGATGGGGTTTACAAGAAAGTACGCAAGGCCATGGAACTTCTTCGAAGCAAAAAATTGGTATATGGTATTTCATGCTGTTACACCAGTATGAATTATGATTCTATTGCCTCAGAAGAATTTTATGATTCTTTGATTGAAATGGGGGCATATTTCGTATGGTATTTTCATTATATGCCGGTTGGAAATGATGCGGCGCCTGAATTGCTTCCAACACCAGAACAGCGTATGGGAGTTTACGAAAAAATCCGTAAGTATCGTGCGACAAAACCCTTGTTCGCAATGGATTTCCAGAACGATGCGGAATATGTCGGAGGATGTATCGCAGGCGGTCATCGTTACTTACATATCAATGCAAATGGAGATATCGACCCATGTGTATTTATCCACTATTCTGATTCAAATATCAGAGAAAAGTCATTGCTGGAAACACTTCGTTCTCCAATGATGATGGCTTATCATGATAATCAGCCATTCAATGACAATATGCTTCGTCCATGCCCAATGCTGGAAAATCCGGAAAAACTTCGTGCTATGGTTGAAAAAGCAGGGGCACATTCCACCGACTTGCAATCTCCAGAAACTGCAGATCATCTATGCTCAAAATGTGATCAGTATGCAAGAAACTGGCAGCCAGTTGCAGATAAACTCTGGAAAGAGAATAGAGCTAAACGTGAGCATAAGAAATAATTACAGCATTTCATTTACAACGGAAAGGTTTCTGTAAAAGAGGGGAAAGGAATATAATTTGTTGAATTAAATAGATTGTGTTTCTTTCCTTTTATATTATTAAATTTGCTAGTATTAATGTTGTTGAAGAAGATGAAGAAAATGAAAAACAAAAAAAGAATTGTTCCGATTGTAGCAATGGTAATTATGTGTATTGTATTTGCTATCATTGTAAGAAAATCAGGCGAACCATTATCGGTAGACACTATTTTGCGATACACTCCACAAAATAAAATATGTGCAGTGGGAATATTGCTTGTTTTTTTTGCTTTGAAAAGTTTGACGGTGGTTTTTCCACTTTCTATTTTGTATATTGCAAGTGGAATCTTATTTCAACCGATAATAGCTGTTTTAGTTAGTACAGCTGGATTTGTAATTACAATTACTATTCCTTATTGGATCGGCAGATATTCAGGAAAACGGACTATTCAGGAAATATGCAAAAAATATCCGAAAGCAGGACAGGTTGCTGAATATCAGGAACAGAATGTATCATTCGCCTGTTTCATAACAAGAATTGTGGGATTTCTTCCATGCGATATTGTAAGTGTGTATTTTGGAGCGTGTGGCACCGCATATTCGATGTTTCTTCTGGCAGGCATAGCTGGATCATTATTAAGTATTGTTACGACTACATTGCTTGGTGAAAAAATAAGTGATCCTTTTTCAATCGAGTTTTTGATAGTGCTTTTATGTAGAATCGCAGTTTCGATTAGTGCAGTCGTAATTAATTATCAATTAAATAAAAAGAAAAAATGAAAGGATAATTTTACAGCTCATATATTAGCTTTGTTTATTGCTGAATCATTTCAGATTGGATAAATTATTGATGCATTATGGCATTAGGAAAGGGCATAAATTGAAAAAGCTCATTACCGGTAAATTCCGTAGTTGGCATCCAAAACGAGTTGGGAGGAGAAAGAATGAAAGTATTGAAAAAAATTGAGACGGATATGTGGATTAATGTAATAATGATGTTTCTGATTGGGGTATTATTCATTGTTCGTCCACAGAATTCACTAGAAAGTGTAGCAATTATTGCAGGTATTATAATTTTCGTAAACGGCATTTTTGATTTGTTTTATGACATAAAGATTTGGACAGATTTTTATATAAGATATTCGCTTTTTGAGGGAATTATGAAATGTATTCTAGGAATTTTTATTGCTACTCATGCTGGAATCATTACAATACTTTTTTCTTATGTATTTAGGCGATGACGATTTTACCCCGTTCCGCAACATTATGAATGAATTTTACGCCCGTGATACCAGCCGGAAAATCCGCTCTGTGTTTAAGTCAAAAGGCATGAGCGGCAAGCACCTGACCGGCACTGTGATTTACGGCTACTTATGGGACGAAAAACGGGAGCATTGGCTGGTAGATGAGGAAGCCGCCGAAGTGGTACGCCGTATCTTCTCCCTCACGCTGGAGGGATATGGGCCTTATCAGATCGCCTGCAAATTATCCGCAGACCGGATTGAAATTCCTGTCGTACACCTTGCCCGTTTCAACGAGGGTGTGAACCGTTCAAAGCCGGTCAAAGACCCCTATGGATGAGGATCATCTACCATCGTGAATATTTTGAAAAAACGAGAGTATTTAGGGCACACCATCAATTTCAAGACCCGCAAGCACTTTAAGGACAAGAAAAGCCACTATGTTTCTGAGGTCGAATGGACAATCTTTGAGAATACCCATGAAGCCATTATCGACCAGCAGACCTTTGATCTGGTGCAGAAAATCCGCAGCAATGTACGGCGTTATCCAAACGGCTGGGGCGAAGCAGCTCCCCTCACAGGCTTGAGGGAAAGGACATTACGACGCTTCACGGATCACAGCTTGCAGACTTTCGCGGAAAAAAGCTGGGCTTTATCTTTCAGGACTTCAATCTACTGGATACTCTGACAGCCTACGAAAATATCTCTCTGGCCTTGTCTATCGCAGGAACCAAAGAAGGGACATAGCAATCCCGGCTTTTTTGGTGGATTCAATCATTATGACGATTAAGAAAGATAAAAGGCGGTATAGATATGGCAGATCAAAAGTTGATAGATGAAGTGGGAAAATACATAGACAAATATTATGAACCAGCGAAGGATGATATCAAGATGGATAAGGAAATGAAATCCATTTTTGATAGAATCACAAGCTTCAGGAAAAAGAGAGCTGAGAAAAAAGCATTGCAGGATCAGCAGATTTTGGAGAACAGTCAGACAGAAGAATCGGCACCGGAAGAATTTGATGTTTCGACGATGCAGAAGACGAAACTCAAAAAAGGAATGTCTTCTACAATGTCGGTAAACAGAAACATTGATAATCTGATGAATCAGCTGGAAGAAACATTTTCACAGAGATTACTTCGCATGATTGATGAGCGAGGTATGACAGATTCAGAAGCATATACAAAGGCGTATGTGGATCGTCGGCATTTTTCAAAAATCCGGAAAGACGTCAATTATGTTCCGAATAAAAAAACGGTACTGGCTTTTACAATTGCTTTTACACTATGGCACAAAAAGCATCCGAACTTTTAGAAAAAGAGTCTTCTACAGTTCTTGCAGATACAGGTTATTATAACGGAACGGAGATAAAAAACTGTGTTGATGCCGGGATGAATATCTTTATAAAAAAAGCTAAAGCGAATAATGCTACAAAGGATAATGAATTTCGCAAAGAAAAGTTTATATATAATGGTGAAACTGATGAATATACATGCCCGGCAGGAAATAGATTACGATTTTTTGAAAATACTTCGAAGAATGGCATGAAGTATCGCAAATATAAGTGTACAGACTGCAATTCATGCAAATATAAAAAAGACTGCACTACTTCTTCATCTGGAAGAACGATACAGCGTTGGGTACATGAAGATGTTCTTGAAATTGTGTATAATGAAACACTAAATAATAACGAGGTTTATAAACAGAGAAGATGTATCGTGGAGCATCCATTTGGGACTATAAAAAGAAGTCTCGGATATAGTTTCTTTCTTCGGTGCAGACAAGAGAATGTTGACGCAGAAGCTGCATCTATGTTTATCGCTTATAACTTTAAGCGATTATTAAGCATGTTTTCAACAGAAGAATTAGTAACGAAGTTTGAAAAAAGTGTGATGTAGCAGGGAGAGGAACACATGTAATTCATGTGAAAAACAAAGATAAAAATGGTATTAAAAAAATCGAAGATAAAAATACCGTACATCAGACTGAATTTTCGAATTGTTAGACAGTCTGACGCACGGTGGTGTGAGAGGTCGGGAAATTTATTTAAATTTCCCTCCTACTCGATTGCTTGACAGTCAATATTTATGGATTGGAACAGTGTGTTTCTCATAGGCTCATTTAGTAAAAAGGACTGAACCTCACTGGCTTTTGATAAACTTGCTGAACCATTTTGTCATAAGTATGTACTCCTTTCATCAGGCGCTGCTGCTTTTAGAAATTAATAAATCGCCTATTGCAAAGAATGCGATATGTCAAGCGATATTCATATACTTTTACATCCTGTCGGAAATATAAAGATAGATTAGACATTTTAATCCTAAATGCGATTATGGAAATGATAGAATAAATTGTTTTCTTTCTTGTCTGTTAAGTATTTATGACCTTTGTTATAATATATAAAATAGTTTCTGATAAAATGATGGATATAAAAGATAATTGGGGGCATCAATGATTAAAATAGAGAAAGTTTTTTCAATAAGAAAATGGGAAACAGTACAGGATTCTTTGGCAAAAACAACGGGTATGGCAATTTTGATGGTGGATTATAAGGGGAGACCGATTACAAAGCATAGTGGCTGCTGTGAGTTTTGTAAAAAAGTAAGATCAGACGAGGTTTTGAAAAAATACTGTGAAAAATGTGATTCCCGAGGCGGAGCGGAAGCAGTGAGAGAAAATAAAACATATATCTATAAGTGTTGCTTTGGAATGGTGGATGTGGCGATTCCTATCGTGTTTCAAGAGACATATTTAGGTGCTGTGATGATTGGTCAGGTAAGGACCGATTATAATGATTTAGAGCGGATTGCTTCTGTCCCGGAAAATAAAATAATCAAAGAAAAATTAGAAGCTTTAAAAGATGAATATGAGCAGGTTCGAAAATTAGATTTTGATAAGATAAAGACAGTTTCATATATGTTATATGATATTTGCAACTATATTGTAGAGAGGGAAAATCAAAATGTCACGGGTGTACACGAGGAAGGTTTCGTTCTTCATAAAGAGAATGAAGAAATGGTGAAAAAAAATAGAATTGTGGAAATGGCACAGAAATATATTGTGGAAAATTTAGAAAATAATGTTACCCTTTCAGAAACAGCAAACATCTGTCATGTAAGTGCAAGTCATTTAAGCAGGTTATTTATAAAAGAGACAGGAGAAGGATTTTCGGTATTTGTATCTAATGCAAAAATAGAAAAAGCAAAGGAATGGCTGGAAACAGAAGACTGGTCTGTGAGCGATATTGGTTACCGGTTGGGATTTAATGAGACGGGATACTTTATACGGGCATTTAAGAAAAAAGTGGGAATGACACCGGGAATCTATCGCAAACATAGAAAAAATATGCAGTAAAAAATGTGAAATTAATACAATTCATCATAAAAGTGCAATTTAAAAATGATAAATCAAAAAAGTAACAGCAAAATATACAAAAACAAGATTTGTAATCACACAGAAATTAGTGTAAATATATAATAAGATAATGCCATCAAATAAACGGAGAAAGAATGGAGGAATCGTTATGAGAAAGGCATTTATCTGTCCAACAAAATATGTACAGGGAGAAGATGAGATTTTAAATCTTGGTTATTTTGTGGAAACATTTGGAGATTCAGCACTTTTGATTGCTCACCCGGATGATGTAAAAAGGGTACAGGAAAAATTAAAACGTACTGCAGAAAAATTTAATATTCGTTTTGTGGAAAGTGGATTCTGTGGAGAATGTTCAAGAAGAGAAGTTGCTAGATTACAGGAACTGGCAAAAGAAAGTAAATGTACATGTACCATCGGTCTTGGTGGTGGAAAAGCTATTGATACAGCAAAGTGTGTAGCAGAAGGAGAAAATCTGATCGTAGTGCCTACCATTGCGGCTACAGATGCACCAACCAGTCATTCAGCAGTTTTATATACGCCGGAAGGTGCTTTTGATGATTATGCATATTTTAAACAGAGTCCAAGTGTGATTTTGATTGATACTACAGTAATTGCCCATGCGCCTGTTCGTTTTCTGGTATCAGGAATGGGAGATGCGTTATCTACATTTTTCGAAGCGCGTGCAAATGTACAGTCTTATTCAAAAGTCAATGCAGGACTTCCATGTGGATTCCGAGAAGGTGTATGTGGTGAAGCGAGGGGAACAAAGGCGGCATTTGCCTTAGCATCTCTTTGTTATGAATCTCTTTTAGAAGATGGATGGAAAGCAAAGATTGCATGTGAAAATCATGTAGTGACAGAATCATTGGAAAAGATAATTGAGACTAATATTTTACTTTCCGGGCTTGGATTTGAAAGCGGCGGCCTGGCAGCAGCGCACGCCATCCATGATGGGCTTACCATTTTGGAGGGAACGCATAAATATTTTCATGGCGAAAAAGTAGCCTTTGGTACCATTGCGCAGCTTACACTTGAAAATGCTCCTATGGAGGAGATAGAAGAAGTTCTTGATTTCTGCTTATCCATTGGACTTCCGGTCTGTCTGGAGGATATTGGCGTGGATCACATCACAGAAGAAGAACTGTATCAGGTGGCAGAAAAGGCTTGTATTCCAGAGGAATCTATCTATGCAATGCCGTTCCCGATTACTGTGGAAAAGGTTGCTGCAGCGATTACACTTGCAGATTCTATTGGAAAAGAATACAAAACGCTCAAATGTTAAGGGTGGGAGGCATGAAGTATGAAAAAAATCATTAACCGTCCGGAAACCGTTGTGACAGAAATGTGTAAAGGACTTGTCCTGACAAACCCTGATTTGGAATTTGTAAAAAAATACAAGGTCATTCGAAAAAAAAATCTTGATAAGAATAAGGTCAGCCTGATAAGCGGCGGAGGAAGCGGGCACGAACCGGCACACGCGGGATTTGTGGGAAAGGGAATGCTGGATGCGGCTGTTTGCGGAGATGTTTTTGCATCACCATCTCAGATTCAGGTGTATCAGGCAATTAAGGAAACTGCAGGTGATAAGGGTACACTTCTGATTATAAAGAACTACAGTGGCGATATGATGAACTTCAAAAATGCAGCGCATCTTGCAGAAGAAGATGGAATTCAAGTGGACTATGTAAAAGTAGATGACGACATTGCTGTAAAGGACAGCCTTTATACTGTTGGCAGACGAGGCGTTGCGGGTACAGTTCTGGTACATAAAATAGCAGGCGCTGCAGCAGAAAAAGGCGGTTCTTTGAAAGAGGTAAAAGCTGCTGCGGAAAATGCAATAAGTAATGTGCGCAGCATAGGATTTGCTTTGAGTTCTTGTACGGTTCCGGCAAAAGGAACTCCTACGTTTGAATTAAAAGAAAATGAGATGGAGTATGGTGTTGGCATTCACGGGGAACCGGGAATTCAGAGAGAAAATATTCCTTCGGCAGATGAGCTGGCGAAAAGAATGACAGATGCATTGGCGGAAGAATTAAATGTGACGCAAGGAGAAGAAGTGACGGTTCTGGTAAACGGGTTCGGAAGCACACCTCTTCAGGAATTGTATCTTTTCAATTATGCAGTCGCAAAGGTTCTTCATGAAAAAAATATACGCGTTTACAGAAGCTTTGCAGGAAATTATATGACAAGCATTGATATGCTTGGAGCCTCTTTAACTTTTATGAAAATGAATGCAGAATTAAAAGAGCTTTTAGATCAGGAATCGGAAGCACCAGCATTTTCTGTAAAGGGTCATGTTCCGGAAATTGTACTTGAGGAAGAAATACGTGAATGTAAAGAAGAGGATTTGACAGAAGAATCATATAAAGCTTGTGCAGAAGTAAGAAATGAAAAAATCACGCTGGAAAATATCGTTTATATGGTAGAAACCATGAGCCACTGCATTATCAAAAACGAGATTCCATTCTGTGAACTGGATTCTCACGCCGGTGATGGCGATTTTGGAATGAGTGTGGCAAAAGGATTTCGCCAGCTTAAAAAAGAATGGAAAGAACTTACAAAAGAGCATACATCCAGTATAGGAGAATTTCTCCAGGCATGTTCTATGGTGATCATGGAACATTGCGGCGGGGCATCTGGACCAATCTGGGGATCTGCATTCCGGGCAGCAGGAAAAAAGGCAGATGGAAAAACGGAGCTTACGATTTTTGAATTTGCAGATATGATGCAGGAAGCAGTAACGGGAATCCAGAAAACAGGAGAATATTCTTTTGGCAGAGGTGCAGTAGTGGGAGATAAAACACTGATTGATGCATTGGTTCCGTGTGCAGATACCTGGACGGCTTGCGCCGATAAAAAAGAAACCTTCGAACATGCTTTTACAAAGGCAGCACAGGCAGCGGTGCAAGGTGCGAAAGATACAGAAGCAATTGCTGCAAGAATGGGACGCGCAGGTACGGTTGGTGATAGAAGTATCGGATATCCGGATGCAGGAGCATATGCGCTTGGTGTGATATTTACAGATTTAAAGAATGCGCTTGTGTTTTGAATAAAATGGATGACTCTCGGAAAAAATGAGGAGTAAGTATAATGAAGGAAGTATATATACCATCCACAGACGGAAAAAATAAGCTGCATGTTGTCATTTGGGAACCGAATATTCAAGTCATAGGAGTAGTTCAAATTTCTCACGGAATGGTTGAATATATAAAACGCTATGATGAATTTGCAAGGTATTTAAATCAATATGGCATTCTTGTGGTTGGGAATGACCATCTCGGCCATGGAGAAACGGCAAAAACAGATGACGATTGGGGGTATTTTTGTTCAGATAATATGAGCGAAACAGTGGTTGAAGATTTATATAAAATAACCTGTTTTGCAAAGAAAAATTATCCGGATGTCCCTTACTTTTTGTTTGGACACAGTATGGGATCATTTATGGCAAGACGTTATATCATGACATATGGAAATGAATTGGATGGAGTGATTATTTCTGGAACAGGTAATCAGTCCGGAAGTGTGCTGAAAGCTGGTAAAATAATGGTATCGCTGACCAAATTATTTAAAGGAGATCGCTATAGATCCAGGATGTTGAAAAATATGTTTTTCAGCAAATTTAATGCTCGTATTCCAAACGTCAGGACATCAAATGATTGGCTGACAAAGGATGAAGCTATTGTGGATAAATATAACGCAGATAAGTATTGTACATATTCCTTTACGGTAAATGGATACCGTACCTTATTGGAGGTGCTGTCGTTCATACAGAATGAAAATAATATTGAAAAAATACCAAAAAATCTTCCGGTTTTTTTGATTGCAGGAGAGGAAGATCCGGTTGGTAATTATGGAAAAGCAGTTAAAAATGTTTATGAAATTTACGAACAAGCAGGGATTGAGGATATTTCGATAAAACTTTATAAAGATGACAGACATGAGTTGATTAATGAGACAGACAAAGAAGATATTTATGAAGATATTAGGGGTTGGATGGTTTGTCATTTGTAATTTACTCTATCTGTAAAAAGCACTGAATTTTTTGTTTTAAGAAAAATCAGTGCTTTTTTAATCATTTCTTTATTCCCGTGTTATAAATAACTCAAAATATAAATATTAATAAAAAAGCAAAAAGGTGAATTGAAAGTAAGCGCAAAATAATTCGACGGATTGTGTTGCCCTAAAAATGAATCCATAATAATCATTAGAAAATGCAAGCATTTCACTTCATCTTCTCTTGCTAGAAATGATAGATGCGAGCATTTTACTCTATCCGATTTATGGAGGTGTGCTCATGAGAAGCAAAAGAATACCTGCCAAAGAACAATACCGTCTCATCATGGAATGCCGTCAAAGTGGATTGACAGATCATCAATGGTGTGTGGAACACGACATCAAACCGGGAACTTTTTACAACTGGGTAAAAAGGCTGCGTCAGAAAGGTTGTGT
>NZ_LT635466.1 GCF_900120295.1 Blautia sp. Marseille-P3201T | reverse complement strand
TCAGACCGAAGCCATTTGCGAAGCAAAGGACACGAAATAAGCGAAGCTTATGAGTGACGGTTGCTAAGCGGACTAAGCAGAACGGCAGTTGGAAAGTTTCGTTTTATATATGTAGTTTTGAAGGTATGGTGTGAGAAATATATTCCTCCTTAGCTCAGTCGGTAGAGCATGCGGCTGTTAACCGCAGTGTCGTTGGTTCGAGTCCAACAGGGGGAGTTTAGTAATAAAGAATATTTGGCTCCTTGGTCAAGCGGTTAAGACATCGCCCTTTCACGGCGGTAACACGGGTTCGATTCCCGTAGGAGTCACTAAGCATAAGCTTAAATAAAGGATGCCGATGTGGCTCAATTGGCAGAGCAGCTGATTTGTAATCAGCAGGTTATCGGTTCGAGTCCGATCATCGGCTTTTTGGACCTTTAGCTCAGTTGGTTAGAGCAACCGGCTCATAACCGGTCGGTCCTGGGTTCGAGTCCCCGAAGGTCCATTTGTTAAAGGTATCCAAGAATATAAATAGAATATGGCCCAGTGGCTCAGTTGGTTAGAGCGCCGCCCTGTCACGGCGGAGGTCGAGAGTTCGAGTCTCTTCTGGGTCGTTTGAGATGCAATGCATTTCAGAAATGCCGCAGTGGCGGAACAGGCAGACGCACAGGACTTAAAATCCTGCGGGACTTATACTCCCGTACCGGTTCGATTCCGGTCTGCGGCATTACAAAAAAGATAGGAGAAACGTTGATTTTAAAGCGTTTCTCCTGTTTTTTTGTCTTTTTCATTTTGAACACCCTTGAACACCTCTGAACCTGAGCTATGTTAAGAGTTTAGTTATAGAAATAAAAAGAGACTGTTGCTTTAAACATTATCCACAAATATTATACACTTTTAGCGAATTTGTCAAACACGCTTTGAGATTATAAGCTCAAAGTAAGCGCAGACTGAGTGTAAAGTGTATAAATATTCGGGATATGCGCTTAATGCAACAGTCCCTTTTGGCTAACCGATAAACTGATAAATATTATAGATATTGATAAAAATAATAACTACCATTAAACCAATAAAAAGTTTGTCCACAGTTTTTTCTTCTATTTTTTTGTTGAGAGTTCTTCCAACAATTCCTCCGGCGATGCCTCCTATGACCATAAAGATTAAAGTCAAAATTTCAAAGTCAGGAACGCTTTTTGTTACAATAGATGATAACAAGCTGGCTATCTGAGAAAAGAAAATAATGTATAGAGAATTTTCAGCTGCAACCTTTGTTGTCATTGAGAAGAAGAAAAATAAAACAACTAGGTTAATAGGGCCGCCTCCAATACCTAGGAAGGAAGAGAGAATTCCCAAAAAAATACCGATAGCTACACAAGCTATTAAATTTGTTACATGATATGTTTTAATCCGTTCTTTGTAAAGGGTATAAACTAATGTACCGACAGTTACCAGCATAAGACAGGCAGCCTGAACAGCACCTACTTTGTTTTTATCAGGGCTTAGGGAAGAGACAAAGGAAAACATCCATTTTCCTAACAGTCCACCCACAGCAGCGCCCAGTGCCAATGGTAAGCCTGTTTTCTGCTCAATATTGGAGTTGCCGCTTAATTTACTTTTGATTACAGAATACGTAGTCATGGAAAGTACAGTACAGCCGGATAAGAAGCTTATAGTGGCAACATCCATAACGCCAAATGCGTCCAGAACAGGCTTTATGATAACGCCGCCCCCGATACCGCAAATTGCCCCTATGATGGAGGCAAAGAAACAGATTAGAAAGAAAACTACTAATAACATAATAATACCTCACATTTTTTTATTCCATTCTATTTTAGCTTTTTTCTGGCTGTATAGCAATTATTATGTTATTATAGTATGTATAATAAAAATGATATGAATAAAAGGAGTAGTATGACATTACGACATTTAAAAATATTTTCTGCAGTTTGTCGTTTGGAAAGCATTACACTTGCAGCGGAAGAAATGAACATGGCACAGCCGGCGGTGAGCTATGCAATTCGGGAATTAGAAGGATATTATGAAACAAAGCTTTTTGAAAGAATGAACAGGCGACTATATATTACAGAGGCAGGAGAACAATTACTAATTTATGCAGACTCTATTCTGGCTCAATTTGATGAAGCAAGAGATGTTCTAAGAGATATACAGACAGTGACGAAAGTTCGAGTGGGCACAAATGCTTCTTATGGGATTAGCTGTTTGCCGAAATTAATTGCAGGGTTTAAAAAACAATATGAGGAAATTCCAATTTATACATTAGTGGATAATTCCAGGCAGATTGAGGAAAAACTAATGAGAAATGATTTGGATTTTGGAATTACAGACTATCCTTCTAATCCACAGTTTTTTATTAGTGTGCCTATAGGAACCGATAAAATGATAGCAGTTTGTTCTTTCGATTATTCATGGCAAGGTTCTGCAAAAATGGAGGAATTAATTACCATGCCCTTGCTTTTAAGAGAAGCAGGGAGTGGTTCGCGGAGTATGGTAGAAGGACTTTTAAGTAAATATAAAAGAAAACCTGAAATTGTCATGGAAAGTATAAGTATTCGAAGTCTGATTGAGGCATGCAGTAAAGGTATGGGAGTTTTACTTCTTACAAAGTCTGTTTTAGAGCCTTATATGGAAAGCCATCATCTGAGAGAAATTGAAATTGTAGATGAAAAGATTATGCGTGAGTATTATTTTGTATATCACAAGAGCAAGTTTTTGACGAAGAGTATGAAATGCTTTCAGGAATTCGTTTTAGAGAGCAGATAGGAGAGATTTATGGAATTATATGAATTAAAAGAGGAACAAGAAAAGGTGATTTTAGTTGGTGTACAGACCAGAGAAAATGATGATACAGAGGACTCTTTAGAGGAATTAAAAGAGTTGGTGAAAACGGCAGGGGCTGAAACTTTAGGGACTGTCATACAGGCAAGAGAAGCTGTCCATCCGGGATATTATGTTGGAACGGGTAAGTTAGATGAAATCCGTATGATGATTGACGGATATGGAGCCACAGGGATTGTTTGTGATGATGAATTATCTCCGTCACAGATTAATAATTTAGAAAGAGAATTGCAGTGTAAAATCATGGACAGAACCATGGTGATTTTAGATATTTTTGCTGCAAGAGCAAATACCAGTGAAGGAAAAATACAGGTAGAGCTGGCACAGCTTCGATATAGAGCAGCACGTTTAACAGGACTTGGAAATTCTATGTCAAGACTGGGAGGAGGCATTGGAACAAGAGGTCCGGGAGAGAAAAAGCTGGAGATGGACAGACGTCTGATTAAGCTTCGAATTTCTCAGCTGAAAAAAGAACTGGAGCAGGTGAAACGCCATAGGCAGGTTTTACGTGAGGGAAGAAACAGGGAAAATATTATGACTGCAGCGATTGTAGGATATACGAATGCAGGAAAGTCTACGTTGTTGAATACTCTGACGGATGCCGCAGTATTAGAAGAAGATAAGCTTTTTGCTACGTTAGATCCAACCACCAGAATTTTAGAGTTACCCGGAAAACAGAAACTTTATCTTACAGATACAGTAGGATTTATCAGAAAACTTCCACATCATTTAATTGAGGCTTTTAAAAGTACCTTAGAAGAAGCAAAATATGCAGATTTTATTATTCATGTGGTAGATGTTTCCAATCCTCAAAGAGAAAAACAGATGTTTGTAGTGTATGAAACGTTGCAGGAATTAGGGGTGGAGGATAAAAAAGTAGTCACCTTGTTTAATAAGCAGGATAAGCTTCAGGATGTAGAAACTATAAGAGACTTTAAGGCAGATTATGTTGTAAAAACGGCAATAAAAACAGGACAGGGATTAGAAGAATTAAAGGAAGTTCTGGAAAAAATATTGACAGAAAATCAAATATATCTGGAAAGAATTTTAGATTATGGGGAAGCAGGACAGATACAGCTTATTCGAAAGTATGGACAGTTGATTTCAGAAGAATATACAGACAGAGGCATTGAAATAAAGGCAAGAGTTCCTCAGAATATATACGGAAAAATAGGTGGAAGGTAAAAAAGAGGCTGCCGCTTTAAACATTATCCACAAATATTCGGGATATGTATTTTAAAGCGACAGCTCGTATATATTATTTATTTTCTTTTGCAGCCTCTGCCATTTTCATAGCACGAACTTTTAATGGCAGACCGAATAAAGTGATAAATCCGTCTGCGTCATGGTGATCATATAAATCACCTGTTGTAAAGGATGCAAGGGACTCGTTATACAGGCTGTAAGGAGAAACAGTACCTGCTTTAATGATGTTGCCTTTATAGAGCTTTAATTTTACTTCTCCGGTTACATATTCCTGTGTGCTTTCTACAAATGCCTGAATTGCTTCACGCAGAGGTGTAAACCACTTTCCTTCATAAACAATCTGAGCAAATTGACTTCCTAACTTCTTTTTCATTTCCATTGTATCACGGTCCAGAATTAATTCTTCCAGCTGTGCGTGAGCTTCCATGAGGATTGTTCCGCCAGGAGTTTCATATACACCGCGGGATTTCATACCAACAACACGGTTTTCTACAATATCAATAATTCCAATACCATTAGCACCGCCTAATTCATTTAATTCGGTAATAATTTCAGATACTTTCATGGCTTTTCCATTTAATGCAGTAGGAACACCTTTTTCAAAAGTAAGAGAAATTTCAGTTTCTTTGTCAGGTGCTTTCTGAGGAGTTACACCCAGAACCAGTAAATGTTCATAGTCCGGTTCGGCAGCAGGGTCTTCCAGCTCCAGACCTTCGTGGCTGATGTGCCATAAGTTTCTGTCACGGCTGTAGCTGTTGCTCATGCTAAATGGAAGGTCGATACCGTGTGCTTTACAGTATTCCATTTCATCTTCACGGGACTGCATGGTCCATACATCTGTCATACGCCACGGAGCTATAATTTTCAAATCAGGAGCAAGGGCTTTAATACCTAATTCAAAGCGGATTTGGTCATTTCCCTTTCCGGTAGCGCCATGACAGATAGCTACAGCACCTTCTTTTCTTGCAATTTCTACTAATTTTTTTGCAATAGGCGGACGAGCCATAGAAGTACCTAATAGATACTTGTTTTCGTAAACAGCGCCTGCCTGAACGCAAGGAACAATATAATCATCACAAAATTCATCTACAATATCTTCAATATACAATTTAGAAGCACCGGATAAAGCGGCGCGTTCTTCTAAACCATCCAATTCAGAACCTTGACCGCAGTTAATGCAGCAGCAGATAACTTCGTAATCGAAATTTTCCTTTAACCATGGAATAAGAGCAGTTGTGTCTAAACCGCCGGAATATGCTAAAATGACTTTTTCTTTCATAACCAAATCCTCCAAAGACTTATTTTGTATGAATGTAATATACACCTAAATAAATAATTATGCAATACTTTTTTGAAAAAAACTTATAAAATAATAAAAAACAGAATAAATATACATTTATCTGGAATAAAAAAGTATGAATAAAAAGGAGAAATGACGGTAAAAATATAGTAGAGAAAGCAACGGAGGAAAGGAAATATGTGGGGAATTTTAATTGCATTATTATCAGGAGCTTTAATGAGCGTTCAAGGAGTATTTAACACAGAACTGACAAAACAAACAAGTTTATGGGTTTCTACAGGCTGGGTTCAGATTTCAGCTTTTTTAGTCTGTGTGGCTGCATGGTTATTTACAGGACGACAACCTGTAGGGGCATTGATAAAAGTAGAAAATAAGTATATTCTTCTGGGGGGAATAATTGGAGCATTTATCACTGTAACAGTTATTCAAAGTATGTCCTCTTTAGGACCTGCAAAAGCAGCAATGCTTATTGTAATCGCACAGCTTGCAGTGGCATATATCATTGAGCTTTTGGGGTTGTTTGGTGTGGAAAAAGTGGATTTTCAGTGGAGAAAGCTTTTAGGAATGGCCATTGCTGTTATAGGGATTATTATTTTTAAATGGGAAAAATAGCAAAGTATATAATAAGGATTGTACTGCGGCGGACAGGTATTATGTGCGAAAGAGTTCGCCGCAGGCGGAGGGATTAGAAATTATATTTTTGTTCTTGCAGGAAAGAGAGAATGGTGCTATACTCAAATTACATTTCAAAATGTCAAATCGGTATTTCTGCCGTAATATCCATAAAATGCATTAGAAATCAAAAAAGTTTATATATTTTTTAGAGAAGAAGTTATGAATTTGATATTGTAAAGAGATTGCAAATTCGTTACAATAAGAATAGTTGTACGAATGTCTCTTTTTTATTTATGTTAGGGAGGCAGTGTATAATGAAAAGAAGAAATATCTTATTTATAGTGCTTATGGGCATAATATGTCTTATTTTTAGCTCTTGTAATTCCCCAAAAGAGGAAACGGTTGTAATAGAAAAAGCGGAGGAAAAACCGGAAGAAAAATCGGAAGAAAAATCGCCTGAGAAAGAGTCCTGGATATGGGTGGATGTCAGCGGTGCAGTGAATGCGCCGGGAGTCTATCGATTAAAAGAGGGCTCCAGAGTCTTTGAAGCTATTCAGGAGGCAGGAGGATTTCTGGAAAATGCAGATACAACAGGAATTAATCAGGCTTCAGTTTTATCTGATGGGGAAAAACTTCAGATTTATACAGTTGAAGAGGTACAACAGATGGAAATGCAGCCAAATCAGATTTCTGCTTCTCAGGAAAATACAGATGCCAAAGGGAAAATCAATATAAATACAGCAAATTTGGCGGAACTGCAGGAAATTCCGGGCATAGGAGAAGTAAAGGCAAAGTCCATCATGGAATATCGGGAAGCTAATGGAGGATTTCAAAGCATTGAAAATCTTCAGGAGGTACCGGGGATTAAGGGAAAAACATTTGATAAAGTCAAAGATTACATAACAGTAAAATAAGGAGAAGATAGATGAGTAAACGTGTATTAGTAGTAGACGATGAAAAATTAATTGTAAAGGGGATACGCTTTAGTCTGGAACAGGAAGGGATGGAAGTAGATTGTGCTTATGATGGAGAGGAAGCACTGGAAAAAGCCAGAGAAAAAGAATATGACATGATCCTTTTAGACATTATGCTTCCAAAACTTACCGGACTGGAGGTTTGTCAGCAAATTCGAGAATTCTCTTCTGTACCTATTATTATGCTGACTGCAAAAGGGGAAGATATGGATAAGATTTTGGGACTTGAATATGGTGCAGATGATTATATTACGAAACCATTTAATATTTTGGAAGTTAAAGCTCGTATTAAAGCGATTATGCGTAGAATGCGTAAAGAAGAAACAAAGGAGACTTCTGGAAAGACATTGGTATCAGGAGATTTAAAACTGGATTGTGAAGGCAGAAGAGTATTTATTGCAGGAAAAGAAATTAATCTGACTGCAAAGGAATTTGATGTATTGGAGCTTCTGGCAAAAAATCCTAATAAAGTATACAGCAGAGAAAATCTTCTGAATTTAGTATGGGGATATGAATATCCGGGAGATGTGCGTACGGTTGATGTACATATCAGACGTTTAAGAGAAAAAATCGAAACTATCCCAAGTGATCCTAAATATGTTCATACAAAATGGGGAATTGGATATTATTTTCAAGGCTAAAAAAGCGCCGCAGTAGGTAAAAGCTATTGCGGCAATTCTTTTCTGGTTCAGGAGAACATCCATAATGATAGAGTGAGGAAATTATGATGAAGATAAAGATGAAACTGTCATTTTTAAAAAGTCTCAGATTTCGCGTTATGATATTGTTGGTAATTATTGGAATTTTACCTTGTATTATTGCGGAAAGTGTGATTGTGAGCAGTTATGAAAACAGGGCAGTGGAGCTGAAAAATATTAGTGTCAAAAATCAATGTGATATTTTAGGAAAACAGCTTATGAAGGAGAAATATTTAACATATCCTCAGTCAGAAGTTATTAACAGTGAGTTAGCTATGTTTTCGTCTGTTTTCAGCGGCAGAATTCTTGTAATTAACAGGGATGGACGAATTGTAAAGGACACTTACGATATTGACGAGGGAAAATATGTTTTATCAGAAGCTGTAATCAAGTGCTTTGAAGGTGAAAATACAGGGTATTATGATAAAGAGAATTCTTATATTGTTCAGACAGTTCCTTTGAAAAATATAGGAAATAAGCAGGTGGAAGGCGTTATGCTGGTCAGCATATCTACCAGTGATATCAAGGATAATATTTCTATTTTAAGACATAGAGCCAATTTGTTATTTCTGATTATCTGCGTGTTTGTTTTAGTTCTGGGATTTGTCTGGTCCAAGACTCTGGTTCGTCCTTTTGCACGAGTGGGAAAGGCAATTGAGGAATTGACAGATGGATATTTAGATGAAGAGATTTCTGTACCGGATTATACGGAAACAGAGATGATTAGTAGTGTTTTTAATAAAATGCTGAAGAAGATGAAAGTTTTAGATGACTCAAGACAGGAATTTGTAGCAAATGTCTCTCATGAATTGAAAACACCTATGACTTCCATTAAAGTTCTGGCTGACTCTCTTGCAGGGCAGGAAGATGTTCCGGTGGAATTGTATAAAGAATTTATGCAGGATATTGCAGTAGAAATTGACAGGGAAAATAAGATTATCACAGACTTATTGTCGCTGGTTAAAATGGATAAAAAGGCATCCGAATTGAATATTGAAAAAGTTAATATTAATGAGCTGATGGAAAGTATTTTAAAACGCCTTAAGCCAATTGCAGATAAGAAGAAAGTAGAGCTGGTTTTGGAAAGTTATCGTCCGATTGTGGCAGAAGTTGATGAAGTGAAACTGAGTCTGGCATTATCTAATTTAGTGGAAAATGGTATTAAATATAATGTAGAGGACGGATGGGTACATGTTACTTTAAATGCAGACCATAAATATTTTTATGTTTCAGTGGCCGATTCTGGAATAGGGATACCTCAGGAAGCAATTGATCGTATTTTTGAAAGATTTTATCGTGTGGATAAATCTCATTCCAGAGAAATTGGAGGAACCGGTCTGGGGCTTGCAATTACCAGAAATGCCATTGTTATGCATAGAGGAGCAGTTAAAGTAAAAAGTGAAGAACATAAAGGAACTACTTTTTCAGTGAGAATTCCATTAAATTATATTGGATAGGAGGCATATAGGTGAAAGGAAGAAAGCGGAGAATTCTGTTTCTTTTATTCTGTGTTGCCATATTGTTTGTGGCAGGGTGCAGTAAGAAAGAAAAAAAAGAAGAAAAAACAGAATATCAGATGTATTATTTATCCCCTACAGAAAGTTTTCTGGAAACGGATAATTATAAACCGACAAAGAGAACGACAGAAGCCATGGTGCAGGAAATCGGCAAAATGTTAGACGAAACACCTGAAAAGGAAGAACATTTTCGGCTTTTGCCAAAAGAGGTGAATATTTTAAATTGTAGTTATGATGGGGAAAAGGTTGTGGTAAATTTTAATGAAAACTACAAAAAAATGAAAAATACCAGAGAAATTTTAGTAAGAGCAGGTGTTGTGGCGGCATTTACACAGATACCCGGAGTGGAATATGTGGAATTTACGGAAAATGGAGCGCCATTGACAGACTCAGAAGGTGTGGAAATAGGAAAAATGGATAGAAATACTTTTGTTGCAAATGAAGGAGAAAATGTCAATTCTTATGTACACAGCAATTTGAACCTGTATTTTGCAGATGAAGAGGGAAGCAGCCTGGTGAAAGAAACGGTTTCTGCTTATTATAACAGCAATATCCCTGTGGAAAGAGAGGTGGTAGAGCGACTGCTAAAAGGTCCGAAAACAGAGGGGCTAAAGCCAACTTTATCACCAAACACGAAAATTTTGGGTGTTTCCATTGTGGAAGGAATTTGTTACGTGAATTTGGATAAGAGCTTTCTGAATAATTCAATGGATGTACAAGAGAAGCTTCCAATCTATTCCATTGTTAATTCACTCACTGATGCATGCAATATTCGAGCAGTACAAATTTCTGTAGAAGGTGAGACGAAAGTTACTTTTCGGGAAACTATGAAATTAGACGAGCCTTTTCATGCAGATTATAGCCTGATAAAGGAGGAAAAAGGTGAGTAAAAGACCATTGTGTATGGCTGCCCTTTTGTGGGCAGCGGTACTGTGGCTTTTAGGACAGGCTGGGGTTTCGGGTTTTAATTTTCAACCGCCGAAACTTCCGGTTAAAAGCCCTTTAGAAAAAGCCACAGTCAGTGGAAGTGTTTATAAAAAAGAAGAATTTGATCTATACACAAATCTTTATATCAAAAATGCAAATCTAAATGTAAAATCAAAAAAATATCCCATAGATCATGTAAAAGTCCATATTAAAAATGAAAAATGTACGGTTTCTTTCGGATGCGGAGATAAAGTGGCAGTAAACGGAAAGTTGGAGGAAATACCTGTTCCTGTTAACCTGGGACAATTTAACGAAAGAGTTTACAATTATGCCAGAGGAATTAAGTGGTATCAGACCGGTGACTCTATAAGTATACTGGAAAAGAATTCTAATCTGTTTTTAAAATGGCAGGATAAAATAAAAAAAATGTGGAAAAAGGGAATTTCATCAGTTGTGCAGGAGGATAAAATTGGATTTTTTGAGTCTGTTTTGTTGGGAGAAAAGAGAAATTTGGACAGCAGTCAGAAAATTCTGTTTCAGCTTATGGGCTGCTCGCATATTTTAGCCATTTCAGGATTACATCTTTCTATTATGGGAGGAGGACTTTTAAAAATTTTACAGAGGCTTTCGGTACCTTTTTGGGCAGCGGGAATTATTTCTATGAGTACAATGATTTTATATGGAGGTCTTACAGGAAGTGGAGCTGCTGTAATGCGGGCTGCGATTATGTTTTCTGTGTGGGTTGGAGCGTTGCTGTGGAAAAGAACGTATGACTTTATGTCTTCTGCAGCATTGGCATTTATTTTGCTTTTAATAAAATCACCTTTATATTTATATGATAGTAGTTTCCTATTGTCTTTTGGCGCAATTTTAGGAATGGGTATTGTTCATCCTGTTCTTTTTTCAAAAAAAGTAAAGAGGGGAAAGAAAAATTTCTGGGAAAAGAGCAAAGGGGTTCTGCTGGAGGGGATAAAAGGAGGAATAGCTGTGTGGGCGGTTCTTTTGCCCATGATGATGTATTTTTTTTATGAAATATCTGTTGTCGGAATTGTTGTAAATCTTCTGGTTCTCCCTACAGCAGGAATTTTACTGATATCTGGATGTTTGGGGAGTCTTTTAGGGATGTTTACCATGATTTCGTTAGGAAAAATAGTAGTATTACCTGCTGTTTTAATTTTAGAGATTTATTTGGGAGTGGGCAGAGTCCTTCAGCAAATTCCCTTTGCACTATGGATTACAGGAAAGCCTGCGTTATGGAAATGTGGGTGTTATTATACAGTACTTGTACTTTTGATATGGGCAGAGAAACATAAGAAATGGAAAAAAGTTTTTTGCGGACTTTTAGCAGCATGTACTCTTCTTTTATGTAGTAAGTTTCCATGGGAAAACAGAGATATTACCTTTTTAGACGTAGGACAGGGGGATTGTGCGTGTGTACATATAGGAAACAGAGAATGTTTTTTAATAGATGGTGGAAGCAGCAGTGTGTCCGGTGTGGGAAAATATCGAATTCTTCCATTTTTAAAAGCTTTTGGAATACAGGAAATAAAGGGGATTTTTGTTTCTCATACAGATTTGGATCATATTAGCGGAATACAGGAAATTTTGGAAAATGTGGCAGAAAAGGAAACACAGATCAAGGTTGACACATTATTTTTATCAGAATGTGAGGAGGCAAAGGAGAAACTGGAGGATTTAGAAGAAAGGGGAAAAAGGGCAGGATGCAAGGTAGTGTATATAAAGAAAGGAACAAAAATAAGGCAGGGAAAAACACAGTTGGAATGTCTTGCACCTGACAGAAAAGATTTAGAATGTAATGAAGGGTCTCAGGCATTTCGAATGACAAAAGGAAACTTAAAGGTACTTTTTACCGGAGATATAGAGGGAGAAGGGGAAAAGGAATTTTTTCAGGAATTAAAAAAGAGAGGTGAGGAATATGATGTGCTTAAAGTGGCACATCATGGCTCAAAGAACTCTACAAAAGAGGAATTTCTGGAAATTATTCGGCCTAAAGCATCTGTAATTTCCTGCGGTAAAGATAATTCTTATGGACATCCTCATGAGGAGCTAATGGAACGACTAAAATATAATACGAATAAAATCTTTTTAACCATGGAGGAAGGAGAGCTTATATTGACCGAGAGAAAGAACGATTTCCTGATAGAGAGCAGAATGAGGAAAAAAAGATATCTTTTCAGAGGAAATGAACCATGATATAATTGCATATAAAAAGATGTAAGAAAAGAGAGAAGTATGAAAAGCTTACAGGAAGATATTAAAAATCAGGATTTTAAACAAGTGTATTTACTGTATGGTGAAGAAAATTATTTAAAGCAGCAATATAAGGAAAAATTAAAAAAAGCTCTGGTTCAGGAGGAAGACTCCATGAATTTTTCTATATTTGAAGGAAAAAAGACAGAGCCAGAAGAAATTATAGATTTGGCTGAAACTATGCCTTTTTTTGCCGATAGACGAGTGATTTTTCTGGAGGATACAGGATTTTTTAAAAATCAATGTTCAGATCTCCCTGAGTATATGGCAGAATTGCCGGAGTATATCTGCATGGTTTTTATTGAAAATGATGTGGATAAAAGGAACCGTATGTACAAGGCTGTAAAAAAATATGGCAGGGCAGTGGAGTTTTGTGTACAGGACAGTAACACTATTATGCGCTGGGTTCTGGGGATGATGACAAGAGAGGGGAAAAAGATTACCCAGAAGGATATGGAGCTTTTTTTGAGCAAAACAGGAACGGATATGGGAAACATAGAAAGAGAGCTGGAAAAACTTTTGTGTTATACCATGGGCAGAGACGTTATTACCGCGCAGGATATTGAGAGTGTGTGTACAACACAAATAACGAACCATATTTTTGAAATGATCCGTTGTGTGACAGAGAAAAATCAAAAAAAGGCATTAGATCTTTATTATGAACTGCTGGCATTAAAGGAACCTCCAATGCGGATTTTGTTTCTCCTGGCAAGACAGTTTAATTTAATTATGCAGGTGAAAGAATTATCAAAATGCGGATATGATCAGACACAAATTGGAAAAAAAGCAGGAATTCAGCCTTTTGTTGTGAGAAATTATCTCACGTATGCAAGAAAATACAGCACAGAAGAATTGAGAATGGCAGTAGAAGAATGCGTTACAGCAGAAACAAAAGTAAAGACAGGACTTATGACGGATACTATGAGTGTAGAATTGCTGTTGGTGAAATTTAGCAGTATATAGAATGTAAAAATCCCCTTAGCTGATGACGGTCAGCCAAGGGGATTTTTTTTATTTCATAGGAAATCGCGTCCTATGAAATAAAAAATGCTCCGCAAGGATGCGCAGCTCGCGGAAATGAAATTATCACTTTGTGAACCGCGCGCGCGGAGATTGTGCTGTTGCACAATCTTTTTTATATGCAATCTGTTTCTTATGCAAGAGCGTTAACTGCTTTAGATAAGCGGGAAACTTTTCTTGCAGCTGTGTTTTTATGATAAACACCTTTAGATGCTGCTTTATCAATAGTAGAAATAGCATTTAATAATGCTGCAGATGCTGCTTCTTTATCTTTTGCTTCAATAGCAGCTTCTACTTTTCTGATAGAAGTCTTAACAGCTGATTTAATAGATTTATTTCTTTCAGCTTTTGTTTTGTTTACTAATACTCTTTTTTTTGCAGATTTAATGTTAGCCAAAGCGTACACCTCCGAATATAATCTTTTTCCAATTTATTGTTTTTCTATTATTTATCGGAGAAAGACACGGAACTCTCCGATACAACATGCTTTTTTATTGTAGAATATTTGTTGATAAATGTCAATACATAAAATTCTTTAAAATGCAAAAAATACTGTTAAAATCAAGGGAAAGGAAGAGACAGATGTCATTGCAGAGAATTCATACAGATTTGGCATTGGAAGCGAAAGAGAAGTTTGAGGAAGATAATGTAGAGGTCAGAGGAGTTGTTATTGAGGAGGATTATAATCAGGAGAAAGATATCAGAACAACCGTAGTGCGAATTGAAACAGAAAACGGGGCGAAAACTATGGGAAGACCGCAAGGTGTTTATATTACCATTGAGGCGCCTAATATGTCTGTGCCGGATGAGGATTATCACAGAGAAATTTCAAAAGAAATTGCATATCATGTAAGGAGGCTTTTGCCTCAAAAAAAGGATATTCGGGTATTGGTGGCGGGACTGGGAAACAGAGAAATTACACCGGATGCGCTGGGACCGGAAGTAGTGGCAAATCTTCATATTACCAGACACCTTATAAAAGAATATGGTATTCAGGGTATGGGGGAGGAGCATGCTGACAGCATAAGCGGTATTGCACCTGGAGTTATGGCTCAGACTGGAATGGAAACATTGGAAATTATACGTGGTGTGGCAGAGGAAACAAAGCCTGATGTAATCATTGCCATTGATGCTTTAGCTGCCAGAAGTGTAAAACGACTGAATAGAACCATCCAGATTACAGATACAGGGATTAATCCGGGTTCTGGTGTAGGTAATCACAGAAATGGTTTAAATGAGGCTGTGTTAGGGGTAAAAGTAATTGGAATTGGAGTTCCTACAGTGGTAGATGCGGCAACTATTGTGCATGACTCTATGGCACATTTACTGGATGCTTTGGATGAGGCAGAGCAGAAAGAATTCCTGGAGGAAATGATTGCCCCCTCTCTTTATAGTATGTTTGTGACACCTAAAGATGTAGATGAAACGATAAAAAGGCTTTCCTATACAATTTCTGAGGGGTTAAATTTTACATTTACAAAAGACAAGGCATAATTGAAATACATTTTCTCATATATAGATATGAGGTGATAGGGTGAAGAAAAGAGATGTGGAACAGGGAATTTCAATTTTGCTATGGCTTTTTATGGTTCTGCTGGCAGCAGATATCATTGTAAAGGGACTGGCTCTTGATAAAACAGATATGGAATATATGATGGGGAATATTCAGAAACAGGCAGTAAAAACATATCTTCCGGGTTTAACAGAAACAAATGAGAAAAAAGATGGAAAACAATGGTTGTGGGATAAGATAACGGGACAAATTCCTGCGTTAAAAAAATATTCAGAAGAGGAAGAAGAAAAACCGGAAATTGACAGGGAAACCAGTGGCAGGATTATGAGAGAGAACACGGAATTTTTGGAGGCAAAGCTTTTAGAAGAAAATCAGGAAGCAGGTCCTCCATCTTCCGGTTATGAAAATACAGAAAATGAGGAAATACCGGGAGATACTTCGAGTCAGGAGGCTGCTAATCAGATAAAGGCTCCTGTTACGGATATTCCCCTGGAAAAGTTTCAGGACTTTGATTTTGTTATGAGTAATTTTTATACGGTGGATAAAACTACCAGTATAAGCAGTGAAGAATTAAATGCACCGGCGCTTCTTGAAATGGATATGCGGATGCAGGGAAGTAATGAGCAGCCGCAAATTCTTATTTATCATAGTCATTCTCAGGAGGAATTTATTGATTCTGTACCGGGAGATCCTTCTACGACTATTGTGGGAGTGGGGGATTATCTGACAACTTTGCTGCAGGATACATACGGATATAACGTTATTCATGTGACAGATACTTTTGATATTGTAGATGGGAAACTGGATAGAAATAAGGCATATACTTATGCTCAGGAGAGGATAGGAAAGATTTTAGAGGAGAACCCCAGTGTGGAAGTAGTTATCGACCTTCATAGAGATGGGGTAGCAGAAGACAAGAGGCTGGTGACCAATATTGATGGAAAAGATACAGCAAAGATTATGTTTTTTAATGGTCTGAGCAGAACAAATCAAAATGGTGATATTTCTTATCTTCCAAATCCATATATTCAGGAAAATCTGGCATTTTCTTTACAGATGATGCTGGAAACAAAGAAGTATTATCCTGATCTGGCAAGAACCATCTATCTGAGAGGGTATCGATACAATCTGCATTTGAGACCGAAAGCTCTGTTGGTAGAATGTGGAGCGCAGACCAATACTGTACAGGAAGAGATGAATGCTATGGAGCCTTTGGCAGATATTTTGAATAAGGTACTGACAGGAGCATAAATTTCTTGCTTAATTTCTAATTGCCATGATATAATTATATAGTATGCCTATTTATATGTTTAGCATGAAGGAAAACTATGGAGGAAATTATATGCCGTCAATCGAACAGAGTAAAATTCGTAATTTTTGTATTATCGCACATATTGACCATGGTAAATCTACATTGGCAGACCGTATTATTGAGAAAACCGGACTGCTCACTGATAGAGAGATGCAGGCACAGGTCTTAGATAATATGGATTTGGAAAGAGAAAGAGGAATTACTATAAAATCTCAGGCTGTCCGTATTGTATATCATGCAAAGGACGGAGAGGAATATATTTTTAATTTAATAGATACGCCGGGACATGTGGACTTTAATTATGAGGTATCACGAAGTCTGGCTGCCTGTGACGGAGCAATCCTGGTAGTAGACGCTGCTCAGGGAATTGAAGCACAGACGCTGGCAAATGTGTATCTGGCTTTAGACCATGACTTAGATGTATTTCCGGTTATTAATAAAATTGATTTGCCAAGTGCAGAACCGGAAAGAGTTATCAATGAAATTGAGGATGTAATCGGAATTGAGGCGCAGGATGCTCCTTTGATTTCTGCAAAGACAGGATTGAATATTGAAGATGTTCTGGAACAGATTGTAGCAAAAATTCCTGCACCTTCAGGAAGTCCTGATAATCCTTTGCAGGCACTGATCTTTGACTCTATTTATGATCCGTATAAGGGAGTTATTGTATTTTGTCGTATAAAGGAAGGAACTGTCCGCAAAGGTACAAAAATCCGTATGATGGCAACCGGCGCTGTTGAGGAAGTTGTAGAAGTGGGATATTTTGGCGCAGGACAGTTTATTCCGTGTGATGAACTTTCAGCAGGGATGGTAGGCTATGTAACTGCCAGCATTAAAAATGTAAAGGATACCCGTGTAGGCGATACGATTACAGATGAAGAAAGACCTTGTGAAAAACCGTTGCCGGGTTATAAGAAAGTCAATCCTATGGTATTCTGCGGTGTTTATCCGGCAGATGGTGCAAAGTATCAGGATTTACGGGATGCGCTGGAAAAGCTTCAATTAAATGATGCTTCTCTGTTTTTTGAACCGGAAACGTCCATTGCTCTTGGCTTTGGTTTCCGCTGTGGTTTCTTAGGATTACTGCATTTGGAAATTATTCAGGAAAGACTGGAGAGAGAATATAATCTGGATCTTGTTACAACAGCTCCGGGAGTTGTTTATAAGGTACACAAGACAAATGGGGAAGTTATTGACCTTACTAATCCGTCAAATCTTCCGGATCCATCTGAGATTGAATATATGGAAGAACCTATGGTAAAGGCAGAAATTATGGTGACTACAGAGTTTATCGGACCGATTATGGATTTGTGCCAGGAGAGAAGAGGACAGTATCAGGGAATGGAATATATGGAAACTACCCGTGCGCTGCTTCATTATCATCTGCCTCTTAACGAGATTATCTATGACTTTTTTGACGCTTTGAAATCACGTTCCAGAGGTTATGCTTCTTTCGATTATGAAATGCTGGGTTATGAACAGAGCGATTTGGTAAAATTGGATATTCTGGTAAATAAAGAAGAAGTAGATGCTTTGTCCTTTATTGTATTTGCAGGTTCTGCTTACGAAAGAGGCCGTAAGATGTGTGAAAAGCTGAAAGAAGAAATTCCAAGACAGCTTTTCGAAATTCCTATTCAGGCGGCAGTGGGAAGTAAGATTATTGCCAGAGAAACTGTAAAAGCGATGCGTAAAGACGTATTGGCAAAATGTTATGGTGGAGATATTTCACGTAAGAGAAAGCTTCTGGAAAAACAGAAGGAAGGTAAAAAACGTATGCGTCAGATTGGAAACGTAGAAATTCCGCAGAAAGCTTTTATGAGTGTATTAAAATTAGATGATAAATAAGAAATTGGGGAAGGTATTGCTATGAAGAAAGATTTGGGACTTTATATTCATATTCCATTTTGTGTGAAAAAATGTGAATATTGTGATTTCCTTTCCTGGAGTGCAGGAGAGGAAGAACGGGAGCAATATGTAAATGCATTGCTTTCGGAGATTGAAAGCTATAAAGAGTTTGCAAAAGGATACCGTGTATCAACGGTATTTATTGGGGGAGGTACACCGTCTGTTCTTTTACCAAAGCAGATGGAGCGTATTCTTCAGAAAGTTTATGAAGTATTTGAACTGGAGAAACGACCGGAAATTACCATAGAAGTAAATCCGGGAACAGTGGATGAAGAAAAACTGCAGTGCTATAAGGAAAATAAAATTAATCGTTTGAGTATGGGGCTGCAGTCAGTAAAGGACGATAAACTCAGACTTTTAGGCAGAATTCATACTTATCAGGACTTCGTGGATAGCTATGAACTGGCAAGAAAAGTGGGATTTGATAATATCAGTCTGGATTTGATTTCTTCCATACCGGGACAGACTCTGCAGGAGTGGAAGGAAGAATTGGAAACAGCAGCGGCACAGAAACCGGAGCATATTTCTGTTTATCAGCTTATTATTGAAGAGGGTACGCCTTTTTATGAAAAATATGCAGAACATCCGGAGCTGTTGCCTGATGAGGAGACAAGCAGAGAAATCTATCTTTGGACAGGCAAATTTTTAAAAGAAGCAGGATATGAGCAGTATGAGATTTCCAACTATGCCAAGTCAGGAAAGGAGTCCAGACATAATTTGAAATACTGGGAACGCGGAGATTATCTGGGATTGGGATTAGGTGCGGCATCTATGGTTAGAAATATCCGTATGAGTAATACGAAAGATATGAAAGTTTACCTGGAACGATGCAGTCAGCCGAAAACAATGAGAGAAGATGTGCAGTTTTTAGAGGAACCACGTCAAATGGAAGAATTTATGTTTTTGGGACTCAGAAAAACTCGTGGTATCTCAAAAAAAGAATTCAGACGAATATTTGGAAGAGATATTGATATGGTTTATGAAAAAGCCTTACATAAATGTCTGGAAAATGGGATGCTGGTGGAACATAAAGACTGGATTTCTCTTTCGGAAGAGGGAGTTCTTTTAAGTAATGCAGTGTTATCAGAATTCTTATTCGATAAGTAAGTGAGTTTATTAAATTTTAAGAAAGTTTAATTCTTTTGTTCTGGATTTCTGGATTTTTTTGTGTCAGAATAAGAGCAGAAATACAGGGGAGGATTTGTATGAACATATTATTTTTTCTTACCCCCAAGGCAGATGTTGCATATATTTACGATACATACAGTCTTAGACAAGTATTGGAAAAAATGGAATACCATAAATACTCGTGTATTCCGATTATTAATGAACGGGGAAAGTATACGGGTACTATTACAGAAGGTGATTTGCTGTGGGGATTAAAAAACAGAGCTGATTTAAACTTAAAAAGAGCAGAGGAGGTTCCAATTACTTCTTTTGAGAGAAGAATGGATTATAAACCTATACGTGTAGATTCTGATATGGAAGATTTGCTGGATAAGGCAATGAAACAGAATTTTGTTCCTGTGGTAGATGATCAGAAGAATTTTATAGGGATTATTACCAGACGAGATATTATGCAGTATATTTGTTCATCATGCGGAAAGAATGATACGAAAGAGAAAGAAGCTGTCGGCGTTTAAAGTGCCGGCAGTTTTCTGCGTTTATTTGAGATAAGAAAAAAGAACAAATGTTTGCAAATGGGAAAGGCGATGTGGTATGATATAAGAAAATCAGGAAACAATGGAAAATAGATACTGAGTGAGATACAGAAGAGAGGAAAAAATATGGCAATAAAAATGCAGGCAAGACAATTTATAAAGATACGCGGTGCAAATGAAAATAATCTGAAAAATCTTGATGTGGATATCCCCAGAAATGAAATGGTCGTGCTTACAGGACTCAGTGGTTCGGGAAAGAGTTCTCTGGCGTTTGATACAATTTATGCAGAAGGTCAGAGAAGATATATGGAGTCTTTATCTTCCTATGCCCGCCAATTTTTGGGACAGATGGAAAAACCGGATGTAGAGAGCATAGAAGGGCTTTCGCCTGCAATTTCCATAGATCAGAAATCTACTAATCGAAATCCGCGTTCTACAGTGGGAACTGTGACAGAGATTTATGATTATTTTCGTTTGTTATATGCAAGAGTCGGTATTCCTCACTGTCCGAAATGCGGCAGAGAGATTAAGAAGCAGACTGTTGACCAGATGGTAGACCATATTATGGGAATGCCGGAGAGAACGAAAATACAGCTTTTAGCTCCGGTGGTGAGAGGACGTAAAGGAACTCATGCAAAATTGTTTGAACAGGCAAGAAAAAGCGGTTATGTGCGTGTGCTGGTAGACGGTAATTTATATGAATTAAATGAAGAAATTAAGCTGGATAAAAATATCAAACATAATATAGAAATTATTGTAGACCGTTTAATTGTAAAACCGGGAATTGAAAAACGACTGACAGACTCTATTGAAACGGTGCTTAATCTGGCAGAGGGAAAACTGGTGGTAGATACCATGGATGGAAATTATGTGAATTTCAGTCAGAGTTTTGCTTGTCCGGACTGTGGAATTAGCATTGATGAAATTGAACCCAGAAGCTTTTCCTTTAATAATCCCTTTGGCGCCTGTCCTTCCTGCTTTGGACTGGGATATCGTATGGAATTTGATGTAGACTTAATGATACCGGATAAGAGTCTCAGTATTTCTCAGGGAGCAATTACTGTAATGGGATGGCAGTCCTGTGCAGATAAGGGAAGCTTCACCAGAGCAATTTTAGATGCATTGGCAAAGGAATATCACTTTGATTTAGATACGCCTTTTGAGGAGTATTCTCAGGAGGTGCAGGATGTTTTAATTCACGGAACAAATGGAAAAGAAGTGAAAGTGTATTATAAAGGGCAGCGGGGAGAAGGTGTTTATGATGTAGCTTTTGAAGGAATTGTAAAGAATGTAGAACGCCGTTACAGAGAAACCGGTTCAGAAACTATGAAGCAGGAATATGAGTCTTTTATGCGTATTACTCCATGTCCTTCCTGTAAAGGGCAAAGGCTGAAGCCGGAAGCTCTGGCTGTCACAGTGGGAGATAAAAATATTTATGAAGTTACTTCTATGGCAATCAGCAGTCTCTATGATTTTTTAGAAAATCTAAAACTTACAGAAACCCAGCAGATTATAGGGGAACAGGTTTTAAAAGAAATTAAGGCGAGAGTGGGATTTTTGGTAAATGTAGGTCTGGATTATCTTACATTGTCAAGAGCAACAGGAACTCTTTCAGGCGGAGAAGCGCAGCGTATTCGACTGGCAACACAAATTGGTTCCGGTCTGGTTGGTGTGGCATATATTTTAGATGAACCAAGTATTGGACTTCATCAAAGAGATAATGACAAGCTTTTAGGAACATTGAAACATTTGCGTGATCTGGGAAACACTTTGATTGTGGTGGAGCATGATGAAGATACCATGCGTGCAGCAGATTGTGTAGTGGATATTGGTCCGGGAGCGGGAGAACATGGCGGTCAGCTGGTGGCAATCGGAACGGCAGAAGAAATTATGCAAAATCCAAATTCTATTACAGGGCAGTATTTAAGCGGTAAAATTAAAATTCCTGTGCCCGAAGTCAGAAGAAAACCAACAGGATTTCTTACAATTCGAAAAGCAGCAGAAAATAATTTAAAGAACATCGACGTAAAAATTCCGCTGGGAGTGATGACTTGTGTAACAGGTGTTTCCGGTTCAGGAAAGAGTTCTCTTGTCAATGAAATTTTATATAAGAGTCTGGCGAGAAAGTTAAATCGTGCAAGAACAATTCCGGGAAAGCACAAGTGCATTGAGGGGGTAGAGCAATTAGACAAGGTGATTGATATTGACCAGTCACCGATTGGAAGGACGCCTCGTTCCAATCCAGCCACTTATACCGGCGTGTTTGATCAAATCCGAGACCTTTTTGCGGCTACGGCAGATGCAAAAGCAAGAGGGTATAAAAAGGGCAGATTTAGTTTTAACGTTAAGGGCGGAAGATGTGAAGCCTGCAGCGGTGACGGTATTTTGAAAATTGAGATGCATTTTTTACCGGACGTATATGTACCTTGTGAAGTGTGTCAGGGAAAACGATATAACAGAGAAACACTGGAAGTGAAATACAAAGGTAAGAGCATTTATGATGTACTGAATATGACAGTAGAGGAAGCGTTGGCTTTCTTTGACCACGTTCCGTCTATTAAGAGAAAAATTCAGACTTTGTATGATGTTGGACTGTCTTATATTCGTCTGGGGCAGCCTTCCACTGAGCTTTCAGGAGGAGAAGCACAGAGAATTAAACTTGCCACAGAACTTAGTAAGAGAAGTACAGGAAAGACAATTTATATTTTAGATGAACCTACAACAGGTCTGCATTTTGCAGATGTGCATAAATTGATTGAAATTCTTCAAAGACTTTCTGAAGGCGGAAATACTGTTGTAGTAATTGAGCATAATTTAGATGTAATTAAAACAGCAGATTATATTATTGATATAGGACCGGAAGGCGGAGATAAGGGAGGAACTGTGGTTGCCAAAGGAACTCCTGAGGAAATTGCAGCAAATCCTGCATCTTATACAGGTCAATATGTGTCAAAATATTTGAGATGATTGCCCCTTTTCAATAAAGGGGAAGTTGTATATAATGAAGTAGAGCCAAGGCGAAAAGTCTTAGGAAAGGGGTAAATAAATGGCAGCATCAGATATTGGAATTGATTTGGGAACAGCCAGTATCCTTGTTTATGCAAAGGGTAAGGGTATTGTTTTAAAAGAACCGTCAGTAGTTGCGTATGATAAAGATAATAATAAAATACGGGCAGTGGGCGAGGAAGCCCGCCAGATGATAGGACGTACACCGGGAAATATTGTGGCAGTTCGCCCTTTAAGACAGGGAGTTATATCTGACTACGAGGTTACAGAAAAAATGCTGAAATATTTTATTTCCAAGGCAATCGGAAAGCGGGCATTTCGAAAACCGCGTATTAGTATATGTGCTCCAAGTGGGATTACAGAGGTGGAGAAAAAAGCAGTAGAAGAAGCTACTTATCAGGCAGGCGCCAGAGAAGTGCATATTATAGAGGAACCTATTGCAGCGGCTATTGGTGCGGGGATTGACATTACAATACCTTTTGGAAACATGATTGTAGATATTGGAGGCGGAACTACAGATGTTGCAGTGATTTCACTGGGCGGTACAGTAGTATCTACTTCTATTAAGCTGGCAGGCGATGATTTTGATGACGCAATTATGCGGCATGTGCGAAAAAAGCATAATCTGATGATTGGAGAGAGAACAGCAGAAGATATTAAAATACAGATAGGAACCGTATATTCTTCTCCTCAGCCGAAGAGCATGGAAGTTAAAGGGCGTGATACCATTACAGGATTACCGAAGAGTGTTACGCTGACTTCAGAAGAAATCAAAGAGGCTTTACGGGATGCCACAACGCAGATTATGGAGACAATTCACAGTGTGTTGGAGAAAACACCGCCGGAACTGGCAGCAGATGTGGCAGAAAGAGGAATTGTACTTACCGGAGGCGGCGCTTTGCTGGGAGGACTGGAAGAACTGATTGAAGAAGAAACAGGGATTAATACTATCGTAGCAGATAATCCGGCACAGGTGGTGGCTATAGGTACAGGCCAGTACATGGAAATGATGAGCAAAATGAACGGAAAATTATAGAGATACAGAGAGGAAGAAATGTGGAAGAAACGATTGAAGGATATGTAGAACATATTATATATCGAAATCAGGAAAATGGATATACAGTGGCAAATCTTGTTGTGGAAGAAACAGAGATTACCTGTGTGGGGATTTTTCAATACTTAAATGAAGGTGAGGCAATAAGGGCCAAAGGAGTATACAAGGAACATCCTTCTTATGGACAGCAATTTTCTGTATCTTCTTATGAAATTGTAATTCCACAGGACTCTCTGGCAATGGAGCGATATTTGGGCTCAGGAGCAATTCGAGGTATCGGAGCTGCGCTGGCTGCGAGGATTGTGCGTCATTTCGGTGATGATACCTTGCGGATTATTGAGAATGAACCGGAACGTCTGGCAGAGGTCAAAGGAATTAGTGAGCGCATGGCGCGGGAAATTGCAGAACAGGTAGAGGAAAAGGCAGATATGAGAAAAGCCATGATGTTTCTGCAGCAGTACGGAATTTCTCAAACTTTAGGAGCTAAAATTTATCAACAGTATAAGCAGGATATGTACCGGATTTTAAAAGAAAATCCATATAAAATGGCAGAGGATATTTCCGGTGTGGGATTTAAAATTGCAGATGAAATTGCAGCACGCATTGGTATTCATACAGACTCCGATTACCGCATCCGAAGTGGAATTTTATACATATTGCTTTTAGCAACGGCAGAGGGACATGTATACCTGCCCCAAAGAGTTTTGCTGACAAGAGCAGAGAAGCTTCTGGGGGTTCAGGCAGAGTATATGGAAAAACATCTTGTGGATTTGGCTATTGACCGCAAAATTGTCATAAAGGAAATCACAGATGAAATCCGAAGTGAGAAAGAAAAGATTGTCTATGCCAGTCAATACTATCAGATTGAATTGCATACGGCTCAGATGCTTCATGAACTGAATTTAAAAGACACTGTAGATGAAGATGTAATTGCACAAAAAATTCGAAGAATTCAAAAAGCAGAAAAAATTGAATTGGATGAGATGCAGCAGCAGGCAATTGTGGAAGCTGTGAAAAACGGACTGTTGGTGATTACCGGAGGACCGGGAACAGGAAAAACTACGACAATTAATGGTATTATCCGGTATTTTGAAATGGAAGGATTGGATATTTACCTTGCAGCGCCTACAGGAAGAGCAGCGAAACGTATGACAGAGGCTACCGGATATGAAGCGAAGACGATACATAGAATGTTAGAGCTTACCGGAGCGCCGGAAGAAAAATCAGGAAGCATTCATTTTGAAAGAAATGCTCAAAACCCGCTAGAGGCAGATGTGATTATTATTGATGAAATGTCTATGGTAGACATTTTTCTTATGCATGCGCTTCTGTCAGCAGTAGTAGCAGGAACAAGACTGATTTTAGTAGGTGATGTAAATCAGCTTCCCAGTGTAGGTCCGGGAAGTGTTTTGAAAGATATTATTGCTTCAGGTGAATTTCCGGTTGTGGAGCTGGTAAAAATTTTCCGTCAGGCATCGCAAAGTGATATTGTTGTAAATGCCCATAAAATTAATCAGGGCGTGCCGGTAAGTCTGGATAATAAAAGTATGGATTTCTTTTTTTTGAAGCGATATGATGCAAATGTGATTATCAGCGTTATGATCACTTTAATCCAAAAGAAAATGCCTAAGTTTGTAGATGCAGAACCATATGATATACAGGTACTGACACCTATGAGAAAAGGACTTCTGGGAGTGGAGAGATTAAATGTTATCCTTCAGCAGTATCTTAATCCACCGGCAAAGGAAAAAAAAGAAAAAGAGCATGGCAGAGGCCTTTTTAGAGAAGGAGATAAAGTCATGCAGATTAAGAATAATTATCAGTTAGAGTGGGAAATTCGTGGACTTTATGGAATTCCTGTGGAAAAAGGTGTAGGTGTTTTTAACGGAGATACGGGAATTATAAAGGAAATCAATACTTTTGCAGAAACGATTACTGTGGAATTTGATGAACGCAGGTTTGTAGAATATAGTTTTAAACAGTTGGAAGAATTAGAGCTTGCTTATGCAATTACTATTCATAAAGCACAGGGAAGCGAATATCCGGCAGTAATCATTCCTCTTTTAGCAGGACCTAAAATGCTGATGAACCGAAATCTTTTATATACGGCAGTTACCAGAGCCAGAAAATGTGTTACTTTGGTGGGCGATGAAAAAGTTTTTGCAGAAATGGAAAATAATAAGATGGAGCAAAGCAGGTATACGACACTTGATTTGAGAATAAAGGAGAGCCATTGAGCAGAAATTTATTTTTAGATATTTTATATCCAAGGCACTGTCCTGTCTGTCACGAGATTACAGTGCCTCGGGGGAAGAAAATTTGTGATACGTGTAAAGAAAAGTTAAGACCAATTCAGGGCCCCAGATGTTTTTGCTGTTCAAAACCATTGGAAAGGGCAGAGCAGGAATATTGTAAAGACTGCGGGAAAATACGTCAATTTCAACAGGGACTGGGGATATTTCCCTACAGTACCCTTCTTCAAAATTCTTTATTTCAATTAAAGTACGGAAAACGTCAGGAGTATGGTACCTTCTATGGCGAACTCGCCGCATATTATTCCAGAGACAAAATAAAAAATTGGGAAATAGACATGGTTATTCCTATACCATTGCATCCTCGAAGATTGGAAAAACGAGGCTATAATCAAGCGGAGATTATTGCACAGGCATTTGGAAAAAAACTGGATATTTCTGTAGAGAAAAAAATTTTAAAAAGACAGAAGAATACAAAGCCTCAAAAAGAATTAAACCATCAGGAAAGAAAGAAAAATATGAAAAACGCATTTGTTGTGCAAAAAAAATTAAATGGGGAAAATATACTTTTGATAGATGATATATATACAACAGGAAGTACCATAGAAGAAGCGGCAAAAGAGTTAAAAACAGCAGGAGCAGGAAAAATCTTTTTTCTTACTATTGCCATAGGCGCAGATAGTTGAAAAGTCTTGATTAGCTTCCTTTGAGTATGCTATAATGCAATATGTATGATTATAAGTTTTTGAAGAAAAAACAGGAAAAGAGGTATTTTATGCTAAATAATCAGAAAATAAAAAAAATGCATAAATTGGCCCTATATGAGTCAGGAGAAGGAAAGCGCCATTTAGCGATTAGCAATTACTATCGCAGTGATTATATAGGATTGGCACTGATTAAGAACTTTTTTTTGACCACAATTGCTTATGGTATGCTGTTGCTGTTTTATTTTGGGTATAATAGTGAATATCTTATGGAAAATATCCATCGAATGAATTTGGGGCTGCTTATTATAAAAATTGTTGGTGCATATTTAGTTATGCTTGTGGGATATAGTATTTTGACTTATATATATTGTTCTGTGAAATATTCCAAAGCTCAAAAAGGAATACAAGAATATTATAAAGGATTAAATCAAATGAAAAAGATGTATGACAGAGAAGAAAAAAGAAATGGAAAAATGACAGGAAGGAGAAAATAATCATGACAGCCTTATTAGAATTAAAGCAAAGAATAAAGAGTTTTTATAGCGAACATGATGTGTTGCTGCTTTCCCTTTTGAAATTTTTATTGGCATTTTTTCTGTTTCAGGGAATTAATACCAGTTTAGGATTTATGAAAATGCTGGATAATATTTTTGTAGTCTTAATTTTAGCGATTATTTGTGCGGTACTTCCTATTAATGCCATGACAATCATCGGTTGTGCTATGATTATTGCACACTGTTATGCTATTGGACTTGAGGTGGCAGGGTTTGCAGGGCTGCTCATCCTGTTGCTGGTGATACTGTTTTTAAGATTTACATCACAGGATAATTTGGCACTTGTTTTAACACCGGTAGCATTTACCTTTAAAATACCGGTGGCAGTACCTATTGGAAGTGGACTTTTAAGAGGTCCTTCCTGTGCGGTACCGGCGTGCTGTGGTGTTGTTTTGTATTCTTTTATGCAGGTAGTAAAGGAAAAAAGCGCTGTTTTGCAAGGAAAAGAAACAGAAATGATCCAGAAGCTTCAGCTTCTGTTAGACGGACTTATGAAAAATCAGGAAATGTGGATTACCATTGTAGCATTTATAATTGTTTTGATGATGGTTTATCTGATTTCCAGATGTTCTTTTGACTACTCATGGAGAGTGGCAAATGCAGCAGGGGCTGTTACTTACATAGTAATTATGGTTTTAGGCGGTATGTTCCTAAGTGTGGATGTGAATATTTTAGGAGTGGTGTTAGCAGCAGTATTTTCTGTGCTGATTGGTCTTGTTATTGAATTCGCAGTATTAGGAGTAGATTATTCCAGAAGTGAACATACACAGTTTGAAGACGATGAATATGTGTATTATGTAAAAGCTGTTCCAAAGTCTATTGTGGCACAGAAGGAAAAAAGTATTAAGAAAATATCATCTGATTTTGAGAAACAAGAAACTTTGGAGCAGGAAGAAGCAACTCCTGTAGAGAGAGTAAATGAGGAAAATTTTGATTTTGAAAAACAACTGGAAGAGTCATTAAAAGATTTGTAAAAGAAAACAGGAAATTTTAAAATAAGGGATTAGGAAGTAAGATAAAGGGGAGGTGAAAAAAATGAGCAGGTTTTTTGATTTTCTGGAAAGTAATCTGGGATCAGTTTCATCCTTTGACAAAGTACAGTGGATGGATATTGTTGAGATACTTTTGATCGCGGTCTTTGTTTACCAGTTTATGCTATGGATAAGAAATACCAGAGCGTATTCTCTTTTAAAAGGTATTCTGATTGTGGTACTGTTCATTTTTATAGCATATTTTCTTCAGATGAATACCATTTTATGGTTGGTTTATAATGCGGGAGGATATGCAATCACGGCTGTTCTGATTATCTTTCAGCCTGAACTTAGAAAAGCACTGGAAGAATTAGGACATAAGAAAATTGTAAGCAGTATTATTCCCTTTGACAGTAATAAAAATGAAAACGAGGGAAGATACAGTGACAGAACTGTAAATGAAATTGTGCGTGCTACCTTTGAGATGGCAGAGGTAAAAACGGGAGCGTTGATTGTAATAGAGGAGGAGACCGTTCTCAACGAATTTATCAGAACGGGCATTGGCTTGGACTCTTTAATCAGCAGCCAACTGTTGATTAATATCTTTGAGCATAATACGCCTCTTCATGACGGAGCAGTAATTGTAAGGGGAGACAGAATTATTGCGGCTACCTGTTATCTTCCGCTTTCAGACAATTTGAGTCTGAATAAAAATCTGGGTACAAGACATCGTGCAGGTGTGGGAATTAGTGAGGTCAGCGACTCTCTGACGATTATTGTGTCAGAGGAAACAGGAAGAGTATCCGCAGCGAGAAACGGTAAACTTCAGGTTGGTCTGACAAAAGAAGAACTGAAAGATATTCTGGTAGAAGAACAGAATAAAAATAATCAGGAAAAACAGAAACACAAATCAAAACTGAAGCTTTGGAAGGGACTGGTGAAGAATGAAAAAAAACATGATTAACAAATTTACCCTGAAAATCCTTTCATTGATTATTGCGATTTTGATTTGGCTGTTGGTTCGAAATGTAGATGATCCGATTATTGTAAGAACTTTTTATGAAATACCGGTGACGATTGAAAATGCATCGTATCTTGCAGAAAATTTGGAAATCCCATTATTGGTGGATGGAAAAGATACGGTGAAGGTACGGATTAAAGGCGCTCGCTCTGTGGTAAATAAGCTTGAGAAGGAAGATATTACTGCTGTTGCGGATATGACGCAGATTATTTCTAAAGACACTACACCGATTATGGTGCCTGTGGAGGTTACCTGCACAGGTATATCGGACTCCGATATTACAGTAAGACCGAGAAATATACAGGTGAACATTGAAAAGCAGAAAAGTGTAGAAAAAACCATTGCAGTCAGTACCGGAGATACACAGCCGGATAAAGATTATGAAATCGGAAACTTAAAAGCAAATCCTGAGAAGGTAACGATTTCCGGACCGGAGTCAATTATTGATAGAATTGATAAAGTGGTAGCATTGGTCGATGTGACAGGAAGAAAAGAAAGTAATATAGAAATAAAATCCCAATTAAAGATATACGATAAAAATCTGGATGAATTATCAGCAAAACAGTTAGAATATCTGAATATAAAAGAAATCAGTGATAATACCATCCGAATACAGGCGCAGTTCTGGAAGGTAAAACAGAATGTGAAGATAAAAGCTGAATATTCAGGAGAACCAAAGCATGGCTACGAGGTAGACAGCATCAATCTAGTACCGGATACGGTTAGTGTGGCAGGAACTGAGGAGGCTTTAAAGAAGCTGGAGCAGGAAGGTAATACTCTGGAAATTCCGGGGAAGTATATTGATGTTACGGATAAGACAGGAGACTTTGAGGAAAACATTGATTTGAATGAATTGCTTCCGGAAGATTTAAAACTGGTAAGGGATGTGAACAGTTCTGTGATTGCCACAGTAAAAATTCTTCCGTATAACAGTCGAGATTATGAAGTTTCCGTTACACAGATTAAGGCGGACAATAAAGCAGAGGATTTGGATTTGGTATTTCAGGATGAGCAGATTACAATCCGTGCAAAGGCAAAAGAACAGGATTTAGACAGTCTGAGTACAGCGGATATACAGGTACAGATTGATTTGAACGGATACGGAGAAGGTGAGTATGAGGTACCGGTAACGGTTACCTTGCCAAGTGGATATGAATTGGTAGAGGATATTAAAGTAAAAGTGAAATTGGTTCCGGGAGCTGAGAAGTAAAGAATGGGCAGGAAGTGAAAGGGTTGTATGGTTAGTAAGAAAGTAGTAATAAAAAATCCTACCGGTCTTCATTTAAGACCGGCAGGAATTCTCTGTAAAGAAGCGATGCAGTTTAAATCACTAATTACATTTAATTTTTGTGGAGGAACTGCAAATGCAAAAAGTGTACTAAGTGTTTTAGGCGCATGCATAAAATCAGGAACAGAAATTGAATTAATTTGTGATGGGGAAGATGAAGAAATTGCATTAAGAACGCTGATAGACGTAATTGAGAGCGGTTTAGGAGAATAGCAAGATGGGCTGTCGCATGATACGGTAGTGCGATGGCCCTTTTCTATAGAGAAAGAAGGAAAAGAAAATGATACACAATAAGATACAACAAGGGATAAAGGATGGAATTCCTATAGCAATCGGATATTTTTCAGTGAGTTTTACTTTTGGAATGTTAGCAGTAAAAAGTGGAATTTCGATATTTCATGCAGTGCTGATTTCCCTTCTGAATTTAACTTCAGCAGGACAATTTGCCGGAATTAATGTAATTATTGCCCAGTCATCTTTTTTGGAAATGGCATTGACACAGCTTGTTATTAACATAAGATATAGTTTGATGTCCCTTTCTTTATCACAGAAACTGGATGATAATGTGAAAGTCAGAGAAAGACTGGCTATTTCTTATGGAGTGACAGATGAAATTTTTGCAGTTGCAAGTTCCAAACCGGGGAATATAGGCGCGCGTTATATGTACGGTCTGATTTTTCTTCCTGTTTTGGGATGGGTAGGAGGAACTTTGGCAGGAGCGGCTGCAGGTTCTATTCTTCCGGCAGAGATTATCAGTGCTTTGGGTGTTGCTTTGTATGGAATGTTCATTGCCATTGTGGTTCCTGTGGCAGCCGAACATAGAGAGGTGAAAATAGTGGTTCTTACAGCACTTTGTATGAGCACAGCACTTTATTATCTTCCCATAGGAAAGAAAATATCCTCAGGCTTTTCAATGATTATTTGTACTGTAATTTCAGCCGGTTTAGGCGCAGCTTTATTTCCGATAAAGGAGGAACAGGAATGATATATGTATATATTTTTGTCATGGCAGGTGTAACTTATCTTATTCGAATGCTGCCCCTTACACTGGTGCAAAAGAAGATTAGCAATGTTTATGTACGTTCTTTTTTATATTACATTCCTTATGCCTGTCTGACTGCAATGACGTTTCCGGCAGTTCTTTATGCAGCAACCTCACCTATCGCAGCATTTTGTGGTTTTATAGCAGCGGTGCTTATGGGGTTAAAAAAGAAGAGTTTGATTACAGTAGCTTTGTCAGCCTGTACCGTTGTATTTATAGTAGAGAGAGTTTTAGAAATGTTGTAAAATTCTATTATGGACAAAAAATGTGAGGCTATTTCATTAAGTGTATAAATATTTTGAATTTATGCTTAATGAGACAGCCTCATACTTTTATTTTTTCTTTTTGCGGTTTTGCTTTCTAATGTGATATTTCACAATCAGTACAAGCATAATGACTGCAAATAAAACAGTCAGAGTAAGGATGATGGGCAAAATCAGTGGAGAGGGGAAAACCGTTTTTATTGTACCTGTCCGGAACATGGACATATCTGAGGTAATCTGCGTTTCCACGGAAAGAGGAAGCTGTACAGAAGTCTGATATAATGCTGTGCCATGATAAGACCAGGTGCGGGTACGCTGATTGTTTTCATCACTGTCTGAAACAGAGAGAGCATCTGCTGTAACAGCCTTTGGAAGTATCACATTTCCAACAGGAGTTTCTTTGTCCATCCAGTAAAGGGGCTGGATATGAAAATTGTCAAATCCGTAGTCAAAAAGTGTTCTTGTATCTGTAAAACGCTCTGCGTTTTCAGAACGAAGAACTACACAGATCAAAGTCATGTCTTCTCTGGAAGCAGCAGTTACTAAAGTGTTTCTGGCGGCTTCCGTATGACCGGTTTTACCTGCAATGGCGCCATCATAGTGATATTCTCCATCAACAAGAAGTTCATTATGATTTTCCATATTTCTGGGAGTGGATGTTTTATTAGTAGGTGGAATTGTATATTTAGCAGCTCCGGCAATTTTGCAGAAAGCTTCATTTTTTACAGCTTCTCGAAGGATAAGAGCAAGGTCATAGGCTGTTGTATAGTGATTTGGATCAGGAAGTCCATTGGCGTTGATAAAATGAGTGTTGGAACAACCGAGTTCAGCAGCCTTGGCATTCATCATAGCTGTAAAGTTTTCTACGGAGCCGGCAACTTCCACAGCCATCTGTGTGCACACTTCATTGGCTGAAGCTAACATAATCGCGTACAGGCATTGCTCTACGGTGAGAGTCTCACCTACCTGTGCATTGATGGTGGAATTACCTGGGGCTAAATCAGGAAGAATAATATCTGTAAAAGTAATATTCCTGTTTAAATCTGCGATATTTTCCAGTATAATGAGAGTGGTCATTACCTTTGTAGTACTTGCCGGATAACGGATTTCATTCATAGATTTATCAAAAAGCACCTGCCCGGAGGCTGCTTCCATAAGGACACCGGATGCACTGGAAATCTCAGGAGCAGAAGGCCATCCGGAGGGGAAATCCTGAGCACTGACAGATAAAGGTGATAAAAGACATAACAGCAAGGAAAAGACTGACAGTAATAGTTTTTGTATTTGTTTTTTATAACGCAAGTGAAATCCCTCCTTCTTTCTAATCATATACAGTATAGCATATACAGGGATTTCTTGAAATAAAAAATAAAAAGGAAAAGGCGGTTTTTCACTTTTTATTTTCTTTTTTATCACAATTTGAACACAATTAATTGATAGACTAAAACTCGTAAAAGGGAAATGAAATTCACGAAAGGAAGTAAAAGCTATGAGTGATGAATATAATAATACAAATCAGGAACCAGAGAATGAAACTTTAAATGAAATTCAAAATGAAGCGCAGAAGGAAGCGCAAAAAGAACCGGGAGAAACTCCTACACCGGAGAACCCATGTTATGCTCGTTCTTATAAAAAGGAAGAAACAGATAGCAGCGCTATGAAAATGGAAGAACCAAGAAGGGAAGAAAGTAAACAGGAAGAAAGCAAACAGGAAGAGCAGAATGAATATCAGCCATATCAGTTTTCTGTACCAAATCAACCACAGCAACCTAAAAAGTCAAAACAATCTTCCGGCTTTGCAAAAAAGCTGGGAATGAGTGCAGCGGTAGCAGCTGTTTTTGGGTTAGTTGCAGGAGGTGTGTTTTTAGGCGTTAATTATGTTGGAAATGAAGTTTTAGCACCGGAAAAAGTCCAAATTGACAGCACACCGGTCACAGGAGGGCAGACAGTGGACAGTGATACTGTCAGCAATACAGCATCTACAGGAAGTACAGTGGCGGATGTTGCCAAAAATGCCATGCCATCTATTGTATCTATTACAGGAATGAGTGTACAGGAAATTCCTAATTATTTTGGATTTGGAATACAGTCACAGACAGTTCCAAGCAGTGGTTCCGGAATTATTGTAGGACAAAATGATGAAGAACTGCTGATTGCTACCAACAATCACGTAGTACAGGATACAGAGTCTATTACCGTATGTTTTACAAACCAGGATGGTACAGTGGCATCTACAGGAGAGAGTAATCTGGAAGATACTGCGGCAAGCGGCGAAAACAGCACAGATTTAGGAACAGGTACAGCGGTGGCTGCACAGATTAAAGGTACAGATGCAGACAATGATTTAGCTGTAATTGCAGTAAAAATAGCGGATATTCCAGAAGATGTGTTAAGTGAAATTAAAGTGGCTACGATTGGTAATTCAGATGACATGATTATTGGTGAGCAGGTTGTTGCGATTGGTAATGCGTTAGGATACGGACAGTCAGTAACAAGCGGTTATGTCAGTGCATTAAATAAAAGAGTAAGCTCTGACAATATTGACAGTACCTTTATTCAGACAGATGCAGCCATTAACCCAGGAAACAGCGGCGGCGCTCTTTTGAATATGAAAGGTGAGCTGGTTGGAATTAACTCCTCTAAAATTGCTTCCAATGAAGTAGAAGGTATGGGCTTTGCAATACCAATTTCCAGAGCCGAGCCGATTTTAGACAATCTTATGAGTAAGAAAACAAGAAGTAAAGTAGAAGATGAAAACAAAGCTGCTTATCTTGGAATTGCTTGTAAAAACGTAACTTCAGAAGCTTCTCAGATGTACAATATGCCAACAGGTGTCTTTGTAGACAGTGTAGTAGAAGATGGACCGGCAGCAGAAGCAGGAATTCAGCCGGGTGATATTATCCGTAAGATTGACGGAACAAGCGTCAGCACCAACGACGGTTTGATTGAGCAGCTTCAGTACTATGAAGCAGGAGAAGAAATTGACTTTGTAATTTCAAGAGCAAATGGAGGAGAATACAAAGAAGAAACAATTACTGTGGAATTAGGTGCAAAAAAGGATGCACCATCTACATCAGGAAATCCGATTTTAGGAAATCGTTAGTTATAGAGGTTAGGAAGCTGGCTTTATGCACAGCTTCCTTTTTTTTCTTTTATAAAAAGTTTACTTGTGGCAAAATCTAATTTGTGATAAGATACCCACAAGTGGTTTAAGCTGAGGAAAACAGAAAGAAAGCAGGAAAGAGATATGTCAGATGATAAAGAATATTTAAAGACAAATAACCCATCTGAGGAAACAGATGAGAAAGAAAATAAGGATCAATATGAAAAAATCTGTTTTATGTGCAGAAGACCGGAAAGCAAAGCAGGGAAGATGATTGATCTTCCAAATGATATTCATATTTGTACAGATTGTATGCAAAGAAGCTTTGATACCATGAATAACAGCAATATCAATTATGATGAGCTGATGCGTAATATGCCGAATATCAGTATGATTGATTTAAGTTCTCTGCAAAATCAAATTCCAAACAGACAAAAGGTAAAGAAAAAACAGGAAGCGCCAAAAGAAAAGGTAGCTCCAAAGGTTTTTGACATAAAGAGTATTCCGGCGCCTCATAAAATCAAGGCGAGTCTGGATGAGTATGTGATTGGACAGGAAAAGGCAAAAAAAGTAATGTCCGTAGCTGTTTACAACCATTATAAACGTGTTTTTGCGGATGTGAACGATGATGTTGAAATCGAGAAATCCAATATGCTGATGATTGGACCGACAGGAAGCGGAAAAACATATCTTGTAAAAACTCTGGCAAGACTTTTGGATGTGCCTCTTGCCATTACAGACGCAACTTCTTTGACAGAAGCAGGTTATATCGGCGATGATATTGAAAGTGTGGTAAGCAAACTTTTGGCAGCGGCAGATAATGATGTGGAAAGAGCAGAACACGGCATTATCTTTATTGATGAAATTGATAAAATTGCCAAGAAAAAGAATACAAATCAGAGAGACGTAAGCGGCGAGGCTGTACAGCAGGGAATGTTAAAACTTCTGGAGGGAAGTGAAATTGAAGTTCCTGTGGGAGCAAACAGTAAAAACGCTATGGTTCCTCTTACAACAGTGAATACAAAGAATATTTTATTCATCTGCGGAGGCGCTTTCCCTGATTTGGAAGAAATTATCAAAGAACGTCTGAATAAAACCGCATCCATTGGTTTTCAGGCTGATTTAAAAGATAAATACGACCATGACAACACTCTGCTGGAAAAAGTGACCGTGGATGATATTAAAAAATTCGGTATGATACCGGAATTTTTAGGACGTCTTCCGATTATTTTCACTTTAACGGGATTAAACAGAGATATGCTGGTGGAAATTTTAAAAGAGCCGAAAAATGCGATTTTAAAACAATACCAGAAGCTTTTGGCGTTAGATGAAGTAAAATTGGAATTTGAAGATGGTGCACTGGAAGCCATTGCCGATATGGCGCTGGAGAAACATACAGGAGCCAGAGCTCTTCGTGCTATTTTGGAAGAATATATGCTGGATATTATGTATGAAATTCCAAAGGATGACAGCATCGGAGAAGTGATTATTACAAAAGAATATATTGAGCATACAGGCGGTCCGAGAATTTTATTAAGAGGTCAGGAAATGCCTATGCTGGAAGCAAAATAAAAAAGCATATCATTAAGTAAATATCAGGAATATTTATATCTTTCATGCAGAACTGCATTTTAGAGAGAATAGACATTCCTGATATTGGTTAAAGATATGCTTTCACTTCTCTTATAAAATCCTGTAAAACAAAAAAGATGCAGGAGATGGGACTTGAACCCACACGATATTGCTACCACAGGCACCTGAAGCCTGCGCGTCTGCCAATTCCGCCACTCCTGCATTTCTTATTAAGTTTGTGCTGTCTTAAGCACAAGGTATATAATACATGATGTTATTCAAAATGTCAACAGTAAATTTGAAAAAAATTTAAGCTTTTTTATGAGAATATTCTACACAAGAGTATGAAAAAAAAGGTTGAAAATTACTATATGTTGTGATAAACTTTTAGCAATTTGGGAAAAAATAGGGCTTTATAAAAGAGCCGCTCAGAAAGGAAGACAGGTGAAAGCATGAAAGCATTTTTGATACTGGAAGACGGAACTGTTTTTACAGGAACCAGCATTGGTTCTAAAAAGGAAATCATCAGTGAAATTGTCTTTAATACATCTATGACAGGCTATTTAGAGGTGCTTACAGATCCTTCTTATGCAGGACAGGCAGTCTGTATGACCTATCCTTTAATCGGAAATTATGGTATTTGCCATGAAGATCAGGAGTCTTTAAGACCATGGCCGGATGGGTATATCGTTAGAGAATTATCTCGCATGCCAAGTAATTTCAGAAGTGAAGACACTATTCAGAACTTCTTAAAGCAATATGATATTCCGGGAATTGCAGGCATTGATACAAGAGCTCTGACGAAGCTGCTGAGAGAAAAAGGCACAATGAACGGAATGATTACAACAGATGCAGCTTATAAATTAGAAGAGATTATTCCAAGATTAAAGGCATATAACACAGGAAAAGTAGTGGAACGTGTAACCTGTGAAGAAAAAACAGTTTTAAAGGGAGAAGGTCCGAAGGTAGCTTTAATGGACTTTGGAGCCAAAGATAATATTGCAAAATCCTTAAATGAAAGAGGCTGCGAAGTGACTATTTATCCTGCCTTCACAAAAGCAGAGGAAATTCTGAAAACAAATCCTGATGGAATTATGCTTTCTAACGGACCTGGAGATCCGAAAGAATGTACTTCTATTATAGAAGAAATAAAAAAATTATATGACTCTGAAGTTCCTATTTTTGCTATTTGTCTGGGACATCAGCTCATGGCGCTTGCCACAGGAGCGGACACAAAGAAAATGAAATATGGACACAGAGGAGGAAATCATCCTGTAAAAGATTTGGAAACAGGAAGGGTGTATATTTCTTCTCAGAACCATGGTTATGTAGTAGATACAGACACTTTAAATCCGGAAATTGCTGTTCCGGCATTTATCAATGTTAATGATAAGACAAATGAAGGCTTAAAGTATACAGGAAAGAATATTTTTACCGTGCAGTTCCATCCGGAAGCTTGTCCGGGACCACAGGACTCAGGGTATTTATTTGACAGATTTTTAAAAATGATGGAGGTGACCAAATAATGCCGAAAAATCCAGATATTAAAAAGGTATTGATGATAGGTTCCGGTCCAATTGTTATCGGACAGGCAGCAGAATTTGATTATGCAGGTACACAGGCATGCCGTTCCTTAAAAGAGGAAGGGATAGAGGTCGTTTTATTGAACTCCAATCCGGCTACCATTATGACGGACAAGGACATTGCAGATAAGGTTTATATTGAGCCTTTGACAGTAGAAGTGGTAGAACAGCTTATTTTAAAGGAAAAACCGGACAGTGTGCTTCCTACTCTGGGCGGACAGGCAGGACTGAACCTTGCTATGGAACTGGAAGAAAGAGGCTTCTTAAAAGAGCATAACGTGCGTCTGATCGGAACAACCTCTGAGACAATTAAAAAGGCAGAAGACCGCCAGGAATTTAAAGACACTATGGAAAAAATCGGAGAACCTATTGCAGCTTCTCTGGTAGTAAAGAATGTAGAAGACGGAATTGCATTCAGTAATAAAATCGGTTATCCGGTAGTTCTTCGTCCTGCTTATACATTAGGAGGAAGCGGCGGCGGTATTGCCAATAACGAAGAAGAATTAGTAGAAATTCTGGAAAACGGACTTCGCCTGTCTCGTGTAGGCGAGGTACTGGTAGAGCGTTGCATTGCGGGCTGGAAAGAAATTGAATACGAAGTAATGCGTGACAGTGCAGGAAACTGCATTACCGTATGTAATATGGAAAATCTGGACCCTGTAGGGGTTCATACAGGAGACAGTATTGTAGTCGCACCTTCTCAGACATTGGGAGATAAAGAATACCAGATGCTTCGTACCTCTGCTTTAAATATTATTACAGAGTTGGGAATTACAGGTGGATGTAACGTACAGTATGCTTTAAATCCTAACAGCTTTGAATACTGTGTAATCGAGGTAAACCCTCGTGTATCACGTTCTTCTGCACTGGCATCTAAGGCTACGGGCTATCCGATTGCAAAGGTAGCGGCAAAGATTGCTTTGGGATACACTTTAGATGAAATTAAGAATGCTATTACAGGAAAAACTTATGCAAGTTTTGAACCAATGCTGGATTACTGTGTTGTAAAAATTCCTCGTCTGCCATTTGATAAATTTATCAGCGCTAAGAGAACATTGACAACACAGATGAAGGCAACTGGAGAGGTTATGAGTATCTGTAATAACTTTGAAGGCGCTTTAATGAAAGCAATCCGTTCTCTGGAGCAGCATGTAGACAGTCTCATGTCTTATGACTTTACAGGACTTTCCAAAGAAGATTTGTTAGAACAGCTTTGTATTGTGGATGATATGCGTATCTGGAGAATTGCTGAGGCAATCCGCAGAGGCACTGACTACGAAACCATTCATAAGATTACAAAGATTGATAATTGGTTTATTGATAAAATTGCCATTCTTGTAGAAATGGAAGAAGAGCTTAGAAAGAAAGAACTGACAGAAGATCTTTTGAGAGAAGCCAAGAGAATTGAGTTTCCGGATCATGTGATTGCAAAACTGACAGGTAAGACAGAAGATGAAGTAAAAGCTCTGCGTAAAGAATACGGCATTACAGCAGCTTATAAAATGGTAGATACCTGTGCGGCAGAGTTTGAGGCAAGTACACCATATTACTATTCTGTTTACGGAGGCGAAAATGAAGCAGACGGCAAAACAGATAAGAAAAAAGTATTGATTTTAGGTTCCGGTCCTATCCGTATCGGTCAGGGAATTGAATTCGATTTCTGTTCCGTACACTGTACATGGGCATTTGAAAAAGAAGGATACGAAACCATTATTATCAATAACAATCCTGAGACAGTAAGTACAGACTTTGATATTGCTGATAAGCTTTATTTTGAGCCTCTTACACCGGAAGATGTGGAAAACGTAGTAAATGTGGAAAAACCGGACGGAGCAGTGGTACAGTTTGGTGGACAGACTGCCATTAAGCTGACAGAAGCTCTGATTAAAATGGGCGTGAAAATTCTGGGAACTTCTGCAGAAAATGTAGATGCTGCCGAGGACAGAGAGCTGTTTGACGGTATTTTGGAGGAATGTCATATTCCAAGACCAAAGGGGCATACAGTATATACAGCAGAAGAAGCAAAGAAAGCGGCAAATGAACTGGGATATCCTGTTTTAGTACGTCCTTCTTATGTATTAGGCGGACAGGGTATGCAGATTGCCATTAACGATGAGGATGTGGAAGAATACATCGGAATTATTAACCGTATTGCACAGGAACATCCAATTCTGGTAGATAAATATTTACAGGGTAAAGAAATCGAAGTAGATGCGGTATGTGACGGAGAGGATATCTTAATTCCGGGAATTATGGAGCATATTGAAAGAGCCGGTATCCATTCCGGAGACAGTATTTCTGTATATCCTGCAAGAACAATCAGTGAAACAGCGAAAAAAACTATTGAAGAATATACCAGAAGACTGGCAAAATCCCTTCATGTTCTGGGTATGATTAACATTCAGTTTATTGTATGTGGTGAGGAAGTATATGTGATTGAAGTAAATCCACGTTCCAGCCGTACTGTACCGTATATCAGCAAAGTAACAGGCATTCCAATTGTTCCGTTAGCTGCAAAGGTAATTTTAGGTCATAAATTAAAGGACTTAGGATATACACCGGGACTTCAGCCGGAAGCAAAGTATTACGCAGTAAAAATGCCGGTATTCTCCTTTGAAAAAATCAGAGGTGCAGATATCAGCCTGGGACCGGAAATGAAATCTACAGGTGAATGTCTGGGAATTTCAGAAAGCTTTAATGAAGCTCTTTATAAGGCTTTCTTAGGAGCAGGTATCAATCTTCCAAAGCATAAAAATATGATTATCACAGTAAGAGATGAAGACAAACAGGATATTATTCCTATTGCAAAACGTTTCTCTGATCTGGGATATAAGATTTATGCTACAAGAAGCACTGCAAAAGTATTAAATGAAAATGGTGTGAAGGCAGTGAGAACAAATAAGATTGAGCAGCCGTCACCAAACCTGATGGATTTAATTCTGGGACATAAGATTGACCTTGTTATTGATACACCGAGTCAGGGTGTGGAAAAAGCAAAGGATGGATTTATTATCAGAAGAAATGCTATTGAAACAGGTGTAAATGTATTAACAGCATTAGATACGGCAGAGGCACTGGTAACCAGTCTGGAAAATACAGATATTCAAAAGCTGGAGCTGATTGATATCGCAGCAATTTAAGAGGAGAAGGTATGGATATTATAGAACTGTTAAAGGTTGTTTTTTTAGGAATTGTAGAGGGGATTACAGAATGGCTTCCTATCAGTAGTACAGGGCATTTAATTCTGGTAGAAGAGTTTGTAAAACTGGATGTAAGTAAAGCATTCTGGGAAATGTTTATGGTAGTTATCCAGTTAGGGGCAATTCTGGCAGTAGTTGTCTTGTACTGGAAGGATATTTGGCCATTCCGCAATAAAAAGCCAAAACATGAAAATGTGACGAAAGTAGAGAAGGCAGCAGGAACTTTATGCCGTTTTGTAAAAATCGATAAGATGATTATGTGGCTGAAGATTATGGTATCCTGTCTTCCTGCAATTTTAATCGGTCTTCCTTTTGATGATTTTATTGAAAAGAAGTTTAATAACTGGTTTGTAGTAGCAGTTATGCTGATTGTATATGGTGTTCTCTTTTTGGTAGTGGAAGATTACAATGAAAAGAGAGAGGTAAAAATTCATTCTATTGCAGATATTACATGGAAAACAGCGTTATTAATCGGAGTATTTCAGGTGCTGGCATTAATTCCGGGAACATCTCGTTCCGGTGCTACTATCATTGGAGGAATTCTCCTGGGAGCATCCAGAAAAGTGGCAGCAGAATACACCTTTTTCCTTGCAATTCCTGTTATGTTTGGGGCAAGTCTTTTAAAAATTGTAAAATTTGGATTTGACTTTACTGCATGGGAACTTACAATTTTAGGTGTAGGAACAGTAGTATCCTTTGTGGTGTCTATTTTGGCAATTAAATTCCTTATGGGATACATCAAGAAACATGATTTTAAAGCTTTTGGCTGGTACCGAATTGTATTAGGTATTATCGTAATGCTGTTCTTTACAATATTCAGATAATGACAAGGGGCTGTCGCAGTGTGGCAGTCCCTTGTTCTTGATTTTGCGGGACGTTGAGAAAGGAACGAAGGATTAAGATGGAGAACGAAGATAAAAAGGTTTTGGATCTGTCTATGGAAGCCGGAAGAATTCTGCTGGATGCAGGGGCAGAAATTTTCAGAGTAGAGGAAACTATTAAAAGGATAGCAATGGCATTTGGAATTGAAAAGTGCAGTCCCTTTGTCATGAGTACAGGGATTTTTCTTACAGCTGAAAACGAAGAAGGAGAGATGTATGCCAGTGTAAAACACATTCCTATTCAAGGGGCGAAGCTTCATAGAATTGCAGCAGTTAATCAGCTTTCCAGAGAAATCGTAGAAGGAAAATATACCATTGAGGAGGCTGAAAAAAGGCTGGAAGAGATTAAAAAAGAACCGGGAAAATCCGATATCAGCAGAATGATTGCATCCGGTGTAGGATCCGGTGGTTTCTGCTATCTTCTGGGGGGACAGGCTATGGATATGCTGGCTGCTTTTTTGTCTGGATTTTTATTATATGTGGTACTTATTGCTTTTGAAAAAAGAGAAAAATCCACTTCAAAGATTGTATTAAACCTGATTGGCGGTTTTTGTGTATCTTTTTTTGCTGTAATTTTTTATCGTATGGGACTGGGAAATACACCGGGCAGCATTCTGGTAGGTTCTATTATGCCGTTAGTTCCCGGAGTATCTCTGATAAATGCTGTACGTGACTTTGCAGAAGGAAATTATATTGGGGGCGGAGTCCGATTTTTAGATGCTCTGATGGTAGCGCTTGGAATTGCTCTGGGTGTCAGTCTTATGCATGTAATCTACTTTCGAATGACAGGAGGAAGCTTATTATGATTACAGATGCAGTTTTACAATTTCTGGCTGCCTTTTTTGGTACCATTGCTTTTTCTGTATTATTTTCTGTACCAAAAGAGCATTATCCTCTGTGTGGAGTAATCGGAGGAACCGGATGGCTGATATGCTGGGCTCTTATTCATGTGCTGCATATAGGAGTTGTAGAAGCTAATTTTATTGCGACTGTATTTATTACACTAGCATCCAGAATTGGGAGTACTGTGAGAAAATGTCCGGTAACTTTGTTTTTAATTGCAGGAATTTTTCCGGAAGTGCCGGGAATTGGTGTATACAGAACGATTTATTACAGTGTGCAGGAAAATCATGAAATGGGGCTTTACTATGGACGAGAAACATTGGGAATTGCCATTGCTATGGTATTAGGAATTATTCTGGTATTTGAAATTCCCCAGAAAACCATTAATCGATTATTTGGGGATAAAGCGCTATATGGAAGGAAATAAAAAGAGTTGTTGTATTTGTACGCATATCGGAACTGTTTATACATTTATGCTCAGTCTGCGTTCACTTTGAGCCTGAGGTCTCAAAGCGTACTCGACAAATTCGCAAAATATATAAACAGTTCCAATGCGTTTTTTCTACAACAATTCTTTTTCTATTTTAAATATAATGTTTTTTGATAGTATAGGCTCGATGTTCCGATTGTTTGATGACAGAATATTGTGCCATATTTGCATTATAAAAAACTCTATGCTGTTACAATTGTACCTGTTTTTTCTAAATAGCCGTCTTTTGCTTTTGCGATAGAAGTAATAATGGCTTTTCTTCCCGGTTTTGCTTCTACGAAGTCAATAGCAGCCTGAATTTTTGGAAGCATAGTGTGATCTTCAAATTGTCCTTCTGCCATGTATTGTTTTAACTCAGTGGAAGTCACTTTATGGAGCGCTTTTTCCTGTGTGGTTTCGTAATTTACAGAAACACAATCTACACTTGTTAAAATTAAAAGGATGTCTGCGTCCAGTTCGTCAGCCAGTTTTTCACTAATCAGGTCTTTTTCAATGACTGCACTTGCACCAGTCAGTTCTTCATCCTGCTCTAAAACAGGAATTCCGCCTCCTCCGGCAGCAATGACAACCTGTCCTGCATCAAATAAAGTTTTGATGGCATCGATTTCAATAATTTTATCTGGTTTTGGAGCGGCTACAATTCTGCGGTATCCCTGCTCCGTTTTTGTTACATAGTTTCCTTTTTTCTCTTCGGCAAAAGCTTCTTCTTCTGTAAGCGTTCTTCCGATTACTTTTACCGGTTCATGGAAAGCATCATCGTAAGGATCTACAGTAACTTGAGTTAAAATGGTACTTACAGGTTTATAGATACCTCTGCGAAGAAGCTCTGCTCTTAAAGCATTTTGAATATCATAACCAATATAGCCCTGACTCATAGCAGAACATACAGACATAGGAACGGCAGTAAAATCAGGATGTACTTTTCCAAATTCATTCATAGCCGTGTGAATCATGCCAATTTGAGGAGCATTGCTATGTGTAATTACGAGATTGAGTCCGCACTCAATTAAATCAGCCAGAATTTTGGCAGAAGATTTTGTGGCACATTTCTGTTCCGGAAGTGTTGTGCCGAGAGCTCTATGGCCTAAAGCCACTACAACTTTCTTTTTGCCCATAAAATAAATCCTTCTTTCTATTATTTGTCATAACTAATATACATCATTATATCGGTTGCAGAAAAGAAAAGCAACAGAAAAAACCCGATACAAAAGTATCGGGCCTTTCCAACTTGAGGGGGGAGATAGTGAGTGGTTTATCAACTATCCATTTTCAATTATACGGATAAAATATGAGGAAATTATGTCTGTTTTATAAAAAAAATGGAAACTCTCTTAAGAAAAATTAAAACAAAATTATCCTAAATAGGATTTTAAAAGTAAAAAGGTATTTTTTACACCATCTACATGGCTGCGTTCATACCCATGTGAAGCATAAACACCTGCTCCGATAAGTCCGTGACGAACATCATAACCTGCTCGCAGAGCAGCTTCTGCGTCTGAGCCGTAATGAGGATAAACATCTACAGCAAAGTCCACACCTGCATCTTTGGCAGCGGAGATTAAATCGCTGACAAGCTGGTAATTATAAGGGCCACCGCTGTCTTTGACGCATATTGATACCTGATGTTCCTTGCAGCTTAATCCATCTCCTACACATCCCATATCTACAGATAAAACTTCTGTGACACCTTCAGGAATAGATGCAGAGCCGCCATGTCCCACTTCTTCGTATACAGTGAAATGCTGGTAAAGCTTCCTTTCAGGACAAAGGTTATTATCTTTCAAATATTTGGCATAGCCCATTAAAATTGCGGCACTTAATTTATCATCCAGAAAGCGGCTTTTAATAAATCCACTTTTGGTGATGGTTGTACGTGGGCAGAAACATATAATATCTCCTGTCATAATTCCAAGAGCCTCGGTATCAGCTTTTGAAAAGACTTTTTCATCAGGAACAATTTCCATAACGTCAAAATTTCTGGAAGTTTCATCATATTTTCCATTTACGTGAATAGAAGCATTGCAAAGCTGGCAGGTACCTTCATAAGTACCGGAAAAACGTGTGACAATTTTGCAGTTTTCTCCTTCCGCATTATTGGCATTCATACCTCCTAAAGGAGAGACAGCAAGTCTTCCATTTGCTTTTACTTCTGTGACAATAGCTCCCAGAGTATCTACATGGGCTTCCAGAAAAACGGCATTTTCAGCATCTTTTCCGCCTAAATCTACCAAAACACCGCCTTTTACAGTTTGTTTTGGCAGATATCCCATTGCCTTATATTCATCCATGAGATAGTCCGTCACGTTTTTGGTATAGCCGGTTGGGCTGTCGATGGATAATAATTTTTGTAATTGATTTAAAATATAACCGGTATATTTTTCCATGATTTTTAATCCTCCTGTTGTTCTCATTGTAGCTTTTCCGTTATATTACGTCAAGAAAAAGAAAATTGTAGTAGAAAAATTCATTCATTCCATATATAATAGAAACAGTATGGATATATTAAAGATAAGGAGGAATATAACCCATGTATGATATGAAAATTTCAGACTCTGTTGTTTATGTTGGAGTGAATGATAAAACGATTGATTTGTTTGAAAGTCAGTATAAGGTGCCAAATGGGGTTTCTTACAATTCCTATGTGATTTTAGATGAAAAAGTAGCTGTTATGGATACCGTAGATAAACGTGTTACAGAGCAGTGGCTGGAGAATTTAGCTGAAGCATTAAATGGCCGCAAGGTAGATTATCTTGTGATTTCTCATTTGGAACCGGATCATGCATCAAACATTCAGAAATTGGCTGAATTATATCCTGATATGAAAATTGTAGGAAATGCAAAAATCTTTTCTATGCTGCCACAGTTCTTTTCCATGGATCTTTCAGAGAGAAGTGTTGTAGTAAAAGAAGGCGAAACATTAAGCCTTGGAAGTCACACACTACAGTTTTTTATGGCTCCAATGGTTCATTGGCCGGAAGTTATGGTTGAGTATGAACAGTCTGAGAAAATCCTGTTTTCAGCAGACGGATTTGGAAAATTTGGCGCTCTTGATGCGGAAGAAGAATGGACAGACGAAGCCAGAAGATATTTCATTAATATTGTAGGAAAATATGGTACACAGGTACAAAACTTGTTAAAGAAAGCAGCAACTTTAGATATTCAGACTATCTGTCCGCTGCATGGACCTGTTTTAAAAGAAAATCTGGGATATTATATTGATAAGTATCTTACATGGAGCAGCTATGAACCGGAAGAAGAAGGCGTGGTAATTGCCTATGCATCTATTCATGGAAATACGGCAAAAGCAGCTGAAAAACTTTCTGAAATTTTAAAAGCAAAAGGTGCAAAAGCAGTTTGCAGTTTTGACTTGGCAAGAGATGATATGGCAGAAGCAGTAGCAGAAGCATTTCGCTATGACAAACTGATACTCATGTCCCCAACTTATGATGGAGCATTATTTCCTTGTATGGAGGACTTTTTATACCATTTAAAAGTAAAGACTTATAAGAAGAGAACAGTGGGAATTGTAGAGAATGGTTCATGGGCTCCTATGGCTGGAAAATTGATGAAAGCATATCTGGAAAATATGAAAGATGTTCAGATTTGTGAGCCGGTTGTCAGTATTAAATCTGTGATGAAAAAATCAGATGAGGAAAATCTGGAAGCTTTGGCAGAGGCAATTTTAGCATAAAAACCAGTGGAAATGAAACTACAAAAGACAGGAGGGCTTTGCCATGAAATGTCCGTTTTGCGGTCAGGAAAATACCAGAGTCATTGACTCAAGACCTGTACCAGATAATAATTCTATAAGACGAAGACGTCAGTGTGATGAATGTGGGAAACGTTTTACAACATACGAAAAAATTGAAACCATTCCGCTGGTGGTCATAAAAAAAGATCAGAGCAGAGAACAGTATGATCGCTCCAAAATTCAGGGCGGAGTCACACGTGCCTGCTATAAACGGCCAATTTCCGTAAAGAGAATAGAGGCTTTAATTGACGAGATAGAAACAGAAATCTTCAATAAGGAAGAGCGTGAAATACCAAGTACTCTTATAGGTGAAATTGTTATGGACAAGCTCAAAGAGCTGGATGCAGTGGCTTATGTCCGATTTGCGTCTGTATACAGGGAATTCAAAGATATTGATACCTTTATGGACGAATTAAAGAAAATGATGAAATAAAAAAGAGATGGAGTTGTCACATTCGATTTATATCCAGAAATAATCTTTAATGTGACAGGTCCATCTCTTTTTACCTGTTACTTTACATTAAGAATTCAATAAGATTTTCATAAATATCCTGACTCTTTTCTTTCCAGTTCATACAGACAGCAGCGGCAGCTTCTTCTGTAGGAACTGCAATTGTTAAATCTACCACAGAAAAATCATTTTTTTTCAGTCGGCAACGCACCTGATAACCTTCCACTTCGCTTTTATAGTAATCGGCAACAGCAGATAACTCTTCCCGCATTTGAATGATATTTTCTTTGAAAAAAGTAGAAATGTCTGATTTGATTTCATCAGAAATCTGGTCTTCAAAGTAGGAAAGCGTCTGTCTGCCCTGAGCAGTGATTTCAAAGTAAGAGGAGTTTCGAATTGTTTTGGACTCAATTAATTCTGAGTCAATGAGCTCCGAAATCGCCTGCTGCAGATGAAAATAGGTGGTATATCCTTTATCCAACACAAAACCGGAAATTTGAGCATTTGTAAGTGGAAAATCTACTTTTTCCAACATATATAGAATAATTAATTTATAGAGTGTGAGGGGTTCTGACATGACTTAATCCTCCTTATTTTCTATTATTTTATACTGTTTTCCCTGAAAAGAATGGCGAAGTTTACATTCACGATGGAGGGTATTTAAAACTGTTCTTTTGGCGCTGCTCCACAAAGGAGCAATAAGCAAGTCCTTTGGACCGTCACCGGTGAGACGGTGAATGACAATTTCCGGATTAAGATGTTCCAGACAATCAATGACAAGATCCAAATATTCTTCCATAGTGTATACCTGAAATTTTCCTTTGAAATAATCATCTGCTAAATCTGTTCCTTTTAATACATGAAGGAGCTGTAATTTAATTCCCTGAATATCCTGATGATTGAGATACTCTATAGTAGATAAAATATCGTTTTTGCTTTCACCGGGAAGACCTAAAATAGTATGTACAATAACGTCCAGATTTCTTTTTCGAAGTTCTGAAACAGCAGTTTCAAAGCAGGAAAGGGCATAGCCCCGGCGAATATATTGGGCAGTAGTTTCGTGAATGGTTTGAAGACCTAATTCCACCCATACAGGCTTTTTTTGATTTAATTCGTCCAGAAGCTGTAAAATATCCTCATCCAGACAATCCGGCCTTGTTCCGATAGAAATCGCTACAATATCAGGATGAGAAAGTGCCTCTGTATAAATTTTACGTAAGTAATCCACAGGAGCATAGGTATTTGTATAGGCCTGAAAATAAGCAATAAATTTTGCAACTCCTCGTTTTTGCCGAATAGAAGCGGTCTGTTTTTCAATCTGTTCTGTAATAGAGTCCTGCCGGTTTCCGGCAAAATCACCGGAACCGCCTGCACTACAGAAAATACAGCCTCGGCTGCCTAAAGTTCCATCGCGGTTAGGGCAAGTCATACCTCCGTTTAAGGCAACTTTATATATTTTTTCTCCAAATTTTTCTCTTAACATATAGTCAAAAGAATGATAGGGTTTTCCATTCCAGTTTTCCATAAGAAATCCTCTCTTTTTATTCTTCTTATATCATACCATTAAGAAAATTCTTTTACAAGAGAAAGAATGCGACAGAAAATAACAGTATCAGGGGAGGAAAAAGAAAATTTTCTATGGAAGGAATGTAACAGAGCGTAAGTTATATGCCATTGACAAAGCTTTTCTATTTGTGTTAATGTGGACTTAAATAAATTTGAAAGATAATAGGATAATGTTTATGAAAAAGAGATACAAAAGCTTTGTTTGTTTAATGGCTGTCATACTCCTATGTTTCAGCGGCTGCAGTATAGGGAAAAGTGAGGCCAGACCTATAGAAAATGGAACACTAAAAGTGGGAATGAACCTGCAGCTGGATAAGATGTGTTATGTTTCGCCGGAAAGCAGTATGCCGGAAGGATTTGAAGTTGAAGTGGCACAGAAAGTAGCAGAGAGATTAGAATTGAAACTGGAGATTGTGGATACATCGGAAGATAATCTTTTAAAATCTCTGGATGCGGATTTATATGATTGTGTAATATCGGCGGTAGGTCTTGCAGACTGGAACGAGAGCCATTATTCCCATTCTGATGCTTATGCAGATATTTCAGAAATTGAGGATATTGTAGGTGTAAATACGGACAATACGAAAATTGCAGCGTTTACAAAGAAAAACAACCCTATGGCAGAGAAAATTAATGAAAAGCTGATAGAACTTAGAAAAGATGGAAGTCTTGGAGAAATTTCAAAAAAATATTTTGAAAAGGATATTACTATTCCGGTTCAATAAAAAGTAGAGAGGAAACAAGGGAAATTTGCCTGAAAAATCCTCTCTTTTTTTGTAGAAATTTACATGTCATTTTTAAGAAAAACAACTTGATTTTTTGTACGTATAATGTTAGCATAAATATATAGTTTAATGACTAAACTAAGTGAGGAGGTTTTGGTTATATTATGGAAATTTTACAGGTTTCCCACCCGAACTTTAAAGCTTACGGAAGGGTAATAACAGGTATTGATGTATCAGATTTATTGGATGTGTTAAGAGAAACACCGAAGCCTGAAGACGTAGTTTATGTGGCTTCTGATGCAAAACTGGAAGCATGTGAAAGTGCAAAAAAAATTGCCTACAGCTTGTATGGCGGTATGCCGATACAAATCGGATATTGTAATGGCAGTAATGTACTTCTAAATGCTGTTGAATATCACAGAGATTCGGAAGTAAATGTGGCGCTGACAGATATGATTTTATTGCTGGGAAAGGAACAGGATATTGAAGAAGACAAGAGTTACGATACGGAAAAAATAGAAGCCTTTTTCATTCCGGCAGGAACGATTGTAGAAGTTTATGCAACTACACTGCACTATGCGCCATGTAACGCAAATGGAGAAAAATTCTCTACAGCAGTTGTTTTACCAAAAGGAACAAATACAGAGATTGAAAAAACGCAGGAAAATGTGAAAGAAGATCAGCTGTTATTTGCCAGAAATAAATGGTTAATTGCTCATGAAGATGCAAAAATTGAGGGAGCATTTGTAGGATTAAAAGGTGAAAACCTTTCAGTAGAATAAAATATTTTCAGGAGGAAAGAAACATGAATTTATCAAATATGCCGGAATTAAAATTAGGTATTGTTGCAGTAAGCCGTGACTGTTTCCCTATGTCTTTATCTGAAAACAGAAGAAAAGCAGTTGTAGAAGCTTATAAGAAAAACTTTAATGGGGAAATTTTTGAATGTCCTACTGTAGTAGAAAGTGAAACAGATATGTTAAAGGCAGCAAAGGAATTAAGAGAGGCAGGCTGTAATGCACAGGTTGTTTATCTTGGAAACTTTGGTCCGGAAACAGAAGAAACTATGTTAGTAAAAGCTTTTCATGGTCCGTCTATGGTTGTTGCTGCAGCAGAAGAAGGAAATCTGGTACAGGGCAGAGGTGATGCTTACTGTGGTATGTTAAATGCCAGCTATAATTTAAAACTGCGTAATCTGCATGCATATATTCCGGAATATCCGGTAGGAACAGCAGAAGAAGTTGCAGAAATGATTAACGAATTTGCTCCGATTGCAAGAGCTGTTGTTGCTCTGAAAAATCTGAAAATCATCAGCTTTGGTCCAAGACCTGCAAACTTCCTTGCTTGTAATGCACCAATTAAGAGATTATATGATTTAGGTGTAGAAATTGAAGAAAACTCTGAACTTGATTTATTTGAAGCATTTAACAAACATGCAGATGACCCACGTATTCCTGACGTTGTAAAAGAAATGGAAGCAGAGTTAGGCGAAGGAAATATGAAACCTGAAATTCTGCCTAAGCTTGCTCAGTATGAAATTACATTATTAGACTGGGTAGAAGCACACAAAGGCAGCAGAAAATATGTGACACTTACAACAAAATGCTGGCCTGCATTCCAGACACAGTTTGGATTTGTACCATGTTATGTAAATAGCCGTCTGACAGACAGAGGAATTCCTGTTTCCTGTGAAGTAGATATCTGGGGAACATTAAGTGAATACATTGGTACAGTTATCAGTCAGGATACCGTTACATTGCTGGATATTAACAATACAGTACCGGCTTATATTTATGATGAAGAAATCAAAAATAAATATAACTATACACAAAAAGATACTTTTATGGGATTTCATTGTGGAAACACAGCAGCAAGTAAGCTGACAGCATGTTCTATGAAGTATCAGATGATTATGGCAAGAACATTGCCGGAAGAAGTAACACAGGGTACTCTGGAAGGAGATATTATTCCTGGAGATATTACTTTCTATCGTTTACAGAGTACAGCAGACTGCAAACTTCGTGCATACATTGCACAGGGAGAAGTTCTGCCGGTAGCAACACAGAGCTTTGGAGGAATTGGTATTTTTGCAATTCCTGAAATGGGACGTTTTTATCGTCATGTTCTGATTGAGAAAAATTATCCTCATCATGGAGCAGTTGCTTTCGGACATTACGGAAAAACATTGTTTGAAGTATTTAAATTCTTAGGTGTGGAAGTTGATGAAATTAACTATAACCAGCCAAAAGGCGCTTTATACCCAACAGAAAACCCATTTGCATAAAATAATTGGAAATACATATTGATATTTTGACATAATTACAGAGGCTGTCTTTCTATGGGCAGCCTCCATTGTTTCATAGGAGGTTTGTTATGTTATATATTGGAGTAGATTTAGGAACTTCAGCAGTAAAGTTGCTTTTAATGAATGAAACAGGGAAAATTGAGAAAATTGTATCAAAGGAATATCCATTGTGTTTTCCTAAGCCGGGCTGGTCTGAGCAGAACCCGGAGGACTGGTGGAAACAGAGCTTAGAAGGAATTAAGGAATTGACGGCAGAATGTGATAAAAGCCAGGTGGCAGGTATCAGCTTTGGAGGACAGATGCATGGCCTTGTAATTTTGGATGAGAATGATGAAGTTATTCGTCCGGCAATTTTGTGGAATGATGGAAGAACACAAAAAGAAACAGATTATTTAAATCAGGTAATTGGAAAAGATAAATTATCTGATTATACAGCAAATATTGCTTTTGCAGGATTTACAGCTCCTAAAATTTTGTGGGTAAAAGAAAATGAGCCGGAGAACTTCAAAAAAATCAGAAAAATCATGCTTCCAAAAGACTATCTGGCATACAGACTTTCCGGTGTTCATTGCTGTGATATGTCTGACGCATCAGGGATGTTACTCCTTGATGTAAAAAACAGATGCTGGTCTAAAGAAATGCTGGAAATCTGTGGCATCACAGAAGAACAGATGCCTACATTATTTGAGAGTTATGAAACTGTGGGGACATTAAAAAAAGAACTGGCAGAAGAACTTCAGATTTCTGAAACATGTAAAATTGTGGCCGGAGCAGGGGATAATGCAGCTGCAGCAGTAGGAACAGGTACTGTAGGAGATGGAAGATGTAATATTTCTCTTGGAACAAGTGGAACAATTTTTATTTCCAGCAAAGAATTTGGAGTTGACCCAAACAATGCACTGCATGCATTTGCTCATGCAGACGGAAATTATCATTTGATGGGATGTATGTTAAGCGCTGCTTCTTGTAATAAGTGGTGGATGGATGAAATTATTGGTACAAAGGATTACGGAAAAGAACAGGCAGAGATTGACAAGCTGGGGGAAAATAAGGTATACTTTCTTCCATATCTGATGGGAGAACGTTCTCCTCACAACAATCCAAATGCAAGAGGAACTTTTATTGGTCTTACTATGGATACAACAAGAGCTGACATGACACAGGCTGTTTTAGAAGGAGTTGCTTTTGCAATTCGTGATTCTTTTGAAGTGGCAAAATCTCTGGGGATTAAAATCGAAAGAACAAAAATCTGTGGCGGTGGCGCTAAGAGCCCTCTTTGGAGAAAAATAATTGCAAATGTTTTAAATATTAAAGTAGATATTATTGAGTCAGAAGAAGGACCTGCTTTAGGCGGAGCCATGCTGGCGGCAGTTGCTAATGGGGAATTTGCGTCTGTAGAGGAAGCAGCAGAAAAAATTGTAAAAGTTATTGATACTATAGAGCCTGAACCGGAATTAGCTGCAAAATACGAGGAAAAATATCGTAAATTTGCAAAAATCTATCCGGCAGTAAAGGAATTATTTGAAGAAATTGTATAAAATTTTGTAAAAGAGGCTGTTGCATTGAGAGCATATTTCTGTTTATGCAATAGTCTCTTTTTCTAAAATCAGAAAAATGCAGGGAGGAATAGGAAATGAAATATGTATTAGATGTGCATACACATACCATTGCCAGCGGACATGCTTATAATACCATGCGGGAAATGGCGAAAGCGGCATCCGAGAAAGGATTGGAGCTTTTAGGGATTACAGAACATGCTATGGCTATGCCGGGAACATGCCACGAATATTATTTTCAAAACCTGAAAATGGTGGAGCGGGAAATGTATGGAATAGAGCTCTTACTTGGAAGCGAAGTCAATATTTTGGACAGTAGAGGAAACATGGATTTAGATGAAAATCTTCGAAAAAAGCTGGATATTATTATTGCAAGTCTTCATATTCCCTGTATAAAACCAGGAACGAGAGAGGAAAATACACAGGCATACATTGAAGTTATGAAAAAACCTTATGTGGATATTATCGGGCATCCGGATGATGGGCGGTATCCGGTGGATTATCTGGCATTGGTACAGGCAGCCAAGGAATATGGAATTCTTTTGGAAGTGAATAATAATTCTCTGGATCCCAGATGTACAAGACAAGGCGGAGCAGAGAATGTAAAAACTATGCTGGGCTATTGTATGGAATATCAGGTTCCGGTAGTGGTAAACAGTGATGCACATACAGATACTTTAGTGGGATTTCACAAGTATGCACAGGAGATTTTTGACGAAATTGCTTTCCCGGAGGACTTAGTAGTGAACAGGAGTGTATGTGAATTGAAAAAATACGTCAATAAATATAAAAATTTATAAAAAATTGGTAACTTTTCTTTACTTTAAAAATTTACTGTGCTACTATATATAGGAAGAATGGGGTGCACACTAAAATGTAAGGAGAATTGAAATATGAGTAAAAAAATTCACACAGAGGCTGTTGATTCACTGTTTGATGCAATTTTAAGTTTAAAAAACAGAGAAGAATGTTATCTGTTTTTTGAAGATGTTTGTACTGTGAATGAAATTTTATCTTTATCTCAGCGTTTTGAAGTGGCGAAAATGTTGAAAGAAAAGAGAACCTATCTGGAAATTTCAGAAAAAACAGGGGCATCTACCGCAACAATCAGCCGTGTTAATAGAAGTCTGAATTATGGAAATGACGGATATGACATGGTATTTGAAAGAGTAGAAGAAAAATAAAAAAGGAGCTGTGGCATAGGTGGCTGGTAAACAGAATGACTTATGTCACAGCTTTTTTACACTTTTCATATAGAAAATCAGTCTTGATTTTTGGAGGGGTCTTGTGTTGCCATCTGGTCAATGAGATTTTCGATGACCTGTTTTTTTACATAAACGTCAAAGCTTAACATACAGATAAAGGCAAATTTTTGAAGAAAATCCTGTTCTTTTTCATCTGCATCAGAGAAAGAAGACCGGGCTTTATTGAATTTTCTGGTAACGTCCTTTATAAGTGGCTCAATCTGTTCTAACTCCAAATCCATAATTTCCTGATATACTTCTGTTAATTTTAAACTGCCATTTCCCGGAAAAAATTCCTCGGCAATAGGCCCTAAAAGAACTTGTATGTCATTGATGGACATAATATTTTTAAAATAATAGATAAATGTCAGCATCAAAATATGTTCCCGAGAATATTTTTTCTTTACAGGAGGGGGAAGCAAATGATTTTTGGCATAGTTGTTAATCATGGTTTTTGTTAATACTTTATCTTCAGGATGACGCTTGGAAGAAGATAAGTGGTTTTCCATGAATGTTGTGACCTGGTCCATATATAAATCAATGCCGGGGATTTCTTCAGGTTTGATATAGTCAATCCGTGAAATACTGGCTAATATGCTGTTTAAAATATCTTTTGTGTCTATCGTCATGTTATCACCTCTACTCCCTATTATATGGTTTTGAATACTATTTGTAAAGAGGGTATTTCAGATTTGAAAAAGAAATCAAGTTGACAGACTTTTTGTACTTGCGTTGTTAAAAAAAGATATGTTATATTAGAAGAACAAATGTTTTGATTGTAACAGGAGTTTAAATGGAGGATAAATAAAAATGAGTATCTATGATACATTAAATACAGAACAAAGAGAGGCTGTTTTTCATACAGAAGGACCTGTACTTATTCTGGCAGGAGCCGGTTCAGGAAAGACAAGGGTTCTTACACATAGAATTGCTTATTTAATAGAAGAAAAGGGTGTAAATCCATGGAATATTATGGCAATTACCTTTACAAATAAAGCAGCAGGTGAGATGCGTGAAAGGGTGGATAAAATCGTGGGATTTGGTGCGGAAAGTATTTGGGTATCTACTTTCCATTCCAGCTGTGTGCGAATGCTTCGCCGTTTTATCGACCGCTTGGGATATGATACAAATTTTACGATCTATGATGCAGATGACCAGAAAACATTGATGAAGGATATTTGTAAGCGTCTCAATATTGATACAAAAGTTTATAAAGAAAAAGCAATTTTGGCAGCGATTTCTTCCGCGAAAGATGAATTAATCAGTCCGGAAGAATATGAATTACAAAATATGGCAGATTTTTCTAAGAAGAAAATTACTTTGGCATACAAGGAATATCAAAAGGAATTGAAAAAAAATAATGCACTGGATTTTGATGATTTAATTGTAAAAACCGTAGAGCTTTTTCAGTCCTGTCCTGATGTGCTGGAATATTTTCAGGAGCGTTTCCGTTATATTATGGTAGATGAATATCAGGATACCAATACAGCACAGTTTAAATTTGTAAGCCTTTTAGCAAGTAAATATCAAAATCTCTGTGTAGTCGGGGATGATGACCAGTCGATTTACAAGTTCAGAGGAGCAAATATCGGAAATATTTTAGGATTTGAAAAGGTATTTTCCAATGCAAAAGTTATTCGTCTGGAACAGAATTACCGTTCAACGCAGAATATTTTAAATGCAGCAAATCAGGTTATTCAAAATAATATGGAGAGAAAGAGAAAAACTCTTTGGACAGAGAATGAAGAAGGTGAAAAGCTTCATTTCAGACAGTTTATGAATGCCTATGAAGAGGCAGAATATGTGGTCGGAGAAATCAGCAAAAAGGTACGGGAAGGCGATGGAGAGTATCGTGACTTTGCTGTATTGTACAGAACAAATGCCCAGTCCCGTCTTTTTGAAGAAAAACTTTTGATGGCGAATATTCCGTATAAGCTGGTAGGTGGTGTAAACTTCTATGCCAGAAAGGAAATTAAAGATTTGCTGGCATATTTAAAAACAGTAGATAATGCAAAAGATGATTTGGCAGTGAGAAGAATTATTAATGTGCCGAAAAGAGGAATTGGAGCCACTACTTTAAGTCGTGTACAGGATTATGCCAGCGAAAGAGGAATGGGATTTTACGATGCACTTCGGGAGGCAGAACAAATTCCATCTATTGGCAGAGCAGCCGTGAAAGTAGAGCCTTTTGTTACTTTTATTCAAACATTGAGAAGTAAGCAGGAATTTCTTTCACCTTCCGAGCTTTTAAAGGATATTATAGAAAGTACAGGGTATGTGGAAGAACTGCGAAATGAAGGCACAGATGAAGCAGAGGCTAGAATTGAAAATATTGACGAGTTGATTACAAAGGTAGTTTCCTATGAGGAAGAAAATGAAACTCCTACTTTATCCGGATTTTTAGAGGAAGTAGCACTGGTAGCAGATATTGACTCTGTGGATGGCGATGATAATCAGGTACTTTTAATGACCTTACACAGTGCCAAGGGTTTGGAATTTCCTTATGTGTATCTTGCAGGTATGGAAGATGGTATTTTCCCAAGCTATATGACAATTACAGCAGATGACCCTACGGAAATTGAGGAAGAAAGACGGCTTTGCTATGTTGGAATTACAAGAGCCATGAAAGATTTAACTTTGACATGTGCACAGCAGAGAATGATCAGGGGGGAAACACAATATAATAAGGTATCCCGCTTTATTAAAGAAATTCCAAGAGAGTTAGTGGAACTGGGAAGAGAGTTTCCAGAGAAAAAATTAAAAGAAATACCAATGCCAACATCTTATCAGCAGATGAAACAGGCATTTAAACAGCCTGCATTTATACCAAAACAGTTTGAGGTGAAAAAAGCGCAGGGGCTTGACTACGGAGTGGGTGACACGGTAAAACATATTAAGTTTGGAGCAGGTGTGGTGACGGATATTACAGAAGGCGGCAGAGATTACGAGGTAACTGTGAATTTTGATAAAGTCGGTGTGAAGAAAATGTTTGCATCCTTTGCAAAATTGAAAAAAATTTAAGAAGTTTTTGAAATTGGAAAACTCCCCTTGAAAAATTTAAGAAGGGATAGTAAAATTCAGATTACAGTGGTATAATAGAAGAAAAAAAGTTGAGTAAACAACAGCTTTCAACAGATTTTACAATAGCTTGTAAAAAGAGAGGACGGTGCAGTATATGAATCGTATTGAGAATTTAATCACAGCATTACAGAAGAAAGAGGAAGAAAAAAACAAAAATACGGTATTATGGGTATTGGCAATTATTGGTGCAGTAGCAGCAATCGCCGGAATTGCTTATGCAGTTTACCGCTTCTTTACACCGGATTATCTGGAAGATTTCGAAGAAGACTTTGATGATGATTTCGATGACTATTTTGAAGACGAGGATGAGGACGAAGAAGATAAATAGGAAAGAAACAGGAAGCTTCGGGAGACCGAAGCTTCTTTTGTTTCATAGGAAATTGCGTCCTATGAAACAAAAAAGGCTTCGCAAGGATGCGCAGCTCGCGGAGATGAAATTATCACTATGTGAACCGCTCGCACGCGGAGATTGCGCTGTTGCGCAATCTTTTTATGTAATGAAAAACAGAAAGGAATTATAATTTGAAAAAGGGAGAAATTTACGAGGGAATTATTGAAACAGTAGAGTTTCCAAATAAGGGAAAAGTACAGGTAGAAGGAAAAACAGTTGTAGTAAAAAACGGTATTCCGGGACAGAAGGTTCGCTTTATGATTAATAAAAAGAAGGGAACACGTCTGGAAGGCAGATTGTTGGAAGTTTTGGAGAAATCTCCTTTGGAAGTGAGGGAGCCTGTATGCAGCATTTTTCCTGCCTGTGGAGGCTGTATGTATCAGACAATGTCTTATGAAGAACAGTTAAATATGAAGGCAGCACAGGTCAAGAAGTTAATTGACGAAGCAGTAATCAGAGGAGGACAGGTAGATACAGAAGGCAAACCGGATTATATTTTTGAGGGAATTAAAGGAAGTCCACAGGAGTTTGCATATCGAAATAAAATGGAGTTTTCCTTTGGAGATGAATATAAAGATGGTCCGTTATCCTTAGGACTTCATAAAAAGGGAAGTACTTATGATGTGTTAAATGCCTGTGACTGTAAGCTGGTACATGAGGATATGACAAAAATACTTACTTGCATTTTGGAATATTGCAGAGAAGAAGGATTTTCCTATTACCATAAAATGCAGCATACAGGATTTTTGCGCCATTTGCTTTTACGCAGAGGAAACACAACAGGGGAAATTCTGGTAAATCTGGTAACTACAAGTGAAATTGAAACAGATTTTGCAGAGCTGCAAAACCGTTTATTAGAGTTACCGTTAGAGGGAAAAATCGTAGGTTTTCTGCACATTATCAACAATTCTCTTTCTGATGTGGTAAGAAGCGATGAAACCAGAATTCTCTATGGACAGGACTATTTTTACGAAGAAATTTTAGGATTGAAGTTTAAAATTACACCATTTTCCTTTTTCCAGCCTAATTCTTATGGGGCAGAGGTGCTTTACAAAACTGCCAGAGAATATATCGGTGATACAAAGGAAATGACAGTATTTGACCTTTATAGCGGAACCGGTACCATTTCACAGATTATGGCTTCTGTGGCAAAAGAAGTCATTGGTGTGGAAATTGTGGAGGAAGCAGTGAAGGCAGCAGGGGAAAATGCACATTTGAACGGAATTGAAAACTGCAGGTTTATTGCAGGGGATGTGCTGAAGGTGTTGGATGATATTCAGGAAAAACCGGACTTTATTGTATTGGACCCTCCAAGAGATGGAATTCATCCAAAGGCATTGCCGAAGATTATTGATTATGGAGTGGATAAACTGGTGTATATTTCCTGTAAACCTACAAGTCTGGCAAGGGATTTGGAGATGTTTTTGGGAAGAGGATATCAGGTGGAGAAGGTTTGCTGTGTGGATCAATTTTGTCAGACGGTGCATGTGGAGACGGTCTGTTTGATGTCAAGGGTCGAAGGAAAATAGGCGCGAAAGCCCAGTAATACTGCGGTTTTCGGGCGATCGGACAAATTTGGCATCGGGCAGGGCAAACGCTTCTCGGTAACTTATCCAAGGGCAATCCGGCTCAAAAAGTGTGAGAGTTGAGTTGCCTTGATAGATGTCAATATGTTGAGTTGCCGAGTTAGATGTTGGGGTAGTTGTGGCTGTGAGATAGATGTCAGAGGAGGTTTTGTATTTGTTTAGTACTTATGATATACGATCTTCTGCAAATGCCTGCAAAACATTAGTAGGACTAAGCGGAGTAGACATTTCAACTTGGGAACAATTCGTAGGGCATGAAAGCGAATACAGATATACAGATGATTTAGTGGAAGATGTAATAAAAAGATTCGGACATCTTCCGAGGACATATCTTGATTTTAATTTTGTGTATTTTCACGTGACGACGAGTGCAAACGAGTGTGAAGCCATAAAGAAATATGGAATCTTAGATTTACAGCAAGCATATCTTTGTGACGAATCAGAATTGAGAGTTTTTTTAGACCGGCACGGGATAATAATAAATATAGAGGACGCTCTATTGACATATAATGGGAAAGTCTTTGATATTTCTTATAACGCTGGCAATTGTCCCAGAACAGGTACACAGGAATATTTATGCTGGTCGATTGGAAGAAAGTTCTATTATGATTTTACGACTTGCGGGTTTTTATCGGTATGGGAAAGAAGTCCTTACGGGGGTCAGGTTCATCGTCGCCCGGAAATACTATGGGATATTGACAACCTATTAAGATTAAATTTATCTGAGGAATGGGAGCAGTCGCATTTCCCATATGAAATAGTAGCTCAAGTAAACGGTTCCGATATTGTTTTTGACGGGGACGATGATCAGAGCGATAAGGACAAAGTATTGATGTATTTAACGATGGCTTACGATACCGCTTTTGGAGAGCCATTTGAACATATCCTCCTGATGAAAAACGGTATTCAGATTTCTCCAGATCGAATAATTGAAATAAAACCTTTAACATGTTGGAGGTAAAGCAAACAAGCATCTCAGATAATAAGTCTGCGATGCTTGCTCTTTTTATGATTCTATGTCGATTGTAATGCCGGACTTGAATTCCACGGTGAAGTGGTCGGCAAAGACGGTGATCTTCTCGATGAGCTTTTTGACCAGCGCTTCATCAAACTGTGTTATGTCGGTTTCCTGCTCGGAGATGAAGTCCTGCAGCTCCTTGATCCGGTTCATGGCTTCTTCCCGGTGGTGGCTGTCAAGCTCTGATTGTTCTTTCTGTTCACGGAGCCGGAAAATCTCATCAGCGATGGCGTCATAGTCCTGTTTGTTATTTGCCTTCTTGATGAGCTCTTTTTGAAGTTCCTCCAGCCGTGCCTGAATGCCGTCCGGTGAGAGAGTGTCAGCGTTAACCACGGCCTTGGCTATGTTCTGCTGTAAGGTTTTCAGGAAAAAGTCCCGTTCAGTAAGAATCTGATGGAAGGCCTTGACCGTGACTTCCTGCAGCAGGAGCTCGTTGACCGTCCGGTTGGTACAGTCCTTTTCAGCGGAGGAGGGCTCCAAGCGACTGATGCAACGCCAGACGATGGACTTGCAGCCGTGGTTGTTCCAGTGAACGCGCCTGTAAAGCTCGCCGCAGTCTCCGCAGAAAACCATCTGTGCAAAACAGTGATTGCAGGAGAAGCTGCGTTTCTTGCCGGTCGGGCTGACGTGGACTACCCGGCGACGGACAAGCTCCGCCTGCACCTGCATGAAGAGCTCTTTCGGAATGATCGCTTCATGGTCGCCCTCGACGTAGTATTGAGGAACGGTGCCGTTGTTCTTGATGCGCTTCTTTGTCAGGAAGTCTGTGGTGTAGGTCTTTTGCAGGAGTGCGTCACCCATGTATTTCTCGTTGCGGAGAATCTTGTTGATGGTGCTGGTGTGCCATTTTGTCTTGCCAGCGCCGGTGAGGATACCGTCAGCCATAAGCCCGTCGGCGATCTTATCCATGCTGGAGCCTTCGAGGTATTCCCGGTAGATGCGCTTTACGATTTCTGCCTGCTCCGGATCGATGATCAGGTGCCCATTTTCATCCTTGGTGTATCCGAGGAATCGATTGTGATTGACCTGCACCTTACCTTGCTGGTAGCGGTACTGCAGTCCCAGTTTGATGTTCTGGCTCATTGACTGGCTTTCCTGCTGGGCAAGGCTCGCCATAATCGTGATCAGCACCTCGCCCTTAGCGTCCAGCGTGTTGATGGCTTCCTTCTCAAAATAAACAGGTATGTTCTTATCCTTCAGCTGCCGGATGTATTGCAGGCAGTCGAGAGTGTTTCGAGCAAATCGGCTGATGGACTTGGTGATGACCATGTCGATGTTACCAGCCATGCACTCGTCGATCATTCGATTGAATTCATCACGCTTTTTTGTGTTGGTGCCGGAGATACCGTCGTCTGCAAATATGCCCGCCAGCTCCCATTCCGGATTCTTTTGAATGTACTCGGTGTAGTGCGTGACCTGAGCCTCGTAGCTTGTTTCCTGTTCTTCGGAATCCGTGCTGACGCGGCAGTAGGCTGCAACACGGAGTTTTTTCTGCGCTGATTGCTTTACTGTATTTCCGACCTGCCGTCTGGCCGGAATCACCATTACATTTCCCATTAGCTTACCTCGCTTTCAATGAGGCTGTAGAGGTATTCTGCCTGCAGCCTCGGATCTTCATAGTGTTGCTCTGCCGCAGCCATACGAAAGCCGGTAGGAGACGCTGCGGGTTTTACACTCTTTTTCCTGTTCAGCCTGCCAAGTTTCCCGGCGCGTTCAAATCGGATGGCGGCAGCTTTATCGTAGGTTTCCTGATCAATGATAGCCGGGTAAAAGTCGTCTCCGAGGTAGTGCCTGTTTTCCATCAGGCGCTTTGCCGTGCCGTGGTAGGTTTCAATGCCAGCAGCGGCAGCAGCCTTGGCCAGTGCCATCCCGGAGAGGTAATTCTCATAGAGCTTTCGTATTTTATTGGCTTCATCCTCTTTAATCGTGGCGCAGCCGTTTTCAATGCTGTAGCCGTAGGGTGTATGTCCCATGTATTCACATCCTTTCTCGAAGCGTCAGACCGCATTTCAGTTCAAAGCGCACTTCATTTCTGGAGCGGACAATGATGCGGTTCACATATTCTTTAAACAGGTCATCATCGAAGTCCTGAAGTATCCCGCCTTTTTCTGTATAGTGCAGAAGCGCTGTGGCTGCGGTAACCTTTGTTACATCTCCGGAAACAGCGTTTTTTAAGGCGTTGATCTCATCCCGGAAACTGTCTGCCTGCGAAAGCAGCTCGTTCGTCTCTTTGTTGAAAAGGATCGGGTCGATGATGCCCTGTGTCATGAGCTTTGTCAGCGTCTCGCGCTTTTCTGTATTCTGCGCCAATAGGGTCTGTATTTCCTGAATGCGCCGAAGCGAGTCATCAGACGATGTGTTTTTCAATGCTTCAACATATGGCTTTAGGATGATCCGGTGCGCGTAGACCAGCTTGTTCATCATGGTGATGAAAGCCTGCTTCAGATCATCGTCCTTTACAAAAAGCATGTGGCATTTATCCTTATCCTTGATGTGGGTACTGCAGCACCATGCGGTGTATTTGTATCCGGTGCAGCTGTGTATCCGGCGCTTAAAGGTATCGCCGCACTCGCCGCAGATGATCTTCCCGGAGAAGGTGTAGCGATTCTGGTATTTGTCGCTCCCTTTGACGACACCTTTTTCCGTTGCCCGCTGGTGAATAAAAGCGTGAGCGGCTTCAAAGTCCTCCCGGCTGATGATTGCCTCGTGATGATCCTTGACCATGTACTGTGTCTGCTCGCCGTGATTGTTGTGTCGGACAAAGCGTGAATCCGAGTACGTTTTCTGGAAAAGGCAGTCGCCGACATATTTCTCATTGGTGAGCATCCCGCGAATGGTTGTCGCCGTCCAACGTCCGTTTCGCTTGGTAGGAATGCCTCGCCGGTTCAGGTCGTCCGCGATGGCGTGGGTACCTTTACCGGAGAGCAGCGCTGCGAAGATTTCCTTTACCACAGCCGCCTGCTCCGGATTAATCACCATCTGCTCGCCATCCCAATCGTAGCCGTAGGGTGGGTAGCTGACCTTATAGGTGCCACTCTCAAAACGTTTCTGGATTGACCACTTGTTGTTTTCCGATATGGAAACAGACTCGCCTTCGGCCATACTGGAGAGAATTGCCAGAAACAGCTCGCTCTCCATTGAGCCGGTGTTGATGTTTTCCTTCTCAAAATAAATCGGAATGTGCAGGGCGAGCAGTTTTCTTACCAGCTCTAAGCAGTCCGTTGTGTTCCGGCTGAAGCGGCTGATGGATTTTGTGATAACAAAGTCCACTTTACCGGCCTTGCAGTCGTCAATGAGTCGTAGGAGCTCCGGGCGCTTGTCCTTCTTGGTGCCAGTAATGCCTTCATCGAAATAGAGTCCAGCAAACTCCCAGTCATCACGGGATGTGATGTAATTTTCGTAGTGGGTTTTCTGTGCCTCAAGGCTTTCAAGCTGGGCATCGGAATCCGTAGAGACGCGGCAGTAGGCGGCTACCCTGATCTTCTTGAGTTTAACTTTCGAGCTCGGTGTTTCTGCGATTTTCGTGACTTTTTTCAAGGGAAGTCCCTCCTTTCCGTACGTCTATACATCACTCTAAAGCGACTACATATCAAGGGATTTTCGGCATTATTTCCGCGAACAAGGGAGAGAAAGTTTCCCGATTGATGGCGGTTAATTTGTTGAATTCAGCCACAGAAATGAGGCCGTCATCGAGCATCTTCTTTGCGATTGTCTGTGCTCTGCGGTAGTCCAGATCGCCCTGAATCAGCTCCTGCGTGAAATATCCAGATTGAACATTTGTGATTTCGTCTGTCATAACATATCCACCTCCAGTTTCCACTGGAGATGAACTGCCTTTTTGAGCGGAGGAAAATAAAAAAGCCTGCGGGCATTCCGAAGAACACTCGCAGGCATAGCAGATTGGATATTCAGTTATTTCACTCTGATCTTCCAGCCGGTCAGAATAAGGTTGACGTTTTTGATGAGCGTCGGGTTGAGCTTCTGGATCGCCGAAACCGTGGTGCTGTATTTCTTAGCAATTCCGGAGAGGGTCTCACCGCTTTTCACGGTGTAGTAGACAGGAGTAGATTCCTGCTTTTTCACCAGAGCATTGACCTTTGCCTGCACGGCAGAATAATCATACCCTGCAGCGGTGAGGCGTTCTTTGCGGTCGGTTCCGTTTCCCCATTTGCCGTCCAGCACCTCTTGCGCCAGCTCATCTACGGTCTTTGCCGGAGTGACCGGAGCAGGAGTGGCAGGCTTGCTGTCATCGGACGCAGACTTTGTAAAGCCGTTGAAGCCGCCGTTCTGGATAATGGCAGGATAATCCACATAGGCGTAGTCCATATCCACATTACCACTGATGCCGTCAACAGAGCCCTTGGAAGAATACTGCCAGATGCCGTAGTCGCCCTTATAAGAACATTTGCTGGCATACTGCGCTACCCAGTGAGCGTAGGGCGTGAGCTTCGTGTCATCCATGCGTTCCTTGAAGCCGGAAACAGCGGAGCCATAGATCCCGACGAAGTATCCGGCATCCTCCATCGTCTTACAGAAAGCAATGGTGGCCTCAGTGATTCCGGCTTTGACAGAAGCGGGCTGTGCCTCGTTATCCATATAGACCGGATATTCCAGCTGCTTGCCCTTCAGGATATGCAGGAAGCGCTCGGCATCTGCTTTTCCGGCGGCAGCAGTCACGCAGTCTTTTCCGACAAAGTAATAAGCGCCGATCGAGATACCGGCAGCCTTCGCACCTTTGTAATTTGCTTCCCATTTGCTATCCGTATAAAAACCGGCATCGGAGCCGCCAGCCTTGATGATGGCAAACTCAATACCGGCCTTTTTGACCTTATTCCAGTCAATGGTTCCCTGCCAATGACTGACGTCGATTCCTTTTCTCGTCATATTATTTTTCCTCCTCATTGTGACGGTCGTGGAGCTGCTCCAAGACCTCCTTTAATTTCTCCGGTACCGGCAGGCCGAGATGTGCTGCGTTCTCCGTCAGTGACAGGCCTTCATTGGACAGGTAGAAGAAGATGATCGCCGTGCGAAGCACTCCCGGATGTCCAAGTACCTGAACATCAATGACGTTTCCGATGCCTACCAGTAGAAAGATCAGCACCTTGCGGCAGATTCCCTTAAAGCCGACCTCGCTTGAGAGCTTTTTGTCTGAGATGGCACACATGATGCCGGTAAGGTAGTCGCAGACCACAAAGATCACAAGTGCAATCAAGAGCCCGTCACAGCCGCCAAGGAAATAGCCAAGCCAGCCTCCGACAGCGGCAAATACCAGTTGGATCGTGTTCCAGAATTCTTTCATGAGAAAATCCCTCCTTTGTGCAAAATAAAAGCCGCCTGCATTTTGCAGACAGCCTCGTGAACTGAATCCGTGTATGAAGTTATATCTGTTTCGGCAGCGCTTCCCAGAGCCGCATATCCTCCTGTCCCAGCGACCACATGGCAAAACCTCTCACTCCCCAGCGGTAGGCCGCTTCGTTTGCCCAGTAAACGAGCGAATCCACATCCTGATAGTAGAGGATGGAAAAGCCGTCTGCGTCTCCGAGAAAGAGCCTTGCTATCCAGATGTCGATATCCTTTGGCGTGATGGTCACCGTATAATCGTTCCCACAGGTCAGAGCAAGCTCATGGGAGTGGTAGAATTCATAATCCAGCGAAATGCTCTCGCTGCGTGTCGCATCCTCCTCAATATCCGAGGTCAGCGTAAACACCTGAAATTCCGTATCCCATGTGACATTCGACCGACTGATCCTGCCATACTGCGTAACTGTGCCGTCCGGGAAGGTAACATCAAAACGCTCATAGGGCTCGTAAGTCCACGCATCGCCAAGACGGAGCAGTTCGCAGACCGTCCGGTTATCTGACCGGTATCCGGCATAGCCTCCGGAAAAGCCGCTGACCGTAGCGGTGAAGCGAAGCGTATAGGAAGAACCAGAATAGACACGCACTGTAGTGGTCAAGCATTTTTGTAACACTTTGTTCGAAAAATTCACCCGGCATATCTGGCTTCAAATGGTGTTTTCCAATCATTGTATGAATGAGGGCGGACATGATTATACCATACATACACATAGCGGTTTAGTGCTTCATCTAAGCTGGCTGCATCATAAAAATGATTGGGATATATCAATTCATTTTTTAGTGTATTATAGAAACGCTCCATCGGTGCGTTATCATAAGGACAGCCTGCCTTACTCATGCTTTGACAAATTCCCTTACTTTCACAATAATTGATAAAATCCCAAGATGTAAACTGGCAGCCTTGATCACTATGTAAAATCAATCCTTTTGCAGGCTTTTCTGTCAGCAGTGCTTTCTCTAAAGTTGCCTTTGCCAGTTCTGTATTGATATAGTCTGAATTTAAACTGGCAACTACACTGCGGTCATATAAGTCAAGAATAGAGCAGTTATAACGCATTTTTCCGTTCCCCATACGGATATAGGTAAAATCTGTACACCATATCCGGTTTGGTTTTGGGCAATGGAAGTTCTGCTTTAAGAGGTTTGGGAAAATCTTATTTTTTATTCCATGGACATACGTCGGCTTTTTTCTCATAATCATTGCATGAAGCCCCAGGATTTGGTTCATATATTTATGAACAGTAGTTTTACTTAAAGAAATCCCCTGTCTTCTCAGAAAAATCATCATAGGTCTATGTCCTAAAATTTGGTTATTATTATAATAAATAGTTTTAATCTGTTCAAAAACCTGTTGCCGATGTTGCAGAAAGGATTTTTTTCGGTTTTTCCGGTAGTTATAATAAGCATTGGGATAAATATGGAAACGCTGGAATAACCAGCGCAGCCCAAAGAAATCCTTATTTTCATCAATAAATCGATAAGCCTCTAATCGATTTCCTTTGCAAAGAATGCCGCTGCTTTTTTTAAGAAAAGATTTTCCTTTTCCAGTTCGTGGATACGCTTCTGAAGTTCGTGAATTTCCTTTGCATTTTCTGAAAAAGAGGGAGAGGTTTGTGGCTTTGTAAACTGGCATTCTTCGCTGTATTTTTTCACCCATCCTACGAGGGTGGATTTTGCAACATGGTATTCTTTTGAAAGTTTTGGATAGCTGGTACCTTTTAAATATTCCTGTACCATCTGCTTTTTAAATTCTTCGCTGTACTTTTTTGTCATGGTGGGTTCTCCTTGTTCGTTTTATTCTATTTTATCCGAACGGAATGTTACAACTTTAGTATACCACAACACTTGCTTATCGTGGATTGCTTTAAACTTTTCTACACGTGAACTTAATGGAACCATCCATAACAGGGAAGTCTTATTGTCACGCAGACAGTAAAAAGTGGGACGATATGTACCGCCTTCTTTATTCTGCATTAAGTTGGTATCCTGTACTTTTTCAAAATATTCATCTTTAATATGGTAAACGTAGCCCTCTTGATATATCATGTTCATCACCTATAAAATAAGCCCTGCCATGCGACAGGGCTGAAATTTTCGAGCCGGATATTTATTAGACGCTTCCGGTGAGCGAACAATATTTTCGAGCCGATCACTTGTAAGCCGCCAACGGTGGGCGAACAATATTTTCGATGACAGAAGTTCTGTCTCTATCATTATTATATGATTGCAATAAAAATATGTCAATAAGAAATAAAAAGAAGTATTAATAATAGTTGGAATAAGTACTAAAATATAATTGGGACAAAGAAACAGAACTATTATAGTGTGGAGAAGAGAATGAAGAATAAAAAAATTAAATGTGATATTTATACCAGAGTATCCACAACCATGCAGGTAGATGGTTACAGCTTAGATGCTCAGAAAGAAAAATTAAGGCGTTATGCAGAGTTTCAAAATATGGAAATTGTAAATGAGTATTCAGATGAAGGTAAATCTGGAAAAAGCGTAGAGGGAAGACCTGAATTTCAGAGAATGCTGGATAATATAGAGAATGGCACAGATGAGATACAGTTTGTACTGGTATTCAAACTTTCCAGATTTGGTCGTAATGCGGCAGATGTTTTGAATTCTTTGCAGAGGATGCAAGACTTTGGGGTGAACCTGATTTGTGTCGAGGATGGGATTGACAGTTCCAAGGATAGTGGAAAGCTGATGATTTCCGTTCTATCTGCGGTAGCTGAGATTGAACGAGAGAATATCCTTGTTCAGACAATGGAGGGACGTAAACAAAAAGCCAAAGAGGGAAAATGGAATGGTGGATTTGCTCCATATGGTTATGAACTGGTAAATGGAGAATTGCAGATCGCAGAGGATGAAGCAGAGGTCATACGTCTGATTTATGATAAATTCATTCATACGAATATGGGAATTGCTGCGATCGCCATATGGCTCAATCAGCATGGATATAAAAAGAAAAAGAGACAGAATAATACACTGGATGCATTTGCCGCTTCTTTTATAAAAGGTGTTTTGGACAATCCGGTTTACTGTGGGAAACTGGCTTACGGACGAAGAAAGAATGAAAAGGTTGCTGGAACACGAAATGAATACCGTATTGTAAAACAGGAGAATTATATGTTATATGATGGTATTCATGAAGGGATTATCTCAGAGACAGACTGGGAACTGGCACATCAGAAAAGGGTAAAAAATGGAGTGAAATATGAGAAGATCCATAGCTTAGATCATGAACATATTTTATCCGGAATCTTGAAATGTCCGCTATGTGGAAGTGGAATGTATGGAAATGTGAACCGAAAGAAAAAGAAAGATGGAACTTTGTATAAGGATTATTTTTATTATGCCTGCAAACACCGTCGTTTAATGAATGGTCACAGATGTGATTACCATAAGCAATGGAGTGAGGATAAGGTCAATAATGCAGTTGAAGAGGTTATCCGGAAACTGGTACAGAATCCTAAATTTGAAGAAGCCATCCGAAAAAAGATTGGTTCAAGGATTGACACAAATGAAATTGAAAGAGAAATCGAAAATTTGGAAAAGCAGTATCGTCAGTTGACGGGAGCAAAAGCAAGGCTTGGTCAGCAGATGGACAGTCTGGATATTACAGATAAATTTTATGAAAAGAAATATCAGGATATGGAAACTCGCTTATATAGGTTGTATGATGAAATTGAAGGCGTGGAAAATAGTATAGAAGAAATTAAGAAGCGTTTGCTGAATATTAAGCAGCAGAAAATATCAGAAGAAAACATCTATCAATTTCTTTTATATTTTGATAAACTATACGATAAGTTTACCGATTTGGAGAAAAAAGAATTTCTTAACAGCTTTGTAGAACGGGTGGATATTTATGAGCAGGAGCAGCCGGATGGTAGATTCCTGAAGCACATAAAGTTCCGCTTCCCAGTGTATTTTGGAGACAGGGAAACACAGGAACTTTGTTGGGACAATGAAAGTACCGTTGAAACAATCTGTCTTTTGTCAAAGAAATCTTGATGTTTTTGTAATTTGATAATGTAAATATTGTTTTACTATGTGGACAGGATTATATAGAATTAAAATGCTTTTGCTAAATTGTTTTATACTTTTTAGCAAAAGCATTTTTGCGTTTGTGACGGAAAAATAAAAAAACAGAAAAGCTTTAAAGTTCAATTAAGGTTAAGAGAGTATTCTGTGTATGTAAAATACAAAAGCACGGGAGGAATACGATGACCTATCAAAGTACTTTTAAGCATTACGAATTAAAATATCTGCTTAACAGGCAGGAAAAAGAACAGCTTCTTTTTACAATGAAACCGTATATGAAAGTGGATCATTTTGGAAGAAGCGTTATAAGAAATATTTGTTTTGATACAGACACATTCCGGTGGAATAGCCCACTTGGACGCATGCTGACAAAAACAATACAGGGAGGATATAGCAATGTTTAATACTTTATTTCATGGAATTTTTGATACAGATATGACTAGTGTGATTTCCGTTTCAGACTTTTTATTGTGTGTGGGATGCGCTCTTGTTATAGGACTGATTTTGGCGGGAGCTTATATGTATGGAACGAAATATACCAAGAGTTTTGTGGCAACGCTGGCTTTGCTTCCGGCAGTTGTCTGCGTGGTAATCATGATGGTCAATGGAAATGTGGGAACCGGAGTAGCAGTGGCAGGAATGGGATATTTGGCTTATGCGCTGTTATCAGCAGTAATTCTCGGAGGAATTATGCTGATTTATAACCGTATGGATTTTGGAACAAAAAAGAATGCTGAACGCTATAAAACTTTACATATCACAATACCGGAAGATTTGGATTACAGTGGAGTATTTGACAAAATATTGAAAAAATATACGACAGAGTATGAGGTTGTGCAGATTAAGACTACAAACATGGGAAGTTTATTTAAACTTACTTATAATCTGATATTGAAAGATCCAGGAAAGGAAAAAGAATTGATTGATGAACTCCGTTGCAGAAATGGAAACCTGGAAATTAATATTTGCAGACAGGAAACGATAATCGGAGAATTATAGGAGGCGATGACGGATGCAAAAAAGAGAAATTTTACTGCTTTTTCTTATTGGAACTTTGATGCTGCCGGGATGCAGTACAAAGACAGACCAAGAAACCCGGCAGAATACAGAAACCAAAGCAACTGAAAGCAATTCTGTTACAGAAATTGATACTTCGAGTATGTTCTCAGAACGAGACAAAGAGACAGGATATGAAGAAACGGAAAGCGTCAAAATTCAGTTATCAGATGCTGGATCTGTGTGTAAATCAGATGCTGTATCTATTACAGAAAATACGGTGACAATTAAAGAAGCGGGGACATATGTGCTTTCAGGTTCACTCTCAGATGGTATGGTGATTGTAGAGGCGGAGGATACAGACAAAATTCAACTTGTATTAAATGGTGTAATGATTTCCAACTCTCAGTCGGCTGCTTTATATATTCGCTCTGCGGATAAGGTATTTGTTACCACAGCTGCAGGAACGGAGAATAGTCTGGAAAATGCAGGTGCTTATGTTGCTGTCGATGATAACAATATTGATGCAGCGGTATTTTCAAAATCAGATATTACCTTTAACGGGGAAGGAACACTTACGGTTTTGGCGAAGGAAGGACACGGAATTGTATCAAAAGACGATCTTGTATTTACAAGCGGTAACTATGAGATTACAGGTGCAAGTCATGGAATTTCAGGAAAAGACAGTGTCCGAATTGCCGATGGTTCTTATACCATTGTATCAGGAAAAGATGGAATTCACGCAGAAAATACAGATGACAGTAATGCGGGGTTTGTTTACCTGGCAGGAGGAACTTTTGATATTACTTCACAGCAGGATGGAATTAGCGCAAGCGCATGGCTGCAGGCAGAAGACGGAACTTATACTATTTTAACTAGAGAAGGCAGCAGCAGTGTACAGAGTCAGAAACCATTACAGTCAACGGAGGAGGAAAATACAACAAGTATTAAAGGAATAAAGGCGACTACACAGATGGTGTTAAAAGGCGGAACCTATACCATTGATGCAGAAGATGATACATTGCATTCCAATGGAAACCTTACTGTTAGTGGCGGTACTTATACCTTGTCATCAGGAGATGATGGGATCCATGCAGATGCGAATGTAATGATTTCCGGTGGAAATATATCAGTTGCTCAAAGTTACGAAGGAATTGAAGGTTTAAGTATTGATATTACAGAAGGTGAGATTTCTGTTCTGGCATCTGATGATGGAATAAATGCTGCCGGAGGGAATGACAGCAGCGGTTTTGAAGGTCCTGGAGGTGACCAGTTTGCAGCAACAGAGGGTGCTTATATCAATATTGCAGGAGGCACACTTCATATTAATGCTTCTGGGGATGGTGTTGATTCTAATGGAGATATTACCGTTTCCGGTGGGGAAACTTATGTCTCAGGTCCTACGAATGATGGAAATGGAACGTTAGATTATAATGGAAGTGCGACAGTTACCGGAGGGATTTTTGCGGCTTCTGGCTCTTCCGGTATGACAGAAAACTTTGATTCTTCTTCAACGCAGGGATGTATTATGATAAACGTAGATGCACAGGAGGCAAATACGGATATTGTACTTTTAGACACTAGTGGCAATGAGATTTTAAATTGGACAGCAGAGAAAACATATTCTTCAGTAATTATAAGCTGTCCGGAAATCAAGGAAGGAGAAACTTATACGATAAAAGGCGAAACTGTAGAGCAAAGTATCACCATGGATAGTTTGGTTTACGGAAGTGGTTCTCCCGCAGGAGGAGGCCATGGAAATGATGGCGGAGACAGAGGAGAAATGCCGGAGGACGGTATGCGGGGCGGACCTGGAAAAGGGCAGGCACCGGGAAATATGGAAAATCCTCCGGGGAATACTCCGCCGACAGATCAGACAGAGAATGACAGTATAGAAAATGGTACGGCAGAAGAAAGGACTGATCTATGAGATCCTATTTAAAAATTGCGTTGATACCTGCATACAATCCGGAACCATGTCTGTTAGATTTAATACAGAAATTAAAAGAAAAAGATTTCTGGATTTTAGTTGTGGATGATGGAAGTACGCAGGAACATAAAAAAATTTTTCAAGATATGGATGAGAGAGTGCTTGTGCTTACCCATAACCAAAATAAAGGGAAAGGAAGGGCTTTAAAAACAGGTTTGCTTTATATTCAAAAACATATATCAGGGGATTATATTGTAGTGACAGCAGATGCAGACGGTCAGCATAGTCCAAATGATGTAGAAAAGGTATGTAAGGCAGCGCAGAGGCATCCGGGATGTTTAGTTTTGGGAAGCAGAAAACTGCAAAAAGAAACACCTTTAAAAAGTAAATTGGGCAATGGGATTACCCGCATGGTCTATGTACTTATTACAGGTATCAACCTTTATGATACACAGACAGGTCTTCGGGCTTTTGACAATACACTTCTTCCGGAACTCATTGAGGTTTCGGGTGAAAGGTATGAATATGAAATGAACGTGCTGTTGGAATGTTCCAGAAAAAAGGTTCCTATGAAAGAAATCGAGATTGAGACCATTTATATTAATGAAAATTCAGGTTCCCATTTTCATCCGTGGAAGGATTCTTACCAGATTTATAAAGAAATTTTTAAATTTTCGGTCTCATCTTTTTTGAGTTTCCTTTTGGACTATGGAATGTATATCCTGTTGCTCTGGTTTACGGGAGGGTTTTCTGAACGCATTTCCCTCTTAGTGTCTAATGTTGCAGCAAGAATAGTAAGCGGATGTTTTAATTATCAGGTCAATCGAAAACTGGTCTTTCAAAAAGAAATAAATTCTATGAAATCAGCAGTGGAATATGTTTTCCTGGCTGCAGTAATTTTATTAGGGAACACTTTGGCTTTAGAACTGCTGGTGCATCTTGGAATGAACCAGTATATTGGAAAACTTTGTATAGAACTATTGTTTTTTATTATGAGCTGGTTTGTTCAAAGGACATTTATATTCAAGCAAAAAAAGGAGTAGATAGTTAAAATGTTCAGATATTTAAAAGCACATTGGCCGGGTATCTTGTATGGTGTTTTGCTGACTGGTTTTACCATATATTTAGTAATGGATACGTTTTTGATCTCAAAGGTTTATCGTTTGGCAGAGCAAAAAGAAACATCAGGGACATATTCTAATGTAACAGAGACATCAAAAACATTTTATGAAGATGACCAGATTTCTATCAAGTTAACAGAATACCGTGAGGAAGATACTACGATTTATGTGGCAGATGTTGTACTTTCTTCACCGGAATATCTCAAGACTGCTTTTGCAAAAAACAGCTATGGGAAAAATGTAACAGAAAAAACTTCAGAAATTGCAGCAGAAAAAAATGCCATATTAGCAATCAACGGAGATTATTATGGAGCTCAGGAAAAAGGCTATGTTCTCAGAAATGGAAATTTGTATCGAAATGAAGCAGAAGAAGGGCAGGAAGATTTGGTTATTTATCAGGATGGGAAGTTTGGGATTATTTCGGAGGAAGATATTACGGCAGAAGAACTTTTAGAACAAGGTGCACAGGAAATTTTGTCTTTTGGTCCTGCTCTTATACAAGATGGAGCTATTTCTGTGACAGAAGAAGAGGAAGTGGGAAAAGCGATGGCAAGCAATCCAAGAACTGCCATTGGAATTATAGACGATTTCATTATGTGTTTGTTGTATCAGATGGACGTACTGAGGAAAGCGAAGGACTATCTCTTTTGGAACTGGCAGAATTTATGGATACGCTTGGCGTAGAAACCGCATATAACTTGGATGGCGGCGGTTCTTCCACTATGTACTTTAATGGAGAGGTTATTAATAAACCGACAACCAGTGGGAGAAACATAAAAGAAAGGAGTGTAAGTGACATTGTCTACATCGGGTATTAAAAAAAACAGAAAAGAGATGGAGAAAATAGTTTTTACTTACTTGCTGGTAACCATATTTTGTGCTGTATTTGGTGCGCTTTATGAGTGGTTTAGTCATGGAGTGTTTTCTTATTATATGATTTATGCTTTCCTGATCCCACTTCTTGGCGGCGTAATCCCTTTTTATTGTCGGTTATACTTTCAAGGAGCATTTCCGAGACGTACAGCACGCCGTTTTCAGCACTTTGGTATTTCAACATTAACGGTAGGATCCATGTTCTGTGGCGCGTTGGAAATCTATGGTACGACCAACAGTCTGACGATATTATATTTTATAGTTGGTGGAATTTTCTTTCTTCTAGGGATCTTTATGTATTTCTTTCAAAAGGATACGGAAAAATAAAGGGGAGGTGGCTATTTGACACCGGAAGAGTACTATGGTGATACATTTTCCTTATTAAAACAGGGAGAAGAGTATTTAAAAACATTAATGGAAACATATGCCAATGATTGGGCAGAAGATGATTTGCAGCCGATTTTATACATTAAAACGAGAATTAAAACTCCGGAAAGTATGATGGAAAAATTAAGAAAACGTGGATTTGCGGAAGATAGTCATACAGCATTAGAAAATATGCATGATGCAATAGGGATCAGAGTCATCTGCTCTTTTGTAGAAGATGTATATAGGATTGCAAGAAGGTTACAACAAAGAGATGATATTCAAATTCTTGAGAAAAAAGACTACATTGCCTATCCAAAACCAAATGGTTATAGAAGTCTTCATTTAATTATACAGTTTACAAAAAACAATTTGAAAGGAATGACAGCTGAAATCCAAATTCGCACGATTGCCATTGATTTTTGGGCAACATTAGAACATCAGATAAAATATAAGAGAAATGTTCATCATGAAGAAACAATTCGGAATGAGCTAAAGAGATGTGCGGATGAAATTGCTTCCGTAGATTTGTCCATGCAGACGATACGGGATATTTTACGAAGCGATACATGGGAGCAGCTATAAAAGAAGAACATTAACAGAAAAAGCAGGTTAACAGTTTTCTTAATTAATGGTAAAATAGAGCAGGAAATCTATGAATAAAATATCAATACAAGGAGAGCCAACATGAAAAAATGCAGAATTACAGTAAAGAGAATTTCTTGCTATAAAGACCTGATGGAACAATATGAAAACCCCATTTCCCATGCCTGCGATATGGAAGAAGGACAGGTTTTTATTGCCAACGGCTGGAAGAAGCCGGATAACTTTTGCGACAGTGCATGGGACAGTATTTCTCCTTTTGTTATGACACTGGCACACGGAGGAGAAAATTTTTATAATGGATGGATGAAGAATAAAAAATCTGCAATGATTTCCTGCAATGACGGATTTCGTCCGGTGAGCTTTCTCATTGAAGCTTTGGAAGAGGATGCGGATTAGAGAGGCGAGAAATGAATATACAGATTTTTGGTACAAAGAAGTCCTTCGACTCGAAAAAAGCAGAGCGTTATTTTAAAGAGCGTGGAATAAAATATCAATTTATCGACATGAAAGAAAAAGGTATGAGTAAAGGTGAATTGCAATCTGTTTGTCGAGCAGTTGGAGGATTGGAAGCTTTGATTGATAAGGGAAGACAGAATGGAAAAAGTTCTGGAAAACCAGAAGGTAATAAAGCTTCCTGTTGTGAGAAACGGCAAACAGGCAACAGTAGGATATGTGCCGGACATATGGAAAAATTATTTAGTATAAAAAAGCTTTTCATGAATAGTTCTTCGTTATTTTGGGGAAAATAAAGTATTATTTTTCACGGAGGAACATTATGAAAAGCTTTTTTTATGGCTGGTATTTTAAGTGCCAGTCAGATACACAGACATTTGCAATAATACCGGCAATACATCAGGGAAAAGGAGGGAGAACCTGTTCTATTCAGATAATTACAGATACAGAAGTTCAAAAAGTTTCTTTTTCTTCAGAAAACTTCTGCAAAAGGAAGAAGAACTTATTTATAGGGAAAAATAGATTTGGGCAGAAGGGCATTTGGCTGGATATAGATGAAGAAGGGTTAAAAATAAAGGGCGTGTTGAAATTTAGCCAAATGTCACCTTTAAAATACAATATTATGGGGCCGTTTGCCTGTATACCGTTTATGGAATGCAGACATCAGGTATGGAGTATGAGGCACTTTGTGAATGGGAAGATAATTATAAATAAGAAGAAATACATTTTTTCGGATGGTTTGGGATATTGGGAAGGAGATGAAGGGTATTCCTTTCCTCGGGAATATGTGTGGACACAATGTCTTTTTCAAGAGGGTTCTGTTATGTTGGCAGTAGCGGACATTCCCATGTTCGGTATACATTTCACAGGGATTATAGGTGTAGTTTTATGGAAGGGAAGAGAATATAGAATTGCAACTTATTTAGGGGCAAAGGCTTCTGAAATAAAAAATAAAACAGTGAAGATTGTACAAAGGGGGATTAAGCTGGAAGCACAGCTTTTGGAAGATACAGAATACAGGCTGCAAGCTCCAATAAATGGGAGTATGGTAAGGCACATTCGTGAAAGCGTCACCTGTCATGCACGTTATAAATTTACAAAATCAGGTTTAACCATCTTTGATTTTGAAACAAAAACTGCTTCTTTTGAATATGAATATGGAAAATAGAAATAAACTATGATACAATATCCAGTGTTTTAACAGACAGAAGAAAGGAAATGAGAGGTGAACAAGTTGGCTTTGGATAAGAAGGAGAAAGCCATAGAGCTTCAGGGAATTACCAAAACCTTTGGAAGTGTGGTTGCCAATGACCACATCAATCTTGAAGTTCGCAGAGGAGAAATTCTGGCATTACTTGGAGAAAATGGTTCAGGAAAGACAACGTTGATGAATATGATTTCAGGTATTTATCATCCGGACGAAGGAACCATTAAAATTAATGGAAAAGAAGTGACAATTAATTCCCCGATAGATGCGGGAAAACTGGGGATTGGTATGATTCATCAGCATTTTAAGCTGGTGGATGTTTTTTCTGCTATGGACAACGTTGCCATGGGCATGGAAGGAAAAAGAGTAAAGCCAAAAGAGTTAAAAGAAAAACTGACAAAACTGACAGAAAAATATGGACTGGAAGTAGAGCCGGAGAAAAAAATATATAATATGTCGGTCAGCGAAAAACAGACAGTGGAAATTTTAAAAGTTCTGTATAGAAATGCAGATATTTTAATTTTAGATGAACCTACTGCTGTACTTACGCCTCAGGAAACGAAGAAACTGTTCCGCATTTTGCGAAAAATGAAAGAACAGGGAAGTGCGATTATTATTATCACCCATAAGTTGAATGAGGTTATGGAAATCAGTGACAGAGTTACGATTTTGAGAAAAGGACAGAGTGTGGAAACTGTAAATACCAGCGAAACTAATGAAAAACAGCTGACAGAGCTGATGGTAGGACGTCCGGTAACTCTGGAAATTCAGAGACCGCAGTGTGAAAATGTATTTACGCGACTGAAAATTGTAGATTTATCTGTAAAGGCAGCTGATGGTAATATGGCTGTAAAGGACTTAAATCTGGAAATTAAAGCAGGGGAAATTCTAGGGGTTGCTGGTGTGGCAGGAAGTGGACAGAAAGAACTCTGCGAGAGTATTGCAGGACTTATTCCGGTGCAGGCAGGAGCAATTTTACATAATAAGGAAAATATTGTAGGAAAAACTCCAAGAGAAATTGCAAATTTGGGCATTAGTTTGGGATTTGTACCGGAAGACCGTCTGGGTATGGGACTTGTAGCTTCCATGGGAATGGTAGACAACATTTTATTGAAGACCTATGATAAGACAAAAGGGATTTTCATTGACAGAAAGCCGGCAAGAAAGATGGCGGAAGACTTAGTCGAAAAGCTGGGTGTAGTAACACCAAGTGTAGATACACCGGTTCGTCTTATGTCAGGCGGTAATGTACAGAAAGTTCTGCTGGGAAGGGAAATTGAGTCAAATCCTTCTGTATTGGTAACAGCATATCCTGTACGTGGTCTGGATATTAACTCTTCTTATACAATTTATGACTTGTTAAATGAACAGAAGAAAAAAGGTGTTGCAGTGCTGTTTATTGGTGAGGACTTAGATGTGCTTCTGCAAATTTCCGACAGAATTATGGTTATGTGTCATGGTGAAGCAATTGGTGTTGTAGATGCAAAAACAACAACAAAAGAAGAACTGGGACTTATGATGGCCGGTAAAAAGAAGGGGGATGCATAAGATGGAAAACAGGAAGAAAAAAGAGCCTCTCATTCGTATTGAAAAGAGAAGCGAAAGAACTCATAATCAGATTATGCGCCTTCGTCTGCTTTCTGTAGTATTGGCAATTGTAGCAGGTGGTTTGTTCATTCTTTTTATTGGATATAATCCGTTTTCTGTATACGGAACCATTGTTTCAGGAGCATTTCGCAGTACCATGGCATTTCAGGCAACCATTAAGCTTATGGTGCCATTATTAATTCCGGCATTAGGTATTACTTTAGCATTTAAAATGCGTTTCTGGAATATTGGTGCAGAAGGACAGATTATTATGGGGGCAATTTTTGCAACCTATTTTGCTCTGTTTTGCTGGGATTTTCCACACTGGCTTTTGATGATTTGCATGTTCCTTGCAGGTATGCTGGGTGGCGCATTATGGGGACTTATCCCTGCATTTTTCAAAGCTAAATTTAATACAAATGAAACATTATTTACTCTGATGCTGAATTATATTGCACTGTATTTAATTTCTTTTTTGCGTGACGGCCCGTGGCAGGACCCGAATTCTTCAGGATTTCCGAAAATTGCGAAATTCGGAGAAGCGGCACAGCTTGATAAAATTTTCGGGGTTCATGCAGGCTGGCTGATTGGATTGATTTTAGTTGTGATTGTATATATTTATTTGAAATATACAAAACAGGGATATGAAATCAGTGTAGTTGGAGAAAGTCGTGCAACTGCGAATTATGCAGGTATGAATTATAAGAAAATTGTACTTCGTACCATGGCGTTTTCAGGAGGTATCTGTGGTATTGCCGGTATGGTACAGGCAAGCGGTTCTGATTTGACATTGACAACTTCTGTAGCCGGTGGTGTAGGATTTACAGCGATTATTGTAGCGTGGCTGGCACAGTTAAATCCTGTAGGCATTTTAATTGTATCATTCTTATTTGCGGTGTTGGAAAAAGGAAGTACGGTTATGCAGTCTGCTCACGGATTATCAGCGTATTCAGCAGATGTTCTTCAGGGAATTATACTTTTCTTTGTACTTGGATGTGAATTTTTTGTACGCTATAAATTTGTCACACGTAAGAAGGGAGGAAAAGCATAATGGATTTTTTTGTAAACTTTTTTGTGGCTGCAGTATTGGCAGGAACTCCTTTATTATTTGGTATTGTAGGTGAAATTATCAACGAAAAAGCAGGACATTTAAATTTAGGAGTTGAAGGAATGATGTCCATTGGCGCCGTAGCAGGGTTTGTCGTAGGATATTGGACAGACAATCTGTTTTTTGCTCTTGTGGCAGCATTTGTGGCAGGTATGCTCTCTGCTTTAATTTACGCAGTGCTTACGGTAACTTTTATGGCAGACCAAAACGTTACAGGTCTTACGCTTACTGTTTTCGGAATTGGATTTAGTAATTTCGTAGGAGATTTCGTAAGAGAAAAAAGTGGAAGTACATCTTTAAAACTTCCGGAAAACATTTTGGAAAGCCTTGGCAAAGTAGAAATTCCGGTACTTACTGATATTCCGGTTATTGGAAAAATGTTCTTTAACTATAATATTTTTGTATATATTGGAATTGTGGTTGCTATCTTAGCGGCTATTTATCTTCATAGAACAAAAGCAGGTTTAAATATCCGTGCAATCGGAGAAAATCCCGCTGCGGCAGATGCGGCAGGAATTCCGGTAACAAAATTAAAATACATCAATCTGATGCTGGGCGGCGGTATCTGTGCCATAGGAGGCGCATACTGCTCTATGATTATCTGTAATGGTGTATGGGTAACAAGCTGTGTAAACGGTTTAGGCTGGATTGCAGTAGCTCTCGTTATTTTTGCTATGTGGGATCCAAATAAAGCAATTATTGCAGCAGTGGTATTCGGCGGCTTTAGTGTATTAAAATACTATGTGCCACAGGTAATTCCAAGCTCTGTATTTGATATGATACCGTTTATCATGACAATTTTAGTGCTGATTATTACTTCTATGCGTTCTTCAAAGGAGAATTCTCAGCCAAAATCCTGTGGTGTAAATTATTTCCGTGAAGAAAGATAGGGAATGTGATGTCTACAAAATCAAGACTTCTGGAGCTTTTAGAACAAAATAGAGGAAAATATCTGTCAGGAAATGAGCTGGCAAAAATGCTGGAGGTTTCCAGAACTGCTGTATGGAAAGGAATGAAAAGTCTTCAGGAGGAAGGATATTCCATTACAGCAGTAACCAACAAAGGCTATTTGCTGGAAGAAGACAATAATATTCTGTCAGAAGAAGCTGTTCGGTTACAGCTTAAAAATGCAGATGTGCTGGTGGAGGTATGGAAAGAAACCGCCTCTACCAATCAACGCATGAAGCAGTTGGCAGTGGAAAAAAAGCTTCCCCATGGTTCAGTGGTGGCAGCACAGCTTCAAACGGAGGGCAAGGGAAGAAAAGGAAGAAAATTTTATTCTCCCAAAGACAGTGGGCTGTATCTGAGTATTCTCTTATATCCCGGAAAGACAGCTCAGAAAAGTCTGGAGATTACTGCGGCTGCGGCTGTAGCAGTGTGCAAGGCAGTGGAAAACTGTTGTGGTATTTCTCTGGGGATTAAGTGGGTAAATGACTTATATTTGGAAAATAAAAAAGTATGTGGAATTCTCACAGAGGCAGTGACAGATTTTGAAACGGGAGACATTGAATTTGTAGTTGTGGGAATAGGACTGAACTTATATGAACCCACAGGAGGCTTTCCAAACGAGCTGAAAGAAAAAGCAGGAGCAATTTTACCGGATGGACAGAAAGTTGATAAAAACCAGCTGGTGGGAGAAATTGTAAACAGGCTGCTTGAGGAAACAGAAAGAGCAGGAATTCCCAGAGAATATATTAACAGAAATATTGTTCCGGGGAAGAAAATCCAGATTACTTTTGGAGCAACAGAGCGGGAAGTACTTGCGAAAGAAATACTTGCTGACGGAAAGCTGCTGGCAATTAATGAAAAAAATGAAGAAGAAATATTTCCTTCGGGAGATGTTTCTGTAAAATGGTAAATGAATATGGCTGTTGTAGGAAATGTATATAGTGGTATGTTTCTTACAACAGCGTTTTTATTTTAGGAAATTTCGTCCTATGAAATCTTTTATAATAAGAAATTATCATATATAATTGACAATGTATTTAATATGTAATAATATATTTGATATAAAGAAAGGAGTGTGTTGATTATGAAAAATGTTACGACCAGTATTCGAATAGATAGTAATACAAAACAGGCAGCTACAGAATTATTAAATGATTTAGGACTTGACTTGAGCAGTGCAGTAAATATTTTTTTGAAACAGGTTGTCTTACAAGGAGGATTACCATTTCAAGTAAAATATCCCCAATATAAACCGGAAGTGCTTGAAGCTATGGAAGAAGCGGAAGCATTGAGCAGAAATCAAAATACAAAAAAATATTCAAGTTTTTCTGAAGCATTAGAGGATATAGATTTATGATGTATGACTTGATTTTAACGAGAAAATTTAAAAAGAGTTTGAAATTTGCTAAAAAAAGAGGTCTAAATATTCGTTTATTAGAAGAAATAGTAAATATACTTCAAAGTGGAGAAGAACTTGATAAAAAATATCGTGACCATGAACTGAAAGGAAAATATAAAAATTTTCGTGAATGTCATATACAACCAGAGTGGCTGTTGATTTATTTGATTGAAAATGATATTTTGACACTCACGTTAGTTGATACAGGAACACATGCAGATTTATTTAATATGTAAGATATGTATTTTGAAAATAGTGGAAAGGGACTGGTGCAATAATTTGCAAGAAGTCCCTTTTGCCTTTATCTATGCTTTTTTGAACGTAAAAACCCATGACAGAAAATCTGCACTGCCAGAATGCCGATAAGAGCCCCTGTACTGTCAATCAGCACATCTTTTTTTGAAGGTCCTCGACCTGCCACAAAGGATTGATGAAATTCATCTGTGCAGGCAAATCCTACACAAAACAGTCCTGCAAACAGGAAAAGGAGAAAACCTCTCACACCATATATATAGAGGGGAAAAGAAACACAAAGAGCCAGAATACAGTATTCTGTCATGTGAGCCAGTTTCCTTACAGGATGTTCAATTCTGTCTGTATAGATTTGTTTTTCACTTTCTGTCAGATTTTTATTTAAAACCTTGTCTGCAACTGAGATAATCTGATAACTGATTTCATGACTCAGACTTCCGGACTCTGTACCGGTCTGACCGGAAAAGCTGAAAATTATATACATAACAGCAAGTGCCGGCAAAAAAGACAAGGGCTTGAGACAATAAATAATAAATTTTTTCATGAAAAATCTCCTTTCGTAAAGATTTTAAAAGAGTATCACTTTTTTTGGGATTTGTAAAGTGCCAGGGAAAGTGTTTTTTGGTTGGAAAAGAGGAGAAGATGGGGTATAATAATAAAAAACGTGGGAAGAAAGGAAAAATTCATGAGTTTAGCAGATGATTTATTTATCCGGATGTGTCAGGATATTTTGGAAAACGGCACAGATACCCAAGGAGAAAAAGTAAGACCAAAATGGGAAGACACAGGGGAGTACGCATATACAATTAAGAGATTTGGTGTGGTAAACCGTTATGATTTGCGGAAAGAATTTCCGGCATTGACACTTAGAAAGACAGCTCTGAAAACCTGTATGGACGAAATTCTCTGGATATATCAGAGAAAGTCTAATAACATTCATGACTTAAACGGACATATATGGGATGCGTGGGCAGATGAAGATGGTTCTATCGGTACTTGCTACGGAGATGTAGTAGGAAGAAAATTTCTCTACAAAGGTGAAGAAGTAGACCAGATGGATTATGTGTTAAAACAACTGAAAGAAAATCCATACAGCAGGAGAATTATGACAAATTTATATCAGTTTGAATATCTTCATAGCGGTGCATTAGACCCATGTTGTTATAGTATGACCTATAATGTAACAAAAGAAAAAAACAGTGATAAGCTGGTGCTGAACGGAGTGTTGAACCAGCGTTCACAGGACATTTTGGCTGCGAATAACTGGAATGTATGCCAGTATGCTATTTTGTTAATGATGGTGGCACAGGTAAATGATATGATACCGGGAGAATTGGTTCATGTGATTGCAGATGCTCATATTTATGACAGACATGTTCCGGTTATTCAAGAGCTTATTAAAAGAGAGACATTTCCGGCGCCAAAGGTTTGGCTAAATCCGGAAGTGAAAGATTTTTATCAGTTTACCACTGATGATTTGATGGTGGAAAATTATCAGGCAGGACCACAGATTAAAGATATACCAATTGCAGTATAAGGAGGAATAAAAGATGAATTTAATTGTAGCAGCAGATGCAAACTGGGGAATAGGAAAAGATAATAAGCTTTTAGTGAGTATTCCTGCAGATATGAAATTTTTCCGTACAACAACAACAGGAAAAGTGGTTATTTTAGGAAGAAAGACATTAGAAACTTTTCCCAATGGACTTCCTTTAAAAAACAGAGTAAATATTGTACTTACAAGAGATAAAAACTATAAAGCAAAAGATGCCATTGTTCTTCACAGTGTAGAAGAGGTTTTAGAAGAAGTAAAAAAATATGATACAGAAGATGTATATGTAATTGGCGGAGACAGTATTTATAAACAATTTTTACCATATTGTGATAAAGCTCATGTGACAAAAATTGATTTTACCTATGAAGCAGATACTTTCTTCCCTAATTTAGATGAAATGCCGGAGTGGAAGGTGACAGAAAGAAGCGAAGAACAGACTTATTTTGATATTGAGTATGAATTTTTAACTTACGAGAAGAAATGAATAAGTAAGTATACATTTAACGAAAGATAAAAAGGAAAAATCAGTTATAAACGATTGCATTTTCCTGTTTTAAAATTAATAATCTTCAATGGAATTTTATGTTTTGAGACATTTATTTCCATTGGAGATTTATTTTTTCTTTCTTATTGATTTAACAACAAATATGATGTATTACAAAGTTGTAAAGAGGAAGGGATTGTACAAAATGAAAAAGATAACTTAACAGAGGATGAAAAGAAAGCCTTTAAAGCTGTTGTGAAAATGTTAAAGGAGGAATAGAAAAAGGTGCTATTCCACTTACAGAAAAAACTGATATGAAAGCAAGAACATATTATGTTGCGGAAAATGATGCAGAATTAATCGCTTCTTTAATTGAAATCAGAAAAGGGGAAAATATTTCTCAATCGGAGCTTGCAGAAATGATTGGCAGCAAACAGCAAGCAATTTCCCGTCTTGAAAGAAATGAGCATAGTCCATCGCTAAAATTATTTTATTCAGTATTAAATGCGTTGGGATATGAGCTGCAGATTGTAAAAAAGAAATCTTCTACTTGAGTATTGAGAAAATATTACAATAAGCAATACGCAGGAATATCTATACATTTTTAGTGAATTTGTTGAGCACGCTTTAAGACTGTAAGCTCAAAGTGAGTGCAGACGGAGCAGAAAATGTATAGATATTCTTTATATGTATTTAAAATGAAGATTTCTTAACAATACTGAATTTCCATCACCCGCAAAATTCCCGGAACTTCATATTTTCTTTTCCCTGCACCTATGCCGATTTTATTAATCTGAAAGGTTTCAGGCAAGGTAAAGGAAGTTGTAATTGCAGCGGCAATTGCAGCGCCGGTAGGTGTCACAAGCTCTCCCTGTACAGGCAGAATGGAGAGCGGAAGATTATGTGCACATACAATATTGGAAGTAGCCGGAACCGGAATAGGGAGAATACCATGCTGACAGCGGATTGTGCCTTGTCCTTCTTTTAGTACAGGCAGGAAAACTTCTTCATATCCCAGAAAATCCATGCAGATTGCAAAAGCGGCAATATCCACAATAGAGTCTACAGCACCGACTTCGTGAAAATGTACTTGTTCTTTTGGCACGCGATGAGCATGGGCTTCTCCTTCAGCAAGAATTTCAAAAATTTTAGAAGCCATGGATTTTGCTCCTACTGTCATATCACTATGTTCTAAAATAGAGAGAATGTCAGGCAAACTTCGGTGTTCATGATGATGGTGTGTATGAATATTATGTGGATGTTCATGTTCGCACTGGCACTCTTTATGGCTGTGTTCCTGTGTTTTGCCATGCAGATATTCCATATCGTGGTCGTGGTTTTCATGTTTTTTATCTAATAAAACGTTGAAGTCACAGGCAGCAATGCCTGATTTTTCCACTTCTGAAATTTCAATTTTATATCCGGAAAGGTTTAAACTGTCTAGGGTGTCTAAAAGCATTTTCTTATCTGCACCTAAATCAAGTAAAGCGGCTACAGACATATCTCCGCTAATTCCTGATGCACAATCAAAATAAAGTGCTTTTTTCATAATAAAAAGTCCTCCTGATGTTATTTTCTGTTTTTGGGCGCTTTGCCACAAGTGTCCCTTTTGGCTATATAATAAGGTAATACTGTTTTTAAAGGAATACGGTGGCCGCCGGTAATACGGTCTATGAGAATTTTGGCTGTCATTCTGCCCATTTCTTCTAAAGGGATATGTACAGTGGTAAGCATTGGTGAAAGATATTGAGCCGTTTCAATATCGTCAACGCCGATAACGGAGATATCTTCGGGAATGCGATAGCCGTGTTCTCGAAATGCTCGGATAGCTCCGATGGCAGTATTGTCATTGGCACAAAAAACAGCAGTAATATCTGCCTTGGTATTAATTAAATGAAGCGCACCTTGATAACCGCCTTCATGAGAAAGCTTTACATTGGCAGTGTTTCTTTGTAAAAAAGGTAATCCCAACGTTTCTAGGGCAGCCTTAAATGCAGTATAGCGAATTTCATTATTTTGTTCTCCAATATAGCCAATTTTATTATGACCCAGTTCATGAAGATAGGAAACTGCACTAAAAGTAATTTCTTTTCCGTCACATACTACCTGATCATATTTATCTTCCATGGGATTGAGTCCGGCATAGATGATGTGTTTATAATTTTTCGTAAAAAGTTTCAGGATATGTTCATCGTATCGTCCTAAGATAACTGCTCCATCTACAGGAGAATTGGCAATTCTAAGGGTTACATCGGGATTTTCTAAATCTAATGCGGTAAAGGAATGTTTGATGAAAAAGTTGCTTTTGAAAGCTTCCTGTTCAATGGCCTTTGCAATATGGGAAAAGAAAAGGTCCGAAACAGCAGAGTCACCTCTTGCATAAATACAGGCAATGGTGCGGGCGGGCATTTCTACAGAAGGAGTCTTTGGCCCAAGCTTTAAGGCACGAGCTGTTGAGTTAGGGGTATATCCGCTTTTTCGTACAATTTCCCAGATACGCTCCTGCACTTCAGGGCTGGCAGCTTTTGTGTTTTTTTGGTTAATTACTCTGGAAACAGTAGAAATAGAAACGTTGGCTTCTTTTGCAATTTCTTTTAGTGTCATATTAAAACCTCACAATACAATAGTGCTATATGGATATATTATAACCGAAATGACGAATAAAAACAACGGAATTTAAGACAACGTTTGCATAAATTGAGTAGAAAAAAACGCAATATTTGAGAAAGGTTTGTTGAAAATGAAAAATAGTTATCGTATAATTGTAAATATGAAGGTTTGATAATGTAAAAACAAGGGAGGATAGTTTAAAATGACGAAACATGAATATTACACTTACACAAAAGAGGAGCTTTTAAACAAAGGAGCCAAGCTGCCGGTGATTGTAATGGAAGATAATGCGGCAGTATTTAGATCCATGGCAGAAGAAATGGCGGAAGAAATTAAGAAAAATAATGCAGAAGGCAAGAAAACAGTATTTATTTGTCCTGTAGGTCCTGTAGGACAGTATCCTTATTTTGTGGAAATGGTAAATCAGGAAAAAATCAGTTTAAAGAATGTTTGGTTTATTAACATGGACGAATATCTGGATGATGATAAAAAATGGGTTCCGGAAACACATCCGTTAAGCTTCCGTGGTTTTATGAACAGAACCGTGTACAGTCAGATTGATCCTGAATTGGTTATGCCAGAAGAACAGAGAGTATTTCCTGACCCTGAAAACGTAGAATATATCCCACAGTTGATTGAAAAGCTGGGTGGTGTGGATATCTGCTTTGGAGGTATTGGAATTAATGGACATGTTGCTTTTAATGAAGCTGATCCATCTTTAAGCAATGAAGAATTCCTGGCACAAAAAACAAGAGTTTTAGATATTACAAAAGAAACAAGAACAGCAAATGCCATTGGAGATTTCAATGGAGCATTGGAAGATATGCCAAAATATTGCGTGACAATCGGTATTTATGAAATTGCCCATGCCAGAAAAATTCGTTTGGGATGTTTTAGAAATTGGCACAGAGCTGTTGTGAGAAGAACTGCTTACGGAGAAGCAACTTCAGATTTCCCTGTATCCCTGTTGACAAATCATCAGGATATTAATCTGAAAATTACAGAGTTTGTAGCTGCATTGGAGGGATGAGAATGAAAACCTGGATTACCAATGGTTATGTATATCGATACGACAAGCGTCGTATGGAGAGAAAAGATTTATGTATAGAAGATGGAAAAATCTGTGAAATTTGCAGTCCTGGAGAAGGGAAAAGAGAAGGAAATATTTATGATGCTTCAGGGAAATCAGTTATTCCGGGTTTTATTGACATTCATACACATGGTGGATGTGGTGTAGACGTTAATGATGCTTTAAAAGATGATTTTGAGAAAATTGGTCATTTTTTTGCTCTTCAGGGAACAACTTCATGGCTTTGCTCTATTCTGACAGATACAAAAGAGCAGACTACAAAATGTATTCATGAAGCATTAAAACACCAAAAAGATCACGCAAATTGTGCAAATCTTTTGGGTATTCATTTGGAAGGACCATTTCTTTCTGTAGAATTTAAAGGCGCTATGCCGGAAGAACTTCTAAGAAAAGCAGATATGGAGCTTTTGAAAGAATATCAGGAAGAAGCAGAAGGAAATATTCGTTATATTACAGTTTCACCGGAAGTAGAAGGTATTCCGGAGGCTGTGCCGGAAATAAAAAAAATGGGTATTACTGTTGCAATCGGACACTCTGGTGCAGACTATGAGACTGCTATGAAATGTATTGAAAATGGAGCAACAGCATGTACACATACCTGTAATGCAATGAAGTTATTCCATCAGCACTTTCCGTCAATGATGGGAGCTGCTTTGGAGTCTGATATTTATTGTGAGGCGATTTGTGACGGACGTCATCTGCATCCGGGCAGTGTAAGGCTGTTTTTGAAAGCAAAAGGATATGATAAAGTAGTTGCAGTAACCGACTCTATTATGGCAGCAGGACTTCCGGACGGAGAGTATAAGCTGGGTGTCAATGATGTGGTAGTCGAAGACGGAGATGCAAAATTAAAATCAAATGGTGTGCGCGCAGGAAGTACCCTGACAACAGGAACAGCTCTGAAGAGACTGATTGATTTTACAGGGGCAGAAATGGAAGATGTGCTTCCTCTCTTAACAATGAACCCTGCAAAGCTTTTAGGTGTAGATGATAAAATCGGAAGTCTGGAAGCTGGAAAAGATGCGGATATTCTGATTGTAGATGAAAGCTATGATATTGTAGATACTTTTGTAAAAGGAAAGCAAATAGAAAGATAAAAGGAGAAAAATTATGCCATTAATACCATTAAGACCATTATTGGAAACTGTTGACAAATACCATTTTGCACAGGGAGCATTTAATGTAAATGCAGTTGCACAGGCGAAAGCTGCTATTGAAGTTCATGAAATGTTCCGTTCTGCAGCTATTTTACAGGGGGCAGATTTAGCAAACGGATTTATGGGCGGAAGAACAGATTTCTTAAACGCTACTTTGGAAGATAAGAAAATCGGCGCAAAAAATATCGCAAATGCTGTGAAAAAATTTGCGGAAGACTCACCTATTCCGGTAGTTCTTCATTTAGATCATGGTAAAAATTTTGACTCTTGTAAAGCGGCTATTGAAGGCGGATATACATCAGTTATGATTGATGGTTCTTCCCTTCCTTTTGATGAAAACGTTGAACTGACAAGAGAAGTTGTTAAATATGCCCATGCAAGAGGGGTGTCAGTAGAAGGTGAGTTAGGTGTACTTGCCGGAGTTGAGGATCATGTATTTTCTTCAACATCTACTTACACAAACCCATTAAAAGCAGTGGAATTTTTCAAAAAGACAGGTTGTGATGCGTTGGCAATTTCATACGGAACTATGCATGGAGCATCAAAGGGAAAAGATGTAAAATTAAGAAAAGAAATTGCAATTGCTATTAAAGAATGCATGATGCATGAAAATCTTTTCGGTGTATTAGTATCTCATGGTTCTTCTACAGTGCCAAAATACATTGTAGATGAAATCAATGCTTTAGGCGGAAATATCCAGAATGCTTACGGTATTTCTATTGAGGAATTAAAAGCTGCAATTCCTTGCGGTATTGGAAAAATCAATGTAGATACAGATATTCGTTTGGCTGTTACAAGAAATATGAAAGAGTTCTTTAAAAATAACCCGTCAAAACGTGACAGCGCTTCCATTGGCGGAGTATATCAGTTATTAGAGGAAAAGAAAGACCAGTTTGATCCAAGAGCTTTCCTTCCTCCAATTATGGATACCGTTATGTATGGTACAATTAAAGATGATGATACAGCAGCGCTGGTAGAAGTTATTGAAAAAGGTGTAAAAGAAGCAATCGGAACTTTGATTGTGGAATTTGGTTCTTTCGGAAAAGCACCTCTGGTTGAGCAGGTTTCCTTGGAAGAAATGATTGAACGTTACAAAAAAATGTAAATAGATATTCTTTTGAACAGGACGTTTTAGGTAAAAGTGATGAATGCCAAAACGTCCTGTTTTGTATTTATGCATAAAAAAACTGAAATAGAAACAAAAGGTTGTTAAAAAATGCACAAATAACTCAAACGTTTGCGTAAAATCGTATTGATTTTCAACCCCATATAGGGGATAATAACCATACAATAACGAATAAGAAATACGTTTTAGTACGAAATGCTGAAACAAAAAGAAACAGGAGGATTAAAATGGGGAAAAAAAGTAAAGGTGGAGCCGACATCATAGGCAAAATACCAAAAGGGATATGGCTGCTGATTTCATTTATAGTAGCGATGCTGGTGTGGACAATCTTATCTATTACTCCACAGACTGCCAGATGTTTTCCGAATGCGATTAAAGTATTACAATCCATTGGACTTATGGTAGAGAGAGGAATTCTTTTAGAGGATATTGCAAGCAGTTTGATTTCTGTATTCTGGGGATTTTTACTTGGCTTTGTGATTTCAGTACCGGTAGCGTTTTTGATGGCATGGTATCGTCCGGTAAGATTTATCTTAGAGCCATGGATCCAGTTTATCAGAAATATTCCACCACTGGCTTATGTACCACTGGTAGTTATCGGTGTAGGTGTAGGTCGTACACCTCAGATTATTGTTATCTGTCTTGCAACATTTTTAATTATGACAGTTACAATCTTCCAGGGTGTTATCAATGTGGATGAAACTTTGATTAAAGCTGCAAGAGTATTAGGTGCAAATGATGCAAATCTGTTCGTGAAGGTTATCTTCCCGGCAACAACACCATTTATTATTACAGCAGTCAGACTTGGTATCTCAACAGCGCTTACAACATTGATTGCCGCAGAATCTACAGGAGCGATTGCAGGTCTTGGTATGAGAATTAAATCTCTGGCAAACTCCTATGAAACAACACCAATGCTGCTTTACATCATTATTATCGGTGTTATCGGTATGCTGGCTGAGAAAGTTCTTAAATACTTTGAAAGGAAGTTAACATCATGGCAGGAAAAGAGGGAAATATAAAAGTAAGTATTCAGGGCGTTGAAAAGAAATACAACACACGAAAAGGTGAGGTTGTTGCTTTAAACGGTGTGGATTTTGATATTAAAGAAAATGAATTTATCTGCGTAATCGGACCATCCGGATGTGGTAAATCTACCTTATTAAATATTATTGCAGGTCTTTTAGAGCCTACAAGCGGTCAGATTTTGGTGGATGGAAAACCGATTAAGGGAACAGGAACAGACAGAGGCGTTGTTTTCCAGCAGTATGCATTGTTCCCATGGCTGACAGTAAAGAAGAATGTTGAATTCGGACTGAAATTAAAGGGAATGTCAAAAGAAGAGTGTGAAGCTATTTCCATGAAATATTTGAAAATGGTTGAACTGGAAAAATTTGCAGACTCTTATCCAAAGGAATTATCCGGTGGTATGAAACAGCGTGTAGCTATTGCAAGAGCTTATGCAATGAACCCGGAAGTTCTTCTTATGGATGAACCATTTGGAGCTTTGGATGCACAGACAAGAACACAGCTTCAGTCAGAGCTTTTAAAAGCATGGCAGGAAGAAAATAAAACATGTTTCTTCGTTACGCATGATATTGAAGAAGCAATTGTCCTTGCGACAAGAGTTGTAATTATGAGTGCTCGTCCGGGACGTATTAAAGAAGTTGTAGATATTGATATTCCATATCCAAGAGATCAGGAAACAAAAATGAGCGAAAGATTTATTGAACTGAAAAATCATATCTGGGGACAGGTATATCAGGAATATCTGGAAGTAAGAAAATAATTCAGAACTTACAATGGGGTAAGCCCGGTGAGAATAAAAAACTATATTATTTTTAAGGAGGAACTTAAAATGAAGAAGAAATTATTATCCATGCTTTTAGTAGGAGTAACAGCGATGTCTATGTTAGCAGGCTGTGGTGGAAGCTCTGAAGAACCAAAAAAGGAAGAAACAAAAACAGAAGCAACAGATGGAAAAGAAGAGAAAAAAGATGAAAAGAAAGAGCTTGATGTAGTAAACGTGGCTTACATGCCAAACTACGCTTCCTTATGGGTAGTAACAACAGCAAAAGAAAAAGGATACTTTGAAGAACAGGGTATCGAAGTGAAAATGACAAAATTCGATGATGGCCCAACAGAAATCGCTGCTATGGAATCCGGTTCTATGGATGTAGCTTACATCGGACCTGGTGCTCATACTCTTGCAATTCAGGGAAATGTTGACGTATTTTGCTTCCAGCAGCTGGGTGATGCTGACTGTGTAATGGGATTAAAATCTCATGGAGTAAATTCTCTGGAAGACTTAAAAGGTAAAAAAGTAGCTTATGCTTCCGGTACATCATCTGAAACAATCTTATTACGTGCATTAGACTCTGTTGGTCTTACAATGGATGATATTGAAGCTTACAACATGGAAGTTACTAATATGCCAAGTGCTATGATTTCCGGTTCTATTGATGCTTGTGCTCCATGGTCACCAAATACAAAAGTTATCACAGATGAATTAGGTGATGATGCACAGGTATTCGTAAGTAATGCAGACTTCTCTGATATCGCAGCAGACCCTGCAAGCTGGGTATGTATGCCTGAATATGCAGAAAAGAACAAAGATTTATTAGTAAGATTTACAAAAGCACTCTACAAAGCAATGGACTTCGGTGCAAAAGAAGAAAACTTTGAAGAAGTTGCAGGATATGTAGCAAACGAAACAAAGACAGACGTTGAAACAGCAATGGGACAGACAACAGATGGTGCATGGATTACATCAGAAGAACTGTTAAAAGGTGTTGAAGACGGAAGCATAAAAGGATACTATGAAATCCAGCAGAAAAACTTCTTAGACAACGGTAAGATTACAGAAGAAGCTCCAGTTGAAGATTATGTATTGTTTGACATTATGACAGAAGCAGGAAAATAATTGACTCAGCAACAAGAAAAAATTGCCAGACATGACTGTAAAACATTAAGCTGTTGAAATTTTGAGATGGGGCTGTTGCATTAAGTGTATATCGAAAATGTTTATATATTTCACGCTCAGTTTGCGCTCACTTTGAGCTTATAATCTCAAAGCGTGCTCAACAAATTCGCTGAAAATATATAAATATTCCGGATTTCTGCTTAATGTGACAGCTCTATTTTCTGTTTATTGAATAGAAAACTGGAAGATTTGGAGGAAAAGAATATGGCAGAAAATTTATTGATTGTGCATGGAGGTGGTCCTACAGCAGTAATGAACGGCTCCTTGTATGGTGCAATAAAGGAAGCAAAAAAATCAGAAAAAATCGGACATATTTATGGTGCGAATAATGGCACAGGCGGATTTTTGAAAAAAGATTTTCTGGAACTGGAAAATGTACCGGAAGAAAAATTAAAGTTATTGCTGCAGACTCCGGGCACAGCGATTGGAACATCCAGAGATCCCATTGAACAGGAACATTATGAAAAAATGGCAGATATTCTGGAAGAAGAAAACATTAAATATGTATTGTTTAATGGCGGAAATGGAACTATGGATACTTGTGGAAAACTGCATAAAACTTGTCAGAAGCGCAATCTTGATGTGAAAGTTATGGGAATTCCTAAAACAACAGACAATGACATTGCAGTGACAGACCACAGTCCCGGATTTGGAAGTGCTGCAAGATATATGGCTGCCTGCACGCAGGAATTAGCCGCAGATGTGCGTTCTTTACCTATTCATGTGGTTGTCATGGAAGCATCAGGAAGAAATGCAGGGTGGATTACAGCTTCCAGTGCCCTGGCAGGAGAAAAGGGATATGCCCCTGACTTGATTTATCTTCCGGAAAGAGCTTTTGATGAAGATAAATTTATTGAAGATGTAAAAAAACTTCTTGAGAAGAAATCAGGAATTCTGGTGGTTGCCAGCGAAGGCCTGACAGATAAAGAGGGAAAACCTATTGTAAAACCTGTTTTTAAAACAGAGCGTGCTACTTATTTTGGAGATGTAAGTTCTCATCTGGCAAATCTGGTTATCCAGAAACTGGGATATAAAGCCAGAGGGGAAAAACCGGGACTTTTAGGAAGAGCATCTATTTTTATGCAAAGTAAAGTTGATATTGAAGAGGCACAACTGGCAGGAGAACTGGCATGCAGAGCGGCTTTGGATGGTGAATCAGGAAAGATGGTGGCATTTTCCAGAGTTTCTGAAAATCCGTATGAAATGAAACCATTTCTTGTGGATATTGATGAAGTTATGATGTATGAACGGACAATGCCGGATGAATTTATCAATGAAGAAGGAAATGGTATTACACAGGCATTTTTAGACTGGTGCAGACCTTTGATTGGGGAAGAACTTCCTGATATGATTTCTTTTAATACACAGTCAGGAAAATATTAAAATAAAGGAGAGCAACATGAAACATATTTATTTGAATTTGAAAAGATTTGATGTACCGGCAGAGCTGGGCGGTGTTAACAGAATTGCTGATATGAAAGACTGGGGAAAATATATTGTAGAAAATACACAGGAGGAATTGAAAAAATATTCTCCTGAGGAAGTAGAATTTGCAATGTTCTTTCCGGAAATTCATCTGTTTTCTGCCTGTGGAGCAAAAACAGAAAACAGTCCTGTTCAGATTGGATGCCAGGGAGTTTTCAGAGATGACGTGGCTCCGGGTAAAAATTTTGGAGCATTTACCACAGGGCGTCCGGCAGCAGCTATGAAAGCAGCCGGTTGTGAAACCGTTATTATCGGACATTGTGAAGAACGAAATAACCTTGCGGGAATTCTGGCAGAAGCAGGGGTGACAGATACAAAAGCAGTAAATACTATTTTGAATAAAGAAATTAAATGTGCTGTAAACAGAGGCATGAAAGTGTTATACTGTATAGGTGAAAAAAGTGAAGAATTAGAACAGTGGCAGGAAGTCCTGGGAGAACAGCTTGAACTGGGATTAAAAGATGTGGATAAATCTATGGTGACTATTGCCTATGAGCCTGTATGGTCTATTGGACCTGGTAAAACACCGGCAGGAAAAGAATATATTACAAAGATTGCCAAATTTGTGAAGGAAAAAACAGATGGCATGGACATTGTCTATGGCGGAGGTCTGAAACAGGATAACGCAGCAATGCTGGCATCTATTCCTGAAATTGACGGTGGTTTAATTGCACTTACAAGATTTCAAGGGGAAATCGGTTATTATCCGGAAGAGTATTTGGAAATTATTTCACTTTACATGAATGCATAATAAGGAGGAAAAAAGAATGAAGTTAGAATTTGAATACGGACATGGTACTATGGCAGCAGAATTGCCGGACAGCACAGATATTTTTATTCCGGGAGAAACAGTAAAAGACCCTGATTATATTCCGGAAGATAAATTGGAAGAAGCTTATCTGGAAAGTCTTGCACACCCAATCGGAATGCCGACACTTACTGAACTGGCACATAAGGGAAGTACTGTTACTTTTATTGTACCTGACAGAGTAAAAGGTGGAGAGCAGCCGACAAGCCACAGAAAAATGAGTATCAAATATATGCTGAAAGAATTATATGCAGCAGGTGTTGAGAAAAAAGATATTTTATTCATTATTTCCAATGGATTACACCCAAGAAGTAAAGAGTCTGATGCAAAAGCAATTTTCGGCGAAGAATTATTCAATGAATTCTGGCATACAGGACAGATTATCAGCCATGACAGTGAAGATAAAGACCACATGGTAGACCTTGGAACAACAAAACGTGGTGATCCGGTTTACATGAATAAATATGTATTCGAGTGTGATATTCCTATTTTAGTAGGTCATGTACAGGGAAATCCTTATGGTGGATATTCAGGCGGATATAAACATAGCGCAACTGGTATTACAAACTGGAAAAGTATTTCAAGCCATCATGTTCCTTCTGTTATGCACAGAAAAGACTTTACACCGGTAAACGGCGGAAGCTTGATGAGAACAAAATTTGATGAAATTTCTATGCACATGGAAGAAAAAATGGGACATCCATTCTTCTGCTGTGACGCTGTTCTAGATACAAATTCCAGACAGATTGCCATTTATTCCGGATATGCAAAAGAAATGATGCCAATTAGCTGGAAATTAGCGGATAAGAGAACTTATGTACATTGGGCAGAGAAGAAGTATGATGTTTTAGTGTTTGGTATGCCTCAGAAATTCCACTATGGTGATGGAATGGGAACAAACCCAATCATGATGATGCAGGCATTAAGCGCACAGGTATTAAGATATAAACGTGTTATGAGTGACAACTGTGTTATTATCTGTTCTTCTCTTTGCAATGGTTTCTTCCATGAAGAATTATGGCCATATTTAAGAGAAATGTATGATATGTTCCAGCATGATTATATGAATACACTGCCGGATATGAACCGCTATGGCGAATATTTTGCAACAAATGAAGAATATATCAGAAAATATCGTTTTACAAATGCATTCCATCCATTCCACGGCTTCAGCATGATTTCCTGCGGTCATATTGCAGAAATGAATACAAGCGCAATTTACATTGTAGGTGCACAGGAACCGGGATACGCAAGAGGAATGGGACTAAAGACAAGAGCTACATTTGAAGAAGCATTAGAAGATGCAAAGAAGAAATTCGTTGGGGAAAATCCAAATATTCTTGCATTACCAATGACATTCAAAAAGGCAGCCGTTCATCTCTGTATGAAAAATCCGGAAGACGACTGCATGGACGCTTACGGACACTGCCATCCATGTATGGAATAAGGAGTTTTAATCAATTGCCGCATTAGGGGTATATCGAGAATATTTGTATATTTTACGTTCGGTCTGATACAAATATTCCGAATGCCGCTTAGTGCGGCAGTTTTTATTGTTTCATAGGAAGTTGCGCCGGATGAAAAATAAAAGGAGATAAAAACGTGCTGAATTTAAGAATAGAAGATAAAAATCCTCATTTAAAAGATGAATTAAATGAAATTATGGAGGAAAACAAGGCTGTTTTTCGTTCTGTATTAGATGGAGAGAGTGAATATGTGGACTCTTTAGGATGGTTTTCTGTGGATAAGTGGGCAAATCCGAAAGAGGTGAAAAAATTACAGGAACTGGCTGTCCATATTCGGGAAAAAGCAGATGTTTTTGTGATTGTTGGGGTAGGTGGTTCCAATAATGCTGCCCGATCCGTGATTGAAGCTTTGCAGTCGGATGATAAAGTAAAGATTGTCTATATGGGAAACACGCTGTCCCCTTGGGAACTGCAAAAAGCATTGAAAGAGTTGGAAGGAAAATCGGTATACATTGACTGTATAGCGAAAAATTTTGAAACCTTAGAACCGGGAGCTTCTTTTCGTGTTCTGAGAAAGTTCCTTTCTGATAAGTATCAGGAAAAAGCCAATGAAAGAATTATTGCAACAGGCACAAAGGGAAGCCCGCTGGAAAAATTATGCCAAGAACAGGGGTATACTTTTCTGGAATTTCCGGAAGATGTAGGGGGGAGATTTTCTGCTATGACTGCAGTAGGGCTTCTTCCTATGGCGGTGGCAGGAATAGATATTGAGAAGCTGGTTTCAGGAGCTCTTGATATGCAAAAATACCTTACAAGTGGAGAAATGATGGGAAATCCTGCATATCAATATGCCTGTCTTAGAAATTTATATTATAAAAAAGGATATAAAATAGAAATGCTCGCCAGCTTTGAACCTCAGTTTCGTTGGTTTTATAAATGGTGGATACAGCTTTTTGGAGAGAGTGAAGGGAAGGATAACAAAGGACTTTTTCCGTCATCAGGAGATTTTTGTGAAGAATTGCATGCTATGGGGCAGTACATTCAGGACGGAGCGCCGTTGCTTTTTGAAACATTTTTAGATGTTCGGGAAAAGAATGCTTCTTTAGCACCTGTGGCAGACATGGTTGCAGATGGATTTGATTATTTAAATGGAAAGGAATTTTGGGAAATTAATAAAGCTTCTTTTCATGCTACAGTAAAAGCTCACAGGGAAAAACTGCCGTGTTTAATCTTGGAAATAGAAAGATTAGATGAGTATGCTTTTGGAGAATTATTTTATTTCTTTCTGTTTTCCTGCTATGTTTCTGCTCGTATTTTGGGAGTTAATCCCTTTGATCAGCCAGGGGTAGAAGCCTATAAAAGATGGATGTTTGAAGCTTTGGGAAAAGGCTGAAAAATTTCTTGTGCAATATTGGATAAAATGTTAATATAGTTAAATAAGAAACTTTACCAATGAAAGCGGAGGATTTAGAATGAAGAAATTAAAAGTTACAAAAGGTGCAAAATGTATGGCATGTCTGGAGTGCGTAAGAGCATGTTCAACAAGCTTTTATAAAGAATTTGATCCGGACAAATCCTGCATTCAGATTATTGAAAAAAATGATGTGGCAAAACCAATGGTCTGTGTACAGTGTGGAAAATGTGCAAAAGCATGTCCGGAAGGTGCAATTACACAGAATGCAAAAGGTGTTTACATGATTAATAAAAAGAAATGTACTGGCTGTGGAAAATGTGTGGAAGCATGTCCATTCGGTGTTATGGTAAAAGCTGAAGAAGCACCTACAAGCAGCAAATGTATTGCATGTGGTATTTGTGTAAAAGCATGTCCTGCAGATGTTTTGGAAATTGTTGAAGACTAATTATAAAAAATAAGAATAGTGGGGGTGCTGTCAGAGCATCCCCTTTTGCTTTTTTGAATTGGGAGGGAAGTTTATGCTGGAAAAGACAGCGCAGATTATTTCGGATTATGATGGGCTTTCTTTGGAAGTACTTTGTGTAGAAAGTGAAAATCCAAAAGGAGTTGTTCAGGTATCTCATGGAATGGCAGAGAATAAAGAACGGTATCTGCCGTTTATGAAATTTCTTGCAGAACATGGATATTCGGCAGTTATTCATGACCATAGAGGGCATGGGAAAAGTGTGAAAAAACAGGAGGATTTGGGCTTCTTTTATAATGGAAAAGAAAAAGCGATTGTAGAAGATTTACATCAGATTACGTTATGGATAAAAGAAGAATATCCAGATATTCCCTGTTATCTTTTAGGGCACAGTATGGGAACTTTAGTAGCCAGAAATTATATAAAAGAATATGACAATGAAATCAAAAAACTGATTTTAACAGGTCCGCCATGTAAAAATCCTGCTGTGGACATGGGGCTTTTGCTGGCAAAAATTCAGAAAAAAATAAAAGGTGACAGATATCGCAGCAAAGAAATCCAGAAACTGGCATTTGGTCCTTTTGAGAAAATTTTTCAGGGAGAGCCTGAGTCGGCGTGGATTTGTTCGGACAGAGAAATTGTAGATAAGTATAATCAGTCAGAGCTGTGTGGTTTTATTTTTACAGCAGATGCCTTTGAAGGATTATTTTTATTGTTAAAGGGAACTTACAGTAAAAAGGGATGGCTTTTAAAAAATAAACAGCTTCCGATACTGTTTTTGGGAGGGGAAAAAGACCCTTGTATTGGAAACGGCAGAAAATTTGTACAGGAGATGCAATTTTTAAAACAGATGGGGTATGAAAATGTAACAGGTAAAATATACCCGGATATGCGTCATGAAATATTGAATGAAAAAGGAAAAGAGAAGGTATACGAAAATATCTTAAGTTATTTAGAAAAATGATGTTTTTTGTTGAAAAGTGGCGGATATGATGATATGATGTGTTCCGTATGATGTTAAAATATTTAAAATTTCAGGAGGAAAATCATGAAAAAGAAAATCTTGGGTGCATTGTTATCCATCGCCATGATTGGAACATTATTTACAGGATGCGGACAGCAGCAGGGGGAAGCAGAAAAAGAAACTTCTAAAAAAGAAGACAGCGCTGACAAGGGCGGCGATGCAAAATTTGAACCGGTTGCAAAAGAAGATTTAAAAGTTGGTGTTATTCATATCGGAGATCCTGCAGATGGTTCTGGATATAGCTATGCTCATGATTTAGGTATTGTAGAAATGCAGAAAGAGTTAGGATTAGAAGATAGCCAGATTATCAGAAAAAATAACATTCCGGATGCAGACCCTACAAAAACAGAGCAGGCAATGAGAGAGTGTATCGAAGAAGGCTGTCAGGTTATTTATGCAACAAGTTTTAACTATATGGATACTTGTGAAGCATTAGCAGAAGAATATCCAGACGTTATCTTTTCTCACGGAACAGGATATAAATCAAATGATACAAACTTCAACAATTATTTCGGAAGAATTTATCAGGCAAGATATTTATCCGGTATTGTTGCAGGTATGAAAACAGAAACAAATAAAATTGGTTATGTAGCTGCAATGGGTTCCGAGAACTCTGAAGTAACAGGCGGAGCAGATGCGTTTGCCATTGGTGTTGCAGAAGTTAATCCAGATGCACAGGTTTATGTAAAGGTTACAAACAGCTGGCTTTCTCCTACAGAAGAAACAAATGCAGCAAAAGCTCTGATTGCAGAAGGATGTGATGTAATCGGACAGCATTGTGATACACCAAACCCACAGACAGAAGCAGAAGCAGCAGGAGTATGGGGCGTAGGTTACAACTCTGATATGGAAAAAGACGCACCGGGCGCTACTTTAACATCTGTTATCTGGAACTGGGGCAAATACTACACAGAAGCTACGAAAAAAGTTATTGACGGAACATGGACTGCTGAAAACTACTTCGGTGGTATGAAAGAAGGTTTAGTGGATATTGCACCATTAAACGAAGACTTAGTTGCGCCTGGAACACAGGAAAAAGTTGACGAAGCAAGAAAACGCATTGTAGAAGAAGGATTTAACGTATTTGACGGTGTTCTGGAAACAAATGACGGAAAAACAGTTGGTGAAGAAGGTAAAACTTTAGATGATGCAACGATCACAGGCGGAATTAACTGGTATTATAAAAATATCGTTGTAAAATAAGTATACGATTTTTAAAAGAAGCATTGCAAAATGGCTGGTATATATCCGTTTTGCGATGCTTTTTTATTTCATAGGACAGAATTTCCTATGAAATAAAAAATGCTCCGACAACTAAAAGATAAAAAAGTATAGTATTTTTTGAGAAGGGAATGGTAGTTTTATAGACTTTTAATAGTTGAAATGAGATTTTGACTTGTTTCATATAGGAGTTTGAGATATAATACTGTGAGAGTATGGGTAAAAGGAAAATAAAGTAATTGTAAAATATATTAAAGTTGAAAGGGAACAAAAGACGTGAAACAGAATATAAAAGAACAAAGATTACTAGATTTGCAATGGGTAAGGCGGGCATTGCTTCTGCTCTTAGGAGATATTGCAATTATTGCGATAGCTTCGGTGGGGGCACTGATTGCCAGATTTGACTTTTCCTATAGCAGCATTGATGCAGAATATTTAGAAAGCATGTATCATTACTTACCTATTCATATGGTTACAACGCTGTTGGTATTTTATTTTTGTAAAATGTATCATAGCCTTTGGAAGTTTGTCAGTATTCATGAATTAGGGTATATCCTGTTAGCAAATGTCGTATCTTTTTTTATGCAGATTACAGGGTTTCATTTGTTACAATATCCTATTCCCAGAAGTTATTTTTTTGCGGAAATTTTGTTGCAGACTGTGATGGTTGTAGGAATACGATTTTCCTATCGTTTTTGCCGATACTTAAAGGAAGCAAGAGAACAGCGATTTGGCTGCGGACAGCCTCAAAAAAGAGTTATGATTATTGGGGCAGGAGATGCAGGCCGTGTCATTATTAAAGAAATCTTAGACAGCCGTTTTCTTACAATGAAAGTATGCTGTGTAATTGATGATGACCGAAATAAAGAAGGGCGATATATTAATGGTATTCCTATTGTAGGAGATCGCTCTGCAATTTTAAAAAGTGTAGAAAAATACAAAATCGATAAGATTATACTGGCAATGCCTTCTGCGTCTAAAGAAGAAAGAAGCGAAATTCTTGAGATATGCAAAATGGCTAAGTGCGAGTTGAAAATATTGCCAGGTATGTATCAGTTAATTGACGGTGAACTGAACATAGGAAAATTGAGAGATGTTGAAATTACAGATTTGCTGGGCAGAGATCCTATACAGGTTAATCTGGATGAAATCATGGGATATGTAGAACAGAAAGTTGTAATGGTGACAGGTGGGGGTGGCTCTATTGGAAGCGAACTGTGCCGCCAGATTGCCATGTATAATCCAAAACAGCTGATTATTTTTGATATATATGAAAATAATGCGTACGAAATTCAGCAGGAGCTAAAAAGACATTACCCAGATTTGAACTTAGTGGTGTTAATCGGTTCTGTGAGAAATACACACAGAATTGAAACTGTATTTGAGAAATATCGTCCGGATATTGTATATCATGCAGCTGCACATAAACATGTACCGCTTATGGAGGACAGTCCAAACGAAGCAATTAAAAACAATGTTTTCGGAACTTATAAAACAGCAAAGGCGGCCAGCGAATATGGCGTGAAGAGATTTGTTTTAATTTCTACAGATAAAGCTGTAAATCCTACAAACATTATGGGAGCATCAAAGCGTTTGTGTGAAATGATTGTACAGAGCTTTGATAAGATTTCAGAGACAGAATTTGTGGCAGTGCGTTTCGGAAATGTGCTGGGAAGTAATGGCAGTGTAATTCCGTTATTTAAAAAGCAGATTGCAGAAGGTGGTCCGGTTACAGTGACCCATAAAGATATTATCAGATACTTTATGACTATTCCGGAAGCAGTATCTTTAGTTTTACAGGCAGGTGCTTATGCTCGGGGAGGCGAAATTTTTGTACTGGAAATGGGAGCGCCTGTCAGAATTGATGATATGGCAAGAAATTTAATTCGTCTTTCAGGTTATACACCAGACGTAGACATTAAAATTGAATATACAGGTCTTCGCCCAGGAGAAAAATTGTATGAAGAACTTCTCATGGCAGAAGAAGGTATGAAAGAAACTGCTAATAAGTTAATTCATATTGGAAAACCGATTGAGATGGACGAAGAAACATTTTTTGATGAATTAGCGGAGTTGAAAGATGCTTGCTATAATGATGATGAAAGAATTAAAGAAAAAGTACAGCAGTTGGTTCCTACTTATTGTATTAAGAAATAAAATCATGGAGGCATAAACAATGAACGTTTTATTTTCACCACCAGATATTACAGAAAGTGAAATTGCGGAAGTAGTAGATACATTAAGAAGCGGCTGGATTACAACCGGTCCGAAAACAAAATTATTTGAAAAGAATATTGCGGAATTTTGTCATACAAGTAAAGCAGTATGTCTAAATTCAGCTACGGCTTGTTCAGAGATGGCATTACGGGCATTAGGCATTGGACCGGGGGATGAGGTTATTACTTCTGCTTATACTTATACAGCTTCTGCAAGTGTGGTCTGTCATGTAGGAGCAAAACTTGTTCTTGTAGATACAGGGAAAAATTCTTACGAAATGGATTATGATAAACTGGAAGCTGCAATTACAGAGAAAACAAAAGCAGTAATTCCTGTGGATCTGGCAGGTATTGTATGTGATTATAAAAGAATATTTGAAATTTTAGAACGAAAGAAACATCTGTTTCAGCCGGCAAATAAAATCCAGAGACAGATAGGCAGAGTAGCTGTTGTGGCAGATGGAGCTCATGCCTTTGGCGCTGCAAGAGAGGGGAAACATTGCGGAGAGATTGCGGATTTTACAAGTTTTTCTTTCCATGCAGTTAAAAATCTGACAACAGCAGAAGGCGGAGCGCTTGTATGGCGAGATATTGATGGGATAGATAATGAAGAACTGTATAAGCAGTTTATGTTATTCTCACTTCATGGACAGTCTAAAGACGCATTGGCTAAGACTCAGTTGGGCGCATGGGAATATGATATTGTAGCGCCATATTTTAAATGTAATATGACCGATATTATGGCGTCTATCGGTTTGGCACAACTAGAAAGATATCCTGCGATTTTAGCGCGCAGAAAAGAAATGATTAAAATGTATGATAAAAGCTTTGAAGGAGAGAATATAGAACATCTTCATCATTATGGGAAAGATTTTTCTTCAAGCGGTCACTTATATATTACCAGACTGCCAGGAAAAACAAGAAAAGAATGTAATGAAATTATTACAAGAATGGCAGAAAAAGGGATTGCCACAAATGTGCATTTTAAACCTCTTCCAATGCTTACAGCATATAAAAATCTGGGATTCGATATTGCAGATTATCCAAATGCTTATGAAATGTTCTCTAATGAAATTACATTGCCATTGCATACGAAATTGACAGATGAAGAAGTAGAGTATGTAATTAAATCCTTTAAAGAATGTATAAGATAGGAAAAGAATAATGAAAAAGTGGAAAGAACTTCCTCCGGAAATGCAAACAGAGGAAGTAAGAAAATATTATAAGATACTGGAAAAGCATAAGGCCGGGCTGGTGGCCAAACGCATTTTCGATGTTGTTGTCGCAGGTATTCTGCTGATATTGCTTTCTCCGGTGCTTTTGGTTTTAAGTATTATGATAAAACTGGATTCTAAAGGACCAGTGCTTTTCAGACAGGTTCGAGTAACCACTTATGGAAAAAAATTCCGTATTTGTAAATTTCGTACTATGGTAGAAAATGCGGAAAAAATTGGTACACAGGTTACGACTAAGGGAGATATGCGTGTAACAAGAATGGGAAAACTGTTAAGAGGCTGTCGGTTAGATGAGCTTCCTCAGTTATTTAATATTCTTGCAGGCGATATGACTTTTGTGGGAACAAGACCGGAAGTAGAAAAATATGTTGCCCATTATACTGATGAAATGAAAGCAACATTGTTACTTCCTGCAGGTGTTACTTCAAGAGCAAGTATTGAATATAAAGACGAAGAAAAGTTACTGGAAGATGCACAAAATGCAGATGAGGTTTATATTCATCAGGTACTGCCTGAAAAAATGAAATATAATTTAAAAGCCATTGAAAAATTCAGCTTTTTTGAGGATATTAAAACCATGTTTGCGACAGTAGCAGCAGTAATAAAATAGGAGTTTTCAGATGATTATATCAGTTTGTGTGGTTGCATATAATGAGCAGAATGCCCTGCCGGCTTTATTAGAGTGTATAAAGAGTCAGGATTATCCTCATAACCAGATGGAAGTCGTTTTGATTGACAGTAAATCTGAAGATGCAACAAAGAAAATCATGGAGAAATTCCGTGATGAGAATAAAGATTTTATTAACGTGCAGGTTTTAGATAACCCGAGGAAAATTCAGGCTGCCGGGTGGAATGTGGCTATAGAGAATTATCAGGGAGATGTTATCATACGAGTAGATGCACACGCTGCAATTCCTCATGATTTCGTACAAAAAAATGCAGAGGTTCTTAAAAGCGGGGAATATGTATCCGGCGGAGTAAGACCTAATATGATTGACGAGAGTACTCCATGGAAAGAAACTCTCCTTTTGGCAGAGCAGTCTATGTTTGGAAGCAGCATTGCTCCTTATAGAAGAAGTGAAAAAAAGACGTATGTAAAGTCTGTTTTTCACGGAGCATATAAAAGAGAAGTATTTGATAAAGTCGGACTTTTTAATGAGCAGTTAGGAAGAACAGAAGACAATGAAATTCATTACAGAATTCGACAGGCAGGATATAAAATATGTTATTCCTCTGATATTATTTCTTATCAGCACACCAGAAGTTCCTTAAAAGCCATGCTGAAACAGAAATATGGCAACGGATATTGGGTAGCGCTGACTTTAAAAGCCTGTCCGAAATGTTTGTCTGTTTATCATTTTGTGCCTTTTTGCTTTGTGTTGGGAATTATCGGTACAAGCATCCTGGCAGCATTTGGATTTCCATTCCTTGCCTATCTGATGTGGGGAATGTACTGGCTTGCTGCAGTAGCAATGTCTGTTTTATCTGTAAAAGGAGTAAAAAAGACATGGTGTCAGTTAGCACTTCCGTTTCTATTTTTCTTATTACATGTTAGTTACGGAATTGGAAGTCTAGTGGGTATGGTAAAATTGCCATTTTGGAAATATAAGAAGTAAACGGAATTATACATAATGTGAAAATACGCCGTGAAGCAATAGGAGAATTTATGAAAGATATTAGAATGAATGCGTTAGCTAATACGCTGGTCAGGCTACTGAATATATTTTTTCCGTTAATTACAACTGCATATCTATCTAGAATTTTGAGTAAGCAGTTATATGGAGAATTTAATATTGCTAATACGTACTTGAATTGGTTTATTCCTTTTGCAACATTGGGAATATATAATTATGGAATAAGGGAGATTAGTAAGGTTAAAAACAATATTGATAAAATAAATACAATGTTTTCCATGCTATTTTATACTTCCGTTTTTTGTACAGCGGTTACATCAGTATTTTATATTGTCATTATGCCTATATATACAAAGAAGCCAAGTGTACATTTATTAATGATTATTCTTGGAATACAGTTAGTGGCCCAAATTTTTTATATCGAATGGATTAATGAGGCTTTTGAAAATTATACGTTTCTATTTTATAAAACCTTGTTAATTCGTATTATAATGCTTGTTTCGATATTTACATTTGTTAAAGAAGCTGACGATATAGTTCAATATGCCCTTATTATGTCTATTAGTCAGTTTTTAAATTATTTTATTAGTTATCTTTGGATAAAAAAAGAGGTACATTTTGTTAAAGTACCTCTTGAAAATTTTAAGTATCTAATAAAACCTTTACTGGGAGTATTTTTGATGTCAAATGCGGGAATGTTGTATACAAATCTTGATCTGACTTTTGTATCTAAAGTAGGGGTTCCAGAACAAGTATCTTATTATGCCAATGGACAAAGGATGATTATGCTTATTTCTGGAGTGGTTAGCGGTGCAATTAGTGTTAGTGTTCCTAGGTTGAGTTATTATATAGGAATGGAAGATGAGGGCGCATATCAGCGACTTATTAATAAAAGCAGTAGTATGTTTAGCTTCTTAATGGCACCTATTGGAATGGGGTTGGTTGTTTTGGGCGTGCAGGCAACTGTTTTAATGTATGGTACACGTTATATGGCAGGTGGAGTTGTTACACAGGTTTTTGCGTTTAGAACAATATCGTGGGCATTAGAAATTATAATGGGAACACAGGTTATTTTAATTAGAGGTTTTGAAAATAAGCTATCATTATTTTACATTGTTGGTGGATTGTGTAATCTTGTTTTTAATAGTATTTTATATCTATGTGGTGTTGTACAGCCACAATACTATGTTTTAACAACATTGCTGTCAGAATATGTTCTTCTATTTATAGAATATTGTTTTATTCGTAAAAATGAATTGGCAGATTTAAAAGAAGTTTTTGCGCCGTTTATAAAATACACATGTGTTGTGGTAGGATTTGTTCCGTTAGCTCTTTTGGTCAATAGGTTTATACCAACAAATATGGTTATAGATACAAACTTTATATTAAATATTATTGTAACAATTATTGTTTGTGCAATTTATTATTTTCTTGTATTAATCCTTGTTAAAGACAAAATTTTGGTAGAAGTATTAGAAAGGATTAGGAAAAGATTACATGGATAAAATTAGTGTTATTGTTCCTGTCTACAATGTCAGGAAGTATTTAAAGAAAGCCATTTATTCTATTATTAACCAGAAATATAGAAATCTGGAAATTATTCTTGTTGACGATGGCTCAACAGATGGCAGTGGTGAAATATGTGATGAATTTAAAGAAATAGATGATAGAATTGTTGTATATCATAAAGAAAATGGTGGTCAATCGTCAGCGAGAAATTATGGGATTCAAAAAGCGATTGGGGACTATATTATTTTTATAGACAGTGATGATTATATTCATCCAGAAATGATTTTATCTTTATATGAAGAAATAAAGAAATCAAAAGCTGATGTATCAGTTTGCGGGATTATGAATGTATATAATACAAAAGAAGTTCCTCAGTGCAATAATACAGAGTTACAATTTATATGTACTGAAAAAGAGTTTTTGAAGGAGCTACTCATTGGCGAAAAAGTTCCTGGATCTATCTGTAATAAATTATTAAAAAAGGAAATAGCTGAAAAATTATCTTTTCCAGAAGGGAAAATTTATGAAGATGCTTTCTATCATTTAGATTTAATTAAGATTGCAAAAACTTATGTGGTTACAACAAAACCATATTATTATTATTATCATCGAAGTAATAGTAGTACAACAGAGAAGTATAATTCAAAAAGATTGGATGCGATAGAGGTGTACGCGAAATATGCCAAGTATATTGAAAAGGAATATCCTGATTTAAAACAGGAAGCCTTTTTTAGGCTGTCTCATTCGTATTTTGTTGTTTTGGATAGTATGTTATTGGTTGATAATTATAAAAAATTAGAGGATTATCCGTCTGTTATAAATTTTTTAAAAAAGAATGCTTTTAGAATATTTAAAAATTCAATTTTTAGAAAAGGTCGGCGTATCGCAGCATTAGCGTTAAAAATTAATGTATCTTTTTATAGAAAGTTGATGTTAGAAGACTTAAAGAGAAATAAAGGGATTAATTAAATGAAAAAATTATCAAATGATGAAGTTAAACAAGTGGAATTGGATATTTTGAGTTATGTTGATCGTTTTTGTAGAGAGCATAATTTGAAATATATTATAAACTATGGCACATTGATCGGAGCGGTTCGTCATGGTGGATTTATACCTTGGGATGATGATATTGATATATCTATGCCAAGAGATGATTATGAAATGTTAATTACAAAATTCCCCCAAAATGGACGATATAAAATTTTAGACTATAGAAGTGATAATAATTATTACAATAATTTTATTAAGATTATAGATACAAAAACTACGATTGTGGATAATCGTAATGATAAAACATATGAATCAGGGTTATTTATTGATATTTTTCCAATGGACAGATTTAATGATCTTAAAGTTGTAGATAAAACTTATAATTTAGAAAGTTTTAAACTTTTATCATTTAGTAAGCATCATAATATTGTTTATGGTGACAGTATTATTAAAGATATGATAAGAAGTACGTGCTGGTTCTTTTTAAAACCTGTTTCACCAAGATATTTCGCAGGTAGAATTGAAAAGGTCATTGAAAAATATAAATGTCAGAATGGAAAGTATATTGGACTGCTTGCTTCAAAATTTAAAGAAAAAGAAGTTTTATTATTTGATCCTTTTGAAGAAATAATAGAGATATCCTTTGAGAATTTAAGACTTAAGGCACCTAAGGAATATGACAAATTATTAAGGCAGTACTATGGTGACTATATGGAATTTCCCCCTGTTGAGAAACAGGTAAATCCCCATGAGCTTGATGCGTATTATAAGTAAAATAAGAGAGGAAAAAATAGATGGAACCGATACAAGAAAAAAGTTTAGAAATGGCAGAGTATTTTGTTTCTTTTTGCAATGAACATAATTTACTATGTTATTTATGCGGTGGCGGTGCAATCGGATCCCTTCGTCATGGTGGGTTTATACCTTGGGATGACGACTTGGATTTTTTTATGCCAAGAAAAGATTATGAAAAGCTTGCTAAGTTGTGGAATGAAGAGGCTGATTCTCGTTATTTTCTGTCGAAAAGCAATGTAGACTATTTAGATCGCAATTTATTTATTACAATAAGGGATAAAGAGACAACGTGTGTTAAGCCATATCAGATAGATCTTGATATACCTCATGGTTTAGCTTTGGATGTATTACCGCTTGATTTTTATCCAAAGAAAAAAGGTGATAGAAAAAAACAAGTGATATGGGCAATGATTTATTCATTGTTTTGTGCCCAGACAATACCTGAAAAACATGGAGGAGTATTAAAAAGCGGAAGTAAAATTCTCTTGGGATTAGTTCCGAGTCGAAAAATGCGCTATAAAATTTGGAAGAAAGCTGAAAAAGAAATGACAAAGTACACAAGAGATAGTAGTGATGGTATTACTGAATTATGTTCAGGACCATATTATATGAAGAAGAAATATCCTATTGGCGCATTTGAAAAAAGTATATTTGTTCCGTTTGAGAATACAAAAATGCCCATACCATGTGGATATGATAGTTATTTAAGTACAGCTTTTGGCGATTATATGACACCTCCTCCAAAGGATAAACAGGTGGCACATCATGATGCTGTACTATTAGATTTAGAAAAAAGTTATCTTGATTATCATGGAGAGTATAATGCAAAATAAAAAGAAAGTATTATTTTATTTATGGTCCTTTTCGTTAGGTGGCGGTGCTGAAAAAATTTTGGCAACAATTGCAAACAATTTGGATCCAGATAAATATGAAATAGATATTTTAGAAATAGAGCATTTTGATAAAGGATTTCCTTTGTTGCGGAAAGATATTAAAGTTTTGAAACCATATAAGTTGAAAAAACATTGTCGGCTTATAGAAGCTTTTATGTGGCGTCTTCGTTTTTGGTGCCCTGATTTGGTTAGACGTCATTTAGTTAAGGACATATATGATATAGAAATTTCTTTTACAATTATGAACCCACCTATGCCGTTTTCTAAGAGAAAAGATGTAAAGAAAATTGCATGGATTCATGGAAGTATTGAAAATATGCCTGAAAATGAGAAGTATTGCCAGTTGCACAAAAAACATCTGGGAAGTGCGGATACAATTGTAGCGATTTCAGAAAAAACAAGAAAATCTATTGAAGAAGTGTTTCCTGATTACAGAGAGAAAATTATTACTGTTTACAATGGTTATAATTTTCAAAATATTAGAGAATTGGCTAGAGAAAAGATTGATATTACAATAGAAGAAAAGAGTATATGTTCTATTGGGCGTATAGAAAAATTAAAAGGAACAGATAGAACACTAGAATTGATAAGAAAATTGCACAAAAAAGGATATCCTTATCATATATACTATATTGGCGCCGGTGAACAAGAAAGGGAGTTAAAAGAAAAGACAGAAAGATATAATTTGACGGGATATGTACATTTTCTTGGTTATCAGGCTAATCCGTATAAGTATTTGAAAGAGATGAAGGTGTTGGTTACAATGTCATTGCAGGAAGGATTTTCTGGAACATGTGTGGAAGCATTAAGTCTTGGAGTTCCCTTTGTATCTACTGATGTAGGTGGAGCAAAAGAACTTTCACAAGATGGAGTTATGGGGAAAATAGTGAGGACCGATGAGGAAGCAATGAATGCTATAATACAGTATGTTTCCACTGAAAACCGTCCAGATTATCAGGAAATGCGGGACTTTATAGAGAAATTTACAATAGAAAATCAAATGCAAAAAATTAATGACATGTTAGATTAAAAACTAGATTATGAAAATGATTAAAGAAAGGAAGAAAAGTTGCTTGAGGATAAAGAAAATAGTTAATAAGGTAGAAGAATATTATGTTATTGTGACAATCATGTGTTATGTTTTGTGTGGACTTGCTCCAGTTGTTGCAGCAATTAAATATACACCATTATACAGTTACCAGAAATATCTTGGGATTATAGGAATATTGATTATACTAGTAGACATAATAGTAAACAAAACTATATATAGAGAAAAGTATAGTTTACTTTTATATGCGCTACTTTTTATTGCATCAGTTTCTTCAGTAATGACAATTAATTATGGATTTAAAAAAAATATATTTAATTTAGCTTGGACGCTGATAATGTTTTTTATCTTTTATCAGTTTTCCTTAAAATGTGGTATGGAACGATTTAAAAATATATGTCATAAATTATATTATATAATTGCTGTAATTTGGCTAATGGCAATCATATTTTCAATTATTAGTTTTTTGTATAATGTAGGATATGGACTTATTACGAATCCTTACACACCAGAAGCTTTAACACGACAGGGATTTTCAGAAAATAGGCTTTTTGGTGTATTTATGTCTATAAATGTTGCTGCCATTACGTCAGGTGTTTTATTGCTTATATCTATTTATATGTTAGGTAAAGAAAAAAAGTTATATGCTAAAGGTTTCTGTATTATAAATATGTTTTTTGATATTATATATATCATTTTATCAGGTAGCCGTTCTGCATATTATGGACTTCTTTTTATTGGTATGATATATGTTATATATGCGATATATTCATATTTAAAGCCGAAAAAGAGTGTTATTGTAAAGTGGTCTTTATCATTATTCGGAAGCGTCGTTTCGGTGATATGTATTATGATAGCAGTTTCTGTAGCGAAAAATGTTTTAGAAACAGTGCCTAAATTTTCAATTTTTGAAAATAAAAAAATAGTGTATGAACAGTTTATAGGAAAATTACCATATACAGAAATGCCGGAAAAAGAAAGCCTAAATGAAGAAGAAATAGATGGAGAAATAGATGGAGAAATAGCTGTTGAGAGTGAAAGTTTACATAGAAAGGATATAAGTGCAGAAAATATTTCAAACAATCGCTTCCAAATATGGGGAGATTATTTACGCCTGTATAGAAAAATTGGACTTGTTGGGCTATCACCATGCAACTATTCAAAAGTAATAGCAGAGAACTACCCGGATATATATATAGTTAAATATATAAAAGATTTTCATCCAGATTTGTATGAGGAAGGAACCATTTATCATCCACATAGTTTATATTTAGAAATTTATGTAGCAACAGGAATAATAGGAGTGCTGTGTTTTTTGGGATTTTGGATATTATGCTTAAAAGATGTAATCGTATACTTAAAGTATTATAAAGGAAAAATACCACCCGTCATCGTAATGGGAATGTTAATAGTAATATATGGTTTATTTACATCGATATTCGATCAAGGATTGTTTTTTCTTACAAATATCGTCAGCTGTATTTTTTGGATTGTGTTAGGATATGTTATGACGACAATAACAGAAAAAAGGGGATTAGTCAGAAAAACTAAAAAGTTTCAGGAGGTAAAATAGAATGGTTTTTGGCGCGATATTAGCAGGTGGAACTGGGACAAGAATGGGTTTGGATAAACCAAAACAGTTTTTAATGTTGGGAGAAAAGCCAATTATTATCCATACAGTAGAGAAATTTTTGTTATGCCAGGAATTGGATCAGATTTTTGTAGGTGTACATCCAGACTGGATGATTTACACAGAAGATTTACTTGCAAAATATATACACACAGACAAAAAAGTGATTTTGGTAGCAGGAGGAAAGGACAGAAACGAAACAATTTTTAATATCGTGGAAAGGATTGAGGAAATGTATGGGGAAAGTGAAGAACATATTCTTGTAACGCACGATTCAGTACGTCCTTTTGTAACACTGCGCATGCTTCATGACAATATTGAAGCAGCTAAAAAATATGGTGCATGTGACACTGTTGTGGCAGCTATCGACACTATTGTAGTTTCAGAAGACGGAGAAGTTATTAAGGACATTCCAAACAGAAAAAATATGTTTCAGGGACAGACACCTCAATCTTTTAATATGAGTATGCTGAAAAAATTATATTATGAACTTTCTATTGAAGAAAAGGAAATCCTTACAGATGCATGTAAAATATGTGTGGTAAGAGGAGTATCGGTGAAACTGGTACGAGGTGAAATTTCTAATATAAAAATTACAACCGTAGATGATATGAAAATGGCTCAGGCAATGCTTTAGGAGGCTGTTATGTTAAATAGTGTATATCAACTTATTAGCCCGAAAATTATTTCAATTAAATATCAGGACATCAGTTTTGAGGATGAAGTGTTGGTGCGTCCTGATTATCTGGCACTTTGCCATGCAGATCAGAGATATTATCAGGGAAAAAGGGACGCAAAGGTTCTCCGTAAAAAACTTCCGATGGCATTGATACACGAGGGATGCGGAACTGTTTTATATGATCCAACTCATACATTTCAGCCAGGTGAAAAAGTGATTATGATTCCCAATGTTTTAAGTACAGACCGTGAGGATGAAATTTTTGAGAATTATCGAAAAGGCTCTGCTTTTTTAAGCAGTGGACGTGATGGATTTATGAGAGAATTTGTCAACCTAAAACCAGACCGACTAGTGCCATATAAAGAGATTGAAGGGAAAATTGCTGCAATTACAGAATTTGTCAGTGTGGGAATGCATGGCGTAAATCGATTTAGTAAACTTGCACATTCTTATAAAGAAAGAATTGGTGTGTGGGGAGACGGAAGTCTTGCATTTGTAGTAAGCAGTATCTTAAAATATCGTTTTCCTGCAAGCAAAATTTGTGTGATGGGAAAAAATGCAGACAAGCTCAATCAATTTTCTTTTGCAGATGAAATCCATCTGATTGATGATTTGACAGACGGATTTACTGTAGACCATGCATTTGAGTGTGCCGGCGGTGAAGGAAGCGCTTATGCCATAGATGACATTATTCGTTTTATCAATCCCCAAGGTGTGGTTGCTTTGATGGGAGTATCAGAAGCAAAAGTACCGATTAATACTAGGGATATATTAGAAAAGGGGCTTGTTTTTGTAGGATGCAGCCGTTCTGGACGTGAGGACTTTGAAAATGCAGTTGATTTTATGAAAGATAAAAAAATCCAAAATCGTTTAAATAGTATAATTTATGAAACTGAGCCTGTAGAAAAATTATTAGATATTCATAGAGTATTTAGTGTGGATATGAATACTAATTTTAAAACGGTGTTTCAGTGGAAAATATAAAAAAAAATAAAATATAAGTAAAAAACAAGATATTCTGGCAGTTATGCTGACAAAAGCAGAAAAAATATTGTTAAAATTTGCGGATTTTTTAAATATTCTTGCTTGACTATCTTACTTCTTATGTTAAAATATATTGTGTGCGGGTACATTTCGCCCGCACTGAGAAAAATAGAAACTAGAAGTTTATTTTTCCAGTATCTACATTTAGGAGGAATGTTCAAAATGGCAAAATGGGTTTATATGTTCACCGAAGGTGACGCATCCATGAGAAACACTCTCGGTGGTAAAGGTGCAAACCTTGCTGAGATGACAAAATTAGGTCTTCCAGTACCACAGGGATTTACAATTACAACAGATGCTTGTACTCAGTACTATGAAGATGGAAGAAAGATTAACGATGAAATCATGGAACAGATCATGGAAGCTATCGTTAAAATGGAAGAAGTAACAGGAAAGAAATTCGGAGATAAAGAAAATCCACTTCTTGTATCTGTTCGTTCCGGAGCAAGAGCTTCTATGCCAGGTATGATGGATACAATCCTGAACCTTGGTTTAAATGAAGAAGTTGTTGAAACTCTGGCAGCAGCATCAGGAAATGCTCGTTGGGCATGGGACTGCTACAGAAGATTTATCCAGATGTACTCTGACGTAGTTATGGAAGTTGGTAAGAAATACTTCGAAGAACTTATCGACAAAATGAAAGAAGAAAAGGGTGTTACCCTTGACGTTGAACTTACAGCAGAAGATTTAAAAACTCTGGCTGGACAGTTCAAAGCTGAATATAAAGAAAAAATCGGTGAAGAATTCCCAGCAGATGCTAAAGAGCAGTTAATGGGAGCTGTTAAAGCCGTATTCCGTTCTTGGGACAACCCACGTGCTAACGTATATCGTCGTGACAACGATATCCCATATTCTTGGGGTACAGCTGTTAACGTACAGATGATGGCATTCGGTAACATGGGTGATGACTGTGGTACAGGTGTTGCATTTACTCGTGACCCAGCAACAGGTGAAAATGGTCTGTTCGGAGAATTCCTGACAAATGCACAGGGTGAAGATGTTGTTGCCGGAGTTCGTACTCCAATGCACATTTCAGAAATGGAACAGAAATTCCCAGAAGCATTTGCTCAGTTCAAAGAAGTTTGCAAAACTCTGGAAACACATTACAGAGATATGCAGGATATGGAATTTACAGTAGAACACGGTAAATTATATATGTTACAGACACGTAACGGTAAGAGAACAGCTCAGGCTGCTCTGAAAATCGCTTGTGACCTTGTAGACGAAGGTATGAGAACAGAAGAAGAAGCAGTTGCAATGATCGATCCACGTAACTTAGATACACTGCTTCACCCACAGTTTGATGCTGCTGCTTTAAAAGCTGCAACACCAATGTCCAAAGCACTTGGAGCATCTCCGGGAGCTGCTTGCGGTAAAATCGTATTCACAGCTGATGACGCTGTTGAATGGGCTGCAAGAGGAGAAAAAGTTATCCTTGTTCGTCTGGAAACATCACCAGAAGACATCACAGGTATGAAGAGCGCTCAGGGTATCCTGACAGTTCGTGGTGGTATGACATCTCACGCAGCAGTAGTTGCTCGTGGTATGGGAACATGCTGTGTATCCGGTTGTGGTGATATCACAATGGATGAAGCAAACAAGAAATTTACATTAGCTGGTAAAGAATTCCATGAAGGAGACAGCATTTCTCTGGATGGTTCTACAGGTGCTATCTATGATGGAATTATCCCAACAGTAGATGCTACAATCGCTGGTGAATTCGGAAGAATTATGGGATGGGCTGATAAATACAGAACAATGAAAGTTCGTACAAATGCTGATACTCCGGCAGATGCTATCAAAGCTCGTGAGCTTGGTGCAGAAGGTATCGGTCTTTGCCGTACAGAGCACATGTTCTTCGAAGGTGACAGAATTGACGCATTCCGTGAAATGATTTGTTCTGAAACAGTAGAAGAAAGAGAAGCTGCTCTTGAAAAAATCCTTCCAGAACAGCAGGGAGATTTCGAAAAATTATACGAAGCTCTTGAAGGTAACCCGGTTACTATTCGTTTCTTGGATCCACCATTACATGAGTTCGTTCCTACAACAGAGGAAGATATCAAGAAATTAGCAGATGCTCAGGGCAAAACAGTTGAACAGATTAAAGCAATCATCGACTCCCTTCATGAGTTCAACCCAATGATGGGACATCGTGGATGCCGTCTTGCAGTTACTTACCCAGAAATTGCTAAGATGCAGACAAAAGCTGTTATCCGTGCAGCAATTAACGTACAGAAAGCTCATGCTGACTGGAACGTTTGCCCAGAAATCATGATCCCACTTGTTGGAGATACAAAAGAATTGGCATACGTTAAGAAATTCGTTGTTGAAACAGCTGACGCTGAAATCGCAGCAGCTGGTATTGAATTACACTACGAAGTTGGTACAATGATTGAAATCCCAAGAGCTGCATTAACAGCTGATGAAATCGCTAAAGATGCTGACTTCTTCTGCTTCGGTACAAACGACTTAACACAGATGACTTATGGATTCTCTCGTGATGATGCTGGTAAATTCTTAGAAGCTTACTATGATGCAAAAATCTTCGAAAATGATCCATTCGCTAAATTAGACCAGATTGGTGTTGGTAAATTAATGGAAACAGCTATCAAATTAGGTAAACCTGTAAATCCCAAATTACACATCGGTATCTGTGGAGAACACGGTGGAGATCCAAGTTCCGTAGAATTTTGCCATAAGATTGGTTTAGACTACGTTTCCTGCTCACCATTCCGTGTACCAATCGCTCGTTTAGCTGCTGCGCAGGCTGCAATTAATGCGAAATAATTCACAGAAGGTGAAAAAATTTATATAATTCATGCGAAAGCGTGAAAGTGTCCAAGCATAAAATGAGACCTTGAAACTTTGAGTAATCAGAGCTTCAAGGTCTTTTTTGAAAAATCTTTCCTATTGATAGCAGCCTGTGCTGCCATTAATGAGAAATAAAATATTGCAAAATTTTTCTTGAATTTCTTTTACTTCTATGCTATCCTTTTAACAAGCAAAAGTAAAAGGGAGGTAAGCGCAAAATATTGCTACGCTGCCCATGAATCACGCTTGCACCAAAATGATAGATGCAAGCGTTTTACTCTATGTTTAGTTTTGACAGTTCGCTTTCGCAGTCTCGCTCCATGGGGCAAGCTGTTCCAGCTGTTCATCTGACATTTTAGCGTCTGGCCGCTGTGATAAGAGGTATGTCAGATATTTGTAGGTATTCAGGTCATTCGCTTTTGCCATCTCAACCATTGTATACACAATAGCGCTAGAGGCCGCTCCCTTCGGACTGGCACTGAACAGCCAGTTTTTCCGGCCAACAGTGAATGGTCTGATTGCATTCTCGCTAAGATTATTGGATAAACTGCAATGACCGTCTTCCAGATAGGTCATCAGGGTGTCTTTCCGATTTTGGGCATAGTTCACCGCTTTCGCCAAACGGGTTCCCTTATTTGGACGCTGTTGATCCAGCCAATTCCAGAATGCCTCCAGTATCGGCTTCTCCTTTTCAAGACGGAACTGTTTTCTCTGCTCCGCAGTATGATTTTTTGCTTTTGAGTACCGCTCACAATCAAACAGCTTGGAGCAGAACTGTACTCCCTGCACTGCCGGAAGGCTGTAATCATACTCTTTCCCTTTCGGTATGGCATCTGTGAAGTAACGTCTCACATGTGCCCAGCAAGAGCATCGTTTGATATCCGGCAGATCGTTATAACCCTGGTATCCATCAGTCTCCAGATATCCGCTGAACCCCTGCAGGAAAGATGCTGCATGGAACTTTGCCCTTGTCTCTGTGTAATGATAGAGCAGGATCGGCGGAAGCCCATCTTCTCCACTGCGGAAGAGCCACATCCAGGAACCTGTTTCAGGATTGCGCTCCGGCTCATTCAGTACCTGAACCCGGGTTTCATCTGCCATCAGATATTTACGCATCCGTAACTGACGGTGAAAATAATCATAAACATGACAGAGGTAATTCTCGGCACAGTAAATGATCCAGTTAGCAAGCGTAGCCCGGCTTAATGGGACACCCAGCTGCTTCCATTCCGATTCCTGCCGGTTTAATGGCAGACCATTCTGGTACTTCTGGTGCATTGCCCATCCTACAACGGATTCCGATGCATAACTTTCTGGGATCAATGGTTCCTGGACAGGCGCTTTGACAAATGTCTGATCATCCGGGTGTTCCTCTGATATGGCACACTCCGGGCATTTATAGGTTTCACGATAGATATTTACTACTTTCCCTTTGGCAGGGGTAAACCGGAATTCATGGCGGACGAATTCTTTCCCAATACATTCCATCTGTGTTCCGCAGGTTGGACAGTTTCGCTCCTCCTCCGGAAGAGAAATGATCTCGTCGCAGGAAGGGACATTTTTAAAGAGATCTGCATGTGTCCGTCGTGCTTTTCGCTTATGTTCCGGAACAGTGATGTCATCAGGAAGTTCCTGTTTCCATGTCGGATCTGCCTCCTGCTCGGCTTCATCAAAAAGATTCAGCTGACCATCGATATCTTTCCGTTTTTCACTGGAAGTACCAAAGAGTTTCTTCGTGAGATATTCAATCTGCTGACGAAGGTTTTCTTTTTCCAGACGGTCTGCTTCCAATGTTTTTTGTAAAGACTGGATCAGTTCTGTCTGTGCGGAAATCGTCTTATTCAGTTGGTTGATCATGTCCTTGTACGCAAGGATTTTTGAATCTTTTGAATTATCGGCCATATGTCTTCTGCTCCTTTTTCATTGCTCTTATTATACCATAAAAAGCAATGAAAAAGAAGCAGAAAATCCAGTATTTACAAGGGATTGCAGACATGATACAGGGTGTAGAAAGCTCTCCATTTTTGTTGGTTGGCATAGAGTTTTTACACGATCATTGCGTAGGTTTGAATGCCTTTGGCTGTTCGATTTCAAGACCGGACATGAGCCAGTCGAATTGCTGCCAGGTCAGTTGCTTTACTTCCAGCTGATTTCTGGGCCAGCGGAACCTGCCCTGGACTTCCATGCGTTTATACAGCAGCACAAATCCGTCAGACTCCCAGAGCAAAGCTTTGATCCTGTCACAACGTTTTCCACAGAAAAGATACAGGGCGCTTCGCCTTGGATCCATATGGAGTTGTTCTTCTACAATAGCACACAGCCCGTCAATGGATTTCCGCATATCCGTTCTGCCTGTTACGATATAGATTTCATCGGCGGCTGTGATATCCCCTAACATTCCAACTCCTTCACAATGCGGAGCGTTTGAGCCAGAAGCTGAGGATCTGTTCCATTTGGTATTGTTAGATGGAAGCTTCCTACAGACAGCTTCATTGGCTCTGCTACGGAAAGGTTATTTCTTTCCGTAGCTACCGGAATCACATTGAATGGCTGTTCATATGGGAGCGGGTCAGTATCATGAAAATCCACTCTGACAACTTCCTGGCTTTCCGGTGCACGATAGCTGCGTCCGGTTGACGCTGGCAAATCCACACAACCTTTCTGACGCAGCCTTTTTACCCAGTTGTAAAAAGTCCCCGGTTTGATGTCGTGTTCCACACACCATTGATGATCTGTCAATCCACTTTGACGGCATTCCATGATGAGACGGTATTGTTCTTTGGCAGGTATTCTTTTGCTTCTCATGAGCACACCTCCATAAATCGGATAGAGTAAAATGCTCGCATCTATCATTTCTGGCAAGAGAAGATAAAGTGAAATGCTTGCATTTTCTAATGATTATTATGGATTCATTTTTAGGGCAACACAATCCGTCGAATTATTTTGCGCTTACAAAGGGAGTAGCTTAACATCTTTTATAGATAGGTTATGAAAGATGGTTTTGTAATCGTCACCCGGTATCGAGAGGTACCTGAGTATTCCAATGCAATAGTGCATGCTTTCCAGAAATTCAGAGCACCCTTTTCCGGAAAAATAGTGCATATCTTTCCGGAGCAGAGTGCAGTCATTTAATTAGTATTCATCTGGAATAGTTATCCCATGCTCTGTAAGAAGTGCCTGTAAACGGTCAATGTATTCTCTTAGATGCTGGATTTCTATCCAATTACCATGACACAGTTCATCGGCTTCTTCTAATTCGTGGCGGGTTATTTCATAATCCGTAAATTTAACGCATTTATGGTCTTGGCTGAAAGCACAATAATCAGTCATTGGCAGCTCCTTTCCGGGAAGCATGAATGCCATGACGTTCCCTCATGGATACGCGGCCATCAAGCATCACCTCATAGGAATTATGAATGATCCGGTCGATGATTGCTTCGCAAATAGTGGCATCACAGTCATTTCCAATGCGGCTGTACCAGCCTTTCGGTTCAAACTGTGTGCAGAAGATTACAGAGCCTTTCACACTACGGGCTTCAATGATTTCAAGAAGTTCCCGTGTTTGTTCCGTGGATACGGGGCTTAACAGGAATTCATCCAGAATCAAAAGATCAATCTTCTGATATGCTTTGATTACTTTTTTCAGCGTGCCGTCCCCATGTGCAACAGCCAGCTCATTCAATAGATCAGGCAGGCGCACATAACGTACTTTGATAAAGTTCCTGCAGGCTGCGATTCCAAGCGCACATGCGATATATGTTTTTCCATTCCCAGATGCTCCTTTTAGAATGATATGGTGGTCATCAGATATATACCGGCAGGTGGAGAATTCCAGCATCTGTCCTTTATCCAGATTTCGGTCAGGATGATACTCAATATCTTCCATACACGCATTGGGATAACGGAATTCAGCACTGCGGATAAGTTTTTGCAGCTTTGTGCTTTTTCGCTTATCCCATTCTTTATCAACCAGCATACCGAACCGGTCTTCGAAAGATAATCCCTGATAGGTGTCAGGATCCTTGCACTGGCATTCAAAGGCATCTGACATTGCAGATAATCGCATATCATGCAGCTTGTCTATGGTTGACTGACGAATCATAAACGGTCACCTCCTTCGTAGTAGGAGGCACCTCTGGTGATGCCATACTTGGAACTCTCTTTATTGGCAGCATTGGAAACAACCTTTGCTACTGCCACTTTATCCTGACCATTTTTCAAAATGGTACTGATATTTTTTAAACTTGGGCTTGGTGTGTAACTAAGTGCCTTGATACAGGCGTTTTCCAAACGTTGCGTACCATAGCGGTCAGCAAGCTTCATCAGCGATGCACAGGATTTATATCCCTGTTGCTCTACCTTATGCATGTATAAAAAATGTTTTACTACAATAAGGGTGGAATGGCCAACACTCTTTCCCCAGTCCAGAAAACTGTCTGTGTTGTATTCCAAAAATTTTCTGTGGTTTTCAGGCATATGCTCCGGTACATAAATCGGTTCCGGAGAGTAAGACCTGCGCACATGCGATGCTATACGGTTGCTATGGTAAAAAACTTCAATACTGTTTTCCGTAGCGCGGATATCGACCTTCTTGCCAATAAATTCATACGGAACAGAATACTTGCAATCCCCGATTTTTATGAGATAATCAGGTTGTATGGTGGCAGTTGACCAGACAGCCGTTTCATACGGGGAAGCAGGTAATGGCATGAGGAAGTCCTTTTCTTCTTCAAGAAATGCAGATAACCGGCTTCCTTTCTTTTTCTGGAAAGGCTTTGCATTGAATTCCTCAAGCTTTTCATGGATGGCTTTATTGAGTTCTTCAAAAGTGAAGAACTTCCGGTTCCTTAGTGCTGCAAGAATCCATGTTTCAAGAACTTTTACAGTGCCTTCCGCATTCGGTTTATCCTTCGGTTTTACCGGTCGGGCAGGAATAATTGCAGTTCCATAGTGCTCTGCCATTTCGTGGTAGGAACGGTTAAGTACAAGCTCTGCCCGTGTGTTTTTAATCACACCTGTTTTAAGATTATCTGGTACAAGAATACGTGTTACACCACCAAAGAATGAATACGCATGGATATGAGCTTCTATCCAGTGGTTGGATTTCATATCTGGGAATGCTTCTGCATATCCATACAAACTGCATGGAAGAACAGCAACAAATATATATGCAGGTATATCGCAGCAACTGGCAGCATCATAAACTTTAAGCGTATCGCCTACCCAGTCTACTTCCATTGTTTCTCCTGGTTTGCGCTTAATTCTGAGAGTTGCTTTCTTTGATGCAGCATAGGCATGATACTTGTCATTAAACTGTGAATGCTGATACGGAATCGTATGCTCTGCCTCACATTTGGCACAGTATTCTGCCCATAAGAGCGAGAGCGTTACACCCGGCTTGGCCAGCTCATTGTAAACATACTCATAATCAGGGAGTCTTCTTCCCTCATTATTGCCTCTGTTTGGATAAAACAGATACTCGATATCTTTGTTGGAAAGAGTTTCTGGAATAGGCCATTCCAGAGAATGTGTTTCAGCAAGCTTCAGCACTTCTGAAACTGTGTTGCGTGAGCAGCATAAGCTGTTGGCAATAGATACATTGCTGAACTTCAGACTATGTAGTCTGATGATTTCTCGATAATCAGTCATGGTTATCGACCTCCTGTAATGAATTTACACATTTTTATGTGTATGGATTCATTATAGGTGATTGCACTATAGGGCGGAAATACCTGCTCTGAAATATCGGATTTAGGTGCTCTGAATTCCCGGAAAAAGTGCACTACTTAAATGGAATATACAAATATGATGGAAGCTTTAATACCAATTTTCTGAAATTGTCCCAGGCAGAACGGAAGAAAAACCTGGAACTGGCGAAAGCAATTCCTTTTTCTGAGACCAACGTGCAGTTGAAGAAATATAGATTTCGCAAAGAGTATCAGCAGGCAGGAAGTATGTGGCAGCTTTTCATGGCTATGAAATCCTGCGGGCTGAAAAATGATGCTCTAATGGAAACCTTTTATGACGTCATTATGGAAAACTATGTTTCAAAGGAGCCTTATGGGATTTTCGTTTTTCATGATCGTTATGATGTGCCGGTAAAAGGCACAGATAAAGAGCGGCAAGGGGAATCGGAAGAAGTCTTTGAATACATTATTTGCGGAATCTGTCCCCTTAAGGGAGAATATGAACCGGAAAAGCCCTTATGGGGATTTCTGTTTCCGGATTTCACAGACAGAAGCGCAGATATTAATTCCATTGCAGTGTTTCGGGAAAGAGAAAATCAGCCGGAAGAAGAATTTTTGCAAAGAATTTTAAAGATATAAGAAAGAAATGGTTATACAGATTGTTTAAAATAGCGTTGCCCCACTGGAAGGGCAGCGCTATTTTTCTAGATAGTTTATAGGAACGTTTTCTTATCCTAAAATATGTTTTTTCGTAAGCGCACCATAGTGCATATATAGACATTATTATAGTAATTTGAGATAATTACCTCAACAATTAATACTTGTCAAAAAAGTTTAGTCAAAAATGTTTAGCCTAAATATTTTTGACCTGTAGGAGGTGACTGTTATAAAAACTCAAACGTCTATAGTTGCACGTCGTTATCGTTTACAAGAGTGGGCACAAATGCTCCAAGAATGCAACAACAGACCCGTTGGAATGTCTGTCAGTGAATGGTGCCAAATGAATTCCATTACGACAGCTAACTATTATTATCGGATGGCTCAGGTTCGTAAAGCTTGTTTAGATTCATTTCCGGAGGAAGGTGCGGAACAATCAATTGTTCCAGTTCCAATGAATCTAGTGGCATCAGATAATTATTCTCTTAAAGAAACGCCACAAATATGTGAGGAATCTTTTATTGACGTATCTTCACATGGAATATCGTTTCGAATTACAGAGAAAACATCAAATTCACTTATTGCAAAAGTTTTGGGAGTGCTTGCTCATGTTGAATGATGCCACTTGTTTCAAACAGGTTTATATTGTCTGTGGCTATACGGATTTACGATTTGGTTTGGATTCGTTGGCTTCTATTATAGAATCAAAAATGGGATGCAAACCTTATGTTCCTGATACTTTATATCTTTTCTGTGGTCGTAAAACAGACCGGATCAAAGGGCTCGTCTGGGAAAAGGACGGTTTTCTATTGTTATATAAACGTCTGGAAAAAGGAAACTTTATGTGGCCAAGAAATGAATCTGATGTACGAGCACTTACCAGTCAGCAGTTCCGTTGGCTTATGGAAGGGCTTACGATTTCTCCAAAGAAAACCGTTCAGGAGATCCAGTCACCGGAACATATGGCATGATGTTTGTGCAAAAGGTAGAAATTTAAAAACTTAAATTCTACCTTGCGATATGAGAATAATACTTGCTTGTCCGTCTGTTATCATACGTTATTTCTGCGTTATTCCGCTTTTACGCAGTTGTAATTTGTTTCAATCATTTCAAAAAAAGCGTTGTTTTTTGAGGTCTGCACTTTCTTTGTAGGAGCTTAGAATTATAGGCAATATGCCGAATTCAAAACAGAGTGGCATTCGCAATTTTTGCTCGTATCTGTTATAATAGACCTCAGAAAAGAGGTACATTATGGCGATAGAATATACAGAAGAACAACTGAATAATTTTGATAAAACAACAGTGATCCAGCTGTTTTTGGCACAACAATCACAGCTGAAAGATATTGATCAGAAACTGCAGTTGTTATTGGAACAGATTGCTGTAATGAACAATAATCGCTTTGGGAAATCATCTGAGAAACTGGAAGTAGATAACCAAATCTGCTTCTTAGAAGTTGATGGTAATATCATTTATTTTAATGAAGCAGAAGCAGTTGCTGCTCTTGATGAGACAGAAGAATCTGTAAAACCAAGAGGTAAAAAAGTAAAGGGAAAACGAGCTGCTGATATCAAAGATCTTCCCATCATTCCAGTTGAACACAAAATGACAGAGGAAGAATTAGCAGCTGAATTTGGTGAGGATGGCTGGTATCAGTTGGAGGATGAAATATATCATCGTTATCGTTTCACACCAATGAAGGTTGAAATCGAGGAACATCATGTCGCTGTGTATAAGTCCAAAAAGGAGAACCGTTTTAAAAAGGCGGATCATCCTGCTTATTTACTGAGAAATAGTCTTGTTTCACCATCTTTACTTGCTGGTATTTGGAATGCGAAATATGTGAACGCGGCACCGCTCTATCGTCAGGAACAGGAATTCCAGCGATTGGGTCTTAATATTGATCGTGCGGATATGGCTCATTGGACAATTCTATGTGCAGAGAGATATCTCTCTATCTTTTATGATTATCTGCATGAAAAACTATATGATTATCATGTGCTTCAAGCAGATGAAACTCCGGTTCTCGTTTCAAAGGAAAACCGCACAACCGGAAACAAGCATTATATGTGGGTGTACCGAACAGGAAAAATGTATCTGAACAATCAGATTGTCCTGTACGAATATCAGCCCTCTCGTAATGCAAGTCATCCAAGGAAGTTCCTGAAAGATTTTCAAGGAGTCTGTCTGACGGATGGATATCAGGTCTACCATACGATTGAAAAAGAGCGTGAAGACCTGAAAATAGCTGGATGCTGGGCTCATTCGAGACGGAGGTATGATGAAGCTGTTAAAGCCCTTCCAAAGGCGAATCGAAAAATGTCTTTGGCATATCTGGCATTGAAGCAGATCCAAGCGATTTATCGTGAGGAAAACAAACTTGAGAAGATGGATTCTGAAGAACGCCTGAAACATCGTCAACTGACTGTGAAACCATTAGTTGATGCTTATTTTGCATGGGTAAAACAGAATCTCATGTCTGTTCCACCGAAAAGTAAAACTGCAAATGGATTTACTTATTCCATAAATCAAGAAAAATATTTGAGAACTTTTCTGGAAGATGGGGAAGTTCCAATTGACAATAATGCTGCGGAACAGGCGATTCGACCATTCTGTGTAGGGAAGAAAAACTGGGTGATGATTGATACCATTGCAGGAGCAGAAGCCAGCGCAATTATTTATAGCATTGCTGAAACTGCAAAGGCTAATCATTTAAAGCCTTACAATTATTTCGAATATCTTTTGACGGAGATTCCAAAACACATGGATGATCATGATACAAGTTTCTGTGAAGATTTGCTCCCTTGGTCAGCTAAACTGCCAGTGGAATGCAGAAAATAGACTAAAAATAATGCCGCTCTTTTGGAGCGGCTAATCAATTAGCAGTACCGGCTATGGTGCGCTTACGTTTTTTCAGGGCCTGAAAGGTTTCGCTGCTCATGTCATGTTCTATTTTGCAGGCATCTTCAGAAGCAGTTTCCTCATTTACTCCAAGACTTATAAGCCAGTCACGGATAACTGTATGCCGCTCAAAGGTTTGTGAGGCAAGGGCTTCTCCCTGTTCTGTAAAGGAAATATAACCTTCCTGGGAAACCGTAACAAATCCCCTGGTTTTTAAATTTTTCATGGCAACGCTGACGCTGGGTTTTGAATATCCCAGTTCTGTAGCTATGTCAATGGAGCGGACTACCGGCAAACGCTTCCGCAATACATAAATAGTCTCCAGGTAGTCTTCCATGGATTCTTCTGATTTATGACTTACATATCCCATACTCTGTTCCTCCTCATTTACTGATATGTTATCATTTTGAGCCGATAAATGCAATATTTATCATAAGACAGCTATAGAATAAAAATTTTATGAAAATCAAAAGCAGTATTGACAAAACATAGGGAGTTAGTATAAACTAATTAAAGAAATAAATAATTAATTATAAGGGGTTTCAGAAGAAAGAGAGGAAAAATTATGGCAGATATTATTGTAATTGCGGTGTTGATTCTGGCAGTTGGACTGGCAGTATCTTATATCAGGAAGGCGAAAAAAAACGGATCGAAATGTATTGGCTGCCCTTTTGGAGGCGCTTGCAATAAAAAGGAAGGTCATTCCTGTAGCTGTCATGTGGAAAACAAGAATTGACAATCATGTGGAGTCAGAGTAAATTGATATTAGTTGGTTAGTTAAAACTAATTTTAAAAAGGAGGCATGTGAATGAGTGTTGTAATCGTAGGCGGACATGACCGAATGGTAGCCCAGTATAAGAAAATATGTAAAAATTATCAGTGTAAAGTAAAAGTATTTACCCAGATGAGGGCAGATTTTAATAAACAGATTGGATGTCCGGACTTGTTGGTTTTATTTACCAATACAGTATCTCATAAAATGGTGAAAACAGCATTGGATGAGGTGGATAGCACACGAACAGATGTGGTGCGCTGTCATACCAGCAGTAAAAATGCGCTCACTGAAATTTTGGAACAGTGCTGCCATTAAAGAAAACTAAGAAAATGCTTGACTGTAGAAGGTGTCAGGTGTTAGAATACACTTGTATAATTCCATAAGCCTATTAAGTGCATCCGTATTCAGAAGAATACTGGTGAAAAGGGAATCAGGTGTGAATCCTGAGCGATCCGGTCACTGTATTTGGGGAGCAACACTACAGGGAATCCATTGTATTACGACGTAGTAGTATGAGAAGGAGTAGTAGAGCAAAGAACCATGAGTCAGGAAACCTGCTTAATAGTAGTAAGGCAAAAACTTCCGTGCAAAGTTTACTCCCACCTGCTGTTTAGGGGCAGCAGAGGTGTCCGCTTTTGTACAGTTTCTTGTAGGAGGCGGATTTTTTTATGGAATGTGAAAGGGGAAGAACCTGAACTTATAGAATTATGCATGATTAAATGGCAGGTGGAAATCCCCGGTTTCCTGATTTTGTTATTTCTGTTACAAACAAAAATTGACCTTGTAACTCCGCAACGTACAGGGCAATGCATCCTCCGCAGAAAACAAGACCCGTGACCGGGAAACAGGGAAATCCACAAAAAATTTCATACAAAAAACAGATGCGATGAGGGATGCAAAAGCAGAGACTCTTAATTCAAAAGTCCGGTGAAAGTCCGGCACGAATTGCTGTAAATGCAGGGCATAAGTCAGCAGGAATCGTATCAGGGAAAAGTAGTTCTGTATAGAAGCGTAGTCTGTTTACATTGGTTTGTAAAAATGTTTATTCTGTAGAGAGTAAGCATTTTTTTTGTGTGGAGAATGGAGGAAAAAATTGGAAAAACTGATGCAAATGGCAAAAGAATGTAAAGACACAAATTATGGAATGGAAAATCCCCAGTGTGAAATTTATCAGAAATATTCACTTGAGACAGAGGAAGGAAGAGCGTTTTATGAACAGATAGAGGATGAAGCGTTGCTTCAGATTTTGAAGGAAAAAGCAGAAGAGTTTGGACGATCTCCTTCGCAGAAAGAAATATTCTGGGTTTGGAGAGATTACATAAAGGAACGGTTTCAAAAATGGCCCTATGCTTTGCAGGCGGCAGGACTCAGCAAGGCGGCAGGCAAGGGAGGAAAGCCGCTGGCTAAAGTCAGGAAAGAGCAGGAAGAGTATCAGATGTTGCTTTCTGAAGTCAGAAATAAGGCGAAAGATTTATGCAGAATCCCACATCCTCAGGAAATGCCGGAGTTAAGCAACCAGATTGCAAAATATGCAAGCAACTGGGGACAGGTGATTTTAGAAGCAGGAATTGACGAGGAGTTTTTTCAAAAATATGCGGTTTATAAAGTAGAAGATTTAGAAGAAGCAGATAGACAGGAGTTAGCTGTGGTACAGGAGATTGCAAGGCAATTACATAGAGCTCCTTTTAAACAGGAACTTCCGGAAAAAACAAAAAAACGGTTGATTGAGAAATTTGGAAGCTACAGGAATGCACTTTATCAGATAGGAATGGAGCCTTCAAAGCAAAGACATTCTTTTTCTGGTATAGAACTGGGAAAAGAAATGAAGGAGGATGTCAAACATCATCAAAGGGACTTCAGACATTGCTATTACAAGGTGCTAAATAGGGATTCTCAGATAGAAAAAGATCTGGAGACTCTATATAAAATTTGGAAAGAAACCGGAAAGATGCCGGATAGGAAGAAAGTAGAGCCGGAGCTTAGGAAAAGATTACAGCAAAGCTGTGGCTCATGGGCAAATGCACTATATCAGCTATATGATAGGGTGGAAAAGTAAAATGTGTATAAGATATTTGGGGTAGATAGGAGAAAGGGTATGGTTTACAGAGTTTTGAGCAGGTCAAATGCTTTAAAAGAAGTGCAGGAGGAATATGTGGTGAATTCCAGGTATACTGTTCTGGCAAAAGAAGCGCTGAAAAATAATATTAAGCTGAAAAAACTGGACCTTACCAGTATTATTGCCATTGAGCGGCAGGCATTGTTTGGATGTACAGCAATGAAAAACGCTAACTTTGCTAAAGCAAATTTGATTGGTAAAGAAGCGTTTGCAAATTGTAGCAATCTGAAGGAGGCTGTTTTTTCCCCTTGTCTGCGCCAGGTTGGAGAAGCTGCATTTTTAAAATGCAAAAGACTTCAAAAGGCAGTATTTCCTGAAAATAAAAATTGTAAAGTGATGTCACGACAAGTATTTGCAGAGTGTCGTAATTTAAGCACAGTGCTTTTACCAGAAAAACTGGAGGAAATCAAAGAAGAAGCTTTTTATAAATGTGACAGCCTGGAGACCCTTGTACTGCCGGAAACCCTGAGAAGAATCGAAAGCAAAGGCTTCTACCAATGCGGATTTAAAGAGTTAGCGCTGCCAAAAGGATTAGAATACATAGGGGACAGCGCCTTTTTGAAATGTAAAAAGCTGGAGTATGTATGTATACCGTCCAGTGTTACTACCATAGAAAAATGGGCGTTCCATGGGTGTGATCGATTAAAGATTCTGGAGATTCATCATGACCCGAAGTATGTGGGCGACTGGATTACAAACAAAAACTGTACCATACGCTGTTACAAGGGAAGCGGTATGGAAGCATATGCAAGGAAGCATGAGATACAGGTGGAGTATCTGTGAGAGGGAGGTGATACGTTGAAGTATCGTTGGAAATCTACATTTATAATTAGTTTGCTGTCTCTTGTTATTCTGCTTGCAGGTTCAACAATCAATATGTTTTGTGAACTTAATTTGCAACAAATAAATGGAGAATACATAGAAGAAATTGTATGGGGGTGTCCCTTTTTTGTGGTTATTATGCATCTAAGTGAATATCCGACTTATCTTCATCCTGTATTTTCCTATAATCCATTAGGCGCAATATTAAATTTTTTAATTGTTTTTTTGCTGTTGAAACTTTTTGATATCATTCGACTAAAATTAAAAAAAAGGAAAGGTAAGGCTGAAATTCACTGTTGACAATTCAGATATTTTGTATTATTCTAAAGATAAATTCAGAGAAAAAGAAAAAATAAAGTTTTTTTAGAAAATCTAAATAATAGAACATGAAATAGTTGCGTACTATGTGCAGCACTAAGAGGAAATCCGGTGAAATCCCGGAGCCAGGCAGGAGTACATCCTGACGTCCGGTAAAGCCCGGCAGACCTACTGTCTCATGGAATACGGTGTGAAATCCGTCAATCCGTAGAGGGCAGTGCATAGTAGGTTGCTGTGAAGATAGAAATCTCTCTACAGATACGGAGAGGTTTCTTTTTTTGTGAAAAAATCCAGGAGCTTCTGGAAAACAGGCGTTATAAAAATTGAATCAAAAACTGAAATGGCCGCAATGCACCATTGCGGAAGGAGGAATGGGGTGAGAGACCCCGCACAGAAACGGTACTGTAAGCGTTATGCCGTTCCAAAGCACAGAGCAATCTGTGTGGACGAAAGTCATCCACTGTGAGAAATCATGGGAAGGTAGGAAACGGACGATGGATGTTTCAATCCGAAGCGTTAGCCAGGATACTCTATTTCAGTGATCCAATCCGGCATTCCCGGATGAGGGCAGTGCATAAATACGTTTGCACCGATTTCCAATAGGAAGTACGGTGCTTTTTATATGGATATCGGAAGCGTTTATAGCAAAACAGAGTGTTTTGTTGTAATAAATCAAAATACGCACAGAGATGCGGAGAAAGGAGTTCGTATTATGAAGAAACGAATTTTGGCATTGGGATTAGCAGGAATCATGATGTTTGGAATGGCAACATCGGTTATGGCTGACGCAGGAGGAACCGTTACCTGCGACGTAACCATTGACACTCGTGCGCTTGCCCTGGAGACTAAGGTGGCTGAGGGTGCCGGAATTACTGGAGCTGTTACAACCTTTGAAAACGTTAAGGTAACAGACCTGGATAACAATGGAAAGATTGATATGCTGGACGCTTTAAAAGCTGCATCTTCCAATCAGACCAACTTTTCCTATACCGTTGTGGACAGTGAGTATGGGGACTATGTGACTGCAATTGGCAACCAGGGACCGGAAGTGACAGATCCTAGCCGCTTACTAATTGGAATGGGAGCTGTACAGAGCGGATGGATGGGCAGTGTAAATGGAGTGTATCCTTCTACTTCCTTAGGACTACAGTCTGTTACGGACCAGGACGATGTTGATTTCAGATTTACCATTACTGGTTCTTATGATATTGATACTGGAAGCTATATTCCTGGACCTAATAAGGACTATCCGGCACTTGACCTTACCTTTCTTGATTTGATTGATCAGGCGCTTGCTTCTCCTGATGCCAGTGTACAGGCTAAAGGACAGCAGTATTATGACGCTATTAATAAGAAGGATGATGGAGAGGGATATACCTCTTCTTATTTCCAGAAGAATGGTCTCACGAAAAAAATTGATGAGTTGTCAAATATTTTGAAGTAAGATTTAAAAATCGGTTTGCCTGTGGAGAATTCTCTTAAGCAATTATTCCACGTTTTGAATAATTGTTAAAAGGGAATTCTCCCTTTTCAGGAGAAAAAGAAATTTTATACAGGTTCTGCGGTTCCCTGGCAATGGAGAGAGGAAATGTGTGAGAATTTTATAAAGTAAAAAGAGAAAAGGAAGATGAATATGAGAATAAAGGTAGTGTTCCCAAGGGCATTGTTGCTCTGTTTTTTTATGATGACAGGAATCCTGTTTTGGGACGTGACGAATGTTAAGGCCGGAGATGACATAGATGAGAATATGAAATGGTCCTCTGTTCTCAAGATTGAATCACCGGAATGTGAAGTGAAAGAAGATGGATATGTAGGCTACAGTGGTACTTATGATACTATAGTTGAAAAAAAAGGGGGTCCGGTAACGTTAAGCATATCTCCGAAAGAAGGCTATGCGGTATATTACCGTAAGTTTAAGGAGGATGAGATTACAAATATGAATAATCCGAAGAGACTTGATGAGGCTGGGCTGATTCAAGGAGGAGAGAGCAAGGAGTTTGTCTTTGTTTTACCAGAAGAACATTATTCTGGTGAATATGAAGGATATCCCTTTGTATATATTGTTTTAAAAGAAAAGGACGGTAAGTATTATAAAGCAGATGGTACAGAGTTTCATGTTGAAACGGCTGAGTCGGAGGATAAAACGGTAAGGTGGCCATACGGAAGAGATGCAGAGAAGCTGGCAAAGGGGGATAAATCCTGGTTTTTCGGAGGCGTTACACAGACTGTAAGAGAAAAACTGCTTCTGGATTCAGTAAAAATTAGTAATGCAACCGATACAAATGGAGGGGAAGTTCAGTTTGACAAAAATACTTTCTGGTATTACCCAAATGTTAAAAATGGGAAAGATATCACCATGACTACAGCAGTAGATTACCATCTGGGAGGAAGCGTAGAATGTAAGATTGACGGTGGAGAGCCAATCTATCCGGATTCAGAAGGACGGATAACCATTCCGGGGTTAGAAAAGGTAGGGACAAGCAAACGTGTGCAACTGGAAACTGTTCCCAAGAAGGGATGTGAATTTGACCAAGCTTCAAGTACGTATTCCTTTACAATTACACGTATCAAAGGTAATGCGCCGCTGGAAAATATAACTGTTACAGGCACTTACAAGCCTTTTGAAAATTTTGCACCAGAGACCTATGACTATTCGGTTGCGGTAGATCAAAAGACAGAAGAAATCGTTGTGCGGGTATCAGGATCGGAAAATAGCACTTCTATTCAATATCAGATTGATAAGGGAGAGAAACAGGATGTTCCTAAAAATGGGAAAATAACGGTACCTATTACAGATGGCGGTCAGCCGCTGCTTAAGATTTATACTACTGCGGATGCAGATTCTGATCTTTATCAGGATGGTGTTTATACGATTCAGGTTTTGCAGAAGCATTCGCAGGAGGAACTGCTGAAGCGGGCAGAAAAAACAGCAGAATTTTATCGTGGGTTAGTCTCCAGCGGCTCAACCTTAAACAGTGTAGATGCTGTCTGGACGATTATGGAACTGAAGACCTATGGTGAGAATCTGGAAGCATTGGGAATTACCAAAGAAAGCTATCTGAACAGCAAAGGATTACAGGAACTGATTTCTAAATGGGACAATCATGGTGGATATTTCCAGGAAAAGGCTGTTATGGGACTTTTGAGCGTAGGCTATACCCTGGATGAGCTTTCCATGTTTCCAGTAGGTGACAAAACGGTAAACCTGGTACAGGAAGATTTCCTGAATAATTTTTCAAGTCTGTGGGCTTTAGCGGACGACAACTTCCGCAGTTATCTGGGAGAGGACCTGGTGCTGGAAAGAGCCCTGGAACTGAGCAAGAATCAGAAGGACACAGGAGAATATATTGACAGTCATACCGGCGGCACAGATGGAACAGCCATGTCCATTCAGGCATTTTCTACCTGGTATGGGGAAAATAAAGAGATTACTGCATCAGTGGATAAAGCATTAGGCTATCTTTCCAGTGTTCAGAATAAAGCCACCGGTCTGGTGCCTTATTCCGGATATGGATATTACAGTTCAGAAACCATATCCCAGTGGATTGTAGCTCTTTGCTCTCTGGGAAGGGATCCGAATAAAGCGGAGGCCTTTACCTCAGATTCTGGTCTGGGACTGGTGGACGTACTGATTGATTATTTCATGCTGGAGGATGGAACCTTTGAACATATCCAGGGTCAGGGAAAAAATGGTATGGCTACAGAGCAGGCATTTCGTGCCCTGTCAGCGTATAAGGCATTTTTGGAGAATAAGGGAGAGAAGACCTTTGTATTTGATCTTCATACCACACAGCCATGGACCGGTACAGAAGCGGTAGCAGCAACGATAAAAGCGATTGATGCTATCGGAACAGTAAATAAGGAAAGCGGTAAAGCCATTGAAACCGCCAGAACTGCTTATGATGCGCTGAACGAAGCAGAACAAAAATCCATGCCGGTACGCTACCCGGAAACACTGACCAAGGCGGAAACAGCTTATGCTCCTTTGAAACCGGTAGCAGATACAGAGGCTTTGATTGCTGCCATTGGTGAGGTAACTCTGGAGAAAGAAGCGGCGATTCAGGCGGCACAGGCTGCATTTGACGCACTGTCAGAGGAACAGAAGAAACAAGTAGAAAATGCGTCTGTCCTGGAAGCCGCAAGTAAGGCGTTGGCAGCAGATAAAGCAACGGTTGCCCAAATCCAGGAAAAACTCAATGGACTTCTGCCGCTGGAAAATCTGACTACTGCGCAGGAGGAAGAGGCAAAAGCGCTCCAACAGCAGATTAAAGCGCTGCGACAGGACATGTATGACGCCCTGGAGAATGCAGACCAGATTGACGCTATTGTACAGAGAATTGAGGATTTGAAGGATGCGGAAAAGGTCGAGGCGCTGATTGACGCCATTGGAACCGTCGATAGTCTGGAAGATGAAGCGGCAGTCATAGAAGCGAAGCAGGCATACGATGCCCTTGGAGAAGCGAAGCAGGAGCTTTTAAAAGAAGGATATAAGGAAAAGCTGGAGCAGGCAGTAGCGGCGGTTCAGGAATTGAAGGACAACGCAGCCGTCCAGAATGTGATTGACAATATCAACAAGTTGGTGGATGAGAATGGAGAGATCCATGTGTCCTTGGAAGATGGAGAGTTCCTTGCCAGTGTAAGGGCGCTGTATGACCAGGTGGATGCGGCAGGTCTTGGCAATCGTGTGACAAACAGTGATATTTTGTTCCGGGCAGAAGCTATGTACACAGAACTGGTTGCCAAGGACGCAGCAGATAAAATCCTGGCGCTTCCGCCTAATGATACGATTACGGGAACAGCAGAGGATGGTTCTGACATTGTTATGACAGAAGAGCAGTTAAATAGTATTTTGGAAGCGCAGACTACCTATGAAGCTCTGACAAATGAGCAGAAGGCAAAAGTAGGGGAAATAGCCGGAGAAGAGGCTATGAATAACTATTATCTGGACGTGCAGACAGCAGAGACTTACAGCGGCTATATAGAAGCAGTTCTGTCTGTATTTGTACAGAAGGTCATGGCTCTGGAGCTGCCACTGACTAATGCGGATATCAATGTAGCGAAAGCAAATCTGGAGAAAGCACAGGCGCTGATAGAACAGTATGAAAGCAATGAGGCGGCACAGAGTTATCTGAACAGCCTGGAAGGATTTGCAGAGAAGAGACAGCAGATAGAAGCAGAAATTTTAAGGGTTCATACAGACCTGGCAAACGCCCAGGCAGTGGATCAGATGATTGGAGCACTTCCTTCTTCTATTACCTCAGACGAAGAGAGGGAAGCAGCCCAGGCAGCAGTCAGCGCTATCAGGACTGCTTATGAGAACCTGAACAGTGATGCACAGAATTATGTGCTCCGTATGGCTGAGGTAGATACCGTAGAACTTCTGATTGCAAACTATGATAAGGCGAAAGAAGAAGCAGTGGCTGTAGAGAAGGTGATTCAGGAGGCGCTGAACCGGGCAGAAGAAAGTCTGACTGCGGACGGTACGGTAGAAGCAGTAAAGACAGCAGAAAAAGCTCTGGCTGACGCTTCTGTCACTGCAAAGAATCTGGTGTCAGCAGACCTGAAAACAGCTCTGGCAGCATTGCCGGAACGCATACAGGGAGCAAAAGCAGAATTGCTTCAGAAGCATGAATTTGCATCCATTGCAGAAAAGCTTCCTTATGATGTGACAGTTGAAATCAGTCTGGAGAAATCTGGAAAAGAATATGAAGCCTTAAAAGACGCTTTACAGTCAAAGAAAAAGGCAGAGATTGCAGAATCAATCCGCATTTCTGCATACCAGGTGGTATGGGATGAAGAGAAGCAGGCCTATGCACAACAGGCATGGACGCCACAGGGCGGATTTACCATTACCTTAAAGACAGACAGCAATCTGTCAGGAAAGGAAATCATGGTGGGTCAGTATCAGGAAAATGGCGATGTTGCTTATATTACTGTAACAGCAGGGGAAGGCCAGGTGACCTTTAAAGCAGATAGCCTTACCGTATATGCGCTGGGATTGAAAGAGAAAGCAGCCCCGGATGATGGTAAAGGAGACGGAAACAATACAGGCGGAAACAACACAGGTGGCAATAACGCAGGTGGAAATAACGCAGGCGGTAATAACGCAGGCGGGACTAACACAGGCAGCGGCAATAAGGGCAATACGCCAACAGGCTCCAAGAATACAGGTGGAACAACAGCAGGCGGCTCTGCTGGAGTACCTAAGACAGGAGACTTCCTTGCGGACAGCCTTGGGGCATGTATGGCATTGCTTACGGTAGCAGCAGTTATTACGCTGGCAGCCATTATAGCCAGAAGAAAGGAAAGGAGCAGGTAACAGATGTATGCCAGGGCTGCGTAAGCAGCTCTGGCTAGGTCTGTTTTAGTGGTGAAAGGTATGAATAGAAGAATGAAGATGGGCAGAAGGCTGCCTGCACTGCTGTTAGCTGTACTTTTGCTGCTGACGGGAATTTTTACCGGATTTGTACCTGCAAAGGCAGCATCAGGACTTGGCACAGTGACGTTGACAATAGAGCGTTTTACCCTAGGGCAGGGGTACCTGGCAGAGCCCATGCTGGTGGAGATTCAGGAAGGGGATGACTATTCGAAACTTCTTACCAGGGTTATGGACAGCCTTGGAATCCGTTATACCTATACAGGGAACGTGGGATGGAGTTTTTACCTGTCAGGAATCAAAGATGCAGATACCGGGAATTTAAACATCCCTCTCTGCATCCGGAATATGCCGCCACAGCGGGACTGGAACGGTCAGAAGGTATACCCTCCTAACAATAGTGCAGTCAATGATTATGCACCGGATTTGCAGGAATATTCCTATAACAGCATGTCCGGATGGATGTATTCTGTAAACAATGAGTTCCCGGATGTGGGAATGGATGGTAAGGTGCCGCAGAACGGGGATGTTTTCCGGGTTCAGTTTACGGTGTTTGGATATGGGCTGGACTTAGAGGGGAGTGATGCGACATACCAGGTAGCAGATAAGAGCCTCCTGACAGCGAAAATTGCACAGATTAATCAGAATAAGGAGGCCTGGTTCTCTATTGAGGGCTGTAAGGAGAACTATAACCGGGCTCTGGAAATTCTCCAGACTGTGGATGCTTCCCAGGAAAGTGTGAATGAGATTTATGCAGCTTTGCCTGAGCGGGCTCCTGTATATCCGGAATCTATTTCCCTGGACCAGACAGAGCTGGAGTTGTATGTTGGGAACACAGCCAGTCTGTCCGCAGACATACAGCCGGAAGATGCAGATGACAAGACACTCCAGTGGTCCACCAGCACTCCGTCTGTTGCCCAGGTATCAGAGGCAGGGACGGTAACAGCAGTGGGACCCGGGGAAGCAACGGTTACTGCGATGACTTCCAATGGGCTTACTGCTTCCTGCCACGTAGCTGTGCAGCACCGGAAGATAGAAGAAATCACTCTTAGCCGGTCCTCTGCGTCTATGGAGGCAGAGCAGACCTTGCAGTTGTCGGTTGCTTCCTATAAACCGGAAAATGCTACGGAAGAGCTACAGGTTTCCTGGGAGAGCAGTAACCAAAAAGTTGCTTCTGTAGATACGCAGGGGATGGTGACTGCCCACGCAAAAGGAGAAGCGGTAATCCGGGCGGTTACGTCCGGGGGGATCAGCGCCCAGTGCCGGATAACCGTAGGAAGTGCGAAAGAAGTAGCCGAGGCATTAGAGAAAAAGATTCAGGAGCTTCCAGATTCTGCTTCTGGTGTAACCTGGGAAAATGCTTCCCAGATAGCGGATGTGTATAAAGAATACGAAGGGATGTCCGAGGCAGCGAAAGGCTATCTTTCCGAAAGCAGCAAAAAGAAACTGGTAAATATCTATGCGGTGGCAGAGAAGATATTAGGACAGCAGGAAAAGGTGCAGCAGGTGACAGCAGCCATCCGGGCGCTGCCTGCCCTGTCGGAGGTCACACTGGACGACGCCGGACAGATTAACCAGGCAAAAGAACAGTATGACAGCCTTTCCACCGCAGAAAAGGGCAGGATTGCGACGAAGGATCTGCAGCGTCTGAACAGTGTGCTGAAAAGACTGGAAGAACTACAGCAGGAGGTTCAGGAAATAGAGGAGGCTGTGCAGGCGATTCCGGAAGGTTTTGCCCTGGATGCAGCGGAAGAGGTCCTTCAGGTGCAGAAATTATATAATGGGTTGACAGAGAGCCAGCAGGCCTCTTTGCCGGAAGAAACAGGGAAACATCTGGAAAGGGCTGTTTTACGGGTCAGAGATTTGGTCAGCCAGGCAATCTGGGCAGTGCCCCAGGACAAACTGCCGGATCTGGATGCCCAGTTAATGCAGGATTTTCTAAAAGCAGACAGTCTGTATGGAAATATGGACGGAGAAATCCAGGAAAGTATGCCGGAGGGAACCAATGAGAAGCGTCGGGAAACAGAAGCGCGGATTGCGGAGGTTATCCATAGCGCAGGAGCGGTTACAGTGGACAATTACTGGTTTGCGAAAACCGCATATGAAACCATGGAGGATGACGCAGAAATTCTGAAAAAGATTAACCGCGCAGAGGGGGCTGCAAGTGCAAAAACGCTGATACACGGAAAAGTTACCTATACGGATATCAGGACAGGGGATGCCTATCAACTGGAAAAGCCGGTAAAATTCTATCTCCAGGTCCCAGAGGACTGGGAGAGTATATCCCTGGCTGTCCTGTACCGTATAGATGGCAATTCTGTGGATAAGATAGATTACACCTATGAGAAAGAGACAGGAAGACTGGTATTTTCTTCCGCAGATGTAGGAGAATTTCTCCTGGCAAGGCTTACCATACCGGCGTCTGACATCTCCCTGGCTTCCAGCCAGAAGGTTGGCAAAGGTGAGACAGTCACTCTGAATGCTAAGGTAGTTCCTGCTAATTATACGGAAGACAAAGCTATGGTGTGGAAGAGCATGGATGAAACAATTGCCACAGTGGACCAGGAGGGAACTGTGACAGGTGTCAGTGAGGGAACTACAAAAATCAGGGTTTCCTTAAAATCAGACTCTTCTATCCAGGCAGAATGTAAGGTGAAAGTGACTTCCAAGGCAAATCCACTGTCCAAGTCGGTCAAAACCGCATTAAAGGAAGCTTCTGACTATATGCTTTCTGTGGATACGAACCCAACAAAGGGAAGCGAATGGTTTGTGATTGGTCTTGCCCGTTATGGCATGGATCCGGACAGCAGCTATTTTACTACCTATTATAATCATATTGCAAATTACCTGAAGGAAAAAGACGGAAATCTGGGAGCCCGTTATACGGAATATTCCAAACTAATCCTGGCTTTGACTGCAATCGGCAAAGATGCCAGAGATATTGCCGGATATAATCTGTTCACTTATTTGGCGGACTTTGAGAAAGTCAGCTCTCAAGGGATTAATGGGCCTATCTGGGCGCTGATTGCCCTGAACAGCAACCCGGCCTATGAGATTCCTACAGTAAAGGGAGTATCGGTACAGACAACAGAACAGCTCCTGTTGGAAACTGTTCTGAAAGCAGAGCTTCCCGGGGGCGGCTGGTCCCTGTCAGGTGAGCAGGCGGATTCGGATATGAGCGGGATGGCGCTGCAGGCTCTGGCTCCTTACTATCAGAAAGAAGGGTATGACAATGTAACAGCGGCTGTAAATCGTGGATTAGAGAAGCTGTCAGATATGCAGCTTTCTACAGGCGGCTACGGAACCATGGGCGCTGAAACCTCAGAATCAAATGCACAGGTTATCACTGCACTCAGTTCTTTGGGAATCGATGCCGGTACGGATACAAGGTTTATCAAAAATGGCAGATGGACGGTGGAAAATCTGCTGTCATATCAGGTTGGCAATACCGGATTTATGCATGTAAAAAAAGGAGCCTCCAATAATGGCGGAGGCGAGGGAGGCAAGGTCAATGGCATGGCAACAGAACAGGCGTTTTACGCATTGGTTGCATACCAGAGACTTTTGGATGGAAAAACCTCTCTGTATGATATGTCAGATCTTTCACCGGAGGCAGGCGGAGAAGGAGATGGAAGTGGAACCGGGCTGGAAAATAGCGGCAGCAGCACCGGTGGCTCAGGAATGTCTCATGGAAGCAGCCTGGGTCAGGGAAGCAATTCCGGAAGCGCCCCTTCCTTAGGAACCTCTACATCCAGCGGCAAGAGAGTATCCTTAACTAAAGGAACCGAAAAAACCAAATCCGGCGCCGGAACATCTGATACAGAGAAGAAAAGCGGATGGAGCTTTACCGGCGATACCTACCGGGGCAGATCAGAAGCTGCTTCTGATACAGAAGGAGGGGCAAAAGCCGGCAATACAGATAAGAAGGGGCAGAATATAGAAAGAGAAGCTTTGGCAGGAGGAGATGTAACGCAATTTCTGCCTTATATAGGCGTCATTGCCGGTGCAGTAGTAGTTATTGTAATCTGCATTGTCCTGAAAAGAAAACGAGCATAAAGAGCTAAGAGGGAGCCGCCATCGGCGGGTCCCTTCTGGCATGGTTTATGGAGGATGGATATGAAGAAACAAAACAGAAACTTTCTGGCTGTATTGACTGCCTGTCTGCTGTTTTGCCTGGCAGGCTGTGGCGGAACAATCAGTTCAGACCAAATTACCCGATTAGACCGGACGGAAGATGTTTCCGGGGATTCAGGAGAAAAGCAGGAAGAGGATGTGGAGGCTTTAACAGAGCACAATGCTCTCCCGGATAATGGGCTTGTTACAAAGGCACAGCTAGAAACGATTGCAGGGAAAGAAGGAACATATGAATTTTATGGAGAGGACGCCTCTACGGGCATTCGTTATACCTGGAGTTATGACGGAAGCAAAATCAAAAATGCTGTGGAACAGAAATTAAAAGTAGCATTTCCAAAAGAGCAGGTGGAAGAAGTAAAAGAGCTTGCCAACCAGGCGTCTGTGGGTCTTGGAGTGACCCTGGAAAAGACGAAGCTGGCGGCTCCTGTGACTTTGAAACTGGAACTGGCAGAAAAGTGGGATGCGGATTCTGTGATTCTGTGCAAAATGGTAGACGGGGCTCCTGAGAAAATGACGGACGTCCAGATTGACACAGAAGAAAGAGACGGAGCAGAAGTAAGCGTACTGACATTTGCAGTGACGGAGATGGGGGACACGTATTACCTGGTCGGTGGAAATTCATCCGGTGAAAGTACCCAGTCCGGGGACAGCAATACAAAGACAGCAAAGCAAAAGTCAGGAAATACGGAAACCTCCGGTACACAAAATGCTGCACAGACTCCGGAAACAGCAGACGGAGGAACCTCCAGTGGGGAGAATGCCCAGACGGAAACTCATACGTGTACGATTTCCATAGACTGTATGACAATCCTGGATAATATGGAACAGTTAAACCAGGAAAAAGCAGATTTTGTGCCGGCAGACGGGTGGATTCTGTATTCATCTACCGTAGAATACACACCGGGGGAGACGGTCTATGATGTGCTTTACAGGGTGTGCCGGGAGGCTGGAATCCAGATGGAAGCAAGTTATACGCCCATGTATGGCTCTTATTATGTGGAAGGGATTAACCAGTTGTATGAATTTGACTGCGGTAAACTTTCAGGATGGATGTATAACGTCAACGGCTGGTATCCAAATTATGGCTGCTCCCAGTATGAAGTCAGCAACGGAGATGTAATTCAATGGCGTTATACCTGTGACCTTGGACGGGATGTGGGGGATTCTTTTTATGAATAAACATGCAGATGCTTTTACAGACTGTCATCCGGCGGTAGCATTCTTTTATTTTCTGACTGTGATTCTGATTTCCATGTTTATGAGCCATCCGGTGCTTCTTAGTATTTCGTTTCTGGGGGCGGCATGTTATGCCATCCGCCTGAAAGGCTGGAGGAAGATTCTGCGTTTTAATCTTTTGTATACCTTGCCGGCAATGGTCATTGTAGCTTTTATGAATCCCGCTTTTAATCATTACGGGGTAACGTTTCTTTTTTATTTGAAGTCAGGGCCCGTAACGCTGGAGGCGCTGGTTTATGGTGTGGTGCTGGCGTCCATGTTGTTTATAGCAATCTTATGGTTTTCCTGCTATAACGAAGTGATGACAACGGACAAATTTGTATATCTGTTTGGAAGGGTGATACCGGCGTTGTCCCTGGTTCTGTCTATGGTATTTCGGTTTGTGCCAAGATTCGGCGCACAGCTAAAAGTAATACGGAATGGACAGAAAGCGGTTGGGCGGGATTTTAGTAATGGAAATCTGTTCCAGAAACTTCGGTATGGAATTACCATCCTGTCTATACTGATTACCTGGGCACTTGAAAATGCCATTGAAACCTCTGACTCTATGCGGGCCAGAGGATATGGTCTGAAGGGGCGAAGCGCATTTTCTATCTTCCGGTTCGATAGCCGGGATTTAAAAGCGTCTCTTATGTTGTTGCTGCTGCTGGGAATCAGTGGAGTAGGATTTGCATCTGGGACTGCCTTTGCTCAGTATAATCCGGTAATCAAAATCGGGGGACTGCCCCTTACCTGGCAGAGTGCAGTGACTTACCTGGCCTGGGCGTTGTTTTGTTTTTTCCCGTTTATCATGGGAGTCTGGGAAGATGCGGTGTTCCGGCGCCTGGAAGCAAAAGCCAGTATGGAGCGGAAGCTGCCCTGGTATATGGCAGAATAGGAGGACAAAAGCTTGGAATGTATAAAAGTGGAGAATTTTAGTTTCAAATATCCAGGAGAGGAGAAACCGGCTCTTATAAATATACAGATGTCTGTGGAGGAAGGCAGTTTTGTGGTACTCTGTGGAAAAAGCGGGTGTGGCAAAAGTACACTTCTGCGGCAGATGAAGAGTGAACTGTCTCCGCATGGGGAAATGCGTGGGACAATCTGCTACATGGGGAAAAAACTAGAAGAGGTAGGACATCGGGAACAAAGCCAGGGCATTGGCTATGTTCTGCAAAATCCAGACAATCAGATTGTAACGGACAAAGTCTGGCATGAACTGGCATTTGGCCTGGAAAGCCTGGGCTATGACACGCCTACCATCCGTCTTAGAGTTGCAGAAATGGCCTCCTACTTTGGCATACAGGAGTGGTTTCTGAAAAGTGTTACCGAGTTGTCCGGGGGGCAGAAGCAGCTTTTGAACTTGGCTTCTGTTATGGCAATGCATCCGGATCTGCTGATTCTGGACGAACCAACTTCCCAACTGGATCCCATTGCAGCTTCTGATTTCCTGGAAACAGTGCGTAAAATCAACCGGGATATTGGCACTACGGTTATTATAACAGAACACCGGCTTGAGGATGTCATTCCATGGGCGGATCAGGTTTATATGATGGATGAGGGACGGATTATCGCCCGGGGCAATCCAGAAGAAATAGGACGCGCCCTAAAAGAAATGAAGCATGATATGTTTCTGGCTATGCCTACACCGATGCAGATTTATGCAGGAGTGGAAAGCACCTTGGACTGTCCGCTGACGGTCAGCCAGGGAAGACGCTGGCTGAAGCGGGAACTGGTGGGAATGGAAGCACCTCTTATTAGACAGGGAAGTGAAAACAGCATGCTGGATTTGTCACCTGTTGGAAAACAGGAGAAGGATAAGGAGGTGCCGGAAATCCGTCTTAAGGATGTCTGGTTCCGGTATGAGAAAAATCTTCCGGATGTGGTAAAGGGACTGAATATGGATGTAAAAAAAGGGGAAATTTTTGCCATGGTAGGAGGGAATGGAACAGGGAAGAGTACATCCATGAGTCTGATTGCCAGAATCCGCTTTCCGTATCGTGGTAAAATCTACCTGGAAGGAAAGGAAATCGGAAAATATAGCGATGAGGAACTGTATCATGGCTTTTTGGGCGTTATGCCCCAGAATCCCCAGAGCCTGTTTGTAAAGAAAACGGTTCGTGAGGACTTATATGAGATGATTGACGGAAAACGGGAAAAAACCAGCAAGGCATATCCCATTGATATGAAAAAAGCAGATGCTATACAGGGAATAGCGGCGCTGACAAAACTGGAGAAGCTGATGGATCGGCATCCTTATGATTTAAGCGGTGGAGAACAGCAGCGTCTGGCTCTGGCAAAGGTATTGCTGCTTCGCCCAAGGATCCTGCTTATGGATGAACCCACGAAAGGAATTGACAATCATTATAAGCAGGAATTAGGAGAGATTCTTCGCACCCTTGCCCGCCATGGCGTCACCATTCTCCTGATTTCCCATGATGTGGAATTCTGTGCCCAGTATGCAGATCGGATCGGGCTTTTTTTCCAGGGGAATCTTGTTTCCTGTAAGGATGCCCGGAGTTTTTTCGCAGGTAATAATTTCTATACCACTGCTGCTAACCGGATGGCACGAGCCTGGTTTCCTGATGCTGTAACAGTTTCAGATGTAATAGAAGCAGTAGGCTCTTGGAAAAGAGGTGAGGGCTGATGCTGCAGGAAGAAAAGCTGGATGCCTTTCTGGATGCTTTTCTGGACGGAAAAAGTGATTCCGTTTCTGTAGATACGGATTTCTGGGAAGAGGAAACAGAAGAGACAGAGAAGGAGGGCTTCTGGGATTACCAGACTGTGCTTGCAGTGCCAAAGGGAAAGGGGAAACTTCCAAAACGCACCCTTGTTTCCATAGGCTTGATTTTGATTGCCATTCCTCTGACAATCTGGATCGGGGTTACCTTTTTTGCGGACAGAAAGTATCTGGTTATCAGTCTGGTGCTTGCTGTGTTCACCATCCTGCCCTTCTTTATGGTGTTTGAAGGGAGAAAACCAAAAGCCAGAGAACTTCTCACGATTGCTGTGCTGGTGGCAATTGCAGTGGCGGGGCGTGCAGCATTTTTCATGCTCCAGAGTTTTAAACCAGTTGCCGCTGTGACGATTATTGCCGGCGTCAGTTTTGGGGCAGAATCAGGATTTCTGGTAGGTGCTATTTCGATGATGGCTTCCAACATGCTGTTTGGTCAGGGACCCTGGACGCCCTGGCAGATGCTTGCGATGGGCATCATTGGCTTTCTGGCGGGAATTTTGTTTCAAAAAGGGTGGTTAAAGGCACGAAAAGGTTCTCTTTGCATCTATGGTTTCCTTGCGGTGCTGTGCATTTATGGCGGAATCATGAATCCGGCTTCCCTGGTTATGATGTCTTATGCCATTACCCCTAAAAATCTACTGGCTATTTATATGTCGGGCTTGCCAGTGGATCTGGTACATGCAACAGCCACAGTGATTTTTCTCTGGCTGGCAAGCCGCCCTATGATTGAGAAGCTGGAAAGAATTAAGGTGAAATACGGATTGATTGAAGAAACATAGTAAGAAAGAGGAAAAATATGGTAGAGACAGAAGAAAAACAGAAGAAAAAACAGCGCATTTTGAACCTGATTATACTGGGCGGAATCTTGGTGATTGTGCTCTGCGTGTGGCATATGATTTCCGTTCAGAATCAGTATAAAAGCGCCAAAGAATCCTATGACAAGCTGCGGAACCAGTATGTTACAGAAGAGGACACAGATGATAGTGAAAGCAGCAGTACTGAGAAACAACAGGAGACCAAAGAAGAACCGGGAATCCAGGTGGATTTAAAGGGATTACAGGAGAAAAATCCAGACATTATTGGATGGATTTACTATGAGCCGGCTGGCATCAGCTATCCTGTTTTGCAGGACGAGGACAACACATATTATATCAAGCATACTTATGTTGGGGAAAAAAACAGCACAGGCAGCATTTTTATGGATGCCTGGAACAGCAGTGATTTTTCCGATATGAATACATTTATTTACGGGCATAATATGCGTAATGGCACCATGTTTGGCTCTTTGAGTGATATACGAAAGAAGGGAACAGTTCAGAAATACCCTTGTTTCTGGCTGCTGACAGAACAGGGCTGGCAGCGGTATAATATTTTCTCCTATTATGAGGCAGATACCGCAGAAAAGAGCTTCACCATACAGTTCCAAAGTGAAGGTGAATATGAAACATTCCTGACTGATATAAAAAAACGCTCAGAAGAAAAGCTGGATGTTGAAGTGGGAACAAAGGATTGCATTGTTACATTGTCAACTTGTACCAGTGACCGAAGTGTCAGATTTTTGGTACACGGAGTTCTTGTTAAGAGAAATACATGATAACCAGACAGAAGGAAAAGGAGTAGAGGAACCTTGCATATTAAGAAATTAAACAAAACAATCGCTGTGCTTTTGGCAGCAGCTATGATAGCGCCGACCAGTGTTTCGGCGGCAGAAAATACAAATAACATAGAAATCCAGACAGAAGCGCCGGAAGCAGAAGAACCGCAGGAAGAAGAGCAGTCTCAGACACCGGAAACCGAAGAGCCAGAGCCGGAAGTCCAAGAGCCGGAAAACCCGGAAATCGAAGAGCCAGAACAGCCCCAGGAACCGGAGCCAGAAGTGCCAGAACAGCCCCAGGAACCGGAGCCAGAAGTGCCGGAACAGCCCCAGGAACCGGAAACAGAAGTCCCGGAGCAGCCTCAGACGCCAGAGCCAGAAACTCCAGAACCAGAAGCACCAGAAACCAAAAGCAATTTTTCACAGATTATGGAAAAATCAAAAAGATTCTCTTGCAGAACTGATGGGAACGATTGAAGAACATTATACAGTCGATAAGGAGGAACATTCAGAGAGGTATGAAGTAGAAAAGTTGCAAAGGGAGTTAGACAGGCTTCAAAAAAGGAAGAATAATCTTGTTGATATGCGACTGGATGATTTGATAGATGAAACTCAATATCAGAAGAAATATAATCTAATTACAGTACGAATTGAAGAGGTTGAGATTTCTTTGCAGAAACTACAATGTGATGGTAAAGAGATAGAGCCTGTAGATGTGACTGCAGAAATACAAAAGATACAAGAATATCTTGATAAGGCTTGCAACTTGGAAGAGAAACAGATTAGTGGAGAACTGATTGAGGCTATTGTAGAAAGAGTTACTCCAACAGAAGAAGGTGTTTTTAAATGGTATTTAAAAGAGGAAGATTATGACATGGAAATGCAATTTCAAGAAGAACAGTATGTGTTGATGGACAGATTCACCTTAGGATTTGAAGAAGCCAAAGCATATCGGAAGTCTTTTGGAAATTTCATCAGAGCAAAGCAATGGAAAGACTTAGTTGTAGAAGTATATATTAAGAAGTTGTAAAAGCAATTTCGTATAATTGATAATAAGGAATATTGAATATGAATGATAGAGGTAAGGACTAATAGAGCGAGAAATCTATTAGTCCTTTTTTGCGTGTTTTTAGGAGGAAAGAGCATGATTACAGGAGAAGTGAATATGAACATTTGGGCAGTTGGAACAGATGATGGGAAAAGTACTTATGAGATTCGGCGAAAATGGGGAGAGGAGGGAAAGAAAGCATTAGTGATAGAGTTGTACCCGACTATTTCGGTAGAGAACTGTGGAGTATTAGATGTATCGACTATGCACTTGATAAATCATGTGAATGATTTTGGGTGGAAAGAAATGCGGATTGTCAATCTGTATGCAAATGTTATTACAAAGAAGCCGAGTGTCAGCGAGTTACAAGAAAACAGTCTTGCGTATATAGAGGAGATTTTGGAAGAGGAGGATATAAAGACATATGATATTGTGATTGCATGGGGAAATTCATTGCTTACACATAAAGGAACAACCAATGTCAAAATAGATTTGTTGTCTATGCTGGAGGAAAAAGGACTGGATAAGAATGTAAAATGTATTTCGGTAGAGGGAATCAGTTTGAAAAGCCTTGGGGTTCATCCGCTCTACTTAGGGTTGCATTATCCAAGAGAGAAATGGAATTTGATGGATTATCCATTAAAAGAAAGTTTAGAAGCCTTAGTACAGAGTGAAAAGCGTGACAAGGCAGAGAAAGGGAAGAAAGTAACGAATACAGCCAAAAAGAAAGGAAAGGCAGAGGGGGAAAGTCATGAACATAAAAATCAAGACGTGGGAAGCGGTGAAAATGTTAAAACAGATAAATCCATTGTTGGCTAATAATGAAATTCCGTTGGAGATTTTAAATACGGTTGAAGAATTACTTGAGAATAAGGATATAGGAAGAAATGGCTATATTTCTATCATCCTGACACCTGTTCAAGATGATACATCAGATGTTTTAGAAGAACTGAATCTTGACCATACTTTAGTGCGGATTCCAGACAATAATTTTCTTCAAATCGACATTAAGAACAAGAAGCACCCAATGAATGAAAATAGGAGATGGGTTAGTTATGATTTGGAATTTTTAGACAGACAGGGAAAGGTGTATGCTATCTATTCCATGAAAACGGTAGGAGAGTGAAAAAGATGATTAAAAAATTTTGGACGATTACGCAAAAAGAAGAAATCGAGAAGTGCTGTTCTGAGTATGAGATTCCACAAGATATAACATCAGAGATGTTCAGAATTATTCATATTTTAGACGAGAACTATGGAGTTGACAGAGCGTTAGAGTCTGATGGCGGATATGTGGCTTTGCTTGTGGAAGAAAATTATTCAGATGACTACGAAAAGATTTTGAAAGAACATAATTTGAAAAAGAGTTATGCTGAGTTTCAAGACATTTTTCCTGTAACAGAAAAAACAGAATGGTGTTCGGATTTATACATAGTGACGAATGATTATGGAATTACAATCATGTATCCCCATGAGAGATAATAAAAGGAGAGAACAAACTTAGAAGTGCGTAGGTTCTCTCTTGAAATATCAATTATTTACTTGGGGGAATGTATTCTAATAAGTCATGTAAATCACATTCTAAGGCATAACAAAGTCGGGAAAGGACAGCAATATCTAAACGCTGAATAGAGCCATCATAATAGTGTTTGAGTTGGGTTCTCTGCATTTCTGCACGAAAAGATAACTTGCTCAGAGAAAGTCCTCGTTCTTCCATAATTTCTTTTAAATGCAATTTGACTGTGCCAAACTCCAAATCGTTCATGTCAAAATCCTCCTGCTTATATCATATTTGATTTCTATTGCTATTGTAAGCGGTGGATATATATGGTATTATCATGGTGTAGATATATACACTAGGAGGATTTTGGAAATGGGAGAATACATAAAAAAGAAAAAAGATATGAAATTTCAAAGCCAAGATGCATTGAAGACAGTACAGAGTGTCATAGACGAAGCAAATGAAGCTTTAAATGACAGGACAAGAACAATTGCAAAATCAGCAATTCCGGAAGTGTTAGCAGGAGCATTAGGAGCAGGAGCAGGAGGAGCACTTAGTTTTGCGGCATTGTATTTAGGAGGTTCTGTTGTAGGACTTAGTGCGGCAGGAATTACAAGCGGACTGGCGGCAGCAGGTGCTCTTGTAGGTGGAGGAATGGCAGCAGGGGTAGCAGTTTTAGCAGCTCCAGTGGCAGTTCTAGGAGCAACAGGAGTAGGAGTAGCGTCACATGTCAAAAATAAAAAATTAAAAGAAGCAAAGGAACTTTGTTATAGGGAAGCGGTTAGAAAGCAAAATGCGATTATAAAAGCATTAAAGAATGAATCAGATGCAGACAAAGAAAGAATTGATTATTTGAATTCTTTAAATACGCTTCTTCAGTCTGCAATCAAAGATTTAGAGTATGACCTTGGCATGAGCTATTAAGGATTGGGGAAATAAGTTTAATTATGAGCGAATTTCAGTATACTAAGGAAGAAAAAGAATTAAATAAGGTTCTTAAATATAATCAAAAATTTTCAGAAAATTTATTGAATGAGGAAGACTACAAAAAAACACGTAATAGTGCAGATGAAAGTATAAATTCGTCTGAAAGATTATTGAAAGAACTGGGATATGGAAAAGAACTTTCAAATGTGAAAAGAAATACTCAAAACACAACGAGAGATTCCAAATTACAGCATAGCTCAGAGCTGGAAGAGTGGGAGGCTCTTTTGCAAAAAGCAGAGAAAGAAGTGCCAGAAGAAACTTTTTTGGAAGATATTTTATCTCAAGAAGAAATTGCAAGAGTATACAATGAGTTAGATGAGATTAATAAAGAATTTTCCCAGAAGACGAGCATTATAAATAAGACAGATTTAAGCTTTTTAGCTGTTGCAACAGCGTTACAGGTGACAAAAGTCTTGCTTTTTCCATATTTTGCCGAGAAAGCAAAATATGGGGAAAGTTTTGATAAAACAGAACGGTTGATACATAATGATAAGTCCATTGAAAAGGCTCACAGAGAAGCAAATGACAGTTTTAGAGATAAACATTCTGAAACCCACGGAAAAGGTTATTGGATAAATATTCTGTATCAGACACCACCCTATGATATTACAAAAGGTTCAAAAGATTTAGGAATCAATATGCAGGGAAAATATCATAGAATGTATACACTGGGACATGACCCGATTTTGGGGTGGTTATTTGGGACAGCTAATATCTTAACAGATGTGATTACAATGAATGACTTTCATTCCTATCGGGTAGAAAGAAAACCCCATATGAGAATAACAGGGGAAAAAGTAAAAATGGACAAATTATTCGAGGAAAGTTACCACGTCATTAAGGCAGATTATTTAAATCTCTTAGCTGCAATTTTTGCTCAGGCACAGCATTTAAAATCTGATGAGTACACAAAGGTGGGATTGCCTGTTCCCTTGCTTGCAAGTTTTAATGAAACCTTTGCAAGTGATTTGTATAAGAAACAGTATGATGCTTTATGCTTTTCCCGTGATGTTAAGATTGTTACGACCTCTTATATTGTATCTATATTCATTGATATGATTATCAGTTCTGTACACAGTTTGTTCCGAAGCGAGTTAGAAGAGCAAAAATTATACAGCGTAAGGACGAGAAAAATCTTATTAGTGTCCAATACAATTGCGTCGACAAGTAGTATTCTTAATGCTTATATTACGAAAAATCCGAAAAAACTAGATATAGGAAGTTTGCTTTTAACAATAACACATTTGTTTACAGATGTTCGATTTATGGCAAAGATTAAAGATGAGTTTATTCATAATGAAATTAACAAAAAAGTTTGTCAGGAGTTAGAAGAAACGGATAAAATTTTTCGGGAATATTTGTAATGTGTTCTAACCCGAGGAATGGTTACAGGTTTCGTAGAGCATGAAGGGAGATAGAAGTGTGCAGGGCAAAATGATATTTTATCCAAATGAACAATGTCTTTCCTATGCAGAAAAAGTTGTTACAGAGATTGAGAATATTCTAAAAAACCCTAAGAAAACAATAGAGAATAGTCTTTTAAGAAAAAATATCCATTGATATTAGAAGCAAACAAAAATATCCAATTAGATGAAAATGCATCACAGGAAAGAAAAGATATTTTGAAAGGCTTAGAAATTATGCTGAAAAAGGTAATAGATGAATTAGAAGCAGATTTAATTATGTAAAACAGGGGGAATGAAAATGCCAGAACCATGTTGGTATTGTAGAGGAACGGGGACTGTAGAGTGTGATTATTGTCAAGGTATAGGATTTTCAGACGGAAGTTGTCCTGCTTGTTCAGGAGAAGGACGTCATACTTGTCCTGAATGTAATGGCTCAGGTGTCATAAGAGATGAGGATGAGGAAGACGACGAAGACTTTGATGATGAATTTTAACTTAAATAGAGAGAGCAATATTATTTCGAGCATATAGCAATACGTTATATGCTCGTTTATCAATTTAAAGAGGCGAGAGAAAATGAGAAAATATTTAAAAGGAATATTGATGATTCTTACGGTCATGCTCATAGGAGTATTGGTAGGGTGTTCTAATTCCCAAAAAGAAAATGAGGAAGAATCAGAAAAAAAGATTGGTTTATTAGAAACAGTAGAATGGCAGGACGACAGTAAAAAAATAGAAGAGTTCAAAAAATGCTCTATATCTGCTTATTCTAATAAACCGATAGGAGAAACTGTATCATCTCAATTTTCGGTGAATAAATGGCAATATGGACATTCAGAAAAAGAAGAATATCTTCTATGTTCCTATGTGAAAGAGGACAAAGAGGTTATTTTGATATTTTATAAGGATTCCTATGAGAATGTGAATATAGCAGAGTATTATGTGGAAAAGGAGAAGCAGAACAAAGAAGAAATTACAAAAGTAACAGAAGAGATTTTTGAGGAGAAGGAATTTTCCAGCGAAAGAACAGGCTTTTTCTCTAATGGAAAATGGGCAATGGAAATTTCTAAGGTTGATGTGGCAAATAAGAAAATAGAATATTATTCTTATTGGTGGAATTTTGAAAAAGAGCAGATGGAACAATCTGAAACAGATGCAAAAACATTAGATATTTTAGATGTTGATACAATGGGAAACTCTGATTATTCGATTGAATGGAACGGGATAGACTCTTTTAAGATGGAGAAATATGATTGTGAACTTCTCTTTAACAATGACACTATTGGAAGTAGAGAGGGGAGAAGTGAGGAATTTTGGAATAGTGGCATGGGTGAATTTAAACGTATAGAAAAGCCTGAAAATATTCCAATATCCGAATTTGAATCTGCACAAGAACCATCTTCACAGGAGAATGAAGAAAGTGAAAATCAAAGAATTGTGCTTCCACAAGTACCACCTGCAGGTACATATTGGGAAGCAGACCGTTCTCCACTATATGCACGATATTACATAGAAATCAGCAACACACAAGATAATAGTTTTGATTTTGAAATTTATCAGGCACAGACTTTTAATCAGTATGAAGAAGCATCAGATTATAAACTTGTCTTTAAGAAACATACAGCCACATTCACAGACGCATATCATGCAGTATATGAAGGACAACAGTACACATTACATTTTGAATGTGGTACAAATACAGGGTATATTACAATTAGCGGATTTAGTGAAGTTATTCCTGATGGTTCGCAGTTATGTAATACAGAATGGCTACAGGTTTCCTAGAGCGTGAAGGGAGATAGAATTGTGCAAGGCAAAATGATATTTTATCCAAATGAACAATGTCTTTCCTATGCAGAAAAGGTTATTACAGAGATTGAGAATATTCTAAAAAATCCCAAGAAAACAATAGAGAATAGTTTTTTGAAAAAATATGTTTTTGTATTGGAGAAAGGACAATGTGATGATTTTTTGAAAGTGTGTACAGAGAAATACAAACTTTTGAGAATGGGATATCCTTATATAGTAGCAGGACCAATTATCCTTCCGTTCATATTTCCGCCAAAAGGAATATTGAGAAAGAAAAAGCAACTGCTCTATTCTAAATGTCTGCTTTCTTTGAAAAGTATAGAAGAACAATTAAAGAGTACAACAAAAAACGATAGGATTTTTTTGTTAAAGGTGGCTGAGATTTTAGATAAAACAATAGCGGAAGAATTAAAACATGATTTACTAAATCAATAGGACGAAAGGCTGACATGTGAAAATGTGTCAGTCTTATTTTTTTAGGAGTGTGAGAGAATGACGAAGATAAATATTGAAGAATGGTTTTTTTCTTCGAAACGGTGGGAAAAAGAACATGAATGTTTAAACATGGAAAACATCAATGAAAAGCCTTGTGCTTATGAGGGAAGTTTAGAAGATTGGATAAAAGAAATGACAACATTTATTTTTCTTTATCCGAAAGAATGGAATAGAGTTTTGTCAGAATACAAAGCCATTCATTCTAAACGAAAACAGCAGAAATGTAATGAGTTAGATTTTTACAGAGATGAGGAAGGGTATTTGCGGAAGGTAGGAGAAAAAGATAATCTTCTTCGGTTTCATTTTAAATCAGACAGTTTTAGATATAAAAATCAGATTGCCTATGTAATGGAAGAAACAAAAATTCTATCCTTTGATGAATATCTGAAATATTGTAGATTGAACGGAAAAGAAAGAACGCTATATTTGCAGAGATTAAAAGATAAATTAACTAAAGAGGGCTTTCAAACACAAGAAGCGTTTCAAATTTCCTTTGAAACAGATTATGATATTGTCAATATTGGTTTACACTTTTTTCTCAAGAATGTTCGACCTTATGCTGCCTCCTGTAGCGAAGCATAGTATTGTTGTCGCTTAACCATTGGAGGTAGTCCACCATTAGCAGAGCAGATCCTCCGATTATTCCAGTAGCTGATGAAGTATCTCCAGATGAGCGTCTTTAACTGCTCTACGGTCATTGAGGTAGGATCGTAACGACCATAAAGTAATTCCTCTTTGAAGCGTGCCCACATGCTTTCGCATCTGGCATTATCATGGCATCTGCCACCGGCACTGTTCATGCTTTGAACAATGCCATATCTGTTGATAGCTTTACGATATAGCTCACTGGTATACTGGGTTCCCCTGTCACTGTGAAGAATAGCTCCACGGAGCATCGGGTAAGCTTTGCAAGCATTCTCTAAGGTTTGTTCGCATAGGGTAGCTCTCATATTTGTATCCATAGCAAGTCCCAATACTGCTAAATCATAGCAGTCAAAGATAGCTGAAACATAGAGCTTCCCGTCAGAAGCCTTTATTTCAGTCATATCGGTCATGCACTTTTCAAGAGGCTTTTCAGCAGCGAAGTCACGCTTGATTAAATCGTCGGATTTACTGGCTTCTCTATCAGCTTTGGTAATACCATTCGGCTTACGTTTTGGTTTATGATTAAGACCAATTTCTGCCATGACACGATAAACAGTTCTCTCACCGGGAATATGTACTCCCTCAGGCTGTTTGAGTTGTAAGGCCTGATACATACGGATTCTTCCATAAGTGTCATTGCATTCATCTTCGCTGCAAATATCAAGCATTGCATCTGCCAGTGCCTGATATTTCCAAGGGGTATCTTTTGTTTTTAGGAATTTGTTGAATGCCTGCCTTGAAACATGAAGCACTTTGCAATAAAAAGAAATTTTACCCTTAATCCGGCCGTCATCCGTTTTGATTGCAATAAACATTAATCTCTGTTTTTTGCTGACTTCCGACGGCTGGCTGCGAAAAAAGCACTTGCTTCCTCAAGGAATTCGTTTTCTTCTTTTAAGCGACGAATTTCCTTATCCTGCTCTTTTACACGCTTTCTGAGTTCAATAAGCTCATCGTTAAGGGATAAAGCATTCTTGGGCGTATGAACTGCTTCATTTGCACTGAGACGCCCCTCTTTGAAGGCTTTTATCCAAGTGTACATAGTACCCTTTGGAATCCCTAATTCCTGAGCAGCTTTATGACCGCCGATTTCCTGGGCAAGCTTTACCGCCTGTGCTTTAAATTCATTGTCATAAGATTTTTGATTCTGTGCCATAGGTTTTTCTCCTGTTCTCGTATTGATTATGATTATATATCAAAATCCTTGAGAATAGGGTGTCAACTTTTATGATACAACACCATTATGACTCCTCAGATTTTAATAATAGGGATATTTATGTTGATATGTTAAATCATACCTATGTATTTTTATAAAAGCCAATGTACAGAGATGAAAGGTATATTGGCTTTTAAATTGCAAAAGAAAAGGAGAAAAATAATGTATTTGAAACTTACCAATGAAAGTGAAGTCAGACTATTAAGGCAGATAAACTGTCTGCTTGGGAAAAAGAAATTGCCAAATGATGTACTAGGAACAGCAAGAAGAATCATAGAAAAGGAAAAGTTTACAGTACATGATTGTGTTGTTATTTTTATGAACCCAATCAAAAATGATACGATTGGAATTTGTGATGAGTTAAGAATCTATCCATATACAATAGAAACGGATGAAGATTACACAATGGATATTAAAGTCCCAAAAGGAACAGAACTTGAATGGTCAGGGTATATGATTAGGATTAAAGAAACGGGAGGACGGATTTATTTAATCTATCCAATGAGAAAGCAAGATGTGAAAAAGAGAGTTGGTTTATAAATGGAGGAATCTATGGAATACATTATGATTGGAACAGGAATGGCAGTAGCAATTACTTGCATTTTGATTTTAGAGATGATAGAATACAGGAGGATTCAAAATGAAACGAGAAAAGTTATTTGAGTATTTTTTACAAGGAATTACAGTGATTGTTACTCTGTATGAAATATCAAGAACAGGTAAACGCAGTCGAAGAAAGTGACAATTTTAATACAGGGGAAATCCTAAGATAAGGCAATTCCTACATGGATGGTGTACTGCCAGTCATATAGCACCCAACAGGCTGCTATTAACAACAAGTAATATACTGGGATAAAAGAGCTTTATATAATTTAATTCATGCGAAAGCGTGAAAGTGTCCAAGCATAAAATAAGACCTTGAAACTTTGAGAAATCAGAGCTTCAAGGTCTTTTTTGAAAAATCTTTCCTATTGATAGCAGCCTGTGCTGCCATCAATGAGAAATAAGATATTGCAAAATTTTTCTTGAATTTCTTTTACTTCTGTGCTATTCTTTTAACAAGCAAAAGTAAAAGGGAGTAGCTTAACATTTTTTATAGATAGGTTATGAAAGATGGTTTTGTAATCGTCATCCGGTATCGAGAGATACTCGTAGCAAATGAGAAAGCAAGACTTTTATTGTGGCAGAGGTCATGATAAAGGTCTTTTTTTATTCCTTTTATTTCTTCCCTCATACTTCTTCCACAGAGATTTGCTGATACAGAAGGAGGATTATTATGTGTAATCAAATTATGAAAAAAGAAGTACAGGAAGCAATAAGAGCAGGAGAGCAGGCTTTGCAGAGCCTGTATCATGCAAGTGAAAAATTAGAAAATGCAGGAAAATGGGGGATTTTCGATATGTTTGCAGGAGGCTTCTTTAGCAGTTATATGAAACATTCCCGTATTAAAGAAGCAGAAGCTTTGTTGGAGCAGGCGAAAACAGAACTGCAGCTTTTTCAAAGAGAATTAAATGATGTGGGAGAAGCTTTACATTTACAGATTGAAATCGGAGATTTCCTTACATTTGCAGATTTCTTTCTGGATGGATTTATTACGGACTATTTGGTGCAAAGCAAAATTTCAGATGCCAGAGAAGATATAGAGCTTGGAATTTTACATGTAAAGACCATACTTGATGAATTATATAGGAAATTAGAAGGATATTCGGATAGAAAAATTAGAAAAAATTATTAAAAAACTTTAAAAATATAAAAATTATGATATAATTTGTGAAAAAATCAGGTTGAATATATGAGGAGGAAGAAGAATATGGTAAAAACAGTGGGAATTGTCAGTTTATCAAGTGGAACAATCGGGGAAGACTTTGTAAAGCATGAATTAGATTTAGGTATTGAAAGGTTAAAAAATTATGGCTTAAAAGTAAAATTTATGGACCATGCTTTAAAAGGAATTGATTATTTAAAAGAGCATCCTGATAAAAGAGCGGAAGACCTTTTACAGGCATTTTCCGATCCGGAAATCGATATGATATTGTGCGCCATCGGTGGTGATGATACATATCGACTGCTTCCTTATCTATTCGAAAATGGAGAGTTGCAGAAGGCAGTTACAAAGAAGATATTTTTGGGATTTTCAGACAGTACCATGAACCATCTTATGCTTCATAAAGTAGGATTAAATACTTTTTATGGGCAGGCATTTCTTTCCGATATCTGTGAACTAGGGAAAGAAATGTTACCCTATACAAAGAAATATTTCGAAGAATTGATTACAACAGGCACAATCAAAGAGATTACTTCAAGTGATGTGTGGTATGAGGGAAGAACGAATTATGATGAAAATCAGGTAGGAGTGGAGCTTCCGGAAGAGCTTAACAGGGGATATGAGCTATTACAGGGAAGTTCTGTTTTCTCTGGTAAAATTTTAGGCGGATGTTTGGATACCATATTTGATATATTTGATGGAGAACGATATGAAAATTCACCGGAACTTTGTAGTAAATATCAACTGTTTCCGTCTAAAAATGAGTGGGAGGGAAAAATTCTGCTTTTGGAAACCAGCGAAGAAAAGATGACACCGGATAAGCTGAAACGAGCACTTTTGAAATTAAAAGAGATCGGAGTATTTGAGAGTGTGAACGGAGTGCTGGTAGGAAAGCCCATGGATGAAACTTATTATGAAGAGTATAAAAAAGTGCTGATAGAAACTATTGATAATCCTGCATTGCCGGTTGTATATAATGTCAATGTAGGACATGCACTTCCAAGGTGTATTATTCCTTTTGGAATAGAAGCAACAGTGGATGTAGAGAAACAGAAAATTAATTTTCAGACAGAATAATTATAAAAAGATATTGGCAGCAGTCTGTGACAGGATTGAAAAAACGGCAATGATATGCTAAGATTATCTCTGCTAATGAAAATAAAGAGAGAACAAGGGAGAAATTTATGAGGTATGATTATCTAATAGTAGGCGCCGGTTTATTTGGTGCAGTGTTTGCTCATGAGGCAAAGAAAAAGGGAAAGAGATGTCTTGTTATTGATAAAAGACCTCATATTGCCGGAAATGTTTACTGTGAAGATATAGAAGGAATACATGTACATAAGTATGGAGCACATATTTTTCACACTTCCAATAAGGCAATATGGGAATATATGAACCAATTTGCAGAGTTCAATAATTATATTAATTCTCCCATTGCAGTATATAAAGATGAATTATATAATCTTCCTTTTAATATGAATACATTCAGCAAAATGTGGGGAATTCGTACACCGAAAGAAGCAAAAGAAATGATTGAACACCAGATTGAAGAATTACATATTACAGAGCCTAAAAATCTGGAAGAACAGGCACTTTCTTTGGCAGGTACAGATGTGTATGAAAAGCTGATAAAGGGATATACGGAAAAGCAATGGGGACGTCCGTGTACAGAGCTTCCGGCATTTATTATTAAAAGACTGCCGTTTCGTTTTACCTATGATAACAATTATTTTAATGATACTTATCAGGGAATACCAAAGGGCGGATATACAGTGATTGTAGAAAAAATGTTGGAAGGCATAGAGGTAAAAACCAATACGGATTATTTTACATTCAGAAAAGAGAATGAAAATATAGCGGATAAAGTGGTGTTTACAGGAATGATTGACGAGTATTTCGGATATCAACTGGGAGCACTGGAATACCGTTCTGTACGTTTTGAAACAGAGGTTCTGGATACCGATAATTATCAGGGAAATGCTGTGGTAAATTATACAGACAGGGAAGTTCCGTACACAAGAATTATTGAGCATAAACACTTTGAATTTGGAAAACAGGAGAAAACCGTTATTTCTAGAGAATATTCTTCTGAGTGGAAAGTGGGAATGGAGCCTTATTATCCGGTGAATAACGAGCAAAATAATGCACTGTTTGAGAAATACAGAAAATTGGCTGAAAAGGAAACGAATGTGATATTTGGCGGACGTCTTGGCAATTATAAGTATTATGACATGGATAAGGTTGTGGAAGCTGCGCTTCAGGCGGCAGAAAAAGAATTAAAGTAAAATATTTTAGGAAAGAGACAATGAACTGTTTTAAGACGTTGTCTCTTTGTTTATGAAAAAATTTTGAGTTCCTGCAAAAAGCATTTTCGCAAAATAAAGAAAATAATCAATTGACAATATATATATATATATATATATATATAATGTAAGCGCAAAATAATTCGACGGATTGTGTTGCCCTAAAAATGAATCCATAATAATCATTAGAAAATGCAAGCATTTCACTTTATCTTCTCTTGCCAGAAATGATAGATGCGAGCATTTTACTCTATCCGATTTATGGAGGTGTGCTCATGAGAAGCAAAAGAATACCTGCCAAAGAACAATACCGTCTCATCATGGAATGCCGTCAAAGTGGATTGACAGAT
>NZ_LT635465.1 GCF_900120295.1 Blautia sp. Marseille-P3201T | reverse complement strand
TCAGACCGAAGCCATTTGCGAAGCAAAGGACACGAAATAAGCGAAGCTTATGAGTGACGGTTGCTAAGCGGACTAAGCAGAACGGCAGTTGGAAAGTTTCGTTTTATATATGTAGTTTTGAAGGTATGGTGTGGAAAATATCTGGCTCCTTGGTCAAGCGGTTAAGACATCGCCCTTTCACGGCGGTAACACGGGTTCGATTCCCGTAGGAGTCACTAAAAAATGCTTGCATATTTATGAAATATGTGAGTATAATATATTATATGGCGCCATAGCCAAGTGGTAAGGCAAAGGTCTGCAACACCTCTATCACCAGTTCAAATCTGGTTGGCGCCTCTTTTATTATTCCTCCTTAGCTCAGTCGGTAGAGCATGCGGCTGTTAACCGCAGTGTCGTTGGTTCGAGTCCAACAGGGGGAGTTTTTTTAATTTATAATTTAAGGAAGCTGTACATTAAGATATTAGTGTATAGCTTCCTTTTTTAATTAATAAATCAACTGAGCGATATGTTTTTGTAATTTATAAAAGATTATAAAAAAGGACATGAGTCCTTTTTTGGGAATATGAGATACTATATAATGAAAAATATATAATTGCAGTGTAAAAGATAATAAAGAAAGGGACGAGAACAATGAACAAGCAGAGAGTATATTTGATTGTATTGGACAGCTTTGGAATTGGACATGCGCCTGATGCTTCAGATTTTGGAGATAAAGGTGCAAATACGCTTTATACAATTACACAGTCAAAAGAATATGATACACCAAACATGAGAAAATTGGGACTTTCCTGTATAGATGGAGTGGACTATTTGGAAAAACCAGAGAGAGTAATTGGTGGATACGGAAGAATGCAGGAAGCATCCAGAGGAAAAGATACAACGATTGGACATTGGGAAATTGCCGGTATTATTTCTTCAAAAGCACTTCCTACTTATCCCAATGGTTTTCCAAAGGAAGTTTTGGATGAATTTACGAAGAGAACAGGCAGAGAAGTGCTTTGTAACAAACCATATTCCGGTACAGATGTAATCAGAGATTATGGAGAAGAACATGTTCGCACAGGAAAGCTTATTGTGTATACATCTGCAGACAGCGTTTTTCAGATTGCAGCCCATGAGGATATTGTTTCTGTAGAAGAACTTTATAAATATTGTGAAATTGCCAGAGAAATTTTAGTAGGAGAGCATGGAGTGGGACGTGTAATTGCCAGACCATTTGTGGGAGACGCACCTGATTTTCAGAGAACTACTAACAGACATGATTTTTCTCTGCTGCCACCGAAAGATACTATGTTGGATGTACTGCAAAAAGAAGGATTTGATACTTATGGAGTAGGTAAAATCTATGATATTTTTGCAGGAAGAGGAATTGCCCATACGCAGAGAATTCAAGGTAATGTAGATGGGATGGAAAAGACAATTCAGCTTCAGAATGAGGATTTTAATGGTTTATGTTTTGTAAACTTAGTAGACTTTGATATGTTGTATGGACATAGAAATGATATTGAAGGCTATGCAAAGGCAGCTACAGTTTTTGATAAACAACTGGGAACTTTTATGGAGAGAATGCAGCCGCAGGATATTTTAATGATAACTGCAGATCATGGCTGTGATCCGGGATTTAAGGGAACTGATCATTCAAGAGAATGCGTGCCATTTTTAGTTTATGGAGAGAGAATTAAAGAAGGTGTCAATCTGGGAACTCGTAAAACTTTTTCAGATATAGCGGCAACAGTGTTAGATATTTTTGGAATTGATAATAAATTAGATGGAACCAGCTTTAAGGATGAAATCTTAAAATAGGAGAGATGAAAATATGGATAATCTCAAATTGCTGGAAGAAGCAAAAAAAGCCAGATTGAAAGCCTATACTCCATATTCTAACTTTAAAGTGGGCGCTGCTCTTTTGACAAAAAGCGGAAAAATTTATCTGGGCTGTAATATTGAAAATTCTTCCTATACACCTACAAACTGTGCAGAGCGAACAGCTTTTTTTAAAGCAGTTTCAGAGGGAGAAAGAGAATTTGAAAAAATAGCAATTGTAGGTGCAAAAGATGGGGAAAATGTAAATGAGATGTGTGTGCCTTGTGGCGTATGCAGACAGGTTATGATGGAGTTTTGTAATCCGAAAGAGTTTCAGATTATACTTGCTGATGGGGAAAGTACCTGTAGAGTAATGACTTTAGAGGAACTCTTGCCTTATGGTTTTAGCTCAGCTAATTTGAAATAAAACAAAAAGGAGGAAGAAACGTGGAATATGTAATTGAAATGAACCATATTACGAAGCAGTTTGGTGAATTTAAAGCCAATGATGACATTACACTGCGCGTAAAAAAGGGTGAAATCCACGCACTGCTGGGTGAAAACGGAGCCGGTAAATCTACACTTATGAGTGTTCTTTTTGGCTTATATCAGCCGGAAGCAGGTCAGATTAAGATTAATGGAAAAGAAGTGAAGATTAACAATCCTAATGATGCAAATGCCTTAGGAATTGGAATGGTGCACCAGCATTTCAAACTGGTTCATAATTTTACGGTATTGGAAAGTATCGTTTTAGGTCGTGAAACAACAAAGGGCGGAGTTTTGAAAATGGATGATGCCCGCAAAAAAATTATGGAATTAAGTGAACGATACAAATTTAAAATTGATCCGGATGCATATATTTCAGATATTACGGTAGGTATGCAGCAGCGTGTGGAAATTTTGAAAATGTTGTATTGTGATAATGATATTTTGATTTTTGACGAACCTACTGCAGTTCTGACTCCTCAGGAAATCAAAGAGCTTATGAAAGTTATGAAGCAATTGGTAGAGGAAGGGAAATCCATTATCTTTATTACGCATAAATTAAATGAAATTAAAGAAGTTGCAAATCGATGCAGCGTACTTAGAAAAGGAAAGTATATCGGAACTATTGATGTTGCAGAAACTTCTAAAGAAGCAATGTCCGAAATGATGGTAGGCAGAAAAGTTAATTTTATTATTGATAAAGAAGAAAATACTCCTGGGGATGCTATTTTAGAAGTAAAGAACATGACAATTAAGTCAAAACACCATGGCAAAGAGGCAGTAAAGAACGTATCTTTTACTGTGCGAAAAGGTGAAATTGTTACAATTGCAGGTATTGATGGGAATGGTCAGTCTGAATTAGTATATGGTATTACCGGAATGATGCCTATTGATGAGGGACAAGTTTTCCTGAAGGGAAAAGACATTACCCATGAAAGCATTCGAAAGAAATGTCTGGATGGTATGGCACATATTCCGGAAGACAGACATAAGGATGGCCTGGTTCTGGACTATGATCTTCAGCAAAATCTGGTGCTTCAGAGTTATTTTACAAAGCGTTTCCAAAATCACGGATTTTTGAAGTTCGATGCAATTCGCAGCTACGCAGAGGAGTTGATTAAGAAGTTCGATATTCGCTCCGGACAAGGTGTAAACAGTATTGTAAGAGGAATGTCAGGAGGTAATCAGCAGAAAGCAATTATTGCCAGAGAGCTGGATAGAAATCCGGAGATTGTTATTGCAGTACAGCCGGTTCGAGGATTGGACGTAGGCGCGATCGAGTATATTCATAAGCAGTTGATTGCACAGCGTGATGCAGGAAAGGCAGTACTTCTTGTATCTTTGGAATTAGATGAAGTCATGAATGTAAGTGATAGAATTCTTGTAATGTACGAAGGTGAAATCGTTGCAGATGTAGATCCGAAGAAGATTACGACAGAGGAACTGGGATTGTACATGGCAGGAGCGAAAAGGAGTGTGAATAATGAAGAATAAGAAAAGAAATATTTTTCAGGGAGAGGGCATGACAAGTTTCTGTTCGTCAATTCTTGCAATTATCTGTGGTCTGCTCTTTGGACTCATTATTTTGCTCGCAAGTAATCCGAGTCAGGCGTATGGCGGTTTTATGATGATTTTGCAGGGCGGATTTACTGATGGAATTCAGGGAATAGGGCAGATGTTTTATTATGCTACTCCGATTATTATGACAGGTTTGTCTGTGGGATTTGCTTTCCAGACCGGTCTATTTAATATCGGAGCGCCGGGACAGTTTACTGTAGGTGCTTATGTGGCAGTTTTAATTGGTGTAAAATGTACGTTCCTTCCAGCAGGATTACATTGTTTAGTAGCCATTGTAGGCGCTGCTTTAGCAGGTGCATTATGGGGAATGGTTCCCGGACTTTTAAAAGCATTTCGAAATGTAAACGAAGTAATTGCTTCTATTATGATGAATTATATCGGAATGTATATGGTAAATATGTTAATTCAGAGAACTATTTACGACCAGGTAAAGAACCAGTCTATGGCGGTTGCGTCTACTGCAAATCTGCCGAAAGCCGGTTTAGACAAGATTTTTCCAAATTCAGATATTAACGTAGGAATTCTTATTGTTATTGCTTTTGTTATTTTAATTTATGTAATTTTAAATCGTACTACTTTTGGCTATGAATTAAAGGCATGTGGAAAAAATCCTAATGCAAGTAAATATGCAGGTATCAATGCCAAAAGAAATATTGTGTTGTCTATGGTAATTGCAGGGGCTTTATCAGGAGTCGGCGGTGCGTTGCTGTATCTTGCAAATTCTGGAAAGTATCTTCAGGTACTGGATATTATTGCACCGGAAGGATTTTCAGGAATTTCCGTAGCATTACTTGGTATGTCTAATCCAATTGGTATTCTTTTTGCCGGATTGTTTATCGGACATCTGACAGTAGGCGGTTACAACATGCAGTTGTTTGATTTTGCTCCTGAAGTTATTGATATGATTATTGCAGCTATTATTTATTGTGGTGCATTATCATTATTATTTAGAGGTATGATTCATAAAATTCAGGCCAGAAAAAATAAAAAACACACAGATGAAGCAAATAGCAATCTGAAGAAGGAGGAGTAGGAGTATGGATATTGTATATTTTATTATGCAGCAGACGATGTTTTTTGCTATCCCGCTTCTGATTGTAGCTATTGGCGGTATGTATTCTGAGCGAAGCGGTGTAATTAACATTGCATTAGAAGGTATTATGGTAATTGGAGCTTTTGCCGGTGTTTTATTTATTAATATGACACAGGCAAACTTAAGCGGGCAGGGACTTTTACTGATTGCTATTGTAATCGCAGGTATTACAGGAGGACTTTTCTCTTTGCTGCACGCATTTGCATCCATCAATATGAAGGCGGATCAGACAATCAGCGGTACTGCATTGAATATGTTTGCTCCTGCATTTGCAATTTTTGCAGCAAGAACAATTCAGGGAATTCAGCAAATTCAGTTTACAGATACTTTTCAGATTGATAAAGTGCCTGTATTGGGCGATATTCCTGTAATTGGACCGTTATTTTTCCAGAACTGTTATATTACAACTTATATTGGAATTTTAATTTTCCTTGTGGCAGCTTTTGTAATTAAGAAAACAAGATTTGGATTAAGACTTCGTGCTTGTGGGGAACATCCGGGAGCAGCGGATTCTGTAGGTGTAAATGTTTATAAAATCAGATATTCCGGTGTTATTATTTCCGGTGTGCTTGCAGGAATTGGCGGTCTTGTATTTGTCGTACCGACTTCCACAAACTTTAATGCCAGTGTTGCCGGATATGGATTTTTAGCATTGGCGGTATTAATCTTCGGACAATGGAGAAGTAATAAGATTTTTATGGCAGCATTTTTCTTTGGAATTATGAAGACTTTGGCAAGTGCGTACTCTGCTATTCCTGTTTTAAAAGATTTGCCAATTCCAAATGAAGTTTATAAAATGATTCCTTACATTGCGACTTTGGTAGTTTTGGCATTCTTCTCTAAGAATTCACAGGCTCCGAAGGCAGAAGGTATTCCTTACGATAAAGGAAGCAGATAAAGGGGGCAATCACTATGAGAATGTATGATTTAATCATGAAGAAAAGAAATGGGGAAGCTCTGACAAAAGAAGAAATCCAGTACATGATTACAGAATATGTAGATGGAAAAATTCCGGATTATCAGATGTCTGCATTTTTAATGGCAGTTTATTTTAAAGGCATGAATGAGGAAGAAACTCTGGCAATGACACAGGCGGTGGCACATTCCGGTGATATGGTGGATTTATCCGGCATTGAAGGAATGAAAGTGGATAAGCATTCTACCGGAGGTGTGGGAGATAAGACAACGCTGGTCATTGCTCCGATTGTGGCTTCCTGTGGAGTAAAGGTGGCCAAAATGTCAGGGCGAGGATTAGGTCATACCGGGGGAACTGTAGATAAGATGGAAGCAATTCCGGGAATGCGTACATCTTTAGACCGAGAAGAATTTTTTGATGTGGTAAATAAAACAGGACTTTCTGTTATTGGACAGTCAGGAAATCTGGCGCCTGCGGATAAAAAACTATATGCTCTGAGAGATGTAACCGCAACAGTAGACAGCATTCCACTGATTGCAGTATCCATTATGAGTAAGAAGCTGGCAGCAGGCAATGACGGCATTCTTTTAGATGTAAAAACAGGAAGCGGTGCATTTATGAAGACGGTAGAAGACTCTATTGCACTGGCAAAGGAAATGGTGTCTATCGGAGAAAATGCAGGAAAGAAAATGGCTGCTTTAATTACCAACATGGATATTCCTTTAGGTCATAATATTGGAAACAGCCTTGAGGTAATCGAGGCCGTGGAAACTCTAAAAGGAAAAGGCCCGGCGGATTTAACAGAAGTTTGTTTACAGCTGGCTTCCAATATGCTTTATCTTGCAGGAAAAGGTACGGAAACAGAATGTAGAGCATTGGCTGAAAATGCAATGAAAAGCGGTGCGGCTCTGGAACGTCTGGTAGCTATGGTAGAAGCGCAGGGCGGTGACTCTGAAGTTATCTTAAATCCGGATAAGTTTGAAAAAGCACCTTATGTCTATGAGGTGAAGGCGGAAAAAGACGGATATATTACTCACATTGATGCGGAGGGCTGTGGAATTGCATCTGCTATGTTAGGTGCAGGCAGAGAGACAAAGGAAAGTGAAATTGACTATACTGCGGGCATTATTTTACATAAGAAAACCGGAGAAAAAGTAAATAAAGGTGATGTTCTTGCGGCATTATATACATCTAAGGAAGAATTATTTGAGGCAGCAGCAGAGAAATACAGGAAATCCATTTTCATAGAAGAGAAAGCACCAAAGAAGGAACCTTTGGTTTATGCCAGAGTTACTCCGAAAGGAATAGAAAAATATTAAGACAAGGAGGAATTATATGAACACAAGTGAAATTTTAAGTCATGTAGACCACACACTTTTAAAAGCTTTTGCCACATGGGAAGATATACAGAAGCTGTGTGAAGAAGCTATGGAGTACCATACAGCTTCTGTATGTGTACCGCCAAGTTATATTAAGAGAATTCATGACACTTATGGAGACAAAATCAATATTTGTACAGTAGTGGGATTTCCTTTAGGATACAGCACTACGAAAGCAAAGGTTGCAGAAACAGTACAGGCTATTGAAGATGGGGCATCTGAAGTAGATATGGTAATCAATATTGCAGATGTGAAAAATGGTGATTTTGAAAAGGTTACAGAGGAAATCAGAAGTCTGAAACAGGCAGCCGGCGATAAAATTTTAAAAGTTATTATTGAAGCCTGCTATTTAACAGAGGAAGAAAAAATTGCCATGTGCAAAGCTGTTACAGAGGCAGGTGCTGATTATATTAAGACATCCACAGGATTTGGAACAGGTGGAGCTACAATGGAAGATATTCTTCTGTTTAAGAAGTTTATTGGACCACACGTAAAGATGAAAGCCGCAGGCGGAGTTAAGAGTGTGGAAGATATGGAGGCCTTTCTGGAAGCAGGATGTGACAGAATTGGTACAAGTTCAGCGATTTCCCTGATTAAAGGGCAAAGTGTAAAAGGCTATTAAAGAATAGGAGGAAAAATTATGAAGAAAAAACTGATTAGCTTAGTACTGGCTGGAGTAATGGTATTAGGAATGGCAGGATGTGCAGAAAAACCAGGTGCATCTGAAGAAAGTGGAGAAAAGGAAAGCAAAGGAAGTAAATATGAACTGGCGTTAATCACAGATGTAGGAACAATTGATGATAAATCTTTTAACCAGGGTTCATGGGAAGGGTTAAAAAAATACGCAGATGAAAATGATATTACATGCAAATACTATAAACCTTCAGAAAAATCAGATAAAGCTTGTTTAACAGCCATTGACCTTGCAGTAAAAGGTGGAGCAAAAGTTATTGTAACACCAGGTTTCTTATTTGAAAGACCAATTTTTGAAGCACAGACAAAATATCCGGATACAAAATTTGTTATTGTAGATGCAGCTCCTGTAGAAGGTGAAGGAAAAGCACCAGACATTAAAGACAATGTACTTTCTATCTTCTACGCAGAAGAACAGGCTGGATATTTAGCAGGATATGCAGCAGTAGAAGAGGGATACAGACAGTTAGGATTTATGGGTGGTATTTCTGTACCTGCAGTTGTTCGTTATGGATATGGATTTGTTCAGGGAGCAGATGCAGCAGCAAAAGATTTAGGTCTTGCACAGGGTGATATTAATATCAAATATACTTATGTAGGAAACTTTGCTGCTTCTCCTGAAAATCAGGCAAAAGCAGCAGCTTGGTACAGCGAAGGAACAGAATGTATTTTTGCATGCGGCGGTGGAGTTGGTAACTCTGTTATGAAAGCAGCTGAAGGTGCAGGTAAAAAAGTTATTGGTGTAGACGTTGACCAGTCTGTAGAATCTGAGACAGTTATTACTTCTGCAATGAAAACATTAAGTGACTCTGTTTACAATGCAGTAGCATCTGTTTATGACGGAACTTTTGAAGGTGGAAAATCCATTACATTAGGCGCATCAGAAAATGGCGTTCAGTTACCAATGGAAATATCTAAGTTTGAGAAATTTACACAGGAAAAATATGATGAAATTTACAATGGCTTAAAAGATGGTTCTATTAAGATTGCAAATGATACTGCAGCAGATGATGCAAGTAAACTTCCAGTTGAGATTGTAAAGGTTGAGTCTATTAAATAATTAAGAAATTTTAATCGGTATAAGCATCTTCACATTAGGTTGTAAGGTGCTTATACTATTTTAACTGAAAAATAATGGTCAGAAGGGAGTAAATAATGGACAATCAAAAGATTATACAGCTTCCCAAAGTAGAACTCCATTGTCATCTGGATGGTTCGCTGCCAATAGGAATTATCAGCGAGCTTTTAGGCAGAGAAGTCAAGAAGGAAGAACTTCAGGTTCGTGATGACTGCAGAAACCTTGCAGAATATCTGGAAAAATTTGATTTACCTTTGTCCTGTATGCAGACAGAAACAGGATTAAAACGTACTTCAAAAGCTTTTTTAAAGAGTTTAAAACAGGATAATATTCAATATGTAGAAGTGCGTTTTGCGCCATTGCTGTCTGTGAATGAAAACTTAGATTGTAAAAGCGTGATACAGTCTGTTTTAGAAGGTCTTGAAGAAGCAAAAAAGGAATGCGGAATTTATTACAATGTGATTGCCTGTGCTATGCGTCATCATACAGATGAGGACAATCTGCAGATGATGAAGGCTGCCAGAAATTTTTTAGGGGAAGGAATTTGTGCGGTGGATTTGGCAGGAAATGAGGCTGCATTTCCTATGGAAAATTTCCGGGGATTATTTCAAGAGGCGAAGAAGCTAAAGCTTCCGTTTACTATTCATGCAGGAGAGTGTGGAAGAGTAGAAAATGTTATAGAGGCTGTGGAATGCGGCGCTTCCAGAATTGGGCATGGTATTGCTTTAAGAGGACATGCAGACGCAATTGCAATGTGCAGAGAAAAGAACATTGGCATTGAAATGTGTCCAATCAGTAATTTGCAGACAAAGGCAGTGAGAGATAAATCAGAATATCCTATGAGAGAGTTTCTTGATGCGGGATTATGTGTTACTATAAACACAGATAACAGAACCGTAAGTAATTCCAGCATAGAAAAAGAAATGGAATTTGTACAGAAAAATTATGGAGTTACAGACGAAGAACTTGTAAATATTACAGAAAATGCAATTCATGCAGCATTTGCGAAAGATGAAATAAAGGCAGAATTATTGAGAAGACTGAAAGAGGTATAAAATGCGGAACAAATATTTGTATAGTGTATTACCGTTTTTGAAAGAATGTAAAAGAGAAACACAACAGCAGTTTGAAGAATATTTTGAAACAGCGCCGGCATGGCTTATGGATTCTTTTCAGATTGAGGAAATGGAAAAAGGGCAAATATTTGTACGAGAAAACACTCCCATTGATACGATATATTTTGTAGGAAGAGGAACAATTAAGGCAACGGATTATAGAATTTACGGGATTACTTATGACTTTATGCGATTTGACTGTGTACATGCACTGGGAGGCATGGAGATTATTATGGATTTGGACAATTATATGACGACACTGGAGACAGTAACCCCATGTACCATTGTCAAGATTTCGAAAGCAAAGTATGAGCGATGGCTTCTTACAGATTTACGTGTCCTTAAGCTGGAAGCAAAGCTTACCGGAAAATCTTTATTAGAAGATGGCAGAAAGAGCAGAGCTTATTTATTTTTACAAGGTTCTGACCGTTTGGCAATGTTGCTTACGGAAAGATATGAGTTGTATGCTAAAAATGGTGTGTTGCGTGTGCAGGGCGGAAGACAGGGACTTTCTGATACTACAGGACTCTGTGTAAAGACAATCAACCGCTCTGTAAAGAAGTTTGCAGAAGAAGGCCTTATTAGTAAAGAAGGAAATCAGCTTCTTGTTTCATATAAGCAATACACAAAGCTAAAGGAGTTAATTGCGGCAATTATAGACATAGAATGAAAGAAGGGAGATTATTATGAGCGCAGTGTATGAAAAATTAATGACCTGTTTGGAGAGTATTAAAAAGAAGGTGGATTTTAAGCCGGAAGTGGCTTTGATTTTAGGTTCTGGTCTGGGTGATTATGCAGATGAAATTGAGGTGGTACAGACTCTTGATTATACGGAAATTGAAGGGTTTCCTACATCTACGGTAGCAGGACATAAAGGTCGCTTTGTCTTTGGACATGTGGGCAAAACACCTGTTGTAATTATGCAGGGACGTGTGCATTATTACGAAGGATATGCAATGTCAGATGTTGTGCTTCCTACCAGACTTATGGCCCTTTTGGGTGCGAAAAAATTAATTTTAACCAATGCAGCAGGCGGCGTAAATTTTGAATTTAAGCCAGGTGATTTTATGATGATTACAGACCATATTACAACCGGCGTGCCGAGTCCTTTGATTGGGGAAAATTTAGATGAGCTGGGTGTGAGATTTCCCGATATGAGTGAAGTATACAGTAAGAGAATACAGGAAATTATGAAAACGGCGGCAAAAGATTTAGAGATTGACATCAAGGAAGGGGTTTATGCACAGTTTACAGGACCAAATTATGAAACTCCTGCAGAAATCCGCATGGCAAGAGCGTGGGGAGCTGATGCAGTGGGAATGAGTACCGCCTGTGAAGCAATGGCAGCCCGTCATATTGGAATGGAAATCGGTGGAATTTCATGCATTACAAATTTGGCAGCAGGAATGTCAAAAGAAGAATTAAATCATAAAGAAGTACAGGAAACAGCAGATAGAGTTGCTGTACAGTTTAAGAAACTGATTACAGAAATTATAACAAAATTGAATTAGTTTGTGTGTATTTAATATAAGCTCAGTATGTATAAGACAAAACAGAGGTGTTTGCCAGGCATACTGAGCTTTATTCATTATTGTGATAAAAACTGTGCATATTTTTTTGGTGATACTTTTGTAGCTTTTGTAAATGCTTTGAAGAAGTTACTGTAGTCGTTAAATCCGCATCTTACACTGGTTTCACTCACCGTATAGCCCTCTGCCAGAAGTTCCTTTGCATGAGAAATGCGTTTGGCAGTAATATATTTGTTAATGGTAGTACCCGTAGCAGATTTAAAGAGTCTGCACAGGTAGGAGGAGCTTAAGAAAAAGTGAGAGGACAGCTGCTCCAGACTTAAAGGCTCTTCGATGTGTTGATTGATATAGGATAAAATACTGTCTACCTGTGCGTTTGAACTGATTTCCTTGTCTGTGTCTGCAATCCGGTTTTTATGAAAACGTTTATTGAGAAAAACCATCAGTTCTAAAAAGGCAGCTTTTTCTAAAATGTCAGAGCCATATCCTTTAATATGAGAAAGCTTATGAACAAAGTATTGAAAGTTTTTCTGCTCTTCTGTGGTCAGAGACACCTTGTGGTTGGAGCGCATACTTCTGTTTTGAAAGCATGCGTCCAAATTTGTGTTTTCTGTACACAGAGATTTTAAATAGTCAGGATGAATAGAAATAATAATGCGTTCATGCACCTGACTGTCAATTTGAGTTAAATGATGGCTTTCATATTGATTGATAAAGAAAATATCTCCAGGGAAGATATTGTAAAAGCAATTATCAATTAAAAACTGTTTTCCGCCGGATATGGAATAATAAATTTCATAGCAATCGTGAATGTGCATATCCATTGGCTTTTCGTCACTGTATAGATGGGCAATAGCAAAAGATTTTTGATTAATACAGCTTGCAATGGAGTCCTTACAGGAGCTGAGTATTTCCATTCTGTCACTTCCTATCTTTTGAATTCTGTTTTTCTATAAGCTGTTCGGCATATCTTTGAGGTGTTGTGCCTGTATATTTTCCGAATACACGAATAAAAGTATTAGAGCTGTTAAAGCCTGTCATAACACTTAAATCCTTTGTCTTCAGAGAAGGTCTTTCCTGAATTAATTTTTTTGCCTGCTCAATACGATAGCGGTTTAAATAATCTTTGAAATTATTGTCACTGAGCTGCTTAAACAAAATACCACAGTATTTTGGAGATATATTAAACTGATCAGCTAAGTCATTCAGCATAATATTGTCTCTGAAATTTTCATGAATATAATCCAGCATTTGGGTTAATAAAAGTTCATCCTGTGTTTGGCTGCGCTGTTTCTTTGCCGCAATAATATCGGCGAGAACAGATTTTATTGCAGTAATTGTCACAGAGTCTCCCCAGTGAGCATACCAGTATTCGTAATTAATAGAACGTCCGATAAAATCTTCCGGAGAGGATTTCAATTCCTGAAAAATCCGATTGACAGTTCCGATTAAAGTATAGACAAAATTCTGAAGAACTTCCATAGGAAGTCTCTTTTGTGTAAGGTTTTCACGGATGAGTTCATCAAATAAATCCAGTGCCTTTTCCTGTCCGGATACAACTTCTGAAATTAATTTATTTTCTGTTGCAAGAGGATAAGAATACGTTGTGCAGTCTACGGATGCAATGGAGTCATAAGTAATAATTTTGTCATGAGGCAGCATGGAGAGATATTCTGCTATTTTTAAGGTCTCCCGATAAGAGGCATTGATATTTTCCAAGCCTTTTTTTACGGGACTTAAAATAATCTGTTCTTCCCAGCTTTTTTCTGTCTTGTTTAAGCTTTCTGAATGTGAAAAAATTCGGTTTAACAATTTTTTTGCCTGCTCTAAATTATCTGTCTGCATAATCAGTCCACAGCGGTACATGGATAATTTTACCATGAAACAGTTTTTTTGCTTGATACATTCTTGAAACAGAATATTTTTATAAAGTTCTAACTGTCCCAATAAGGTACTGTCCAGATTATCTTCTTGTTCCGGATGCAGGCAAAGCAGTCCTACACAGTACTTTTCTCTGCCGGTAAAATAAGGATTTTTTATTTCTGCAAGATATCCGTTGGGATCGGTAAGCAGATTTTGATAATACTGTTGTACCATAAGACTGTCTGTGTTTTTTTGTGTTTCCAGTAAATTCTGATTTAAGGTCTGCAAGCGGTTTAAATTTTCATCTAAAATTTTGAACTCATCAAAATGATTGTATCCTTCTTTTAATGCCGGTTTTAAAGTGTCGTAGATTGGCTGATATAAAAGTTTTGCTATGTAAAAGAATAAAGAAGACAGCAAAACATAAACCAAAACTACTAAAAGCAGAAAAGAAAAGATATTCAGGATGCCAAGACTGTTTTGGTCGTATAAGTAGTAGATATTCCAATTCATGGAAGGCAAGTGAGCCGCTGCAATATAATAATCAGAAGTTTTTATTAAGTTTTTATCAGTGTTTACAAACTTCTGCAGTGTTTTCAGAAGATTGCCTGTTTCCTTATCTGTGGTACATGGGAGAAAAAGTCCATCATCGTTGGCAATCCAGAAATTTTGGCCTTTTGTATTATTCACAATAGAATTTACAGGAATTTCTGCCATGTAAATACAAGTTTGAGGATGATTATAACCTTTAATCCAATAGTAGAGAAAATCCAGTTCTCCATTTTCGTTGTAATGAGGAAGGACATAAGGAAACATGTGACTGTCAAAATATTCTCTGATTGTCTTTAAATCTTCCTGGGTAAGGTCTTTGCTTTTTAAAAAGTTCGAGATAGAAAAAGAACCTTCAGGGGAGAGAACGTCAGAGGGAGTGATTTCATCATTCAGAGTATTTTCATTGTCGATGAGCAAATAAGTCTCAAAGCGTGTTTCACTGGTGCTGCAATACTTTGTCAAAGCTTTTTGTACCTGAGAAGACAGGAAATAGAAGTTATCTTTTTGATAAGAAGTAGACCATTCTTTGATAAGAGCATCATTTACAATATCCGTCATAGTATTGGAAATATTTTTCAGTGAAGTTTCCGCTTTCTCTTCCAGAATTGTTCTGGAAAGTGATATGGAATTTTTGTAGCTTTCCTCTGATTGTTTGGAAAGGAAAAATCCTAAAATAGAAGAAAGGATAAGGGTTATAAAAACTGACAGAATGATAAAAATAATATTCAGCTTTTGCTGGTATCTGCCATGTGCATGTTTGTACATTTCTAATCTCCTTTGGGTGTAAACATCTGTGTCGATAAAAAAATTATACTGGTATTTTCTGTAGATTTCAAGGGTTGAAAAATGATGATAGATTGAAAAATGGTGATGAAAAACGTGGAGAAACGGCTTAAAATCAAGGGATGCAGAGAAAATGATGTACAAAAAAGAAGATGAAAAAAATGCAGGTGGAATTTGATGATTTACTTTCCTTTTAAAATCCGATAAGGTGTGGTTATCGCATGAGACGTTTCAGAAAAAGAAAAGGAAAAGGAGAGGAGAAAACTGGTGAAACAAAAGAAACCGCTGTTTAAAAGAATTTTTGCAGCAAAAGAATTGTACCTGTTATTAATACCCGGTCTTATCTGGTATTTGCTTTTTGCATACCGCCCGATGACCGAGCTGAGAATTGCATTTTATGACTATAACGTATTTCAGGGAATAGAGGGAAGTACATTCGTAGGTTTTGATAATTTTATTGAATTCTTTACAGGCAGAGACTTTTTAAGAGTATTAAAAAATACATTGATGATTTCCTTCTGGCAGCTTTTAATTTGCTTCCCTGTACCTATTGCACTTGCAATCTGTATTACGGAAATGAGAAATAAATTTATCAGCAGAATGACACAGATGTCTACATTGCTTACACACTTTATTTCTGTTGTGGTTGTATGTGGTATTGTCATTAACTTTTTGTCACCAAGTACAGGTGTGGTGAATTTGGTTTTAGAGAAGCTGGGAGTTGAGCCTATTTACTTTATGACAAAACCGGAATATTTTAAAGGAATTTATACATTAATGACCTTATGGCAGAATGCCGGATTTGATGCTCTGGTTTACATTGCAGCGATTATGGGAATTGACCCACAGCTGTATGAGGCAGCTACTGTTGACGGCGCAGGAAAGATGAAAAAGATTTTTCATGTTACCATTCCGGGAATTACACCTACAATTGTAACCATGTTGATTTTGAAGCTGGGTGGCATTATTAAAGTAGGATACGAAGCAATTTTGCTTTTATATCAGCCTGCAACTTATTCTGCAGCAGATGTTATTTCAACGTATTCCTATCGTCTGGCATTTGAAAACGGAAACTATGGTTTATCTGTTGCGGCAGGATTGTTTGAGTCTGTTGTAGCATTTATTATGGTAATCCTTGCAAATAAGTTCAGTAAGAAAATTTCTGACAGTGCATTATGGTAGGAGGGAGAAAAATGGCAGGAAAAAAAGCGAAACAGGGACAGGTTATGGGATTTGGTGAGAAGACCTTCAACGTGTTTATGGTACTTCTGGGAATTCTGATTACTTTCATTGCCCTGTATCCAATTTATTATGTATTAATTTCTTCCTTCAGCAAACCTTTCTTTGTGGAAAATGGAGATGTGCTCTTAGGAATTAAGGAATTTACAACAGCCAGTTATGAGGCTGTATTTAAAAGAGACGGATTGTGGATGGCTTATGGAAATGCTATATTCTATACAGTGTTTGGTTTAATTGCAAATATGTTTTTTACAACCACCATGGCCTATGCATTGTCTAAGAAATCTCTGGTAGGAAGAAAATTCTTTACTTTATTTGTTATTTTTACCATGTGGTTTAACGCAGGTATTATACCGACTTATATGAACTTTAATAACCTGGGACTTTTAAACACAAGGGCGGCAATCATTTTTGGATTTGCTATTGAAACATATAATTTAATTATTATGAAAAGCTTTTTTGAACAGGTTCCGGAAGCGCTTGAAGAGGCTGCATTTATTGACGGTGCAGGACATTTCAGGGTGTTTTGGAATATATATTTGCCATTATCAAAACCGGCTCTTGCAACAGTGGGACTTTTCTATGGTATTAGCCGATGGAATGGATATTTCTGGACCATGCAGCTTTTGAAAGATGATGATAAAATTCCGCTTCAGGTATTTTTGAAGAAATTAATTGTAGAGCGTGTGGCAAATCCGTCAGATGCGGCAATCGTTACAAGAGACTCTTTGACATCGCCGACAACACAGGTATATGCCTTGATTATTATGGCAATTCTGCCCATGGTTGTGGTATTCCCGTTTGTACAGAAGTATTTTAAAACAGGTCTTACACTTGGTGGTGTAAAAGGTTAATTTATATTAAAGGAGGATTTTAGAAATGAAGAAAAAACAGGTAACAGCGTTTTTGCTGGCAGCAGTTCTGGGGGTATCTGCTCTTATGACAGGCTGTGGTGACAGCAAGAAAAAAGAAGAAACAGCAGGTAAAGAAGGCGGAAGCAAAGAATTTACAGCCTTTATGTTCTTGTCCGGAACACCTTTCAATGAAGATTGGGAAGTATGGAAAGAAATCGAAAAAGAGACAGGTGTAAAATTAAAAGGAGTTGTGGCGTCTTCTAACTCTGATTATTCCACAGCATTCCAGAACATGGTTGCATCAGGACAACTTGCAGATATTATTGCATGTGAGTCTACTTCTGACCTTGAAAAACTGGGAAAAGACGGCGGTATGCTTCCGTTAAATGATTTAATTGACGAACATGCGCCAAACATTAAGAAAATGTTAGAAGAAGATCCGAATTTCAAATATCAGGCAACAGCAGAAGACGGAAATATTTACAACATTCCGTTGGGAAAAGAATTGCAATCTTCTCAGTTCTACTGGATCAGACAGGACTGGTTGGACAAGCTGGGGCTGGCAGTACCTACCACAGTAGATGAGCTTCATGATGTTTTACTGGCATTTAAGAATAACGATCCAAACGGAAACGGAAAAGCAGATGAAATTCCATTATTTGACCGTTCAGCTACTTCTGAAAATGAAATGGGTGAATATCTGGCTCTGTGGGACTCCAGTACAGGATTTTATCCAAGAGACGGAAAAATGACATTTGAACCGATTACAGAAAATTATAAACTGGCAGTTTCTAATTTAGCTAAGTGGTATAAGGAAGGCTTAATCGATCCTGAAATCTTCACACGTGGTATGTCTGCGAGAGATACCCTGTTAAGTAATAATACAGGTGGATTTACACATGACTGGGTAAGCACAGGAAACTACAACGACTCTCTGGCACAGGACGTTCCGGGCTTTAACATGGTTGCAGTAGCTCCGTTTGCAGATCAGAATGGAAACGTAAAAGAAAGAGAACGCCGTTATGCAGAATGTGGATGGGGTATTTCCTCTCAGTGTAAAGATCCGGAAGCAGTGATTAAATTCATGGACTATATGTTTACAGAAGAAGGCTCTGACTTTATGAACTGGGGTATTGAAGGAAAAACTTATACAGTAGATGAAAACGGAAACAAAGCATTTACAGATGAAGTATTTAATTCCGGTCTTGCTCCTGTAGAATATCTTCGTTCTTTAGGCTCTCAGTATCGTGCAGGTTATGTACAGTCTGCAGATTATGAATATGCTACTATGAATGAAGCAGGAAAAGCAGCGAATGAATTGTATAATTCTCATGAAGAATGGTTTGAAGGCGCGAAATTACCGGATTTAAAATTAAGTAAAGATGCGTTAGATGAGTATAAGAGCATTATGTCCGGTATTACACCAATCGTATTTGAAAAATTACAGAGCTGGATTTTAGGTTCAGGAGATATTGAAGCAGAATATGATGATTTTGTAAATGAATTGAAAGCAAGAAACATTGACAGAGCCATTGAAATTCAGCAGGAAGCATACGACAACTTTATGAAAGTAACAAAATAAAAACAAGATGGGGCTGTGGCACTAAGGTCTTAGTGCAGCAACCCCTTTTTAAATCTGCGGGAGGCAAAGATGAACAGAAAAAAATTAGAAACAGCAGCATTACAGGCAACAGAAGTATTAAAGAAAAATTTAGAAATTTATACAGAGAAATTTCCCGGTTCGAATACAGAAAATCAGATATATCCTGTATCTGAAAACATTGAATGGACAACCGGATTTTGCACAGGAACCTATTGGCTGGCTTATGAGCTGACAAAAGATGAAGCATTTAGGAAATCTGCCATGGTGCAGGTAGAAAGCTTTTATAAGAGAATTGAAAACAAAATAGACGTAGACCACCATGATATGGGATTTTTATATACACCATCCTGTGTGGCAGCTTATATGCTGACAGGAAATGAAAGAGCAAAGGAAGCGGCAATTTTGGCAGCAGACCAGCTTATCAGCCGCTTTCAGGAAAAAGGACAATTTATACAGGCATGGGGAACGCTGGGAGCAGAGGATAATTACCGTCTGATTATTGACTGTCTTCTAAATCTGCCTTTATTATATTGGGCTTCTCAAGTGACAGGGGATGAAAAATACAGAGATATAGCCATTCGTCATACAAAGACCAGTTTGAAAAATCTGGTACGTGATGATTTTTCTACCTATCATACATATTTTTTTAATCCGGAAACCGGAGAACCGGTAAAAGGTGTTACAGCGCAGGGATATAAAAATAATTCTGCATGGGCAAGGGGCCAGGCATGGGGTGTTTATGGAACAGCTCTTGCATGGCGCTATTTGAAAGATGAGAAATGCAAAGAACTTTTCAAAAGGGTAACGGATTTTTATCTTGCAAATCTTCCTCAGGATAAAGTTCCCTATTGGGATTTAAGCTTTAAAGCGGAAGATAAAGAACCGAAAGACTCTTCGGCAGCAGCTATTGTAGTATGTGGAATTTTAGAAATGTGTGAAAACGGAGGACTGACAGAGAAGGAGCAAGAGTACTATAAGGAAAAAGCATACGAAATGCTGGAAAGCCTGATTGATCATTATTCCGTAAAGCCTTCTTGGGATGCCAATGGATTGATTTTACACGGAGTCTATGCAAAGAGCAGTGCATATAACAGTGTAACAGACAGAGGCGTGGATGAATGTAATCTATGGGGAGACTATTTTTATCTGGAAGCAGTGGTAAGATGTTTGAAAAAATGGAATTCTTACTGGTAGAGTTCAAGATTTGCAAGGTTTTCAACAGGAAAAGAAAGCTTAGCTGAAAATAGAAATGTTATAATCAGTACAACAAAAGGACAGGCAGACAGAGAAAGGGGAATATTATGGAAGTAAGAACAGCAGCATCACCAAGAGACGTGAAGCATTACACAACAGACAGATTAAGAGAGGAATTTTTAATCCAGAATTTATTTGTACCGGGAGAAATGAAAATGGTTTACAGCCATATTGACCGTATTATTACCGGTGCAGCAGTTCCTGCAAAGGAAACCTTAACATTAACAGCAGGTGCAGAGCTTCGTGCAGAGTATTTCCTGCAGAGAAGAGAAATGGGTATTATCAATATCGGCGGAGCAGGTACAATTACAGTAGACGGAAAAGCTTACGAAGTTGCATATAAAGAAGGTATGTACATTGGAATGGGAGCAAAAGATATTACTTTTGCAAGCAAAGATGATACAAAACCTGCAAAATTCTACTTTAACAGTACACCGGCACATCACACATACCCAACTGTATTGATTAAGCCGGAGGGAACACCGGAAGAAGGTGTTGTCATCGTTAAAGATGAAAATAAGGTAGAACTGGGAACTTTAGAGCAGTCTAATCACAGAACAATTTGTAAATATATTCTTCCGGGACAGGTAGAAAGCTGCCAGCTGGAAATGGGAATGACAAAATTAGAGCCGGGAAGCGTATGGAATACAATGCCATGCCACACACATGACAGAAGAATGGAAGTTTATCTGTATTTTGATATTCCGGAAGATGCGTTTGTTATGCATTACATGGGCGAACCGACAGAAACAAGACATTTAGTAATGAGAAATGAAGAAGCAGTTATTTCACCAAGCTGGTCTATTCATTCTGGTTCCGGTTCTCAGGCATATACTTTTATCTGGGGAATGGCTGGAGAAAATCAGGATTTTGACGATATGGACCACATTGCAAATACAGAACTGAAATAAAAGGAGAATAGAAATGGACGTAATGAAAAGTTTTTCACTGGAAGGTAAAGTTGCCTTAGTAACAGGCGCAGCTTATGGAATTGGTTTTGCTATGGCAGAAGCTTACGCAAAAGCAGGAGCAAAAATTGCATTTAACTGCAGAGGACAGGAACATTTAGAAACAGCTCTGGCAAATTATAAAGCAAAAGGTATTGATGCGAAAGGTTATATTTGTGATGTAACAGATGAAGAGCAGGTTGCAAATATGGTAGCAGATATTGAAAAAGAGCTGGGAACCATTGATATCTTAGTAAATAACGCAGGAATTATTAAACGTATTCCTATGACAGAAATGAGCGCAGCAGAATTCCGTCAGGTAATTGACATTGACTTGAATGCGCCGTTTATCGTGTCAAAAGCAGTTATTCCGGGCATGATGAAAAAAGGACATGGAAAAATCATCAACATTTGTTCTATGATGAGCGAATTAGGACGTGAAACAGTATCTGCTTATGCAGCAGCAAAAGGTGGATTAAAAATGCTGACAAAAAATATTGCATCTGAATACGGTGAATACAATATTCAGTGTAATGGTATCGGACCTGGTTATATTGCCACACCTCAGACTGCACCATTAAGAGAAATTCAGCCGGATGGTTCTAAACATCCATTTGACCAGTTTATTATCAGTAAGACACCTGCAGCTCGCTGGGGAAATCCGGAAGACTTAATGGGACCTGCAGTGTTCCTTGCTTCTGAAGCATCAGACTTTGTAAACGGACAGATTTTATACGTTGATGGCGGTATTTTAGCATATATTGGAAAACAGCCAAAATAAGAAAAATAGGAGAAAAATCATGAAAATCGCATTAATTAATGAAAACAGCCAGGGGGCAAAAAACCCAATTATTGAAAAATCCTTAAAAAAAGTAGTAGAACCTATGGGATTTACTGTAGATAACTACGGAATGTATACAGCAGAAGACGAAGCACAGCTTACTTATGTACAGGTTGGTATTCTGGCAGCCGTGTTATTAAATTCAGGTGCAGCAGATTATGTAATTACAGGCTGCGGTACAGGTGAAGGTGCAATGCTTGCTTGTAACTCTTTCCCGGGTGTTATCTGCGGACATGTAGAAGATGCATTAGATGCTTATACTTTTGCACAGATTAATGATGGAAATGCAATTTCTCTTCCATTTGCAAAAGGATACGGATGGGGTGGAGACTTAAATCTGGAATACATTTTTGAAAAACTTTTCTGTGAAGAAAGCGGACAGGGATATCCAAGAGAAAGAGCTGTTCCGGAACAGAGAAATAAGAGAATTCTGGATGATGTAAAGAAAGTTACTTATCGCGAATTTACAGATATTTTAATGGAATTAGACAGAGAACTGGTAAAAGGCGCTCTTGCCGGAGAACATTTCCAGGAATTATTCTTTAAAAACTGCAAATGTGAAAAAATCGCTGCATGCGTAAAAGAAATTCTGGGCTGCTAAAGGAGAAAGTATATGTTCAGTTTAAAAGTAATTGATGGAAGCGGCAGAACTGTTGCTGTGGGCAGAGACGAGGAAGAAATTAATTTAATGGTAGCAAGAGAATATCAGGAAGGTGACAGAATTCTTCTTGAAACTTCTGAGAAAAATATCCATGTGTGGTTTCAGGCAGATGACGCTATGGGAAAATCTCTGGTTTATCTCACAGGAGATGCACATTATAAAATTCCATTTGGAGAAAAGAGAATTAATCTTTCACCAAAAACATTTTCAGGAAATAAACATTTAATTACTGTAAGAAAAGCAAAAGAGTTTGAGCCAAAAACTTATCGAAATCTGGCGCTTAATGTAAATGATTTACATGAAAATGAAACTTGCTTCCCACATGCCTTTGCAAATGTAGAAACAAGAGGTGAGTCTGTATTTGCAGCCAAGAATGCTATTGATGGAGTAACTGCAAATGAATGTCATGGAGAATGGCCTTATGACTCATGGGGTATTAACCGCAATCCTAATGCAGAGATGACAGTAGACTTTGGACGAGAAGTTGAAGTTGACCGAATTATTATTTATCTCCGCGCAGATTTCCCACACGATAATTGGTGGAAAAAAATGACCATTACATTTTCTGACGGCGAAGAGATGGAATTATCATTAAAGAAAACAGGGGCCGGACAGGAATTTACTTTTGAGAAAAAGAAAATCAGCTGGTTAAAGGTTTCTCATTTAATTCAGTCTTCCGAACCATCTCCATTCCCTGCATTGGCGCAGATTGAAGTTTACGGAAACGATTTGTAAAAAATACAATAAAAATAAAATGAAATAGAGACTATTTATACAGAAAACAATAGGGATATATTTTACTTTTTGTATAAATAGTCTTTTTTTGTTTTTGAAATATAAGAATTTACGGAAAAATTATAGTCAAATTTTATATTACTGAACGATTTTTGATTAAAATCAGATTTGACAGTCTTTCATTTCTGTGTTAGGATAAGCGCTAATTTAGTATGGTAGAGAGATAAAATACTAAAGCGAATATAAAATATGAGGAGGACAAAGAAATGAAGAAAAAAATTGCACTGGTTTTAATAGGAACAATGTTAGCAACATTCGCATTATCTGCATGTGGAGAAAAAAAAGACACGGCGAAAAATGACGCAAAAACGGATGATAAAACCACATTTACAGTGGGATTTGATGCGGAATATCCACCATACGGTTACATGGATGAGAATGGAGAGTATACGGGATTTGATCTGGAACTGGCTGAGGCAGTGTGCAAACTGGAGGGGTGGGAACTTGTGAAAAAGCCTATTAACTGGGATGCTAAGGATATGGAATTAAGTTCAGGCTCTATCGACTGCATTTGGAATGGATTTACGATGAATGGAAGAGAAGATGATTATACATTTTCAACACCATATGTAGATAACAGCCAGGTAATTGTAGTTGCAGAAAATTCGGGTATTAATACATTGGAAGATCTTTCAGGTAAAATCGTTGGAGTTCAGGCAGCAAGTTCTGCTTTAACTTTACTGCAAAGTGATGAGGAAGACGGACAAAAAGCATTGGCAGACACTTTTGCATCTCTGAATGAATTTGCAGATTATAATACGGCTTTTACTGAATTAAAGGCAGGAGCACTGGACGCACTTGCCATTGACATAGGTGTTGCAAATTATCAGCTTAAATCAAGAGGTGAGGGATATAAAATGTTAGAAGAAACATTAAGTACAGAGCAATACGCCATTGGATTTAAAAAGGGAAATCAGGAATTGTGTGATATTGTCAATAAAGATTTAAAAAAATTGACAGAAGACGGAACAGTAGCAAAGCTGGCAGAGAAATATGAAATTTCAGATATGGTGACGTTAAAATGAGTATTGATGTGATGTTGGAACAATTGACAATGGGATTTGGGCAGACATGCCTGATTTTCTTTATGACGTTGTTGCTTTCGCTGCCTCTTGGAATGGTAGTGTACTTTGGAAGAGTGAGTAAAATAAAACTATTCAGCTGGGGTGTAAAAATTTACATATCAATTATGAGAGGGACTCCGCTGATGCTTCAGTTGTTAGTATGGTACTTTGCACCATATTATTTGTGGGGAATGAATATTGGAGGATATAAGCTGACTGCAATTTTGCTGGGGTGTTCGCTAAATTACGCAGCATACTTTGCCGAAATTTACCGTTCCGGAATTGAAGCCATTCCCCAAGGACAGTATGAAGCTGCAGCAATTTTGGAATATTCCAGACAACAGACATTCTTCAGGATTGTTTTACCTCAGATGACTAAGAACGTACTGCCGTCTGTAACAAATGAGGTGATTACTCTGGTAAAAGATACTTCCCTGGTATATTCCTTATCTTATGTCGAAATGTTTGCAGTGGCAAAGCAGATTGCAGCTGCACAGACAACGATAGTTCCCTTCTTCATTGCCGGTGCATTTTATTACGTTTTTAATTACGTTGTTGCCGGAGTAATGGAGATATTTGAAAAGAAGATGGATTATTATCGATAGGAGGAGGCCAAAATGAGTCTTTTGGAAATGAAGCATATTAAGAAGGAATTTGGTGGATTACCGGTTATCAGAGATATTTCATTTTCTGTTGAGCAGGGAGAAATATTGGCAATTATCGGTCCGTCCGGTTCGGGCAAGTCAACGCTGCTGCGCTGTGCAACATTATTGGAGAATATTGAAGGCGGCGAAATTCTATATATGGGAAAGAAAGCCGCATGGATGGAAAATAGAAAACCAATGTTTCCAAAAAAACAGCAGCGAAAGGAAATTCAGTCCTGTTTTGGGCTTGTATTTCAGAATTTTAATCTGTTTCCTCATTTTTCAGTAATGAAAAATATTACAGATGCTCCTATACGAGTACAAAAAAGGGACAAGAAAGCAGTATACGCAGAGGCAAAGGTATTACTTGAGAAAATGGGACTTGCAGATAAGGCGGATGCATATCCGTATCAATTATCAGGAGGTCAGCAGCAGAGGGTGTCTATTGCAAGAGCTTTGGCGTTAAAGCCTAAAATGCTGTTTTTTGACGAGCCCACATCTGCTTTAGATCCAGAGATTACAGGAGAAATTTTAAAAGTTATTAAAGATCTGGCAGCGGAACATATGACAATGGTGATTGTAACGCACGAGATGAAATTTGCAAGAAATGTAGCGGACAGAATTATTTTCATGGAAAAGGGCAGGATTGTAGTTCAGGGAACGCCAGAGGATGTGTTTTCTTCAGAAAACCAGAGAATACAGGAATTTGTCGGAAAACTGTCATTAGAATGACAGAAATGATAAAAAGCTATTGAAATGAAGTCCTTGAAGGACTATAATGTATAATATAATAAAAAGAAATTCTTCGGGGCAGGGTGTAATTCCCTACCGGCGGTTATAGTCCGCGAGCCATATAGAATGGTTGAATTGGTGTAATTCCAATACCGACAGTATAGTCTGGATGAGAGAAGAAAAGAGCATTTCTATTGAGCTTTCATGAGGATACCCCGTATAGAGGTATCCTTTTTTATTTCATAGGAAATTGCATCCTATAAAATAAAAATGCTCCGCAAGGATGCGCAGCTCGCGGAAATGTATGAAGAATTTCCTTTTATGAAAAACATTCATGAAAAGGAGAACAAAGATGAGTCAGGAAGCAGTTGTAAACAAAAGAATTCAGGTAACAGGAAACAGATCGAAATTAAGAACTATGGTGCAGATAGCTATGCTGTCAGCAGTGTCGGCAGTACTTATGATGTTTGAATTTCCAATACCTTTTTTAGCGCCGCCTTTTATTAAAATGGATTTTTCGGAAATACCGGTTTTAGTGGGAACTTTTGCTATGGGACCATTGGCAGGGGCGGCAATTGAATTGTTAAAGAATATTCTTCATCTTGTTACTTATGGGACGACTACAGGAGGCATTGGTGAGCTGTCAAATTTCTTTATCGGATGTGCTTTTGTGGTACCGGCAGGAATTTTTTACAGGAAAAGAAAAACCAGAAAGAGTGCACTTTTAGGAATGGGAACAGGTACTTTGCTCATGGTAATTATGGGCTGCCTTTCTAATGCTTTTGTAATGTTTCCGTTATATAGTGTAGTTATGGGAATTCCAATGGATAGTTTTATTGCTATGGGAACAGCCATTCATCCGGCAATTGACAATATGGTTACTTTTGTCGTTTTATGCATGGTTCCATTTAATCTGGCAAAAGGAATTATTATTTCATTAATTACCCTTCTTTTATATAAAAGACTTCGGGTAGTGTTAAAAGGAGAATAAAATGGCAAAAATTACAGGAATTACGAAAAGAACAGAAAATCCTTTTGTAAATCTCTATGAGTTGGACAGAGAGTCAAAAACAGGAAAAAAAGGAAAGTATTATGTTGCGTCAAGAGCGAAAAGCGAACAGGATTTGAAACTTGTTACAGGAAAAAATTCCCCGGATGGTGTTGTGATTTATAGTTTATATGGGGAAAAACAGGATAAAGTAGTGTTAATCCGCCAGTATCGGTATGCGTTAAATGATTTTATATATGAGTTTCCGGCCGGGCTGGTGGAAGATGGAGAGCCATATAAAGAAACGGCGGTTCGGGAAATGAAAGAGGAAACAGGACTGGATTTTGTGCCGCTTTCTGTAAATGAAGCATACGAAAAGCCGGCATTTACTACGGTAGGGATGACGGACGAGTCCTGTGCTACAGTATTTGGTGTTTCTACAGGAGAAATTTCAAAAGAATTTCAGGAAGATACAGAAGAAATTGAAGTGGTTTTAGCAGACAGAAATGAAGTGAAACGCATTCTAAAAGAAGAAAAAGTAGCGATTATGTGTTCTTATATGTTGATGCATTTCTTACACGATAAAGAACCTTTGGAATTTCTGAAAGAATTGTAAAAATTTTATATAATCGGACTACTTTTTTCTAAGTTGTGTTATACTTAAAAAAGCATCCTGGGAAAGAACAGCCTGTATGTGTATAACGGTATGCATATAGGCTTTTGTGATTTATTGAAACGGATGTAAATCAGCTAAAAGGGGTTTTGTGCATGAACTGGAAAAAACATATTAAGAATTTACTTGTATTTATATTTACGCTGCTTGCAGTGATTTTAGGCAGTTTTTTTGCTTTTAAATTTATTCGATTTTTTATGCCCTTTGTTATTGGCTGGCTGATTGCCTTGATTGCAAATCCGCTGGTGCGCATGCTGGAAAGGCGGTTGAAAGTAGCCAGAAAGCATACGTCCATGCTTTTAATTATTGCGGTTTTGGCAGCGATTATTGGCGGCATCTATTTTATAGGAATGAAAGCGGTACAGGAAGTCGGATCTTTAATTGATCAGGCGCCGGCAATTTATACAAGTTTTCGTGAAGATTTTCAGGAAGCAGGCGAAAATTTATCTTTGATTATTGAAGAATTACCGGAAGGTATACAGGAAGGAATTTCTGATTTTCAAAACAGTCTGGGGGATGTAATTGGGACAGCTGTGGGAAAAATCAGCCAGATTACAGTAGATCAGGCAGGCAACCTGGCCAAAAATCTTCCAAGTATTTTAATAGCAATTATTTTTACCATATTATCTGCATATTTTTTTATTGCGGACCGGGACAAGATACTGGAATTTGGACGGGAACATACCCCACAGATTATTCAGCAGAAATGGAAAATGCTGGAACAATGCTTTAAAAGCATTTTTGGCGGATATTTTAAAGCGCAGTTTAAGATTATGGGGGTTGTTTTTGTTATTCTTTTTGTGGGATTTTTAATCTTGAAAGTTGACTTTGCTATTGTAGTAGCATTTCTGGTATCTTTGTTAGATATGCTGCCATTTTTCGGAACAGGTACGGCGCTTATTCCATGGGCATTATTTAAAATTTTATCAGGGGACATGAAGTATGCATTGGGACTGGTAATATTATATTTGACAACGCAGCTTGTGCGGCGTATTATTGAGCCTAAAGTGGTAGGAGACTCTATTGGAATTGATCCGTTATGGACTTTAATCTGTATGTATACGGGATACCGATTTGCAGGTGTTTTTGGTATGATTTTGGCTGTTCCGGTAGGAGCAATTCTTGTTAATTTCTACCATGCAGGAGTATTTAACAGTGCAATTCAAAATTTGCAGGATGCAGTAGATGATTTTTTAAAGTGGCTGTATCGGGATAATAGGAAAGAGTAGACGAATTTATAGATGTTTAGAATGAAAAAGGTAAAGTGGACAACAACAAAGATAATTGTGGCAGGGTATCTGCTGGTGATTGCAGTGGGAACTTTATTGCTCATGCTGCCCATCGCAAACAGACAGGGAACGGCGACTCCCTTTATGGATGCGTGGTTTACAGCTACTTCAGCAACTTGTGTTACAGGTTTGGTGACAAATGATACATATAGTTTCTGGAGCAATTTTGGTCAGGGCGTTATATTGGTTTTGATACAAATTGGTGGAATTGGTTTTATGACACTGGCAATTTCTGTCTTGACTTTTACCGGGAAAAAGATTGGTCTGTCCCAACGGCTTCTAATGAAAGAATCCGTAGCAGCTCCTCAGGTAGGCGGCATTGTAAGGATGTCTAAATTTGTGCTTTCCGGAACGTTGATTTTTGAGGTTTCCGGAGCAGTACTCCTGGCATTTTATTTTATTCCCAGATTGGGAGTTGGAAAAGGGATTTATTATTCTGTTTTTCATGCTATTTCCGCTTTCTGCAATGCCGGAATTGATTTAATGGGATATTATGATCCAAGCTCATCTTTAATTACAGCTGCGGATAGTTATATTGTAGGGATTACCATATCGCTTCTTATTATAATTGGCGGGATTGGCTTTTTAGTATGGGCAGATATAAAAAAATGGAAATGGCATTTTAAGTATTACAGATTACATTCGAAAGTGGTTTTAACAGCCAGTCTGATTTTAGTTTTATTGGGAACAATTCTCATCCTTATTTTTGAATGGGGAAAGCCTTCTATGGAAGGAAAAAATCTGGGAGAACAGATTTTATCTGCTTTCTTTCAGTCTGTGACACCAAGGACAGCAGGTTTTAATACCATGGACTTAAATCAGCTTACAGACAGCAGCCAGATGCTGATGATCTGCTTTATGTTTATTGGCGGTTCTCCCGGTTCAACAGCAGGGGGAATTAAGACGACCACAATGATGATTTTGATTTTGACAATATGGACAGAATTTAGAAAAAGAAAAGATGTGGAATTTTTTAAACGAAGAGTAGAAAATGAAACCATACGTCATGCAAGCTGTATTTTGATTTTATATGGGATACTTAGTATTGGCTGTGCCATGTTGATTTCTACAATCGAGGGACTGGGGATGAAAGAAGTGCTGTTTGAGGTAGTTTCTGCTCTATGTACGGTGGGACTTTCTCTTGGCATTACATCTCAACTGGGAATAGTTTCTCAGATTATATTAATTTTATTAATGTTTATTGGAAGAGTAGGAGGAATTACTATTTTACTGGCATTTAGCAATCGCATTTCCAGTATTCCATCCAAGCTCCCCGTAGAAAAAATATCTGTAGGATAATGAAAGTGGAGGAAAAGAAAATGAAATCAGTACTTCTTATTGGACTTGGCCGTTTTGGAAGACATATGGCAGAAAAGTTGATTGAAGAAGGGAATGAAGTTTTAGCAGTAGATATTAATGAAGAAAGAGTTAACGACGCGATTGATATGGTGACAGATGCCCAGATTGGAGATGCTACAAATGAACATTTTGTAGAGCCTTTGGGTGTGGGAAATTTTGACCTCTGTGTAGTTGCTATTGGAGATAATTTTCAAAGTTCATTGGAAACAACAGCTCTTTTGAAAGATTTAGGAGCTCCGTTTGTATTAGCAAGGGCGAATCGTGATGTACATGCAAAATTTCTTTTAAGAAACGGAGCAGACAGGATTGTTTATCCGGAGAAAGAAATGGCTCAGCGTCTGGCTGTGAAATATGGAAATGATAATATTTTTGATTATATTGAATTAACAGACGAATATGCTATTTATGAAATTCCGGCGCCTGAATCATGGATTGGAAGCAGTATTATAGAGAAAGATGTCAGAAAAAAATATCACATCAGTATTCTGGCAACAAAATCTCAGGGGAAAATGAACCCTCTTCCTCATGCAGACTACATATTTAATCACAACGAAACATTAATTATTATGGGGAATTATCGCGATGTACGTGCGGTGACAAAATTAAAATAATAAGGACAAAGGAGTAAAGACTATGAGTAAAAATTTTGATGTAATCGCATTAGGTGAACTTTTAATTGATTTTACAGAAAATGGCATTAGCGGACAGGGAAATCCGATGTTTGAAGCCAATCCCGGTGGAGCACCTTGTAATGTGCTGGCTATGTTAAATAAATTAAGAAAGAAAACATCATTTCTGGGAGTAGTCGGAAAAGATCAGTTTGGAACTGCTCTCAGAGCTTCTTTAGATGAACTGGGAATTGATACAAGTCATTTATATGAAGATGAAGAAGTCCATACTACACTTGCTTTTGTTCATACTTTTGAAGATGGTGACAGAGATTTTGCCTTTTACAGAAATCCGGGAGCAGATATGATGCTTTGTGAGGAACAGATTGAAGAAGAATATATAAAATCAGCACAGGCAATTCACTATGGGACTTTATCTATGACACACGAAGGTGTTAGAAAAGCTACTTATAAAGCAATTGAAATTGCCAGAAAAAATGGCCTTTTGATTTCCTTTGATCCAAATTTAAGACCTCCTTTATGGAAAACTTTAGATGAGGCAAAAGAACAAATTTCTTATGGATTGTCTAAATGTGATCTGTTAAAAATTTCTGAGGAAGAACTGGAATTCATGACAGGAACAAAAGATGTAAAAGAAGGAGCACATATTTTATTAGAGAAATATCATAATATTAAACTGATGAATGTTACAATGGGAAAAGAGGGAAGTATTGCATTCCACGAAGGAAAGGAAGTATTTCAGGCTCCGTTTTTGCAGGAAAAAACTATAGAAACTACCGGAGCAGGAGATACTTTTGGGGCATGTGCACTGAATTATGTTCTGGAAAATGGAATTGAAGGATTATCTGAGGCACAGCTTCAGGAAATGCTTTGTTTTGCCAATGGAGCATCTTCTTTGATTACAACGAAAAAAGGCGCGCTTCGTGTTATGCCTGAAAAAGAAGAGGTAGAGGAATTTATCGCTTCCAGAAAATAAAAAGGTATTTGTTATATATGTAAAAAAATACAAGAAAAATTGGTAAAAAATTCACAAACTTTATCATGGTGCATTGACAGCAGAATGATTTTGTGTTAAAGTATGTTCATAGTTACGTGACAGATATAAATAATATTTATTTGTTGCAGAATAACAAACATCTGATTACTGACGGATTAATGTGGAGTACCACAGGGAAATCAGAATGTGAAAAAAAGCCGACCGTCTGGGCAACATTTGTTAATCTACAAATGTTGCCCTTTTTTCATCTCTTGCGGAGAATGGGAAAAGGGTGAGTAAAAATTATTTTCAAGGAGGATGTTACTATGGGATTCAAATCAGACATCGAAATTGCACAGGAGTGCACAATGGAGCCAATTACTAAAATTGCAGAGAAAGCAGGTATTGATGATAAATATCTGGAACAGTACGGAAAGTACAAAGCAAAAATTGACTATAACTTATTGAAAGAGTCCGATGCACCAAACGGAAAATTAATTCTTGTTACAGCAATTAATCCAACACCGGCAGGAGAAGGAAAAACAACTACAACCGTTGGTCTTGCAGATGGTATGCAGAAATTAGGAAAAAAAGTTATGGTTGCTCTTCGTGAGCCATCACTGGGACCTGTTTTCGGAGTAAAAGGCGGCGCAGCAGGCGGTGGATACGCACAGGTTGTTCCAATGGAAGATATTAACCTTCACTTTACAGGTGATTTCCATGCAATCGGAGCAGCAAATAACCTTCTGGCAGCTATGCTGGATAACCACATTTATCAGGGAAATGAATTAAACATCGATCCAAGAAAGATTACATGGAGAAGATGTGTGGATATGAACGACCGTCAGCTTCGTTTTGTTGTTGATGGTATGGGTGGAAAAACAAATGGTATGCCAAGAGAAGATGGCTATGATATTACAGTAGCTTCTGAAATTATGGCAGTCCTTTGTCTTGCAAAAGACATCACAGACCTGAAAGAAAGACTTGGACGTATTATCGTCGGATATACTTACGGAAAAGTTTCTGAACAGAAACCGGTAACTGCTCATGATTTACATGCAGAAGGCGCTATGTGTGCACTGTTAAAAGATGCTCTGAAACCAAACCTGGTACAGACATTAGAGCATGTACCTGCAATCGTACATGGCGGTCCATTCGCAAACATTGCTCACGGATGTAACTCTGTAATCGCAACAAAGATGGCAATGAAATTAGGTGATTATGCAATCACAGAAGCAGGTTTCGGCGCTGACTTAGGTGCAGAGAAATTCTTAGATATTAAATGCCGTATGGCAGGACTTAATCCAAGTGCAGTTGTAATCGTAGCAACTGTTCGTGCATTAAAATACAACGGCGGTGTTGCAAAAGCAGACTTAAATAACGAAAATCTGGAAGCACTGGAAAAAGGACTTCCAAACCTGTTAAAACATGTAAGCAACATCAAGAATGTATACAAACTTCCATGTGTAGTAGCAATTAACGCATTCCCAACAGATACAAAGGCAGAACTTGATTTAGTAGAAAGCAAATGTAGAGAACTGGGCGTAAACGTTGCATTGTCTGAAGTATGGGCAAAAGGCGGCGAAGGCGGAATTGCACTGGCTAAAGAAGTTATCCGTCTGGTTGAAGAACCAAATGACTTTACATTCTCTTATGAATTAGAAGGAAGCATTGAAGATAAATTAAATCAGATTGTACAGAAGATTTATGGTGGTAAGAGAGTGGTTCTGACAGCAAATGCTCAGAAACAGGCTGCACAGTTAGAAGCACTTGGATATGGAAACTGTCCAATCTGTGTTGCTAAGACACAGTACAGTCTGACAGATGATCAGACAAAACTGGGAGCACCTACAGACTTTGAAGTAACTGTAAGAAATCTGAAGATTTCCGCAGGTGCAGGATTTATCGTAGCATTGACAGGAGAAATCATGACAATGCCAGGACTTCCAAAAGTACCGGCTGCTGAGAAGATTGACGTAGATGAAACAGGTAAAATCACAGGTCTTTTCTAAAGAATAAAAATGTGGCTGCTGCATGACGAATGTGGTGCAGCAGCTTTCTCTGTATTAGAAAATTTTGGGCTTGAAGGGAGCAAATAAGTATGTATAAAGACGAATATAAAGCCGTGTGTAATGCTGCGGCAACAAAATTAAATTTACTGAAAAGCAATCCGCTGGGATATTTTGTGGCTTCTATTCTTGCAGGTGTGTTTGTTGCAATGGGTGGCTTTCTGGCATTTACACTTGCAGGTCATCTGTCTACTTCAGAGGCTGCAGCAATTTGGGCGAAACCAGCACAGAGTGCAGCTTTTGCAGCAGCGCTTAGTTTAGTTATTATGGCAGGAGCAGACTTATTTACAGGAAATAACTTTGTTCTGTCAGCAGCAGCATTCAGAAAAACAGCTTCATGGGGAGATGCTTGTAAATTATGGTGTGTATGTTGGATTGGAAACCTGGTTGGTTCTCTTTTATCATCTGCTCTTTTCATAGCTGCTAAAGTTCCTACAGGTGGAATTGGTAATTATTTTGAAAATCTTGCAATTACAAAAACCACTACTGCACCAATGCCATTGTTTTTCAAAGCAGTATTATGTAACATTTTGGTGTGTCTTGCTGTATGGTGCGGAATAAAAATGAAATCTGAGTCAGGTAAACTGATTATGATTTTCTGGTGTATTTTTGTATTTATGATATGTGGATTTGAACATAGTATTGCAAATATGAGCAGCATCGGTGTTTCTCTTTTAACAGGAAAAGTTGGAATTGGCGCATATTTCTATAATGTAATTATTGTAACGCTTGGAAATATGGTTGGAGGTATTTTAGGCGTAGCGCTTCCATATCATTTGATTTCAAAAGAAAAATAAAATACGAGTGAGAAAGAGGAGTTGTCTGTTAAGGCAGCTCCTTTTTTGCTTCATAGGAAATTGCGTCCTATGAAATAAAAAATGCTCCGCAAGGATGCACAGCTCGCAAAAATGAAATTATCACTTTGTGAACCGCTCGCGCGCAGAGATTGCGCTGTTGCGCAATCTTTTTTAGTTCTATCCTTACCTGCAAAGCGTAAGATGAAGAAGGGAGGATGGAATATGCAGGATCAGAAATTAGAAAATCTTTTGAACTTAGCTTTAAGCGCTACACAGGAAGAGCGGGAAAAGTCACCACAGTTAAATGTAGGATATAATGTGGAAGAAAATAACTGGGAGCTGATTATAAAATATTCCGGTGATTTGGGGATAGTTTTAGGAGAAGATATTCCCAAAGTAGAACTTTTAAATCAATTTGCCATTATACGCATTCCGGAAAGTAGAATAGAGGAATTATCACGAAATCCACAGATAGAATTTGTAGAGAAACCAAAGCGTTTATTTTTTGCAGTAAATCAAGGCAGAAGCGCTTCCTGCATGACAGCAGTACAAAGTGAGTTTTCGCCTTTAGGAGAACCTCTGACAGGGGAAGGCGTCTTGGTGGCTTGTATTGACTCAGGGATTGATTATAGCCATCCTGATTTTCGTAATCCTGATGGCAGTACCAGAATTTTACGTTTGTGGGATCAAACCATAGAGGGAAATCCACCAAAAGGTTATTTTCTGGGAACGGAATATACAAAGGAAGAGATTGATGCAGCGCTAAGAACCAACAGCAAAAGAGAAATGGAGAAAATTGTTCCAAGCCGGGATTTAAGCGGGCATGGGACGGGGGTAATGGGAATTGCAGCTGGGAATGGAGCAGCATCCCAAGGTGTTTACAGGGGTGTGGCTTATAAAAGTGATTTGCTGGTTGTGAAGCTTGGTATACCTCTGGCAGATGGATTCCCAAGGACTACAGAGCTGATGCAGGGAATTGATTATGCTATTCGTCAGGCTATTGCTTTTCAGATGCCGCTGGCTTTAAATCTTAGTTTTGGAAATAATTATGGTTCTCATAGTGGGGAGTCCCTGATAGAAACTTATTTGGACAATGCAGCATTGTCGGGAAAAAATGTAATCTGTGTAGGAATGGGGAATGAAGGCAGTGCAGCCATTCATACTTCCGGACAGCTGCTGGAAGGAAAGACAGAAGAGATTTCTCTTTATATCAGCGAATATGAAACTGGAATGAGTGTACAGATTTGGAAGCAGTATGTGGATGATATGGCATTTACACTGATACACCCCAATGGTGAAGTGGTGGGGCCTTTTAAACAGATATTAGGACCTCAGCGGTTTTCTATTCAAAACACGGAATTGTTGGTGTATTATGGAGAACCAAGTCCATACAGTATTTCTCAGGAGATTTATATTGATATACTTCCTACAAATCAGTATATTGACAGCGGTGTGTGGAAAATTCAATTAATACCTTCAAAAGTTGTGGATGGTTCTTATGATTTATGGCTTCCTGGAGGCGGTGTTTTAAATGAGGGAACAAGGTTTTCGTTTCCCACTCCGGAAACAACGCTGACAATTCCTTCCACGGCAGGCAGAGTGATTTCAGTGGGAGCATACAATTCCAGATATATGTCTTATGCGGATTTTTCGGGAAGAGGTTATACAAGAGTGGTAAATGCAGTAAAACCGGATTTGGCTGCGCCCGGAGTGGATATTCGTACAACAGCAGTGGGAGGAGGATATGACAACAGAACAGGAACATCTTTTGCAGCCCCTTTTGTTACTGGCGCTGCGGCACTTATGATGGAATGGGGAATTGTGAAAGGGAATGATCCTTTTTTGTATGGCGAAAAAGTAAAGGCATATTTGAGAAGAGGAGCAAGACCACTTTTAGGTGGGGAGTATCCGAATAATCGGATTGGATATGGAGCGCTGTGCTTGAGGGACAGTTTTCCAATAAAAAAATGAGGTGGTTAGGAGTAGTGTGCGGTTTCAGCCATTTACATGGTCAAAACCGCACACTATTTATTTCATAGGAAATTGCGCTGTTGCGAAATCTTTCTTATCCGGAATTTGCCGTCCCTCATGGTTTAAGTGGTAATTGTCTTTATAGATTAGCTGAGAAATCGGTACAAATTCATATCCTTTATCCTGTAATGTAGTAATTAAGGTATCAAGAGCATCTTTTGTGTATTTGGCACCATTGTGACATAGAATGATGCTGCCGTTTCCAAGAGCTTTGTGTTCTGTCACACGTCTTACAATATCTTCAGCGCCATAGTCTTTCCAATCAAGAGAGTCAACATTCCATTGAATAGGATAGTAATTATTTTCTTTTGCATTTCTGATAACCTGATTGTCGTAATCTCCGTAAGGAGGGCGGAATAAAAACATGTCAAATCCGGTCAGGTCTTTTACCTTGTTATGCACAGTCATCAATTCTTTTGTCTTTTCTTCATCGCTTAGCTGAGTCATGTGCTTGTGATTTTCACTGTGATTGCCTAAATCGTGGCCTGCTTCGTAAATTTTTTTCACATCTTCGGGGTAACTTTCTACCCATCCACCAGTCATAAAAAAAGTTGCTTTTACATCGTGACTTGCGAGAATATCCAGAATAGTTTGGGTGTCTTCATTTCCCCAGGCAGCATCAAAACTGATGGAGATTTGCGGCTTTTCTGTTTCTACACAATAGATAGGCAGCTCCTTGCCTCCTACCGTGTTACTTACGGAAATAATGTCAGGGAGTATGGAGGTGGCAGAAAAAACCAGAAGTCCGGCAAATGCCAACAAAAGCAGAGTATTAAAAAAGCGTTTAAACAATCTGGAACTCCTTAAAATCTGTTTATTTCTATTGTATTAAAAAGAAATGCAAAAAGAACCAAAAGAGAGAAACACTGGGAACTGTGCCACTTAGTTGACATTAAGGAAAGACCTTAGTATACTTAAGAAATATAGAATGTGAGGGATAGAATTTGAGCAAAATTAATGTGCATCTTTTAGGAAGACCGTATGTAGAAGTAGATGGAGAAAGAATAAATTTTCCATACAAAAAGGCAGAAGGCTTTTTCTATTATTTATGTGTGAAAAAGAACGCAACAAGGGAAGAAATTATTTATGTTCTCTGGGGTGCGGATAATGAAAATGTGGGACGAAAAAATCTGCGAGAAGCAGTTTATCAGATAAAGAAATTATTGGGAAAAGAAATTCTGGTTACAGCAGGACATACCAGCATTTCCTTAAACCCGGAATGTATGCCGGAAATTGACTGGGATTTTATCACAGAAGAGAATATTTTAGAGTATGAAGCAGAAGGCTTTTTGTCACACTTTCATATTAAGAACAGTTATGAATTTGAGGAGTGGATAGAGTCCATGCAGGACCAATATGACCAGTCCTTTTTAAAGTGTGCCAGAAAACGTCTTCATGATGCCAATGCTGTAAAGGATATGGCCCAGATACAAAAATACAGCAATATTCTTTTGAAACACGACTCTTATAATGAAAAATTATATCAGGAAATTATGGAAATCTACGCTTCCAGTGGAAATTATAATATGGCAATTAAGTTATATTATGATTTGGAAAAGGTTTTGGATGAAGAGTTGGGGGTAGAGCCTTCCGGTGAGATTACAGAGCTGTTTCACAGGATTTTTAATGTAAAGGGAAATGTAGCTGCTGACAATGGGAACTGGAACCTGCCTTTTATGGGAAGAACAGAAGAAATTTATCGTATTAGTGAGTGTATTGTAGGAGCGGGAAGATGGGGACATCCTCAATGTGTTGCTATTAGTGGAGAAGAAGGTGTAGGTAAGTCAGCTCTTTTAGATAAGGCAAGACAGATGGTGAGAGGCTATCAAATGATACCACTAAATGCTGCCTGCTATCGGGATGAGGCTGATTTTTTCCTTCGACCATGGAATGATATTTTCTGGGAAATTGAGCAGTGCATGGAAAACGGAATTCTGGAAAAAGAAATTGTTGAAGACGAAAAAGGCCAGATAAAGCGGATTTTGAAAGGCGTTCTCACAGAAGGTGAGGGCAAAATGGGTAGACTGACTTATCAGATTTTAGAGCAGTCTGTTTTGGAAATGTTCCGCAGAATTGCAGAAAATCATAAAGTGGTATTGTTTTTTGACGACATTCAGTGGCTGGATAAAATGAGTTTTCAACTTTTAAATCGTATTCTGCTTACTATAGGTACAGATAAGATATTACTTATGTGTACTTTTAATCAGGATAATGATACAGAGATTATGGAAGCTTTGGAAAAACTGGTAAAAAATGACTGCCTTCAGGTAATTAATCTGCATTCCTTTACCAGAGAGGAAACCAACGAACTTCTTCATCGTCATTTACCTCAGCTTGATCAGGAACTTAAGAAAAAAGAAAGCATTTATCAGATGACAGATGGAAATGCCTTTTTCCTGATGGAGCTGATGAATTTAATTAAGGAAAAGGGATATACTCTGGAGATGTCCCCGAAGACAACAAACCTTATAAAAGCAAGGCTTGCCGGCTTACCTGACAGAGAAACGGAAGTGCTGTACTGCATGTCACTGTTTCCGGAGAAGATAAGTATAGAAGAACTGGAATTCCTTCTTCCGGAGCTGGATCGACTGACGCTTATTCGCATTTTAGAAAAGCTTCAGGAACGCCGCTTAATTAAAGAAATTTTAGTTGGATGGAATATTTATTATAAATTTGTACATAGAATATTCCGTGAATATTTATACGAGCATCAGAGTGTAGGGAAAAGGAGAATGTATCACCAGATGCTTGCCCAGTATTATGAAAATCAGGCAGAAGTAAAAAGAAATTTTGCCTGTCTTCCAATGATCATTCACCACTATGAGAGATGCCATAATCAGGTGAAGACATATGAATATAAGATAAAATATCTGAAAGAATACTATACGATTATTAATGAAAACTTTCCTGTGCTTCATTGGGAGATGGAATATGGCGATGACGAATATGGCGTAACGAAGGGTGCTGAAGAAATGCTGGCTTTGGCAGAAGAGGTTATTCGTCTGGAGGACAACTCTCATCAGGCACAGGAAATGAAGATGGAAATGTATTATGTGAAGGGGCGCTATAATATTGCCATGGGAGAATACGATACAGGTATTCAGTGCGTTATGGAAAGTATGCAGCTGGCGGAAGAGCTGGATGAAAAAAAGATGCTCCTTAATAATTTTAAACAAATGATTTTCTATGGTATTCAGGTAGAAGATTTTGTGGAAGTGGAAGAGTATGTTCAAAAAGGTCTTCGTTATATTCAGAAGGAAGAAAAAGTCACAGAAGAGCGTGGTGTCTTTATGCGTCTGCTGGGATGTTACTTCCTCCATAAAGGCGAATACATAAAAGCAGAAAAAACCTTAATCGAAGCCATGAAAATCTTTCGGGAATGTGGGAAAGGAAAAGAACATTTTAATATGAGCATAGCTGCCTGTCAGGGGTATTTGGGAGACTTAAGCCGTTGTCAGGGAGATTTGGAAAAAGCTGCCGTATATTATGAACGGGCAATTGAAATGGGAAAAGGAAAGGTTGTGACAAACGGACTAGGTCAGTTTTATTCTGGGATGGGACAGCTTTTATACCTTCAGAACAGAGATAAAGAAGCGCGGCAATATCTGGAAAAGGCAATTTCCTGTCTGAAACGTCATGGATATTACTGGGGACTTGAAAGGGCTCAGATTTATATGGCAATGCTTTTAAAACGGCAGAACTGTCAGGATGAAGCGGAAGCTTATTATAAGGAGAGCAAGCAGGTATCTGAAAAAATAAAAAACCCTACAACAATGGAATTACTTCGGAAATTTGAAGAGGATATGTAGATAAATACAACAGGTTTGGAAATCGTCTAAAAAGAGATTATGCAAAATGACATTTATTGACGCTTTTTTGACACCTATAATGTATAATTTCACATATAATATAAAGATGAAAAGAGGGTGCGATATGAGTAATATTATAATTACTGGTAAAGACTTAACACTGGAACAAATTGCTGCAATCTGTAGAGGACATGCAAAAATTGAACTTGCAGAAGAAGCAAAGCAGAACATCATCGAATCCAGAAAAGTAGTAGATGACTTAGTTGCGGAAGAAAAGGTTGTATACGGAATTACTACTGGATTTGGTAAATTCAGTGACGTGGTGATTTCTCAGGATCAGTGTAAAGCACTTCAGAAAAATCTGATTATCACTCATGCAGTAGGTGCAGGAAATCCTTTCTCAGAAGACATTGCAAGAGGAATTATGCTTCTGAGAATTAATAACCTTGTAAAAGGATTTTCCGGTATCAGATTAGAAACAGTACAGACAATGGTGGATATGCTGAACAAAGGTGTTACAGCATTTATTCCTGAAAAAGGTTCTCTGGGAGCTTCCGGTGACCTTGCTCCATTATCTCACATGGTTCTGCCTATGTTAGGTCTTGGTATGGCTTATTATGAAGGTGAACTCCTTCCAGGTGCAGAAGCTATGAAACGTGCAGGTATTCCTACTATTGAATTATCTGCAAAAGAAGGTCTTGCATTAAACAATGGTACACAGGCTATGACATCAGCAGGTTCTCTTGCATTATATGATGCATTGAACTTATTGAAAGTAGCTGATATTGCTGATGCTCTCTGCTTTGAAGCACAGAATGGTGTTGTAGATGCATTAGACCACAGAGTACATGATGTACGTCCACATTCCGGACAGTTAGCAACAGCCAGAAACCTGTTAAAACTGTTAGAAGGAAGTAAAAATACTACACGTCAGGGTGAAATCCGTGTACAGGATGCTTATTCCTTAAGATGTTCACCTCAAATTCACGGCGCAAGTAAAGATGCAATTAACTACGTATTAGATAAAGTTAATATTGAAATCAATTCTGTTACAGATAACCCGATTATCTTCAAGGAAGACCGTGCAGGTATTTCAGGCGGTAACTTCCACGGTCAGCCAATGGCTCTTAGCTTTGACTTCCTTGGTATCGGCGTAGCTGAACTGGCAAACGTTTCTGAAAGACGTATTGAACGTCTGGTAAATCCGGCATACAGCGATTTACCTGCATTCTTAACACCACATGGCGGTGTTTGCTCAGGATTTATGATCGTACAGTATTCAGCAGCAGCATTAGTATCTGAAAACAAAGTATTGGCACATCCTGCTTCAGTTGACAGTATTCCTTCATCAGCAGGTCAGGAAGACCATGTATCTATGGGTACAATTGCAGCTAGAAAAGCTGGAGAGATTGCTAAGAACGTAAGACGTGTTCTTGCAATGGAATTGATGGTTGCATGTCAGGGTATTGATATGAGAGGCAATAAAGGTCTTGGTAAAGGTACACAGGCTGCTTATGACTTAGTTCGTAAACAGGTTGCTACTTTAGACGATGACCGTGAATTGTACGGAGATATCAACTACTGTGAAGAAATCATTGAAAATGGTTCTTTAATCAAAGCAGTAGAAGAAGCGATTGGCACAGCAATCGAAACAAGATAATCTAATATAAAATTTAAAGAGGGTGCGTTACGGCTGTGTTTGGAGAGGGACCCCTTTGCCAGCCGTAACTATCAAAAAAAAGAGGGAGGTTTATTTTATGGAAAATTTGCTTAATCCTGTAGTAATCGCGGTTGTACTTTTATGTGTACTCTGCTTACTGAAAATTAACGTACTTTTATCCATGCTGGTATCATTGTTTGTAGCAGGTCTTGTTGGCGGTATGGGTATTGGAGCTATTAAGGACTCCTTACTTGCCGGTCTTGGCGGAAACGGTGAAACAGCTCTTGCTTACATTCTGTTAGGAACATTAGCAGCTTGTATGGCAACAACAGGTATCACAGAGATTTTATCAAAGAAAATTGCAAAAGTTGTAGGTGGTAATAAGTGGGTTTTACTTTTAACATTATTGATTATTGCCTGCTTATCACAGAACTTAATTCCAATTCATATTGCGTATATTCCAATTCTTGTTCCACCATTACTGGCACTTATGAACAAGATGAAATTGGATAGACGTGGTGTTGCATGTACTATCGCTTTTGGTCATAAAGCACCATACATTGCAATTCCTTTCGGATTTGGTTTAATCTTCATGACAATTATTCGTGATAACATTAACCAGAACGTAAAAGAAGACTGGGGTTGGAATGTAACTGTTGGTGACATCACAGCAGTAAACTGGATTCTTGCAGTTGCTATGTTAATTGGTCTTGCAATTGCTGTATTCATTACATACAGAAAACCTCGTGAATACAAAGATATTCAGTTAGAAGGCGTAAAAGAAACTGGAGATTTAACTCTGAAATACGAACACTGGGTAGTATTAGCAGCATTGGTAGTTGTAGTAGTTGCTCAGTTTGTTTGGGGATCTCTCCCGGTAGCTGCTTTGGCAGGTCTGTTAGTAATCTTTGTTTTCGGCGCTATTAAACCAAAAGACATTGATGCACAGTTCCAGGAAGGTATTAAACTCATGGGCTTCATCGCATTTGTTATGTTAGTAGCAGGTGGATTTGCTCAGGTATTAAAAGATACAGGTGCTGTAGAAGAATTAGTTAACAGCTCTGTAAACTTAATGAAAGGCAACACATGGGTTGCTGCTACAGTAATCACATTAATCGGTCTTCTGGTTACTATGGGTATTGGTACTTCCTTCGGTACAGTTCCTGTACTTGCAGTATTATACGTTCCATTATGTCATAAGGTTGGATTTTCACCGGCAGCTACAATCGTTCTGATGTCTGCAGCAGCAGCTTTGGGCGATGCTGGTTCACCAGCTTCTGATACAACGCTTGGACCTACATCCGGTCTGAATGCAGATGGTCAGCACGACCATATTTGGGATACTTGTGTACCAACATTCTTACACTTTAATATCCCATTAATGATTGCAGCAATTATTGCAGCTCAGATTTTATAAAATTGAGCTATGGATGTTCGGATAATCAGGGCACCCATCATAATTTATATAAACAATAGATTGCAATCATCTATTGGATGTCATGCGAGAAGAGTCTGTTCCGGCGCCTGCGGAGCAGGCTCTTTTAATTTCATAGAAAATTGTGCAACAGCACAGTCTTTTTTAAAAAATACAAAAGTATACAAAAATACTCTGGAATATTTCAAAAGAGTGTGTTATAATGAAAAAAGCAAAGGCGAAATAGACTTTGCAGCAAAATATGTATAAAATTAATCAAAATATGAAAACTAAGTTTAACAGGAGGCAATAATTATGCAGAAATATGTATGTGAACCATGTGGTTATGTGTATGATCCGGAATTGGGAGATCCAGATAACGGAATAGAACCAGGAACAGCATTTGAAGACCTTCCAGAAGATTGGGTATGCCCGGTTTGCGGATTGGGAAAAGATGAATTTGTTCAGGAAGAAGCATAATTTTATACAGGTTCAAAGGTAAGATGGAGGCTGTTGCATTAAGCAGAAATATTTTCGATATGCTCTTAATGCAACAGCCTTTTTGTGGTATAATTGCTCACATACGTGTTATTGCATGAAAAGGAGGAACAAAAAGATGAAATTTACAAAGATGCAGGGAATTGGAAATGATTATGTTTATGTGAATTGTTTTCAGGAGCATATAGAAAATCCTTCAGAGATATCAAAGAAGATTAGTGACAGGCATTTTGGGATTGGCTCGGATGGTCTGATTTTAATTAAGCCTTCAGAAAAAGCGGACTTTGAAATGGAGATGTACAATGCTGATGGAAGCCAGGGGGCGATGTGCGGAAATGGTATGCGCTGCGTTGGGAAATATGTGTATGATTATGGTCTTACAGATAAAACACGCATTTCCGTAGATACAAAGAGCGGGATTAAGTATCTGGATTTAACAGTGGAAAATAAAAAGGTAAAACTGGTTCGCGTAAATATGGGAGCTCCTGTATTGGAGGCGAAAGCAATTCCTATGATTTATGAAGGGGAAAAAGTAGTCAGCCAGCCATTTAATGTAGGACAGGATATTTATGAGATTACGGCAGTTTCTATGGGAAATCCTCATGCTGTGGTATATGTAGAGGATGTGAAAAATCTGCTGCTGGAGGAAATTGGACCTAAATTTGAGAAACATGCTGCATTTCCGGAAAGTGTGAATACAGAATTTGTTCGTGTTGTTGACAGAAAAACGGTAGAAATGCGTGTCTGGGAAAGAGGAAGCGGTGAAACTCTGGCATGCGGAACCGGAGCTTGTGCTGTGGCAGTAGCGTCCGTTTTAAACGGATATACAGAAGATGAGGTAACTGTGAGACTTCTGGGAGGAGATTTGAAAATTTCCTGGGACAGAGCAGCAAATCTTGTGTATATGACAGGACCTGCAGCAGTTGTGTTTGAAGGTGAAATAGAAATTTAAGAAAAGGATTGAAAAGAGAATGATTTTTACAAAAAGGATGAGTCTTGAGGATAAGAGATTTTATTCCCATGTATTTCGTCTGGTTACGCCTATGGCAGTGCAGAACCTGATTAATGTAGGGGTGACTTCCACAGACGTTATTATGCTGGGAAAAGTGGGGGAAACAGCTTTATCAGGAGTATCTCTGGCAAATCAGATTTATTTTATTTTGTCCCTTTTGTATTTTGGGCTTACTTCCGGGGCTTGTGTTCTTACAGCGCAATACTGGGGAAAGAATGATACAAGAACCATTGAAAAAGTTATGGGAATGTCTTTTCGGATTTCCATTTTGGCGGGTATTGTGTTTGCAACAGCGGCATTCTTCTTTCCGTATCAGCTAATGCGAATTTTTACAACAGATGAAGCTGTTATAGCAGCAGGAGTCAGCTATTTGAAAATTGTTGCATTTTCTTATGTATTATCAGCATTTACAAATGTATATCTGAATATTATACGAAGCATTGAGCAGGTTGTGATTGCAACAATTGTCTATGGAACATCTTTGGCTGCAAATATTATTTTAAATGCAATTTTTATTTTCGGACTTTTGGGAGTTCCGGCTATGGGAGCAGCAGGGGCAGCTCTTGGAACCCTTTGTTCTCGTGCTGTTGAAGTGGTTATTGTGGTCTTTTATGCAGTGCGTATTAATCATGTGGTAAAGATACGGTTTAAAGACTGGTTTGTCAAAGATAAAGCACTTGCAAAGGATTTCTTTACTTATGCATTTCCGGTACTTTTAAATGAAATTGCATGGGGTGCAGGAATGGCAGCTATTTCTGCTATTGTAGGACATTTGGGAAGTTCAGCAGTGGCGGCTCATTCTGTGGCGCAGGTATGCAGACAGTTATCTATGGTAATTGGCTTTGGTATTTCCAGTGCAACGGCAATTATGATTGGAAAAGCAATTGGAGAGAAGAAAGAGGAGCTGGCAAGAGAATATGGAAAGAAATTTGTTAAGATTGCCATTGTATGTGGTATTGGCGGTGGGCTGCTCATATTAGCGATTTCTCCGTTTGTGCAAAGTGTGTTGAACCTGACGCCTTTGGCAAAAAGCTATTTGAGAGCTATGATGTTCATAATGTCTTATTATGTAGTGGGGCAGTCTATTAATACAACTTTGATTGTAGGGGTGTTCCGCGCCGGCGGAGATACAAGATTTGGATTGATTTTGGATGTGGGTGTTATGTGGCTGTGCTCTATTTTAGGAGCGGCAGTGGGAGCCTTTGTCATCGGAATTCCCATGCCGTGGGTTTATATTTTATTGTGCAGTGATGAAATTATTAAAATACCATTTTCTATATACCGATATAAGACCTATAAATGGTTGAATAATGTAACACGATGAAAAATAAGAGGGAAACCTCTTATTTTTTTGCCGAATGCTATTGACAAAAAGAAAATTGTGTACTTTCAATAATATAAAATCCAGTTTAGTTTCCATAATATCAAAAACAGGTGTTTTTTTGTAATGATAAGAAGATTTTTACATAGTGGAAGTGGGCAAAGGTGCGGTAAACAGAGGGTAGAAAAAGAATTGTGCAATATTTCCCCTTTCTTTCCAAAGAGAAAAGTGATATACTGTGGAATACAAAATGTTGTAAAAACAAAAGAAAAAAATATTATGAAATACCAGATATAGTGTTGTAAAAGTTTATGAGGTGAAAGTGATGATGTATGTAATTAAGAAAGATGGAACAAAAGAGGATTTTAATATCCAGAAAATTGTGCGTGCAGTGAATAAATCTGCATCCAGGATTATGTATGATTTTAAAAAGGACGAGATAGAGTTCCTTTGTGAATATGCAGAGGAAAAAGCGAATTCTTTAGAGAAGGAAGAAATTTCTATTCAGGATATGCACAATATCGTAGAAGGAGCTCTGGAGAAAGTAAATCCTGCTGTTGCAAAAAGCTATCGGGATTATCGTAATTACAAACATGATTTCATTCACATGATGGATGAGGTTTATACAAAAAGCCAGTCTATTCGATATATAGGAGATAAGAGTAACGCAAATACAGACAGTGCGCTGGTTGCTACGAAGAGAAGTCTTATTTTTAATGAATTAAATAAAGAGCTGTATCGTAAGTTCTTTATGACGAGAAATGAGCTTCAGGCATGTAAAGACGGATATATTTATATTCATGACCAATCTGCACGTCTTGACACCATGAATTGTTGTTTGTTTGACGTGGCAAATGTGCTGCGAGGCGGATTTGAAATGGGAAATGTATGGTACAATGAGCCTAAGACGCTGGATACAGCTTTTGACGTTATGGGGGATATTATCTTAAGTACAGCAGCACAGCAGTATGGTGGTTTTACTGTACCGGAAGTAGATAAAATTCTTGCTCCTTATGCTGAAAAAAGCTATCACAAATATTGTGAGGAATTTTTGAAATATGTAGATCCTGATTGGGCTCCTGCAAAAGAGAGAGCACATCAGTATGCAATGGACAAAGTCCGCCGTGATTTTGATCAGGGATGGCAGGGGATTGAGTACAAATTAAACACAGTTGGTTCTTCCAGAGGGGATTATCCTTTTGTAACAGTAACACTGGGACTTGGAATGGAACGCTTTGAGAAGATGTGCAGTATTTCTCTCTTAGAAGTACATAAAGAGGGACAGGGGAAAGAAGGACATAAAAAACCGGTGCTGTTCCCGAAAATTGTATTTTTATATGATGAAAATATCCACGGAGAGGGAAAAGAAGGGGAAGATGTTTTTGAAGCGGGAATTTCCTGTTCAGCAAAGACCATGTACCCGGACTGGCTGTCTTTAAGCGGAAAAGGTTATATATCCAGTATGTATAAGAGATATAAAAAAGTAATCAGCCCTATGGGATGCAGAGCGTTTTTGAGCCCTTGGTATGAAAGAGGCGGCATGACACCGGCAGATGAAAATGACGTTCCTGTATTTGTAGGAAGATTTAATGTTGGCGCTGTAAGTCTCCATCTTCCTATGATTTTAGCAAAGGCACGTTCAGAGGATAAAGATTTTTATGAAGTTCTGGATTTCTATCTGGAAATGATCCGTAATCTTCACATTCGTACTTATGATTATTTAGGAGAAATGAAAGCTTCTACCAATCCTCTTGCATATTGTGAAGGCGGTTTTTACGGCGGTAATTTAAAACCTTCTGATAAGATTAAACCATTATTAAAACCTATGACAGCATCTTTTGGTATTACTGCCTTAAATGAACTTCAGGAGCTGTATAATGGCAAATCTATTCGTGAAGACGGAAAGTTCGCATTGGAAGTGCTTCAATATATTAACAAAAAAGTAGAGCAGTATAAAAAAGAAGATGGTAATCTGTATGCGATTTACGGAACACCGGCAGAGAGTCTTTGCGGACTTCAGGTAGAGCAGTTCAGAAAGAAATATGGTATTGTGGAAGGTGTTTCTGACAGACCATATGTAAGTAACAGTTTTCATTGTCATGTAACAGAAGATATTACACCGATTGAAAAGCAGGACTGCGAAGGCAGATTTTGGGAACTTTGCAATGGTGGAAAAATACAGTATGTACGTTATCCTATTGGTTATAATGTAGATGCAATTCGCGCTTTAGTAAGGCGTGCTATGGATTTAGGATATTATGAAGGAGTAAACCTCTCTCTTGCATATTGTGATGATTGCGGACATGAGGAATTAGAAATGGACGTGTGTCCGGTATGTGGATCTAAAAACCTGACAAAGATTGACAGAATGAATGGCTACCTGTCTTACAGCCGTGTCCATGGAGATACGCGTTTGAATACAGCGAAGATGGCTGAAATTGCAGAACGTAAATCCATGTAAAATCTATAAAAGTAAATAGTTCATAACGTTTTTTACAAAAGAGAAGATATCATGAAGTGGTTTTTGAGGCCGGATTTGATGAATGTCTTCTTTTTTGTATCTTTTCAGCTGATTTGTAAAACATTTTATTTCATTTTAGAAAAAATTGTGATACCATATTTTTTGATTTTACAAAAAATTTAGAAAAACAGAGGGATAAAAAGTATGGAATCGTATGGATATTTGCTGGATTTAGCGCTCATTCTGCTGAGCACAAAAGTATTTGGTCTTATTACAAGAAGAGTAAAGTTACCTCAGGTAGTTGGAGCTCTTTTAGCAGGCTTAATTTTGGGACCGGCGTGTATAGGTATACTGCATCAGACGGACTTTATTTATCAGATTTCTGAAATCGGTGTTATTGTGTTAATGTTTTGCGCAGGTTTGGAAACAGATATTGATGAATTAAAGAAAAGTGGAAAAGCATCTTTTATTATTGCGTTGATGGGTGTTATTATTCCATTGCTGGGTGGTTTTGCAGTAGCGGCTTATTTTAACAGACCGGGTATGCTGGAGCCGGCAGCTAATGTAAATGTAATCTTGCAGAATGTGTTTATTGGTGTTATTTTGACAGCTACATCTGTAAGTATTTCCGTTGAAACTTTAAAAGAAATGGGAAAATTAAATACAAAAGCAGGAAATGCCATTCTGGGTGCAGCAATCATCGATGATATTTTAGGTATTGTGGCATTGACAGTTATTACCAGTCTTGCAGACTCATCTGTAAACGTTGTTATGGTCTTTATTAAAATTATTGGTTTCTTTATCTTTGTAGGTGTGGGTGGTTATCTGCTCCATGTTCTGTTCCAGAAATGGGTAAAAGGATACGAAAGAGATCTGCAGCGTTTTGTTATATTAGCATTTGTAATCTGTCTGTTATTTTCTTATTGTGCAGAGGAATTCTTTGGTGTGGCAGATATTACAGGGGCTTTCTTTGCAGGTTTGATTATTACAAAAACAACCCATACGACTTACATTGCAAGACGATTTGGAATTTTATCCTATATCTTTTTATCACCTGTATTTTTTGCAAATATTGGGTTACAGGTAGAACTTCCAAGTATGAGCCCTATGATTATCTGGTTTGCCGTGGCATTGGTTGTGATTGCAGTTCTTACTAAGATAATTGGATGCGGCGCAGGTGCAAAATTTTGCCGGTATAGTACGAAGGACTGTGTGCGTATTGGTGCGGGTATGGTTTCCAGAGGAGAAGTTGCATTGATTGTGGCGGCAAAGGGAAATGCGATTGGACTTATTTCTGCTGATTTAATGGGACCTATTGTAATCGTGGTAGTAATTACTACAATTATTTCACCAATTCTTTTAAAAATGACCTTTAGCGAAAAAAATCAAAAGGATGAAAGTAATGATTTTGTAGAAAGTGATTTAATGAAGCAGCTAGAAGAGTATGATGAGGAAATGGAAAAAGAGCAGTCTCGATATATAAGAATAAAAGATAAGAAATAAAAGGAGAGAGCTGTGGCGCTCTCCTTTTTTAGAAGGAGCAAAAGAAATGACAAAAATTTTTTTAGCAGCGGTAAACGCAAAATATATACACTCAAATTTAGCAGTGTACAGTATGAAATCCTATTGTCAGGAGTATGAAAATTATGTGGAAATAGGAGAATATACTATTAACCAACAAAAAGATGAGATTTTAAAGAGTATTTATAAGAAACAACCAGATGTTTTATGTTTTTCTTGTTATATATGGAATATTTCTTTTGTAAAAGAGCTGATTTGCGATTTGAAGAAAATTTTGCCAAAGACAATTATCTGGGCGGGAGGTCCTGAAGTTTCTTATGATGCAGAAAACTTTTTAAAGGAAATGTCTGAAGTTACAGGGGTAATGTGTGGTGAAGGAGAGGAGACATTTCTGGAGCTGGTGAAGCATTATGCAGACGAAGAAAATAAAACAGCTTTGTCAGATATTAAGGGGATTGTATATAGAGAAGATGGGACTATTTTAAAGAATTCTTTCCGTGAAATTATGGATATGGATAAGTTGGTGTTTCCCTACAAGAATATTTCACTTTTTGAGCATAAAATTATTTATTATGAGAGCAGCAGGGGATGTCCTTTTTCCTGTAGCTATTGCTTATCTTCTATTGATAAAAAACTACGTTTTCGCAGCCTTTCACTGGTCAGGGAGGAGCTACAGTTCTTTCTTGATAAGAAAGTTCCCCAAGTGAAGTTTGTGGATAGAACTTTTAACTGTAAAAAAGAGCATGCTCTTGAAATCTGGAGATATATTCATGAACATGATAATGGTATAACGAATTTTCATTTTGAGATTGCAGCAGACTTACTTACAGATGATGAAATTCAGCTTATTGGGGAAATGAGGCCGGGTCTTATTCAGCTGGAAATCGGTGTTCAGTCCACCAATCCACAGACAATTCAGGAAATCAGAAGAAAAACCAGTTTTGAGAAAATTTCAGAAAAGGTAAAGCTGGTTCAGAAAGGGCAAAATGTACATCAGCATTTGGATTTGATTGCGGGACTGCCTTATGAGGGATATGAAAGTTTTCGAAAATCTTTCTGCGATGTGTATGCTTTAAAACCACAGCAGTTGCAGCTTGGTTTTTTGAAATTGTTAAAGGGCTCTTATATGCAGGAGAAGACCAAAGATTATGAATGTGTATGTAAAGGGAAAGAACCTTACGAGGTATTGAAAACCAAATGGCTTTCTTACGGAGAAATATGCAGGCTAAAAGGAATTGAAGATATGGTCGAAGTTTACTATAACAGTGGACAATTCAGTCATACTATGAAAGCTATGGAAGAGTATTTTTCCGATGCATTTGCTATGTATGAAGCTATGGCAGATTTTTATGAGCGGAAAGGGTATTCAAGCTTTTCTCATTCCAGAATAAAGAGGTATGAAATTTTAATAGAGTTTTTAAAGGAACAGAAAATTGGAAATTTATTTTATTTTCAGGAATTGATGATTTTAGATCTCTATGCCAGAGAAAATTTAAAAACAAGACCGGTGTGGGCAGCAGAAAGAAAGCCTTATAAAGAGAAAATACAGGATTTTTATGTGAAGGAAACAGAAACACCTGAATTTTTAAAGGATTATACAGGATATCAGCCAAAGCAGTTAGAAAAGATGACACACTTGGAAGTGTTTTCTTATAATGTTCTGGAAGGAAAAGAGGAAAAGGGAATTTATCCTGTGCTGTTTGATTATAAGAACAGAAGCCCTTTGACCAATGATGCTGCTATGCATACAGTATCCTTTTAGAAAAGGAGGAGTTATGACAAAGAGAACAAAAGAAATATTGGATAAACTGGATGAGGTTTATACAAGAGAGTATAAATGTTATTTAAACCATGAAAATCCGGGACAGCTTTTGATTGCTACCATGTTAAGCGCTCAATGTACGGATGCCAGAGTCAACATAGTTACGAAAGATTTGTTTGTGAAATACCCTGATATGAAAGCTTTTGCAGAAGCTGATTTAAAAGAACTGGAACAGGATATTAAGCCTACAGGGTTTTACCATAATAAAGCAAAGAATATTATTGGATGTGCCAAGAGAATTTGCCAGGTGTATAATGGAGAAGTACCAGGCAGTTTAGAAGATTTAACCAGTCTTCCGGGAGTAGGAAGGAAGACTGCAAATGTAATCAGGGGAAATATTTTTTATGAACCAAGTGTGGTAGTGGATACGCATGTGAAGAGAATTTCTAAACGTCTGGGATTTACAACAGAGGAAGATCCTGAAAAGATAGAAAGGGATTTAATGCAAGTGCTTCCAAAGGATCACTGGATACTTTATAATATTCAGATTATTACTTTCGGAAGGCAAATCTGTTTTGCACGTTCACCAAAATGTGAGGAATGTTTTTTGACAGAATACTGTAAAGAATATAAGGAAAAACAAAAGAAAAGCAGGAAAAGATTATGACAGAATATGTTGCGTTAGATTTAGAAACTACAGGTTTGGAACCTGCCAGAGACAGAATTATAGAAATTGGCGCCATAAAGGTGAGAAATAAAGAAGTTGTAGAAGAATATGGTACATTGATAAATCCGCAGATGGAAATACCCCGGAGAATTACAGAACTGACAGGGATTTCGAACAAGATGGTACAGGGACAGCCCTATATAGCACAAGCGTTGGGGAAACTGTTGGAATTTTGTGAAGATCTGCCTCTTTTAGGACATAATCTGATGTTTGATTATAGCTTTGTAAAACATCAGGCAGTGAACGCAGGGATGGAATTTGAGAAAAAGGGAATGGACACTTTGAAACTGGCCAGAGTACTTTTACCGGAACTTCCAAGCAGGAGTTTACAAAATCTCCGTGTGTTTTATGAGATCCCTCAAGAGGACGCTCACAGAGCGTTGGAAGATGCCAGAACCACTTATCTTCTATATGAAAGACTGCGTACAGAGTTTGAAGAAAAAGAGCCGGAACTTTTTGTACCAGGCACTCTTATCTACAAAGTGAAAAGGCAGGGTCCTGTGACAGCAGCACAAAAACGCTACTTGCAGGATTTAATAAAATATCATAGAATAGAGCTGAATGTGGAAATTGACAGTCTTACAAAAAACGAGGCATCTCGAGAAATCGATAAGATATTGAGTACCTACGGGAAAATAATGAGGTAAAGAAATATGATGAATTTGAAAAATTCAAAAAGGAAAAGAATATTTGCTGCAGTACTTGCAGGAGTTATTATTTTGGCAATGGTAATTCCTATGGCAATGTATGCCTTTGGATGATACAGCAATGGAGGACAGAACATGAAAATAGGGAAATTACCGGAACCTGTGTTAATACGATCCGTTTTAAAACAGGTGGGACATCGCAGAAATGAAGTTTTAGTAGGACCTGCTGTAGGACAGGACTGTGCAGTTATGGAGCTTGGTGAGGGAGAGGTTTTTGTATTGTCTTCTGATCCTATTACAGGGACGACAAAGGACATTGGGGGACATAGTGTACATGTTACAGCCAATGATCTGGCTGCTTCCGGGGCAGAACCGGTAGGAATTATGCTGACTATGCTTTTAACACCTGATACAAAAGAAGAAGAGCTGAAAGAAATTATGCAGGATGTGGAAGAAACCTGTAAAGAATTAAACATAGATGTTTTAGGCGGGCATACAGAAGTTACAGATGTGGTAAAACAGACGTTGATTTCTCTTACCGGTGTGGGGAAAATGAAAAAAGAAGAGGTACTTACTACAGCTTCTGTAAAACCGGGTGATGACATTGTAGTGACAAAGTGGATTGGATTGGAAGGGACTTCTATCGCTGCAAAAGAAAAGGAAGAGGTACTTTTGGAAAATTTTGCACCATCTTTTGTAGAAACTGCAAAACAATTTGATCAGTATCTGTCTGTTATTCCAGAAGCAAAAATTGCCAGAGAATGGGGCGTATCTGCCATGCATGATATTACAGAAGGCGGTGTGTTTGGCGCTTTATGGGAAATGGGAAGCGGTTCCGGTGTAGGATTGGATATTGATTTGAAAGCAATTCCTATTCGTCAGGAAACCGTGGAGGTCTGCGAGGCATTAGGTTTAAATCCGTATATTTTAATGTCCAGTGGTTCGATGATGATTGCGGCTAAAGATGGACATGGACTGGTGAGAAAGTTAAAGCAGACTGGAATTGAGGCTGCTGTGGTAGGAAAAGCAACAGAGGGGAATGACAGAATTTTGCGAAATGGCGAGGATACCCGCTATTTAGATAAACCACAAACAGATGAATTATATAAAATTTATCAGTAATGCGGAGGAAACACGGAGGAAATTTAAAATGGCGAAGTTAAATATTGTATTGTTTGAGCCTGAAATTCCGGCAAACACAGGAAATATAGGAAGAACCTGTGTTGCAACAGGGACACGTCTTCACTTAATTGAACCATTGGGGTTTCAGTTAAATGAAAAGGCATTAAAAAGAGCAGGGATGGATTACTGGAAAGACTTAGACGTGACAACTTACATTAATTACCAGGATTTTTTAGATAGAAATCCAGGGGCAAAAGTTTATATGGCAACTACAAAAGCTCCCAAAACCTATGTGGATGTAGAATATGAAGAAGATTGTTACATTATGTTTGGAAAGGAAAGCGCGGGAATTCCGGAAGAAATTTTGTTAGAAAATCAGGAAACAGCTATTCGAATTCCTATGATCGGAGATATTCGTTCTCTGAATTTAAGCAACTCCGTTGCGATTGTGCTTTATGAGGCATTGCGTCAGAATAATTTTGACCATATGAGGTTAGAAGGGCATTTAACAAAATACGAATGGAAATAAAGTGAATAATATACAGGTAGGTATATTATATTTCGTGTATACAATGAATAATTATGCATATATCTTTTAGATATAAATGTAAAAACAAATATAGGAAGAGTTCCGAAAAAAGATAATACTTTTTTCGGAATTTTTTTATATAATAGGAAATTCCGACTTTTGTTGGAACAATGAATGAAAATAGCCCACACAAAGGTGGGCATAGGAACAAGATGATGCTCGTTAGAAGATATAAAAACCTTCTACACCAGCCTCATCGGCAAATAAATCATCTTCGTTTAAAAAGTAATCCATATCCAGAAGCTCCTCCTCGCTCATATTGCGAATGTCCTTAGGAGTCATTCCTTCTGGTGGATTGTCAATGTATTTTTTGCGTAATTCCTCGATACCTGTTTTCATGGAACCATCCTCCTTTTAGAGGATTATAGCATAGAATGTAAAAAAAGAAATCATGCAGAAGAACGCTTTCCGAGAAATTTGGACATTGCTTTCTCATGCTTTTCCAGATGGTTCTGGTATCTCACAGGCTCTTTTGCGAAGCCTGCTGACAGCATTGTAAAAACAGCTGGGAGAAATCCCATTTTCATGACACCAGGCAGCATCGGTAAGACCGCTTTGCCTGCAGGATGTCACCAGTTCCAGCCATTCATCCAGAGAACGGCCTGGAGCACGTTTACCATTCATAATGAAACCTCCAATTGTAGTAAAAATCTACTTCCTATCAAGATGATGGAGTAAAAACTATTTTCTATCATTATGAATGAAAAAAGGATAAATTTGTAGTTACCCAAAAATTAAGCGCTTACTCTACAAAGGCTTGTGTATGATCCGCAGTTTCTAAGTAAGCTTCACGGACTTTCCGGAGTCTCCAGTAGTAACTCGCTTTTGTAATGTCGTGCAGCTGACACCATTCATCGATTTTCATTCCCTGTGGACGGTTTTTACAGTCCCTGATCAGTTCTGCCCATTCGCTCAAGCGGGTTTGCTGTGCAACTAAACTTGTGTGAGATTTCATGACTCACCTCCTGTAGCTAAGTCTAAAAAGTTGAGTACTAAACTTTTTGGACTTTATAATGATGAGTCTATTATCTCACATAGGATGATTTTGAAAAGGTACTCGCTATTTGGCGTTTACACATTATTCCAATCACCCGCAAGTCTCAAAAATGGAGATTTGCGGGCAAATAAATTTATTTCATATCTTTACAAAGTTCCTTCCCATAAGTATCTAATAAATGAATTGTTTTTTCCATATCTTCTTTTTCTGCTTCTGGATGAAGGGCGCATATACGAAGAACTGTCTTTTCGTGAAGAACCGTGGTAAATACAGCAGCGTATCCGCTTTCCAGAATTTTTTCGGAAATTTTTTCGTTTAAAAGATCGATTTGCTCTTTGGATAAACCTTTAGGGGCATAGCGGAAATTTACCATAGCAAGCTGTGCAGGGGAGACAATTTCCCAGTCAGGAAGTTCCTTTAAGGAGTCTTCTGCCCAGTGTGCAAGCTGAAAGCCGTGTTCAATAGCGCTGCCGATTAAGTCGCTTCCTAAAATCTGAAGAGTGAGCCAAAGCTTTAAGCCTCTGGCAGGTCTGGTAAGCTCCATACCGATATCCCATGTGTTAATGTGTTCTCTGTCGCCTTGTACGTCTTTTAAATATTCCGGATTTACGTGAAAACTGTGGAATAAGTGTTGAATATCCTTTACCAGAACCATAGCGCAGCCATAAGTTTGAAACAGCCATTTATGGGCATCCCAGCTTAAACTGTCAGCCAGTTCTATTCCGTCTAAAAGGTGACGGTATTTCGGACTTAACAGGACAGATGCCCCATAAGCACCATCAACATGAAACCAAAGGTTGTGTTTCTGGCAGATAGATGAAATGTCCTTTATAGGATCAACGCTTCCTGTGTTGGTAGTTCCGGCAGTTCCAATAACAACAAAGGGAATAAGTCCGGCTTCTTTATCAGCCAAAATAGTTTGTTCCAGGATTGTTGTATTGATTTTGAAGTCCGGCGTAGTAGGGATTTTACGAATTCTTTTATTTGGAATTCCAATAATTCTAAGACCTTTTGCAACAGAGCTGTGTGTCTGGTCAGAAATATATGCTACACCCAGATGAAGAGTTTCATCAGTCAGTTTATTGTCCCTGGCAGCGGTAAGAGCTGTAATATTTGCCATGGATCCGCCACTTACAAAGACACCTCCTGATTTTTCACCAAATCCTGCCTGTGTGCAGAGCCACTTCAACACTTCCTGCTCAATACAGTTTACCATGGGCGCTAATTTGCTTCCGCCTGCGTGGATATTATAGGCAGATGTCATAATATCTCCGAGCCATGAAATGGAAGATGCAGGACCTGGTACAAATCCAAAGAAACGGGGGTGATTGGAGTCTCCTCGATACTGGTATACTTCGTTCATCATTTCCTGAACGACTTCATTAGCAGGACGCCCGTCTTTAGGAATTCCCAACTGTTTTATTTTTTCAGCCTGTCCACTTGGTGCATTCCAGATGACCTGCTGTGTATGGATATCATGCTTTTCCAGACAAAAATCATGTACGAAATTTTTAATTTCTTCTTCTAATTGAGCGCTGTTTAAAATATTTTCACTGTTTATCATAATATTATTAACTCCTAAAAATTCATTGTTTTCTTGACGCCTTTAATATAGTAGTTTACACTAAAACTATCTATTTGTTAAATTGATAAATTTTATAATATATATGAAAATATTTAATTAAGAGGACCATATGGAAATTAGAAATATTGTTACATTTTTAAAAGTGGCGGGTACACAGAATTTTTCAAAAGCAGCAGAACAACTGGGATATTCGCAATCAGCAGTAACTGTTCAGATACAACAATTAGAAAAAGAATTGGATACACAGCTTTTTGAAAGAATTGGGAAAAGGGTTTACTTAACAGAGAAGGGACAGGAATTTGTTTTTTATGCAAACGAAATTATGAGAGTTACTAATCGGGCATTAGATTTTTCAAAGAAAAGTAGTGTGCCCAGAGGAGAATTGAAAATAGGGGGTGTGGAGTCAATTTGTACAGCGTTGCTTCCTGATTTGATATTGAAGCTTCATAAGATTTGCCCTGAGATTGAAATTGTAATTAAATCCGGCAAAACAGCAGATTTGCTTGAAATGGCAAAAGGAAATGATTTGGATTTGATTTTTACGTTGGATCAGAAAATCTGTAATCCTGAGTGGACTTGTGCAATGCAAAGAACAGAAGAAATTATTTTTGTTACACTGGGAAAGGAAATGACGGAAAAGAGAGAAGTACAGATACAGGAATTGATACAAGAACCATTTCTCCTTACAGAGAGGGGCGCTGCCTATCATTATGAACTGGAAAGACTTTTATCAGAACGTGATTTACGGATTTCTCCTGTATTGGAGATTGGGAATACAGAAACCATTATTAATTTGCTGAAAAGAGGAATGGGTGTTTCTTTTTTACCGGAATTTACGGTGAGAAAAGAGTTAAAAAGAGGAAAACTTATGCAGATTGATACAGATTTACCCGGTGTAAAAATGTACAGTCAATTATTATATTATAAAAATAAATGGGTTACACCTCAAATGCAGGCATTTATAGATATGGTAAAAGGAGAGCGGACGCATTAAACGTTGAGCGCTCTCCTTTTCGGTTTATGTGCGGGCAAGTCCGTCTACACTTAATACTACACCTGTGATGTAGGAAGCTTCGTCAGAAGCCAGGAAAACAAAAGCATTGGCAATATCTTCAGGCTGGCCTAAACGTCTTAATGGAATTTGTGCAATCATCGGTTCGATAATTTCTTTTGGAACGGCTTTCATCATGTCTGTTTCTGTAATTCCGGGAGCTACTGCATTGACACGAATGCCTTTTGGACCAAGCTCCCGCGCAAGAGATACGGTAAGACCATTTACTGCAAATTTGGAAGTAGGATAGGCAATGCCGCTTGGTTGTCCATAAATACTTACCATGGAAGAAGTACTTAGAATAACACCTTTCTTGCGTGCCACCATGCATTCAGAAGCTGCTTTTGTGGCATTAAATACACCTTTTACATTCAAGTCCATAACCTTATCAAACATTTCTTCTGTGTAATCTGTAAAAAGTGTGCTTTCTGAAACCCCGGCGTTGTTGACAAGAATATCCACACATCCATATTTTGAAGTGACGTTTTTAAATTCTTCTCTTACATCTTTTAAATTGCTTAAATCAGGACTAATTCCCACTACTGTAGAGTCAGGATATTTTTCCTTTAATTGTGCGACTGCTTTTTGGGCAGACTCCATAGAGCTGGCAGTTAAAATTACCTTTGCACCTTCTCTTAAAAATGCGTCAGCAGTGGCATATCCAATGCCTCGGCTTCCACCTGTTATAATTGCTACTTTATCTTTTAATCTCATAATTATTCACCTCTTATACTTGATAAATTTAGTATATATATTCACGGGGAAATTATCTGTGACAAAATCACAAAAGGGAAAAAACAAGTACTTGCGCAGGATATTCGAGAATGGTATGATAGGAAGAAATAAACAGGAGGTAGAAAATGGGCTGTTTAGGAAACTTATTGTGGTTTATTTTCGGAGGCTGTATTTCCGGTCTTAGCTGGTGTCTGGCAGGATGTCTGTGGTGTATTACGATTATCGGAATTCCTGTGGGACTGCAATGCTTTAAGTTTGCGTCTTTAAGTTTTTTTCCGTTTGGAAAAGAGGTTTCTTACGGTGGAGGAGCAGGCTCTTTGATTTTAAATATTATCTGGCTGGTGGTATCAGGACTGCCGCTTGCGCTGGAGCATTTGGTTTTTGGGGTGGTTTTATGTATTACTGTGATAGGCATTCCTTTTGGTTTGCAGCAGTTTAAGCTTGCAAAGCTGGCGCTTATGCCCTTTGGAGCAGAAATTGTATAAGAAAAGAAAGGACTATGAGAAATGAGTGAACAAATGCAGAAAACAATGGACAAATTTTTAGAGGAATTAAAAGAAAAATCAAAAGATTATCCGGAATTAATGGACTTATTTGTAACTTGTTATACAAATACATTGGATACCACAGTAAAGAGAATGGAAAACAACACCACACATGTAATTACAGGTGATATTCCGGCTATGTGGCTGAGAGACTCCGCTGCACAGCTTCGTCCATATATCTTCCTTGCAAAGGAAGATGAGGAAATTTGTGAGTTAATTGCAGGACTTGTGAGAAGACAGTTTATGTATATCAATATTGATGAGTATGCAAATGCTTTCAACCATTCTGCAAGCGGTGACTGCTGGGAAAAGGATGATCCAAATCAGAGCCCATGGGTATGGGAAAGAAAATTTGAGATTGACTCTTTATGCTACCCAATTCAGTTGGCTTACTTATTATGGAAAAACGCAGATTGTGTAACACAGTTTAACGAAGATTTCCAGAAAGGTGTAGAAAAAATTCTGGAAGTATTCCGTACAGAGCAGTACCATGAAGACAAATCTTCTTATCGTTTTAACAGAAACAACGGATATTACCGTGATACACTTTCCAGAGACGGAAAAGGCGCTCTGGTAAAATCAGGAACAGGTCTTATTTGGTCAGGTTTCCGTCCAAGCGATGATGCTTGTACTTATGGATATTTAATTCCTTCTAATATGTTCGCAGTAGTTGTTTTGGGATATCTGGAAGAAATTGAAACAGAGATTTATCATAACGAGGAGCTTGCCAAGGCAGCAAAAGAATTAAAAGACGAAGTTTATCAGGCGATTGAGGCAATCGGTAAGACTTTTACAGAAGAATTCGGTATGGTATATGCCTATGAAACAGATGGTTTTGGTATGTACAACTTAATGGACGATGCCAATGTACCAAGTCTTCTTTCCATGGATTATTTGGGATATCCTTCTGATAGGGAAATTGCAGGAAATACAAGAAGACTGCTCCTTAGCGAAGCTAATCCATTCTATTTCAAGGGAGAAAAGGCAGCAGGAATTGGAAGCCCTCATACACCTTCCAACTATGTTTGGCATATTGCTATGGCAATTCAGGGACTTACAGAAACTGAACAGGAAAAGAAAATGGAAATTTTAAAAACAATGGCTGCTACAACCGGCGGCAAAGGTGTTATGCACGAAGGATTTTGTTGTGAAGACGATACTCGCTTTACAAGAGAATGGTTTTCATGGGCAAATGCCATGTATGCAGAATTGTTCTTAGACTGCATGGGATATCGTTTAGAAAAATAAAGAAAAATTTTTAGAATAGAGATTTTTATGCTGTTTTAATACCATTTTAATACCTCACTTCTGTATTATAACACGAATTTAAAATTACCTGTGCTACACTAGGTTCTGCTATAAAGGAAGAAAGAGAGATGAAGAATATGGATTTATTGATGATTTTAATTTTGGCAATATGTTTTGGCAGTATGAAGCTTTTGGCTGACTGGTGTGAAAAACAGGTAGGAATTACCGTTTCTAAGGAGGAGCGCAAATGATTTTATTAGGTATGATTATTTTATTGCTTGCCGGATATTTGTTTTATGCTTTGATTTATCCGGAGAAACTGTAAGACATAAAGGAAGCTTGGAGGAGAAAAGGAATGTTACAGATTGTACTTACACTTGCAATATTCATGATACTGGTAATTCCAATGGGAACTTATATGTATCATATTGCTACAAAACAAAAGACCTTCGCCGATAAGATTTTTAATCCGCTAGACAATACCATTTACAAAATTTGTCATATCGGCAGAGAGGGAATGAACTGGAAACAGTATGCGCTGCATTTATTAACAACAAATGCGGTTATGGTATTTATCGGATATCTGGTATTAAGACTGCAAGGAATTTTATTTGCAAACCCTAATGGGATTGAAGCAATGGAGCCAACGCTTTCCTTTAATACCATTATCAGTTTTATGACAAATACAAACCTGCAGCATTATTCCGGTGAGTCAGGACTTTCCTATTTAAGCCAGATGCTGGTTATTATCTTTATGATGTTTGTATCAGCAGCAAGCGGATATGCAGCATGTATGGCGTTTTGCAGAGGACTGGCAGGAAAACAAAAAGATGTGGGTAACTTCTATGAAGACATGGTAAGAATTACCACACGTATTTTAATCCCTGTATCTTTTATCGCAGGCTTGTTACTTATATGGCAGGGCGTTCCGCAGACACTGGAAGCAAATCAGACAGTACAGACCATTGAAGGACAGTTTCAGGATTTGGCAATGGGACCGGTAGCTTCCTTGGAAAGTATTAAGCATCTGGGAACAAACGGCGGTGGATTTTTCGGTGCAAACTCTACAACACCATTTGAAAACCCAACGATTATTTCCAACCTGATTGAGTTGTTCTCCATGATGGTTCTGCCGGGAGCATGCGTGATTACTTTTGGAAAAATGACAATGAAACGGAAAAAACAGGAGAATAAAAAAGTTCTCTTTGGAAATCAAGGAAGAACGATTTTTGCTGCAATGTCTATTCTGTTTATCGTAGGTCTTATCGTTTGTTTTACATCTGAAATGGCAGGAAATCCTGCACTGGAACAGGCAGGATTAAATCAGGATATGGGAAGTATGGAAGGAAAAGAAGTCCGTTTTGGAATTGCACAATCGGCTCTTTTCACTACCACAACAACTTCCTTTACCACAGGTACTGTCAATAATATGCACGATACATTAACCCCTCTTGGTGGTATGGTGCCTATGCTGCACATGATGTTAAACTGCGTGTTTGGCGGTAAAGGCGTTGGTTTGATGAATATGATTATGTACGTTATACTTGCCGTATTCCTGTGCGGCTTGATGATAGGACGTACGCCTGAATATCTGGGCAAAAAGATCGAAGGAAAAGAAATGAAGCTGGTAGCGCTGGTATTGATTGTTCATCCTCTTTTAATCTTAGGATTTTCTGCTCTGGCAGTTATGACAGGGGCAGGGCAGGCAGGTATTACCAATGAAGGATTTCATGGATTATCACAGGTTCTTTATGAATACGCTTCTTCTGCTGCAAATAATGGTTCCGGATTTGAAGGACTTGCAGATAACAGCTACTTCTGGAATATTACAACAGGACTTGCAATGTTCTTTGGACGTTACATAGCAATCGTTGCACAGCTTGCCATTGCAGGAAGTATGCTTGCAAAACGCAAAGTTAATGAAACAGTTGGTACATTAAGAACGGACAATGTGATTTTTATAGCGATTTTAGTAGCAGTAGTTTATATCTTTGCCGCATTGACATTCTTCCCTGCATTGGCGCTTGGCCCTATTGCAGAGCATTTGACTTTATGGATGCCGTAAAACAGAAAGGATTGTAATTAAAATGGGAAAACAAGATAAGAAGACAAAATTTATTACAAAGGATATATTGAAAAGCTCTGTTATAGGAGCTTTCAAGAAACTGAATCCCAGATATATGATAAAAAATCCCGTTATGTTTGTAGTAGAAGTTGGATTTTTCATTACGCTTGTAATGACCTTCTTCCCAACCATTTTCGGAGATGACAGTGGTCTGAGAGTTTACAATGGTATTGTATCAGTAATTCTTTTTGTGACAATTTTATTTGCAAACTTTGCAGAGTCTGTGGCAGAAGGAAGAGGAAAAGCTCAGGCAGACTCCTTAAAGAAAACAAAAAAAGATACTGTTGCAAATTTGGTACTGAAAGATGGAACAGAAAAGGTTGTAAATGCTTCTGAACTGAAAAAGGGAGACATCGTTATGGTAAGAATGAACGAAGTTATTCCTAATGACGGTGAAGTAATCGAAGGTGTTGCATCCGTAGATGAGTCTGCCATTACAGGAGAAAGTGCTCCTGTTACAAGAGAGGCAGGCGGCGACTTCTCCTCTGTTACAGGTGGTACAACAGTAGTGAGCGACTGGTTGAAAATCAGAATTACTTCAGAACCGGGAAAATCATTTCTGGATAAAATGATTTCTTTGGTAGAGGGTGCTTCCAGACAGAAAACACCAAATGAAATAGCGCTGAATACTTTGTTGGTAAGTTTGACAATCATTTTCCTTATTGTAGTTGTTACATTATATTGCTTTTCTGATTATGCAGGGGCAAAAATTCCAATGGCAACCATGATTGCTTTGCTGGTGTGTCTCATTCCAACGACAATCGGTGGTTTGTTATCTGCAATCGGTATTGCCGGTATGGACAGAGTAACAAGATTTAACGTAATTGCAATGTCAGGAAAAGCAGTAGAAGCATGCGGCGATGTAGATACTATGATTTTAGACAAAACAGGTACAATCACTTTCGGTAATCGTCTGGCAGCAGATTTTCGTCCTGTAAAAGGTAAAAAGAAAGAGGATTTAATTGATTACAGTGTTATGACTTCTCTGTGTGATGCCACACCGGAAGGAAAATCTGTTGTGGAGCTGGCAAGAACTTTGGGTACAAATATTAAAGAAGATGCCAAAGACCAGATGGAATTTGTAGAATTTACTGCACAGACAAAAATGAGCGGAGTAAATCTAAAAGACGGTACACAGATAAGAAAAGGCGCCAGTGAGGCCATTAAAGCTTATGTGCAGGAAAACAACGGTGTTATTCCGGAAGATTTAGACAGTATTGTAACAGAAATATCAAGCTTAGGAGGAACACCCTTGGTTGTATGCGCCGGATATGTGATTTATGGTGTTATTTATCTGAAGGATACGGTAAAACCGGGATTGGTAGAACGATTTGAACGTCTGCGTGAAATCGGGATTAAAACAATTATGTGTACCGGTGATAACCCGCTTACAGCAGCAACGATTGCTAAGGAAGCAGGTGTAGACGGATTTATTGCAGAATGTAAACCGGAAGATAAAATCGAAGCCATTAAAAAAGAGCAGGCAGAGGGAAAAATCGTAGCAATGACAGGTGATGGTACAAATGACGCACCGGCACTTGCTCAGGCAGATGTTGGACTGGCAATGAACAGTGGTACAACAGCAGCCAAAGAAGCTGCAAATATGGTAGATTTGGACTCTGACCCTACAAAGGTTCTGGAGGTTGTAGAAATCGGAAAACAGCTTTTGATTACACGAGGCTCTTTAACAACCTTCAGTATTGCAAACGATGTAGCCAAATATTTTGCAATTATTCCTGCTATGTTTACTCTGGTTATTCCGCAGATGAACATTTTAAATATTATGAGCTTGTCTACACCATTTAGTGCTATTTTATCAGCATTGATTTTTAATGCAATTATTATTCCATGCTTAATTCCCATTGCTATGCGTGGTGTAAAATATAAACCAATGCGTTCTGAAAAAATGCTGTTAAAAAATATGAGCATTTATGGACTTGGTGGTGTCATTGTTCCATTTATCGGAATTAAATTAATTGATATTCTGGTAACGCCTTTACTGGCTTTGCTTGGATTATAATTTTGAGGTGAAGATATGAAGAATTTCGGAAAATATTTAAAAAAAGCATTAGCAGTTACTCTCGTGCTGCTGGTTTTGTGCGGAGTTGTCTATCCCCTTCTTTTAACTGCTGCGGGACAGGTGATTTTCCCTAAACAGGCGAATGGAAGTATTGTAAAAGTAAATGATAAAGCAGCAGGTTCAGAGGTTGTAGGTCAGGAATTTGAAGGGAATCAATATTTTCATGGAAGAATTTCCTCTGTAAATTATAATACCTATACAAAAGAAGAAAAAGAAAGTGGAGAATATGCAGGAGTTTCATCAGGAAGCTTTAACTATGCCCCAAGCAGCAAAGACCTTGAGAAACGTGTAGAGGAAGATGTAAAAGCTTTCAAAGAACGTTATAAAGAAGTGACAGGCGAAGAATTTAAAGGAGAGATACCGGCAGATATGTTAACGGCTTCAGGTTCTGGCTTGGATCCACATATTAGTCCGGAGGCTGCTAAAGTACAGCTTCCCATTGTAGCGGCAGCAAGTGGACTCTCTGAAGAAGAAGTTCAGAATATCGTAGATAATAATACAGAAAAAAAAGTATTCGGCATCTTCGGTGAAGAAAAAGTAAATGTATTAGAATGTAATATTGATATTGCAGAAGCAATGAATGAGATTTAAAAAAGTGAAATATGAAAAGGGTTGCTGTGTAACAGCAACCCTATATATAATTATAGGAGAATAAAGAATGAGCGGCGATAGAAGCACTCCGGAGGAAATTTTAAAACGTATTCAGGCAGAAGAAAAACAAAAAGAAAATGAGAAAAGAGGAAAATTATATATTTTTCTAGGCTATGCAGCAGGAGTAGGGAAAACCTGTGCCATGTTAGATGCGGCTCATGAATTGCAAAGTAAAGGTATTGATGTCGTTGCAGGCTATATAGAGCCGCATGCACGTTGGGAAACCCAAAAAAGAGAAGAAGGCTTGGAAATAATTCCTCCCTTTATGGTTCCTTATAAAGGGATTGAGCTTAGGGAATTTAATCTGGATGCAGCATTAAAAAGAAAACCACAGATACTCCTTGTAGATGAGCTGGCGCATACGAATGCCAATGGTCTGCGACATAAAAAACGTTATGAGGATATTGAGGAGTTATTAGATGCAGGAATTGATGTTTATACAACAGTGAATATTCAGCACTTGGAAAGCCTAAATGACATTGTGGAAAATATTACAAAAATTCATGTAAAAGAAAGAATACCGGATAGGGTTTTCGATGAGGCAGAGCAGGTAAAACTTATTGATATTGAACCGGATTTGTTAATTACACGTTTAAAAGAAGGAAAAATTTATAAAACAGTTCAGGCAGAACGGGCGCTGCAAAACTTTTTTGCAAAAGAAAAGCTGATTGCGTTAAGAGAAATTGCCCTTCGCAAAATGGCAGATAAGGTCAATCAGATAGCGCAACAGGAGCGGCTTTTGAGCGAGAAGCAGGAGGAAGGGGAAGGGTATCAGGGAGAACATATACTTACCTGTATTTCCACAGCTCCATCCTGTGAAAGAGTCATACGAAGCGCTTCCAGAATGGCTTATGCCTTTCACGCAAAGTTTACGGCTTTGTATGTGGAGACTACAAGGCTTCAAAATGCAGATGCGTCTGTGAAGAAAATCAGAGATGACAACCTGCATCTGGCAGAAATGCTGGGTGCGAAGATTGTAACCGTATTTGGGGATGATGTGGCTTTTCAGATTGCGGAATATGCCAGAGTCAGCGGTGTGACAAAGCTGGTACTGGGAAGAACCAATCACAAAATTTTATTTGGACAGAAGAAGGGAAATATTACAGATGAAATCAGTGAGTACAGCCCCAATCTGGATATTTTTATTATTCCCGATATGGGACATACAGGTAAGAAAAAGTATTTTTTATTTTCTCCAACAAATTCCGAAAAAAGGAAAAAGACAGAAAAATTGGGAGCAGATATTCTAAAAGAAGCTTTTATGCTTGGGCTTGCCACTGCCATTGGGCTTTTGTTTCAAAAACTGGGATTTTTAAATGTAGATATTATTATGGTGTACTTATTGGGAATTTTATTGTTGTCGTTGTATACGGCAAGACGGTATATTGCAGTATCTTCGGCAGTTTTCAGTGTCCTTTTGTTTGACTGGTTTTTTGTAGAGCCTTTTTATAGTTTTAATTTTTACAGTGGAAAATACAGTGCGACTTTTGGCATTATGCTTTTATTTTCTATTATTATTTCTGCGATTATTTCCACAGAAAAGCATCAGGCAAAGGAAAGCGCAAAAATGATGTACCGCACAGAGCTTTTGTTGGATAACAGTCGGAGAATGAGGCGTGTAGAGTCAGTGAAGGAGCTTTTGACAGAATTGAGCGATAAAGTATTAAAGCTGATGAATTTATCTGTTGTTTTTTACGTGCAAAAGGAAGAGAAGCTTACAGGACCATGGCTGTTTCCAAAACCGGGAATTTCTAAGGCAGAATTGGGAAAAACAGTTGACACCAAAGAAAAAGCAGTTGTAGACTGGGTAATGACAAATAGAAAACGTGCCGGCTGCTGTACGCATACTCTTCCTGAGGCAAACGCTATGTATCTTCCTATTAAAACCAGTGACGAAATCTATGGAGTGATGGGAATTGTACTGGAAGAAAAAAGAGAAATTCCGCCTTTTGAGTATGGACTTTTAACGGCAATGTTAAATGAAGCAGCTTTGGTTTTCGCAAGATTGATTTACGGAAGGAAGGAAAAACCATGAAAAAGAGGGATATATTATGGTGCATCGTCAGTCTTGCTCTGTCTACGGCAGTGGCATTTGTGTTTTCGGCGCTTGGCTTTAGCGATGCCAATCTGATTATGATTTATATACTGGGTGTGCTGATGGTAGCCCTTTTAACAGGGGGATATGTGTGGGGAATAATCTCCAGTATTTTAGGTGTATTGATCTTCAATTTCTTTTTTGCAGAGCCTATTTTTACTTTTTCAGTATATAATCCGGATTATTTAATTACCTTTGTGGTTATGTTTGCAACCTCGATTACCTGCTCTGTCTTAACGAAACGAGTGAAGAATTATGCGGCGGAAAATGCGAGAAAATCTTATCGTTCGGAGCTTCTGCTTCAGGCAAGCCGCAGTTTACAGGAGGCGTCCACTTCCCAGGAAATCTTACAAAAAACAGTAAAACAGCTGGGAAAGCTTCTGGAAAAAAAGATATACTGTCTTATGGGAAAACCGGAAAACTGGAAAATGCCGAAAGAACTGTTAAAAGAGGATAGGGCAACGGCTCTTTGGTGTTATCAGCATGGAGAAGATGCCGGATTTTCTACGGATGTTTTAAGAGAGTCTCCGTACATGTTTCTGGCAGTGAAGGGAAAACAGAAGACCTTTGCCGTGATTGTAGTAGATACGAAAAAAGAAGCTATCGGAACGTTTGAAAGAGGAATTGTAGGAACGATTATTCATGAATGTGTCTTTGCCTTAGAAAAAGAAGAATTGCTGAATAAACAGAGAGAAGCGGAAATGCGTCTGGAAAAGGAACAGCTTCGAGCCAACCTTTTAAGGTCCATTTCCCATGATTTAAGAAGTCCTCTTACCAGCATTTCAGGCAATGCAGAAAACCTTTTGGCGAATGAGGAAAAGCTTCCGGCAGGAAGACGCAGAGAAATTTATCGGGACATTTATGATGACTCCAAATGGCTGATTAATCTGGTGGAAAACCTTCTTTCCATAACCAGAATTGAAAACGGAGATATGAAATTGGATATGCAGGGGGAAATTGTGGAGGAGGTCATCGAGGAAGCGTTAAAGCATGTGAATTTCAGGGGGAAAGACCAGAGCGTGAGAGTAGAATGTGACGAAATTCTCATGGCGAAAATGGATTTAAAATTGATGCTTCAGGTGCTTATCAATCTGGTGGATAATGCAGTAAAATATACGCCCAAGAATGCGGAAATTGTGATAAAAGCAGAGGCTTTAGGGGACAAAGTTATCCTGTCAGTCCGTGATAACGGAACAGGGCTTACCTCGGAACAAAAAGAAAAAGTATTTGATATGTACTATACGGTGAACAGAGGAATTGGAGATGCAAGAAGGGGAATGGGACTTGGACTTCCCCTGTGTCAGGCTATTGTAAAAGCCCATGGAAGCAGATTAGAAGTTTGTGATAATACACCGAAGGGCACTGTTTTTAAATTTGCCCTTCCAAAGGAGGAGATTTTACTATGATGAAAGGAAATAAACCATCTGTTTTAGTGGTGGAGGACGATGTGCCAATTCGAAATCTGATTACTACGACTTTGGAGATGGAAAAGTATAAATTTGATACTGCGGAAAACGGAAATCAGGCGATTATGCTGGCAGCAGCAAACAATCCCGATATTATTCTTATGGATTTGGGGCTGCCGGATATTGACGGAATAGAAGTAATCAGGAAAATCAGAACATGGTCGGTAGCGCCTATTATTGTAATCAGCGCCAGAAGTGATGAAAAAGACAAGGTAGCTGCTTTAGATGTAGGGGCAGATGATTATCTTACCAAACCTTTTAGCGTTACAGAGCTTTCTGCCAGATTAAGAGCGACTACTCGCCGTATACAGTATATTATGCACGCAGATAATACCAATGAAAGCGTGTTTAAAAACGGCAATCTGGAAATTGATTACAGCGCAGGAGTTGTAAAGGTTTCAGGAGAGGAAGTACATTTAATGCCTTTGGAATACAGTCTGCTTTGTCTGTTGGCACAGAATATCGGAAAGGTGCTGACTTACCGTTTTATTCTGGAAAAAGTATGGCAAAACGGCATTACCAGCGATATTTCTTCTCTGCGTGTGTATATGGCTTCTTTGCGCAAAAAACTGGAAAAAGACAAAGAACATTCCGCATATATCCAAACACATATCGGCGTAGGTTATCGTATGGTCAGTGCAGAAGATATTTCTTAATTTTAATGTGATGTTAATTTCTATAAGCAGTAGTTTAAACCCTATTTAATAAAATTATTGCTAGAATAAGACCTGTAAATAAGAAGAATATAGTTACAAAACAGGATGTTTTATTAAAGAAGGGATAGAAAATGAGAGAAGAAATTAATAGAATAGAGGAAGACGAGACAGAAAAAAATTTAAGGGAACTGTGTATAAAAGTGAAAAGGTGCTGCAAAAAACATGACTATATAACAGGTGAAAAAATAGTTATGAACGCTATGGGACAATATCCCGATGCAGCCCAGCCACACAATTTATATGGTGTTTTGTTGGAAAAAACAGGGCAGCACACAGCAGCGATGCGGCACTTTCGGGCAGCATTGGCTTTAAATCCTTCCTATCGGCCTGCCAATTATAATCTGGAACAGTATGGACAGTTTCGGGCAGCAGGAAGAAGATGCCAATACGGAGATGAATGGGCAGTGTATTGAAAGATACTCCGGACATGAGTACATTATTGGAAAGTGTTCGGAGTTTTTATTGTCCTTTTGTTGTTCTTTGCGATATATTATAGTTATGAGGTGATGAACAATGGGATATAAAATACTTCTTGTAGATGACGATACAGAGCTTATAAAGATGCTTTCAAAATATTTTGAAAGAAAAAAATATAGAGTAATTACAGCACAAAACGGGAAGGAAGCCATAGAAAAATTACAGACAGCTCCAGATATTATTTTACTGGATATTAATATGCCCCGGATGGATGGTCTGGAGGTTTGCAGAAAAATTCGGGATAAAATTTCCTGTCCGATTTTATTTTTGACTGCCAGAGTAGAGGAAGAAGACAGGGTAAACGGATTGCTGTCAGGAGGAGACGATTATATTTTAAAGCCTTTTAGCCTGAAAGAATTGGATGCCAGAATTACAGCACATTTAAAAAGAGAACAACGGCATTCACAAAACACAGAGTTCCGTTTTCATGGGGAATTATGTATTGATTACGGTCAGAAAAATGTACAGATAAATGAAGAAATAATAGAATTTACGAAGTTGGAATATGAGATTATAGAACTGTTGTCTACACATCCGGGACAGGTTTTTGATAAAGAGCGTATTTACGAAATAACCTGTGGATATGATGCGGAAGGGGACAGCAGAGTGATTACGGAGCTGATACGGAGAATACGAAAAAAGATAGGAAATTACAGTGATACAGAGTATATAGAAACAGTGTGGGGAATGGGATATAAATGGAAAAAATAAGAAATCTTTCTCTGAAAAAAGCGATTGTTTTTTATGTGACAGTGAGCTTTATCGTGACATTTTTTTTATCTGTATTTACAGTGAATATAACGGCAGAGATACAAAATAACATCTGGTGGAAATATACAGACCAAGAAGAATATTTTAAAGGTTTGCGAAATGAAAGTTATGAAACCTTGATAGCAAGACCAAGCAGAGAAGAAATGAGTGAAATGGACTGGCACATATCAGAAACTTGCGATTTTTTACAAACATACGGTATTTTGCTTTGGAGTATTGCAGGAAGCATTGTGGCAGTAGGAATATTTTATAAAAACAAGTTGAAAAAGCCTATCGAAGAATTAAAGGAAGCCTCCAAGCTGATTGCAAAAGATGAATTGGAATTTCATATTACATACGAAAATCAGGACGAAATGGGGATGCTGTGTCAGGAGTTCGAGAAAATGCGAAGTCAGTTGGAGGAGAACAATAAAGTTCTTTGGCGGATGATTGAAGACGAAAAGGCGTTAAGAGCTGCCATTGCTCATGACATACGTTCTCCTTTGGCTGTCTTAAAGGGGTATCAGGAAATGCTGCTGGAATTTTTGCCCACGGGAGAAATGGAAAAAGAAGAAACAGAGGAAATCCTTCTCGAAGGAATGAAGCAGATAGAGCGATTGAACCGATTTATTGAGACTATGCGAAAAATGACAAGATTGGAGGAACGAGAGCCGATATATCAGAAAGTAGAGCTTGAAAGCTTAGGGAAAAATCTGGAAAAGGAAATAAAAATTCTTGAAAAAGAAACAGAAAAGCAGTGCAAAATTATGATAAAAGGAGAAATAAAAACAGCTTTTGTAGATGAGGAAATGGTAAGAGAAGTTATTCAAAACTTATTATCCAATGCCTTTCGGTATGCGAAAACAAAAGTAGAAGTGATTATTTCAGCAGAGGTTTCAAAGCTTGTGATTACTGTGGAGGATGACGGAACCGGATTTCAGGAAGATGCTGATAAAGTGACACAGGCATTCTATCACTCTAATCCGAAAGACGATTTGAAGCATTTTGGCATGGGAATGTATATCAGCAGAGTTTTTTGTGAGCGCCATGGAGGGGGATTGTATATAGTGCAGAATAGAGGAGAAGGGGCAAAGGTGAAGGCAGTTTTTAAAGAAGGATAGTCATTGTTATTTTGTTGTGTTTTCTGGTTTATGATTTCTTTAAAGAAAAAGAAATGAGGTGAAACCATGAAAGCAATTATCAAAAGACAAATAAAAAGTTATTTGAAAAATCCATTGTTTTGGGTGGGAATTCTTGTGGTTTTTATAGGAGTTTATCAGTTGTTAGCTCCCTATTTAACCATTCATTATGTGGAAAAAAATGAGAAACTTCCCACAGAAGAAGGAAAGCCGTGGAATGGAGATATCATGGATGGGTACGTCCCGTCAACACCCGAAAAACAGCGGGAACTCTGGGAAAAGTCTATTTTTAATTCTCTTATGACAGATTTTGAAATGTCAGAAGATGAGGCGGCTTTGGTGATACAGGAAATGAAAAGCATGGAAATTGATGAGGCATGCCAATACTTGGAGGATAACTACAAGTATTACGGAGCGGAATACGTTTATGAGGATTTTCAATACCATGCAGGCAGCAGAAAAGAAATCAATAAATACATTGGAGAAAGCTTGAAAGAACATGATTTTTCTTACTATTTTTCCAGAAAATTTGCAGATTACACAGGACTTTATATGGGATTTTTTGCAACGATTTTTCTGGCATTTTTATTCATGCAGGATATGAGAAAAAACACTTATGAGCTTCTGCATACCAAGCCGATAAAGGGCTGGAAATACATTTTAGAAAAGACAGCCGGTGGTTTTTTATTGATGCTTTTTGTGTTGATTTTGCTGAACGTAGGATTTTTTGTTTTGTGTAAAATTGCTGTTTATAAAGCAGGATTTTCCGTTAATCTTTTAGACTTTTTAAAAGCCACAGTGTTTTATATTTTACCCAATATGGTTATGATTTGCAGTGTTTACGGGCTTGTGTCCTTGCTGTTCCGAAATCCATTACCGGCAGTTCCTATGCTGATACTTTATATGCTTTATTCTAATATGTTAAGAATAGGAGAAAATGGCAGTTATATAGGTAGACCATTGGCAATTATGGTACGTTTTCCGGGAAACTTTTTTGATACTACACCGCCTCCGCTGGTATTGCTAAATCAGACATTTTTGCTGATAGCGTCCGTATTCTTATTTTGTATTACGGTATATTTATGGAAGAGGAGGCGAATATGATGAAACAAGATTTAAAAATCAGTCTTCCCGTGTATAAAATAGGATATTCTTTGGCATTTATTGTGATTTTAAGCTGTGTTCATTCTGCTGTTTACGTCAATGAAATTGGGCCGGCAATAGATGGGAAGATGGCAGTTTTAGCACTTGTATTTTGTGCAGATACCTATCTCATAGAGAGGCAGAGCAGGCGCAGAGAGGTGTTTCGTCTTTATCCTATAAAGAACCAGTATTGTGCGGTTCTCAGGAGAATTACAGTGCAGATAGGGTATCTGACAGGGATTTCAATTTTGGCTTATGGCATGTTTTATTGGCAAAAACCGGCGGTTTTGGATGAAAAAAGGTCAGGAATTTTTCTGTTTTTGCTATACTGCGGAGTTGTTTTTATTACCATATTTTTCTGGAGTGTGTTATCTGTAACCGTGTGTAATCTTTTGCAAAGTGTGTGGAGCGGAATGGGAATTTTGTTTCTTGGATGGCTGTTTTTGGTGTCAAAAGCAGGAGAAAAATTGCTGGGAGTATGGAACCCGTTTTCTTATGAATTTTGTGAATTTTCAGAGCTGACAGAGTGGAAATGGGCAGCAGGAAAAATAATAACAGCTGTATGTGCAATGCTTTTATTACTTTTGCAAAAGAAAATTTTAGAGAAAAGGGGATAGGAATATGAGTATTAAAATTGCTGATTTGACCGTTACTTTTAAAAACCAAGTAACGGCAGTAAACCATATAAATTTGGAAATATCCAATGGGATTTACGGACTTTTAGGGGAGAACGGAGCAGGAAAAACTACGTTGATGCGCGTGCTTACCACAGTATTAAAACCCACCGGTGGAACGGTATCCTTAGATGGTATTTTATACAGTGAAGGGAATTATGAAAAAATACAGCAGAAAATCGGTTATCTGCCGCAGGAAATCGATTTGTATCCCAATTTAAGCGTACAGGAATGTCTGGAATATATGGGGGAATTATCCGGTATACCACAGCAGGAATGTAGGAAAAGAATAAAATATTATCTGGAGAAAACAAGCCTTACAGAACACAGAAAAAAGAAAATGAGACAATTATCCGGAGGTATGAAAAGGAGAGTAGGACTGGTACAGGCGCTTTTAAATGAACCTGATTTTTTGATTGTAGATGAGCCTACCACAGGGCTTGACCCGGAAGAACGTATCCGTATTCGAAATCTGTTGGTGGATTTTTCAGAGAACCGCACAATTTTATTTTCTACGCATGTAGTAGAAGATTTGGCAGCAACATGCAGTAAGCTTGCAGTTATGAAAAAGGGAAATATTCTTTACAGTGGAGACATGAAAGAGATGCTTTCTATGGCAGATGGATGCGTGTGGAATTGTTTTGCAAAAAGCGATATACAGGCACGGGAAATCGAAAAAAATTATCGCGTATCTACCAAACAATATGTAAACGGCGGATATATGATAAGGGTTATCAGTGAGGAAAAACCGGAGGTGCAATGTACACAGGGGGAAGTTACATTGGAAGATGCGTATATATATTTGATGAATAAATAGAAGATTTTTTGATTACCCGCAAGTTTTAGCAAATGAAACCTGCGGGTATTTTGCACAACCTTTTTAAATATAATGATAAACTTTTCTCTTTTTGTAAAAGAAATAAACAGAAAGAAACAGAGTCATAAATTCTGCTGCCGGTACTGCAAGCCATACTCCGTTTACCCCAATCAGATAAGGAAGAAGCAGAATATCGAGTACAATTAAAACAAAAGTTCGAACAAAAGAAATCAGCGCAGATACTTTTCCGTCTGAAAATGCAGTAAACATAGAGGATGAGTAAATATTTATTCCTGCAAATATGTAGTTGATAGAGAAAAGGAAAAATCCTGTTTTGGCAATATCATAAGTGGCACTACCAATCGGTGTAAAAATTTCTACAATTACAGGTGAGGACACAAGCGCCATAACTGTAATAAGAATAGAAGAGATACTGATAAAACCAATACAGATTTTAAATATCCGTTTTAAAAGAGTCAGATTTTGGCTTCCATGATTATAGCTGATTACAGGTGCAACTCCCATGGAAAATCCCATGTAGAGAGCGTTAAACAGGAACTGTCCGTACAGCACAATGGTAATTGCCGCAACCCCCGGCTCGCCCAGAAATTTCAGCATAGTGATATTAAAAAGATAAGTGACCACAGCCGTAGACAAGTTTGTAACCATCTCAGAAGAACCATTAAAACAGCTTTCTTTTAGTACCTGAAAACGAAATACCGGCTTAGTAAGATAGAGCGAATGGCGGGTAAAAAGGAAGTAAAAAAGTCCGATTACAGCAGGTATCAGTTCTCCAATTCCAGTAGCAAGAGCTGCTCCGGAAATTCCCATATTGAAAGGTCCCATAAAGAGATAATCCAAAATCATATTTGCCACACCGCCGCTTATGGTAAGTATCAGCCCGATAAGTGGCTTTCCGGCAGTGACAAAAAAGGTCTGAAACATCATCTGGAGCATGGCAGCCGGTGCAAGAAGCAGGGAAACGCTTAAATAATCCACACAATAAGGAAGTAGAGCATCTGTTGAACCTAAAGCTCGAACAATGGGCTCGATAAAAATGTTACCAATAAGCAGGATGGCAATACCAAAAAGGAAGCTTATAAGGGTTAAAAAGGAAAAATCTTCCCGTGCTTCCTTTTCTTTTCCTTCCCCTAATTTTTTGGCAATTAAGGCGCTGCCTCCCGTAGAGAGCATGATGCCTACTGCGAAGACAATACTGATAACGGGATATACAATATTGGCGGCAGACAGGGCGTTAGTTCCTAACAATCTTGAAATAAAAATGCCGTCTACAATGGAATATAAAGACATAAAAATCATCATCACCATAGTAGGTAAGGCAAAGCGCAGCAGAGAAAAGAATTTAAAATCTTTTGCAATTGAATTTGACATACAAATAACTCCTTGTAAAATTTTATCTAAAAGATATAATAAAGTATAGAGTAACCCGATAGTCAAGAGGTGTTTTGTTATGAATAAGAAAATGTATTTCAGTACAGGAGAATTTGCCAAGCTGGCAGGAGTATCTAAGCACACACTGTTTTATTACGATGAAATTGGATTGTTTTCTCCTGAAATTAAGAATAGAGAAAATGGTTATCGTTATTATTCAGCAGCGCAGTTAGAGGTTTTGGATGTGATTTATGTATTACGTGAGCTGGATATGACACTGGAAGAAATTCAGGAATATATGCAGAACCGCACACCGGAACAATTTTTACAGCTTTTCCGGCATGAAGAGCAGATAATCAGTGACCGCATCAAACATTTAAAATCAGTAAAAAACTGGATTACAGAAAAGAGTAAACTGATACACCAAAATTTACAGGAAGATTTAGATAAAATTACCATCCGCCAAGAACCTCAGCGCTATTTAGTAGAGAGAAGTGTCAAAGAAAATGACGACAGAGCATGGGCAAAAGCCATTGGTAAGCTATGGGATTACTGCATGGAGCATGGGATAAAAAGTGCTTATCCCATAGGTTATCGTCAGGAAAAAGAAGATATTGAGCAGGGCGTTTTTGATAATTACCATGTTTTTTATCAAATGCTGGATACAAAACCGAAGAAGATAGAGTGTAGCATTCGAGAAGCAGGGAATTATTTGTGTGCTTATCATAAAGGAAGTTGGAAAAATGTTGGGGAGACATACTCCAGAATGTTGCAATATGCGAAAGAACATGAATTGATATTAGGTGGATATTTTTACGAGGACGGTGTATTGGACAGCTTGACTGTGCAGGAAGAAAAAGATTATGTGTGCAGGATAAGTTGTCGGGTAGAGAAGGATATATAGTTGAGAAAAGATAGATAAGTAAATGGAGAAAATAATATGATTGAAATACGAAACGTGCAGGAAAAAGATTATGAACAGATAAAGCGGTTGGAAAATGCTATATTTGAATTTCATAGAAAACATAGACCAGATTACTTTCGTGAACACGTAGATTATACTAGGAAGGAATTTGAAGAGTTATTAAAATTGCCTGCTTCGATGGCATTTGTAGCAACTTTGAAAGAAGAAATCGTGGGTATTTGCTTTGGAAAAATTGAAAAAAGTAGAGGGGATATTTACTGTAAAGAAAGAAAAATAGCTGTGATTGATGATTTATTTGTTTTGCCCAAATATCGTGGGTGTGGGATTGCCTCTAGTTTAGTGAAAGCAGCACATGAAAAAGCAATGGCTGAACGGGCAGAGACAAGAGACATTAGAACTTTGTGTTTGGGGATTTAACAGTAGTGCGATACAATTTTATAAAAAAATGGGTATGAAAATACAATTTTTGAGAATGGAGCAACAGTTATTGCCTAAAAAAGTGGAAGATGAAGAACTCAAAAGCTGGTAAAGTTGTTTTTTATCTGCTATACTATATTTCATAGAATTCCTCTGTAAAGTGGAGGAAAAAATATGAATACATTATTAAAAAATCTTACAATCAAAAATAACTTTATGTTTGCAGCCGTGATGTCAGATGAGGAAAACTGCAAAGGCTTTTTAGAACGTGCTCTTTCCATGAAAATCGACCATGTAGAAATCAGCACAGAAAAAAACATTGTTTATCATCCGGAATATAAAGGGGTGCGATTAGACGTCTATGCGAAAGATGAAAACAATACTCGTTATAACATAGAAATGCAGGTGTTAAAGCAACCCGCTTTGGGGCGGAGAAGCCGTTATTATCAAAGCCAGATGGATATGGAGCTTTTGGCAAAGGGATGTGAATACGCAGAATTGCCCGATAGCTATGTGATTTTCTTATGTGACTTCGACCCTTTCGGGGAAGGGAAATATCGCTATACTTTTTGGACAGCTTGTGAGGAAACAGAAAAAGCTTCTTTAAAAGATGGGCGCTGTATTATGTTTTTGAATACTCGTGGAGAAAATGCAGAAGAAGTGCCGAAAGAATTGGTTTCTTTTCTGAAATTCGTGCATGCAGACTTAAAAGAAAGTCAAAAGGACTTTCAGGATGATTATGTAAGACAAGTGCAGAAATCGGTCACCCATATCAGGGAAAGTAGGGAAATGGAGGAGAGATTTATGCTTTTGGAATTATTGTTAAAAGATGAACGCAGAGAAGGTAGAGAAGAAGGCAGGAAAACCGGACAATTAGAGGAAGCGCAAGGAATGCTTCAGATGGCATTAAACAGATTTGGAGAGTTGCCGGATAATCTTCTGAAAACTTTGCATCAACAACAGGATATAGAAGTGATTAGAAATTGGATGCAGATAGCTTTAAAGGCTCAATCACTGGATGATTTCATTTCTAAAATGTAATATCTAAAAATCAATTCAAAGCTTAAATCCAATTACATTTCATAAAGAAAGATGTGTGAGCAAATAGCCGTAGAAAAATGGGAAAAACTTTCAAGAAAGCTGGCAAAGCTGTTTTTGGTCTGTTATACTATATTTTATAGAATTCCTCTGCAAAATGGAGGAAAAATATGAATACATTATTAAAAAATCTTACAATCAAAAATAACTTTATGTTTGCAGCTGTGATGTCAGATGAGGAAAACTGCAAAGGCTTTTTAGAACGTGCTCTTTCCATGAAAATCGACCATGTAGAAATCAGCACAGAAAAAAACATTGTTTATCATCCGGAGTATAAAGGTGTGCGATTAGACGTCTATGCGAAAGATGAAAACAATACTCGTTATAACATAGAAATGCAGGTGTTAAAGCAACCCGCTTTGGGGCGGAGAAGCCGTTATTATCAAAGCCAGATGGATATGGAGCTTTTGGCAAAGGGATGTGAATACGCAGAATTGCCCGATAGCTATGTGATTTTCTTATGTGACTTCGACCCTTTCGGGGAAGGGAAATATCGCTATACTTTTTGGACAGCTTGTGAGGAGACAGAGAAAGCTTCTCTAAAAGATGGGCGCTGTATTATGTTTTTGAATACTCGTGGAGAAAATGCAGAAGAAGTGCCGAAAGAATTGGTTTCTTTTCTGAAATTCGTGCATGCAGACTTAAAAGAAAGTCAGGAGGACTTTCAGGATGATTATGTAAGGCAAGTGCAGAAATCGGTCACCCATATCAGGGAAAGTAGGGAAATGGAGGAGAGGTTTATGCTTTTGGAATTATTGCTAAAAGATGAACATAAGGAAGGCCAAAAAGTTGGGCGTTTAGAAGAAGCACGGGAAATGCTCCAAATAGCACTCAATAAATTTGGAGAATTACCGGATAGCCTTCTGAAAACTTTACAGCAACAGCAGGATATAGAAGTGATTAGAGGCTGGATGAAGATAGCTTTAAAATCTCAATCACTGGATGATTTCATTTCTAAAATGTAATATTTAAAAATACTAATTCAAAATCAAATCAAATAAACCTGCAAGTCTTATAAATTAAGATTTGCAGGCAAATAAAAACATTTCAACGCCATTTCGGCAAAATTTCAAAAAAGCAGAGGAATTCTATTTTTAATTTTTGTAATACAGAAAAATCGGTTGACAATTTTAAAGAAAAGTTTTATAGTTACATCAATAAGAAAACAGGGGAGCTTGTATACAGGCTGAGAGGAAGTTGTGAACTTCGACCCATAAACCTGATGTGGATAATGCCAACGTAGGGATACAGAAGTGGTAAATTTAGGAAATCGGGTTCTTCGATTTCCTTTTCTATTTTTTATTACATAGGAAAATTTATTTACCGAAGAAGTTGAGAGTGAATGAGAGTTCATGAAGGGGTGCACCACCGCGGGTGTATTCTTTCGTGAACTCTTTTTTATTACATAGGAAATTGCGTCCTATGTAATAAAAAATGCTCCGCAAGGATACGCAGTTGCGCAATCTTTCTTATAAAAAGGAGGAAAAGGATGATTTATTTGAATGGAAAACAGGAGGAGATTTCGGAGGGAATTTCTCTTGCAGAACTTGTAAGGGAACGTCAATATTGTTTGGATTATATTGCGGCGGAATTAAATGGAGAAATTGTGCCAAAACAGCAATATAAGGATACTATTCTTCGAAGTGGAGATAAGCTTGAAATTGTGAGCTTTGTGGGAGGGGGTTGATAAAGTGGAAGAAAGAGAAATCTGGGAAGCTCTTTGCAGCCGTCATTCAACCGCTGTGCAGGAAAAATTATGGAGAGCACAGGTTGCGGTGGCAGGACTTGGGGGATTAGGCTCTAATATAGCCGTATCTCTTGCCAGAATTGGTGTTGGACATCTGCATCTGCTGGATTTTGATGAGGTGGATTTGACGAATTTAAACCGACAGTATTATTTTCTCAGACATATTGGTATGAAAAAAACAGAGGCTTTGAAAGAAATTTTGCTGGACATTAATCCGTATTTGGATATTCAGACAGATTGCAGGAAAGTAAAGGGGGAGGATATTCCTCAGCTATTTCAGAAAGATGAATATATTTGTGAAGCCTTCGACCGTGCAGAGCAGAAAGCAATGCTGGTAAACGGAATTCGGGAATATTTTCCCGATAAAGTGCTGGTGGCAGGCAACGGCATGGCAGGATATGGAAAAAGTAATGAGATACAGACACGCAAGGTGGGAAAAAACTTTTATATTTGTGGAGACGGAGTTTCCCAGTCTGTGCCGGGCAGGGGGCTTATGGCGCCTCGTGTTGCTCTTTGTGCAGCACATCAGGCAAATTTGATTACAAAGTTAATTATTGAAAGTGAGGATATATAAAATGGAAACAAAAAAAGATACATGGAAATTAGGAAATCACGAATTTCAATCACGATTTATTTTGGGCTCAGGGAAGTATTCTCTGGAATTAATTCAGGCAGCGGTGGAGCTGGCAAAAGCAGAGATTGTTACCATGGCGCTTCGCCGTGCAAATGAGGGAGGACTTGCCAATATTTTAGATTATATTCCAAAGAATGTAACGCTTTTGCCTAATACATCAGGGGCACGAAATGCAGAAGAAGCTGTTCGTATTGCCCGTCTTTCCAGAGAAATCTGTCAAAGCGAATTTGTGAAAATCGAGATTATGAGAGACAGTAAATATCTGCTTCCCGACAATTATGAAACAGCAAAAGCAACAGAAATTCTGGCTAAGGAAGGGTTCGTTGTAATGCCTTATATGTATCCTGATTTAAACGCAGCCAGAGATATGGTAAGTGCAGGAGCTGCCTGTATTATGCCTCTTGGAGCACCTATCGGTTCGAATAAAGGGCTGTGTACCAAAGAATTTATTCAGATTTTAATCGATGAAATTGAGCTGCCGATTATTGTGGATGCAGGCATCGGAAGACCTTCTCAGGCATGTGAAGCAATGGAAATGGGAGCAACAGCAATTATGGCAAATACAGCCATTGCAACAGCCGGAGATGTTCCTCTTATGGCAGAGGCATTTAAAAATGCAGTGGAAGCAGGACGAAGTGCGTACTTGTCAGGCCTTGGCAGAGTAAAAGAAAAAGGCGGCAGTGCATCTTCACCGCTTACTGGATATTTAGAAGATTAGGAGAAGGAAAATGAGTGCAGAAAATCATATAAATGAAAGCATTTTAAGTGATGAAATCAAGGAGCATCAGAAGAAAAACAGGATTGACCACATGAAATATATGCCGGATATGGAGGTGTTGGAGTCTGATATTTTAGATAAGGTTTTAAATTATGTAGAGAATTACAATTATGAAACTTACACAGAAGCAGATGTAAAGAGAGCATTGTCTCACGAAAGAAAAACACCGGAGGACTTTGCGGCGTTATTGTCACCGGCAGCCTTGCCTTTGCTGGAAGAAATTGCCCAGTGTGCAAAGGTAGAAAAGGAAAGATATTTTGGCAATTCTGTGGCTATGTTTACCCCTCTTTATATTGCAAATTACTGTGAAAATTATTGCATATACTGTGGCTTTAACTGCCATAATAAGATAAAAAGAGCACAGTTAAATGCACAGGAAATTGAGCAGGAAATGGCTGCAATTGCTAAAAGCGGATTACAGGAAATTTTAATTCTGACAGGAGAAAGCAGGAGTAAATCTACAGTAGAATATATAGGAGAAGCATGTAAAATTGCCAGAAAATATTTCCGCGTTATTGGTCTTGAAATCTATCCGGTAAATGCAGATGAGTATGCTTATCTGCATAAGTGCGGAGCTGATTATGTGACTGTTTTTCAGGAGACCTATAACTCCGATAAGTATGAAACACTTCATCTTGCAGGGCATAAAAGGATATTCCCTTATCGATTTTACGCTCAGGAAAGAGCTTTGAAGGGCGGTATGAGAGGTGTGGGGTTTGGTGCGCTTTTAGGGCTGGACGACTTTAGAAAAGACGCCTTTGCCACAGGAATACACGGATGGCTTTTGCAGAAAAAATATCCTCATGGAGAAATCGCTTTTTCCTGTCCCAGACTGCGTCCGATTATCAACAATGATAAAATTAATCCTATGGACGTTCATGAAAAACAGCTTTTACAGGTGGTATGTGCGTATCGTTTGTTTATGCCTTTTGCAAGTATTACCGTGTCTACAAGGGAATGTGAGCGTGTAAGAGATAACTTGATGAAGATTGCAGCCAATAAGATTTCTGCCGGCGTCAGCACAGGAATTGGAGAGCATGTAGAAGAAATGGAAGATAAGGGTGACGAGCAGTTTGAGATTTCCGATACTCGTTCTGTGGAGCAGGTATATGAGGATTTGGAAAAATTGAATTTGCAGCCGGTTATGGCGGATTATGTGTATGTGTAGAGAAGAAATATTTCAGAATGTAATTGCAGTGTCAAATCGAAAGCTGTGTACCCGCCCTTTTCCGGAGCAGATAGAAATTGTATGCAGACATAGACCGCAATCATTGATTTTACGAGAAAAAGATTTAAGCGAAAGTGAATATGGAAAATTAGGACAAGAGGTAAAAGAAATCTGCGAAAAATATCAGGTAACTTGTATTTATCATACCTTTTATGAGGAAGCGAAAAAGGCAGGAGTCAGAAATATTCATTTGCCCTTGTGGAAATTAGAAGAGCTGAATAAAGAGGATGGACAAAGAGACTTTGACCTTATCGGAGCATCCATACATTCGGTGGAAGAGGCAAAAAAAGCAGAAAAGCTGGGCGCAACCTATCTTACGGCAGGGCATATTTATGAGACAGGCTGTAAGCCGGATTTACCGCCCAGAGGCCTGAACTTTTTAAAAGAGGTGTGTCAGGCTGTGGACATACCTGTTTATGCCATTGGAGGAATACGGCTGGAGAAACGGCAGATTGCTGAAATTCAGAAGGCAGGAGCAAGAGGGGCCTGTATTATGTCGGAGCTTATGAAGATTTCTTAAATTCTTCTTTACATACAGGACTATTTTCGTATACAATGAGGAAAAACAAAATAAAGGAGTAGAAAATATGGGATTTTCATTGGACGTAAGTGTTCCGGTGTTGACTGTGTTTTTACAGGGATTATTGAGTTTTTTCTCACCTTGTGTACTGCCGCTGATACCTTTGTATATCAGCTATTTGTCAGGAGGAACGCAGACAGTAGGCAAAGATGGAAAAATATATTTTAAAAGACGTAAAGTAATGTTGAATACGCTTTGCTTTGTAATCGGAATTAGTTTTGCTTTTTTCCTGCTAGGATTGGGCGTATCGGCGATTGGAACCTTCTTTAAAAGCAATCAGCTTTTATTTGCCAGAATTGGCGGTATACTGGTAGTCCTTTTTGGGCTGTATCAGTTGGGAGTTTTGGGAACCAGCCGTATTTTGGGACAGGAAAGACGTTTGCCTTTTAAATTAGATGTTCTTGCCATGTCACCGATTACAGCGTTAATTATGGGATTTACCTTTAGCTTTGCATGGACGCCTTGTGTAGGACCTGCTCTTACCAGTGTACTGCTTATGGCAGCGTCAGCCAGCACAAAGCTATGGGGATTTTTGCTTATCGGTGTATATACGATTGGATTTGTGCTGCCTTTTTTAGCTGTGGGACTCTTTACCACAAAGCTGCTTGAATTCTTTAAAGCTCATGTAAAGGTTGTAAGATATACGGCGAAAATCGGCGGAGCTTTAATGATTTTTATGGGGATTTTGATGTTTACAGGAAAGATGAATGCAGTGACCGGCTATTTATCCAGCGGTGCACCTGTAACAGTTGAAGAACAAAAAGAAGAAGAGAAAAAGACAGAAGCAGCGGAAGCGAAACAAAAAGAAAATGAAGAAACAGCTGACGCAGAAGAAAAGCAGGAAACGGAAAGCGGATTGACGCCGGCGATTGATTTTACTTTAACAGACCAATATGGAAATACACATAAGCTGTCTGATTATAAAGGAAAAACGGTCTTTTTGAATTTTTGGGCGACTTGGTGTTCACCCTGCAGGGCAGAGATGCCGGATATTCAAAAGCTGTACGAGTCTGCGGAAACGGAAGGCGAGGATGCTTTAGTTGTATTAGGTGTGGCAGCGCCAAATCTGGGGAACGAGAAGTCTGAAGAAGAAATTAAAGCGTTTCTTGAGGAAAATGGATACACGTATCCTGTACTTATGGATACCACAGGCGAAGTGTTCATGTCTTATGGTGTGAATGCCTTTCCGACTACTTTTATGATTACAAGAGAAGGAGAAGTGTTCGGATATGCCAGCGGTCAATTAAACGAAGCAACTATGAAAAGTATTGTAGAGCAGACCATGTCAGGAAAGAGAGAATAAATAAAAGAAGCTTGAATTTAAATATTCAAGCTTCTAAAAAATAAAAGCGCGAGACGGGACTCGAACCCGCGGCCTCGACCTTGGCAAGGTCGCGCTCCACCAACTGAGCCACTCGCGCAGAAGCGGGTGATGGGAATCGAACCCACATATCCAGCTTGGAAGGCTGGTGTTCTACCACTGAACTACACCCGCAAGTGTTGTTTATCTGTGTCCCTCAAGGACAATACCTATAATACAATAGATAATTAGATATGTCAACACTTTTTTGAAAAAAATTAAAAAAATAAATTTTTGATACAATAGAGACATTTTTCTTCTCTCATTGTTTCAAATATAAACATATTATAAAAGAGAATGCTTGAAAATAAAATGGGAAATCCGATAAAATAAGAGAAAAGATGTTTCAAAAGAAACATAGGGCGAAAGTGGAGGAAGAGAAATCATGAAGTTTGTATTAATTCCGGATTCTTTTAAAGGAACATTAAGCTCTGTTCAAATTTGCAAAATTACTGCAGCAAAAATCAGAGAGCATTTTCCTGACAGTAAAATATTGGAAATTCCTGTAGCAGATGGAGGAGAAGGTTCTGTAGATGCTTTTCTCTTAGCTGTGGGCGGAGAAAAGATAAAGGTAAAAGTGAAAAATCCATATTTTGAAGATATGGACAGCTATTTTGGACTGATTGATGGGGGAAAAACAGCAGTAGTAGAAATGGCATCCTGTGCAGGACTTCCATTGGTAGAAAATAGAAAAGATCCCAGACTTACCACCACTTATGGGGTGGGGCAGCTTATGCTTGCGGCAGCAGAAAGAGGAGTGAAGAAAATTGTTGTAGGATTGGGAGGTTCTGCTACTAATGATGGTGGATGTGGAGCAGCCGCTGCAGCAGGCGCAAAATTTTATAATAAAGAAGGGAGAGAGTTTATTCCTACCGGCGGAACGGTTATTGATATTGAAAGTATAGATTTAGAGGGAATAAACAAAGTTTTTAAAGATATTGAGATTATAACTATGTGTGACATTGACAATCCTATGTATGGAACTTTCGGTGCTTCTTATGTTTTTGCTCCGCAAAAAGGGGCAGATGAAAAATGTGTGGAGGAGTTGGATAAGGGGATTGAGAATTTGAGCCGGGTTATTGCAGAAACTACCGGAAAGGATATTAGTCAAATACCGGGAACAGGTGCAGCAGGGGCTATGGGTGCAGGTATGGTGGCATTTTTCAATGCAAAGCTTCAGATGGGAATACAGACAGTGCTGGATACAGTTAGATTTGATGAGAAAATTGCCGATGCGGACTATATTTTTACAGGAGAGGGCAAATTGGATGCTCAAAGCCTGAGAGGAAAGGTTGTCATGGGAATTGCCCAAAGAGCGCAGCAACAGGAGAAAAAAGTGATTGCTGTTGTAGGGGGAGCAGATGATAAAAATATAAAAGAAGTATACCGGATGGGGGTGACAGCTGTATTTCCCATTAACAGACTTCCACAGGATTTTTCAGTCAGCAGACAGTATAGTGCTGATAATTTAGGGTATACCATGGATAATATTTTGCGATTGCTGAAATAGGAAACAAGTGTATATCGAGAATATTTATACATTTTACGCTTAGTTTGCGCTCACTTTGAGCTTGTAATCTCAAGGCGTGCTCAGTAAATTTGCCAAAATTGTATAAATATTCCTGATTACTGCTTGGTGCGACATCTCCACATGTGTAAGAGCAGTTTGATTTAAGCTTGTTTTACAAAACGGTTGTAGATATATTGATTTGCTTTCACTTCTAAATCATCATCTAATGGAGTTAAATCTCCTTTGCCATATTTTCTTTCCAAAGCATTGGAGAGAAGATAGTCACATATATGTGGATTTTTAGGGAGAAGTGGTCCGTGCAGATAAGTGCCGATTATATTTTTATACAGAACGCCTTCTGTGTGGTCTTCTCCGTTATTTCCATGTCCGTATAAAACTTTTCCGAATGGTTTGTTCTCTCCGATATAGGTTCTGCCACCATGGTTTTCAAAGCCTACAATAGGGAGAGGAAAAGCTTCATTTTTCAGTACAATATTGTCAATGAGGCGGGGTTCTCCTTGCTCCGTATGTAAATCTACAAGAGAAAGTCCCTCCATAGTTCCTTCGGAAGTTTTATAGTAATGTCCTAAAAGCTGGTAGCCGCCACATACAGCAATCACGCTGCCGCCGTCTTCAATATAATTTTTAAAATCCTGTTGAATACTGCGAAGTTTGTTGCACACCAGCATTTGCTCCCTGTCAGAGCCGCCGCCCAGGAGAACAATGTCCAGATTGGAAAAATCAATATGGTCTTCTAAGGAAAATTCAATAGTTTCGGCTTCAATGCCTCTCCATAAACTACGCTTTGTCATGCACTGAATATTGCCTCTGTCTCCGTATAGATTTAAGAGGTCCGGATATAAATGTCCAATCGTTAATTTCATCATTTCCTGCCCTCCATTTTCTTTAAAAGATTGTGTGTGGTGTAGAGTCCTGTATAATTTACGAGGACGTACAAGTTTTTCGTTCCGTTTTGAATTTTGCTTTCAATGGCTTTTTCAATGTCCTGTTCAATATCAGAGGGGATATCTACATATTTCAGGCGAAGCGCCATATCCAGACAACGAATACCGCAGACAGTAATAGAAGCTGCATTGGCATCTTTTAAACGGTCAAAATCAACGTCCCAGAGCCAGGAGATATCTGTACCATCCTGACTGTTATCATTAATTAAAATAATAATATCTTTTAAGCTGGTATCTGTCATAACAGCAGAAATATTCTGATTAAAACCTGCCGGATTTTTTGCCAGGTTAAGCATGACCTTCGTACCCTGAATTTCAAATAATTCATTTCTTCCAAATTGAGGTGTAAAATTTCCTAAAACATCATTAAAATGTTCAAGAGAAATATTTGCCATAGAGGCAGCGCCATAAACGGCTAAAATGTTATAAACGTTATAAAATCCTCTGTAATTTGCTTTTACATGGAAGTCATTTACGTCAAAAGTAATCCCCTCGTCAAGCTTTACGTTTGTTCCGTCAAAATCTAGATGAGGACGTTTAAATCCGCAGTGAGGACAATAATAATCTCCTAACTGGCTGTAATGGTAGAAATGATACTGCATTTTCTCACCACATCTTTTACAAAATCTGCCCTCTCGTATTTCCCTGCTGTTTTCGTCAGATAATACTTTTTGGCTAATTCCGTAGGCTGCGTATTCATTTTCGTTATCAAGAGCCAGGAAGGTAGACAGAGAGTCATCGCCGTTTACCAGAAGCTTCATTTTCGGAGCCATTTTCATGGCTTTTGATAAAAGGTTCATAGTAGTGTCGATTTCACCGTAACGATCCAACTGGTCACGAAACAGATTGGTAAGAACCATAAAATCCGGCTGAAAATGAGGAAAAACGCGAACAGTAGAGGCTTCATCAATTTCAATGCAGGCATAGTCTGCTTTTAAATGTCCTGAAAGACCGGCATTGAGTACAAAAGCAGAAACAACACCGTTTAGCATATTGGAACCGGTGCGGTTGCAGATGACTTTCTGCCCGTTTGCTTCCAAAACAGAAGCTAATAAATTGTTGGTGGTTGTTTTTCCGTTTGTACCGCATACCACAAAAATATCCTTTTTTACTTCCTTTGCCAGTTCAGAAAGGATAGGCGGATATATGGAAAGGGCGGCTTTTCCTGCCAGCGTGGCACCTTGTTTTCCGGTGAGGCGGCAGGCTGTTTTTATGAAGTGAGCGCTCCATACAGCGAAAAGTCTTCGTATATTCATGATAAATTCATTCCTTTATTTTGTAGTGTGTGTATTGTTTTCTTCAACTATTCATTATACATAAAGAAAAGAAAGAGTACAACCGGAAATCTTTTTAAAAAACCTATTGCTATTTGGAAGAGTATGTGATAATATAAATTCGTTGTTGCAAGACAAAGTCTTACATGCAATGCCCAGATAGCTCAGTTGGTAGAGCAGAGGACTGAAAATCCTCGTGTCGCTGGTTCGATTCCGGCTCTGGGCATTTTAAGAAAACATATCTTTGACATAGAAATGGGGCTTAAAATACCGTTGTTGAAGCAGAAATGCTTTGATAACGGTATTTTTTATTGTATAGGAATTTGCGTCCTGTGAAATAAAAATAGTATAAAATGTTTTGTGCAAAATGCACTAAATATATAAGAAAAATAGAAAATAAAGAGAAAAAAGTTGAAATTTATACAAAGAAGTGTAGGATTTTGCATATACGTCTGTGAGAAGAAACGATATAATAAGTCGTTAATATTTTTAAAAGGAGGCATTTATGAGAAAGCAAAGACTGGCACGCATTGGGGCAGCGACACTTGCAGCTGTACTTACCGTACAGGGAATGGGATTTTCTCCTACAGTGTATGCAAAAGAAGAAATAGTTAGGGTAAAAGCGGATTCTCAGAGTCAGATGAGTTCAGAGCCGGAACGTGTAGCAGTAAAGGACTATGGGAGTAATTCTGTCAGAACACAAAACTTTGACAGTGACTGGAAATTTAATCTAGGGGATGTGTCAAATGCACAAAGTCCGACATTTGATGATTCAAAATGGAGAACTTTGTCTTTACCTCACGATTATAGTATTGAGCAAGAATATTCTCAGTCACTGGAAGCGGAAAGCGGCTATCTGCCGGGAGGAGTAGGCTGGTACAGAAAGAATTTTACTTTGGGGGAAGAGGCCAAGGGAAAACGAATTCGTATTGACTTTGATGGTGTGTATATGAATGCCACTGTTTATGTAAATGGAAAAGAAGTAGGTATGCATCCGTATGGATATACACCATTTTCTTTTGACATTACAGATTATATCAGTTATGACAAAGAAAATACAATTGCGGTAAAAGTAGATCATCAGACACCTTCCAGCCGCTGGTATTCAGGCAGCGGTATTTACAGAAGTGTAAGTTTGACAACTACCAATGATATTCATGTGGACTTAAATGGAATTAAGGTGGAAAGTAATAATTTGGCGAAAGAGGCAGGAAAAACTGTAAATACAGATATAAAAACGACAGTTATCAATGACTCAAAAGAGGCACAAAATGTTACAGTAACACATACAGTCTTCAAAAAAGGTGAAAAACCGGATAAAGCAATTGGATCTTTTACAACAGAGGCACAGGAGATTGGGGCAGGTAAAAAAGTCGAAATTTCAGCCGCTGTACCGGTAAAAAATCCTGAGCTTTGGTCAGTGGAAAATCCGGCGCTTTACACAATTCGCACAGAAGTAAAAGCAGGAGACAAGCTTTTAGACAGTTATGATACAGAATATGGTTTCCGCTATTTGAATTTTGATACGGAAACAGGATTTCAGTTAAATGGAAAAAATGTAAAATTAAAAGGTGTTTGTATGCACCATGATCAAGGAGCGTTGGGAGCAGTTGCTAATCGCCGTGCCATAGAGCGCCAGGTGGAAATTCTTCAGGAAATGGGATGCAATTCTATTCGTGTAACACATAATCCGGCATCAAAGGATTTAATTGAAATCTGTAATGAAAAAGGTATTTTAGTCATTGAAGAAGTGTTTGATGGCTGGCATCGCGCAAAGAACGGAAACAACAATGATTATTCCGTATGGTTTGAAAAAGCTATTGAAGAAAATAATACCATTCTGGGAAAAGAAGAAGGTATGACATGGGCAGAATATGATTTGAAAGCTATTATGAAACGCGACCAGAATGCACCTTCTGTTATTGAATGGTCTCTTGGAAATGAAATTCAGGAGGGTGCAGGCGGAACCGGATACGCAGAAAGAGCAGACAAATTAATTGAGTGGGCGAAAGAAGCAGATGATACGAAGACACTCACTATTGGAAGTAATGCAGTTAAGCGAGGAGATGCAGAACAGGTTTCTATTGGAGACAAACTTACGGCAGCCGGTGGTACATCAGGGACAAACTATTCCGATGGTGCAAGTTATGATAAGCTTCACAAGGAACATCCGGATTGGAAGTTATACGGTTCTGAAACAGCTTCATCTGTAAACAGCCGCGGAATTTATTCTGTTACAGGAAATCAGGAAGCTACTTCAGAACAACAGCTTACTTCTTATGATAATTCAAAAGTAAACTGGGGCGCATTGGCAAGTGAAGCGTGGTATGATGTTATTCAGAGAGATTTTGTAGCAGGAGAGTATGTTTGGACAGGCTTTGACTACATAGGTGAGCCGACTCCTTGGAATGGTACAGATCCGGGAGCAAAAGGAACATGGCCTTCACCAAAGAATTCCTATTTTGGAATTGTTGATACAGCAGGTTTTCCAAAGGACAGCTACTATTTCTATCAGAGTCAGTGGAATGATGAGGTAAATACCCTTCACGTACTGCCGGCATGGAATGAAGATGTTGTAAAGAAAAATGCAGATGGAACAGTACCTGTTGTGGTTTACTCTGATGCAAAAGAAGTTGAATTATTCTTTACACCGGCAGACGGTGGAGAGAAAAAATCTCTTGGAAAGCAGACCTTTAAAACAGAAACAACAAAAGCAGGATATAGTTATCAGGTATTAGAAGATGGAAAGAAAAACCACAAAGATTTGTATATGGAATGGCGGGTTCCTTATGAAGCAGGTACATTGGAAGCTGTTGCCAAAGATGCAAAAGGAAATGTGCTTAAGGACACAGAGGGCCGTTCTGTAGTAAAAACTACAGGAGAGGAAGCGAAGCTGTCAGTAAAGGCAGACAGAAAATCCATTCAGGCAGATGGAAAAGATCTTTCCTATATTACTGTAGATGTTACAGATAAAGATGGAAATATTGTGCCGGATGCAGCAAATCGCGTTACTTTTGATGTACAGGGCGCAGGAAAACTGGTAGGTGTAGATAATGGAAGTTCCCCGGATCATGACTCCTATAAAGTGGATAACAGAAAAGCTTTTAGTGGAAAAGTTTTGGCTATTGTACAGTCTACCGAAAAAGCAGGAGAAATTACAGTTACTGCAAAAGCAGATGGTTTAGAGTCTTCCACAATAAAGATTAATACTACGCCGATAAAAGAAGAACCGTCTGAACGTTATATTGAAAGCTATAAGTATTCGAAATCTTATTATGTAAAAACCGGTACAAAACCACAGTTGCCTGAGAAAATTGAGGCACAGTATTCTGATGGTACAAAAGAAGACGTAGCTGTTACATGGGGAAAAATCAGTGATGAACAGGTTTCTAAGACAGGCAGCTTTACTGTAGAGGGAACAGTCGGCCAGAGAAAGATTACCGTGAATGTTAATATGATTGATGATGTGGCAGCATTGCTGAATTATTCAGGTGTAACGCAAAAAGGGGTAAAACCACAGCTTCCGGACGTAAGACCAGCAGTGCTTCCTGACGGAACTGTTTTATCTGCTTCTTTTCCTGTAAAATGGGAAGATGTAAATGCAGAAGCCTTCCAAGAGCCGGATAAAGTTGTGACAGTCAATGGTTCAGCGGATATTTTCGGAAAAACAATTCCGGTAACAGCATCTATCCGTGTACAGAAGGAAGATATTAAAATTGGAAGCAGTGTAACGAATGTTGCGAAACTTTCACAAAATATTCAGGGTTCTGATACTTTAGAAGCTATTAAAGACGGAAAAACAGAGATGTCATTAAATAATGACGGTGGTGCAAATGAGACTGCATGGAGCAACTGGGATGCTTCTCAGAAGGGAACGAAAGAAGCAGAGCTTACCTTTACCTTTGATACACAGCAGAGAATTGGTGAAATTGTTATTCATTTTGCAAAGGATAACAGCAGCATTCGTTTCCCAGATGCAGGAACAACAGAGCTTTTTGTATCTGAAACAGGAAAAGACGGAACATGGGAAAAAATAGAAGCAAAAGAACAGATTGGAAAAGAAAAAGACAGAGTAAAAGCCTATCGTTATGAAATGGCTCCTGTTACTGCTACTTATGTAAAAGTGAAAATAGTAAATGCCAATGCAGCTGATACCGGAAACAGAAAACCATGTACAGCAATTACAGAAGTAGAGCTGAAAAAGGCAGAGGGTTCTTTTAAAGTAAATGAAACAGCAGAGCTGGCAGAAGTTAAAGTAGGAGAACGTGTGCTTCCAGAGGCAGCTTATGCACTGGATAGTTATTCTGTACCGGAAACTGATGTGGAAGTAACTGCAAAGACAAAAGATAATGCATCTATTACAATTTTGCAAAAGCAGGAAAATGTAGTACGCATGATTTTAGAGTCAGAGGATCATAAAAAAACAAAGAACTTTGAAGTGAGAATGGGAGAAGAAGAAACAGTTCTTCCGGGAGATGACAGCAAAGATTATCCGGTGGAAAAAATTACTGCGGCAGCGGGAAGCGAATATACACCGGGAACTTCTGAAGAAGGCCCTGTAAAATACGCTTTTGATGGAAAAGCAAATACGCATTGGCATACAAACTGGAGCACAGGAGAGGGAGGTAAACCGGAACACAGAACGATAACCTTAAAACTTGGAAGCGATGAGGAAGAAGCATCTGTTGTCGAAGCATTGCGCTATATGCCAAGAAGCAATGGAGCCAATGGACGTGTAACAGAGTATGAAATTCAATATAGTATGGATGGTGAGAGCTGGCAGAAAGCAGCAGCAGGAACTATAGATAAGAAGCAGAGTGGCTGGATGATTTTAGGATTTGAAGAACCGGTACAGGCAAAATATGTGCGCTTCATAGGTGTACACACAGCTTCTGATCAGGGTAATGATAAACACATGGCAGTATCAGAGCTGCGTGTAAGAGTATCAGAAAAAGCTCCTGCACCATCTGAGAAATTTAAAATAACCACAGCTGTAAATGATGAAACAATGGGTACAGTAAAGCAGGACAGTGACACTGGTGAGTATGAAAAGGGAGCAAAGGCAACATTAACTGCAACTGCAAAAGAGGGATTTACCTTTGTAAATTGGACCATTAATGGTGAAGAGGTAAGTAGAGAAAATCCTTATATTCATACTGTAAAAGCAGATACTGTAATTATAGCAAACTTTGAACCTGTAAGTGTTGCAGAGAAATTTACATTTAAGGCGAATGTGAATGATAAAATGAAGGGAAGTGTTGTTGTAAAACCAGAGCAGGAAGAGTATGAAGAAGGTACAGAAATTACTGTGACAGCTACATCTGCTTCTGAAGCGTTTGAATTTGTAAGTTTTACAAAAGGTGATACAACAGAGGTTGTAAGTTATGACAGTACCTATAAATTTGAAATTACAGAAAATACAGTGCTTACAGCTAACTTCAGGGAAACAGAAAATACTTGCGTGATTTACGCAGATGTCAATGACGAAATGCTGGGAAGCGTTTCTATTCAGCCGGAAACAGCCGGAAATATTTACGAAACAGGAACAGAGGTAACACTGACGGCTACATCGGCAGAAGGCTGTGAATTTGTTCAGTGGTTAGATGTGACAGTAGGCGAGGATGGAAAGGAAATTACAACGCCGGTAAAAGATGCGAAAGAGGTTTATACTTTTATTGCGGAACAGAGCAGAACGTTGAGAGCAGAATTTAGAACAGCTTTAGAAGAAGGACAGCATCGTGTAGTTATAAGAATAAATGATGAAACAATGGGGGAAGCAGTTCTTGATCATGCAAACGGAATTTACGAAGAAGGAACAGAAGCAACTGCTACAGCTACAGCAAAAGAAGGTTTTGAATTTGTAAATTGGACAGAAACAGAAACCGGAGAAGCGGTAAGTGAAGAAAATGTCTATAAGTTTGAAGTAAAAGCTGATATGGATATTACAGCAAACTTTGAGAAAACTGAGGCAGAAATTCCTCCGACAGCTGAAGAGGTATTAAATGATTTAATTGAGGGAGGGGAAGTACCTTCTGAAATCAAAAAGGACGAAACAGAGTTTATTCTTCCAGAAGTACCAGAAGGATTTAAATTAGAAATTGAAAAGGTAAATCCAGAGGGAATTATTGGATTAGATGGAAGTGTTATTACACCGGAAAAAGATACTGAAGTGATTGTAACATTAAAGGTAACTGCACAGGATGGAACAAGTCGCAGCGGACAGTTTAAGGTACAGGTAGAAGGTAAAAATGAGCCTGCACCAACGCCTGATCCGGAACCAACCCCAGAACCAGAACCGACTCCGGAACCAGAACCAACCCCAGATCCGGAACCAAGCCCAGATCCGGAACCAAGCCCTGCTCCTGATCCTAAACCGGATAATGGAAACCAGGGAGGAACGAATAAACCAGCTAAGAAACCTGGAACTACCACTTCAGCTCCTGCAAAAACAGGTGATGAAGCACCTGTAGCAATGTGGATAGGAATTTTTGGAATATCTGCAGCAGCAGTTGTAGTTCTTATAAAAAGAACGAAAAAACAAAAATAAGATGTAAAAAGGGGCTGTCGCTTTAAATACTCAGGATATGTACTTAATGCGACAGCCTCCTTCTTTTTAAAGAGGGTTATAAATTTTTAATTTTATGGAAAGCATCCTGAGCAGCGATTGCCCCATCATTTACTGCAGTTACTACTTGCCGTAAATGTTTCTGCCTTACATCACCTGCACCATACAAAAGAGGGATTTTTGTTTCCATGGTGTGGCTTACAATCATGTATCCATGCTCATCCAATATATTGAGCGGCTTTAGAAAATCTGTCACAGGATCCGCCCCAATATAAGGGAAAATACCGGAAAGGCTAAGGGTGCGTTCTTCTTTTGTAACTACATCCAATATTTTAAGACCGGTTACCTGTGTGGTATCATCCAAAATTTCTATCGGAATTGCCTGCTGGATAAATTCAATTTTAGGATTGGATTTTGCAGCGTCTACGGCAATTTTATCTGCACGAAAGACATTGCGCCGCATAATAATATAAACTTTGCTGGCAAATTGTGTAAGGTAGACAGCTTCTTCTAATGCAGAGTTGCCTGCTCCGATAACAGCGATTTCTTTATCTCGATAAAAAGCACCATCACAAACGGCACAATAAGAAATGCCTTTGCCTATATTTCTTTCTTCGCCGGGAATGTTCATCAGACGTTCTTTTGTTCCTGTAGCTACCAGAACGGCGGGAGCTTCAAAAACAGTACCGTCTGCGCAGACAACTTGCTTTTTATCACCATCAATGATTTCTGTTACCAATCCGTATTCGTATACAGCACCAAAGCTGGTAGAGTGCTCAAACATATCAAAGGCAAGTTGAGAGCCGGGTTCTGATTGAATGCCGGGCCAGTTGCTGATTTCATTTGTTTTTAACAATTTTCCACCGGGAGCACCGCCCTCAATCATTGCTGTCTTAAGCCCCGCTCTGGAGGCATAGATGGCAGCTGTCATACCGGCGGGACCTGCTCCGATAATAATAAAATCATATTCTTTTTTCATATCCATGCCACCTTTCTGCTGATTAAAGCGCTTTCATTTTCTGTTCGATCACCGGTTTTGGAAGAAAACCGATGGCAGAGTCTTTTACCTGTCCATCTTTAATGAAGAAGATAGATGGTACTGTTGTAACTTTCCACTGTCTTGTTAATTCTGGATTTTCATCAATGTCTACTTTTACAATTTTAAAATCCTGCTGTTCTGCATCTAATTGTTCTAATACTTGTCCCAGCATTTTACAAGGACCGCACCATGTTGCAAAAAAATCCAATAAAACCGGTTTGGAAGATTCTAATACCTCACTGTTAAAGTTGTTTTCATTTATGTGTAAGATTGCCATAATTCTTTCTCCTTTGCTTGTGTTATTTTTTATTTGATATCTGTATTATAACCACCGCTTTGATTATAGTCTGTGACGAGGTCACATATTTATACGGAAAATGGAAAAAATCTTAAAAAGTGGGGTAAAAACGTTTACGAATACTCTTTAAATTGTTATAATAAGACGTAATATTAAGGGATTTAGTTGGCAAAAGAAGGAGAGTATATGAGAGGAATTGAAGAACTGTCAGAGCTTTTAAAAAGTGATGAAATTAACAGTTTAGGCAAAGACCTTGGAAAAAGAATACAGGATAAATTAAAGAAAAGCGGCATCTACTTTCATATCTTTGCCAGAGTGAAAGAGGCAGGTTCAATCTGGCATAAGCTGGAATGGAAAAAAGAAGAGTATCTTCAGAAGAATAAAAAAATGCAGGATATCGTGGGTATTCGAATTGTACTATATTATATGGATGATATTGCAATCTGTAAAGAAATGTTAAAAAACACGTATTCTATTATCGAGAAGGACTCCCATGAGGATAAGCCAAAAGTGAATGAATTTAACCCACTTCGGATGAACTATGTTTGTCATATTCCGGAAGAATTTGTTGGAAGATTTCCGGAAAAATTGTGGGAGGATTATAGAATTGATAAAACTTTTGAGGTACAAATTCGAACTACTTTTTCAGAAGGCTGGCATGAAGTAGATCATGAAGTGCGCTATAAGCATAAGGAAGCTTGGGAACAGCACTATGAATTTTCCAGGGAACTAAATGGGATTTATGCAACTTTGGAAGTTTGTGACAGAAGTATGGTAAATCTTTTAGAAAGGCTGGCTTACAGGAATTATAAAAATATGGAAATTGAGGCTATGATTCGTCATAAGTTTCGACTGCGCTTTGAAAACCCAAATATATCGGTACCTCTTAAGGAGTTTCTGCAAAAAGATACGGAATTGGTAAAGAAGATTTATCGAAGCGAAAGAGAAGAGCCGATCCGGTTTTTTGCCAGTGAATTATCAGATGGGATTGCTCTGACAGTGGATAATTTGGTCTTTGTGTGTAATGAATTATGTCTTGGACGTAAAGAGCTTGAAGACCGTACACCAATGATTATTCGTGAAAGAACAAAACAGTGGCAGGAAAGACAAAAAATTTCCATTAATATGGAGAAATCTGTTGACACAGAGTTTTACTTATAATATAATATGACAGTATGACGTAGTTTGAATATGCTTAACCAAAAGCCCCGGTATAGCAGGTTCAAATGTCGTTGTGATTAAAAATTTTGATAAAATATTCTATATTGTTGATAATAGGAGGTAAAACCATGAATACTTATATGGCTAATCCAGATAAGATTGAAAGAAAATGGTATGTTGTAGACGCTGAAGGACAGACATTAGGACGTCTTTCATCTGAAATTGCTAAGGTTTTAAGAGGAAAAAATAAACCTGTTTTCACACCACACATTGATACAGGTGATTATGTAATCGTGGTAAACGCTGAAAAAATCAAAGTTACAGGTAAAAAGATGGAGCAGAAGATTTACTACAATCACTCTGATTATGTTGGTGGTATGAAAGAAACAACATTAAAAGAAATGATGGACAAAAAACCTGAAAGAGTTATTGAGCTTGCTGTTAAAGGTATGCTTCCAAAAGGACCTTTAGGAAGATCCATGATTAAAAAATTACATGTATACGCTGGACCAGAGCACAATCATGCAGCTCAGAAACCAGAAGTATTAACATTTTAATAGGAGGTAATGAACAGTGGCTAGTACAAAATTCTATGGAACAGGAAGAAGAAAATCATCTGTAGCTCGTGTATACTTAGTACCAGGTACAGGTAAAATCACAATCAATAAAAGAGATATTGATGAATATTTTGGATTAGAAACATTAAAAGTTGTTGTTCGTCAGCCATTAACACTGACAGAAACACTTGATAAATTTGACGTTTTAGTAAACGTTCATGGTGGCGGATTTACAGGACAGGCTGGTGCTATCCGTCATGGTATCTCCAGAGCATTATTAGAAGCTGACAGCGAATACAGACCTGCATTAAAAGCAGCTGGATTCTTAACACGTGATCCACGTATGAAAGAAAGAAAAAAATACGGTCTCAAAGCAGCTCGTCGTGCTCCACAGTTCTCCAAACGTTAATCATACGTTTCAGAACGTACAATTTCAAACAGTATTTTACAACCCTTCCAAAGATTTCTTTGGGAGGGTTTTTTGTGATTTTATGAAAATTCTAAATACTACTGTAAAACAAAAATTTATTATAAAGCTAGATTTCTAGGAGGAAAAATTATGAAGATTTCAATTGTTTATGTAAGTCAGGGTGGGAACACAGAAATTGCAGCGGAATATATTGAAGAAGGAATTTTGACAAGATTTCCATTTGCACAGGTAAAATTAATGTCTATTCGAGATGATGAAGTAGACTACGAATTTCTCCAGCAAAGTGAAGCAGTGATATTTGGAACACCGGTATACTGTGCTGGAATGAGTTGGGAATTGAAAAAATGGTTTGATTTCAATGTAAAATTAGATTTAAGTGGAAAATTAGGGGCAGCATTTGTAACAGCACAGTCACCGATAGGAGGGGTAGATATGGCCATTATGGATGTTGTCAGAAACATGATGTTAAAGAAAATGTTGGTTTTTTCTGGAGCAGATAAAAGGACAACAAATAAGTTCCAGTTAGGGGCTGTTGGAATTGCTGAAACCATGGATAAGGATGCAGAGCAGCTTCAAATATTTGGAGAAAATATTGCAGAAAGAGTAATCTCATTGATAGGAAGGCGTGGGTGATAAGAAAATGTCTTTATCGAATTATGAAATTATGCGCAATGAGATGAGAATATATTGGAGTATATGCATTATGAAACGATTTTTTTATGATAGGAGATCTTATCAATAGAATACAAGAAATGATAGGAGTTTGTTAAGGGTAGATGTAACAGAAAAGCAGAGGTTTTGAACATTTGTTAATAAAATTCATAAAAAGTTTTCAAAAAAGATATTGACATAAGTTCAAAACAGGAGTATTTTAAAAGTGCAAAGAAGAAATAAATATTTATTTTAATGCCATACAAGAGAGGAGGAGCCATGGCCAGACCGCAGAAAATCAGATGTATTTGTTCAAAGCCCAAAGTGACAGGATTAATACCAGAGGGTTGTCCGGGAAGTGGAAATATTAACCTTACGTATGATGAATATGAGGTTATTCGTCTTTTGGACTATATAAAACTGACGCAGGAGCAATGTGCAGAAAAAATGAACATTTCCCGTCCAACTGTAACACGCATTTACAACGAAGCGAGACAGAAAATAGCAGATGTGCTGGTAAATGGACAACGAATGACAATCAGCGGCGGTGACGTTACCGTATGTGAAGAAATGCGCCCGGAATGTGCAGGAAAGAAATATTGCTGTCACAGATAGGCGAAAAGGAACTTACAAATACTGAAATTTAGAGACCAATTCACAGAAGAATGGGAGAGAAAACTATGAAGACATTAATTATTGGCGGTGTTGCAGCAGGAACAAAAACAGCAGCAAAATTAAAAAGAGAAGACAGAAGTGCAGAAGTTACTGTAATTACAAAAGACAGAGATATTTCTTATGCAGGTTGTGGACTTCCATATTATGTTGGCGGATTGATTGAAAACCGTGAGGAATTAATTGTTAATACTCCGGCAAAATATGCAGGACTTACTGGTGTAGAAGTAAAGACCGGAAAAGAAGCGATTGCCCTTCATGCGGATAAAAAAGAGGTAATTGCAAAAGATGTTGAAACAGGGAAAGAAGAAACTTACAACTATGATAAGTTAGTATTAGCAGTGGGAGCTTCTCCGGCAAAGTTGCCGATAGAAGGCACAGAACTTTCAGGTGTGTTCAAGATGCGCACACCGGATGATGCGACAAATATTCGTACTTATGTAGAGGAAAATCAGGTAAAGAAAGCGGTTGTAATCGGTGCAGGATTTATTGGCTTGGAAGTGGCTGAGAATTTAAAAGCAAAAGGCGTTCAGGTGACTGTCATTGATTTTGCATCTCAGATTTTACCAAATATTGTGGATACAGAAGTGGCTGTATATGCCAAAAAACATTTATTAAAAGAAGGCATTCGTGTTATTACAGGTACAAAAGCAGAAGAAATTATGGGAGAAGACCATGTAACAGGAGTAAAGACATCAGCAGGATTATTAAGATGTGACCTTTTGATTATGGCAGCAGGTATTCGACCAAATACGGATTTCCTTCAGGACTCTGGTTTAGAGATGTTCAAGGGAACAATTATCGTAGATAAAACAATGAAAACAAATTTAGAAGACGTTTATGCTGCAGGCGATTGCGTGATGGTTACCAACCGCATTACAGGAAAACCGCAGTGGTCTCCAATGGGTTCTTCCGCAAATCTGGAAGGAAGAACACTGGCACAAATTCTTACAGGTACTAAGAAAGAATATCCGGGTGTATTAGGAACCGGTGTGGTAAAATTACCGGGATTAAACATCGGACGTACAGGTCTTACAGAAGAACAGGCAAAGAATGCAGGATATGATGTAGTTACAGTTGTAGCACCTACAGATGATAAAGCACATTATTATCCAGATGCAGGATTTTTTATTACAAAATTAATCGCAGAAAAAGAAACACACAAGCTTTTAGGTGTGCAGGTGCTTGGAACAGGTGCTGTAGATAAAATGATAGATATTGCAGTCATGGGAATTAATATGGGAGCTGTTCTGGAAGACTTTGAGAATGCAGATTTTGCTTATGCACCACCATTCTCTACAGCAATTCATCCATTTGTACAGGCAGTGTATATTTTATTGAATAAGATAAATGGAAATCTTGTGAGCATGACACCGGCAGAATATGCAGCAGGAAAGGCAAAAGATTATAAAGTAATTGATGTAGGTCTTGCACCGTCTATTCGAGGAGCAGTCTATGTAAATCTTTCTCAGGTAAACGGAGAAATCGAAGGTTTGGACAAAGAAGAGAAGCTTCTGCTCGTATGTGCAAAAGGAAAACGTGCATATTTCTTACAGAACCGTATGCGTTTCTATGGATATAAGAATACTGTGGTACTGGAAGGCGCACAGTTCTTTAATGATGTAAAGGTGCAGAATGCAGAAAATGCAGTATCTCCAGAGGAAGAAACAAGGGTAAAGGCTCTTGGATTTTTAAGAGATAAGACAACTTTAGACAGATTTAACGGACGTGTTATTACAAGAAACGGAAAAATTACAGCAGATGAAGCCAGAACCATTGCAGAGGCAGCAGAGCTTTTCGGAAGCGGAGAAGTTACTATGACATCACGTATGACAATGGAAATTCAGGGAGTTCCTTTCGACAATATTGAACCACTTCGTGAATACTTGATGCAGGCAGGATTGGAAACAGGCGGAACAGGTTCTAAAGTCCGTCCGGTAGTTTCCTGTAAAGGTACAACCTGCCAGTACGGATTAATTGATACCTTTGGATTGTCAGAAGAAATCCATGAGAGATTTTACCATGGATATGGAAATGTAAAACTTCCTCACAAATTTAAAATTGCTGTTGGCGGATGTCCAAATAACTGTGTAAAACCAGACTTAAATGACTTAGGTATTATTGGTCAGAGAATTCCACAGGTAGATATGGATAAATGTCGTGGATGTAAAATCTGTCGTATAGAAAAGAGCTGCCCAATTAACGTGGCCAAAGTAGTAGACGGAAAAATTGTAATTGATGAAAATTCATGTAATCACTGTGGTCGTTGTATTGGAAAATGCCCATTTAACGCTTTTGAAGATTATACAAATGGTTACCGTATTTATATTGGCGGACGCTGGGGCAAGAAAGTGGCGCAGGGACGTTATCTGGAAAAAGTATTTACAGATAAGGAAGAAGTTCTGTCTGTTGTAGAAAAAGCAATTCTCTTATTTAGAGAACAGGGAATTACAGGAGAACGTTTTGCAGATACTGTTGCAAGAATTGGATTTGAAAATGTGCAGGAACAGCTTCTGGGAGATGATTTGTTAAGCAGAAAAGAAGAAAACATCAAGGCTCAGAAACATTTAAAAGGCGGAGCAACCTGTTAAGCCTATGTTAAAATTGAGGCTGTCGCTTTCGATATACACGGAAAGCGACAGCTTTTTAGTTTCATAGGAAATTGCGTCCTATGAAATGAGAAAGATTAGACCATCAGTTGTCCTTCTAATCCTTCAAAATCTACCACAAATTTACTGTCATCTTTTAATACAATGGTAACAGGACCATAGCCTCCCATATTTTCAAAATCAGAGAAGGAAATTTCTTTTATAGGTGATAATTCATCATTTGAAAAGGAAATTCCTTCATTTTTATGCAAAAGAGCAGTAATAACATAGTATTCCTGATAAGTGTAATATTCAGAACGCTGCTGTTTCAGATAAAGTAAAGTACTGTGCCTGGACTCTGGATTTAGATTTTCATGAGTGGTGAACTCCAGGCAGTCAGCTCCCGTATAGGAAACCATTGCCAATGCCTTTTCAGAAGAAACAGCAGTAATTACACTAGAATTTTCAAAGGAATGCTGTTCAATAAGGCAATCATTTTCTTTGTGAGAGATACCATAGTGCCCCAGATAGAGGTTGTAAGGTCTATCGTGAATGCGCAGGCGGTCTACACGTAGAATTCCATTTGACAGAGGAATTTCAGCAAGGTCAATGCAGCACTGATCCTGAAATGTTGAGGTGAAACGGAAATACTCTTTTCGATAAAGAACTCCGTTTCGTACTCCTCCATATAAAAGAATATTGGGGAAGTATGTTTTGCCTGTTTCAGGGAAACAGAGAGAATATTGCATAGCCTGTGCAGGATGCTTTTTAGACCATGCCTCCCACGGAAACATACTGTGGAAGGAAAGTCTGGCATATCCTTGCAGATTGGGGTTATCCTGCTGCATCAGTACTTTTCCGGCAGAAAATTCTGTAGAACCGGTTTCCAGGTGGTTATAGAGAACAATTCCCGGTCCGTTTAAAACGGTTGCAGAAACAGTTTGGTTGTCTGAAGTTTCCCAAATTCCATTGTTTTCCTGTTCTGACCAGAAAGGATGATTATCCTCTAATGTAAGACACAAGAAAGAGTTGGCAATCCAGAAAGGACTGGCAGCGCAGCTGTAGGACTGAATAAGCGCCGGAAAAGTTCCATAAAAACCAAGGGAAGGGACCTGATTGACAAAACATTCCTCTTTTGTAATAAATTGCAGCAGACTTCCGGATAAAATTCTTCTGGAAAGTCCTGGATCAGCGGTAGGATTTTTAAGAAGAAAGTTTGCCGCCAGAGGAGCAGAGGCTGCACTTCGATAAATGCTGCTCCGGCCCCACATTGTGACGTGGCTGTTTTTATCAAAAAAGGCAGGATAAGTCTCAATCAATTTATTAGAGTATTCTTCTATTTTCTTTGCAATGTAAGGTTCTTCCTCATATCCATACCATTCATTCCACAAAGGCCCATAAACATGAAATGCCCAGGGACAATAATAATCAAATAAGTGTCCATCACGATACCAGCCGTCTCCTGCGTAATAGGATAAAATACAGGAAGCATGATCGCGCATAATATCTTTATTGGCGGGATAGCCGTGTTGGTGTAAAAATGCCAGAATTAACATATTAAATAAACGCCAGTTGTGATGGCTGGTGCGAGAATGTCCAAATTGGCTGATATAATCTACAACCAGCTGTTTTTGATTTGGTGTAAAAGTATCCCATATTACTTCTTTGCACATATTTAAACCGATTACCAGAGAAGCACATTCACAGGTATGCTGATAGGCCGGATCATGGTAATCATCAGATTTTCGTATTTCTTCCAGTGACATCAGATAGTTAGGATGTCCCGGAGTGACAGATGTGAGAATTAAATTTTTATAATAATCTCTTAAAGACCAGCCATTTACTTTTGTATCAGGGCAGTTATGGAGGAATGGTGCAGCAATAAGAAAACTTCTGGCAAGTCCTTCAAAACGTTCTGCGGCTGTTCTCCATAAAGGACCGTTGGGACGAGGATAACTGATATCGTATTCACTTCTTTGAAGAATAATGGGACTGTTAAAAGAGTCTACGTGAGTAAAAATTCCATCTAACAGAAACTGACAAATATCAAGCCAGTGTTTTTTGGTAAGACCGGTATAAGGACTTAAATGAAAGTCCGGTTGTGTTACTTGGTATTTCATGACAAGAAATCTCCTTTAAAATGTAATGTTGCTTCCTATTATATAGAAAGAATAAGAAAGAGAGTATAGGCAGTTGTACCAATAATCTGAGATAAAATAGGAACTATGACGAAAAAATAAGAATGGATAAAAAAATATTTACTGAAACCCAGAGAAGGATTTTTAACTATTTAACGAAATAAAGTATCGTTTGTTGAAAAAGCTGTGCTAAAATGCTATACTTTTTAGATAAAAATGATTTGAGAGGGAGAATTGTGAAAAGAAAGGCGCAATATTTAAAGTTTGTTATAACATATAATTTAATTTTATTAATACCATTTCTTATTATTAATATTTGTGCACTGGATTTATTTAAAAAACATCAGTATGAAAAAGTGATAGACGAAGTACAAATGACTTTTGAGCGGCAGGATGATTTTTTAAAACAACAGATGTCTGTAATCAGAAATTTTTCAGACGAATGTAGGTTTAATAAGATTTATAATGAACTTTATTGGGACACACCGAATGTTTATCTGGATATAGAGGAAGATTTGAAGGAACAGGAAGATAAAATACCTTTTGTGGATGGAATTTATCTATATGATAAACAAAATAAAATTGTGTTGTCTTCTGTAGGTTCATTTTCAGAAGAATTGTTTTTTGATAAAGTTTGTAAAATAGAGAAAGAATTATTTGAAAATGTCGAAAAATCAGGGGGGGGGGTAACAGCCGCTCGGGCCCTTTTACAGGGGGAGAAAAAGGAAGGTATATTATTTGTTACGTCTATTAGAACATGGACCACACAAGGAGAGGAAATAAAATACTTACTGTTTCCTGTAAGAAATCGAAAAATTAATTCTCAGCTGGAACAGACAAAGGAAGATAAAGTTTTTCTTTCTTATCAAGATAAGGTCCTCTATACAACAGAGGATTGGGGAAAAGAGGAGAATTGGGAGAAAAAATTTGAAAAAGTACTTTCTGATGACGAATATTATACATGGAAAAGCAATATGGAGTGTGGATTTGAATATACTCGGATGATTTCAAAGGAAAGTATTACAAATAGCCTGAACATTTATTTGCGAGGCTATGCAATGTGGGTGCTATGCAGTCTTGCAATTGGTGTTATACTGGCATGTTTCTTTTCTAAAATACGATATGAAAATTATAGAAAGTTAATTTTGCATAGTGAGGAACTGGAAGAGGAAAGAAATGAACTTAGAACAGAAAGCTGTTTATACGAGCTTTTGCAGAAAGAGGTAGAGCCTCAAGACGAATTATGGAATAAATGTTTGGAAAGTAAGATTTATCTAAACCGAAAATATAAATTTTTTGTGGTACTGCCTGATAATATTCCTGAAAATAAAGGGTATTATGAATGGTTTGGTCAGCAAATGAATAAATACAGTATTTCTACAGCATATCGGATTGAAATTGTAGAAGGAATGTTAATTTATTTAATTTGTACAGATGAACCGGCAAGAGAATTGGAAAAGAAGATTGCTACACTTGCTACGGGAAATGTACAAATCGGGATTGGAGATTTAGCTACGGATATTAGGAGGTTGAGACAGTCCTATCAGCAGGCAAAAGAGAGAATGAATAAATTGCCCGGAAACAAAGAGAAGAATGTATATCCGGAAAGAGAAATTATATCTCTAAAAGAAGCAGTAAAGGATAATGATGGTGCAAGGGCGATTTTGCTGATTGATGAAATTTCAGATTACATGAAAAAAATGGATACCATGATGACAACCGGTATTTTATGGGATGTATCCAGAATTTTTGGCATTAATATAAATAAAGTTTTGGAAGAAAAAGAGAATGATAAGAAATCTATAGAGGATTTTAGCGAACAATTTTTGGAAGACATGAAAAAAAGAGCAGAGTTGTTTCCGAAACCTGTTCAGGAGAAAACATCAGGATATAAAAAGCGAGATATTGTAGATGTGCTAAGTTATGTACACGAACATTATTTAGATGATAATTTTAGTGTGAAAAGTATGTCTGCGTATTTTGAAACATCCGTATCCAATCTCAGCCATTTCTTTAAGAAGAATATGGAAGTTACAATTTCACAGTATGTAGAGCAGATTAAACTGGAAAGAGCGAAAGAAATGCTGCAGAGTAGTGATAAGAAAATATCTGAGATTGCAGAGACCTTGCGCTATGCGAATAGTACAGCATTTATTGAAATGTTTAAAAAGTATGAAGGCGTTACACCGGGCTGGTATAGAGAAAATTTTCATAGTTAAATTTAAAAAAGCTGAGTTTTCTTTTGGAAACTCAGTCTTTTTTTGTTGAATAAAGACTTGAAATCTGCAAGAAACCGATATAAATCAAGAAATATGCAGAAAATCAATATGATATTCAAGAATAAGAGATATACAGAGAAGAAATAGTCTTTTATAATACAAAACATCAAGAAATTGCCGGCCGGCAGAAATGATAAAAAAGAAGTAGTATGTAAATGTTAAGGAGGATTAAGATGAAAAGCAAATGGGCTCGTATCAGATTGCAAGCAGTTAGTATGGCTCTAGTAGGTACTATGTTATTAACCGGATGTGGAGGAGCTGCAAGTGATAAGAAAGAAAATTCAAAAGAGGAGAAAAAAGAAGTTTCAGATAACCTGAATAAAGAGGGACTTCCGATTTTGAAAGAAAAGGAAACTTTTACTATTGCAGTACCACAAAAGAGTACATTAAAGGCAGCAGCAGAAAAACCATGTGTTAAAGAAGCAGAAGAAGCAACAAATGTTCATATTGAGTGGGTAGAAATTCCAGCTTCCGGTTGGAAGGAAAAAATTAACATTATGTTTAATACAGATAGTTTGCCAGATGCAATTATCGGTGCTGTGGATATGTCTAAAAATTATGAACAGTTAGTAGAGCTGGATGATCTGTTGAAAGAATACGCACCAAATACAACTGCATTTTTTGACTCAAGAGAGGATTATCCTACTGCATTGTATTCACCGGATGGAAAAATTCATGCTTTACCTACCGGTGATGAGTCAACTCACAATATTATTGACTCTCAGCTTTGGATTAATCAGAAATGGCTTGATAATTTAGGATTACAGATGCCAACAACTGTTGATGAATTTAAAGAAGTATTAATTGCATTTCGTGATAAAGACCCAAATGGAAATGGTAAAGCAGATGAAATTCCATTTACATTCCGTGACTCTTGGGGATGGGGTGGAACAATCGAAAACCTTTTCGGACCTTTCGGAGTATTAGAAACAGCAAGCCATGTGTTTACACAAGACGGAAAAGTTACATTTAGTGCTGCAGAGCAGGGATATTATGATGCTCTTGAATGGATGAACAGTCTATACAAAGAAGGCTTAATGGATAAAGAAGTATTCACATTAAGTCAGGATCAGTACGCATCAAGAGGTGCTACAGGTGATGTATTAGGTGTTGTTGCAGGTTACCGTTCAAATGAAGCTGGTGTTGTCAACGAAGATGATTATCGTGCTGTTCCGGTATTAAAAGGAAAAGATGGTACACAGATGGTTGGTATAAATAACGTAACAAGAACAGGCGGATTTGTTATTAGTAAAGACTGTAAAAATCCGGAAGCATTAGTTCGCTGGTATGATTATATCAATTCAAGTTTGGAATTAGCGCTTGAATGGGGACGTGGTGAAGAAAACGTATGGTGGACTATTCAGGAACAGGATGGACAGGAAGTGCCACAGTTCCTTACTATGGATGAAACAGTTCTTCAGGAAAATGGTGGATATCAGTCTAAAGCAGAATATAGAAATGCGGTAAGCTTTTCCGGAGATACACCTGCTCTTTGGAAGTATGAATACGATGAAAAACTGATTTATGATGATAAATGGCCTCATGATTATAAATTAGAGTCAGTACGTGAACAAATGCAATATGGAGTTACTGAGCTTCCATCTGGAAATGCTACTTTAGAAAACTCAGAAAGAAGAGCTATTTTATCAGCAGACATTGATAATTATTTAAAGAAATTTATTGCAGATTCCGTAATCAATGGTATTGATGAAGCAAAATGGGAAGAACATCAGAAAACTTTAAAATCTCTTAAAGTAGATGAATATACAAAACTCTGTCAGGAATATGTAGACTCTTTAGATAAAGAATAAGGATTTAAAATCCGGTACAGTGCCTGTAATTGCAAGTACTGCGCCGGATTTTATTTTATGGAGGAAACTATGGCAAACATAAAAAAAGAAAAAGGGAATGGCAAGCTTCTTCGTCATTTAAAAAGAACATGGGTACTGTATCTGTTTATTTTGCCCATGATAATTTATATAGTATTATTTAATTATCTGCCAATGTATGGAATTCAGCTCGCTTTCAAGGATTATCGTCCTACAGATGGAATTTGGGGCAGCGCATGGGTAGGTTTGGAGCATTTTAAAACATTTTTTGAGTCCTATCAATTTAAAGATTTATTATGGAATACCTTGTCATTAAGTTTTTATTCTTTAATTGCGGGGTTTCCGATGCCAATCATTTTTGCATTGTTTTTAAATTACATAACAAAAAAACGATTTAAAAAAACAGCACAGATGATTACCTATGCACCACATTTTATTTCAACAGTTGTATATTGTGGTATGATTTTAATCTTTTTATCCAGTGATGGTATTATCAATCAGTTATTGATGATTTTAGGAATTGATCCGGTAGGATTTTTGTCTAATCCTGAAAACTTCAGGCATATTTATGTATGGTCCGGTGTACTCCAAGGGATTGGCTGGGGTTCTATTATGTATATATCGGTGTTGACTTCTGTAGGACCGGAGCTTCATGAAGCTGCTACTGTAGATGGTGCAAGCCGTTTTCAGAGATTAATTTATATTGATATTCCTTCTATTATGCCGACTATGGTAATTATGTTGATTATGAGAGCCGGAGAAATTATGGACTTAGGATTTGAAAAAGCATTCTTACTGCAAAATAGTATCAACCTTGAATATTCTGAAATTATTTCTACCTATGTATATAAGATTGGTATTCAAGGTGGACAATTCAGTTATTCAGCAGCAATTGGATTGTTTAACAATGTTATCAACCTGTTGCTTCTGGTAGTAGTAAATAAGATTGCCAAACGTGTTTCAGATGTAAGTCTTTGGTAGGAAGGAGCAGGCAATGAAAAAATTGAAAAAGATGAGTAAATCAGACAGACTGTTTCTTTTTATTGTTTATACTACAGTTGCTCTGATTTCAGTTATGATTTTATACCCATTGTGGTTTGTAATTATTGCATCAATCAGTGATCCGAATTTAGTTGCCACAGGAGAAGTTCTTCTTTTGCCCAAGGGAATAACTTTTGAAGGCTTCAAGTATATTTTTAGAGATCCTAGAATTTGGTCAGGATATTACAATACCATTCGTTATACAGTTGTAGGAACTATGTTGGCATTATTTATTACGATTCCGGCAGGCTATGCCTTATCCAGAACGGATATGAAAGGTCGGGGAATTATTATGAAGCTCCTGATTGTTACAAAATATTTTTCAGGTGGTTTAATCCCTACTTATTTAGTAGTAGACGCTCTCGGACTTGTAAATACTCCTTATGTCTTAATGATTTTAGGTTCATTTTCTGTATTTAATCTGATTTTGTGCAGAACATATTTCCTAAATACAATGCCTGTTGAACTGCAGGAGGCAGCAGAAATTGATGGCTGCGGTATTTTTCAGTATTTTATGAAGATAGTAATTCCTTTGTCAAAATCCATTATTGCAATTATGGTGCTTTATTATGCAGTAGGTCATTGGAATTCCTTCTTTAATGGATTGGTTTATGTAACGGATAGTGACTTATATCCATTGCAGTTAATTTTAAGAGACATTCTGATTACAGGACAGTCTGTAGATCCATCAACGGTAGACCCTGAGTCATTAGAATTGATGAAACAGATTGCAAGAACAATTCAGTATGGTGTAATTATTGTATCTTCTTTACCGGTATTGGTATTATATCCTTTTGTTCAGAAACACTTTGTAAAAGGTGTTATGATTGGTTCAGTGAAAGGTTGATGGTATTTTATGGAAAATATATTGATTATACATGTGGATCAGCTTAGACGAGATGTATTAAGCTGCTACGGGGGAAAAGAAGTGCAGACACCGAATATTGATTTTCTGGCGGAGAATGGTATTTTGTTAGAAAATTGTTACACTCCAAGCGCTGTTTGCACCCCCTCAAGGGGGTGCTTTTTTACAGGTAATTATCCCCATGAAAATGGAGCATATAGAAACGGAATTCCTGTAAAAAAAGATGCCCATGGATTTGCAGAGGCCTTTGCCAAAGCTGGATATCATACAGCTTATTTGGGAAAATGGCATTTAGCAGATCATAAAGAAAGAGGAGATGCGTTAGGTGAATATAATCCATTGGGATTTGAGGAATGGGATTATAAAGTAGAATTTGGACATTGTAAATCGGTTGTCTACGAAAACGGACAAGTAAGACCGAAAAGAGAAGTAGGAAATGAAAAAAGTTATACTACAGATTGGCTTACAGACGAAACAATTAAGTTTTTAAATAATCAGTTAAAAAGTACACGTCCTTTTTTATTTACTGTGAGTATACCGGATCCTCATCAGCCTTTTGAAGTAAGAACTCCTTATAATACAATGTTTGATCCGCTAAAAGTAGAAATACCAGAAAGCTTTTGGGAAAAGGAGATACCAGATTGGGCAGAAAGAGACACTTGGGGAAGATTGCATTATTATCCGTATGGCCTTTTTGAGAGAGAAGGTCATTTACGCAGATTAAAAGCTCAGTATTTAGGTGCTGTGAAATGCATTGATGACAATGTGGGAAGAATTATTCAGTGCTTAAAAGACACCGGATTGTGGGAAAACACTATGGTTATTTTTACTACAGACCATGGAGAATATATGGGCGAGCATGGGCTTATGGAGAAAAATAATCTGTATGAAAGTGTATATCATATACCTTGTGTTATGTCTATGCCGTGGAAGAAAATTCAGGAAAGACGATGTAAGACGTGGATAAATGTAGTAGACTTTGCTCCTACACTGGCAGGATTTATGGGATTTTCTTATCCTTTTAAGGTTCATGGCAGAGATTTATCAGAGCATCTTCTGGGAAATAAAGAAACTGAAAAAGTTTTATATATTCATCCAAGTGATGTACCAAGAGCCGGAATTTTAACACCGGAATTTGAACTTGCTTATGTTGGAAGAGGATGGTGTCAGGAGGAATTTCACGATCATATTTTATTTGATATGAAAAAAGATCCGCTTCAGATGGAAAATGTATTTGGAAAGCCGGAGTATGCTGAGATACAGAAGATGTTGACAAAAAAGATGAGGCAGCATTTTGAAGAAATTGGGACACCAAAGGAATTTTTGCCTGAGGAAATATGGGGAGTCGGAGAAAAGAATGGACAGAAAGATGAAAAGTGTGTTTCTTCCGAGAGAGAATAGAGGAAAAATCTTACACGCCCATGGAGGGCAGATTTTAAGAGAGGGAGAGACTTATTACTGGATTGGAGAAGACAGAACAGAGAGAAATAAGGTTTCCTGTTATAAATCCAAAGATTTTTTAAATTGGGAATTTTGCAATCATATTTTGACTTTAGACTCACAGACAGAGAAGAGATTTCCGGACAGAGATTTGCGTCTGGATATACCGGAACAAAAGGCAGCTATTGGAATTGGCTGTAATATTGAACGGCCAAAAGTAGTCTATAATGAAAAAAGTCAACAATACGTTATGTGGATGCACTGGGAAATGCCGGGAGATTATAAACTTGCCAGATGTGCGGTAGCTGTGTGTGATACAATTGACGGAGATTACACATATCTTGGAAGCTTTAATCCACTGGGATACATGTCAAGAGATTGTACTCTTTTTGTAGATGATGATAAATGTGCATATTTTATATCAGCAGCAAGGGACAATCAGGATCTACATATTTATCGTTTGACCGAGGATTATTTGTCAATAGAGAGTAAGGTGTGTACTTTATGGCCGGGAGAATTAAGAGAAGCGCCGGTAATGTTTAAAAGAAATGGGTACTATTATCTTTTAACAAGTGGATGTACAGGCTGGCAGGCAAATCAGTCCTCTTATGCATATTCTCGTTATATAGACCATGGGTGGTCCAGGCGTTTTGAACTTGGAAATGAAACTACCTATCAATCACAGCCCACAGGTATTATTAAGACAGATAATAGTTTGTCAGGTGAAGCCGAATATTGGTATTTGGGAGACCGTTGGGGTGGAAGCGGTGAGGCATATTTTCAGTCAGAATATGTAATTTTACCATTGTTATTTTTATCAGATACTAGTTTAAGTCTGGAATGGAAGGCGGAAATAGAGTATGAACATTTTATTTATCATGGCAGATGATCAAGGCTCATGGGCAATGAACTGTGGGGGAACAAAGGAATTATATACGCCGAATTTAAATCGTATCGCTGAAAGTGGAATGCAATTTCATAATTTTTATTGTGTATCACCTGTATGTTCACCGGCAAGAGCTTCTCTGCTCACTGGTGATATTCCTTCTTCTCATGGTGTACATGACTGGATACGAGGTGGAAATATTGATAAAGATAAGTTTGAAGAGGCAGGCAGAGAAAATCCGTACTGGAATGGGTATTCCTGTGAAAATAAGCCGATTTCTTACTTGGAAGGAAAAACCACATATACAGATGTGTTAAAAGAGAATGGATATGTATGCGCTTTGGCAGGTAAATGGCATTTAGGTGACAGCGTTTGTCCACAGCATGGATTTACAAAATGGTATACCATAGGATTAGGCGGTTGTGATTATTTTCATCCGGATATTGTAGAAAACGGAGATATAAAAGTTCTGCATAATCAGTATGTTACAGAGGTAATTGCAGATAAGGCAATTGAATATTTAAATGAATTTCAAGATCAGGAAGAGCCTTTTTATCTTTCTGTACACTTTACAGCGCCTCATGCTCCATGGGGGAAGGAGCAGCATCCAAAGAAGTGGATTGATTATTATGAAAACTGTGATTTCCCAAGTATTCCGGACATTCAAGATCACCCTGATTTAACTGCAGAACCAGTATTCGGAACAGAAAAGAGAAAAGAAAATCTCAGAGGTTATTTTGCGGCAATCAGTGCAATGGATGAGCAAATTGGAAGAATTTTAGATACACTTGAAAAAAATGGGCTGAGAGAAAATACTCTTGTTGTTTATACAGCAGATAATGGTATGAGTATGGGGCATCATGGTGTGTGGGGAAAAGGAAATGGAACTTTTCCTTTCAATATGTATGAAACTTCTGTAAAAGTACCGATGCTCATATCGTTGCCGGGCATAATTCCGCAGGGGATTAAAGAAGATGCAATTCTCAGTGCATATGATATTTTCCCTACTATCTTGGAACTTAGTCAAATCCATAGTCAAGAATGTGAAAAGTTGCCGGGAACAAGTTTTGCGGATTTACTTATGAACAGAGAAGAAAAAAAACCGGGAGATACAGAAGTTGTAGTATTTGATGAATATGGCCCGGTGAGAATGATTCGTAATAAGGAGTGGAAATATATTCACCGATATCCTTATGGACCTCATGAATTATATCATTTAGCGGAAGATCCAGACGAAAAAGAAAACTTATATGGACAAGAAGCATACAAAAAGATCACAGTCGAAATGAGAAAAGGATTAAATGAATGGTTTAATAAGTATGTGGATGAAAAGGTGGATGGAGTAAAAGAAGGCGTCACCGGGCTGGGACAAATGTGTCGGGCCGGTGTCTATTCAGAAGAAAAAAATACTTATTACTGCGAAAAATAATATACAAAACTCCCAAAAACTTTATGAAGAATGTAAAAAAGTAATAAAATATGAAAAAAGTACAAGAAAAAATATGAGCATCTATAGAAAGTAATAGAAATAGATAAATAATTCATTTATGAAAATTCATATTTTTGTTACTCTATATTTACAAAAACAACGGAACATTTTTCGTAAAGGAGGAGCATTATGAAAGCGAGAAAAGTAATTGCAATGGGAATGGTTGCTGCAATGTCAGTAGGTATGCTGGCAGGCTGCGGCGGAGAAAAAAAGGATGACAAAAAAGAAGAAGGCGGAAAACAGAAACTGACAATTTCTACATGGGATAACGATACATCACCACAGTTTAAAACAGCCGTTGAAGTATTTAAAGAAAAACATCCGGATGTAGAAATCGAGTACATTGATACAGCAGCCAATGAATATAACAATAAACTGACAGTTATGCTTGCCGGAGGAGACCCGGACCCAGATGTTATTTTCGTAAAAGATATGGGAACACAGATCAGTATGCAGGAAAAAGGTCAGATTGAATGTCTGGACAAATACATAGAAAAAGATAAATTAGATTTATCTATTTATAACGGAACTGCTGAAGAACTCCAGATTGAGGGAAAACAGTATACACTTCCATATCGTTCTGACTGGTACGTGCTGTATTACAACAAAGATTTGTTTGACAAAGCAAACGTTCCTTATCCAAGCAACGACATGACATGGGATGAATACGAAGAACTGGCACGTAAAATGACCAGCGGCGAAGGAAATGAAAAGATTTACGGAACACACAATCACAACTGGATGGCTTTAGTATGTAACTGGGCAATTCAGGATGGCAAACACACATTAGTATCTGACGATTACAGCTTCTTAAAACCGGCTTACGAGCAGGCGCTGCGTATGCAGAAAGACGGAATTGTTCAGGACTATGCAACAATTAAAACAGGAAACTTACATTACTCAAGTGTATTCCAGCAGCAGCAATGTGCAATGATGCCAATGGGAACATGGTTCATCGCAAACTTAATTCAGGCACAGAATGCAGGCGAAATCGACTTTAACTGGGGATTTGCAACAATTCCTCATCCGGAAGGCGTAGAAGCAGGAAACAGCGTTGGCGCTGTAACACCGGTTGCAATCAATGCAAACTCCGACCAGAAGGATTTAGCCTGGGAATTTGTAAAATGTGCAACAAGTGTAGAAACAGCTGAAAAACTTGCTGAACAGGGTATTTTAACTGTTGTTCAGAACGATACAATTATGGAAAAAGTAACTTCCGTAGAAGGCTTCCCAGAAGGCTGTGCAGAGGCACTGGAATTAAAAGGTATGGTATTCGACAGACCACTGGATAAAAACATTGAAAAAATCCGTAAAGCAGTGGAAGAAGAACATGACTTGATTATGATTGGCGAAGAAAGTATTGATGACGGACTGAAAAATATGACAGAGCGTGTAAAAGAAATACGTGAAGCCAATCCGTGATAAATTAAAATAACAAGGGACAGGGCTTTCTGAATGTAAAACGAACACAGACGGAAAGCCCTGTGTTCTGGAAAAGGAGAAAAGGATATGGCAATGACAGCAAAACAAAAAAAAGTCATAAAAAGAAATCTGATTGGATATTCATTTATTTTACCGAACTTTATTGGATATTTCCTGTTTATCTTTGTTCCTGTGGTATTTTCTTTCGTACTCAGCGTTATGAAATGGAACGGTTCTTCCAATACACCAATGGAGTTTGTAGGATTTGATAACTTTGTACGTTTAATGAGTGACTCCACTTTTAAAATGGCTGTGGGACACACCTTCTATTATGCAATCTTTACAGTACCTCTTACGGTTGCAGCAGCACTTTTGATCGCAGTTTTACTGAACAGCAAGATTAGAGGAATTGTTGTTTATCGTACTGCATTTTTCTTCCCTTACATTGCTTCTCTTGTAGCAGTAGGTGCAGTGTGGAACATGCTTTTCATGAAGGACGTAGGTCCGATCAATGAATTTTTAAGAGCAATTGGTATTTCCAATCCTCCGGGTTGGGTGGCATCTGTAAAATGGGCAATGCCGGCAATCATTATCGTAAGTGTTTGGAAATATATGGGATATTATATGATTGTATACCTTGCAGCTTTGCAGGGAATTTCAAAAGAACTTTATGAAGCAGCCAGCCTCGATGGAGCAACAGGCTGGAAAAAATTGAAATATATTACAATTCCAATGTTAAAACCAACAACATTCTTTGTTGTAATTATGTTGACAATTCAGTGCTTCAAGGTATTTGACTTGATTTACATTATGACAGGCGGTGGACCTGGACGTGCAACACAGGTTATGGTAAACCACATTTATGACGCAGCGTTTACAAACTTTGAATTCGGATACGCAAGTGCAAGTGCTATTGTATTGTTTGCTATCGTACTTGTTATTACATTAATCCAGTTCAGAGGCGAGAAGAAATTCACAGAGTGGATGTAAAGGAGTGACAATATGAAAGCAGAAAAAAGAAAAAAAATATTGATTTATATAGGTTTGACATTTCTGGCAGTATTGATGATTATTCCTTTTTACTGGATGTTAATTTCTTCTGTAAAGTTGAATAAAGACGTATTCAGTATTCCAATGGAATGGATACCAAGAAGTTTTCACTTTGAAAACTATCAGGAAATCTGGGAAAAAATCCCACTTTTAACATTCTTTAAAAACAGTACAAAACTGACAGTTATCACAACCATTATTCAGTTGGCAACAAGCTGCTTTGCAGCTTATGGATTTGCAAAACTGGAGTTTAAAGGAAGAGATTTCCTGTTCCTTGCTTATGTAACAACAATCGCTGTTCCATGGCAGGTATACATGGTTCCTCAGTTTACTATGATGTCCAAATTTGGTTTAAACAATACACATATCGGATTGATTATGCTTCATGCTTTCAGTGCCTTTGGTGTATTCCTTATGAGGCAGTTCTTCCTGAGTATTCCAAAGGAATTGTCAGAAGCGGCTCGAATTGACGGACTTGGTGAATACGGCATTTTTGCCCGCGTGGTATTACCTTTAGCGAAACCTGGTATTGCAACCTTAACTATTTTTACTTTTGTAAACGTATGGAACGATTTCATGGGCCCATTGATTTACTTAAACAGTACAGAGTTAAAGACAATTCAGCTTGGTATTCGTATGTTTATTTCTCAGTATGCAGCTGATTATGCTCTGATTATGGCAGCATCTGTATGTGCTCTGATTCCGGTAGTAATTATCTTTATTGCCTGTCAGAAATTCTTCGTAGAAGGTGTTGCAGCAAGTGGTATCAAGGGCTAAAAAGGAGAGAAATATGGCACAGACATTTGAAAACCTTGAGAAATATCAGGGATGCAGTCAGGAAATGATTGAGCAGGCAGTTCATCAGGCAACTGACATTGTAAAAGGAAATTTAAAAGATTTTACAGACTTTTTTCAGTCTCCTAATACAGAAAATGGATTTTACTGGCAGACAGAAAATGTAGAATGGACCACAGGCTTTTGGACAGGCGTGGTATGGCTGGCTTATGAGCTTACAAAGGATGAAGAATTTAAGAAAACAGGAGAAGTTCACGTAGACAGTTTCTTAAATCGTATTCAGAAAAAAATTGATGTGAATTACCACGATATGGGATTTCTTTACAGTCTTTCCTGTGTTGCGGCATATAAGCTTTGTGGAAGTGAGAAAGGAAAAGAGGCTGCTATTCTGGCAGCCGACCACCTGCTCACCAGATACAGAGAAAACGGAGAATTTATTCAGGCATGGGGAAATGTAGGTGACCCTAAGGATTATCGTCTTATTATTGACTGTCTGTTAAATCTTCCTTTATTATACTGGGCAACAGAGGTTACAGGAAATCCCGAATATGCTGAAAAAGCATGCAAGCATATTCATACGGCAATGCAGTGCGTGTTAAGAGAAGACCATTCTACTTATCATACCTACTATATTGACCCGGAAACAGGAAAACCTTCCTATGGCGTAACCCATCAGGGAAATCGAAATGGTTCTGCATGGGCAAGAGGACAGGCATGGGGTGTATATGGTGTTGCGTTAAGCTATCGCTATCAGCAAAATCCAGAGTACATTCAGATGTTTCGTGATGTAACCGATTACTTTATTGAACATTTACCGGAAGACTTAATTCCATATTGGGATTTTGACTTTGATACAGGAAGTACAGAGCCCAGAGACTCTTCTTCTTCCGCTATTGTTATCTGCGGCATTTATGAAATGCTTCCGTATCTGGAAAAAGAGGAAGCTGAGAAATATCGCATGGCGGCAGATAAAATGCTGTGTGCTTTAATTGAGAAATGTGCGGTAAAATCCATAGAACAGTCTAACGGACTTCTGTTACACGGCACTTATGCAAGAAGTTCCGAAGAAAACACCTGCAAGGACAGAGGTGTGGACGAGTGTAACACATGGGGCGATTACTTCTATTTAGAAGCGCTCCGAAGAAGATGCGGAACATGGAACCCTTACTGGTAAGGAGGAAAAGCATGAAGAAAAGACCAAATTTATTATACGTTTTTCTGGACCAGTGGAGATATCAGGCAATGGGATATGCAAAGGAAGATGAAGTGTGTACTCCCCACATGGACAGCTTTGCAAGGGAAAGCTTAGACTGCACAGAGGCAGTGAGCACCTTCCCCCTTTGTTCCCCGCACCGTGCGTCTCTGCTTACCGGAAAATATCCTTTCAGCGTAGGAATGTGGACAAACTGCAAAATCGGATTAAGCGAAATTTTAATGTTAAAGCCGCAGGAAACCTGTATCGGAAACGTGTTAAAGGATACAGGATACCACACAGGCTATATCGGAAAATGGCATTTAGATGCTTCTGAGCAGAATTTTGAGAAAAATCCTGTTTCAGGAGCAAAGGACTGGGATGCTTACACTCCGCCGGGAGAGAGAAGACAGGGATTTGATTACTGGCTTTCCTACGGCGCCTGTGATGAGCATTTAACTCCTCATTACTGGGCAGACACACCAAAGCAAATCAGACCGAACTGTTGGTCTCCGGAATTTGAAACAGATAAGGCGCTGGAATATATGGAAGGAAAGAAACAACAGGATGAACCCTTCGCCCTGTTTGTCTCTTACAATCCTCCCCACCTTCCCTATGAACTGGTGCCGGATAAATACTATGAAAAGTACAAAGACATGCCGGTGCATTTCAGAGAAAATGTGCCCAAGGAAAAGAGGACTCCGGAGATGGAGACCATTACCAGACAGTATTTTGCAGCAGTTTCCGGTGTGGATGAGCAGTTTGGAAGACTTTTGGATTTCTTAAAGGAAAATCAAATGGAAGAAGATACCATTGTGGTGCTCTCAGCCGACCACGGAGAAATGTTAGGCTCACATGGACGAATGAGTAAAAATGTGTGGTATGAAGAGTCTATCCACATTCCGCTGTATATTCGTCAAAAGGGGCGTCTTGCTCCTGCAAAATACAGTGAACTGGTAGCAAGTCCCGACCACATGCCTACACTTTTGGGACTTCTGGATATTCCTGTGCCGGATACCTGTCAGGGATTTAATCATGCGCCGGGAATACTGGGACAGGAAAGCAATGCGCCAAAGGATGCGTTTTTATGTTCTTATCCGGGAATGCCGGAAATGGTAGCAGCCTTTGAAAAACAGGGGCTGAACAGTAAGTGCTATGGCTGGCGAGGTATTCGGACACATACACATACTTTTGTAATAAATAATGGATATAAACCAGGAGAAAAACAGGTGAAAATGTTGTATAATAATGAAAAAGACCCTTATCAGCAAAATCCGTTGATGATTACCGAACTGAATGAGGAGCTTGCAGCAGATTATGAAAAACGTCTGCGGGAATATTTAGATATGCAGCAGGATCCGTTTCTTATGTAAAATCTAGGGGCTGTTGCTTAGGCAATGGCCTCTGTTTGTATTATCAGGAGGAAGACTATGAAGAAAAAACAGATTATTTTTATTATGACAGACACTCAGCGCACAGATATGCTGGGATGCTATGGAAATTCTGCAATGGTTACACCAAATTTAGACAGACTTGCGGCAGAGGGAATACGTTACGATAAAGCTTATACCACACAGCCTGTATGTCAGCCTGCGAGATCTGCGATTTTTACAGGCAGTTACCCTCATTCCTGTGCAGGATGGTCAAATTGTATGGGGCTTTCCGATAATGTGCAGAGCATCGGACAGCGATTAAGTGATGCAGGTATTCACACTGCTTATGTAGGAAAATGGCATCTGGATGGCGGAGATTATTTTGGACTGGGAAGATGTCCCAAGGGCTGGGATGAGGATTACTGGTATGATATGAAATGCTTCTTAGATGAACTGACACCGGAGGAAAGATACCGCATCCGCCAGATAGAAAGCATTGAAAAATACAACATTACAGAAGATATGACCTACGGACACCGCTGTGCAGACAGAGCAGTAGATTTTATTGAAAAGCATAAAGACGAAGATTATTTTCTGGTTATGTCCTTAGACGAGCCTCACGGTCCTCATATCTGTCCGAAAAAATATGTGGATTTGTATAAAGACTATGAGATACCGGTAAAAGAAAATATGAAGGATACGCTGGAGGATAAGCCGGAGCATCATAGAATTTGGGCGGGAGACGAATATCTAAAGGCATGCCGTGAAGACTTTAAGCTCAGTCCAAAAGAATTTTTAGGCTGTAACACCTTTGCAGATTATGAAATCGGCAGGGTTTTGGATGCGGCGGCGCAATATGAAGATGAGCCGATTATTATTTATACTTCTGACCACGGAGATATGATGTACGGACATTCCCTTACAGGAAAAGGACCTGCTTTATATGAAGAAATTACACATATTCCGCTGATGATTAAAGGCTTTGGAAAAGGTGTGGATAAAAATCCTGTTTCTCACATCAACTTAGCGCCTACGATTTTTGATATGTTTGGCGTGCCAATTCCAAAGATGTTTGAAGGCAGAAGTATCTTTGAGGAAGTGAAAAATCCGGAAGTACGCTGTAATGACTATGTATTTATGGAATTTGGTCGTTATGAGGTAGACCATGACGGATTTGGCGGTTATCAGCCTCTTCGAGGCGCTTTTGACGGACGTTATAAGATGGTAATTAACCTTATGACCAGTGATGAGCTGTATGATTTGCAGGAAGATCCGCAGGAGATGAAAAACCTGATTAACGAGCCGGGCTATGATGAAATCAGAAAGAGACTGCATGAGGCAATTCTGGATAATATGTATAATACAAGAGATCCTTTCAGAGGATATTACTGGGAAGACCGTCCATGGCATCACATCACAGAATATAAAACGTGGGACAGCAGACTGATGACACGTCAAAGAGAAAATGAGGAATACGAGCCAAGACAGTTAGACTACGGAACAGGGCTTCCGATGACTTCTGCTGTGAGAAAAAAAGGCGAGTCAGATGCCAAATTTGCGGGGAAAAATAAATAATTACGGGAATGTACGCAAAACAACATAAAGGAATGTGGCTACAAATTTTAGAGATTTGTAGCCACATTTTTTTACGTTGTAACAGAAATTATCATATTATGTTGAATAAAAGAAGGAAATAATAGAATATTCAAGAATTGTATATAGATATACACGAATATTTTTTGTAAAATATTTAAAAACTTTAGAAGGATGAGAGGCGAAAATGGTGAAACGAGTTATTAAAAATTGGAAACCAATTTTTAAAATAGCAGAAGTATCCGGGGTTTTTCTTGGTGGAATTATGTTGGTACTTATATTTCGAGGCGGGTTTGATGTAATGGAAACGTGGATGCTGCGTATGCTTATAGATGCTGCAAAAGAAAATCAAGCAATCATAGGCATGTGTATATTTTTGTTTTGTTTGATTTTAGCGGAAGGCATCATGGGAATTATATCCGGAATGTGGATTGGCAGGACTGTAATAAAAGGAAGAAAAAATATTCAGATGCATTTAATGAATAAATTGCTGGATTGGCCTCATAGCACTCTTTCAGATATGGGAACAGGAGAAATTTTGACACGTTTGCAAACAGATAGCCGCCAATGTGTGGAAAGTATTCGATACTTTTTACAGACGGTGGTGTATGGGGGGATTCTTTTCATTTGGCCAATTATTATCTGCTTTTTTATAAGCTGGCAATTAACTCTTTTAAGCATCCTTATGGTTCCGCTTATTTTTGTTTGTGCAAAAAAATTCAGTGTCAAGATTGGTGCTGCTTCGGAAGAATTACAAAATAAAGAGGGAAAAGCAAATAAAATATTTCAAGAATGTGTTTGGCAGATACCGACAACAAAAGCATATTCTGCCCAACAAGAATGGACTGGTTATTTAAACCAAACATTTTGTGAATTATATCGGGCAAAAAATAAAAAAGTGTTTTCTCAGTTGGTTTATGAGCCGTTTTTAAATATTATTCAGATACTTCCTCAAATTGTAATTATAGCAGTGGGCGGTTGTTTGCTTATACAGCATAAAGTTACAGTAGGAGATTTATTACTGTTTACTATTTTTTTAGGCTATATTACAAATGGAATGATGGGAATTCCACAATGGTTGGCACAGTATCGACAATTTTCAGGACACAGAAAAAGAATTTTTGAAATTCTGCAAATTCCATTTTTTTCGGGGAAAGACGTGGAAAAGGAAGAAAAGCCGGATATTATTTTAAACAGTATGGAGTTTATGTATGCTAATAGAAAATTCGGGATAAGCGATATTTCAGTAGAAATCGAAAAAGGAATGCATGTTGCCATTGTAGGAGAAAGTGGATGTGGTAAAACAACATTGTTGAAAACCATTGCCGGTTTAAATAGACCGCAAAAAGGAGAAGCATTTGTATTGGGCTATGATTTATTTCAATGCCGGCCGGAACAACTGTATTGTCATTTAGCATTAGTGTTGCAGGACACGTATTTGTTTCCGGGAACAATCAGAGAAAATCTGATTGCCGGAAACAGGAATATTTCTTTGGAGCAATTAGAAAATGCATGTAAAAAAGCTAAGATATGGGAATGGATTTGCAAGCTTCCGAAAGGACTTGATACAACTCTTTCGGAGTTCTCCAGTAATATTTCAGGAGGACAAAAGCAGCGAATTGGTATTGCAAGGGCAATTTTGCGTAAAGCAGATGTATGGCTTATAGATGAACCTACCAGCTCTTTAGATTATCAGACTGCTCAGGATATTTTAAATAATCTTAGGGATATTACCCGTACATATACGACGGTTACAGTTACTCATGATATGAGCAATATGTCAGAGTATGATTTTATTTTAGTTATGGAAGATGGAAAATTGGTGCAAACAGGAACCCACTTTGAATTGTTGAAAAAAGAAGGTGTTTATGCAAAACTCTATGAAAAGGAGAGAAATGAATAGAAATGGGGAAAATACAGTTATTTGAAAAAAAACACAAGCTGGCGTTGGGGTGTGGATATGTTCTCTATCCATTAGCAAAATGTGGCTCTACCTTACTTTTGGCATCTTTATTTAGCCAAGTGTTTGCCCTTATTACAAATTCCAAAAACCAAAGACAGTTTCTTAGTTTAGTAGCGATAAATCTTCTTTTGGTGGCAGGCTGCATTTTTTTGATGGTTATTTCCAAGTGTATTATTCAAATTTTTTTGAATAAAGCAATTATAGGATTGAAAAAAAATTATGTGACTCATTTGCAAAATATGTCATTAAAAGAATTGCAGGGACAGCATAGTGGACATTGGCTGTCAATTTTAGAAAAAGATATTCAAAAAGTAGAAACATTTTTGGGAACGACAATGATACAGTCTGTTTTGCCCATTGTCATAGGTGGAGTTTGTATTATTTCTATTTTTTTGAAAACATGGCAAATTGGTATGGTAGTTTTAATATTGTCGGTGTCTTCTCAGATAGTAAATAAGTATTATGGAAAAAAACATCGGTATTATCAACAGACAATTGCAGAAGAGGAAGAAAAAATACAGGAATGCGAAACGGATTGTATTGCAGGAGAGGAAACAATTCGTGTATATCAATTAAAAAGCTTTGTATTAGACAAGGTAGAAAAATTATTTTGTAAAGTAAATGAAAAAGAAGATAAATATCTAGAACAAAGAACGCTACATTATTTTATTAGCGGAATTTTAGGAAGCTTAACAATGCTGACACCGATTGTTTATGGCATGTTGCTTGTTTCCAAAGGGGAGTATGAGATTTCAGAAATTATGTATAGTGTTCAGCTTTGTGGAAATGTAGGTTGGTTTTTGGGAAGTATTGCTTCTTCTATAGAAGAAATCAGTAAATACAAGGTTTCTTATAATCGTATTAAACATGTAATAGAAATAGAAGAAGATAGGAGCAGTCTCATAGAGAAAAAAGGGACAAATTATGTGTTAAGAGCAGAAAAATGGTCGGTAGGTTATGGGGAGATAAAAGTTATAGACGAGATCAATTTTCAGGTGGAAAAAGGGAAATACATTGTTATAGTAGGAAAATCGGGAAATGGTAAAAGTACTTTATTAAAAGGGATTAAAGGACTGGCAATGTCAACAGGAAAGTTATCATGTGATTTTGATAATAGAAAATCTCAGAGGGAAGTATTCGGCAGTGAAATTATTTATATTCCCCAAAATGTTGAATTGTTTGAGGACTCCTTTTTAAATATTCTTACATATTGGAAAAAGATAGACATGGAAGAAATAGAGTTATGCTGTAAAAGATGCTGCATTCATGATTTTATTCAGAAGCAACCTCAGGGATATGAAACGATGATAAGAGAGAGGGGAAGTAATCTTTCAGGTGGACAAAGACAGAGGCTTGCTATTGCAAGGGCATTGCTTAAAAAACCTCAAGTGTTATTGCTGGATGAGTCAACGTCTGCTTTAGATGAAAAAACAGAAAAGCAGCTTTTCAAGAATATAAGAGAAGCTTATCCGCAGATGACGATACTATCTGTTACTCATAGGCTGGGGGAGATGGAAAATGCAGATGAAGTATGGAAAGTAGAAAATAGCAATTTAGAGATTATGTCTTTGAATTAAAAAGGGGAATATGGTAAAATTTTAATAAATGGGGGATTGATATGAAGAAAATCAAGAAATGGATGTATTCTCTTAGAGGAAAGATTATTATTTATAATTTAATTATGGTAATTGTGGTAGCTTTGTTGGGAAGTATTGTAACGTATAAAACAGCATTGGATCGTTCTCAAAAAGTTATCAAACAGTCTATGAGCCAGCGGATAGAAGGCGTTTCCGATAAGTTTCAGGTAGCTTACGAGGAAATGATGAACATTGTGCTAAACTGCACAGGCAGAAAATCCATGAATTTAGGAAGTCTGGATTTTACCCAGCAGCCTTCCCAGAGAAAACAGGCGTTGATGAATAATGAACTGATGAGTGATTACTGTGCGATTTCGGGATATGGCAGTTATATTTCCAAGCTGATGATGGCAGACAAGGAAGGTCATTTCATTCAAACAGGCAGTGACGTGGGAAGTACAGATGATTTTGAAAAGCTTATGGAAACCGGCTGGTTTGAGCAGGAATTGGCGAAGGAAACAGGAGATTATAAAGTCAGCGTGGTAAAAAATCCTTTTTTCGGAGGAAAAGGGGAGAAAATGATACCCATTATCCGTCCTTTGGATAATACAGGACTTATGCGGAAAGAAGGCTGGGTTTTCTTAGGAATATCCGCAAAATTATTTGAAGACGAGCTGGCACGGTCTGACAGCGGAAACACTATGATAGCAGTTACCGGCACAGGAGATTTAATTGCCGAAGTAAAAACAGAGGAATTAAAGGAGAAGGAGCTTTCTCAAATTACAGAGATGCTTTTAAAGAAAACGGAAAATACAGGTGTAATCGAAGAAAAAACGAGCAGTGGACAGTGGTTTATTTCTTATGCAAAAAGTCCGGAAACAGGAATTTTAACCTATGAAATGATGCCTGTAAAGGAAGCATTAAATGAAAGAGTGATTATTGTCCGTATGGCAGGGGTGCTGTTCTTTGTCTGTCTTTTACTGGGGATGCTGTTATCGGTGCTTTCCTCAAAGCGAATAAGAAAGCCCATTGATTTGCTTACGGCTCAGGTCAAGAAAATTGGAGGCGGGGATTTTAGCAGAAATCCGCAGATTGAGACAGAGGATGAAATCGGAGAAATCGGAAAAGGCATTAACCACATGAGCACGAAGATTGAGCAGCTTCTGAAAAAGAATGTGGAGGATGAAAGGGAGAAGAAAAATCTGGAAATTAAAATGTTGCAGGCACAGATAAATCCTCATTTTCTGTATAATACCTTAGACTCCATTCGCTGGATTGCAGTTATTCAGAAGAATACAAGTATTGTGAAAATGGTCACAGCTCTTTCAAGCCTACTGAAAAATATGGCAAAGGGATTTAATGAGAAGGTTACGTTAAAGGAAGAACTGAACTTTTTACAAGACTATATTATTATAGAAAAGATGCGTTACATGGAAATGTTTGACGTGGAAATTTCTGTGGAGGATGAAAAGCTATACAATGCAAGGATTATTAAACTGACGCTTCAGCCTTTGGTAGAAAATGCGATTTTTTCAGGCATAGAACCAATGGGAGAAAACGGAGTCATTGCCATTCATGTGAAAAGTCAGGAAAACACCCTTTGCATTTTTGTAAGGGACAATGGCGTGGGAATTCCGGAAGAAAAGATAGAGAAGATATTAAAAGGGAAAGAAAAGCGCAAAAACGACACTATGAGCGGTATCGGACTTCCGAATGTAGACCAGAGGATTAAGCTGGTATACGGAGAAGAATACGGACTTTCCATAGAAAGCAAGGTAGGCGAATATACAGAAATCCAAGTTCGCATACCGATAGAATACTAATTTAGACATAAGGTGAGGGAAAAGAAATGTATCAGGTTTTACTTGTAGATGATGAGCCGTTAATTTTAACAGGCATTCAATCTATGATAAATTGGGAAGATTATGATTGTGTTATTGCGGACAGAGCAAGCAATGGAAAGCAGGCTTTGGAAAAAATGGAGCAAAATATGCCGGATATTGTAATTACAGATATTAAAATGCCGGTTATGACAGGAATTGAATTTATGCAAGCGTGCCGTGACAAGGGATATGATACGGTATTTATACTTTTGACAAATTTAGAGGAATTTTCGCTGGCAAAAAGTGCTCTTTCTCTGGGTGCATCAGACTATCTGGTAAAAATGGAAATGACACCTGAAATGATGGGAGAAAGTTTAAAGCGAGCAATAGAACTTTGTAATCAAAAACGTATCTTGTCAGATAAGATATCTCACAGGGAATTTCACCCTAAAGATGTAAAGCAGACTGCAGCAGGATTTTTTAGAGATGTGCTGGAAAAGGCAGGGGAGATTTCAGATGAATTTAAGAGAAAATGGGAAGAACCTGTAGAAAAAATGGAGTTGGAACATCTTTACCAAAATGGGATAATGCTGTGGATACGTCCTTATAAGGACAGAGAATTATTTGAGAATGTTTCTGATGAAGACCGCAAAGAGATGTTAGATTATGCGCAAAGTTTGATGGAGCAATTTATGAATCGTATTCATTCCGGCTGCTGTACGTTAGTCTGGAAGCGAATTGGGATTTTAGCTATTCTTCCAGGACAGAATAGAACAGAAAAATACTATCGGGAAGCCGGGAAAAAAATCAGTAATATTTTAGAGGATTATTTTGGATGTCAGACTTTGGTGGCAGTCAGCGCTCCTATGGAGGATATTTGGGAGGGAAGTAAAAATGCTTTATCCCAGATAAAGAAAATGCAGGAATTTTATTATTACCACAGTGAAGAACCGGTGCTTTTATCTGCAGATGTGGGCATGGATTTTAGAAAAGAACATCATGTGCGTCATGATACTTTTGATATCAGTTTTTTGAAAAAGGATTTGAGACAAGCTCTGGTACAGCAGGATAAAGAAAAAGTAAACAGTGTTTTTGAAGAACTGGCGGAGCTGTTTACAGAGTTTCATCCGGCAAAGGAGCAGATTGTCAATGCCTGTGCTAATTTATATTATTTCTTTCTTTCCTACGTGGAAGAGGATGCTGTTATAAAGCAAGAAATGCCCTATCCATCTGTAGTTATGGGAGTTTTACAGGAATGCTTTACATTAAGGGAACATACCCGCTGGCTGCTGAAATTTGGAAATTGGGTAGTAAATACTATGGAAAATTTCCATGGTGGAAGTAAAACAGATAAAATTGTAGAGGCGGCTAAGGAGTATGTACGAGAAAATTATGGAGAGAAACTGACTTTGGCTGCTATTGCATCAAAAATCGGAATTAGCCAGGGCTATTTATCCAGCGTATTCAAAAAGCAGACAGGTGGAAATTTGAATGATTATATCAATCAGATAAAAATAGAAAAGGCAAAAGAGCTCTTGGAAAAACACGAGTATATGATGTATGAGATTTCCGATATGCTGGGATTTGAAAATCCTTATTATTTCAGTAAGGTATTTAAAAAGTTAACGGGAATTACACCTAGTGAATATGAAATACACAAAGCAGCACAAAATTAAAAGTATATAATGAAAATCTAAAAAAAGAGAAAAATGTAAGAAAAGAGTGCTTCCTCGCCTGCGTATGTGGTATAATAATTGCACGATGTGCAATTTAAGCCGATTTCATCGGCTTACTGCCGTATGGCAGATTATACCAGGCAAGCCACGGCTTGAAAAGTAAATACCCTATCGGGTGCTTCCTTTTCTGCGCACGTGGTATAATAGAGCTGTTACTTTAATGAATAAGGATGTAGTATGAGAATGAGAAGAAGACGATATAAGGGAGATATACGCAGGATACGGCAGAGAAACGGCAGAATTTTCTTAGTTATTTGTCTTGTTGTTTTTGGTGCGGCAGCAGTTTGGATTTCCATAGATGAGGAAAAATCAGAAGAAAAAGCAAAACAGGCATATAAAGAGCAGATATCCAAGGAGGAACAGGAGGATGAGCAGGAGCCGCAGGTAAATGTTGAGCCCACAGGTCCTGTTCTGGCAGATGAAACGGAGAAACAGCAGTGGTATTTAAGACTGGTAAATAAAGACCATCCTATGACAGAGGCAGATGTGCCGGAGGTTGCCATAGAGACTGTGGATGCCAATGGATATCAAGTAGACGTGCGGATTATGCAGGATTTAGAGGCTATGTTTGCTGACGCAAGAGCAGCCGGAAGAAATCCTATGATTTGCTCTGCTTTCCGAGAGTGGGATATGCAGGTTTCTCTTTATGAGAATAAAATTGAAAGAGTTATGCAGGAGGAAGGTTTAACTCAGGAAGAAGCGGCAATTAAGGCATCTACAGTAGTGGCGAAGCCGGGCACCAGCGAGCATCAGGTCGGGTTGGCTCTTGATATAGTGTCTTCTGACTATCAGGAACTTGATGAGGCACAGATGGAAACAGAAGACCAGAAATGGCTAATGGAAAATTCGTGGAAATACGGTTTTATTTTGCGTTATCCTATGGATAAAAGTGATATTACCGGTATAATTTTTGAACCATGGCATTATCGTTATGTAGGGAAAAAGGCAGCAAAGGAAATTACAGAGCAAAATATCACTTTAGAAGAATATGTAGGTGCAGGACCGGTACAGACGCCTGTATTTTAAGAACAGAAAGGGTTGTGAAGGAAAAGAGGTTTCTTTCACAACCTTTTTGACATGATGCGCATGTACTGCATCATTCTGCTGAAAGTGAACGAGACAGTACACTAGGAACATATTTTTACTTGGTATCTTGACATTAAAATTTCATTTTCTTATAATAGTTCTACCGAAATAGTTAGGGAGCTAACAATTAAAAAAGAAGGGAGAGAAATATATGATTAAAACCTTGGCAGCACAGGTAAAAGAGTTTAAAAAAGACTCTGTGTTGACACCGATTTTTATGATTTTAGAGGTTTTATTTGAAACCATGATACCGTTTTTAATGGCGTCTATCATTGACAAAGGCGTGGAAACGGGAGATATTTGGCATATCTGTAAAGTGGGAGCTGTGATGGCAGTGCTGGCACTTTGCGGACTTTGGGCAGGTGTGATGGGAGGAAAATATGCGTCAAGAGCATCTGCCGGTTTTGCCAGAAATTTAAGAAAAGCAATGTATGATAACATTCAGACCTTTTCATTTTCCAATATTGATAAATTCAGCACAGCAGGTCTGATTACACGTCTGACAACAGATGTTACGAATTTATAAATGGCATATCAGATGCTTTTGCGTATGTTTACAAGAGCTCCGGCAAGTTTAATTTGTGCCATGGCTATGGCATTTACGATTAATGCAGAACTTGCAAGTATTTATTTGGTGGCAGTAATCGGATTGGGAATTTGCCTTGTCTTGATTATGAGCAGGGCCACAAAATATTTTCAGCAGGTTTTCAAGAAGTATGATGAATTAAATGCCAGTGTACAGGAAAATATTACGGGTATTCGCGTGGTAAAAGCTTATGTGCGCGAAGACTATGAGAATAATAAGTTTTTTAAAGCGGCAGAAAATGTATATAAGATGTTTATCAAGGCAGAAAATATTATTGTTGCCAATATGCCGCTTATGATGTTTGCTGTTTATGCCTGTATTTTGGGATTAAGCTGGCTGGGAGCGAACATGATTGTAGTGGGAAATCTTACAACAGGAGAGCTGATGAGCCTTTTGACTTACTGCATGAATATTATGATGAGCCTTATGATGCTTTCCATGATTTTTGTTATGGTTACTATGAGTTTTGCTTCTGCAGAGCGTATTACAGAGGTCCTGAATGAGAAAGCTGATATCTGCAATCCAGAGAACCCGGTAAAAGAAGTAAAAGACGGAAGTATTGTATTTAAAGACGTAAGTTTTTCCTACAAGAAGGAAAGTAAAGAGTCTGTGCTTTCTCATATTAATCTTGAAATCGCTTCCGGTGAAACGATAGGAATTATTGGTGGTACAGGAAGTGCGAAATCCAGTCTGGTAAATTTAATCAGTCGTTTGTATGATGTAACAGATGGTGAAGTTTTGGTAGGCGGTATAGATGTAAGAAACTACGATTTGGAAGAACTTCGAAATCAGGTGGCTGTTGTATTGCAAAAAAATGTGCTTTTCAGTGGTACGATTTTAGAAAACCTCAGATGGGGAAATAAGGATGCCACAGAAGAGGAATGCAAAAGAATGTGTGAGCTTGCATGTGCAGATGAGTTTATTGAAACAATGCCTGAAAAATATCATACTTACATAGAACAGGGAGGAAGCAACGTTTCCGGTGGACAGAAACAGAGACTTTGTATTGCGAGAGCGCTGTTGAAAAAACCGAGAATTTTGATTTTAGATGACTCTACCAGTGCAGTAGACACAGCAACAGATGCGAAAATCAGACAAGCTTTTGCACAGGAAATTCCGGATACTACAAAGCTGATTATTGCCCAGAGAATTTCCAGCATTAAAAATGCAGACCGGATTATTGTTATGGAAGAAGGCAAAATCAACGGTATGGGAACTCATGAAGAACTGATGGAAACCAATGCTATTTATCGTGACGTTTACCAGTCACAAAATCAGGGCGGCGGCGACTTTGATGAAAATGTAAAACAGGGAGGTGAAAAGGAGTGAAAAAGGACGGAAAAAAGAAAGGCGACTCAGGAAAGCTGTTAAAACGAGTTTTTCAGTATGTAGGAAAGAATTACAAATACCATTTGATTTTTGTTCTTATTGGGATTTTTGTCAGCGTTCTTGCCAATGTACAGGGAACCATGTTCATGAAGACCATGATTGACGATTATATTATTCCTCTGACACAGGCAAAAGTGCCCGACTTCGCTCCTTTTGCATGGGCGATTGCCAGAGTGGCAGGCTTTTATCTCATTGGTGTTTTATGTGCTTATATGTACAATAAAATCATGATTTATGTAACGCAGGGAACATTGAAAAATCTGCGAAACGATATGTTTGCAAAGATGGAAAGCCTTCCTGTAAAATACTTTGATACCCATCCCCACGGGGACATTATGTCTGTATACACCAACGATATTGATACGTTAAGGCAGATGATAAGTCAGAGTATTCCACAGATGATTTCCAGCTTTCTTACGATTGTCAGTGTGTTCATCAGTATGTTGATTTTAAATATTCCCCTTACAGTGGTAACGGTAATTATGCTGGGACTAATGATGCTGGTGACAAAGAAGATTGCAGGACTTTCCGGAAAACATTTTATGGCGCAGCAGGTGAATATTGGTAAAGTAAATGGCTACATTGAAGAAATGATGGAGGGACAGCAAGTAGTAAAAGTTTTTTGTCACGAAGAAGAAGCCATAGAAGCTTTTGACAAAATTAATAATGAGCTTTTTAAAAGCGCAGATAATGCCAATAAATTTGCTAATTATTTAGGACCGGTAAATGCACAGCTGGGAAATATTAATTATGTCGTGTGTGCGGTTGTAGGAGGAATTCTGGCGATTAATGGTATCGGCGGATTTACATTGGGAGGACTTGCCAGCTTCCTTACCTTTAACAGAAGTATTGCAGGACCGGTAAATCAGATTAGCCAGCAGTTGAACAGTATTGTTATGGCTCTGGCAGGAGCTAAGAGGATTTTTGAACTCATGGATGAAAAGCCGGAAGAAGATGAAGGATATGTAGAGCTGGTTTATGCCAAAAAGGAAAACGGACAGATTACGGAAAGTAGCGAGCGTACCGGACATTGGGCCTGGAAACACTATCATCAAGCTGACGGAACTACCACTTATGTGGAACAGCAGGGAGATGTGGTGCTGGATGATGTGGATTTTGGTTATACAGATGAAAAAATTGTGCTTCACAATATTAAGCTGTATGCAAAACCAGGTGAAAAGATTGCTTTTGTAGGTTCTACCGGTGCAGGAAAAACAACCATTACAAATCTTTTAAATCGTTTTTATGATATTCAGGATGGTAAAATCCGTTATGACGGAATTAATATTAATAAAATTAAGAAAGGCGATTTAAGACGTTCTCTGGGAATTGTACTGCAGGATACAAATCTCTTTACTGCTACGGTTATGGACAATATCCGTTATGGAAAGCTGGATGCCACAGAGGAAGAAATTATTCAGGCAGCGAAGCTGGCAAATGCAGATGGATTTATCCGCAGACTGCCGGAAGGATATCAGACCATGCTGACCGGCAATGGAGCAAATTTAAGTCAGGGACAAAGACAGCTTCTGGCTATTGCAAGAGCAGCAGTTGCAGATCCTCCGGTACTTATTTTAGATGAAGCTACAAGTTCTATTGATACCAGAACAGAAAAACTGGTTCAAGAAGGTATGGACAGGCTGATGGAGGGAAGAACGACTTTTGTTATTGCACACAGACTTTCTACTGTGAAAAACAGTGATTGTATTATGGTTTTGGAAAAGGGAAGAATTATAGAGCGTGGTTCACACGATGAACTGATAAAACAAAAAGGCAAGTATTATCAGCTTTATACAGGAAACGGAGTATAAATCTTTATACGGTCTTAATACTTCATGCAATTTATTTACACATTCTTTATATCACAGGAGATATAGTAGAAGATACTGTAAAGAGCATGGAGGGCGAAATGAAGTTTATACATAAGAAGAAAAATTTTTCTTCCTTTCAAATTATCAGTATAGGTTTTTTTACTGTTATTTTAACAGGCGGATTTCTTTTAATGCTGCCGATTTCCACCAAGGGTCCGGGAGGAGCACCTTTTTTGGACGCAATGTTTACTTCTACATCAGCAGTTTGTGTTACAGGACTGATATTGCATGATACAGCAACTTACTGGTCATATTTCGGACAGTTTGTAATTATGCTGCTGATACAAATAGGAGGTATGGGCGTAGTAACTGTGGCTGTTTCCATTGCCATGTTTGCAGGGCGTAAGATTGGACTGATGCAGAGAAATACTATGCGGGAGGCAATTTCAGCCCATCACGTAGGTGGAATGGTGAGAATGACAGGCTTTATTCTAAAAACAACTTTAGGAATAGAGCTTGTGGGAGCAGCATGGATGGCGCCTGTTTTTTGTAAAGATTTTGGATTTTTCAAAGGACTGTGGTATGCAGTCTTTCATTCTGTATCAGCATTTTGTAATGCGGGATTTGATTTGTTAGGTGTGCGGGAAGAATTTTCTTCTATTACCACTTATGCTTCTCAGCCCATTATCAATATTACGATTATGGCATTGATTATCACAGGTGGAATTGGTTTTCTCACATGGGAAGATATTAAGACGAATAAACTGCATATTAAAAAATATCGGATGCAGAGCAAGGTTATTCTTACAGTTACCAGTCTTTTAATCGTAATTCCTGCAGTTTATTTCTTCTTTGCAGAGTTTACACAGGAACAGTGGAGCGATTTAAGCCTGTATGAAAAAATTCTGGCATCTTTTTTTCAGTCTGTGACACCGAGAACGGCAGGCTTTAATTCTGTAGATTTAACATTGTTTACGGAAGCAGGCATTATGATTATGATTGTTTTGATGCTTACAGGAGGGTCTCCGGGTTCAACGGCAGGGGGGATGAAGACAACTACTGTTGCAGTACTTTTTGCATCTGCTGCTTCTGTATTCCGAAGAAGAGAAAATGCACAGGTTTTCCATCGGCGTATTTCGGAAAGTACTGTTAATGATGCTGCAACAATTTTACTTATGTATGTGGTACTTTTCCTTTCAGGGGGAATTGTGATAAGCTGTATAGAGGATATTCCCATTTTGACCTGTCTTTTTGAAACAGCTTCCGCAATTGGAACGGTAGGGCTGACATTGGGAATTACTACAGAAGTAGGTGTTGTATCTCATTTAATCTTAATGCTTTTAATGTTTTGGGGCCGTGTGGGTGGTTTGACACTGGTCTTTGCAGCTGTTTCTGGGAAACATATAGAAGTAGGAAGATTTCCGGAGGAAAAAATTACAGTAGGATAAAAGGAGTGATGACTTGAGAAAATTAAAAGAAAAGTCAAAGCTTCAAAAATCCGTCAAAGATATTTTAAAAACGCTTGGTATTTTATCAGCAGCCACAGCAATCGGAGTATTTTTTCGATGGAGAGGGCTCAACGAGGCAAATATTATTACGGTTTATATTTTGGGAGTGTTGATTACGGCAGTATCCACCTCCCAGAGAATATTCAGTCTTGTAAGCTCTTTCATCAGTGTTTTGTTATTTAATTTCTGGTTTACAGAGCCACGCTTTACCTTTAAGGCTTATGACCCGAGTTACTTAACCACATTTCCGATTATGTTGGCTGCTGCGTTTATTACAAGCTCTTTGGCAGAACGGATTAAGAAGCAGGCGGCGCAGTCCGCTAAGACAGCGTATCGTACACAGATACTTTTTGATACAAATCAGCAGCTTTCCAATGAACAGGACATAGAAGGAATTATTTCCGTCACCTGCGGACAGTTGAAGAAATTATTAAAAAGAGATATCATCTTTTATAAAGCAACAGAAAATACGCTGGGCGAGCCGGTGTTTTTCCCTTTTCAGGAAGGAAAAGCAGAGGCGGAATATAGGACAGAGGAAGAAAGAAGCGTTGCCAAGTGGGCGTTTGATAACAATAAACATGCGGGGGCAGGCACAAAGACATATCCGGATGCCAAATGTCAGTATTTATCTGTGCGTGTGGGACAAAGCGTGTTCGGCGTTTTGGGAATTGTTATGGGAGAATGGCCTTTAGACAGCTTTGAAAAGAGTATTGTGCTGTCGATTTTAGGCGAATGTGCCCTTGCCATGCAGAATGAAAAAGTGACAAGAGAAAGAGCTGCCGCTGCTTTAATGGCGAAAAACGAACAGCTAAGGGCAAATTTGCTTCGTTCGATTTCTCATGATTTGCGGACTCCCCTTACTTCCATTTCGGGAAACGCAGGAATTTTGATTTCCAACGCAGACAGTATGGGAAAAGAAAAACAGCAGCAGTTATATGAGGACATTTACGAGGACTCTTTATGGCTGATTAACTTAGTGGAAAATCTTCTGTCTGTTACAAGAATTGAAGACGGCACGATGAAGCTTCAGCTAAATGCAGAGCTTTTGGAGGAAATTGTGCAGGAGGCCGTTCACCATGTAGAAAAGCGATGCAAAAAACATAAGCTTCGTGTACAACTATCTGAAAATTTGATTTTAGTAAAGGCAGATGCACGATTGATTGTGCAGGTACTTGTTAATTTGGTGGATAATGCGGTAAAATATACACCAAAGGGTTCTGAAATTCTCATTGAGACAAGGCAGGAGGGAACAAATGCCGTAGTCAGTGTATCGGATAACGGGAACGGAATTTCAGACGAGGTAAAAGAGCATATTTTTGAGATGTTTTATACGGGCAACAGTCATGCGGCGGACAGTAGAAGAAGTTTGGGACTTGGCTTGGCGCTATGTAAATCTATTTTACACGCTCACGGCGGCGACATCTTTGTAGAGGACTGCCAGCCTCATGGCACCCGTTTTACATTTACATTGCCTGCAAAGGAGGTTCAATTACATGAATAAACCGTTAATTATGGTAGTAGAAGATGATGCAGCGGTACGCAATTTAATTACAACTACATTGGAAACTCATGAATATCGTTTTCAGGAAGCAGCCACGGGAGAAACTGCTATTTTAGAGGTAGTAACACATAATCCTGATGTAATTTTGTTGGACTTGGGGTTGCCGGATATGGACGGAATTGAAGTTATACGGAAAGTTCGTACATGGTCCAAGACACCTATTATTGTAATTAGTGCAAGAAGCGAAGATACAGATAAAATAGAAGCTTTAGATGCGGGGGCAGATGATTATCTGACAAAGCCGTTTTCTGTGGAAGAACTTTTAGCAAGGCTTCGTGTGACTTTTCGCAGGCTCAATGACATGAAGGGAGATATGGTACAAAGTTCTGTCTTTCAAAATGGAGATTTGAAAATTGATTATGCGGCAGGATGCGCTTTTATGAAAGACACAGAATTACACCTTACACCTATTGAATATAAACTTTTGTGCCTGCTTTCTAAAAATGTAGGAAAGGTACTGACACATACTTATATTACAAAAGAAATATGGGGAAGCGCATGGGATAATGACGTGGCGTCCCTTCGGGTGTTCATGGCAACGCTGAGAAAAAAGATAGAGGAAAATCCGTCAGAGCCGAAATATATCCAGACGCATGTGGGTGTGGGGTATCGGATGCTGAGGGTGTAGGAGAATAAAGTATGTGGGAAAAGCTCGGTAATGACCGGGCTTTTTTGTAGTGCAAGCACTTGTGTTGTTGAAGAAAACAAGGTAAAATTAAAAACATATAATTGTGTGGGAAGTTATATTTTAAGAGGATGGTGATTTATTATGAGAGAAGAATTTGATATTTCACAGTTCGATAAATATAGAGAAGATAACAGAAGAGAAGTAAAAAAAGCTAGTGGGGGATTACCGGTTTCGCTATGGGACACATATTCTTCTTTTGCAAACTGTTATGGCGGTGTGATTATTTTAGGTATAAAAGAGGAAAAGGATGGAAGCTGGCGAACAACAGGATTGCAAAATGAAGCAAAATTGCGTAAAGATTTTTGGGATACAATCAATAATCCCAAGAAAGTAAACTTTAATTTATTAACAGATGATGATATAAAGACTTATGAAATAGGTGAAAGAAAAGATGTCATTATGGTAATATATGTTCCTATGGCAAAAAGGGAGCAAAAGCCGATTTACATTAATAATGATATTTTTAACGGGACATTCCGTAGAAACTATGAAGGGGATTACCATTGTACCAGATTACAAGTAAAAACAATGCTTCGTGATCAGACAGAGAGAACAATGGACATGGAGATTTTAGACAGGGTTTCTATGGAAGATTTGAATTATGATACCATTCATGGATATCGTAACAGCCATAGAACCTTGAAGGAAGGGCATCCTTTTGAGCGATTGAGCGACCATGAGTATTTAAGAAATATTGGGGCAGCAGCTATTTCAGAAGAAGATGGAAAACTGCATCCAACAGCAGCAGGTATGCTTATGTTTGGAAATGAATATGATATTGTACGGCATTTCCCCGAGTATTTTCTGGATTATAGAGAAGAAATGGGTTCGGCAGTTCGTTGGACTGACAGGTTACAATCCAGTTCAGGTGAGTGGTCAGGTAATGTTTGTGACTTTTATTTCAGAGTCTATAATAAGATAATAAAGGATATCAAAGTGCCGTTTAAAATGATTGGAGGAGAACGTGTGGATGACACACCGGTTCATAAAGCAATCCGCGAGGCTTTGGCAAATTGTTTGATTAATGCAGATTATCATGGTGTGAGAGGTGTAGTAATTAGGAAAGAAGAGGAAAAAATTATTTTTGCAAATCCCGGTTATGTCCGAACAGGAAAAAAGCAGATGCGCTTAGGTGGAGAGTCTGATCCACGAAATAAATCGCTTATGAAGATGTTTAATTTAATTAATATAGGTGAACGGGCTGGGAGTGGTGTCCCGAATATTTTTAATGTATGGAATGATGAGGGGTTTGTTGAACCGGAGATTGAAGAAAGATTTGATCCGGACAGGACAGTTCTTACGCTTTCTTTTATAAAAAAAGCGACGAAAAAAAGCGACGAAAAAAAAGCGACGAAAAAAAGCGACAGAAAAAAAGTGACGAAAAAAAGACAAGGGCAGTATGAAAAAATTCTTACTTTTATGAAGCCAAATGTATGGTACAAAGCAAGTGATTTAATGAATGTGTTAGGTGTGAAAGAGACACGAACAAAAGAATTGTTGCGAGCATTGATTAGGGATGGAAAACTTATAGATGACGGAGCTACAAAAGGAAAACGATATAAAAAAGCCGATTAGATAAAAGCGGAGAGGCAAAATATTTTTTAATCTATCAGGAAGCAAGGAAATTAGAGGAGGTTTCTATTTTCCTCTAATTTCCTTACCCAAAAGCTATTAGCTTATTTTGCTTTGAATTCTATCCATTGATTGTCAATGAAAACAACTACCATGCCATCCTCAAGAACGGCATAAGGAGTTCCGGCATTTTGAGTGAAATTCTCTTCCCCGTCTTTTTGCGGAACGCCGTCTTTTGCATAGGAAGTAGTATATTTCATCAAATCTTTATCCACCTCAATGGAAACGGGATTGTCAGTTGAGTAATAATTAGTTCCGTTTATCATTATGGTTGCGGGATAATCGCCCTTTTTAGGATTTTTGCAAGCAGTCAATGAGAGAGCAAGGATAAGGAAAATCATCATTCCTGTTAATTTTTTCATAGGCAGTTACCTCCACAGATTTTGTAAATTCAAGTCAATCTAAACACCATTTGGCAATTTTTGTAATCAGTTTAGACGGCAATGCTTTATTATATGGAAAATAGATGGCATTCTTTTTTGCGGAAAATTCATTTAACTCAGATGAAAAATTTTCAATAGCTTCAACGCCTACATAAAAACTAATATGTTTTTTACAAGCAGAAAAGGAGATAGATTTTCCTTCTTTTTCGTAATACGGCATGCTCCATAATATACGTTCATTTATATATGGAACGTTATTTTGCAATGCAGTCATCATTTCTGTTAAATGAGAATGTGTTTCTAATGGCTGAGAAGCTATGTATTCCAATACTGTTTCAGGCGCTTTTCCACAATAATGTCCCTGATTTGTTCTTTTAAATTCTCTGCCGCATTTGGGGCATATCCACATATTTTAAATTCTCCTTTGCTTTCCGATAGATATAATTTTTAAAATTCACTTAATCTGCCATAGTCATTCTATTGCCCATTCAATATTGTCAGTTTTATATTCCCTGTAAAAAGTACCATAGGGTTACATTTTCACAAGCTCAATCAACACTTCCGCGCATTTTTCCATAGACTGTACGCACACGTATTCAAAGTGTCCATGGAAATTATGTCCTCCTGTTCCAAGGTTCGGGCATGGCAGTCCCATAAAGGATAAGCGTGAGCCGTCTGTACCTCCTCGGATTGGCTGGATTTTTGGCTCAATATCCAGTTTTTCATATACTTTTAACACATTTTCGATTAAGAAGTAATGGGGTTCAATTTGCTGTTTCATATTATAATAGGAGTCTTCCATTCTCAGGCTTACCGTACCTTCTCCATATTTTCCATTCATGTAATCGGCAACTCTCTGCATATATTCTTTTTTCTCTTTGAATAAATCAAAATCATGGTCTCGAACAATGTACTCACAGCTTGCGTGTTCCACAGAGCCTTCCATAACATCTAAATGAATAAAGCCTTCTCTGCCTTCTGTGTGCTCCGGTTTCTGTGCTTCCGGCATCATACCTTGAAATTCCATTGCCAAAAGCAGGGCATTTACCATTTTGTTTTTAGCAGAACCGGGATGAATACTAAGACCTGTGAAATCTACAAAAGCGCTGGCAGCATTGAAGTTTTCATATTCCAGTTCTCCGCATTCGCCGCCGTCTACGGTATAGGCAAAATCTGCGCCGAATTTTTTAACATCAAAGAAATCAGCGCCTTTTCCCACTTCTTCATCAGGAGTAAAGCCCACACGAATAGGTCCGTGAGGGATTTCCGGATGGTTGATGAGATATTCTGCGGCAGTCATAATTTCTGCCACGCCGGCTTTGTCATCTCCGCCCAGCAAGGTAAGACCGTCTGTTACAACTAAATCCTGTCCCACATATTGTTTCAGGGAAGGGAAATCCTCCGGTTTCATTACGATTTTTTTCTCAGCGTTTAATACAATTTCTGCTCCGTCATAATTTTTAATAACTCTTGGTTTGATATTCTTTCCGGAAGCAGCAGGCGCTGTGTCCATGTGAGCAATCAGACCTAAAATTTTTCCCTTGTAATCGGGAACAGTAGAAGGAATAGTACCGAAAACATATCCGTATTCATCCTGAGTGACATCCGTAAGTCCCAATTTTTTCATTTCTTCCATTAAGGTATGGCCGAAATCCAGCTGACTTTTGGTGCTTGGAAAGCTTTCCGCATAAGGGTCAGAAGTAGTTTCTACTACAACATAATTCAAAAAACGTTCTAATACAGTCATATTCATTCTCCTTTACATTTCATATTATATTCATGCTATCACAGGAAAAACAGGTTGTCTATATTGACTTTACTGCGTAAAATGCCTATACTACTGGTAGTACCAATAGAAAGAGGATATAAAAATGAAGATTTTGCGACAATTCAGTATTATTTTATTTATCTCTTTTTTAGGAGAAGGTTTAAAAATGCTTTTGCCGCTTCCCATACCTGCAAGTGTATATGGATTAATTTTAATGTTGCTGGCACTTTGTACAGGAATTTTAAAAATACATCAGGTAAAAGATGCGGCAGTTTTTCTCATTGAGATTATGCCGGTGATGTTTATTCCGGCGGCAGTGGGATTATTGGAGTCATGGGATGCTCTGCGTCCTGTTGTTGTGCCGGTGCTGATGATTACTGCCATAACCACAGTAGTCGTGATGGTTGTTACAGGGCTGGTTACACAGATTATGATTAAAAAAGGGAGAAGAAAAGATGAAAGAGTTTCTGAGTGAGTCTATTATTTTTGGGGCGGTATTAAGCCTTGCAGCCTACGAAATCGGCTTGCTGATGAAAAAGAAATTTAAGCTGGCAATTTTAAATCCGCTTCTTATCGGAACAATCTGTGTCATTGGATTTTTGCTGATTTTCCGCATTGATTATAAGGAATACAACGAGGGTGCAAAATACATCAGTTATCTGCTTACACCGGCAACGGTCTGTCTGGCAGTTCCTCTTTATGAGCAGTTATCTCTTTTAAAGAAGAACTTTATGGCAGTGGCAGTGGGTATTCTGTCCGGTGTTCTGGCAAGTCTGGTCAGCGTTTTGGCGTTGGCAAAGCTGTTCGATTTAAACCATCAGCAGTATGTGACCTTGCTTCCAAAATCCATTACAACAGCCATTGGAATGGGGGTTTCAGAGGAACTGGGAGGTCTTGTTACCATTACGGTGGCAGTGATTGTTATTACCGGTATTTTAGGAAACGTGATTGCAGAATTTATCTGTAAAGTGTTTAAAATTCATGAGCCTATTGCAAAGGGACTGGCTTTGGGAACTGCGTCTCATGCCATCGGAACAGCAAAAGCAATGGAAATGGGACAGATAGAAGGAGCTATGAGCAGCCTTGCCATTGCGGTTGCAGGGCTTTTAACCGTAATCGGAGCATCTGTGTTTGCCGGATTTATGTAAGCCGGAGTGAGGAAGGAAATGGAAAGAAAAACAAGTGAAAATGAAAAGGTTTATCATCAGGTAATCGAGCACATTACCAATCTTGCAACAACAAAAGAAATCTCTTTCGGAAGTAAAATTCCGTCAGAAAGAGAATTGATGGCAACGCTGGGATTTAGTAGAAATTCCATACGTGAGGCGCTAAGAACTATGGAAAACATGGGGATTATCGAAAGTCGTCAGGGACAGGGCAATTTTTTGGTTAATCATATAGGAGAAAGCTTAAGCGGCGTGTTTTCTATGCTGTTGTCTATGGAACAGACCAATTATATTGAAATCAGCCAATTACGCAGATTTATTGAAATCGGAGCATACCTTCTGGCTGTAAAAAGCGCAAAAGAAGAAGACTTAGATTGTCTTTCCGAAATTTTAGACGAAATGGAGCTGGTAAGAGGAGAAGAAAGAGCCAAGCTGGATAAAAAATTCCATGACCAGATTGTGCTGATGTCCGATAATCATCTGTTGGAGCTTTTAAATGAAGCTCTGTCAGGAGTATTTGAAATCTTTATCAGCGAAATGTCAAAGTATGTGACGGATGAAGATAAAGAACGTCTGGTATGTCTTCACAGAAATGTTTATGAAAACTTGAGGAAAAAGGACGTATCGGAAGGCATTGAACGCATTCGAGAGCATTATAATATCATTGACAGAAATTTGCAGATGTTGGCAGAGAAATATAAAGGTGTGAAAGTTCAATAGAAAAGCTGTTTATAAAAGGTATGGGGCTGTTGAATTAAGATATATCCGGGGATAATGCTTAAAGCGACAGCCTCAACAAGTTACAAAAATATGCGAAAAACGCAGGTTACAAGAAAACATAAGAGAAACCCTATACAGGTAGGCAAGAGAAAGGCAAGCGCTGTCCATTTTAAACTGTGGGTTTCTTTTTTTATGGTTAAAAGGGTAGTGGCACAAGGCCAGTGAAGAACACACAAAATCAGCATGGAAACGGCAGTGGAAATTGTCCAGTCCTGCCTCACAAGCAGTGCATGAAGGCTTGACAGACTTTCAAAATCTGTAAGGGAGGACTGAGCAGTATAAGCCATAATCAGCACAGGAATAACAATTTCATTAGCAGGAAGCCCTAGAAGAAAGGCAAGAAGGATACTTCCGTCTAAGCCTAAAAGCTGGGCAAAGGGATTTAAAAAATCTGATACCAGATTTAAAATGCTGTCCGTACCAATGCTGACATTTGCCATAAGCCAAATCAGGATACCCGCAGGAGCTGCCGCCATAACGGCACGCAGTAAAACACGACAGGTGCGGTTTATCACAGAATGTACCAGAACGGAGGCAATCTGCGGTTTCCGATAAGGAGGCAGTTCCAGCGTAAAGGAGGAAGGAACGCCCTTTAGGACTGTTTTGGATAACAGCCATGAGGAAACAAAGGTCATAAACACACCAAACAGAATAACAAGTGTGAGCAAAACTGCCAGTTCAAGGTTTTTTGCGCTTCCTGCAAAGAAAATAGTGAGGATAGCCAGAATAGCGGGAAAGCGTCCGTTACAGGGAACAAAGGAATTGGTTAAAATGGCAATCAAGCGTTCTCTGGGAGAGTCGATAATACGACATCCTGTTACTCCGGCAGCGTTGCAGCCAAAGCCCATAATCATAGTAAGCGCCTGCTTTCCGCATGCTTTGCATTTGGCAAAACAGCAGTCCAGATTAAAGGCGACACGGGGCAGATAACCGAAATCCTCCAATAGAGTAAAAAGCGGGAAAAAGATTGCCATAGGAGGCAGCATTACGCTTACCACCCACGCAGTTACCCGATAAAAGCCAAAGGTCAGCAGATGACAGAGCTTTGCAGGAAGAAAACCCTGTAAAAAGCGGAAAAAAACAGGCTCAAAGGAAAAAAGTATATCATGGAGTATCTGAGAAACATAGTTTGCTCCTGTAAGCGTAATCCAGAAAATCAGCAAAAGAAAGCAAAGCATACAAGCAATTCCCGTAAATTTTCCCGTGAAAAGCTTATCAAGAAACTGGTCTTTATTGACACGGGATTTAGGAGCAGCTTGCAGGGCAATGTGGTAAAGTCGTGTGGCTTCCTGTGCACAGGCTCGTGGGTTAGGCAAAGAGCAGGCAGATATCTTTTTGGAATTTGTATTTTCAGGAGAAAGAAGGTGGTTATTTAAGGAGGCGAAAATGCAAGCTTTAAATTGCTTTATATCGGAGCGTCTGTGTGCGGTAATGCCAATGACAGGAATATGTAATTCCTTTTCTAAGGCAGAACAGGAGATATCAATTCCCTTTTTCTTGGCTTGGTCCATTAGATTGACACAGAGCAGAACTTTTGGCGTAATCGAAAGAATTTGCACAAGGAGCTGAAGGTGACGCTCCAGACACACTGCGTCACATACCAGAACAACTAAATCAGGGTGAGCGTTTTCAATGAAATCTCTGGCAATTTCTTCTTCCTTGGAACAGGCGGCAAGAGAATAGCAGCCGGGCAAATCCACAAAGGTACAGACTTGATTTCCCAAAGCGCAGTTTCCTTTTGCCAAATCCACTGTTTTTCCCGCCCAGTTTCCCGTATGCTGGTGCATACCTGTCAGTGCATTAAAAATGGTACTTTTTCCTACATTTGGATTTCCCGCAAGTGCAATGGTAAAGGTAGATGTCATGAAATCTTACAACTTTCAGCAAGAGGTTCTACAAGGATGAAAGCAGCGTCTTCATTTCGAATAGCCATAACGCTGCCCCTGATTTTATAGGCATGGGGATTGTGAAAAATGCCGGTGTTGATACATTGTACCGGCGTTTCTTCACAAAACCCCAAATCCAGAAACCTCTGTAAAATCGCCTGCTTTTCAGGCGTCTGCTCTTTGGGACAGGTGATGCCTCGAATAATGCCATACTGTCCCTCTTTTAGCTGCCACAGAGGAATGTAAGTCATGCTGAAAACTCCTTTTTGTAATCAGTATATGCGCCGAAGACAGAAGGGTGAAGGTTTAGTCAAGCTCCAGCACAACTGCCTGATAAGAAGACAACTGCAAGGTATCCCCTTTCTTTGAAAGGGAAGGATAGTTATTTAACAGAACCCTTTTTACAGAAGAAGAGAGAGTAACTGTCTGTGGCTCTTTTTGGAAATTGCCGATAATCAGCAAATCCTTTTCTCCTTTTCTGTGGTATGACATAAGGTTGTGACGCTCCCTTTCAAAAGGAATAACGTCCCCATACACAAGCGTTTCTTTGTAGTCCTGATTTTTACGAAGGTTAATCATTTGCTTATAAAAGGAAAGGAGAGAGTTTTCATCCTGCTCCTGAGTTGCTACGTTGATTTCTCTGTAATTAGGATTTACCATAAGCCATGGAGTGCCTGTTGTAAATCCGGCATTGGGAGAGCTGTCCCATTGAACCGGAGTTCTGGCGTTGTCACGGTTATAAATAGAAACGATTTTCAAAGCTTCCTCTGAGGTGCAGCCTGCATCCACACACACCTGATACTGGTCAAGGGCGCTGATATCGTCAATCTGTTCCAGAGGAAGAACACCCAGATTTTCCATACCGATTTCCTGTCCCTGATAGATAAAGGGCAGACCACGCATAAAGAAATAAAGCACAGCCAGCATTTTCTTTCCCTCTAAGCAAAGACCGTCTTCAGGCAGATAATAGCTCACCCCTCTGGGCTCGTCATGATTTTCAATAATATTGGAATAAAATCCCATATCGCCGATTTTTTCCTGTGATTGAAAATAACATTCCTTATATTCATCGGGAGTGATACGGCGGCAGTCGTACCAGCCCTTGTCACTTTTTCCACAGGAAGTAGTGGAGAAATCAAAAATAGAAGAAAAATAGCCGTCATCTCCGATAAAAGCAGGCAGTTCGTCTTCTTTTGCATTAAATACCTCTCCCACTGCAAAGGAGTCATGAAGCTTAAAGGTCTTTTCGTGCATTTCTTTTAAGAAGTCCCCCACGCCCTCTGCGTCAGCCAGCATAAGGGCAAGGTCACATAAGCCGTCCTCACGGTCAGAGGGATAATTTTTATAAGGCAGTTTTTTCTTAATGTTGATAATGGCGTCAATACGGAAACCGCCCAGCCCCTTGTCCAGCCACCAGTTTATATTCTTAAAAATTTCTTCTCTTACTTTGGGATTTTCCCAATTCAAGTCCGGCTGCTTTTTGTGAAATACGTGCATATATTGCTTATCAGGATTTTTCGGCAGAGGTTCCCATACAGAACCGCCGAAATAACTTCGCCAGTTGCAGGGTGTTTCTCCCTCTTTTCTATCTTCGATATAAAAGAAATTTCCGTACTCTCCGTCTGGGTCTTCACAGGCTTTTTCAAACCATTCATGCTCATCCGAGCAGTGATTTACCACCAAATCCATGAGAATATACATTTCCCGTTTTTTTGCTTCGCTAATCAGTTGTTCCATATCTTCTAATGTGCCAAAAGCAGGGTCGATATTATAATAATCTGAAATGTCGTACCCTTGGTCTGCAAAAGGAGAGGGATAGACAGGAGAAATCCACAGAATATCAATGCCTAAAGCTTTTAAATAATCTAACTTTTGAATAATTCCCTGTAAGTCGCCGATACCGTCTCCGTTTGAGTCATAAAAGCTTTTTGGGTAAATTTGATAGGCAACCTTGTCATGCCACCATTTTCTTTCCATAATCAAACCTCCTAAGTGTATTTTAAATGTAGATTCTATTATAATGAACAAATTTAAAAATATCTTGCGAATATTTGATTAAAAACTGCGTTATTATGACTTTTTGCGGTACTGTAAAGGCGTAGTCTCTGTATATTTTTTAAATTCTTTCATGAAATTTCCAAGATGAAAGAAACCGCAGTCCATGCCAACCTCCATAATGGGAAGGTCCGTGGTTTGCAGCAGGATGCAAGCCTGTTTAATGCGGTATTCGTTTAGATAGGTAATGGGGGATTTTCCCAGCACCTTTTTGAAAAAACGGCAGAAATATTGTTCATTCATGTTGACTTGCAGAGCTAAATCCCGAATATAGAGCTTTTCCTGATAATGACTATGGAGAAAATCCAGTGCCGTTTTAATGGTTTCTATCCGCATGTCCGTTTTACGTTCTGCTTGAAGTAAAGAGGGAAAAGTGGATAGAATACCGGCCATTTTGAAAATCCCCCCTTGTATAAAAAGGCGGGCAGATAGATTTTCCTCAGGAAACTGATGGAAAATGTGGAAAACCTTCCGATATTCTTTTTCAAAAGGGGAAAAAGCAGGATTGGAGGGCTTCAGACATTGAGGAAACAGCTTATATTCAAAGCCCAAAAGGCTTGGATGAAACACAAGGGCAGACTCCGTACTGTCCGAATGGGGAACAATGGCATGGAGCTCGCCTGGATAAATGAAATAAAAGCATTTTTCCTCAATCTGAAACTGTTCCATATTGACAAAAAGAGTATAGCTGCCCTTAGAAAAGTAGAGGATTTCCATTTCATCATGCCAGTGATGGGGCACGCCGGACCAGTTTTTTTCCTCACAGACCTCGTATAAGGCACAGGGAAAAAGAGAGGTTCCGTGGTCTTTTTGCTCTTTTAATTGTGTATCTGCGTGGCTCATAGACTCTCCTCCCTGTTTAAAAACATGGCAATAAATGCGGCTAAAAGCCCCAGTGCACAAAGCCATACGGCTTTTGTATGAAAAATACCGGTAAAAAAGCTGCCTGCCCCTGCTCCGATAATAAAGAACAGAATAACATTATAGTATTGAAGGCAATTGTGCAGATAAACCTTCTGTTTTGTGGTTGCATATAAGTATAACTGCTGAGAAGCGCTTCTTAAATTTCCCGTACACATGGTAGTGGCATAAGTATTTCCGTTCATTTTTCGGAAAGCCTCTACTTGAAGGGCACACACAAAGGAAATCATAATATTTACCGGAGTGTCCAAGGCAGGAGTAGGCAGAAAGCCTGCGATAATCAGACAGAAAATTTCCATAAGGACAATAAGCTGTCTCCAATGAAGTTTCTTTTTCCATTTAAAATATGTTTGTATGATTTCACATACTAGAATACCCAGCACAAAGGCGAAAATAGGCATCAGATAATAAAAAGTTCTGTTCCAATTTTGTTCTGTAAGGTTTACACCCAGAAGCACAATATTTCCGGTCTGTGCATTAGCAAAGACACGACCTCTGCAAAGATAGGTATAGGCATCCAGAAATCCTCCCACAACAGCCAGAAGGAGCCCCAGAAGGTGAGTCTCTGATACTTGTTTGTTACGTGACATGAAAAATACTCCTTTAAAAATGTAAATTCTGAAAAAAGCATAGCACAGAACAGGAGAAGGGACAAGAGGAAGTGAAAATGGCATATTGATTTTTTACAGGTTATTGCATATAATAAGAAGCTGAAATGGAGCAATCTGAAATCAGATGTTCACAAAAAGAAGAGAGGTATACACAATGTTAAAAGGAAAGTGTGTAGTGCTTGCAGTTACAGGAAGTATTGCAGCATACAAAATTGCTTCCCTTGCCAGTATGCTGAAAAAGCTTCACGCAGACGTTCAGGTGTTAATGACAAAGAATGCGGAGAATTTTATCAATCCCATTACCTTTGAAACCTTAACAGGAAACAAATGTCTGGTGGACACCTTTGACAGGAATTTTCAGTATAATGTAGAGCATGTGGCTCTGGCAAAGAAAGCAGATGTGGTACTGATTGCCCCTGCCAGTGCAAACTGTATTGGAAAGCTGGCTCACGGCATCGCAGACGATATGCTTACCACTACCATTATGGCGTGCAAATGTAAGAAAATCCTTGCGCCGGCAATGAACACCAATATGTTCGAAAATCCCATTGTGCAGGACAATTTAAAGGTTCTGGAGCACTATGGCTATGAAATTGTAGAGAGCGCTTACGGATATCTGGCATGCGGAGATATAGGACAGGGAAAGATGCCTGAACCGGAACTCCTTTTGCAGCATATTTTACGGGAATGTGCTTACGAAAAAGACTTAAAAGGAAAGAAAATTCTGGTAACAGCAGGACCTACGCAGGAGTCTATTGATCCTGTACGTTATATCACCAATCATTCCACAGGAAAAATGGGATATGCCATTGCAAAAGTATGTATGCAGCGAGGCGCAGAGGTGACTCTTGTAAGCGGACCTGTAAATATTCCTGCACCGCCCTTTGTGACCGTAGTACCGGTGATTTCGGCAGAAGACATGTTTCGGGAAGTAACAAAACGTGCACCAAAGCAGGATATTATTATCAAAGCAGCAGCCGTGGCAGATTATTGTCCAAAGTATGTAAGCGCAGAAAAGGTAAAGAAAAAAGATGGGGAGCTGTCTTTGGAAATGAAGCGCAGTCAGGATATTTTGGCCTATCTGGGAGAACATAAAAAGCAGGGACAATTCCTATGCGGTTTTTCCATGGAGACGGAAAATATGCTGGAAAATTCCAGAAAAAAATTGGAAAAGAAAAATCTGGATATGATTGTGGCAAATAATTTAAAGGTAGAAGGCGCAGGCTTTGCGGGAAATACCAATGTTGTCACGATGATTACAGAAAATGAGGAGATTTCACTCGGAAAAATGTCAAAAGAGGAAACAGCCTTTGAAATTTTAAACCAGATTTTAAAAATGACAAAATAACAATGTATTGTATCTTAAAAGAACGATAACAAGGAGAAATTATGAAAAATTTAACAGCAGATAACAGACAGAATACAAGAAGTATGGTTCAGACAGCAATTTTTGGCGCAATTATTATCATTATGGCATTTACGCCCTTTTTGGGATATATTCCGCTGGGCTTTACCAGAGCAACGATTATCCACATACCGGTTATTCTGGCATCTCTGCTTTTAGGCCCGAAAAAGGGAGCGGCGTTAGGCTTTTTATTCGGACTTACAAGTTTTATAAATAATACCACGAACCCTACCATTACATCCTTTGTATTTACCCCGTTTTATAATCTGGGCGAATTTGAAGGCGGTTTCGGAAGTATTGTAATATGCTTTCTTCCCAGAATTTTAGTAGGCGTTCTTCCATATTATATTTACAAGCTGATAAAGAAAATAGACAAAAAATCGGTATCCCCATGGGGACTGATTATTGCCGGAGTTACAGGCTCATTGGTAAATACACTTTTGGTTATGAACTTGATTTTTCTGTTTTTCAGGAAAGCTTATGCAGCAGCCAATGGAGTTACGGTAAAAGCGGTTTACGGATTTATTTTATCCATTATCGGAATAAACGGCGTGCCGGAAGCCATTGTGGCAGGCGTTCTGGTTTTCTTTATCGGAAGGATTTTAATGAAAAGAAACATCAGAGAAAGATTAGGGTTTATCAATGATTTTAGCGATTGACATAGGAAACACCAATATTGTAATTGGCTGTATCGATAAAGGGAAAAGAATTTTTATTGAAAGATTATCAACGGTACACACAAAAACAGAGCTGGAATATGCCATTGACATTAAAAATGTTTTAGATATTTATCATATTCACAGAGAGCAGCTGGACGGAGGAATTATTTCCTCTGTTGTGCCGAAAATTACCAAAACAGCAAAGCTTGCCGTAGAAAAAATACTAGATAAAGAAGTGCTGGTAGTAGGAGCGGGAATTAAAACAGGTTTAAATATCAGAATTGAAAGTCCGGAGCAGCTTGGAAGCGACTTAGTGGTAGATGCTGTGGCAGGAATTGCAGAATACAAAGCGCCAATGCTGATTTTTGATTTGGGAACAGCCAATACGGTCAGTGTCATTGACAGCAAGAAAAACTATATCGGAGGAATGATTTATCCGGGTATCGGCGTGTCCTTGGACTCTTTAACAGAAAGAGCTGCCCAGCTTCGTGGAATTGGGCTGGAAGCTCCCAATGATATGATTGGCAAAAATACCATAGAGTGTATGAAGAGCGGCATGATTTACAGCAGTGCGGCAGCGATTGACGGTATTATTGACAGACTGGAGGAGCGTCTGGGCGAAAAAACCACAGTGATTGCAACTGGAGGTCTGGCAAAGAAAGTTATTCCATATTGTAAAAGAGAGATTGTCTTAGATGATGATTTATTGTTAAAAGGACTTTATATTTTATACGAAAAAAACAATAAAAAGTAGAGAGAAAAAAAGAGTTGTTACGAGTGTAGCAATTCTTTTTTTATAGACTTCAAGAAGGTGTTCTGATACAATAGAAAAAAGGGGAAAGGGGGCAGATAAAATGGGAAAACGATGTAGCTTATGTGGTGGAAAACTGCGAAAGGGTATATGTACGGAATGTGGTATGGACAACAGAAAATCAGATGAAAGATATCTGTATCATGCAGATAAAAATGTTTCGCCAGAGAACGTTCAGCCAGTAGAGAATATAACGGCTGAAAAGAAAACAAAAAGAAATTCTGTCCAAAAACAATTTGTATTTAAGAAGCAGACGCAGAATTCTGAAACTAAGAATATAAAAGTAATCTTTTATGGGGCAGCAGCGCTTGTGATATTTGTTGCATTGATTGCTCCTGAATTTAATTCTGAAACAGATTGGGAATTACATACGGAGGTTCAGGAAGAAATGCTCGATATACCCGAAATACTTGACACACCTGATATGCTTATAGAAAATACAGAGCCTGAAACAGATGAAATGTTTCCAGCTGTAGAAGAATGGGAAAATAATCTGGAGTCAGGTTTGTATGTAGTAGGGGTGGACATTCCGGCGGGAGAATATACTATTACCGCACCACCGGGCAGTGTATTTCAAACTTATTATAGTCCCCGGAATAAAGATGAATACGTGAGCTTTGGAAAAGCACCCTCAGGAATAGAAGAGGTGAAAAATGTTTCACTTTGCGAAGAGATGTTAGTGAGGATAAATGGTTCAGACGTGCGATTTTTTAGTTGGAATGCACAAGTAGAAAATCTTGCAGAAAGAACAGAAAATCCTATTACTAAACCAGTGCAGATAACAGGAAAAGCAGTTGCAGGGACAGATTTTGCGGAAGGGACTTATGATATAGAAGCAGTTGGTGAAAAAGAAGGAACCTTTACTTATAGTTATGAGGATAAATTTCATCTTTACGTTTGGCTAAAACCCACACATATGGAAGGGAATATTTATACTTCTGCATATTATAAAAATGTGGTTTTGCCCGAAGGAACGCAGATAGATACAGGAGAAATGACAGTAACGCTTACTCCAAGTAAAGGGATTGTGAGTGAAGATTATAATTCCTTTTATGGAAATACAATTTAGCAGCAGGAGGGTTTATGAGTAAAAAAAACAAGAAGAAAAAAACAGCAGGAGATGTTATCCGCACGATTATTATGCTTGCAGCACTGGCAGTATTTCTCTTTTCTGCGATACAGCTGGCTAAAATATTTATAGAATACAAAAAGGGAACAGATGAGTATGACAGAGTAAGAGAGTATGTCACCACAACGGAGCCGGAGGAAGAAACACAGGAACCAGAAGTGGAGGCGGAGGAAGCACCCAAACCGGTACCGCCACAGGTGGACTGGACCAGTTTGAAGGGAATTAATGAAGACATTATTGGCTGGATACAGATAGAAGGAACGGAAATCAGTTATCCCATTGTGAAAGGGACAGACAATTCCTACTATTTAAAGCATACTTTTGAGAAAAATTCCAACGCAGCAGGGGCGATTTTTATTGATTATACCAACAGCAGTGATTTTCAGGATTGTAATACACTTATTTACGGACATAATATGAAAAATGGCTCTATGTTTGGACTGTTAAGAAAATATTTTAAAGATAAAGACTCTGTTCCGGGAAGATATATCTGGATCTGCACACCGGAAAAGAATTATCGTTATGAAATTTTTTCCAGTCATGTGGTAGATGCCACGGGAGAAACTTACACACTGTTTCCGGAGGCGGATGAGCAGTTTGCAAGTTATGTTGACAGTATGAAACAACAGTCATTGGTAGATTTCGGGACAGAGGTTACGAAAGATGATAAAGTAATTACACTGTCCACTTGTACAGGAAATGATGCTACTCGCTTTGTTGTACAGGCAAAGAGAGAAGGAGAATATTAGGAGGAGTTTTTATGGGAGAAATAGCAAAACTGCAGCAGATTATTGATGAAAGTAATAATCTGGTATTTTTTGGAGGGGCAGGAGTTTCTACAGAAAGTGGAATTCCTGATTTTCGAAGTGTAGACGGGTTGTATCATCAGGAGTGGGACTTTCCGCCGGAAACAATTTTAAGTCATACATTCTTTCAGAGAAAACCGGCAGAATTTTATCGGTTTTATCAGGCAAAAATGTTGTGCGATACAGCAAAGCCAAATGCAGCTCACAAAAAGCTGGCAAAATTGGAAGCGCAGGGGAAATTAAAAGCGATTGTAACGCAGAATATTGATAATCTCCATCAGATGGCAGGAAGTAAGAAAGTTTTAGAGCTTCACGGGAGCGTTTATCGCAATCACTGTGTCAAATGTCACAGCTTTTATGATTTTGCCTATATGAAAGAAAATAAGGGAATACCCAGATGCAGCAAATGCGGTGGTATTATTAAACCGGATGTAGTGTTATATGAGGAAGCTTTAGATCAGGATATTTTAAAAGAGGCTATCCATGCAATCGCGCATGCAGATACTTTAATTATAGGAGGAACGTCTCTTTCTGTTTATCCGGCAGCTTCTTTGGTAGATTATTTTAGCGGAAAGCATCTGGTCGTAATTAATCGTGATAAGACACCTCAGGATGGCATGGCAGAGCTTGTCATTAACCAGCCAATTGGCGAGGTGTTTGAGCAAATAAAGTAGATGAGGTGACAGGAAAATGGGTTTGAATTATGAAGTGGGAGATTTTGTAAAATTAAAAAAACAGCATCCCTGCGGAAGTAATGAATGGGAAATTTTAAGAGTAGGAGCTGATTTTCGCTTAAAATGCATGGGATGCGGACATCAGGTAATGCTTTCCAGAAAGTTGGTAGAAAAAAATACCAGAGAATTACGAAAAAAAGCTTGAAAAATGGAAATCCTTATGGTAGAATTGAAAATCGTGATATATTATTATCCTTGTTCCCTGCTCATCAGGGGACCAAAAGACCAAAAGGAGGTACAACAAGCATGAACAAATACGAATTAGCATTAGTTGTAAATGCAAAAATTGATGATGAAGCTCGTGCAGCAGTAGTGGAAAAAGCAAAAAATTACATTGCTCGTTACAACGGAACAGTTACAGAAGTTGAAGAATGGGGCAAAAAAAGATTAGCTTACGAAATCCAGAAAATGCGCGAAGGTTATTACTACTTCATCCAGTTCGAATCTGATGCTGCATGCCCAGCAGAAGTTGAAGGACGTATTCGCATTATGGACAATGTATTAAGATATTTAGTTGTTAAAAAAGAAGCTTAATTCTTTCGACAGCACAAACAAACATTAAAATTCAGATTTATCAAGTGCACCGAAAGCCGTTTTACGGGCTTTGGGCTTCGAGAGAACAGGCAGTTATTTATTAAGTATAATGAGGTGATTAGATGAATAAAGTAATTTTAATGGGACGTTTAACAAGAGATCCTGAGGTGAGATATTCCGCAGGAGAGAATTCAATGGCAATTGCCAGATATACACTGGCTGTAGACCGACGTTTTAAAAGAGACGGAGAGGCAACTGCTGATTTTATCAGTTGTGTTGCTTTCGGCAGAGCAGCAGAATTTGCAGAGAGATACTTCCGTCAGGGTATCCGCATTGTAGTAAGCGGCAGAATTCAGACAGGAAGCTATACAAACAGAGACGGCGTTAAGGTTTATACAACTGACGTTGTAGTAGAAGAACAGGAATTTGCAGAGAGCAAATCTGTAAGTGACAGTCATGTAGGACAGGCAGCTTCTATGGAAGCACCTGCACCGGCGCCTACTCCAAGTATGGCATCCGCAGATGGATTTATGAATATCCCGGATGGAATTGACGAAGAGCTGCCATTTAGCTAAACAGCGGCGGCAATATTGATAGGAGGTAAACAATCATGGCTTACGAAAAAGGTAATAGACCGGATTCTCCAATGAAGAGAAGAGGCGGACGCAGAAGAAAAAAAGTTTGTGTATTCTGTGGACAGGAAAATAACGAAATCAGCTACAAAGACGCTAACAAACTGAAAAGATACGTATCTGAAAGAGGTAAAATTCTTCCTAGAAGAATTACAGGAAACTGTGCAAAACATCAGAGAGCGTTAACAGTAGAAATCAAAAAAGCTAGACATTTGGCAATCATGCCTTACGTTCAGGACTAATTGATATTTGGCACACTGCTTCGGCAGTGTGCTTTTTGCTTGTACAAAAGGAAAAACAATGGTATAATGTTTGCACAACGTGCAAACCAAGCCAATGAAATTGGCTTGCTGTAATTTTTGTATTGGCAGGTGGAGAGATGAATGGAAAAATTAAGATGAAGGGACAGTTGAAAGTATATATGCAGTTCCCGATTATTTTGGGAATTTTGCTTATAATCATGAATATATCTGTATTTGCGGTAAGCGTAAAGGCAGGAGCGCTGGTTAGTGTTTTTGTGGCTGCGTATATTTTGATTGTAGTATTTTTATATTTTCACAGTCGTGCCGGCATTATGAATGAGTTGATTTCCTTTGCAACCCAATACGGACAGGTGCAGAAAAATTTATTAAATGAATTTATTGTACCCTACACCTTGTTGGACTCTAATGGAAAGATTTTGTGGCTGAATGAGGAATTTGTAAAGCTTACAGGAAAGAACAAAAAATATCGCAAATCCATTAGCACTCTTTTTCCGGAGATTACAAAGGATAAGCTTCCAAAAGAGGCAGATGCCAAGGTCGCTGTTCAATATGGCGAAAGAGATTACAAGGCAGTGATGCGTGTGATTTCTATGGATAAGCTTTTAGAGGAGTCCGGTCTTGTGGAGCTGGCACAGGAAAATGATTTAATTGCCCTGTATTTGTTTGACGAAACAGAATTAAATCAGTATATCAGACAGAAGGAAGATGAAAAGCTGGTTACAGGTCTTTTATATCTGGATAATTACGAAGAAGCGTTAAACAGTGTAGAAGAAGTTCGCCGTTCTCTTTTGGTAGCCTTAATTGAGAGAAAGCTGAATAAATATTTTAATGATGTAGACGGACTGATTAAAAAGCTGGAAAAGGATAAATTTATCCTTGTTATGCGCCAGAGCTCTTTAGAAGAATTGAAAAAGAAACGCTTTAATATTTTAGAGGATGTAAAGACGGTAAACATCGGAAACGATATGGCAGTTACGATCAGCATTGGTATTGGTATCAACGCACCGACTTATGCTCAGAATTATGAATATTCCCGTATTGCCATTGACTTGGCATTGGGACGTGGCGGCGATCAGGTAGTAATTAAAGATAAAGACCAGATGATTTATTTTGGCGGTAAATCTCAGCACGCAGGAAAGAATACCCGTGTAAAGGCTCGTGTAAAAGCTCACGCATTGCGGGAATTTATGGTAAGTAAGGATAAAGTTGTGGTTATGGGACACAAGATTTCTGATGTGGACTCCATCGGTGCAGCCATTGGTATTTACAGAGCAGCGAAGTCCTTAAACAAGAAGGCACATATTGTTGTGAACAACCCGACAATGTCGGTACGTCCGATTATTGAAAATTTCAGAGATAATCCTGACTATGATGAGGATATGTTTGTAGACAGTGATGAAGCAAAAGAAATTGTAGATAATAATACCGTAGTAGTAGTAGTAGATACCAATAAGCCAAGCTATACAGAGTGTGAAGAGCTTCTGCACAAGACAAAGACCATTGTGGTATTAGACCATCACAGACAGGGCAGCGAGGTTATTCAAAATGCTGTATTGTCTTATATTGAGCCTTATGCTTCCTCTTCCTGCGAAATGGTAGCGGAAATCCTTCAGTATTTTTCTGATGATATTAAAATCTACAATATTGAAGCAGATGCTATCTATTCCGGTATTATTATTGACACCAATAATTTCACAGCGAAGACAGGAGTTCGTACATTTGAAGCAGCAGCATTTCTCCGCCGCTGCGGCGCAGACGTTACCAGAGTACGGAAAATGTTCCGTGACGATGTGAAATCCTATCGTGCCAAGGCAGAGGCAATTCGTCATGTGGAAACCTACAAGAATTGTTTTGCCATTGCGGTTTGCCCAAGTGAAGGTATTGACAGTCCCACGGTTGTAGCTTCTCAGGCGGCAAATGAGCTTTTAAATGTAGACAGTATTAAGGCGACCTTTGTGCTTACCGATTATCAGGGCAAGATTTATATCAGCGCAAGAGCCATTGATGAAGTAAATGTACAGTTGATTATGGAAAAAATGGGCGGCGGCGGTCATATTAATATGGCGGGCGCACAGCTTCCGGGAGTTTCCGTAGAGGAAGGTATCCGACAGTTAAAAAATACCATTGACAAGATGATAAAAGAAGGAGATATAGAGGTATGAAAGTAATTTTAATTGAAGATGTAAAATCTCTTGGAAAAAAAGGTGAAATTGTAAACGTAAGCGACGGATATGCAAGAAATATGCTTTTCCCTAAGAAATTAGGTGTGGAAGCAACAGCAAAAAACATTAACGATTTAAAACTTCAGAAAGCGCATGAAGAAAAAGTGGCAAAAGAAAATCTTCAGGCTGCAAAAGAATTTAAAGAAGAATTAGAGACAAAGCAGGTAACCTTGGCAATTAAAGTGGGAGAAAACGGAAGAACCTTTGGTTCTGTGTCCACGAAAGAAATTTCCGAAGCAGTGAAAAAGCAGTTAGGATATGATATTGACAAGAAGAAAATGCAGCTTTCTAATCCAATTCGTGAATTAGGAACAACCATGGTTCCTGTAAAGCTTCATACACAGGTTACTGCACAGCTTAAGGTTGTGGTAAAGGAAGCATAGGAAGGGAGTCTTCACCAACATGGAAGAAGCACTGATAAAACGAATTTTGCCTCACAGTCCAGAAGCGGAGCAATCGGTTATTGGCTCTATGATTATGAGCAGAGATGCCATTGTGGAGGCTTCTGAGATTATTACAGGAGCAGATTTTTACCAGCAGCAGTACGGGATAGTCTTTGAGGCAATGATTGAGCTTCATGATGAAGGAAAGGCAGTGGATTTGATTACATTGCAGGAGCGGTTAAAAGAGAAAGACTTGCCGCCTGAGATTTCCAGTATGGAGTTTGTAAGGGATTTGCTGTCAGCTGTGCCGACTTCTGCAAATGTAAAGTATTATGCGGAAATTGTGGCAGAGAAATCTATGCTGAGGAAGCTGATAAAAACTACAGAGGAAATTACCAATGCCTGCTATCTGGGAAAAGAAAAGACACAGGATATTTTAGAGGTTACAGAAAAGAAAATTTTTGATTTGGTGCAGAACAGAGGCAGTGAGGAATTTGTTCCCATTCGTCAGGTAGTGTTAAATGCCATTGAGAAAATCGAAAAAGCTTCCAGAAGTCAGGGAAGTGTAACCGGTATTCCCACAGGTTTTATTGATTTGGATTATAAAATGTCAGGTTTTCAACCTTCTGATTTGATTTTAGTAGCAGCTCGTCCTTCTATGGGAAAGACAGCTTTTGTTTTGAATATTGCTCAGTATATGGCATTTCATAATGATGTGACAGCGGCAATTTTCAGCTTGGAAATGTCAAAGGAACAGTTGGTAAATCGTCTTCTGGCATTGGAGTCAAAGGTAGACTCACAGAACATCCGAACAGGTAATCTGGAGGACGAAGAATGGGCAAAGCTCATTGAAGGTGCAAATATTATTGGAAAATCTAATTTAATCATTGATGATAAGCCGGGTATTTCCATTTCAGAGCTGCGCTCCAAGTGCAGAAAGTATAAGATGGAGCATAATCTGGGAATTATTTTTATCGATTATCTGCAGCTTATGACAGGAAGTGGAAGAAGTGAGTCCAGACAGCAGGAAATTTCAGAGATTTCCCGTTCTTTAAAAGCACTTGCCAGAGAGTTGAACGTGCCTGTTGTAGCGCTTTCTCAGTTAAGCCGTGCCGTAGAGCAGCGTCCTGATCACAGACCAATGCTTTCGGACCTTCGAGAGTCAGGAGCTATTGAGCAGGATGCCGATGTGGTTATGTTTATTTATCGTGATGATTATTATAATAAAGACTCCGAAAATAAGAACATAGCAGAGATTATTATTGCTAAACAGAGAAACGGTCCTATCGGAACAGTAAATCTGGTATGGCTGCCAAATTATACAAAGTTTGTGAATATGAAGAAATAGAAAAGACCACCCTGTCACCTGTCAAAGTTTTAAGGGTGGTTTTTTCTATGCGGTACTATACGATATTTTATTCATCATAAATATTTACAATTTTCCCATCTAAAATGCGGTTCATATTTTTCACGGCACAGAAATTTCCGCACATACTGCAGGTATCTTCTTTTTCTGGTTTTGCCTCTGCACGATAGCGTCTTGCTTTTTCTGGGTCAATGCAAAGCCGGAACATCTCTTCCCAGTCCAGATTTTTTCTGGCAGTACTCATTTCATAATCCCAGTCAGCAGCGCCTTTAATACCTTTGGCAATATCAGCGGCATGAGCGGCAATTTTGGATGCAATAATGCCTTCTTTTACGTCATTGACATCAGGAAGGCGGAGATGTTCAGCAGGTGTTACATAGCACAGGAAAGAAGCTCCGTAAGTGGCAGCAATCGCACCGCCGATTGCTGCGGTGATATGGTCATATCCGGGAGCAATATCTGTTACAAGTGGCCCAAGTACATAGAAAGGTGCGCCCTGGCATACGGTCTGTTGGATCTTCATATTTGCTTCAATTTGATTTAAAGGCATGTGCCCCGGACCTTCAATGATAACCTGAACATCTTTTTTCCACGCACGTTTTGTCAGTTCTCCTAAAGTAACCAGTTCTTCAATCTGAGAAATATCTCCGGCATCAGCAATACAGCCTGGACGGCAGGCATCTCCCAGACTCATAGTAACATCATATTGTTGACAGATATCTAGAATACGGTCGTAATGCTCATAAAAAGGATTTTCCTGTCCTGTCATTTCCATCCAGGCAAAGATAATAGAACCGCCTCTGGAAACAATGTTGGTAAGGCGCTTGTTTTCTTTAAAGCGTTTGGCAGTATTTTTATTGATACCTACATGAATAGTCATGAAATCCACACCGTCTTTTGCGTGCATTTCTACAATATTAATCCATTCTTCAGAAGTGATTTCTTTTAATGGTTTGTGGTAGTATACAACAGCGTCATAAATAGGTACAGTACCGATAATTGCCGGACATTCAGAAGTTAATTTGCGGCGGAATTTCTGAGTATCTCCAAAAGAGCTTAAATCCATAATAGACTCAGCGCCCATTTTTACAGCATCGTTTACTTTTTCAAGCTCCATATCCAGGTCTTTCCAGTCTCTGGAAGTTCCCAGATTGACATTGATTTTTGTTTTCAGCATTGAGCCAATTCCATTTGCTTCCAGACAGGTATGCAGCTTATTGGCAGGAATTGCCACTTTTCCTTCAGCAACAAGCTGACGAAGTTTTTGCACATCCATTTGTTCTTTGGCAGCTACAGCTTCCATTTCTTTGGTAATGATACCCTGTCGAGCGGCATTCATTTGCGTTGTGTACGTCATGTTCATTCTCCAATCTTATTTTATTAAAAAACTCCCCGAAATAGAAAAAGTGCCCGTACCAAAAAAGGGTATACGGACACTGTAAATGCTGGTATAAACTCCCTACGTTGGCATAATCCAAATCAGGTAATACAGGTCGAAGTCAGACTTCCTCTCAGCCCTTAGGCTCCCTGGTTGTTTTTTTTCAGTGTAGCACTGCTGTGGGGACTTGTCAATGTTTTTGTCGAACGTATTTTCTTGCATTTTAAAGTGTGTTTGTTATAATAATTAAGAGAAAGTGAGAAAGGGGTTAAGGTATGCAGGAAACCATTTACTCTGTTTCAGAAGCAGTGGGAATTTTAGAGCTTCAATCTCATGTGCTGAGGTACTGGGAAGAAGAAATGAAACTTCCTATTAAACGAAACGAGTTGGGACACAGATACTACACCCGATGGGATATTCAGGTTTTTTTGAGTATTAAGGAACTAAAGAAAAAAGGATATTCATTAAAAGAAATTGGAAAGCTGGCTGATCTTTTTTATGAGAAACAGGAGAAAGAGAGTAAGATTTCTGCAGAATTTATGGAGATTATAAGTAAGCTTGTAAAGGCGCAGCTAAAAGAGAAAAAAACAGGAGAAGACCGATATAAGAAATTAGATGAAAGAATTCGCAACTATCAGCAGTCAAGACGTGAAGTAGCGGCTGCTTTTGAAAAGAAAAATTCCAAAAAGAAAGGAATATTTCAAAGAAGATGAAAATTATTACAATGAAAAGAGGCAGGACTTTAGAAGTTCTGCCTCTTTTCTAAAAGATATTAGCCTTCAACAATAGCTTCTGTTGGACAAACACCAGCGCATGTTCCGCAGTCAACACATGTATCAGCGTCGATAACGTATTTGTCATCACCTTCAGAAATAGCTTCAACTGGACATTCGCCAGCGCATGTTCCGCAGCTTACACATTCATCTGTAATTACGTATGCCATGATTATATCCTCCTTTATATTCTGAATTTAAGAATTCAGTTCTTAGGTGTATTCTAATATATTTACTTCTATAATACAAGTCTTAATTTAGAAACAATATAGAAAAAGAGTTGAACATAAGAAGGAAAGCGATTATAATAAAATTTATAAAACAGAACAAGGAGGAACAATTCATGAAAGTAACAGCCGATATGACAATTGGTGAGTTAATCCGTTTAGACGAAAATATTATTCCAATTCTCATGAGATCTGGTATGCACTGCATTGGATGCCCTTCCGCACAGGGAGAAAGTCTTGCAGAGGCAGCTATGGTTCACGGAATTGATGGTGATATGTTAGTTGCTCAGATTAACGATTTTTTAGAAAATAAATAATGAAAAAGGAGTTGCTGTATCCCGTATTGCAGGGGATATAACAACTCCTTTTAGCATCTTAGATGAGTGTCAGTTTTTGTAAAGCTTCAGTTGGGAGAATACATCCCTCATGTTCTGCAAGAAAAGCTTCTCTGGCAGGTGACAGTTTCTTGCCGCTTCCATATTCAGAAAGCATATTACAAACACGGTTGAAATCTTCCGGCGAAGTTTGATCCTGATGAAGAAGCAAAGAATAAGTATCTGCTTTTTTATCTTTATACAGGGAGTTGAAACCTTGGAAGAAATTGTTCAGACCGTGAGCAGCTTCAATAACCGTATCTAAATCAGGAAAAACATATTCTCGTCTTAAATTAATATGTTCAGAAACAGTATTTGCTTCTGGTTCAGCAGGAAGACTCTCTTTTGTCTTTGCTTTTTCCTTTTTCTTTTTACGTTCTTCACTGGCTTTGTAAATTTTTGCAAAAAGATCCAAAATGTCATCTGCGCCTTCTGTTTCAATAGGAGAAGAAGGCTCAGGAGATGCGTCACCAAATGGGGTGAATTTTGAAAAGCGGGTGTCCAGCTCTTCAGGATCTTCTACTTTGGAAATAATCAGAATAATACTTTCTGAAGAAATGGGAATTGCCTCAATCATGAGAGGAATATCATTTGCTTCAAATCCAAATTGCAGGTTTGCCTGCTGCATCATATCTCGAAAAAGATCTTTTGCTTTATCACTTCCATACGCCAGTTCACTTAAACGGAGATGTCTTTCTTCTAAATCTTCCTTTGTAAGTGTGCAGCGTATTTGATTTTCATTAATTTTTTCTATTTTCATAACATCACATCCTGTCTGCTTATTATCTAAAGATGCTATTTTCTCTTTTACATTATATACTATGCGTGATAAGCTTGTAAAGACGGAATAGTTACTTTTCATAATCCGGGTGATTATGGTAGAATAGGAAACGTAGAAAGGAGTACGTGATGCAGAAAGATTTAACAGAAGGCTCAATTACAAAAACATTATTGCTTTTTGCATTGCCCATGATTGCGGGGAATTTATTACAGCAATTTTATAACATAGCAGATACTTTAATTGTAGGACGTTTTTTAGGTGCAGAGGCTTTGGCAGCAGTAGGGTCTTCTTATACATTGATGACTTTTTTCATATCCATACTTTTAGGATTGTCCATGGGAAGCGGAGCTGTTTTTTCTATTTATTATGGTGAACGGAATGAAAACAAGTTAAAAGAAAGCATGGCAGCTTCTTTCTGGCTGATTTTAATAGTGACTTTGGTTTTGAATATTTTTGTTTTTCTCTGTATTCATCCTATTATGCATTTTTTGCAAGTTCCAAAAGAAATTTATGAAATGATGAAAGAGTATCTCTGGATTGTTTTCTGGGGGATTTTTGCTTCTTTTTTATATAATTATTTTGCATCTTTACTAAGAGCAGTAGGAAATTCTGTAGTGCCTTTAATGTTCTTGGCCGTGAGTGCGGTGTTAAATATTATTTTGGATTTGTGGTTTGTACTGGGGCTTGACTGGGGTGTGGCAGGAGCTGCCGCGGCTACTGTCTTTTCACAGTATGCAGCCGGTATTGGAATTTCCGTTTACAGTGGAATGAAGCTGCCATACTTTCGCGGAATTGGAAAATATATACGTCCGAAAATAGAGATGATGAAAGAAATCGGACAATCCTCTGTTTTAACTTGTTTGCAGCAGTCCGTGATGAATTTAGGAATTCTCATGGTGCAGGGACTTGTAAACAGCTTCGGAACAGTGATTATGGCGGCTTTTGCGGCTGCTGTAAAAATTGACTCCTTTGCTTATATGCCGGTGCAGGATTTTGGAAATGCATTTTCTACTTTTGTGGCACAGAATTATGGAGCGGGAAAAGAAGAGAGAATAAAAAAAGGAATTAAGAAGGCAGTTGGATTTTCAGTGGGATTTTCTCTGTGCATTTCAGTGCTGGTCTTTTTCTTTGCAAAGCCGTTGATGATGATTTTCATAAATCCGGAAGAAACAGCAATTTTAAGTGCCGGAGTGGAATACCTGAGAATTGAAGGTAGTTTTTATTGCGGCATAGGCTGTTTGTTTTTATTGTATGGATATTATCGGGCAGTGAAAAAGCCGGGTATGTCATTGATACTTACAGTGATTTCACTTGGTACAAGAGTTGTTCTGGCTTATGTACTGTCTGCAATTCCTCAAATCGGAGTAACGGGAATTTGGTGGTCCGTGCCTATTGGCTGGGGACTGGCTGATTTAGCAGGATTTTTATATTACAAAAGATTGGGGCAAAAAAGAAACGTTTAAGCACATATTTTATTTGCAGCTAGAATATGCTTGGAACATTACTATTGCCCAAACTGAGAATAGAAAAGATAGGAAGGGAAATTATGGAGACAAATCGTTTGGCAGTGGGGATTTTGGCCCATGTAGATGCAGGGAAGACAACCCTTGCGGAGGGAATTTTATATCATACAGGGAGTATTCGGAAAGTAGGACGTGTGGACCATCAGGATGCGTTTTTGGACACCTATGCTTTGGAAAAAGAAAGAGGAATTACTATTTTTTCCAAGCAGGCAGGTTTTACATTAAATGACAAGGAGATTGCCCTTCTGGATACACCGGGACATGTGGATTTTTCTGCTGAGATGGAGAGAACGCTGCAGGTATTAGATTATGCAATTCTTGTAATCAGCGGTGCTGATGGTGTGCAGGGACATGTACAGACCTTGTGGAAGTTGTTGAAAGAATATAAAATTCCTGTATTTATTTTTATTAATAAAATGGATCAGGAAGGAACGGACAAAGAAAAACTGCTTTGGGAGCTGCAGAACAGACTGGATAAGGGCTGTGTTGACTTTACCTTTGCCAAGGAAAGCAGTTCTGAGTTTTTGGAGGAACTGGCAGTTTGTGATGAGAATATTCTTGAGAAGTATTTAGAACAGGGAGAGGTGTCTGCAGAGGACATTCAGAAGATGATAGGAAAACGGCAGGTATTTCCCTGTTATTTCGGTTCTGCGCTAAAGCTTCAGGGAATTCAGGAATTCTTAGAGGGACTGGATTTGTATACAGTATGTCCGAAGTATAAAGAAGAATTTGCTGCAAAAGTGTTTAAAATTTCCAGAGATGAAAAGGGAAACAGGCTGACACATTTAAAAGTTACAGGTGGAACTTTGAAAGTGAAGCAGATGATAAAAGGCAAGGACTGGGAGGAGAAGGCAGACCAAATCCGTGTTTATGATGGTGCGGGTTTTTCTTCTGTAAATGAGGCATTGGCAGGAAGTGTGTGTGCGGTAACCGGGCTTTCTCATACTTTTGCAGGGGCATGTCTGGGGGCAGAGCAGATGGGAAAAGAGCCTGTTTTAACACCGGTGCTTACCTATGAAATTCAGCTTCCGGAAGGATGTGATGTACAAAACATGCTGAAAAAACTCCGTGAGCTGGAGGAGGAAGACCCTTTACTGCATATTTTATGGAATGAGCAGTTGGGAGAAATCCATGCACAGGTTATGGGAGAGGTACAGATTGAAATTTTAAAGAGTATGATACAGGAGCGTTTTGGGATTTCTGTGGAATTTGGCTCAGGAAGTATTGTATATAAAGAGACCATTACCGATAAAGTGGAAGGAATTGGACATTTTGAACCTTTGCGCCATTATGCAGAAGTGCATTTATTATTAGAACCTCTGGAGCGTGGCAGCGGGCTGGAATTTGCCTCCGACTGCAGTGAGGATATGCTGGACAGAAACTGGCAGAGACTGGTGCTCACCCATTTAGAGGAAAAGGCTCACAGAGGTGTGCTTACCGGCTCAGAGATTACCGATATGAAGATTACGTTGATTGCAGGTAAAGCTCATACAAAGCACACGGAAGGAGGAGACTTCAGACAAGCAACTTATCGGGCTGTGCGTCAGGGATTGAAAAAGGCGAAAAGCATTTTATTAGAACCGGTATATGAGTATCGGCTGGAAGTGCCGCAGGAGATGATTGGCAGAGCCATGACTGATATTCAGAAAATGTATGGTAGCTTTGACTCACCGAAAACTGAGGGGGAAATGTGTGTCCTTACCGGGGAAGCTCCTGTGGTAACCATGCGTGGCTATCAAAGAGAAGTCATTTCTTATACAAGAGGCATGGGAAGGCTGTTTTGTTCTTTAAAGGGATATGAGCCCTGCCATAATTCCGAAGAAGTTCTTGCAGAAATAAATTATAATTCTGAAAATGATTTGGAAAATCCCACAGGTTCTGTTTTCTGCTCACACGGCGCAGGCTTTCATGTAAGCTGGGATAAAGTAGATGAATATGCCCATATTGATACGGGGTGGAATAAGGCAAAGGAAAGACCGACAGAAAAAGCGCCCAGAACAAGCTTTTCACAAATTCGATTGGATGAACAGGAACTGGAAGAAATTTTTACCAGAACTTACGGTCCTATCAAGCGGGAAAGAAATGGATTTCAGAAAACTTCCCATACGGTTACTGCAAAAACAGTAGAACCAAGACCTGCAAAAAAGCAGGTGGAGAAAGAATATCTTCTGGTAGACGGTTATAACATTATTTTTGCATGGGAGGAGTTAAACGAACTGGCAAAAGTAAATATTGAAGCTGCAAGAAATAAATTGATGGACGTTCTCTGTAATTATCAGGGATATAAGAAATGTACGCTTATTCTTGTGTTTGATGCTTATAAAGTGGAAGGAAATCAGGGTTCTGTGCAGAAATACCACAATATTCATGTGGTATATACAAAAGAGGCTGAAACTGCAGACCAGTATATTGAGAAGACTGTCCATGAGATAGGGCGGAAATATCATGTGACGGTTGCTACTTCAGATGCTATGGAACAGGTGATTATTCTGGGACAGGGAGCTTCCAGAATGTCAGCAAAAAATCTGTTGGAGGAAGTACAGCAGATGAAAGAGGAAATAAGAGAGTTTTATATTGAAAAGCAGAAGAAAAGCGGAACTTATCTCTTTGATAATCTTCCGGAAGAATGGACAGAATTTATGGAAGATGTGCGATTGGGAAGAAAAAGTTTTGAATAAAGAAAAAACAGTAGTATTTTTGTCCAGTTAGTATTATACTATAGGTAACAGCGAAAAAAATCTGTAAATACACATAAAGGGGGTTTCCAAAATGGAATCACTGAAATTAAGAGAGAATTTTTATTGGACAGGGATTGTAGATGATAATTTGCGTGTGTTTGACATTATAATGTATACAGAATTTGGAACAACCTACAACTCCTATGTGATGAAAGCAGGAGATAAAACAATTTTATTCGAAACTGCAAAGGCAAAGTTTTTTGATGAATATTTGGAAAAATTAAAGGAACTTACAGATGTATCCAAAATTGATTATTTAGTAGTCAGCCATACAGAACCGGATCATGCCGGAAGTGTGGAAAAACTTTTGGAAATCAATCCGGGAATGAAGATTATTGCAACAGGATGTGCAGTAAACTTTTTAAAGGAGATTGTGAATGGTGAGTTTACAGCAATTGTAGTAAAAGACAATCAGGAGATGAAAATCGGTGATAAGACACTGAAATTCCTTCTTGTGCCAAATCTTCACTGGCCGGACACCATGTATACTTACATTGAGGAAGAGCAGATTTTAGTAACCTGTGACTCCTTTGGATCACATTATGGTTTCCATGATATTTTAGTAAGTAAAGTAACAGATGAAGAAGGTTACATGAGAGCTACAAAATATTATTTTGATAATATTATCGGACCTTTCAAACCATATATGAAAAAAGCTCTGGACAGAGTGCGTAAACTGGATATTTCCATGATTTGTACAGGACATGGACCTGTTCTGGATGCAAGAATTGACTTTATGCTGGATACTTATGAAGAATGGTGTACCGTAGTTAATCCAAATCCGAGAAAAACAGTGATTATTCCTTATGTAAGCGCTTATGGCTATACAAAACAGTTGGCAGAAACCATTGCCAAGGGGATTGAGGAAAGCGGAGATATTGACGTGCGCTGCTACGATATGGTAGAGGCTGAGCAGGCAAAGGTACTGGAAGAACTGGGCTTTGCAGACGGTATTCTCTTTGGCTCACCGACTATCGTTGGAGAAGCATTAAAACCAATCTGGGATTTAACTACTTCTATTTTTGCAGGAACCCATGGCGGTAAACTGGCAAGCGCTTTCGGAAGCTATGGATGGAGCGGCGAAGCTGTGCCTCATTTAATTGAAAGACTGAAACAGTTAAAGATGAGAGTGCCGGATGAAGGTTTTCGTGTGAAATTTAAACCGGGAGAAGATAACTTAATTGATGCTTACGACTATGGTTATAATTTTGGTTGTCTTCTTCAGAATAAAGAAAATGTGAAGAAATCATCAGGAACGAGAACACTTGTGAAATGCCTTGTATGTGGAGAGATTTTTGACTCTTCTATGGAAATTTGCCCGGTATGCGGTGTTGGAAAAGAAAACTTTGTAGAGGTAGAAGTAGAAGAGAATACTTACCGTAATGATACGAAAGATTTCTATGTAATCTTAGGTTCCGGTGCAGCAGGATTTTATGCAGCTTCAGCCATTCGGGAAAGGGATAAGACAGGCTCTATTGTTATGGTATCCAATGAACCATATCGTCCTTATAACCGTCCAATGCTGACAAAATCACTTATGGCAGATTTGACAGAAGAACAGATTGAAATTCAGAATGAAAAATGGTTCGAGGAGCAGAATATTCACCTTGTACTTGGAAAAGAGATTGAAGCTATTCATACAGATGCAAAAGAAGTGGTATTAGAAGGCGGCATGAAACTGACTTATACAAAACTGATTTATGCCCTTGGCTCAGAAAGCTTTATTCCTCCAATTCCGGGACATGATAAAGAAGGTGTGGCAGCTATTCGCCGTCTGGAAGACACCAGAAAAATTGACAAGATATTACCGGAAGTGAAGAATGTAGTAGTAATCGGCGGCGGTGTTTTAGGACTGGAAGCTGCATGGGAGCTGAAAAAAGCAAAATGCAACGTAACAGTATTGGAGCTTGCTCCAAAACTTATGGCACGTCAGCTTGACGATGCAGCAGGAGATATGCTGAAACTTATTAGTGAAAACCAGGGTATTCAGATCCACACAGGTGTCCAGATTGAAGAAATTCAGGGTGAGAACCATGTAACAGGCGTAAAACTGGGAAGCGGAGAAGTAATTCCGGCAGAACTGGTAATTATGTCCTGTGGTGTTCGTGCAAACACGCAGCTGGCAAAAGAAGCAGGTATTGAAATTGACAGAGGTGTGATTGTAAACGAAAAAATGGAAACAAATATTTCCGGTATTTATGCTTGCGGTGACTGTGCTCAGTATAATAATATTAATTATGCAATCTGGCCACAGGCAGTAGAGCAGGGAAAAGTTGCCGGTGCAAGTGCCGCAGGAGATGAAGCAGTATACGAGACTGTTCCGGCTGCTCTTAGTTTCCACGGAATGAAAACAGCTTTGTTTGCAGCAGGAGATAATGGTAAAAATCCAAATCTTATTTACAAAACAGTTGAATTTAAAGATATGGGCAAAAAACAGTATCGCAAATATTATTTCCTGAATAACAGACTTTGTGGTGTTATTCTCATTGGTGATGTAAGCCGTATGGCAGAACTGACACAGGCACTGGAGAAGCATAGTTCTTATAAAGAAATGATGAAATAAAAGATAATAAGTATACTTTATGGGCAATTCTTCATTTATGGAAAGAAATGGGGATTGCCCATTTTTTCTGTAAGAGGTATACTAAAGTGGAATAAATTTTAGAAAAGAGGATGGATATGGGAGAGCGTCTTACTGAAAATGATGTAAAAAAAATCCAGGCAGAAATAGAGTACAGAAAGCTGACTGTCCGTAAAGAGGCCATTGAGGCTGTAAAGGAAGCAAGAGCTCAGGGGGATTTAAGTGAGAACTTTGAGTATTATGCTGCCAAAAAAGATAAAAATAAAAATGAAAGCCGCATTCGTTATCTGGAAAGAATGTTGAAAACAGCAGAGATTGTTTCAGAGGACTCAAAGGCAGATGAAGCAGGAATGAATAATGTGATTGAAGTGTATTTTGAAGATGACGATGAAACAGAAACCTATAAATTGGTAACGTCAATCAGAGGAAATTCCCTGGACAATAAAATCAGTATTGAGTCTCCTCTTGGAAAAGCAATTTTAGGGCATCGAGAAGGGGACAGAGTCTGGGTAAAAATAAAGGAAAATGTCGGATACTATATTGTTATTAAGAAAATTTTTAAAAATACCGATGATACGGAAGATGAAATTAAAAGTTTTTAAGATTTTACATAGATTTAACATAACCCCCTAGCAATATTTACATAAAATTTATATAATGAGGAAAAAACCAAAGAATATAAGAAACAAAAGGAGAATATAATGGACTTTTTTAGTGTTTTAAGTATGATAGGAGGTCTGGCGCTTTTCCTGTACGGAATGCACGTTATGGGAGACGGACTTTCCAAGGTTTCCGGCGGGAAAATGGAAAAGATTTTAGAGGGACTTACCTCCAATCCTTTAAAAGCAGTAGGGCTGGGCGCATTGGTAACAGCAGTTATTCAGTCATCTTCTGCGACCACAGTTATGGTGGTAGGATTTGTAAACTCCGGTATCATGAAATTATCTCAGGCAGTTGGGGTAATTATGGGTGCAAATATCGGTACAACTATTACCTCCTGGATTTTGAGTCTTTCCGGCATTGAAAGCGACAGCTTTTTTATTCAAATGTTTAAGCCTACATCTTTTTCACCGATTTTGGCGATTATTGGTGTAGCTTTTCTGTTGTTTGCAAAAAGTGAAAAGAAAAAAGATATTGGTACGATTTTCCTTGGATTTGCAGTGTTGATGTTTGGTATGGACAGTATGAGTGCAGCAGTAAAACCGCTGGCAGACGTACCGGAATTTACCGGAATTTTGACAGCTTTTTCAAATCCGTTTTTAGGTATGCTGGCAGGTGCCCTGCTTACAGCTGTTATTCAGAGTTCTTCTGCATCTGTAGGTATTTTACAGGCGCTTTGTGTAACAGGAGCAGTAAGTTACGGCGTGGCAATTCCGATTATTTTAGGACAGAATATTGGTACTTGCGTAACTGCTCTGTTATCTGCCATTGGAGCGAAGAAGAATGCAAAAAGAGCAGCTATGGTACATCTGTATTTTAATATTATCGGTACAACCGTGTTCCTCATTGTATTTTACGGTTTAAATATGGTACTGCATTTCGAATTTTTGGGACAGGCGGCAGATGCGGCAGGTATCGCCGTTGCACATAGTGCATTTAATATATTTGCCACAGCAATTTTACTTCCGTTCTCATCAGGACTGGAGAAATTGGCATGTCTTACTATCCGTGACGAGGAAGAAACAGAGCCACAGTCCGAAGCAGCACAGCTTCTGGACGTACGTTTCTTAGAGAAACCGGCGTTTGCTATGGAGCAGAGCCGTAACGCAGCGAAAAAAATGGCAGAAGCATCAAAAGAGTCTTTATTTACAGCATTGTCCATGCTGGGGGATTACAGAGAGGCTGATGCAGAGAAAGTAGTTGCAGAAGAAAATAATGTAGATGAATATGAAGATGCTCTGGGAAGTTATTTGGTAAAATTAGGTCAGAAGGACTTAAATGTTCACGATAGCAGAGATTTATCTATTATTCTCCACTGTATCGGTGATTTTGAGAGAATTTCTGACCACGCAGTTAACATTATGGAATCAGCCAAAGAGCTGCATGAAAAAGATTTAAGATTTTCTGAAAAAGCATTAGAGGAATTAAAAGTAATTTCTAAAGCAGTAGTAGATATTGTTAGTATTTCTTATGAGGTATTTGAAAATACAAATATTGAAAGTGCGAAAAAGGTAGAACCTCTGGAAGAAATTATTGATGAATTAAATAAAGAATTAAAATCACGTCATGTCAGACGATTAAGAGAAGGTAAATGTACCATTGAACAGGGCTTTATCTTATCCGATATTACTACAAGCTTAGAGCGAATTGCGGACCACTGTTCTAATATTGCCGTTTGCATTTTACAGGTAGCAGAGGACAGTTTCGATACACACAGCTATTTAAATGCAGTTAAGAGAGAGGATAATGAAACGTTCCAAAGAAGAATGGAAGAAACAAGAAAGCAGTATCCGCTGCCATAATGGGGAAGATGAGGGAAATACATGATTTACTGTGTAGAAGATGAACGAAATATCAGAGAACTTCTGGTATATACTCTTGGAACAACAGGATTTGAGGCAAAAGGATTTAGTGATGGAAAAGAGTTTAAAAAAGCTTTAAAAGAAGAATTACCGGAGCTGATTTTGCTGGATATTATGCTTCCGGGAGAAGACGGATACAGCCTTTTGGAAGAACTGAAAAAAGAACCCAGTACCAGTGAAATTCCTGTCATTATGGTAACAGCCAAAGAAGCTGAGTATGACAAGGTGCGCGGACTGGAAGGTGGGGCAGATGACTACATCACAAAGCCTTTCGGAATGATGGAGTTTTTGGCAAGGGTCAAAGCAGTTCTTCGAAGAACGAAAAAACATTCTTCTAAGAAGGAATATCATTATAAAACCCTGACAGTAAATGTAGAAAAACATCAAGTTTTTGATAATGACAGACTGGTAGAGCTGACTTTAAAAGAATTTGACTTACTTCGCTATCTGGTTGAAAATAAGGGAATTGTTTTAAGCAGAGATGAAATTTTAGAGAAAATATGGGGTTATGAATGTGCGGGAGAGACAAGAACCGTAGATGTACATATCAGAACTCTCAGACAAAAGCTGGGTGACTCAGGATTTTTAATTGAAACCGTAAGAGGTGTGGGTTATCGGATTGGGGACAGCCAATGAAGCAGAGAATTATGAATAATGTAGGCGTGCTGGTGGCATTGGGAATTTTTTTGAGTTTCCTTGCCGCCAGCGGCATTATGTACGATAAATATAACAGCTACATGCAGCAGGATGTAAAAAACGAAGCGGAATATATTCGCTATGGTTTGGAAAATACCGGAATAGAGTACCTTACTCAGGAAACAGGACAGCTTACTACCAGCAGAATTACTCTTTTAAATGCAGAAGGCAAGATTTTGTATGACTCCGAACGTCACCCAAAAGAACTGGAAAATCACGGAAACCGTCCGGAAATTCAGGAGGCAATGGAAAAGGGGGAGGGAGAACAGGTTCGCTTTTCCGAAACCCTTTCAGACCAGACCTTTTATTATGCGGTCAAGTTGGATAACGGCGATATTTTAAGAGTTGCCAAAACAACAGACAGTGTTTTTCATACTATGGTTTCCAGTTTTACCCTCATGGGCGTTTTATTTTTAATTATTCTTGCACTGGGATTTCTGTTAATTGAGAGACAGACCAAGAAGCTGATAGAGCCTATTAACCGACTGGATTTAGAGCAGCCTTTGAAGAACGTGGAATACGAGGAGCTTCGCCCTCTTTTAAATCGTGTCGATGAGCAGAATAAGCAGATTGCCAGTCAGGTAGAAGAATTAAAACAGGCGGAGGCAGTTCGCAGGGAATTTTCCGCAAATGTTTCCCATGAGTTGAAAACACCGTTGATGTCCATATCCGGTTATGCGGAGATTATGAAAAACGGCATGGTAAGACCGCAGGATATATCCGAGTTTGCAGGACGTATCTATGACGAGGCAAGCCGCCTGACAAGCCTTGTACAGGATATTATTGAAATATCCAAATTAGATGAAAAAAGCGGAGAAATGCCATTTGAAAATGTAGATATCTATGAAATTGCGCAGGATATTTGTCAGAATTTAACTTTGCAGTCAAAAAAGAAAAATGTAACCCTTTCCATAGAGGGAAGCAATGTGGAAATCTATGGAGTCCGCCATATTTTATATGAGATGTGTTACAATCTGGTGGATAATGCCATGAAATACAACAGAGAAGGTGGATATGTAAAGGTTTCTTTGAGTACCACAGAAGACCATGTGTGCTTTACTGTGGAAGATAATGGAATTGGAATTGCCAAAGAAGAGCAAGAACGAATTTTCGAGCGTTTTTACCGAGTGGACAAGAGCCATTCCAGAAAAACAGGGGGAACCGGTCTGGGACTTTCTATTGTAAAACACGGAGCAGCATTACACCATGCACAGATCGTTTTAAACAGTGAACCTGAGAAAGGCACAAAAATACAAGTTTTCTTCAAAAAATCATAAGAAATATATCACTTTTAGTCTTAAGAGGGAAGGAAATTTGAAAAAACATATTAAAATATTTTGATATGAGGTATTGACAAATCTATTTATCAGATTTAGAATATATACATCAAAATAATTTGATGTGAGGAGTGGTGATAATGACTGATTTTTCAAAAGACGCGAAAATATTCAAGGCTCTCTGCGATACAAAAAGATTAACTATTTTAGATTATCTGAAAAGTGGAGAAAAATGCGCATGTGTTCTAATTGAAAATATGAACATAGGACAGTCAGCCCTGTCTTATCACATGAAAATACTTTGCGACTCCGGCATTGTCATTGCAAGACAAGAGGGAAAGTGGACGCATTACAGCCTCAGTAAAAGCGGAAGCGAATATGCCTCAAAACGATTGTTAGAATTAACAACACCAAATATTGAAAACCAATCAAGTTGTTGTAAATAAAGGTCATCGGAAGATGGCTTTTATAAAAAACTTTCACATCAAAAAAAGTTGATATGTTAGATGAAGGAGGGATTTTTTGGAAGTATTAAATGCAATGTGGTTGTTTTTTCAAGACCAAATATTAGGTATGAAATGGTTAAATGGTTTTATCGGGCAGGGACTGTCACTGATAGGGTTAGACATTCACAGCCGTTTAGGGGGAAGCGTTCAGTTCTTTCTATACGATGTAATCAAAATTACAATTTTACTATGCCTGTTAATTTTCTGTATTTCGTATATTCAGAGTTATTTTCCACCGGAGCGAAGCAAGAAAATTCTAGGACGTTTTCATGGTATCGGAGCTAATATCATATCCGCATTGCTGGGAACGGTTACACCATTTTGCTCCTGTTCTTCTATTCCGTTATTTATCGGGTTTACAAGCGCGGGATTACCGCTAGGGGTAACTTTTTCTTTTTTGATTTCTTCCCCTATGGTGGACTTAGGAAGTCTTGTATTGTTAATGAGTATTTTTGGTGCAAAGGTTGCTTTTGCGTATGTAATTGTCGGTTTGATAATAGCTGTAGTTGGCGGTAGTTTGATTGAAAAATTACACATGGAAAAATATGTGGAGGATTTCGTCAAAAATGCAAGCAGGGTTGATATTAGTTCTCCTGTCTTAACGAAAAAGGATAGAGTCCAATATGCGAAAGAGCAGGTTGTGGGAACATTTAAAAAAGTATTTCCATATATTCTGATTGGCGTAGGGATTGGTGCAATTATTCATAACTGGATACCGGAAATATGGATTGAAAATATTTTGGGAAGTAATAATCCATTTGGAGTTATTTTAGCCACACTTGTGGGAATACCTATGTATGCTGATATTTTTGGAACAATTCCGGTTGCAGAGGCTTTGCTTGCAAAAGGAGCACAGTTGGGTACAATTTTATCATTTATGATGGCAGTAACAACACTTAGTTTACCGTCTTTAATCATGCTGAAAAAAGCAGTAAAGACTAAATTATTAGCTCTATTTATTGCCATTTGTACGTTTGGGATTATCCTTGTAGGCTATTTGTTTAATATGTTTAGTACACTATTTATTTAAAAGGAGAGAATAAGAAATGAAATTATTTGGAAAGAAAAAAGAAACAAAAACATGTTGCTGCAATGGAAATTGCACATCAGAAACAATGGAAAATGCAGAAAGTAAAAAACAAGAGAAGGGTATTAAAATACTGGGTTCAGGCTGTGCAAAATGTATGGAATTAGAAAAAGCAGTCAGAACGGCAATATCTGAGCTTCAATTAGACTACGAGATTGACCATGTAACAGACTTTGCGGAAATCGCCAGTTATGGAGTCATGTCTACACCGGCATTAGTGCTTGACGGAGAAGTAATATCCTATGGAAAAGTATTAACGGTAGAAGAAGTGAAAGAATTGTTGATGAAACAATAAAACAACGAAAGGTCGGTGATTTATTATGAAAAAACCTAAAGTGGCTTTTGTATGTGTTCATAATTCCTGCCGTAGTCAGATTGCGGAAGCGTTGGGAAAATACCTTTCTTCGAATGTTTTTGAGAGTTATTCTGCAGGAACAGAAACAAAACCGCAAATCAATCAAGATGCAGTTCGTTTAATGAAAGAAATGTATCAGATAGATATGGAAAAAACACAATATTCCAAATTGCTGTCTGAAATACCTCCGGTAGATATTGTGATTACAATGGGATGTAATGTAAATTGTCCTGCAATACCATGCCAATATAGAGAAGACTGGGGATTGGATGACCCTACCGGAAAGGATGATGTTGAATTTTCAAAAACGATACACGCAATCCATGCAAAAATACTTGAATTAACAGAGAAAATAAAAAAGAGCTGATACATTGAGAGGTATTCGGAATACTTCTTTCCTGTAGCAACTCTTTATTTTAATATCTCTTCCATGTTTCCCTTACAAACAACAACAACATTGGGAACAATTCCAGTCTTCCGGCAAGCATATCAAAAGTAAGCACCAGCTTTGCACCATTAGAAAAAATGGAAAAGTTCTGTGTCGGACCGACTAATTCCAATCCGGGTCCTATGTTATTCAGCGCTGCAGTAACACCGGTAAAGTTTGTTACCATATCTAATCCATCAAAGCTGATAAGGAGAATGGAAAAGGCAAAAACTAAAACATAGGCAATCAGAAATACATTTGTAGAACGAACTACCTCATGTTCCAACGTATGACCATCCAGCTTTAATTTGCGGATACTGCGAGGATGGAGTAGAGTATTCAGTTCTTTTTTGATTGTTTTAATTAAAATAATGAAACGTGATACTTTAATACCGCCTCCTGTACTGCCTGCACATGCACCAATAAACATCAGAAGAACTAAAATGGTTCTGGAAGCCTGCGGCTACAGGTTAAAATCTGTAGTTGCATATCCGGTCGTGGTGATAATGGAGCCAACCTGGAAGGCTGCATGACGCAAAGCTTCACTAACGCTGGAATAAAGGTGGGAAATATTTAAAGTAATTACTGCAATGGATGCAAAAATAATTCCAAAGTAACAGCGAACTTCCTCCATACGGAAAGCCTGTGTAAATTTCCTGCACCAGATTAAAAAGTAAGCGTTAAAGTTGACACCGAACAAAATCATGAAGACAGTTACAACAATATAGATAATGTAAAGAATTTTTGCTGTAGATTGTACAGTCGGTGTTAGTTTACTTACAGAGGGACCGGGACTTTCTGCCTTCATTAAATTCATGTGAGAGCCGCCGTGCATCTGCATAAAAGAAAGGAGAAATACCAGTACGCCCATTCCTCCGATCCAGTGGGTGAAGCTTCGCCACATAAGCATACAGCGGGGAAGCACTTCAACATCTTTTAAAATACTGGCGCCGGTTGTGGTAAAACCGGAGACTGTTTCAAAAAGAGCGTCAATCGGGTTGCTTATGACACCGCTGAAAAGAAAAGGAAGTCCGCCCATAAGGCTTAGTACAATCCAGCTCAGTGCCACAGTTACAAAAACTTCTTTAACATAGAAGACCGTATTTTCAGGCCTTTTTCGTGTTAAAACTGCACCAATCAGTATACATAAAAGTGCAGTAAATACAAAAGACCAGCCGCTGTATTCCTGATAGATAAGGGCTGTAATGCAGGGAAGAAGCATGAAAGCTGCTTCAAAATACAATACCCTGCCAATAATGGATTTTACAATTAAGTAATTCATAATATCTCCTGATTTTTATTTTTTCAGAATATCTTTTAAGTCACGTAAACCTGGAATAGATGTTACAACAACCACTGTATCGCCCACCTGAATGGTATCCTGCCCTCTTGGGATTTGGATATTGCCGTTTCGGTTAATGCAGGCAATTAAAAGGTTATCTTTTAAATTCAAGTCAGATAAAGGTGTATCTGTAATAGGAGAAGCTTCTTTTACAGCAAATTCCAAAGCTTCAGCCTGTCCATCCAAAATATGATAAAGAGTTTCCACATTACTGCTCAAAGAATTTTCCATGGCACGAACATATCGCAGGATATAATCGGCTGTAATATATTTTGGATAAATTACACTGCCCAAATCCAACCCATCAATAATATCATCAAAAGCAATACGATTTACCTTTGTAATCAGTTTGGCATGAGAATTCTTTTTAGCAAAAAGAGATAAAAGAATATTTTCTTCGTCCATATTTGTGAGGGTGACAAAGGCTTCTGTTTGGGTAAGACCTTCTTCTAAAAGCAGCTTTTTATCTGTTCCATCACCACAGATAACAGTAATTCTTGGCAGAAGTTCGCTTAATTCTTCACAGCGGGTAATGCGGGACTCTACCATACGAACATTGATTTTCAATTCATCAAGGAGCGCTGCCAGATAATATCCTAAAGTTCCGCCGCCTACAATCATGGCATTCTTCACCTGATTTGTGGTAACTCCGATTTTTTTGAAAAATTTTGCAGAGTTAGCAGGGGAAGCAACAATGGAAATAAAATCATAGTCCCTCAAAACAAAGTTTCCGGAAGGTATAAATACCTCATCTTCTCTTTCAACACCGCAAATTAGAATATTGCATTTCAGTTTATCAATAATTTCCATAATAGAGAGTCCGTCTAAATGGAACTCCGGCAGAATTTTAAATTTCATTAATTCTACTCTGCCCTTTGCAAAGGTATCCAGTTTGATAGCAGAAGGAAAACGCAGAAGTCTTGAAATTTCCAGCGCCGCAGAATATTCCGGATTGATAATCATGGAAATTCCAAGGCTTTTTCGGATAAAATTCCGCTCTTTATTGTAAATAGGATTGCGGACACGAGCAATTGTGTGGCATTTACTTACTTTTTTAGCAATGACACAGCAAAGTAAATTCAATTCATCAGAACCTGTAACAGCAATAAGGATATGGGCATCTTCAATACCGGATTCAGAAAGTACGTTGACACTGGAACCATTACCTGCAATCCCCATGACATCAATGCTTTCAGATAATTGCTGAATTTTCTGAGGGTTCGTGTCAATGACAACAAGGTCATGCTGCTCGTAACTGAGCTGTTCAGCTAAGGTACTTCCAATCTTGCCGCATCCCACAATAATAATCTTCATAAGAACCTCCAAATGTTATTAAGATAATATAAAAAAAATTAGAATGACATAAAGATTATATAAAAATAAAATTACATTATAGCACTAATAAGTATATTTGCAATGAGTATTTGACAAAGAATAAGGTTTTTGATATATCTGAATGGAAAGCATAGAAAGGGGATGAAAAAAATAGCAAAAAAATCAGGAAAAACAGCTGGCTGTGAATATTGCAGCAACTATATTTATGATGAAGATTTAGGATATTATATTTGTGATGTGAATTTAGATGAAGACGAGATGAGCCGTTTTCTGTCGGATACGTTTTATAATTGTCCCTATTTTCAGATGGAGGATGAATATAAGATTGTGAGAAAACAGATGTAAAAAGATGGAGTAAAGGATGGGATGAATATGGATATCAGAAATGCAGTAGGGAAGATGAAAGCAGACAGTCCGAAAATGGCTGCGCTTTCTTTGGAAACCAGAAATCAGGCGCTAAAAGCAGCTGCGTTGGCATTACAGGAATATAGAGAAGAAATTTTTCAGGCAAACAGAAAAGATATGGAAGCAGCACAAACAGCAGGTGTTTTGCCTTCTGTAATGAAAAGGCTGAAGTTTGACGAAGAAAAACTGAAAGCAGTTATAGAAGGTATGGAGCAGTTGATAAAACTGCCGGATCCATTGTCAAAAATACAGCTGGCAAGAAAACTGGATGAAAATTTAGAATTATACAGAGTAACTTGTCCCATTGGAGTAATCGGAGTGATTTTTGAGGCAAGACCGGATGCTTTAGTACAGATTTCTTCTCTTTGTATCAAAAGCGGAAACTGTGCTGTATTAAAAGGTGGAAAAGAAACAGCACGAACAAATAAGGTTTTATTTGAGATTATTTATCAGGCAGTGACAAAATGCGGATTGCCAAATGGCTGTATGCTTCAGGCGGAACAGCATCAGGAAATTGACGAGCTCCTTTCCTGCCATGATTGTGTAGATCTGTTAATTCCAAGAGGTTCTAACAGCTTTGTGCAGTATATTATGAACCATACGAAAATCCCTGTTATGGGACATGCAGATGGAGTGTGCCATATTTATGTGGATAATTCCTACGATATAGAGAAGGCAATTCCTGTTCTTGTGGATGCTAAGACACAGTATACAGCAGCTTGTAATGCGGTGGAAACATTACTGGTAAATAGACAGATTGCAAAAGAATTCCTGCCAGAGGCAGAAAAAGCGTTAAAAGCAGCAGGTGTAAGCATAAGGGGAACAAAAGAAGTACAGCAGATAATAGAGTGTGAAGAAATGCAGGAAGAAGATTTCCATACAGAGTATTTAGACATGACAATTTCCGTGAAAATTGTAGAAGATGTGGAGGAAGCGATTTATCATATCAATGAATATGGCTCTCACCATACAGACTGCATTTTAAGTGAAAATCAGGAAAACGTAGAAAGATTTATGCAGCTTGTGGACTCTGCTGGTGTGTATCATAATTGTTCTACCAGATTTGCGGATGGCTTCCGTTATGGATTTGGAGCGGAAGTGGGAATTAGTACAGGAAAAATTCATGCCAGAGGTCCGGTAGGGCTGGAAGGTCTGGTGACTTATAAATATAAATTATTCGGACATGGACAGATTGTACAGGATTATGCTTCAGGAAAGAAAGCATTTCACTTTGAAGAAATAAGCGGGGAAGAAAAATAAATGGAAAAATCAAAAGCAATCTTACAAAGTCTTCTGCCGGTTGTGATGTGGCTGGCAGTTCAGAGCGTGGTAAGCCTTGTATTTTTATTCTGGAGAGATTATCCTCCTTATTTTGACGGAGTGCTGATTAATTTTGTGACTCTGCTCATAGGCGGATTTTGGTATCAGAGTCTGAAAAAAAAGGAAGATACTGTGCAAATAATTGTTTCACCGAAAGGATGGATTGGACTTGCACTTTTAGGGGGAGCAATTCAGTTTTGCACCAGCTTTGCACTTACCGGGATTTCAGGACTGTTTCCTCAGGAAATGGAAAACTATGGAGAGGTTATAGAAAGTCTTGGAATGTACAGCCCTACTTTTTTTTCTGTGGTATATACCATGCTTTTAGCGCCTTTTGTGGAGGAATTGATTTTCAGAGGGCTGACTTTGAAAATATTGGAAAAAGCTTTTCCATTCTGGGCTGCTAATATTTTACAGGCGCTGTATTTTGGAATTATACATGGAAATATTATCCAGTCATCTTATGCCTTCTTGGCAGGGTTGTTATTTGGCTCTGTGATGTATAAATATAAAAATTTAAAATGTGTAATCTGGTGCCATTTCTTTGTGAATTTTTTAGGCATGGCCGTGGGAATGTTTCCTGTTCCACTGTGGTTGGGAATTCTTCTTACCATAGTTCCACTGGGGATTTTGTGGGGAATGGAAAAAAGAAAAGTAAAGAATTGAGTTTATGAAAAGAGAGGTTGTCACTTAATGATAATGCGACACTCTCTTTTTTTATTTCATGGGAAATTGCGTCCTGTGAAACCGAGGATTGTACTGCGGCAGATAAATACACTTGACAAGGAAAATTGTCATCTGTTACAATAATGACAAATATAATTGTCATTATGACAAGAAAATGAGTCAAAAATTGGGAGGAGTCGAATGAGAAATGCCATTATATAACAGTCTGAAGGAATATCGGGCAAGACTTGGTATTAACCAGCAGGAGCTGGGAAAAAGGGTTGGAGCTTCCAGACAGACCATCAGTTTAATTGAGAGGGGAGATTATTCTCCGTCTGTAACTCTTGCCTTGAAAATTGCAAAGGAATGTAATGCAACCGTGGAAGAAATATTCAGATACGAGGAGGACGAAGATGAGTAAGAAAAAGAAGAAGGAAACGGGACGTGTGCAGGGCATAATACAAATGGTACTCTTGATGCTTTTAGGAGCATTTATCGGAGGAGCAGGAAGTGCCGTCTGCTTTATCTTTAAAGATGATATTGCAAATATTCTGCGGGAAGCTGAAAATATTACAGGAAATTACAGTGATTGGGCATTGTTGTTTTTATCCTTGGTACTTTTTATTTTAGCGCCTTTGCTCACTTTTATAGCAGCAAAAAAGATGAAACAATGGGATGAAGACTCAGAGGAAGAAACAGAACGATTGGAAAGAAGCATTCAGAGGTATCAGAGCGTTTTATCTATTTTTATGGTAGGGGAGATGTGTGTTTCAGGAATTTCCATTGCAAATTTACATACAGAAGCGCATACTGCTGCCATGTTATCTGTTACAGCTGTTTTGATTTATGCAGCTGTCATCTTTTGGAATTTATTTTTTATAGGAAAATTGATAAAGTATGACAAGAAAATCAATCCGGAAAAGAGAGGAAACTATTTTAGTTGGAACTTTAATAAAGAATGGCTGGCAAGCTGTGATGAAAGAGAAAAATTAAGATTGTTTCAGGCAGCATACTATACTCATTTGAGAACACAGTTTGTCTATCTGGCAGTTTTTATCGGGCTTTTACTTGTATCCAATGCCGTGGAAGTGGGAGTTGTGCCATTTGTGATTTTAATGGTGATATGGGTTTCTCAGTCATTGATCTACTGGTATGAATACGAAAAGAAAAGATAAGGAGGCATAGTATGGGATTAGAAGTAAGAGAAATTACAAAAAAATTCGGAGAAAAAACAGCAGTAGACCATTTATCTTTTGAGATGGAAGGTCCGGGGGTGTTTGGTCTTTTAGGAACAAATGGAGCAGGAAAGACTACCACAATCCGTAATATTCTGGGAATTATGCAGCCGGATGAGGGGGAGGCATTGTGGAATGGCACACCTATTACAAGGGAAACACTTTCTTTCGGATATCTTCCGGAGGAAAGAGGCATTTATATGAAAACCAAAGTATTGGAACAGTTGATTTATTTTGGAAGATTAAGAGGCATGAAAAAAGAAGATGCAAAAAAATCCGCATTGCGTCTGATGGAAAGACTGCAGGTAATGGAATACCAGAACACACCGGCGGAAAAGCTTTCTAAAGGAAATCAGCAGAAAATCCAGTTAATTGCAGCGATTATACATAATCCTCAACTGATTTTTCTGGATGAGCCTTTTTCCGGCTTAGATCCTGTAAATGCACAGGTTTTAAGAAATCTGGTAAAGGAGCTTGTGGCAGAAGGAAAATATATTATTTTAAGTACACATCAAATGGAAACAGTGGAAGAATATTGTGAAAATCTGGTTATTTTAGACAGAGGAAAAACGCTTTTAAAAGGAAATTTAAAAGAAATCAAAGCAGGGTATGGACATACCAATCTGGTGGTATCTGCACATGAAGATGTAAGCAATTTGGCACAGGCAGAAGGACTGGAGCTGTTTGAAAAGAGGGCTGCAGAGACGGAATATAAGATACAGGGGGATGAGATGGCCCATAGATTTTTAAGACGAATGACAGAGGAAAACATCTATCCTTTAAAATTTGAAATCCGTGAACCGTCCTTACAGGAAATTTTCGTCAGAAAGGCAGGGGAGAGCAAATGAAGCAGATTTTAACCGTATTTTCTTATACATTTAAAGAGGGAGTCAGAAAGAAAGCTTTCTGGATTTCTACCCTCGTGATTATGGTGCTTCTAGGGGTAATGTGTGCGATTCCCCGTGTGATGACATTGTTTGATAAAGGGGAAGAAAGTGCAGAAACTAAGACAGAATACAGCGGGACCTGTTATATGGCTGATGAAACAGGGGTATTTGAGAAAGAAATACCATATTTAAAAGCAGCTTATCCGGGAATGAATTTCAAATCCATAGAACAGGATGAGATAAAAGGGCTGGAAAAAGCTGTGGATGAAAGTAAAAGCAGAAATGTGGCTATTCTTTCTATTCAGGAAAAGGAGGCAGCTCCGGTTCTTGAGATTACAGTGAGCAATTTTTTAAGTAAGGTACAGGTGGATACCATTGCAGATGCCTGTAATAAAATATGGCAGTCCCACCTCCTTACAGAAAAAGGACTGGAAAAAGGAGAGGTTGCTGTTATTCAGACACCCCTTATCTATACGGAGAAGTTCATTGGAAATATGAATTTAACAGAATATATAGTAGGACTTTTGCTTACTTTTGTCATGTTCTTTGCCGTATATTATTATGGCTATGGTGTGGCAATGTCCATTTCCTCAGAGAAGACTTCCAGAGTTATGGAAACCTTGATTATTTCAGCCAAGCCTTCCAAAATCTTAATTGGAAAATGTCTGGCTATGGGAACTGTAGGACTTCTTCAACTGGGGGGATTAATGGCCTTTGCAGGTTTTTGCTATAAATTTATTCTCCCGGAAGGATTTCAGATTGCAGGTGTAGATTTAGCTGTTTCAGGTTTTACACCTAAGACATTGATATTTTTGATTATCTATTTTATTTTAGGTTATGCTCTTTATGCAGTAATGAACTCTGTATGTGGAGCTGCTGTAAGCAAAATCGAGGATTTAAATTCTGCTATGATGCCGGTGAGTATTCTTGTGATTATCGGATTTTATCTGGGATATTTTACTTCTGTCATGGGAGGAGGAAGTGGAGCACTTTCCAAACTGGCAGTTTATCTGCCGATTTCTTCACCTTTTGCAGTACCGTTTAAGCTGATTACAGGAGAAATCAATATGCAGGAATTAGGAATTTCTATTCTTCTTCTGGTTCTTGCTATTGTAATTGTGACCACATTCTCTGTTCGTATATACAGTGCATCTGTTATGCATTATGGAAATCGGCTGAAGTGGAAAGAATTAAAGAAAATTAAGACGAATTAAAAAAATGCTGTCGTATTAACTACCTATCTTGAATATTTATACACTTTACGCTCAGTCTGAGCTTATCTTGAGCTTGTAATCTCAAAGCGTGCTCGACAAATTCGCTAAAAGTGTATAAATATTTTTGGATAATGTTTAAAGCGACAGCATTCTTCTATAGTAATTATATTTTATAAAAAATTATTTTGTTTTAGATAAAGCTGCTTCATCAGCTACGATTGTTACATCCGGATGAAGCTGTAAGATAGAAGCAGGAACCTGTGGAGTAATTGGTCCGTTGATTACTTTGTTTAAAATTTCAGCTTTGTCTTCACCGCTTACAACAACAAGGATTTTTTTTGCGTTCATAATTGTACCAATCCCCATTGTGTATGCCTGACGAGGTACATCAGCTTCATTTTCAAAGAAGCGTTTATTTGCCTGGATTGTGCTTTCTGTTAAGTCTACACAGTGTGTTGTCTTTGGAAACTCATCTGCAGGTTCGTTGAAACCAATGTGTCCGTTATGACCGAGACCTAAAAGCTGTAAGTCGATGCCGCCTACTTTTTCAATGATTTCTTCGTAAGCCTGGCATGCTGCATCGCTGTCTTTGTCTAATCCATCAGGAACATAAGTACATTCTTTGCGAATATTTACATGGTCGAAAAGATTGTGGTTCATAAAATAGCGATAGCTCTGGTCATTATCTCCGCTTAAACCTCTGTATTCATCAAGGTTGCAGGAAGTAATCTGTGAAAAATCTAAATCTCCGTTCTGATACCATTCAATCAGATTTTTATAAGTGCCAACAGGTGTAGAACCTGTTGCAAGACCAAGTACACAGTCAGGATTTAAAATAACCTGAGAAGCAATGATATGAGCTGCTTTTTTGCTCATGTCATCATAATTTTTTGTTTTATAGATTTTCATTCCCCATTCTCCTTTTTATTAAATATTTGAGTGCTTTTTTCTAAATTATAATATGAAAAGGGTGGAAACTCAATGCTAAAATACAAAAAGCCTATTTTCTGTCAGATATTACCTTAATAGAAGATGCATATTCTGAAGGTGTCATTCCTGTTATTTTTTTAAATTGTCGTGAAAAGTAATGAATGGATGTATAACCAATAAATTCGGATATCTGTGTAAAATTGTGATGATTTTCTCGAATTAGCTGTTTTGCAAGCTCTATTTTTAATCGGGAAAAATAATCAATGATACCGCACTGGTCATGCTCTCTGAAAAGCTTTTGTAATTGAGAACGACCAATCAAATTATCTTTACATATTCTTTCAATGGTGAGATGTTCTCGAATATGCTCTTCTAAATAAGTAGTTATTTTATTATATAATAAGTCATCACTTTTTAATTTCATGGATTTTATGGCAGGGGCAGAGTATTGCCCCAACTGCAGATTGCGTATCATGGCAATCAAGAGGGCCTGAAGGTAAATTTTAATTAATTGTTCAGAGCCGAAAGGAGCATCTGTATCTCGAACCATTTCCATTGTCTGTGGATCATTTAAAGGAGTTTTAATACAACGTTTTGCCTCATAAATAATCTGAGCAATGAGATTTCGTTCGGGTTCACCGATGCTGGTTTTCAAATTCTGAAAATAAGCCATACAGGGAGATGTACAATCAAAGGAAATTACAACCAGATTAGGGGCAATTTTTCCATTTGCACGAACTGTATGAAATTCATTAGGCTTATGAAAGATAATTTCTCCTTTTTTCAAAGTATAGGCTTTACCGTCAGCAGTAACTTCTACTTCTCCTTTATCTACACATAAAAATTCCCAAAAGTCATGACGTTCTCCAGGAAAACTATAATCACTCATATATTCAAAATAGTGAATAGTAATAATGCTGTCAATTTTCACATCTTCGATTAATTCTAAACTTTTAAATGGCATGCGAAACCTCCTAAAAAGAATGAATATTAATTTTATTATAAAGGAAAAGATAAGAAAAATCTACATTTGTATAAAAATGTTGTATTTGTAGAGGGAAAAAGCTACAATAAAGGAAATAAGATGAGAAAGAGGAAGAAATATGAAGTATATGCAAATGATGATAAAACCGGCATCTTCAAATTGCAATTTAAGATGTTCATATTGCTTTTATGAAGATGAATGTAAAAATAGAGAAATCCCTTCCTATGGGATAATGAAAGAAGATACCATGGAAGTTTTGGTAAAGAAAGCGCTCAATGAGGCGGAGGATTTCTGTACTTTCGGATTTCAGGGAGGAGAACCTACTCTTGCAGGGATGGAGTTTTTTGAGAAATTTGTAGAGTGTACGAAAAAATATAAAAAGAAAGAAACAAAAGTAAATTTCTGTCTTCAGACCAATGGAACACTTTTAGATGATCAGTGGGTAAAATTTTTAAAAGAAAATAACTTTTTAGTAGGAATTTCCTTAGACGGAACAAAAGAAATCCATGACAGAAACAGACAGGACATAAAAAAGAAAGGAACTTTCACTCTTGTTTTAAAAAATGCGAAAGAGTTGTTGAAAAATCAGGTAGAAGTAAATATTCTCTGTGTCTTGACAAAACAGAGTGCGAAAAAAATATCATCTATTTATCGTTTCTTAAAGAAAGAAGGATTTTATTACCAGCAGTATATTCCGTGTTTGGATCCTTTGGGAGAGGAAGAAGGACAGTATCCCTGGTCTTTAACTCCTAAGGTATATGCCGAGGCACTGAAAGAACTTTTTGATTTATGGTTTGAGGATATTCAGAAAGGAACAATTGTATCCATCCGCGAATTTGATAATTGGCTTTCTATGTTAAAAGGAATGCCTCCGGAAGCCTGCTCTCAGACAGGAAGATGTTCTATGCAGAATATTGTGGAAGCAAATGGGGATATTTATCCATGTGATTTTTATGTGTTGGATGATTGTAAAGTTGCTAACGTGAAGGATGAAAATTTCCACTTTTTTCAGGGGATTTTGCCGGAGATGGAATTTTTTAAAGAAGGTGCGAAAAGAGGAGACGACTGTAAAGCGTGTAAATGGTATCCGCTTTGCAGAGGCGGCTGTAGGAGAAATTATACAAAAGAAAATAAGAACTATTTTTGTGAAGCATATAAAGAATTCTTTGAATATACGATTGCAAGATGGGAATGGCTGGCGGCAAGAGTATGAAAAATAAATAAGATATTTACTCAGCCATTTCACGGCAAACAAAGTCCATTTCCTTATTTTTTGTGCCGCTTATAGATGCCTTGTCCACCGAACTCGTGCTAGCGCACTCAGACATGGTTTCCAAGGCATCGCTATGCTCAAAAAATTGCGGAAATGTTCTAATCGTTTGCCAATGAAAGGCTGAATGGATATCTTAAATATTTTACTACTCTGCAAGAATTATGCTGCGGCGACAGGTATTATGTTGCTGAAGTAATCAGCTGCAACCAGTCGTAGGCAGCGAATTTTATAAAATAGAGTTTATTTCTGATTGGTTGTCGGCATGTAAGGTGGGTATGGGCAGCCGGTAATGAGCTGCGTGCCGTCTGAAAAGCCTTCGGGGCGGTCTTTTAAGGTTTTGATTAAAGTGTTACGAAGCTCTTCAATGCGTTTTCTGTAAGATGGATTGGATATTTCGTCATGAAGTTCTTTTGGGTCTTCGCTGATGCGGAAGTATTGTTCTGTACCGGTTTCGCTGTACCAGATAAATTTGTCGTAAGAGGAAACCAGCCAGTGATTGGAGTAAGGCCCATAAGAGTGTTCTCCATGAAGCACGTCACGCAGTTTTTTATCAGGATTTTCCACTAACGGAAGCATACTTTTTCCATCTACACTTTCAGGAATATCTGCTTTGGCAAAATCAAGGAGAGTGGGCATGATGTCACGAAGTTCCACAACGCTATGAGAAACCGTTCCCTGTTTAATACCGGGAAGAAGGTTGTCATTTCCGGACAAAATCATAGGAACCCGGATGCTTCCCTGATAAGGTCTGGATTTTCGGAACATGTGGTGGTCACACAGCTCTTCTCCGTGGTCAGAGGTAAAGAGAATGAGAGTATTGTCGTAAACTTCATATTCTACAAGCGCCTGTATTAAGCGGCCGATTTGATGATCTAGATGAGTAATGCAGGCATAATAACCAATTTGTGCTTCCCTGATAAGCTCCGGGTCAGATGGACCGCATTTTGAGTCAAAGATACGTCCCATATTCTGCAAATCTTCAGTTGTTTCCCAGTCACCCACAGCAGGCGGTGTGAGTTCTTTTCTGCTGTACAAGTCAAAATAATAGGCCGGTGCATCAAAAGGAGGATGGGGCCTTAAATAAGATGCCATAAGAAAGAAAGGCTTTTGTGGGTCTTTTCTCCTTAAAAAATCAATACTTCTGTCTGTTACCCAGTTGGTAGGGTGATATTTTTCTTCGTAAATCCAGGGACGTGCTACCCAACTGTTACATTCCAGTCCGGTATCCGTTACGTCTGCGTCAATTCCCTTTTCCTGTTTTAACCAGTGGAAATAATCATCGGCATTTTTCTGGGACTCCTGCCATGGCACATTGGTATAACGTGCGCTGTGAAGATATCCATCATGGAGCTCTACGTTGTGAAATCCCAGATAATTCCGAAGAGGATGGACATGCATTTTTCCTACACACTGACAGTAGTATCCGGCCTGAGAAAGTTCTCCGGCCATTGTATGAGGGTATTCCCAGGGGATGTTATCCTCGTATCCTGTACGCTTGTGGTGTTCCTGTGCCATACCGGTATGAAGGGCAGCTCTGGCAGCAATGCAGCTGGGACAGGAGCTGTAGGCATTGTCAAAAGAAATCCCTCTGCTGGCAAGGGTATCCAGATAGGGCGTTTTTACATCAGGATGTCCGGCAAATCCCAGACAATCGCCGCGAAGCTGGTCTGTCATAATAAGTAAAATATTGGGCTGAGTCAAAATTTTATTCCTCCATTCATTCAAATTATTTATAACTATACGAGAATTCTCTGAAAAATACAAGATAATTCACAAAATCACCAGAAGGTGTTGGTTAAGGTGACGAATATAAAATGGCTGTTATTTAGAAAGAAATAGAGGAAAGACATAAAATGACAAGAAAAACAGATAGATTTTGAGCAAAATCACCATAAAGTAAACGGATTGTGCAAATTATGAAATAAATAATACAAATACAAAATTGAAAAATGTGTTATAATGTGATGTATAAAAATCAAAAAGATGTTTATCATCTACAAAGTTAGGGAGGAAACAGTAATGAAAATGAAGATGGTAAAGAAACTTGTGGCTATGTCTCTTGTTTCAACAATGGCTTTATCTGGACTTGCTGCTTGTGGAAACGGTAACGAAGAAGCAACAACAGACAAAAAAGAAGAAACAGGTAAAGAAGAAGGAAAATCTGAAGGAAAAGAAGTTCTTAAAGTAGCAGCTTTCAAAGGCGGTAACGGAGAACAGATCTGGAAAGATATTGAAGCAGCTTTTGAAGAAGAAAAAGGTGTTGAAGTAGAATTAGAACTTTCTTCTGAATTGGACAAGGATTTAACAAAATCTATTCAGAAAGGTGAATTCCCTGATGTAGTATACTACAACTTAGGACAGAAGAGCGGATTTACAGAAACAATGTTAAAAGAAGGCGCAATTGCTGATATTTCAGATGTATTCGCTGACGAAGAATTAAAAGGCAGATTATTAGATGGTATCACAGATGGTACAGATGCACAGCCATTCGCTGATGGCAAAATTTATCTTGCACCTATCTTCTATACACCAACAGGATTTTGGTATAACAAAAATCTGTTTGAAGGCGACAACAAAAAATATGATCTTCCAACAACATGGGAAGAATTCTTTGCTTTAGGTGATCAGGCTAAAGCTGATGGAATTGCTTTATTTACATATCCACAGTCCGGTTACTTAGATGCAACAATCTACAGCATGTTAGCACAGGCCGGCGGAACAGAATTCTACCAGAAAGCAATCAAATATGACAAAGACACTTGGACATCTGAAGAAGGTAAAAAAGTTCTTGATACATTAGGAAAACTGGTATCTGCTGATTATACAGAAAAAGATACAGTAGCAAATGCAAATGCTGATGGTGGTTTCAAAATCAACCAGCAGAACGTTATTGATAACAAAGCATTATTTATGCCAAATGGTAACTGGGTAATCGGTGAAATGGCTGCTTCTACACCAGAAGATTTCAGATGGGGTATGATGCCTGCTCCTAAGTGGGAAGGTGACGAAACTCAGGCTATGTATACATTTACAGAGCAGATGTGGATCCCGGCAGAGGCTGAAAATATGGATTTAGCAAAAGAATTTATCAAATTTATGTACTCTGATACAGTTGTTGATATCTTATTAAACAACCAGACAACAGATAAAGAAACAGGAAAAACAGCTCCAGCACCAATTGTAGCACCAGTAAAAGGCGCTGCTGAAAAATTACCAGAAGGTACAACAAAAGACTGCTATGAAGCATCAACAGCAGAGAACATCGTTACTGTTACAGGTGGATGGGTTGCTACAGAACCAATCGAAGGTCTGAACATGAAAGACGCAGTTTACGGACCAGCAGACTCTGTAAATACAGGTGATATGACAGTTGAAGATTGGCAGAAACAGTTAACAGAGACATGGGAAAAATGTGCAGGCGCTTTAAAGTAAGCACAAATTTAAGCATGGATATTAAAACGGTGAGTTGTTAAAACTCACCGTTTTTAAAAGAAAAGGAGGAAAACCATGAACAGGAAAAAATCTCAGGGGCGTTTTGTGTTTGCCTGTCTGGCACCGGCGGTTCTTTTGATGTTAATATTTATTTTTGTTCCTACGGTAAAAGTATTTAATATGTCTTTATATCGCATGGGAGGAATTACAAATAAAAGAGAATTTGTCGGATTTGAAAACTTTGCGAAATTAATGCAAGATAAGACATTTTTAGAGGCAATGCAGAATACAATTCTGGTTATTGTACTGGTTATGATTTGCACGATTGTATTGGCGGTCCTTTTTGCAGCTTTGTTATCCAGAGGTAATTTCAGAGGAAAAAATATATTCCGAGTTATTTTTTATATTCCTAATATTTTAAGTATCGTAGTTATAGCAGGTATTTTCGGTGCTATTTACAATCCAAGTACAGGTTTGTTAAATACATTTTTAGAAGCAATTCATTTAGACGGGCTGGTACATCAGTGGATGGGTGAGCCTAAAATTGTTATTTATTCAGTGATTTTTGCCTTAGTATGGCAGGCAATTGGTTATTATATGGTTATGTATATGGCCAGTATGGCAGCAATTCCGGAAGATCTATACGAAGCAGCATCTCTTGATGGTTCTTCAGAAATACATACATTCTTCACAGTAACTCTGCCTCTTATTTGGAATAATATTCGTACTACATTAACTTTCTATATTATCAGTACGATTAACTTAAGCTTCCTGTTTGTTCAGATTATGACTGATGGCGGACCAAACGGAAAAACAGAGGTTGCATTGAACTATATGTACAAACAGGCTTATGGCGCAGGTGTATATGGATATGGTATGGCAATCGGTGTAGTTGTATTTATCTTCTCATTTGCTTTAGCAGCAGTTGTAAATAAAATTACAGACAGAGAAGCATTAGAATTTTAGAAAGGAGAGCGAAAAGAAATGAAACAATCACACAGTATAAGTAAGTTTTTGTATAAATTAATTATCTATATCGCGCTTTTTGCTCTGGCAATTTCTATTGTTGTGCCGGTTGGCTGGGTGTTCATGGCCAGTGTAAAGAGAAACGCAGAATTCATTGGTGCAGATATTAACCCATGGGCTCTTCCATCCAATCCACGTTGGGAGAATTTTACACAGGCATTTGTGGACGCGAGAATGGGCGAGTTCTTTTTGAACTCAGTAATTGTAACAGCATTATCTCTTTGCCTTTTACTTTTAATTGCTCTTCCGGCATCTTATGTATTGGCAAGATTTAATTTTAAATGTAAAGCTATTTTAAATATGGCTTGTATGGCCGGTCTGTTCATCAATGTAAACTATATTGTAGTTCCAATCTTCTTGATGTTAACAGATGCGAATAAGGCTTTGGGTGTTGAGTTTTTCTTAAATAATCGTTTTCTTTTGGCATTGATTTATGCGGCGACCAGTCTTCCGTTTACAATTTATCTGTTAAGCGGTTACTTTAAAACTCTTCCAAAGGGATTTGAGGAAGCGGCGTATATTGACGGATGTGGTTATTTTAAAACAATGACAAAGATTATGATCCCAATGGCAAAACCAAGTATTATTACTGTTATTTTGTTTAACTTCCTTTCTTTCTGGAATGAATATATCATCGCATACACATTGATGGATGGAAATGATACAGTATCTATGGGACTTAAAAACCTGATGGCAGTAGAAAAAACAGCTACAAACTATGGTATCATGTATGCAGGTCTTGTAATTGTTATGCTTCCTACATTAATTCTGTATATTGCAGTACAGAAACGTTTAACGGAGGGTATGACTCTCGGCGGTCTGAAAGGATAGGAGGAAATAGTAATGAATAATGCAGTAAAGATTATTATAAAAAGTATTGTTTTTATTGTTTGCCTCGGTTTGATTATTGTGGGGCAGAAGAATATCAGTCTTACAGGTCTGGCTATGGAATTAGTTGGGTTAGTTGGTCTGTTGGTATTATTATTTCTTTATAATAAGAAATATAAATAAAGAAAAAGCGGCGTTGCATTATTAGAAAGATGCAACGCCTTTTTACATAAAAATGACAAAAAGAAATCAGTTTGTGCAAAGGAATTTAAAAGAGTTTTTGCTAAAATAAGAATAAAGAAATCAGGAAAATATTTTAATAGGAAAAGGAGAAATTACTATGAAAAAACCAGTATTAGTAGTTATGGCAGCAGGTATGGGAAGTCGTTACGGCGGATTAAAACAGATTGATCCGGTAGATGCACAGGGACATATCATTATGGACTTTTCTATCTATGATGCAGTAAAAGCGGGATTTGGAAAAGTAATCTTTATTATTAAAAAAGAAAATGAGGCAGATTTTAAAGCTGCAATCGGTGATCGTTTAAGTAAAGTTATTGATGTAGAATATGTATTTCAGGATTTACAGAATATTCCGGAAGGATATGAAGTTCCTGCAGAACGTGTGAAACCATGGGGAACAGGTCATGCAATTTTAAGTTGTCTTGGATCAATTGATGCTCCATTTGCAGTTATTAACGCAGATGATTACTATGGAAGCCACGCATTTAAAATGATTTATGACTATCTGACAACACATGAAGATGATGATAAATATCGTTATACAATGGTTGGATATGTAGTAGAAAATACATTGACAGAAAACGGACATGTTGCAAGAGGTGTCTGTGTAACAGATGAAAATGGATATCTTCAGAAAATTAATGAAAGAACACATATTGAAAAAAGAGAAAATGGTACTGCATATACAGAAGATGACGGACAGACATGGACTGTTATTCCGGAGGGAAGTACAGTATCTATGAATATGTGGGGATTTACACCAAGTATTCTGGCAGAACTGAAAGCACGTTTTTCAAAATTCTTAGATGAAAATCTGGAGAAAAATCCATTAAAATGTGAATATTTCCTGCCATTTGTAGTAGATGAATTATTAAACGAAGGAAAAGCGACTGTTCAGGTGTTAAAATCTCTTGATAAATGGTATGGTGTAACTTATAAAGAAGATAAACCGGTAGTAGTAGCGGCAATTCAGAGTTTAAAAGACAGTGGATTATATCCTGAAAAACTGTGGGAGGAAAAATAAAAATGGCAGAGGTAAAAACAGCAACAATCGAGAGCTTTCAGTTTCAGGGAACTTGTGTAGAATGTATTCCTTACGGAAGCGGACATATTAATGATACTTTCCGTGTTACTTGTGACGACAATGGAACAACAAGAAGATATATTTTACAGAGAATGAATAAGAATATTTTCTTAAATCCAGAAGAGTTAATGGAAAACGTAGTGGGAGTTACTTCCTGGCTGCGTAAGAAAATTCAGGAGAATGGTGGAGACACAGAAAGAGAAACTTTAAATATTGTTCCTACAAAAGAAGGAAATGCATTCTATGTAGATGAAGAAGGAGATTACTGGAGAGCATACCTGTTTATTGAGGGAGCAACTACTTACGATTTAGTTCAGAATAAAGAAGATTTTTATCAGAGCGCTGTTGCATTTGGACATTTTCAGGGACTTCTTGCAGATTATCCGGCAGAAACTCTTCATGAGACAATTGTGAACTTCCACAATACAGTAGACCGTTTTGCTAAATTTAAAAAAGCAGTGGAAGAAGATGCTTGCGGCAGAGCAAAAGATGTTCAGGAAGAAATTAATTTTGTATTAGAAAGAGAAAAGCTTGCACATATTTTATGTGATATGCAGGCTGAGAAAAAAATTCCTCTCCGTGTAACACATAATGATACAAAATTAAATAACATTATGATCGATGATGAAACACGTAAAGCAATCTGTGTGATTGATTTAGATACAGTTATGCCGGGACTTGCAGTAAATGATTTTGGTGACTCTATTCGTTTCGGCGCAAGTACAGGAGAAGAGGATGAAAGAGACTTATCAAAAGTATCTTGCAGCATGGAACTGTTTGAGTTATATACAAAGGGCTTTATTGAAGGATGTAACGGAAGTCTTACAAAGGAAGAATTGGATATGCTTCCAATCGGTGCGATGACAATGACTTATGAATGTGGTATGCGTTTCCTTACTGATTATTTAGAAGGTGACCATTATTTTAAAGTACATAGAGAAGGTCATAATCTGGATCGTTGTCGTACACAGTTTAAACTGGTAAAAGATATGGAAGAAAAGTTGGAACAGATGAATGGAATTGTGAATAAATATCGCTAAGCTTTACTTGAATTTTCAGGAAGAAAGTGGTAGAGTATAAACAAACATAAAAAGTGTTTTGGAACATAAAAAATAGTGCTTTTCTCAAAGGAGGAATAAAAATGGCAATATTAGTAACAGGCGGTGCCGGATATATCGGCAGCCATACAGTAGTAGAACTTCAGGGCGCAGGTTATGATGTAGTAGTCGTAGACAATCTTTCAAACTCCAGTGAAAAATCTCTGGAAAGAGTAGAAAAAATCACAGGAAAACCTGTTAAATTTTATAAGGCAGATATTTTAGACAGAGATGCGTTAAATGAAATCTTTGAAAAAGAAGATATTGACTCTTGTATTCACTTTGCTGGATTAAAGGCAGTAGGAGAGTCAGTGGCAAAACCATGGGAATATTATGAAAACAATATTGCCGGTACGCTTACTTTAGTAGATGTTATGAGAAAACATAATGTAAAGAATATTATTTTCTCATCTTCCGCTACTGTATATGGAGATCCTGCAATTATTCCAATCACTGAGGAATGTCCAAAAGGACAGTGTACAAATCCTTATGGCTGGACAAAATCTATGCTGGAACAGATTTTATCTGATATCCAGAAAGCAGATCCAGAATGGAACATTGTTCTTTTAAGATACTTCAACCCAATCGGAGCACATAAGAGCGGAACAATCGGAGAAAATCCAAATGGTATTCCAAACAACCTGATGCCATATATTACACAGGTTGCAGTAGGAAAATTAAAAGAACTGGGTGTATTTGGAAATGACTACGATACACATGACGGTACAGGCGTAAGAGATTACATCCATGTTGTAGACCTTGCAAAAGGCCATGTAAAAGCTTTAAAGAAAATCGAAGAAAAAGCAGGACTTAAAATTTACAATCTGGGAACAGGTGTAGGATACAGTGTTCTGGATATCGTAAAAAACTTCGAAGAAGCTACTGGTGTAAAAGTGCCTTATGTAATCAAACCACGCCGTGCAGGTGATATTGCTACCTGCTATTCCAGCGCAAAGAAAGCAGAAGAAGAACTGGGTTGGAAAGCAGAATTCGGCATTAAAGAAATGTGCGAAGACTCCTGGAGATGGCAGTCAAACAATCCAAACGGATACGAAGAATAAAATAAAGTAAAAAAACAAGATAAAAGGAAAGAGCTTGCCGTAGTTATATTAGGCAAACGCTTTCCTCTTTTTCTCTGAAAAATCAATTCCTTTCGTACATAAAAATACTACATTTCTCGATTTATACTTAAAACAAGTGTAGCACAGTATATGAAAGTCCCCTGAATTTTAGCGAATTTGTCGAGTACGCTTTGAGACCATAGGCTCAAAGGGAACGCAGACTGAGCGTGAAATACAGGGGACTTCCTTATACGTACGTTATACCACTTTTTTACCTAGTATAATTTCTTGTGTTCATAAACTGCTTCACAAGTAAGTTGAACACCCAGTTTTTTGAATACTTTTTTGTCTACTGCAGAAAGCATTACAGAGGAATGTACCTGACAGCCTTTTAATTTAGGCAGCTGTGCCAATGCTAATTTTGCAAGGTCGCTGGTAGCTGCGGTACTGGAAAGTGCGATTAATACTTCGTCTGTATGCAGGCGAGGGTTTTGACTTCCCAGATATTCTGTTTTCAGTTTCTGGATTGGCTCGATCGCTGCAGGAGAAATGACATGTTCTTTATGAGGAATATCTGCCAGTTCTTTTAAGGTATTTAACATCAGGGCAGCAGAAGCTCCTAATAAATCAGAAGTTTTTCCTGTAATGATTTTTCCGTCTTCCAGTTCAAGGGCAACAGCAGGTGCGCCTGTTTCTTTGGCACAGTTAAGGGCAGCAGTTGTTACTTTTCTGTCTTCTGTGGAGATGCCGGCCTGCTTCATTAACAGCTCTAATTTAAAGACTTCTTCATCGTTGTTTTCCCCTTCCAGACGTCTTTCCAGCGCCTGATAATATCTGCGGATAATTTCCTGTTTGGAAGCTTCACGACACACTTCATCGTCAATAATACAGTTCCCAACCATGTTGACACCCATATCTGTAGGAGACTGGTATGGGCATTTTCCGAAGATACGTTCAAAGATTGCGCTTAACACAGGGAAAATCTCTACGTCACGATTATAGTTTACAGTTGTTTCGCCATAAGCTTCCAGATGGAATGGGTCAATCATGTTGACATCATTTAAGTCTGCTGTAGCCGCTTCATAAGCCAGATTAACCGGGTGCTTTAATGGGATATTCCAGATAGGGAAAGTTTCAAACTTAGCATACCCGGCATGAATACCGCGTTTATGTTCATGATAAAGCTGGGACAGGCAAGTAGCCATTTTTCCACTTCCGGGTCCCGGTGCAGTAATGATAACTAAAGGACGGGAGGTTTCAATATAGTCATTTTTTCCATAACCTTCATCGCTTACAATGAGAGGAATATTACTTGGATAACCTTCAATTGGATAATGAATATAGACCTTAATTCCTAAATTTTCCAATTTTGATTTGAAGATATTTGCACTGTTTTGTCCGGAGTATTGTGTAATAACTACGCTGCCGACAAAAAATCCTCTCTCTTTAAAGGCGTCAATAAGACGAATTACATCCAGATCATAAGTAATTCCTAAGTCGCCTCTTACTTTATTTTTTTCAATGTCTCCGGCACTGATAACAATTACGATTTCAGCATGCTCAGAAAGCTGCATTAACATTCTAAGTTTGCTGTCTGGGGCAAATCCGGGTAAAACTCTGGAGGCGTGATAGTCATCAAAGAGTTTACCGCCAAACTCCAGATACAGCTTGTTATCAAACTTGCTGATACGTTCTTTAATGTGTTCTGATTGCATTGATAAGTACTTGTCATTATCAAATCCTATTTTCATATTCATGCCCCTTTTCTATAAATTTTTTAAACCACTGCGATAGTATACTACAAAAGCAAGGGAGAATTCCAGTGGTAAAAGGAAAAATGTTTTATTTTGTGTATATTCAACATAAATTTACAAAAGTTTAATAAATGTGTTCGCTTTTTCACAATCTAAATGTTGATTTATAGTACGGTAATCTTTATAATAGAAGAGATAGTATGAGGAGGATAAAAATGGAACAAAATCAAAATCAGGGTCCTCAAAATAATAATAATAACGGGCCTAAGAATAAACAACCCTTACTGGTGCTTTTAATTTGCATTATGGTAAGTATGTTTTGTGTAAATCTTCTGACGATGGCCATGCAGGGTGGTTCCAGTGAAATCAAATACAGTGAATTTGTGGATTTACTGGACCAGGGTAAAGTTCAGGAGGTACAGATTAAAGGAGAAACTTTAAGAGTTACTTTGAAAGAGCAAAAACGTATGGGTGCAAAAAAAGAAGTCTATACAGTTCTTTCAGAAGACAAAACAGATTTGGTAAAGCGATTGGAACGAGCAGGTGTCAATGATTATTATACAGAAAAACCTAATGTAGTTATGGAAATTCTGTTCAGTCTGATTAGTCTTATTGTACCGATTGTTTTGATGTTTTTCCTGCTGAATATGCTGTTCCGCCGTATGAATAAAAATGGCGGTATGATGGGCGGCGTAGGAAAGAGTAAAGCCAAAGCCTATGTACAGAAGGAAACAGGAATTACATTTAAAGATGTGGCAGGACAGGATGAGGCAAAAGAGTCTTTACAGGAAGTTGTTGATTTTCTTCATAATCCGGGAAAATATACAGCTATTGGTGCAAAACTTCCAAAAGGTGCATTGCTTGTAGGACCTCCGGGTACAGGTAAGACACTTCTGGCAAAAGCAGTTGCAGGAGAAGCCCATGTACCTTTCTTTTCATTATCCGGTTCTGACTTTGTGGAAATGTTTGTTGGTGTAGGTGCATCACGAGTACGTGATTTGTTTGAGGAAGCAAAGAAAAATGCACCGTGTATTATTTTCATTGATGAAGTGGATGCCATTGGAAAGAGCAGAGACTCCAGATATGGCGGTAATGATGAACGTGAACAGACATTAAATCAGCTTCTTGCTGAAATGGATGGATTTGATACTTCTAAAGGACTTTTAATTTTAGCTGCAACGAACAGACCGGAAGTTTTAGATCCGGCGCTTTTAAGACCGGGACGTTTTGACAGACGAGTGATTGTAGATCGTCCGGATTTAAAAGGAAGAATTAGTATCCTGAAAGTGCATGCAAAGAATGTATCTTTAGATGAAACAGTAGATTTAGAGGGAATTGCTCTGGCAACTTCAGGAGCTGTTGGGTCTGACCTGGCAAATATGGTCAACGAAGCGGCAATTTTAGCAGTAAAGAACGGAAGACAGGCTGTATCTCAGAAAGACTTATTAGAGGCCGTAGAGGTTGTTCTGGTAGGTAAGGAAAAGAAAGACAGAATTTTAAGTAAAGAAGAGAGAAAGATTGTTTCTTATCATGAAGTGGGACATGCTCTGGTAAGTGCATTACAGAAAGACTCTGAACCGGTGCAGAAGATTACCATTGTTCCCAGAACGATGGGAGCTTTGGGATATGTTATGCATGTTCCGGAAGAAGAAAAATTCTTGAATACGAAAAAAGAACTGGAAGCAATGTTAGTAGGATACTTAGGCGGGCGTGCAGCAGAGGAGATTGTGTTTGATACAGTTACCACCGGCGCTGCAAATGATATTGAACAGGCTACAAAGGTTGCCAGAGCTATGATTACTCAGTATGGTATGTCAGATCGATTTGGTTTAATGGGACTTGCAGAGAGCCAAAATCAGTATCTGGATGGCAGAACAATGCTTAACTGCGGTGACTCTACAGCTACAGAAATTGACCATGAAGTTATGAAACTTTTGAAGAAATCATACGATGAGGCAAAAAAACTTTTAAGTGAAAATCGAGAAGCTCTTGATAAAATTGCAGAATTTCTTATCCAGAAGGAAACAATTACAGGTAAGGAATTTATGAAAATTTTCCATGAAATAAAAGGAATAAAGGAGCCTACAGAAGAAGTAACCGTTGCAGAAACAGAAATAAATGAGTAAATAGAAATGGAGTTGTCGCTTTAAACCTTATCCGGCAGCTCCATTTATTATTCTGAAAGGATAGCAGAATGTTTCATATTGAGGAAGAATTGAAAAAATTACCCTCCCTTCCCGGGGTCTATATTATGCATGACAAACAGGATGCCATTATTTATGTAGGGAAGGCGATTAGTTTAAAAAACAGAGTCAGACAGTATTTTCAGAAAAGCAGAAATCTGGGAATTAAAAAAGAACAGATGGTGGAACAGATTGCCCGTTTTGAATATATTGTGACAGACTCAGAATTAGAAGCGCTGGTTTTAGAGTCCAATTTAATTAAGGAGCATTGCCCCAAGTATAACACGATGTTAAAAGATGATAAGAATTATCCTTTTATTAAGGTGACTGCAGGAGAGGCATTTCCTCGAATTATGACAGCCAGAAGCATGAAAAAGGATAAGTCTAAATACTTTGGACCATATACTAGTGCAGGAGCCGTAAAAGATGTTATTGAGCTTACACGTAAGCTTTATCATTTGAGAACATGCAGCCGTAATCTGCCGAGAGATATAGGAAAAGAACGGCCTTGTCTTTACTACCATATTAAGCAGTGCGATGCTCCTTGTCAGGGATATATTACCGAGTCTGCCTACAGAGCACAGGTAGAGGAGCTTCTTGACTTTCTAAATGGAAACCATAAGAAGATCCTTACACAGTTGGAAGAGAAAATGTATGAAGCATCTGAAAAAATGGAATTCGAGGATGCTGCGCAATATAGAGATTTAATTCAGAGTGTGAAAAAAATAGGGGAAAGACAGAAAATTACAGATCATCCGGGAGAAGATAAAGATATTATTGCGGCGGCAATGGAAGATGCAGATGCAGTGGTACAGGTATTTTTTGTAAGGGATGGAAAGCTTATTGGAAGAGACCACTTTTACATGAAATCAGCGCCGGGAGAAAACAGAAAAGGGATTTTATCCAGCTTTTTGAAACAGTTTTATGCGGGAACTCCTTTTATACCAAAGGAAATCATGCTCCAGGAAGAAGTAGAAGATCAAGAGCTGATTGCCAAATGGCTGGAGAGCAGAAAAGGGAAGAAAGTGCGTATTTCTGTGCCGAAAAAGGGCACAAAAGAAAAGCTGGTAGAAATGGCATATCACAATGCAAAACTCGTTTTAAGGCAGGATAAAGAGCGGATAAAAAGGGAAGAAGGAAGAACAATAGGGGCGGTGAAGGAAATTGAGGAGCTGTTAGGATTATCAGGTGTTCAGAGGATGGAAGCTTATGATATTTCTAATATCAGTGGCTTTCAGTCGGTGGGCTCTATGGTGGTGTATGAGAAAGGAAAGCCTAAACGCAGTGATTATCGAAAGTTTAAGATTAAAAGTGTACAGGGACCTAATGATTATGCCAGTATGGAAGAAGTACTTACACGTCGATTTATTCATGGGATGGATGAACGGGAAGAGAGAAGGCAGCAGCAGTTGGAAGATGAATTCGGAAGTTTTACCCGATTTCCGGACTTAATCCTTATGGATGGGGGAAGAGGTCAGGTGAATATTGCATTGGAAGTGTTGGATAAACTGCATCTTAGTATACCTGTCTGCGGAATGGTAAAGGATGATAAGCACCGTACAAGAGGCTTATATTATAATAATCAGGAAATCCCTATCAGCAGAGACAGCGAAGGTTTTAAACTGATTACCAGAATACAGGATGAAGCCCACCGATTTGCCATTGAATATCACCGCTCCTTGAGAAGTAAAGGACAGGTTCATTCTGTTTTAGATGATATTCCGGGAATTGGGGAAACAAGAAGAAAGGCGCTTATGAAGCACTTTAAAGGTCTGGAAGGGATTAGAGAAGCATCTGTGGAAACTCTTTCTAATATAGAGTCTATGAACGAGAGAGCAGCCAGACAAGTCTATGACTTTTTTCATAAAAAGGAGCGATAAAGGTCGGGCAGTTGGCTTGTCATGTAAAAATAGATATGATAAAATAAAAGAAGAAGTTTAAGACAGAATAGAAGGAGAAGGGAACATGAATGGTGTAGAATTGAAGAAAATGGTACAGGAATTAAATCTGTACAATAAAACACCGGAAGTTGACATTTCAAAGAAAATGATTAATACACCGGAAATTAACCGTCCTGCATTGCAGTTGACAGGGTATTTAGAGCATTTCGAAAATGAGAGAGTACAGATTATCGGGTATGTAGAATATACCTATCTGCTTCATTTGAGCAGAGAAGAAAAAATCGTAGCTTTCGAGAGATTTGTCTCCAGCAAAATTCCATGTGTGGTATTTACTACCATGACAGAGCCTGATGAAGATATGTTAAGTCTTGCAAAGAAATATGATGTACCGGTGTTGGTAACGCACAATACAACTTCTGTGTTTATGGCAGAGATTATCCGTTGGCTGAATGTACAGCTTGCGCCATGTATTTCCATTCATGGAGTTTTAGTGGATGTTTATGGTGAAGGTGTTCTGATTACAGGTGAAAGTGGTATCGGAAAGAGTGAGGCTGCCTTAGAGCTTATTAAGAGAGGACATCGTCTGGTCAGTGATGATGTAGTAGAATTACGCCGTGTCAGTGACGTTACACTGGTTGGTTCTGCACCTGATATTACCCGCCATTTTATTGAACTTCGGGGAATTGGAATTATTGATGTTAAGACTTTATTTGGTGTAGAGAGTGTAAAAGATACTCAGTCCATTGATTTGGTTATTAAATTAGAGGAATGGAACAAGGATAAGGAATACGACCGTCTTGGCATGGAAGAGGAATATACAGAGTTTTTAGGAAATAAAATTGTGTGCCATTCTCTGCCAATTCGCCCCGGACGTAATCTGGCTGTTATTGTAGAGTCGGCGGCAGTTAATCACAGACAAAAGAAAATGGGTTATAATGCAGCTCAGGAATTATATAGAAGAGTGCAGGAAAATATGACAAAAAAACGAGGGAATGGAGAAGAGTAATGAGTAAATATTGCTTTGGAATTGACGTAGGAGGAACAACAATTAAGTGTGCGCTGTTTTTAAATGATGGAACAATTTTAGATAAGTGGGAAGTTAAAACAAACACAGAGAATGGAGGGGAGAGAATTCTTCCTGATATTGCAGATGGAATTGATGCGAAACTGAAAGAAAAACAGATTAATAAGGCAGAAGTAGAGGGCATCGGTATTGGACTGCCGGGACCGATTGAAGAAAACGGAGAAATTGCATGTGCAGTCAATCTTCATTGGGGCAGAAAAAATATTGAAAAAGAGTTAGGAGAATTAACAGGAATGCCTGTAAAGGCCGGAAATGATGCAAATGTGGCTGCCCTTGGTGAAATGTGGAAAGGCGGCGGAAAAGGTGCCAGAAACTTGATTTTAGCAACTTTGGGAACAGGTGTAGGCGGCGGAATTATTGTCAATGAGAAAATTGTGACAGGAGCACATGGCGCCGGTGGAGAAATTGGACATGCATTAGTAAATCCTGAAGAAACAGTCGCATGTAATTGTGGAAATAAAGGATGTCTGGAACAATATGCTTCTGCTACAGGTATTGCAAAGCTGGCAAGAGAGGCATTGGAAAAATCAGATAAAGAGTCTCTTCTAAGAAACAGAGAAAAGGTAACAGCAAAAGATGTGTTTGATGCATATAAAGAGAAAGATGAACTGGCCGGAGAAATCGTTGAAAAGTTTTCAACTTACTTAGGTCATGCTCTTGCAATTTTTGCATGTGTCACAGATCCGGATGTTATTGTTATTGGAGGCGGTGTATCAAAGGCCGGAGATGTACTTGTAGAATGTGTACAGCGGCATTACGAAAGACATGCATTTCCGGTATGTAAAAAAACACCGATTAAACTGGCAACACTTGGCAATGACGCCGGTATTTACGGAGCAGCAAAATTGATTTTAAGTAGATAAAAATAAAATAAAAAGGCATTTGTTCATAAAAAAACTGAACAAATGCCTTTTTTGGTCTTTAATCATTTTCCTCCTCTGGAGTGGTAGGAGTTTCCGGAACAGTCGGCTTTTCTGGAGTAGTCGGTTTTTCCGGAGTGGTAGGGGTTTCCGGAGTGGCAGGAGTTTCCGGAGTAGTAGGAGTTTCCGGAGTAGTAGGAGTTTCCGGAGTGGTTTCTTCCGGAACATCTACAGAATTATCTGGTTTAGGAGGTTTTTCTTCTGTATCCTCCTCTTCTTCCTCTTTTGCTTTGGCATGGCCGGAACAATATTTCTTAGGGAGTGTTTCCGTATCATAATATTCCGTTACAGCATCGCAAGAGGAACTTGCTAATAATCCTGTGTCCTTACAAATAGATTTCTTTTCCACTGTGGAAGGAATTTTAAAGTCTGTTTCCGGCAGCTCGTTGTGAATACGCTGCATGATTTTCTGCCACAAAGTTTGCTGATAAGTTCTTGCCTGTCCTTTTGGGAGAACAATGTTATTGTCATATCCGGCCCATACAGAGCAGGTATAATACGGAGTATATCCACAGAACCACAAATCTTTGTAGTTATCTGTTGTACCGGTCTTTCCTGCTACCGGCATATTTTTTAACTGTAAACGAGTACCGGTTCCTCTTTTTACAACATCTTCCATTGCAGAAGTAAGAAGATATGCAGTACTTGGCTTGATTACTTTTGTTTCCTCAGGAGTATTGTCAATGACAACATTGCCGTCAGAGTCTAAAATCTTTGTATAAAATACCGGTTTAATATAAGTTCCATTGTTTGCAATAGCGGCATAGGCAGCTGTCAGTTCCAGATTACTTACACCTTTTGTAATACCACCGATAGAGGTTGCAACGTTCACATCTGTGTAGAAGTTTCCGCTTCCCTGCGGAAGTTCTGTCAGTGTATCCAGAATGGAAGTAAAACCGAATTTTTTCAGGTAAGATACGCCGACTTCTGGTGTGATTTCTACCATGGCTTTTGCAGCAGGAATGTTGTAAGATTTAATGATTGCAGTACGCATGGTTACAGTTCCGTGATATTGACGGTCATAGTTGTATAATGGCTGTCCACTGTCGTATTTAAAAGGTTCATCCTTAAACGTAGTAGATAATGTCATGCCGCCTTCATTTAAAGCAGCAGCATAAGTAGCTAATGGTTTAAATGTAGAACCGGGCTGACGTAAAGTATTGGTTGCACGATTTAAAGAAAGGCTGGAGGATTTCTCTCCTCGTCCGCCTACAATTGCTTTTACATAGCCTGTGTGCTGGTCAATAATACAAATAGATGACTGAGGCTGGGGAGTTAAATACATATTTTCGCTGATTACTTCACTTCCGTCTGCCAGAATAGATGCCTTATAAGTATCTACATGAGCCTGAGCACTTTCAGGACTGTCAAACAATAATGTGAAATCTTTATCTTCATTCTGAATGAAATATTCCTGAAGCATTTCTTTGCTGTAATTTTCCTGTTCTCCATTTGGATGTTTTACAGTCAGGCGATAATCTAAGGTTACCTGAGTACCGGAAGGGAAGTTCCCCGGATTTCCGTATTCTTCATCACAAATAAGCTGAATTGCAGGATCCTGTGTGGTGTAAATGCGAAGTCCGCCACTGTAAAGAGCATTATAAGCCTGCGCTTCTGTAAATCCGCGCTGTTCCTGTAAATCTTTTACAACTTGTTCTGTTAATTCGTCAATAAAGTAACTGTAAGTCTGGGTTTCCTGCTCCTGCTGCTGGTCAACGGTTTTAATTCTGTCATACACGTTATCAGCCAGACATTCGTCATACTGTTCTTTGGTAATATATTCCTGTTCCAGCATGTGGTCTAAAACATCTTTTCGGCGCAGGGCATTTTTGTCAGGGTTAATAACAGGGTTAAACTTTGTAGGGTTCTGGCTGATGCCGGCAATTACCGTACATTCAGAAAGTGTTAAGTCACTGACATTTTTACCAAAATAGTCCTGTGCAGCAGCCTGTACACCGAAGTTACCATTTCCTAAGTTAATTGTATTCAAGTAATTTTCAAGGATAATGTTTTTATCCTTTATCTGCTTTTCTAACTGAATGGCAAGGTACTGTTCCTGAAACTTACGTTTAAAACGCTGTACAACAGACTCATTTGTCCAGCCTGTAAAAACGTTGTTCTTTAATAACTGCTGTGTAATGGTACTGGCACCTTCAGTGAAGTTTCCGCCGTTTAAAATACCTTTAACACCGGCACGCAGGATACCTTTTATATCAATACCATTATGTTCATAGAAACGTTCATCTTCAATAGCTACCACAGCATGCTGCAAGTCCAGAGGAATTTGTTCAATGCTTACAGGCATACGATTGGAATTGGGAGCAGTCAGTTTTTGCAACTGATTGCCATTAGCATCATAAACAAAGGTAGCTTCGCCAACGGGGACAATATTTACTTCTGAAATATCAGGTGCGTTATCAATCAGACCTTTAAAAGCACCTATACCCATGCAGCCTCCGATAATCAAAATTGCCATCAGAGAGATGAAAATAATACGTAGAAAAGAAACATGTGCTTTCTTTCCCATCATGGAAGAGCGGGAAGTAAGGGCATTGCGTTTCTTATTCGTGGCGCGTTTTCCAAAATTCATGTAGTTTGCCTCCTTTTCCCGTACATTATATCAAATGACAGAACCTAATTCAAGAAACTTTGAACCGGCACGTAAGATTTCCGCTTTTTTAGTCATAAATATTCCCAATTTCAGGGAAAATATGCTAAAATAGCAGGAAAGAAAAAAGAAATGAGGAATAATATGTTAGAGCAATACAGGACAATCTACGAAGGCGGACAGGGAGAACTAATAGAAAAAAAATCCAGATTTATCGCTACGGTCCGTCTTGTGAAGACAGAAGAAGAAGCTGTAAAGTTTATAGAAGAAATGAAAAAGAAGTATTGGGATGCAACCCACAATTGCTCCGCGTATGTCATTGGGGAAAGAAGAGAGATTATGCGCTGCAGTGATGATGGGGAACCACAGGGAACAGCAGGAAAGCCAATGCTTGATGTGCTTTTGGGAGAAGAACTCTACAATACAGCCGTTGTGGTAACGAGATATTTTGGAGGAACACTTCTTGGAACAGGCGGGCTTGTAAGGGCTTATTCCAAATCTGTACAGGAAGGGCTGGCACAAAGCAGAATTATCACGAAATGTCACGGCATACTTACAGAGGTGGGGACAGATTATAATGGAGTAGGGAAACTTCAATATCTGTTCGCACAAAAGGAAATTCCGATTATGAATTCTCAGTATGAGGAGTCTGTAAAGATGCAGGTTCTTATACCTGCAAACAGAGTTGATGAAATAAAAAAGGCTGTGACAGAAGCTACTAATGCGAGAGCCACTGTCACAGACCTGAAAGAACTGTATTTTGCAGTTTCAGAAGGAGAATACCTTCTGTTTGATGATTAGAAAGGGATTAGCACTTTTCAGGAGCAGGATATTCTACACCAAAAGTTTCCACTGTCATAGTTTGAATTCTCTGTTCCTCTAAAGGACGATCGCTGTAATCTGTACGTGTTTCAGCAATTTTATTTACAACGTCCATTCCTTCTGTGATTTTTCCAAATGCAGCATAAGCACCATCTAAGTGTGGAGATGTTTCGTGCATAATAAAGAACTGGCTTCCTGCGGAATTAGGATGCATTGCACGTGCCATAGAGAGAACACCAGGTGTATGTGCCAGATTGTTTTCAAAATGGTTCTGAGAGAATTCACCCTTAATGCTATAACCTGGGCCACCCATGCCTGTACCGTTTGGACAGCCGCCCTGAATCATAAAGCCGCGGATAACTCTGTGGAAAATTAAACCATCATAAAAGCCATCATTGATAAGGCTGATGAAGTTATTTACTGTATTTGGGGCGATTTCAGGATATAATTCTGCTTTCATAACATCGCCGTTTGCCATTGTAATGGTTACGATTGGATTTGCCATAATAAAAATCTCCTTTATTTTTCAGTAGTTTATTTGATTATAAACGGAAAAAATAAAAGGTGCAAGCTGGAATTTTGTGTGCTATACTAATGTACTGAACTGATAGTAAGTAAAGATAAAGAGGACAATCTATGATAATAGAAACATATAATGCAAAAGAGACATTTTGTCTGGGAGAAAGAATAGGACAACAGGCGCTTCCTGGGCAAATTTATACATTAAACGGAGATTTGGGAGTGGGGAAGACTGTATTTACTCAGGGGGTAGCCAGAGGACTTGGAATTACAGAACCGGTAAACAGTCCGACATTTACCATTATTCAGGAATATGAAGAAGGAAGACTTCCTTTTTACCACTTTGATGTGTACCGCATCGGTGATATAGAAGAAATGGAAGAAATAGGGTATGATGATTATTTTTTTGGACAAGGTGTGTGCCTGATTGAATGGGCAGAGCTGATTGAGGAGATTTTACCTTCTGATATTATTTCCATTACGATTGAAAAGGATTTGGAAAAAGGTTTTGATTATCGAAAAATTATAATTGAGGGATTGGAATTACAGATATAGAAAGGAGTATCTTATATGAAAATATTGGCATTAGACAGTTCCGGGCTGGTAGCATCTGTTGCGGTGATGGAAGATGATACCCTTGTAGCAGAATATACGATGAATTATAAAAAAACACATTCACAGACGTTGCTTCCTATGCTGAATGAAATAAAAAATAACATTCAGCTTGATTTAAACAGCATTGATGCCATTGCAGTGGCAGCAGGTCCTGGTTCATTTACAGGGCTTCGCATTGGTTCTGCCACAGCGAAGGGGCTGGGGCTGGCTCTTGACAAACCTTTGATTGCAGTGCCGACAGTAGACGCACTGGCATATAATCTCTATGATACAGGAGAAGATACTGTTGTGTGTCCAATTATGGATGCAAGAAGAAATCAGGTATATACAGGTATTTATAAATTTCAAAATCATGAGCTTGTTATTGTAAAAGAGCAGGATGCATTGTCTATTCACGAACTTTTAGAGGTGTTAAATGGAATTGGAAAGAAAGTTATCTTTTTAGGTGATGGAGTTCCTGTTTTTAAAGAAACAATTAGAGAAAATTGTAAAGTTGAATACAGTTTTGCACCTGCACATTTAAATCGTCAACGGGCAGGAGCAGTGGGAGCGTTGGCTGGTATTTATTTTAAGCAGGGAAAAATTCAGACTGCCGTGGAACATCAGCCGGATTATCTGCGGGTATCTCAGGCAGAAAGGGAACGGGCAGAACGCCTGGCAAAGACGGAAAATGCTTGAAATTAGAGAAATGCAGGAGTCAGATGTAGCAGCAGCAGCCCAGATAGAGGCAGAAAATTTTTCAAAACCATGGAAAGAAGCAGATTTTCTGGGTGCCGTAAAGGACGAAAAAGCTTTGTATCTTGTGGCGTATGTGGATAAGGCGATGGCTGGATATATTGGAATGTGGATGGTGCTTGATGAAGGGGAAATTACAAATGTCTCTGTAAAAAAAGAATACCAGGGGCAAAAAATCGGCAGAGCATTGTTAGAAAAACTGGAAATTTTAGGCAGGATAAAAGGGGTAAGCTCATATTTTTTAGAAGTGCGTGAAAGCAATCAGAATGCCCGTAGACTGTATGAGTCCTGCGGCTTTTCTGTTTTGAGTGTAAGAAAAAATTTTTATGAAGAACCGGTGGAAAATGGAGTTGTAATGTGTAAAAGATAGCAGAAGTGCTATCTTTTTCTAGATTTAGAGTGATTTCCCACTGGGTTTTGAAACGGCCTTCATGTATAATAAACAGCGTAGTCGAAAAATTATTCCACAAGCAGGAGGAAGAAATGAGAAAATACGAAGAAAAAAAGGGAAATCAGGTTGTTGAAGTGTACTGTAATTGTTGTGGAAAAAAAATGAATGTAAAAGATGGTGTGATTATGGAAGGGGTTCTGCCTGTGACAGCCTTCTGGGGATATTTCTCGGAAAAAGACGGAGAAAAGCATACTTTTGATTTATGTGAAAGCTGTTATGATAAATGGATTGCAGGTTTTCAAATTCCGGTAGAGAAGGAAATGGAAAATGAAATGTTGTAGCGTGAAAAAAACTGTGCTATGATAAGAAATGCTATAACAGATAGAAATGAGGATAATGAGATGTTAGATGTATGCTTATTAGGAACGGGGGGAATGATGCCTCTGCCCAGAAGAAAATTGACATCTTTAATGACGAGATATAATGGAAGTAACCTGATGATTGACTGTGGAGAAGGAACGCAGGTGGCAGTAAAGGAAAAAGGATGGAGTTTTAAACCTATTGATGTTATTTGCTTTACCCACTATCATGCAGACCATATCAGCGGTTTGCCGGGACTTTTGCTTACTATGGGGAATGCAGAAAGAACAGAACCGCTTACTTTGATTGGACCCAAGGGGCTGGTTCGTGTGGTTTCTGCTCTTCGTGTCATTGCACCGGAGCTTCCTTTTGAAATTCAGTGTATTGAGCTTACACAACCGGAGGAAACTTATGAGCTGAATGGTTATCATATCACTGCTTTTCGTGTAAATCATAATGTGACCTGCTACGGCTATACACTGGAGATTAAAAGGGCAGGGAAATTTGATGCCCAGAGGGCAAAGGAACAAAACATTCCTTTGAAATGCTGGAATTCCCTTCAAAAAGGTGAAACGGTGGTATGTGAAGGGAATACTTATACACCGGATATGGTTTTAGGAGCGCCCAGAAAGGGAATTAAACTTACCTATACTACAGATACCAGACCGGTAAAGGCGATTTCAGACCATGCAGCAGGTTCGGACTTGTTTATTTGTGAAGGCATGTATGGAGAACAGGACAAGGACGATAAGGCAAAGGCGTATAAACACATGACATTTAAAGAAGCTGCACAGTTGGCAAAGGAAGCCCAGGTGGCGGAAATGTGGCTGACACATTATAGCCCTTCTCTGGTAAGACCGGAAGAAGCGGTAAAGGAAGCAGCAGATATATTTCCAAATACAATTGCTGCCAGAGACAGACAGTCTGTGGAGCTGATGTTTGAAGAATAAGGAGAGAACCCATGAATAAGGAAGATGTATTGATTTTGGCAATAGAAAGTTCCTGTGATGAAACAGCTGCATCTGTAGTGAAAAACGGACGTACTGTTTTGTCGAATGTTATTTCTTCCCAAATAGATTTACACAAATTATATGGAGGCGTTGTTCCGGAAATCGCATCCAGAAAGCATATTGAGAAAATCAATCAGGTAATTGAGGAAGCTTTAAAGGAGGCAGATGTTACACTGGATGATTTAGATGCCATAGGAGTTACTTACGGACCGGGATTGGTAGGGGCGCTTTTAGTAGGAGTGGCTGAAGCAAAGGCAATCAGCTTTGCAAAAGATATTCCGTTGGTGGGGGTTCATCATATTGAAGGACACATTTCTGCTAATTATATAGAAAATTTAGAGTTAGAACCTCCGTTTTTATGCCTTGTTGTATCAGGCGGTCATACACATCTGGTAATTGTAAAGGATTATGGAGAATTTGAAATCTTGGGAAGAACCAGAGATGATGCAGCAGGAGAGGCTTTTGACAAAGTAGCTCGTGCTATTGGTCTGGGATATCCGGGAGGGCCGAAAATTGATAAGCTTTCAAAAGAAGGCAATGCTTATGCCATGGACTTTCCAAAAGCAAAAATCGAAGATGCACCTTATGATTTTAGCTTCAGTGGAGTAAAATCTGCTGTTTTAAATCATATTAATAAATGTAAAATGCAGGGAGAACCTATTGTAGAAGCAGATATTGCAGCTTCTTTTCAGCGATGCGTAGTGGAGGTGCTGGTAGAGCATGCGATTGCGGCCGCAAAAGATTATGGGATAGATAAGCTTGCCATTGCCGGCGGCGTGGCATCAAACCAGACTTTGCGAAGTGCCATGGAAGAGGCTTGTAAGGAGAATAGAATTAAGTTTTATCATCCATCGCCTATTTTCTGTACAGATAATGCGGCGATGATTGGCGTGGCAGCGTATTATGAATATTTAAAAGGTACTCGCCACGGATGGGATTTGAATGCAGTTCCAAATTTAAAATTGGGAGAAAGATAAGGAGGGTGCAGGTATGAAGTGTACGGCAATTGTTCTGGCAGCAGGACAAGGAAAGCGAATGAAAAGTAAGGTTCAGAAGCAATTTTTGATTTTGCAGGGCAGACCTTTGCTGTATTATAGCCTTGCTTGTTTTCAGAAAAACGATGAAATAGATGAAATTATCATTGTTACGGGAAAAGATAGCATTGATTATTGCAAGAATGAGATTGTAGATTTGTATGGCTTTACAAAGGTAAGAAATATTGTAGAAGGTGGAAAAGAACGCTATGACTCCGTTTATGCGGGATTAACTGCGTGTTCTGCAGATACAGATTATGTGTTTATACATGATGGGGCGAGACCTTTTGTCACGGAGGAAATTATTAAGCGGACAAAGGAAGGCGTTCTGGCTTATAATGCATGTATAGCGGCGGTACCTCCGAAAGACACAGTTAAAATAGTGGATGACAGAGGAATAGTTACCAGTACACCCAGAAGAAGCAGTGTATGGTCTGTTCAAACTCCGCAGGCATTTTCTTATCAGTTAATTAAGGAAGCTCATGATTTAGCAAGAAAAGAAATTATGTGTGATATAACAGACGATGCTATGGTGGTGGAAAAGTATAAAAATGTGGATGTATATGTGGTAGAAGGTGCATACGAAAACATAAAAATAACAACGCCAGAGGATATTTTAATAGCTGAAAAAAATTTGGAAAAAATTTATAAAAAGTCTTGACATATACTGTCAAAGCATGTTAATATACTACCTGTCGCTGACACAGCGTATTCGGAGAGATATCGAAGTGGTCATAACGAGGCGGTCTTGAAAACCGTTTGTCCGCAAGGGCGCGTGGGTTCGAATCCCACTCTCTCCGCTTCGGTTAAATAACTGAAAGCTCAGGCTAAGGAGAAATACCCAAGAGGCTGAAGGGGCTCCCCTGGAAAGGGAGTAGGTCGTTAATAGCGGCGCGAGGGTTCAAATCCCTCTTTCTCCGTTACAGCTGTTAAGCTGTGAAAAAAAGTTGTTGACAAATATAGTTTGATGTGATATTATAAATCAGCTGTCACAAAACGACAACGAAACAGTCGAAAAAGACTGAAAAAAGTTAGAAAAGTTCTTGACAGAAAGATACAGATGTGATAATCTAGTCTGGCTGTCGCAAAAGAGCAGAGATGCCGAAAGACGGCAAAAAACTTTTTAAAAAAGTACTTGACAAGCTAAAAACGATATGATAAAATATCGGAGCTGTCAAATGACAGGAACCTTGATAATTAAACAGTGAAACACATGAAAACGAAAATTCTTTTACATTCATTTTTAAAAACGGTTTGAAAAACCAAAAACAGTAAAA
>NZ_LT635464.1 GCF_900120295.1 Blautia sp. Marseille-P3201T | reverse complement strand
ATTTTCGTTTTCATGTGTTTCACTGTTTAATTATCAAGGTTCCTGTCATTTGACAGCTCCGATATTTTATCATATCGCTTTCAGCTTGTCAAGTACTTTTTTAAAAAGTTTTTTTGCTGCCTTTCGGCATCTCTGCTCTTTTGCGACAGCCACACTAGATTATCACATCTGCATCTTTCTGTCAAGAACTTTTTTTAAACTTTTTTCAGTCTTTTTCGACTGCTTCGTTGTCGTTTTGCGACAGCTCGACTATAATATCATTTGTTTTAATATTTGTCAATACTTTTTTGTTTTTTAATTTTTTTGTTTTTGTTTGTTTAACAGCAACTTTGATATAATATCACCTTCTATTTGCTATGTCAAGCTGTTTTTGTTTAATTTTTATATTTTATTTATATAATTTGAAAAACAGTATCCTAAACACAGTTTCACATATAAGCAAAGAGATCGTCCCATAATCTCTCTATATATTTATGAAACGATCTCTTTTCACTTTATGTACAATCTACATTTTTATTTCACTTTAAATATTAGGGTCTGTTGGATCCCAGTTCTGACTGGCAGGAATTTTAATTGTTGCAGGCTTATCAAATGGTGTTGCTACAGAATCGGAAATTGTAACTTTTGTTCCGAGACTGCAGTTATCATATATCCACTTGGCATCACGTACATTTAAACGTACACAGCCATGAGAAGCCGGTGAACCCAATTTATTGTAATCCCTTGCATGAATATTATAACTTGTCTTATTATAACCAGCTACTGAATGGAATAAAATTCCTCCATTAATTCTGGTGCAGTATTGACCATAAGAAGGTCCCATCAATGTATGCCAGCGATATTTATTCGGTGTATAGAATGTTCCTGTTGGTGTAGGTGTAGAAGGAAGTCCTACAGAGCAAGTAAATGTTTTCACTGGAATAATATATCCATTACTTCCATCTTTCGCATAAACCATCACCTGACATCTTTTACGGTTTACTGTAATTTCATAGGAAGACTGTCTTCCCAGAATTCCATCTAAATCTTGAAGCATATATCCCGATTTATCAAAATAATATTTATATCTTCCTATATACTTCCATCCTTGTGCCATTAGACCGCTTTCATCAAACCAATACCACTGTCCACTTATTTTTTCCCAGGTATTAATTGCTATCGCACCATTTCCATAGGCATAATACCAATCATCTGTTCCCGTTAAAACCCAGCCAGTTTGCATCGCTCCATCTGCATATGCATAATACCATTTTCCATCGCCTGGATAAATCCATCCAGTCTGCATCGCCCCATCATTAGCACCACCTAAATAGTACCATGTACCCCAAAGCTTCTGCCAGCCTGTTCGCATTGCTCCATCATCTGCACCGCCTAAGTAATACCACGTACCCCAAAGTTCCTGCCAGCCTGTTCGCATTGCTCCATCATCTGCACCGCCTAAGTAATACCACGTACCCCAAAGTTCCTGCCAGCCTGTTCGCATTGCTCCATCATCTGCACCGCCTAAGTAATACCACGTACCCCAAAGTTCCTGCCAGCCTGTTCGCATTGCTCCATCATCTGCACTACCTAAATAATACCACTTGCCTCCAAGTTCCTGCCAGCCTGTCCGCATAATACCATCTGTTCCTAAGTAATACCATTTACTCCCAAGTTCCTGCCAGCCTATTCGCATAATACCATCATCTGCACCACCTAAATAATACCACTTACCTCCAAGTTCCTGCCAGCCTGTCTGCATTACTCCATCTGTTCCAAGGTAATACTTTTTACCTCTGACTTCCTGCCAGCCTGTCCGCATAATACCATCTGTTCCTAAGTAATACCATTTATTTTCTGTTTTCAGCCAGTCAGTAGCTCTATATCCATCCTTATCAAAATAATATTTTTCTCCGTCAATCTCCCACCAGCCATCTTTCAACAGATTTCCATTCTCATCTTTGTACTGCCAGCCCTTCTCATCTTCAATCCATCCACTCTCCGGCTTACTATCTTCTCCTTCATCCGGCACTTCTGGCTGCGGATTATCCGGTACTGTTTCCGGAGCTTCCGGTTCTATTGGTAGAGTATCTGGATTTGTTTGTGGCACATCTGGTTCTACCTGGTCTACAGTTTCCTCTGTTTCAATATCTTGATCTTGTACACTTTCTTCCGTTATTTCCGGCAGCACAGCATTTTCTACATTTGTTTTCCCCATAGCAGATACCGTAAAACTGCTGCCCAAAATACCCAAAGCAACTATTACAGCCTGTAATGTTTTTTTCTTCATTCCTTTCCCTCCTACTACTTTATTTTCTATATTTTTATCCTATTACAATCTCCTGATAATTTCAACCTTATTTCTGAATATACACACAAATGTAATACTTTCGGTACAAAATAGAAAAAGTCGGACCGTTCACGAAACAGTCCGACATATAAAATTCCTATTCTTATAAATATCTTATAAATATTTCTTTAAATCTTCTACTCTGTCTAATTTTTCCCAAGGCAGGTTCAAGTCATTTCTTCCAAAATGTCCGTAAGCTGCTGTCTGTTTATAGATTGGACGGCGTAAATCCAACATTTTAATAATTCCTGCCGGTCTTAAATCAAAGTTCTCACGAATAATTTCCACCAAACGTGTATCAGAAAGCTTTCCTGTTCCAAAAGTATCAACCATAATAGAAGTCGGATGCGCTACACCGATTGCGTAAGATAACTGAATTTCACATTTCTTTGCAAGACCTGCCGCCACAATATTTTTTGCCACATAACGCGCCGCATAAGCTGCAGAACGGTCCACTTTTGTACAATCCTTACCAGAGAAAGCACCACCGCCATGACGCGCATATCCACCATAAGTATCTACAATAATTTTACGTCCCGTCAATCCACTATCCCCGTGAGGACCGCCAATTACAAAACGTCCTGTTGGATTAATAAAGAATTTTGTTTCATCATCTACCATGTCTGCCGGAAGAATTGGATCAAATACATACTTTTTAATGTCCGCATGAATTTGTTCTTGTGTCACTTCCGGATCATGCTGTGTAGACAATACAACTGCATCTAAACGCATTGGTTTATCATTTTCATCATACTCTACTGTAACCTGTGTTTTTCCGTCCGGTCTCAAATAAGTTAATGTACCATCTTTACGTACTTTTGTAAGCTGTAATGCCAGTTTATGAGCAAGTGCAATTGGATATGGCATAAATTCTTCTGTCTCGTCTGTTGCAAATCCGAACATCATACCCTGATCCCCGGCACCGATTGCATCGATTTCTTCTTCAGACATTTTATTTTCTTTTGCTTCTAAAGCTTTATCAACACCCAGCGCAATATCTGCAGACTGTTCATCAATTGTAGTAATAACACCACAAGTATCTGCATCAAAACCATATTTTGCTCTTGTATAACCAATTTCGCGTACAGTATCTCTTACAATTTTAGGAATATCCACATAAGCATTTGTTGTAATTTCACCCATAACCATAACAACACCTGTTGTTGTAGCTGTTTCACAGGCAACACGGCTCATTGGATCTTTTTCCATAAGTGCATCTAAAATTGCATCAGAAATCGCATCGCACATTTTATCTGGATGGCCTTCAGTTACAGATTCAGAAGTAAATAATCTTTTTTCCATGTTTTTCTCCTTTTCTTAAGTTTATATTTTCTCTTCCATTTTTACCGCAGTACAATCTGATAATTTCATTTCCGCGAGCTACGCATCCCTGCGGAGATTTTTATTGTATAGAACGCACTTTCCTATACAATAAAAAGAGTCCGACAAAGCGGACTCATATACTTTCCATAAAATGAATCCTCTTATTGTTCGATTATTCGCTCAGGTTGGCACCTTCCGCCATGCGGGGTTGCCGTGACTTCACAGATCCTATGTATCTCCATCACTCTGAATAAGAGAAAATATAACATTTTTAGTTTTCATTTAGCACTATTACGATAACGCTTTTCCCGCTATCCGTCAAGTGTTTTTTCACAAAAACTCTGTCAGCCTACTCTCAGCTGGAATTTCTTAATTTCCTTTTCACTGGAAACCTTCTCAATTTCAGCTCCAAGACTTCTGAGTTTTTCCTCAAAACGTTCATATCCCCTCTGGATATAAACAATATCATCTACAATTGTAATACCTTCAGATGCTAAACCTGCAATAACAAGAGCTGCACCCGCTCTTAAATCCGGCGCACTAACTCTCGCACCTGTGAGCTTCTGTACACCGTCAATAATAGCTGTATTACCCTCTACCTTAATATTTGCACCCATTCTGGTAAGCTCATCAGCATATTTAAAACGATTTTCAAAAATACTTTCTGTCACAATGCTTGTCCCTTCTGCCAGTGCTAATGTCACTGCAAACTGAGGCTGCATATCTGTGGGATAACCCGGATACGGCATAGTTTTTACATTCGTGCGTTTTAAACGTTTGTTTGCCACAACACGCACCGCATCGTCAAACTCCTCTACCTGACATCCGATTTCCTCCAATTTTGCCGTAGTAGCTTCCAAGTGTTTTGGAATAACATTTTTCACCATAATATCCCCCATGGTTGCTGCTGCTGCACACATGAAGGTTCCTGCTTCAATCTGATCCGGAATAATGGAATAAGTCGTACCATGAAGCTTGTCCACTCCCTGAATACGAATAACATCTGTACCGGCACCTTTAATATTTGCACCCATGCTGTTCAAGAAGTTTGCGACATCTACAACATGAGGTTCTCTCGCCGCATTTTCAATAATTGTATTTCCCTGCGCCATTGCCGCTGCCATCATAACGTTAATTGTCGCACCTACGGATACCATGTCCATAAAAATATGTTTCCCTGTAAGATGCTCTGCCTTTGCTACAACGGCACCGTGAATAATATCCACAGACGCACCAAGAGCCCGAAAGCCTTTTAAATGCTGGTCAATGGGACGACTTCCTATATTACATCCTCCCGGAAGGGGTACTTCTGCATTTTTATATTTGCCTAAAAGAGCCCCCAATAAATAATAGGACGCTCTGATTTTCTTAATATATTCATACTCAACAGTAATATTTCCAATAGTTGCCCCTGCAATCTTCACTTCTGTAGGGCCAATACGATCAACTGTTGCACCAATTTCTTTAATTGCCTCTAACAACACATTAATATCACGAACATCTGGTAAGTTTTCAATGTGTACTGTTTCATCTGTCATGATTGCTGCTGCCAGTATAGCCAGAGCAGCGTTCTTGGCACCGCCAATTTCCACTTCACCGACCAATGGGTTTCCACCCTTAATGATATACTGTTCCATATACACACCTCTTGTTTTCCCAGGTACAATTACCTGTCTAAATCTATGTCTGCCTGTCTATGCAGGTTTTATCTGTTTATCTATAATGTAAAAAGCCACTCTCGAATTTAGGTTTTTCTCAATACTTTCTCAATACTATTTTATGGCTTATCCATTATATTATAACAGATATATGCATTTGTAAATAAAAATCCTTATTTTCCTGTTGTTCCGTGCTTTTTCCAGAGATTATTAACACTTATTTGGCAATATTTTCAAGAATTTTCTGTAAAGTTCCTTCCACATCCAATTTTTTCTCATCAACTGTTATATCTGCATACTTCTCATAAAGAGGTGTCCTCTCGTCATACAAATCCTTCAAAGTCTGTCCTTCTCGCAGAACCACACCTCTGCCTTTCAAATTTCCCAGACGTTTCTTTAATTCTTCATACTCCAGTTTCAAATATACAACTTTACCTATTTTTTTTAAATGCTCCATAGCCTCTGCACAATACACTACACTTCCCCCTGTAGCAATTACAGATTTTTCCGTCTCAATAGAAGCATTTACCCGATTTTCTATTTTCAGAAAACCATCTTGTCCATCTCTTGCAATAATTTCACGCAAAAGCATATTTTCAGACTTTTGAATTAACAGGTCCGAATCTACAAATTCATATCCCAGCACCTTAGCCAGGATAACACCCACCGTACTCTTTCCTACACCAGGCATACCAATCAGTGTAATATTTTCCATACTCATTTCCCCTGTTTTTTCTGTTTCTTTTTTCTTTTCTTCTTAATACTATACCCGAAAGTTCCCAATTTCTTTCCCAATCCATAATATTCCCCATGAGAATAAACAATCGGATTTGACATAGCCAAATCAAATTTGCCTTTTTCATCCATGTATTGGTCATCTACATGTACAGCCAATACGTCTGCCGTAAACACACTGTGACTTCCATACTCCTGCACTTCCCTTACACGACATTCAATAGAAACCGGAGCTTCTTTTATCATAGGCGCTCCCACGTGAGAAGCCGCTTCTCTTGTCAAATGTACCTCTTTAAACTTATCTACATCCCGACCGGACTTCACTCCACAATAATCCGTTGCATAAGCCAGTTTTTCTGTAGTGAGGTTGATTACAAACTCTCCTGTTTCTTTTATCATATGATAAGAATATCTCTCCGGTCTTACAGAAATAGACACCATAGGTGGATTTGTACAAACAGTCCCAGCCCATGCAACTGTTATAATGTTATCCTTTCCGTCCTCATCTGCCACACTTACCATTACCACCGGAAGTGGGTAAAGCATATTTCCCGGTTTCCATTCTATTTTACTCATTTCTATTTCCTCTCAAAATCAATTCCCATTTTGCTGTAAAGTTCCTATAAATGCAGGTATCAGCTGTTTTTTTCTGGATACCACACCCGGCAATACATACCCTCCGTCAGACTCCTGCACTTCAAAAGCTTCTTGCACCAGCTTTCCGCTGCCCTCACCATAACATATAATCTCAGAAGACTCATTCAGAATATTTGTCAGCATGAAAAATACCATGGAAATTCCATTCTTTCCACACTCATGCTCCATAAATGGAATAAGCCTTTTCTTTAAATCTTTCAGCTCATCTTCATTCATGGAGCTAATCTGCCCTACGCCAAAATTCACGGTATCTGCCGTAAATCGCTTGAAATCCTGATAGAAAATAACTTCCGTAGTCTTTCCTCTCAAATTACTTCCCGCAGTAAACATTTCTTTTGCATGTTCTTCTATATTAATTCCCGCAATCAAAGCCAAAGCGCCTGCCGCCATTTTATCCGCAGAGGTACAGGTAGGCGAACGAAACATCAAAGTATCTGAAATAATCGCAGAACATAAAAGCCCCGCAATAGACGGACTGATTTCCAACGCCTTTTCCACATAAATCTGATACATAATTGTCGCTGTACACCCTACCGGCTGATTGCGGAACATCACCGGCTGTAAAGTTTCCAGTGAGCCCAATCTGTGATGGTCGATAATTTCCAATATTTCTGCCGCATCAATATTGTCCACTGCCTGTGTCTTCTCATTATGGTCAACTAAAATCAGCTGTTTCTTTTTCATTCCCAGCAAATTACGGCGGGAAACCGTACCAATATACTTTCCATGCTTATTTACTACTGGAAATGCTCTGTGTCTGTTTTTTACCATGATATCCTTTACATCGTCTGTAAAATCATCCGTCTGAAAAGTAATCAGATTTTCCTTTTTCATAATATGTTTTACAGGAATACTCTGATTAATAAGCCTTGCTACTGTAAAAGTATCAAGTGCAGACTGAATAATAACGCATTGATTTTTATCTGCCGCTTCAATAATATCCGCTGACACCTGAGCATGATTGCATACGATTATGCAGCTTACATTCTCCCGGATTGCACATAAATGGTCTTCATGTCGATCTCCCAAGATAACCAGATCATCTTCTTCTAAAAAATCTCCTAATTTATCCGGGTTTGCTGCACCAATTACAACCTTCCCTTTTACAAAATACCCGTGGGAATTACCTGTTACAATAACACCTTCCACTGTATTGGCAATACTTCTGTACTGGGTTCTGGCATTGGAAAGAAAATAATTATTATGCGCATCCATATAAGATTTTGCAATATCCCCTGTAGTAATTAAACCTTCCAGCTGTCCATCTTCTTTCGTAATAGGAAGCGTTACCGCACTGTTTTCCTTCATAATTGCCCACGCATCTTTAATGGAAATGCTGTTAGGAACTCCCGGCGTTTCCCGAATATCCATATCTTTTACTTGCGTCCCAACGTCTGACAGGTATCCCGGCGCTTCCACGCCAAATCTTTTTAACACATATTCTGTTTCTTCATTTATCTGTCCTGCTCTCTTTGCCACATAACGATTTCCATTACTCATTCTGTTCTTAATATCAGCATAAGCAATCGCTGAACAAATAGAGTCTGTGTCTGGATTTTTATGTCCGATAATGTATATTTTTCCTTGCTTTCCCATTCTTCTTTCCTTTCTGCCTTTACTGCAGTTCTATCTGTTTTTATAGTAACATACTTCTAAATCAATGGCAATTATGATATACTTAATCCAAATTTTAAAACATGGAGGTATTTCAATGTCAGAAGAATTAAAAAAACAGGAAACTATGGAAGACTACATGAAAGAAATCGATGCTTCTTTCTCTGACTTCCGCGATGATGATATGCTTATATGGGACAAACTAGAGCAGATGAAAGAAGACAAAACAGAATTTGACGTATCTGTAGAGGGAATTGTAAAAGGCGGCGCTATTGCTTATGTAGAAGGTATCCGCGCTTTTATTCCAGTTTCCAAACTGGCTTTAAACTATGTAGAAAACCCGGAAGATTTCTTAAAAAAGACAATTACAGTAAGAGTATTCGAAGTAGATGAACAGGAAAACCGACTTGTTCTTTCTGCAAAAGAAATCTTAAAAGAAAAAGAAGAAGCAGAAAAGCGCAGTAAAATCGATGACATTAAAGTAGGAAGTATTGTAGAAGGTACAGTAGAGTCTTTACAGACTTATGGCGCTTTTATTGATTTGGGTAACGAAATATCCGGCCTTGTACACATTTCCCAGATTTCCGAAAAAAGAATTAAATCACCAAAAGCTGTTCTAAATATCGGTGATACTGTAAAAGCAAAAGTAATTAAAAATGAAGACGGAAAAATCAGTCTGAGCATTAAAGCCCTCAATGAAATTGTTGAAGAAAAAGAAGAAGAACCAGATTACGAATTACCGGAAAGCGAAGAAATTTCCACTTCTTTAGGCTCTTTATTTAAAAATCTGAAATTATGAGAAAGCTGTTTGAACGATTTTTCATAGAAGGGGTTCACGGAATGGCCTGCGGCATCTTTGCCACATGGGTTATGGGAACAATTTTCCAACAGATTTCCGGATTTTTTCCGGGCAATCTGGGAAATGCACTTACCCATCTGGGCGGTATCGCCGCCTCTTTTACCGGCGCCGGCATCGGAGTCGGTATTGCCTGCCGCCTTCGGGAAGAACCTCTCATCGCATTGTGCGCAGGCATTGCAGGTATGGCAGGAGGAACACCCGGCCCCGGGCAATTTCTGGGAGCTTTTTTAGCTGCCTTTGCAGCGATTGAACTCTCCAGGCTTTTAGCCGGAAAAACCCGCTTTGATTTGCTTTTGTGTCCTCTTACCGGAATTTTATGTGGAGGACTTGTGGGACTTTGGATAAGCACACCGCTTAATCATCTCATAGGAGAATTTGGAAACTGGATAAACTGGGGTGCACAGCAGCAGCCCATTCTTATGGGAATAACCGTTTCTGTACTTATGGGAATTGCTGTTATTTTCCCTATAAATACCATAGCCCTGGGTACTATGCTTGGATTATCAGGACTCGCTGCCGGAGCAGCAACCATTGGATGCTGCTGCAGCATGGTGGGAATGGCTATTGCAAGTTATCGGGAAAATGGTTTTTCAGGACTTCTTTCTATTGGAGCAGGCACACCTGTGCTGTTGCTCCCCAATATTCTGAAAAACCCCTTACTGCTGCTTCCTTCCGTAATTTCCAGCGCTGTTTTAGGTCCTGTGGGTGTTCTTATAGGAAAAATGCAGAATTCCCCTATAGGCTCCGGTCTTGGTACTATGGGGATTGCCGGACAGATTACCACCTGGAAAACTATGATAACAGGAGAAGCCCCTCAAATGGTATTTCTTAAAATCCTTCTGCTTCATTTTATCCTGCCCGGTGTCCTTACATTATTTATAGCAAATGGCATGCGAAAATTAAATCTGATTAAATCTCAGGACATGCTTCTTCATACAATGTAGAAATCTTTTTTGACTGTCTGTTACTTTTTTGCTATACTAAGAAAAAGTGACAGACTTTTATTTTCTTTAACGAGGACACAAAAATGGAAAAACTTATAGACCTGATAAAACAAGAAGATGCAGATGGCTGGGAAACGCTCATGTTCCTCTATAACGCTGCTCTAAAAGAAATTAATACAAAAATTGACATTCTCAATGATGAGTTTCAGCATATTTATCATTATACCCCTATCGAACACATTAAATCCCGCATCAAAACCCCTGCCAGTATTGTAAATAAGCTGAAAAAGAACGGATACGAAACCAGTGTGGAAAACATGGTCAAATATGTAAATGACATTGCAGGTATCCGCATTATATGTTCTTTTACTTCTGATATTTATTTGATTGCAGATATGATTACAAAGCAAAGCGATTTAAAGGTAGTTTCTGTAAAAGATTATATCACGCACCCCAAAGTAAGCGGATACCAAAGCTATCACATTCTGGTGACAGTTCCTATTCATTTAACACAGGGGATTGTAGATACGATTGTAGAAATACAAATCCGTACTATTGCACAGGATTTCTGGGCAAGTCTGGAGCATAAAATCTATTACAAATTTGAAGGAAATGCACCGGATTATATTCGCCGTGAACTTCAGGAATGTGCAAACATTGTCTCAAATTTAGACCGCCGCATGCTTTCCCTGAATGAAAAAATACAGGAATTTTCCGGAAAGAAATAATCTGGAACAATTCATATCTTTTATAATTCGCCCTCAAATGTACATATATCCACATTTGAGGGCAGATTTTTTTATTCTTAATTACCGGAGAACAAATTTTTAAAAAACTCTACAATTTTATCAAAAAATCCTTTAACCTGCTCTTCATTAATATCCAGCTTTAAGCCTAAATCTTCTATTTTGTCATAAAGATTTTTAGCCTGCTCTTTTAAACTGTTAATATCCAAATCCAGGTTTTCAATTTTTTCCATCAGTTTTACAATTGCCTGCCTGTCTTCCTCAGAAAGCTTCACTTCCATTTCTTTTGCAGCCTGATCTACAATCTCTCCTATTTCTTCCGGTGTAGATGCTTCTCCGCTGACCACCTGCCCTTTTATCGCCCCAATGAGTTGTTCTGCCTTTTCCTGACTTCCCACTTCTTCTGCGACCTGACCGGTAATCACCAGCTCATTAGTAGCCGTTTCTACATTTTCCTCTTTGACTTTCTCACCAGTCATATTTTCATAAGATTTAATAGCGCCTACTAAAGCTGCTGTTCCGGAAATTTTAAAAGGACCTGCCACCACAATGTCCGCATCTTTAATTCCTGCTGTGGCAAGAGCATTTTCATACATACCCGGTGTACAATATGTAATATTTTTTGTTGTTACATGAATACCATTCCCATCTTCCTTCCCTTCTACCAAAACAGAAGAAAGAGCTCTTGAACCGATAACGCTTTTATCCAGATAAGAGTCCAAATAATTATGCTCATCTTTGTTGGTAACGGTAGCAACAGTATAATTCTCCAAATCCTTTTCAGAAACACCTAAAAGCTCCAAAACAGAAGCCTTCTCCTGTGCATTTAAATCTGCTCCCAGAGAAATATAAGGAACATCCAGTTTCGCATCCTCCCTGTCAGCATAAACAGGCATAGAACAAGATGCCATAACAACACCTGCAAGTAACAACGCAATTCCTTTTTTCTTCATATCCTCAATCTCCTTAAACTCTATATATTTTATTATTGTGGCGGCAAGCCAATTCCTTTGGCTTAAATTGCACATCGTCCAATTATTATACCACATACGCAGGCGAGGAAGCGCTCGCCAGAGCATTTTCTCGGCAAGTTGTGGCTTGCCGGTATAATCCGCCACTTTATGGCGACATGCCGATAAAATTGGCTTAAATTACACGTTGTCCAATTATTATACCACATACGCAGGCGAGGAAGCGCTCGCCAGAGCATTTTCTCGGCAAGTTGTGGCTTGCCGGTATAATCCGCCACTCTTGTGGCGGCAAGCCAATTTTATTGGCTTGAATTGCACATCGTGCAATTATTATACCACACTTCTCCTCATATACTTCTAAAGTTTCTCTAAAGGTTCTCAAAAGAAGAACTGTAGTTACCGTGTATCTCTTGCCCCATTCCCCATAAAAGTGTATGATAAGAACAAAAAGTTTAATAGATACGAAGGAGCCTTTTATTATGTCCATCGCCAATCAGGAAATGATACGTGCCAATAACCGCCGTCTGGTATTGGAATTTATTATCAATAATCCTCCTGTTTCCAGAGCTGCTCTGGCCAAACAGCTTTCCCTTACAAAAGCAACCATTTCAACTATTGTACAGGAATTACTGGATCAACATTTCATACAGGAAATCGGCAGCGCCCAGACTTCCATGGGCAGAAAACCTATTTTACTGGAATTTAATAAATCATATGGTTTTACCTTATCCTTAGAAGTACAACCGCAGCAAATCATCGCTCTTATAACCAATTTAAAAGGAGAAGTACAGGAAATCAAAAAAGTACCTTTTCTTTCTAAAAATAACCTTTTACATCATTTGGAGCAGATTTTAAACTTTTACACAAAAGAAAATACCTCTTTTAAAAATAAAATTATAGGTGTTTCTATCGGTATTTATGGTGTCGTACAAAAAAATGAAATCTTATTTACTCCTTATTATCCTCTCCCGGATAAAGGACTGGGAATTCGTTTACAGGAACTGTTTCAAATTCCGGTTTTTGTGGAAAACGAAGCAAATCTCTCAGTTTTAGGAGAAGCCGCCTTTCACCACAAATACAAAAACATGATACATATTAATGTACATGACGGAATTGGTATGGGAATTCTTGTAAACGGCCGCTTATACAAAGGACGGGATGGCTATGCCGGCGAATTCGGTCACACCATACTATTTCCTGACGGAAAACCATGTCCCTGTGGAAATCATGGATGTTTTGAACTTTATGCTTCTCAAAAAGCTATCCTTGAAAATTACGCTCAACGCCAGGGGAAAAACTCCGTTACCATTACAGAATTTTTAGAAGATTATGATAAAGGCCTGCCTCTTGCAGGTGAAATGATGGATTTATTTGTAAAATACATTTCCATTGGCATTAATAATATCATCAATACCTTCAATACAGATGTGATTGTATTAAACAGCGCTTTTTCCAATCACATTCCCCACGTAAACAAGAAAATTTTAGAATACTTAGCAAAACACCAAAACCGGGATTGTAAAATTATTCCTTCTAAATTAAGGGATTTTTCCTGTCTTCTAGGAGGTGCGCGAATATCTGTCGAAAACTTTTTGGGTATTCATCACTTACAGATTTCATCTGTTTCTACGGTTTTAGAGCGTTAATACGGAGCATTCATAAAAGTTTTTAAATTCGTTCATGATTTCTTCACAAGTTCATCATGTTTTGAACATATTTCCAGGATATACTAATATCATAAAAATAATACAGAGCAAATTATTTTTATATTTTCTTTTTCATAAGTCGGCGTTACTGCCGACTCTCCTTCCTTTAATATTTATAGAAAAAAAAGCATCGCAGACTCACTTCTCTGCGATGCTTTTCTGTTTCTCATTTATTATTTTCGAAATTCATTTGCTAATGCTGCAAACTCTTCCAAAGTCAAAGCTTCTCCCCGTACTCCTTCAGGAAATCCACAGGCCTTTATCGCCCTTTGAATTTCATCCTTCCCAAAGGAAAGCTCCGGTGAATTATTTAATCCGTTAGCAAGCGTTTTTCTTCTCTGATTAAAAGACGCCCGAATAATACGGAACATCAGCTTTGCATCAACAACTTCCACCGGTGGAGCTGCATGCCGCGTCAAACGTATTACCGCACTTCCCACCTTAGGTCTTGGCATAAAGCAGTTAGGCGGTACATTCGCCACGATATATGGCTCTGCATAATACTGGACTGCCAATGACAAAGCGCCATACTCCTTTGTCCCTGGTCCTACCTGCATTCTGTCTGCCACTTCTTTTTGTACCATTACTGTAATGGATTCAATCGGCACTTCTCCTTCAAATAATCCCATGATAATCGGTGTTGTAATATAATATGGCAGATTTGCCACAACCTTAATGGGTTTTCCATTATTGCGCTCATCTGCCAGTTTTTTGATATCTACCTTTAAAATATCCTCATTAAGAACCGTTACATTGGAATACTCCTGCAACGTATCCTCAAGAATTGGTATCAGTGCTTTATCAATTTCGACCGCAACGACCTCTCTGGCTGCACATGCCAGATACTGAGTCATGGTCCCAATTCCGGGACCAATTTCCAGTACAAAGTCATCTTTTGTAATTTCTGCAGCACTCACGATTTTATCTAATACATGGGTATCAATCAGGAAATTCTGCCCAAATTTTTTCTGAAAAACAAAATCATATTTTTGTAGAACTTCTATGGTTCTTTTCGGATTTCCCAGATAAGGGGCTGTCATCTTTTTTCCTCCTGACTAAATATCAAAATCTTTTTCATACAGCATAATTCTGCCGCTTTCATCATCCAAATGGCGTTTTCCTACTTTCTTTCCTACCCTGCGCCCTTTTTTAGAAGCTCTTTTGATAGCTTCGTCCATCATCTCTCTTACCATGCCAATTGCAACCGGGTTTTCTTCGTTCTGATTATCTCCGATAAGAGTATACAGCGCAAGAACTGCCATATCATCAATTTTATATCCTAATTCTTTGGCATAAGTCTTTGCAAAGGATACTAATTCATCATTGGTAAAAACAGGTATTACAATACGAGAGTCAAATTTTTTAATAAATTCCGGATATTTTTCTTCTAAGCTGCGAATGCCCGGCTTTAAATCCTCTAAAATTACAGTCAAACGATTTGTCTTAAATTCCATAGCCTTTGACATATCTTCAACTACATCACCATCTAATTCCCCTGCATTTTCCACTACCAGAAATCCTCCTGATAATTTTCCTACAACTGCTATAGGGTCTTTTTTATTCAATTCCTGAGCTGTGATAAAAGCAACTTTTGCCCCTTCCATCTGACGTTCCTTGCAAAGGGCTTTAATAAGGCCTTCAGAAAGTCTTGTTTTTCCAGAACCCTCTCGTCCTGTAACAATAATATTTCCAGCCTGAGATGTCTTAGCACACGCTGACTCCTGCGCAGTGTCTAATGCTTCATTAATCTGCTGTGTCATCCCTGGAATAGGTGCGAAATATGTAAACAATCTTCTGTGTTCTTCTTCTGTAAGATGATGGCGCATCAAACTTTCTACTGCCGTCTGAAATGCAGAAGATTTCTGCGTTTCATCTACCGCAGAAGCTGCCACACGTTTTATATGACTTTCTTCCTTCTGTGATTCCAATGCAGCTTCTTTCACTTCTTCCACAGGTATTTCTCTGGTTGCCTCTTCAGATACTTCTACGTCTGCTCCAAAAACTCCCTCCGGAACTTCTTCCATCACTTCTTCTGCTTCCGCAGAAACCTGTTCAGGCTCTTCTTCTGTATTCTCTGCTGCTAGAGCTTCAATTTCACTTGCCTTTTCTTCAAAAACAGCGCTTAAATTTTCTGCAATCATAGCTGCTCTTGCCGCTGCCGGTGCAGGCAAAATATTTTCTGCTGCTTCCTCTACTGTCTCTTCAGCAGCTTCCTCTGCAACTTCTTCTGTTGCCTCTTCAACGACTTCTTCTGTTGTTTCTTCAACGGCTTCCTCTACCGCTTCTTCTGTTGCTTCTTCAACAACTTCCTCTACTGCTTCTCCTGTTGTTTCTTCAGCAACTGCCTGTGCAAGCTCATTTGCTGTTTCTGCCAAAAGTGCTTCTAAATCAAATTCCACACCTTTTGTATCTGTCTTAAAAGCTTCCGCTTTCGCCCCATCAGAAGAAAGCATTTCTGACTTTGGCGCCTCGGCTTTTACTTCCATAGTCATGGCATTTCCAATATGGAACGGCTTAAATCCGCTGCCTTTTGTCATATCTTCCGGCTCTAAATCCTTAATTACATATCCCTGCTCTTCGCTGGCCTGGGATGGCTCTCTTGTTGCTGCTGTTTCCATCTCCTCGGCAGCCGTCATTTTAGGCTGGAACACATCTCTTAATCCCTGAGCCACTCGCTCCGGAAGATCCTCCGGCTGCTGTACCACTGTTTCAGATGGAGTTTCCGGTGCAAAATCACCTAATTTAATACTGTTTAAAATCTCTTCTATCTCTTTATCCTGCTGATTTGCAGGTTCTTTTACCTGTGGTTCTGCTGGTTTGGACACTACAGATGTTCTTACTGGAATGCCTTTGGCCTTATTGTAGCTTTCCTGCTGTGAGGCAGTTAACGGTACAAATTTCATCTTCAATTCCATGGCTTTTGTAACATATTTCCCTTCACTAAACCACAAAATCAAATCATCACATTCTTCTATACAAGCTTCCTTCATACCGGCTTTTGCATAAAGGCGAGCTAATTCATAAGCCCATCTTTCTGTATACTCTCTGCTCTTATAATCCTGAAGAATTTCAATCTGTTCCTCAATAGGTGAACGTCTTGCCCTGTAAATTTTATACTTCAAAATATATCGACTATTATCATTAGGAGAAATCTCCACAAATTTCTTGTAATAATTCAGTGCCTCATCAAATTCACCCATTTTAATAGAAAGCTCAACTAATCTATAAATAACAGTTTTACCAATAGGAGCTCTCTGATGTGCAAGGAGCAGAAGTTTTCGACTATCTTCATACCTTTTATTAGCTTCGTATATCTCGCCTACCATACATAAAGTTCTGGCACTGCGCACTCTACGCCAATCAATGGTATCTACAATTTTTAGGGCACCCTTGTAATCCTGTTTATCAACCAGCTGACTGATTTCTTCCAACTTTGCCCTGTACTCGTTTTTATCCAATTTATTCACCTCTGTACATTTATTGATTTGTATATAGTTTCAAATATGTATTCTTATCTGTAATTCTTGCTGAGGGTATAAGACTCCATAATTGATTTAATTCTAGCATACAGACTATTGTATGTCAAAGTAAATGATTGGAAGAAGCGAAAAAAAGAGATTCTATAATAAATGTTGGGGTATGGTTTATTTCCATATTCCCATCATTTATTTTTTGCGCTAAAATAAAAGAAAAACCTCCCAGCACCCACACATTACTATCAGACACTAGGAGGTATGAACCATTCATAATCATTGTATCAATCAATTACTAAATTTGGAAGGGGTAATTGTAAAAAAAATTATTCATGCGGACTCTTTTGTTAAAATTTATCTCGAAACCAAACCCTCACAACAAATTTGTCCCCACTGTGGTGCTTCCACAAAAAAAATCCATGATTACCGTTCCCAGACAATCAAGGATCTTCCCCTCCAATTGAAACATTGCTATCTTGTGCTCAGAAAAAGAAGATATACCTGCAGCTGTGGGAAACATTTTTATGAGAAGTATTCTTTTTTACCACGCTATTTCCAGCGTACCTCCAGGCTGACTGCTTTTCTTGCAGACTCCCTGCATAAAAATCAAAGTATTAAGGAGTTTTCTCTCTCTGCCAATGTTTCCCCTTCTACCGTTCACCGGATTTTGGATACGGTTTCCTATTCCCGCAGGAGGTTTCCCGAAGTCCTTTCTATTGATGAATTCAAAGGAAATGCGGATACCGGTAAATACCAGTGTATTTTGACAGATCCCATAAAACACCGCATTTTGGATATCCTCCCCAACCGGACACAGGGGCATCTGGCTGTTTATTTTTCTTCTGTCCCAAAAACAGAACGGTATCGTGTAAAATATTTTGTATGCGACATGTGGACTCCTTATACGGAACTGGCAAAAATTTATTTTCCCCATGCCAAGATTATCATTGACAAATATCATTTTATCCGGCAGGTTACATGGGCAATTGAAGGTGTCCGCAAAAGACTGCAGCGTTCCATGCCTTCTTCCCTGCAGAAGTATTACAAAAAGAGTAAACGTCTCATCCTTACCAGATACCAGAAGTTAAATGAGGAAAACAAAAAAACCTGTGACCTTATGCTGCTTTATAACGACGACCTGCGCAAGGCACATTTCCTGAAAGAAAAATTTTATGATATCTGTCAGGACCACAAATATTCCCGGCAGAGAAAAGATTTCTTTGACTGGATAAAAGCAGCTGAGACTTCCGGTCTGGCGGAATTTGAAAAATGTGCCAGAACCTACCGGAACTGGGCAGAAGAAATCCTTCATGCTTTTAAATATCCACATATCACCAATGAACCAACAGAAGGATTTAACAATAAGATAAAAGTTCTGAAACGTGCTTGAAGGTTTGTTTGCCATGCCATAAATTTGATTTTTTCCATGCAAGCAAAAAAAACACCTCCAAATACAGCTATGGAGCGAATTCAGGAAATCCCGCCCCAACTATTGACATAGAACCAAAACATTTTATCATAGAAGACCTTCTAAAACATTATTTACAGAAAAAGTTTCATACTCTCGTTATTTCTAAAACCAAGAAATGAAACAACTATCTTTTTCTTTTCCTTAAGTTAATGACATTGAGTGTTTTCAAGGATTGTAGCACCCATTTTCTTAACTGTCAAAGATGAGATTATAGCATAAAAGTAGTTATTTTTTCTGCTTCAAATCCCATTACTGCTTTTTAAAAACATACTTTCGCTGTATATAAAAACTAATAAAAAATAAAACTGTATCTACAACAATTTTTACGATAACTTCAGAAATAGGAGCTAAAATTTTCACACCAAAAATCACTAAAACCGCACTTAAACTCATTTGTATCACTGCAAGAAAAATATACTTTAAAACTGCTCTTAAAACTTTCTCATTGCTGTTAAAAACAACTTTATAATTCATCGCACAATTATACGTTGCAGAAAAAAACCTTGCAGTAATTGTAGCAATTACAATTTGTGATGCACTATTGCCCTCTTTTAATAAATAACAACAGATTGTAAAAATAAGAATATCCAGAACACTTGCAGACAACGATGTAAAAATATATTTAAAAAATTTAGCTCCCAATATTTTATATATCTTTAAGGAATCTTTTATTGGTCTAAAATGTGTTTGATGATTTTCTTTTGAATCATATATTGTTTTAATTGGAACTTCTTTAATGGAATATTTTCCAACACTTTCCAAGAGCATTCTTGTTTCAAATTCAAAACGCTCCCCTGCAACATTTATAAGTTCCTTCATAAAGCCGCGAGGTATTCCCCTTAATCCTGTTTGCGTATCACTGACATGTATACCTGATACATACCCGAGTACTTTCATTGTTATTTTATTTCCAAACTCACTTTTCCATGGAATATTTTCTTCTTCAAAATTCCGAACACCTAAAATTAATTTATTCGGATTTTTCAACAATTCATCTGAAACAGAAGAAATACATTCTATTGTATGCTGTCCATCAGAATCAGCGGTAACTGTTCCAATAGCCTCTGGACAATTATCTAAAATATATGAAAACGCTGTTTTTAAAGCTCTTCCCTTACCTTGATTACATTCATGAATTAGCAATATTCCATCAATCTCTCTCAATATCTGTTTTGCTTGTTGAAAAATTTCTTTATATTCTACACTACTACCATCATCTACAAGAATAACATCTCGAACATTTTTTTCTCTAAATTCTTTTAATAATTTTATCAGTCTTTCATCCGGTTCATATGCCGGAATAATAATTGGTATTTCTTTCATATTTAAAAACTTCTCCTGTATTTAATTTATCTCTGATATTCCTGGCTTATAATTTCTAACTGATACGTATTCATTAATCACATCAATGGAGCTCGAAAAATCTCCTAATGTTACCAAATACTCGCATTGTTTCATCTTAGATTTTTGATCTTCTGTAATATTACTCTGTTTCAAATCCTCCAAATTATATGTTTCAATATGCACACTTCTTAAATATGCTGACATGAGCCACCAAATTTTACCCGAATCTTGAAAATCATCTGAGTTCCATAAAACCAGATAACTATAATCGTTATATTCCCAGCTTTCTGGAACATATTTCTGACATAGCTCCCATGCGTCTGTTGTATAATTTTCTTTCTGATATTCAAAATCACGTCCCCAAACATATCCTGTGTCAAAATAAAACATTCCTAAAATTCCAAACATAATACAACTAACCGCTAACATTACTTTTTGCTTTACAACAGAAATATTCATAATTATATACAGAATGACGAATGCAACTATTCCTGTAATAAAAATTGATGCAGTTCCCATATATCTATAAAACGATGCCAAATAAGTAGAATTTGCCTCATTCTCTCCCATAGAAAACATATAAGTAAATAATAATCCTATATTATAAAGAACGAAAAAGCTTATAACATATAGAAAAATATTCTTTACCCATACAGTTTCTTTTCTATGAAAATATTTCAAAGCATAATAAAAAATTAGCATAAACGCTAAACATATCCAAATTACTTTTACCTGCGAAATCATTCCACTGCCTTTAAATATTTCAGACATGTATTTCCCAAATATTCCAACTATGTCCTGAAACGTTTTTCCTGAAAATATTCCTAAATATCTATTCAATGACACACCTTGATAAGTATCTGAAATATTTCCATAAATCACTACTGAGCGATTTATATATAGCCTTGTACATAAAAATGGAATAATAGTTAATAAAAAACTTATAATAATATTCTTTTTTACATTTTTTCTCTCATTATTCTGATTAACGTTCATAAACCATGCCAATGCAATAAAAAATACTAAAAGAAGTCCCGATGTTTTCACCAATGCTGTAAAACAAGCTCCTAACATGACACCGAAATATAACTTAATATCCATTCTGTCTCTTTCATTAAAAATGAGAACAACAACTGCTAACGGAATAAGTGCTAAAACAGTATCTACCAGTAAGGAATAAATGCTTACATTCATTGCGCACAAAATAGTTGATACCACAAAAACATAAATAAAACTTAATGCTTTACATTTTTTTTCAATTTTTTCACCAATTACCCCTAAAAAAACAGCACAGCAAGAAAGTATTAAAATTGCCTGTGCAAATAAACAGTTTTCTGCTGAAAAACTTATAAATCGAGTAATAAAATATATCCATGTAGCTGTTCCTGGTACATAAGATGGAAAATACATATCTGGCTGTGATGGATATGCATTTTCTACATGCATCATTTTGCAAATACGATACCAATGTGAAAAATCATCATAATGAGAAAGTCCCACTCCTCTTGTTATTACCCATAGCCAAATTAGACCTATTAGCATACATATAATAGTAGAATTAAAAACTGCTTTTATGTAAAAATCCAGTTTTTTCTTCTTCACTGTCATAACAAATATTCCAAAAAGAAGAAACCAACCAATAAATACAATACTAAAAGTTCCCCACTTTAAGCATTCCAAAACTCCTGCAATATACATTACAAACGTAATCCACGAAACAACTATTATTGGAAAATATGCATTTTTCTTTTTCCAGCGCATATTATAATAAAAGTAATATCCCAAAATTGCTCCAACTAATGCTATTACTCTCATCAATCTTATCCCCCCTTTTTCTTAAATTAAAATTCCTAAATTATTATATATAGATAGAAAAAGAGAGTCAAGTAAAACTTGCTTGAGTTTCCGCAGTTCTATCCACAGAACTTCTACTCATCCCTGCTGATTATACACAACTTTCCAAAAGCACCCAAAAGTGCTTTGAACGCTTATCTAACCCACGTAAAGAAATGATACTCGGCTTCCCCTGTCATTCATATCGATGACCAGGTCGCTGAAAAACCCGATGATTATAAATTTGAGTCTTTTGGCTGGATACGTAATGGTCTGAGAGTACCTCTACAAAAATGTTTATAGAAGTTGCTATTGCAAAAACAGCAGAGCCAATAAAAGTGAAAATATCTTTCTGTTATTGGATCCGCTGTCTTTATAATAGCAGCTTTAAGGATATTTGTTTCCGGCTTCATGGAAAGATGAGCCAGGAATGCCATGCATAAAGTGATATAGAAATTTAAGGCATTGATTGCTTTGAGCTTCCGTACCCGGAAGTTTTCAAATTGGAATATCTGTTTTTTACAGCGGAAATATTCTTCAATGCGCCATCTGGAAAAATAAAGCTTTGCAACCTTTATCACATCGTTTTTCGATTTGATCTCTTTATTGGTTGCAAGCATCATAGGGTGATCCGTAATGCCATAAACAAGGACTAAATAAATATCTTTTCTGGATGCAGTGATTTGTACTTTTACATGGGAAAGATAAGCCTCGTGCTTTTTCCCTTTGTAGAACAGGGGAAGTTTTACTTTGCCTTTCCTTCTGTTACGCAGTTCCGTGGCAAATACCCATTTATTATGGTATAGGAGCTTCCGTTTTGCAGTCAGGCGGATGACATATTCCTGGTCCATGGAGTCCAGTTTGAGAAACATCTTGTTATCATCGTAGCCCCGGTCCATGACAAAGGTTGCTTTTTCAAATAATGCAGCTGCACGTTCCATAGCAGAAAAAGTAATGTCATTGGTGGATGTGAAGCTTTTTTCCTTTGAAGAATGAATTTCTGAAAAAAGACTGACTGGATGATTGTTGTTGGTAAGTACAGTGGCTTCTGTGACATGATACCCTTTCTTATAGACATTTTTTGCAGAGGTACTCTCAGAACCATCGCGTACCAAGCCGAGAGACTCAAATTTATAACCATCCGGTTTTACAACGTCACTGTCATCGATATGAATGACAGGATGAACCGGACACCATTTTTTTATGTTGGTCAGGTAAGCATTTAAAGCGTCTTTTGGTGTGCCTTTTGATAAATGTCTGGAAAGGCGGTCGACGCTATTAATCTTTTTGGAATGCTCATGTAACCGGTCAACAATGTCTGTAAGCAGACAACTGTTGGAAGCAAGCATACCATAATTCATGTCAGCCATAAACTTTCGTTCCGGTTTGGGAAGCTTTCCGGAAAATTTATTTGAAAAAGTTAAAATTTCCCGTTTCATTTGGTAGGTTTTTGATGTAAAATTAGCCATAAGGGATCCTTTCTTTTTTTGTTTAGTGGGATAATTTTGTGGTGATTTTATTTTACATCAAAAAGAGAGAGAATTCCTTATATTTTGGGCATTTTTAAAAAATTGTGTATAATCAGTAAGACTGATTGGGAGTTCTGTGGACAGAACTGCGGAAACTCAAGAAGATTATCATTGACAAATATCATTTTATCCGGCAGGTTACATGGGCAATTGAAGGTGTCCGCAAAAGACTGCAACGTTCCATGCCTTCTTCCCTGCGGAAGTATTACAAAAAGAGTAAACGTCTCATCCTTACCAGATACCAGAAGTTAAATGAGGAAAACAAAAAAGCCTGTGACCTTATGCTGCTTTATAACGACGACCTGCACAAGGCACATTTCCTGAAAGAAAAATTTTATGATATCTGTCAGGACCACAAATATTCCCGGCAGAGAAAAAATTTCTTTGACTGGATAAAAGCAGCTGAAACTTCCGGTCTGGCGGAATTTGAAAAATGTGCCAGAACCTACCGGAACTGGGCAAAAGAAATCCTTCATGCTTTTAAATATCCACATATCACCAATGGACCAACAGAAGGATTTAACAATAAGATAAAAGTTCTGAAACGTATTTCCTATGGAATTCGAAAATTTGAACGTCTCAGAACTCGTATTTTTCTTGTAACAGACAATTAAAAACAAGGTGGGTGCTTGAAGGTTTGTTTGCCATGTCATAAATTTGATTTTTTCCATGCAAACAAAAAATACCTCTAAATACAACTATGGAGCGGAATTCAGAAAATCCCGCCCCAACTATTGACATAGAACCAAAAAAGAAGATCCTGCGTCTGCAGAACCCCCTTATTTTTTATCTTATGCTCTTTGTGATGCGAAAATCTTTCCGCTATATTTTTTCAAAACTGCCGCTAAAACATTTCCCAGTATTCCACAGGAAATAATTTCCCCAATTCCTACGGTTAAAGCCAAAAATGGAATTGGAAGTACCACACCGTAAGCATAGCGAAGTACAAACGGAACAACCAAGGCATTTACCAAAATAGGCGGTAAAACTGCCAATGCTCTGTGGTGATTTCTCAATGCGTATGTCCCTGCCGCTCCTATAAGTGTTGCGATGCTGCCGCAAATAATGTCAGGTAAGATTGCTCCGCCTGTAATATTTCCAATCAGACATCCTACAAACAATCCCGGAATTGCCGCCGGTGTAAAAATAGGTAAAATTGTCAGCATTTCGGCAATACGAACCTGTATTTCTCCAAAGCTGATAGGCGCAAAGACAATAGTAAGCACCACGTAGATTGCCGCAATCATTGCAGCCTGTGTTAAGTACGACACATTTTTGTTTTTCATATTCTGTTTTCTCCTTTAGTTTTGTTTTACGAGTGGAAGGTCACGAACACTCGCGCCTAAGCGGTTATAAAAGATATCCGGCGGATGTCTTTTATAACATCCCATTATGCCGGAAATCGGCGAAGCCCTTATAAGACCTTGTTTTTATGGGCTTTACAACGATTGGTAGTATAGCATGGCAGTGCTGAAAAATCAAGGTCTGTTCAAAATTTTATGCCTTTACTGCCCCGTTGGTAACTCCCGCAATAATCCACTTCTGACAGAAAATATACACTAGAAGAATTGGGATCAGTACCAGCACATAAGATGCAAATGCCAGATTATATTCTGTATTAAATTGCCCCTTAAACACATACTGTGCCAGCTGTAAGGTCTGATATTTCTCCTCGCTTAAAAGTACCAGAGGCATGGAGAAGTCATTCCAGGTCCACATAAAGGACAGAATAGCCACAGTCGCGCTCATAGGCTTCATCAAAGGAAAAATAATTTTATAAAAGGTCTGAAACGGAGTTGCACCGTCAATATAGGCCGCTTCATCCAGAACCGGAGGTATGGATTTTACAAAACCCGTATACAGGAAAATATTCATCGGAAGACCGAAAATAATATACAGGAACGTAATTCCAAAAATATTGTCCATATGGAAGGCAGAAGCCTGTTTTACCAATGGCAGCATAATAACATTAAACGGAATGAACATAGCACTGACAAAGTAGTAATACGCGAAGTTAAAAAATTTACTCTTGTCTTTATTCCTTGTAATAGCATAAGCTACCATAGAATTTGAAAGAATGGTAAATACCAGATTAATAACCGTAATGAACAAAGTATTCATAAACTTTCTCGGATAATCCGTCATTACCCATGCATCTACAAAATTCTGCAATCTGAGTTTTTTTGGAAAAGACAATACATTCGCCATTTCTGACGGGTCTTTTACTGCAATCAGTACTGCTATATATAAAGGTCCGAGGATAAACACCACTGCCAGCACAAGCAGCAGTATAGTCATGGGCCAGTTATATTTTTCTTTTACTTTACATTTGCTTTTTCCCATTAGTTCATCTTCGCCTCCCTCTTCTCAAGTACTTTCAGCTGGAATATAGAAATTCCCGCAATAATCAGAAACAGAATTACCGCATTGGCTGATTGGTATGCAAACTGTCCACCGTCAAAACCTCGTTTGTAAATTAATACAGAGATACTTGTTGTGGATGTACCGGGACCACCGCCTGTCATTGCCATAATCTGGTCGAATGCCATAAGGAAGTTTTTCACACTCAAAACCATATTAATGGTAAAGAATGGGGCAATTAAAGGGAAAGTAATCTTAGTAAATCTCTTAAATCCAGTTGCACCGTCCAGGTCTGCTGCTTCATATACGTCACGGTCCACCGTCTGCAGTCCTGACAGGTAAATCAAAGTGTTAAATGCCATAGCCTGCCATACCGTTACAAACAAAATTCCCAGCCACGCATGATTGGTTCCCAGAATATTTGTACTCAGCGCCTCAATTCCCAGCTTCTGTCCCCAAATAGGAATGACATTACCGAAAATAAAGTTAAATACAAAACCAATAATCAAAGTACCCAACATATAAGGAAGAAAATAAATTGCCTTAATAGTATTTTTAAATTTTATTTTTGCATTTAAACCACAGGCAAGAGCAAGACTGAGAGCATTTACTAAAATTGTGGCACACAGTGCAAATTTAATTGTAAAGGCATAAGTCTGTCCCATAGCCGGGTCTTTAAAAAACTGAATGTAGTTCCGAAATCCTACGGTATTCCAGATACCATACCCTTTCCAGTCAGTAAAACTATAAAAGATACCCTGGAAAAACGGTATAGTATGGAAAATAAAGAACAGAATTATAAACGGAACCACCATAAAATAAAACGATTTGTTGACAGTGGATTTCTTTCCGTGTTTCTTCTTCATTCTTCTACCTCTTAGTTCACATTTAATGTATCATAATCTGTATCCAATTTCTTTAAAGTATCTGCAATATTTGCCGCATCATCTTTTCCGTTTCCTTTTTCCAGGAAGAAGTTGGAAAGAGCTGCGCTTATATCAAATCCGCTTGGATAGTAGTGGTCTGGGAAGTCTACCACATTTCCGGCTTCAATATCCGGTTTTGCACCTGCAACACTTGGGTCGTTCTGTTCAACACCTTTTACTGCGGAGAAAGCAAACTGCTCATCTGCATAAAGCTGTGCATTTTCTTTCTGCACCATAAAGCTAATGAAATCTTTTGCACCGTCTGGATCACCGCAATTTGTAGTAATACCCAGAAGTACGTCCACACCGGAGGTTACTTTATTTGCATCTGCCTCATCAGTAGCCGGGAATTTAAACTGGTCAATATTAACATCCGGATTTGCTTTTTTGATTTCTGTAATCGCCCAACTTCCATTTATCATCATAGCTGCTTCCCCTGCCGCAAATTTCTTATTTCCGTCATCATAAGAAGTACCCATGTAGTCTTTCTGTGCATACTCTACCAGTTTCAGATAATTTTCCAAAATTGCTTCGTGAGTACCTTCAAAAGTAGCTTTTCCGGCTTTCTTATCGTTGTAGAAGTTTTCCGGCTGCATAACCGGCGCCATCGCATTCCATGCCGGAAGAATAGTCCATGCATCTTTGAAAGTCAGTTCAAATGGTGTGACTCCTGCTGCTTCTAACTTTTCACATACTGCCATTAATTCAGAAAAAGTAGTCGGAATTTCAATCTCATTTTCTGCGAAAATATCTTTGTTATAAATAATTCCGGAAGAATTTGTTGCATAAGGGACACCGTAAGATTTTTCTTCCTGATCTTTATTCAAGGCATAAAGCATATTAATGTAAGACTCATTAATATCATCCAAAAATTCTTCCCCGGATAAGTCTGTCAGCACTCCTGCAGACTGTAATTCCGCATAGTTGAAATCACCACCCATAGCTACCATATCAGGAAGGTCATTTTTTGTCATACGAGTTTTCAAAACTGTACCAGCATCTGCAGGCTGTGTCAATTTTACAGTTACTTTATCCTGAGATTTATTGTAAGTATCTACTAATTTCTGTAAAGTTTCTTTATTTTCCGGCTTTGTACCAAACAGTTCCAATTCTGTCTTTCCATCAGAAGTTTTCTTTGTTTCTTTTCCTGTCTCTGCACTTCCGCCACTGCAGCCGGTAAGCAAACTCATACCCATCATTGCAGCAAGTCCAAGTGCTGTTAATTTTTTTCCTTTCATAAAAAAATCCTCCTTATAACATTCCTTTTTGGGGTCTTACCCTCTTTCTGGAATTTATTATAAGGAGAATATCCTTTTTTCAGTATAAATTATCTGATATAACCAATAAGAATTTTCTTACTGATTTCTGTATTGCTCAGGAGTCATAAGATAATACTTTTTAAAAGTCTGTATAAAGTAAGATACATCATTATATCCCACGCAAAGTGCTACATCGCTGATTTTCAGCCCGCTCTCCTTTAAAAGCTCCGCAGCCTTCTGCATACGCAGTTCTGTCAGATATTTAGAAAATGTCTTACCTGTCTCCGCCTTAAACAGGCGGCTCAAATAACTGGGATTAACAAAATACTTATGGGCCGCCAATTCGTTAACCGTAATGTCATGCTGATAATTCCACTCTAAATATTTAAGTAAATCCTCTATAATAGAAGCTTTCTGCCCTTCTTCCTCTGACATATCGGAAATCAAATCAAAAATATAACGCTGCAGTTCCTCCATAGAATGAAAGGCATACAAATCCGTCTTAAAATTAAATAACAAATAAGAGCTTTTGTCCGTTTCCTCACTCTCCTGACCTTTTCGAATGGTATACACCTTATTAATTACATTCATAATCTGAATTAAAGAAGTAAAAAGAGAATAAATACTGATTTCCTCTCGATTTTCACATTGTTGAAACAGCTTTCGTGCCATATTTATCGCATCCTCAGTCCGATTTTCTGTCAGACATCTCTCCAACTCTATTTCCTCTGCCTGAGAAAACAACTGCACCACATTTACCTCTGCTTCATAACGATAAATCTGCTGCTCAGGCTGCAAAAGTCTCTGATTTATAGCATACACTGCTTCCCTGTAAGCACCTGCTCCCTCTTTTACACCATTTTCTGTTTTTTCATGGCACTGACTAATACCCACCTGTAATTCTACCCCTGTTTTATTCCAACAGGACACTAGTTTTTTTCGGAAAAATATTTCTGGAAACTCTTTCCCGCCATCAGCTTTCAACACCAGAATAAATTCCTGTTTAGGGCAAAAATAACCTACACGAATGTCCTCTCCCCTGAAAATCTCTAATATATTTTGAATTTTTTCTTTATTTAATTGCTGTTTTCTGCTCTGCACCGTTGCCAGATACCAGCTGTCTGCTGCTGTTTTCTGAAATAAATTCCCCAAAATTTCCTCTGCTGTCACTTCATTCTCCAGTATGTGGGAAAAATCCATAAACTCTCCCCTTTGGATTGCCAGCTGTTTCTCTATTTTCTGTCGCAGCTTCTTTTGCTCTTCTCCTACTCTTTTTATCGCTTTTTCAAGCTCTTCTTTTTTTACCGGTTTTGTAAGATAATCTTTCACTCCATAGCGAATAGCTGTAGCCGCATAATCAAAATCTGCATATCCACTTTCAATAATTACACTAGTTTCCGGAAATTTTTCCCACAGCTGTCTGGCTACCTCCAGTCCATCCATATCCGGCATTCGAATATCTGTCACTACTAAATCTGCCCCCTCTTCTTCCAGAAGTTCCAGAACTTCTCTGCCGTTTTCTGCCTCTTTGCAGAATTCTATTTCGATTGTTAATTCTTCAATCCTTTTCACCAGCGCCTTTCTGGCAAAAAATTCATCATCAGCAACAATTATCCGCATTTCTCTACCCTCTCTTTTCCTGTGAAACATCCATACTCTTCACCCGCAGATACACTCGGGTATATTCTCCCAAACAGCTTTCCAACCAGATACCACAAGGTTCCCCATAATAATTTTTAATTCTGGCATTTACATTGCGAAGTCCAATCCCTGCTGCTGCCTCGAATCCGGCTTCTCTTTCAAGAGCTTCGTTTATAGCCTGAACTTTTTCTTCTTCCATGCCCACGCCATTGTCCTCCACAATAAGAATAATGGTTTCCTCTGCTTCCCGGTATCCTCGAATTCTCAAAATGTCCTTCTTCTTTTTCTCGGTAAATCCATATTTGTAAGAATTTTCCACAATAGGCTGCAAAATAAACTTCAATACCTTGCAGTCAAATAATTCTTCCTCCATAGAAATTTCCACAGAAAAACGCTCCGGAAAACGAATTTTCTGAATGCACATATAATTTTCTGTCTGCGTAATTTCTTCTCGTATGGAAACAATTTCTCTTCCGTCAATGTTATACCGGAACATATCGGATAGTCCAGAAGCAATTTCCGGTATATAGTCCACATCCTGCAATTGGGCTATGGAACTGATTGTATTCAGCGCATTATAAAGAAAATGGGGATTTATCTGAAACTGCAGCATTTTCAACTCTGCCTGTTTCTGATTTAATTTATAAATATAGTCTTTAATAATATTGTCATTAATCCTCTTGGCCATGGCATTATAACTTTCAATCATCTGCTGAATTTCTTCCGTTCCCTCCACTTGTTCCCGAGGAAAAAAAGCAATCTCCTGCCCTTCCTCAGAAATATCTGCCACATTCCCCATAAAGTCAGATAGTTCCTTTACGGGGTGACTAACCCATTTTGCCAAAGCATAACTGCCTGCTGCAGTAATCAATACAACTCCGATTAATACTACCAACAGCACAGACATATTATCTAAAATCTGTAAAACCAGCCCCCATACCGGAAGATACTGCACCAAATACCATCCCGTATCTTCATGTTTTACTGCTGAAGCCACACATTGTTTCCCATGCAGCTTTAACAAACCTTGCTTTTCCTGCGTTTGTACCAAAATTTTACTTTTCTGTGTCAGTTCTTCCATAGTTTCTGTCTGAGAAAGTTCTCCTTTTTGAGAGTCAAATAAAAGCTCTCCCTCTCCTAAAATGAAAAATTCAAAGCTCTGGTTCATTTTTGCAGAGCGATACCACTGATTTGACAGCTTATCAAAATCCAAATCCAAATATATCGTCGCTATAGGTTCCTCATCTACAATATTCCACACAGGATGAATAACCGACACTACTTTATGCTCTACTAAACTAATTGTTTCCTTATGCACAGGACTAAAATAACCTGGTGTATCTTTTTCCCACTGAACATCTTTTATCAGATAACCCATTCTCTCGATATAATCATCTTCTATTTCTTCTACACTTTTATAAATTCTGCCATCCTGCGTTACAATTACAGCACGCAACACATCATTCTCCATATCCACCAGCAGTTTCAGATACTCTTCTAAGTTATTTTCTGTAGCTTTCTGACTTTCCGCATCAATATCACTGTCATCACTACACAGAAGATTGCGGATTTTATCATCTGAAAAATGTAAATAAAGAAAAGACTCCGTACTATTTAGAGTGCTGTCCAAATTTATGGTAAGCTGCTCGTTATATTCCTCCATGTGTTCAATTTCTGTCTGCAGTTCTTCCTGATAGCTCCGAAGAAAAAACAAGAGAAACGCCAAAAGTGAAACAGCAAACAGAGCTCCGAAACCATACATCATAGTCTGTTGTAAAGACTTCTTTTGCCATCTGCTCTTCATTGTTTTCTCTCCTTTGCTTCCAGATACACATCCTTATACTTTTGTAAACTTTTCGTATATTTATCCAGATATGCATCTATCTCTTTTGCACTTGCATCCGGCATCAGCTCCAAAATATCCTTATCCCTGATAACACTGGTCTGCAAAGGCAGCCAGGATGCGTCCATGACCGCTCTGTCTTCCCGTAAAAGTTCATGAACTTTAGGCGCATACTCTGCCCGATCTCTATTCCCTTCCATACTGCTAAGAGAACACTCTGCATCCAGATAAATCTGCAAATTTTCCGGCTGCATTAAAAATTCCACAAACCTCTCCGCCTCTTCCGGATACTTACAGTCTTTGGAAATCCCCACACTGCTGTCTATCCACATGGTCACAAGCTGCTCACTGCCGTTATCCACAGGAAAAGGAATAAGTTCCACGTTCATCTGTGGATTTCTCTCCATAATACTCCCATAAGCCCAGCTTCCCTGCATAAACATAAAGCTTTCTCCCGATGCAAATTTTGTCATAGCCTCATCATAATTCAGATTGCTGCACTCCTCCGTGGTATACTGATGTAATTCTATAAGCTTTTCCAGAGAACCTCTGCTGGTGGAATCCTCTGTAAAAGAAGTCTTACCTGTAGCCACCTCCGTCCAGAAACTTTCAAAATTCCCCCTGTACGCACCTTCTATACTCTCCCAGTTCTGATGCACCGTCCAACTTTCCTTATCTGCAAAAAGAAACGGCACTTTCCCCCGCTTCTGTATTTCACGAGACACCTGACATAATTCTTCATAGGTTTTCGGAATTGTAAGTCCCTCTTCCAAAAACAAATCTTTGTTTATATAAATCCCTTCAAAACTCATAGCCAGAGGCATCTGATAAATATGAGAATTATAGCGAAGATATGGCAGATATTCGTCCTTAATACGCTCGACACACTCCATGTTATCCAAGGGGCGAAGACAACCTCCCATAACATATTCAAAAGTTTCCACACTCTGCAGTCCACCCAGTTCTACAACATCCGGAAAATCACCTTCAACAGCCGAAATCCTCAAAGATGCATCTGCATTAGTATTCATATTCTGATACACTTCTATCTCATCCTGAGATGCATTAAATTTCTCAATAATTTCTTCTAAAACCGCATAAACTTCACGTTTCCTATTATAAAATTCCAGACGGACCTTCTCACTTTTCTGTTCAGTTTTCTCCTTTTGACCGGAGGGAAGCAAAAACAGAACAGCAATAAGACATATTCCCCCTAAAATATAAACAAATGATCTTTTCATTGATTGACGTTTACTCTTTCTCTTAAAATTATTATACTAAACAATGTAAATTCATTGTACCACAATAGTTTCTCATGAAAAAGACACATCCGCCTAAATTTATAGCCTTTTCTCTATTCGCTTAAACAGTCTTGCCTTCAAATTGAAACATCTGCTTTTTACAGCGGAAATATGAAACTCAGGAAATCTGCATATTGTATTCTTAAATTGCATATGCTATAATGCCAGTAGGCAAAACGATATGAGAGTTATCTTTCATTAGCAACAAAAAAGCCGGAGGTGTGCGAGACCTTCGGCTTTTTCTATTCCTAATTTTGGCAATGGGAAGGCTTAACCCCATAGGCTAGCTGCCAGCTATTTGTCTCCGTCTAACCATTTGCTGATGAGATGGCAAACCACACCAGCCGTAACAGAAACAACAAACGATATGAGTATATCTTCCACAAGCAACACCCCCTTTCTATGCCTTTATAGAGGGTGGCAACATTATCAGTATAGCTTAATTTATTTTATCCGACAATCACTTTTTGTTTCTCTATTCGCTTAAACAGTCTTGCCAACACAACAACCGCCGCTGCTGCCAATACTATTTCTGCTACAAATTGAGCATAAGTCAATCCATATAAAGGGAATAGATAATTCAAAATATACAGCGCCGGAATTTCCAAAACGATTTTTCTCATAATAGCAAAAATAAGAGCTTCTCTCCCCATTCCCACTGATTGAAACACACCTACCGCCAGAAAATCCATACATAAAAACGGCAATCCCAGACAAAATCCTCTCAAAAATTTCGTTCCATAAGAAACAATCACTTCATTTGACATAAACAATTCTGTCAGCTGTGCAGAACTCAGGTAATACAGAGCTGCCACTATTGTAATAAATCCTAAGCTTGCCCTTGATGCAAATACCAGTGTCCCCTTCATTCTCTTATGATTACCACTGGAATATGTATAACTGATTAAAGGCATAATTCCCTGTGATATTCCCATTGCAATATTCATTGGAACCATATTAATTTTCTGTGTAATTCCCATTGCCGCAACTGCATCTGCTCCAAAAGAAGAGGTAAAATTATTCAAAATCGTCATTCCCGTAACATTTAAGAGATTTTGAATTGAAGCCGGAATTCCCACTGCACAAATTCCATATATAATACTTCTGTCTGCGGAAAGGCGCTTGGGATTAATACACACAAATGTATTTTTTCTCTTTTTATAAATCAACACAAAGAAATACATACAGGCAATACAATTAGACAAAAACGTAGCAAGTCCTGCCCCCTCCGCTCCCATATCCAGTCCCCATGGAAGTATAAAAATCGGATCCAGAATAATATTCAAAAAGCAGCCACTCATTGTCCCAATACTTGCATGCAAAGCAGCACCCTCTGCTCTTACCATATATGCCATGACCACATTTAAAATAGCTGGTACTGCACCATAAATGGAAGTCCATTTCACATATTCGCCTGTAGCTGCCATAGTTTCCGCATTCGCTCCCAGCATATGGAGCAATGGTACATGAAAGACAAAACACGCCAACGCAAACAACGCTCCTGATACGACTGCACAATAAAAGCCCAGCGCAGAACTTTTATACACTGTTTCATAATCTTTTCTCCCCAGCGCCCGGCTCATCATGCTGGAACTTCCCACACCAAAAAGGTTATTCACTGCATTAAATGCCAAAAGTACCGGCGCCGCCAAAGTAACTGCCGCATTTTGAATTGGATCATTGCACATCCCCACAAAATAGGTATCTGCCAGATTATAAAGCACCATAACAAGAGAACTGAGAATTGTGGGTACTGCCAGCTTTGCAACTGCCTTTGGAATTGGTGTCTGCTCAAACAAAATGATTTTATCTGTATTTTCTGACAATGAATTTCTCCTCCTTCTTAATAATCATTCACAGAAGGGGATGTCGCTTTAAACATATCCTTAAATATGTACTTAATGCGACATCCCCTATAACTATTCTATCTGAAATTCATATTTTAGCAGTACTGACGAACAATTTCCTGCATTCTCTCAAATTGCTGCTCCATCTCATCAACCAGACGGAACTGTGTACGGGCACGTACCAGATTATGCTCTGGATAAGCTGTCTTAAAGTAAGTATCTCCTTCCAGATAATCTGTCAGGAAACGCATACCACACTCTAAAGTCATTAAACGCGCTCCCCAAGGAAGACTTTCAATTTCTTCAGGAGTAAGCACGCCCTCTGTAGCTTCCAGATACCCTTTTACATACAATTCATATAAAGAAATATCAAAATGCATCAAATCCAGATTTCTTTCATCCTCTTCTGCTGTTGCAGCGCCAAAACGAATAGAATCACCAAAATCATTCGCTGCTAATCCCGGCATAATCGTATCTAAATCAATAATACAAAGCCCTCTTCCTGTCTCTGCATCAAATAAAATATTATTTAACTTTGTATCATTATGTGTTACTCGTAAAGGAAGTTTTCCTTCTTCCTGCTGCTTCACCAATACAGCACAATCCGCTTCTCTGTCCAATGCAAATTTAATTTCTTGACGGCAGGTAATCGCTCTGTTTTTAATATCACGCTTTACTGCGCGCTGGAAGTTTGCAAAACGTTTCACTGTATTATGAAAATCAGGAATTGTTTCATTTAAACTGGCAGCCGGATAATTACCAAGCTGTTTCAGAAAATGTCCGAAGCTGTTTCCTGACTGATAGAACTGCTCAGGTTCTTCCACCAGCTGATAACAAACAGAATTTGGAATATAATTGTAGCATCTCCATGGCTGTTCTTCACTGTCCTCAAAGAAGGTACGACCATCTTTTGTCTTAATACAAGACAAAGTTTCTCTATCCGGATCTCCTCCTTCTTCTCTGATTACATTTCGAAGATATTCTGTGACTCCAAAGATGTTTTCCATAACACCGGCAGGATCTTTAAATACATTATTATTTACTCTCTGAAGGATATATGCAAATTCATCTCCTGCCTCAGTAGGCATATAAACAGCATAAGTTTCATTAATATGACCTTCACCAAAAGGTTTCACGTAGCTGCACTGGTTACCAAATCCAAAAGCATACAACGCATCTTCCAGATTTCTGCTTGTAACACCATCAATCTTCCTTCTTGTGGAAAATACAACTTCCCCGGCTTCTACCTTACGCTTAACATCAATATTACAATTGGCTTTTACAACACTGCCCAATCCAATATGAGCTCCCTTTGCAACATGAGAGTCGTGGTCTACCACAGCGCCGCTGTTTACAAGAACACCATGCTCAATTACAGTATGCGTGTTGACAACTGCACGCTGCATAATAAAGCTTCCGCTTCCAATCTGCGCGCTGGGGCTGACTACTGCTGACGGATGAATAATTGCCGGTACCTTATATCCTGCTTCCATAAGTTTCTCTGTCCAATAAAGACGCATGCCATTATCTCCAAGAGCTGCAACCGCAGTATCATACTCTCCCAAAAGTGCCTGATAATCACAGCATTTTCCTACTACATTGTCGCATTTAGCTGCATCGTCCAAAAATACCACCTTTGCATATCCCAAAAGTCTGGCTGTTTCCTGAATCATCTGACCAAAGCCGCCTGCTCCTAAAATCAATAAACTTTTCATTCTCTTTCGTGTGAAGCACAAAAGCTTCTCGTTCTCCTTTCACGAATAATATTTAGTAACATTATACCATTATATTAATATTCGTCAACGGGAGCTTAGAAATTTCATATTGCCAGCTCTCCTTTAAAAAGCTTAAATAACCTCTGTGCTTTTTCCACGTATTTTATCATTTGCTTCTGTTTTTCTTCCTGTGAAATATCTTCCGGAAATCCCAGTCTCAAAATCTCCGTATAAGCATTCAGAAACTCATTCCAGTCTGTTCTCCTGACATTCAAAACACCTCTTACTCCCGCAACTGCAAAAGCATAACGTTCCTCGTGCCTGTAAGCCCATATCCGATAATCTATGCGTACGAAAGCAAAAGAATCCACAGCTATTGCATATCCTTTTAAAGTTTTCTCCTCTTGCCGTTCCAAATTATCAAATTCCTTTATATGCTTTTCCATAAGCGCAGTTATACCTGCAACGCTCACTTCCGCTACCGGAGAGCAAAAAATCCCCTGAATGACTCCTTTTATACTTTCCTTCATACTTAAATCTGCTTTTTCTGAATTGCATTGGGAAATAACATCAGAAGCATATATAATTGGGAATTTAGACTCGCTCATAAACTCCCCTTCTAATATTTGCTTTCTTAACTCTTGTTTCAGCCACTCCTCCTTTGTCCTGCAAAACTTGGAAAAGTTGTTCTTGTTTATTTCTGGCATCCTTATCCTCCATTGGTTAAATCTGCGTTTCTTCTTCAAAGTCTCCTCTCATTTCACTAAATTCCTCTGTATCAAAAAAGTCTCTTAATGAAATGTCAAACCCCTCACAAAGTTTATGAATAGTAAATATTCCCGGATTTTTTGTTGAGCCATTTACAATGTGCAGCAACGTAGTAAGGGGAACTGCAGATTTATAGGATAATGCATAATAGGTTATCCCTTGTTCCTTACACAGATTATTAATACGATCTGCCAATATCTTTCGTGAACGAATCATAAATAGTACCTCCATTTTTGGTACTATCAGTGTACTACTTATTATTTTCCAATTACTACCATATATAACACTACTGCCTTATTTGATAGTACACTTTCCATCTCTATTCTACCGTAACACTCTTTGCAAGATTTCTTGGTTTATCAACATCCAAGCCCTTAGCAACTGAAATATAATATGCCAGCAACTGCAGTGGAACAACAGCCAGACTGGTAGTAAAAACATCCTGTGTTTTAGGCACATACACAGTAAAATCTGCAATATCTTCTATGGAATAATTCCCATAAGACGTCAGCCCTAATACACACGCGCCACGGCTTCGTACTTCAACTAAATTGCTGACTTCTTTCTCAAATAAATCTGGTTGTGTCGCTGCGCCAACTACCAGAACTCCTTCTTCAATAAGAGAAATCGTGCCATGTTTTAATTCCCCTGCCGCATAAGCTTCCGAATGAATATAAGATATTTCTTTTAGCTTCAAAGAACCTTCTAAAGAAATTGCATAGTCCAGACCTCTTCCAATAAAGAACACATCTTTTGTATGCGAATACTTATTAGCCAGCCACTGTATCCTCTCTTTTTCATCTAAAATTTTCTGAATTTTCTCAGGCAGTCTTCCCAGTTCATGAATATATTCTTTATACTCTTTATCCTTAATCGTGCCCCTTACTTTTCCAAAAAGTAATCCAATGAGATAAACTGCTGCCAGCTGAGTACTGTACGCTTTTGTAGTGGCCACAGAAATTTCCGGTCCTGCCCATGTATAAAAAACACTGTCCGCTTCTCGTGCAATAGAACTTCCTACTACATTTACAATCCCCAGCACTTTATAGCCCTTTTTCTTAGACTCCCTTAAAGCTGCCAGCGAATCTGCCGTTTCACCTGACTGACTCACCACAATCACCAATGTATTCTCTGTCATAAGAGGGTTCCTGTATCGAAACTCTGATGCCAGATCCACGTCTACCGGTATTTTTGCCAGCTTTTCCAACACATATTTTGCACATACACATACATGATATGCAGAACCACAGGCTACCATCTGAATACGACTGACTTTCTTAATATCCTCATCTGTCATCTCCAATTCATCAATTACAATTTTTCCATTCTTAATTCTGGGACTGATGGTATCCGCCACCGCTTTTGGCTGCTCATAGATTTCCTTCAACATAAAATGCTCAAATCCCTCTTTTTCCGCCGCCTTTGCATCCCACTCCACGGTTTTGAACTCTTTCTGCAGTTCTTCCTGGTCAATATCATAAAACCGAATACCATCTGCCTTAATTTCAGCAATTTCTCTGTCATCAATATAACATACTGTCTTTGTATATTTTAAAATCGCAGGAACATCAGATGCAATAAAATTTCCCTGAGAAGATTTTCCAACGATTAAAGGACTATCCTTTCTCACCGCATACATAACTTCCGGATTTTCCTGAAAAAGAATACCCAGGGCATAGGAACCTCTCACTCTTCCTAATACCTTTGTAATTGCCTCCAAGCAATTCCCTTTATAATAATAATCCAAAAGATGAGCAATTACTTCTGTGTCTGTTTCTGACACAAATTCATAACCCTTTTTCTGCAAATATTCCTTTATCTCCTTGTAATTTTCAATAATCCCATTATGTACTACTGCAATTTTTTTATCCTTTGATACATGAGGGTGCGCATTAATCACTGATGGTTCACCATGCGTAGCCCAGCGGGTATGACCAATTCCACAATACCCTTTTACCGCTTTTCCATTATCTGTCATCTCACGAAGCGCCTGTAAACGACCTTTCGCCTTGATGATTTCAATTTCTTTTTTGTCGCGGCTATTATCCAGCACTGCAATACCCGCAGAATCATATCCTCTATACTCCAGCTTGGAAAGCCCCTCTATCAAAATAGATGCCGCATTTTCTTTTCCCACATATCCCACAATTCCACACATATTTTATACCTCCTGTTTTTGCACAATCGTTTTCTTTTTTTGCATTTTCGTCTAATTATAACAGATTTCTTTCCATTTTTTAATATTTTCTTGCGTATTTTCTCATTTTTTCCATACCTTACAAAAAAACCTTCTTTTTTATCCGTTTTTTCTTATAATATTTACGATGAATAACTTATTCATAGAAAAAGACGAAAGCATCCATCACTTTCGTCTTCTTACTCTTCTTATTATTTTTTCTTTATAACCTTGCATGTTCTTTAATAATATTCAAAGACCAATAAAGATGCTCTTTCAAATGCTCCTTAAACACTTCTACATTTCGTTCCTCCATGTACTTCAATAATTTCAAATGCTGCTTTGTACTCTCTTCTAAATCCAAAGAAACCTTATAAGACATGGCTCTATATCTTCCCACATTGAAATCAATTCTTTCCATAAGCATCTTAACATATTCATTGTCAGATTTCTTTACAATCAAATCATGAATTTGCCCATCAATAGCTGTAAATTCTTCTTTTTCTATTATCTCACCTCTATGATGTCGCTCCAATAAATTTAAAAAATTATCTTTAACTTCCTGTATCTCCTGATCTGAAATATTATAAATTGCTGTTTCAGATGCAATTAATTCCATTGCTTCTCTTACTTCAAAAACATCTTCGATATCCTTCAAAGTAAGCATCTTAACAATTGTCCCATATCCCTGCCTTGATATCAAAATTCCATCTGCTTCTAACCGACGAATTGCCTCTCTTATAGGAGTACGACTCATATTCAGATATTCAGCCAACTGATTTTCACTGACGATTTCCCCTGGTTCAATTTCTTCATTTAAAATCAATTCTTTAATTTCTTCAAATGCCACATCCGTGAGGCTTTTTTTCTTAGTTTTTAATTTCAAATTTTTAAATTCCTTCACTTCAATTACCTCAATTAATATAATACTTTAAGTATAATACAAACCATCCTACAGTGGCAACTAAAGAAATGAATTTAAACAAACATATATTAAGAAAAAAGGGCTGTCGCATTAAGTGCATAACATTTCCTGAATATTTAAAGCGGCAGCCTCCTTTTCTCAGTGAATAATTTATTCACTTCTATAAATATTAAATAAAGAGGGTCGTAAAATATGGTATGTAAGTAATTAACAATAAAACAATCAAAAGTCCAATTAAAGGTTTTATTATATTTTTTGTCAAATCCTCTATAGAAACTTTCGATATGGAACTGGCCACAAATAAGTTAATGCCATATGGCGGTGAACAGAAACCTATCGCTAAATTCATTGTTAACATAATACCAAAGGTTACCGGACTCATACCAAATGAGGTACATATCGGTAATAAAATCGGAGTTAAAATAATAGTAGCCGGAATATTATCCACAAACATTCCAATAACTAACAATAACAAATTAATTATCAGCAAAATCAAGAATTTATTACTGGTTAATCCTGTAATTCCTTCTGCAATCATATTAGGAATTTGTGCAATGGTAAGGAATGCCGCAAACACTGTTGAAAATCCTACCATAAACGTCGTAGAACCATTTACCACAACAGCATCTTTAAAGGCTTTATATGCTCCTTTAAAATTCAGTTCTTTATAAACAAATGTTCCTATTATAAAAGAATATACTACAGAAACCACCGCCGCTTCAGTAGGAGTAAAAAAGCCTGAATAAATCCCACCTAAAATAATCACCGGGGATAAAATAGCCCATATAGCATCCTTAAAAGCTTTTCCAATTTCCTTCCAGGAAGAACGACTTCCTTTTCCTCTATAACCATTTTTCTTAGAAACCAAATAACACACTACAATTAATGCCAAGCCCATCATAATACCAGGAAGAAATCCTGCTGTAAATAAATCTGTAATTGATGTGCCAGAAACAACGCCATAAATAACAAACGGAATACTCGGCGGTATTACCACCCCAATTGTTCCCGCTGCTGCAGTTAATGCAGCGCTAAACTTCTTATCATATCCGTGTTCCACCATTTCAGGGATCATAAATGCACCGACAGCGGATACTGTTGCTACTGCTGAACCCGAAATAGCAGCAAAAAACATACATACCACAACTGTTACAATGCCCAGTCCTCCCGTCACATGTCCAATCAGCGAATCGAAAAAGTTTACAAGTCGTTTTGCAATTCCTCCACCACTCATTAAATTTCCTGCCAGCATAAAGAAAGGAATTGCCAGAAGCGGAAAAGAGTCTATACCAGTAATGACTTTTTGTGCAATAATTTCCAACGGAATATCTGAAAAGAAATAAATACCTGCCAGACTGGATATTCCTATAGCATAGCCAATAGGTACACTTAACAATAATAATATAAGAAAAGTTCCAAATAATACTACGGCACTCATAAATCATCACCTCCAGCCTCTTTATTCATAATTAAATTCATTTTTTCCTTCAGTTTAGGAATTAGTCGGATACAAACCAAGGCTGATGATATAGGAAAGACCACATATACAAATGCCATAGGAAGTCCAAGTCCTGAAGAAGTCACATTTCTAGATACAATAGAAGAAACTAATTTTGCACCATTAAAAATTAAAAAGAATGAAAACAAAAACCATATACTATCTGCTAAAAAATCAATGATTGCCTGACCCCTTTTGTTTTTAATAATGCTGTAAATTAAAGTAACTTTAATATGTTCATCCTCTTTAAAAGCAATACTTACTCCCAGCCAGGTCTGCCAAATAAAGAGATATCTGGCTAATTCTTCCGACCAGGAAAGCGAATTTTTAAAAACAGTACGCATTACTACTTGCAAAAATACCAGGAGGACACTAAAAACCAAACTTCCAACTAGCAGATATTCTTCTAAATGATTATATCCATACACTATTTTTCCAAGAAATCCTTTATCTTTCAATTTACTCCCTCCTGTCATTGATATTTTTCCAAAGTTTCAAAAATTTCTTCTCCAAACTTTTCTTCGTACTTTTCATACATAGGTTCCAGTTCCTGTCTAAACTTTATTTTTTGTTCATCTGTCAATTTATTAACCTGCATTCCTTCTTCTTCTAGTTTCTTGACATATTCCTCTGTATCCTCCAATTCCATTTTCCTTTGATAATCCACAAATTCCTGTGCCGCATCCTGAACGATTTCCTGCTGTTCTTTTGTCAAGCTGTCGTAAAAATCTTTATTCATAATAAATCCCAGAAAGTTATTCACGTGTTCTGTGAGACTAAGGTATTTTTGTACCTCCTGAAATTTACTTGCATAAATTAAGGACGGTGGATTTTCCTGTCCATCTACGGTATGTTGCTGCAATCCGGTAAAAAGTTCATTAAAACTCATCGGCGTTGCACTGGCACCTAAAGTTTCAAAAAAATCTATAAATACCTCGTTTTCCATAACTCGCATTTTAAGCCCTTTTAAATCTTCCGGTGTTTCAATTGGATGCGAACTATTAGTCATACTCCTAAGTCCGTTATAAGAATATCCTAATCCATGAATTCCTACTTTTTCTAATTTTTCATTAAAATAATCACCTAAATCCCCATCCATGGCCTCAAAAGCTTTTTCCGGACTATTAAACAAATACGGCATATCCATAATTCCAAAGTCATCTGAGTAACTAACTAACACAGAAGTTGACGGAAGCGCTGCCTCCAAAGTTCCCATTGCAACAGATTCTGTCAACTCCGAATCGCCTCCCAATACACTATTTGCATATATTTGTACGGAAATAGATCCCTTTGACTTTTCTTCAACCGGTTTTTTAAAATGCTCTACCAATGCCCGATGTGTAGATCTGTCTTCTGCCTCTACATGCCCTATATTAATAGTAACAACATCTTTTCCATTGCTTCCTTTGCTACCCAGATTTCTTCCACATCCTGTAGTCGTCAACATTATAATTACTGCAAATCCTACAATCCCAATTTTCTTCAGACTCATCTGCATTCCTCCTCCAACAGACTTTCAAACAGAATTATAATATTTCTATTACCTGATTATTAGCATCAATGCGAATTATATCTCCGTTCTTTACTTCTTTATAAAACTCCGGATCCACTTTATCCACCATGGGAACTTCCATGATAATTGCACTGGAAACCAACACTGTTTCCGGATATTCTATTACCATAGCAGCCGGCATGTTTTTTCTCATTTTAAGCTGATATAATCCATCTGCCTGTACCACTGAGCTTCCCTTTCCTCCCGGGAAAATCAAAACCTTATTCGCAATACTCTTTCCTTCTAAATCATGCGCTTTTTCTATAATTACTCCTGTCTCTGGATTTACTAAATAAAACATAATATTATCTTTTGATACAATTGCCTGAGCTTCTATACACCCTTCTGATATTTTATGACATTTAAATTTTTTTCCCATTTATTTTACCTCCCCTGTTAATGCAGCTTCTATACAAGTATCTAAATCTCTAATAACAAAATGAATTCCTCTTCTCTGCGGATAATAAGCACATTTTGGTGACTCTGTAATTCCAATTTTACCTTCTAAATGTCTCCAACAAGGCTGGTCTGGACATGTGTCTGGGATAACAAATCCTCCCGCATTACTGATAATTTCATCTAATCCCATACGAACAGCCATTTCTTTCACATGGCTGGAAACTAAAATCCACATCTCCTTTTCGAGTTTTTTTCCTTCTATTTTTGAAGCAATATATTTTACTTCTTCTAATGTAAAGTGAGGACATCCAAACATTGCAAAATCAATTTTTCTGTTTCCTTCTTCTGAAATTTCTTTCAAAATATCTTCTTTATCTTTATTCGTAAGAACTACTTTTCTCTTTGGTTCTTTTCCTCCAAAAGCGGTCTCCAAATCAGGTGCTTCCGGAGTAACCCCTAAAATATGGTACATGCCATATGCACCGGATGTATTTAACTGCGCCCCTAAGTTTCTTAAAGCTTCTTTCGTAATAGTCTCTTTAGGAAAGCCTGTAAATACCGGAATTCCCTCTCCTATTTTCTTTCCAAGCATTCCAATAATATGATAATCATACGCTGTCTTTACATCTGCCTGAACTTCTACCAAAATATCGCCTTTCCTGTTTTCATCTAACAACAGACCATATTCCGGCACATATCCTGTAATTGCCGCACAAAGAGCACTATTTGCTCCCTCTCGGTTTGTTCTTGCTCCCCAAACAGCATTCGCATATGGAGTTGCGCTGGATTCAGAAAAAGCAATAACTTCTTTAAAATTAGGAACATTTGTATCAATATACGGGGTACAATTATAAGTAAGCTGAGCTCCTATGGCCTTATAAGCATTGTGTGTTCTTTGCATTAAATCCGCGTATTCCGGAGCTACCATGTCTCTTTTTTTAAAAAAATCCAAACAAAATCCCGGATTTACTGTTGGTGTTACTCTGCACTTTGCTCCCTCACTTAACAACTTTTCACAAAACCATAAATCAGCCTCCTGGTTAGAAAGTGCTACATGTGCCCGAGTAATTGGAACCATTCTTTCTGCGTCAAAAGATTCTCCAATCGCCACTTGAATTTTCATGGCATATGCTGTTCCTTTTCCATATTTTCCATCCAACATATCTTTCTGTTCCTGTGTCAATTTCATAATTTTATTTCCTCCTCTTCAATTTCTATTTTGGGGTTATTCCGAATATCTTCCAGTACTCTTTTTGAAACCCATATTTTATCCAGCGAAAGCGTGTTTTTAATTTCTACAATTTTTAAGTTTTCTTTGTCTGCACCTCTTATACATCTTATGGCAGCTCTGACGGCCTCCTCTTTGTCAACTGCAATCATAGGAATTTTCGCATCTTCTATACACTTACAGGCAAGTGCGTTTGCGTACATTGCCTCATAATCCAATTGTTTAAACACTTCTTTTGTAATCACATCAAATAACCCCATACCTATACCATTTCCATGAGATTCGTGGGTAAGGTTTAGCAAGACCATTTTCTTAATATTAGGTATAGGTAGAGAATATTCTTTTAAAACAGAACTGCGTCCTAATATATTAGGATCATATCCAGCTCCGGAAATATTCTTTCCTATTTCGTCTACAATCAGAACATCAATATCCGGCACCATAAGTCTTGGCATTTTACCTTTTGCAACCTTCACCAGCTCTTTCTCACGCTCAATAAGATTTTCAGAAGGAACCGCTTCCACATGAAAAGTTCTGTCATATGCATTTTCTATAATACCCAAGCCAAAAATTACCGGATATTTATCCAAAATCAGTTTAGCTGCTCCCTCTATAATTTCTGCAAAATTTTCCGGATCTTCCTCATGTATAGAAGAACAACCTTTTTGATTTCCCAATCCAATTACTAACATTTTGCAGAGCCCGCTCTGAAGTTCTCCTGTAAAATCCGTATGTAATTTAATCCGATTTACCACAATAATTGCATCCGCTTTTGCAGCAGCACGATCAAAATATACCTTCTGTCCACCTGGTAATTCGCCTGCCTCTTCTACATCCGTAGTCGTGATTACCGGAACTCCCATGCTTTCTTGTGTAATACCATATCCCGCAAGCACTGCTCTTTGTCCATCTTCTTTTCCACCACCATGACTTCCCATTGCAGACACAATATAAGGACTCGCCCCACGGCTCTTCACCATTTGTATCAAAATCCTAACGATCTCTTTTAAGTTCTGAATTCCTCTGCTTCCAACAGCAATAGCAACCATATCCCCCGGATGTATCTTTTGGACAATTTCTTCTTTTCTCAACTCAGCTTTTGTACTGTTTTCTACATCTTTTATTTCCAGATCGTCAAAAATTTGCTTAACCGCAATTAAATTCGGAAGCGGATATTCATAATCTTCCTCCAGCAAAATAGCCATCATTTATTCCCCCTTTTCTTTATTGCTTCCGTTTGTATATTTATATTATACAACTTGTATACATATAGTCAATACATTTTTTATTTTTACAACACAAAATTTCATATAAGCGAAAAAAATCCCCTCACTTTTTTACAAAGTGAAGGGATTATCTCCTTATATACTTTCTATTTCTCTCTCTTATTCTCTTTCAAATATTTTCCCGCATCTTTTATAAAACTAGCTGCAATCATTACAATTACAATTCCTATAGGAAATGCCGCTACAATACTTACAGACTGAAGATTACTCATGGAACTTTCCGAAAATACCAGTCCGATAGGAAGTACAATTAATAAAATACACCACATTAACTGTATCATCCTGCTTGGATTTTCATTTTCTCCCAGCTTTCTATAGCTATAGCAGGAAGCTGTCAGCGCTATAGAGTCAAAAGAAGTCGCATAAAATGCAATCATAGTAACTAACAATAATACTAAAATCAGCGGTGCACATGGAAGTGTTTTAATTACAGAAATAATCATTCCATATACATCTCCGTCAGCCTGATACTGTGCAACAAAGTCTGCTGCCCCTGATGTCTGCAATCCCATGGAATAATTCCCTAAAATCACGAAGCTCACCAGTGTAGAGCCAACTCCAAATCCATATCCTCCCAAAATCGTCTGGCGAATGGTTCTTCCTCTGGAAATACTTCCGATAAAAAATGGAGCTGCAACACACCATACCATCCAATATGCCCAGTAATATATGGTCCAATTTTGTGGGAAAGAAGTGGTTCTTTGAGGGTCTGTAAATGTAGACAGCTCCACAAATTCTCCAATCATCTTTCCGAAAGAAGCAAATCCTGATTCAATAATATATTTTGTTTCCCCACCAAATAAAAGGACAAACAGCAGCAAACCGAAAAACAGATAAATACATGCTTTCGCCAGAAAACTAATTCCCTTAAATCCATGTAAAAGAGAATAAGTATAAACAAGGCAGGTCAACAACAGAATAATAATGGTAATTACGGTACGACTGATTTCAACATGAAACAATTCGCTTACTACTTCTGCCATTAAAGGAGTTGCAACACTGAAAGTCGTTGCTGTTCCTGCCAGAAGAGCAAATACAGCCAATAAATCAATAATTTTCCCTGCAAATCCGTCTGTATGTTTACCCAATAAAGGGCGACATGCTTCCGAATATTTCTGACGGTCTCTTTTCCTTACGTGGAGCATAAACCCAAATGCCGCTGCCAAAACAAGGTAAAATCCCCATGGAATAAAGCTCCAGTGGAACATCGGGAACACTCCTGCCCACTCCTGCATACTTCCCAGTTCTGCAATGTGGGGATCAGATGCATACATCACCCATTCAGAAAAAGAATAGAACAAAATATCTGCTGCAAGTCCACAGGTAAACATCATGCTTCCCCATGCAAAAAAGGAATATTTCGGCTTCTCATCCTGACCTCCCAGTACAATATCACCATACTTAGACATTGCTATATAAATGGAAAGTAAGAATACGCCAAGACCAATAATTAAATAATAAGTGCCAAATGTATCACCAAAGAAAAAACGAATTTGACTCAATACCGCATTAGACTGTTCTGGCATGAGAAAAAACAACACACTTAAAGCTACTACAATCCCAAGAGGAACCAGAGTAATCATCCAGTCAATTTGTTTTTTACTATCTTTCTTCATCTGCGTTTCCTCCTAAATATTTCGCATAACTACTGTCTAATTGAACAAGCTCTGACAGATTATCTACCTCTATGATGTCACCTGCCTGCATTTTTCGAATTCCCAACTGATATTCCTGCGGATGACAGAACATGGCAACATCATCCCAGTATATCTGGCGATTTTCTTTTTCTTCAAACTCTTCTTCCAGATGCTTTTTCAGCTTCCTTCCGTCTTCTGCATTCCAACGGGAAATGCTGAAAAGCTGCCAGCCTGCTTTTCCTCCGGTTCTGCTGCAGGATTTCACAATTCCATTCTCCACAGTCATCAGCCATTCGTCTGTTTCCTTATCTGTCCAGACTGCATTATAGCCGGAACGCTCAAATTCCGGTGCCAGAATAGACGAATTATAAATAATCTGGTCTCCATCCAGAATAATCGCATCTTCCAGATAATCTCTTGCCGCATACAGAGAAGAAATATTATTATAAATATCGTAATAAGGATTTTCAATCAGCTTCACCTGTGGATAATCTTGCTCTAAAACCGCAAATTTCTCTTTTAAATATCCCACAACTACATAAATTTCCGAAATTTCATTTTCCAGAAGTCCCTGAATAACTGTATCAATCATTCGCACTCCATTTACTCTTACAAGAGGCTTAGGTGTTTCTAATGTCACCGGCTGCATCCTCTTTCCAATCCCTGCTGCCATAATAATTGCACGCTTTACTTTATACATTTTTTCCATTTCCTTCCCTGCTAAGTTCTTCTTTTACGATCTTATAATAATCCTTGGCATATCGATACTGTTTTAAAGAATACTCGCCAAATTCCACACCACAGATACTCTTGTATTCACACCAGTTGCTCCACAAAAATCCACACACAGCAATGTAGGCATAAATCTTTATCCTAACCCCTCTGTCACAAGCACCGTCAAAATAATAGTCAATCAGCTTTTCTACCTGTTCTCTGTCATACATAGCATAAATTGCAAACATGGCAATATCCACATGCACATCCTGCATCCCTGCATATTCCCAGTCAATCAAACGAATTTCATCACCGGTAAACAGGAAATTATCCGGAACTGCATCAATGTGTGTAAGAGCAATATCTTTAGGAGCTTTATCAATATATGTCTTTAACTCATATACTTTTCTTTTTGTTTCTTCATAATCGCGATACATGGATTTTGCACCATTTCGCAGGGCTTCATAGTATTCTATCTGTCCAAATATATCAAATTCATGGTCTACCTGAAGTCTGCATTCATGGAACTTGCGAAGTTTTTTCATACACTGTTGTACATCTTCTTCTGCATAAGGATCGCATACTCTGGCATTATCTAAAAATCTTGTAATTTTATATCCCGTTTCAGGAGACATATAACAAACCGGATCACAAATATTCTGCCCTTCCAATGCCTGATAGACATTGTATTCATTCTTACGGTTAATCATCTTATCTGTTCCCTCTCCCGGAACACGCATAATATAGCGTTCTCCCCGACAGCTAAATTCAAAGGAACGGTTTGTCATGCCCTTTTTCAAAGCCTTTATCTCTACAATTTCCTTTGTATCACAGGAAAGCACATCAGAAATCAGGGAAATAATATCAGAATTCAACTGATTAGAGTCTTCGTCTAATTCTCTCAATTCTTCCAAAGTATTAATTTCATATACCAGATTTTGAGAAACCTCACGAGGCTTCAAAATCATTTTGCCATCCTTCATTGCCGCTTCTTCCCAGAATGCATAGGAATATTCTCTTTCTTTTGAAAGACGCAGAATATTTTCTTTTAAAATCTCCGCATCTTTCTTCAAAATATAAGAAATACCAAACATCTGATTTCCCGGTTCCTCTTTCTTCGTCTCGACAATCTCTTTTTTGCGGTTAATTCTTACATTACTTTCCTCAACCTCTCTGTCGCTTAGCATATACCAGGAATACCATTCCTTACTGGAAAAAGGATTTTCAAAACACCACAAATCACAAGGCAAAATATAAGTATTCCCGATTTTATCCATAACCTTTTTCAGAGAAAAAAGATTATTCTTTGTCATATAATCTTTGTTATACACCAAATTCACATCATATTTATCAATTAAATACTCATACTGCTCCTTCATAAACCCTACAACAATATCAATTCTAAAAATCCCAGCCTCGTGTAATTGCTTAATCAGTCTTTCAATCAGCGGCTCTCCCTTAATCTCCAAAATTCCCTTTGGAACTTCCACATTAATCGGTACCATTCTCATTCCAAATCCCGCTGCAAGAATAATTGCATTTTCCGGCTTCTTTTCTTCTAATTCCTCATATACCTTTGGGGTACACTGCATCTTTTCATCTAAATAACCAAGTTCTGTCAGTTTCTTCAAGGAACTGTTAACCTTACCCAAAGAATATCCTGTTATCTCTGATAGAATTCTCTGGTTCACATATTCCTGTTCCATCATGCAGTTCATCAAATCATATTCTTGTATGTTCATGTTCTCTCTCCTTTTTATTTTTATGAACATAATGGTATCATAGCACCTTTTATGGAAAGAAGCAAGAAGTATTTTTTCCTTCTTGTATCTTACCAACATACTCCTCTTTCAAATCCTCCAGCTTGATTACCTGCTCTCCACGAAATATGATTGTATTGAACAAATCTGCAAAGTGCTCATTTATCACATATTCAACTCACATCATAATATTTCTAAATTCTTCTGTATCAAAGAAGCTCCTTAATGAAATATCCAGTCCTCTGCAAATTTTATCAATTATAAATATACCTGGACTTTTTATAGAACCATCTACAATTTGTAATACTACCTCAAGAGGTACATCAGACTTAGCTGATAATTCTTCATATGTAAGCTCTCTTTCTTTACACAGTTCATTTACACGCTTTGCTAATATTTTCCGTGCATCAATTATAGATAACATCTCCGTTTTTCCTTCCATTAATGTACTGCTAGTATTAGAAGAATTCCCACTAAATTTTTTATTGATTTGAAACAAACACATAAAAGCTACTCCAAAATATATTCCGACAAAGAATGTGATAATATATGAAATCATTCTTTTTCAATACCTCCATCACTCTATTTCCTAAAGTATATCCGGAAATTTGCAAATTATCCCCCTAACACACCTAAGCGTATAAAAATCGGATACAAGTAAGATGCCCCAAAAGTACCTAAATCTTTCGCTTTTCTGATTTCCTCTGCTTCTCTCATCTTCTGATATGCCAGCACCACTGTAGATCTGGTAACAGACTTCTTTTTCCGATCTATAAAAATTTCATTTCCCTTTACCTGATATTTAAACTTCAAACCCTTGTGTTCTGTCCGAAAAGGATAGTCTGTAAAAGCTTCTATAGCATCCCATAATAATTCCAGATTAGATGGAGCCTCCCTTAATCTAATAACAGCTAATTTTCTCTGTCTATATCTTCTTGAACGCTCCGCGTCAAGACTTAGTTCCCTGGCATTATAAATTCCTTTTTTATATGGAAGATACGAATGTACAGAAGCTCTGCTCAGTCCCATCTTATCCACAATCTCCGTTATTGTCTTTCCCTGCTCTTTTAACTCCTGAATTTGAACAGAAGCATCTGTAGAATACACTCCGGCTGTTATCAATAGCTTCCTCGCTTTCAACAAAGTAATATCAAACTCCGCTGCCACATCACGAAGAGACACCTCCGGCGACTCCTCATAATACTCTACTATGTCCTTTAAAAAATCATCCATAATTATCTTTGCATTGTAGTCTGGTTTTTTTCTTGGTCTTGCCATCTTTACTCTTCCTTATACACATTTTATTTTCATGTTAATCTAATCATTACTATAAAATACCAACCAGGCCTCTCCAATCGAAACCATAAACTGCTTTCCCGGAGTTGCCTGGTTCGTAAATAAACCTGCTCAGCACTTACTTTTATTCTTCTGTAATACCTTCTTTTACTTGATTCATCTTCTCAATAGCTGTATTCACTGTATTCATATCTGGAATCATAACATAGGCCGCCATACTCATTGAATATGGCACTTTCGTTGCACCACTGCCATCTACACTGTAGCTTTCTACAGACCAGTCTCCGCCATCACTTAACTGCTGGCGTATAAGACCGGCAATGACATCGTATGGAACATTTGTCTCGAAACTTCCTACAAGACTTTCCATGGTCTGTGAATAATTCTTTAAAAGAGCTGGGCTCATGGCTTTGTTAATTACCCCTTCGATAACATGTAACTGGTTCTTGCCACGCTGTCTGTCACCTTCTGAAAACGCATATCTTTCACGAGCAAATGCCAGTGCCTGTGCGCCATTTACCTGATTTTCACCCTTTACATATGAATATCCATCTACATTCTGTGAATCAAAGGTATAGTCTGATACGATTGTAATACCACCAAGTGAATCAATAATTTTTTCAAATCCTCCAAAATTCACACGGAAGTAGTAATCAATATCTGTCTGATACAACATTGCCAATGTATCTTTGCTGACATCAATTCCATAAATTCCCGCATGTGTCAACTTATCAGGAACCCCATTAGAAATTGACAATGGTACAAAATAATCTCGTGGAGTAGAAACTAACAACACTTGATGTGTTTCTGTATTCACTGTAGCCACGATGTTAACATCACTACGACTATTTGCTACAAGACCTTCACGAGAATCAATTCCACTAATATAAACAGAAAATGTTTTTGGAATTTCTGAGCTTGCCACTGGTTCCTCCACAGAGTCTACCTTTTTCTCAATTTCTTCCACATGAATCTGCTTCATCTGAGCCTTCACAGTTTCATAATCTTCTCGACTCTCAAGCAAGCTCATAAATCCTGTGTTCAGAATAATAGCATCAACTTCTTGATCTTTTTCCAAACCATCTACTAACGCAGATACATCTGTATAGTTTTTTGTCTCAATATTTCCAACAACTTCACTCATCTGTTCCATAGCTGTATCTGTATTCTCTCTATCTAATACCTCTAATACACCGTATGTATATCCCTTTGTATCTTCCAACGTTTCTGCTTTGTCTGACTCACGAACATATACTGCAATTCCAGATTTCTCCACTGCTGGTTTTGTAATATCAGATAATGTATCGATACCCTTCTTCAAGTAACTGCCACCAACGATATAACAGATTGTCGTCAGCACAATCACCACAACGCCAATTACAAAACGAACCTTTTTCTTAAAATTCATTGTAAGTAAATATACAATAAGCGTAAGTACAAGTATTCCTACACCAATCAGTAAAAATAACTTATTTGGGATCATCTTCGTTGAAAATAAAAATATCATAAATACAGCGGATATGATTATCTCTAACAACACAGCTATGATTCCTGGTATTCTCTTTTTCTTCATCTCTTGTCCTTTCTATTAAACTAATAACACAAGTTCCTATAATCAATTTTTAATTTTAGCACTTGATATTTCCAAATGCAATAGAAATTATGTCCTTTGCTTCTTTACAGTTGAAATCACGCATAAAACTTCACTACTATGAAATTTGGCTCGTTTCACACCAGATCCTCGATCTGAATGTTAATAGTTTCTGTACCTCTTTCAAAGGCATATCCGTCAAAACAATATTCCATAATCACAATACTCTTTCGCTACTTGTTCCAATGACCTCTCATTTCCACTCACAAGTATTGGTGCTTTTACATCTCTTATTTCTAAACAATGTTCAGTATTACTATTTACTTCAAAATACACTAATGGCAAGTCTTGATAATATTGATGTCCAAAAATATCTTTATAAGAAAACCGAATTAAACAAAACTCATTCGTATTTGTATAATCACCATTATCAAAAATCAATCTATACTTTTCATCCTCTACCAATCTTCTCAAATCTGGATTGAAAAAAATCCCTTTTTTCATCTCTTTACCATTTATAAGGCAACCTTCTATAGTAAAATCAAATACGCATACATTATTTAGAATAGAAATTTCAATCATTTTACACTTCTTTTGTTCAATAAACTCAAATCCCGATGTAAATAGTTCACCATTTAAACGCGATAACGTTGCATCAAACATTGGTTCCTCTTCATCCATGTTATGCATATCAATAATACAAAATTTCAACACTGGCATAAATTCTAAGCGTTTATCTTCTTTATTTTCCTCTTCTTGCTTATATATGGTCACAAGAACACCCGCCATAGTAAACCAACCACCCAATGCCGCTCCAATAAGTCCCATCCACATTTCTCGACTCCCTGGAGCATGGATATCCATTTTTTCAAATCCATGTTGTGATATAACATAGTTGTAACATCTCGACCTAATAAGATATAATCTTAGGAGGAAACGAGGTATGTTACAGATGAGTCAATACTATGAACCAGAATTCAAGAAGAAGATAGTCCGTCTTCATC
>NZ_LT635463.1 GCF_900120295.1 Blautia sp. Marseille-P3201T | reverse complement strand
GATTAGTTATTGATGTGCAGGGCGATTTATTTGTTACAATCGAAGGTAATACTGGTCCTAACACAGGCATCATTGATAACGGAGATGGCGTTTACCAGAAAAAATATTATAACAGTAAAATGGCGGGTACGAAATTTGCACGTCCAGATTATAGTGTAATAACTGATATTAACAGTGGAGGAAGCGGAGAAAATCCATTTCCAGGGGACTCATGGAAACCTACGGGAACTGCTATATGTACAGGTGAAGGTGTAAATGTTAGAGCTACACCGGGAGGAACAGTTATTGGATCAGTCAATAAAGGTACTCGTTTTGAAGTTGATGGAACAAAGTCTGGCTCTTGGGTTCATGTGAAAGTATCTGGTATTGGTGTAGGATATATGCATCAGGATTATGTGTCTTATGATAATACAAGTGGCGGAAGTTGGACAACAACAGGAACTGCGACATGTACAGGAAATGGCGTATATGTTAGAGCTACACCGGGAGGCAGTATTATTGGTTCTTTGAATAAAGGAAATCGTTTTGAGGTTGATGGGAAGAAGTCTGGTGAATGGGTTCATATTAAAGTGCCGGGTATTGGTATTGGATATATGCATCAGAATTATGTGTCCTATGATAATGGTAATTATTCTAATGTTAGTATTGCTCAGGCAGAATTAAATAAACGTTTTAATGCTGGTTTGGCAGTAGATGGCATTTGGGGAGCCAATTCCAAAAAAGCTTATATATCTGCTATTCAGTCAGCGCTTAATAGTGTATATGGTGCAGGGCTTTCAGTAGATGGTATTTGGGGCAAAAATACAGAGATGGCATGTGCTGCACATGTATTAAAGGAAGGAGCAAACAATCTTTATGTAGGTGTTCTTCAAATTGGCTTATATTCTACGGGTATGTCATTATCTAATGGCATTGATTGTGATTTTGGACCTTCTACAAAACAGGGAGTGATTAAATTCCAGAACTCTAAGGGCTTATCAGCAGATGGTATGGCAGGAGCAGATACTTTTAGAGCATTAACAGACTCTCACTATTCTGGTGGTGGTTCATGGACGACTACGGGTACAGGAACATGTACCGGAGATGGAGTATATGTACGATTGACACCCGGAGGAAATGTGATTGGTTCTTTATACCGTGGAGATACTTTTGAGGTAGATGGTACAAGAATAGGTTCTTGGGTTCATGTGAGAGTGAAAAATATTGGTATCGGATATATGCATCAGAATTATGTGTCTTTAGGCGGTTCAACCGGAGGAAGTACAGTGAAAACTGCTCAAGCGGCTTTGAATAGCTTGTTTGGTGCGGGCATTAGTGTAGATGGCAGTTGGGGGGCTAATTCAAAAAGAGCACTTATAAAAGCTATTCAGTCAGCATTAAATAAAGTGTATGGTACAAATCTTGTGACAGATGGTTTGTGGGGAGCTGCAACAGAAGCAGCCTGTGCATCACACATTCTTAGTCAGGGAGCAAATAATCTGTACGTAGGAGCTATTCAAATTGGCTTATATGCTCATGGGATTTCTTTATCCAATGGTATTGACCGTGATTTTGGACCTTCCACAAAACAGGGAGTCATTTCATTCCAGAGTAGAAATGGGCTTTCAGCAGACGGTATGGTAGGAAAGGATACTGTAAAAGCGTTAATTCATTAAAAAAACAAGGATACTGTATATTAAAAAATAATTAGTAAATTGAAAAGAGCGGCCCTCAAAAGAGTGAAATCTTTTGAGGGCTGCTTTATGGAAAAAATCCTGCACTTTTTAAACGGAAGAATGATATGTTCAGGTATTCTATCAAAAATTTAATTATATTTAAAATCGTAGTTTACAAATAGGTGGCTATTGTCTTTTTTATTTATAGAATTTATAAATTCAATAAAAGTGAAAGAGGTGTCTATATGTTATTAAAAAAAGGAGACAAAGGTGTACAGGTAAGCTATTTACAGTATGGACTTCATATTATGTGTTGTAGCCCAAATGGTTTCGACGGAGATTTTGGAGCAGGAACAGAAGCCGCTGTAAAAAAGTATCAAAAGAAATATGGTCTTTCAGTAGATGGGCAGGTAGGTGATGCTACTTGGAATAATCTTGTTGGGGAAATTAAAATTATTCAGAGGGCTTTGAGCCAGAAAAACTATTATCGGGGGTATATTGATGGAATTGCTGGTTCTGGTACATATAATGCTGTTATCGCATTTCAAAAAGCAAATTCCCTTTCAGCAGACGGACAGGTAGGCGATATTACAAGGGCAAAACTTATGAATGGTAACTCATCTAATACAGGAAATTCAGGTTTTCCTTTGAAACAGGGATCAAAAGGGGATAATGTGTTATACCTTCAGTATGGACTTCATATTATGTGTTGCAGCCCGGGTAGCATTGATGGAGACTTTGGAACAGGAACAGAGAATGCAGTTAGAAAATTCCAGAGCAAGTATAGTCTTTCCGTAGATGGAATTGTTGGGACTGGAACATGGAGTAAGCTTCAAACGTTAATTAAAGAAATTCAGAACGCATTAGTTAGAAATGGATATAGCACAAATGGTATTGATGGAATTGCAGGACCAGCTACGTATGAAGCAGTTATTTCATTTCAGAGGGCGAATGGGTTATCTGTGGATGGTCAGGTAGGACCAGCTACAAGGGCAAAGCTTTTAGGTAATCCGGGCGATGGCGGTACAGATAGTTTTCCATTAAAACAGGGTTCTAAAGGTCCTTATGTATTGTATCTTCAGAATGGATTGTGGATTTCGTGCATTAACCCAAATGGTCGAGATGGAGATTTTGGAGCGGGAACAGCTTCAGCGGTACGCCTTTTCCAGAGCCGTTATGGATTATCCGTAGATGGAGTAGTTGGTACTGCTACATGGGAAAAATTAAGGAGTGTTATTCGACCTATTCAGCAGTCATTAGTAAATCACGGATATAATACAGGTGGTATTGACGGGATTGCAGGTGAAAATACTTACAGTGCAGTTATTGCATTTCAGAAAGCAAACGGGTTAACTCCGGATGGAATGGTTGGAAATGCAACAAAAGATAAGTTAGGTATTACAGGTAATGGCGGTGGCAGTGGAACTACATCCGCAACATTACGTGTTGGCTCTAATGGCTCTTTAACAAAATATTTACAACGCATGTTGAATGTTTTGGGATATTCTGTATCCGTAGATGGAGTATTTGGTGAAGGTACTAAAAATGCTGTTTTATCATTCCAGAATAAATATGGTTTATCAGCAGATGGAATAGTTGGTTCTGGTACTTGGAAAAAACTGTTTTCTGTATATAAAGTTCCTGTATCTGGTACAGGCGTTCAGAAAATGGTAAATGTAGCAAGACATGAGCTTTCTTGGGGATTTGCAGAAGATAACTCAAATAATATTACACCTTATGGAGAATGGTATGGAATTCAAGGGGGAGCATGGTGTGCAATGTTCGTTTCTTGGTGTGCATATCAGGCTGGAATTTTAAACAGTAAAGTTCCTAGTTTTGCATATTGTCCTTCTGGAGTAAATGCGTATAGAGCAAAAGGTAAATTTTATTCTAGAAGTGGTGGATATACACCTAAGGTAGGAGATACCATTTTCTTCTGGAACAGTGCAGATGGGGTTGTAGGACATACTGGTATTGTTACGGGAGTATCTGCAACAGGAGTAACTACAATCGAGGGAAATGCTACGGATGCTGTAAGAGAGAAGTGGTATTCAAGAACCAATACATATATTCATGGATATGGATGTAATGATGGTATAGGTACACCGGAAGAACCTGATCCAGTACCATCTCAAAAGGAAATCAATAAAGTGCTTGTCTCAAAATGGTGGAGTTTGTTGGAAGCTACTGGTAATGATGATAATATTCTTTTGAATATAACAGCAGAAAATTTTAATCGTGAACTAGAAATTTTTAGAAGCTCTAACATTAGAATTACAACGGAATTTTCAAGTGAAACAAAACTTTTTAAAGAATGTAGATTTAAACATGAATTTAATGTTACAAATGGAACTATCATGTTTGGAGGAGACTCTGCATTAGGAGGAATTGAAAGTACATTTGGTATACCGAAAGATGCAATGCAGCCTTTAGTAGCATTAGCAATGGAAGTAGGAGATGGAAAAGGCAAAATTGAGGTTGGTGCTGCATTCGGTAATTGGATAACAATTAGTTATGCTGTACAGTCAGAAGTAGAAGTTACAGAATATTATAACCATGCATTTAGTTATAAATATACGATTTACATTAAACCCACAGAACCAAGTGAGGGAGGAATGGCAGAGCCGGGGTTAGTGGTAAATGATCTTATGAGTTATTTCACTACTGCGGTATTTGTAGTAGGAGGATTTGCAACTTTCTATTTATTGGGAGCGGCTGCTAAGTTGGTTGGAGGCGTTTTAGCCGAGGTTGTAGGTGAAATTCTGGGTGTAACGGAATTTATCAAACAAGCTTTTAAAGTTTTTAAAATATAAGTAAGAACCCCGTGGTGTTTATGATCACCACGGGGTTCTTTGATTTAACAGTCAAAATTTTGCTCAATATATTTTTGGCAAGTCATGTATTGCTCATTATCTGAAAAAAGTTCTTTAGGTAAGAAGATTAAATTGCGTTCACCTTCCATTTCAATAATAATGCCAAAAGGGGATATTTTGATATCTACCGGCTGATTATATAAAATAGTTTTCTGAAAAGGAATATTTAGAAGACTATATTCTATATTCATACAATCTGGAAAAAAAGAAATACTTTTTATGTACGTTCCCATTTCTTTTTTTCGTCTGAAAATTTGCCAGTATACTTTTGCAGGTTTATATGGAATTCCGATTAGTATGGAGTATGTCTCAACTATGATGAGAAATGCAAGTGTGAGAATAAGAAGAACGCCTGCAGTGTTTTCTAATAAAACATCACGTGAACCCATATACCAATATGCTATAAAAGTTCCTATGGTAAAAATAAATCCTATGAATACTTTGATACGGGCGTCCCAGACCTTTTTTTGGCGCTTATACCACCATATAATCAGACGGCGGTATTTTTTGAATTCAAAACAAATCTCAGTGTTTATTTCTTGCATAAATATTTTCTCCTATACCAATTACAAAAATTTTTAAAAACTTTATAATCTGGGAATGCACAATATGATACATATATAATTACAGAATTTTTTATAATAATACCATAAGGACTTATATCCAGCGTGTTCATATCCTGATAATTATATGTGGAAATTACCGGTTTGAAATTTTTATAGTGCTCTATAATGATTTTTTCTTCAGTGAACTGTAAAGAATGGATATAGTAACCTTTTTTTCTTAAGGTATTTTGGTCTTTCCAATATAAATCGAAATAAGAGGCTGTATGTGTCGTAATACATAGTAGTGTGTAAATGCAAACTAGGATAAAAACAATAAAAAACCATTTCATCCAGTTAATATCAAAAGCGATATAGAGTATAGTAGATAATATAAAGTTGAGAATATTGCCGATAATAAAATATTGGTATTTTATTGTTTTAAACTCTGGAATATATTTTTTGACATAATGCTTAAAAAGGAGTAGGTAATCCTTCTTTTGGAGATCAGAAAGGAAAAGTTTTGTATCAAAAGGAAAATTGTTCAAAGGTATTTTTTCTAAATTTTCTGTATTCATAAATTCACCTATCTAACTAATATTACTAATATTTTATGTTATGGTAAATGCTATTTAAATATTAGCATAAAAAATAATTTTTTCTTAATATGACGTTTGAATTGTTTTTGGTATAAGTGACTTCGATGTGAGTATTGCTAGAAACCTCGTAAACAATTCTACTATTTAACTAAAATTATCCATTTTTTCAACATAAAATGCTCTTGGATATACACCAAGAGCATTTCGTTTATCTTTAGTATAGTTCTTTTTTTCGGTATATACCTATTCGGGAGAGCGAACCAACTCTCAAGTGGGAGCTCCAACTATGAGCCGAATGACCATAGCCTTCTTTGCTCATACATATAATATCATAAGTAAAGACAAAATCCAATAAAAACCTATAAATTCTTTGTTCTTTAAGAGATAGTATTTTGTGTGGGAATAGTAAAAATTCTGAAACTTAGAATTATTCGTTGGATTAAGAAGTGAGGACAGTTTTGGAAATAAGCTGTACTAATTTACGAAGGAACGGGAATACTTGAAATGCCTATTAGAATATGTTATAATGCCAGTAGGCAAAAATGATGCGAGTGTCCATGGTGGCACGCAAAAAGCCCCGGAGGTTGCAGCTCTGGGGCTTTTTTATTCCGTTTTGGATAGGTGGCTTAAACCCAAGGCTTACTACCAGCTATTTTTTCTATCAAGCCATTTGCAGATGAGATGGCAAATCACACCTGCCATAATAGAAAGAATAAATGATACGAGTAAATCCATGATGTCACCCCCTTTCCCTACCTGTATAGGGGTGGTAGCCTAACAAGTATAGCATGAAGAAGAAAAGATAACAATGTGCTTTAGAATATAGTGAGCTACTTAGAGGGAAGTTTATAAATATTAAAACACCATGGAAATTTGCATAACCATTTATTCTGTATGGAAAAGTATATTCATAATCCATGGAAAATTGATTTCCCACAGATTATAAACATACTTTCCCACACTGGCATAGACAAATGGTTATACACATTCCCACAGTGTCGATGACTACGGATTTATTCCTGAAGCTCTTTATTAGAATGATTTTGTTCTGAAGGGATAATCTTTAGGAAAATATAAGTAGAGAATGTGATAGAAAAAACTGTTCTATATATTACCCAAATAATGTGTAACCTCTATATAGTGATTGGACGGGGAAAGGGGTATATGATAAGATAAGACATAGAAAACAAGGACTTATACAGGATGCAGGAGGAAACATTATGGAGGATATAAAACAGGTGAATTTTAGAGATATGTCAGACATTGACGTATTGGCAGCATATTTGAGTGGTTTGAAAATTCCGGGAGTCATAGAAGAAGAAATTTTAGTGCGGCTTCAAAGTAAGCCAAAAAGTAAGGAACAAACTATTATAGACTTACAGAAAGCTCTTGCTGAAAAGGAGGCAAGATTAGAGGAAACACAGGCAGCGCTGAAGGAAGCCCGAAATGAATTGAAAAGTCTTCGGATGTTAATGAAAGATATGGAAAAAACGCAGAAATCCAAGAAGAATGTGCAGTGAATACAATCGGGGTAAAATTGTCAAGGGTGGAAGCTTCCGGACAGGAGAAGATAGAACAGATCGGAAAGTCATATTCCTGAATAATTTTATTCTGAGGGCTGATTTTCCTGAAAATATGAATGGCTAATGAGATAGAAGAAATATAGAAAAGACTATTTTATGTATAACAAAAGCAATGTATAACGTATGTATAACAGTTGAATAGGGAAAGCATATATGATAAAATAAGATATAGAAAGCAAAGATTTATACAGGATGTAGGAGGAAGCGTTATGGGGGAAATAAAACAGGCAAATTTTAGAGTCCGGACAGAGGATGCAGACAAGTTTAGAGCTTTCTGTGAGGAGGAAGGTTTCAATCAAGCACAGGGTTTCGATCATATTATGCAGATAGTAGAATTAGACAGAGCCAAAGCATCTGTACCGGCAAGAATGACAGAAATTGAAGAATTTGAACGCCATGTAAAATCTATGCTGGCAGCATATTTGAATAGTTTGGAAATTGCAGAAGCCACAGAAGAACGAATTTTAGAGCAGTTTCAAGGCAAGCTGGATAGTAAGGATCAGATTATTATGGACTTACAGAACTCTCTTGATGAAAGAGAAGGGAAATTAGAGGAAGCACAGGCAGCGCTGAAGGAGGCAGAAAATAAGGTCATATCTGCTGAAAAAGAAGCAACAGAAGCGAAAGAAAAACTGCTTGCAGCGGAGCAAGTGGTTGAAGATAAAAAATCTATTGCAGATATGTTAGCTGCACAGCTTCGGGACGCAGAGCAGAAAGTAAAGGATTATCCGGAATTACAGGCACGTTTGGAAGAAGCAAAAAATGAAGTGAAAAATTCTCAGCAGTTAATAAAAGATATGGAGAAAGATGCAGAAATCCAGAAAGAACGTGCAGTAAATGAAATTGGATTGAAGTTGTCAAGGGCGGAAGCTTCCAGTCAGGAAAAGGCAGAACAGATTGAAAAGTTAGAACAAAAAATTGAGGAATTAAGGGCGTCACTCGATACGGCAAAGGAAACAATCGCTGTATTAAAAGCAATGCAGAAACAAGAGTGATTTTTATGGATTATTCTGGAATGAGAAAGGAAACAAATGACAGAATATTGCATTAAAAAAGGATAAAAGAAAAAACCATCTATAAAACTAGCACAAAAAGAAAACCAGAGGGTGCATCCTCTGGTTTTTCTGCTCTTTCAAGAAGAGCGTTTCATAGGCTAATTTGCCTCTATTTTCTTCTATCTAATCATTTCCATACTTGCCGTAACAACAGAAGACAAAAGTATATATTTTAAGAGTATATTTCAGTGCTTTCTTTATTCCATTCTTTGGCTCTTTCCCATTCCAGCTTTAGGTATATTCGCATGATTTCTGCGAAATCCTGAATATTGTCTTTGAATTTTTGATTTTCCTGACGTAAATCCTCAATTTTTTTTAAATAGTTATTTATTTGAGCAGTGCAGCTTTTTTCTTTTTCGGCGTTTGACATAGAGGCGTCAATAATATTGCAACTTTCGTACATATCGGAAGACGCTTTGCAGCTGTTGCAATGTAATATATTATTATGATAGTCTTCAATAAATGTTTGCCTTAAAAAGTAAGCAGGAGCATTTTCACAAATATTTTTAATGAATTTGACGATATTTTCATTTTTTGACACATTGCTGGTTGGATTGAATAAATCAATATTAGTATCAGGGTGTTTGTCAGGACCAAAGTATAGGATGAGAAGATTACTTTTAGCACGAATAAGCTCTAAATTTTGTTTCCGTGCTGTATCATCTCCAGAAACTACAAAATCATTTACAGCAGTAATAAATTCAGATGTGACATTTCTTACGTTTTGGATCCATTCGACTCTTGCAGACCAAACAATATTTGCGCCAACTTGCATCATTGCTCGTTGATCTTCTTTGTTTTGGATGATATCTGTGATTTTTTCTTGAAAATTTTTTCTCTTTTTTTCCTGGAAACAATCATATATAAATTTGGGAAGAGTAACTATTATAGATGTTACAGCGGCTATAATGGCAGCATGAATTTCAGGACTCATTTTATCGTCTCCTTTACGTTTATTTTTAAAGTATTTTACCATATTTACAGATGAAAATCCAGAAAAAACAGAACATACTTTCGGGAAAATGTAGATGCTGTAATTGGTGTTTGCTTATAAGAGTCACAATTATCAGATAAGGGAAATACTATGAAAAATTTAATAGAAATAAAAGACGATTTGCTCAAATGGATTTATGTTTTTTGGGGGAAAGCAAAAGGAGATAAGACGTATCTTATCTCCTTTAACAAGTTTATTTTTGAGTTGGTATATATAATATCCAAAATTTTCTTGACAGTTAAGATAAATTTGATTATTATATATACAAAGTTGCTGTTAAGGTGCTGGTCACACCTGAAACAGCTTGTGTATCTATCACCAACCTGATAATACACACCGAAAAGATACACCACAACTGTATCTTATGCTTCGGATTATAGCAACAAAAAATGAAATTGTCAATAAGATGTTGTGCTTTTTTTCGTGAAATGTCATTTTTTTATGGGAAAAGAATATCTTAATTTTTATTGCTAAGATTGAAACATTAGGGTGTGCGTGAAGGAAAACAGGTGATAGATACAGGTGTATTTGTCATCTGTTTTTTTGTGTGAGAAAGCAGGAAATAAGCAGTTTCTTTAGTAGGTGCTATTTGTAGCACCAAGAAAAAATAAGAAAGGAGGGAGTCGTTTGCAGAAGATAAGCATAGAGGTACTGGAAAAAGCAATAAAGGAAAAACTTACCAGCGCAGAGCTGGATCTGCTTTTGTATGTTGCCCGTTTTCAGGATGAAGCCGGCAGAGCAAGTGGAATTTACTATAAAGACGTTTGTGAAAGCATTGGTATATCTTATCAGGGATTTTATGATTGCAAAAGAAGCTTACAGAAGAAGGGCTTAATTGATGCCCAAAAATGCAATTACTATGACTGGGATATTACAATCTTAAATAATTCTTTTGCCGGAAAAGAAAATTATGGACGTGGTTATGTGAGCGTAAGTTCAAAAATGGTAAAATCCGCAGCCTTCAGGAAGCTGCGTGCCAATGCAAAAATGATGGCTCTCTACCTTCTCCGTGAATGGAACATTAACCGTAAGAAAGCGAAGCGTGACTCTTACGCTATCCTGAAGGAAAATTTCTTAAATAAATTTAAGGAATTAGGATTTACAAATCGTATGGCAAGAGCTTATTTAGGGGAATTAAAGCCATTTTTAAGCGTATATTTAGAAGATGGAAGGAAGTATTTCCTTACATTTAAGAAAAACGAAGTCTACAATGCCGGTGAAAGTGAAAATGAAGAAAAGAGGCTGCATGATTTTGATACAGCCTGCCGCCGGAATAAGGTAAAAGGAATAGAAGCAGAGCAGAAACAGGACATTTTAACAGTTTTGAGGCAGTACCATGTGAAAATTGTTAAGAAATTGGACTTTAACCTTAGCAGCATTGTAGAGCAGAGCTTAGAAATTCTAAATGGCAGCAAGCAAAAAAAGAAATGGCGAAGGGAATTAAATCCAAAACTCATACATAAAATTATACAGGAAGAACTTTTTGTAAGAGCATAGGAAGATTTTGAGGCTTAGAATTGTCTAAGTCTATTTTCCGTTACAAAAAAAGGGAATGAAAAGCTGAGATATACTTTTTTGAGAGCACAGAAAGTATATTTTAGCTTTTTTTCTTTTTTAGGATGGAAAATAGAGAAAAAGTATTCAAGTTTTATGTTTATTTAAAAATTATATATTCAAGTTTTATGTCAAAAGTAGGAAAAAATATTCAAGTTTCATGGGAATTTTCTAGGAATATATTCAGATTTTGTGTGGTAGGAATTTCTTAAAAACCTAGTAAAATAAAGGGTTTAAGGCAAATATGAACGCCTAACAAATCATATCTTTTTTTAAATTCTTTTTTAATAAACTATATCTTAGACTGACAATCAGAAAAAAACAGTCTGTTCCTCCGGAACTAAGCAAGCGACAAACCTCCAGAAATTCAACTTAAAAAATAACATTTCCTCCACAGAAGTAATAACACTCCTAAAAAGAAAAAAACATACAAGCTTATCATGCTTTGGCAAAATGCAACATTTTTTATGGGGAAGTGAGTAGAATAGTAATAACAAACAAGTTGTAAGATAAAATTCTTAGTGAGTAAGAGTAAATTCCATCTTTCCCACCCATAGTGGAATTTACTTTTTCATTTTAGGAAAATTTGTTTTAAATAAAAGGTATATTGATTATAAAAAAAGCGTATGTTATAATCCTATCTTTGACAGTTGAGAAATGAAAAAATCGCTGTGTCCCTTGGTTTCATTGGGGTTCAGCGATTTTTGGCGTCGTTTTAAACTATAGTATTTTATTCTCGACCCTTACTTTTTTTCTGAATATTTTTCATCTGACTCTTTGTGATGAATTTATAATCCGTTTCAAAACCACAAGCATCATGTAATGCATCTGTCAGCTTATCCCGTTTGTAAAGTGGAATAAAACCTTGTTCTTGTATATCGGCGAAATTCATAGTTCTTAATTTATCTAAGATTGTCTCACAACTGAAGACATCTCCTAAGTCTTTTTCAAGATAACGATAGATTACTAATGCGAGGAAGCAGATAAGAAAATGTGCTTTTATGCGTATATCATCATGAAGGAATACAGGTCTTGCCTCAAAATCGGTTTTCATGATACGGAAGCATTCCTCGATTTCCCAACGGCCTTCGCTGACTTTTAAAATGTCCTTCACATCATCATCTAACAGATCCGTAGTTACAGCATATATTCCGTCATACAATGCTTCCAGCTCAATCTTTTCTGTATCCAGATAGTTATGGATTTTTGCGATTTCTCCATCCTCAGTTGCCGCAACTTTTCCAATAAAGCGGGCAGGGTCGTTTGGATTTTTACGCTCTTTTTTTATATTTCCGGTCTGAAGCATTTTTTCGGCACGTTCTACCTGGGCTTCTCTTATAGATTTCTGATACCGTGCGTATTTCGGTGAATAGGTTACGATGAGCCGTTGATGCAAGGTATGAGGTGTGTAAGGTTCATCTTTATAATACAATCCGTTATCATCATCTGGGATTTCTGAAAGATTGACAGGGGTGTCATCCGACACGCGCTTAAATCCGTTTTTATCTAAAGCCCACTTCTTATCCTCTTTATTTAACTTTTTAATAGACTGCGTGACGATAAAAGCCCGCTCCCCTGCATGGTTTATTCGTTTGATTGCTTCTGAACCAAGACCTGCATCACTACAATAAATAAATTTGGTACAGCCGAAATCCTGAAGTACTTTTGTCTCTAATGGTCTCAGGGAAGTTTGTTCATTTGCGTTTCCTGGGAATAGTGAAAAAGCAAGTGGAATACCATCCCCATCCATGAACATTCCCATTTGGATGATTGGATTTGGGCGATGTTCTTTGCTTTTTCCGTACTTCTTGTCACCGTCTTCCTGTTCAATCTCAAAATAGTAATTCGTACAATCATAGTAGAGGATCTTATCATTTCTTTTTCCTAGAAGATGGCTGTTTTTATATACTTCTGATTGGATAAAATCAGCTTCATTTCCAAGAACATCTAAGGAACGATATAGGTCGTGCAATTGATAAGAAGGTTTTTCTAAAAACTCAGAAGCGATCTTGTAAGAAGAACGTTTACTGGTTGGATCAAGTATCCTTGCATAAATAAGATCCGAAAGGATTGCATTAATGTCGTATTTGAATTTATATTTATCTCTTAATTTCCGGCATGTCTTATCAAGCTGAAGTCGATAATAATAGGCTTGTGGGAAAAGATACCCACCACGATAAAGAACCTGTTGGTTGTAATCAAGTTTCTGATCAGAGTGGAAAGTGATAGGAACAGCTTTTGCTTGTTGTTCTTTTTTATATTTTATAGTTTCCAAACGTGCCTCTTCTTTTGCCCATTTCATAACGTCATCACGAGTCGGTCCATGCTCGATTAAAAGTTCTTTGAGTGTTCCAAGCTTTCGCACATTAACAGAAGTACTTTTTCCTTTATTGTTAATGTAACTTTTTGCGATATAAAAGGATTCAGAATTTTTTGATTTTGACGTAGTTACTTTCATGGCAAATCCCTCCTGGATATAGTATATCATACACTACATAATATTGCTAGATAATACTATAAAATAAAACAGAAAATTTGACACAAAAAAAGCAGGTATTATGAGGCCTGCAAGCATTTTTTTCAATATTCAACTGTCAAACTCCCGAGTAAATTCCATCTTTCCCACCCATAGTGGAATTTACTTTTTCATTTTAGGAAAATTTGTTTTAAATAAAAGGTATATTGATTATAAAAAAAGCGTATGTTATAATGCCAGTAGGCAAACGAGATGATTTGCATGACAAACACAAACACCCACAGAGTGCCAGCTCTGGGGTGTCTTCTAGGCTAATTGTCTTTTTTTCTTTTGTTTTACTGTCTATCTAATTATTTGCAAATATAATAGGCTATTATACTTGCTACGATAGATGAAAGGAATGAAATAATGACAAATACAAAATGCCCCGGAGCTTCGACTCTGGGGCATTTTGTTATCTAAATTTACGAAAGGAAACATTTAGGTAGTTTAGAAACGTATCTTTCACAATTAAAAGAAACAAAGGTATTTACAATGTTTCCTTTTTGCGGTATAATATAAATAAAATAACCGATACGAAATTGAAAGAAAGAAGGTATATGGATGAAATTACAAAAAGTGTTGAAACAAAGCGCAGCCTTGGGATTAGCCGCATTATTAACAGCGGCAGCACCGGTAAGTGTAAGCGCTGCCAGTTGGCAGCAAAACAGCACCGGCTGGTGGTGGCAGGAAGACGATAGTTCTTATCCGACAAGCACATGGAAAAGCATTTATGGGAAATGGTTCTATTTTGACTCTTACGGCTATATGTTAGGGGAAGGCTGGCATTGGATTGATGGAAAATGCTATTACATGTATTCTGGCGGTGACATGGCAGAGAACACATGGGTAGACGGAAGCTATGTGGATGCCTCCGGAGCATGGGTTCCTGATGCAGAGCCGGCACAATGGAGAAGCTATGCAGATCGCTGGTGGTATACCTTCCCGGATGGCAGCTATCCGGAAAATGAATGGGCTGCTATCAACGGTGCATGGTATTATTTCGGCGAAGACGGCTGGATGCTGGATAAAGGTTGGCACTGGATTGACGGAAAATGCTATTATATGTACTCCGGCGGAGCTATGGCGGAGAGCACATGGATAGGCGGAGATTATGTAAATGCTTCCGGAGAATGGGTAACTGATAAATGGGTTGCATCAGGAAACCAGTGGTGGTATCGGTATGCAGACGGCAGCTATCCGACAAACACATGGAAATACATAGATGGGGCATGGTATTATTTCGATGGCGCAGGCTGGATGTTAGGTGAGGGCTGGCACTGGATTGGAGACACCTGTTATTACATGTACGCTGACGGAAGAATGGCATCTGATACATGGATTGATCATTACTATGTAGACGCCTCCGGCGCATGGATACCGGAAAAATGCAACCATGAATGGGAAGAAAAATATGAGGACATCGAGCATCCGGAAGAAGGACACTATGAAAACGTTCTGATTTCACCGGAAGAAGGACATTATGAAAAGGTATTGGTGAAAGACCAGTGGACCGAATATAAGCTGATAAAAGAAGCGGAATATGAAGACCGCTGGGTGGTAGACAAGGAAGCATGGACGGAAAAGGTACACAATCCGGCAAAGGATAAATATGAAATTCACTACCTCTGCAACGGTTGTAAAAAGGACTTTGGTGATGATTATGAAGGAATTATGGCTCATAACAAAGAACAAATGTTACAAGGAAACCTTGCTTGCGGAGGCTGGCACGAAGCAGAGGTGCTTGTAGAAAAAGGATATGACATCATCGAACATCCGGAAGAAGGGCACTATGAACATGTAAAGATAGCAGATGCAGTGTATCAAAGCATCTGGCATCCGGCAGAATATGAAGACCGCTGGATTGTAGACCAAGAAGCTGTGTATGAAGATAAGTGGGTAGTAGACAAGGAAGCATGGACGGAGCATAAACTGATTGGGTATGTGTGCAGCCATTGTGGAGAGTCAAAAGAAGCTGAAGAAGCAGTAGAAGAATAGATGTCAAAAAAGTGCCTGAAGGTGATACTTCAGGCACTTTTCTGATGTTCATTTTGCATTTTGTCAATAATGAATTAAAACATTTTTGATTTTAAAGATTTGATGGCTTTCGGAATGTTCATTCTATCACTACTGACCTTCATTTTTACGTTTTGTAAGTAATCCTATTATTACATAGAAAAACTACCCTTGAAACTTTGGCAGGTTTAGGGTGGTATTTCTATCTCTTATAAATCCGGTCAACCCCTTGTGGGCGGTTGTTCCTTTAAACATATTATAAGTCAGAGAAAGAAAAAATGCAATCAAATATAAAAAAAGTTATGAGGAAATCCTGAAACCGTACTTTTAGGGCTTTTTTGAGTAAAAAATAATTGTAAGCGAAAGAAAAAAATGGTAAAATATAAATTAGGAATAATCGTGTTACAGGGTGGCTGACCTTCATTTTATAATACATAGAATGGGGGTGGTGCTGATGAAACATTTTGATTTCAAAGATTTAATGCAATTCGGAATGTTCATTCTATCACTACTGACCTTCATTTTTTCATTCTGTCGGTAGTGATTTAAGGCATAGAAAAACCACCCTCTGAAAACTTTGAGCGGTTTTAAGGGTGGCATTTCTATGCTATTTCCAAAATCGGTCAACCCCTTGTGGGCGGTTGTTCCTTTAAACATATTATACGCTAGAGAAAGAAAAAATGCAATGGAATAGAAAAAAATTTTATAAAAAAGTCCTGAAGCCGTGTTTTCAGGGCTTTTTTTGTTACCGAGAGAAAAAATAATCGGGGGAAATTAGAGATTTTAAAATGACATTTGATATTTTTTTACAAAATTCATTGTCATTTTCGGGTTTCAATGCTATTATTTAGATACAGAGGTATGCGACAAAAAGTATACCTTTTTTTCATGTCAATTTTTCTTTATTATTTTCTGATTTTAACGTAGGTCGGTTATTAAAAACATAAACAATTCTTGAAAAATTTCCAGTAAAAGGTTCAACTCCCCTCCTTTTTTTATGGTGTACAAAAAGTATACATTTTGTAAAAAATTCAAGGAGGAAAGCAGCGTGAAAAACAAGAAGTTTGTTTCTTTTTTCTTAGTTGCTGCCGCTCTGCTTTATGCGAGCACCCCTGTTCTGGCTGCTTCAAAAGATAGTTTTAGTAAAACAATCAATTTCAAAGCAGAAAATGAACAGGAAAATATTCCGGATTTCGATAAGGAGATTATAAGAGACGGACAGAAATACACTCTGTCCGGTGTTAGTGTACGCACTTTGAAAAAAACTCCTCAAGAAGAAGTCCAGTATTTAACAAAAGAAGTAGAAAAAGTAGTAGGAGCTCAGGAAGAATATGCTCCGCCGGATGAATTGCAAGATAATGACATTCTTTATTCCTTGTCACATGTTGTGCAAGAACCCATCTCTACTCCCGGCGAAGGACAATTAGTTACGGGTTTTGTTGACTACCAATACCCTATACAGCAATCCGATGTTCCCAAGACAAAAGCCATTTCTACAACAGATCCCGCCACCGGTGAGACCATACAGGTGACGGCTGAATTGAAAAATTTAGTACAACAGGGAGGTGGATGGAAACCCAATTACATTGATATTAAGTTTTATAACATGGATGCAGACTATTTTGAATGGAATGGTATACAGATAGAAGGCAATCAGGAACAACCGCTTCAGGGTTATGAACAGGAGCTTTTAGCATCAGTCGGAGCGGATAGGAATACCAGTAGGGTAATCCGGACTTATTGGACTTCTGATGTATACACGGATGAAAATGGTGAGACCTGTCGGAATGCAAGGGCTGACATTGAACAGTATGTTAATTATTATAGGGCAAACTATGAAAAGAGACTGGATAAAAATGAAGTCCGCTATGTTGCCGCTTATCGGGCAGAACAGACAGTTGAAAGCCAGACATCCTTTATCTACGAAAGAGCTGCAACCGCAAAATACGAAAAAGATGACAATAAAATCGTGAAATACATTATGGCAGGAGCAGGAATTTTAATTTTTGTTGCCATAGTTATTGCAATTCTTTATGTCATTGCCAAGAAAAAGAAGAAACAGGAGAAAAAATGAATAGTTTATATGTAAAAGGATTATCTGTTTTAACTGCTGGTGGAACAGGAGGCTCTGATCCAATAAGCAAATTTTTTAATATCATATCAGATTTGATAGCTCCAATAAGCAACCAGATTACAGTTATTGCTACGATTGTTGTGCTGGTATCTGGATTATTATTTATGCTTCCACTTCCAAAACGATTTAAGGAGAAAGCCGGAGGCTTTCTTGTTTTCCTTATTATTGGAGGTTTGCTGGTAGCTGGTGCAGCACAGTATGCAGCATATATTGAGTCAAAAATGAGCTTTTAAAGTGAAAACCTTTCAGGGTGCTACAAATAGCACCTTGAAAATAAAAGAAAGAAGTATATGCAAAAAAGTGATTTTAAAAAATTAAGAGATCAGATTGCTTCTGTCCTGAAGAAAACGGAAAAAGAAAAAAGGGTAATGCAGCTTAACCGCATTTTAGCAGAAAAAGAAAACGTGAGAAAACTGCTTTTCGTAATAGATATTTTCCTTGCTGTGTGCTTCAACTTCCTGATAAATACGCTTGTAGAACTATTTACAGAAGAAAATATATGGGGAATTTTAAAAATTTTCCCATTGCCGAAGGGAATAATAATTTTTTGGTGGCTATATCTGATTTTTCTGCTTTTTCTTCTTATATGCGATATAACATGGGCTTATAAAATAAAAGTCTCTTTTTCAGAGGAAAATTTTAATGTTAATCAAAAAGGCTCATCCCGTTTTACAACAGTCGAAGAATTGAAAAAGCAATATCGGCAGATTGATGAACGGGAAGGGGAATATGATGGTCTTCCGGGGTTTTTGATTTCCACTCATGAAGGGAAGCATTTTATTGATGATGGAAATACAAATACAATCACAATCGGTATTACAAGAGCTGGTAAAGATAAAATCTATGTAGAACCGAATATGAATAATTACTCACGAGCAAAAATAAAACCATCTATGGTGATTACAGCTTTAAAAGGTGAAGAATACAGGGCTGCTAAGAAAAGATTGGAAAAAAGAGGATACAAAACCCTGCTTTATAACCTGTCAAATCCGAAATATAGTATTAGTATTAACTATTTAGCAAATATGTTAAAGCTGTATAAGCAAGGGGATTATGCAACAGCAGAACTAATGGCATACTCTTATTCCTATTCGATTTTTTGTGCAGGAGAAAGGACAAAAGCAGAGAATGACTTTTTTACTGAGAATGCGGCAGCTTTATTTTCAGCCTTGATTATTGCTCATATTACAGATTGCTTAGAAGAAGATGAAAAGTATAACCATATTCGGAAACTAAAGTTCCAAGAAAAACAAGAAAAGTTTTTAGATTTACCGGAAAAAGAACAGGAACAGGCAAGGGAGAATTTAAAAAAATATCAAGGGGAAGACTATGTACTGGATGATACGGTTCATTATATTCCGGATGACGTGACATTTGAGAAAATTGAGAAATATGAAAAATGTGTAAATATATACAGCATTATCGTGATGTTTTCAGAGTTATCAAGGAAGCGTGATGCAAACGGAATAAGTGAATTAGACCGATATTTTAATATGCGACCAGCTACCGATAGAGCAAAATTGAAATATTTATCCATAGATTTAGCTTCAGACCGTGCCAGTGGTGATATTTATTCTTCTATGGCAATTAAATTAACCAACTTTTCCAATGATGCAATTATAAAAATATCATTAGAAAATGAGCTGGATATGGAAGAACTTGGATTTGGGGAACAGCCGATTGCTCTTTTTATTGTTTTTCCGGATTATGACAGTTCGTTACATACACTTGCATCTATTTTAATCAGGCAATCTTATATTATGCTTTCACGAATGTGTGATGAGCACATGACCTGTAAAAGACCGGTAAAGTATATTCTGAACGAATTTGGTAATATGCCACTCATTGAAGGTATGACAAATATGCTGACCGTTGGTCTGGGAAGGAATATTACCTTTGACCTTTATATACAGTCCATAAAACGTATTCAGAAGATTTATGGAGATAAAGATGCGGCAACAATTATAGCAAACTGTGGAAATCAAATTTACTTAATGGGAAATGACACAGAAACAGCGGAATATTTCAGTAAGATGTTAGGTGAGATAACTTACATAGACATACAGAGAAGTGGCAGTAAATTGAGCTTAAATAAAACATTTACGGAAAGAACAGAAAAAAAACCGCTGATGTCTGCAAGTGATTTAAGAGAACTGAAAAAGGGACATAGTGTTGTAAGAAGGGCAATGAAACGTACAGATTTGGATGGAAATGATATAAGACCACGTCCAATTTATAACCGTGCGGAAGATGGTACGAAGCTGAAATTCAGTTATGATTACTTGCAAGGGATTTTAGAAGATCCCCGTACAATCCGGTTGTCAGAAATTGCGCCAGAAACAAAAGAAATTTCCAATATAGAAGAATATATTATGGATTTTAATAAGGTAATGAAGCGCTTAGAAGAAAATGTACCGGCTCCTAAAAAAAGAAAAAAAGAGCTGCCGAAAGTAAAAACGCTGGCTTCCTTATCACAAAGGCATTATGCGCTGTTAGAAAGTTATGCTATGGATGGAATTGGGGAGGATTATAAAGAAATTTTAAATTGGTCGCATAAGCTTCCTTTAGAAGAACTTTATCAAAAGATAGAAGGGTTGGAATTTATGAAAAAAGAGTCAAAAAAGACCATGTTATCAATATTAGAAGGTCGTATCAATGAGAAGTAAGAAAAAACGGATATGTGGAATTGTAGCAATTTGCTTCACGATTTTTCTTTTTTCACAGGCTGTTTTGGCAACTCCATCTGAAAGTGAAATAATCGATGTATTAAGCCATAATACAGAATATTTTCAACAGAACGATTGGTTTGGAGATATTTTACGAAGCTTGGGATGGTGGCTTGTTTCGTTTTTGCGGACAATCTGTGTAATGGCGGAAGAACTTTATCTATATTGCTTTAAATTGCTTACCTTCTCCACCAGTGATAATATCCAGAATTTAATATCCAGTATGCAGCCAATGTATCACGCTATTTTGCTTTTAAGTATTACTGCGGTAGGGTTAATGCTGATGCTGTTTAACAGCAAATTTCCGAATTTCTTAAGAAGTATTTTACTTACTGTTGCAATCGTTACCTGTTCTTTCTATATTATATCGCAGTTAAATAAAGCTCTTTATGATACAGAAACAGATACCGGACTAGTGACATGGGCAATCGGAGAAAATCATACAGTGGCAAATGATGTGGTAAATGCAAATATCACAGACCTTTTGTATGTAGATCAAAAAGAAGAAAATGGTCTCATGAGCTTTAGCAAAGATAATATTGAAAATTATCATTATCCGGAGCTCACAGATGAAATGTTTAATAGTATTCGAGTGAGAGAAACATTGAACTATAAGGATGAACAACTATCGGAAGAAGGAAAAGAGCTGTTGAAAAAAAGGCTGAAAGTAACTGCAGATGCAACTTTTACACTCGGCGATGTAAAAAATGGATGGGGATGGAATTCAGAGGGTGATGATGATACTGGAAATGAATTTTACTATCGCTACCATGTAAACTATCCCATTTGTATTTTAACATTGTTTGCATTTGTAGCAGTTTATATTGCAATGTCTTTTGTCGTTGTAAAGATTATTACAAATCTCGTAATAGGACAAATACTTAGTATTTTATATTCTGCCGATCTTACCGGTTCCAAGAAGACATGGATGATTTTGAACACTATGAAAGATGGGTATATTGCTTTATTTTTAACGGCATTATCTGTTCGTATTTATACATTATTTCAGGCATGGTTGAATGATTTGTTTGTGGATCACGGTATGGTAAATGCAATTATCCTTGTACTTTTAGCATTTGCGATTATTTCCGGTCCGTCCATTATTGAGAAAGTAACAGGACAAAATGTTGGAGTGTCTGGTGGTCTAGGGATGATGTATGCAGCAAAACAGGCAATACATGGAGCAGCAAGTATTCCGGGACATCTTGCATCAGCGGGAAAAACTTTGGCAAATGGATTTGGTTGGGCGGCGGATAAGGCAGTAAAACCAATGCCGGGTACACCTTCCTCTTTTTCATCTAATGGAACAGGCTTACCGGATAATGGAAAGGATATGCCGGGGCTTCCAAATTCTCCAAATAATCCATCTGGTGGAGGTGGCAGTGGTAGTTCATCCGTAAGAAATACCGGTGAAAATCAATCGGGAAACAATTTGGAAGGCTTACAGAAAGAACATGGATTAGAAGCAGAAATGAAAAAAATGAGTAATGCTACATCAGCACAGGGGAAATATGACAGCATGATTGAGAGCATGAATGAAGCACCGTCAGAGTTACAAGATGACTCCATTGCAAAGAAGATGCAGGAAAATCTAAATAAGGAGAGTACCGATAATTTAGATGAAAAACCAGAGCAATTAGATGGCGCAATGCAAAAAATGTCTCAGGGTACACAGGAGCTGGGAGAAAAGGATAGATTAAATATGGCAACCTCTGATTTGGATAACATTATGAAAGAAATGCAAGGAAATCAGGGAGTATCAGGAGAAAAGAGTAGCCTAAATGAAGCAACATCAGGCTTGGATAACACCATGAAAGAAATGCAAGGAAATCAGGGAGTATCCGGAGAAAAGAGTAGCCTAAATGAAGCAACATCAGGCTTGGATAACACCATGAAAGAAATGCAAGGAAATCAGGGAATATCCGGAGAAAAGAGCAGCTTGAATGAAACAACATCAGGCTTGGATAACACCATGAAAGAAATGCAAGGAAATCAGGGAGTATCCGGAGAAAAGAGCAGCTTGAATGAAACAAACTCTGGCTTGGAAAATAGTATGAAAGAGATGCCGGGAAATCAGAGAGTATCCGAAAAAAAGAGCAGTTTAAATGAAGCGTCTTCAGGCTTGGAAAATAATATGAAAGAGATGTCGGGAAGTCAGGGAGTATCCGAAGCAAAGAGCAGCTTAAATGAAGCAACATCAGGCTTGGATAATACTGTGAAAGAGGTGCAAGGAAACCAGACAGTTACTGGAGAAAATCCAAACAGGACATCGGATGGATTGGGAAAAACAATGCAGGAGACGTCTGGAGGTATATCTTCTAATACGAGTAGTGCAGGAACAGAAACACTGGAAGGTACTCGCACAATAGAACAAGGAAGCAGCCTAGATGGAAGTTATAGTATGTATGGAAGTAATTCTAATGATTTATCAAGCAATAACGTAAATAACTTAAATCCGGCAAATACAGGAGCAGGAGCATCGATTGCAGAAATGCAGCGACAGCTAAGAAAGGCAAAAAAAATCGATGAAGAATTAAAAGATACACTGATGGACGAGTAGTAGGAGGAAAAATGGAAGACGAATATAATATTGCTTCTGAAATTAAATCAGAGACAAAAGTGGCAGGGAAACTTCTAGTATCAACGTTTTATTTCTTATGTTTTTATTGGATATTGTTTTATTCTTTGAGAGTTTTTGTACATACCCAGCTGATGCTTCCGTATGCAATTTTTGCAATCGGTACGGGCATCTTTCTTACGATGCCCAGTTACTTTAATCGAAAACGGAAAATGTATCAAAGCATTTTGATTTTCTTTTTTAGGGATAAGTCGATTTATAGACCGGTGAGGAATGTCAGTGCAATAAAACGATTGAAAACATTAAAGCTTACAATAGAAAGGGAAGAAATTGATAAGTATTAAAGAAAAAGCTTCGGAAAGGGTAAGTACCGTAATGCCGCTTCGAAAAGTTGCACAGGAAGGCTATTTTTTAGATAAAAGAGGCAAAATCGTAGACATTATGCAGGTGGTTTCCAAGGATTTAGAAAATATGTCAGAAATAGAAAAAGAGATAGAGTTTCTAAAACTATGGAAATTTAACAAGATGAATGGAGCAGAAGTCAAATGGGTTTCTTTAAATTTTCCATGCAATACGAAACAACAGCAAGCGTATTTTCGTCGGCAGATAGAAAAATGTAAGGATATGCACAAGAAAAAATGGCTTCAGAAATCTCTGGACGAATTGATTTGGCTGGAAAAAAACAGGACAAAAAGGGAATATTATCTTTTCTTTTTTTCAGAAAGTAAGGAGGAACATAAGGAGTTTATTATGCGTAACCTCAAAATTATGGGAAACGGAAAAGAGAAATCATTAGAAGAAATGAGTTTTCATAAGAAATGTCAGGTGTTATCCAAAATGTCAAATCAGAATATTCAGCTTTTTGATGTCTAAACAAAGGAGATAACAGAAATGCGAAGAAAAAAACAGCAGGAAGAAATAGATGAATATCTTCTGGAAAAAATACAGCCCGTAGGAGGGATATCTTTTCGGGACGAAGCACATATTCTTACTGGCACAGGATATCAAAGTTGCATACATGTCTATGAATATCCGGATAGGGTACATAGCAACTGGTTATCTACGTTAATGAATATACCTAGTACCATTGCAGTAGTTGATGTTAAAACAGAAGATACACAGGAAGTAAAGAGAAATTTAAACCGTTCTATGGAGGAACAGGATTTAAGGTATCAGATGTCGGAGCATCCGGCGGATAAATACGATGCAAAACAAAAATATTTAGAAATGAAGCAGATTTTTGAAGAAATCAATCGAATGAAAGAAATCATTAAATTGCTTCATGTACGGATTTATGTCTCCGGACTTACACTGCACGATTTAGAAAAAAATGTAAAAGAGATTTTATCCGAGTTAAATACCTCTGGTTTCAAGGCAGCAATTATGTTGAATGAAACAGAGAGGGATTGGCAGGCAATGTTTTTACCTTATGGTGAGCAACAGGAAGCCTTATATGCAATGGAAGGACAACCGGTTTCTTCGAAAACACTTGCAGGTGGAAATCCTTTTCATTTCTCAGATTTAGAAGATCCTCATGGTTCTGTATTGGGCTTTACATTAAGTGGCGGAAATTTCCTTTTTGATATTTTTCATGCAGACGAACAGAGGAAGAATTACAATGCCTCTGTTGCTGGTCTCATGGGTTCTGGAAAATCCACACTTTTGAAAAAGCTGTTTAAAGATAATGCTATGCGAGGAAATTTTGTCAGGGCATTTGATATTTCTGGTGAATTTCGGGAACTTACATACGAATTTGGAGGAAAAGTATTAAAGCTGGATGGGAGTGAGGGAATTGTTAATCCATTGGAAATATTAAAAACCAGCGAAAATGAGAAAAATAATTATTCTATCCATATTACAAAGCTGATTACTTTTTATAAGTTTTTGAAGCCAGATGTAAGTACCGAAGAATTGAATAAGTATCAGGAAATGCTAGATGAATTGTATCGGGCTTTTGGATTAAGTCCCAGTATTCAGAACAAAGAAATTAAGATTACTGGTCTTCCGGCAAGACAATACCCTATTTTTTCAGATTTCATTGCGTTATTAGAAGAAGAAATCAATAGGCAGACGAATAATACTTACAATGATGTGGAAAAAGAAATTGCCGTATATAACATTCTATTGCTTCAGAAAGTAAAGGACACAATATCATCTTATATGGGAACGTATGGAAATGTATTCAATGGTTATACATCAGTTTCTATTTTGGATGAACAGGTAGTAACCTTTGACATTAGCGATTTGAAAGAATTTGCTGCAAATGTTTTTCAAGCTATTGTTTTTAACATGTTAAACCTATGCTATAACGATAGCACAATAAATGGATATGCTATGAAGCAGCTCTATGAGACAGGAAAAATTGAGTTTGAAGATATTATACGTTTCTTAATTATTATTGACGAAGCGCCACGTATTATCAGCACACAATATTTACAGTGCTTGGATATGCTGACACGCTTCCTTCAGGAAGGTAGAAAATATTTTATTGGGATTATACTGGCAGCACAGTCCATCCGAAGCTATTATCCGTCTTCCGTACAGGATAGGAATAAGATACAGGCAATGTCTTCTGTCTTTGAGCTGGCACAATATAAGTTTACCTTCCAACAAGACGAGAGTGTAAAAGAAACCATTGACGCTGTATACGGAAGAAACCTGACGGAAATACAAAAAGAAAAAATTTCTATTTTGGAACGTGGAGAATGTTTTTTCTCCATTTCAGGCATGAACACGTATCATGTGAAAATATTTGCAAGTGAGGAAGAATTGAAACTGTTCCGTGGAGGTGTATAAAGATGCAGCCGAAACGGTTTTTGAAAAAACTTATCTTGTCAATCGTTTTGGTTTCTTGTTCAGGTTTTATTCTGTTATTTACAATAATTACAGTCGTTGTGACACAAGATGAAATGCAGAAAATCTCATATATGCAAAGTCAAACGGGAGGTTCAGGTGCTGCTGGAACAGGAGGCATGGATATTGTTGCGGTGGCGCAGCAAGAATATGCGAACAAGGAAGAAAACAGAGGTGGCTATAAGTATAAAAACTGGTACGGCATGAATGCTGACTGGTGTGCAATGTTTGTCTCTTGGTGTGCAGACCAGTGTGGATACATAGAACAGGGAATTATCCCGAAAACCGCTTCGGTATATGGATTTTATTCCCACTATAAAAATATAGGGAGATTTCATTATAAGGAAGAAGCATATAACCCAAAACCCGGAGACATCATTATTTATGGGACAAGTACACATACCGGGTTAGTGGTTGGATATGACGCAGAAACAGATATTGTCACCACGATTGAAGGAAATACCGGGCAGTCTTCCACAACACCTTTTCATCTTGGAAGTGAGGTTAATCAGAGAAATTATGCGAAATCCAATCCAAGAATTACCGGATTTTGTTCTCCGGAATATCCTGCCGGAAACACTGGTGCTGGTCCTATGGGAGAGGGAGAAAGAATAGTTGTCCCATCCGGTTTAGGTTCTGTGCATACTTACATGGGATGGCAGATGATTACCTCTCCTACATCTTTGCAATATAAATTAAGGCAGGAAGCTGGGATGAATTTTGACGCAGAAGGTTTTGGAAGGATTGGAGACAGATATGTAATTGCCTGCACTACAACGTTTGGAGGGATTGGAGATTATGTGGATTTTTACAAAGAAAACGGACAAGTTTTAAAGTGCATTATTGGGGATATAAAAAACCAAAATGATCCCGGATGTAACAAATGGGGACATTTAAACGGTACGTGCATCATTGAATTTGTCGTTGATAAAAATACATGGTATCCAAGACATCCAAATCCCGGAACAACATCCTGCCATCCGGAATGGCGAAGTAATATTACGATGGCAGTAAACAGAGGAAATTTTTGGGGCTGATTTTCTTTTTTAGGAAGTATGGGGACTACCTCCCCAAGCCCCTGTGAAAACCTTACAAACAGAAAACCATTTTACAATGTTTTCCTGATTGCTGCGGTTGAGAAAGGTTCTTGTTTTACGCTGTTATAGCAATCTTAAGCACACTGGAAGACATAAGGCAAAAAGGAGAAGCAGATGAATAAAGTAATTTTGATGGGACGTTTAACAAGAGATCCTGAAGTAAGATATTCTGCTGGTGAAAATTCAATAGCCATTGCCAGATATACGCTGGCTGTGGAGCGCCGTTTTAAAAAAGAGGGCGAAGCAACCGCAGATTTTATAAGCTGTGTAGCTTTTGCCAAACAGGCAGAATTTGCAGATAGGTATTTCCGTCAGGGCATGCGTATTATAGTAAGCGGCAGAATACAAACAGGAAGTTATACAAACAGAGACGGCATTAAAATTTATACAACCGATGTTGTAATAGAAGAACAGAATTTTGCTGAAAGTAAATCGCATACAGAAAATGGTGAGAAGGCACAGAGTAATGCGCCAATGATGCCGGAAGATGCAAACGGATTTATGAACATTCCGGAAGGAATAGATGAGGAATTGCCTTTTAGTTAAGATTACGGTAAAGGAAGGGGAAATAAAATGACGGTTATAGCAGTAGCAGTGGTACTAATTATTTTCATTCTCGTATTCATATATTCCTTAGTGCGGATTAGTAGTAGAGAAGATGATTTGGCAGAACAGGAAAAATATATGAAACAGTTAGTAGAAATGAAAGAAAAAGAAGAAAGGGGGGAACTGTATGAAAGGTAGAAAGAAAACAGGGAAGAAATTCATTGCATTTGCATTAGCTGTACTGACATTTGCTAGTATTTTTTTCCAAAATAATGTACAGGCAGAACCTCAAAATTTGATAGAGCCTTTTCAGGAAAAAGGAGAAGCGGTACAAACTGAAAATGAGAAAGAAGAACTTATAGAGTTAGAAGAAGTATCGAAAGAGATAGATGACAGAAAACCTTTATATGATGCTGAAAAGATTTACAGGGAAGCACAGGAAATTGGTGTAGGGTTTGCAAACACACAAGGCAGCTCTACTTATGCGGCTGATCCCAGATGGAACAAGTGGGACGAACGCTATGCCGGCAAATTGGTTTCTGCTTCTAACTCTGGTATTCAAGTTGATATTGTGTTGTATCGTCCTTCAGGCAATACCATTCTGCATAGCTGGAAAGAAGGCGTTTTAGGGTTTAAAAATCCGGATGATCCAAACAATACCTATTATCACGAGAAAGCATATTGTGCAGATCCGGATATTAAATTTGCCGGTGGAACGTTCGTGTGTCAACCGATGTCAGAACGCTACAATGAACAAACCATTCAATTAGTATGCGCTATGCTAAAGTATATTGACGACCAAGCGATTTATCACCAGCATTTATCGGACAACAATCTTTACGCATTAAGACAATGTGCTATCTGGGCTGTTTTAAACACCGTAGAAGGCTGGTATCCGCAGGATGCGTACATAGAATTTGGAAATGGTGTTCATTGTCCGGGAGATAGTAGCTGCTATATCTCAAATCATGTTTCTGACTTAATGAACAATGGCTGGAAATGGGCGCACGATAATTACCAGAATATGACACCTAGGGACTGTCATTATTGGTACAACAAAGCCAATCCGGATAGCAGACAGCCTTTAAGTACATGGGACTATGAGTATCATTCACCTTGGCTTGCAATTCAGAAAAAACCATCCTCTAACGGTGGATATGTAAATGGTGTATGGTATGATGCTGAAGCTTATGCAAAATGGGCGATTGATGGTAATCCAGCTTATTCACTGGAAGGTGCGAAATATACGGTATGGAATGAGAAAACAGGCGAATATTATTATGATGCCATAACAACGGATAAGTATGGTTATGGTTGGTGTTATCTACCGGAGTCCGGTAATTATCAAATACAGGAGACAGTACCGCCTAAAGGCTACAAGCTTGACAGCACATGGTATCCGGTTACTTTAAATACAACCAATTATACGTTTGAACATCCAGAACCGATTAAGACAGCGGAGATTAGAATTCATAAATCGGCAAAAGTACCTACGGATAAGTCTTTAGCAGGAGCAAAATACGGAGTCTGGAACTGGGAAGGCTCCGTTGGAAATGGAAAACCTGATTTTGTAATCACGACAGATGAAAGTGGCTATGGTAAGGTAGATAACTTGCCTTTATGGTATTACTACATACAGGAAATAGAAGCACCGGAGGGATTTGGACTAGATACAACGGTATATGAGGCTGATTTAAGAGAGGCTGGCTCTTACGATGAAATAGGCGTGGATTTATATTCACAAGAACCTCTGGCTTTTGGAAAAATTACGCTGCAAAAGCAGTCTGCAAATCCAGAGTGTACGGATGGGAACAATGCTTATTCTTTAAAAGGGGCAGAGTATTCCATTTACAGTAATCAGGATTGCACAGACTATATAGACAAGCTGATAACAGACGAGAACGGATATGCAGAAAAAGACGGATTAAAGCTTGGAACATATTATGTAAAAGAAACCAAAGCATCACTGGGATATGCACTGGATAAAACAGTTTATGCCGTAGACTTGACAGCAGACTCCGGAAATTTGGAATACCAGATTACCTCAAAAGAAGTCCCATTGCTAGACCCGATATCCATTTTAATTAAAAAAGTAGATAAAGATACGGGAAATCCGGTACCGGCAGGACAGGGAAGCTTAAAGGGTGCAGAGTTTACCTTTAAATTTTACAAAGGGGAATATCCAGAAGATACAGACCCGGAAACACTAGGAAAGACGGCGGATAAGACATGGGTATTTGCAACAGATGCAGAAGGTTATATTGGATTTACAGAAGAATATAAAGTTAGTGGAGATAGTTTTTATATAGGGAATAAGGGTACACCAGCATTACCAGTCGGTACACTTGTGATAACAGAAACAAAAGCACCGGCAGGATATCACATGAATGGTGAGACTTTTATTAGAAAGATTACACCACCGGGAACATCAGAAAGTGCTCAGTCCTATGTCACTCCGGAAATTGAGGAAGACAGCGTAAGCGTAAAAATTATTAAGATACAGGATGGAAACAATGTTCGTATTCCCGGCACGGTATTCCGTCACACGATGCCGGATGGTACAACAAAGGATTATGCCACAGATGACAAAGGGGAAATTCAGTTACAAGGGCTTGCCGTAGGAAAACATCAGGTGGTAGAAATGTCTCCGGCAGAGGGATATTTGCCGAATACCAGCGTATTTGAATTTGAAGTTACCGCAGATAATCAGGTACGTGCCATTACACAGATTACAGAGGATATGGGAATTGCCTTTGCGGAAGAAAAAAATGGAGACGGTACTTTAACGGTAAAAAATAAGTTAGCTCCGTTTAAGCTGAACATTCATAAAGTAAATAATAAAGATAAGGTATTAGAAGGTGCTGAATTTACCTTATATGAGGATAAGGATTGCAGCGTAGAGGTTGACAGACAGGTGTCTGATAAAGACGGAAATCTGGCATTTAAAGATGTAGAGACCGGCAGGGAATGTTACCTAAAAGAAACAAAAGCGCCGGCGGGGTACAAGCTTCCAATCAATCCAGATGGCAGTCCGGTGATTTATAAAATTAAAGTGGAAAGTGACCCAATAAAAAACAGTTTTATCGTTTATGTAAATGATAAAGCTTATGATGCTAATTCCAATGGTGCGATTACCATTGGCGGTACAAAAAAGGATAGGGAGGTCAACCTTACGGTTGTGAATACGGTAAGTGGAAAGCTGCCAAATACAGGCTCACAGAATATGCTTTGGATTTTGGCAATCGGAAGTATGTTAATGATTACCGCCCTAAAAAAGAAAGAAAAAACAACACGATAAAAGAAAGGGGAAAAACAATGAAGAACAAGATTTTTAAAGCAATGATGATGATGGGATTGGTAGTAGCAACAGCAACAACCTCTATGGCAGGAAGTGCATTGACACCGGTTTATGCAGAGGAAATGGAAGCTGCACAGGGAAATCAGGTAGTAAACGGTGTTTTGGATTTTGGAAAGGGTTCTGCAAGCATTAACATCAATGGAAATGAAGGTCAGTCCTTAGTAGGAAAGAAATTCGAGATTTTCCAGCTGTTCAATGCAGAAAATTCCAAAGACGGAGAGTCCATCAACTATACCTTCAACCCAGAATTTGCCAATGCCATTCAGACAGTCGTAGCCAATGCGTTAAATAAAAAGAACGGAACGCAGTTAAGACCGGCAGATGTGACAGAATATATGGCGATTGACTATATCCAGACCTTAAACTCCAATCCGGTAGAAGGGGTAGATACACCGCAGGAATTGGAAGGAAGATACAGTGACTTCCGCTACTTCGTGGAAGATGTAAGAACACAGATTAAGAAAGAAAATAAATCCGGAGAAATTGTTACCGTACAGTCTACAAAATCAGATAATTCCATATCTATTACAGGTCTGGTATACGGATATTATGTAGTGGACGAATTATCAAAGGCAGATGAAAACGGAGAACAGTGGTTTGCCTCCTCTCTTTGTATGGTAAATACCGCTAATCCGGATGCACAGGTAAACATCAAATCCGATTATCCTAAGATTACAAAGAAAATTCAGGAAGACGATAACAAGGATGCCATTAAAAATGATGGCTGGAATGATATCGGTGACTACGAAATCGGACAGACTGTACCATACAAATTTGAGTCTACCATCCCGAATATGAATGGATATGACACTTATTACTACGCATGGCACGACAAAATGGATGAGGCGCTGACCTTCCATGCAGACAAAGCAAAAATGGAAATCGTGATTAACAGCAAAGACGGCAAAAGCTATAAGCTGAAGGACGATGAGTATGTTTTAACAGAAAAGCCGCAGGACGGCTCCGGCGATACCTTCAAAGTGGAAGTCATGGATATCAAAAAGATTGTAGACCGTGAATTTAATAAAATGAACAACAATCAGGAAAATGATTATACCGGCTTAACCGTTACTTTAAAATGCGAAGCAACTTTAAATGATCTGGCTGCATTGGATACCGGAAGACCGGGCTTTGAAAATGATGTCCGCTTAGAGTTTTCCAATGATGCAGACTCCAACGGAAAGGGAGAGACAGGCTTTACACCATGGGATACGGTTGTATGCTTTACCTTTGAAGTGGACGGATTAAAAACCAATAACCACGATAAAGTGCTTCAGGATGCGAAATTCCGTCTTTACAGTGATAAGGAATGTAAGAATGAGGTTTATGTAAAGAAAAATCCAAATCAGGGACAGGGCGGATATGTGGTAATAAACCGTGACTCTGTGGGAGGCACAGACCATACCGGCGGAACAGCGCCACAGGATGCTGTTGAGATGGTGTCTGATGCAAACGGTATCTTCAAAATCTATGGTTTGGATCAGGGTACTTATTACCTGAAGGAAACAGATGCGCCGGATGGATATAGACCATTGCTTGATCCGATTGTGATTAACGTAAAACCGACTTATACCACAGACAGAAACAGCTATGTCAAGGGAGACGGTGCAACAGAAAAGACACTGAAGAAGCTGGAAGGTACAGCGCATATTAAATCCTTCTACAATGGTGCATTTAAAGACGAAGATATCAACCTTCATACAGACGTAAATCAGGGTAACTTGGATATTAAGGTAATCAATGAGGTTGGCAAGAAACTTCCGATCACCGGTTCTTCTGCTATGCTGGTAATTGTTTGTGCCGGAGCAGCGCTAATGGGCGGTGTAATCGTATCTAACAGAAAACGTAGCAAAAAAGAAGAAGAATAGGATGATATCAGAGGGAAAATGAAGAAGCAAAAAAAGATATGGAATAAGATTATTTTTATCATAGGTCTGCTTCTCGTATCTTATCCTCTGGTAAGTAGCATGATAGAGCGGCAGCATCAAAAAGATGCTGTCGCTACTTATCAGGGCAGCATTGAAGCGGAGGATAAAAGCCAGATACAGGATGCAATAGCAAAAGCATCTGAGTATAATGATATGCTGTTCCAGACACAGGGGGCAAGCATTGGAGACTTGCAGAATGGGATTTTAAGTGAAGAAAATTATGAAAATCTATTAAATCTTTCAGGAACAGGGGTAATGGGAAGCATTGAAATTCCGAAAATTAACGTAGATATTCCAATTTATCACGGAACGTCAGAGGAAGTATTAGCAAGTGGTGTGGGACATTTTCAGGACAGCAGCCTTCCCGTGGGCGGGAATAATACGAGATGTATTCTTACCGGACACAGGGGATTGCCAAATTCTAAACTGTTTACAAGGCTGGATGAGTTGGAAAAAGACGATCTTTTTTTTATCAGTACATGTGGGGAAACTTTAGCATACCGCATTACCGAAATAGAAGTAGTAGAACCGGAGGAAGCAGAGCTGCTGGAAATTTTACCGGAAAAGGATTTATGTACCTTAATAACCTGTACCCCTTATGGGATTAACACACAGAGATTGATTGTAACAGGGGAACGAGTTCCCTATGAAAAAGTGGAATATGACAGTATTGAGAAAAAATTACCATCTTTTCGGGAAATTTTCTTTTTGCTGTTGCCGTTTATTTTTATTGTAGCCGGATCAATTTCTTTTTTTAGGAGGACGAGATATGAGAAAAAGAATGAGAAGTAAAATTCTGCTATGTCTAACTGCAATCCTTTTATTTGCATTTAGTATACAAGTATACGCAAATGACAGTAATGCTTTGGTAAACCACGAAGGAACAGAAGGCGAAAACTCCCTCATGGATGAAAAAGAACTGGAAAAGGTAAATGTAGAAGGAAAAGGCAGCATTAGCGTAGAGCTGACAGAAGGAAGAAAAGGTACATCAAGGGAAAAGGTAGAATTTTCCTGTACCAAAGTAGGAGAAATCGTGAAGGGAGAATATGTAATGAAAGATGAGTTCTCTGCTTCAGGTATTGACTTAAATGCAATCGAGTCAGCAAAAGACATGGAAGAAGCTGCGGAGAAGCTGGCTGCTTTAGATTTTTCAGCAGAAAAAGTGTTGTTGACAGATAAAGATGGAAAGCTCTGCTTTCAAGATTTACCGGTGGGTGTATATTTTTTAGAGGCTACGAATACGGCAAAATATGAAAAAGTAACCCCATTTCTGATTTCCATTCCAACCTTTGATGAAGCAGAGGGAGAAATGAACTATGACATTAAGGTAATTCCGAAACATGAACCAGAACCGGGAAGGATTACAACGGACTCTCCCGGAAGACCGGGAGCTCCGCAAACCGGATTAGACAGTCCTATTTTGAAATATTTTGCCGGAGCATTGATTATTGTATTGCTTTTGGTAGCCCTTAATGTAGGAACGAAAAAAACAAAGAAAAAAGAATGAAAAAGCTGATAAATGTAATATTGACATGCTGCCTTTTCCTGTTTGTGGCATTAGGGCTAAAAGAGCTATTGCTGTTTTTAAATGCAGAAGAAAATAGTGAAACCTTAAAGGAACAGGTTGTAAAAGTCCCAGCCGGTAATCAGGAAGAAGTGGATGCAGATGATCCATTTAATCGATACATTGACTTTGAAGCATTAGAAAAGGTTAATAGTGAGATTAGCGGCTGGCTTTATATACCGGAAACAAAGGTAGATTATCCTGTGCTGATAGGAGATACGGATCAGGAATATTTAAAAAAGGATTTTCGAGGAAAAGCAAGTGCTTTAGGCTCTATCTTTGCCTTTCAGAATGTGGAATTAAATCAGGATTTCCATGTTTGCTTATACGGGCATAACATGATTTCCGGACAAATGTTTGGTGGTCTGAAAAAGTATAGAGATACGGAGTATGCTGCATCTCACCGAACAGCTTATTTTTATACAAAAGAGAGAACGAAGGAATTAGAGTTGATTTCGGTTTTTCAATGTGAAAATACAGATGAAATCTTTGAGCTGGAAGAAAAAACATGGGAACGCAGCAAGGCAGAAGAAATTATAAGCAATTTAGAAAAAAGAAGTTTCGTTGATTTGGAAACTTCAGATGAAGAAAAAGAACCGGCACAAATTTTTACACTGGCAACGTGTCATGGCAGAGCTGGTGGGACACACAGACTAGTGTTAAATTTTGCTTTAAAGAAAGAAAAATTTGTATTGCAGTAAAGATACAAAGAAAGGAAAGCGGGAACAGAAGCGTCCTGCAAAGAGAAATGCAGAAAAAATATTATATATACTGTGGTGAAAATAAGAAAGAAGACTATATAAAAAAATTAAGGAAGTATTTTATTTACACATCCTCTGCAATGCAGGATGCAACAGATATCCTATGTATTGGCACGGTGAGTAGAGAAGAAAGAAAAAAACTTATTCTTTCTGGGAAGCCTATTTATTATATCGATAAAGATTTACATCCTCTTTTTATGAAGGAGATTTTTCAGAATTATTTATAAGACTAAGGAAGAAGATAATGAAAAAACAACTGAAAAGGATACATTTGGGAAAAAGTGTGTTTTTAGAAGGATTTGTTGTAGTATATATAGTTCTTCTGATTGCATTTTTTACGTCAAAGGAATGGTTTCCGAAAGACGGAAAATTGATACAGGCTACACCAATAGGAACAACAACAACTTTTGCAGATCGTGATTTTACCTTGAAACGCTGGGATTATGCGCCGAAGCAAAAGATGATGGAATTGGAGTTTCAAATTTTAAATCACAGTACGGATGGGATTGAAAATTTGTATTATGAAGCCGTAGATCGAAAGGAAGGGAAGCTGGAAGTAGAAAAAATCTATGAAGCAGATAATCTTACGATTATCCGGATCAACAATGTTCCGGATAAATTTAAAGAAATCTCTTTTCGAATTAAACTTACACAGGATGCAGAAGAAATGTTAAAATATTTTACAAACAAAAAAGCTGTAAATCATGTGGAAGAAATTAAAGATCATTCGGAGCAGCAATATCTAATTAACAGGGAAGAAATGGATATTGCAGAATGTGAAGCAAAAATAGAAGAAAACAGAAATGCGATTGCAGAACAGGAAACAAAAATAAACAATGCGAACGAACGTATCAACTCTTTGCTGGGTGCTAAGAAGTATCAAACCGAAGAAGAACAGTTAAATACGGATATCTTGATACAGCAGCTAGAAGCGGATATTGTTGCATATCAGGAAGCGATTGCAGATTTCGATAGTGAGATTACAGAATATGAGGCAAAAATAGAAGAACATAATAAGAAAATAGAAGAATATAAGCAGGGAGAACAGGAGTAGGAATTATGCTACCAAGCCAGAAACAGATTGATTTTGTAGAGGATATGGCAAGATATCTGAATATTGAATTACCGAATATGACAGACCGCAGAGCGGTTGTCGCTTTTATCAACCAGCATAAATATGAATTTTATAAAAAAAGAGATAACGATATTCGTGATCGGATTATAGAGGAAATCGATATTCAGGACTTTGCACAGGAACTGGGATATCACGTAAGAAGAATAGGCAGATATTTTACGCTGGAAGAATATGACAGTGTTCGAATTGATCCACAAAAGAAACGTTTCTGGCGAAATTCCCATCCGGGTGCTGGTAGTGCAATCGGCGCCGGTGGGGATGTGATTGATTTTGCGGTGATGTTTGCCAATATGGATATGCACGAGGCTCTCACTTATTTTACAAATAGAGTACAAAGAAGCATAAAGCAAGGACCGGCAAGAGAAAAACAGACATGGAAGAAGCAGGAGACTGAGAATGTTAAGCTGCAGCTTCCAAAAAGAGTAGATAATATGAGACGTGTATTTGCTTATCTTACAAAAATTCGTATGCTTGATAAAGAAGTAGTTCAATTTTTTGTCGATGAACAGATGCTTTATCAGGATGTTTATGGAAATTGTGTCTTTGTAGGATATGACGACAGCAAAGCTCCGGTATATGGTTTTTTAAGAGGGACAAATACAGAAAGAAAATACATTGGAGACTGCATGGGAAGTAATTATGAATATGGATTTTATTTAAACTTTGATGCAGAAAACCTTATTATTGCAGAAAGCGTGATTGATGGTATGAGCATCATGAGTCTTTTAAAAAAGCAGGGAAGGGATTTTAAAGCATACGATTATCTCTTTTTGTGTGGTTCATGCAAATACGAAGCACTCATAAACCATTTATTAAGGAAACCGAAGAAGAAAGTCTATATAGCCGTAGATAATGACTATGCAGGGCATTTAAGTGTAGAAAAGATAAGAGAAGCCTTGCAGTGCCGAAAAATTGAAGCGGAAATTATAGAACGTCTCCCGGTAAAGGAAGAAACAGATTGGAACGAAGCCTATCAGGAGGCGCAGATGTATGGAACAATTCAAAATTTAAGATTTTAGCTAGAGGGAAATATGATTATATTTATTGGTTCAGCAGAAAAAGGTTATTTTGCGGAAGAAATCGCAGAAAAAAAAGGAAAAGAATTTGCCTATGTAAAATCAAACAGCCGGATAGAATTACAGAAGACCGAGATTTTGGAGCATCAGGGTGTAGAGTATATGATTTTTGATATTCAGCAATATTTGGACTCAGCTGAAGAAATTGCAAAACAAATTATTACAATTCGCAACTGTAATAATGCAACAGTGATTATTTACGCATCAGGATATATGTTAAAAAATAAAGTTTTGGTAGAGCTGTGCAAGGTTGGTATCAAGAATTTTATTATTGGCGTAACGCTATCCGAAATAAAGCAGCAATTAGAGCTGGCTTTGGCAGGGTATTATGAAGCAAATGGATTTGAAGAATTGGAAATTATTACGTTACAGGAGCAGGAAGAAGAACGGAGACGAGAAGCAAGCTATAAATTGATTGGTGTTGCCGGTGCGATGAGCCGAATAGGGACTACAACACAAGCGTTACAGGTTGTAAAATACTTGCTCTATAAAGGATATAAAGCCTGTTATATTGAGATGAATGATACAGGATATGTAGAAAATGTTGCTGCCTTTTATGATTGTGAAAATGTAGATGAGGACATGGGCGAAGTAGTTTTTATGAACGTTCATCATTTTTATAGGCAGGATAAAATTTCTGAAATTTTAAAGCTGGGATATGATTTTTATGTTTACGACTATGGAGTTTGTGGCAGCCAAAATTTCAACCGCACGTCTTATCTGGAAAAAGATATACGGCTGGCTTGTGTCGGAGCAAAAGTTTCAGAGGTAGTCTATACAACTACGTTGATAGAAAATGAATTTTATACAGATATTTATTATTTGTTTATCCATGTACCAGAAGCAGACCGAAAAGGCTTAAAAGAGTCCATGAAAGATAAAGAAGAAAGGATATATTTCCCTTGTTATTCTCCGGAAGCGTATGAGTTTGCAATCGATAATCTTCCCATTTATGAAGATATTATACCTTTGGATAATAAGAGTAAGGATATTCCACAGAGAAAGAGTATACGAGATATGTTTAAGAGGAAAAAGAAGAATGGCAAAGCTTAAAAATGGAATTATGGATAATATCCTGAAGGAAAAAGAGGAACAACAGAAACAAGAAGATTTAAGGAAAAAATATCAGGTGGACAACAAAGAAATAATGATTGTCGAAAAAAATAACATGATAAAATTTTTTATACGGGTAATAGGTGGGGTAATCAGGATTGCGGCAACAATAATAATTCTATTGTTGGCCGCAATCGGTCTATTAACGCTCTTGTATCCGGAAATAAGGGTAGAGCTTGTTGCCGTGTTGCAGGATATTTATAACCAAATTAGAATGATGTTATAGAAAGGAAATAGGATAAAAATGGAAAAAATTTTAAAGGATAATATAATTGTTGGATATTACAGGGATAAGGCAATCGTAGAAACGGAATATGGAGAACTCTATTTTTTTGACTGTGAAAATGATTTAATTCCGGTGGGAAGTGTTACAGATGCAGAGTTAGAAACTTTAGACAAGCTGGATGCAGCTATGCAGCAAGAAATTTTAAAGCGCTTTCAGGAGGAATAATATTGGAAAAAAATTGGTCTCAAAAAGCAGAGGAAAATAGAGAATTTGCTAGAAAAAAGATGGAAGAATTTGCAAAGTCCTATCAGGAAAATCCGGAGACGATAGTAGAATATCTAAGATTTTCAAAAAATTTTCATCAGTATTCACAACGGAATACTGCTCTTATTTATCAGCAAAATCCTCATGCAACCTTTGTAAAATCGTTTGCTGGATGGAAAAAAGAAGGGGTATCTGTAAATCGTGGAGAAAAGGGCATTGCAATCTGGTACGCTGTACAATCCACTTTATTAAAACGAGAAGACGGTTCTGTGGTGTCCTTGCGGAATGCCACAAAAGAAGAAAAGGATTTGTATAAAAAAGGGGAGCTGGAAGGGGTAGTAAAACAAGGGTTTCAAATCGGTTATGTTTTTGATATTGCACAAACAAATTTTCCAAAAGAGCAGTACCCGAAATACTTTGATATGGGGCAAGCTTCAGAAGATGCAGATAAAATGATTGCAGCTTTGGAAAGCTATGCGGAAAATGAATTGCAGTGTAGTGTAAGAACAGAGGATTTATCTTCCATATCATTAAAAGGTTATTATTATAAGAATGGAATTGTATTAAATGAGAAACTGGAGGGGGTAGAAAAGCTTTCTACATTATCCCATGAAATGGGACATGCCATAGAAAAACACGGTGTAGAGGGAAAGGAAAAGGGAGAAGGGCAACGGGAATATGAGGCAGATTGTATTTCCATTATGCTTCAGGATTATTTAGGCATAGAAATCACAGATGCCCGCAGAAGACACTTTAAACATGCCTACAATCAATTTGAAAAGGAAATGCAGGAAAAGTATCAAGAGCTGCCGTTAGAAGCTCAGAAAAGGGAAATAGAGAGGGGAATGAATGACTCCTTTGAACACATACATAGAGTTATGGGAAAACATTTAAACCAAATAGAAGAATATATGAAAAATCCGGATATCGTACAGCAAAGAAACGTACAAAATATTTCTGCTGAACACAAGATTATAGGAATAGAAAAAAATATGAGGGCTGGAAAAGGATTAGAAATTTAGCACCGTGGAAATGTGCATAACCATTTATTCTGCATGGAAAAGTTTATTTATAATCCATGGAAAATTGATTTTCCACAGATTATAAACATACTTTCCCACGCTGGCATAGGCAAATGGTTACACACATTACCACAGTGTCGATGACTACGGATTTGTAGTTTATTCACATGTTATTTGATTTACTTCTTGCTTGTTTACCTGTAACTCATCTACAATTTCGGTTTGAGTTCTTCCTTTTTATATTTCAGACAAAATCTATTTGACTTTTTTGTGAAATTTTTTGGGTATCTTTTTAGTTTTCTGCCTGCGAAGCTTCGCTATCATTTGCTTTTGTCAGGGCTCGTATAAAATAAAAAATAGTATTTTTTCTAACTGCGTTTACTATTAAAGAGTAGGTGCTATTTATAGCACCTACTCTTTAATCTTCCAATGTACTTTGAAGATTATCAAGTATTTTTTGAATACGGTCATCTTTCTTTTGGGTGTCTTTTTCATCCTTAGCTTCTTGTAAGCCATCGATTAAAAATCTTATGAAACCGTTAAACTGTTTGTCTGTCATTCCCATATCTTGCATTTTCTTCTCCTTTCTCCCATAAGGGGGATTTGTAAGATATCTTCCTTACAAATATATAATATCACGAATATTAGTGAATGTCAATAGATTTTTCACTAATTTTCGAGATGTAATTTTCTCTATCGTTATCTGTTTCAATGTATTTTATGATATCTCGTGGCTGCATTTCCAAGATTGCACAAAGTCGATTAAGATTATCTAAAGAAATGGAAGTATCTTTATTTTTAAATTTTTTCATAGTTGATTGCCCGAAAATTCCAGTTTCCCGGGCTTTTGTTGTGTTCACACCAATTTTCTCCAGTTCTTCTATTATGTCGATTTTATATTCTAACATTTCTGTTACCTCCACTATGATTATATACAATATAGTAGCATTATCCGTGAAAAAGTCAACATATATATTCACAAATAATAGTGAAAAGCGCATTGACATTCACTAAAATTAGTGATAAAATATAATTGTTACAAAGGAAAATAAATTATCAGAATGGAGGAATGAAAAATGCACAGAGAAAGTGTTACACAGGCTTTACTTGGAACGGCATTATTATTTAATACTGTATTTGAAATGCCTAATAATATGAGCTTTACAGGACAAATATTTTCAGTAGGAATAATTTCGTACATGATATTTTGCTGTATCGAAAAAGTCAGAAGATGGGAAATTTTAATGAAAAAGAAGTCCACTCGGCGGCAACCAAAAGTGGACTGAAAAAATATTATGATTTTAAATTATATAGGAAAATGGCAAAGATGTAAAGAGATAAGAATAAATGATTTTCTTTTTTAGGAGAGGAGCGCAAAGTAAAGCGGATATCTTCTTTAAGTATTTCAAAATCACCGATTTTTTTCGTATATGGCTGCATGGGGAAACGACCATGCCAGAAAAGCAGAAAAAACACAAGGGTATACAGAGCTTCGCCCTTGTGTTTTTTCTGCTTTTCTGGATTGTCTATCGTTATCCCATACAGCAAAATATACGAAAATCTAATACCGGTAATTTTAGAAATATTGTTTCTTTAATTTTCTGTGAAACCGGAAAATCATTATTAGGAGGAATGTAAATGGCATATCTTTATGAAGCTGAATTAAGAAATAAAAGGACTGTTTTAGTTCGTGGTAAAAAAATAATTTGTAATGATGCAATGACAGATTGCAAAAAAGTTTTTGAATTTTCTACAAAAGAATTACATTTAGACAAAAAAGCAGAAGAATATGTGTTTATGTTTGCATACGATACGAAAAAAATGCTTATTGGTATTTTTGAAATTTCACATGGAACGATAAATGCTGCATTTTTATCGAATAGAGAAATTTTTATGAGAGCATTACTCATTGGCGCTGCGAATATTATCATAGTACATAACCATCCATCAGGAAATATATTACCAAGTGAACAGGATAGGGATATTTGCAAAAAGATTATGGATGCAGCAAAATTGTTAGAAATTCCACTAGATGATTTTATCATCATAGGTAGTGGTGAATATTATTCCTTCCGGAAGGAAAATGAGCTTTTATAATACAAAAAAGGTTATTTATAAGGAAAGTATGGGTGGGTGCTATTTATAGCACCCAATTTTAAAATGTTGCGAAAACAGTATATTAAATTATCTTTTTTAGGAGAGGGGGCACGGAGAAAACCAATATAGAAGATTGTCGTATCAGTATTATGGAACTAAAAAACAAATGATTTAAAGGAGGAAGTACATGCAAAGTATAGTATCTTACAAAGAAAGAGGAATTGGTGGAAATAACCTCTATAGAGGAAACTGTTCACCAAGATTGATTGAAGATTTAATTGATTTTTACAAAGTAAAAAATATCAGTGATTATATGTGCGGTTCCGGAACAACAAAAGACGTGGCGGACAGAAAAAATATAAAAGCGAATGTATATGACTTAAATCAAGGATTTGATCTTTTAAACATGGATGTTCCGGAAAGAAACGAATTTATTTTCTGGCATCCGCCTTATCATAATATGATACGGTATGCGGACAATATGTATGCAGCATCAGAGATAGAGAAAAAATACGGTATTTGTGCAAATGAAGTAGATTTATCACAGTGTAGAAGTTGGGAAGATTTTATTAAAAAACTAAATGCTTGTATGATAAAACAATTTGCTTCTTTAGAGACAGGAGGACACATGGCAGTTTTAATGGGAGACTTGAAGAAACAGGGGAAACTGTATAGTATGCTATTAGAAATTGCGAAACCGGGTATCATTGAAAATATTGTCATAAAAGTACAGCATAATTGTATGAGTAATAAAAACCAGTATGCAAATGAAAATTTTATTCGCATTCAACATGAATATGTATTACTGTTAAAAAAAGCAGAGGATTTGATTTATCCAGTACAATTTGCAGTCAACAGGATAGCAGATATTCGCAACCTGGAGAGTGTAACGTGGAAAGATGTGATAGCAGATATTATAGAAAAAGCCGGTGGGAAAATAGAGTTGCATAATATTTATCAGCAAGTTTCGGGATATAAAAAAGCAGAAAAAAATAATCATGTAAAGGAGAAGGTTCGTCAAACTTTATATGCCTATCGGAAGATTTTTTTCTTTGAAAATGGTTTGTGGTATTTAAGTTAAAAAAGGTAGGTGCTATTTATAGCACCTACCTTTTTGTTTCCTTTCCTAAAAAGAAAAAATAGGACTGTTAAAAAGAAGAATGTTGCTTATTTATCTCTATAATGAGTACCACATTGTAAAATTTCAATGCTATTTTCGTTAATTCTAAAGACAATTCTATTCTTCTCATCAATGCGGACGCTCCAATATCCAGCAAGATTTCCACTTAATGCTTCTGGTTTTCCGATACAATTATAACCATTTCGATCAATGTCTAATAAAAGTCGGTTTATTTTTTTTAATGTTTTTTTGTCTTTAGTCTGCCATTCTAAATATTCATTCCACGCATTATCTTCCCAGAGTTTTTTCATTAGTCTACCTCAATCAAGTCATGCTCTTTTAACGTACTTTTTCCAGAATGAATATCATTTAGCCGTCTTTCTAATTCGTCCATATTTTCTTTGCTGCAGAATGGATCAGCGGATAGTTCAAAAGGAATACGATTTTCACGAACAACTGCCTTGAGAAAAATAGTAATTGCAGTAGACATATTCAATCCTATGTCATTAAGTGTTCTTTCGGCGCTTCGCTTTATATCATCATCTACACGAAAATTGATTTGTGCCATACTACTCACTCCTTTTCTATTTCTTATATATATATTATAGCAAAGAAAGATAAAAAGCAAGCAAATTACTATATAATTGCTATATAATATCACACCTTTGCATTACATCTGTATTTTAATATTTTTTTAGAACAAAAGAACGAATGATGCTGTCTGTGGTTCTGCAATTTGTTTGTTGCTTATAAGTTAGACACTTTTCTTTCAGCATAGGAAACGTGAGTTTTCATTCGTTCTGAAGGCATATCACAGCCTATGTTCTGCGTCAATGATTGCCCTACGGCGTATCGGTGTTTCTGTAGAAACACCTTGCTCATTGACGCAGAACATAACGCCTGTGATGAAAATGGCTCATAAGCAACAAACAAGTTGCTTAGCACCTTGACAACTACATATCGTGTTCTTCAGTTGTTGAAAAAAATGTATCACAAAATAGACCTGGAAAGGAGGTGGAAATGTGACAGTTGAAATAACATCTATTGATATCAAAGAAGGTATTGTAACGATTACAGCGATTGATGTTTCAGAAGAAAATCTTCAAATGCTGGAACGAAACAGAGAAGATGTAGAAAAAGAAATAAGTTTTATTTTTGATACTCATGAAAAAATAGAATATCAATATCTTTATTCTTGGCTACATAGACAGAAAGCTACTCAAGGATCTACTACATGGGGTGAAGCTTTAAATGCAGTAATTGGGATTATTACAACTATATCGCAAAAATATAGGAACTGGGATTAGCCTAGTTCCTGTATTGTATGGAAAAATTTAATAGCTAAAAAGCGGAAAGGATTTTAATTATGAGAGAAAAAATGATGATGAGAGTAGAAAAATTAAATGAACTTTTGAGAGAAGAAGAAAAAGATTTTACAGTGGAATATGTGCAACGTTGGAAAAGAAATGAGAAATTGGAAGGATATGCCATTTTGAGATCGGGCAGTAATACTTATCCTATAATTTATAATCATGAAAGTATTATTCAGATGTCAGATAAAGAATTGATTGAATATATGGAAAGTATCTTAGCGGGAGATCAGCCAGAAGCAGAGAAAGTTAGTAATGTGATGAAAAATATGGATTATATAAAGGAAAATCTCTATATGACTTTGATATCTTTAAATAGAAATGCTGAAGGACTAAAACAAGAAGATATTCTATTTATCCCTGTAGAGGATATGGCAATTACTTTTTATATTCGTATTGAGTTTGGAGAAAGTATTGGAAAAATAAGAGTGAAAAATGATCTGTTAAAAGCTCTCAACCTGACAAAAGAAGAAGTCTTTTTATACGCAAAAGAAAATTTAGAAAAGCATTATTATATTGCACCTATCGAAAATATTATAAAAGAATATATTGAAGATTTTCCGTTAGAGGAAGCAGATAAGAAAATCAAAATATTGGTTGTAACTACAAAAGATAATGATGAAGGCGCAGCGCTTATGGTTAGTGAAAAAGTAATGGATAAATTAGAAAAACAGTTTTCTTCTAAATTTCTTATACTACCCAGTTCTGTTCATGAATTTATTGCAGTTCCTTATAAATCAAAAGACGATATAAGATCATGCAAAAAAATGGTACAGGAAGTAAATAACACAGTGTTATCGCCAAATGAATATTTATCAGATAATGTATTTGTTTGGGAAAATGGAAGATTACATAAAGCTTGAAGAAACAAGGTGCTATAAATAGCACCTTGTCAACTAAAGTGTGTATAGTGTATTAGAAATTATAAGGTGCTATAAATAGCACCTTATAATTTTTAACCTGAAAATTGTTTACTTGCCATTGTTTTTAGACTCTATTTTAAAACGGAAACCTACAATTTTTCGGCTGCATTTTAGTGGTTCATAACTTATGTTATAGCCTAATTTTGCATTGATTTCTTTTAATGCCGCATCAATAACTCGTGCTCGAAACATACTCATTTTTGTATATTTGTCTTCAGTTCCGGTTGCTTTTCTGATTGTTTCCTCACTTAAAGTTATAATCGCTATTTTATCAGCATATACCTTTTGCCCTTTCATTGCTTCACGTATTAGTTCATAAATACGAATTGCATAAATCGTTTTGAGCAATATAATATCTTCTAATACATATTGTGTATAGTAACCTTTTAATTGTATTAAATAAGGCTGTAAATCTTCGTGGAGCTTTATTGTAATAATTCCGTTGTTATAACTGCAACTACTGCACCATTGGAATATTTTCCATTTATGTTTAGGGTTTCCATCACCAATCTCAACGACTTCTTGTAAAAGATGTCTGCAAATATCATATACGTCAGAATATAAATGTGTACTGGGGATGTCTAGTAATTTTGCCAATTCCATAATAGATATTTTGTATGTATAGAAATCATTGTCTTCCTTCACAATCTGCATAATTGTGAGGCGCAGCAATTTTATTTCATTCAAAGAGAGGCAGCTTTTACTCTTGATTAAATCGTTTGCCATAACAACCTGATTTTCTTTGTTTAAACACATATTTTTCATAATTGTTACCTCTAATAAAGATATAACTATTATACTATAAAAGGTAACAATGTCAAGGCACTTGTTTCTTTCAGGTATATTACACTATCAGACTACCTAAATGTTTCTTTTCAACTACCTAAACGTTTCTTTTAACTACCTAAATGTTTCTTTTTACAACCCAGATGTTTCCGTTCAAAATTCTTGAACATTAGTATTTATAAGGCACTCAGAGATTTTTGTGCTCCTCTAAGTATTTAAGTATGTATTTATAAGTATAAAAGTAGTCTAATATCTCATTATAGTTATTTACTTATAAACCTCAATGAATGGTAAGTTTTCTTTAAACGATAAACTATTTAAGACGTACACCCGCAGGTGCTCCTGTGGCATTCTGTTTACTTCCGTATATCCGTCGTATGGGAACTTAAAGCATAGCCTAAAATTAGGGGTAAGAAAAGGTGTACATAGCTGCGCTGCGCTTGCCCCTTGTCATTCCCCTAATTTCTGGCCACTTTTGCGTTGTCCCATACAGATAACGGATATACGGAAATCAGCAAAACAGAAAATAGCAGGAATATCCTGCGGGTTGAGGTAAGTCCCACCAGACTTCCGTCAACCGGAAATCAGTTTTGCTAGACAAATTTGTATATCTAAAAATAAATACAAGGAGGAAAAATCATGAAAAGGTACAGAAATGCAAAAGGAGAACTGACAAGGAGTATCAAGGAAATCGAAAAAGAAACGCTTGCAGAAGCAAGAAAATATTACCGACTGGGTAGCATTTATTTTAACAATGCAGATAAGAGAGAATATGTATTGATTGAAAATGATAAAATGCTGGCACATTTCAAAAGCTTTGAGGGATATAATTTATTTATTCCCGTTGCAAGCTTAGGGACATTTTTACCAGATGTGGCTACTAAAGGAGAGGAGCTGCTTTTGGTAGAATAATATTTATATTATATTCCATTGACGTTTCAAATTCTGTGCAATATACTAAAAGCACAGATTTGAAATGGGAATAACAGAAAAATAAGAATAGAACACAGACGAATAAAATTGACAATTTGTAGGAGGTATGAAATGTTAGAAAGTAGAGATTTAGAACAGATTGCAATGCTGTTAGAAAAATCAGCGGAAAAGACAAATGAGAAAATATCCGGTATAGAAAGTAAAATATCCGGTATGGAAGAAAAGATGACTAAGATGCAAGAGGATATTTTAAATATACAGCTTACATTAGAAAATGTAACGAATAGGAATATCAAGATTATTGCAGAAGGACATCTTGATTTATCAAGAAAACTTAATCAAGCGTTGGAAGTAAGGGATAAAGAAGAATTAGCTTTAATTCGTCTAAATGCGCTTGAAGAAGATGTGAGAAGGATTAAAATTAAATTAGAACAAATTGCATAGCAGTTGAGAACTGAGAAAGAGCCTTTATAGATTGTAGCATATAAAGACTCTTTTTTATTTTTCACAAATAAAGAAGTTTCCCCATCACGTTAATTAAAAAAACGCAGCCTTTATAAAGACGAGAGTATATAAAGAGCATAAGGGAAAACTGACGTCACGCAAGCGTTCCGCCTAGGCAAAGCCTAGGGTTTTCCTTGGCGTCAATTTTAATTTACTATATATAGATATAAGCATTTTTTATATATGATTATTGCAATGATTACCATAAAATGTTACACTCAAAGTAGCTTAGGTGCTATAAATAGCACCTTAAAATATGAGGTGAGAATATGGTAAAAATACAAGTTAGGAATGTGCCAGATGATGTGGCACTGAAATTAAATGAAATGGCAGCAAGCAAAGGGCTAAGTAGAGAAGCTTTTCTGCGTAACTATTTTCTTACATTAACAACAAAGAAAGAAGTACAGTTTGCAGAAGATAAATTTGGAAATCTGGTGAACGTTCTTCTGGAAAGATTAGAAGAAAATAATATGGTAATGGAACAGTGTGTTCATACAATGGAGAGATTGGAGGATAATATTTTTGAGCGAGAAAATGGCGAGTAAGAAAATCCAGAAGGTTTATAATCTGGAACAGGAAGATATCGACATTCTTCAGGGAGTAATGCAGGAGCATGGATATAAGACGCAGGTGCAGGCGGTGCGTCATGTAATTCGAAGTTATAAAGAAATGCAAAATGAAGAAGTTCAGAGTAGGAGAGTTGCAGAGCAGATACTAAATGTTTTTTCGGAGGTTTATAAAGATTATTGGAAACGATTATATTCTTCTGTAAGAGCAACCGATAAGAATGTATCTGTAATGTTAGATGCTTTAAACACAATGCTTATTGAAAAAGACTATGCGGCATGTGTTTTTACAGACACATTTCCATCGCCGGTAATATCTGACTCACAAGAACATTTGAAAAAGAAAATAGGAAAAAAGAAACAGGAAATAGACAGGAAAAAACGAAAAAATAGCATGATAAAAAATTAGGTGCTATTTGTAGCACCTAATTAGAAAAAAGGGGAAGATATGGGAAAAATTAAAGCAGGTGTAGTAGTTGTTACTGAATTTTGTAAGCCAGATAATCAGATGTTTCAGGGATATATAAATTATATGGATAGAGATGAAGCGGTTCGTAATGTACATATTGATGAATATAATATCTATCAGGACTATATGGGTAATCCTTACAAGACAACGGGGTTATTTACGCAGGATAAATCAAAATTATCTGAAAAAGAAAAACAAGAGCTAAAAGAGCAATTTTCTATGGCACAAGATAATCAGTCATTGATGTGGCAGACGGTTATTAGTTTTGATAATGAATGGCTACGTAAACAAGGGTTGTGGAATGGATATTTGAGTGCTCAGAATGAACAGAAACTTCAAGGGATTATCCGTAAATCAGTCAACGAAATGTTAGAAAAAGAAAATTTGCAAAATGCCATTTGGAGTGCAGCTTTTCATTTGAATACGGATAATCTGCACGTTCATATAGCGATTGTAGAACCAATTCCAATGAGGGAAAAGAAATCTTATCCGGTATATAAAACATATAGAAAAAATGGGAAAACTGAACAGGTGCAAGTTGGAAGTGAAATGGAATATAAAGGGAGATTTAAACTTTCCAGTATAGAAGCTTGTAAGAGTGCGGTTGTAAATGAAATTGTAAATACGAGGGAACAAAACCTTGAAATTAACAGGGTTATTCGAGAGTCGATTGTTCAGAGAAAAAGAGAAACGGCACTTCATCAAGATAAAGAATTGGCGAAAGCATTTTTCTCTTTATATGAGAAAATGCCGGATTGTAAGCGTAGCTTGTGGAATTATAATAATAGTAAAATGTCTCATTTAAAAGGGGAAATTGATGCACTAAGCAATGCGTATCTTAAAAGATACCACAAAAAAGATTATGAAGAATTAAAAGAAAAGTTGATGAAGCAAGATGCGTTATATAGGGAAGCTTATGGGGAGTCGAAGTCTTCATATTTTGATGGGAAAATAGAAGATTTATATACTAGATTGGGAAACGCAATTTTGAAAGAGATTAGGGAATACGATAAAAATAAAATTGACATGGAAAATCTTTCAAAGGGTGAAAATGTAAATTTGGTATCTTCAGAAAATGATTTTATAAACCATGAAGAAAAGATAGAGGATGTGAGTTCTGAATATAAAGAAAAAGAAGCAGGGAAAAAAGAGAGCAAAAAAGGAGGGACAAGTCATAAGCAAAAAACGGAAGAACAGAATTTTGGAAAAAGAACAGAACCTTTAAAAGAACCAACAGATACTAAAGAGAAATATGAAACAGTTAGGTTGAATAATAAATGGAAACAGAATAGTATACATCGAAGAAAAAGTTATAATACACAAAGGGCTATAAATGGTTTGAAAAGGGCATTAGATAATAGTTATGAAAGCTATAAAAATCAAAGAGAATATGAGAGAGTTTTGGAAGAACAAAGACGAGAAAGAAGCTCTCAAAGAGAAATTTCAGTCTAGGTGCTATTTGTAGCACCTAGACTTTTTTTCTGTTAAAAAATAGGGGTAAGGATAGATTGAGAAATAGGGTGCTATAAATAGCACCTTATTTTTTAATAATAAAAAATTGATTGACAAAACAATAAAAGTGTTATAATATTGATTTATGATAAATGTAATAAATTAAAAAACAAGTTTATTTATGAGAGAGGAGAACATTATGAAGACAGTGGCATTTGTGAATATTAAGGGAGGAGTTGCTAAAACAGCTAGTGTTACTTCCGTGGCACATATTTTAGCAACACAGTATAATAAAAGAGTTTTAATGATAGACCTTGATCCGCAAGCGAATACAACGGCACGTTTCAGTAACATCAATGTATATGAAAGGCTGGAACGCAAATTACATGGCGATATTAGAAGCATAGACAATTCAATTTCAGATTTATTGTTAAATAGGAATATGGACGTTCATAATTGTATCCGGAAAACAGTATATCAAAACTTGGATATTATCCCGTCTGATCTGCAATTAGGAGATGTGCAGGACCGGATTAAGGCAGATGTAACCGTACCACCACAGTTCCGTTTAAAAGGACATATCAAAAAAATAGAAAGCGAATATGATTATTGTATTATAGACTGTGCTCCTTCAGTTTCGATTGCGAATGTGAACGGATTAGCAGTCTGTGATGAAGCTTATATACCCACGACCACAGATGGAGATAGTTTAGAAGGTGTAGCTTATGCACTGGATTTAATTCGTACGGTTAAAGATTATAATGATAAATTAGAAATTTCAGGATGCTTTTTTACACGCTGGGAAAATCAAGGAGTACCCAAAATGGCTTATGAGCTATTGGAGGAGATGGTTCCGGGAGTGTTGCTGCCATTTAAAATGTATAAATCAAAACTCATTGGAGAGGGTAGTTATTTGAACTTGCCACTTCTCATTGCGGATAAAAAGAAGACAGTTAGCAAGTTGACAACAAATTATTTGCATTTGACGGAGTTTATTATGGCAGATAATAAAGAAGAATACTTGAAGCAATATGATGAAGAAAGAAATGTTTACCTTACCTTAGAACAGATTATAGGAATTGAGCAAATAGAGTCAGAGGTAGAACAAGAATTGCAGGAAGATATAAAGAAGAATGGTATTTGTGAACCGATAACAGTGGTAAAACAAGGGAAGGAATATTTACTTGTAGATGGAAAGAAAAGATGTAAAGTGCAGGAAAAACTGATTTCTGATGGCATTTGGGATAAATATAGACCAATTCCAGCAAAAATAGCTGAAAGATAAGAGAGGAAGATATAAATGGCTAAATTAAATGTAGACGCTTTAAGAAAAGGAATGGGAAGACAGTTTAATAATCAACAGTCGATTTATGGAAATAAAGGAAACGATAATTCAACAATTAAGGTTGGCAGTGGGCTTATGGAAGCTATGAATATGAAATCTGCTGAAATGGAAGAAATTCAGGTTACTCACGATCAAATACATACGACAGATAAGAACGATTGGAGTATGAAGGAAGAAGAAATAAAAGAGCTCGCAGAGCTTATTAGAGATGTAGGTATATTAAATCCTCCGATTTTGAAAAAAGTAGGAGATAAGGATTATGAAATTGTTGCCGGTGAGAGAAGATATCGTGCTATGGGATACTTAATTCAAGAAGGTATTTGGTCTTCAGATAGAAAAATAAAAGTACATATATTTAATCCGGATTTGATTACGCTGCCACTTACAGATGAAGAAAAAGAAGACTATGTACGTCTTGCGGAAAATTCAGGACAAAGAAATAAGACAGATGGAGACTTACTGTTACAAATGCGTGGGTATCAAGCCATTTACACATCTTTACGTGAAAAAGGAGAACTTACCGGCATAAAAACAAGAATGCTTTTAGCAGCGGATATGAAGATTTCACCATCAAAAGTAGCACAGCTTCAAAAAGTTGAAAATCGAGGTTCAGAAGCTTTAGTGCAAGCACTTTTAGACGATCAAGTTACAGTATCGACAGCTCAGAAAATTGCTGATATGCCGGAAAAAGAACAGGAAAAATTCATTACTGAGGTTTCTGCAAAAAAAGAACCGGGTGAGAAAATTGAAAGAGTTGATATTTTAAAATTCCAAAATGAAAAAGATAGTAAAGCTTCAGCTGAAAAGCAGATGGTACAAGAAAACTCAGAAAATACAGAGAAAGAAGAAAAACCAGAAGGTATTTTAATATCTGGGAAAAAATTTCGTAAGGACATTAACGTTATTATGAAAAAACTAAAAGAGAAGGATATATATCTTCAAGAAGAAAATTATGAAATTTATCTGAGAAGTATTGAGAAACTGAAAAAGATATTACAGTAGAGATTTCTGTATAAGGCGAATGGTCTTTATAAAGAAAGGAATGATGAAGATGATTGAAAATTTTTATGTGGGACAGAAAAATTTGAAAACAGAAATTTTCGATTTGCTTGTAAACTATACATTTATTGCCTATCAGGATGACCGTTTTTCACTGATTTCTCAGTTTTCAGGACCTAACGGAATAAGAGATTTGGTACATCAAGTGTTATTAGAGGCTAATTATCAAGAAGATATGGAAGAAAGAGTATATTCAAAATTGATGAAAATATTAGACGAAATTGAAAAAGATGGAAATTCCGTGGTGAGTAAAAAGTACAAAGAAATGTATAATGATAGTACGATGGCAAGAGCCATAGATTTTTGGGATTGACTTTTAGGAGAGTGAGAATGCAATTTAGAGCAAAGAAAAAAATCGGAGAGGTTGAAGTAAAGCAGCTTTCTGAAGATACCACAGAATGGTACTATGGAATATTTAGAGCAACAGAAGATAGAGAGAAATATTATAATAAGGTAGAATGGATAATTTTAGGAATAATAATTGGTGCTGCTTTGCTGCTGTTTATAGTTAAAGGAAATGTGCTGCTTATTACTACTACATGGATGGTTTTTTACTGTTTGCATAGATTTAGTTCAATAGCTTTAAAACGGCGTGCAGTAGATGGCTACGCATCTTTAATGCAATATAAGACACAGTACAATTTTTGTGGTGTGGTAGATATTGAAGCTTATCCTTGGATATGGGGAATGTATCCTGAAGTAGTTGTTACGTTTGAATTTGAAGATGAGATACAGAAAAAATATTATACAAATATTAGAGTTCGAAGAAAACGTGACAAGAAGGTAAAAGCGCCGACCTTATGTGTTTGGGATATGACATTATATTTAACGCATCGAATGGAGAAAGAAATTTTATGGTAGGAGCGGAATGTGGATGAATACACGAACAACGTTTTCCATTACTGCAAAATTAGCAGAAATGGAGAATAAAATTTTAGATGAAACGGGACTTTCAAGAGCAGCTTATCATAGGAAAGCTATTCAGAAGTATTTAGATCAAGAAAACCCGAGTATTAACGAGAGGTTATTGATACGACAAAAAAGCAATCCGGAATACGTTCGTAAGCCGGTAGTAGAGCCAGTTTATCTATCACTAGAGGATAGAGAAGCGTTAGAAAAGATTGCTAAGAACTATAAGACAAGTATAGGAACGGTATTTTTGGAAGCGATGTTGGAATATACAGTTCTTCAGGCGGAGTTATTAGGGCTGTCTTAAAAAACTGAATGTTAGAATTTACTGCATCCAAAAGGAGGAAAGAGAGAATGTATAACAACACCAAGAGAGAGCTTCAATTTCTTTTCCGGACTCTAAATGAGAATGTTTTCTATAATCAATTTTTGACACCACAAATTTATATAAGTGTTAATACAAGGTGTAAAAATTGGGCGTGTAATCCTTTTGGAAATAAGGGGCAGTATATGATTACAGTACATGAGGAAAAACTGGAAGATGATTTTGAAACTATCGTCATGAATATGTTACACCAAATGATACATATCTTTTGTTTTGAACATGGACTGAAAGATACTTCACGCAACATGAGATATCATAATAAGATTTTTTATCAAGAGGGAATGAAACGAGGACTTCTTTTTTCCTTCGAACCTACGAAAGGATATATAACAAAAGGTATAGGAGAGGAAATAAAAATACTTTTTAAAAAAGAGTTTCAGCAAGAGGAACGTGTGAAAGAGGCGGTAAGGAAAGATAGAGCACTAAGGAGAACAGAAGAAAAAAATAAGCCAATTCGACCATTTCCTGTCAAGATGAAATGTCCTGTTTGTGGAATGAAAGCTAGGGCAAAAAAAACGGGTTCTTTGATATGTGGAAAATGCAATGTATATATGTATCCTGATAATATTTAATGTTTTATAAAAGGTCATAGTGCAGGTTGCGCTATGACCTTTTATGATTTCCAGAAAGCTCTGTTTCTGGAGTTGTATTTGATTATCAAAAAATATATTAACATACAAAGGCAGGGAACAGAACGTGAATTATGGATATGCGAGAGTATCTTCAAAATCTCAGAATGAAGATAGACAGATTGTGGACTTATTAAAACAAAGAATTTTAATTACAAATATCTATTTAGATAAGCAGTCAGGAAAGAATTTTGATAGACCACAATATAAAAAGATGTCAAGAAAATTAAAACCGGGCGATGTAGTTTTTGTAAAATCCATAGATCGCTTTGGAAGAAATTATGATGAAGTTATTCAACAGTGGTATTATCTAACCAAAAAAAGGAAGGTTGAGATTGTTGTTTTAGATATGCCGTTATTAGATACAAGAAGAAGTAAAGATTTATTGGGGGAATTTATTACGGATCTTGTATTACAAATTTTAAGTTACGTAGCACAGGCGCAAAGAGAGGATATACGTCAAAGTCAGGCAGATGGTATACGCTTGGCACAAGAAAAAGGAGTAAAATTTGGAAGACCAAAAGCAATTCCTAAGGAGGAGTTTCAGAGTTTATATACACAAGTGGCAATGGGCAAATTGAGTAGGAAAGAAGCTTGTGAGCAGGCAGGAATTTGTTCAGCTACTTTCAGAAGATATGAAAAAGAATATATTGGATAATATGAGGTTGAAGTAAGGTGCTATTTGTAGCACCTTACTTTTTTGAAAAAAAGTATCAAAATAAACTTCTTTGAAAAAATATCAAAAGTATTGCTTTTTGAGCTTCTTCGTGATATAAAAAAAGTATCAAAATAACCTAGAGTTTAAATGGAGATGTTTTATGGAGCATATATATGGATATGTAAGAGTCAGTACCGCAAAACAGAAAGTAGAAAGGCAGATTGCGAATATTAAAAAGAGATATCCTACTGCTATAATTTTTTCAGAGAAATATACCGGCACGACTATGGATCGACCAGTTTGGAATAAATTGATTAAAGGACTGAAACCAAGAGACACGATAGTATTTGATGAAGTAAGTAGAATGAGCAGGACAGCAGAAGAAGGGTTTGAGTGTTACATTGACTTATTCTATCAAGACGTAAATCTTGTCTTCCTGAAGGAAGAACACTTAAATACAGATGTGTTTAAAAAAGCATTACGCAGCAATATACAATTAACCGGTACAGATGTAGATATCATTCTTGAAGCAGTAGACAGATATTTGATGATAGTGGCAAAGAGACAGATAGAAATTGCGTTTCAAAATGCAGAACAGGAAGTAGAGTATTTGCATACAAGAATTAAGGAGGGGATGGTTCGGGCTCAGATGGACGGTGTACAAATTGGCAGGGTGACAGGCTGCACAGTAGAAACGAAAAAATCCATAGAAATGAAGGATAAAATAATAAAAATGTCTAAAAGCTTTGAGGGGAATTTGAAGGATAAGGAGGTAATCGCTATATTGGGGATTGCCAGAAATACGTTTTATAAATATAAAACACAGATAAAATCAAGTATGTATTATTAAAAGTAATTTTTGAAAATATACAGTATTTAAAACTGCCAGTAGTGATTTACTACTGGCAGAAAACTTTTATTATTTACTAAGATGGTCTTTTTTATATTGATATATTTCGCCTATGAAAAATCCTAATGTTGATAATATAACTATGATATATGTATCAGAGTGTAATGCTTCTCCAATATTCCACGTATAACCGAAATGATTTGAAAAAAGATAACATGCTAAAAAAGTTATAAGGCAGGTAGCAACCGTATAGAGAAATCTTCCAAAAAATGTTTTCATATTACCAAGTTTTTGAATAAGCCTTCCAGAGAAAAAATTGATTATACCAGAGCCACCCAAAAAAAAGAACACATACAGAAAAATAGCAGGTGAGTTTTTTTCGCTACTGTCTATATAATAAAACATATAAATAATAAGAAAACCATAAATGGCAAATGCAAATAGTCCTTTTAACTTTTTTAACATGGTTATCCTCCTTTTTTATAAAGCTTCAGCTAAAACACTTATTTTTTCTTCATAAGCCTGAGCTAAAATTTCTCCGTATATATCTGAATTAAAGTTGCCAAATGCGTGCTCAAAAAATTTAGATAATGGACCAAGATCTTCTTTAGAAAATTTTGCAATGATTTGATACAGTGTTTTTCCTTCATATTGCTCTAAAAGTTTGTTCTTGAAGATGCTAAATCTTTTTTTATAATGTTTGGAGATGTTATAGTAATCATTTAGAGCAATATGCAGTTTTACACTGGATAAGTCATAAATTTTAGAAATATTGTAGGCATCAATATCCTGATAGAAGTCTTCTCTACTAAAACCAGCATCTTTTGTTTCCATTTCTACAATATCGCCATTTGCATTTTTAAAAAACAGATGATAGTCCTGCAGACTTAAAGGTGGAGCTCCAATAATATTTTGGAGGTCGCTTATATTAAAATAATTATACCCCATATCAGCAGAAATTTGCAAGACAGCAGCCATCTGCATTAAATCGCCAGCCCATCCTGAAAACGCATCGACATCTCTTTCTAAGAATTCAAAATTTAACCCGGCTGTGCCAACAATACATGCATTTAAGGTTGCTGCATAATGCGGGAAAGAAATAGAGGTTCCAGTTAACGGATCGATAATAGAAATATCTTCTGGTACAATATCGCTATAAGTTTTTTCTACAAGTTTAACAAATTCTGGATCACGAGGACCAGCTATAAAGTCCCATGCTATACCGCTTAAATTTAATCTACTACTAGAATTACTATATCCAGATGTTCTTAAATATTGTAGAGCCATTGCATTGGCATTAAAGACGCTTGGGTATATTCCAACAGTAGGCATTGAAATAGACTCAAGGAACTCCCACGCCAGATCATATATTTTTTTGAATACCTGAAAATTTTGTGAAATTTCGGGTTCACTAGGAATATCATAGGAGACAAAATCAGCAGGTGAGATAGCAGTACATATAGGAGAAGCAATATTTTTATCAATTCCTATTCCGGCGGCAGTTGTTTCGTAGAATTGATCGTATGCCCAATTTGATGGCATAATTTGCCCGATATTTCCGGTAAAACCGCTCGACATATTAGCTACAAAGCTTTTTTCAGCTAAGCCATATACTTTTAATCTATTACATACAGCTCTAGGACCATATACTCCGGGGTGAAAACATCCAGTAATGACTTCGTTAATTCCTTGAAAATAGGGGATAATATGAGAAGCAATATCATCCATCAAAGCATCGTAATCGACAGCAAAATAAATGGTTGCAGATGGTGGAAAACCAAATTCTCGTGCGGCTTTTTTTGCTTCTTCTCCATCTTTTTGTCCTTGATAACGATTAAAATAAGATGCTTCACCGCCGTATGTCTGATAAATTGGGAAAACTCTTAATCCAGCAGCCTCAATAATCTCTAATTCTTCGCTGGTCATTTTTTTGTCAAAATTTCCGGTTTTAGCATTTGTTAAGTATCTTCCAATATCTCTATATCCAGCAGCCTTTAAGCCTTTTGCAGTTTCGGCTGTGAGTCGTGTGCTTGTGTCACAGGCAGTAGCTGGGCGGGCTGTGTTACCTCTACTGCTTAAAAGGGACGCCCATGTATTTTTACCAGCAATGCCATCAGCTCCTAAACGTAAAAAGTCTTGAAATTTGTAAACAGCGTTGTAAACTTGGTTATCGAAAACACCAGTTAAGTGACCGGGGTAAAATCCGTTGATTGTTAATCCCCATGTTAATAACCTTTTGGAATTACTATATCCAGATGTACTTTGGGAGAGAGTAGGAGCACTATTCATAGTTCCAGTTCCCCAAATACCATCAACAGGTGTGCATCCCCATTCAATCTGGCAACATTTAATATAATTTTGATGGGATTTTCTTTCCCATTCCCCATTTGGAGCTGTTAATCCTACTTTATTTCCATAGTTTGTATTCATTCCGAGCTGAACTAAATGTTTATAGTATTCGTTTGTTCCTACATTTCCGATATATTTATAACCGTCTGTATTCATAATTCCTTGCAGTATATATGGGCGAACAATTCCATCATTTGCAATTCCTGCATCACTTTGAAATTCTTTGACACCTTTCTGACTTGCTTCTCCGTAAATACCATCTAAAGTGCCGGCTGGATAACCTTTACACCATAAAGAGCCCTGAATGATATAATGGATGTTATTTTTTACTCCAAATACTGAGACAATATCCGGAAGAGCTTCCAGAGTGCCTTTACCAAAATCTCCATCTACAACAAGAGATGCACCATATTGCTTGTTAGCTTCAATCTGTAAGGCTTCTATAAGTCTTTTAAATGTTCCCCGCCCTGTTACACCATCCAGTTCATTGTCGGTAAAAGGCTCAAAACCTTCTATGCCATTATAAGTGTTATTGAGCCATTTTTGTGTTTCTAATACCATTTGATCCATAATAAAATCTCCTTTCATATTTTTATATATAGTAAATACATAGCGAAATTTATAATGTAAACCTTGAATTGATAAAAAATGATATTTACAAAAAATATTTTTTTGATATTTAGTAAAGTAGATTTGCAAATCAATAATAGAAAAGGAGAATTATAAAATGGGAAATTATTGTGTAAACAGAAGTAATCAGGTATGGAATATTACAAGATCAAATGGTGGAACAGATGTTATTGGAAAGTTATACCCAAACGAGATTTTTGCATGGGTAGGAGGCTGGGAAGGAAATCACAGTGGTACAGACTACCAGCGTATTTATTTCAGAAACAGTGAAGGAGTTCCTACTCATGGTTGGTTGGCAGGTCCAAGTGGTACAGGATGCTTAACATTATTGCCAGAGGTATGCTATAAAGAGGTGATTTGGAAAGGGGACACCTATTATGCATTCAAATTACGCCGTGATGAAAACTATTATAGCGCTCAAGGCGGTTATATGGGTACACTTCCGGCTGGATATATTATTCTTACAGACAGAGATGCAGCTTGTGGGCAATCAAATCCGGGGTTGATGAACATTTATGCGTTTGAGGCAGAAGAAGGAATTTATGCAGATGTGGGTTCAGCCTTTATTGATGCGGGATTAGATAAAGGTTCAACAATGGGAAAAGATTGTTCATTTATCGGAGCAATTGGATAATGTTTTGAAAAAAAGGGCGAAATTTCGCCCTTTTTAAAATTTTTCTGTGGCTATAAGATAATTTTAGACATTGTTCATTCGGATTAAGATATAGAAGGACATGACATTTACTTGAAAATAAAAAAATTTTAAGATTTGGTTTACATTAAATAAAGTTTTGTCTAGTTATCCCTAGGGGGGATAATATGGACAAACTTAGTGATAAAATTGCACAATGTAAATTAGGAAATAAGGAAGTATTAGAAGAAATTATCACGATGATGACACCGCTTATAAAGAAATATGCAGGTAAAACTTATTTTATGGAAAGAGAAGATGCGATGCAGGAATATTATATAATTTTACTGCAATGCATAAAAGCAATGGAAGTTGGAAGGAGTGATCCGGAATATTTGCGTTATATGGAAAAAGCTGTGGAACACCATTTTAGCCGCTTATTGGCAGAAAATTATAAGAAAATGCAAGAAATGGATATAGCGGAATATGAATATCTTCTTTCTGATCCGAAGCATGAACAGGAATTGTCAAATATTGAATTCAAATGTAGTATGGAAAAATTGAAAAAGCGAAACTATAAGAAATGGCTGATTATGATGTTGTACATAGTAGCAAATATGAATAGTGCAGAAATTAGCCGGATTTTAGGAGTTTCTAGGCAGTATGTAAATCAAGAAAAGAAAAAATTACTGGAGGAATTTAAAAAATATACATAATAGGTTTTACTATGTGGTTTAATTTGAGAAAAAAGGAGCTGCGAATTTTTGGGATAGCAGCTCCTAATTGGACGCTAAATGGAATATTTATTTTTTTGGTAATACTGGAAAATCTAATCCGGATGTTTCAGGATTATTTAATATTCCCAATAATACAGCGATGCCGCATAAGCATTGTATAATTGTCATTACAGCACCATTATTTATTTCTACGCCCATAGTAGAAAGAATTGTAAGAATATAACCGGAAATACCGATAATGGTGGATGGATTTTTAAAGCGTTTTAGATAAGTATTCAAATTCATATTTTCATCTCCTTTTTATACATAGCGTCCAATATAATTAGAAAAAAGAATAAAGTAGGAGAATTGTAAACTAAATTATTTAAGAGAAGATCAGTATAGTTGATTTATATGAATGACAATATTAAAAAAATAGATAGTATGTTATAATTATTCTAGGAATTGAGTATTTGATTTTTATAAGGTATTTTATGGAAAGGTGGATAAGATGATGAAAAAACCGTTATTTGTAGCAGTGAATTTTTTTATGATAACTTGTTTGCTGGGAGGATGTACGCTTACAAAAACAGAGGAAAAGAAGGATAAAGAGACTTCAGAAATAATTCAGAGCGATAAAGATGTGGTCGAAGAAGAAAAAACAGGGGAAGAAGTATTGCAAGGAGATTATGTAAAGAATGAAATAGGAGAAGGCAGTAGTAATAACGTCGAACAAGAAATTGGGACACAAAATCAAATGGAAGAAAACGCTGACAATACCATTAAGCAGGAAAAGGTAGTAGAGGGATATGTTTTGGAAACAGAGGGGAATATTATTATTGTAGATTTAGAAAATTCGGGAGGAAGAAATTATCCGGAAGAAGGTCTTGATCGTGGAGTGGAATTTGATATTACAAATGCAGAAAAAGAAGTTATTCCAACATCAGGTTATCTGGAAGATAGGGAATGCAGAATTAGAACAGGATTAACAGTTTCTATTACTTATTATGAGGAAAAAGGGAGAAACATTGTAACAAAAATTTCTACGGATAATGATGAAAAAGAAATGATCGTGTATGTTTCTTCCGGACAGATACAGGAACTTACAGATGAAACAATAAAAATACATGTTGACGAAGGGGATAATAATGGAGAAAGTATTGTCTTTAATGTGTCAAAAGCCAGTATGCCACAAGAAGCAAGTGTGAATTCTTTGATCACTGTTACATACTATATGAAAGAAAATACATATTATGCACTCTCCGTTAGTTGTATTGTTCCGTAGATATAAAACTATTACGCAAAATGTTTAAAAAGTCATGTTTACAAAATTCTCTTAAAGCTCTTTTTAATTAGTGAGTTAGCTAATTCAAATAAAAAATTAAGAGGTAAGAAACATGACAGATTACGAAAAAGAGGTAATGCGAAATATTATTTACGCAGTAGAAACTGGCGGACAAGTTTATGGAAATAAAGATTATGCTGATTTTACGGAAGCTTATGCAAATACAAGCAACGAAAAAGCAATTACTATTGGTGCAGGTCAGTGGTATGCGACAGAAGCCCAGCGTCTTTTAAAGAATATTCGTCAGAAAAATCCTTCTTTATTTGCAGAATTAGATACTGCGGGTATTGGTAACGATTTGGATACAAAAAACTGGGCAACATATCAGGTTTCAAAAGACTCAGCAAAAGCAAAATGTATTGTTCGAATTATTGACAGTGAAGTAGGGCATCAGTGTCAGGATTTATTAGTAGATGAACAGATGGAAGCTTATGTACAGGAGGCTGCAAATCTGGGAGTGACGGATATGGATGCTAAAATGATGTGCGCAAATTTCAGACATCAGGGTGGTTTAGGAGCAGTAACAAGAATTTTAGCAAAAACGGAAACACCGTATACACTTGACCATTTATATGCTGCATGTAAAACGGATACAGGAAATCAGGTAGGGGCGTATAAAAGCCGGCAAAAAATGGTATATGAGTCCTTAAAAAAATATATCAGTAATTTTGTTGTTACACCTGAAGCTGCCATTCAGGCAGCCATTAAAGTTGCGCAGGATGAAGTTGGATATTTAGAAAAGAAATCAAATTATGATTTAGATAGCAAAACAGGTAATGCAGGTGATGGCAATTATACAAAATATTGGAGAGATATTAGACCTGAATGGCAGAAATCTCCTTGGTGTGCCTGTTTTGTTACGTGGGTTTTTGTACAGGCTTTCGGAAAAGCAAAAGCAGATGAACTTTTGAAACACTATCCCTATGTGTATGTGCCTGACTTAGCGAGTCGATTTACCCATCATGCAAATCCTGCAGTAGGTGATGTTGTAATGTTCTGGAATGGAAAAACATTTAGTCATACAGGATTAGTTATTGATGTGCAGGGCGATTTATTTGTTACAATCGAAGGTAATACTGGTCCTAACACAGGCATCATTGATAACGGAGATGGCGTTTACCAGAAAAAATATTATAACAGTAAAATGGCGGG
>NZ_LT635462.1 GCF_900120295.1 Blautia sp. Marseille-P3201T | reverse complement strand
AGGACTTTGTCTGAGCACGACGCCCTTCTTCATGCAAAACCTGAAGAGGAGTCTCATCAGCCATTACGAAGTTTCTTTCCAGAAGCTTCCGATGAAAGTATTCATACATCGGGCGGAAAAATGCCTCAGAATTACGGATTACCCAGTTTGCCAGAGTTGCACGGGTGATCGCAGCTCCGTACTGTTTCCAGTCTTTTTCCTGGCGACAATATGGGAGACTGTTGCAAAACTTCTGATACATGACCCAGGCAACGGTACCAGCTGAGGCCATACCATAAAGCATATGAGGCTTTCCGTCTTTTCCCTTTTTCATGACAGGGATATCCCGTTTACTGCATTCCGGACAGCTGTAATTAAAACTGTAGATTTCAACGACTTTCAGTTTGGCAGGAATAAAGACCAGTTCACGGCGGACAAACTCTTCGCCGATCTTAACCAACGGAGTATTACAAACAGGGCATGTTTTATCCTCTTCCGGGATATCGATATATTTTTTTATTACTGGTATCCCTTTAAAGCGCTCTGCATCTGTTGCTCTGTTTTTTCTCTTTTTAGGAGATTCTTCCGGAAGTGTTGCGGCAAGTTCTTCTGTCTCCGCAGCCGAGGGATCCTGTTCCAGCTCTGCTTCATTAAAAAGGTTTAACTGACCAGGAAAATCAATCACACGTTTTTCACTTGAGGAACCAAAAAGCTTCTTGCGGAGAAGACTAATCTCGTCTTTCAGATTGTCTCTCTCCTGAATAAGAGCTTCTTCCCGTTTGTTGGCAGCATCCACAGTTGCCTGAAGTGTCTTTATCATGTTTCTAAGATCTGTGATCATATCTTTCAGCTCACGAAGCTGAAGGTCTTTGGAACTGTTAGTCACTGCTTTTTCCTCCCTTTTCTGATGCTTCTATTATACCAGAAAACAGAGGATTTTCATAGAAAAACAAGGTGTGTAAAAGCCTGAAAAGTGCCGAAAATACAAGGAAATCCGGCACTTTTGTGTGCAGATTTAAGCTGGCTTTTTAAGATGTTCTGATTGCTTTTGGCTGCTCGATATCGATGCCGGACATCAGCCAGTCAAACTCTCTCCAGGTAAGATTTCGTACCTCCGATTTATCTCGTGGCCATCGGTAAGAAACCTGAACTGTCAGTCTTTTATAGATCATGACGATCCCATCTGGTTCCTTCAAGATTGCTTTGATCCGGTCACATTTTCTACCGCAGAAGAGATAGAGTGCATGGTCGATTTCCATAGAGAACTGATCCTGAATGATGGCACAAAGACCATCAATGGACTTTCTCATGTCTGTTCTTCCACAGACAAGGTAGATTGCATCGACATTCGAGATATCCGCTAGCATATGGACTCCCTGAGCACATCCATCAGAGTTTTTAATAAAACCGGCTGGACATCATTGCTTATGCGGATCCGAAGTCCATTTGCTTCGATTTCAATCGTATGTGAATTGTCAAGGTACAGCGAACGGTTTTTTTCCATTGAAACCAGTTCCGCCGGAGTATGCTCCGGCTCTATAGCAATCCGGACTACATCCTGTTTATGGGATGTAAAATCGAGAGTGCTTGCTTTTCCAGATGGTTCTGGTATCTCACAGGCTCTTTTGCGAAGCCTGCTGACAGCATTGTAAAAACAGCTGGGAGAAATCCCATTTTCATGACACCAGGCAGCATCGGTAAGACCGTTTTGCCTGCAGGATGTCACCAGTTCCAGCCATTTGATTATTCCGGGGCTCTCTGAGCCACCTGTCCGGACTTTGAGAGCCACCATTCCAGAGAATGAGAGCCATATATTCCGGTAATTCAGAGCCACCTTATTGGACTCTATTACATATATTTCCTTTATACTGTAAATACACACCTTTGGTGTGAATACAGATAAAGGAGGTCGTAAGTTATGACCAAGTATCGTGAAATCCTACGCTTGAAAAGCTTGGGATTCAGTGAGAGGAACATCGCACAAAGTTGCGGTGTATCCAGAAACACAGTCGCCAAGGTTTTGAAAAAAGCAGCGGAAATCAATCTTTCATGGCCGCTGGATTTTGACATGACCGACAGTGCACTAGATGAGCTGATGTTTCCTAAAAATAAGTCGGCAACGAATAAGCGTATGCCAAACTTTGACTACATCCGCAAAGAACTCCTGCGGAACGGTGTAAACAAAAAGCTTCTCTGGGTAGAATACTGTGAGGAGTGTCGCATGAGCAACGAAGAGCCTCTAATGTATTCTCAGTTCTGCTACTACATCCAGAAGGATGAAGAAAAACGCAGGGCTACCATGCATATCCCCAGAAAACCAGGTGAACAGATTGAAGTTGACTGGGCCGGTGATCCTGCCCACATCATTGATCCGGACACCGGAGAAATCACAGATGCATGGATATTTGTAGGTGTATTAACTTACAGCCAGTATGCTTTTGTAAAAGCATATATGAATGAGAAAACCGACAACTGGATCAAAGCCCATGTCCAGATGTTTGATTTCTTTGGTGGTGTCACACCTATGCTCGTTTCTGATAACTGTACAACTGCAGTGAATCATAAAAAGAGTGACTGGTACAACACTGCCTTAAACACAACTTATCATGAGATGGCAGAACATTACAATCTTGCCATCCTTCCGGCCAGAGTCCGGAAACCCAAAGATAAACCGAATGTAGAGGGATCAGTAGGAAAAATATCCACATGGATAACAGCAACCCTTCGCAATGAGCAGTTTTTTTCTCTTGCAGAATTGAATGCTTCAATCCGTGAAAAACTGGATGCTTACAACGCCCGTAAATTCCAGAAAAAGGAATGTAGCAGACTCAGTTTATTTCTTGGGGAAGAAATGCCATTACTGGCTCCGTTGCCTGCTACACCTTTTGAACTGGCTGAGTGGAAACAAGCCACCGTCCAGTTCAACTATCACATCGCAGTAGACAGAATGTTCTACTCCGTGCCTTATCAGTATATCAAAAATAAGGTTGATGTGCGTATAACAGATACAACGGTTGAAATATTTTATAATCACAATCGTATTGCCTCTCACAGACGACTCTATGGAAGAAGCGGTCAGTATTCTACAGTGACAGAACATATGCCGCAGGAACACCAGAAATATCTGGAATGGAATGGTGACCGGTTCCGTAAGTGGGCTGATACGATTGGAATTAACACAAGTAAGGTTGTCGATGCAATACTTACCTCCGGCAGGATTGAACAGCAATCCTACAGAAGCTGCATGGGATTACTGAAACTGGCAGAAAAATATTCGCCAGAAAAACTGGAACAGGTCTGCGCCAAGGCGCTCTCTTATTCCGGTAAACCCAGCTATAAAAGTATCAAAAATCTGTTGGCTGCAGCGAAGGATGTACCTGGTACTGAACCAGAAGCATCTCAAGCAGTAAAACCACACGGCATAACCAGAGGAGCCAGATACTATGGAGGTAAACAATCATGACAAATCAAAGTACAATCGATAAACTTATTGAAATGCGTCTGACTGCTATGGCAGATGCATTCCGCATCCAGATGGATGATCCTACAATGAAGGAAGTTCCGTTCGAGGATCGGTTCGGTATGCTTGTTGATGTCGAATACAACAACCGTAAAAACAATCGTCTGAAAAGGCTAATTCGCCAGGCTGAGCTTGAACAGCCAGATGCCAGCATCGCAGCAATTGATTACCATTCTGGACGAAAGCTGAACAAAGCACTGATCAACCGTCTGGCAACCTGTGAATACATTACAGAATACCGGAACATCTTTATTACTGGAGCAACTGGAAGTGGCAAAACTTACATGGCCTGTGCCTTTGGCATGGAAGCATGCAAGCGCTATTACTCAGTGCGATATGTACGACTTCC
>NZ_LT635461.1 GCF_900120295.1 Blautia sp. Marseille-P3201T | reverse complement strand
TCAATGCGTGAGGTCTATGGTTTAGACAAAACATTGCGCGAGTAAACTCGCATAAGCAGTTTCCGCAAGCCCGGACAGACGGTTTCCCGTCTGCCGGATTTGCGGTGTTGCCGCACAGGAATATTCAGAATGGATCAGTTTTATGATTATATTATCAAAGCTTTAACTTCTGGCATCAGTCGAAAAGATGTATATCGCAATGTTATTGAAAAAGGATATAAAGGCGGTCAATCTGCAGCATATGACTATATGAATAAAATCATAGAACGATTGCAAATTGATGTTGCAATTTACAAAAGTTCTTCACCTGAAGCACTCCAAAACAAAAAGGCATTACAAAAATATGACCACCTTTCACGAAACGGCATATTCCGTTATCTTTGGATGGGAGTGGAACTTAGTGCAAATCATAAGGCATATATTTTACAGAAATATCCCAAACTCAGAGAATTGAGGCGTTGTGTTCAAGAATTCCGTGAAATATACGAAAAGAAAAGTATGCCTCTATTGTATTTGTTTATAGAACGGTACAAAAACTCTGATTTAAAAGAGATATCCCGGTTTGCAAATGGATTAGAAAAGGATATAGAAGCTGTGGAAAATTCTGTTGCCAGTGAACTTTCAAATGGTTTTGTCGAGGGAACAAATAGTAAACTAAAAATGGTAAAACGTACTATGTATGGGAGATGCAGCAAAGCACTTTTAGCAGCAAAACTAATGTATGCGAAGGTTGAATGATACGGATAATTGCGGAAGAACCCTACTTAAATGGAATATACAGCCATCTGAGTCCAAAGTCTTTGTTGTATTTCTGAATGAATCGATAAGCCTCTAATCGATTTCATTCGCAAAGAATGCCGCTGCTTTTTTTAAGAAGTCATTTTCCTTTTGGAGTTCTGCAAGTTGCTTTTTAAGCTGTAGATTCTCTTTCATGTAATCATAATCGGCTTTGGCTTCGTCGTTTGTTTGGC